>NZ_CP171406.1:915000-4871077 GCF_043568515.1 Shewanella sp. ENK2 | reverse complement strand
ACGTAACGGGCTTCTTGTGTGTGTAATTTAAGATATACATGTTCAGAAACGAAGCTGAAGCTTTAGTTTAGACACATCAACTGCTGATAGTGTGATTGATATGCCCATGTGAAAAAAGCTCATTGCTAAGCGCCTAATTTCTCTTTTAAGAGAGCTGATAGCCCGTTACTCACGTAACGGGCTTTTTTGTGTCTGCAATTTAAGATAAACAGGTTCAGGAACGAAGCTAAAGCTCAATTTTAGACTCATCAATTGCTGATAGTGTGATTGATATGCGCATGCACAAATAGACCATCGTTAAGTGCATAAGTTTTCTTAATAATAAGTGACATAAACATGATTTTTAACGCTATTTGCTTTTTAATAAGATGAATTAAAATCTTGTGCTTAAGGTATGATCATGAATGTTTAGGATAATTTCATTACATTCATTATAAGATTGGGTCGCTTTATTATTTATAACATGTTCGTTTAGGTCTTTTTTGCTGATACCTCCGCAGCACAAAAGCGTAAATAGATAGGTAGTTGTAAGTTTTGTGCAGCACTTTTGTTGCGCGTGTTTTATTTTGTTTGGGCACAATAATGATCTGGTTAGCATATACTGAATTAGGTTATTCAAATTTTGAATTTGGGGTTATATACTTTGCGAATTGATGACTACCACTTGGTAGGGATTAGCTAATATAATGCATAAATTAACAGAAGCTGCAGTGAATCGCTGGCAGCAAACTATCGATCTAGCAGCCAAAGCATTACATTCATCTGTATATGTCGTTTCTGTTGATGAACAAAGCCTATTAATCACATCTGAACATCAGATTGAATTACCTTGTGATTCAGTTTCTGAGTTTACCCATTTAGTGGTTAAAGAATGCAAAAGTCTTATCAAAGATTTTAATATTTCAACGTCACCGCTTAACGTAATCCATTCCGATTTTTGTCACCAAGACAAACGTTATAAGCTCTATAGTCTTCCTGTGTATTTTGGTAATGACAGAGAGGGTCAAGTCATTTCATTTATATGCTCAGTGTGTGAGTTAACCCATGATTCACAACAAGTTGATGCGACTTTGCTTATGGCTGCCCAAAGTTTGTCGTTTCAATGTGAATTTGATGAAAATGTCCATTTAAACGGGATTAATTTACAGAATTTTATTAACGCTTTTGAAGAACATATCTGGATTAAGGACCTCTCTGGTCAATATGCTGTTTGTAATCAAAGTGTGGATATAGCTTGGAATAAATCACATTCTGAAATTATTGGCCAATATGATCACGATTTATTTGATTCTGATACGGCTGACTCCTTTGTTCAAGGTGATAGGCAAGCTGAAATAGAAGGAAAGCCAGTTGTTGTCGGAGAATGCGAACGGGTTGATGAAAATAACAAGCGACATTGGTTAGAAACCACAAAAGCGCCGCTCTATGACAGCCAAGATAAGCTGGTCGGTATTATTGGTATTACACGTAACATTGCTCGACATAAAGAAACCCAAACGCAACTGTTATTAGCTGAAAGTGTATTTGAAAACACTGTTGAAGGCGTCTTAGTCACAGATCGCGACGGCAATATCACTGAGGTGAATGCAGCATTCAGTAAAATAACTGGCTATGAGCGTAGTGAAGCATTGGGTCAAAATCCAAGAATTTTAAATTCAGGCAAACACGATTCACTATTCTTTTCAAAAATGTGGAATACCTTACTTGTAAAAGGTAAGTGGCATGGTGAAATTTGGAACCGACGTAAGTCAGGCGAAATCTTCCCTCAGTCAGTCACCATTAATGCGATTTACAGTCAAGAAGATAAAATTAATTACTTTGTCGCAGTGTTTGCTGACATTTCGACTCAAAAGCGTAATGAAGAAAAACTCGCTAATCTTTCTTATTACGATACTTTGACGCAATTGCCTAACCGGTTATTGTTTAGGTCAATTCTACAAAAGCGGGTTGAAAAAGCATTACATCAGCAAACACAATTAGCAGTCGTATTTTTTGATATTGATTTCTTTAAACATATCAATGACAGCTTAGGGCATGACGTTGGGGATAAATTATTAATCGAAGTAGGCGAAAGGTTATCTCAACTTAGTGGTGAGCATTGTATTGTGGCTCGACTTAGTAGTGATGAGTTTGTGCTTCTACTGACTGATATTCATCAACATGAATTAATTTTACGTAAGATTAATAAATTAAAATCTATGATCGAACAACCTTTTAAGTTCGATGATAGGCCGCTTATAAGAGTTACGCTAAGTATGGGCGTGTCAGTATTCCCAAATGACACATTAAACTTTGAACAGCTATTACAAAATACAGATACAGCGTTACACATTGCTAAACAAAATGGACGTAACAATGTCACTTTTTATGATTCAACTATGACGCTCAATTCTGTTGAACATTTAAAAATTCAAAGTGCGCTGCACGAAGCTATTCAAGAGAATCAATTTCATCTTGTTTATCAGCCAAAACTATCTCTGCTTGATAGTAAACTTGTCGGTTTAGAATCATTGATCCGTTGGCAACACCCAGAGCATGGTGTCATTTCACCAGCTGAGTTTATCCCGATTGCTGAGAAAACTGGATTAATTCATCAAATCGGTTTAATGGTATTAACGATGGCTTGTAAGCAAGGTAAAACCTGGCTTAAAGCAGGTTATCAATTTGGTCATTTAGCGGTAAATGTAGCGAGTTTGCAGTTTCAACGTTCAAGTTTTATTGACGATGTTGAAAAAGTGCTTGCTGACACAGGCTTTCCTGCTAATCGACTTGAACTAGAAATCACAGAAAGTTGTATGATGTATGAGCCTGAGAAAGTCATTAACGATCTAAAGCGATTAGGAAATATGGGGATTCAGTTATCTGTTGATGACTTTGGAACCGGATATTCATCATTAAGTTATTTAAAAAAATTGCCGATCAATGTACTAAAGATTGATCAATCGTTTGTCGCGGATATTCCAGATGACAGTAACAATACTGCGATTGCTAAAGCGATAGTTGCGATGGGGCATGCATTAAAACTGACCGTTATCGCTGAAGGTGTGGAAACGAAAGAACAAGCTGCTTTCTTGTTAGAAAATGGATGCGACCAAGCACAAGGTTACTTTTTCAGTAAGCCACAATTACCAGCAACCCTGACCCCAATACTGCCCCAAATGTAATGGAGTCTTGCATCGGTGTCATCTTCGCATTATTAGCCACTAATACCATGCTGTCATTCTATTATTCTGACTGCTTTTTGTCAGTTAGGCATGAATAAATCTGAGTCTAGCTGACTAATCTGCCTTAAAATATCAACAAAAACCGTGGCTAAGTCTTGATATGATAAGTTACTTACATGTGGCTTTAATCCTTCTATAGACATTCTAAGACCACTTTGTTGAGCAATATTTAGTAAAGTAAGCATTTCTGAGATTGATGTTTGCTCAACCTCAGAAAGGAGTTAACCGCAGCATGAATATGATCATCTGTTATATCTAGTATGTGTAATTGATGCGTTAGCCGCCTATGGTCATCAGTCTTATTCCATTGATTGACTTTAACATTCGTGCCAGATAAACAGACTTCAAATTGCATGTTAACCTCTATTTCCTTTAGAGCGGCCACGTTGTGGATGATTATCAGGCACTGCAACCAATTCATCATCCATTAGCTGGCACGTTGCTTCCACTTCATCTCCGTCTGGGGTTGTAATGGTGACGACATCGGCTTCATTTTTGTCCTCGCAGATGTCATACGCTTCTTGTGGCGGTTTACGCATTTGACGTTCAGCCGCTTCAGTCATCAAGCCGGATGAGAAGCACAAAACCAGACTCAATACGGTAAAGCTTTTAAGTGTTTTAATCATTTGAGTTCCTTATTGCCTTAAATTGATAAACACAGTAACAATCAAGTATGTAGAAAATGTGCAGATTTTATGGAGTTTTAAAGGTTTGGTAGTGGGATTTGTGTAAGCTATATATACTGTTGAACTGTTTCCTAATTTATCCGTTAATTTATCAAGTTATGTGCTTGATTCAAAATGTAGATGCAATCATTTAGGGTAATTTTATAGAGCTTGTTGGGTTTGGTTTCATGAAGATATCTCAAAAACTTTTTTTAGCATTCATTGGGCTGACCAGTATTGTTCTTATCGCAACCTTATCACTTGCGAGGTGGAGTTTTGATCAAGGCTTTGTTAATTACATTCATTCCTTAGAAGAAGAGCGATTACATACATTATCCAATTCTTTTTCTTCTTTATATGGTCAATCAGGCCAAAGTTGGGATAACGTCTCTGTACAACAATTAAATACCTTGTTAAGAGTGTTTTCTGCAGACCCATTAAAGTTAGTTACCAATGGTGACAGGAAATTACCTCCTAGACCTCTTTTCGTTGATGCTATCAAAGGCGTTGATTCGGGTCCTGAAGAAAGAGTAAGGCGTGGGCCACCACCACATTTACGAGATGCTAGAAAAGCAGGGCCGCCCAGAAGACTAGGCCCACCAACATCAATATATAATCCAGCGGGTGAGCGTTTAGCTGGTGATGCATTTGACGATATTGATGGCAGCATCAGCATGCCTGTTTTATATAACGATGAGGTCGTTGCCACGTTATACAGTAACCCTATTTTTGAAGTAAATAGTATTTCGGCTAAGGCGTTTGCGAAGCAGCAATTATGGACCAGCATTTGGATAGGTCTACTTTGTTTATCGTTAGCCATTATTATTTCATGGCTATTGGCACGGGTGTTACTTATGCCTGTAAGAGAAGTTGTAAAAGGGATATCTCATTTATCTAAGGGGAATTACTCAGAACGCTTTAATTTAGACCGCCAAGACGAACTGGGGCTGCTAATGAATGATATTGATCACCTTGCTGTGACTTTAGAAAATACACGAAGTGCCAAAAATCGTTGGTTTGCCGATATCTCACATGAACTGCGAACGCCATTGAGCATTCTTTGTGGTGAAATCGACGCTATAAAAGCTGGCATCCGACCTTTTAATCAACAGCAACTGACTTCACTAGAGCAGGAAGTGATGCGAATTAAGCATTTGGTTGACGACTTATATCAGCTTTCTTTATCTGATGTTGGCGGCTTAAAGTATCAGTTTGAGTCTCTTAATATTACCCAATGTATTAATGAAACATTACTATCACTAGAAGATAAGATCAGTGAAAAAGACATCGCAGTGAGTTTTACCGCAGATGAGCCCATTTTTATCACTGGTGATGCGATGAGGCTTCGGCAATTGTTAGCCAATGTGATTTTAAACTCAGTTGCCTACACTGATAGCCCTGGGCGCCTATCTATAGACCTCATTACTGAGAAAGAACGTCTATTGATTGTATTTAATGACACAAAACCGTCTGTCGATGCATCAGAGTGCGAACTTTTATTTGACCCTCTACATCGGCAAGATAGCTCACGAGTTAGGCGAAATAATGGTGCAGGTCTAGGTTTAACGATTAGCAGAAATATTGTTGAGGCTCATGACGGGCTGATTAGCGCAAGACCATCTAATTTAGGTGGCCTATGTATTGAAATTGTTCTACCTTTGCAAAAAGAGTCATAAAAAATAATGAGTACAGATTACCCTAATATGAAAGTGTTAATTGTTGAAGATGAACAAAAAATTGCGCAAGTACTCGTTGATTTCCTTGAGTTAGAAGGCTTCGAGACTCAGGTGTTAAATGATGGGCTTCACGCTGTCGAAACCATTAAAAATGGCAATATTGATTTTGTTATTTTAGATCTCATGTTGCCTCATAAAGATGGTTTAACGATCTGCAAAGAAGTACGCCAATTCTCATCTATTCCTTTATTAATGCTCACGGCAAGAGTAGATGAGATTGATCGCCTTATCGGATTAGAGGTTGGCGCTGACGATTATGTATGTAAGCCGTTTTCAGCCAGAGAAGTCGTTGCCAGAGTCAAAACTATTTTACGTCGGATAGATGTTGAACCTAAAATTAGTGAAGATGAAATTGCTTATAAACATATTTTAATCAATATCCAGCGCTTTAAGTGTTTTGTTTCGAGTGTCGAAGTGGAGTTAACCCCTGTCGAGTTTCGACTACTGCAAACCATGTTAAAACGTCCTGGGGTAGTTCATAGCCGTGATAGTTTAATGCAAGTTTGTTATGTCGATGACCGCGTAGTGAGTTCTCGTACCATTGATAGCCACATTAAAAACCTAAGAGCCAAACTAACAATGCACCAAACTCAAATTGACTTACTTCATTCAATTTATGGTGTGGGTTACAAAATAGAATAAGCCCCTTTGAAAACAATTTCATATTCTCAGCTTGTTTACTCGCTCCTAGCGCTTGTTTTGTTTAGAATAGCCAACAATATTTATTATTCCCTTTAGCCATTGCTATATTGGGATACGTTGACTGAGGCGGACTGTTTTTCTGCCTAGGAGCTTTAATGCAATTGTTTGTAAAAGATTTAACCGTTATTGATTTCTCTTATTTGTGTCCAATTCGCGGCATGGTGGGAGAAAGCTGGATTGTCGATGTATTGCTTGATGGCGGTCTGGATGAGCAGAATATGGTTTTGGACTTTTCAAAAGTTAAAAAAACCATTAAAAATACCATCGATGATGTCGCAGACCACCGCCTATTAATTCCTACAGCATGCAGTGAAGTGAGATGGCAGCAAAAGGGTGACAGAGTTTGGATGGATTTTTCAAGCCAACAAGGTGACATTCATCTTGCGTGTCCGTCACAAGCATTTGCACTTGTGCCTACCGAAGTGATTGACTTTGAAAGTGTTAATTCATTCTTAATCAAAGCGCTACGTGAAGCTTTACCTGATAATGTTGAAGGTATTAGCTTAACGCTTCGTAATGAAGTGTTAGATACGCCTTACTACCATTACAGTCACGGTCTTAGAAAGCACGACGGCAATTGCCAGCGTATCGCCCACGGACATCGTAGTCCAATTACTGTATTTGAAAATGGTATTGCAGCACCTAAATGGGATCAATATTGGGCCGATAGATGGCAAGATATATATTTAGGAAGTGAAGAAGATATTGTTGATGTAAGCACTCTGTCTTTATCAAAGCAAGCTAAAGTGAATGATGCAACTCATTACGGCTTTCACTATCAAGCCCCCCAAGGTGACTTTCAGCTTGCTATGCCTAAATCTTGCTGTGACATCATTCCCCATGACACCACAGTGGAGTTATTGGCACAATTTTTAGCAGAGTCTATGTCAAAACAGTCACCTGATTCAGAATTTAAAGTGATTGCCTTTGAAGGTATTGGCAAAGGTGCTATTGCTGTTAAGTAGCTTGTTTTACAAAGCTTAATAGAGTCAAGATGCTCTATTAAGCTTTATACATTTTTCAAATCAACATCCCCTGATTAGTTCTTTTAGCCTTACAAGAATCCTTTTATTCTCTTTTTAATCTATCTTTTGTCTAAAAAGAGTGCTGTCTTGAATGGGTTAACTTTCGCTCATGATTAACAGTTTGAATCTATTAGTTTAAAACCATACTATTGTATTAATTGGCTGAAAATATGCCTATTCGTTAATTCTTTAACGACCTGAATCTAAATAGAATACATATACATTAGGAATGCATCGTACATGTCTGACAATAAATGTAAAAAGTTTTGTGTGCTTTCACTGCTGAGTGCTAGTTTTATCGCTTTTACCGCTCATGCTCAAATCCAGCTTCAGGGACAATTTGAACAAGGTGCACTGATCCGAGGCGCTGTTCCTGAAGGTAGTGTTGTAAAACTTAATGGCGAAGCGATTCAAGTGACGCCTCAAGGCAAGTTTGCGTTTGGATTTGAACGAGATGCCGCTAAAGAGCAAATGCTCGAAGTGGTATATCCGGACGGATTAACTGAATTAAAACCAATGACGGTCAAAGCAAAAGAATACAAAATTGATCGCGTCACTGGTATCAGTAAAAAAATAATGAAGCCGAACCCAGCTGCACAAGAACGCGCTGCTAAAGATGCGAAACTAACTCGCACGGCAAGAAATACATTTAGTGAACAAACGGCGTTCATGCAGGATTTTATCTGGCCTGTTACAGGGCGTATATCAGGGGTTTATGGAAGCCAGCGTGTATACAACGGTAAACCAGGCAATCCGCATTATGGTGTGGATGTGGCAAGACCAACAGGAACCGTTGTTGTTTCACCTGCCGATGGCGTGATTACTCTAGCTGAACCTGACATGTTTTATTCAGGCGGCACGCTTATTATTGATCATGGTTATGGTATTAATTCTACATTTCTGCATTTAAGTAAGTTGTATGCCAAAGTCGGTGATGTAGTGAAACAAGGGCAAAATTTAGCTGAGATTGGTGCAACAGGACGCGCTACTGGCCCACACCTTGATTGGCGCATAAATTGGTATCAAATGCGTTTAGATCCTGTCACCGTCGTGCCACCGATGTCAGAAATATTAGCTGCTGAGAAAGCTATAAAAGAATAAAATTATCGATACAAATATTGATATAAATAATAAGTTAAGCCGCTGCTAAGTGTAGCTATTTATCACAGGGCGATGTAAGGAGATTATTATGAATAAATTATTGCTCGCCCTAATAATACCGATTTATTTGTTATCTGGTGTTAGCTTAGCATCTGAAAAAGCGAAAGTGAGTGTAACTTATTTGTCTGCAAGTAAAGCTGATTTACGTTATCAAGGTATAATAAAAAAAGTGAAATTAATCAGTTAGTACAAGCATTGGCTGAAACCTACTTCACTTTTAACAATCCTCTGCTGATTGAGTATGGGAGCCAAGATGGCCCTTTATATGACCCCAACTCTCACACCATTCACATCCCGTACTCATTTATCGTCGATTCAATAGACTATTTTAGCCAAAATGCTTATAAGGCCGAGCTTGCTGACTCAGCGGAGCAAGCCGCAGTCGATGCGTTATTACATACGCTACTCCATGAGATTGCTCATGCTTATATTGCTGATAATGGTATTCCAATATTGGGCAAAGAAGAGGATGCTGCAGATAACTTTGCCGCTATTATCATGCTTAATTATATTGATGCTGGCGATGATGCCTTACTCAATGCAGGAGATTTGTTTGCTTTAGAATCAGAGCACCGCCCTGATTTTTATGAGCTAGGCGAGTATATCGATGAGCATAGTTTTGATTTACAAAGGTACTTTTCAAGCCTGTGTTTAGTCTATGGCTCTGAACCAGAAAAGTATCCGGCATTACTGAATGAAATTGAAAAGGATTATCGAGTTGATAGAAAGTCGTTTTGTATTGAACACTTTCAAGTCATGACAAAAAACTGGCAAGGTTACTTTGCTCACTAAATAAACCTATCCTATTAAATTCATGTTAAACATTAGCCACAGAGTCAACCTAACAAGTTTGTGGCTAGTGTTTTTGTATGACAAATGGCGGATAAAGAAAGACCTTATTGCTCACTAGCAATAATAGTTTCAATGCTATGAGGGTGAACTTTAATACAAATACCGTCTTTCTTAAAAGCAATCGTAGGGTTTGCTAATCGCTCATTATCGCCTTGAGGTGAGCTTAACTTCACTTTGATATCAGTTTTTCCTTCAATAATAGCCGTTATTGACGGGACTTTTCTTGATAAATCCGAGATGAGCGCTTCACAAGTGGTTGCAGTAGTGGGTAAGACAAGTTCAATATGCTCCCAGCCTTCTTGAGGGTAAACCTTATCTGAAGGAAAGGGCAGCTCTACACATGGCACGCTAGCACCATTTAATTGCATTGGTGTATGTAATTTTATGATTAGGATAGGACGACCGTTAATCATATTGTTTGATATCACTTGGCCAGCTTGCTTAAATGCGTCAACAAGTAATTCAGCTTTCTCCTTGCTATTAACTCTCAGGGCGCAATGATCGCACTTTAGAGCTAAGTCTGCTAAACCTAATTGATGTAGGAAGTGAGTGATGCGCTGGTTAAATTCAGGCCAGCTTTGCTGTAACTGAGCATAATTCATTAGGGATCCTGAAGGTGTTTTTATGGTTATAAGGTGGAAAAACGACGAACAGGCTAAGGCCAAATTTCAATGGGAGTACCTTCTTCGATAACTCGCCACAATTCGTCCATCTCTTTATTCGTTACAGCAATACAGCCATTGGTCCAGTTAAACTGTTGCGCTTGCTCAGGTGTTAAAGGTGAGTTGGGGTTTTGGCCATGGATCATGATCATACCACCAGGACTGACCCCTAAGGCACTTGCTCGCAGGCGATCTTCTTCATTTGGGTAAGAGATATGGATAGATTTATAAAAAGCACTATCAGATTTTTTATAATCTAACGTGTATCTTCCTTGAGGCGTTCGTTGGTCGCCTTCTTTAAGCTTATGTCCTTGAGGGGTATCGCCCATGGCAATGCGGTAGGTTTTTAGCTTTTGACCTTGATGGTAAATCGACATACTTGATTCAGATTTATTCACCACGACGAGGTCTACTTTTGCTTTAATAAGTTGATCGACTGAAGCATTGACGAAAGTAGGCGTGATAATGGCGAGCAAAAAGAGGTATTTAACCAAGTACATGAAGTCTCCAAAAGCAGTTTTTTCGATATGTTTATTATTAATAGTGTTAACATGAGGTTAATTCGTTAAGCAATCTAGCAGAAGCATCAATAATTGTCATAATGAATTTATTATTTACAAAGATAATACCGTATTTTTCATATTATGCGGTACTTAATTAATGGTCATTTTTGAGTGAACTATGACGTCAGAAGAAAAGCAAGACACGCCATTAAAACGGCATATACGCTCTGTCATATTTGGTACGGAAACTAAGCTAGGTCGATGGTTTGATATCGGACTCATCATTTGTATTTTATTCAGTGTATTACTGATAATTTTAGATACCATCGACAGTTATCATCAACAATATGGCCAAGCAATTTACTATGCTGAATGGGCGTTTACTTGGCTATTTACGATTGAATACTTGTTGCGGCTTTATGGCTCAATCAACCGCTGGGCATATATGCGTAGTTTTTACGGTATTGTCGACTTACTGTCGATTTTACCGAGTTTTTTAGCATTGATATTCCCAGGGGCAAACGTCTCATTAGCGTTCAGGATATTAAGGCTATTTAGGGTATTTAGAGTATTAAAATTATTGCGCTACCTCAGTGAAGGAAACTTGCTGCTAAAAGCGATGATTCAGTCTCGTAGGAAAGTGTTTATTTTCTTCTTTTCAGTGAGCTTGATCATAATGGCATTAAGCGTCGTAATGTATGTGGTTGAAGGGCCAGGAAATGGGTTTACTTCAATTCCAAAATCGATGTATTGGACCATAGTGACTATCACAACCGTTGGTTATGGCGATATCACGCCACAGACTAATTTAGGTCAGGCGATTGCTTCACTTACCATGCTAATTGGTTATTCAATTATTGCGATTCCTACAGGAATATTAACCGCTGAAATATCACATGAAATGGTTGCTGAGCGAGATTTAAGAAAGTGCAGCAATTGTGGTACTCGTGGCCATAATTTACAGGCTTTATTTTGTCATCACTGTGGTAGTGAATTAGAGCAACATCAATCAGAAGGGAAATCATGACCGAAGCTAAGTTTGTTCAAGGGTCGATTTTAAAGCACATTTTAGTCATGAGCTCAACGGCGGCAGTGGGAATTTCAGCGCTGTTTGTGGTCGATTTATTAGATATCTTTTTCTTAAGTTTATTGGGCGAAGTGGAGTTAGCTGCTGCGGTTGGCTATGCTGGCGCTATTTCATTTTTTACGACATCAATCGGCATAGGGTTGTCGATAGCACTGGGTGCACTGGTATCGAGAGCCGTTGGTGCTAAGAACATGGTTCTGGCTAAAAGGATGCTATTAAACAGTGCCGTTGTCTCGTTAATCACCAGTGTATTTGTTGCCATTACGGTATTTATTTTTATTCCTGAGTTACTTGCATTGGTAGGAGCTACTGGCGAAACCGCTTTACTTGCTGAGAGTTATCTTCGCATTTTAGTTCCTTCTTTACCTTTTATTTGTTTAGCGATGGCGCTTGGTGGGGCACTAAGAGCCATCGGTGATGCCAAGCTCTCTATGATGTCTACACTTGCAGGTGGTGGGGTTAACTTAGTCCTTGATCCTATTTTCATCTTTGCATTAAGTATGGGAATTGAAGGGGCAGCTGTAGCGTCAGTATTTGCTCGTATTGCGGTATTTGTTATTTCTGCTCGCGGTATTGTAGTTAAACATAAAATGTTGGGTAAATTTAATCGCCAACATTTTGTGGAAGATATTCGAACTATTTTTGCCATTGCTTTACCTGCAATGCTAACCAATGTGGCGACACCGATAGGTAATGCAGTAGTAACTAAAGCCATTGCAGACTTCGGTGATAGTTATGTAGCTGGTTGGGCTGTGTTAGGACGATTAATCCCTGTGTGTTTTGGGATGATTTTTGCTCTTAGTGGCGCAGTGGGGCCAATTATCGGCCAAAACTATGGCGCACTTGAGTTTGGCCGAGTCAGAGAAAGCTTAACAAAAGCCATTCAATTTTGTGTGGTATTTGTATTAGGTGTGTCGATTATTTTATTTGCCCTTAAACATCAAATTGTGTCGGCATTTGATATGCAAGGAGAGGCTGAGGAACTGATTTTATTCTTTTGTAATTATATCGCTATCTTCTTTATATTTAATGGCATTTTATTTGTTGCTAATGCTTCATTTAACAATTTGGGTAAAGCGAAATACTCAACTTTCTTTAATGTAGGTAAAGCTACTATAGGTACAATTCCATTTGTGTATTTTGGCGCCCAAATTGGTGGGGTGTATGGCGTACTGATCGGACAGGCGGTTGGCTCTATTTTATTTGGTATCGGTGGGGTTTGGGTTGGTTATCGACTCATTGATAAAATTACCAATAAAGAGCATGAACAAAAACTGCATCAACAAGCCCAACAAACCGAAGACAGTGAAATAGAACTGGAAATGAGTCCTAGCTCTTCACCGCAATCGTCATCTTATGTGCATTTAGCCCAGCTAAATGAAGAGCCTTTGTGTGAAGAGATTATTCGAGATGGTGATTTAGACAACCCTTTATCATCAAAAGATAAGTAACTTATATTTCAAAATAAGGCCTATTAAATAATAAAGCCCAGAAACTATGACGTTTCTGGGCTTTATTTTTATCTAATTAGATAACAAATACTGCGGTTATTTTTCTTCAGCTTGGGCTTGTTCAGGCGAGGCTTCAGCTTGTGCCGCTTCAGCTAATTTCTGCTGCTCTTCTAATTCCATTTGAGCGCGAACGGCTTTCGAGATATACCCCACTTTTGGATTTTTTTGTGGGTTATCTTTAACGATTTTATTTTGCTTCGCTTTAGCCCGCTTAGCGGTCTTTTTGATCATTTGCTGTTTTCTGTTCATGGGACTTGCTAACTCGCTTAATGGTGCCGGTGGCACTTTACTGTCTAACTCACAACTACAATAGTGCCTCATAGTTGCTTTAAATGATTAAGCTAAGTTTAGCTCAAACTGGCTGCAGGATATAGTTAAACTACTTATATAATCTATAGTGGGCGAATAAAGCACTGTTGAATCAGTTAATGCCGCTTTAAATTAAGCAATAGGATACTTAGTTATAGATTAATGGATATTTGAAGTTAAGGCGTTCATTAAAAGTTGCGGCTGAATTTTTCAATATCTTCAGCAGTTGCACCGTCATTGCATTCGCCACGGATTTCTCCACGGCCTTCACTCACACTTCGGTTAAGGATCATGTAACCTTCTTTACAGTAACCAGTCATGTCGATGGTTTTTTGTAAACCGACTTCAACTTGTTGACCCCAAAGCTCTAATCGTTCTGCACGCTGTTCTTGCTCAATGGCATAACTTCGTGCGTTTTGGCGGCGGCGATCGATTCTTTGTTGGTGGGGAGTGGGTCTTCAATGCCACGGTCACTTGCCGTTGCAACTTTTGCTTTGTAAGTAAAAAGCTTAATACCTTCACCTTTTATGGAAGTGCTAAATTTATCTTTGAATTGTCCTGCATAAGCTTCAGGCTCCAAAGGGGCAGAAGTACATGCAGTTAATAAAACAATACTGATTGCAATAGCAAAAATCTTTAGCACCTGAATATCCCTTTACCTATTTCTAAAATCAACTGGGTCTATTAAAAACGAAATTTATTTTTATTGATAGTTATTTATAACGAATTGAGCACTTCGCTATTGGTGAGAAGAGTGTCAATTAACAAGGTGTTATCCCGCCTGTAAAGAAGCTATATCGCAGTCTACAAAAGTAAACTGCGATCATAGGTTTTACTGACGTTTTGACTATGCGTATTGCTTTTCTAGGTAAGCAATAATGTCATTGGATTCATACATCCACTGAGTTTGTCCATCTTTGTTTATTTTTAAGCAAGGCACTTTTAGTTGGCCACCTTGCTCAATGAGCTGCTGCTTATTGGCATCTTGTTTGGCATCGACAATCGCTATTTCTAAACCTTGTCTGCGAATCGCACGGCGTACTTTGACGCAAAATGGACATGCCGCGTACTGGTAAAGGGCTAAACCTTTTGTTTGCTCATCGATTTTTGCTTGCTCTGCAACTGGGCGCTGACGTTTTTTACCTGGAAATATAAAGTTAGCTAATAAGATAATACGACCGAGGATCCAACGAATAACAAACATACTGCTTCCTTTTTAAACTGGATGAATCAATTTAATTATATTTGTGGATGAATGCAGCATATAAAAGTGCACTTACATTCAAATTTAGCGACAGTTTACGTGATGTTATTCACAGATAATAGTCACTTGTGAGCCTTAACGTGTTTATCCTTGCAGGTTAAGGCTCAATTGCATTACTAGGATTAGATGTTCGGCAATGTTAATTAGCATCTAAAGTAAGTATTGCCTGTGCTTCTGATTCTTCCATATGCACTCGGCTTTCAAGAATGAACACTCTACTTGGGTCAATCAGTGCTTGCTCAACCAAATAGGTTTTAACCGCTTTAGCACGTTGCTGGGCAAGTTGACCCAGTGCAGATTCAGTAACGTTTT
The DNA here is from genome assembly GCF_043568515.1 of Shewanella sp. ENK2. NCBI lineage: Bacteria > Pseudomonadati > Pseudomonadota > Gammaproteobacteria > Alteromonadales > Shewanellaceae > Shewanella > Shewanella sp. ENK2. The sequence goes on along the minus strand of NZ_CP171406.1, from coordinate 4,856,064 downwards.
GTTGATTCAGCGTTAAATTATACAGCGCGATATGCCATCTTGTTGCTAGTTCTTCTGCTGTAATTTCTGGTGTTTCAGCTTGTATTTGTTGTTTGATGAGTTGTGGATCTTGTTGAGTTTCATTTTGATATAGGTTCATTAATGCTGTCACTAACTCACCTTGAGTTGGAAATTGACTCGCAGATAAATTGGCTGGCAGTTCACTTATATCGAGCTTGGCGAGTGCAGCTAGTTTACTGTGCAGTTGTTGCTGCTGCAGCGCTTGTTGGTCGTTAACTAAATCAACGCTACCTTTAATGTTTAGCATCAATAATGGACGGTCATTCAGTGCACTTGCTAGTTTACTAAGTGTCGATTGTTGATTGGCATCAATGATGGCTTGACCATATTCAAAACTTACCTTATCCATTTCTTCATCACTATCAACAAGACCTGCAAGTAACGAAAATGGGGCCGTAATCGCTTTAGTTATCACATTGGTAATGGCCGTCATGATGATGCTGCCAAAACTAAAGCTTGGAGAATCCAAGTCACCATCTACATTGACACCTAAATCAATCACCCCGTGCCTGTCTTGTAATAAAGCAATAGCTAGGGTGATTGGCAGTGAGGTCGCGAGTGAACTATTACTTGGCTTACCTAGCTGTAACTGATCAACAACTAAATGATTGCTACCCACTAATTGATTGTTTTCAAGCTTGTAGTTAAGAGCCAATGAGAGTTGGCCTTTATCAATATAATATCCAGCATAGGTTCCTGAATAAGGATTGATTGAGGTTAATTCTACTTTGTTAAAAGCAAGATTAAGATCTAGATATGGATTAGCAAGTAACGGGTTAACATCCCCTTTTAAAGTGACAGGCGCATACTTATCAATTTTACCTTCAAGATTCACTGATGCTCTTGTTTGTGGATTGGTTGAAATTTGGGTGATTTCGCCTGTTAGCTGCTCAATACCTGAAGCAAAATTAGGTGTAAGTGAGTTATCCGCAAAGAAAGCAGAGCTCTCTTTTAATCCGATACGGTTAATGCTAATAGCGAAAGCTGGCTCAGTTGAGCCTGTTGAACTGAGTTCGACATCAATAGGCGCTTCTTTTGACGCCGTGTCTGATTGGTCAATATCTTCAACCCCCTTACTGGCTGGCTGTACGATTAAGTCAGCAATATTTGTACTTCTGTCTTCAGCAATGACTAAGCGACTAAATAACTGGTTAAATTGGATTTCATCGATTAATAATGATCTTGCTAAATTATCGAATGTAAGCTGGTTTATCTTCATTGCATCCCAGTTGAGTAAGGGCTGCTTTAATACGTTATCTTTTATTTTTAAATCTAATACCGATGCTTGCCCTTTAAAAATGAGCTTTTGCTGATTGTTGGCACTTACGTGGCCCTTTGTATTAAATAAACCATCCTCTAAGGTGATATTCATAAAAGGAGCAATGTAAGGTTGTAGCTTGGTGAGATCCATATTCTGGTAATCAATATCAGCTTCAATGCTCATCAAGTTCGCATCGATCTGGCCTTGTGAGGCGAACTGGCTTTGGTCGTTAATCGATAAATCAAGTTGATAGTCAATCGGCACAGATAAATCTGATTTGATAACACCTGTTGATAAATTGATATTGGATATCTTCCAGAAATTACTCGTTTTGTTTGCCACACTTTCTGTGAGTTCAAACTGGTAATCATTAAGTTTGAATTGATGTAGCGTGACCAGCCATTGTTGCGCGCTGTTGTTATTGTCATGGCTCTTGAGATTATTGGCCGTAGCTTGGTTATCCGGTGCGTTATCTTTACTGTGTGTATTAACTGCTTGCTGCTGTTTAGGAGTGAACAACTCAACTAAGTTTATTCGTTTAGGCGCAACCGTTAACCAAAAGTCAGCATTGTTGGTTGTTAATAATGGGATATCGATGAGTTTGTCTTTAGAAGAAGCACTAAGACCTTCTAATGCTAATAAACTTATGGTTGCGACATTACGTTCAGTATCTTTTGTGACGATATTATCAAGTGCAATATCAGTATTAGTGAGCTCAATATTAACGGGTAATTCTGATGAGTCGACATTTGCCTCAAGTTGAGCGGCCACTGGTTCAGAAATGGCAAAATCAGTTGAAACATTCAAGTTTGCTGACGTTAATGACACATCAAACATACTGTCAATGAATGACCAATATTGCGGCAAAGTAATTTGAGTCAATGTAACCTGACCATTGGCTAATATAGGCGACAATTGAAATTGAGTGTTTAACGCTAAAACGCCTTTTTTATCATCAGTGATAGACAGGCTAATTTTATTAGCATCGACTGAATTAGCCAGTAAGGCATCGGTTCTAATCAATTGACCGTTAATTGTGATATTAGGGTAGGTAAGGCTTGATTGTGTTACCTTATCGTCAAAGTTAACACGCGCTTTGTTTAACTCAAATCGGTTAAGGTGAAGTGCTATCGGCGTTGCTTGATTGTCGCTTTCTGTTGGTTCAGAACTGTTGTTATTAGCCGCTAAAGTATCGAGAATATCGGAAAAGTTAAATTGGTTTGAAGGGGTATTTAGGCGGGTGACTGCCCACTGGCTTCCTTCAATAGTGAGATAATCTAATGTTACGTTAAGATTAAATAACGACTGCCAAAAGAGAAAATCAACCGATAGCGTTTCGATAGAAATGAAGTCAGTTGTGCTGTCTTTCTCCACGATAGAAAAACCATATAAGCTGGCTTCAAAAGTAAATGGGTTGATTTTAATATCTTCAAGGCTCACTTGTCTGCCAAGTTGTTCCTCAAGAATTTTTGGAAGCTGTTTTGAGGCAATAAACGGAACCAGTAAACCTAAAGTCAAAATAAATAATAAGTAAATAAATGAAATTGTTATCGCAGCCTTTTGGTAACGAGGGCAATTTGAATAGGCGAGCTTCATTTTAGTCAACAACGACATCATAGTACGACTGCTTCTTTTGGTTTTAGACAGTGAATATTTTGACATTTTATCTAATTTATCGTTCAGTTACTTGCTTGTTTAAATATTTTTACAAAAAAGATTCACTTTTGTTTTTAAATGGACAAAAGTAGTATTTCAATTTAAGCTAATGTATTAATGAGATTTTTATTTTAAAATTGAGCTGACTGTTCTGCTATGACAGTAGAATAAACTCTCATCTGACTTATTTCGCAATTGAGCTGTATCATTCAGTAGCGATAAAGGATGGCAAGTGAACAGCAACAACATTTTCAAGGACGAAACAATGCAAATCCGCCTGGCTTCAGAGTTTGATACCGATGTATTGGTCAATTTATTTGATGAATACCGTCAAAGTATGGGGTTTAAATCTGAACCAAAAAATTGTCGAAATTTTGTGAGAACTCGTCTACAAGAAAATGATTCGATGATATTTTTGGCTTGGGAACAAGAGCATTGCCTAGGCTTCATCCAACTTTACCCGTCTTATTCTTCTTTATTACTAAAACCTGTTTGGTACTTTGACGATGTTTATGTCGACTCAGCCAGACGTGGCGAAGGCATTGCCGCTAAACTCATTGCTAAGGCCAAGTTATTAGCTGATGGTACTGAGGTTATTTTGGTTAAACGAACTAAAGTGCTCGATAACGAACTCGAGAAAAACTTAACTAACATGACCGAGACAGAAGGGATGTACTTATACCATTCCGATATGTAAGTGAGCGTTGATTTAATTAGCTTGTAAACTAGCATCTAGCCTTTGGAAATTGATAAAATGCCAAAGGTTTTTTTATGTCTGAGAGTTTTAGCTTGAATAAGAGTTTAGTCACTAACATCATTGCTGCATTATTTGTATTGGTAGGTTATGTTGCCGCTTTACCTATGGTGTTCACTATAGGGTTATTTGCGTTATCTGGTGCGATAACAAATTGGTTAGCTGTGCATATGCTTTTTGAAAAAGTCCCTGGTTTGTATGGTTCTGGTGTGATCCCTTCACGGTTTGAGGAGTTTAAAGCAGGCATTAAGCATTTAATGATGTCGCAATTTTTTACTCAAGAAAATATTGACCGCCTGTTAACAGAGAACAGTGCATCAGCCATTGATTTAACGCCAGTGATCGACAAAGTTGATCTTGAACCGTCATTTGATGCGTTAGTTAATACGGTAGAAAACTCTTCATTTGGCGGAATGCTGTCGATGTTCGGCGGTACTGAAGCCCTAATACCTTTAAAAGAGCCTTTTATTGAAAAGATGAAAGCGTCATTAACTGAACTAACACAGAGTGAAGAGTTCAATCAGATTTTAGTTAATGAACTTGAACAGCCCAACGTGATGGCTGATCTGCAAGCTAAAGTATCTAACATTGTCGATCAACGTTTGGATGAGTTAACTCCAACAATGGTTAAAGATATTGTTCAAGAAATGATACGTAAACATTTGGGCTGGCTAGTGGTGTGGGGCGGTGTTTTTGGCGGTGTCATCGGGGCAATAGCAGCAGTGCTTCAGGCCTAAAACAATTCGTTATTTATCACGCTAACAGCCTCTGTTAAGTGTGTATTTGGCGCTATTTAAATGCTTCAAATATTACCTCAGCCACCTTTACTAAGGTGGCTTTATATTCCATTATTTTCATCAATCTGGACAGTAAGTTCAGTTGAGTTATTCGACATCCGTTGATAAATCCACTATTTTGGATAATCAGAATCAACTTTTTCGACATCTTATCGCTTAATTTGGGCTGGATGACCATTTCGCCAATAACTAAGGGAATTCTTATGTCAAATCATCATAAAGTCAATTACTTAGAAATACCGGTTAACGACCTTACTAAAACAAAAACGTTTTTTTCTGACGCTTTTGGTTGGCACTTTAAAGATTATGGCCCTGAATACAGCTGCTTTTTGGACGTTGGCATTGATGGTGGTTTCTATTTATCATCAACTCACTTTAACCTTGAAAAAGGTTGTCCGTTAATCGTGCTTTATAGTCAATGCCTTGAAACCAGTGAACGTAAAATTTTGGCTGCTGGTGGATTGATTACTAAAGCTGTATTTAGCTTTCCTGGTGGGAAAAGGTTTCATTTTAGTGATAATAATGGCAACGAATATGCCGTTTGGTCAGAGTAAAATGGCCAACTTAAAGACTAATAACATTGCTGAAAATCAACAAAGTACGATCGTTAATTCACCTTGTATCGGCAATTGCTGTTTAGATGAGCAAGATGTGTGTTTGGGTTGTCACCGAAGGTTAGATGAAATATTGGGGTGGCATAAAATGACCGACAACCAAAAAAGAGAGCTTATACAGGCACTATCTCAACGATCAACGGTGCCTAAATGAATTGACTTCTAGGTGAATTATTACCTTCTGAAGTGGTTAATTGATAAACCCACCGATACATTACAAACATATGTGAGGGCAAACTAAGTAGCAGTTGAGACGACGAAGTGTTTGCTCTATCTCATTATTTCAAAATATTGTTATTTCAAAATATTGTTATTGCTCAGTCTCAGTTTTAAATAAGCTAAACCCACGAGCTTGATAATTTTTTAAGGCGCTAGGATGGTCTAAAGAGCACGTATGTACCCATACTCGCTTAGTATTTGGTAATGCCCAAGCTTGCTTTATAGCTTCACTAAGTAAGTAGCCGCCCATTCCCTTACCGATAAACCTTACTCCTAGTCCAAAGTACATTATTTCAACTTGGCCGTTGGTTTGCTGTTGCAGCTCAAAATAGCCTGCTGGTGAACCTTCAAAATAAGCAACATACAAATGTAAGTGAGGATCTTCGCTATAGCTTTTCCATTGTTGCTCTGACCAGCCCAATTTGTCGGTCCACTCCCACGCTTCCCCAACAAACTGATATAGAAACCGATTGAATTCAAACTGGGGAAGCTTGGCTTTAGTGACAATTAAACCTTTAGCATCTGATTTTGCGTTTATTTGACTTGTATGGGTCATTTCTAAATGAAAAATTGTCACATCAGACATGGAAAACCTTTAAAAATAGCTGGAGCAGTGATTATAAGATTGCAGATATCAACTTACTGGTTCTAAAGGCGAATTATCTTTAATCATGACTAAAACTGCAATATAAATTAGTGCTAAAGGTGGAAAGAATGCGAGTAAGAAGCCAATCGCTGTGGCTAACTTAGGTGAAGAGGTTTTTTTACTCCCTAATTTATAACTGCTCCATGTAATATAAATGGTAAATGGCACCCAAAGCACCACCAGTAATTGTCCAATAAAAGCGGCATTAATTGACATTATTTAATCCTTTAAATATTGAGTTTATAAGTAACTGTTAAACTAGCATTGAAAATATAGCATAAAAACAAGCATAAAAAAGCCATCGACAGTCGATGGCTTTTTTATTAATAGGTTATTTATAACAACTAATAAGCACTGTCATGGACGTTTTTAACAGCACGACCTGAAGGGTCATTAATGCCTTGTAAACTCTCATCCCAAAGTAATGCTTCAGGTGTAGAGCAAGCGACCGTTTTCCCGCCCGGTACTGTTTCTGCTGCAGATTCTAATGGGAAGAACTCTTCAAAGAAGCAACGATAGTAATAGGCTTCTTTTGATTCTGGCGTGTTGTACGGGAATCTAAATTTAGCGTTGGCTAATTGTAAATCATCCACTTGCTCTGCAGCGATGTCTTTAAGGCCATCAATCCAAGAGTAACCAACACCATCACTGAATTGCTCTTTTTGACGCCAAACAACTTCATGTGGCAATGCATGTTCGAATGCTTCACGTAAAATGTTTTTCTCAATACGACCTTCTTTTGACATTTTAGCTTCAGGATTGATACGCATAGCGACATCCATAAACTCTTTGTCTAAAAATGGAACACGTGTTTCTAGTCCCCAAGCCGCCATGGCTTTGTTTGCTCGTAAACAATCAAATAGGTGTAATTTATCGAGTTTACGTACTAACTCTTCGTGGAATGCTTGTGCATTAGGTGCTTTATGGAAATATAAGTAACCGCCAAATAATTCATCAGCGCCTTCGCCTGAAAGCACCATTTTAATGCCCATAGCTTTAATTTTACGGGCCATTAAGTACATTGGTGTCGCTGCACGAATAGTCGTAACGTCATAGGTTTCAAGGTGATAAATAACTTCTTTAATCGCATCTAACCCTTCTTGGAAGGTGAAATGGATTTCGTGGTGAATTGTGCCAATTGCATCGGCCACTTTTTGAGCTGCGATTAAATCTGGTGCGCCTTCTAAACCAACAGCAAATGAATGTAGTTGTGGCCACCAGGCATCGGTTTCGCTGTCATTTTCAATACGACGTTTAGCAAAGGTTTGCGTAATTGCCGAAATAACTGATGAATCTAACCCGCCTGATAACAATACACCATAAGGTACATCTGACATTAATTGACGTTTAACCGCAGCTTCTAAAGCATCTCGCAATTCTTCTTTACTCGCGGCATTGTCTTTTACTGCTTCAAAATCTTGCCAATCACGTTGGTAGTATTGGGTTAATCCTGCGTCTTTAGAATAGTGGTAATGGCCTGGTGTAAACTCTTCTACTGTTTTACATACCGGCATTAACGCTTTCATTTCTGATGCGATGTAATAGTTACCTAGACTGTCACGACCAGAATAAAGCGGGATAATGCCCATATGATCACGGCCAACTAGAAATGCATCTTGTGCTTTATCGTAGAGCACAAACGCAAAAATGCCGTTTAGTTTATCTAAAAAATCGACGCCGTATTCTTGATATAAAGCTAAAATCACTTCACAGTCTGAGTTTGTTTTATAACGGTATTTTTCGCCTAGCTCTTCTTTTAGCTGTTTATGGTTATAAATCTCACCATTTACTGCCAGTACAATGTTGTCATCTTCACTAATTAGCGGTTGTGCGCCGTGGTCAACGTCAACAATCGCCAAACGTTCATGTGCCAAAATTGCTTTATCGTCAGCATAAACACCTGACCAGTCGGGTCCACGGTGGCGCAGTAGCTTAGACATTTCTAAAGCCACTTGACGCAATTCTTTTGCGTCTGATTGAATATCTAATATTGAAAAAATTGAACACATAATTTGGCTCCAGAATCGCTATATCTACACTTAATAATCTTTATCTGGAAATTACTTTGACAGCATTTTTCTCAAGGTTCAACTGTGATTTTTGAATAATCGTCAATATTATTAGGTTTTTAGTTGGTTAAATCTGTTTTTGTTAGCCTTGTTTTTGAGGTTTATCTATTTTTTTGTTGCTACCATTGATGAATATTTATTTTGACAGGGCAGATAGCCCAAGAATTTTAAGATTGTGGAATCGAAAGTGATTAAATTTTTCAGGTATTTTAATAGGGGAGGCTTGAGGTAGTTTTATACAAAAAATCCCTTGAGGTATACAAACTCAAGGGATATTAATTAAAGATACTGTTAATACGACTTATATTGTTAAAGGCCAATGCTATTAACTCATTGCAGGATTAACTCAATGTGCGATTAGCTCAATATGTTATTAATTCCTGCAAAATTAGCAAAGGTTAGTCCTGTGCTGGTCTAAGCGAATTAAATTCCGAACCTTGATAATAGCCAGGCCAATCATCGTTATTGGCTAAAGATTTCGCTGATTCAAAATACACGGCTAAATCTTGTAAAGCGCCAGAAAGGTCCCAGTCTTCATGATAATGATCGCAAACACTGTGATAGCATCCTTTCATTTTTTGTTGCATCGCTTTTTTATACTCTGCAGTTTCGTCATCTAGCGGAATACTACCGCCACCAGCAAATACCGCTGGTACGCCTAATTTTGCAAAGCTGAAATGATCTGAGCGGAAAAATCCTCCTGATGCAGGGTTACGTTCGCGAGTTGCGTGACGGTTTTGTTTATTTGCAGCATCAATTAAATAGCGCTCAAGTTCTGACTGGCCTTTGCCAACAATGGTGTAATCTTGCGTCTTGCCATAAACATTAGTGCTATCAAGGTTGAATACCGCAACGGTTTTATCAATCGGGTAGATTGGATTTGCAGCATAGTAACGCGATCCCAACAGCCCTTGTTCTTCACCTGTTGTTGCTATAAAAGTTAATGAACGTTTCACGCCTTGGCCATTTTTGGCTTGTGCAGCAAATTGACGTGCAATTTCCATTATCCCAGCTGTTCCCGAGGCATTATCTAATGCACCGTTATAGATGTTATCGCCATCTTTGCTTGGGTCTATACCAATGTGATCCCAGTGAGCTGTAAATAGAATGTGTTCATCGCTTGCTTCAGTTCCCTCAAGAGTTGCAACCACATTATAGCTGTCAGCGTATTCAGCCTTACTGGTAAATTGAATATCTGCGGTTTGATTTAACTCAAGATGAATCGCGCTATCTGCAGCACGTGCCATTAATGGCTCCAATTCAAAACCGGCTTTTTTGAACAAGGCATTAGCGCTTTCCATTGTCATCCAACCTTCAACAGCAACGCGTTTATCTTGCTCGGCTTGATTTAAGACAAGATCTTGTTGTGCACCAGTCCAGCTGTTTTCAACAACAGACCAAGGGTAAGATGCAGGAGCCGTATCATGGATTATGATTGCACCTAATGCACCTTGACGACTGGCTTCTTCAAACTTATAGCTCCAGCGGCCGTAATACGTCATTGCTTTGCCGTTGAATTTATCTGACTCTGGGTGAGCAAAACCTGGATCGTTAACTAAAATGACCGCTATCTTGCCTTTCATATCAAGGTTTTCATAATCATTCCATTGATACTCAGGTGCATTAACTCCGTAGCCAACAAACACCAAAGGCGCATCTTTAATATTAACCCCACCTTTATCGTGACGGCTTCCCAGTACGATATCTTGGCGATAATGCATATCAATGTCCGCCAAGCTGATAGCTTGGTCTTCACTTGCGGTATAACTTACCATAGGAACCGGTTGTAAAAAGCTGCCTTGATAAGCGCCTGTTAAACCCATTTCAGTAAATGCTGCAGATAGGTAATCAAGGGTGAGTTTTTCTCCTTTTGTTGTCGGGGCGCGGCCTTCAAACTCATCTGATGATAAGGTCTTGATATCGTTTCTAAAACGAGATTCATTAAACGTTACTTTTGTATCTGTAGATACCGCTGAGGTGTTTTTATCCGCTTGGCTCGGAGCAGTAGGGGCATTTTGTGGGCTACAAGCCGTGATAAGTGCTAACGCACAAAATGGCAGCAATTGCTTCATAGGTTGTCCTATTGTTATTTTTAGTCTTAATCCGAGTTAAAACCGCTCAATGTAGTAGAAATGCAGTTTTACTATGCAGGCATAATGAATCAAGCCTATATTGCATTCAATAGAGAAGGCTTGAAATTATGTTACCTAATGTTAATCAGAGAAATTTTCAGTTTTTTAAACTGTTAAATAACTTTTTTGCTGATGTAAATATGGGATTATGCTAGTTAGCCTCTGAGATCTTGATACCTAAGAGGCTAATTTTAGCTGAGTGGATGACTTGAGTAGATAAATGGAGTTTTTGTCGGAAATTAAACGACGTCAATATCGCCAGCACATTTAAACACATGATTAGGCCTGAACGGTTCTTTGTCGATATCTGCCATTTGGCTGACACCACTGGTGACTAGAATCGTTTCAAGACCCGCTTGAAAACCTGCCAATATATCGGTGCGCATGTTATCGCCAATAATGACGGTATTCTCTGAATGGCCTTTAATGTGGTTTAACGCTGATCGAATAATCCATGAGCTAGGTTTGCCCACATAAAATGGCTTTTTACCGGTAATGCGTTCAATTGGTGAGCATAAAGCGCCACAAGCAGGGCTGTATGCTGGACCATGAGTGTCGGGGTTTGTAGCAATAAAGCGAGCACCATCAGCGATAAAACGGGACGCTTTGTGGATCATGTCCCAGTTAAATGAGCGAGTTTCACCAACAATCACAAAGTCAGGGTTAATATCAGTAATCGTAAAGCCAGCATTATAAAGCTCGTGAGTCAGGGCGCCTTCACCAATAACGTATGCTTTACTGCCTTTTTGGTGCTTTAAAAAGTCTGCCGTTGCCATTGCAGAAGTGTAAAAGCTACTTTCAGGAACATTAATGCCAGCAGCGCCAAGGCGGTTTTGTAAATCTTTTCCTGTTTGAACAGGGTAGTTGGTAAGAATAACCAGTGGATTGCCTTGCTCGAGCACTCTGTGGATAAATTTATCACTTCCGGGGATCAGTTTATTGTCGTGCAGTAAAACGCCATCGATATCGCAGATAATATTTTTCATTGATTACTCTTTATTGATGAATGCTTTCATCATCTAAAGGCATTTTTATGTAAAAAACAATCGTAGTGTTCATGATTTAAGCAAAAAAAGCGAAAGTGAGCTTTGGAAGAGGGATGCGGAACCATTTTTGGTGATTCCGCAAAAAACAATTTATTGTGGATAGGTTAACACTCAACGATATTGACTGCTAAGCCACCTTTGGCCGTTTCTTTGTACTTACTACGCATGTCTTTACCGGTGTCCATCATTGTTTTTATCACTTTATCAAGTGTGACCTTATGGTTACCGTCGCCACGCAATGCCATACGAGAGGCGTTAATTGCCTTTACAGCGCCCATTGCATTACGTTCAATACATGGTACTTGCACTAATCCGCCAACAGGATCGCATGTTAATCCAAGATTATGCTCCATACCGATTTCTGCCGCATTCTCTACATGCTCTACAGTGCCGCCCATAATTTCTGTTAGTGCTGCAGCTGCCATTGAACAAGCGACGCCCACTTCGCCTTGACAACCCACTTCAGCACCAGAAATAGAAGCATTTTTCTTATACAAAATACCGATAGCAGCGGCAGTCAATAAGTAGCGGCAACATACATCAATGTCCACTTCTTGCACAAAGGTGTGATAGTAGCAAAGCACTGCTGGAATGATGCCAGCTGCGCCATTAGTCGGAGCGGTGACGACGCGATCGCCTGCAGCGTTTTGTTCATTGACTGATAACGCAAATAAATCGACCCAATCCATTGCTGTTAATGGATCCATATTATTACGGCCTTCGGCTTGTAAGCGGCGATATAAAGCGGGTGCACGTCTACGAAGTTTAAGGCCACCAGGTAGCATGCCTTCTTTTTGATAACCACGTTCGATGCAGTTTTTCATCGTTTGCCAGATGTCCCATAAGCCCTGTTTTACCTCTTCTTCAGAAGCAATACTCAGTTCATTGGCCATCATTAATGACGAAATGCTTAAACCATTTTCACAACACACATCAAGAAGTTGCGTGGCTGAATCAAAATCATAAGGGGCTGATTTTATCGGTGTTGCAGGTGAGGCATTCGTTTGGGTGATTTCATCTTCATCTAGAATAAAACCGCCACCGACAGAATAATAAGTACGTTCATAGATACAGCTGCCTTCGCTATATGCATATAGCGTCATTGCGTTGGCGTGAGCAGGTAAACTTTTACGACGATGATAAGTAATCCCGTTATCACGGGTAAATTTGACTGTTCGTCCATCTGCAATCGTTAGGGTTTGATTGGCTGATACTTGCTCTAAAATGGCGTCGATGGTGTCAGTATCAACGGTATCAGGATCTTCGCCCATTAATCCAAGAATGACCGCTTTACCTGTACCGTGACCTTTACCCGTTTGGCCTAAAGAGCCAAATAATTCAGAGCGTAATTCATCGGTTTGCGCAAGTATATTTTGTGCAGCTAAGTGCTGCATAAATAACTTACCAGCCTTCATTGGACCGACAGTATGGGAGCTTGATGGTCCAATACCGATTTTAAACATGTCAAATACACTAATCATTGTTATCAACCTTTAATTCAGTCGTTTTTTATTATAGTCGTTTATTATATTCGTCGTGTCGTTTGAGATAGATTTGTCAGCATAAGAGCCTGCGCCAATGTGTCACTATATGCAGATAACAAAACAAGTAATAGGCGGGTTGTTTTCGTTATTAACTGTTTCTCTATAGGAGATTTCTCTGCATAATAGTCGCCACTAAACATGTTTAGATTAATGGCTTAAACATAATCTAGGTTCAAATCACGATAGTTATTTTACTGAGTATCCCATACTTTTTACGAGTTCGTTCATTAGATTTTTTTATGCGACATACTTCACATTAGTTGAGGTTATTGCAAGGGGGAGCTCAAGGGTGACTATTCATAAATATGAACAATTATGAGGTTGTACTGCCAATATAAACAGGAGCTCTCGTGAGTTATTTAATGATGGATTTAGCTGGCCATAGCGTTAGCGAAGAAGAGGCGAGCTTACTCTCGCATCCACAAGTTGGCGGAATTATTTTATTTACCCGCAATTTTTCTAATAAAACACAATTGATTGCCTTAATTAAATCTGTTCGGCAAATACGTCCTGAATTATTGATTGCTGTTGATCATGAAGGTGGCCGAGTACAACGGTTTAGAGAGGGCTTTTCACTTATTCCTGCCATGGGGGATATATTACCCGCAGCCGCTGGAGACATAACACTTGCGCAAAGCTGGAGTAAAGAACTGGGCTTTTTGATGGCAGTTGAATTACTTGCTTGTGACATTGATTTAAGTTTTGCTCCAGTGCTAGATGTAAACGGCATTAGTGATGTGATTGGCAAACGCAGTTTTAGTGCCGAACCTAGTCAAGTGAGCGCGCTGGCTGAATCGTTTATTGAAGGAATGAATGAAGCAGGGATGGCCGCAGTAGGGAAACATTTTCCTGGTCACGGCAGTGTTAAAGCGGATACCCATGTTGCTATGGCAGAAGACAATCGAAGCCAAGCACAAATTTTTGAACATGATATGGTCCCTTTTAAGCAACTCATGGGTAAAAAATTACTCAATGGGGTGATGCCAGCGCATGTGGTTTATAGTCAGTTAGACCCCAATCCTGCTGGTTTTTCTTCTTTTTGGCTGCAAAAGGTATTAAGGCAAGAGCTTGAATTTGATGGAGTGATATTCTCTGACGACTTAGGTATGAAAGGAGCTTCTTTTGCGGGAGATTATCTCGGTAGGGCTAAAGCGGCATTAACAGCGGGTTGTGACATGATTTTAGTGTGCAATGACTCCGAAGGCGTTAACACGCTTTTAGCTAATTTTGAATGGCCGCAAACACCACCAAGTGTTAATGCGACCAAGCTTAAAGCAAATAAGGAGCAAGTCATGAGCGCCTTAGCTTCTGAGGAGCGTTGGCAAAAAGCCCAGCAACTTGCCAATCAAATAACACACTCACAAGCGTAAACTGGCCAATAAAAAACCGAATGACATAAACAGATTTGTTCATGTGCATTCGGTTTAGTGATACTAATGCTAACGGAATCGTTTGCTCAACATCTGACCAGACTATATTAGATTCAATCAGTTTTGCGCTTACTTTAATGATTCATGGCTTGCATTGCCTTCAGTCATCAATGTCGGAGTATCATCACTAAGTGGTTGAGCACTTTCCTCAAGCGATTCTTCCAAAACTAGATCTTCTGGCTTAGTGGTTGTCGGTTGTTCCATTTTTCTAATTTGCATCACAATCCCCATTTTAGGGTGGTCAAAGTAGTGGATTTCACCTGATCTTACTCGTCTGTTTTGCACCATAGGGATAGATTGCAAAAATGGACTTAATACTTTTTCATTTTCCGCTTGGGTGCTGTATTGATAGTAATCATTTTGCACCACTTCTTTTTGGATGGGTTTACGAAGCGCCAGTCGTGTTTCGATAAATAAATAATGACTTAAGTAAATATTGATATTGCCATCAAGCTCCCACACTGGGGTCGTTTTGGGTTCATCAATAAAGCTGCCAAATGATGAATTGAAATCAAAAGTTGAAAACTCATCTTCTTGCTGTTCTGTGACTGGGTTGCCAGCGTATTCGAACTGTTCTGAAAAATCTTTACCTGCGTAGATGCGAATCGGTTTGGCACGGTTGCGGGATTGCATATCTTGTTGCCATGTCATATGCAATAAACTACGCACGTCTCGTTCACGCTTTACAGCGCTGATTATCTCAGCAAATTGGCTCTGGGACTCAGCTAATAAAATTGGCCCTTCACCTAAATAGGCGACTTGAGGTTCATCGGCAGCAATAGAAAAAGGCACCTGACTTGGGAAGGTGGTTTTATTGGCACTGACCAATGGATCTTGGCAATCAACTTCACCACTCGTCCAGTCTGTTGATGTGCAGCCTGATAACCCTAATGCAACGCCAGTGATGTCGTTACTGATCATAGGGGTAATTAAGTCGACATTTTTGCGATTGGGCGCAACTGCGGCATTTTCTTGCCATTGTTCTAGGCTGTTAGATTGTCTTTCAAACACGAAAACTTCGACTTCAAACCACGACTTGGCTTGAACACTTAATGACGAACTTATCGCTGTGATAGCGACAATAGATATAACAAGGTTACGCAGCACTAGTGGGTTTCTCCAATACGGTGTTGAGCTAATTGTTCTAGTAACGTCTTCACTAAGTCTAGACGTTGTTTGCTGGTTTCAGCAGGGATAGTGAACTTTAACTTATTTGAGCCTTCCATTCGATAAATTTGTGGCTGGCTTTGTAATAAACCAATGATGAACATAGGATCTATTTTATGGTCGTCATTAAACTCTATGCTACCACCTTTGGCATGCATCTCAATCTTACTGACGCCTAACGCTGTTGCTTGGTGTTTGTATAAGGTTAGTTCCATTAAGTTGCGAGTAGGATCTGGCAGTAGACCAAATCTATCAATGAATTCAACTTTGAGTTCATCTAGCATTTTTTCAGTTTCGCAATTGGCAATACGTTTATATAAAGACAAACGCATATTAACGTCTGACACATAGTCATCAGGGAGTAGGGCTGGAATACGTAATTCAATCTCACATTGTGAATTTAGCATGTAAGCTAGCGACGGCTCTTTGCCTTCTTTTAATGCTTTAACTGCTGATTCCAGCATTTCCATATATAGACTAAAACCAATTTTAGAAATATGGCCGCTTTGCTCGTCACCTAAGAGCTCGCCCGCACCACGAATCTCTAAATCTTGTGTGGCTAACATAAAGCCCGCGCCTAAATCTTCTAAGGCATCAATTGCGGCGAGTCGTTTACGAGCATCTGCGCTCATTAATTTTGGATGTGGCGTCATTAAATAGGCATAAGCTTGGTGATGCGAGCGACCCACGCGTCCCCGTAATTGGTGCAATTGTGCAAGCCCAAATTTATCAGCACGATCGATAATGATTGTGTTGGCGCTAGGTACATCGATACCGGTCTCAATAATGGTTGTACATACTAATACGTTAAATCGTTGGTGGTAAAACTCTGACATGACTTTCTCAAGTTCACGTTCTCGCATTTGACCATGAGCGGTAACGACGCGAGATTCAGGTAATAATTCGCGAATGTCTTGGGCACATTTTTCAATGGTTTCGACATTATTGTGCAAGAAGTAAACTTGGCCACCACGCAGTATTTCCCGCAGTATAGCTTCACGTACCGTTGCAATATCGTACTCACGAACAAAGGTTTTTACAGCTAAGCGTTTTGCTGGTGGGGTTGCGATAATAGATAAATCTCGCATCCCCGACATTGCCATATTTAAGGTTCGTGGGATTGGGGTTGCTGTTAATGTCAGGATATCAACATTTGCCCGAAGTGCTTTAATTTTTTCTTTTTGACGGACACCAAATCGATGTTCTTCATCAATGACAAGTAAGCCTAAATTGTCAAAGTTGGCTTCAGCTTGGAGTAATTTATGGGTACCAATAACAATATCGACTTTGCCTTCAGACAATTGTTTAAGCACCCCATTTTGCTCTTTTACAGAGCGAAAACGTGACATGACCTCAATGACGACAGGCCAGTCTGCAAACCGATCTTTAAAGTTTTCATAATGCTGCTGAGCAAGCAGGGTGGTTGGTACTAATACTACCACTTGTTTGCCAGCATTGACCGCGACAAAAGCTGCTCGCATAGCAACTTCAGTTTTACCAAAACCGACATCACCACAAACCAGTCTATCCATGGCCATTGGCGCTTGCATATCGTCAAGCACTGCTTCGATTGCGGTTTCTTGATCGACAGTTTCTTCAAAAGGAAAACCTTGAGAAAATTGGGCATATTCTTCAGCTTCAATTTTCATTGCATCGCCAGGTCTGGCTTGTCTTCGGGCGTAAACATCGAGTAATTCAGCGGCAACATCACGAATTTTCTCAATGGCTTTTTTCTTGGCTTTAGCCCACGTTTCGTTACCTAGTTTATTTAAGGTTGGGCTTTCATCGGCGCCCACGCTGTAACGACTAATTAGGTGCAGTGAAGATACTGGAACATATAATTTATCGCCGCCAGTATATTCAAGCTGTAAGTACTCAGCGACTAAACCACCAGTATCAAGTGTGACTAAGCCTTGATATAGCGCAACACCGTGTTCAAGGTGAACGATAGGTTCACCGACTTTTAATTCAGCTAAATTTTTGACTAATACATCAGAGCTGACTTGCTTTTGTTTTTCTCTACGTCGTTGCTGAGAAATCCGTTG
Source organism: Shewanella sp. ENK2 (assembly GCF_043568515.1). Classification (NCBI taxonomy): domain Bacteria; kingdom Pseudomonadati; phylum Pseudomonadota; class Gammaproteobacteria; order Alteromonadales; family Shewanellaceae; genus Shewanella; species Shewanella sp. ENK2. The sequence continues at coordinate 4,838,624 of NZ_CP171406.1, read as the reverse complement.
TCCGAATAATTCAGTTTCACAAATAACGCTGATATCACCTTTAGGCGTATCGTGAATAACACAGCCTCGTGATAGCGGCGAGACAATTAACCCAATAGGATCTTTTGCCTTGATGTAGTCATCTAAATGATTGAACAACTTAGGCTTAATATCGATTTTGCCTAGCAACTCAATTAATGCTTCACGTCGACCTTCTGATTCAGCACAGAACACCAATTGTTGATGTGTTTGATTATATTCTTGCAGACTGATTAATGGCTGCTTGAGTTTGTGATTGGCATTGATATCAGGCAGTGCAGACACACTAGCGTGTTGCGCTTTGTCATTTTCATCACTAGGAAGAGCAAATTGCGAGCGCTGATAGCGCTTGAATTGTGCAAATAACTCATCGATGAGCAGATACAGTTCTTGTGGCGCGAGTAAGGGGCGTAAAGGATCAACTCTACGGTCTTCATAGCGGCTGTTGATTTCACTTAAATGGTGCTGACTTGCTTGTTCAATATCACCCAGTGTAATGAGCTGAGTGTTCTCTGGAATATAATCAAACAGATTGGCTGTTTCATCAAAAAACAGTGGTAGGTAATTCTCAATACCCGCAGGCATAAGGTTTCTACTCACGAGCTGGTAAACCGACTCTGCTTCTTTTGAGATGACCTCAAATCGACGACGGTAACGCTGCCTAAAGCCTTCGATTCCGGCACTGTCAGTAGGAAACTCTTTTGCTGGCAGCATTCTTACTGCGTCTATTTCTTGCTGAGAACGCTGGGTTTCAGCATCAAAGTATCGAATTGATTCGACTTCATCGTCAAATAACTCAATTCTTAATGGTTGATCTGACCCCGTCGGAAAAATGTCTAGAATAGAACCACGAATCGCAAATTCGCCGTGCTCGTATACTTGGTCAACAATGTAATAACCGGTATCTGTTAAATGTTGTCTTACTTGTTGGAGACTATAAGTGTCGCCTTTTTTCAGCAACATGACATTTGCAGTTAAAAATGATTTAGGCGGCAGTTTAACCATGAGCGTGTTAACTGGCACAATAATTACATTGTGTTGTGTTTGGCTCATTTGCGCTAAGGTTTCTAACCGTTGAGAAATCAAATCTTGGTGCGGTGAAAAACTGTCGTAAGGCAAGGTTTCTCTGTCAGGAAACAAGCAGACATTGACGTCGTAATGAGACAATAAGTAACCGAGTTCAACTTCAAGTTGTAGCGCTGCTGGCGTATCACTTGTGACAATGAGAGTTGTGCCAGAATGTTGCTGAATTAAACTCGACAGGGTAATGGCTTGAGATACGCCCCCGAGTGTTGCTAATGTCTGAAATTGTTGGCCTTTTTTTACACTAGGCGGTGTTAAAACGCTAAAATTCTTCATTGAATTATTAAGTTTACTTCTGTCAATGTGTGATGTTCCAGCCGATACTAATAAGGGACTCAATAGTAAAAGTATTGGTAACGGATATGAATAAAAGCAAGCATCCTCATTGCCTTTATTATTGGCTTACTATTATAAGCTAGCCAATAACAAGTTGCAGGCAAATATTATTAGTCAGAGACTTGTTGGCGACTTTGTTTTCGCATTTTCAACATTTTTTGCTGCACATTTAAACTGGCTTTGACGAGTTGCTCTACATCAGAGTCGAGTATCTGGCTAAATTCGAATGTTACAAGGTAGCCGTTTTCGGTGCTTTGGCACTGACTGACTTGGCATAAACATAATATCGCAACGAGTTCACTGCTGATGTAAATCGAAGATTTAAAGTAATCGCCAATGGTAAGGGGAGCAGGGCTGACGATGCTTATACCGCTGCCACCAAATTGGGTACCTTGATAACGCTCACCCGATTGCACTTCTTTTTCTAACACATGCTGTAACACTAAATCGACTTTACGTGACTGTAATTTTAAAAAGTCGACCACAGCTTTTGCTTCATTATCTAATTGACGTAGCTGCAATAAGCAATTGGCTTCAAGTTCTTTGACTTCTGACAACAGCTTAAGCCCGACAGACTGCATTGAGCGAAGATCCTCTTCTGTTGGGATAGCGTTAGATTCAGGCCAAGTTTCCAAATAAACATTGAATTGATGAGGCACAGTAAAATATGCGTTAGATTCAGTGAACAAGGTTTGCCTCTTTATTTATCAAACTAATACCCCTATTATCATGCCCATCTTTATCATTTAGCAAGTTTTAGCCTGCTTACGTAAATAAACGGCTGTTTTTCATGCATAATAGACTCACTAAGCCGTTATATTTACTTTCTACACTCGGGGTGCCGTTTCCTTTATGAACTTTCGGTTTTCATTATTCATTGGCTATCGCTACTGGCGAACCAGAAAAGCGAATGCGTTCGCATCCTTCATTACCTTTTTTGCCGTATCAGGTATCTTTTTAGGTGTTGCTGCACTGATTATTGTTAGCTCTGTGATGAATGGGCTAGAAGGTCAACTTAAACAGCGTATTTTAGGTGCAGTTCCGCAATTAACTTTAGTTTCTGAAGCTGGGTTTAATGATTGGCAAGGTGATACCAGTATTATTGTTCAGCAAAATGGTATCCATGGCATTGCTCCATCAGTAACCACCCAGGCGATGGTGCAATCCAATCAAAATATCAGCGCAGTTCAAGTGTATGGGGTTTTTCCAGAATATGAACAGGACTTATCTGCAATTATCGCAAATACCTATTCAAGTGCGTTTGAGCAGCTACAAGCGGGTAGTTATAACATTGTTTTAGGCAGTGAATTAGCCCGTAAACTGTCTATTAATATTGGTGATAAAGTCAGATTATTAAGCGGTGATGGAGTGGTTTACTCTCCGTTAGGACCGGTACCTAGTCAGCGTAAATTTACCGTGGCTGGCGTATTTGAAATGGGATCACAAGTTGATGCCGCACTTGCGTATGTTCATTACCAAGATGCAAGGCGATTAATGCGAATTAACCCTAAAGAGATTAACGAGCTAAGAGTGTATTTAGCTGATCCGTTTTCTGCACCGCAAGTGGGTGAGAAAATCACTGCAGATCTCGCTCAACAAGGCATATCAATTACCACTCGTGATTGGCGTGAAGGGTTCGGACACTTGTTTGCAGCCGTTAAAATGGAAAAGAACATGATGTCGCTGATGTTATCGCTAATTGTTGCCGTTGCAGCATTTAACATTGTGTCAGCGCTAGTGATGATGGTGATAGACAAAACTACCGATGTCGCAGTGTTAAAAACACAAGGTTTAACCACTCAAGCGGTGATGAACATTTTTATCGTTCAAGGCTCACTGAATGCCATTATTGGCCTCGCACTTGGTGCAATTGTGGGTGTAATGATTACGTTGAATTTGAATATTATTTTAAATGTGCTGGGCATATCAGTTTTAGGCGCAGGGCAAATGCTACCTGTTGAGGTATCACTAAGCCAAATTAGTATAATTGTGGTGGGCACGCTAGCAATGACATTAATTGCCACAATTTATCCAGCATTAACCGCTGCGCGGGTTCAGCCTGCCACTGCTTTGAGATATGAATAATGAATGATAAAACCTCAGTGATCCTGCAAGTAAGCCAAGTTTGTAAACAGTTTCATGACGGTGAAACGACAACAAAAGTGCTGTCAAATGTCGATTTGAGTGTTTACAAAGGTGAACAACTGGCCATTGTGGGGAGTTCTGGCTCAGGTAAAAGTACCTTGCTGCATATTATGGGCACTTTAGATATTCCAACATCGGGTGAAGTGACACTGGATGGTGAGAATTTGTATACCTTATCGGCATCAAGACAAGCTGAAATTCGCAATCAGGATTTAGGCTTTATTTATCAGTTTCATCATTTATTGCCTGAATTTTCAGCGATTGAAAATGTGGCGATGCCAGCCTTCATTCAAGGTCGTGATAAAAAACAAACGTTACAAGAAGCGCAGGCATTACTTGAAAGAGTAGGGCTAGGTCATCGACTTCAACATATACCCGCACAACTATCTGGTGGCGAGCGCCAGCGTGTAGCCATTGCTAGAGCGTTAATCAACAAACCTAAGCTTGTTTTGGCTGATGAGCCTACAGGCAACCTTGATGCAAGCAGTGGCGATAGTGTATACGAGCTTATTCGTGAACTTGCCCATCAACTTGGCACAGCGTTTGTTGTCGTAACCCATGATTATAAATTAGCGGCGAAAATGGATCGCCAGCTAACAATGAAAGATGGAGTACTACAAGACATGGCTGATATTTCGGTTCAACCACCAGCAGCGGACAAGCATTAATGAAGTCTTTATTACCGCTAACGATAGGTTGGCGATTTTATCGCGCTAGACAATCGAATGGTTTTATTGGATTTATTTCTTTTGCCTCTACAGCAGGGATTGCCCTTGGTGTGGCTGTATTAATTCTGGTTCTTTCTGCAATGAATGGCTTTGAAAGAGAATTAGAACAACGTTTGTTAGGTGTGGTCTCCCATGGTGAGTTGTTAAGCGTTAATGAGCCGCTACATGATTGGCAAGCGATTGCTGAAACAGCCACACATATGCCAGATATTGTTGCTACAGCGCCATTTATCAGAATGCAGGGATTAGTGCAAAAACCGGGTGGTTTCCAAGGAATTGTGCTTAACGGTATTGAGCCTAAATATGAGCAGTCAGTTTCAACTCTTGCTGAATTTATGCCAGAAGAAACATGGAATACCTTATCAGTAGCTGAAAATAATATCGTTTTAGGTCGTTCGTTACTCGATAAATTGGGTTTAGATATTGGCGATACCTTATCCATGTATACACCTGATATGAGCCAATCAAATACATTGTCGGCAGCAAAGAGTCATCGCTTTATTGTTGCGGGAGTTTATGATGTTGGTGGCGAAATAGAGTCAACACAGGCTTATGTTTCAATGGCATATTTAGCTAACATTCTTAAACTGCCAGCCAATTCAGCAACAGGGCTTAGGATCACGGTTAATAATGTATTTAGTGCGCCACGCATTACTCGAGATTTAGGCTATGCCCAAAGTCAGTACTTACATTTAAATAATTGGACTCGCTCACAAGGGCATTTGTATCAAGATATTCAACTTGTGAGAATGGTAATGTATTTGGTGCTGGCTCTGGTGATTGCTGTGGCTTGTTTTAATATTGTGTCTACGCTTGTGATGGCTGTCAGGGACAAAAGCTCTGAAATTGCTATTTTGATGACCATGGGGCTAAAACGACCAGCAATAATGTCAATATTTATTATGCAAGGTGGCTTGAATGGCTTTTTAGGCTGCACTATCGGCGCTGTAATTGGGGTGTTGTTAGCAACGAACCTGAGTGCTATCGCCAGTGCAATAGAGCAAACTTTAGGAATACAGTTACTCGCTTCTGATATTTATTTTATTGATTTTTTACCTTCTCAACTACAACAGCAAGATGTCATAGTTGTTGTGGCAATGGGGTTAGTCATGAGTTTATTAGCGACAATTTACCCCGCTTATAAAGCAACAAAAATAGCACCTGCTACAGCTTTAGCTGGCCGATAAAGGCAAAAATAAACGCGCTGAGGCGCGTTTATTTTGTTGCCTCACTATTCAAATCGACTTTTAACAGCATCCCAAATACCTAAAGAGGTGTCAGGAAATAGGTCTATACCTAACCAAGACTTCAATAGATATAAAAGTAATAAGCCGAATAAGGTACTCATCAAAATAAACCCTCCGATGGTGGCAAACATCATTAACATCGACATATTCTTTTCTCGACGGGTGTAAGCACGCTTGTTTTTACCCAGTAAAAAAACGTAATAAAATCGCCATTTGATAAAGGGAAATTTAAAGGTTCCTCGACTATCTAAAAAATGGCCTCCCCAAGTATTTGGGCCTAAGGCCATTTTTATTGCATTGAGCTGTTCATCAGTAAAGGTTTCTGCAATATTTGAAGGACTGCGCTTGAGCACTTTTTCGATAAGAGGATCTTGTCTGATAGACTTGCTGGAAGACGTGTCGGGAGTATTAGCCATATTAGGTCCATAATTCCTACTATCAAATGACTTAGTAAAAGATGACTAAGTGTCTAAATTAAACCTAGCATATATTTGTTGAGTTATTGAAATTAGTCATGAAAATGAAGATAAATGACGAATAAAACAATAAAGGATTAGTTGATGAGTAATTGCATAATAAGTCATGAATTGAATGGCGATGCTGCCAACATTATTCAGTTTTGGTTTACTGATATTGACTCCGATTTATGGTTTACAAAAGACAAGGGATTTGATGCGACGATTAAGCAACAATTTAATCATTTTCACCGTCAAGCTATAGCCGGAGAGTTATTCCATTGGCGTAATACTGCGTTAGGTCGTTTAGCAGAAATCATCGTATTAGATCAATTCTCAAGAAACCTTTATCGAGATTCATCCAAAGCCTTTGCTTCTGACTCACTGGCTTTAGTATTGGCGCAAGAAGCTATTCATTGTGGTGACGATAAACGGCTCAAGCCGACAGAGCGAAGTTTTTTGTATATGCCTTTCATGCACAGCGAATCACTATCGATTCACCAGCAAGCATTAACGTTATTTAAACAAGATGGCTTGGAGTCTAATTATCAATTTGAGCTAAAACACCTAGCGATTATCGAAAGGTTTGGACGATACCCTCATAGAAACATGCTGTTAGGCCGTGAATCTACAGAAGAAGAACTAAGGTTTTTACAGCAACCGGGTAGCCGTTTTTAAAGCGGACTTCCATGTGGAGACAAATTGGGTAAAGGAAACTTTGATCATTAATCAAGGATAATTACCTTTTCTATACATCTGTATATATTTGTGTGTGATTGGCGGCGGTTGTACAGGTGTATAGTTAGTGTCGCAACTATTATTCCCCGGTGATATTAAATGAGCGAGTTATTAAATAGACATGGTTTCTCGCGAGTGTAGCCACGACATTAACCTAATAGTGCAGAAGGAATTGCAACCCACTCAAACCTCGCGTTTTCGAGAATTGCTTCTTCTTGATGTGGTAAGTTATTGAATGAATTGCCACCCATTGTTAATGGTTCTTATCATTAAATATAATAAATGCCTTAATCCAAAATAAGTAAACCTTCTCAGTTTTTATACTGTAGCGTCGAGTACGTAATTCTTTTCTAACAGATTCAATAAATGGCGACGAAGACATAAATCCCTACTGGTATAGTGCTGTATGTATATACAGTTATATGTCAATATTGCTTAAATGCAAACTTTGCTTCTCGTTATGTAAATAACCAAATTCTCATTTTAAATTTTTATCACATATTAAGTATATGAAAATAAAAAGACTTTTTATCATAATTGTTTACATAACGACCCCAAATAATTCTCGGTTAACTCAATTCTCGCTTTTATCCATAGTTAAGCTGGTTGATTTAGTTAATGGTGGCTGTTAAGTTATTAAAATTATTAATAAATAAAGCTTTATGCGATTAAAGTTTGGTAAAGCTCCCAAGAGTGTTTATCGGAATTCTCGCTAATAAGCTGTTATGTTGCTCACATGGAGGTCATCAAAAATCATGAGTAAATTTTTCACATTTTTAAAAGTGATTTTTACTTTGCTGTTCATAGCTGCCATTACTTATGGCTTTTATGTTGGGTTAAAAGAAGTATGGGATGTTTTCAAAGCTGTTGACCCCAAATTAGGTGCAGGAATGATTGCAGCTTCAGCAACTGTCATAGTTTCTGTGGTTACTGTAGTCTTCTCGAAACGCCAAGAACATAAAATTGATATTCAAAATCAGCTTAGAGAAAAAAGGTTCCAGTTTACGAGAGGATTATTGAGTTTATTTTTCTTATTACATTTTCAGAAAAGCTTGGTAAAAAGCAGCCTTCTGAAAAAGAAATGATTAAGTTTTTTGCTGACACAACAAGAGATTTAGTAATCTGGGGTTCAAAGGATATTGTCAAAGCATTTGGTGATTTCAGAGATGACTTAACAGAATTACCTAACAATCAGGATCCTGCAAATATACTTGCTACAGTTGAAGATTTGCTTTTTGCTATTCGCAAAGATCTTGGTCATCAGCATATTGGCACAAAACGTGGTGACATTTTAAGGCTTTACATCAATGATTTACCACTACATTTTCCGCAACATAACAAGTAAATCCAGGTGACGCCTACGGCGCACCTGATTTAGGCGTTATACGTTTAATCGGAATATAAACTCATATGAGTAATCAATCAGTTAGAAAAGCAACCTTAAAAGATTTATCTCTAATACAAAACATTGCTCGCAAAACTATAGATAAATGCTACCGCAATTTTTTGGGCGATGAAGGCGTAGACTGGTACATTAATAGCGGTGAATCAGATAAAGAACTCGAAAACAACATTTCTAATTGCTACATCCTAGAAGAAAGTAGCAATATTTTAGGGTTTGCTATTTTTTTCGATGATCTAATACATTTAATGATGATTGATGAAAAGCTACATCGCTCAGGTTTGGGCTCGACTCTTTTATCTTGCGTAGAAAATAAACTAAATGAAACTGGCAATGCAAATATTAAACTGGAAACTTTTGAGGGTAATACTCAAGCCATTAATTTTTATTTGAAAAATGGCTGGGTTATCAGCAAAAAAGAAACAGACCCTGATTATGGCTTTGTACGTGTATTTTTTGAGAAAAACGTATAACAAGTCGTTAAAGCAGGACAAATAACAGTTGGCTTTTGCTCCTGCGTCGCTTATTTTAGCCAACATATTATTTGCCTCTTAACGAGGCGTTATGTGTCTAGGAGACTCAATGGATTCTGAACCTCGTTATTCCAATTATTCGTTAGAAGAGTTATATGATGTTTTAGAGCATATTGACCATGATAAGTATCCAGAACGAGTTGAAAAAATAAAAGAAATAATCCAAGTAAAGCGAATAGAAGAACCAGAAAAAAAGAAAGCAAGAAATTTACACCAAAAGAAAAATATCTGTTTTCAATGTTAATTTTAAGTCTGGTAATAATTGCTACTCTAGTGCTTGGGCTTATCCCTATGAAAGGACTGTCATGGATAACTAAAGAAGAAAAGCCTCTTTATTATTGGGCAATTGTTTCCGGGTTGACTGTCTGGACTTTATTTTATGTAAATAAGTACAGAAAGGTGTAATAGCCACATAACAAGTCAATTAAGAACGGACGCAAAACGCTTGGCTTGTGTTCGTTCCTCACAAATTATAGCCAAGCATTTTGCGCCGCTTATTGAGGCGTTATGTGGTTAATCGAGTTTATTTATGAATGCGTCAGATTGGATTATAGAAAATTTAGAGCATCCTGAGGTGTTAGAGTCAAATACTCTTAACTCTTTGGGAAACTTCACGATGATGTGGGCAATATTTGAAGCATCAGAAGGTGAAGAGCGAAATAATATGCTCGGTCAAATTACTTTATTTTCAAATAGAATAGCCGAACACGCTCCAGTAACACTAATCGATGAAGAATTTTCATATTGGAAAGATCGATATATTGCAAACGGAGAACAAACTAATAAATTTAGACACCTCCGTTTATCTGACGCAAGACAGGAAGAACTTTTATTAACAACGCTTTCATCTGAGCACCCAACTTTTAGGGATAAACTAGAAAGCTGCTTATTAATCGTATACCGCTATCGAAATAATATGTTTCACGGAATGAAAGATGTAAGAAAGCTTAACGATCAAAAGAATAACTTTTTAATGGCAACAAGCTTGTTGCAAAAAGTGTTACCGTTTGGAAGGGCTTATTGGTTAGGGTTTCCACAGCTATAAACCACATAACAAGCGCCTAAACAAAGGACGCAAAATCTTGGCTTGCGTCACTTCGTTCCTAATTTTAGCCAAGCCTTTTTCGCCTGTTAGGCGGGCGTTATATACCTTTTCTAGCATGGAGGCGTAATTGAAACTAATCGCTATTATTCTGGGTTTTATTGCCTGCTTTTTTGCTGGTTCTTATTGGCAAAAATATCAATTATTAGAATCTGGACCAGCTCAATTAACTGAACCACTGCTCCTGCAATCAAATCCCAGCGCAATCGGCGAGTTACCCGAAGGTACGATACTTTACCCTTATTCAAGTGACGGTGGCATCGAAACATTTGTTGTGTTTGTAAGTACCAAGAGTTTAGATTTATTAATTCCTCATAAATTTGAGCAAAAGTTTACAGTAGCTCCAATTGACGGGTATGTTGAATAAGGTATATAACAAGTCATTAAAGCGGGACTGCTAAAGCTTGGCTCAGTTCCGCTTCGCTACACAAGTTTAGCCAAGCATTTATCAGCCCCTTAATGGGGCTACATGGACTCCCCTTTGTCAAGCAATAGTAATCCGACAACAACAGTGGATCTGACAGCAGCTCTACATTCGGCGTTTGTTTAGCTTGCTGCCTAAACAGCTTTTGGCTATAGCCCTGATGATTTGCGCTTGAGCAAAGATCTCATTCGTTAAACAGTATTACTGACTTTTTCAAGCAAGATGTACTTCCCAACTAACCAGATTCAATTACTCTCGGTCTGACCGTGTTATCGTCAATTGCTAATGCGTCGACTCGGTGGGGTTAACCGTTTTGGTTAAACCTTTTACGTTTTTACATAGTTAACTTGGTATTCTTGACCTGACTGGAGCAGAGACCAAATTAATCGTGCATTTTTAGCCGCTAAAGCGACTACGGCTCGTTTAAAACCTCTTCGTTCAATAATGGCTTTAATCCATAAACTGGTTCTATCCATTTTATTAGTACAGTTTGCGATGACAGCGCGAGCACCATGTATTAAGGAGGTGCGGATATGCTTCTCACCGCGTTTACTTATTCTGCCTAACGTAGGCTTTCCGCCTGTTGAATACTGCTTAGGTACCAAGCCTATCCACGCTGCAAATTGGCGACTAGTTGAAAAGTGTTTTGCATCGCTGACTGTGGCTACAACTGCTGTAGCAGTGACTTCGCCGATGCCTGGAATAGTCATTAATCGCTTGGCATCTTTCATTTGATTAGCAAGGGCATAAAGCTTTCTATCAGATTTCAATATGTCTTGATTTTGTAATTTGATGCTTTGCCATAGGTCATCGAGTAATTGGCGTGCTAAAGCAGGTAAAGCGTTGTTAGTATCTTCAAGAATGCCAACAATGTGTTTTTGAGCGGGATAACGGCCTTTAGGCATAATAATACCGAACTCAGATAATAGACCACGAAGCCGATTAATCATGGCTGTACGGTCTTTGATTTGACCTTGCCTAATGCGGTGTAGACATAGCACGGCTTGTTGTTCTTCGCTTTTAATGCTGACAAAGCGTGTTTTAGGTCTTGTAACTGCTTCACAAATTGCTTCAGCGTCATTGGCATCGTTCTTTTCACTTTGGCGATAAGGGATAACAAATTTAGATGCCATGATACGTACATCGTGACCGTATTTAGTAAACTCCCTTGCCCAATAATGCGCACCAGAACAAGCTTCCATTCCAATGATACAAGGTGGAATGTTAGCGATTTTCTCTAATAACTTGTTTCTTTTAACTGTTTGCTTTAGTTTGGTTTTACCGTATTCGTCTACACCATGAATGCTAAAAACTAATTTGGCGCTTTTGATTTAATAAAGAGTGATGCCAATTGCTTTAATTAAGGACATATGGACTCTCCTTGATTGAATGTTTGCACTTTCAATATGGCACATAGTGGCCATTTGGTAAGGGGAGTCCATATCATTCGTTATACGCAAGGGTAAATATGAGCATTATCGAGGAAATCAAACAATCATGGGGTTGGGTAGGAATTGATCCTATACAAGTCGTTGGTGAAAATGATTTCGGTAATCTCATGATTGAGGATTCGAACGGTAAATATTGGAGGCTCTGTCCTGAAGATGTTTACTGTGAGATTGTCGCTTCGTCTAGAGAAGAACTTGACCAGTTATCCTCGGACCAAGAGTTTTTAGAAGACTGGTATATGCAAGCGTTAGTCGAGCAAGCGAAAGAAAACCTAGGAGCTTTGAACGAAGGGTACAAATACTGCCTTGTGACTCCAGGCGCTCTTGGTGGTGAGTATGCTATTTCGAATATTAAAACTGCGCCACTAATTGAAATGGTGCGTTTCTCAGGCCATGTTGCGCTTCAAATCAAAGATCTTCCTGATGGAGCCCAAATCGAACTAAAGGTTGTAGACTAAGTGCGTATAACAAGGCCACCAAAAATCGCCCGCGAGCGGGTTGGACCTCCGTTGCATTGCTCGTTTTGCGCTTTTTCGCTACGCTAGCGCAAAACAATCAATACAACTCCGGCCTTTTATGGCGGCGTTAGCATGCAACGTAGAATTGAGGTTCATCGTATCAAATGGAATTTACATACACACTTACAGGACTAATTCATCCCGAAAGAGCAGATGTTAACGTAAGTCATACAACGATAGAGTTTGAAGGAAATAAAGGTAAAGTAGGTTTTTCGATTTACAAATCAAAGATTGCTTTTACTTATCAATCAAATGAAGCTTTAAATTCAAAAGGATTCAATGCTTTAAAACTCTTTGCAGAAGAGAACGTACGAGCGGTTATTGATTCTTTGGGGTTCTTAATTGGATGTGGCTATGATGTAGAAATAATTCAAGGAATTGACAATAGAAATGATGGTCATTTAGTTTTTGGTGTCGAGGAAGGTTATCTGAAAGAGCTTAACTTCATCGAAGAAATACCAACCATGGAGTTAATAAAAATAACCAATAGCGAATTTGGAATTTTTCTTAAAAGGTGTTTTGGTGATTTAAGGTTAGCTATAAGGTCATCAAAAGATAGCCCATTTTATTGTTACAGAGCAATAGAGTGTTTAATGCATTATTTTAAAAGCGATGACTTAAGCAAAAAACAAGCATGGGAAAAATTCAGGAATCAGCTAGAAGTAAGCTTGGATGATATCATGTATATAAAGGATATTTCAGATCCATTGAGGCATGGTAACCCTAAAGAAAAGCCAAGCTATGATAGAAAGGTTTTGCTAACTAGCACTTGGAATATTGTCTTTAAGTTCATTAAGTTTTCTAAAACTAATCTGGGTTAAAAAGCACATATGAGCCTTCCGCCAGTCAATAGGCGAGCCTAACTTATTTGACTGCTTTTGCAGTCAAATTAAAATCAATCAACAAATTCATCTACTTCGTCTGTCATTTAGCTGTCAAATCATCGTTTACAGCAAACACATATAGAGGCTCTCTTAGTGCGATATTATCGCTGCCTGCCGCTTTTCAATCCTTTGAAATATCAGGGGCACTAGACATTTATCGGTTAACCCTAAGATGGCACTATTCAAGTCAGAGGTGCTTTGTGCACAGTTAGTTTCAGGCTCATTTAAGGTGTAAACGACTTTGGTGATTGTACTCATTAATGCGCGCCAATAAGGTGTCACTCTTTTTAAAATCAAGTGGAGTCGATGTAGCTTAAATCGCATTTGGCATAGTGATGATGGTGAGAAGTCATTGCTTCATTAGTCACATCATTCACAGTCATGCTCGCTTCTCTTTTTCAAGAGTATCTAGTTAGGTGTTCAGCTCACCTTATTGCGCGACTTATCCTTTTAAGAATCGTTGTTCATCAAACACCGTTTTGTTCTTCAACATGAAATAAACACAGCGGCCAAGCTTATGAGCCAGTGCTGATAATGCTTTAGCCTTACTCATTCTCTTTTGTAATCGATTAAGATAATGACGGGCTTTATCATTGCCTCGCAGGTAGAGCACAGCAGCTTCAGAGAATGCCCACTTTAAATGAGCATTACCGATTTTATTGCCATTAGTGCCATAGGTTTTGCCCGCAGACTCAGCTTTGCATTTGACTAAACGAGAGTATGAGGCAAATTTTTGTACCGATTCAAATCGGGCTACATCACCGATTTCATACAAAATTGTTAGCGATAAAATCTTACCAATACCTGGTACGGTTTTAAGCAATTCTAGATACACTGGGTTATGGTTTTTAGCCTGCTTTTCAATGAACCATTGAACTTGAGCGAGTTCCTTGGCATAGCAATCAAGGAGAGCCATGTCTAAATCGATATTACGCTGCACGATAGGGTTTTGATATTGCTCGCGTAGCTTTTGTCTAGCAGAGATGTTTTTAAGGTTTAGGCCAGTGGCTGGCAAGTTGTATTGGCTGTTGGTGTTAACCACATGACCTTTGAGCATGGCGCCGTGACGGACAATCTTCATTCGTCGACGCAACAGATCTCGGGCAGCACGCATTTCACTTGGATAATCGTAGGCAATTGGAAAGTTGCCACCACGTAGTAGTGTGGCAATTTTAAAAGAATCGATTTTATCGTTTTTGGTTTTACCACCGTGAATGGCCTTCATATAAAGGGCATGGCCTAGAACAAAGTCGATGCCGAGTTCAGCACACCAATCAGGTACCCAGTACCAACAATGCATGCACTCAACCCCGACAATGACATTGCCGATATAGGGTTCGAGTATGAGTAGTAAGTCATCTTTGTTAGCCCCAATCTTTTTGTGAGCGACAACTTCCCCTTTAGAATCAATGATGCAGACATAGAGTAAACGTGCATGTAAATCAATACCACAGTAGTATGGATGTGAGTTATTATAAAATCTCATTGAGCTTTCTCCTGTTGGTTTGGTCACCTTAAGCATACCGCTGATGCGGCTTGCTAGGGAGGAGGCTCAATGATTATCAAGTTACCCAAAAGGACGCAAAACGTTTGGCTTGTGCTTATACGTAGATAATTTTGGCCAGGCATTTATGCGTACATTAGTACGCGTTATGTAAATCTTAGAAAAGGAGTTCTAATGAACAAACTATTGATACTTTCATTGACTATTTTGTTTTCCGGTTCGTTATTAGCTAATGACTCAAAAATAGATCTCGATGCGTTTGCGAAGTTGTATTTTGATAAAATGGTCGCCACGCAAAGCCCGACAGCTACAAAAAAAGAATTAGAAGAATATTTAGCATTATTAACCGACGATGTTGGTCACTCGCATTTGCCTTGGGTTACTGATGATTCTCGCTTACCGTCTGGTAAAAGTGATATGCGTAAAGGGATGACATTCTATTTAGGTGCTCATACTGAGTACAAAGCTGAATTATTAGACGTATTTGCTTTCAATCAATCAGCCATTGCCATTAGATATAAAGACTATGCTAAAGGTATTCACCCTCAAAGTAATCAGCCTATTGAGTACTCTCAAACAATGATGGAAGTACTAGAAATTGAGGATGGAAAAGTGGCTGTCATTCGTAAATATCACGAATAAATTCACATTAAAGGCGCTCAAGAGCGGACAAATACAGTTAGCCTTGTATGTTCCTTGCTTATTTCCCCTAAAGAAGGTGAATTTTAAAAAATCGTCTTTGATAATTGGGAATGTGGTTTCTATGAGAGAAACGGTATCGTAACTTCGACTTGGTATAACGATTCGGCAGGTAGAGAAACTGAAGAAGGCATTAATTCAAGGGGCACTCGCTATTTAAATCGTTACGGTGAAATTGATGATTGGGAAGCTGGAATTAGTAACGGTTGGATTCAGTTTTTCATAAATCATACATCAGGTGTAAATATGGCTTACATAAAGATGTTATTCGCTTTAACAGCATTAGATAGTTCAACACGTTAGTCATATATCTGAACATCTACCAGAATTAGTGCAGTGGCTATCATTGTCACCAGGCTATAAATGTTCTAGAAAGTTGGGCTGACTTAGTTAATGTGAGTGCTGATAAGATGGTAGACGCCTAATTAAGCCAAGTTGAAGCTAGTGGTTATTGATGTATTTTCTATTGCAAATTCAGTGATTAAGTTTGCTGTTGGATGAATCTGGGTAGTGTTCATACCGGTAAAGCTTACACAGAAAAGACAGCGACTTGTGATACATCGTTTATCCAAGGCGCTATACTTTTTTGCGTAACTCTTATAAATCGACTGACTATAAATCGACAAACTATAAATCGATTAGCAGTAAATCGATCAGAGATAAATAGATTGATTAGTCATTGTGCTGTTCGAAACGAAGCAAGGCTAAATCATCATTACTGTCTAAGACGTGCTTAACAAACGGGTTATTGAAAATAACCTCACTCTTACCAGCGTGCAGTGTAATAGGTGAGTCATTTTTAATTTCTTCAAGGTAAATATCATTGAGCATATGGCTGTAATATTTAATAAAGCTTGGTATAACTAACATTAAGTCAGATGACAATGTCTGGATGAATTTAAAGATATTCATTTTAATGTTTTTATCGATAGCGACCACACTGGCTAACTTAATTAAACCGTTTTGTGCTGCGCAAAAGGCCAAATGCCCGATGATTGAATTATTGTAGTAAAAGCAGACTACTTTTAGTCTTTTACAGTTAATGTGCTCGATGGTTTCATTAAAGTCATATCCACTTTGAGACGCATGTGCGTTATAGATTAATGCTTTCTCATCTTCAGTCATTTCATCAAACCAAAACTCTTTGATTTGATTGATATTATAATTATAAATATTCGGTTTTTCATTGATAGCAGTTTTGTGCTTACGTGCCTTGATAACCACTTTCAATTCATGTTCGTCATATTGATAACATTGGTTGAAGAAGTTGGCTAAACCGACTCTGCGATTTAGCGAAGGCAAAATAGTGCCTTTTTCCCATAAACTGACCATTGACTGATTGATGTTTTTAAATAAGCTATGGTTAGTCGCTAAATCATCGGCAAGTGATTGCTGAGATAAGCGGTATGATTTACGAAACTGTCTTAATACGGTAGCAAAGTTTTCTTTGCAAAAAACTGCTTCATTGAGCTGTGTCGTCACTATCTTCCCCTGGATACATATGTGAAATGGATTGTGTTATTAAATAGACGACGCAAATCCTAGTTAACATATGTGACGAGTGCTACTTATAACAGCTATAAGCTATGCTAATATCAGTGTTGAATTTTGATTTGGTATTGGCGTGTGTATAGAAAGTATTCAGAACAAATTAATTTAAACTACTTACGTATTTTTAATGAGTTATATCGCTCTCGTAGTACAACACTTGCGGCGGCCAAATTAGGTATAACCCAATCTGCAGTAAGCCAAGTTTTGTCCAAATTACGAAATGCCACAGGTGATCCTTTGTTTATCAAAGGGCAAGGGCAGTTAGTGCCGACTGTGCGTGCCACAGAAATAGGTGAAGGGTTAGCAAGCGAACTTATTCAATTAGATAAACGATTCTATCCTGAAGATTTTCTCAATCAAGATGACTTTGATGGTGAAATTAATTTTTCAATTGCGAGTCCGATTATTGATGTGATTGCAAAAGCGTTAATGGATACAGTTGAGAAGGTATTACCTAAAGCCAAGATTAATTTTACTCACTGGAATGATCATAGCTTAGACCAAATTATTAATGGAGATGTGCACATTGGATTGAACTTATTTCCAATCAATGCACCAAAAGAAATCAGACAAATTCCACTTGTGATTAATCAAGCTGTGTTTATTTCTGCTAAACCGAATCAATGGATTGAGGATGGCATGCAAAAGACTGGCTTTGTTGATCATGATTTTGCAGGGATTATTTTTTCGGGCATTAACCGCTTACAGCCAATTTTAGAGAATAATGATCTGACGAAAGGCTTTAAGTTTAAATACCGTTCAGAGTCGCATTCTTTGCTGTCTCACTATTTACAAAAAGAAAACACCATCTTGTTAGCAGACAAGTTCTTCTTGCCATTACTATCCTGACCATTATTATTATGAAGCGCCGAAACGCTTGGCAAGCTTGCTACCATTGCAGTTAAGTTACGCTTTGTATTATTTGCAAGCCAATCACCAAGATCAAATTTATTCTGATTCCGAAAGAGTCGTAAAAACATTACTTGAACAGTTCAGTTCCACTATCGACATTATTCCTAATCGAAATAAGTTTTAGAGAAAATAACTTAATTAGCAACACGCCTATGCTTTATTAAACATAGGCGTGATAGTTAGACGCGATCGTTATCTTAGAAAGCTAATGTAAAACTAGAGTTTTACCATCAATTTTCCTTTATTTTCTCCGCTAAAGAATAAGTTTAACCCTTCAATAGATGACGTTATTCCATCCAGAATATGCGATCTGTGTTTGATTTTACCTTGCAGCACATAGGGAGTGAGCTTTTCCAGTAGGCTTGGTACTTCAGCATAATGATCTGGCATGGTAAAACCTTGCACTGTAATACGTCTTTTTAGAATGTTCATCCAGCTTGGTCCTGGCGCAGGTGTCTGTTTACTGTAATCAGCAATAAGACCACACACCATTACGCGTCCGTGAGGGTTCATTCTGTCTACTATCAGGCTTTGAATTGGACCTGCAGTATTTTCAAAAATAAGTCGATACCTTGTGGAGCTAACTTGTCTAATTCTGCAGCTAAATCAGCTGTTTTGTAGTTTATGGCTGAATCAAATCCCAGCTCATCAACAATCCAATTGGCTTTTTCATCACTACCAACAACACCAATGACGTGAAGTCCATCTGCTTTAGCAAGTTGGCCAACAATAGAACCGACAGAGCCCGCAGCGCCTGTTACTATTATTGTTTCACCCGCTTTAGGTTTGCCAACATTGAACAACCCCTGTGTTGCAGTAAGCCCTGGAAGCGCGAACACGGATAGAATAGTTTCATCAGGTAAAGGTGCATCTACTTTATTTAAGCCTTTTCCGTTACTGTGGAAATACTCTTGCCAACCCATCATACCCATCACTCGATCGCCTACTTTAAAATCAGGATGATGACTTTCAACGACTTCGCCAACGCCACTACTGCGCATGACCTCGCCTAAGTTAACTGGGGGATATAGCTGTCAGTATCTGGTTGCATCCAACCAAACATAGCGGGATCCAGTGACATATAGTTTTGCTTTACGAGAATTTCACCCGGGTTAACCTTTGGCATTGGTAAGGATACGATTTCAAAAATATCTTGAGTAATTGGTCCGCCTTGTGGGCGTTTGACTAAGTTAATTGCAGTAAATGTACTCATTTTGCTTCCTTCAATGAGATCGATAATTAGGTATCGGTGTGAATAAGATAAACAGTATTATTACTTTGATTATTGATAAGATATAGTGGGCTAATTGTCTTTCTTTATTGCTTTTATGACAATAATGGGTGGGGTATGGATCAATTAAGAGCGCTTAAATATTTTATCAAAGTGGTAGAAACTGGCAGTTTTACTCACGCAGCCAAAAGCTTTTCGGTACCTGCTTCTTCATTATCAAGGCGAGTGGCAGATCTTGAGACAAGCTTAGGTGCGACGTTATTGAAACGGTCAACTAGAGCCGTATCATTGACTGAGATTGGCGCAGAGTACTATCAACAAGTATCACAACTATTGCTACAGCTTGAACAAAGCAATGAAGCAGTAAGAACGTATCAAACAGAGCCAATGGGAAAGCTGAGAATAAGCGCCATGGTTGGTATCGGCAGAGAAGTGCTTATTCCGCTTTTAGATGAGTTTTCTCGCTTATACCCAAAAGTTATTTTAGATATTGAGCTTAGTGATGAATTGTCCTCGGTTGGTCGTGATGATGTAGACATCGCTATTAGAGGTGGTTATGCCCCAAATGATCGCGTTATGGCGATTAGATTAATGGACAATCAATTTATCCCTGCTGCAACTCAGCAATACCTCGACACAATGGGAACGCCAACACATCCATCAGAGCTGCAAGATCATAAAGGGTTATATTATCGCTCACCAAATGGTCGTGTCCCTTGGCTGAGTAAAATAAATGGTCAGTGGCAAGACGTATCAGCACCAGCTGCAGCGATTAGCAATGTGGGGAGTGGCTAATTGCAAAGGCAAAACAACATCAAGGTATTTTGATGATGCCACGCTGGGTTTTATCGCCGTTTTTAGCCAGTAATGAATTAACTGAGTTACACTTTGAGCCACCTTTGTCAGCCACTCAAAGTGATGATTTTGGGGTATATTTGATTTATCAAAAACACCGCTACCATGTGCCAAAAGTCAAAGCAGCAGTGGATTTTTTAGTGGCAAGAATTAAACATGCTTAACCTATTAATCATTCATAAAAGGTAAGGTATTAGGAATGAAGACAACCAATAAGCCCGTTCAAGTACCGCATTTGAATACACAACGATTAACAATACGGGCTTTTCAATCTGATGATTTAGCCAATTTTGCAGCTTATCGAGCGGATCCCATCATTGCTCAATACCAAAGCTGGAATGATTACACTGAAGAAGATGCCCTGCGGTTTTATTCTAATATGGATTACCAAATGTTCGGTGTTGCAGGCCTTTGGTTTCAATTGGCCTTGATTGAAAAAGACTCGCAACAGTTAATTGGTGATATCGCACTACATTTTGTTGATGAGCAGCAAGTTGAAGTCGGTTTTACCTTAGCAAGAACGGCACAAAAAAAGGTTACGCAACTGAAGCCATGAAATCAGTGATTGATTATTTATTTTCTGTATTGAAAAAACATAGAATTACCGCAACAACTGATGCTGAAAATAGTGCGTCAATGACACTATTGATGCGGCTTGGCTTTAGAAAAGAAGGGCATTTTATACAAAACATATTTTTTAAAGGAAAATGGGGGGATGAATGCGCCTTTGCACTATTAAATAAAGAGCACCTTTCCTATGAGTCTGCTTGAAGTATCTAAAGGGGAGTGGTGATGTCTTGCAAAGACTGTGAAGAGTCTATTTTTAAGCAAAAGATAGGTCGTTGCCGAGCGTGTATGATGCAACTTACTGTATTGAGTCTTATCTGTTGGCCGTTATGGTGGTGGAATTATGCTGATAACCCGACATTGGTTGAATCGATTGCGTTACTGTTTTTCTGCATTGCATTTTCTGGACTGTTAAGTTTGCACTTAGTGGTACTGATTTATCGAAAATTATCAGCAGCTGAATAAATATGTTCAGCTAACTCTCATGTACTCTCGTTTCAATCACACTTGCTTAAAGTCGATTTGAAAAGGTAAAAAGCCAGCTTAAATGCTGGCTTTTCATTCAATATCACGGTTTAGGTTAGCTTCTTTTTTCCACTTAAATAGTATCGAATATTTCCATAGACTTTTAATCACAAAGAAGCTGATTAACGCAAAAATTGCCCCCAAAATAACACAACCTAACAAAAATGGTGGACCGATTGTACCGATTGAACTTTCAACCCATTGCCAACTGGCTTCAAATGCGAAGTCAGTCGTATCCATCCCGAGGATATTTGCACCTAATAGGTAGGCAGCATAAAACATAAACGGCATGGTAATCGGATTAGTTAACCAAACTAGCGCAACGGCGAGGGGAATATTAACTTTGAAATAAATGGCCATACCTGCAGCAATAACCATTTGAAAAGGTAAAGGCAGCCAAGCAACAAAAAGGCCAATAGCAAATGATCCTGGCGCTGATTTTCGATTCAACGTCCATAAATTGGGATCATTTAATAAGCTGCCAAATATACGTAAATACTTATGATTACGTATTGTTTCAGGCTTCGGCATAAATTTTTGTAATAATTTTTTTGGCATATACGCGATTACTGTCTTTAATTAATCAATGATAAATCGATTCATTTATGGTTTTTGCGCCAGTATGCTTTTTAGCAATTTGCTGCCAAGCCTACTTCCTATATGGATGGCGTCTATCACTTTGATAATAGTGTTAGTAACTTTTAAAAAGTGGTCGTTCATCAGTGGAACACTTTTTGGAGTGTTGCTAGTTTCTATTTGTTTTAATTCACTATTTTCTTCACAAGAATCAAATATCCCTGTCAAAAAACAATTTAAGGCAGAGATAGTATCACTAGTTAGCGTAAACAGCGACTGGATAAGTTTCGATATTCGACTGCTTTCTGAACAAAGTCGCTTTTATGACCACTACTATAGACTCATTTGGCAGCAACCGCCTGAATTAAAAGTCGGTCAAACTTGGCTGTTAAATGCCAGACTTAAACCGATTACCAGCCCGCTTAATCAAGGTGGTTTTAATCAACAAAAGTACCTATTAAGCCGTCATATCGTCGCAAAAGGCACGGTGAAGCAAGGGGAGTTAGTCGCCTATTTTGCGCCTTTTAGGCAAACAATCATAGATAACCTAACACCTGTATTAAGGAGCTTAGACAATAGCGCTGTTATGCAGGCGTTACTATTTGGCGACAAATCATTATTATCCAAGCAGCAATGGCAACAGTTACGTCAAACTGGAACTGGGCATTTAGTGGCTATTTCTGGCTTGCATTTATCGGTAGTTTTTGGACTTTTTCTGTTATTATCACGTGGGATGCTGTTTACATGTTGGCCGCATTCTAGTCGCAGAAACTTGCTTTTATCTATGCTCATAGCAACTGTGTTTGCTTTGGGTTATGGCTATTTAGCTGGTTTTGCCATTTCAACACAACGTGCCTTGGTGATGTTGCTTGCACTTGTGATCCTCACCATGGTCAATCAATATGCTTCAACATGGCAGCGACTCATTTGGGCGTTATTTGCTGTTTTATTAATTGACCCTTTCGCGAGTTTAAGCGCTGGTTTCTGGCTGTCTTTTAGTGCGCTGGCCATTATTTTATTAACCATTGACTATACCTCGCTTCAACAACAAACCACGCTTTCACAAGAAAGTGATAGCACTGATTGTATAGATAGTGTTGATTCTAATAGGGAACAACTAAGCCTTTATCAGCGTTTTTTTCAAGATCATCAAACTAGGTTTAGACGTTTAATCAGTCAATGTAAGGCTTTTATTGTTGTATTTTGGGCAGTGCAATGGCGGTTGGCATTAGCTTTAGGTTTGGTGCAAGCGGTATTGTTTGGCACTTTCTCATTTCACAGTATTTGGGTTAATTTCCTTATGGTGCCTTGGTTTAGCTTTGTGGTTATTCCATTAAGCATTATCGCTTTGGTGCTCAATTTACTGTTGATGATAATGCCCATACCGCAAAACTGGTCGTACATACTTGGCGAAACTGTAATGCAATTAGCTGATTTGTCACTTAGCCCTTTTCAGTGGTTAATCGGCTTTAGTGACGCCTGGCCACTCGCTTTAGTGAGGTTGCCTGATAATCTCATCTTGAGTGTGGCTTTCTTCATATTGGGACTATTTTTAATAAAATGGTCAGTGCATAAAACATGGCAAGTCGTATCAAGTTTATTGTGTATTCCCTTTGTCATGTTGACAGTGCAGCATTGGACTTTACATCACATTGATCAATTTCAGCACGCCGTTAATGAGCCAATCATTACAGATGCAACGCTAAAGCCGATTCATTGGCAAGCGCATGTTATTGATGTAGCTCAAGGCATGTCGGTACTACTGCAGCAGGGCAATCGTGGTGTACTTTATGATACAGGCGCTGCGTATGGGGAGAGTTTTTCTTATGCAGAGCGAGCTATTGTCCCTATGTTACAAGCAAAGGGGTTACTCAATTAGATTACGTCATTGTGAGCCATAATGATAATGACCACGCTGGAGGGTTAAATGTCATAACCAAACATTACCCAGAGGTGATTGTCATTGCAGAGCAAGCCGTTATCGATAAAAGTATTAATGTAAGCTCTGAGCTGGCTAATGAAACGCCAGCACATATGCTTTGCGAAAATAACCAAATAAAGTGGCTTAACTTAACCATTGAGATGCATATCAATACACTTGAAAGTAATGATAATAACCGCTCCTGTGTTGCTTATATTATTGATACTCAACGGCGGTTATTTTTGGCTGGGGATATTGAAAAAGAAACTGAGTATGAATTTCTTAAGCGAGAAGTTTTAGCCCCCGTTGATGTGTTACTTGCACCGCATCATGGGAGTCGAACATCGTCTACACTAGACTTTATCGATGCAGTGTCACCAAAGCATGTTATTTTTACCGCAGGCTATGCGAATCAATATGGATTTCCTAAAGAAGATATTCAAAATCGTTACAAACTTAAAGGAGCTAAAACACTTGTTAGCGGTGACTCGGGTCAGATTAGTATAGATTTTGAACCATCAAACTATGCTATTCGTGAATATCGTTCAGATATTGCGCCATTTTGGTATAACAGCCTGTTTAGATTTGGTGAGAAAGTTAAAGCAGAGTAGAATAACCCTTTGTTTGCTATTCAAGTGTTAACGTAATCAATGACAACAACTAATAACGAAATGTCGAGCGTATTTAAACGCCTTCTTACTTATCTCATTCCGATGAAAGGAATGTTTTTGTTAGCAATCTTAGGTCTGTTAACTTACGGCTTAGTCGACGCCGCTTTTATTGCGTTTATTAAACCTTTTATCGATGAAGGCTTTAGTCAAACGCCTAATGTCGTTGGTGGCGTAGAAGTTCCGACCCACGGCGGGTTTAATGCCAACAAAGACATTATGTTAATGGCGCCACTTGTGGTCATTGGTATGTTTACACTTCGGGGGATTGCGAATTTCGTATCGACCTATTGTGTATCCTACATGAGCGCTAAGTTAATCATGGATATGCGTCAGCAAGTGTTTGAACATTATTTACGCTTACCTGTCAGTTATATTGACCGAGAAAACAGTGGTAATTTAATTTCTCGAGTTACATTCGATACTGAACAAATCGCCCGAGCATCCGGCAGTGCACTTATTTCTATAGTACGTGACTCGATTACAGTCATTGCAATGTTAGCCATCATGTTCTTTTATTCTTGGAAATTATCCTTGTGCATATTAGTGATTGGCCCATTAATGGGGATAGTTATAAGCCTTGTCAGTAAACGCTTTCGCAAGGTTTCTAAGCAAATCCAATCAGCTATGGGTGGGGTCACAGCGACAACAGAACAAATGATCAAAGGCCACAAAAATGTATTGGCGTTTGGTGGTCAAAAAACGGAAGTAAATCGTTTTTTCAAGGTGAATGATTCTAACCGTCATCAAAATATGAAGTTAGCGGTCGCCCAAGCAATCAGTCAGCCAGTGATTATGATTATCGGCTCATTTGCTCTTGCGTTTGTATTGTATGCCGCAACATTTCCTGGATTAAAAGAAGAACTGACCGCTGGTACTTTTGCCGCTATTTTAGGCGCTATGATGGCAATGCTGCAGCCAATTAAAAACTTAACGCGAGTGAATGCTGAATTTCAGCGTGGTATTGCAGCGTGTACAACCGTGTTTGAGCTACTTGATACCGCCCCTGAATCTGATACGGGTGAATATGAAGTGGCACGAGTTAAAGGTAACTTGAAATTCAATAACGTGACATTCAGCTACCCTGACACTGAAAAGCCAGCGTTAACCAATATTGACTTTGAAGTTAAACAAGGCAAAACCATTGCTTTGGTTGGCCGAAGTGGGTCAGGTAAGTCGACCATTGCCAGCTTAATGACGCGTTTTTACACTGGTGTTTCAGAAGGTGATATTACCTTAGATGATGTCAGTATTTATGATTACAAATTGAAGTCTTTGCGTAATCAAGTCGCCTTAGTATCACAACAGGTCACCTTATTTAACGATACTATCGCGAATAACATTGCATATGCCTATCCAGGTGAAGTGACTCGAGAGCAAATTGTTAAAGCTGCTGAACTTGCTTATGCAATGGAGTTTATCGAAACTCTACCAGAAGGCTTAGACACCGAAGTCGGTGAGAATGGCGTTTTGCTATCAGGTGGACAGCGTCAAAGGATTGCCATTGCTCGTGCTATGTTACGTGATGCGCCTGTCCTTATTTTAGATGAAGCAACCTCGGCTTTAGATACTGAATCTGAAAAAGCCATTCAACATGGGTTAGATAACTTACGTCACAACCGCACATCCATTGTTATTGCACATCGACTTTCAACGATTGAATCTGCAGATGAAATTCTTGTTATCGACCAAGGTAAAGTTGTCGAGCGCGGTGCGCATGCTGAGCTAGTTGAGCAAGAAGGCGTTTACGCTAACTTGTATAAAATGCAATTTGGTAATTAAATGCAGGCGTTAGTTAACAAAATTTGGTATCAAGGTCATCCGGCAAAATGGTTGCTTATGCCATTGAGCTGGTTATTTGGGCTTATTACTTGGTTGCGTCGTCTTGGATTTTCACTCGGGATAAAACAAGCTGAAACTTTACCTGTACCTGTGATTGTCGTGGGTAATATTACAGCTGGTGGCAGTGGCAAAACGCCTACCGTTATCTACTTAATTGATTTACTTCGCCAGCATGGCTATAAGCCTGGGGTAATAAGCCGCGGATACGGGGTTAAAATTAATGGTGTGAAAGCCGTTAATTTAACCGATAAAGCGGTAGATGTGGGTGATGAGCCAGCCATGATTGTGGCGCGTACAAACGTTCCCATGGTGGTTGGCGCTAAGCGTATTGATGCGGCGCAGAAGTTGTTATCTGATTTTGATGTTGATGTGATTATTAGTGATGATGGCTTACAGCATTATGCCTTAGCCAGAGATATCGAACTTGCGATTGTAGATGGGCAAAGACGATACGGTAATGAATGCTTAATTCCTGCAGGGCCATTACGAGAAGGCATTTGGCGATTAAACACTATTGATTGGGTGATCAACAATGGTGGTGCAGCTCAAAATGATGAAGTGGCAATGCAATTAGCACCGTGTTCATTAACAAGGGTGGACTCTGCAGCGTCTTCTAACACCTCATCTTGGCAATCTGAACCCGCAGTGGCTATGGCGGGGATTGGTAATCCGCAACGTTTTTTCGATAATCTCAGCGCGTTAGGGTACGACATTGTTCAAACTCATGAGTTTGAAGACCATCAGGCATTTGATAAACAGGCATTAGCGCAACTCTCTGAAGAGCACCCATTGATAATGACAGAGAAAGATGCGGTTAAATGTCGCGATTTTGCACAACAAAACTGGTGGTATCTGCCAGTAAATGCGAAGCTTAATAAAAGTTTTGATCAAGCATTTTTGAATAGACTAGAACAAGTCGTCAAAGTTAAACAAGGAAACCTCCATGGCGTTCGATAAAAAATTACTTGAGATTGTGGCTTGCCCAGTATGTAAAGGTAAGTTGGAATTTGATAAAGAAGCAGATCAATTGATTTGTAAAGCTGACAAGCTCGCTTATCCAATTACTGAAGGCATTCCTGTGTTGCTTGAAAACCGAGCATTACCGCTAGAGTCTTAAAAAATCATTATTAAAAAAGCGCCTTTAAGGCGCTTTTTTTGATTTAAATTCCATGCTACATATCAATTCGTTGGTTAACTATTGTGCACTTGTTGTTATTAGTATGTAGGTACTGATTATAGAGTAATTGCACTATTTATGCGCTGACGTAAAAGTCAGCCAGTTCACCTCGAAAAATTTGAAGTCTATGTCTTATAGCTTAGATACTGAATACTTAATTCGGTATGACGGACAAAAAATGACTCAAATGCATTCTTTTCAGGACAAAGTCGCACAAATGCTTATTTTAAATGAAGGTGTGCGTATCAGTCATTTTGAATATCAAGGTAAGCGCTATTGGCTTAAACAAGTTGAAAAGCTTTCTGGAGCGATGCGCTTTTTAAAATCTGATTCAGCCGAAGCCTTATACAAAGAAACTCAAGTTTTGAAACTTTTACAAAACGATGGAGCACCAGTTCCCAAGGTACATGCCAGTGGCGATGGATATCTCGTTGTTGAAGATGCAGGGCGCACGGTTAGGGATTGGCTTGAAAGTGATGATATAGCCAGTGATGAATTACAGCGCATTTTGAATGATACCAGTAAAGGTTTAGCTCATTTGCATTTGATGGATCATGCACATGGAAGACCGGCTTTACGCGACATAAGCTGGGATGCCGGTGAAGTAAAATTTATCGATTTTGAGGTCAATCAGCAAAAGGGCACCTTGTTGAACCAACAAATTCGAGATGTATTAGTTTATGTGCATAGCCTATACCGCTACATAAATGATAAAGAAAAGATTTCGGCTGCGATAACGGCTTATCGACAAGCTGGTGGTGAGGTTATTTGGCAACAAGCCAAGCAATTTTTACAGTCTTGGCAATGGTTATACTATTTTGCAAAACCGTTTCAAGGTATAGGTGGTAAAGATTTAAAACCAGTGTATTGGGTGCTATGGCACTTTAGGTACCATTAAATAAAAAGCCGCTTGTCACTGCTACGCTGATAAGCGGCTTATTTTAGAATGAATCGCTTTATTCAAATAAGTAGATGATTAGCGAGGTTTTAAGTCTTTATATAAAGTATCGATCCACTTTTTCTCCGTGATAAAACCCCAGCTCCAATCTTTCCATTTCTCAGGTACGCCACTTGCTTGTACTTGCGCTAGTGTTTTACCTTCAGTGAGCTCTTTTTCCATCCATAGAATATTTTCATCAAGCATATGTTTGAACTTTAATAAATCATCCTGAGTGGCCAGCGAACCATGACCTGGGATTATCTGTGTCTGTTTGTCTATTAATGATATAACCTTTGAAACATTGTCACGATAACCAATAACAGTGCCACCACCATTTAAATCAACGTAAGGGAAACGGTCTTTAAAAAATAAATCCCCCATGTGTACAACGTTATCATTTTTCCAAAACACTACACTGTCGCCATCAGTATGTCCTGGCCCCATATGCTTCAGAGTTAACGTGTCATTGTTAAAATGAATGGCAACATCCTCGGAATAAGTCACAACGGGCAGGGCTGCTTTGGGGGTATCTTGCTTGGCACTGAGTCTTTTCAGTACATTGTGATGAGCAAATATGATCCCTTGTTCACCAAAGTGGGCATTACCGCCAGTATGATCGCCGTGGTAATGGGTATTAATGACGTACTTAGGTTGTCCTGGTTGAATTTTATTTAATGATTGACTGATTTTATCTGCGAGTGGTGCAAATTGATCATCGATAATTAATATGCCATCTGCACCAGCTGATACACCGATATTACCGCCAGAGCCGGTAAACATATAGGTTGTGGGTGTAAGTTGCTGTGAGGTGATTTGAACATCTTTAAAGCGGTCATCATCAGCATAAACTGCAGTGCTAATTAATGATAGTGCGATTAATTTACTGAACAATCTTAGTTTCATCTGTTGTGTCCTGTTTTAATATTCACGCCTTTGGCTAGATTAACTAGCACAAAGGCATGAGGCATCCATATTACACAGTCCAAGGTAACAGCTTTTTCGCTCTCTTGTCAGCTAAACCTAATTTAACTGATGATTGATAACGAATTCGATATAGCGCTTGATAGCAAAGAGGCACTAAATACAAACTGGTGACGGTAGAAAAACTTAACCCGCCAATAATGGCAATGGCCATAGGTGAGTATGGTGGCCCACCGCCGCCGATTTGAGTATCACCCATGGCTAAAGGAACAAGCCCTAGCACAGTGGTAGCGACTGTCATCAATACTGGACGTAATCGTGTAACACAGATGGCAATAATGGTGTCTGATAAGTCAGATAATTTTGGCGTCATTTGGTTTATTTGATCCACCAATACAATACCGTTATTAACTACGATGCCCATTAAGATAAGGATCCCAATCATTGCCATAACCGACATCGGCGTACCTGAAATCCACAGTGCCCAAAAAACACCCGTGATTGAAAACAAGATTGAGCTGATAATAGCTGTTGGTAATAACAGGGATTCAAATAAAGCGGCCATGACGATATAAATCATGGCTAGCGCTAATATCATATTGACGGCCATAATCGATTGGTCTTCATCTTGTCGTTGGAACCCACCACGTAAACTGTAGCCATAACCATACGGGAAATTAATGGTTTCCATGACTTGTTCAATTTGCTTTTGAGCCTCTTCTGTAGTGATGTCATTGACATTAGCGCCAATGGATAGGGCTGTTTGGCGATTGTAATGTCTAATCGTATCAAAACGAGGTTGAATATTGATTTCAGCTAAGTTGTCGAGGTTATACACTCGCTGACCTTGGCGAATAATAGGCAGTTGTTTTAACTTTTCTAAAGAGTGTTGCCAACTTTTATCATAGGCTAATTCGATACGTAACTCGCCATTAGGATCGTGTCTGAATGAACGCAGTGGTGAGCCTCGAAGTGCCATTGAAATATGAGAGGCTATTTCATTGAGGTTTAGGTCAAGCCTAGCAGCCATTTCACGGTCAATTTTAATCACAACCTCTTGTTGCGCTGCATTCACTTCAGAGCGCACGTCTTCTAAGCCGTCAATCGCACTCAGCAATGGTACAACTTGCTGACTAATCTTGATAAGTTCAGACGTTGAACGGCCCGTTAATGTAATGCGTAATCCTGAGTTTTCATTTCCCCAACCAAATTGTGGTGAAGCGGCGGCATATTTAGGGAATCCTTCTCGGATTTGCGCTTTTAACTCAGACATCGGGGTTTCGATATCTTTTAATAGCAAGATGGTGGTTTGAATGCTATCAGCTGAGTAATAGCTATATACAGAGTCGATTTGAAAGGCGTCTTTATTGGCATAAAGATAGTCTTCCATTTGATTGATCATCGCTTCAGTGACTTTGAGGTTATGTCTGCCTTCAAGTTGGTAATTAATATATAAACGGTCATTACCTTCACCATCTGATTGGTCCTGTTGCACCAAGCTCAATGGCAATG
Organism: Shewanella sp. ENK2; assembly: GCF_043568515.1. Lineage (NCBI taxonomy): Bacteria > Pseudomonadati > Pseudomonadota > Gammaproteobacteria > Alteromonadales > Shewanellaceae > Shewanella > Shewanella sp. ENK2. The sequence goes on along the minus strand of NZ_CP171406.1, from coordinate 4,808,162 downwards.
CTGTTGAGGCTAATAGGAACACGGCTAACACTCCTGAGGCCTTCGAATGCGTTAAAATCCAAGTTAAGCTTTTTTGATAAAACTGACGTAACTTAGACTCTTTTTCCTCGGTATCAATTTCGAAATGTAATTTGGTCAATAATAATGGGATTAATGTCTTTGCCACTAACAGTGATGCGGCAAGAGAAATACAGATTGAAATCGCTACATGTTCAAGGAAAATGGTCAGCTCAACTTTAACACCCACAATATTAGGTAAAAAGACAATGGCAGTGGTCAGCGTGCCAGCAAGTACTGCTAAAGCAACTTTTTCAACACCAGTTAACACGGCATTTTCATTGGCTTTTTGACAGCGTGCTAAGGTATCTTGCTGACCTGTAATACCACTACGTTGCTTTTCTTGCAGTACGCTTTCGGTTACAACAACCGCATTATCAATCAGCATACCCACTGCCAGTAATAACCCCATCATTGATAAGATATTCAAGCTATAACCCAGTAAGTACATACCAGCTAACGTCATACAAATTGAAATAGGTACTGACGACACCACCACTAATGTCATTTTTAAGTTGCGTAAAAATAAGTACAGTACGCCGAATGATAGAAAAGCGCCCATCAATCCTGATAGCAGCAAATCTTTAAGTGAAGATTTAACACCATAGGCCTGATCCTCCATGACAAATAACTTGATGCCTTGAAATTGTCTGTCTTGTTTAGTTTGTTCAATGACCTTTAATACTCGCTCTGACACATGCACTAAATTTGCACCAGATTCTTTAAACACATCTAAACCAACAGCATATTTTTGGTCTAAATGTCGACCTTCAAACGCCTCAGGAAGCGTAAAGGTCACTGACGCTATGTCACCTAGGCTGGTTGTGGTATTGAGTTTAACTGCTTTGATATCTTCAATAGATAAAAACTCGCCCTTTGGAGATACTTGAAAAACACGGTCATTGTTACGGATGGTACCAGCACTTATGACAAAGTTTTCCATTTGTAGGCGTTGGCGAAGCTGTGCAGGGTTGATACCAGAAGCTGCTAACTTATCGGCATCGAGCCTAATTTCAATTTGCTTTTGATCAACGCCATATAAAGTGACTTTTGATACGCCTTCAATACGCTCTAAGGGTTTGCGAAGTTGCTTATCTAGCAAGTCGAATGCATTGGATAACTCGCGCTCACTTGATATACGAATAGTGAGCACTGGCATATCTGCAGTAGAGAATTGCTGAATGAGCACTCGTTCAACATCTCTGGGTAATAAATGCCTTACCGAGTCGATTTTTTCGCGTGCTTCTAGGCTTTTGGTGGCGACATCTTGCCCCCATTTCATATTGAGCTGAATATTTGCTCCATCTTGAGATGAATTAGAGCGTACCTCTTCAATACCACTCATTGTTGCTAACGACTCTTCTAGAACACTGGTGATATCACGTTCAACCTCAGCAGGCGTTGACCCTTTATAAGGCACGTTTACCTGAATTTGTGGAATATCAATACCTGGAAACATTTCCAGTGGCAGTAGCCTGCTAGAGGCCATGCCGAATAATAATATTGCCAGAAAAAACATGCTGGTGGTCACGGGGCGCTTAATGGCTAATCTAGTTATGCTAAAGCTTTGTTTAGCTTGATTAATATTATTGTTATCCATTATAACTGCCCCTCTGATGCTAAGGTCGGCGCCACTTCCGTTTGCGTTACTTGATAACGTTTTTTATCAAATATGCCGTAAAGGGCTGGAATAACTAACAGCGTTAACATGGTCGACATTGATAAACCAAAAATAACAGTAATTGCCATAGGTGCACGTATTTCACTACCATCACCTAAACCTATTGCCATTGGTAACAAGCCCAGTGTTGTGGTTAACGTTGTCATCATAATTGGGCGTAATCGCGATTTAGCTGCGGTGCTAATCGCTTCATCTTTATCATGACCTTCTTTTCGAAGTTGATTGATTCTATCGACCAAAACAATCGCATTGTTAACAACAATACCTGCGAGCATTATTAGGCCGATAAAGACAACCACACTTAAGTGAGTGCCTGTTATAAACAGACCGATAACACTGCCACCAACAGCCATGGGCACAGCAATTAGGATTAGTAATGGATGCAGTAAAGACTCGAACTGACTTGCCATGACCAAATAAACTAAAAAGATAGCTAATACCAAGGCAATTTTTAATGAATCAAACGAGTGCTCCATTTCTTCGTTTTGTCCACCGAAGCGTGCTTGAATGGAAGTCGGAAATTGTTGTTGATTAAGTATTTGTTGGGCTTCTTTTACTGCTTCACTTAAATCGCCATAACTGAGGTTTGCCGATACGATTGCCACACGTTGTTGGCTAACACGGTTAATGGCTGATGGGCCCACTTGCAATGAGACATCAGCTACAGCACTTAATGGAATCGGGTATTGACTATTAGGGTTAATAATCAGCGAATTGACATCTTCAATGTGATTCCTTTCATCTAGTTCGCTTCGCACTAAAATATCAACTTTACGGTCACGAACTGTGTATTGGCTTGCTATAGTCCCGCCTACACGCTGTGCAATTCTGCTGGCAACGGTAGGTGCGTCCATATCAAGGGCTGCTAAACGGGCATGATCAAAGCGAATACTGATTTCAGGTTGTCCATCACGTAGACTAGTATTGATATCGCTAAATCTTGTTGATTGTGACAAGGCAGAAACCAGTTGGTCACCACTTTGCTTTAACTGGGCTAAATCATAGCCAGAGAGTTCAATTTCAAGCGGTGTTTTAAAGCTAAACAATTCAGGATGTTCAATTTTTGCATCTAAGGCTGGAATACGCTTAGCGGTTTCACGTAACGTATTAGCCACTATTGTAAATGCGTCAGGATTGGCTAGTACAACTTGTAATCGTCCCCAATTTTCTCCACCTCTAGCGGTATCAGAAGTCATTAATCCACCACTCCCTGCTTGGCTGAAAGTGTGTTTCACATTGTCACTATCGCTAATGGAAAATGCCAATTGCTCAAGCACTGCATCAGTTTTTTGAACGGCAGTACCTGGTGGAAGTAAAATTTCGACATAAAACTCCCCTTGGTTCATTGGAGGAATAAGCTCCACACCTAATCTTGGAAATAAGCTACCAGCCCCCAGGGTTAACATGAGTGCAATAACCACAGTCACCATTTTATGACTCATTGCTTGGCGTAATACACGATGGTATATCGCCTCAATGAATCGATAAAACAAATTAAAACCTGCGCTTAATGGACGCATGAACAAGCTGAAAAACCAAGACGTAAAGCGGGTTAGTATGATGACAAGATTAAGCAATAAGGTCGGTAGATAACTGAGTATAAGTTTAAAAGGAAAACCTAAAATAGCCTTGGTGTAATAGGCGAACTTTGCTTTTTTACTCGTTGGTTTTTCAATCGGAGTAGTGGTTTGCTCTAAAGGTAGTTGAGTAAAACCTTGTCTAGAAGCAAGCATTGGAATCGCTGTGAGAGCGACAAATAATGAAGCCAGTAAGGCGAAGGTCACTGTGAGCGCTTGATCAGAAAATAACGCCCCAGCAATACCATCAACAAACACAAGCGGGACAAATACGGCGAGGGTGGTTAGTGTTGAAGCAAAGATAGCACCAGCCACTTCTTTACTGCCAGTAACGGCAGCATCTAATCTTGCCATGCCTTTTGATTTATAGCGGTCAATATTTTCAAGTACCACAATAGCATTATCAACTAACAAGCCTATGGCTAATGCGATCCCGCCAAGCGACATTATGTTCAAGCTAATCTCTGCAAAGTACATCATGTTGAATGTGGCGATAACAGAGAATGGGATTGAAATTGAAATGATAAGTGTGGCTATGATGTCTCTTAAAAATAAATAAATGACTAGCATCGCAAGCAAACTACCAAATAGGGCAGCTGTGGTGACTTCACTCACTGCGCTTTGGATAAACTCTGATTGGTTATAAATGACTTTTAGTTGATTATCTGCCGATTCTTGATTGATATTAGCAAGCTCTGCTTGCACCTTTTTAGCAACAGAAACGGTATTAGCATCACCTTCTTTATAAATAGCCAGTTCTATAGACTCGACATCACCGATACGGGTGACATCACTGCGTTCTTTATAGCTGTCGACAATATCAGCGACTTCCGATAATCGAATTAATGTTTGGCCTTCACGGTAGATGATGACGTTTCGTAATTCATCTAGGCTATTAAATTGATTGAGGGTGCGTACAAGGTATTCTTTATCTCCTTGTATCACTTTACCTGCTGATAAATTTATATTTTCTTGATTAATACGGCGCTTAATATCGTCAGCATTCAGGTTTAACTGCTGTAACTTTTGCTGGTTAAGTAAAATATGAACTTCTTGCTCTAATCCGCCAGATAACCTAACTGCAGCCACACCTGATAGTGCTTCAAGGCGACGTTTTAGTTCTTCTTCAGCAAAAGTGCGTGTGGCTTTTAATTCAGATTCAGTTGCGTCAGGAACCGATAATGCTAAACGCATGATGGGATCCAAATTAGGGTTAAATCGCAGTAAAAGCGGCTTATTAATATCTAGAGGTAACTCAATAGTATCGATTTTTTCACGTACTTCGAGGCTTGCCATATCCATATTCGTGCCCCATTCGAATTCCAGGACAACATCGGACATTCCAGAGCGAGAAATAGAACTGATTTTCCGTAAACCCTTTACGACTCCAACCGCTTCTTCAATGGGTTTAGATATAAGCTGTTCAACTTCAACTGGCGCAGCGCCATCGTAGGCAGTACGTACAGTCACACTTGGATAGCTTAGGTCGGGTAGTAACTTAACCGCAAGTCGAGTAAAGCCCACCATGCCAAACAACATGATGGCAAGCATAAACATCCACACAGTAACCGGGCGTTTAACCGAAGTATTAATCAATGACATAGTGACTTCCTTATTGCGCTGCTAGGCTGTTTTTGGCATAAGAAAGGGGTGTGATCACTTCGACTAAAGATTGATCTTTCAGGTTTTGCTGACCACGAATGACGATTTGTTCACCTTGTTCAACACCTGAAAGGATTTCAACTTTATCTTTTTCTCGATAGCCCAGTTTGACTTCTCGACGGGTTGCTGTGTTATCTTCGATAACATACAAGGCTTGAGTATCATCTTGATTAATAACCGCGTTGAAAGGAACGGTAACAACGTTTTTGTGAGTGTCGTATTTTAATTCTACTCGGGTAAACATACCGGCTTTTAGTTTGGCATCGCTATTATCGATAGCAATGGTGACTTTAAATGTACCGCTTTGGGCATCCACAATCGGGCTGATACGCAATACGTTAGCGATGATTTCTTGGTTGTTGATGCTTTGATTAGCATATTGATTTGTTACTTTAGCTTCTTGCCCTAAGCGTAAGCTCACTAGTTGTTGCTCAGGTAAGTGAACGATGCCATGAAGCTCGTCTTGGTTAACAATATAAAATAACTCTTCAAATTCTTTCGCCATGTTGCCTTTTTTAACGTGGCGTTTAGCGACTACACCATTAATTGGCGAAACTATCTGACTTTCAATAACATGCAGTTTAGCTAGATCACGCTGCGCAATAGCGGCTTGTAAATTGAATTCTAACTTCGCCATGACATCCTGACTGACAAATTCTTTATTCTTCATCTGCTTTAGTCGATTTAACTCTTGCTCAATGATTTGAACTTCAGCTTGAGAGCGTTTGTAATCGTAGTGCTGACGTTTTGCGTCAATGGTGGCTAAAGCTTGACCTTTGGTGACTCTATCGCCTTCCTCGACTTCAATTGTTTCAATGAGACCTGCAATGCGGGTGACGACATGAGCTTCTTCTGGCGCTTCTAATGTTGCAGTTGTGCTATAAAACGAAGATACATCTCCTTGAGTAACTGGTGATATTTCAACAGGAATGGCGTACTTCTCTTCCTCTTTTTCTATTTCAGATTCTCCACCGCAAGCTGTTAACGTTAATGTTGCAAGGCAAAGTAGTGAGATTGTCATTTTTTTCATGCTGATTAACCTATCCATGGGGTACCTGCTAATTTATTTTGTAATCGGTTTGTTGCTAATAGTTATTTAATCTTGAATAAGCAGAAGTTGTGCCAAGATGGTTAATTTGTTTTTAAACAGAGGTTTAAGTGTTTTTTGTACTTTAAGTTAGCAAAGGTGAATATTAAGATGTGGTGAAAATGTTTATTTTTTGGTGTTAATGGTTAATAGTGGCAGTGAGCACTTCTGACACTCAACGAAAAAGCCGATGGCTCAGTCAAGGAATAGGAAAATAGTGAAGATCATACAAGCAACAATCGATGACCTTTTACAAATCTCACCGCTTTTTGATGCCTATAGACAGTTTTATGGCTAGGAAGAAAATTTGGATTAAAGCCATAAATTTATTAAGGAAAGGTTAGTTGAAGCTGATTCAATCATTTTTATTGCGATGAATGAGCAAAATACGTTAGTTGGCTTTGCTCAGTTGTATCCTTCATTTTCATCAGTTGCGATGAAAAGAACATGGATTTTAAACGATTTATATGTAGAACACGCTTTTAGACAACAAGGTGTAGCTACAGCTTTACTGCATCAGGTTGATGTTTTCGCTAAATTTACTCATGCAGACAGTATTAAATTATCGACAGAGGTGAATAATGGCGCAGCTAAAGCATTATACGAGAGTAAGGGATACCGACAACTCAACCAGTTTGATCACTATATTAAGCGTGTTGATTAACCCATTACGCTTATTTAACAACATCTACGCCATTATAATAGAGGATTAGATCCTTCAATTGGGATTAACGTCTATTGCACCTGCCTTTTACCATAAGCCTAAATTTACAGAGGGCGAAAGGCCAGTTAGATATGAAAGAGTTATTATTTGGTGTTGTAGGCAATATGGGGCCGGAAGCTGACATTCTATTTCAGGATATCGTTTTTAAGGAAGAAGTCGCGCATGGTGCGATGAAGGATCAAGACCATATGGGAATGGTTGTCATTAAGAATCCAGATATACCTGATCGCTCTGAAGCTATCAATGAGGGAGGAGAAGATCCCGTTCCTGAGATGCTTGAATCAGTAAAATTTCTTGAAAAAAATAAAGTCAATTTTGCGGTGATGACATGCAATACAGCGCATTATTTTAGGCAAAGACTACAAGAACAAACAGATGTTTATTTACTCGACATGTTGAAAGCAACCACAGAGCAAATTCATAGCGACAACCCTGCAGCAATCGTTGGCATACTTTGTACCAATGGTACTTACAATTCGGGTATCTACGATGATTATCTAACAATGGCAAATTTACCGTTTATTAAGCCGTCATTAGAAATTCAAGAACGATATGTACATAGCGCAATATATGGTGCCAAAACTGGTGAGAAATCCTCATGTGGTCAGGATATAAGAGAACCGTTTGGTATTAAATCTGGTGAATTTGCAAGTAATGCAAAATTATTGATTAAGGCGATTGAAACGTTAGAAGTTCAAGGTGTTGATACCGTTATTTTGGGCTGTACTGAGTTACCTTTAGTTCGCTCTATTTTAGAGAACCACTTTTCATCAATTGATTTTATTGATCCAATGGAGGCGGTTGCGAGCAAAGTTGTGCAAGTTTATGAATTGGCAAAGTCACTTTTCTTCAGCGGTGAAGCCAGAGACTTTTGTGAAAAAGTAGATATTGGAGACATTCACTCTATTGAAGATATCGCGCATTATATTGTTTATAGGCAAAATAAAAACAGGGTGCTAGCTTGAAACTTAGCATCTGCCTGTGATTTTTAAATATACTCGCGACCAACGCAAGCTTATCTTTCTAGGTTATCAATGATACAAGTCAGGCTGTGTTATTAGGACTGATTAATTAATGGTTGTCTGTAATGTATTAATGCAAGCTGGTTTTTTAATAAGTAAAATTTAACTTAATCTAAAGTGGAAGGTAACTTAAACTGAAAAGTCACTTTAATTAAAACTAACCTAAATTAAAAATGACATAAATTGAAACCTTAAAGTATGATTTTTAAAGTCTACTTATTAAATTATTATCACTAAGTATTATATAAATACAGGTAAGCCGAAACTCGGTATACCTGTATTTATATCGTGATGCTCATGCTAGTAGGATAGGTGTTAGTTCGACAAATAATAGAACTATTTCCATCGCTACTATAAAGATTTGTCTGTAATAGCAAAATTAACACGACGTATTTTTGAGCGCTCTGAAGTCGTCAATTTAACGCCTTTGTCTTCGATAATGTGTGCACTAGACTGAAGCTGCTTCGGTGAGGCGCCTAATAGTACTAAGTGTTCAACTAAGCCATCAGCGCGTTTTTTAGCTAACGCCTTGTTGTATTCAATTGTACCTTTATCGTCGGTATACCCTTGAATATCAACAGACTTATCAGGGTTTCTCGATAGGTAAGTGACAATACAAGACATATTACTGTCTAAGCTACTGTAAGGTTTTGCACTGTTGACTTCAAAGTAAACCGGTCTAAAACCAACAAGCTCTTCATTATCATTTTCTAAAGCGTATTCCATGCACGCAGGAGAAAGCGAAACGACTTTAGGTGGTTCAGGTTGAACTTCTGGGGTTGATTTACATCCAGATGCTGCAAGTAAGATCAAAAGAGGTACTGATAATTTAGAATATGCCATATCTACTTCTATTATTTAGTCCGTTAAAAAAGTATTCGTAAATTACCCATTATGGAATGCTTGGTCAATAGAAATAGGTGGTTTTTTAATGAATGTTTTATAAGTTTAATTAAATTCATATCCTAATTAATTATATTTTAATTAAATACATACTAAAGGGTGTGAGATATTTGCTCTATTTTTATATTTACAATGATAAATGGTTTTTAATATTGTTTTTTTCAAATTGATGCTGCAACATATTGGGGTAAATTAAATAGAGTAGTGCATTAGTTTACATACTTAAGGATAATATAAAGGGATTTACCTGTACTTATGGATAAGAGTCAAACCCCCGAACATATGGTTGATGACAAGACTTTGGTCGCTGGCATTAATAACGGTTCAAATAGCAAAAATAATACGAATTTAATCGGTAAATGTTTTAAAAAGCGTTACTTAATAGAATCTAAAATTGGTCATGGCGGTATGAGTGATATCTACCGTGCAAAAGATCTATATTTAGAATCATTAAACGTCGCAGAACCGTTTGTCGCTATTAAAGTACTGTTATCACAATTTACTGACATTCCAGAAGCGCAACAGGTGTTAATTAAAGAGTCTGTGCAAACACAACAGCTCTCGCATCCCAATATTATTCGTGTATACGACGTTGATACTGACGAAGGTTACCATTTTATGGTCATGGAATGGCTAGATGGTGAATCTTTAGATCAAGTGATTAAACGTTCTAAGCCGCTTGGACTTAACTTTAAAGGTTCAATGAAGATTATTGAGCAGATTGGTTCGGCATTAACTTATGCTCATAAACAAGGAATTGTGCATACCGATCTGAAACCATCGAATATTTTCTTAACCCGTCAAGGCAATATCAAGGTATTTGATTTTGGCGTAGCTAAATCATTCCAACATGAAAAAGACCATTATGCATTAGAGCAAGTTGATCAAGACTCGCCACTGACAGGTTACACACCAGCCTATGCCAGCTATGAGCAGCTGATTGGTGAAGAAGCTTGTGCCGCCGATGATATTTATGCCTTTTCTTGTATTACCTATGAACTGTTAACCAGTAAACACCCTTACAAACGAGTTGCGGCAAATGAAGTCGATTTGGCCAAAGCATCGTTGAGTAAACCAAGTCATATTAGCTTACGTTTATGGCCTACACTCAAAAAAGGTCTTGCTATTAAGAAGGCGCAAAGAGCTGACTCTATCGCGACGATTATTGAAAAGTTTGAGAGTAAAGCCTGGCCGCTACCTACTGCTATTGCTGCGGCAGTGGCACTGATTGTTGTGGGAGTACAAGTCCAACAACATCATCAGCTGCAACTTGCGAATTTAGAGCAAAAAGTATCAATGACTGATCAAGTGCAAAATGAAACTCAGTCATATGAATACATTCCAGCTTCCGCATTATTAGAGCGCCTAGCTGAAATACCTGAAGATAAAGTGCTAATTCGTAATGGATTATTAAGAAAACACCAAACTGAAGTATTAGATATTGTTGAAAAACGAATTGCTTCAGTTCCGAAAAGCAGTAACGGTTTATATCAAGACTATGGCCGAATTTCATTAATCATTGAAGCCACTGAGCGCTATTACCCTGACTCAATACGCTTATTAAAAATGAAAAACCAAGCAGAACGTAGCAAGCAGTCGGTGATAGATGCGTTATCTGAGCGATTAGCTTTACTGTTAAGTCAGTCAAGATACGATGAAACAGGCGGAAATAATATAAAAGCGATTGTTGAAGACTTAGCCTTTATCGAGCCTAAGTTCACTTATGTGCCATCAGAAGAAGATTTTACACTTTATGCAACAGCTTTTGATGTAGCGCTTAAAACCCACGATGTCACTCAAATAAAGGCACTAATCACAACGGGTGAGGTTATTTTTTCACAGCAAGCTGAAGCACAGCCTTTACTGACTTATGGCGCTGAAATGAAGGTGGCGGTTGAACAACTCACTGCATACAACAATGCTGTCCAAAGCGGTAAAAATGCGCAATATCCTTACCAAGATGCAGAGGTCTATTACAGAAACACCTTTGAAGAGCTGACTGTCAGATTAGATGCCATTGATAACCCAAAAGACCTGCGAGCATTTGACGATGAAGTCAGAGTGCTAGCTGAGAGTGTACCGGAAGATTTTGAACCCTTATTGACTTTGGATAAACGTTTAGCGGGTTCTTACCTAAGACAAGCCAATATTTATTTAGAGAAACAATATTTAAAAACTGCCCGTGAATTATTTGCTCGTGGTAATGAGATGTATGAACGTCTAAACGGTGTTGAGAGGCTGTAAACCGCATTGCAAAGAGTGGGCTAATAACCAGTAAGGTGATGAAATCACTTTATTTAACTGCATATCAATTTAAGGATTGATATGCATTACGCTTTTAAATGTGTTGAGTCACTGTTTGCGCATAAGTTGTTTAAAGGAATGTATTTAAAATGGAATTAACGCTAGAGATAGTGAGCTTTCATCGGTTATCACCTGAGCAAGTCACATCTAAGGACGTAATCAGTTCGCTTACAATAGGTCGAGCTGATACTAGTGATTGGCATTTACCTGATCCTGAAAAGGTGGTGTCGGGTACACATGCTCGTATTACGAAACGTTCTGACGGCTTTTATATTGAAGATTTATCAACTAATGGCTTATATATAAACCGTTCAGTTGAAGCGTTAGGATCTACAAAGCCTCATAAAATTGAGCATGATGATCTACTCACCTTGGGTGATTATGAAGTGTCAGCAAAGATGACTAATGGTATTAGTACAGAGGCTGCTTCTAGCACTCAATCAGCTGCAAGTGTTAGTGCCGACCCGTTTCAGGCTAACCAAGTGCTTGACAGTAATCCGTTTGAAAACGAATTTGAACAACAAATTGCTGGTTTTGACGCACAAAGTTTGTTGAATCAAGCGCCGAGTCAGTCTCAACCGCTACCTGATGTCAACGGTGACTTACAAGATCATTTTCAGCCTCCTGGGATGGCAATTCCAGAAGAGTGGGGCCAAGATTTCTTTAATGAGTCTGCGCCAGTGGCAGAGCCACAAGTTAGTCAACCTGTTACGAATCAAGCTGCGCCGCAACCCGCTCACCAACAGCCGCAATCAATGCCGCCTCAACAATTAGCAAGTATGGCAAGTCAGCAGCAAGTGACTAACCCGCATGCGGCGCAATCAGCAGCTCAACAAGCAACTCGATCAGAACCTAAACCACAAGTGAGCAATCAGGTACAAGCTGCTTCATCATTAAGCCAAGCTTTTTTAAAGGTTTTGGTATTGATGAGCAAGAGTACAGCAAAGTACTCACTGAAGAATTAATGTTCGAGCTTGGTCAAAGCATGCAACTCATGCTCACTGGCTTAATGGATTCTTTGCGTCAACGCTCGAAGTTGAAAACAGAATTCAGAATTAATCAAACGACATTTCAGCAAAGAGAAAATAATCCGCTCAAGTTTTCAGCTAATCTTGATGATGTTTTTCAAAATTTGTATTTGCGTAAAAGTGCGAGTTTTTTGTCATCTCAACAGGCCATTATTGAAGCATTTAATGATGGGCGTAAACATGACATTGCACTCACTGCTGGAACATTTGGTGCTTTAAGAGGCTTGTTAAATCAGCTTGATCCCGATCTTGTTGAGCAAAAAAGTCAAAGCCAATCATTTGCTGAAATGTTAGTGCCAGGCCAAAAGCAATTTAAACAATGGAAAGTCTACAAAAGTTTACATGAAGATTTACAGGCTGAGTTTGCTAACACAAACACCGCAGCATTATCTGATGATTTTGTAGAAGCTTACGACAATAAAATCAAATCATTATAATTTTAAGGGATTAAGCGATGAAACTAAAATTAGGATTGTATCAAGTTTTACTAGCCTCAGTATTGTTGATAAATACAGGCTGTAAAACCATTAATGCCGTGGTACCTGCTTATACCGATATCACGTTTAGTGCGAGTGCAGATATTAACCCTGATATCAATAAGCGTCCGTCGCCTGTGGTAGTAAAAATATTCGAACTTTCTTCCCGTACCATCTTTGATAATCAGGATTTTTTCACTCTTTACGAGTCTGCTGAATCGGTATTAGGACCTGACTTAATTCGAAAAGATGAGCTTGAATTGCAACCTTCTGAAATTCACGAGTATCCAATGAGCTTAGGTCAAAACACACGATACGTAGGGGTGATTGTGGCTTATCGCGATATCGATGCTTCTCGCTGGCGCTCAGTTGTTGAGGTTGACCCTACTGGATATGACAGTGTCACAGTCAATATAGAAAAAATAGCAGTTTATAACTCTGAGCAGTAAAGATTTTATTTAAATTGAAATAACGGATATTTCAACAACGATAACAAGTATTGGAAATAATAAGGAAGTTATGAGCGATTTTAGCCCAATAGCATGGACTGAAGGGATGTTTTTACGCCCTCAGCATATGCAACAACAAGAACGTTTTTTACAGTATCAGCAAACTCAAATAGCGAATAAAGCTAACCCATTTGCATGGGGAGTGACCCAATACGAAATTAATTATAGCTTGTTGCCACTAGGTCAGTTTGGTTTAGATAGAATTGAGTGTGTATTTCAAGATCAAACCTTAGTGTTAATGCCTGAGCAAAGTCCGCTTCCTAATGCGTTATCGATACCAGCAGGGACAATCGATCAACTGATTTATTTAGTGCTTCCTGTAGCGAAAAGTAACGGCCTTAATATTTCGTCATCTGAACAAAATCAAATCACTCGCTACTTGTACGAAGATCATAATATTGTTGATACCAGTGTGGGTTCTGATGCAATGGAAGTGTTGCAAGTCGCTAAATTTGATTGCCGCTTAAAGCTGCAAAGTGAAGACCGTTCAGGCTATGTATCTATCGCTATCGCTCGAGTTATTGATGTTTCTGAAGAAGGAGCAATTAGGCTTGATAAAAAGTTTATTCCAGCTTGTACCGGCATAGAGCATATTAAAGCCTTGCTCAATGTCACTTCGGAAGTGACGGGAATGATAAACCAACGTGCAGAAGCAATTGCTGGCAGATTGAGTCAAGCTCAAGGATCTTCAAGCTCAATTGCTGACTTTTTAATGCTACAACTATTGAATAAATACCAACCTTTATTTGAGCATTATAGCGTTATCAATCATATCCATCCTGAAGTGTTATTTAGAACTCTAGTGAGTTTTGCAGGTGAGCTATCGACGTTTAGTAGTCAAGATAAAAGACCACCGAAATTGCCTACTTACCAGCATGATAATTTGACCTATGTATTCGGTAATATCATGGTCATTGTTAACCACGGCTTAAGCACTGTCCTTGAGCAAACAGCAACAGAATTGGTACTCGAAAAAACCAAATTTGGCGTGTACTTCTCAACCATTGCCGATAAGAGTTTACTTGATAGCGCAGAGTTCATCTTAGCGGTGAAAGCGAATGTACCAAATGATGATTTACGTCAGCGTTTGCCGTCACAAGTTAAAATTGGCTCGGTAGAGACTATTCGAGAACTGGTAAATAACCAACTGGCCGGTATCGGAATCACGAACCTACCTGTTGCCCCGCGACAAGTGCCATATCATGCTGGCTACCATTATTTCCAATTAGATAAGAACAACAGCCATTGGATCAAACTTAAATCCAGTGGTGGGGTTGCGATGCATATTTCTGGCGCTTATCCGGATTTACAACTTGAGCTTTGGGCTGTAAGCGTTTAACAACCACAATATTAAGGATAATTTTTGTGAACGATAAAACCATTGTTAAACCACGTCCAGGGAAAGGCGCGGGGATGGCAATCCAAAAACCTAAAGTTAATGATGATAACCAGAAAACATTAATACAAGAACAAAGCGTTGATAACAGAGCGCAAAGTGCTGTATTAAGCTTGGCACAAAATCCGATTGTTGATTATGCAGGCACATTACTATCTATTTGTACTCAATTACGCACGAGTACTCAGCATGATGATGTGAATACCTTACGTGTGCATTGTGTTGAGTTGATTAAACATTATGAACAACAACTTCGTAATGCTGATATTGCTGCCGAAGACATAAAGTCAGCGCGCTATTGCTTATGCTGTTTTATTGATGAAGTGGTTTTGAATACAGCATGGGGCGGCCAAAGTTACTGGGCTTCTGAGAGTTTACTGTCGACTTTTCATAATGAAACACTCGGTGGTGAATATTTTTATACGCTACTTGATGCGTCTTTATTACAACCAGCTGAGAAATGTAACTTACTGGAATTGATGTATTTATGTTTAACGCTTGGTTTTGTCGGGAAAATGCGTATTGAGCCTCAAGGCGACCAGAAACTGGAAGCGTTAAGAGAGCGGACTTACCTTGCTATCCAATCATGTAAAGGCGATTTCCATCGGGAGTTATCACCTGACTGGCGAAATAATATTGTGCCAAATTTATCATTTCAACAGCCTTTCCCTTTATGGGTGATTGGTGCGTTATTTGGGGTGATTATTTTATTCGTCTACATGGGATTTAACTACAGTATTAATAGCTATTCGTCACAGGCATATAAGCAATTAACATCTATCGTACCATGGGAAAAAACCGTTGCTGCACAACAACAATTAAGCCGTGAAGAAGCCCTTTTACTACAGCAGCTATTGCAGACAGAAATTAGTATGCAACTACTTGAAGTAGAGCAATTAAGTGACAGAGTTCGGATCAGAATCGGTGCTGGTGAATTATTCGCATCGGGTAACACTCAGCCAAGATCAGATTTTGAAGCGATTTTAGCTAAGATTGCTAGGACACTTGAAGGAACCAAAGGGAAAATCTTGATCACTGGCCATACTGATGACGAACCGATTTTTACGTCTAAATACCCATCAAATTGGCATCTCTCACTTGCTAGAGCCACATCGATTGGCAATGTGTTGGCACATAACGCGTCATTGAGTGGTCGGTTATGGCCTGAAGGAAGGGGAGAGTCTGAGCCTCGCTTTGCTAATGATAGCGAACTTAATCGTGCTTTAAATCGTCGAATTGAAATTGACTTATTGTTTTAGAGTGACAAAAGGAATTGTATAAATGTCTTTAAAATCAGTCGGCAAGGGAATTGTCGAAACACTTAAATCTAAATGGGTTATTACCATTTTAGGCTTTGTGTGTTTAGCACTACTTATTTGGTTTGGTGGCCCATTAGTCGCTATTGCAGGTTATGAGCCATTAGCCTCTGCAGCAGTTCGTGTCATTGTACTTTTGGTCATTGTCATGGTCTGGGGTGGCGTTCATTTTTCACGACAAATTAAAAGTAAAAAACAAAGTGAAGAAATGGCTGACAGCTTGATTAATGGTGAAGAAGGCGCTGCGGTTAACGGAGACGAGCTAGTAAAAAGTGAGATAACGCTGCTGCAAAACAAAATGACCCAAGCGTTAGATATTTTAAAGCAAACTAAATTAACCAAAAACAAAAGTATTTATGAGCTTCCTTGGTACATCATGATTGGCCCACCAGGAAGTGGTAAAACGACTGCAATTCAGCATTCAGGATTGGAATACCCGTTAAAAGATAAAATGGGTGTCGACATGATTGAAGGTGTTGGCGGTACACGTCATTGTGATTGGTGGTTTACTAACAAAGCGGTACTTATTGATACCGCAGGACGTTATACCACCCAAGATAGTCATGTTAAACAAGACTCACGTGCATGGCAGGGCTTTTTGGGGTTATTGAAGAAATACCGACCAGTAAGGCCAATCAATGGCGTCATTATTAGCATGGGAATGTCGGAGTTACTTAATCAAACTAAAACTGAACGCAATCTACACGCAAGAGCGATTAAGCAGCGTTTGCAGGAATTACAAAACCAGTTAGGCATGACATTTCCTGTTTATGTGTTGTTATCTAAATCTGATTTAGTTGCAGGATTTAATGAGTTTTTTGATGATTTAACCAAAGAAGATTGCGAACAAATTTGGGGCGTGACTTTTCCGTTAAATACCGAAGATGATGAAATTGACATCGTGAGTACTTTCAATAAAGAGTTTCATCATTTGTTATTGAACTTAAATGCTCGCTTAAATAGTCGCCTTAAAAATGAGCGTGATCTTGAGCGCCGAGCAGTAATTTATGAGTTCCCAAAACAACTACGATTACTTCAAAGTTCGGCAGATGATTTCTTAAAGGAAATATTTGCTCCGAATGCTTACGAAGAAGCCCCACTTCTTCGTGGCGTATACTTAACCAGTGCGACCCAAGAAGGCACGCCGATTGACCATCTTTCAACTCACTTATCCAGCGGTATTAAAAGTAAAACTAAAAGCAATAATAGTAATAAGCAGCGTAGTTACTTTATTAAACGACTTTTGGAAGATGTCATTTTTCCAGAGAAAAACTTAGCCTCTACAAACCGCAAACATACTAACCAAAACAAAATGCTGCGTAAGGTTTCGGTGGGGGTAGCCGCAGTGGTCACTTTATTTACGAGTTACATTTGGTGGCAAAGTTATGATTGGAACCATGAGCTTATCGATAATACTTTTACTGAACTTGCTCAGTATGAGGATATTACTCATGGTGGTCTGAATGCCAATACTGATGTCATCACGTTAACTAAAGGTTTGACACTGATTCGTGATTTACCTGTGGGATTTGGCTCAGAAAAACCTGAGGATGCACAAACGTTTGGTTTGTACCAAGGGGATAAGTTAAAGCAACCTGCTTCAGCGGCATATGAGCGAGCATTAGAAGCGCATTTATTGCCGTTTATGTTAGATGTGTTAAGCGAAGAAATGGATGCTAACGGTCAGCACCTTAATTATTTATATGAAACCTTAAAAACATATCTCATGTTGTATCTGCCGGAGCATTTTGATGAAAGCAACATCAAAATTTGGTTCTCTGCTTATATTGATCGAAACATTACCGGGAATGTTAATGCCGAAATCCGCGAGCAGTTAAATCAACATATTGAGACACTTTTAACGTTAGGGATCCGTGGAAATCAATACGATGACATGGTTGTTGATGGTGCTCGAGCTAATTTAACCATGTTGCCGCTGGTGGAGCGAGCTTATCAGAGATTAAAAAGCGACTTCTCTCAAAGCAGTATTCCTGATTTTAAACTAGTGGATATTCTTAGTTTAGACAGTCTTGATGGCTTAACATTTATGAGTGGTAGACCGTTTAATGATGGTATTCCAGGCTTGTATACTTTTAATGGATTCCACGGGATTTTCAATATTGAAAAAACCAAAATCATTAAAAACCTGACTGCTGACAGCTGGGTATATGGAGATGACTTAGCTAATTTAGATGAGCAAGCTAAAAAACGTCTGACCGCTGAATTAGAACGTAAGTATATTCGTGACTATATATTTTATTGGGAAGACTTTTTAAGTGATATTTCTGTAAAACCATACTCAAGTCTTGAAGAAGCTGAGCGTGTGACAGCGGCGTTATCAAGTCCTGATCAACCCATAAAAACCATCATTGCCGCGGCGCAAAAAAATGTGCAACTAACCAAACTTCCTATGGAGTCTAATAATTTAAAGGCTGCATCTGAAGTGGCTGCTAATGTCACTGACGTTGCCTTTCGTTCTAAAAAAGCGCAGTTAAATCGGTTGCTACCTGATACCGCAATTGAGTTAAATGTCGACCTGCCCGGTAAAGAAGTGGAAGTTGCCTTTAGTGAGTTGATTAAAATTAACTTAGTAGAAGTCGATCAAATTCAAACTACTCTACGCGCATTGAATCGAAATTACAGCAAGTTACTCCTTCAATCGGACGGCAGAGTCGTGAACCAGGCTGTAGAAGAAAACTTTGCTCAGATGGGAATGACATTATCAGAGCAGTTGATGGATTTACCATACCCAGTCAAAAATTGGTTAAATGATGTTGCTTATCAAACTAGATCATTTGCTAAAACTAACCAAAGTCAGCGATTTAATGGCATTTGGCGCTCAGAGGTCTTAGCTGAGTTTAATCGTGCGATATCAGGTCGTTACCCGTTCAATCGTCGTGCAAAAGAAGATGTGAGACTAAAAGACTTTAGCAAGTTCTTTGGCTATGGTGGCACCTTAGATCAGTTTTGGGACCAATATCTGGCAGCGCATGTTGATACCAGTAAAAAGCCATGGCGCTTTAAACGTAACATAGGTATTAGCTATGACGTGTTAGAAATGTACCAACGAGCTGAAATCATTAAAGAGGCATTCTTTGAACCGGGAACTAAATTCCCCAAAATTAACTTCTCTCTTGAGCCACAACTACTGGACAGTAGTGTCAGCCTATTCTTATTAGAATTGGATGAACAACAACTTAAATACCGCCATGGACCAACACGTAAAGAGTTATTTTTCTGGCCAGGTCGAGGCGCCAATAATGAAACTCGCATTGCGTTTTCACCGCCTAATGGTGGCCGTTCAATCAATAAGAAGTACGAAGGCGAATGGTCATTCTTCCGCTTACTCGATGAGTTGAGTAAAAAACGTCCGCAAACAAAGAAAGACGGCAAGTTAATGATCAACCTCAGTGGATATAACGCTGAATTGAAACTGATTGCTAACAGCGTAAACAATCCATTTTGGATGGCTAATATGGAGACTTTCTCATGTCCGTCGAATCTTTAATGCGATTAGGCTATTGCGGTAAAGTCCCCTCAAAGGGTGACTTTTTACAAGAAAATCTAGATATAGACTTTTTTAAAAACTGGAATGAGTGGTTACAAGCAGTCATTGCGGTGAGTAAAGAGCAAAGCGGCAATGAATGGCTGGATTATTATCTCACAAGCCCTGTTTGGCATTTTTCTTTGTCAGCTGGAGTATGCTGCGAGCAAGCAGTAGTGGGGACACTTATTCCGAGCGTGGATAATGTTGGGCGTCATTATCCTTTTACTTTAGCAGGTTTTCATCAGCAAGCTGCGGTATGTGGTTGGCATGAAAACGAATGGTCGACACAGTTTGAAGCACAGATTTTGCAGGTACTTGAAGATGATATCAATCTTGAGACTTGGTTGAATGATGTTTCTGGGCAACAGTACACGATTCCGGTTACTGGTCTGTGTTCATCTCAAAGTGAATCTAGTGACATTACAAAAAAAGCTTGGGTTATTCAGGAAGCAATGCTCCTCATATATTGTCACTACTTGATCAGCAATACCGTAAACAGTTTGAACGATACAGTATTTGGTGGACAGAAGGTTCATCAGAGGTTGAAGCATGCATGATTATCACAGAAGGGCTGCCTCAAATTAGCCAGTTTGTCTCTATGTTAAGCGGGCAATGGATACAAAGAGGTTGGAATACAGCCGCCTTAGTGAAGGAGCAAATTACGTGCACTTAAGTCAAGCTTTAACCCACAGAGGCACAGTACGAGAAATTAATGAAGACGCTATGTTAGAACTTCCGCATATCGGTGTATGGGTTGTTGCTGATGGGATGGGAGGTCATGCTGCTGGTGATGTGGCGAGCCAATTAGTTATCGACAATATTCAACAGGCTGTTGATGGATTATCTCCAGAGCTAATCAGTGTTGATATTTTAAAGCTCGCATTACAAAACAGTAATACCCAGCTTCAGCAAATGAGCCAAACTGATTTTGAAGGTAAAGTCGCCGGTAGTACAGTTGTAGTGTTGTGGTTATATCAAGGCGATTATCACCTGCTTTGGGTCGGCGACAGTAGGATTTACCTTTTAAGACAACAGAAAATGACAATGATTACCAAAGATCACAGTCAAGTGAATGACATGGTTGATGAAGGTTTGTTGGCCGCTGAAGATGCTGAGTCACATCCATTAGCAAATGTAATCACGCGTGCTGTGGGAGTCGATAGTCAATTAGATATTGATTATCGGACGGGTAAAGTGGTTGAAGGCGATACGTTTTTACTTTGTAGTGATGGCCTAAATAAAGAACTTAGTGATACTGAAATCGAAGCCACAATTAACTCTGGTAATATTATTGATTCTGGATTGGCCTTATTACATGCATCGTTAGTTCGAAATGCGCGTGATAATGTCACTTGTATTTTAGTAAAAAACACTCAAGTTACGTCGGGTTTATCTTCAAAAGACATAAGTGAGTCAAATGATGATTTTGATAAAACCATTCCTGTATTTATTTAAAGAATAAATCGGACGTTTTCTTGTTGATGAATTAACAAAAGTGTAAATGTTACATGGTAATTATTATATTAATAGTTAATAAGTATGTTATTTAAAATAAATCTATACTTAATGATTATTGCGTATTAGATGTTTTTTACATTATAAAGTATTAACTAATATGTGATCTGATATATAACATCAAAAAGTATTATTTTTAGTATTAATTTTAAATATACACTATTAAGTATTAGTGTTTTATTAGTTTTGTGTAGAAGCACATTTTGTTATCAAATATTGATAATAATATATTCAAGGATTGAATAAAGTTGAGCCAATTAAATAATCTATCGATTGAAGAATTAATTGAACCTATTACAGATGATTCTGTAACCGGCGAAGATCCACGTTCTGATATCAGTCCAACATCTACCTATTACTTACTTAAAGATGTAAGAAGCACAGCACGGGCGAATGAACGAAAAGCGTTAATAGACGAAGAAGATGTGCTTTCTGTCGCTATTGAGTGGCGCCCAATCTTTGAACAAGTGCCAGATATCACTAGAGATAAAGCCAAAGATCTCGAGTACATCGCTTGGTTTATTGAAGCTGCATGCCGTTTACATGGCTTTAAGGGATTAAGTTTTGGTTTTACCTTGGCCGCTGAATTAATTGAGCGCTATTGGGAAAACTTATATCCAATACCTGACCCAGACGATCTTGAAGAACGAATTGCGCCATTAATTGGTTTAAACGGTGTTGAAAGCGAAGGTTCATTAATTCAGCCAATCAAAACCATTCTCATCACAGAAGGGGCTTTCGCCTACTCAACTTGGCAATATGAGCAAGCATTAGAGGTCGATAGGCTAGATAGCGACAAACAAGAAAAGCGTTTCGATGCGGGTGCTATATCACTTGAAGAAGTTGAGTTAAGTATTAAGGAAACATCAGATAGCTTTTTTATTGAACTTGATGCTGATGTCAATGCTGCAATCGCTGCATTCTCAAGGTTGTCGGAAGTCATGGATACTGCGATGGGAGGTTTACCACAACCGACGAGCTATATTCGAAAAGCATTAGAAGCCTGTGCGCTTCAAATTCATACGATAACCGAACCTATTTTAGCTAAGAGTCAAACGTCTTCAATATCTACGGAAGTTGAAGCAGAAACTGATGACGAAGTAACGGCACAAAGCGGCTCGACTGGTATTGAGCAACAGCTAAATTCTCGCGCTCAAGCTATTGAGAATTTGGAGAAAATCGCAGAATTTTTTAAGAATACTGAGCCACATTCACCGATGTCCTATGCCATAGAGCAAGTCATTAGGTGGAGTGATCTGAGTTTACCTGAGTTGTTACAAGAATTAATCCAAGATGGAGAAGCGAGGAATGGCTTCTTTAAATTATCTGGAATAAAAACTGAAGAATAATCTGTAATCGATTACTCACAATTTTATTGAAAGGAGTTCAAATGAGTGTACATGATAGATTAAAGCGAGTGAGAAAACCCCGCGTCCATATTACCTATGATGTAGAAACAGAAGGTACAGTTGTAAAAAAAGAGCTGCCTTTTGTGATTGGTATTACAGGTGACTTTACTGGCCATAACACTGAAGATTTAAAACCATTAAAAGACCGTCGTTTTGTACAAATCGACCGTGATAACTTTAATGACGTGCTAAAGCGCATGAGCCCAAAGTTAAATATCTCTGTGAAAAATACGTTAGCTGATGATGATTCTGAAATGAATGTCGATTTAGAGTTCAAAAGCATGGAAGACTTTGAACCTGCAGCGATCGTCAATCAAGTTGAGCCTTTGAAAAAGTTAATGGAAACACGTAACAAATTACGTGACCTGATGACTAAAGTAGACCGCTCAGAGAATCTTGAGAATATTTTAGAAGACGTATTAAACAATACCACTAGCTTAGACAAACTAGCCGGTGAACTAAATCTTAAAGGAGCTGAATGATGAGCACGGATGCCGCTACATTAGAGCCTGTAAACGAAGAAACACTGAGTGTGTCGATTCTTGACCAAGCGATAGATGCTACGAAACAAACTGATTCAACACGTGCTGAAGAGCTTATTCGCTCTTTGACTGAAGAAGCGTTGAAAGGGACAGTTCAGTGGGATAAAAACTTAACTGTGACGTTTAACAAAGCGATTGATAGTTTGGATGAAGTTATTTCGAAACAGCTTGCAGCGATTATGCATAATGATGAGCTGCAAAAATTAGAAGGAAGCTGGCGTGGTCTTCATCACACAGTTAAGAACTCTGAAACCAACGCGACATTAAAAATCCGTGTAATGAGCTTATCTAAAAAAGAGCTTCATAAGGATTTAAGTAAGGCTGTTGAGTTTGATCAAAGCCAAATGTTCAAGAAAATATATGAGTCTGAGTTCGGAACACCAGGTGGCGAACCTTATGGTTGTTTAGTCGGCGATTATGAATTTACTAATCACCCATCAGATATTGAAACCTTATCTTTAATGTCTAATGTGGCTGCTGCTGGCTTCTGCCCATTTATTTCTGCTTCTGGTTCATCGTTATTTGGATTTGATGACTGGACAGAATTAAGTAAACCACGTGATCTTGAAAAAGTATTCGAATCATTAGAGTACACACAGTGGCGTTCATTCCGTGACAGTGATGATTCACGCTTTGTGACCTTGACTATGCCACGAGTACTTGCGCGTTTACCATACGGTAGTGCAACTAAACCAGTAGAAGAGTTCTGCTACGAAGAGTTTGAAATGGATGCAGCAAGTGGCCGTTCTAAAGTTGCAGCTCATGATGATTATTGCTGGATGAACGCAGCATATGTTATGGCAACCAATATGGGACAAGCATTTAGCCAGTATGGTTTCTGTACTGCGATTCGTGGTGCAGAAGGTGGGGGTAAAGTTGAAGGCCTACCTGCTCATGTCTTTACCAGTGATGATGGTGACCCAGACTTAATGTGCCCAACTGAAATCGGTATTACAGACCGTCGAGAAGCAGAGTTAAGTAAACTTGGTTTCTTACCATTATGTCATTACAAGCATACTGATTATGCCGTATTTTTTGGTGCACAAACCTGTCAAAAACCACAAATCTTTTCTAGTCACGATGCAACGGCTAATGCTGCAATTTCATCTCGACTACCCTATTTAATGGCAACGTCTCGCTTTGCACATTACTTAAAAGTGATGGCTCGTGACAAGATTGGTAGCTTTATGGAAGCCGATGATGTTGAAGCATGGTTAAACCGTTGGATCCTTTCTTTTGTCAATGCATCAGAAGGTGGCGGACAAGATATTCGTGCTAAATATCCATTAGCTGACGCAAAAGTGGAAGTGAAGGAAATCCCTGGTCAACCGGGCTCTTATAATGCTGTAGCTTGGTTACGTCCTTGGTTGCAAATGGAAGAGTTAACTGCATCACTACGTCTAGTGGCGAAAATTCCTAAAGTAGGATAATCACTGACAGTGACCCTCATTTGTTTTCAAGGATAGAAACAAACGATGACGCAAGAAACCATTTCATTTGTTACAAGTGAAATTTTCAATGATGACGCAGGCTTTAAACAGCCTGTGTCATCAACACCACAAAAGCTGAAAAATAAACATCTTGTTGAACGATTCCTTCGTGAATCAGACTCAACCCGATCGTTATTATTGTGGCTTGAAAACTCGCGTCATTCTTTAACTCAGTTTGACAAGCACTCAGTGCTACCTCTTTTATTAAAAGCGGTAGATCTTATCGATAAGCAGCTCGAGCAACAAATCAATAGCATTATCCACAACAAAGCTTTTCAGTCATTAGAGGCGAGTTGGCGTGGCGTGTTTTATCTTGTAGAGCAGCAAGAGTTACATGATAAAGATCAGAAAGTTAAAGTAAAAATTCTCGATTGTTGTTGGCAGACGTTATCTAAAGATATCAATCGGGCTATTGAATTTGACCAAAGCGAATTTTTCAAACTCATTTATAACAATGAATATGACATGTCAGGTGGCGAACCCTTTGGCACGCTTATTGGTGATTATCAGCTTAGCCATAAATCTAGGCCAGGTGTTGCGACAAATGATATAGATGTACTAAAAGACATATCACGCACCGCTGCAGCAGCTTTTGCTCCTTTCATTACATCGGCATGCCCAACATTATTTGGTGTTGATGACTTCTCTGATTTGTCGGCTCACATGAATATTGAAAAAATATTCGAGCAAACTGAATACGTAAAATGGAACTCACTTCGTGAAATGGATGACTCGAGGTTTATTGGACTAACCATGCCGCACATACTGATGCGATCGCCATATTTAATTGACGGGACGCGCAGTGAAGGCTTCAAGTTTAAAGAATCAATAAAGCACCCAAAGACTGATCATTTATGGGGAAATGCTGCCTACGCCTTTGGTGGCGTACTAATCCGCTCATTTAGTGATTCAGGCTGGTTTGGCCATATTCGAGGCTTAGAGCCTGGTAGTCGTAAAAAAGGGCTAGTGTGTGACTTAGCTGTTAGCCAGTATGAAACTGACTTATACCGCAAGCGAAAGAAACCGTCAGTGGATTTACTTGTCAGTGATAGAGCTGAAAAGTCATTTTCTGACCAAGGTTTTATTCCATTGTCTCCCGTTTCAGGCTGCGAACATTTAGTGTTTTACAGCAATGCATCAGCCCAGAAACCCATAAAGTACGAACGTTTGGAAGACACCATCAATGCCAAACTATCAACCATGCTTCAATATACGCTTTGCGTATCTCGGTTTGCACATTACATCAAAGTGATAGGTCGAGAAAAAATCGGTTCATTAAGCTCTGCAGAGGCTTGTGAGCGAGATATACAACTATGGCTTCATAATTACACGACTGCATCCGATGTGTCTTCCGACGATGTTAGAAGCAAATATCCCTTAAGAAATGCCCAAGTACAAGTAAAGGAAATGCGCGGAAAACCAGGGCATTTTTACTCAATTATTCAATTACAACCCCATTTTCAATTAGATCAGATGGTTTCTAGCATTAAGTTAGTGACTGAGCTGACCTCAAGGAATTAATTAATAGGTATCACATGAAAAAAATACAACAGATGCTGCAAAGTGGTCAGCTACAAGAGTCAATTAAATATGTAGAAGCTCAGTTAAGAGAAGACCCAATGAATGTTGATTTAAAAAGTGCATTCATTGAACTGCTTTGCATTAACGGTGAACTTGAGCGTGCTGACAAGCAGCTTAATCTTCTTGTGCAAAAACATCCTGATTTCTTAATCGGTGCTTCAAACTTACGTCAATTAATTCGTGCAGAGCAAAGTAGACAGGATTATATGCAAGGCAACTCAGTACCTAAACTGTTCGCTGAGTCTGATGATCACGTTGAAGCGCTAATGAAGTTACGTTTAGCGTTAACTGATGCCCAAAAAGGCAATGATACTGCCAATGAAGTGGCTCAGTGTAGTCAAGGATTAGAAGCTCAACGCCCTCAAGTGAGTTTGTTATTAGACGATCAAGTTAATGAAGAGATAAGAGATTTGGATGACAGCTTAGGTGGCTTTATAGAAATCTTCGGAACTGATGGCTATTACTATTTAGCGCAACTTTCAGAAATTGAATATATCAATTTTCAACCGGTTTCATCATTGGTTGAAACCGTCTGGAGACGTGTTGATCTAGCGATTAAAAACGGCCCAAGTGGCGAAGCTCACATCCCACTTGTTTACGGTAATAGCGAAACAGATGCACAAAAATTAGGTCGTGAAACGGATTGGCAAGAAGTCGCCACAGACGTTATGACAGGTAAAGGATTAAAAATGTGGTTTGCAGATGACAATGCACTGCCTTTGAATCAAGTGACTAAAATCCATACTCCCGTTTTACAGTAGGAAGTCATTTTGAGCCAAAACCAGCAACCTATTATGGCATCAGTACTTGATCGTTTAATCGATGATGCGCCAGATGAGCAAGATGTCAAAGATAGCCATAGAGGCCTTAATTTACGTCAGTTAAGAACCAATGTTCGTCGTGATTTAGAAAATCTGCTTAATGCAAAGTTACAGTGGCAAACTTGGCCAGAACATTTAAGCGAACTGGATCATTCTTTAATGAATTATGGCCTACGTGATTTTTCTTCTATGCCTGTTGCAAGCCTCGATGGGCGCCAACTTCTGTGTAAACAGGTTGCTGACACGATTAAACGGTTTGAGCCTCGATTTCTTGAAGTCATGGTTGAAACGGTAGATAACGAGCAACCATTAGATCGGGTATTAAGGTTAAAGATTAATGCACTTTTATATGCGGATCCTGAACCTGAATTTATTACATTTGACTCAGAAGTTGAACCAGTTCATCTGGCGATGATTGTGAATGAGGGGGCGTTGTGAACCAAGAATTATTAGAATATTACAACCGAGAGTTAGCATTTATTAGGCATATGGGCTCGGAGTTTGCGGAGCAATATCCAAAGGTCGCTGGTCGATTAAGGTTAAGTGATGAACATGTCGAAGATCCACATGTGTCGCGACTTATCGAAGCTTTTTCGCTATTAACAGCGCAAGTAAGGCAGAAGTTAGATGACAGTTTTCCTGAACTAACAGAAGCGTTATTAGGTCAATTGTATCCTGATTATCAAGCACCAATTCCTTCAATGTCAGTGATAAAAGTCACCACAGAAAACTTGTCGACAACAGGAGTACAGCTACCTAAAAATACTAAGGTTGATACTCAAGTTGATGGTATGAAGCCATGTCATTTTCAAACATGTTATGACATGAAACTGTGGCCAATTGAAGTGCAAAAAGTGCAATTTCAAAATGCACCATTCAATGCGCCAGAACCTCAATGGCCAGAACGGGCTAAAGCCATTATCAAACTGGATATAGCATGTGAGTTTGAAGAAATTAGCATGCCGAGTTTAGGTGTTAACAGACTGAGATTTTTCTTGAATGGTCAGGACCATCAAACTTTCCAGTTATACCAATTACTGTTTCAACATAGCTTAGGCTTTGCCTTAGTGAATGACGACCAATCCGTGTGTCATTTCTTAACTCAGCGGCACTTAAAGTCGGTGGGTTTTGAGGATGATCAGCAAGTCATACCATACAGCCAACGCAGTAGTGCTGGATACCGTATGTTACTTGAAAACTTCATTTTTCCTGAAAAGTTTTTGTTTTTTGATATTGATGACATTGAAGGAAAGTGGCAAGGGATTAACGATAAGTTTTCGCTTTATATCTATTTAAAAGAAGGCTCGCAAGACCTTGAAAAACAAGTTACAGCGAATCACTTTTTGCTTGGGTGTACTCCAGTCATAAATTTATTTGAGCAAAAACTTGAGCCTGTCAGTATCGATGCATCTCAATATGAATATAAACTGGCAGCGCGTTATGCTGATGCAGAAGTTGCAGAGATAATCGGTGTTAAACAAGTCATTGCCTATGATCCTAAAGATAATCAAGTTGAGGTTACACCGTTTTACGGTGAATCCCACCCACAGTATTTAGGCCATGACAACTTATTTTGGCACTTAAGGCGTGAGTCATCGAGTTGGTCTGGAGGGTATGCAGAGCAGGGGACTGAATCCTATTTATCGCTGGTGGATCATAATTTTAAGGGCTTTAAAGCCGAAGAAGATTATGGCGCTTGGATACTGAGTATTAATGCTTTATGCAGTAACAGAAATCTACCCGCTCACCTGCCATTTGGCACCGATGAACCTAAAATGTTTGTGCCAGAACGTGCTGATATTATCAAACACGTAAAATGCCTTTTAGCACCAACTATGCCCGTGAGAGCTTCATTAAGCGATGCTTCTCGTTGGCAATTGGTCAGCCATTTATCTATAGACAGTTTTAGTGGCCCTGATGCGCTGACGCATTTAAAAGAAACGTTAAAACTGTATGACTTCAAATGCTCACCAGAGAATAAAAACTTGATTGAAAACATCTATCAAGTATCAGTGTCCCCCGATACTGCTCGGGTCAATCAAAATGGACGTATCAGTTTTTGCAGTGGTAGTCATATTGAAATTACGTTCATCAAAGATCATTACTCAGGTAGTGGAGTGTTCTTTTTTTGCAGCATTTTAGACCATTTCTTTGCCCAGTTTTCTGTTGTAAATAGTTTTACGCGTTTAAGCATGAGGTTTAAAGATCAAGATGCCATCACGCATACGTGGCCAGCTCGTTCTGGAAATAGGCCATTACTATGACAATGAGCACAGAAGTAGACTTTGATGAGTTAATCAATCAGTCGGCGAACATGAGTGCACCTGCAAAACAGTTACAAGCGATTGCTGATTCACCGACAGAGCATGACTTTTATCAGGCTGTATATCAATTTCAGCAGCAATTACTTCAAGGAAAAGAGCAAGGTCACAAAGTGGGCCATGATGCCATTCCATCAGAAGAGTTATTGCGGTTTAAGTCTGATCAACATTTGGGTTTTCCTGGGCAAGCAATCAGTAAAGTGAATTTAACCCAAGCAAGCGCTGCTAAAAAAATTGCTGCAGAAATGCATGTCTCCTTTATGGGGTTAACTGGCCCAAGTGGTGTGCTACCTCAACATTATACAGAGCTATTACTTGAACGATTGCGCTTAAAAGACACAGGTATGCGGGATTTTTATGATTTATTTAATCATCGCATCATCTCGTTATTTTATCGAGCATGGGAAAAGTATCGATTCTCTGTTAACTATCAACCGCTTCAAGATAGTCCGCCAGATAGTGTGTCAGCTTTCAATAATCAAAAAGACAGTTTTACGCATGTGCTGAGCCTGCTTAGCGGTAAAAAGTCGTTGAACTGTTATTACGGTGGTTTTTTGAATAGAAAAACGCCGAGTGCTGAATCACTTAGAATCATGCTGAAAGACTTTACTGGTTGTGAAGTTGAGATAGCGTCATTTCAAGGTCGTTGGCAGCAGCTTTCAGCCAATGAACAAACCAAGTTATCTTCCAGAGCAATGCCAGAAGGTCAGTACGCGCGTTTAGGTGTAGATGCGAGTATTGGCAGCCGAGTTTGGGATATTAATTCCAGTATTAGTATTCAACTCACACCTAAAGACGGTCAAACGGTTAGTGCATTCATGCCTGGTGAGAAGTGTTATCAGCCGTTAAAAGATCTCGTATCAAGCTATTTAGGCCAAACGGCGAAATTTAAAATTTATCTCGATGTAAAACAACAAGACGCTCCAAAAGCTCAGCTTTCAAAAGCGGCCGTGCCGTTAGGGTTAGGTTGTGGTTTATTAAGCCGAACCGAACATGGGCAACAAACAAAACGCTTAATGATTTAATTAATAAAGGATTATCAATATGTCAGCGATGACTTTAAGTAACTTAGTAGGGAAACTTAATCTAACATGTCGCCAGTCTTTAGAGTCTGCGGCCAGTGTGTGTCACAGCCGAAGTCAATTTACGGTAGAAATTGAACATTGGTTACTTGCGCTGTTAGAGGCTGAGTCAGGTGATTTAGATATCATTATGGCCAGTTTTTCAATCCAAAAAGACCAATTAATTCATGAAGTAAGGCAAGGCCTTGAGAAATTTAAAACAGGTAATAGCGCAGCGCCAAGTTTATCGCCGCATATTGTTAGTCTACTGAGACAAACTTGGTTAAATACCAGTATTGAATTTAATGATAATGAAATCAGAACCGCTTATTTGATTTTCACATTATTGACCGATGACTCGTTAAACTCGTTAGTTTCTCGTTCAGCGAAACAGCTGTTCAAAATCGATTCAGCGCAATTAAAGCATGCATGGCCACAACTTGAGAGACAATCTACTGAGCATAAAGTATCAAGTAGTGATATTGAAGAGACTCAGGCAATGGAAAATGCACCCAGTAAAACGCCGAGTTTAGATCAGTTTACCCAAAATTTAACGCAGCAAGCTGAAGCAGGAAAAATTGATCCTATTCTAGGTAGAGATAACGAAATTCGTCAGATGATCGATATTTTAACCCGTCGTCGCCAAAATAACCCTATTTTAACTGGTGAAGCAGGTGTGGGTAAGACAGCGGTAGTTGAAGGGTTAGCGTTAAAAATAGCCCAAAAAGAAGTGCCATTAGCGTTACAAAATGTCCGTATTCATACTTTGGATTTAGCCCTGCTACAGGCCGGAGCGGGTGTTAAAGGTGAATTTGAAAATCGCTTAAAAGCACTGATTAACGAGGTTAAAAACTCGGTTAAACCCATCATTCTATTTATCGATGAAGCGCATACCATGATTGGTAGTGGAGGGCAGGCAGGCCAAAATGATGCTGCAAATCTTTTAAAACCAGCATTAGCTCGTGGTGAACTTCGTACAATTGCTGCTACAACATGGGCTGAATATAAGAAGTTTTTGAAAAAGATGCAGCGTTAACTCGACGTTTTCAGGTGGTTAAAATTGAAGAACCTGAACCAGAACAGGCTATAGCAATGATGCGAGGTTTGCTACCTGTTATGGAAAGTCACCATAAGATCTTGGTGTCAGATCAGGCGCTTTGTGCAGCTGTTAATTTATCACATCGTTACATTACCGGCAGGCAGCTACCCGATAAGGCGGTAAGTTTGTTAGACACGGCATGTGCGCGCGTTGCAATGAGTCAGGCTTCAACACCAGGCAGTGTCGAATCATTACAAAGACAAATTCAGCAACTTGAGACGCAAATTGATATTTTAACCCGTGAGCAGAAAACGGGTACCGATCATAAGAAAGTCATTAGCGAGATAAATAAAGAGCAAAAAACGTTAGAGAAAGCACTCAAGCCTTTAATGAAGCAATGGGAAACCGAACTTAAAACAGTGGAAACCATTGCAGAATTAGTGACCAAAATCCAAGAGGGAGAGGAAGATTCTGATCAGTTAGTTGCCGAACTCACGACGCTAAAACAACAATTAGCAAGCAATAAACAACCTATGGTGCATTGGCAAGTTGATGAGCAACTGGTTGCAGAAGTGATTTCAGACTGGACCGGGATCCCTGCTGGTAAAATGCAGGATGATGAAATTACCAATGTGCTCAATCTAAAGGACATTATGGCTAAACGAGTTATTGGTCAGGATCATGCCTTGGACTTGATTGCGAAGACAGTGCAAACGTCGCGAGCGCAGTTAGGTGATGAGAAACGCCCAATAGGGGTGTTCTTATTGACGGGCCCAAGTGGTGTAGGTAAAACAGAAACGGCATTAACTTTGGCAGAGCATGTTTATGGTAGTGAAGATAACGTGACTGTGATCAACATGTCTGAATTTAAAGAAGAACATAAAGTTTCTTTACTATTAGGTTCACCTCCTGGTTATGTGGGTTATGGCGAAGGTGGCGTGCTAACAGAGGCTGTTCGTCGTAAGCCTTATAGCGTTATTTTATTGGATGAAATGGAAAAAGCGCACCCTGGAGTACAGGATATTTTCTATCAAGTATTCGATAAAGGCATGATTAAAGATGGTGAAGGGCGAGATATTGATTTTAAAAATACAATTATCATCATGACTTCTAATGCTGGGACAGATACAACTATGTCTTTATTTGAAGATGAGCAAACGGCGCCTTCAATCAATGGTTTAAGAAAGGCTTTACAAGATGACTTGCTGACTTACTTTAAACCCGCATTTTTAGGACGAACCAATGTGGTTCCATATATTCCATTAACTCAAGACATGTTGAGTGAAATTACTAAATTACAGTTAGCGAGAGTTGGTCATCGCCTTGCGGGTCATTATCAGGCGAAATTTAGTTTTACCGATGACGTTGTAAGTAAGATCGTTTCGATGTGCCAAGATGCAGGTTCTGGAGCCAGAAATGTTCACAATATTTTACAAAACTCAATGTTACCTGAACTCTCAGTACAAATATTACAGAATATGGCGACCAATAAAAAAATAAATAATGTCAAAGTTAATGTAAGCAAGGAAGAATTTACCTATAAAGTATAAATTTAATTTTTTTAAAGTAAGAGATGACTTACAAAATATAATTATTAGGTATTAGTTAGCCAGTGTTAATAATAACAAATGATAAGGGTTTATATAAATCTTTATTGTGGTAGGTTCTTATAAGTGTCTGAATTAATATCTTTTAATTATTTTTGTAAATTATTAACTCTTGTTTTGTAAGGTCGATTGATTTAAAGAAAACCTTTGTTATAATCTTTTGGCTTTAAAAATATATATCTACTTTTATCAATGAATAATACTTTTGGGTGTTATTTGTTAGTAAGTGCATTTTTAATAAATTGAAATATTAAGTTTGTTATTAAACTTATATAAAACTGTCCATTAATGGATGACAATCACGCAAAAGGAGCATTAATAATGCAAGCGAACACGTATTTAGATTATGAAGGTATTAAAGGCGAAACTACTGCTGAAGAATTCAAAGACATGATTACTGTGTTATCAGTAGACTGGAATGTTAGCCGTGAAATTACTTCTTTTACTGGTACTGCAAAAGACCGTGAAGCGAGCTCTACACGTTTAGGTGATGTAACTATCACTAAATTACAAGATAATGCTTCTACTGATCTTTTCAAAGAAGCAACTATCGGTAAAGGTAAAAAAGCTATTTTCCATGTGACCAAGCAAGGTGACAAAATTGAAGAAATCATGCAAATCGAATTAACTGATGCAATGATCTCTAGCTACAGTGTTTCAGTTCATGGCGATCGTCCAGTAGAAACTATCACTATCAGTTACACTGAAATGATGATGGCAGTAACGCCTACTGATGATAAAAACAACATTACTGCAGCGCTACGTTACGGCTACAGCGGTGTTAAAGGTCAACAAATGTAATCCATTTGCGATCTTAATCTTGAGGGAACGTCAGTTTCCTCAAGATCTTAATTCTTAATGACTGAGGCAAGGAATGCTAAAGGCGACTCAAAAAATAATATAATCAGTATCAGCACCCCATTAGGTAAAGACACGCTATACCTAACGCATCTTACTGCCACAGAAGCCATTTCTCAGTTATTTTCTATCAATGTGTCCATGTTTACCGTTGGGACACAAATTAGTTTAGATAGCCTTGTGGGCAAAAATGTTTGCATCACTTTACGCAACGCAGAAAGTGACGGAGCTGCTCGATATTTTCATGGTGTAGTCAGTCACTTAGAATCAGCAGGCATGCGAACTGCTGCTTCCGATATATCCCAAGATTATATTGATTATCAAGCTGTTATCGTGCCTAGAATGGCATTGATGAAAAAGCGCAGTAACTGCAGAATTTTTCAAAACATGTCAGTAATCGATATTATTAGTGACTTGTTTGGTCAACATAACGTTGCCTTCCAAAATAAAACCACGCGCACATACCCTAAATACGAATATTGTGTTCAGTACCTTGAATCTGATTTAGATTTTGTATGCCGTTTATTACAGCAAGAAGGTATTTTCTTCTTTTTTGAACACAGCGTGAGTGCACATACCTTAGTACTTGCCGATGATATTACAGCTTATAAACCTTGTGCAGAAGAGAAAGTACGTTGTTTTTCTGGTCATTTAGCAGAGTCACACGTTGCTCACTGGCAAGGCGGTATGAGTATGGTGAGTGGCGGCTTTATGCAAAAGGGTTATGATTACGAACAACCCAAATTATATCCGTCAGGCAGCCATGCCAATGCCAGTTTACCTGATCAAAGTACACTTGAAGTTTACGACTACCTTGGCGAGTCAGAGTTAAATAAACGTGCTCAACCATTTGCTAATAATCAATTAGAAGCATTACAAAAAGACATGAATAAATGCAGTGGTCAAGGCGACTGCCGCAGCTTTAGTGTAGGTAAATTTTTTAGTTTTAAGGATCACGAAAACAGCAGTTATAAAGGTAAGAGTTTTCTTATTACAGCCCTAAGGACATCTGCAACACAGCCTAACCAATCTGGCGCTGGTCAATCGGCTTCAATTGGTGTTTATCAAAATGATTTTGAATGTGTGCCTAAATCAACTCCGTATCGGCCAACACTTCAAATCAATAAACCGCTTATCAATGGAGTGCAAACTGCAGTCGTTACTGGAGAATCTGGTGATGAACAGCATATTGATAAATTTGGCCGAGTTAAGGTGCAATTTCATTGGGATAGAGATGGTGAATTTAATAGTAAAAGTTCATGCTGGATCCGTGTTGCCCAAAGTTGGGCTGGTAATAAATGGGGCGCTTTCTTCTTCCCAAGAGTAGGTCAAGAAGTCTTAGTTGAGTTTATTAATGGCGATCCTGATCAACCAATAATCAGTGGCGCAGTTTATAACGCGGATTTAATGCCACCCTATGCTTTACCGGCTAAAAAAACGCAGTCAGGGATTAAATCGCATAGCACTAAAGAGGGCGGCGCAGATAATTTTAATGAATTACGCTTTGATGATGAAAAAGGTAAAGAGCTGCTATTTTTACAAGCAGAAAAAGACCATCAATTAAATGTTAAGAACGATCAGAAAGATACTATAGGCAATGATAGATTTTTAGATATTGTTAATAATGACAGCGGCAAAATTGGTAATGATAGAACTACTGAAGTCGTCAATAACGATACACTTAAAGTCGGTAAAGACCGTAGCGATGATATTGGCAGTAACGACACGCTTAAAGTGGGCAAAGCGCTTAATATCGAAGCAGGGAAAGAAGTCGTGATTAAAACGGGTAGTGCCTCGATTAAAATGAGCAGTGATGGCTCGATTTCAATAGAAGGTACCAACATTCAAATTAAAGGTACTAATGTGAAAGTAAACGGTACCAGTATTGCGTTGAAAGCAGCGCAAATTAAGTTGAATTAACAATGCAAATTTCAAGTTACCCTGGCGTTGGATTAACGGGTGCGTTTTGTCGTGGCCACGAGTTGATTTGCCAATTTGGTTATCGGTATTTGATTTGCAAACCCGTTGATAAACCTCAAGACCCACTATTGGATATACCTGATAAGACCTATGTAACTAGTACAACCTATGGTGAACAATTCTTAACTAATCGTCATATGTGGCGTAATCATCAGGATGTAATTAGCCATATTTACAACTATTTGATGAATGACGAGTATGCATCAGGAAGGGCTGAGCAAATAAAATTAATCAAAGAAATAGCGGTAGCCTTAATGCAACAAGACTTGCTCGTTATACCGTTAGAAAGTGATTAATACCCTGCCGATAGCGCCAATGTAAGACTAACAATTCAAGGAAGATTTTATGGGAATGCCCGCAGCTACACTGACATCTATGCATGTATGCCCAAAAACTAACCCAGGCCCTGTCCCACATGTAGGCGGACCTGTCATTATGGGCTCAGGAAACGTGCTTATTGGTTCTATGCCTGCTGCTCGTAAAGGTGACAAGTTAATTTGTGTTGGCCCACCAGATACAATCAACGCAGGTTCAAGTTCGGTACTGATTAATGGAAAACCCGCAGCGAGACTCGGAGACAGTACTGCCCATGGAGGTAAGATTGTAGTAGGAAACCCTACTGTAATGATTGGATAGTATGAGCAAGGATTGCGTTGAATGAACTTGATTGAGAATTTTGAACTTCTCTTAGCACAACGACAAATATTAATGTCGTCGTTTCAGTGTGCCCCTAAAAATGTTGAAGATAACACCCGATCTTTATTAGTCACACTCAATATGATCCAGCAGCAAGCTCACGAAGAACATAATAGCGAAGCATTTCTCTGTGCTAATAGCGTCGTTGAAATAGTGACAGCGTTTGAAAATGATGTGTATTTCAGTACGGAAAATCAGTTAGTTGTTTTGCAACTACTGTTGCAAATTCATCTCAAACAAAGAACCCACGACCAAGCAAAAGTATTTGAATTATTATTAAATAACAATCAAATAGATTTAAATAAATACATCCCTAGTTTAGCACTAGTGGCTTGCCAGTTTGGTGTTGAAGGTTTGCAGTTCTCGATGGTTGGTAAAACGCCTGAACAAATTAACCAATATATTTTGTTTTGTATCTACCGAGGTAAACGACTAAAAAGTATTGCAGGTATTGCCTCACTAAATCTTACGCCGCTGAATGCACTATATGCAGAAATGTTGTTAGAAGAAATTTCTGAGCCATTAGCGCTATATAACCGTTTTGTTGAAAATGAATATTGCCATAGCCCTTTGTTTGAAATATTTGTGACCTCTCTTGATGAACAGGTTTTAACTCAAATTTTCAATTTAATGAGTCGTGATGAAAACCTCAGTGACAGAGTGATTCAGCTTATGGGTTTTTCAGGCTTTGGTAAATTTGTGCCATTTTTAGCAAAAGCAATGCAGCACCCCGCTAAGACATTAATTGCTTTTGATGCTTTAAGAACGCTTTTAGGCCCTGGACTTGACTCGTCAATTCCTTACCAAAGACAGTTTGAAGAAAACACACAAAGACGTGCTGAGTTTCTGCAATTTTATAGCGCTAAGTTACTTAATCGCTGGCAATTATATGCGCCAGATACACCTGGAGTTCGCCTACTCAATGGCGTGGAAGTTAGCCTAGAAACGGTCGATAAAATATTGCTTAAATCGAGCCCTGTTCATCAAAGGGTGGCTAAATTACATCAGCTTAGATTAACCGGTGAAGTGCGAACTTCGTCAATGACCATAAAGTTGGCCTCATGATTATTAATGTACTCGAATCAGAGTTAATCGTAGGTCAATGCGATAATCAAATGCAGTTGATTAATTTACCTTATACAGAAGGGCTCAATTTCAATCTGCAATTACCAAACGGAACTCAATTAGTCTCAGGTATGCGCAGTGATCTAAGTGCGAAATGTAAATTAACACGCATTATCGAACTGCTAAGTAAGCTGCCTATAACTGATGCCAGCGCATGGGCGCCATATCAGCACAATCCTGTTTTTTGGTTGTTGCCTAATTTAGCACCTGAAATGTTAACTCAATGGGTAAACGCATTACATCAAGCTTTTCCCCATTGTTTTGAACACCCTAATGGGCGCATTTTCCCTATGGGAAGTGCATCTTTACCTATTGCGTTTGAGGCGGCTAAGACGATGGGAAGCCGTGTTGACTCGATTGTCTTTATCGCAGTGGATAGTTTGTATTTTGATATGCCTGAACTTTATCGAACTGGTCAATTGATTAATGCAGATATTGATGAAGGCATTAGGCCTTCTGAGGCCGCGATAATGACTAAGGTTCAAGTTTCCACAGCAGAAAAAACATCACTAGGGCTGCATGTGACTGATGTATTTCAAGACGCTGCTACCCAGGTTCAATTAACACAATCAATTAAGCGTTTATTTACTCAGCTTACAGAGCAAGATGAATCAAGTTTACTAAAACAATTATATTTCCCCGGTGATAATCAAACCACCCAAGATAGCTGGCTTAATGCCTATGAGCAGCTAGCGGGAAAAATAGATCAAGATACCCAAATTACTCAAACTAATTATTACACAGGGAATATTGGTGCCGCAGCGGGATTATATAATTTATTACACGTATTTAATCGCTATAAAGAACAAGCTTTGTCAGGAGTAAGCGTTCAGTTAGAGGTTTCTGAGGAACGTTATCTTGGCCTGTTAAGGTATGAGTGGCTAGGTTGCAGCGGTGAAGCAAATGGCTAATCAGAATCAAATGCAGCCTGTATGGCTGACAACGCATTTAGCTGTTTTTAACATTAGTCTCATGGATAGAGAAGGCGTTAGTACCAATGACGGTCAGTAATTTTTATTTTAATGGTTTCAATCGGCATATCGTTGTTGTTCCCAGCAGTGCATCAACACCTTCTGGTTTCCAGTTACAAACCTTTAGCCAAGCTAATGAAATTGAGCAGTTGGTCAATGAAATAAGTCCTCATTTGGTACGTGATAGAAATGCCTTAATGCAAGGGCGCGCATTAGTATTGCAAGCGGGCTTGAATGCTTCGTTAAATCGAAAACAAATCGTCACTAAATTAAATGAAGCAATTTCACGTAATCTCTTACGTGTTTATGTTGAAACGCCTAAAGCAAATATTCAAACTTCTACCGAAACGGCCTCACTCGGAAACAGCTCAAGTAAATCTAAAGCGCCTGTTTCAAGTAAAGGTAAGCAGACTGCTCAATCAACTGAGTCTGGCACCATTGCGAATACGACTCCAACTGAAGTACCAATTGATCAACAAGAATGCCGCAGTGATCCAGTGTCTATGTTATCTGGCGAGGAAATTTTACCGTTAACTGATTTTGAAATTAATGGCCTAATGCCGTTAACTTGGCGACGTTTATATCGCTCTAGTAAAGTTGAACGCAATGTTGGGCTTGGTTTTGGTTGGCGACATAACTTTAGCTTACAACTGAATCGCCTATATCAAGCTCCTCCCAAAGTGGGGCCGAAAAAGCCTGGTAAATACTGGTTTGAGCTCACTGATGAAGAAGGCCGAGTACATGTTTTTGACGAAGTTAAGCGCGGCCAAACCAGTATTCAAAGCACGACAGGTTGGTCGCTAGTTCATCAAGCTGATGGTCGACAGGTATTATTAAAACCAGATGACAGTCATTGGGCGTTTAAAAAGCGTCAAATTGACAATCAAGATGTGTGGTTACTAGAAACGATTAGTAATCACCAAGGCCAATATTTTCAGCTGTACTATGATAAGCAAGGCAAGCTTAATCAAATAACCACAGGGCCTAAACGCGGTGTTCTCCTTAGTTATAACGCCCAAGGTAACTTACTAAAAGTTGCTTCTTATATACTTGACGAGAAAGGTAATAAGCAGCAACACCCTGAACTCCTTGCAAGCTATCAATATGATGACCACCAAGCCTTAATTGCAGCAACTGACATGAATGGTCTAGTTGAACGATACAGCTATCATAAACCTAGCCAAACTCAGGGAGCTAAAGCTTCAAGCCGAAGTAATCACAAAACAACCTATTTATTAAAAGCCAGAACTCGAGCTTCAGGGTTTAGCCACCACTTTTTATGGGATGCTGAGGACGTAAACGCTAAATGCATAGAGCAGTGGGGTGATAATGAGATCTATCACTACCATTTTTCTTATGAGTCACATCCAAATGGCATGCGAAGTCGTTGTGTTGATTCTCTCGGAAATAAAGAAACATTCGTTCATAATTCTCAAGGTTTGCTGATTGAACATCATAATGCTAATGGTGCGGTGACACGGCATCAATATGACAGTGTTGGCCGCAAAATAGCGACCATTGATGCAAACAATAATCAAACCCAATTCATATACAATACCTCAGGACAAATTGAAGCCATTATTCATGCTGATGGTGGTGTCACACAATTTGAATACAACCGTTTAGGTCAGTGTATTCTTACGCAAGATCCCATTGGCCGAACATTTACAAAGCAGTTTGATGCAACAGGTCGCATTTTATCTGAAAGTCATTTTGATGGTCGTCAACGGAATTTTCAATACAATGATTTTGGACAAGTAACTCAAAAAACAGAGCTTGATGGTGTTATACATCGATATCATTGGGATAGAGATGGCGAATTATTAGCAACACAAATTGGCGATGCTTTAACTCGCTATAGTCATGATCGCTTAGGACGAGTAAATGCAACAATTAACCCGCAAGGTTTAGTTACTGAGTACATTCGCGACCTCAATGGGCAAATAATTGAAGAAAAAGCTTACCCTCAAGATAAGCCTGAACAGGCAATTATCACCCAATATCAGTTTGATCAAGCAGGTAGAAAAATTAGTCAAAAATTATTGGCTGATGAAGCAGTTGTTGATGAAAACGCATCTGATTTAAATAATGCAAATCAGAGCGATATTGAAACGCTGCTTAGCTATGATGGATTAGCTCAACCGTGTCAACAAACTTTTGCAGATGGTAGCTGGCTTAAATTCTTCTATGATAAAGAGCGTAATTTAAACAAAATTGAGCGAAGTGATGGTGCTCAATATCGAATTGAATACACCCCGACAGAACAGCCAAAAAAATTAATCGGGTTTGATGGTCGCGAGCAAGTTTACCAATATGATGCCAATGATAAGTTAGTGGCAGTAAACGACAGTGACATTCGTTTTATTGAATTAAAGCGTGATGCACTAGGTCGTATTATTCAGCAAAGCAGTCATGTAAAACTTGATGCTAATGTTCATTCTGCTACGTTAAACACTCAAAATTTTTACCAATATGATGTCATTGGCAATATCACTCGCGCGCACAATCAGCATCGCACGCTAGAGCAAAAATATGACACTAAGGGTAGAGTCACTCAGGTCAATCAAGGTGCATGGCACTTATCTTATCAGTACGATGCTAAAGGTAATCGAAGTGGCTTAACCTTACCTGATGGAAGCCAAGTAAATTATCAATATAATCGTAATGGCCTGTTAGCGGATATTGGTGTTGTACTAACCGATAATCAGCAAACTATCGATATTGCTCAATATCAATATACAGATGCTGGCTTATTAGAGCACACAAGGTTAGGTAATCAACTCGAATCAACCCACACATATGATGCTTATTCAAGGCTTATTGAACAGCAGTGGCAACACGCTAAGTTTGCAGAAAGTGAAAGTGAAAGTGAAATTGAAAGCGAGAGCGAAGCAACAACTTTGTTAAGTTCACCGCTATTTGAACATCGACACTATCATTATGATAATCAGCACCAGCTTAAAGCATCTGAAAGTCAATTAAATTGCAATGGCGTGCAGGATGAGAATGACTTAAATGTCGATTTAACCCAATTTGAATACAATAAAATTAGCCAGTTGGTTAGCCATTCGCGAGAGAGTGAAGCAAAAGCATTAAGCGCGAATAGTAAAAGCAGTATTGCCTCTAACGCCATTGCTGTAAAACATCATCACAAAGAACAGTATCATTGGGATGCATTTGGCAACCCGACTCAACATATTCGTCAACATGACGCTCAGGTATTAACCACTGAACAAAATCGTCCTGATAAATCCATTCAAGATGTGGTTGTTAACAATGACCGACTAATGAGTATGGCAGGAGTGGATTATCGTTATGATGCCAGTGGTAATCAAATCTCTCAAATTGGAACGGGCAATAAACAACAGCGCAGTTTTAATGGCTTAAACCAGTTAATCCAAATTAATGATAATGGCAAACTGACGCAATATGAATATGATGCATTAGGTAGACGCAGCGCAAAAGTGACCGAGCAAGGCCGTACTGATTTTATTTGGGATAATAACCAGTTAATTGGTGAGTGTACCCGAGGAGAGTTCAGCTGGTACATCTATCGCCCAGAAAGTTTTGAGCCCGTAGCACTCATTAAACAAGGCAAGATTTACTATTATCATCTCGATCAACTTGGTACACCGATTTGCCTGACTGACTCGAGTGCGCAAACTGTATGGCGTAATCAGTTAGATGTGTTCGGAAAAGCCTTTGATACTGTTGTTAAAATCAAGGTTGCAAGAGATGATGAGTTTGAAAATACGATAGTAAACCCTATCCGCTTTCAAGGTCAGTATTTCGATGACGAATCAGGCCTACATTACAACCGCTTTAGGTATTACAGTCCTGAGCAGGCACGGTTTATTCATCAAGACCCAATCGGGTTAGTCGGCGGTATCAACCACTACCAATATGCGCCGAATCACGTTAATTGGGTTGATCCATTTGGGCTGAGTTGTAAGGAGAATGCTTGGAATGAATTTCAAAAAGATCATAAAGGTCAGTTTAAAACTTCCAAACAGGCAGCATTTGCATATCAAAACTTAATTAAACATCAATCACCTTGGCCTATTGGTTTTATACCTATTGCAGTTACAATATTGCCTGGGGGAGTGTTTAATATGGCATATGAGCCAGGTCAAAATATCGAATGGATTGGTGGTTTTGGAACTGAAGATGAAATCACTAGTAAATCATATGTCAGGAATCAACTTGCGGTTAAAGAAGTATGGAAAAGTGATTTGGATCGAGTTGTGAAATTTAAAGTAGTTAAGCCTTTACCTGCTTATATCGGACCTGTTGGTCCCCAGGTAGATGAGAAATCAGGTAAATATCTCAAAGGCGGCGGAACTCAAATCGAATTTGATATTCCTGCTAGAAAACGAGGTGAGTATTTAGAAGTCGTAAGTATTACTGATCTGAAAAAATAGGATATTGGAATGCTGGATGATATTAAAATAGAAGTGGTTGGTGAAACTATTTCTTGGCATTTTTGCGGAAAAAAATTGAATTGAACATACCAAATATTGGTTCTGCTATTAGGGATAAAAATAATAGTTCAATTGTTATTTCTATCTTAGATGGGGAGTACCCTAAATTTTTACATGTTTATGACTTACTTGGAAATTTTTTGATGGAGTTGGCGGAGCCTGAAGGGTTTGAGTTTTATTATATAAAGAATAATAAATCTCAAGACGTGTCGATCGTTTGCTCCTCAGAAAAACGAATTGATGGAAGGCTTGATTGGCAATTTCTTATAGATTATGAAGCTAAAAATTTATATCGGTATTGTCCTTCTTATTAGCAATAATAGCTAATACTTGAACTGACAGTTACCTATAAATTCGGTAACTGTCTATATAGTTGTAAGTAAGGTTTTTATAAACTGACTTAATTTCCTGTATATCATCTTAGCATAAACGGCTAAGAATCTTATCGAAAATCAAACGAATGGTAGCGTTTGTAAGAGCAGTCATGACAGTGGGTAGTTATTTATATAAAAATCATTAATATGAAGGTGGGTGAGTGGACTGATGATACTAGTATGATGTACTGC
This sequence comes from Shewanella sp. ENK2, assembly GCF_043568515.1. Lineage (NCBI taxonomy): Bacteria > Pseudomonadati > Pseudomonadota > Gammaproteobacteria > Alteromonadales > Shewanellaceae > Shewanella > Shewanella sp. ENK2. The sequence continues at coordinate 4,764,810 of NZ_CP171406.1, read as the reverse complement.
TTAGCGCATAGTTTGGTTCGTACTAAAACTTGTGACTTCAAAGACCAAATGGATTTATATACTCGCTGGTGGCAAGACGGCGTTTTTAGTGTTAACGGCAAGTGCTTTGATATAGGTTTAACAGTTGTGTCGGCATTACAAAGATATGAAAAAACAGGAGAACCATTTTCTGGGGATACAGATCCAATGTCGGCGGGGAATGGCTCGTTAATGCGCTTAGCTCCTATACCAATCCGCTATTATGATAGTTTTATTGATGCTGTTGAATATGGTGGATTAAGTTCTAAAACAACTCATGGTGCAACTGAAGCCGTGGATGCTTGTAGGTATTTTAGTGGCTTGATATGGGGGGCATTCATGGAGTAAGCAAAAGCCAACTTTTAGATGGTATTTATAGTCCTATAGATGACTTTTGGGAGGCAAATCCTTTATGCCCATCAATGGTAGAATTATTAACGTCAGAAAATTATAAAATAAAGAAAGCTTCTGAGATAAGGGCTAGCGGTTATGTAATGCATACCCTTGAAGCTGTTTTATGGGCATTTTTAATTCCGATTCATTCGAGTCTGGGGCTTTACTTGCAGTAAACCTAGGTGAAGATGCTGATACGACAGGTGCTGTTTATGGTCAGCTAGCAGGAGCTTTTTACGGTGAACGTGTCATTGATTATAACTGGGTTAGTAAAATAAAAGAGCATCATGTTTTTTATTTAAAAGCTCAAGAGTTAAAAGAGTTGATAAATGCTGAAAGAAATAATCTCGTTTAATAACTATATAGTTATTTACTTATCTAAGTTAGGCTGATTCAATTAGTTTGTTCTACTCATAGTCGAATGTTTAATCTGTAACTCTGACACCTATATATCAATACTAATTGTACTTAGATGCACAATGTTATCAAAAATGAATTAAATTCATCTAAATTATTATCGCACTATAGCTGAGCAAGCATGTTTTACTATGGTGCGAAATTTACAATCTGGTTTATCCTTCTTTTTTACAAATAGCTGTTATTGACCTTTAAAAGCACAAATACTTCGCCGTTGTTCCTGAGTTATAGTGTCTCGTTATAATTTACTTTGTACACTTATAACTTTTTTGCATAAAAATGTGCCTTTGCAAGCATATTAAATTACTTTTCACCGTTTTAGTGCATGGTTTGATTGTGTGGGAATGGAGTGAGAGTCATACTATATGGCCTAATTGACTTTCTTTTATAACCTTACGAGGTCTACTTTCTCTTAATCGGCCAAATACCTCAATGAATATTTATGTGTTTTTGTATGGTTATCTTAGTTTATTTTTACGTATTGGATTGTTATTGCTAGTGGCTCAAACTGAATAAAATCGGGAGAGAGCGATAACTTTAGCAATGCACAAATGCTCATGATGAGTTAATGAGAAGGTAACTTGTTTATAGCTAAGGCAGGCAAGGGCAATTAATTCACACGCTAATATCGTACTTATTTCAGTTAGTGAGAGGTGTTTGTTTGAAGAATTGTGGGCTATTGAGAGTGTACGATGGCATCAAGTCTAATCAATATTTATTAGTTAAATCTTTTCATTCAGGTTTACATGAATTTCAGACAATAAAAAAGCGCCGTATAGGCGCTTTAGAAGTTAATTTAATACGAATTAACGCTTATCTAAACTAACAAAATCACGGTCTTCTGAGCCAGTGTATAACTGACGTGGACGACTGATCTTATGACCTGGTTGGTCGAGCATTTCTTTCCAATGAGCAATCCAACCAACTGTACGAGATAGTGCGAATAGCACTGTAAACATACTTGTTGGGATACCAATTGCTTTCATGATGATGCCTGAGTAGAAATCAACATTTGGATAAAGCTTCTTAGAAACGAAATACTCGTCTTCAAGTGCGATACGCTCAAGTTCCATTGCTACGTCAAGTAGTGGATCTTTAACGTTTAATTCAGCTAAAACTTCATGACAAGTTTCACGCATAACTTTCGCACGAGGGTCGAAGTTTTTATATACACGATGACCAAAGCCCATAAGACGGAAAGGATCCGATTTGTCTTTTGCTCGTGCAATAAATTCTGGAATGCGGTCTACACTGCCAATTTCTTCAAGCATGTTTAAACAAGCTTCGTTAGCACCACCATGAGCTGGACCCCATAATGAAGCGATACCTGCCGCGATACATGCAAATGGGTTAGCACCTGATGAACCTGCTAAACGTACTGTAGACGTAGAGGCATTTTGCTCGTGATCCGCATGCAAAACAAAGATTCTGTCCATTGCTTTTTCAACAACAGGATTGACTTTGTATTCTTCACATGGGACAGCGAACATCATCGATAAGAAGTTACCTGCGTAACTTAAATCGTTGCGTGGATAGACGAAAGGTTGGCCAATTGAATATTTGTAGCACATTGCTGCAATCGTTGGCATTTTAGAAACTAGGCGGAAAGCCGCAATTTCACGATGTTTTTCATCATTTACATCAAGAGAATCTTGGTAGAACGCAGATAATGCACCAGTAACGCCACAAAGCATTGCCATTGGATGTGCATCACGACGGAAGCCTCTAAAGAAAGAAGCTAATTGTTCATTAACCATTGTGTGGTTTTTTACCATTGCAACAAACTCTTCGTATTGAGTTTTGCTTGGTAATTCACCATAAAGCAGTAAGTAACAAACGTCTAAATAGTTAGATTCAGTCGCTAGCTCATAAATTGGGTAGCCACGGTGTGTTAGTACACCTTTTTCGCCATCAATGTATGTAATTGCAGACTCGCAAGAGGCTGTTGCTAGAAAACCAGGATCGAAGGTGAAATGACCTGTCTTTCCTAATTTACTGATATCGATTACATCAAAACCAGCAGTTCCCTGCTTAATTGGTAAATCGATTGAATCATTCCCCGGTAACTCTAATTTGGCTATATTGTCAGCCATACCCCGTTCTCCTTACTTCATTCTTTTCTGTGAGTGCGGCATGTTAAGCGGACATTACTTTACAGTGAATCGTGATCACATTTCAATTTAAATAAGCGTTTAAATTTATTAGACCATGGTATAAACCTTGCTAGACGCCTTGCCAGCTGTGGTTTGTTTGCAAAAAAAATGCAAAAAAACAAATTTTGCATAGTGTGACGTTTGTATTTGACAATGGGCTTGAGTATACTTGCCTGCGTCCACAAAGGGCGACAGACATCACATTTTTGAAAACATTTTTTACCTAGCTAAATTAGTGGTTTCTCAAATAGTTAAGTGTTTGATAGTAGTCTGTTATGTTTCAACATTTTGTTTACATATGTGTGTTGGTGTTGCAAATAGAAGCAAAGCAAGATGAATAATAAAAATAATGCTCAATGGAGCTGAGTGAGCAGAACGTGAAAAAGCAAAGACCTGTCCATATAGACCTACAGACCATTCGCTTTCCTGCAACAGCGATTGCGTCAATTCTTCACCGTATTTCCGGTGTTATCATGCTGTTTGCTGTCGGTATTCTTATTTGGATGCTAAATGAATCTTTAGCATCTCCTGAGAGTTTCGCTGGCCTACAATCTCTTTTTGATAACTTGCTCGTTAAGTTTGTTATCTGGGGAATTCTTACTGCGTTGGGTTACCACTTAATCGTTGGCTTACGTCATCTGATTATGGATACCGGTCGTTGGGAAGAGTTAGCCTCAGGCTTAGCTTCAGCAAAAATCGCCTTTGTACTTTCAGCGGCGTTTTCAATCATTGTGGGGATTTGGGTATGGTAACTAATGCAGCAAGCCTTGGACGCAGTGGTGTTCATGACTTTATTTTAATTCGTGCTAGTGCCGTAATTTTAACCTGTTATACCATTTTTATGGTGGGTTTCATTGCGTGTAGCGCCCCATTAACTTACGAAATCTGGCATGGCTTATTTAGCACTTTGCCGATGAAAGTATTCACTCTGCTAGCGTTAGTCGCTGTGCTTATTCATTCGTGGATTGGTATTTGGCAAGTGCTAACTGATTACGTTAAAAATGTATCAGTACGTGGATTACTTCAATTCGTATTTGTCGTAGCGGCTTTTTGTTATCTAGCTGCAGGCATCATTATAGTGTGGGGTGTTTAAGTGGCTATTCCAGTTCGCGAATTTGACGCAGTAGTGATCGGCGCTGGTGGCGCTGGCATGCGAGCGGCTTTACAAATTTCTAAAGAAGGTAAGAGCTGTGCGCTTTTATCTAAAGTATTCCCAACACGTTCTCATACGGTTTCTGCGCAAGGTGGTATCACTGTTGCGTTAGGTAACGCCCATGAAGATCACTGGGAACAGCACATGTACGATACCGTGAAAGGTTCTGATTTTATCGGCGACCAAGAAGCGATTGAGTTTATGTGTAAGACAGGTCCAGAGGCGGTTATCGAGCTTGAGCAAATGGGTCTTCCATTCTCACGTTTCGAAAACGGCACTATTTACCAGCGTCCATTTGGTGGCCAATCAAAGAACTTTGGTGGCGAACAAGCGGCACGTACTGCAGCGGCAGCTGACCGTACAGGTCATGCTTTGCTTCATTGCTTATACCAACAAAACGTTAAACACAAAACAGAAGTGTTTTCTGAATGGTATGCATTAGATTTAGTTAAAAATGATGACGGCGCAATTGTGGGTTGTACTGCAATTGAAATCGAAACTGGCGAGATTGTTTACTTTAAGTCGAAGGCAACAATTTTAGCAACGGGTGGTGCAGGGCGTATTTACGCTTCTACTACAAATGCTCACATTAACACTGGTGACGGTGTCGGTATGGCAATGCGCGCTGGTGTTCAGATGCAAGACATGGAAATGTGGCAGTTCCACCCAACGGGTATTGCTGGCGCAGGTGTACTTGTAACTGAAGGTTGTCGTGGTGAAGGTGGTTATCTTTTAAATAAAGATGGCGAACGCTTCATGGAGCGTTACGCTCCTAACGCAAAAGATTTGGCTTCTCGTGACGTCGTTGCTCGTTCAATGATGACTGAGATCCGTGAAGGTCGTGGATTAGATGGTCCATTAGGCCCGCACTGTTTACTTAAACTTGATCACCTAGGTAAAGAAACATTAGAAGCGCGTCTTCCTGGTGTTTGTGAACTTTCTCGTACGTTTGCGCATATTGATCCAGCAGATGGCCCAATCCCTGTATTGCCAACATGTCACTACATGATGGGTGGTCTACCCGCTAAAGTTAGTGGCCAAGTTGTTCGCCAGAACGAAGATGGTTCAGAGCAAGATATCGTAGGCTTATTTGCAGTTGGTGAGATTGCTTGTGTATCAGTACATGGTGCAAACCGCTTAGGTGGTAACTCACTGCTTGATTTAGTGGTATTTGGTCGTGCTGCAGGTCAGCATTTAGGTAAAGCGTTAGATGAGACTGCTGATCCTAAAGCACCTTCAGAAGAGCAAATTGCTGCTTCTCTTGATCGTCTTAATCGCTGGGAAAGCAACAAAGAAGGTGAAGATCCTGCAGTAATCCGTAAAGACTTACAGTTATGTATGCAGCTTAACTTCTCTGTATTTAGAAGTGGCGATGCAATGGCTGAAGGCCTTAAAGAGCTTAAGAAGATCCGTGAACGTTTAGCTAACGCCAAGTTATCTGATAATTCTTCAGAATTTAATACTCAACGTATCGAGTGTTTAGAGTTAGATAACTTAATGGCTACAGCGATTGCAACTGCTTATGCTGCTAACTTCCGTACAGAAAGCCGTGGTGCGCATTCTCGTGAAGATTTCTTAGACCGTGATGACGATAATTGGTTATGTCACAGTGTCTTTGATCCTGTCACTGAACAAATGACTAAGCGTGAAGTCAACATGGAGCCTAAGCTTCGTGATGCATTCCCGCCTATCAAGCGTACTTACTAGGAGAAGCCACGATGAAATTGGAATTTGCAGTTTATCGCTACAATCCTGATGTAGATACTAAGCCTTATATGAAAGATTACAGCTTAGAAGTGGAAGAAGGTACCGATATGATGGTACTGGATGCACTGATGAAGCTGAAAGAGTCAGACCCTGAGTTATCATTTAGACGCTCATGCCGTGAAGGTGTTTGTGGTAGTGATGGCGTGAATATGAATGGTAAAAATGGTTTAGCGTGTATTACGCCTGTTTCTACATTTAAGGGTAAGAAAATTGAAATCCGTCCTTTACCAGGCATGCCTGTAGTGCGTGATTTAATTGTTGACCTGACTCAGTTCTACACTCAGTACGAAAAAATTAAGCCGTTTCTTATCAATGATGAGAAAACGCCGGCTCGTGAACATTTACAATCACCTGAAGAGCGCGCTCATTTAGATGGTTTGTACGAATGTATCATGTGTGCTTGTTGTTCTACTGCTTGTCCATCGTTCTGGTGGAACCCGGATAAATTTATCGGTCCAAGTGGTTTATTGCATGCTTACCGCTTCTTGATTGATAGTCGTGATACGGCAACTGAAGAACGTCTAGCTGGTTTAGATGATGCTTACAGTGTGTTCCGTTGTCATGGCATCATGAACTGTGTTGATGTTTGTCCTAAAGGATTAAACCCAACTAAAGCAATTGGCCATATTAAGTCAATGCTATTGAAGCGAGCAGTATAAATGCACAGTTTAGAGCTAGGTTTACAGTTTAATTAGCTCTCATTGAGAGTCATCTTCATCTTTGGAGATGACTCTATTGTGTGTATTAGGAAGTCCTTTGTATTTAACTGATTAAAATTATATAGTTAGATACGATTCGATTGCGGTGCAATAGGTATCGTAATTATGATTATGTCGAAGCACGTGTATCAAGTTTTGTAAGGAAAAGTAATGCACCAAGGCATCATGAAAGCTTGGCTCGAATCGTCACATTTAAGTGGCTCTAATTCGACCTACGTAGAAGAGATGTATGAAGCCTATCAAGAAGATCCAAGTTCAGTTTCTGAAGACTGGCAAGTTGTTTTTGATAATCTCCCTGCGGTAAATGGTACTTCTCAAGATATACCTGAAACTGCACACTCTAAAGTACGTGATTATTTCCGCAGTTTAGCATTAGAAGGTCGAGCCAAAGGCGCCAGCCGTGTAACCGACCCTGAATTAGATGCTAAACAAGTTAAAGTTCTCCAGTTAATCAATGCTCACCGTTTTCGTGGTCACCAAAATGCCAATCTCGATCCATTAGGGTTATGGCAGCGTGAGTCAGTATCTGAATTAGATCCAGCGTTTCATGGTCTAGATGCTGAAGATATGCAACGTGAATTCAATACAGGTTCATTTGCATACGGTAGCGACACTTTAAAATTAGCCGACATCGTTAAAGCACTTAAGAGCACTTACTGTGGCTCAATTGGTGCTGAGTACATGCATATTACTGATACGGATGAAAAGCGTTGGATTCAACAACGTCTTGAACCATCTTTAGGTAAAGCTAATTACGACATCAGCACCAAAAAACGTATCTTAGAAGGCCTAAATGCTGCTGAAGGTATGGAAAAATACCTTGGCGCAAAATTTCCAGGCGCAAAACGTTTTTCTCTTGAAGGTGGCGATGCATTAGTACCAATGATGCGCGAAATTTTATACCGCGCAGGTGAAGCTGGAACGAAAGAAATCGTAGTTGGTATGGCTCACCGTGGTCGTTTAAACGTACTTGTAAATGTACTGGGTAAACGTCCTGCAGAACTATTTGATGAATTCGCTGGTAAACACGATGAAGTTCAAGGCTCTGGTGACGTTAAGTATCACCAAGGTTTCTCATCAGATTTTGAAACACCAGGTGGTAATGTTCATTTAGCCTTAGCGTTTAACCCATCTCACCTTGAGATTGTTAATCCTGTTGTTATTGGCTCTGTTCGTGCTCGTCAAGACAGACGTGGTTGTAAAGATGGCTTACAAGTTATGCCAATTACTATCCATGGTGATTCAGCAATAACAGGCCAAGGTATTGTTCAAGAGACATTCAACATGTCTCAAGCTCGTGGCTTTAAGGTTGGCGGTTCGATTCGTATTGTTATTAACAACCAAGTTGGCTTTACCACTTCTAACCATGAAGATGTGCGTTCTACAGAGTACTGTACTGACATCGCTAAAATGGTGCAGGCACCCATTTTCCACGTTAATGCTGATGACCCAGAGGCCGTTGCCTTTATTTCTCAGTTAGCCGTTGATTACCGTAATGAATTTAAACGTGACGTTGTTATCGATTTAGTTTGTTACCGTCGACATGGTCACAACGAAGCTGATGAGCCAAGTGCTACACAGCCGTTGATGTATGCAAAAATCAAAAAACATCCTACGCCACGTAAGATTTATGCCGATCGATTAATCGAAGAAAGCAGCATCTCTGCTGATGATGTTACTGGTTTAGTTAATACTTACCGTGACTCATTAGATGCCGGTGATTGTGTTGTTAAAGAATGGCGACCAATGACATTACATACTGTTGACTGGACGCCATACCTTAATCGTGAGTGGGACGAAAGCTACCAAGCGTCAATGGAACTTGAGCGTTTAAATAATTTAGCGCAAAAGATCGTTGATATCCCTGAAAGCCACAAATTACAGTCTCGTGTCGCTAAGATTTACAAAGACCGCGTATCTATGGCCGATGGTGAAAAACCAGTTGATTGGGGTTTTGCTGAGACGTTGGCTTATGCGTCTATCTTGGAAGATAAAAAACGAGTTCGTATTACAGGTCAAGATTCTGGCCGTGGTACTTTCTTCCATCGTCATGCGGTTCTTCATAATCAAAATGACGGTACCACTTATTTGCCATTACGTAATGTGGCTGATGAGCAAGGTGAAATTGATATTACTGACTCAGTATTATCAGAAGCATCAGTACTGGCATTTGAATACGGTTACGCAACAGCTGAGCCAGGTGGTCTGACTATTTGGGAAGCACAGTTTGGTGACTTTGTTAACTGTGCCCAAGTGGTCATCGATCAGTTCTTATCATCTGGTGAGCAAAAGTGGGGCCGTTTATGTGGTCTAACTATGTTGCTACCTCATGGTTATGAAGGCCAAGGTCCTGAGCATTCATCTGCACGTCTAGAACGTTTCTTACAACTTTGTGCAAACCATAATATGCAAGTGTGTGTTCCTTCTACGCCTGCACAGGTTTATCACATGTTGCGTCGTCAAGTTGTACGTCCTATGCGTCGTCCACTTGTTGTTATGTCGCCTAAATCATTATTGCGTCACCCATTAGCTGTTTCAACATTAGATGAATTAGCTAACGGAAGTTTCCAAAGTGTCATTGGTGAACTTGATGCATTAGATGCAAGCAAAGTAGAACGCGTTGTCTTCTGTAGCGGTAAAGTGTATTTCGAGTTACTCGATAAGCGTCGTAAGCAAGAAATTACCAATATTGCTATTTTACGTGTGGAACAACTGTACCCGTTCCCACAAGAAGAAATGCAAGCAGCACTTGCTGATTATCAGCATGTTAAAGATTTTGTATGGTGTCAGGAAGAACCTCAGAACCAAGGTGCTTGGTATTGTAGCCAACATCATTTCTGGGCAGCGATTCCAGCTGGAGCTCAATTAACTTATGCGGGCCGTGAAGCATCTGCTGCACCAGCTTGTGGTTATCCAGCGCTTCATGCTCGCCAGCAAGAAGAATTAATCAATAGCGCATTAAAACTGTCGTAATAAAATTTATAAAAAGGAAAGCTTTCCATGAGTATCGAAATTAAGGTACCCGTTTTGCCAGAATCAGTTGCTGATGCAACTATCGCGACATGGCATGTGCAGCCTGGAGAACAGGTTTCTCGTGACCAAAATCTAGTTGATATTGAAACTGATAAAGTCGTACTTGAAGTTGTTGCGCCAGAAGATGGTTCTATTAGCGAATTATTATTCCAAGAGGGCGATACTGTCCTTGGCGAACAAGTTATTGCTAACTTTGTTGCTGGTGCAGTTTCTGGTCAAGAAGTGACTAAAGCTGAAGCAGAAGCAGCATCTCCTGCTGTTGAATCTGATGAATCAAACGATGCACTAAGCCCATCAGTGCGCCGTCTAATTGCTGAGCACAATGTTGATGCTAGCCAATTGAAAGGTTCTGGCGTTGGCGGACGTATTACTAAAGAAGACGTTGAAGCATTTGTTAAGTCTGCTCCTGCAGCGAAACCAGCAGCTGCATCAGCACCTGTTGCGCCGCTTGAAGGTCGCAGCCAAAAACGTGTACCGATGACACGTTTACGTAAAACAATTGCTAACCGTCTGCTTGAAGCGAAAAATTCAACGGCAATGCTAACAACGTTTAACGAAGTTAACATGCAGCCAATTATGGACATTCGTAAGCAATATCAAGAAATCTTTGAAAAGCGCCACGGAATCCGTTTAGGTTTTATGTCTTTCTACGTTAAGGCTGTAACTGAAGCGCTGAAACGTTTCCCAGAAGTCAATGCTTCTATCGATGGTGACGAAATTGTTTACCACAACTACTTTGATGTGAGCATTGCAGTATCAACTCCACGTGGTTTGGTTACACCAGTATTACGTGACACTGACACTATGAGCCTTGCTGAAATCGAAAAGAATGTTCGCGAATTAGCGCTTAAAGGCCGTGATGGTAAATTATCAGTAGATGACATGACCGGCGGTAACTTTACAGTGACTAATGGCGGTGTATTTGGCTCATTAATGTCAACACCTATTCTAAACCTTCCACAAAGTGCAATCTTAGGCATGCATGCTATTAAAGATCGCCCAATGGCAGTGAACGGTGAGGTTGTTATTCAACCTATGATGTACCTAGCACTATCTTACGACCATCGTATTGTTGATGGGCGTGAGTCAGTTGGATTCTTGGTTGCTATTAAAGATTTCCTTGAAGACCCAACTCGTCTATTGCTTGACCTTTAAGAGTCAACTAGACAATACCCTCGTAGCTGGCTCATAAGAGCCAGTAGGATTTTTAAGAAGTATATGGATAGATCATCATGAATTTGCATGAGTATCAGGCAAAATCCTTATTTGCCGAATATGGTTTACCAGTTTCTGAAGGCTTCGCTTGCGATACAGCCCAAGAAGCGGTAGAAGCTGCTGGTCACATTGGCGGTGATATGTGGGTTGTTAAGTGTCAAGTACACGCTGGCGGCCGTGGTAAAGCAGGTGGCGTTAAAGTTACCGGCGATAAAGAAGAAATCAGAGCATTTGCTGAAAACTGGTTAGGTAAGAACTTAGTCACTTATCAAACTGACGAAAAAGGTCAGCCAGTTGCTAAAATCTTAGTAGAAAGCTGTACTGATATCGCAAACGAATTATACCTTGGTGCTGTAGTTGACCGTGCAACACGTCGTGTTGTTTTCATGGCATCAACTGAAGGTGGTGTTGAGATTGAAACTGTTGCTGAAGAAACGCCTGAGTTAATTCACAAAGCAATCATCGATCCACTAGCGGGCCCACAACCATACCAAGCACGTGATCTTGGCTTCAAGTTAGGTCTAAACCCAACTCAAATGAAGCAGTTCACTAAAGTGTTCATGGGCTTAGCTAAAATGTTTGAAGACCATGATTTCGCTTTACTTGAAATCAACCCACTTGTTATCACTGACGAAGGCAACATTCACTGTCTTGATGGCAAAATTGGTATCGATGGTAATGCTTTATTCCGTCAACCAAAAATCCGTGAAATGCACGATCCATCACAAGATGATGCACGTGAAGCGCACGCAGCTAAGTTCGAACTTAACTACGTTGCACTAGATGGTAATGTTGGTTGTATGGTTAACGGTGCAGGCCTAGCAATGGGTACTATGGACATCGTAAACCTACATGGCGGCAAGCCAGCTAACTTCTTAGACGTGGGCGGTGGGGCAACCAAAGAACGTGTTGCTGAAGCATTTAAAATCATTCTTTCTGATTCAAATGTTAAAGCCGTTCTAGTGAACATCTTTGGTGGTATCGTTCGTTGTGACATGATCGCAGAAGGTATTATCGGCGCTGTTAAAGAAGTGGGTGTTGAAGTACCAGTTGTTGTTCGTCTTGAAGGTACTAACGCTGAATTAGGTCGTGAAGTTTTAGCTAACTCAGATCTTGATATCATTGCAGCTACCAGTTTAACTGACGCAGCTGAGCAAGTTGTTAAAGCTGCGGAGGGCAAATAATGTCTGTATTAATTAACAAAGATACTAAAGTTATCTGTCAAGGTTTCACTGGCGGTCAAGGTACTTTCCATTCTGAGCAAGCAATTGCTTACGGTACTAAAATGGTTGGCGGCGTTTCTCCAGGAAAAGGCGGTCAAGTTCATTTAGGTCTGCCAGTCTTTAACACTGTTAAAGATGCTGTAGCTGAAACAGGCGCAACTGCTACTGTAATTTATGTACCAGCTCCTTTCTGTAAAGATGCTATCTTTGAAGCAATTGACGGTGGCATCGAGCTAATCGTTTGTATCACTGAAGGTATCCCTACGTTAGATATGCTTCAAGTTAAAGTTAAACTTGAAGAAACTGGCGTTCGCATGATCGGTCCTAACTGTCCAGGTGTTATCACTCCTGGTGAATGTAAGATTGGTATCATGCCTGGTCACATCCACAAGCCTGGTAAAGTCGGGATTGTTTCACGCTCTGGTACATTAACGTACGAAGCGGTTAAGCAAACTACTGACGAAGGTTTCGGCCAATCAACTTGTGTTGGTATTGGTGGTGACCCAATTCCTGGTACTAACTTCATCGACGTATTGGAAATGTTCCAAAACGATCCACAAACTGAAGCAATCGTAATGATTGGTGAAATTGGTGGTACTGCTGAAGAAGAAGCGGCTGAATACATCAAAGCTAACGTTACTAAACCTGTTGTTTCTTACATTGCTGGTGTGACTGCACCAGAAGGTAAGCGTATGGGTCATGCTGGCGCAATTATCGCTGGTGGTAAAGGTACTGCAGAAGATAAATTTGCTGCACTAGAAGCTGCTGGCGTAAGCACAGTTCGCTCTTTAGCTGATATCGGTAAAGCGTTACGTACTAAAACTGGCTGGTAAATACTAGCAATTGATATAAAAGGCGCTTCGGCGCCTTTTTTGTTGGGCAACAAACGGTTGATGATGAAATATTATTCATTTTATTATGTGGTTATTGATAAATCGTCAAATCTTGATAAGGTTATTTTACTAAAGTTAAACATGTAGTTAGCCCACAACAATTCAGAATAATAAAGGTTAAGGATAATCGTGTCTCATATAACGCCCGTGATCCCCGCAGTGATTGCAGAAACAGATCGTCTACTCATTCGCCCATTTAATCAGCACGATATAGAAGCTATTTTATTAATGAATAGTAACCCTGATGTGCTAACTTACATCCCACAATCGCCCTTAAAAAGCCTATTAGAGGCTGAACAAGTTTTCAAAGAAGTGATACAAGCAGACTATAACGATAAAGGTTTTGGACGCTGGGCGGTGTACCATAAAGAAGATAAAAAAGTGATTGGTTTTTGTGGGCCTAAATACATTCCCGAATACGATAAAGTGGAACTGGGTTATCGCTTTCTTCCAGAATATTGGGGGCAGGGAATTGGTACAGAAGCAGCAAAAGCGGTAATGGATACACTTAAGCCAATGTTTGATATTGATGAAGTTATTGCGCTCATCTTACATGGAAATGTAGGCTCTGAAAAAGTAGCAGTAAACAATGGCATGTCGTTGTATGAACAAAACATATACAAAGGCCATAAGGTACAGGTATATCAAAGAATGTTATAAATTATTAACCTATCCGATTGAAATTTAATTTATATTTCGTTAGTTTAGAGTCTTCTAAGTAAAGGTAGATATTGTTATTTCTATCTTTGCCTTAGAAGTATCCCCAAAAAACTCTATGGAAAGAGTCGATCGCAACATTGCGATGTAGGAATAAAGATATGGATATTATCTTCTATGGCTCTTTCTTGTTATTTAAACAAGGAACAAATATGATTCAAAAAGGTTTATATTTAGCCATTCTCACCGCATTTTCTTCTTCTTTATCTACATTAGTGATGGCAGATGATGATTACCAACATGACGGCACTGTGACATATTTTGATCAAACAGAATCAAGTTCAGACGGAACCTTTAAACTCGATTACCGCTATTATTTCTCGTCGATAAATGACAATAAAACCCCTTATTTGCTATCAGGCTATCTTGGTCAGGTGTCAAATATAGGCGGGTTTTACTCAGGAATCGGGAATGATTTTGACCAATACAATATTTCTGGTGAATATGTGTTTGATTCAAAATGGTTTATCAAAGCACAATATTCTAATTTTGAAGCCGACTCTAGTTTCGAAAATGATAATTATGGTGTAACGCTTGGGTACTATTTCAATCCATCTAGTTCTTTTTATATTGAGTATATTCGTAGTTCAGGGGGCTATGATATCAGTGAATCATCATCTTTTAGAAAGTCTGATACTGAGCAAGATAGTATTACTTTAGGTGCTGATACTTACGTTCAATTTGATTGGACTGAAGGTTTGTATTTAAGTGGTCGATATACTTACAGTGATTACACCGTAGATTCAGTGTTTAACGATCCTGACATTAGTGATAGTGGTGGTTCCTATAGCGATAGTAATTCAACCGCTTTAGTGGAAGCGGATTGGTATGTCACTAATTCTTGGTCTGTAGGCGCTTCATATTTTTATGATTTTGATGAAAGTGAGTATGACAGCTGGTTATTAAGCACCGATTATTATTTACCTATAACTGACACAATGGCTGCGGTGTTTACTGCAGCTAAAGAGCTGGATTCTGATATTGATGGTTTCTCTTATAGTATTGGAGTGAATGGTCGATTTTAGTCTAGTCATTTTAGCGATAAAAAAGCCAGCTTAATGCTGGCTTTTTATTTGTTAAAGTCAATTAACTAAAACAATAAATGCTATTCGTCTGCGTGGTCACAGGTATCATTTGTGCAGTGACCATATAGATATAAGCTATGGTGAGTCAGTTTGATATTGTGGCGCATAGCGATTTCGTCCTGACGACGCTCAATAACTTCATCAGAGAACTCAATAACTTTGTCACATGTTAAACAAACAAGGTGATCATGATGCTTTTGAGTCGACATTTCAAAAACTGCCTTGCCGCTTTCAAAATGATGACGGTTTAAAATACCTGCATCGTCAAATTGGTTTAATACACGGTAGACAGTTGCTAAGCCAATTTCTTCACCAACATCGAGCAATTTTTTGTATAAATCTTCAGCACTGATATGTTGATTTTCAGGGGCTTGCATTAATTCTAGGATTTTAACTCGTGGCAGAGTAATTTTTAAACCTGCTTTTTTGAGTGCTTGATTTCCATCTGTCATTGCTAATCTCTTGATTGCAGAACCTAAAGGTTCATCCGTGGATAGTTAAGTTTATTATATGTGTTGAAATCAGAAACTGGAACCTTTGTTGAAGGTTAATCGACAATATAACTAGATTTTTCTGTGATCTACTCAATAAGCTGCTCATTTTAGTTAAAAAATACACAATAGTCTTACTTATACTAAGGGATTATTGTGAGTTTGCAGCATTTATATCACTATAGGGTTAGTATTTTACTCATGATTAGCAATATAAAATTTACAGTGATCTTTTGCTAAGCTAGTGATTGAGTTGCTTCATATTATAACAATAAGGAAATCAATATGTATCGGCAGATTGTAGTCTTAACTGGCGCAGGTATTTCAGCTGAGTCGGGGATAAAAACCTTCCGAGATCAAGATGGGTTGTGGGAGCAACATCATATTGAAGATGTCGCCACGCCGGAAGGCTATGCTCGAGATATTGATTTAGTGGAACGCTTTTATAATAGCCGTTGGGATAACCTTAACAGTGATGAAATTACGGTCAATCCAGCCCATGTTGCTTTAGCAAAACTTGAAGCGGAGTTTTCTGGCAAGCTACTTGTTATTACACAAAATGTGGATGATTTGCATGAGCGTGCTGGCTCTAAACGTTTATTACATATGCATGGAGAATTAAACAAAGGCCGTTGCCCTCAATCGCAGCAAACGTTCGTGTTACGCGAACCATTTAGTGAAGATAATTGCTGCACCTGTTGTATTCCAGCTAAACGTTTACGTCCTCACATCGTATGGTTTGGTGAAATGCCTTTTGGCATGGACAGAATCCATGATGCACTGGACAACTGTGATTTATTCATTGCAATAGGGACTTCTGGTACTGTGTATCCTGCAGCAGGTTTTGTCGATAGTGCTAATCATCATGGCGCACAAACCGTTGAGGTTAATCTGGCGAAGCCAGATCGACACAGTCAGTTTCAATATCACTTGACTGGAAAAGCAGGGGATATTGTGCCGCAATTAGTAGAAACTATTTTAGCAGGCGAGGTTGTGGGTAACCCATCATTCAATGAACAATTAGCCAATGCTTTATCAGCTTAAGTATTTATACGTATGTCACTTTCGAAATAAGAATTAATGAATCAAACTAATATAAAGTTAGCCATTATCATGCGAGGTTTACCTGGTAGTGGTAAGTCATACTGGGTGAATGAATTTTTAACAAAGCAGGGTATTGATACCGCATTACATGTTAAACAATATGGATATTTTTCAACGGATAAATACTTTGAGCAAGAAGGTCAGTATCTATTTAATCCTAAGTTATTAAGCCAATATCATCAGGCTAATTTAACGGCATTTATCAATGCGTTGGCAAGCAATGAACCATTAGTTATATGTGATAATACCAATGTGGCAAAATGGGAATATATGGCTTACGAGGCTGCTGCTAAAGCCCTAGGATATCAAGTTCGTGTCGTAGTTATCGGTGATCCTAAAGATAGTCAGCACCAAGCTTTGTGTGCTCAAAGAAATACACATAAAGTGCCACTGAACCATATCAAAACAATGGCGAGGTTGTTTGAACTTGATTAAGTTTTAATGAGAAAAAAGGCGCATTATGCGCCTTTTTAGTTAGCAGAAGTAATTAACTTTACAGAGAATTACGTTAATAAACTGATTCTTATTTAGTTAGATACAGGCGTTTGCAAATCAATATTGTAAATTGCAAACCCAAACTCATCAGTTAAGTCAGTTCGTTTTGTCATTGGGCGCACTTGATAGTCTTCGACAAACTTATCGGCGGTTGCACTGTCTTGAGTTTCAAAGCGAATATCAAGTGTAGTAGCTGAGTCGATAGTAACAAAGTCCCAATTATTATCCGCACTTGGGTCAACTTCGCCATGAGTCTCTGATTCTTCAGAAATATATTGAGCTAACGCCTCGCGGTTAGTATCTGGTAGCTCCATTACAACAAATTCAGCACCCGTACCTGCAAATTTACCACCAAATGCTCGGTAGTTATTCGAAGCAATAATAAATTCTTTACTTGCTAGTTCATCCCCTGTAAATGTCGTGCCATCAGCGTCTGTATAGCTTAAATCAACAATACGACTTGCATCAGCATTAACTACTGCGCAATCACCGTCAAATTTATTAGGCTGAGTCACATCTATCTTATAGTTAACGCCGTCGATAACATCATAGTTATATGTTCTATGAGTATCCCAATTAATTAAGTTTTGAGCGGCAGTTGAAGTAGGATCAATTTGATTAAATTGATTCGCACTGCATTCAAGCCAATCTTTAACTTCAGCACCTGTCACTTTAACTGCGACCATGGTATTTGGATAAAGATAAAGATCTGCAGCATTCTTATAAGTTAAATCACCAGCTGGGACTTGCACATAACTGTCAGCATCTGAAGTTGTACTGTGACGCCCACCGGCTTTAAATGGCGCAGATGCTGATAAAACTGGAATGCCTTTTAGAGCATCAACCTTTGAGGCCGCTTCCGCTACAGCGTCAATTTGGGCATTTGATACGATTTGCACGGTTGGATCATCTTGAACAAGCGAGAGGAAGCTGTACATGTCGGTAGATGATTTACCGATTGGCGCATTCACATAATCAAGGGTGGCGTTATGTTCAATTTCAACCATAGCGTGTATATCTGCATCAGGCTCAACAGCGAATTCTTCTGTGGTATCAGTCGCTTTTATAAAAATTGGCCGAGCATCAGATTGGCTGTTGACTACAGTCCAAGCACCATCTTCTTGGGTTAGCGTTAAATCGACTACACCTAAATTATCTCCCCAGCGGCCAGGCATGACCGCTGCAACTCCATTAATGGTTCCTTTGTCTAAATCAACATTTTCAACGTCAGCAAACTGAGAGCTTGGAAATACAGAGTGACTGTGGCCAAACATGATGGCATCAATACCCTCAACAGTGGTTAATGCCCACGTTGCATTTTCTGCATTCATGTCACTTGGGTTTTCTGATGAGCCAATACCTGAATGTGGAATCGCGATAATAACGTCTGCTCCAGCGGCCTTCATTTGAGGTACGTAACGCTCTGCTGATTCAACGATGCCGCGTGCAATGACTTTGCCGTCAAGGTTTTGTTTGTCCCAAATTTTGATTTGTGGCGGAACGAATCCAATGTAACCAATTTGAATCGTATGCTCGTCACCATTTTTATCAACGACAAGTTGATCTTTAATGATGAAGGGTTCAAACAATGGTTCACCTGCTTTAACGTCTCTGAAGCAATCATCAACTTCACAATAGACGTTGGCACTGATATAAGGAAAGTTTGATTCTGCTGTGGCTTGATCTAAAAAATCTAAACCGTAGTTAAATTCATGATTACCAATGTTACCCACTTCATAATTTAAAGTATTCATTGCTTTATAAGCTGGGTGAGTATCGGCTAATTGGTTAGTCGATTTAAATTCATGAGCAATATAATCGCCCATAGGACTGCCTTGAAGTAAATCACCATTATCAACTAACACACTATTACTGACTTCAGCACGTGCTTCATGAATTAGTGCTGCAGTGCGGGCTAAACCAATAGTTTTATCAGTTTGACCACTATAGTAATTATAATCCATGATATTAGCATGGATATCGCTGGTTTCCATGATACGCAAATCAACTTCAATGGTTTTAACATCGTCATCTGATGAGCTACAACCAGTAATACCTAATGCACCCGCAATAACAACTGCTAAAAGCTTTTTGTTCAACATAATAGTCTCTCTTTTAATCGCTTTTTCTGACCCCGGAGCTTATTATTCTTTTGCTCCATATTGTTGTGAGCAATTTACAGAGATGAAATGTAAATTAATCAATAAAGATTGTATTCAAAATAAATTACTGTGTTGTGATCTGGAAACGATAATGTGAAGATAAGTTATTTAAGCTGCAATTGTGTTAACAGTTGAAGTTTGTGGTAGTTATTTAGCGTTTTTTCAGTGTTTTAAACTTGAGAGTTCACTTAATTACCTTGCTAATCGCAATTGGTGTTAAATAAGAGGGCGTGTTTGAGTGATGAAGTAATGGAAAAGGGTTGATGACAATGCTCCTGATGTATAGGAGCATTGTCGTTAGCCTGTAGGTTTATCTTGGAAATTTTATTATCGCGCCTTGTTTAAATACTACTTAGGCACTCAAAAGTCGTTCGTATGAATATTGACATTAAACTATTGATTAAGCGGGTTTTTATAGTTTTTAGCCAAAATGTCATCAAGTATTGTTGACATATTATTGACGCATTAATTTAAGTCGATACTTAAGTCGATACTATAAATCGCGAAACCAGAAACTATATTATCAGCTTCAAGTTTGGTCATAGGACGCTGTTGGTTCTGTTTAATAAATGTATCTGCTAACGGTGAGTCCTGCGTTTCAAAACGAATATCAAGCTTAGTGTTTGATTCAATTGTTTTGAATTGCCAGTTATTATTAGCGCTAGGATCCACTTCACCATTGAGCTCTGACAATTGTGTAATGTATTGAGTTAAGGCTTCTCTGTTAGTATCTGGTAATTCCATCGCGATATAATCAGCGCCAGTACCGGCAAATTTATTACCAAATGCTCGAAAGTTATTGGTCGCGATAAGAAAGCTCTTATTTGCAAACTCTTCGCCTTTAAAAATAGTGCCAGAATCATCTGTGTAACTTAACTCAACAATTCGATTTGCATCAGCATTGACCATAGCGCAATCACCATCAAATTTATTAGGCTGAGTCACATCAATTTTGTAGTTAACACCATCAATGACATCAAAGTTATATGTTCGATGAGTTTCCCAATTAATTAAACTTTGGCTTGCTGCGGAATTTGGATCAATTTGATTGAACTGATTTGCACTACACTCTAACCAATCTTTAACTTGTTTACCTGTTACTTTTACCGCAACTAAGGTATTGGGGTAAAGGTATAGGTCGGCAGCATTTTTGTATGACAATTCTCCCGCTGCCACTTGCACATAACTGTCAGCATCAGAACTTGTTCGATGACGCCCGCCCGCTTTAAATGGCGCAGCTGCGGATAAAACAGGAAGGTGTTTTAATGTATCAATTTTTGCTGCGGCTTTAGTGACTGCATCTATTTGAGCATTCGACACAATTTGCACAGTAGGATCATCTTGAACAAGCGAGAGGAAGCTATACATATCCGCTGAGGATTTACCTATTGGGGCATTAACATAGTCGAGTGTGGCTTGATGGTCTGAAGCAACCTTTGTATGGATCTCTTCGTCTGGATTGACAGAGAACCCTGCTGTTTTATCGGTCTCTTTTATAAAAATAGGGCGAGCCTGTGACAAGCTGTTGGATACTCGCCATTTACCTTCCTCTTGGCGTAATGTTAAATCGATAATACCTAAATTATCTCCCCAACGGCCTGGCATCACAGCAGCGACACCATTAATCGTGCCTGTTTCAATATTGACTTTAGCGACATCAGAAAACTGTGCACTTGGGAAAACAGAGTGGCTGTGACCAAACATGATGGCATCAATGCCAGCAACCGTGGTTAATGCCCAAGTGGCGTTTTCAGCATTCATGTCACCTGGATTTTCTGATGAGCCAATACCTGAGTGTGGAATCGCGATAATGACGTCTGCGCCTTGATCTTTCATTTTAGGTACGTAACGCTCTGCTGATTCGACAATGCCTTTAGCGATAACTTTGCCGTCTAAATTTTGTTTATCCCATACTTTGATTTGTGGTGGTACAAAACCTATATAGCCTATTTTGATGGTGTGATTAGCGCCCTGATTATCGATAACTTCTTGTTCTGTAATGATGTAAGGCTTAAATAAAGGTTCACCAGCTTTGACGTCTCTAAAGCAATTATCAATCTCACAATAAACATTGGCGCTTATGTATGGAAAGTTGGCTGCTGCTGTTGCTTGATCTAAAAAGTCTAAACCATAGTTAAACTCATGATTACCAATATTACCCACAGCATAGTCGAGAGTATTCATGGCTTTATAAGCTGGGTGAGTATCGATTAGTTGGTTATTTGCTTGGAAAGTATGTGCAATATAATCCCCCATAGGGCTGCCTTGGAGTAAGTCACCGTTATCGACTAACACACTGTTTTTAACTTCAAGGCGTGCTTGTTTTATCAGGGAAGCGGTTCTTGCTAAGCCAATGGTTTTATCGACTCGGCTCGTATAATAATTGTAATCCATGATATTGGCATGAAGATCACTGGTTTCCATGATGCGCAATTCTACTTCCACAGCTGATTTAATTTCATCAGATGAGTGGCATCCACCCAGCGTTAGTGAACTGGCGATAACAATGGCTAAACAGGTTTTATTTAACATAGTTTTTCTCTTACTTGACCCCAGAGCATGCTTTTAGTGCTCTTATTATGTTGATTAATCACATTTTTATATTCTTTTTAATCGCTAGGAATTATATACAAAGTTAATTACAGAATGATAATTTCGCTAAAATAAAATTAACTATGTCGATTGAACGTACAAACCTCTATTTCATTAGGTTATCACTCTTATTTTTAAAGCATTTCAGGATTTAATGTTGCTGGCAGGGTTAAAAGGAAAATAATTAAGACAATAAAAAAGGCGCCGAAGCGCCTTTTAAGGGTTGAGATAAATTACTTATCTTCTAATAAGCCACGGCTTCTTAACAATGGCTCAATACCCGCATCTTTACCACGGAATTGACGGTAAAGTTGCATAGGATCCGCGCTACCACCTTTAGACAGAATATTATCTCTGAAGGCTTGTGCCGTTGCTGGGTCGAAAATACCATTTTCTTTAAACGCTTCAAATGCATCTGCGCCTAAGATATCTGACCAAAGGTAACTGTAGTAACCCGCTGAGTAGCCGCCCGCGAAAATGTGCGAGAAATACGTACTACGGTAACGTGGTGCAATTTCTTTAATCAGCCCCATATTGGCTAATGATTCAGCTTCAAATTTTGCTGCATCACGTACAGTATTATCAGTTAATGTGTGCCAATCTAAATCCAGTTTTGTTGCTGCCATATATTCAACTGTCGCAAAACCTTGGTTAAATTTACTTGCTGCTTGGATTTTTTTGACTAATTCTTGCGGGATAACTTCGCCTGTTTGATAGTGCTTAGCAAATTGCGCTAATACTTCAGGTTGGGTCATCCAGTTTTCCATGACTTGTGATGGGAATTCAACATAGTCACGTGGTACTGATGTACCAGCTTGTGAGCGGTATTCCACATCAGACAAAATACCATGTAGTGCATGGCCGAACTCGTGGAATAAGGTGCTTGCTTCGTCAAACGTCAGCAGTGCTGGCTCATCACCCGTTGGACGAGGGTAGTTCAGTACGTTTACAATGATAGGCTTTGATTCAACGCCATTCATGTTGTATTGCTGGCGGTATGAGTTCATCCAAGCGCCACCACGTTTACTGTCACGTACGTAGTAATCACCCATAAATACAGCTAAGAATGAACCATCTTTATCATAGACTTCCCATGTTCTAACATCTGGGTGATATTTTGGTAAATCGGTACGTTCTTTCACTGTGATGCCGAATAGACGGTTGGCTGTATAAAATACGCCATCTAAGGTTGCTTCAAGTGAGAAGTATGGACGCGTTTGTTGTTCATTGAAACTGTATTTAGCTACACGGATTTGATCTGAGTAATACCACCAATCCCACGCTTCTAATTTGAAGTCGCCACCTTGTGAGTCAATTAGCTTTTGCATTTCGACAACTTCAGCATTTGCTTGAGCAAGCGCTGCAGGCCAAACTTTGTCTAATAATCCATATACATTTTCAGGTGTTTTAGCTGTGCGCTCTTCTAGTACAAAATCAGCGTGGGTTTTGTACCCCATTAATTCAGCTTTTTCTGCACGTAATGAAGCAATTTTCGCTAAGGTTTTTTTGTTGTCATTCGCGTTGTCGTTATTAGCGCGTTCGATATAACCTTTAAATATTGTTTCACGCAGCTCACGGTTTTCTGCATAGGTTAAAAATGGCGTAATAGAAGGGCGTTGCGTTGTGAAAACCCATTTACCATCATGGCCACGTTTAGTGGCTGTCGCAGCAGCACTATCAATAATATCTTGTGGTAAACCTGCTAAATCAGCCTTGTTATCAATAACTAGCTCAAAAGCATTGGTTTCAGCTAATAAGTTATCGCCAAACTCAAGATTAAGCTTACCAATTTGCTCGTTTAGTGAGCGTAATGTGGCTTTGTCTTCAGCTGATAAGTTAGCACCGCCACGGGTAAAACGTTTGTAGGTGTCTTCAAGCAATTTAGCTTTAGCTGTATTGAGGTTTAAGCTGTCTTTTTGTAAATAAACGGCTTTAACACGCTTAAACAACTCATCATTTAATAAAATGTCATCGCTTGCTGCTGATAACATTGGGGACACTTCTTTTGAAATTTCTTGAATCGCTGGGTTTGTGTGCGCGCCAGTAAGGTTATAGAAAACACTAGCAACTTTTGTTACTAATTCACCTGAGAACTCCATTGCTTCGATGGTATTTTCAAATGTTGGTTTTTCTGGATTCGCAACAATAGCTGCTATTTCAGCTTTTTGAGCGGCGATACCTGCTTTAAAGCCCGGTAAGTAATGTTCATCTTTTATTTTATCGAAATCAGGGATTTCCATAAAAGTACCGTATGGTTTAAAGAATGGATTGTTAGCATTTTGCTCGATGATGTTACTAGCCACGACATTTGGTGCTTGTGTCGTGTTGGTTTGTACATTGTCATTGGCACAAGCACTTAACATGACTGTTAGTGCCATAGCTGAAACAAGCGGTTTGAGGGTTAGTCCCTTCATAGTTATTTCCCTGTTTGCATAAGAATGGTTAAAAATGAGCTTTTAATCGAAAGGTCGGTTTAAGCTTCTGTTTATCATTATTACATTATGATTTGTGACTAGTTTATCAAGTTTTGGTCGTAATCTTGTTTTAGTTTGTAACAAAAAATAAAGGGACCTGATGTTTATCAGATCCCTCTAGCATTTCAATTGAAGGGGGAGTATGAAATGCTTAAAACACAATCACTAAAACTTAATTTAAGACTATGGTTTTATGTCGTTTTTATGGCTTTAAAATCACTTTTACGCTGCCATCGACATCAGCTTCATCAATGTAGCCAATCGCATTAGGGTTTGACGCTACTGCTGACTTCATCGCCGCGGCATCATTTACTGTTGCTGGTGGGTTTCCTTTACCAGTAAATACCTGCTTTGACCAGAATGCTTTCAGTTGTGAATCAGATTTGCCTGTGACAGCACTATGAAACTCTGAACGTGTTGCATTACCTTCAGCAAGTTCATAAACCACTGCAGATTTTGAGCCTTTACCTAAAAATAATTTTTTAGCATCTGATGCGCTAATATCTGCCGCACCAGGTGCACCAATGATGACAACCGCTGCTTGAGCTGACATAACTGAACACACGCTAAGCGCTAAAATAGATAGGATTTTTTTCATTTTATCGCTCCTTAAAATACAACGTCGAACTGAACTGTGTACACTGTAGTGTCATCAAACTCTTGGGCTATGTTGGTATCAAAACCGCCAGAGGTGTCACCGAAGTCAGTGGCATGGGTTACGTCAAACTTAAGGGCTAAGTTATCCATTGCATCCCAACGAATACCTGCACTGTATGCTGTGCGCTCGCCGTTAAAAATTGCAATGTGAACAGGATTAGTTCGAACGTCATTATCTTTAGTTTCGTAGTACGAAGCAGTTACATAAGGAGTAAATGCGTTGATACGGTAACCTAAAGTGATATAACCTGCGTCAGAATCTGGGTATTCTTCATCAGTTTCAATACGAGTCCATTCTGCAATCGCTAGGAAAGAGCCATTGTCGTAACTTCCACCTAAGCCAACGAATGTGCCAGTTGCGTCATTGATATCAAGAAGAGGAACTGTTACATCTATTGAATAAGGTAAACCAGTGTTTGGATCAATTTGATCAACAGTCATTTGACGAGTCACAGTACCATCAAGAGTAGCCTGACCGTATACCGCACGGAATGTCCATGTTAAATCAGTCCAGTTAAGGTTTGCGCCGAAAATATTTCCAATATCAATTCCAGAATCTTCTGACTGGCCACCAAAAGCTTGAATTGTTAATGTTGAGTCATCAAACTCAATATCATAACTTGCATCACCGCCGGTGTAAGATGTGAAAGGAACCGCATCATAAACTTCCGAAGGTGGACGTACGAATGGCTGTGCGTAACCCACGTCTAAGTAATCAGAGTACATAAATAAAGGTACACGAAGTTTACCAGCACGAGCCTGAAGGCCACTTTCAAAACGGTGTGAGATATAAGCCCACTCAGCTTCTACTTCCCAATCGTTGCTGCCTTTCATCATAAGCTGCATTACGGCTTGAGTTTGATCTGTAATGGCAAAGGTACCTTGAAGACCAAACTTACTGCCGTCATCGAAGTTAGCAGAAGTAGTCGCACCTGCATAACCAGTGTTATTGTCAGAGCTGATATATGCACCAGTCATGAAGCCATTGAAGCTAAAACGTTCTGTTAAGCTTGCATTTTGACTTGCTTGAAGTGATTGCACTTGTTGTTCAAGCTTGGCAATTTTCTCTTCACTTGTTTCTTCAGCTGCGACATAGGCAGGAAGCATTGCAACAGAAATAGCTAAGGGTAGCGCTTTCAAGTTGAATTTCATGGTGTAACTCCTGTTCATCTTTATCATTACTCAAGATAAATCTCGTTTATCTTAAAATATTATTATTGTTAGACTTTAAATTGACCTGTTATGTTTTGAAGCTGTTTACTAACACCTTCAATGTCATAACTGATCCCGCCCATTTCATCCGTGGTCATTTTTACTTTAGCGGCATTGGTTTCAATATCAGCGACATACTGCTGGATAAGCTCTGAAGTGTTATGTTGTTCTTCAGTGGCGGCAGCAATCTGTTCGTTAACGACGGTAATCGCACTCACTTTATTGGTGATACTGATTAATGCATCTCCGGCTAATGAAGTGGTTTTGACACCTTCTTCAGCGGTTTCAATTCCACGTTGCATTGCATCAACTGCTTGAGTTGAAGTAGAGCGAAGCTCTTGCAATACTTGTTGAATTTCTTGCGTTGACGCTTGTGTTCGAGAAGCAAGGGTTCTTACTTCATCGGCCACTACGGCAAAGCCTCTTCCTTGTTCACCTGCTCGAGCTGCTTCAATTGCTGCATTCAAGGCAAGTAAATTGGTTTGATCTGCAATACCACGAATGGTATCGAGAATATCGTTGACGTTACTGGTGAACGCCTCAAGTTGATTGACTACAACAGCAGTCGTTTGTACTTCTTCTGCTAATTTATTAATGGTAGTGATGGCTTGAGACACAACCTCTTGACCTTGTTTAGCTTCATCATTTGCGTTGTCAGCTTCAGATGCAGCATTAGCGGCATACTCAGCAATATGTGCAACACTGATGAACATTTCACGCATGGCATTAGAGATTTGTTCAACGGACTCGTTTTGCTCGATAACGGTGTTTTCACTGTTTTTACAGCTTTCTAATAACGTATGAGATACTGCACTTAAACTGTCTGTTGTTTGTTTCGTGTCAGCAATTGAGACTTGTAATTTCGATACAAACTGGTTGAACCAATGTACCAGCGTCGCGATTTCATCTTTACCGTTATATTCAATCCGAGAACGAAGATCGCCTTCACCTTCTGATATATTCTGTAATGAATGGGTGACGTCCTGAATGGTGACAATGATTGAGCGATTCACTAATACGCCAACGACTACCAAAAATAGTGAAGCGATAATACCGATAATCAACATCAATGATGCCGCATTATCTGAACTTGCTAAGGTCGTGCTAATACTCGTTGTGAAAGCATCGGAGTAATCTTGCTGTTTTTTAGCAAAAACCGCTGTTAGGGATTCAAATCGCTTGGCATTTTCTGAAGCCTGGTTTGTGATCTTGTTAAAGTCGACATCATCTTTTAAAAATTCAGCAACTAAGGTTTTGGCATTGTCATGATAAGTGGCCAAATCGCGTTGCATATTATTGGCATCATTAGCTTCAAGAGGTAATAAACCCTTAATAGTATTTAGATTACTATTAATTTGTTTAACCATATTTTCTGCAGTGATCAATGATTCTTCTTCACCGGTTGTTACTGCAGATTGAATATTTTGATTTAATTGCAATAACAAGCCATCGTTAATCGTGGCTAAATTTAATACTGGGTAAAGTTGTGATTGAAGTCCATTTAAACGTTCAGCATTTTGTTGCACGCTTTGATTGTTAATTACAAGTGAAATAACAAACGAAGAAATTGCAACGACTGTTAATAAAGCGATCCGGTGCTTTATTTTTAAGCTGTTTAACTTCATCAAGTTGAATCCTGCTTTTTTTAATATTATTGAGTTATTTTTAGCGCATCATAATATGAATTTTATGCTAAAAAAATAGTCTATTTCAGTTAATTGATGTAACCATATGAGCATAAATAGTTATATCTATCAATATCAGTCAGTTAAGTTTGCCGCCTGTATGAAATAAATTTTATTTGATAAAAGTTTTAACATCTCAGGCGTTAATTAATTTTTTCTATCTTGTTTAGGTTGCCAACATTTTGTCTTTGTCAAAATATTGACAGATTAAATATAGCTTATAACCTGCGTTGTTAATTAAACGCATCCGCAATTGGGTATTTGTTAATTTTAATTAATAACCGTATAACAGGTCTGTTCCTGCAATAACAATATCGGCATAAAGATAAAAAACTTTAATTGAAATAAATTTGAAATAACAAAAATCGAATCTTGATGTTGCTGTTTTGTTATTTGTGCGGGTTGTAATGATAGTTATTCTTATTTAGAAAAGAGGGTCCAAACAATAAAAATGAGCAAGGGAGCAGGTTTATTTTGGAAAGGGAGTGAGTGTTTATTTTATCTTGTTTAAATTTAAGCTGTATCTACTCATCGCTTTTCGATACAGCACATTGTTATTATTTACGTTATTACTAATAACCTAGGGTTTCAGAACCGGCACGTCTAGGATCTGATGCTCCATAAACGCCTTTTTCAGTCACCACTATTGATTGGGTACTGCCCATGGCACTGCTGGACTTGATCGTATGGCCTTTAGCTTCAAGCAGTGAAATTGTATCTTTATTTAAACTGCTTTCTACACCAATATAATCAGGAAGCCATTGATGATGGATTCTTGGCGCAGCAGTCGCTTCTGCGACATTAAGCTTATGGTCAATCACGTTCATAATGAGTTGTAATGTCGTCGTGATGATTCTTGAGCCGCCAGGGCTACCTGTCACTAAGAAAGGTTTGCCTTCTTTCATTACAATGGTTGGGCTCATTGAACTCAATGGTCGCTTGTTTCCTTGAACCGAATTAGCTTCGCCGCCAATTAAACCAAAGGCGTTTGGGGTACCTGGCTTTGCAGAAAAATCGTCCATTTCATTATTGAGTAAAATCCCAGTGCCGTCTGCAACTAGTCCAGAACCATAACTAAAGTTCAACGTGTAGGTATTCGACACTGCATTTCCCCATTTATCAACAACAGAGTAATGAGTGGTTTGGTTACTCTCATAGGGAGCTATATTACCTGGCTTTATCTCAGCACTTGGAGTGGCTTTGTTGTAAGCTATTTTTTTGACCAGTGAGTCAGCATATTTTTGATCCGTCAACGCCTTCAAAGGGACAGGGTTAAAATCAGGATCACCTAAATACTCACTTCTATCGGCATATGCATGTTTCATACTTTCAACCATTAAGTGCAATGTTTGAGCGGTATTGTGGCCTAATTCATTGATAGGGTAGTTCTCAAGCATGTTCAGCATTTGAATGATATGGATTCCGCCAGAGGAAGGAGGTGGCATGGAGACAATCTCGTAACCACGATATTCTCCGCGAATTGGCTTACGTTCAACAACTTGATAGTTTTTTAAATCTTCCAAGGTCATAATACCGTTGGCTTGCTTAATTGAGTCAACGATTTTTTCTGCAGTTTCACCTTCATAAAATCCTTTACTGCCGTGAGTTGCAATTAAAGACAGTGAATGTGCGAGATCGGTTTGTACTAAGGTATCGTTTACTGCAAAGCTGTCACCGTTCTTTTTATAGAAGATTTTGGCTGAACTGGGCCATTGAGAAATTCGGCGTTTAAGTCCATCAAGGGAGTTAGCAAGATCTGGATTAACACTAATACCTTCTTTTGCCAACTTTATGGCTGGCGCAATCACCTCACTTAACTTCATGGTGCCATACTTTTCGAGCGCTAACTCAAAACCCATCACCGTTCCTGGGACACCGACAGCAAGACCATGTTCTCGGCTTAATTTAGGGTTTGGCTTACCTTTTTCATCTAGAAATATATCTTTGTGCGCTTTTGAAGGCGCGGTTTCTCGATAATCGATAGCAATTGTTTTATTCGTTTCAGCGAGGTGGACTAACATAAAGCCGCCTCCGCCAATATTGCCAGCACGAGGAAGGGTGACTGCAAGAGCAAAACCCACAGCAACTGCGGCATCTACAGCATTACCACCTTGTTTCAAAATATCTACGCCAATTCGTGTGGCTAATGACTCTTGGCTGGCGACCATGCCGTGCTCGGCCCAAATTGGTTGTGCCGTTGCAGCGCGACTGTAAATTGACTGTTCGTTGGCAGCTTGTACAGAACTTGCGGATAGTGAAGTAAAACCAAGTAGTAACGCAATAGAAGTAGAAACAACGATAGGCTTTATCTGAGAAAAAACGCTCATTTTCAGTCCTTTGTAAGTATAATCATATGTTGCAATGTGCCATAAGTATGATCTAATACACAATAACTAAAACGGTATTCTGAGGAAATATGTCTGAAACTGGCTTAATTAGCGATTCATTAGCAGAGGACTCAGCACTGACAGCTCTTGATGATATTCACATTAGCTTTTACGATTCAGTTGAAGCTATTGGTAGGCAAGATTGGCTGCTGATGTTTCGTGATGATAACCCTTTTACTCAGTTTGATTACTTATTGGCTCTTGAACAAAGTCAATGTGTTTGCCCACTTACGGGTTGGACACCAAAACATATTGTGGTTCAGGCAGGCGATAAGGTAGCGGCTATTTTACCTTGCTATGAGAAGAGCCATTCGTGGGGAGAGTATGTGTTTGATTGGGCTTGGGCTGAAGCATATGAGAGAAACGGATTACAATACTATCCCAAATTAGTCGCGGCTATACCGTTTACTCCTGTAACAGGGCAGCGTTTCGGGATCATGGAAGGGGCCAGTAAATCAGTTAGACATCATCTTATAAGCTGTATTCTCAACTTCCTTAATCGCAGTATAGAACAGGATTTTTCGTCTTGGCACTGTTTGTTCTTACCTAAAGATGATTTTAACTTTGCCAGTCAACAGTCTATTGCAAGGCTTGCTACACAGTTTCATTGGGGTAACCGAGGTTATCAGAATTTCGATGATTATCTTAGACAGTTAGTCTCACGTAAGCGTAAAACTATTGTTAAAGAACGTCGTATGGTTTCTGAGTATCATTTTGAATTTATTACAGGCGAACAAGCATCTTCAGCTCAGTGGGAACACTTTATTGAGTGTTATCAGCAAACCTATTTAAAACGATCTGGTCATACAGGCTATTTATCCAGCGATTTTTTTGAGCAGCTAGCAGACACTATGGGTAATCAAATTCGCTTACTTATCATTTCTGATCCGCAGCAAATAATGGTGGCTTCGGCGTTATATTTTGTTTCTAAAACTCATTTATACGGGCGTTATTGGGGCTGCTTACAGGAGGTTGACGGTCTGCATTTTGAAGCCTGTTATTATCAAGGGATAGAGTATGCCATCAAACATGGATTAACGACTTTTGATGCTGGGGCACAAGGGGAGCATAAGGTTGCTAGAGGTTTTGAGCCTATAGAAACCTATTCGAATCACAATGTCGCACATGCCGAATTTAGTCATGCTATTAATCACTATTGCCAGCAAGAACAACTTCACATTAAGCAGTACATGACGCAAATGAGCGCAAAACTGCCGTATAAACAAAATTCAGAATAGCATTACAACGACTTAGAGGAGTTAAGTCATCTTCATTTAACAATCGACAATTGAATTAGGTACTCTGTTAACTGATATTCTGGATAGAACTAAAAATATAAATTGTGCTAAAGTTTACATGTTGTTAACTTATTTGTTACCCCCATGAACTTAAAATCAATTATTAATCTGGGCACGAATCAACAGTCATTTTCATCAGCTAACCGAATAAGAACTATGAATATCATAGGGTTAATTACGGTTGCTATCTCATTTTTATATTCGCTTAACTATATTTTGTTTCTTGATAATCCTTCTGTCGGTTTTATCAACCTTGGATTTACGTTTGCGTATTTCGTCACTAATGTACTTACCGCCAAACAGCAGCCTAAAATCGCTAAAATTTGGTTTTTTAGCGTGTTGATGCTGCATCTACTTGTTTGTACCAATGTTTATGTAACTAATGCGAGTGGTTTTCACCTGTATTACTTCCTTGTGCCAACTGGGGCTTTTTTGTTATTTGAATTAAGAGAGCGACTTGAGCAGGTGACATTAAGTGCACTGGCAATGGTGTTATTTTTCTATTGCGAAAATACCGTAAACGAAGCGCCATTAATTGAACTGTCTGCTCAAGTTAACCATATGCTTTATCAATCAGTGGTATTTTTTACGATGCTGGAAGTGATTGTTGTTTTATATATTTTTGCTAAACAGATTGATAAAAACGAAAAGCAACTGACATTGCAAGCAAGTACTGATTCTTTGACACGATTGGCAAATCGACACTCCTTTTTACCGAGGGTAAATCATTGCTCGATCAAGCTGTGGCGCATCAACTCCCATTTACTTTGGTGCTAATCGACTTAGACTTGTTTAAGACGATTAACGATAAACACGGCCATCTCGTTGGCGATAAGTGTTTAATTGAAGTGACTAAAACGATTAAAGCCTTGTGCCGTGAACAAGATTTATGTGCGCGGATTGGCGGGGAAGAATTTGTTATTGCTATGCCAAATACCCATTTGCATGATGCTAATAAAGTGGCCGAGCGAATGCGTGAACACATTGCTGAGTGTAAAATTCCGTTAACCGATTCCCAAAATCTTCAGTGCACAGCGAGCTTTGGTATCGCTGAAAAAACAGCATCTGCGAAAGAGCTTAAAGACTTACTGATAAGAGCCGATAAAGCCCTGTATATGGCGAAAGAAAATGGCAGAAACTGTGTTAAACCGTATTACGACAAAGCGGCGTAATCAATTACATTATTGGTTTATTTTTATCTATACTTCTTTCTTTCGTTTAGCGATATTCAGTGTATTTAATGTTTAGCCAAGTGCTAGCCAAAAACCGACGCCAATCATTAAACTGCCGGCAATACGGTTCATCAGTTTAATGTTATCGCCCCGAGATAAAAATATTCTTAAACTTTTACCGCCACTGGCATAAGCGAGCATTGATACGCTTTCTGTCAGCATAATAATCGCAAGTAGCCAAAACAACTGAGGTGCGACAGCTTTATCAACACTGATGAAGGGAGGTAAAAGTGAAATCATAAATGCCCAACCTTTGGGATTGGCTATTGCTGTGACAAACCCTTGGGAAATTAGCGCAATATTACTAATCGATTTGTCTGTTTGCTGCCCCTCAATGATGGCCATTTTGCCTTTCGAACGCCACATATTAACACCAATATACGCAAGATAAGCGCCGCCAAGCCATTTTAAAATGGCAAAGGCATCTGGGTAATTGAGCATGACGCTGGCAACGCCCATAACTGCAGCAATAGCAACTAAAGCAACACCCACTAATTCACCAGCCATCATCCACAGTGTTCTTCTAACACCAATACTCATGCCGAGTGTCATTGCTAATGTCATACACATTCCTGGCGTAATAGAAACAAAAAAGAATGTTGGAATAAATACAGCAAGTATTGCTAAATCAGGCATGGGCTAGAGTTCTTAAATCAATTCTTATATGAGAAGAGCAAGAGTGTAAGGCTTTACAGGTTTTGTGCAAACAAAAAAGTGAATACGTGCCTTCGAGGTACTAAATAATGATTGGTAACAAAAAGCCTTTCTTAATATCAAAACTAAGAAAGGCTAATTCAGTATAATTTCAATTAACGTGCAGCAAAATGAGCTGGCTAGCTTGGGTCTACAACGATATGCTCAAGCTCAATTGCGGCAACAGCTTGCAGTGTATCCATAGTGGCATTAGCTAAACTGATTTTACCGGCAGATGATTCTATCAATACCACTCGATTAATATCGCTGTAGTCTCTGTTGTGGCGAATTAAGTTTGATAACGCCATTTGCATTGGCATCATTGACGGATTAAATGCCGCGTTTTCTGCGTACCGGCCGCAGTATGTTTTACCGTCTTTTGTTTCAATAACCACCGCTGCGTAGTTTTGCGTATAGGGGGCATAACTTAAACCTGCTTGGTCGACAGCTTCGATGATCATTGGGTCGTCTGACTGTAAACTAAATTCGATATGACTTTTTGATAACAGTGGCTTAGTGACTTGTAGGTCTTTGGGCCCAAATGCATAGGGTAGATAGTGTGCTAATTGCTGTGGCTGCTGACCTGGTAAGTGGATGTTAATATCGATACCGCTGACTAATTCATTGATGAACTGACGACAATGGCCACAAGGACTGAAGTTGACGATGATATCAACAATTTTTTGTTCGCCGTTTAGCCAGGCGTGGCT
This sequence comes from Shewanella sp. ENK2, assembly GCF_043568515.1. NCBI lineage: Bacteria > Pseudomonadati > Pseudomonadota > Gammaproteobacteria > Alteromonadales > Shewanellaceae > Shewanella > Shewanella sp. ENK2. Next base: position 4,730,832 of record NZ_CP171406.1, on the reverse strand, counting down.
GATTGCACTTTGTTCGGCATGTACCGTGTGAAATAGCGCTTCAGAAGATAATTCAAAATTAGCCCCCATGTATATGTCGCCGCTTTCAGTTTTAGCGATTGCACCAACATAAAACTCGCTGATGCTTGGTTTGGCAAGTGCTGCAGCGATTGGCAGTAAACTTAATAGAAGTTCTTCTTCTGTCATTTGACTGATGTTGACAAGTTCCGTCAGTTGATTCGCATCGATGTGCCCACAAAAATCATCATTAAGTAATGGGATAAGCGCTGTTGCCAGTGGTTTGGGCAGTTGGGTGATGCTATCAATGAAACGATTTTGCATGACCAATTCCTTTTATTAATACAATAAGTACAAAGTAAGTTAATGATAAAAGCTTAAAGAGATTGCAGATATAAACATAGGGCTTTTAATAACTTTTGTTTGTGTTCATTCTCGCTGGTTTCTTCTAATAAGTTTTCGAGGTTTATCACATAATCAGCATCAGAAAGGCGTTGCTGACAGAACTCTCGCCATTGCATTGATTCATCATGGCTCAATGTTTCAGGGTAATTACGGGCTCGATACCGAAACAACATTTGACTGAGCCTAGGATCGTCAAAGTCGAGATTAAGAGCGGCGAGGTTTTCGGCTTTGGTATTGCGGATCATTTCCATTTTGGCTTTATCGGCGTGACTAAAAAAGCCTCCGCTATAGAGCATTAAATCAGGATCGGTTACTGCAGGGTGATCATTTACATCAAAAACCGCTTGCATTTTATCGCGAAGCTCAGGGTGCTGTTTGAATAATTTATATTGGCTGCGGGCAAAATCCATATCAAATTGATGCCTTTGTGCTACGGCTTCTGATAGTAATTTAGGAGTACCAATAAACGGACATTTGTTTAAATGTATTTGCTTTAGTGGAATTGGCAGCTCATCTGGGGCTAATTCACTTCGAGGTGTATACATACGTTCGACGATTTCTGCCACAGTTAAGTCAATGAGCGGGCTTAAATCCATTGCTAAATTAATGCAAATCATCGCGTTCTTGTTCGTTGGATGAGGTGCTACAGGCGCAATTAAAGTGACGCAACCATTGGCAGCGCTAATCTTTGAACTCACATGAACTAGCGGCTGCATGAAGTCGCCTTGGATTAATTCTGCGACTTTTTTCTTATTTCGAAGCTCAAAATAGTAATCGTATAATTTAGGCTGCTTTTCTTTGATGAGTTTCGCAATTGCAATCGTTGCATAGACATCGCTCATAGCATCATGAGCTTGTTCATGGCTCAACCCATTAGCTTGGGTTAAATGCTCCAATTTAAAACTAGGTGAACCATCTTCTTTAAGCGGCCAATTAATCCCTTCTGGACGGAATGCATAACAGGCTCTAACTAAATCGATAATGTCCCAGCGTGAGTTACCGTTTTGCCACTCACGTGCATAAGGGTCTATAAAATTGCGATAAAAACCATAACGGCTGACTTCATCATCAAATCGTAATGAGTTATACCCAACAACACAGGTATTTGGTTGAGTGAAAATGGCATTAATGCGCCCCATAAACTCAGTTTCAACCATGCCTTTTTGATTCGCAAGCTGTGGCGTTATCCCTGTGACAAGAATCGCTTCAGGTGAGGGCAGGTAATCAGTTGATTGTTTGCAATAAAAGTTTTCAGGTTCACCGATGATATTAAGATCTAAATCAGTTCGAATACCGGCAAATTGCGAAGGACGGTCTTTTGCTGGACTCACCCCAAATGTTTCATAATCGTGCCAAAAAAGGGTAGGTTGAAAAGCGCTTGCCATAATATAGAGTTATCCTATTTTTCGATTACAAATATCTTAACACTGTTAATTACTAATGTTTACAGGGGGCGTTAGTGATTGAACGCTTTTTAAGTAGGTGACGTAAGTCCGTTTGATGGTTACAATTTATATAACGTCATCGGAGTCTCTATGTACAACCATCTATTCAGCCAACCAATACAATATGAAATAAAGCCAAATCAATCTCTTTTGGTCTCTTTGGCTGATGATGTCAGTGATTTTGTGTTACTTCCTGCGCTGAGTCAGCCTTTGGCAGAAATTATTATTAGTGAGTTACCCTCTCATACAAATGAGCATGGAGCTAGCATCATTCTCACTTGCCAGCCTTTTTTACTGTCAGTCGTGTTGAAAGCTTGAATGACAAAGATACTCATGGCCAAGACAGACTTGATAAAGAGCAACTTGATCAAGGGAAAGTTAATAAAGCGAGCGAGGCAACAGCGTCAGCAGGTTATTCGCTAAATTCTGTTCCTGACACAAGCCCCAGCTCTGGCACTATTTCTCATCAATGTGATGTCAGTAAACATCTCGGTAAAGTAACAAGAGCATTAGGTCAAGGTTGCCGCTTGTATGCCAGAGTCGGTATTGCGCCACGAATATCTGCCGCCATGCTAAGAAAAGGCGTTACATTAACGTTTTCTTTTATTCACTCTGATGAAGGAGTCGTCATTGAATATGAACAATCGGTGTGTGAAGCGATTACACTAGAGAAAGATTTACGCCTTAATCAAGAACCCAAAGAATTGATCATGGCTAAAGCGATTTTAGCGAGAAACTTTGATTATGAAGAACCTCCAGCAACTATCGCTTTGAATATAAGTGAAATTGAACAAGTACGTGCTGATATTAGCCACTATTTATCTGAAGAAAGAAATAAAGTTCACGCCATTATCGCAGCGCAATTGTTAAAGCTTGATAATCTACTTAATCATAAACAACAATGGCTGTTACGAACGTACAGTCAATCACAGCAGCGAACTAATTACGCATCAGCAGCAAATGAATTGTCCAAAGATGTTGAAGATTTACAACGTAAATTAGAGTGCTTTGCGTTACTTGCTCCTGCAGATGTGAGTTTGATGGTTGATAAGTTAACCGAAGATAACTGACTTTTGGGTGCTCATTGCGTACCATTGTCATTTTTAGTGTCATGTTAAACGTTGCTCTTGTTGAGTCACCGTTATTTCAATTCCTTGTTGAGTAAAAAATGCAATATATTTGTCCTTTGTGCCGCACGGTGCTTACCCTAAATGCCAAATCATGGTCTTGTGAAAACCGTCATCAATTTGATTGTGCAAAAGAAGGTTATGTTAATTTATTGCCTGTGCAGAAAAAGAACTCAAAAGACCCTGGCGACAATAAAACGATGATGTTTGCCCGTCGTGAGTTTTTAAATAAAGGCTACTACCAAAAACTAAGTGATAGGGTAAATGAACTTGCGACTGAATACGCAGCTAATGCAGAAAATATATTAGATATAGGTTGTGGAGAAGGGTACTACAGTCATCGGCTATTTGAAGCCATGGCGCATACAAGGGAAGTAGATTGTGTACTGCAAGGGCTGGATATTTCTAAGTCTGCAATTAAGTATGCCGCCAAACGCTACCCTGATTTACATTTTTGTGTAGCCAGTGCCTATGAAATGCCTTTTGAAGACGGGTTATTTGATTTAGCGATGAGAATTTATGCGCCCTCTAAACTGGATGAGTTACAAAGGGCGATCAAAAATGGCGGCATTTTAATTACGGTTTCGCCTGGTCCTATGCACCATTTCGCGATGAAAAAAATCATCTACAGTGAACCTAAACCCCATGATGAGCCAAAAGCTGAGCTTGAAGGTTTTACTTGTCTGCATAACGAAAGGCTTTGCTATCAATTGGATTTATCTGACCCTGTTGATATTGAACATTTTTTAAACATGACCCCTTATGCTTGGAAGTTGACGCAAGAACAAAAGACCCAAATTGCAGATCAAGGACTTAGCTGTGAATTAGACTTTAGTATTGAAATTCATCAACGTAATTGATTTGTCATTTAAATTTGCTATTTTACTTTTTGAATCTGATATTTAGTTGGAAACAGCTATCGAATTCATGAATTTTGGGCATGGTAATAACTAATTGAATTAAAATGCTGATGTTAGTTGACATACCCGCAAAAAGGTTCATAATCTATCGGGCTTGAAGGTTGGGCTTAGTTTATGTGTTTCAATACGACCAGTTTCGTCCTGTGAACATAAGTAAAACCGGCATTTTCAGCTCTACCGCCGTTAAGGCTTTAATTTATATATACAGGATTTATATCATGTCTCAAGTTACTGGTGTTGTTAAGTGGTTCAACTCTGACAAAGGTTTCGGATTTATCGAGCAAGAGTCTGGCCCAGACGTATTCGTTCACTTCCGTGCTATCAACTCAGACGGTTTCAAAACTCTTGACGAAGGTCAAAAAGTTCAGTTCACTGTTACTCAAGGTCAAAAAGGCCCACAAGCTGAGAACGTAACTGTAGTTTAATTATTCCTAGCTTCGGCTAGTATAATTAAATAAAACTGTAGTCTATGACTGCAGTTTTTTTTTGCCTGAAAAAATATAACGGGTCATCTTCATCAGGCTTTTTGTCGCTAGACCTTTTATTAATTTATCGATGACTTTAAAAGCATTGTTATAAACTCCTTAATACTCTTCCTATCCGTCTTTAGCAGCATTGATAGAACACACAGGCTATCGCATTCTATAATACGCCGTAATCATTGTTTATGAGTCTATGTGGCCTTGTATGGCCAGTATTTAAGTTAGCTAACGCCTTTGGTCATGTTACTTGGCTAACACCGCCAAAAGCTGAGCTTATGATGCAAGTTTTGTTGCTGATTGTTGTACTGTCGTCATTGTCAGTTCAGTTATTAGTCGCGTTTCAGAATTAGCGTTTCGGCCGTTATTAGTGTTTAGCCAGTGTGGCCGTGTAGGTGACACAAAAAAGCCCAGTAGTGATTACCAGGCTTTTTAAATATGAATGGTCATAAACAGTCATTGTGCTTATTGGCTCTAAAAACAACAAGCTGACTAGTTAATTTAACTTGAGAATAAGGTTTCCTCTAAGCTTCTTCCTTTCATCATGGCCTTATATTGCCAGTTGTTGTCAACAAATAGAGCCAAAAGTGACATTTCAAGGCGTAAACTCGTATCAATATGATGCTCAATGATAAGTTGCTCATCATTATTCATTTTGACATTAAGAATATTGGGTAACGCTCTGACCTTATCAGCCAGTTGCTCAATGTCAGCGTTTAGCATCGTAAGGGTTAAGAAGGCGGTTTCTGCATCCGCTTTCATAGAAACCGATTGTTGAAGCTCTCCTTGTTCGAGGTACAACACTTGATCACATAATTTTTCAAGTTCTTCAAGGTTATGAGAACTGATGACAAAGGTCGTTTTAGGTGATAAATCCTTAACGATTTGGCGGATTTTTTGGCATTAGCGGGATCTAAGCCAGCAGTAGGCTCATCCAGTAAAACTAACTTCGGGGAGCCAATTAATGCTTGGGCGATTGACACACGCTTACTCATACCATGGCTTAAGCTTTTTGGTAGCATTAAAGCGGCAGATGACAAATCAACAAGCTCTAAGACTCTCAACGCTTCATGCTTGGCGTCTTGACGAGTAAATCCCTGTAACTTCGCGAAAAACGTGAGTTGCGATACGACGGTAAAATTCGGGTCTAATGCGGCATCTTGTGGCAAGGCCGATACCAGGTTTTGTAACTGCGGGCTATCCGGTTTTTCACCTAAAATCGTTATCTTGCCTTCAGATGGGTGAATGTAACCACAAAGTAAGCTAAATAGCGTTGTTTTACCTGCTCCATTCGGGCCGACTAGCGCAATTGGTGCTCCGGTGTCTAAGGACAAGTTAATCTTGTTTAGTGCCGTTTTTGTGCCGTATTGTTTGCTGACATCTTCACATGTAATTAGCTTCATAATGCACTCCGTTGCATGTAAATACGCCCAGCAATAAGAATTGCGACAGCTTGAATAAGAGGAATTGGTGCATACATTAATGACTGCAAACCTTGAGTATCAATCATGAGAGATAGCTGAGAGCCTGGGAGTGCCCAGCTTAAGAAAGACAAGGCTGGTAATTGGCTATTAATAATTGCGATCAGAATAAAGCTGACAAGACCTAAAATAATAGCGTAGATACTAGCTTGTCTTGCGCTACTGGCATACCAAGACAAAACGGCCATTACGGCTGTATAGGGTAGCAGAGCAATAAAGACATTGATAAATACTGACACTGCGCTGACTAAAGCGTCCATAAATAAGCCTGTATCACGGCTGAGAACCAATACTATCGTCGCTAGAATGGTAAGTAATAGCAAACAGCTTTGGATTAGCATTTGTCCAAGAAATCGGCCAAAGAAGATACTGTCACGACTGACACGTAAACTTAAAAAACGGAATGAGCCACGCTGCTTATCTGAACTGAATTGATCGGCACTAATGAAAATACTGAACATTGGAAAGACATATAAGGCAATACACCAAAACACAGCAAACTCAGCGACTTTCCAACTAAATAATTGATTAAGTGCATCTGGGCCATAAATATGTTGCACCAGTTCTTTAAAACCAGGCTCTAGCATATAAACTGAGGCGCTTTGAACTGGGTATAATAATATTATCGTCCAAAGTAATGAAAAAGCGATAAGCGCTGCAATACCTTTGGTATTGGTAAATCGTTTGCTAACTTCATAACTGGCAATTAGCCAGGTTTGACGCAAAGACGATGAACTGGGTGTTGAGTCCATTTACACATTTCCTTGAGAAAGAGATAAAAGAAAAGCCATCATACGCTATGGCTCATGCTTTAGAGATTAATTATTGTTAAGCCAATGTTACTTTGTACTTTTTACTCATTAGCTTAATCAAGTAGTTGTTCAAGTTCGGATAAGCGCTTTGTCAAATCGGCGACCTGTTCTTCTAAAGAGGTTACTCGCTCTTGCAGTATTTGGTTCGTAGACGTTTTTGCTGCTGGCGCTGTGTTGACTTCAAATTGCGTTGTCCCTTGCTCTAGATAATGCTTATCAGAGAAGAGTTGAGCATAGCGGCTATCTCGGCGATTGGCTTCACGTGGAAGTTGCACAACTAAAGGTTCATCTCGTGAGGCTAAAGAGTGAAGGGCGCTTTCAACTTGTTGTGGGCTCTCAAAATCAAATAGTCGATTACAACGTGTTTTGAGCTCCCCTGGCGTTTGTGGGCCACGTAGCAATAACACGATGATGACAGCTAATTGTTCTGCAGAAAACTGTAAGTCACTAAATTCAGTATTACAAAAGCGATGCTTATATTTAACGACTCTACTGCCAAAGCCTGTTTGTTCACTGATAAGACGTTTTTTAGTGAGGCTATCGATGATGTCTTGAGTTTCTTGCTCTGACAAGCTCATTACAGGTTCACGGCTACTTTTTTGATTGCATGCCATGGTCAAACTATTGATTGAAAGCGGGTACTGTTCTGGGGTAGTAATTTCTTTTTCTAATAAACAGCCGATGACTCGGGCTTCTTGATTGCTAAGTTCCATAAATTACTCCAAATAAAAAAGCATGGTTTGTTATAACAGAACCATGCTTTTTATCAAATAATTCAGCAGTGTTGCAGACTATTTGAGCAATCTGATGCCATCATCCTCGATACTGATTTGGCCCGCTTTGAATAAACCGCCGATACTGCGCTTGAATGCTTTTTTACTCATTGCCATCTGATCATAAATTATCGCTGAATCGGTTTTGTCATTGAGCGGTAAAAAGCCACCTGCGCGATGCAATTTATTAATAATCGTTTCAGCATTTCTATCAAGGTTTTGCTTATCAGCTTTCTGTAAAATTAAATCAACTTTGCCATCAGCACGTACTTGTTTGATATAACCTTTGATAGATTGACCAAAACTTAGACGTTGGAATACTTCATTTTGAAATAACACGCCCCAATGAGCGTTATTAATGATGGCTTTGAAACCTAAATCGGTGGTGCCACCAATAATAAGGTCGACTTGTTGACCTACCGTGTATTCAGCCGGGGTTTTATCTAAAAACTTATCCACTTTAGACGACGCCATAATACGTTCATCAACATGATTGGCATGGACATACACTAAATAAGATTTACCTTCTTCTATGCTACGGTGCTGTTCACCAAAAGGCAGAAGTAAATCTTTTTCTAGTCCCCAATCCAAAAAGGCACCATAAGGTCCTGTTGCAATTGCTTCTAGGTAAGCAAATTCGCCTACTTGAGCATAAGGTTTCTGGGTTGTTGCAATAACAATGTCTTCAGAATCTAGATACAGAAAGACATCTACCATGTCGCCGACTTGACAGTCTTTAGGCACAAATTTGTTTGGTAGTAATACTTGTCCTAACTCTTGGGCATTTACATATACACCAAAACTAACTTGCTTAACGACTTCTAAAGAATAACGCTTTCCGATTTGTATCATTGTTGACTCTATTTGACTTAAAGATAATGTAAAAACACGCTAATTATATACTCAATATGCAAGGCATGTAACTTGGGTTAGCCAACTAAACAAATATAATCAGTAACAGGCGTGCAATTCGTTAAATAAATGCAGTTGTTCATAAAGAAAAAGATTGCGAAATGACTGGTTTTTAACAAAAAAACATATGTCAAAGCGATGATAGAAATATTGAATTAAATTTATACTAAAATAGGTTTTTCTTACTTGCATTATACTGGTTTGCAGGGTTTAATTGCGCCGCTTTTTTGTTTGAGCTCAATGAGTGTTTTAGAGTTTGAAAAAGTCGGGTTTAGCTTGACGGATTAACTGTTATGGCTACCAAAGAATCGAACCTCATGGATAGAGACTCAATCACCACCGTGGCTGAATTGAGTCGACATTGTTATTTTTACTTAAATCTACGTTGTTAATGTCTGGATATTAGCGACAACGTTGGACAATATACATGCTAAACAAATCAAATATTTATTACGAAACATTACATCCGGCTTATGGCCAATACTTTGAAGTTGAACACGTTCTTTTTGAACAGAAAACGGAACAGTGGCATTTAAGTATTTTTGAAAATAAACACTTTGGCCGTGTAATGGCGTTAAACGGTGCAATTCAGACTACCGAAAAAGACGAATTTGTTTACCATGAAATGATGACTCATGTGCCTATTATTGCTCATGGTGATGCTAAAAAGGTTTTGATTATTGGTGGCGGCGATGGTGGTATGCTGCGCCAAGTACTGAAGCATAAACACGTTGAGCAGGTTACTATGGTAGAAATCGATGCTAACGTAGTCGAAATGTGTAAAACCTATTTCCCACAACATTCTCAAGGCGCATTTGATGACGATCGAGTATCGTTAGTGATTGATGATGGAATGCATTTTATCGAGCAATGTCAGCAGCAATTTGATGTAATTATTTCTGATTGCACCGATCCTATTGGCCCTGGCGAAGTATTATTTAGCTCTGCATTTTATGAAAACTGTAAAAGATGCCTCACTGAAAAAGGGATTTTTGTTGCTCAAAATGGGGTTGCATTTATGCAACCAGAAGAATTACAAGACACAGTAAGGCGGTTAAGTCCTTATGTAAAAGATTGCTGGTTTTACAATGCTGCCGTACCTACTTATATTGGTGGCACAATGGCGTTTGCTTGGGCAACTGATGATGTATCGGCCAGAGAACTTGACTTGACTAGCCTCAAGCAACGTTTTGAAGTGGCGAATATTAGCACTCAGTATTATACGCCAGCTCTACACATGGCGAGCTTTGCTTTGCCCGCTTTTGTTGAAACTGCAGTGAAGTCCGCACAGTCGGTAACTGCATAATCTGCTTGAATAGACGGAATGGATAATATGAAAGATTGGTCTATCGAAAATGCTCGTGCAAGTTATAACGTAACACATTGGAGTCAACAGTATTTTGGTATTGATGATAGTGGCGAGGTGACAGTAACCCCTGATCCGAATAAACCAGAATGCACTATCGGATTAAATGAGCTGGCTAAAGATATGGTTAAAGCAGGGGTTGCTTTACCGGTTTTAGTGCGTTTCCCACAAATTTTACATCGCAGAGTTGAAAACTTATGTGATGCCTTTAATGCGGCGATTCAAAAATACGAGTATCAAAATGATTACTTGTTAGTGTATCCGATTAAAGTAAACCAACAGCAAACCGTTGTTGAAGAGATTTTGGCTAGCCAAAAGTCAAAGGAAGTGCCACAACTAGGGCTGGAAGCAGGTAGTAAGCCTGAGTTAATGGCCGTACTTGCTATGGCGCAAAAAGCCAGCTCAGTTATCGTTTGTAACGGTTACAAAGATAAAGAGTATGTGCGTTTAGCACTCATCGGTGAAAAGCTTGGCCATAAAGTTTACATCGTCATCGAGAAAATCTCTGAGCTTAAGTTGATTCTTGAAGAGTCTAAAAATTTGGGAGTGACGCCAAGACTGGGTATCCGCACTAGACTTGCTTTTCAAGGCAAAGGTAAGTGGCAAGCCAGCGGTGGAGAAAAATCAAAGTTTGGTTTATCTGCAGCGCAAGTGCTTAAGGTGCTTAATGAATTAGAAGAGCTCAATATGATGAGTTCGCTGCAATTAATTCATTTCCACTTGGGTTCGCAAATCGCCAATATTCGAGATATTCGCCAAGGTGTAAGTGAAGCTGGCCGCTTTTACTGTGAGTTGCGTAAAATGGGCGCACTTATCGATACCTTTGATGTGGGCGGCGGCTTAGCTGTAGATTATGACGGTACTCGAAGTCAAAGTAATAACTCGATGAATTATGGTTTGACTGAATACGCCAATAATATCGTCAATGTGTTAACTGATATTTGTAATGAATATGAGCAGCCAATGCCACGTATTATTTCTGAGTCAGGTCGTCACTTAACAGCGCATCACGCGGTGTTAATCACTGACGTTATTGGCACTGAATCATACAAGCCTGAGGACATTCAACCGCCCGAGGAAGATGCGCCGCAGCTACTTCATAATATGTGGATGTCTTGGACTGATATGAGTGAGCGTCCTGATAATCGGGCTATTATTGAGATTTATCATGATACTCAAAGCGATATTGCTGAAGCGCACTCGTTATTTTCTGTCGGGCAACTGACATTAATGCAACGTGCTTGGGCTGAGCAAACTAACTTGCGTGTTTGTCATGCTCTTAAGAGTTTGTTGAGTAATAATAACCGTTATCACAGACCCATTATTGATGAGTTGAATGAAAAGTTAGCGGATAAGTTCTTTGTTAACTTCTCCTTATTTCAATCTATTCCAGATGCATGGGGGATTGATCAAGTATTCCCTGTTCTGCCATTGAGCGGGCTTGATAAGCCACCAGAAAGACGGGCTGTGATGTTAGATATTACCTGTGACTCGGATGGTATTGTTGATCAATATGTAGACGGTCAAGGTATTGAGACTACGTTACCTGTTCCTGCTTGGACACCTGAAAGCCCTTATTTGATCGGCTTTTTCATGGTTGGTGCTTACCAAGAGATTTTAGGTGATATGCACAATTTATTTGGTGATACCAACTCTGCTGTCGTTAGGGTTGAAGAAAGCGGTATTCCAAATATTGAGTCAGTTCTTGCTGGTGATACAGTTGCTGATGTACTTCGCTATGTGAACTTAGACGCCGTTGCGTTTATGCGAACTTATGAAGAATTGGTCAATCAGCATATTGCTGAGGATGAAAGAACATCAATACTAGAAGAGTTACAGTTAGGTCTTAAAGGTTATACCTATTTAGAAGATTTTTCGTAATACGAGTACCCGCAGAGCCGATAAAACGGCTCTGCTTTTGTAGGTTTTAATATGTTTTTTGAAGGTTCAGAGAAAAAGATTGAAGTCATTATTGCTGACTCATCTTTGAATATACGTGAATTTGGACAAGCATTCTGGGCTGATATTGTCGCCTGCGCTAATGCAGAAATTCTGTCATCGATCAGTAATGAAGACTGCGATGCCTATTTACTCAGTGAGTCTAGTTTATTTGTCTGGCAAGACCGTTTTGTGATGTTAACCTGCGGCACTACAACACTGGCTGATGCTGTGATGTCATTCATCGAACATGTTGGTGAAGAGTCTATTGCATTTGCCAGTTACCAACGTAAAAATGAATATTTGTCTCACTTACAATCAAGCTCTTTTCAAGATGACTTGAAAAAAATACGCAAAACAATTGCAGGAAATGCATACCGAATTGGCCACTTAGATTCGCATCACCACTATATGTTTAGTACTAAGCGGCCATTTATTGCACCTGATTCAGACGTAACCAATGAATTACTGATGTACCACATTAACGGTAAGGCTGCGGATTATTTACGTGGCGTAAATCAGAGTAAACAAGGTATACGGGATTTATTAGCGTTATCTGAGCTGTTTCCTGATTTCGCTGTTGATGACTTTTTATTTGAGCCATTTGGTTATTCAATTAACGGCATTAAAGGCAATGAATATTTTACTATTCATATCACACCTCAAGAGAAAAGCTCTTATGTAAGCCTTGAAACCAATGTTAATTTGGCCAATCACAGTGTCGATATTTATGCTCGTTTACTGTCAATTTTGAACCCTGGCAGTTGGGATGTGATTGGGTTTAATTCACCTAAGAATACCCAAGGATTTCCTGCTCACCTTTGTTTAGGCAGTTGCTCTTTGGCAACCGAACAAGGTTACAACATTGATTTCAGTCATTATCAGCAACTTTGTCATGAAGTACTGATCCCAGAATATTTGTAGTTATTGGCTTATTGCCTTTACGGAGAGTTATATGAGCACTTTTGCTGAAAAAGCAGATTATTCACTGTATTCCAATGCATTTGGATATTTACGTCAGCCATTAAATTTTAAACCAACAGAAACCGATGCTGATGTTGTTGTCATCGGTTTACCTTTTGATATGGCAACGACAGGCCGCTCTGGTGGCAGAATGGGACCTGATGCCATCCGCCGTGCATCTGTTAACCTTGCTTGGGAGGAGACTCGCTGGCCTTGGGATTTTTCTATTAGCGAAACCATTAATGTCGTTGATGCAGGTGATTTAGTTTTTGATTGTGGCGATCAAGAAGACTTCACGACTCGTCTAGAAGCATTTGCAACGCGCATTTTAGAGAGTGACAAAGCCTTACTAAGTTTTGGTGGTGACCATTTTGTGACATTGCCTTTGCTACGTGCTCATCACAAAAAGTACGGAAAAATGGCATTGCTGCATTTTGATGCTCATACCGATACCTATAGCCAAGGTAGTAAGTATGATCATGGCACAATGTTTTATCATGCCCCTAATGAAGGCTTGATTGCGCCTGAAAACTCAATTCAAGTGGGGATCAGAACCGAGTACAACAAAGCGGAGCACTTGTTTGATGTTATTGATGCAGCACAAGCGAATGAGTTAACTGCAGATCAAATCGTCGCGCAAATTAAACAGCGGGTAGGTGATATGCCTTTGTATGTCACATTTGATATTGACTGTTTAGACCCTGCTTATGCGCCAGGTACTGGTACGCCAGTGTGTGGTGGCCTAACAAGTGATAAAGCAATGAAAATCATTCGTGGATTACGTGGCATGAACATTGTCGGAATGGACGTAGTCGAAGTTGCTCCAGCATATGATTCTGCTGATATTACCGCACTAGCAGGCGCAACACTGGGACTAGAAATGCTGCACGTATGGGCTGAAGGTAAAGGTTTGGTGAAAAAGTAGCACCAAGGTTTATAGCTAAATTAAAGCCAGCGATTATTGCTGGCTTTTTTATATTTAAGAGGTTGAACCTTATTTAGCGTCGTATGCAGACGCCGTGTTGTGGCTATATTCAGAGTGAAGCCTTTTGAAATGACTTGAATCGTCGAGCTTAATGTTTCCCTGAATTTATCCAGTATGTAATGATCATATATCAGTATCTTTGAGTATAATGATGAGAATAAAAGAGGGATATTAATGAATGATTTAACTGATATCCGCCGAGAGTATACTCAAGGTGGATTACGCCGCAAAGACTTACCTGAAAACCCACTTGTGTTATTTGAAAAGTGGATTGAGCAGGCTAAACATGCTGAGTTAACAGATCCCACTGCGATGTGTGTTGCGACAGTGGATGCTGATGGTCAACCCTTTCAGCGCATTGTGTTATTAAAAAAATTTGATAATGATGGTTTTGTATTTTTCACCAACCTTGAAAGCCGAAAAGCCACCCATTTAGCGAATAATGCAAAAACCAGCTTATTGTTCCCATGGCATCCTCTAGAGCGCCAAGTGGCTATTACCGGAGAAGCCGAGCCATTATCGATGATGGAAGTGACTAAGTACTTTATGACAAGGCCAAAAGATAGCCAAGTTGCTGCATGGGTATCAAATCAATCAAGTAAAATTAGTGCACGCCAAGCATTAGAAACCAAATTTAACGAAATGAAAGCCAAGTTTGCAAAAGGCGATGTGCCACTTCCCAAGTTTTGGGGAGGCTATAGAGTTAAGCCGCAAAGTATCGAGTTTTGGCAAGGCGGTGAAAAACGATTACATGATCGATTTATATATCAAAAGTTACCATCCGGTTGGAATATCGATAGATTAGCGCCTTAATTTTCTTAGGGAAGCCAGATTAATGAGCCAGACTTTACTTTAAAGAAGAAAAAATGAGCCATAAAATATGGGTTGATGCAGATGCATGCCCAAACCCAGTAAAAGACATGTTATTTAGAGCGGCAGACCGTAAAACGATTCCTCTCGTACTTGTTGCTAATCAGTTAATTCGAGTACCTGCTTCACCTAATATTTCTGTTGTTAGAGTGAGCTCTGGATTTGATGAAGCAGACAACTACATTGTTGAGCAGCTTAACGCGGGTGATTTGGTGATCACTGGTGATATTCCTTTGGCTGCTGATGCGATAGACAAAGGCGCAGTCGTGTTTAATCCAAGAGGTGATATATACACTGTTGACAATATAAAACAAAGATTAACTATGCGAGATTTTATGGAAGAGCTTCGCAGCAGTGGTGTCCATACAACGGGGCCAAATAGCTTTTCTCAGGCAGATAAACATGCATTTGCACAGGCGTTAGATAAATGGCTGAGCCGTTTATAAGTTCAGAAAATAATAGCTTGGCTGATTCCAGTCGAGTTAATAAATTTTAATCTATAATTTAACTGTTTTTATTCACAAAAGGGATTAATGATGAAAAAATGGCTAACAGCGTTACCAGTGGCATTAGTGTCAACAGCGCTATTATCTGCATCGGCGTTCGCCGCAGACTGGCAGGTCAAGCAAGGGCATTCAAAGGTCAGTTTTATTTCTGTTAAAAAAGGCGACATTGCAGAAGTACATGACTTTAAACAGGTCAGTGGCAGCTTAACCCCTGAAGGAGCATTCAATTTAACGATTGAATTAGTCAGTGTAGATACAGGGATTGAAATACGTGATGAAAGAATGCAAACCATGTTATTCGAAGTGGCTAAATACCCACAAGTGAAATTAAATTCAGTGATTAACCCGAAATTGCTGGCAGATTTGAGTGTCGGCTCAACGTTAATGACACAAATTGATGGCACTATTGATTTGCATGGTAAAACCCGCCAAATGTCGTTTGATGTATTGGTGGCAAAGCTTTCTGATACCAAAATGGTAGTAAGCAGTTTAGCGCCAGTAATTGTACAGGCGAATGATTTCGATTTAGTAGAAGGGGTTAACAAATTACGTGAAATAGCTGGATTAAGCAGTATAAGCTTAGCTGTTCCCGTATCGTTTGTACTCACTCTGTCTCAATAATTATACAATGTGGCTTATAGTTAACAGCTTAAGCCACGTTAATAGGGCATTTAATGGTCACTGATAAAGACGGCTATATTCACTTAATTCAATATTTAACAGAACACCTTGGTTTATTTGAAGCTTCAGAAGATACCAGCATCAATAATCAAACGGTGATGGAATTATTTGAAGATCAACTCTCTGCACAAATCATCATGGTTTGTGGCCAAAACCCTAATTTATCTTTCGCGCAACGTAATAAAGTGATTCGAGAAATCGACGCTATTGTTTATGATCTTGAAGAAATTTTAGCAAGTGTAGCTAGCCATAATGCCACGCCAGAGCAATCAGTTTTTATTACAGAGTTTTCTGGTTTAATCAAAAACCTTTTTGATAAAGAAATCGAACAAATTTTACGATAAACCCGCACCTTGTTTTTAAAAGTCATAATTAGGAATCCAAATGCTTAAATCTGTCATTGCCGCACTATTAATAGGTGGAGTTTCTTTTTCAAGTTTTGCTGTAGACAAACAAGTCTTAGGACAAACTGAGATGATGTCAGTTAGTGCTGATGGCATCGTGTTTGAGGCAAGAATGGATACCGGTGCAGTGAACTCATCATTACATGCATTAGATATTTCTGTTGCTGGTGGCAGCGCAACAAAAATGAAAGATAATGTGGGTAAAGACGTTACTTTCACTACGTTTAATGAAAAAGGCGAGAAGCAAGTTGTTACTGCTGAAATTGTTGGTACATCTACGGTAAGTAACTCTCAAGGTACAGAAACACGTTATGCAGTAAAGTTACCGATTAAGTTTGGTGATAACACTCGTAAAGTTAAGGTTAATTTACGAGATAGAACAACCATGGATTACAAACTACTTATTGGTCGTAATTGGCTTAAAGGAAAGTATGTGGTTGATGTTTCAGAAAAGAAATTTATCGGTCCAACAGCGGGCATTAGCATTGTTGAGTCTGGTTTGATGTTTGATACTCGTATTGATACTGGTGCGGTCGAGAATTCACTTCATGCAACAAACTTAAGAATTAAAGATGAAGATAAAGAAAACATGGAAAACAATGTCGGTAAAGATGTGACATTTACAACCATGAATGAGAAAAATGAAACAGTAGACGTTACTGCAAGAATTCATAGCACGTCACTTATTCGTAATGCTCAGGGTAGTGAAATTAGATATATGGTGACGTTAACCATTGGTGAACCAGGTCAAGAATTCAAAGTTGATGTTAACTTAAGGGACCGAAGCAAAATGACCTACAAATTACTTATTGGTCGCAATTGGCTTCAGGGGCATTACATTGTCGATGTGGACATGTAGTTAATTCAGTTTTGATAGTTATATATTAAAATGGTACAAAAAAACCTGCATAATGCAGGTTTTTTTGTGGAAGGCGATTAGTTACCCGAAATTGTTCCGCCACCACCGCCAGAACCGCCACCTAATCCTAGTGCACCTGGTGTTGGGGCTGCGCCCAGTGCAAATGCACCTGCTGCAGTTTGAGTTTCTTCGATAACCTCAGAAACGATAGAAGGGTCAATGCCATTGGCTAGCGCGATAGCTAGAATTTCATCTGGATCCATTCCACTTTCAAGGGCTGCAGCTAGGACACTTTTAACGATTGCCATATCGCTATCAGCAGCAATTAAAGCAAAACCAAGTATGTCGGCACTATCAGCAGGATTATTTTGCATTTGAGCCAGAGCGTACTGTGCAGGGGAATTCCCTTCAGCAGAGGCAGTGACCAAACCAGCAGTGAATTCTTCTTGGTTCACTTCTGCATATGCTCCAGATATACATAGTGAAGATATAGCTAATGCTAATAATTTTTGCTTTAACATTATCGTTCCTCGATAAATAGATTAATTAAAGTCTGCTAAGTCTAGCATGGTTGCAGTATTGATTGTTAGTCCATCAATATGATTAAAATTCTTTACAGCGAATAAACCGTTGCCCTGAAGGCCATCAATATTCATGTGTAAACAGTGCTGTGATACTTGTTCTGTTTCGATTTGTGGTGCAATAACATCGATTCCAATGCCGTGACAAATCTGTGTCACCGTTTGAATGAAAAATTGCGTATCTGCCTGCTCTATGTCTCGGATATAGCTGCCATCTAATTTGACAAAATCGATGTCCATATTCTTTATATATTGGAAAGAGGTCAAACTAGAGCCAAATCTTTCGATCGTAATCCCAATACCTGCGCTTTTGGCCTGAGAGATAAATTGCTTCGTGGAATTTAGCGATACCATAGCTGCTGTTTCATTAAATTCAAATAAAATTGGCGGTAAGCGGTGTTGCAATTGGCGATATAAAGTAAATAACCATTGATGAAAGTTAGCATCATGGAGGGCTGTATTACTGATGTTGATGGCAACAGTAGTTTGCTTAATTTGTTGTAGTTTAAGAAAAATAAAGCTTACTACAGCACGCTCTAAGTTATCGAGTAATCCAAGGCGTTCTGCCATGGCGAAAACATCAACAGTGGGAAGCTCTTTACCGTTATGCTTAAAGCGAACAAAAGACTCAACATATAAAATATTATTATCTTTATCGACTACAGGTTGCATAGTGAGATCAAATAATTTTTCCAATGGGATGCATTTAATACTGAAATCAGCACTACTCGCATTTGCTATTTCATTTTGATAATAGTCAGTGAACTCAGAAATAATATTGACCCATTCGGAGCGCGAACGTGCTTCGTTGGGAGTCGCAATATTGGACGTCATCGGAGAAGCTAAATAATTGTCGTGTGTGAGTAATGTATCTAAACGCTTTGTAACGTCGGTAAAAGAATCGGTTAACGACACTTTAGTAATAACTTGGTTAGCAAAACCCTCTTCGAAACGAGAGGAATTGGCAATGTTGAAGGCATCTAGCATATTTTGGCTAAATTCATTTGCTATCTCTTCAGTGACATAAGCCAGAATTGCAAATTCAGAACCTGAAATTCGGTATACATCGATACCTTCTATATTATGACTTAGAGATAAAAGCAGCTCCGATCCTTCACTAATATAGCTATCACCGCTGCCATAGCCCTCATTACTATTAATTGATTGGAGTGAGGGCATTGATACTAAACTGACAAAAAAACGATCCCCTTGTATCTGGGCTTCAGCTTGTAACGAATCAAATCTTTTTAGCAGTGCTCGACGGTTAGGGAGATGAGTTAACGAATCAACATATACTTCTTGTGATAGCTGTTCTGCAAGTGCTGTTTGTTCAGAAAAGGAACGCTGAATATTGGCAACCATGGTATTCATAGCATTGACAACAGTACGTAACTCAGTTGTAAAAGGCTTCGAAGGGTTAAAATTAAATTGTTTTTGAGTCACTTCTTTTGCTTGCTTTTCAATAGAAAGCAGCGGGATAAGCACCGATTTTAAGATGAAGTATGAAAAGATTAGGGCAATGAATAACTGTAAAAGTGTCGATTTTAATGCGCTGATACTATGATCATAAAGTGCTGTGTAGGATGTCCCTGCATTAGATTGTACTTTTAATATCCCAGCCAATCGCCAACCGTCACTCACTTCACTTTGCATGATAGGAGGTTGTAATGTGAACCAGTTCATAAACCATTGTGGTACTCGGTGAGCTAACGTTGGGTTAGTTCGCTCAAATAGAATATTGTCATCAAAATCAGTGAATCGGATAAATTGATAGTAACCTGAATCGAAAATGGCATTAGTCATTATCTCTGCTGTCACTAAGCCTTCTTCATCCATGTATGGTGAAATAGATAACCCTAGATTATACGCAGCCCCTTGTGCGTGAGAGGCCAGCTGATCATTCAGATAATCTTGCATGTTTGACACATTATTATATAAAGACGCGCTCAAGGTAAAAATGCATAAACTTGAAACCAAGATATAAAGTTGTGCTCTGAGTGAAAGTCCATTTGAAAAATTCAAGTTATACCTCTTAATCGCCTTGTTCTATTCGTTTGAGTAACTCGGTCCAATTTTTATTACCGGTACTAGTCGGTTTAGCATTACCAAGACCTTGAGCCTTTGCTAGCCATAGCCCTTGGCCATTAAATGAATATATCGGCTTCAGATCAGTTCTTTTATTGGCTGGTAAAATTTTAGTTTTAAGGTTATCTAATACTAATGGCATGTCTCTCAAGTTTTCGAAATAGACTAAAACCATATGGGGCTCGTTTATCGTTAATGCTCTAACGTACATTAAACGCAGTTTGGACTCATCAACCCCCATTGCCTTTAAAGTAAAAAATTTAAAAATGGCATAATCTTCACAGTCCCCACCTCGGGTACCTAAAGACTCGATAGGTGTTGCCCAGTAATCATTTTTACCCCAGTGATCAATATCTAATCGATACCTTATCTTTCTATTAGCAAATTGATTTACCAGATTGAGACGGCTAAAGTCATCTAAATTCTCACCATCTTCAATCAATTGTTGCCAGTCTTTAAAATCTTGAACACTGTTAATGCCATAACGGGTTTCAATGTCTTGATAAAAATTGTCGGTAAAAAGTAATCGGCAACCGTAGCCATGCAAGTCAAACTAATAAGACTTACAACACTAAGCGCTTTGATTTTCAACTGAATAAAATGCCTAAGTTGATTTATATTGCGACTAATTAGCAAATTTACGATTGTCCACTTTTATCATTGATGGCTTAACTGAGTGAATGTCTAAACAATCATAACGTAACGGCATTAGAATAAAAACCATACTTATAGTAATTGAATCAATATATTACACAGCCATGCCAAGTGTGTCTGGTTGTTTTATTGAGCTAGTTCTCGTTATTTTAAACTTTAGTATTGGTTACAAATATTTCTGTTTTATTGCTATCTCATCAATATAACCCATCAGAATTCATAGAATTAACAACAAGGTGTTTACCTTGTTGTTAAGTCAGTCTGCTACATTAGACCCGCGTTATCTGTCACTTTTTCCTCTGGTCGAGGTGAATTTATCATCTAAATGTTAAATTAAACCACTCTTTAGTAGCCGCTTTTATGTAATTAAATAACGTAAAAGAAATTTTTGAACACATAAAATTAACTGATGTTGCGCTTTGTTGTGCCTTGTATTTGGCGAAAAATTGACGGAATTATGTGCAAAAGTCATCGGGCATGATACCAACTTTTGGGATTTAATAAGCAATAATAATAATTTTTTTGTTCAACCCCATAATTTCGCGAGTTGGCATAAGTATTGATTGCATAACCGTTTACAGGGTTTTGAGTAATAGAAAGTTTTTTGAACTATTTATCTTGTTGAAAAAGTTAGTGTTTTATTTTTGTGGGACAGGGTGCAGAAAATATTGGTGCTTTGGCGCCTCATTGTAGTGCAATTTAATCTAGTCGTAATAAACAAAAAATATAATCGTTTGTAGCTAAACAGGATTAATTGGCAAAAAAATAAAAATAACCTTTCACCTGTGTCAAAAACTTGACTATAATGAGCGCTTTTTTGAAGCCAAGAAAGTAAATTATAGCTAAGTCGTTAAAATATAACGGTATGCGACAAAGTGTTACATCAAGATCTTTTTTTGTGTTTCTTTGTTGCTGTTTTGTTGTGATTTGGCGTTGGTTTTCAGAGTTTATCGCCATGCTAAGTAACGACTAACTAAGTAGAATTTTCGATATCAGAAGATTGTTCTTAAGTAGCATAACCAAAATTTGGAACTCCTAGCGCACTGGAAGCTATAAATTCAGGGGCGGTAGCGTGGCCAAATAACCTTGCAAGGTGTGTAAAATGACAGCGGCCATTACAATCAATTCTAGATTTCAAAGTAACATTGGCTGTCTAAGAGGGTTAGCATGTTTTTTGTTGGTCTTGTATCACGTCATTGGATCAACACCAGAGTATGGTTTAAAAATTGAAAACGGTTTCTTAAGAGAACTGAATGATATTTTTATCTATGTAAGAATGCCACTTTTTGGTTTGTTGGCTGGTTTTGTTTATGGATTAAGGCCTGTTTCGGCAAATTATCATAACTTTGTAATTAAAAAGGCAAGAAGGCTTTTACTGCCCATGTTGTCGGTCGGTACGTTATTTGCGATCACTCAATGGTTAATTCCTGGTAATAATAGTGAAGAAAACCTGTTCCTTATCCATATTTTACCTGTAGGGCATTACTGGTTCATTGAGTCGTTATTTCTCATTTTTTTGTTTGTAGTGTTAATTGAAAAGCTATTCTTTTCTATCAGTAATAATGTCAAACCCTACTGGCTTATATTATTAGTCATCATGACTTCTATATACATTTTAGGTGTAAACATAAAATACTTTTCGATAGAGGGGGCTTTCTATTTATTGCCATTTTTTTTAATAGGTTGTTTATTCTCTCGTTTTCGTATTGATTTTAGTCTGTTAATCAAAATTACGCTGACTTGTTTTTGTTCGCTGATAGCTTCTCATCTTTTTTTAGTGAGTTTGCAGAAATGCTAGAAAGAGCGAATAGAGTGTTTATAAGCCTGCTTGTTTGTATTCTATTGTATGTGTTTAATTTTAAATCAAAAACATTTAGTGCCATAGGTCGCTTTTCATATAGCATTTTCCTGTTTCATGTTTTTTTTACAGCTGCTACGAGAATCGTTAGCCATAAACTTGGTATAGAAAATACATCACTCATCATTTTTACAAGCTTATTTAGCGGTATTCTTGGACCAATAATTATTGAGTTTGTTTTTAATAAAAATAAGTATTCTGACTTTATTTTCTTCGGGAATAAATTAAGTTCAAATTAGTTTTTACTTGGATAAGCTGGACCCTTAAATGACAATTGATAAAAAAGTTGATGTGATTATTCTTTCCTGGGATCGTGCAGAAGATACTAAGAAAGCCATTATTAGTGCAGTAGAACAACAAAATATAGATTTAAATGTTTATGTAGTCGATCAAGGTTCCAAGATTGAATGTGTTCAAGATATTGAGACGCTTGTAAATGAATATCCAAATGTTCATTTACAAAAGAATATAACGAATACAGGGGTACCAGAAGGGCGTAATCAAGCTTCGGAATTAGGTAACGGGGATTATATTGTATCACTTGATAATGATGCTGAATTTCTAACGCCTTTTGAATTAGAAAAAGTAGTAAAAGCGTATGATACTAGGCCAAAAACTGCTGTTATTGCCTTTAATATAAAAAGGTTTGGTACAGAAAGTAATGATGAGTCAAGTTGGTCTTATGGTTTATCAAGCGTTGATTGGTCCAATAGGGATTTCTTTACTACGCGTTTTGTTGGTGCTGGTCACGCAATCAGAAGATCTGCTTTTGAACAAGTTAATGGCTATGATAATTCATTATTTTTCCTCCATGAAGAAGTTGACTTATCGAGACGGTTCATCAATTTAGGTTATGAAATAGAGTATTTACATAATATTGGCGTTGGTCACAAGGTCTCTGCTGAGCACAGGGTTGCATGGAATGCGGGTCGTTGGACTTATCATGCTAGAAATAAAACATATTTATCTTTAAAGCTGAAATCTCCAATGCTGAGCGTCGTGTTTCATTCATTTCTATTGCAAATAGATGGCTTAAAAAAAGGGATGCCTATCGATACATTAAAGGCAACGTATGCTGGTTTTAAAATGTATCAAAAAAATAAGTTTTATTTTAACCTTGCTGAATGTGCATTTAACCCTGATTCAGAAGAGTATTACAGGAAGTATACCCCTGGTGCAGATGGCAGTGTACCAACAAGGATTTTAAGACGGATTAAGGGAATTATAAAGTGATTGAAGTGAGTTGCAGCGTTAGTAAGCTGCTAGAGCAAAAAGAAGAGTTACTGACGGTTTTTAAGCCACTTCTTGAAAATAAAAAAGTCTTGTTTCTTGATGTTCCTGTAAATTTAAATGTTGGTGATAGCCTACTATATCTAGGAACACTGGAACTGTTCAAACTATTAAATGTGACAGTCATTGATTCTATTTCAGCTTATGAACCGGCGAGATTAGATAAACTACAAATTGAGGAAGATGTTGTTTGCGTATTGCAAGGTGGAGGTAATTTCGGAGATATTTACTCCTTACATCAAAATTTTAGACATTTAGCTCTGTCTAAATTCCCTAACAATCAATTTGTTTTGATGCCGCAGTCTATACATTATAGTAACTTAAATACGTTTAAAGATGATTGTGACTTATACAGAGCATGTAGAAACTTCAGCATTTTTGTCAGAGATGAACACTCTTTTGAGCAGTTTGTGTCTGAAAATGTCAGTCAAGTAACACTTTGTCCTGATATCGCGACTGTTCTTTTTGGAACGTTTAACCCATCAGAAGCCGCTATAGATTCTAAGCTATATTTTCTAAGAAAAGATGTTGAAGCGGCACCCAATACAGAAACTGCAATATCTGTTGACTGGATAGACATTATTCCAAAGCATCTCAATAGGCTATTTGAAATAAGCAAGTTTATCATTAAGAAAAACAATAGACTTAATATTCGCGGTTTAACTGGATTTCTTGTAAATAATTTGCATACAAAATTGGTACATAAAGCCTATAGCTATTTTATTGGGTTTAAAACAATCAAAACGGATAGATTACATGGGTTGATTTTAAGCCAGTTGCTACAAATGAATTGTGAAGCTTTAGATAATAAATATAAAAAATTAGAGCGATATATTAAGCGTTGGTACGCTTAATATAGTTGGAGATTAAGTTGTCTAAAAGTTTCTATTCTATCATTTGGATAATATCGGAAAAACTCGGCGCGTCATTTATTTCAATGACCTCGTTTTTTATTTACGCATATTTTCTAACGCCAACTGAAATTGGTATCGCAACTATGGTCTTAGCCGCATCTATGGGCTTGGGGCAGGTTGTTGGTACTTTATTTCAAGATCCAATGGTGTGTGTTAAGAAACTCGAAGAGCAAGCAATTAATACCGTTTTTATCGGAGGACTAACGTTATCCTTATTGACTGCTTTGCTTCTCGTTCTTGTTAGCTTTTGGGTGACAGAGAGTGTTGATTATCAGCAATTAGCCCTTACTTCATCTGTGCTTATTCCAATATTGTTTCTTAATGCTATTTATACAGCGCTGTTACGCAGAAGACATGCATTTAAGTCATTATCTCAGCGCTTATTGATTGGTAAATTACTGGGAGCGTCTTTAGGTATAATAGGGGTGACGTTAGGGTTTGGCGCCATGTCCATGGTAATCCAAGCTATTTTAATTGAGTTTTTCGGGCTTATCTTTTTAATTAATGCTCAAAAGATTACTTTGTCAGGTCGGATGGACTTCAAAGAGCTTATTAACATTACCCATTTAGGTGTCTCTGTAGCACTGCGTAAATTAAGCTGGGAAGGGTATATCAAAGGGTTACCATTACTAATTGGTGCAACCCTCGGAGCAGGAGCCGTTGGTGTATTTGCTTTTGCATGGCGAATTGTGGACATGCCAAGGACTGCATTAATGAGTGGTGCAATTTCTTATGCACTACCAACTTTTTCTGCACATAAAACATCGACTTGTCTACTTGCTGATTTTATAAAGTTTTCAAAAGTGTCGATGTTAATTTTTGCCCCATTATTTGTCGGCTTAGCGTTGGTTGCTGAACCTTTAATTTTAACGATATTTGGCGAAAAATGGATTGATGCAGTTCCTATCATCATAGGATTAGCTATTTGTACTGTTGTGTCATTAACGACGATGTATATTCCAACAGTCTTGACTGCGCTGTTAACACCAAAAACAACGCTAAAAGTTGATATTTTATCAAGCGTTATTTCGCTATTACTGTGCTACTTATTAATTCCATATTTAGGTTTATATGCTGTTGTAATGTCAATTTTGTTTAGGTCTTTGTTTAATTTACCATTTACGACTTATCAGATGAGTGTTCGATTAAATATACCTGTTTTAAAACAGTTCACTATACATACTAAAACGTTTATTTCATTGTTTTTTATGTCATTACTGGTGTTAGTGGCACAAGATAACTTTGTGCTAAATAATTTCTACATGTTAATGGCATCAATTGCTATAGGTGTATTGATTTATAGTTCGTTCATTATGTTGCTTGAAAAGAGCTTCTTAACCACGTTTTTAAGGCGTTCTAATGAAAGCAAATAAGTTAACAGTGGCTATTAATACTAATAAGTACCTGCCTTACTCTGAAACATTTATAAAAAATCACATCGAGGGCCTACAGCAATTTAACGCTGTTGTATTGGTCAGTGAAAAATTATCAGATGGATTATCGGTAAGGTGTGACAATGAGCTAGTTTTAAATACTAATTTATTCGGGAAAATAAAAGATATTATTTATAAGCTTGGTATCAAGCTTCCATCTATTAGTCGCTTTTTTAAAGATAATAATGTCAGACTTGTTCATAGTCATTTCGGGCACAATGGCTATGCTTCAATTGGTATAACAAAAAAAATAGTATTCCGCATATTACAACTTTTCATGGGGTGGATATTTCTCTTGATCACGTTGATTCAAAAAAACATGGAAAACTGATAAATAAATTTCATAAGGATATGGGCAAACTTGCTGATAATGGTGATGTATTTATTGCAGTATCAAATTTTATAAAACAAAAATTGATAAAAAAGGGATTTCCAGAACATAAAATCATCACCAATTATATTGGAGTAGATACAACATACTTTTCAAATAATAATGCTGATAAAGAGAAAAAGATATTATGTGTCGCACGAAATGTGGAGTGTAAAGGACTGAAATTTTTAATTGATGCTATGGCAATCATATTAAAGTATCACCCTGATTGGGAATTAGTCATTATCGGCGATGGTATTTTACATGATTCATTAAAAAAACAAGCAAATGCCATTTCTCCTCAAATTAAATTGAAAGGGCGTCTTTCAAGCTATGAGGTGAAGCAAGAATTAAGTACAGCAAGTCTTTATTGTCAGCCTAGTATCCAACTCGAAAATGGTCAAGAGGAAGCATTGGCTCTCACCATTGTAGAAGCGCAATCTATGGGGGTCCCTGCAGTTGTTTTTGACTCTGGCGGAATGCCCGAAGCCATTATCAATAATCAATCAGGATATGTGGTCGAACCCAAAAATACGCAATTACTTGCCGAAAAACTGATTTATTTAATTGATAACCCATCAATTAGAGAGGCATTTAGTACTGCAGCGATTGAGCAAGTTAAGACAAGACATTGCTTTAATAAACAAATAGTAAAGTTAGAAAAAATTTATAACGAAGTCATTGGAGTACAAAAAACATGATGTTGTCAGTTGTCATTCCTTCTTATTGTGCAGAAAAGAACCTAGATCCTTGCTTGCAATCAATAGATAGTCAAAAGGATGAAAATGTAGAAGTCATCGTGGTTGATTGCTCTCCACACGATGAAGTTAAAAGTATTTGTGAAAAATATCAGTTTGTTACCTTTATCAAGTCAGAGGTTCGGTTTAACCCTGGTGAAGGCCGCAATATCGGTGCTAAAGCAAGTAAAGGCAGTCATTTAATATTTATTGATGCTGATGTTGTTTTGGAGCAAAATGCCATTGCTAACATACGCCGAAATATTACTAACGGATTCAATAATTTTGGCGGTGCTTTAGAGTTAAATCGTGATATCAATAATGACTTTTCAGCTAACGTAGAGCACTTTTATTTCAATCATGAATCTCAATCTACACGAAAAGTTAAAAAGCGCAGTAATTTAAGCTCAGCATTTATGATCTTCGATAAGTCAGTGTTTCTTAATTACGGTGGATTTAAAGATATACCTAGAATGCAAGACACTGAGTTAACAGAACGTTTAGTTTCTAATGGTGAAACGTTATATCTAGCCCCTGATGTTATTGGTTATCAAATTCAAGACTCTCCATTAAAAAAAGTACTTAAAAAGATTTCAATAACGGGTAATAACCTATATTTCATTCGTTACGGTAATCACTCAGAAAAAGTGTTATGGAAAATTTTGATGGCGATGATCTTGCCATTATTGATGTTAGCTAAAGTGACTCGTATTAACGTTCGTCAATTAAAGTATGCCTTTAGTGTTCCGAACTTACTTATTTACAGCCCATTTATGTATGTTTGCGGTTTTTATTGGATGCTCGGATTCTATCGCGGCTTGATTGTGAATGATGGAATAGCTTCAGGGCGATAAAATGCACATATTTTTCTTTTCAACTTCTGAAGATTTCTCAAGTTATCATAGAAAACGCGAAGTCGAGGCAATTTCAGAAAAGTTGGATGGTGGTTGTACGTTCTTTAATCGACCAAGGTTTTTTTAGGCTCTCGTAACAATAAAAACGCGCTCGCTAAAAGCTCATCTAAGGTAACTGAACAAGAGTTATATACATTATTGCCTCTGTCTATCGCTTTTAAGCATAGTCTTTTGCTGTTTTTATTTGTTAAGTTGCCAATCTTATGTCAGCTAACGCTATATCGAATGAAGAATGATATTTCACAATCCTCATTATTTCACTGGATATATAAACCAGATCAATTTTTGTACCTTCCAACCGACAATTTAGTGTATTTACAATACGATAACTATAAAGATGATAAAGGATATTTTTACGGCCGGAATGAGCGATTTGATGAGACTGTCGAACAATGTATAAATACCAGCTTAGTAAGCTTATTTACCAGTAATAGGTTACTTCAACAGGAAAATGTTAAACGCAGTCATTCTTTCTACTATCCAAATGCAATATCTCGAAGCTTAATTAACCAGAATGTACCTAATAATATAGTGGTTAAAGATAGCGTCACTATTGGATTTATTGGTCAAATTGATAACAGTTTTAGCAGTGAAATACTTGAATCAATTGCCACACAGTACCCTCAATATCAGATAGTGCTTGTTGGTCCGGTATCGAATGCTAAGGCGCAAGAGGTTATTGATAGCCATTCAAATATTATCGAGAAAGGTTATGTGCCTTATGAAGAATTAAGCGAGTTAATCTCTACTTTTGATATTGGCATTTGTCCATATTCATTCGACACATTTAACACATATCGCAACCCGTTAAAGGTATATGAGTTTTTCTCGTATGGTCTACCTGTCGTTTGTACCAATTGCGATGTAGATGAGAATACAAAGGGTTACCTGTCTGTTACTTCTTCGGTAGATGAATTTATTCAAAAAATTTCATATGAATTAACGACAAACACAGTAGCGAAAAAACACTTTCGCATCAATTTTGCGAAAAATAATTGCTGGGATAACCGCGCTGATTTCGTCATTCAAAAACTAAAGGCTTTTACGTGAGTTCAACTTTTAAAACTTTAGCTGAGAAATTAACTATTTATTCTCAACCAGAACAAGCTATTCAATCCATTCAAAATGCATTAGAAGCCAAAAAAACGGTGACTGTTGCGTTTGCTAATGCTCACGGTTTCAACTTAGCAAAACAAAATAAAGATTTTTATCAGCACCTTTTGAATAGTGATTTTGTCTTTCGAGATGGAATAGGGGTCAAATTGTTATTTAAAAATTTAAACATGGATTTTGGTTTTAATTTAAATGGCACTGATTTCATTCCTCAATTATTAAGCCATTTGGCTAACAAATCATCGCAAAGCTCCACACCGCTGAAACTTGCAATCTTTGGTACTAGCGATGAAATCCTTCAATCAGCTAAACCCGCTTTTGAAAAACTAGGCCTAGAAGTTGTTGCTGTAAAGAATGGTTTTGCAAGCGCCGAAGATTACGTTTCACTGTCGAAATCTGTGCAAGCTGATATTTATTTGCTTGCGATGGGAATGCCAAAACAAGAAATGGTGGCAATGCAGTTAACCACAGAGTTAGATAAAGGATTAATTATATGTGGTGGGGCAATAGTTGATTTTCTTGGTGGTAAAGTGAAACGCGCCCCTTCATTTATCAGAAATATGGGGCTTGAGTGGCTTTACAGACTTCTAATAGAGCCAAAGCGGATGTTCAAGCGCTATGTAATTGGTAATGTTAAATTTTTATACTCAACTTTACATGCGTAATATATACCTAGCCCTATTTTTCGCTTGCTGCCTGTTAATGACTTTAACGAGCGCTGCACAATCGCAAACATCGCAGAATTTTAACGAATGGGGACGCGAATGCAGTTCAAGCGAGCATCAAATAAACACCGATAATTTTTACTCGTCTTTAGGTTACCGAGAAAGAAGTAAGAAACGTTGTGAAATAACTAATCAGGCAGATTTAGTGCTAGATAAACCTTTTAGTCTTTCATTCAGTTTCTCAACGAGCAGCGTAAATAAAACAGATAGTCAGTGGCACAGTATTTTCCAAATACATTCATTTCCAGATAAAAAAATGGGTGAGGACTGGCGTTGCCCTGTCATGGCATTAGAAGTGTTAAACGGTCAATTACGTATGTTTAATCGTTGGGATAAAAGTCTGCTATCAATTACTGACTCTGGTCATTGTTCAAACTCTGGAAATACTATTTCTTCTCGGTTATTTTTTGCTGATTACGACATTGAACCTGACAAAATCTATAAGTTCGAATTAGAAGGAATATTATCAATATCCGATTCAGCATGGCTAACAGTTAACATTAATGGTGAGCAAATTGCTTCTTTGAAGGGGCCGAATACGTTTAATGACAACAAGGGCCCATTTATTAAATTAGGTATCTATAAACCTACTTCATGGCGCTTAGGTGATCGATTTAACTATTCATATTCGGATTACACATTTGAGGCAATATCTTGGGATTAACTAGGGATAGATTAGAATACATTTTGCTTAGTACGATGCTTTTCCTAGTTTTTTTAGAACTTCAGGAATCGGCATTGGTTATCCAAATGTTGAGTCTCAATTGGGATCAGCAAGTTATCTACCTCAAAAACTTGCTCAGGCGTTAATTTTGGGGCTAATCATTGTATATGTTTATATTTACCCTAAATGTTTGCAGGCTCTGCGTTTTAACTCAGTTTCATTAATGCTGCTTGGTCTAGCTATAGTCTTATCTATTGTGCTGTCGCATTACAAAGGGCTTTCGGTAAGATATTTATTGTCTTTTGTTGTGGTGATTTTGCCGTTATGTTTTTACCGTGCACGATTTGGTATAAATGCAATGGTACATAATTTCTCCGTTTTTGTTTTTTTGGTATTAATCTGCAGCTTTATTTATGCTTTGCTTCTTCCACAATATGGCATTATGGCTGCAAATCATGCTGGGGCGTTAAGAGGGCTTTTTTTACATAAAAATGTATTTGGCTTCTTTTGCGTATTAACCTCACTATTTTGTTTGTATTATATAATTTCAAAAAATGCGAGTAATAATAAATTATATGCATTTATTTATTTTTTAAGCTTTATCGGTGTTGCAAAGTCACAATCTACAACGTCTTTAGTTTTATTTGGTTTAGGATTGATTTGTTTTGTCTTTTTTACATTTATTCTAAGTTTGTCCAACCCTAAAGTCAGAGTCATTCTTTACTATTTATTTCTCGTCATTGTGTTTGTTAGTACGTTCACTTTTTCAGTGTACTTTGAGCAAATTACCTATGCTTTAGGTAAAGACCCTACGTTAACTGGCAGAACGGAGTTGTGGGAAATACTGTTTTATGTCGGTATGGATAAACCTTTATTTGGTCATGGCCTAGGCCTATTTTCAAGACCAGAGATTATGCATCAGTTTTCACTGGACTTTGGTTGGGAAGCAAAGTCTGCACATAATTCGTTTTTAGATGTTTTTCTAGGGATAGGATTTGTCGGTTTATTTGCCTTTCTATCGCTTGTTTTAACTAACATATTCAAGTTTCCATTTAGTCATTATGCATCAGCAAATAGAGTGCTTTCCGCTTCAGGAATTGTCACTATTTTGTGTTTTGGATTTTCTGAAAGTGGTGCATTTATGGGAGTTGGCTTTATTTGGCTTACTTTCATTATATTTTTATTTTTAAGTTCGAATACCTCATTTAGTCGTAATCAACTAAATCAACATTAAGGTTTTTATAATGTTAGCTAATAACTCTTTCTCATTAGAAACTGATGGATATAGTTTTCTATATCGTTTGGTAGATATATTTATAATTATTACAACATTTGTTATAGCAGCATTATCATATGGTATTGAATTTTCGCAGGACTATTTTACTTTAATCATAAGTACACTATTAATTTACGCTTACTTGTCAGAGTCAATGCAATTATATCGCTCTTGGCGAGTAGGTAAGTTCTCGAAAATGATTTTATTATTAAGCTGTATTGTGTCGCTTACTTTTATGTGCTTATCGGCAATTCTTTTTATTTTTAAACTTGGTGATTCATTTTCTAGGGTTGTTATTGTTGGTTGGTTTTTCTCTGCATTTATTTTATTAATCAGTTGGCGAGTCGTTACGAAAGTTATTAAAAGTAACAGACGTAAAAGTGGTCGGAACAATCAAGATATTGCCATCATTGGCTTAACAAAAAGTGGGCATCAACTTTACGATGAAATCGAGCAGCACTTTGAATTAGGTTTTCGTTTTGCAGGTTTTTACGATGACAGACAGCCGGATAGAATGACTGGTCTGCCAATTAATTTGTTAGAAGGAAATATCGATAAAGCGATTGATCTAGCCAAAGCTGGTCGGATTCAAAAATTGTATATTTGCTTACCTATGGTGGCTGAAAAAAGAATTGCCGAAATCATTAAAAAAACCGGTGACACCACAGTGGACGTTTTCATTATCCCTGACTTCATGCTTAAAAACTTGATGCAAGCAAGGATTGGCAGTGTGGGCTCAATCGATACTATTAGTGTATTTGAGTCGCCGCTAAATGGAATGAAACATTTTTATAAACGTACGTTTGACATTATTTTCAGTGCCGTTGCTATTATTGCGCTTTCTCCATTATTAATCGCGATTAGCATCGCTATTATGCTGAATTCGAAAGGGGCTGTGATATTTAAACAAGACAGATACGGCTTAGATGGTCGCAAGATTAAAGTATGGAAGTTTCGTTCCATGACTGTGGTGGAAAACGCATCAGTGGTCACGCAAGCAACAAAAGGCGATGCTCGTATCACCAGTGTTGGCAGGTTTTTAAGAAGAACATCTTTGGATGAATTACCTCAGTTTTTTAATGTGTTATTTGGTGATATGTCAGTTGTTGGCCCTCGTCCTCATGCTGTAGCCCACAATGAAGAATATAGAAGCCTTGTTTCGTATTATATGCTCCGCCATAAAGTCGTGCCAGGTATTACAGGATGGGCTCAAATCAATGGTTGGCGTGGTGAAACAGATACCCTAGATAAGATGGAAAAAAGAGTTGAGTTCGATTTAGCGTACATACGAAATTGGTCCTTAATGTGGGACTTCAAAATTGTATTTATGACTATTTTTAAAGGTTTTGTTGGAAAAAACGCTTACTAACAGTTTATTTAATTAATGATTAATTATTAAGGTCAAAGGAAATGAATCCTAAGTTTAAAGTAAAAGCATTAGCATTGGTTGTTACAAGTTTTATGAGTCATTCTGCTTTTTCTGCGAATGAAAATGCGAGTGTTATTAGAACGGAATCTGGCGTTGATATCACACCAGGTTTAAATACGGCTCTGAAATACGATGATAACATTGCTAGTTCAAATGATAATAAACAAGACAGTTGGATACTAACTGTTACCCCTGCTGTTAAAGCCGAATTACTTGATGGTAATAATGCTTATTCAGTAGAAGCGGGTCTAGAGTATGCTGAATATTTTGATAGTTCAGATGATAATTATCTTGATTTCTTATTAAAAGCTAATGGCGATGTTGAGATAAATCAATCTAATAAATTTAACCTTAATGCTATGTATATTAATGGTCATGACGATCGAGGTACGGGGATTTTTGCTGGTGCTGGTGGTGTACAAGATGAGCCTAATACATATGAACTGTATTCGGTAGGGGGTTACTACGAATATGGTGCTCGTGGGACGCCAGCACGTGTTCAACTTAACGCTAAGTATTTTGAGAAACAATATACCAACTTTAAGTCAGTGACACAGTACCGTAATTATAATGATGTCATTTTAGGGGCGACATTTTTTATGATACTCAATCATCAAGTAGCTTTTTCCTTGAATTGAAGAACATCGACACGAGTTATGATGAACTTGACCCTACTGGGGATCGCGATAGTCAAACTCAAAATGCCAAACTTGGTATGAGCTGGGAAGCTACATCAACGACAGAAGGTCACGTTAAGGTTGGTTATCAAAATAAATCGTTTGATAATAGTGACAGAGAAGATTTTAGTGGTATTGCATGGGATGCGAAATTAACGTGGAAACCATTAACATACAGCCAATTTGATTTCACAACAGGCCGTGATAGTAAAGATCCTAATAGCTTTGGTGACTACGTTAAAGAAACCAACTATGGGGTAAAATGGAAACATGAATGGTCTGACTTTTTAGCAAGTACAGTAGCGTATACATTCACAAATGAAGAATACACAGGGGTTGCTCGAGAAGATGACACTAGCTCAGTAAGAGTTGCATTAGAGTACGCAGTTACTCGTTGGTTATTGATAAAACCAGGAGTCGACTTTAATCAAAATTCTTCAACTGAAGATAGATTCGATTATGATCGCAATGTTTATTTCATCCGTGCTGAAATGACAATGTAAAGGAGAGGTCGTTGAAAACTATAATTTGTTCACTTGTTATTTTTTTATTTGCCATAACTGGAAATGTTTATGCCAATGAAAGTTATCGTTTAGGATCTGGCGATACCATTATTATTCAAGTTTACGGTGAAGAAGCATTAACGTTAGAAACACAAATAACAAATAGCGGTAAAATTAATTACCCTTTTTTAGGTTCTTTAAATGTCAAAGGGTTAACGATTAAAGAAGTTGAACACTTAGTTTACAACGGCCTTAAAGGCGACTATTTCGTTAAACCAAATGTATATGTTGGCATGATTGAGTATCGTCCATTTTATATTCATGGTGAAGTTAATAAACCTGGTGGTTATCCTTACAATCCTGGAATGACAATTAACCAAGCTATTGCGCTAGCTGGTGGATTAACGGAAAGAGCATCGAGAGATAAAATATTCATATCTCGAGAAAACAGTAAAATCGACTCTGAAAAAGGGTCAATTAACAGCAAAATAAATGCTGGCGATACTATTACAATTGAACAGAGATTCTTTTAATGATTCAAAACGATAATCAAGCAACTTCTTTTCTTCAGCAACCTATGGATCAGATTGTTGATTTTAAGAAAATGTTTAAGCCACTTTTTCGATATAAATGGCGAATACTGACGTTCTCAGTTTTGGTATCTGTATTAGTTTCGTTTTTTCTATTAAGTATGACACCGATTTTCAGTGCGACTTCAACGTTATTAATAGAATCAGAGCAAGCGAAAGCGATTAAAATTGACGAAGTGTATGGTATAAACTCTGGTCAACAAGAGTATTATTTAACCCAATTTGAAATAATAAAATCTCGCACTATCGCAGAAAGAGTTTTTAATGATTTAGATTTAATTAATCATCCCACTTTTAATCAACCGCCTAGTTTACTTTCTCAGCTAAAATCGAACTTAAAGTTTGTCCCCAAAGAACAAGCTGGGGAGTTTAATGTCGATGAAAATGCGGTAAAACAACGTTTGATAGAAGGCTTTTCAAAGAATATTTCAGTTTCACCTGTCAGAAATACGCAATTAGTTAAAATCAGTTACGAAAGCCCTGATGCTAATCTTGCTGCACTGGTTTCGAATGCCATTGGTGATACCTATATATTAAGTCAACTCGAAGCTAAATCTGGCATGACTCATAAAGCGAACGTCTGGTTAGGTGGTCGTTTAGAAGAGTTGAGGCTTAAGCTCGATGAATCTGAAAATCGCCTTGAAGAGTTTAAAATCAATAATGGACTTATTGACGTTGAAGGTGTTACAGCACTAGATGCTAAAGAACTCGAAAGCCTGCGAGACGAAATAACGCTAGCACGGTCACGAAAAGCCCAAGCTGATAGTTTCATGTCTGTGGTACAACGATATGGTGCAACTGATATCAGTAGGCTCGAAAGCTTGCCAGAAGTGACGTCACATCAATCAATTCAAAATGTGAAACGGGAAGTCGTTTTAGTCGAAAGAAAAGTGTCTGAATTAGAGCAAGTTTACGGCCCTAAACACCCTAAAATGATTGCCGCTTATGCAGAACTCGCTACCGTTGAGAAAAACCTACATCGACAAATTACACGCCTTGTTCAAGGTATTGAGGATGAAGCAAAAACTGCCGCGCAAAAGCTACAAGATCTACAAGCACAGTTCAATGATTCAAAAGGCTCTTATCAAAATTTGAGTAGTATTGACACTGACTATCGCCGTTTGGTCCGTGAAATTGATACAAATCAGCAATTGTTTGAAAGCTTTCTTGCTCGTCAAAAAGAAACCGAAGTGACAGGGGATTTTGACTCGCCGATTGCAAGGTTTACCGATAGAGCTGTTGTCCCGTTATTACCGGTTAAACCTAAAAAGAAAGTGCTGGTTTTATTAACCTTCTTTGCAAGTTTAGTTTTTGGTGGCGTTGTGGTGCTTTTACTTGAGGCCTTAAATGACACGGTAAAGAGTAATGAAGATGTAGAAAAGCTATTGGCTCAACGTGCATTAGGTTACATTCCGAAAGCAAATAAAAAAGCCTCTTTCGAAGATATTAATTTTGCATTCTATGACAAGAACCTCCCTTACATTCAGAAGCTGTACGTACAATTAGAACTTCTATCTCTTTGATGAGCATTGGTAGTGATTTAAATACCATTGAAGTCACTTCTTCTGTGCCCAACGAAGGCAAGACAAATGTCTCAATGAATTTAGCATTTGCTTATTCGACGATGGAGAAGGTTCTGCTTATAGATGCGGATTTACGTAAATCAAGTTTGGGTGTGCGATTTGGTTTACCAACATATCAACCGGGTTTGGCTAATTTACTGGCTAAAACGGACACAGTTGAAAATTGTATTATTAGCGATATTAAGCCAAATGTAGACATCATGCCAGCTGGTGCTATTCCGCTAAATCCACAAGAACTTTTATCTTCTGAAACGTTTGCTGCTCTATTAGCTGAGCTGAAAAAGTCTTATACAAAAATCATCATCGATACACCACCTGTGCATGCCGTCAGTGACGCATTGGTTATATCTTCGAAATGTGATGCGGTAGTTGTCGTTGTAAAATCTGCTAATACACGGATTGATGCTATAAAAATGACCTTAGCGAAAATCAATCAAGCACGTGGAAAAGTGGTGGGTGTTGTGCTTAATCAGTTTAATACTAAAGAAGCGAAGCATTACAACGGTGATTATGGTTATTATCAAGCATATGGCCAAGACTATGCCATTAAACAAGATAACGAAAAAGCATCATGATAGATCTGCATTGTCACATTTTGCCTGGTATTGATGATGGGGCTAAGTCACTAGATGAATCGATTGCTCTGCTGCAGCTTGCAGCAGAGCAAGGTATAACCCATGTTGTTGCTACGCCACATATCCATTTGGGAATTTTCGATAATACGTTGGCGTCCATCAATGCAGCATACGAATTGCTGGTGAATGACACTCGGTTTAGCCAGTTAAACCTTGCCCTTAATACAGCTGCAGAAGTGAGAATTTGCCCAGAAATAATCCCATTTATTGAAAACAGTCAAATTCCTTTTCTCGGAAAATACCAAGATAAAGACGTGTTATTGTTAGAGCTTCCAAGTAGTCATATACCGCCTGGTGCTGATAAATTAGTTCGCTGGTTAGTTACTCGCAATATTACTCCTATGATTGCTCATCCTGAAAGAAATAGGGAACTTCAAACTCACCCTGAACGAATTCAAATGTTTCAAAGGTTGGGGTGTTTATTTCAATTAACTGCATCTTCACTTCTTGGTGATATGGGAGATAAGCCGCTGCAATTAAGTCAGTTATTTTTGGAACAAAATCTTTATACTATTATTGCTTCTGACTCTCATTCGATAAACCGTCGTCCGCCAAAATTAAAACAGGCATATCAAGTCGCTGAAAAACTCGTAGGTCAACATCGCGCTGATGCATTGGTGCTTGATAATCCTAGAGCCATTTCTGAGTCATTATTTTTAAAATCATGATGAAATTTAATCTAACTATCAGAAATGGCATATATTGCATTTTAATTATATCAATGCTGGTTTCATTGCCGCTTTTAGGGCAAAAAATATTGGCGAGTGCATATCATTTTAAGTCATCGTTTTATGTTGATAAATGGCAAAATGAGCCCATTAATCAAGAACAATATTCCAATGCTTATCTTGCTGCTGAGTTTGCCGCTAACATTGAACCTGCCAACCCTCATTATTTGCTAACATTTGCCAAAGTGATGGAGTGGGGAGTGTTTGAAGGTTACTCCGTTGCCAATAATGAGTTGTTCAATCATTTATACATGCGTGCAATAGATAACCGTCCCACCTGGCCAAATGCTTATGCTGATTACGCCTACAACTTAGCTTTTATTCAGCATGATTTTCCAAAAGCTTGGCAATACAGTGAGCAAAGTTTTGAATACGGACCTTATATTACTGAAAATATTGAACAAGCCTTGGCGATTGGACTGGCTTATTGGCCAAATCTATCTGCAACGCAAAAGAGTCGTATTTTTGATTTATCACTTTTAGCGGTTAATTCAAATTGGCGTTTACGCAAAAAATTAGAATACTTATCAACAAAATATAACAGGCAGAACACTCTTTGTTCTTTTTTTCGTTATCAACAAAAACCTTTATCAGAAGAAAATATTGATTGGCTAAATCGTGCGCTTTGTTCTGAAAACCTAATTAAAGAAGTGCATTAATAATGGCGAAAACCACTTTCTTTTCGATGCTGATGACTTGGTGCCTTTGCGCTCTAGTGATCTGGGCACCCATTCCTCTAGGTAGTAATCGTATTTGGGCACTGTCCTTACTTGAAATATTTATTGTCATATTAGGGTTAACCCACTTACTGAACTGTGTTAAGCATGATCGATTATTTCTGACGTTTAAGTGGCAAAAAAACTGCTATTACCTGTTGGTTTTTTTGTTGCCTATCAATGCCTTCAAATTGTGGGATGGATACCTAGTATATCAACAGTTGACAGTTATCAATCAATTCAACAACTGATAAAAACGTGCTGTTTTGTCATTTATATTGTGCTGTTATCGGAGTATTTTCAAACCCCAAAAACACTCAAGTTATTGTTGATTGCTATTGTTATTTCTGGATGTTTTCAGGCAACTTATGGTACAGGTTTAAGCTTGGTAAACTTAGATGCTTCACCGGTATTTGGTTTTAATGATGGCTCACAAGCAAGAGGATCATTTGTATATCAAAATCATTTCGCTAATTATCTTGGTCTGTGCCTATGTATAGCATTTGGTTGGTTAGTGTCTGAGTTAAAAACATCAAGTGCTAAATTTGATGTTAGAGAGTTTGTTGTTTCTGTCTTATCCACTTTATTTAGCCGCAAGTTAATATTGCGCTTATCCATAGTCATCATGGTGATAGGCATAGTGCTAAGCCGCTCTAGAATGGGTAATGCAGGTTTTTTTACTGCCTTAGGTTTGACGTCATTAATCGCGATTTTTATTTATAAACGCCAGCCTAGGTTCTTTAAACCTTTAGTGATGAGTATCTTTATCCTTGATTTAATTATCATAGGTTCGATGTTTGGCGTCGATAAAGTTAAACAACGAATTCAAGATACAAGCTTTGCTTCTGAGACTCGAGACCAAGTTGTTATAGACAGTTTACCTATCATTAAAGAACACCTTTTAACAGGCACAGGTGGGGGAGCTTTTATACGGTTTTTCCGGCTTATCAGCCCCAGTTTTACAGTGGTTTTTATGACCATGCTCATAATGAATATATTCAGTTCTCAATTGAGTATGGTGTCATTATCACTGGTTTTTTAGGGCTTTGGGTATTGTATGCACTGTGGTTAGCGTGCCGAACTATGTATCTAAGAAACAATAAACTATATAAGGGTATCGCCTTTGGTTGTGCAATGGCCATCGTGTTTATGCTGATTCATATTTCGGTCGACTTTAACCTTCAGTCACCTGCAAATACATTGCTATTTCTCACCATTATTACGTTGTGTTGGCAAGTTCGTTATCTGCCATCAGACAAAAAATCTCATCGACAAAAATCTTAATCTTTAACAAGGACATTGATATGAAAGTTGTAATACCAGTCGCAGGGCTTGGAACACGTATGTTGCCCGCTACCAAAGCGATCCCAAAAGAAATGCTACCTATTGTCGATAAACCATTGATTCAATACATTGTTGATGAATGTGTTAGCGCTGGTGTCACTGAAATTGTTTTAGTGACTCATGCGAGTAAAAACGCTATCGAGAACCACTTTGATAAATCTTACGAGCTTGAATCTACGTTAGAGAAGCGTGTTAAGCGCCAATTATTACACGAAGTTCAGTCTATCTGCCCTAAAAACGTGACGATTATGCATGTTCGTCAAGGTGAGGCAAAGGGACTAGGACATGCGATTTTATGTGCGAAACCGTGTATTGGCGAAAACCCATTTGCCGTTGTGCTTCCTGATGTGATTCTTGATGGTTACAGTGCTGATCAACGTACTGAAAACTTGTCTACGATGATCAGTCGCTATAACGAAACAACGGCTAGTCAGATTATGGTAGCGCCAGTTGATGAGAAAGAAGTTAACAAATACGGTATTGCTGATTGTAATGGCGAAGCAATTTTACCGGGCCAGTCATCTCCGATCGTTAAAATGGTTGAAAAACCGAAAGTAGAAGAAGCGCCATCTAACTTAGCTGTTGTAGGTCGTTACGTACTTTCTGAAAAAATTTGGGATTTACTGGCTAAAACACCACCAGGTGCAGGCGATGAAATTCAATTAACAGATGCTATTGATATGTTGATTGAGTCAGACACGGTTGAAGCCTTTAATATGTCGGGTAAATCTCATGATTGTGGTGATAAGTTGGGCTATATGAAGGCGTTTGTTGAGTACGGTTTAAGAGATCCAAAACTTGGCGCAGACTTCTTAAAAGAAATTAAAAAGACGCTGTCAGAATTTTAACCTAAAACTTTAGCGCTTAAACGTCGTGTAATATTTTAGTTGTTAGGCGTACATCAAGCTAAAAAAGCCGCTCTATGAGCGGTTTTTTTGTGTCTGGCATTTAACCTAAAGCAGGTTTTTAAGACTGGCAAACTACCTATCAAGTTTTATAAGTCGAAAGTGTTATTTTCAATTAATTCAGATAATTGAAATCTGAATTTAACATTTTTGCAACCGATACTCATTATAGTCGATTGGTTTTTAGATTTACCAAAACGCCAAAAGGCGAATACATAACGAAAGAAAAAATCTAGGGGTCTCGACATGTTTTTAAGTGCTAAACCAAATGACGTTAAGCAATACATTAAGCAGTACATTAAGCCAAGCCAAGTCGCATTATCGCTGGGGCTATTATCTTGTACGGCGATAACTTCAGCATCCTTTGCAGATGATCTTATTATTTCTGAATATATTGAAGGTAGCAGTAACAATAAAGCAATTGAGCTTTATAACCCGACAGAAAGCGACATTGATTTAACGGGTTATCAGTTACAGTTTTACTTTAATGGAAATACAACCAGTGGCACTAGTATCGACTTAGTCGGCCAAGTGCAAGCAGGGGCGACGTTTGTTCTTGCTGATAATGATGCTAGCAGCGAAATACTAGACAAGGCACAGCAAACGTCAACGAGTAGTTTTTTTAATGGCGATGATGCCATTGTATTACTTAATCAATCAGAGATTATTGACTCGCTCGGTCAGGTTGGGGTTGATCCCGGTTCGCAATGGGGAGAAGGTGAATTATCAACTAAAGACAATACGTTAAGACGTGATCATGATGGCGTAGTGGCTGATGTTGTTGTAGACGACGAGGTGACGTTAGCCAATTGGTTCGGTTTTGCTCAAAATGACTTTTCAGATTTAGGGAACTTTAATGGCTCAGTTACTGACCCAACAGATCCAACAGACCCTGTTGATCCCGTGGAGCTCATTTGCGGCGAGACAGCAACAGCTATTCATGCGATTCAAGGTGCAACCGATATTAGCCCACTACTGGGTGAGACTGTCGTGGTTGAGGCAATTGTTACGGCTGATATGCAAGCTGGTTTAAAAGGCTTTTACTTACAAATGGCAGATGCTGAATCTGATGCCGATCCGATGACGTCAGAAGGCATATTTGTTTATACCGAAAATGCATCGATTGCGGTGAATGCAGGTGACCGTGTCCGCCTTCAGGCAGAAGTGAAAGAGTATAATAACCTAACTGAGCTCGCGGATGTCTCAGCATGGACAATTTGTCAAACCCAACAAAATTTACCGACGCCAGCAATGGTGACATTACCCACATTAGAAGGTGTGGGACTGGAACCGTACGAAGGTATGCGAGTGAGTTTTGAGCAGACCTTAGTGGTTAATTCAGTCAGTAATTTAGGTAAATATGGTGAAGCTCAATTAGGTAGCAGCAGGCATTTTATTGGGACACAAATAATGAGTCCTGGCGCTGATGCGCTTGCACTAGAAGCTAGCTACCAATATGACCGGGTGATACTTGACGATGGAATAACGGCTTCAAACCCTGATGTTGTCCCTTATCCTGCACCGCAATTATCCGCAACAAATACACTGCGTGCAGGTGATTCTGTATCGAGCTTAACGGGTGTACTTCATTATGGTTTTAATGAATACCGAGTGATGCCGACCGAAATGGTCAATGTCGTGTCGACCAACCCTCGCACAGTATCGCCTGAGCGCTCTTTGGCAGCGGATGTCACGATAGCCAGTTACAACGTATTGAATTATTTTAATGGTGATGGCGCAGGCCAAGGATTTCCAACCAGCCGTGGCGCTGATAGCGTCAGCGAGTTTGAGCGTCAGCAAGCTAAAATTGTCAGTGCATTATTAAATATTGATGCAGATATTGTTGGTTTAATGGAAATTGAAAATGATGGCTTTGGCACAAACTCAGCTATCTCTACCTTAGTCGCTGAGCTTAATGCTGCAGTGGGGGAAGCAAAATATCAATTCATTAGCGCAACTAACTCTATTATTGGTACTGATCAAATTGCAGTAGGGCTGTTGTATCAAGCGGACAA
This sequence comes from Shewanella sp. ENK2, assembly GCF_043568515.1. Classification (NCBI taxonomy): domain Bacteria; kingdom Pseudomonadati; phylum Pseudomonadota; class Gammaproteobacteria; order Alteromonadales; family Shewanellaceae; genus Shewanella; species Shewanella sp. ENK2. Next base: position 4,688,170 of record NZ_CP171406.1, on the reverse strand, counting down.
GGTAAGCCCTGTTGGGGAGGCGAAAATCCTTTTAAGTGCTAATTCGCCATTAGATGAAAATGGCGCTGTATTTTTTGATAGTAGCAAAAACCGCCCAATGTTAGCGCAAGTATTTGTTGATGATGCATCAGGCGAAGCGTTTGTGGTTGCGGTGAATCATTTAAAATCTAAAGGGGGCAGCTGCAGTAGTATTGGCGATCCAGATATGAATGACGGTCAAGGCAATTGCAATGTAACTCGTACTCGTGCCGCTCAAGGTTTAGCTATTTGGTTAGCACAAGAGTTTACGGACAATGGTGAAGAGTTAAAGGCATTAGTGATAGGCGATTTAAATGCTTACGCTAAAGAAGATCCTATTACGGCATTGAAGCAAGCTGGTTATATTGAGTTGTTTGAACACACTGGCCAATCAAACGCTTATTCGTATCTATATAATGGTAAAGCAGGGCAATTAGATCATGCATTAGCAAATAGTGCATTGATTGAACATGTGCTAAATGTGTCAGAGTGGCACATAAATGCCGATGAACCTGTTGTGATTGATTACAATGAAGAGAACAAATCGCACGCGCAACTAAGTGATTATTATCAAGCTGATGCATATCGCTCTTCGGATCATGATCCTATGATTGTTGAGTTACAGTTTTTACCCAGCAATCAAGCGCCAATAGCTGATTTTACTTGGGCTCAGATAGGTGGTGTTGTCAATGTTGTTTCTACATCAACTGACGATAATGATGAGCAACTAACGCATGAATGGTCATGGGGGGATGGAGCGACATCTTCAGGTAATGTGGCTGGTTATGAGTACAGCAGTAATGGCACGTATACCATCACGTTGACAGTGACAGATTCTCAAGGGGTACTTAGCAGCAAAAGCCAAGTTGTCGAGGTGGTAGATCTTATCGAGAATATTCCACCAGTTGCGAATATTCGTCATATCGACCTTTGGTTCGTTGATCTGTTCATTTCATTTAGTACCGACGAGGATGGCTATATCACATCTCAGCAGTGGCTATTTAATGATGGCCATATGGTTAATCGTCGCTTGGTTTTAAGGCGTGCAGGAACAGCGAATAGTGTGCAGCTAACGGTAACTGATAACCAAGGTGCTACTGACAGTCAATCAACTGCTTTTTAGTGAGTTGATTCGATTTAAGTTAGCTGACTCTCAATAAGAGTGGGTTTTATGTTGTAATTTCACGGTTGGCTTAATGCAAGTTAAGTACAAAAGGTGGCCAATTGGCCACCTTTTTATTACTATGCAACCTTGATTGACGGTTTAGGTAACCATGACTGAATTTATTGCCCCACCTTGCGCTGAGCAAATCTCAATTCTGTATCAAGACGAACATTTACTGCTAATCAATAAGCCCAGTGGTTTATTGAGTTTATCTGGCAAGAACCCATTGAATAAAGACTCGGTTCATTATCGGCTTGTGCAAGACTTTCCAAGTGCAACCTTAGTGCATAGGTTAGATTTTGGTACATCTGGCATTATGCTGGTGGCATTAAATAAATCCATCAATGGACTACTGACGAAACAGTTTCAAGATAAAACCATTGATAAAACATACCATGCAACCTTGCATGGTCACGTATCGAGTGCGCTCGCTCAATATGGAGAGATTAATGCCGCAATTGCGAAAGATACTGAAAACTTTCCTTATATGAAGATTTGCCCTGATTCTGGCAAACAAGCGAAATCAGAGTTTGAAGTACTTGAGCGAACTATGCTGACAATAGTAGATAGCGCCTGCACTCAACAAATACCAATCACAAAAGTGAAGTTCACTCCAATAACAGGGCGTACTCATCAATTAAGAATTCATAGCCAATATATACGCCATCCCATTTTAGGGTGTGACTTATATTGCAATAGTGAGTCACATGCTCTTGCGTCAAGGTTACTATTGCATGCTAGCTATTTAAGCTTTACCCATCCAGTAACCAAACAATTGATGAATATTGAATGTGAAGTGCCGTTTTAATTTGGTAAAAGCCAGCCGCTTGTGTCGATGAAAACTTTAGTCACCTCCTTTGCACATCAGTTAATCTTTGATAAATATTTCCTGACCCCTTTAATGTAAAAAGCCCGCTGTTAATAACAGCGGGCTTTTGCTTTAGCCTTAACATGCGCTTAAGGGCGTAATTCGGGGAGAGGATTAAGCCTTAATTCGCATGACAAATAGGTTAAAGCACACCACGTTTCATTTGATCTCGCTCGATAGATTCAAACAAAGCTTTAAAGTTACCTTCACCAAAGCCTAGATTGTTCTTACGTTGAATGATCTCAATGAAGATAGGGCCAAATAAGTTTTTGGTGAAGATTTGCAGTAAATAACCTTCATCATCGCCATCAACTAAAATTTGGTGATGTTTAATGCGATCACGATCTTCAGTCACTTGTGGCAACTTATCAAAAATCGTGTCGTAATACTCTGGAATAATATCTAGCGTTTTAATCGCAGTGCCTTCCATCGCATCAAGTGAGCCAACAATATCACGGCTTCTGAATGCTAAATGCTGCACACCTGGGCCATTGTACTCACCTAAGTATTCATCAATCTGGTTATTGTTGTTGCCTTTACCTTCGTTGATTGGAATACAGAAGCTACCGTCTGGTGAACGCAAAGCATAAGACACCAATGCCGTTTGTGCGCCGCTAATGTCAAAGTAACGAACTTCAGTGAAAGCAAAAATGTCTTTATAAAAGTTTGCCCATTTTTCCATGGTGCCTTTATAAACATTGTTGGTTAAGTGGTCGACTTCCATGAAGCCTTTTTCTTCAACAATCATTGGCTCGGCTAAATCTTCAAAATCATTTTTGTATATGTTTTGCGCTTCACCAAACACATCAATAAAGTAAATTAAGCTGTCGCCAATACCGTAAATAGCTGGGTAAGCCATATCTTTTGCTGCATCGTCAGCTGGTTTTGCACCACGTGCAACAGCTTCGTTAAAAGCAAATTCAGCATCTTCAACGCGCCAACCCATAGAACAAATAGCAGGGCCATGTGACTTAGCAAAGTCCGCTGAGAAGCCTTGCTTAGACTTGTTCAGTAAAAAGTTAATATCATTTTGCTTGTAGTAAACAATATCGTTCGCTTTTGCTTTTTTAAGCATAGAAAAACCAAAGTCAATAAACACTTGATGCATAAAATCAGTGTCAGGGCTGGCAAATTCTGTAAATTCAATGCCTAAAAGACCAAGTGGGTTTGTTTCGCTCGCCATTGTGTTTTCCTTAATTTATTTTGCTTTTAGCGCCACTCTTTGGTGACGTTTGATTATGTAAAGGTGAATCAGTGTTTATGATTCAATCCAAGAACGGTTGTAATCGTCGCTCATGCAGTTTTTTACATGGGCGGTTAAATTCAGTGGTGCAAAAGTGTCGACCATAACGGCGTACTCATAAGTCTCAGTTTTACCTATGGAGGCTTCGGTTTTACCTGGTTGCGGTCCGTGGGGGACACCTTTTTGATGTAAAGTCATATAACCCGCTTCAATGCCTGTGCGGCTCATAAAGTCACCGTCGACGTAATACAACACTTCGTCGCTATCGATGTTGTTGTGGTAATAAGGTGCAGGAATCGATTGCGGATGAAAGTCATACAGGCGTGGTACAAAGTTACATACGACAAAGTTATTAGCAGTAAAAACGATGTGATCAGACGGCGGTAAATGAATTTTACCAACCTTAGGTGCATATTCGGTGATGTTGAATGCCCAAGGGTAGACACAGCCATCCCAGCCCACTAAATCAAATGGGTGCCACTCTAAAGTGGTGACTTGGTATTTATCACCAAACTTACTGACTAATGGGAATTCGCCTTGTTCAACTATGGCATCTTTGAGTAGTGGAGTGCGAATATCTCGCTCACAATAAGGAGCAGACTCAAGCATTTGGCCGTATTCATTTCTAAAATGCTTCGGTACTTCCACCATCGAGTAAGCTTCAATGACAAACAAACGGACATTCGTTAAATCATTAAATTTAAGCTGATAGGTGGTACCACGAGGAATGACTAAATAGTCCCATTGTTTAACGGCTAACTCGCCGTATTCACTTAGGAGTGTGCCTTCGCCATTGTGCACAAATACAATTTCGTCAGCGTAAGCATTGCGGTAAAACTCGTGAGTATCTTGGGTTACCTTAGCGGTATACATCGCCACGTCAGCGTTATAAAAAATTTTGTTACGGGCACTAAAGAAGTTACCGTCACAATCTGCTTGGCGCGAATCTAATTTGTAGTTTTGGATTAACGAATCTTGCCAAGCTTCACCGTGATCTAATGCATAAGGCGCAACAGCCAAGGCTTTGGTTGGCATGTTGTGGTGATACTTATTGGAGTAAATATTTGAAAAACCATGAGTTGAAAAAAGCTCCTCACGGTAAAGCTCGCCTGATTCTTTTTCAAAAGCGATATGGCGTTTAGCAGGTATCTGACCTTGCTGAACATAAACCGGCATACTGACTCCTTAAATTCAAATATAAGCGATCGATATCGTCATTGGCGCATTCTTTTTTGTTATTTGTATGTGCTAAATACATACTTTACGCATCTGCAACATGGGTTTTCTAGCGCAATTAAATCAATCACTTTGTGATCTAGTTATCAATTTAGTTGCTAGTATGAACAAAAAAAGAATAATAAAGCGTGTAACTCCATCAAATTTTTAGATGGTATTGTTTTGTTTACAAGAGTGTCACGGCTACTGAACAGCAACTGAGCTTGGGGTGTACGATGAAAATTGATGTTGAAGCGTTTAATGTACTGCAAGTACTTGTTGAAGAAGGAAGTTTTGCTAAAGCATCCGAAAAACTACACAAGGCGCAATCTGCAGTGAGCTATCAAGTTAAAAAGCTCGAGCAGCATTTAGGCGTCGAATTATTTAATCGAGATCAGTATCGTGCAGAGCTCACACCAGAAGGACGCGTGATTTTGGCCGAAGGCCAGCGTTTGTTGCAGCATTTATCCAATATCGAGCATTTAGCCAGCCGTTTTAGCGAAGGTTGGGAGCCGAAACTTGAGCTCGTTATTGATGGCGCATTACCAATGGAGCCAATCATGACTGCCCTAAAACGCATGTCAGAGAATAATGTGCCGACGAAAGTGCAACTTAATATGGAATTTTTAGGCGGGGTGCAACATAGATTTGAGCAAGATAAAGCCGATTTAATGCTAGTGAAAGACTATATCGCAGCGCCGTATTTTTCTGCCACCACATTGCCCACTGTCACCAGTTTATTGGTGTGTTCAACCCAACATGCGCTAGCTAATAAAAGTAATGTGAGCTTATCAGAGCTGCAGCAACATGTTGAATTAACCATTGAAGATTCATCACCAACAAAGCAGCGAGACGAACTGCAATTTGGCGGTGATAAAGTGTTTTACCTATCTGGCTTTATCATGAAGAAAAACGCCTTATTAAAAGGTTTAGGTTTTGGTTGGATGCCAGAGTTTTTAATTAGTGAGTTAATTGAAACTCAGCAATTAGCCATTGTCGATTTTGTTGGTGGCCACCGCTTTCGATTTACCCCACAATTGGTGTCTACACTGGAGCGGCCGTTAGGGCGAGCGGGGCAATTATTTACCGATCTTATTTTAGAAGAGTTCGCATTGTTTGATAGTAAACAACATCAATCGACAGTCGTTTAACTTAGCATTCAAGTATCTACTGTCACTCAATAAAAGCTTGTGAATTGCACGTCTTTATCGTGTTTTTGTATCCAATGACGTTAGGGAGCTGAAAGGCCGAAGTCGTGGCGTTTTGTTACCATCTTTTGTGAAGCATATTGATAGGGAAGCAACGGCATATCCCAATTAAAAATTCTTTTGCAAGCCAGCTTAAACCTCACCTTTTCATTGTGTTAATGTATCAAAAACAATGAGTAGCAATTAGCTAATTAAAGCATGGTTGAAAATACATGAATCGAAAACCAATTAATTACCCGTTAATGTCCGTTAGCTGCTTGTATGAAAAATGCAATGATGACGCTGTGATGATTATTGATGTCAGTATGGATAAGGTGATTGGCAAAGAACCAATTATTTATGATGAATTAGTGACGATACCTAATAGTCATTTTGTTGATATTAACGTAGATTTAGTCGATACCGACAGTGCTGGTGTGCACTCATTTCCGAGCCAAAGCCAAGTGAATAAGGTTATCAATAAACTGGGTATTTCAGAACATTCAACACTTGTTTTATATGATAATCAGGGAATATATTCGTCTCCACGTGCGTGGTGGATATTTCATACGTTTGGTCTGAGTAATGTGTTTATTTTAGATGGCGGTCTGCCTGAATGGATTAAACAGGGCTATCCAACTTCATCTGAATATCTAACTATTGATACGAAAAACGTAGAAAGCCTAGTTAATGTAGGCAGTGATGTTATCTCATTTATGGACTCTTGTTTCGATGCTCGTCAGCTTGTGTCAAAGCAAGAAGTGTTACTCAACCTCACTGATAAACAATTTAGTGTGATTGATGTTCGAGCTACTGCACGTTTTAATGGCTTGGTTGATGAACCAAGACAAGGCGTGAGAAGCGGCCATATTCCTGACTCAATAAATCTCCCTTTTGCCAATGTGCTAAATGGTAATACATACAAGCGTCCTGCTGAATTGCGCCATTTATTTTCCAGTATATTACCTGAAGATAGTAAGCGGGTTGTATTTAGCTGTGGCTCAGGAATTACTGCTTGTATTGGCTTGGTAGCGCTTATATCAAGTGGTACAGATACAAGCTTATATGATGCTGCCTTATATGATGGTTCGTGGAGTGAGTGGGGCAGTGATGCATCTCTGCCGATTGCAAAATCAAAGATATAAAAAGAAACTTACTACAACACTCATCAAAAGTAGTTTAAACAATAGGATTGCAAAATGGCATATTGGTTAATGAAGTCTGAGCCAGACGAGTTCAGTATTGACGATTTACAGCAATGTGAAAACCAAACTGAACCTTGGGAAGGGATCCGTAATTACCAAGCGCGTAACTTTTTACGCGATGCGGTAAAAGTGGGCGATACGGTATTGTTTTATCATTCCAGTTGCAAAGTGCCGGGTATTGTTGGCTTGGCGACAGTATCATCTGAGCCTTATCCCGACCAGAGTGCTTTTGATAATGAGTCAAGTTATTATGATCCTAAATCAGATATTGAAAATCCGCGCTGGGTTGCTGTGGATTTAACTTATCGGCAAACCTTTAAGCAGATTATTACCTTAAAAGCGCTTAAAGCTGATCCTCAACTTGCTGATATGGTATTAGTGAGTAAAGGGGCAAGGTTGAGTGTTCAACCTGTGACTGAAGCAGAATTTCAGCATATTGTTAGTGTGTTAGCGTCATAGGAGAAAGTGGATGTCGTGGACATGCGAAAATTGTAATACCGTCATTGATGATGGCTTTCAAGTTTGTTGGAATTGTAACTGTGAAAAAGGTCAACCAGCGCCAGTCGCTTCACCTAACAAAGCGAGTATTGATTGTATTCGATGCAAGAGTAGCCTTACATTTATTGGTACTAAAAGTTTTCATGAAGGTACGCGCTGGGGCGTTTTAGGTGAACTTGGCGAGCTGTTTGTTAATAAAGAAGATTTTGATATGTTTGCCTGTAAATCTTGTGGCAAAGTAGAGTTTTTTATTGCTGGTTTTAACCACAAAAATAACGAAATTTAGAATGGTTTACTCTATTTAAAACTGAACAGAAACACCTCATAATCTGCTAGCTGAATATAAGGTGTTTTTGTTTTAACGCTACTGTCCAATATCTTTGCTTTCAGTCATAAGTGACCTGTTAGTAGCTTTCTTTTGCCACAACGGTTTGGCCAATTGGTGTTAAGCTCAGTAGTGCGAGTTTTACGTGTTGTATTGCAAACGGAATACCGATAATGGTAACAAAGCAAGCTACAGCATGGGTTAAGTGACCAATCGCGAGCCAAATACCACAGAATAAGAACCAAATAACGTTGCCAATCATGCCCAATGGACCAGTACCAATATCTTCAAATCCTTTTAAATGTTTACGGTTAACGTTTTCTTGTCCAAATGGCCAGAACGCCATTTCACCAATCACGAAGCAAGCACGGCCAAATGGAATACCAATAATACTGATAAAACACAATAAGCCTGCTAGCCACCATGCTAGACCCATTACAAATCCGCCCATGATGAACCATGCGATATTAAAAATTAATCTCAAGACTGACATTGGTGCTCCCTAAGTCATACAAAACTGGTTAATGAAATGACCAATATTCCATTGGTGATAATAATCACTAGAAAGCCAAAACTATGCCAATATTTTTATTAGCTTTTTGTTTCTTTTAAGTGGTTGATAATTATTGATTTTATTTTGATTTGTTTAGAAGGTTAGAAGACATTACTTGACTTAGTTTGGGCTGTCGACAATTGATGATAGCGAAAATCGCTAATAGTTAGTTAAAATACCACTACAGACTATAACTCTTTATTTAAGCGACGTTACTTATGTTTGCGGCTGGCTCTAATGTATCTCTTGCGGATATCTCAATCGACACGCCCGTTGATAAAATGAGATTTGCTGATCGTGAGGTTTTTGTTAAGCGAGATGACTTGATTCATCCTGATTTTAGCGGAAACAAAGCCCGTAAGTTTCAATTCTTCTTGACCCAGGACTTTCCTCATATCAATAAGGTTATTGGATACGGTTCACCTCAAGCTAATTCATTACATTCACTTGCAGTGCTGGCTAAGTTGCGCGGATGGCAGTTAGATTATCATGTGGATCATATCGCTGATTATCTTAAACAAAACCCACAGGGGAACTACCTAGCAGCGCTTAATAATGGCGCCAATATTGTCGAGAAACCTAAACATGTAAGCGGCAATCTTGATAGCTATGTGTCTGATTTAGCGAAACAAGCATCTGCGAATGAGATCTATATTCCTGAAGGTGGACGATGTGAGTATGCTGCAGAAGGGCTTGAAACATTAGGCCTGCAAATTTTGAGTTGGATGCATCAGCAGAATATGACTAGATTAAATCTGTTTTTGCCTTCAGGTACGGGCACAACAGCATTATTCTTGCAACGATTTTTTAAGCGCTACCTTCCGCAGGCGAGTCAGCCAACTGTAACAGTCAATGTCATAACCTGCAGTTGCGTGGGGGAGACAATTACCTAACGCATCAGTTTAGTCAGTTAACATCACAGAGTGAGTTTCACCCGCATATTGTATCAAATGGCACTAAGTATCACTTTGGAAAGCTTAATCGACAGTGTTATGACATGTGGCGTCGTGTGCGTGATTCTGGCATTGAGTTTGAGTTACTTTATGATCCAGTTGGATTTATCATGCTGGAGCATTTTTTAAATAAAGATTATAAAGCGGAAACTGTCGATAATACTTGGCCTGTTATGTATTTACACCAAGGTGGTTTATTGGGTAATCCAAGTATGCTCGCTAGGTATATACGTAAATATGGTCAGTAAGTTAACTGTAGCTAAAGAAAGTTGTTTAAGTATTAGTGCTGGAAGTGAAGCGAATGGGGTTGTTTCATGTTGCTCAGTTCTAATAAACGTCCGGTAAAGTGTGAGAGGAAATACCGAGAAGCGATGTTTATTGAGTAACTGAGCAAATGAATAACGCAAGCGTTATGGAAGGTGTTACTTGTTAGCCGTTATCAACCATTTCATAAATTTTAACGCTTCAGTGCGCTTTGAAAAAGTTGTTTTAGTTTTACCTTGGCTGTCAGTAAAAGCTATTGAGTTTTTGTTTGATGATATTGAATTTACAGGGAAATTGACTGTAATTTCGTGACCATTAATGTTGTATGACATATGCCACACTCCTTTTTTAATTTTCACCTATCTGGTGAGTAAGTAATAACAATAAATATCCTTAAGCAGTTGTGTTGCGTAAGTTTGGGCTTATTGAAGCTAATGTGTGTGCTTAAGTTAACTGTGCTTATTACACTGACAAGTCGTGTTGATTATTTATTTTAATCGCCAACTTACTTGCTTTGTCTAGTTGAACACAGGCATATGACAAACAAATGACAATGTTTAACCAAAAGGCGTGACTTGTAGTGTGGGTTTACGAGTGCAGTTATGAATAACAGAAGGGTAAACAGTTAAATACAAGTTAACTTAATAACATTGTGGATAATATGCGTATATTTTTAATATAGCAATACATATTTTACAAAATAGAACAGTTTAAGACTAAAAGGTGAGCGATACGTCTTTTTGTCGTATAAAAACCAAGCTAAAACTGAAAGGGTGTTGATAAAGTTACACTAATTCAGTGTGCTAATGAGTGGTTAACTTCGCTATTTTGTTAAATGGTATCCCTCAATTATGTCATTTCGTATCGAGTTTACGATCGTTTAAACATAAGGTTTGAGCATTGTTATTAAGAAGCCTACTTTAAAGCTGATTACCTAGTATTAATTCGCTAATTATCAAAATAGAACAGCCTGAAATACAGGCTGTTTATGAACATTTTGATAGGCTATTTAGTAAATTAGTTCACCGATTGGATTGAGCAATTTACTGATACCTTTAGTAAAGTATAAAGGTGCATCGACGACGGTATAACATAAACAACCATCAATGGTTTTAGGACTATGTTCATGCTCAGAATCGAGCATGATAAAATCACCGGCTGTATAGGTATTGTACTCATCACTAAATTCACCAGCGAGTAACAAGGTTAGCTCTTGACCTTTGTGGCTGTGCTGTGGGATTTCACCATTTTCAGCAATGTGCAGCAGGCTCGCTCTCACTTGCTTTTCACCTGTGTCTAATCGTATCCGGTTGACCTTACCGATACCTTGCCAGTTGTTGTTAATTTGCTGGCTAAATGCTCGAGGTAAGGTGTATTCATGTCCTTTAATCGATACGTTAACATGGCTAGCAACATGAGTTTGATTACTTGCTTCAACTTCTTTTGCTTCAAGTACGTCATCTTGCATCATGTCAGCGAGTAGGGCATCTAAGTCTGCGTCTAAATCAGAACTATCATTGTCGATAGAGGACATCGGTGCGAGTGAAAAGCTCTCGTCTGAGGCTTTTAAAGTTAACGCCATTAATTGCTCAGTGCATTGGGGGCACAGCTCACAATGTGCTGATACCGCGATAGATAAAGATAACGGTAATTGACCCTTCGCATGGAGCGATAACAATTCCTGATTTGGGTGGTACTTAATCATAATGTTTCTCCATGAAGCCTTTTAACTTTTCTAAACCTAAACGTAATCTTGATTTGACTGTACCAATGGGCACTTTTAATTTGTCAGCGAGCTCTTGCTGCGTTAATTCTTGCATGTAGATGCCTTGAACCACTTGCTTTTGCAACGGAGGTAAGTCATCGACGTGTTTTAGTAATGTGGCTGATAATTTGAAGTCGTTATCGGTTTCATCACTTTCATCAGATTCAAATAGTGGCCAAATGTCATCACCGTATGCATCTTCACGATTATTTTGTACTTTACGAAGCATGTCGAAGCATTGATTTCGCATAACGGTAAACACCCAGGTACTCACAGCGGCTTTATCGGCGTTGTATAAATGCGCTTTGGTCCACACTCGTGTCATGGTTTCTTGAACGAGATCCATTGCTAAACCTTGTTGGCTTAAACGCTGAACCCCAAAGGCACGAATTTTGGGAGAAAAATGAGCAAATAACTTGGCGAAAGCAGCTTTACTACGCTGGTTGGCCACTTGCATCATCAAATCTGCAAGGTACTTGGCTTCATCGTTGCTGGCTTGATTATCAATTGCGTTATTGTCACTGGAATCATTTGTCGTCATGGCATTATTATTTTTAGATAACATGCCTTTATCATAACGACTTTGAACAGTTTGTGATTGAAAATTTTCCATTTATTTTCGCTCGCATATTCTGACGTTGGTGATGTACATAAATGACGAAAGGTTTTGTATTAGCTGTATTAGCATTTGTTTTACCAATCAATCATGCACTTGTTATTTACCATTACGTGAGACGGCAGGAATGGATCAAAAAATTTCTAGAAAGAGTATAACGTCAGTGTTTGTGGTATTAGCTTGGGTTACTTAATGATGCTTGTAAGTAATTCTTCGGTCATTTTATGGTTATGACTATTAATGCATTGATATTTTTCTTCAGCGGTAATCGGCATTATTTCTAACCAACGCTGGCATACCCAGGACATGTTATCGAAATCTTGTTTATTGTAATGGGACAGCTGAGCTGGGTATTGTTCAAGTATTTGCTGCAAGGTTTCGCTTAAGAACTTCTGATTGGGCACGATGTCAGAATTTGGCCAATCAGGTAACAGGCTTACGTTGCCACGTTTAAGGCCATCATCTTCGATGTTGAAATCATTGATTTTGAATCGCTGCTGTCCTTGGATACTGATCCCGAGTAAACCATCATCTAACGTTTCAAAATCAATAATGTGTACCCAAGTACCGATTGGCATCAGTTCGTTTTTGCTGTTTAGCATGCACAGTCCAAAACCTTCGCCAGACTTTAATGACTCAGTCACTAGACGTTTGTAGCGTTGTTCAAAAATTCTAAGTTGCGTAAACCCCTGAGGTAGTAAGCAAATCGAAAGCGGAAACAAAGGTAGTATCATAACAGCACCTATATGATGAAAGTGTTATTTGTCGAGTGAGGTTTATTTTTAAATCAACTATATATACGCATACGAATAACACTATGATCATTATTTATTGGTTAGTTTTGGCTTACCCATATAAGGTCTTGTTCGTTAATGCCCAATGTGCGCATTTTGGACACAAAACGTTGCTTAACATCATCAGAAATCACGGTGTCACGGGCTAAAATCCAAGCATATTCGTTATTGGGACCAATGACTAATGATGCTTGATAGTCTCCGTTTTCGTCTTTAACTAAATCGTGGATTTGATATGCACCATAAAACGGGCCGAAGAAAGAGACTTTTAAGCGACCTATTTTGTCAGATTCAATGAAGTAGGCTTTACCTTCTGCTTCTTTCCATTTTTGTGCGTCTGTTAAGTACCCTTTATTGATCACTATGACTTTGTCGCCTTCTACACTGTAATTAGCGGTGACTTGGCTCATACCTCGCTCAAAGGAGTGGTCGAGTCTCGCTATTTCGTGCCATGTACCTAAGTAATTGGTTAGCTGAAAATCATCCACAACGTCAACTTTAGTGTCGAGCATGGTGCAAGCACTGGTAGATAAAAGTAATACAGCAGAGGCGATAGTTTTAATGAATTGTTTACGCATCATATTTCCTTTATGTCTGTAGCAAGGGGGCTTTTTCTGATGTCAGCCAAAGACTTCAGTAATTTAAACTAATGATACGTCGATTTTGGCCGATAAGATCTTATTCAAAATGTGATTGTTTAATTTACATGCAAATTGGTAAGTTTTTCTGCAAAACACTGAGTAATTACGATGAACTCAGCAGTTTTTTGATGTAAATCATTTTATAATTTACGTGAAGCCGATGTTGAGTTAACTGAGAAATAATAATGAAGAAAGTTCTTGATACTGTAGATCAACGCACCCAGCTAGTGGGTGAGAACCGGTTGGAATTACTACTGTTCAAAATAAGCGCAACTCAATTATTCGCTATTAATGTCTTTAAAGTCAAAGAAGTTGTTAAGTTACCAGCACTCAGTGCCTTACCAGGTAGTAACAGCAATATTAGTGGCGTAGCCAACATACGTGGTATGTCGATACCTGTGATAAATCTGCGAGGAGCGATTGGGTTTAGCCCGATGTCTGTATCTGAAGATTGTAACCTAATTATTACTGAATATAATCGCAGTGTGCAGGGCTTTTTAGTAGGCAAAGTTGAGCATATCGTTAACATGACCTGGAGCGACATTATGCCGCCGCCAAAGTCAGCGGGCGCGAACAACTACCTCACTGCAATAACCAAGCTAACCGAGAATGATGTTGAGCGATTGGTGTCTATTATTGATGTCGAAAAGGTGCTTGCTGAAATTATTGATTACGATATTAGTTTGTCAGATGGCGTATTAGATGAACAACTTGCAGAGCATATGCCGGGTAAAAAAGTGCTTATTGTTGATGACTCCTCTACGGCAAGAAAACAAGTCAGAGACACATTAAGTCAGTTAGGTATTGAAATTATTGAAGCGTCGGATGGCTTGCAAGCGTTACACTATTTACAAAAGTTAACTGCAGAAGGCATTGATGTCACTACTGAGTTTTTGATGATGATAACTGATGCGGAAATGCCTGAAATGGACGGTTATAAGCTTACCTCAGAAATTCGCGCTGATGAGAAAATGAGCGCCTTATATATCACTTTAAACACTTCTCTAAGTGGTAGCTTTAACCATGCAATGGTTGAAAAAGTGGGCTGTGATGAGTTTATTTCAAAATTCCAACCTGATTTATTGGTTGATGTTGTGCAAAAACGATTAAAGACCTTATTGGGTTAATGATTATCGGAATTAGATAATTAAAGTAACAATGAGAGAGTTAACGATTTAAAACGCAAACTATTAAAAAATAAAGGCTAATCATAGTTGATTAGCCTTTATTTTTGCCACTGGATTCAAGCAAGATTATTGTTCAAACTCTTCTTTAACTTGTTGTAACAATAGCTTTTGATGCTCACGGGTAATACCAATGTTCATGCGGCATAACCTGATAGCGTAAGCAAATTTCTCTTTGCCGACAATGTTGAGGAGTTCGCAAAGTAAATGCTTATTCAATGACAGTGTGTCGCAGTAATGAGTAATGGCTTTATTTAATGAATTAAAACTAAGTCCGTCAAATTCAAACTGGGGTTGGTAGCCTTGCTCAATATCAATACCATTAAGTACTAACGGCCAACCTTTGGCGTTGATGCGTCCTTTGGCTATTTGATACATCATCCACGCACTTTCTTTAAAGCCTGATAAAATACGGCAGTCAAACCCAGATTCTGCAAGCTCTTCTTCAGTCCAATTAATACCAATGGCCAAGTCTTTGTGGTAAATCTTCATTAAATCGTCTTTAACGGCATCACGGCAATCCCAGATCGACGTTAAGAGGTGCTTTTTAGCAAGCCGACTGCATTCAGTGCATGCGGGTAGCGTTAGCGAAGGATGTGGCGTGCTTGGTTTTGCATAATAGCTGAACACATCATTGCATGGCTCTGCACAAAACCAACATTGATGTCTGAGATCAAAAGGAATGTCGACTAAAGGAGGTAAATGATTCACTACTGGCCTATATGACATGACGTTATATAAAAAAGCTGCCAAGCATCACAGGTTTGCGATGACATCTAGCAGCTTTGTATTATGTGGCTGTTAACAGCGCAGTGCTTATTCCGCTTCTACGTCTACAAGCTCTTTAGCAAGGACGATAGGGTCAACTTCTACACAATCTTCGTTAGCAACCCAATCAATACCGACTAATACGCCGTCTTCATTTAAGTCACCAACCCAATACTCTAAAAACTCATTTAAACTGATTTGTACCGCTTTATAGTCTGCCCATTCTTCAGTACAGTGGCCAGCAGCTTGTGCTTCAGTTGACCATAATGGCATCACATCAGTTTCTTCAAATTCAGAAGAGTCACAGACAACCCAACCTTCGCCCGTTTCATCGGCTAAGCCCCAAAGGACTTGGTGTTCTTTAACGTTCTCAATAAAGCTTGCAACAGCAGGGGTTTGTTCAATCATGATTAGTCTCTTTGATGAATTCAATTAACGTGTCGATTATACGGTAACTCTATTCAATACAAAACACTATTAATCTAATGTGACAAAAGCTGATGAAACATGAAGCTTAATTAACCAGATAAACACATAATTTCGATATTTAAGCCGTATAGGCTCTTGTTTCCTGTATCGCTATCAGTCACGATGTGGACAGTCATTATTTGTAGAAGTATTCATTTATGGTGAGTTCACAGTATTCTTCCGTTTTAAAGTCAGCGTTATTCTTTTCTAGCTGTTTTGTTAGTCTTCAATCTATTGCAGCTGTTGACGATTTTTCCCAATGTGTCGATAAACTCAAAGTAACAGCACGCAGTGAGGGTTTGTCTGAGCAAACTATCAATACTAGCGTGGCTAACCTGAAGTTTATTCCTCGTGTTATTGAGCTTGATAACCAGCAACCAGAATTTAGCCAAACCTTTGGTAATTACTTTAATAAACGCGTAACTGATTGGCGTGTAAAAGAAGGTCGTCGGTTACTGGCTGAAAACCGTGAATTACTTAACAAGTTAACTAAAGAGTATGGTGTTCCTGGGCAATACATTATTTCGTTCTGGGGGTTAGAAACTAACTTTGGCGGCTATAAAGGTAAAATGTCGGTGCTCAATTCGCTAGCAACATTAGCGTGCGATCCTCGACGTAGTGACTACTTTACTAATGAATTAATGCAAGCATTAAAGTTAAAAGAAAAGTATAACTTTGACGATGCGACCATGGTTGGATCATGGGCTGGCGCTATGGGGCATACCCAATTTATGCCGACAAACTATGCCAAATATGCTGTAGACGGTGATGGCGATGGCAAAGTAGATTTATGGAACAGCACCGCAGATGCACTAACGTCAGCGGCGAATTTTTTACAGCAATTAGGTTGGAAAGCCAACGAGCGCTGGGGTCGAGAAGTGACCTTGCCCGAGAATTATGATTATCAATATCTTGGCCGAAAACACTCACAGCCTTTAACCCAGTGGGCTGCATTGAATATCACCCAAACTAGCGGCAAGCCGTTATCAACTCCTGACATGAAAGCCTCTTTGTATGTTCCATCTGGTCATACAGGGCCTGCGTTTTTAGGGTATGACAATTTTGATGTGATTATGCGTTGGAATCGTTCAGAGTTTTATGCCATTGCAGTCGGTCATTTGGCAGATCGTATCAATGGCGCTGCCCCTTTACATGTTAGTGCGCCAGAGCATGGTATGTTCAATCGTAGTGATATTAAAGTAATGCAAGCCAAATTAAATGAACTTGGTTTTGATGTGGGTAAACCAGACGGTGTGCTGGGGCGTAATTCAATTGCTGGTGTACAGGCATTTCAGCGCAGCAAAAATTTAATTGCTGATGGTTTTCCTGATGAGAAAACCTTTGCCGCATTGGGAATGGATATTGGTAACCAATAACCCAGAGTCCATGTAACGGTCAGTAACGCAGCGAAGTGAGCGATAAGCAAGATAGGTATCAAAAAGTCATGAGTCGTGTTGTTTGATTACCAGATAATCGCTAAATCACTACCAAAGCCGATTAACATCGGCTTTTTGCTGGCAGCTTGTTAGTCGATTTGTTAAGCTGCGGCAACTATTGAAATCGAAGTGAATTAAGGATATTCGATGACAGCTCAAGATAATATGGTAGTGCGCTTTAACTACACATTACGCGATGAACAAGGCGAAGTAATTGAAACCAACGAAGGTGGTTCGCCAATCGCTTATTTACATGGCCATGACAACATGATGCCGGGTATTGAAGATGCCATTGCTGGCAAAGAAGCTGGCGCTAAATTCAGCGTGACACCGCCTGCAGCAGATACCTATGGAGAACGTATGGAATCGGCTGAGCAGCGAGTGTCGGTTAAGCATTTACAAGGTGCGAAAGTCTGGAAAGCGGGCATGCCTGCGATTGTAAACACTGAGCAAGGTCAACGCCAAGTCACAGTTGTTAAAGTGGGTAAGTTTATGGCGACGATTGATACCAATCATCCTCTATCAGGCCGTGAATTAACTTTTGACATTGAAGTGGTTGATATCCGTGAAGCCACTGATGAAGAGATTGCTCATGGCCATTCACATGGTGAAGGCGGTCATCAGCACTAATCTACACAATATCAACGCCGAGCTAATGCTTTAATAGAGCATTAATGCCAATCCCAAGTGAGTTAATCACTTGGGATTTTTATTTCCAGTATTTTGCTGGTAGAGATTGGATTGTATAAATGATTATTGAGTTTTCACAAGGTAAATTAGTCGTCACCCCACTTGAAATACAATGTCGTTTAAATGTCAGCAAGGTCGTATTGACCGCTATGGTTGATGACATCAAATGCATTGCTGAACGTTTACTTATTATCGCTGATGCTGGCGCTGTGCGCTGGAGTATACAGCTTGATAATAATCAGCAGTTTTACGAAGCCATTGAGGTTCTGGGCATAGCTCCTGAATAAATGGCTCCTGAATAAATGGCTTCTGAATATAGCTCTTGAATAAAATCCCTTGAATAAAAATCCCTGAATCTATTGTTTCTGAATAAGTGGTTTTTAATCATTTAATCGACGAGAAAAAACCATAAGCAGCAACTGAGTTGCTGTATTTTTTATCGCTTATTTTCTAGCGTATTATTTAACTCATCACGAAAATGTGGCGTCATATAGTCAATGATAGGCCCTGCTGGCACAACTTGGGTGGGATTAATATGCTGGTGGCTATAGTAATAGTGCTGCTTTATATGTTCTTGATTGACGGTTGCTGCAATACCAGGTTGTTGGTATAAGTCTCGTAAATAGCCTGATAATTGTGGGTAGGATTCAATAGTACGCAAATTGGTTTTAAAATGACCGACATAGACACTATCAAAACGGATCAAGGTGGTGAATAGTCGCCAGTCGGCTTCGGTGATTGTTGAACCAGTCAAATAGCGTTGTGTCGTAAGGCGTTTCTCTAACGTGTCTAAAGCATCAAACAGCGGGAACACGGCATCATGATACGCTTGCTGTGTCGTGGCAAAACCTGCTCGATAAACGCCATTGTTAATCTTGTGATAAACCAGTTCATTAATAGTATCGATTTCACTACGTAACCGCTGCGGGTAATAATCTTCTTGATTGCCAGTTATCAAATCAAACGCACTGTTAAACATACGAATAATTTCAGACGATTCATTACTGACAATGGTTTTATGTTTTTTATCCCAAAGCAGCGGCACTGTGACACGCCCGTTATAATTGGGCTTAGCTTCTTGATAAACTTGATATAAATAGTCTTTTTGCATTAATGGGTCAGAAGCTGCGCCGCTAATGCTTTTTGCCTCAGGTGATTGGTTTTTGCCACTAAACTCCCATCCGTTACTGAGCATGTGAGGCTCGACCACTGAAACGCTGATATGATCTGTCAATTGTTTTAATTGCAGAAAAATTAAGGTGCGATGAGCCCACGGACAGGCAAGGGATACGTATAAATGGTAACGATTTGATTCCGCTTTAAACCCAGCTTTACCAGTGGGGCCAGCCGAACCATCTTGAGTGATCCAGTTTCTAAGTTGGGCGTCTTCTCTGACAAATGTTCCACCATTTTCTTTAGTTTCATACCATTGATCGACCCATTGACCGTTTTGTAGTAACCCCATATTACGCACCTAAGATTGATAGTGAATCATTGAGTATAATGGTCGATTAAGTAGAGCATAAGCGCAAAAATATAACCCTATCTATCGATTTTGTAGAAGGGTTAAGTTAATCGGTTCCATTGCTATCGTAATTTACTGAAATGTCAATCTGCTAATTTTGACGTTTAATTGGTCATTGGAGCGTGCGTTTTTGTTTATGCATAATTGAACCAAGCAGATGTTTTGTATAAACCTTCATGAAATTAGCAGTTTATCGGGTTTGTTTTTTCAATGTTCTTAATTCGGAACTGGTTTTTATTTACGGCATTGTTATTGTTGCTAAGTTCGATGTAATGCCCTTTGTAAGATATTGTTATTATTGAGTTAAATGTCACGTTTTGTCATGTGGATGACATATTACTTTGTCAGTGTTTGATACCATTCAATCAGAGCTGGGTAGCTCGTAAATATAACAATATATTGATTAGGGGTTAGATCATGAAAAACACGTTATACAAAGGATTAGTGGCAACAGCAGTGATTGCTGCCTTATCAGGTTGTAGTAGCGACGACGATAAAGACCAAACAGCATGTGAAGCAGCGGGTGATGCTTGTACTAGCTTTACGGTTATTCATACCAACGACAACCATGGTCGCTTTTGGGAAAACAGCGACGGCGAATATGGCATGGCAGCACGTAAAACGGTGATTGACCAAATTCGTGCAGAGGTAGAAGGCCGTGGTGATGAAACGATTTTATTATCAGGTGGTGACATCAACACTGGTGTACCAGAGTCTGATATGCAAGAAGCGATTCCTGACTTTGTAGGGATGAACTTACTCGGTTATGACGCAATGGCGGTCGGCAACCATGAGTTTGATAACCCGTTAAGTACTTTGGATATGCAATCTACTTTAGCAAACTTCCCAATGCTTGCGGCTAACATTTACGATAAAAATGCGGATGAGCGTTACTTTGAACCTTACCGTGTATTCGATATCAATGGCCTTAAAGTTGCGATTATCGGTTTTACGACTGTAGATACGCCTAAAATTGTGAATCCTGAAAACGTTGAAGATTTAACGTTCACAGATCCTCAAGTTGAGCTGCCAAAAGTCTTAGCTGAAATTGAAGCTAACGAAGAAGTCGACATGGTGTTCGCTGTAACACACATGGGTCACTATGCTGATGGCAACCACGGTACAGAGGCACCAGGCGATGTGATGCTAGCTCGCTCAGTAGAAGAAGGGCAGTTGCATGCGATTATCGGTGGTCACTCTCAAAATCCAGTATGTATGGAAGGGGATGAGTACGCAGATTTTGCACCAGGTGATGAATGTAAACCTGATCAGCAAAACGGCACTTACATCATGCAAGCGCATGAGTGGGGTAAATACGTAGGCCGCGCTGACTTTGAATATATGGACGGTGAGCTAACGTTAGCCAACTACTCATTGATACCAATTAACTTGAAAGAAGAAGATGATAACGGTGAGTTAGTCTTTATCACTGAAGAAATCGAAAAAGATCAAACGGTTTACGATATGCTAAAACCATATCAAGAACGTGGCCAAGAGTTACTTGATGTCGTGATTTCATACACTGACGGTAAGTTAGAAGGCGACCGTGAAGTGGTGCGTGTTGAGCAAACTAACTTAGGTAACTTACTCACTACGGCTTACTCAGAATTTGTGACGAATAACTTCAATGTTACAGCTGATTTTGGTGTAATGAACTCAGGTGGTATTCGCGCATCAATTGCTGAAGGTGATATCTCTTACCGTGACGTATTAACTGTACAACCATTTGGTAACTTTGTCGCTTACGTGACAATGACAGGCAGTGAAGTAAAAGATTACTTAGCTAACGTAGCAGTTAAAACTGGTGGTGGTTACCCACAATTGAACAATGTTGCTATGGATGTTCAATGTACAGAAGGTACTGTTGATATCGCTTCATTAGGTGGCCGTGCATTTGATGAACAAGAAAACTATACATTCTCTGTGATTCATTTCAGTGCTGCTGGTGGTGATGATTACCCAATCATCAATCAACACCCTAACTACATTGATACTCAGTTAACCGATGCTGCAGTATTCCGTGAGTACTTTGTCGCTAATCCTGAGATATCAGCAGAAGATTATGCGCCAGTAGAAGGTCAATTAAACTTTTACCGTGATGGTACGCTAGTTAAAAGCTGTGCTGAATAATAGGTGTTGATAGCAGCCCTTTATTTAAAGAAACGCAGTTAATCAAAAAGGTAGCTTAGGCTACCTTTTTTGTTTTTCATTCTTAAGTTAGCGGTTAACGGACTAGATTGTTTAAGTTAAGATAGCCGCAAAAAATTAAAAGGGAATAAATCATGTCGTCTGCAACTACTGCACTTGAACGTATTACAGTTGAACCTACTACTGCAGCCACTGCTTGTGTCATTTGGTTACATGGCTTAGGTGATTCGGGAGCTGGCTTTGCACCAGTGGTGCCTTTATTAGGGTTACCACAAGATCACAGTATTCGATTTGTTTTTCCTCATGCTCCGGAACAACCCGTAACCATTAACGGTGGTTACATCATGCGCTCATGGTATGACATTAAAAGTATGGACTTACATGACCGTGCAGATATTAACGGTGTATTAGCATCAGAAAAATCGGTTAAAGCGCTGATTAATGAACAAATTGAGTCGGGTATTGCTGCTGAAAATATTGTTTTGGCTGGCTTTAGCCAAGGTGGCGTGATGAGTTTATTTACTGGTTTGCGTTTTGAGCATACATTAGCTGGCATTATGGCGCTGTCTTGTTATTTGCCTGCTGGCGAGGCGTTACCTGAAGGTTTACATCCATCAAATAGCCAAACCCCTTTATTACAACACCATGGTGAGCAAGATGAGGTCGTCCCTTTGTTTGCAGGTAAGATGGCCTATGATGCCTTAAATAAAGCCGGTTATGCGTCGACTTGGAAAACGTTCCCTATGCCGCACAGTGTTATTCCTGAACAATTAACTGAAATCGGCCAATGGATCACAGGGCGATTAATTAACTAGTTGTTTCAGTAAAAAGATAATGCCTCTGTTATAGCGGAAGTATCAGTTAGAGTAATAAACAGCGTTAAATAAAAGGCTTAAGTGAAGCGACTTAAATAAGTTGGCTAGCTTAAGCTTTTTTTATTTTTAATGGGTAATAGTCACTTTAATTGTTGTTCTTAAATAAAGATAATCCACTTCAAAATATATAACTAAATATCTGTTATTTAAGGTTTTGATTTAAAAAAACTGACATGAATTGATGGTAATTTGTTATTATATTCTGCGAATTTTGTAATCAATATACGTTTACTGTTAATACCAAGGTTTAAATGATTGCGCTTTATAGTGCTAAAGACCTGACTCTTTACGGATAAAATAATGAAAAAAACGATTCCGACGTTTTTGGCTTCCGCTTTGAAAACCAAAATGAGTAAGACAATACTGCCGTTACTTATTGCCACGAGTGGGTTGGTGGCTTTATCGGGCTGTGAACAACGGCCACAATGTGACGATAACAACTGTACTAAATTTACTGTGCTACATACCAATGATAATCACGGACGCTTTTGGCACAATAAAGCGGGCGAAGCAGGAATGGCTGCGCGATTTACTGTGATTGACGGTATTCGTAAAGAAGTGGCTGCGCAAGGTGGTCATACACTGGTGTTATCAGGCGGTGATATTAACACCGGTGTACCAGAATCTGATTTACAAAAAGCAGTACCTGATTTTATTGGTATGAACATGATTGGTTACGATGCCATGGCCGTTGGTAACCATGAATTTGATAACCCTTTATCTGTTTTAGATGAGCAAGCAAAGCTGGCTAACTTTCCAATGTTAGCGGCAAATATTTATCATAAAGATACTCAAGAGCGCTATTTTGAGCCTTACAAGATGTTTACCTTGGGGGATTTGAATATTGCGGTTGTGGGTCTGACGACAGATGATACCCCCAAGTTGACCAATCCTTTACATACCGAAACGCTGACCTTCACTAATCCTATTGCAGAAATGAAGCAGCTTATTCCACAAATAAAGGTAAATGAAAAAGTCGATCTTGTGTTTGCTGCAACGCACATGGGCCATTATGAAAATGGCGAGTTTGGTAGTAATGCACCAGGTGATGTCACTATGGCTCGTGAGCTTGAAGAAGGCATGCTTGATGCGATTATCGGTGGACACTCCCAAAACCCTGTGTGTATGAGTGGTCGCAACAGTGAGTATGATAAACGCTTTATGCCGGGGGACTCATGTCGCCCAGATAAGCAAAATGGCACGTATATAATGCAAGCTCACGAATGGGGGCGTTATGTAGGCCGTGCAGATTTTGAATACATTAATGGCAAACTTTATTTAGTCGACTATCAATTAATTCCTATTAACCTTAAGCGTATGGCTTTTGGTAAAAAATTAGCTTGGCCAGTTGCTGAGCCAATTGAACGAAACGCGGAAGTTGAAGCTGTGCTTAAACCTTACCAAGATAAAGGCAGTGCTGAACTCGATGTTGTTATTGGTCGCGTCAATGGTTTATTGCAAGGTGAGCGTAAAGTTGTACGCTCGCAGCAAACCAACCTTGGTCGTTTGATTGCAAAAGTGCACAGTGAAAAAGTGCGTGCTGATTTTGGCATTATGAATTCAGGTGGTGTAAGGGCATCCATTCAAGCAGGCGAGGTCGCATATCGTGATGTATTAACGGTACAACCTTTTTCAAATACCATAGGTTTTGCTGAAATGACTGGTGAAAAGCTGGTTAAATACTTATCAAAAGTAGCGTCTAATACGCGTACTAGCGGCGCTTATGCACAGTTTTATGGTATTGATATGACAGTGAAATGTCGCGATCAAGATGTTGATATCCATAGCATAAACAACAAGCCTTTTGATATTAACGAAACTTATACCTTTTCGATCCCAAGCTTTAGCGCCGCAGGCGGTGATAACTATCCTAAGATTAATATTTTAGAAGCAGGCTACGTGGATGCTATTGAGCTTTATGATTATATTAAGACGCAACAGCAAATTAATATTGAAGATTATGAGCCAAATGGTGAAGTTAAGTTTGTTCAGTCTAAGAGCAGTTTAGGGTGCAGTATTTATTAATACTCACCTTTAGTTAAGCCACTATTGATGGCTGTAAAGTGACGCTCCAATACTCAATATAGTTAAAGGCAACTGTAAGGTTGCCTTTTTTTATTAAATAAATTAATTTTTAAGTTGTTGAATCTTATTGATTAAAATTTATTTATAAAATAAAAATGAAATTAATTTATCAAGTTTACTTGAAAACAAAAATAACGTTCTCATATCTAGTTATAAGTTAGGCACGCTCAATAGAGGTACTAACTGCCATTACGCCGCAAGGGTAATGATAAACGCCAATAATGGCATATTTTATTCACATATTGCTTTAGACAAGGATATGAACATGCGTAAATTTAATGTAACTCCCGATTTAACTCCTCTATACCGCAGTGCGATTGGTTTTGATCGTTTAGCTAAAATGGCTGAGCACGCTGCAGTGCAAAATGGTAACACTGGTTACCCTCCTTACAACATCGAATTGCTCGGTGAAAACCGTTACCGTATCACGATGGCTGTTGCTGGCTTTAGTATGCAAGAGCTTGATATTACAAGTGAAGGTGACAAGTTATTGGTTAAGGGCAACAAGGTTGCTAACGTCAATGACGAACGAAAATATTTACACCAAGGTATTGCAGAGCGTGGCTTTGAGCGCACTTTCCAGCTTGCAGATCATGTAAATGTTGTTGGTGCAGATTTAGAAAATGGTTTGTTGAATATTGATTTAGTAAGAGAAATACCTGAAGCGTTAAAAGCGCGTAAGATTAAAATCAACACAGCAAACAATACTATTGATAGTGAGTAAATTACAACAACCTAGCGCATAAGTTTTCCCCTATTGCACTTATGCGCAAGTTTCATCTTCCCTGATTATTTTGCCCAACAAGAATTTATTTCCTTGTTGGGCTTTTTACGTTATAGGTCGAGTTTTAAATTTACAGACTGTTAATCATCATTAAAGGCTTTATCAAGAATGACTGAGCCAACACCGTCAATACCCAAATTGTCTTCAGGGTTGTAAATAGGGCAAGACTTCATAGATAGACAACCACAACCGATACAAGCATTTAGAGAGTCCCTTAAATCGGTCAAATAATGAATCCGTTGAGTTAACTGCTTGTGCCATGACTCAGACAATTTAGCCCAATCATCTTTATTCGGTGTCCGTTCATTGGGTAAATAACTAAATGCATGTTTAATTTCTTGTAAACTCACCCCCATTTTTTGTGCTGCTTTAATCACTGATATCCTTCTAATCACGTCTCGATGGTATCGGCGCTGGTTTCCTTGATTACGTAGGCTTTTAATCAAACCTTTTTTTCGTAAAAGTGAAGGCTAGATACCCTAACACCACAACGCTTAGCTACTTGACCAACACTTAAATCCATTTCATTGAGCATCTGTTATCCCTTATATCTTTTACAAACTCTTCGCTACTAATTTCATTATTATGTTTAAGGTTCTGAAATTTAAGGTATTAAAAGTGGGTTTCAAAAATATATTTCGAAAACTCAAAATATCGCTTTACCTCAACTTAGGTTGAGGTTTTATAGTAGCTTCATCTTATATAGCAAGCAAGTTAGCCCTTATATCAAGACAAGGAGGCAAGCATGATTCAGGTGATAATCAATCAACAAATGATGGATCAAGTTGTAAAAAATAAAGCCAATAAAAGAGCTAATAACAATCAGGTGCTGGATAGAGGTGATAGCTCTGCAGCATTAAAAGCCAATCAACGAGACAT
Source organism: Shewanella sp. ENK2 (assembly GCF_043568515.1). Taxonomy (NCBI): domain Bacteria; kingdom Pseudomonadati; phylum Pseudomonadota; class Gammaproteobacteria; order Alteromonadales; family Shewanellaceae; genus Shewanella; species Shewanella sp. ENK2. Next base: position 4,662,018 of record NZ_CP171406.1, on the reverse strand, counting down.
TGCTAATGTGATAGCCAAAAGTCGCGTTTTGTTTCACAACACAATGGCACTGAAATAAGCCAAGTAGAACGATGTGAAATAAGCAATTTACACAAACTAATTAATAACATTAAAGGAATAAACTATGCGATTAGAACATTTAAATTTAGTGGTGAATGATTTAACTGAGACGCTGGCTTTTTATCAAGCTGCTTTTCCTCATTGGACTGTTCGTGGTAGCGGTGAGGGCGAATGGCATGGAGTGCAGCGTAAATGGATTCATTTTGGCGATGATAATAACTATTTGTCACTTAACGATAACGGTAAAGGAACAATGAGGCCAATCGAAGGGTACGATCTCGGCCTCGCTCATTTTGCTTATGAGGTGTCAGATCTCGACGGTTTACGAAACAGAATGGAAAAAGCAGGATTTGAAATCGCTATCGTTGGTGGAAAAGATGCTAACTACGACAGTGTTTATTATAACGATCCCAACGGTTATGAAGTTGAGTTTGTTCAATATACAACAGATATTCCGAGTGAAAGAAACCAATACTAAGCTGAATAAATGGAGGCATTATGCGATTAAACCAAGTCACTTTACCAGTGAATGATTTGTCGCTTGCTTGCGATTTTTATCTGACGCTGGGCTTTATTCAAATCGTTAGTAGCAATCATTATGCTCGTTTTATGTGTCCAGACGGCGACGCAACATTTTCGCTTTTTAAGCAAGATAAGCCACAGTTAGTGGATGATGCGGTAAATTCCAGTGTCATTTACTTTGAGCATGAAGTGTTAGATGAATGGGTTAATGATTTATTGACGAAAGGGGTTGAGTTTTATCAGCTACCTGTGGATGCCGGCTATTTGTGGCGCGAAGCGATTTTATTTGACCCATCTGGTAATAAAATTAAATTGTACTGGGCTGGAGAAAATCGTCTTAACCCGCCATGGCGAGTTAATATAAAAAAGTAGTCCGAGTGCTGCTTTAATCGCAACAACTAAAAAGCCTGCGAAATATAACGCAGGCTTTATCGTATTGACACCACTATACAAACGAATCGCTTATTGCTTCCAAGGGTTAACTGCGCCAGTGCCATTTGGGACTGAAGATGTAGGTGCTGAGTCAGATCTTGTCTGTTTACGAGCATTACTTTTTGAATTCTCGTAGGTTTTTTTATTGTCTTCTTGGTTAAATTTCTTTGCTTTATTTTTATTGTAATGATTGCTCTTTGGCTTATCAGATTTACCCCGTGACAAGCGTGGTTTGTCATCCTCTGTTTTTGCCCCAGCGTTTGCTGACTTAGGTTTGGAAGAGTTTGGCATTTTAGGGTTTTTAGGGACAAAATCTAAAATTGAAATAGGCACTTCTTTACGAGGTGCAAAGCCGGCTATTTCTTTACGCTCGATGATATGGCCTAAACGACGTTCAATAGCGCATAAATTTTTAAAGTCATCCTTTGAGACTAAAGAAACAGCCAAGCCTTTTGCGCCAGCACGTCCCGTACGACCAATGCGATGAACATAGTCGTCAGCAGGAAATGGCAGGTCGTAGTTAATCACTAACGGTAGTTCATCAATATCAATGCCTCGAGAAGCCACCCCCGTTGCGATTAAATAGCTAACTTTGCCAGCTTTAAAGTCCGCTAAAATTTGTTCTCGGATTGGCTGGCTACGCCCGCTATGGAATGATTCAGCAATAATGCCGCGCTTTTCGAGTTGAGTGACAAGCTTTGCTGCACCATGTTTAGTTTCGATAAAAATTAAGGCTTGTTGCCAATCATTTTCTTTAATTAAATGGCTTAACAATGCTGATTTTTTATCTTTATCAACCGTGGTTAACCATTGCTCGATTTTTGGCTGTGCATCTGTGTCAGCTTCGACTGATATTTGCACTGGTTTTTTCATCGCTGATTTCGCTAAAGCGCGTACTTGATTAGAAAGCGTTGCCGAAAACAACATATTTTGGCGGTCATCAGGTAAAAGTTCGATAATGCGGTTAATGTCTTCAATAAAGCCCATATCAAGCATTCTGTCGGCTTCATCTAGGACTAAAACTTCTAACTCATCAAAATTAACAGCACGTTGGGTATACATATCAAGTAAACGGCCAGGAGTGGCGACTAAGATATCGATGCCTTCAATTAAACGCTGCTTTTGTTGTTTACTGTCTACGCCACCATACATCACCATCGAATTGATGGATAAATTTTGACTGTACAGTTTTATATTTTGCTCAACTTGCACAACAAGTTCACGCGTTGGAGCCAGTACCAAAGCTTTAACTCGTTTCCCTCGTACTTTTTGACCCGCTTTAAAGCGCTCTAAAATGGGTAAAATAAAACTAGCGGTTTTACCTGTACCTGTTTGCGCTGCAGCAATGATATTTTTACCCGATAGAGCAACAGGAATGGCTTTAGCTTGAATAGGACTAGGCTCGGTATAGCCTAATTTATTCAACGCACTAGTGATTGGATCGCTTAATCCCAGTTTTGCAAATGGCATGTATTTTCTCGGGTAATTTTCAACAGTTAACTGTCGCAACAGTGACTTTATGACTGCTGCACTAAAGAATAGACGGTAAGTATACCAGAGTGCGAAAAACTTAGGCTAGTGAAGTGAGGTTAGTGCAAAAAATTAGGAGTAATAAAAAAGGAGCACTAGGCTCCTTTGGTTTTTGGGCTAATGCCAATTAAGCTTTCATGGCCTTATCACCGCGTGCTAGACCCACAACGCCTGAGCGTGAAACTTCAATGACTTTAGTGACTTCGGCAAGTGCACTGATAAAAGCATCAATTTTCTCACTGGTACCCGCCATTTGAATGGTATATAAGCTTGAAGTTACATCAACAATTTGTCCGCGGAAGATATCAGCTGTGCGTTTCACTTCTTCACGCAGCTCACCTTGTGCTTTGACTTTGACTAATGCTAACTCACGCTCAATATGCGCATTTTCAGTAATGTTGGATACTTTTAATATATCAATGAGCTTATGCAGTTGTTTTTCAATTTGCTCATGAACATTGGCTTCGGCATTGACTGTGATATTCAATCTAGAAAGTGTAGTGTCCTCTGTCGGCGCCACGGTTAAACTTTCAATGTTGTAGCCACGTTGAGAGAATAAGCCAACCACACGAGACAATGCACCTGGTTGGTTTTCAAGTAATACAGAAATAATACGACGCATTAGCTTCTCTCCGTTTTGCTTAACCACATATCTTTCATTGATTCACCACGAATTAGCATTGGGTAAACGTGCTCTGTTTCGTCGACACTGATATCAACAAACACAAGTTTGTCTTTCATTGCGAGTGCTTCAGCTAATTTTGATTCAAGCTCATTTGGATCGCTAATAGTCATACCTACATGACCATAGGCTTCTGCAATCTTGGCGAAGTTAGGCACTGAGTCCATGTATGAATGTGAATGACGGCCTGAATAAATCATATCTTGCCATTGCTTCACCATACCTAAAAAGCGGTTATTTAGGTTGATGATTTTTACGGGTGTATCGTATTGAAGTGCTGTTGAAAGCTCTTGAATGTTCATTTGGATTGAGCCATCACCAGTGACACAAACTACGGTTTCATCTGGCATCGCCATTTTAACGCCCATCGCTGCAGGTAAACCAAAGCCCATGGTGCCTAGACCACCTGAGTTAATCCAACGACGTGGTTTATCAAATGGATAGTAGAGTGCAGCAAACATTTGATGCTGGCCGACATCTGATGTGACGTAAGCATCGCCATCAGTTAATTTATGTAATGTTTCAATGACCTGTTGAGGCTTAATTCTATCGGATGACTTGTCATAAGCTAAACTATCTCGTTGACGCCACTGATTGATTTCTTCCCACCATTGGTTAATGGCTTCTGGGTCATTAGATTTTTGTGTTTCATCAAGTAGGTTGAGCATACTGTCGAGAATGTTTTCAGCAGAACCAACAATGGGGATATCGACACGCACTGTTTTAGAAATCGATGATGGATCGATATCAATATGTAAGATTTTTGCGTTAGGGCAATACTTTTCAACGTTATTGGTTGTCCGATCATCAAAACGAACCCCAATGCCAAATATTAAGTCACTATTATGCATCGCCATGTTTGCTTCATAGCGACCATGCATCCCTAACATGCCTAAACATTGTGAGTGAGTCCCAGGAAATGCGCCTAATCCCATTAAGGTATTAATAACAGGAATATTGAGGCGTTCAGCAAGTTGTAGAATTTGCTTGTCGCACTCAGAGATAATTGCGCCGCCGCCAACATATAATACGGGTTTTTTAGCCGCGAGAAGGGCGTGTAGGCCTCGGCGGATCTGGCCTTTATGCCCTGCGGTTGTTGGGCTGTAAGAGCGCATGTTTATGCTTTCTGGATAAACATAGTCATGTAAAATTTCAGGATTTAAGCAGTCTTTTGGTAAATCGACCACCACAGGACCTGGTCGACCTGTTGAGGCTATATAAAAGGCTTTTTTAATGATCTCAGGGATTTCCTGAGGATCTTTCACTAAAAAGCTGTGTTTAACGATTGGGCGTGAGATACCAATCATGTCACATTCTTGGAATGCATCATTGCCAATCAAGTTACTATGAACTTGACCAGATAATACCACCATTGGAATTGAGTCCATATAGGCGGTAGCGATTCCGGTAATAGCATTAGTTGCCCCCGGACCAGATGTTACAAGAACAACACCAACATCACCCGTGGCACGGGCATAACCATCAGCCATGTGTACAGCGGCTTGTTCGTGTCTTACAAGGATGTGTTCGACACCTGCAATTTCATGCAGTGCATCGTAGATATCGAGAACTGAGCCACCTGGGTAGCCAAAGATGTGTTTTACGCCTTCATCGATTAACGAGCGCACAATCATACTTGCGCCGGATAATTTTTCCATTGCTAAATCCTCTTAAGTTACCGTTGTGGGTAAACAGTATCTTGTTACAACGACGGTAATCGTTCTAAAAGTGAAGTTTGAACGGTAATTCAAACTCGTTTATCTCAGTGGTCAATAACCACATTAGATAATGGACTTATTTAAGTTTGAAACTTTTCTAAGATTCAATGAAATAAGATAATTTCATCATATTTATTTTTGGCGTTGATACAAGAGGATTTTAAAAATAGTTTGCTAAACTTGAGTGAAATTCATGATTATTTAATAAAATTGATTTTTTAGTCATATTAACGAGGTATAACCTTAATAAATTACATTTTATTGAATAGTGCCAGAAGAAGTAACCTCGACTAGAACCGTTGACGTAAGCAAATTTGTTGGTTGAAGCTTAACATCATAAGATCAGGCTTTATTTAAATTGTGCGTATTGGTTTTTGCCATTCTCTTTAGCGTGGTACATGGCGGTATCAGCTTGTTTAATGATTGCTTCCATCCTAAATTTAACTTTCTTGTGTAATGGCAGTTGCGGATGTCTAGAATATGAAAAACCAATACTGGCACTGACTTGTAATACTTGTTCTTTATAGTGGTAAGGTTGACTAATTGTTTTGCATAAGTTTTCAGAGATTTTCTCAATACTATTAATATGATTAATGTCATTAAGTAACACTGCGAATTCATCACCACCAAGACGACAAACAATGTCTGAATTACGCACCACATTTTTCATTCTTTTTGCAACTTCAATTAAAATAAAGTCACCCGCATCATGGCCAACATTGTCGTTTACGGCTTTAAAACCATCAAGGTCGATATACAGTAAACCAAAAAAGTGACTGTTTATTTCAAGGTTATTTTCTCTTTTTGAGCGGCGTTTAGAACGGGTTTCTTGATCTAAAAACATTTTAAATAATCGATCATCAAAAAATGCCCGATTGGCCAGTTTTGTTAAAGTATCATGGTGCGCTTTATGGAACAGTTTACGCTCGCTTTCTTTATGAATTAAGATATCACTCAATAAGCGTTTATTTTTAAAAGATAAGAATATCACCAAAAGTGCAATCGCTAACGCGACTTGTATTGAGAAACGAATAGTATTTTCCGCTTCACTAATTTGCTTCGACAAGGCGAGGTTACTTTCATGTATTCGACGTTGTTGCTTGGTGACGAGAACCTCTAATTCTTTTGTGAGCTCTTTGAGTGTTGGTGTGATGTTCTGCTTCATTAATTGACGATCAGCTCGCCAATTATTGCCTGCATGAATATTAATTGCTTTAACAAGCGCAGCCTGATACGCCGCGGTATTTGCTTCGAATTCATCCAATAGGTCGAGTTGATCGTCATCCATTTCATAGCGACGTTTTTCTAATGCTTCAAATGACTGATTAACGCCTGTTTTAAATAGCGCAATTTCATCTATGGTTGGTAATTGCCTAAAGGCAAGGTAGTTTCTGACTTCACTGACGAGCATTATCCAGTTATACCTAAGGTCTTCAATCAAAGGTAAGATGCTTTGCTGTTCATTAATTGCAGTTGCCAGTAATAAGTCATTAACGATCTGATTCATATTGATGGCAATAGGCTCAAGTTTTGACGATGCAATCCCAATTGCAGGCATATTTTTATTGTTATTTTGAGCTAACTCTAGCATTGATATATTATGAGTTATGATTTTGTCTACTAACTGCCTAATTCGTAATAGTTGTTCAGAATCATCCAGTTCGGGATTTAAGTTTGTTAAGTTAACCAGTTCAGTTAATGTGGAATTGATGTCATTTACCTTTTCCCTATATAGGTTCATGTTGTAATCATCTTTCTCAATGAGGTAATTCCCTAATACACTCAAGCTATGGTAAAAATGCGAGGTTAATTGCATTGCGCTGAGCATTTTAGGTTGATATTGCGATGTGACCTTGGTGAGTCTTTCTTGGGTTGAAGAAAAACTCACAAGTGAAACTAACGTGATAGAAAGTAGCACTAAGACAAGAACAATTGTGGCTGCTATGGCTTTTTGTTTGAGACTAAATCGAGTTAACATATTCATCATGGGTTAGTTTGTGCCACTGTAAAAATTTGAAAATATAAAGTCTCTATCTGCAACGTTTTGGTGACAACCAGCACATTGTTGCTTCACCGTTTTATCTTTACGGCTTCCCTTGATCATTTGTTGCCCATTGACTGAAAATTGTATGTACTCCCAGTTTCCCCCTTCAGCGTCGTATCCTTGGGGGTGCTTAACCATCACTGTTATGGATTTGGGATCCGCAGGTTTGCCATTAAGCATTTGATAATTTTCTTTAATAAAAATGGTGCCAACTGGATAAGTGAAATACTCAGGCTGGTTATCTTCATCTTCTGGGTCGTCAAACCAGGCACTGAATTCTAGAAAGTTATTGCGATAAGCACGTTCTCCATGATTAGTGTAAATCACTACGAACTGTTCCCAATGCAAACCTGAGTGTTCAAAACCTGTCAGTCTCCGCCATTGCTGTTGATAATTTTCTGAATCAGGAATGAGTTGGTGATCGAAGTTAAATATATCGACTTGATAAGCTTGAGTGTTGGCTATTTCAGTTTGTGAAGCGAGCCGAGTCGAAGCGGTAAGCGCCAACAATATTAGGGAAACCTTTATAAATTGATATGATTTCATGGTGGCCTACTTTTGATTAATGGTAAGAAGACCACGGACTTTACCTTTTTTGGTAATCTCAGCTGTCCAGATAGAACCTGATGTTAACTCGACGGTAAGTAAGTCATATTTGGGAATACTAAAGACGACTTTTTTGAGTCTGCTGGCACATTTTTGATGCTAAAGGTATATTCTTGTGTCCCTTTTTGAAATTCAAGAATTTGATGAAAGGGCGTATCTATTGCTGCTAGGTAAGTTCTCATTTTAGGGTGAATTTTACAGCCAACTCTTACGATACTGTTTTTATCCCAATCGACTTTTATTTTCTTTTCTCCTCCAGGCGACATTAATCCAACATCAAATTTTGCGGATTGACTTGTGTCATTGGCAAATACGTTGTGTTCAACATCATCTGAATTTTTAAAGGTCACTAGGTTACCCGCATTAACAACAGCCATTTTGCTAGTGAATTGTTTATCAACTTGATCGATAACCGGCGCATATTGGTCTGATTGGCTTGATGGCACATACACAATTCCAACCATTGGCGGCTTTTTTATAAATGATATTGTGCCAGTAATTTCAGTCGCGAAAGCGGCTGGCAATGCAAGCATATTGGCGAGTAGAATAGTTAGCAAGTATTTCGTCTTTGCCGTTTTTGAAGGGTTCATTTCCATATGTTTTCTCCCTTATGCATCTCATTGGGTGATATCTGAGCCTGTGTCATGCTTGGCGGACGCCCTATAAGAACTGGATCTGTTAAGGCTGATAAAAAAGCAATTAAGTCACGAATTTCTGATTGAGACAGGTTTAATGGTTCCATTAGCTTGTCTTTATTTGGACCAGAGCCGCCGCCATCATTATAAAAAGTCATTACGGACTCTAAATCAGGCAACGATCCATCATGCATATATGGCGCGGTTAAGGTGATATTGCGAAGAGTCGGTGTTTTAAATCGGTATGCCAGAGAGTTATCTTTAATGACATTGGCTCTGCCTTTGTCCTCAAATGCAATACCTAAACTATGAAAACTGTCGTCGGTAAAATTTGCACCGTCATGACACTCAATACATTTCGCTTTTCCTTCAAATAAAGCTAATCCGTTTTTTGCTTGAGGACTTAGTGCGTTTTCTGCTCCCGCGAGGTATTCATCAAATGGAGAGTTGTTGGTAATGATGTCGCGCATAAACGCCGCTAAAGCTTGGCTAATTAAATGAGGAGTGATGTCAGTTTGCTGGTAAACCTGTTTAAATTTTGATTGATAGAATTGGCTCTTAGCGATTCTTTTTAATAAAACTTTCTCTGATAAATTCATTTCTGAAGGGTTATAAATTGGCATAAGCACTTGATGTTCAAGTGATGATGCTCGTCCATCCCAAAATAGGCTGCTTGACCAAGCTAAATTGTATAAGGGAGGGGTGTGTCGCGTTAATGGTTTGCCGTCATGACCTGCACTTAATTTTAATCCGTCACCAAATCCGTTATCAGGGTTATGGCAAGTTGCACATGAAATGGTGTGGTTTCCCGATAACTGTGGGTCAAAGAAAAGGTACTTGCCAAGCATGATCTCTTCAGCACTTGGAGGCATATCGACTGGGTATTCAATATCATCAATATCTGGTGTTGATAAAGGCTCAGCGATCACGCTAACACTCGTCAGCATGGACAGTGTGATTAAACAAATTGTTGAAGCTGACAAACGTCTTTCAAGCTTATCAGTTAATAGCCGTTTTAGTACCGAATGTATGATGGTTATTACTCCGTTAATGTCATCATGGGCTGACGTGCTTACTTTGTGTCATCCTTAAATGTTATTAGCAGCTCTGCGCTAGCGTTAGCACTTCAATGTCACTATGAAATGACTGTCATTTTGACAAAAGCGTGATCCATTCTATGGTGTGCAATTCACTGCCGTTTCTTGTTCATTCATTAACATATCAATAGTCAGTCTAGTAGAGTTCTGTGAATTAGCTAAAGATATGATAGTTTTTTTACTTCAAGACAAATCTCGATATTTGAGTGCGTTAGGCTCGATTAGAATGACGGGTACATGGCAGGTGACAGGCAAATGACGGGGTAAAACATGATGGCTTTGTAAGGCTAATTACGGAAATGACTTCCTCTACAGTTCCAATGAAAGTAGAGGAAGTTAATTGAAGCGTATGATTGTTTAGCGAGTCTCAGTATGAGCTAACGTTTTATTCTAGGTCGTTAGCTTATTAACTGTCGTTTTCGCAAGTCGTTTATGGGTTATAAGGTTGCGTGCGTTGATATAGCAAACAGGCCATGACCATCACCACTGAAATCAGCATCAATGCAGAGAATGGAACAGCGGTGCCAGTATAAAATAACGCAAGTAAAGGACCAGCTAAAGAGCCAAACCCAAAACGTAATGTTCCAATAACCGCAGTGGCGGTACCCGTTTCTTTTTTAAACTTCATCAATACAATGGCATCAGCATTGACAGACATGATACCTAAACAGCCCATTAAAGGGATCAGCATTGCAACAGTGTAGTGATAACTTAAATCGACAATATTGACGATTAATAATCCTGTGGCAGCTAAAGAGCCAAAAACTGTTGCCACAAATAACATACGGCTTGAACCGTATCGAGTTACGATTCTAGAATTGATTATATTTGCCAGCATGAGTGCACCGACGTTGGTACTAAATAAAACAGCAAATAAGGTTTTATCGAGTCCGAATACTTCCATATAAATAAATGGTGAAGCAGTTAAATAACAAAAAAACGCAAATGAGGTTAATACACCACACGTGATGTTTACTTTGACGCCTTGGCGAGTTAATACGGTTTTATAGGCAGCAAAGAAAGATTGCTTACTTCGTGTATCAGCCGCTTTATCACTGGGCATTTTTAGCTTGAACAAGACAATCAGTAGCAAGGCAATTGCATAGCAACTTTGACTGAGAAAATTAACGGCCATTCACCCAGCTCCAGTATCAAGCTACCTAAAGAGGGAGCTAATAATGGTGCGAGCATCATGATTAAGCTGACGTATGACATCCCTTTAGCGGTGTTATCACCATATACCTCTTTGATATAACCCGGAACCACCACTGTGGCAGCTGCGCCAATAAATGCTTGCACAAAACGCAATGCTAAAAACACTTCGATTGAGCTACATATTGAAATAAAGAAACTGATTACGGTAAATCCGCTGAGACCAAAAATGACTAGCGGTCTGCGGCCAAAACGATCTGCAAGCGGGCCGAATGTAAGCATACCTAATGCATAGCCAGCAAGATAGATACTCAATGACTGCTGCACAGTGGTTACGTGCGTTGAGTACGTTTGAGCGATATTCGACATGGCAGGTAGATACATGTCGATAGCGAGTGGCGTAATGGCCACAATGGCAGCAAGCATTGGAATTAGCATTGCTAAATTCGGCACATTTGGCGGAGTTGTATTGTGATGCGTGTTTAAAGACTGGCTCACTCTAACCTCAGTTTATTGAAAGAATAGGGAAATATGAAGTAGATGAAGAATTAAGTGTTTAAATTTTATCATGAGAACTTGCTAATAGAGCGAAATAATTTTTATGAACTTGTATCAATTTATTTACTGGTTAATCCCAGTTTTTTGTCACAATACCTTAACAGTCTCGTCGTTTGATTGTCATTGAGTTTGCGTAGCTTACTTGAAATTTTTATAACAAGTACGCAACAGGAACAAACATGAAAACAGCAGTTTTACCTTTAGTCGCAATGATGTCTGTAATGACTTTATCAGGGTGTGATGGCGATGATGGCAGTAATGGACAGGACGGCAGTAATGGAATCAATGGTCAAAGTTCATTGTTACTTGCAAGTGAGCTACTGACTGGACATGCACAATGTCCTTTTGGCGGACAACAAATTGAGACTGGCTTGGATGTCAACGGTAATGGGATACTGGACATTGACGAAATTGATTCTTCACAAACCCAAATCATGTGTCAGGAGCAACAAGGTGCCTTATCAGCAGAATTAGTTGGACGTTATCAGTCTGGTATTTTTGGACAAAGTGCTGCTGAAATTGTTGATTACCATACACAAAGTAGACTAGTTTTTGTGGTTAATGCGCATAGCGGTCAGGTTGATGCGTTAGATATTTCAGTGCTATATACAGAAGGTGATAACACTGTAATGACAGCTAATGATATAGCAGCGACTAATTTAGATAATCTAACTAAGGTGTTTAGCATAGATGTGGCAACCGATGCCGAAATAACAGGCTTAGGTAATGTAAATAGCATCAGTATATATGACGACTTGTTAGCTGTTGCAGTTGAAAGGGCCGATGAGTTGGGAAATGCGACTCAAGGTAATGGCGTTATAGCGTTTTATCGATTATCAGCAGCAGGTGAAGCCAGTTATATTAAAGCGGTTACCGTTGGTGCTTTGCCAGACAACCTTGTATTTAGTCATGACGGCGCTCTTGTCATCGTAGCGAACGAAGGTGAGCCCAATAGTGATTATAGTGTTGATCCACAAGGTTCAGTTGCCGTGATTACAATTGCTGATAATAGTCCTGCTGATAGTGCGACAATCATTGATTTTAACGACTTTGATGCTGGTGGTACGCGCCATGATGAAATGAGCGAAATGATTAAGTTAAATGGTCCAGGCGCTTCGGTATCACAAGATCTTGAGCCTGAATATATTGCTGTTTCATTAGATAATAAATATGCCTATGTTAGCTTGCAGGAAAATAATGCCATTGCGGTGATTAATTTGACTGATAATACTGTTGAGCAGATTAATGCCCTAGGCCTTAAGCATTATGGTGATGTAGGAAATGAAATTGATGCAAGTGATAAAGATGATGCTATTAACATTCAAACTTATGAAGGTGTTTATGGTATGTATCAACCAGATACGATCGCTTCTTATCAATGGAATGAACAAACATTTGTGGTCAGTGCTAATGAAGGAGATGCCCGTGATTATGATGGCTTTTCTGAAGAGGCACGAGCGGAAGATTTACTCTTAGATGCTAATCATCCTCAAGTCGCTGCAGCTCAAGATAAAACGCAATTGGGCCGACTAAAGGTGACAACGACAATGGGGGATGATGATGGCGATGGAGATATGGATAGAATCGTTTCTTATGGTGCTCGTTCATTTTCTATTTGGACTCATGATGGTCAATTAGTCTTTGATAGTGGTAGTCAATTTGAGCGTATTACCGCTGCAATTTTAGCTGACAACTTCAATAATCATAATGAAGAAAGTAAAGGTGACAGTCGAAGCGATGATAAAGGACCTGAGCCAGAAGCATTAGCTATTGGTCAAATTGCAGGTAAACAATATGCATTTATCGGCCTTGAGCGTACGTCTGGTTTTATGATTTACGATATCAGTAACCCTTTTGATGTTCGATTTGTCGATTATGTTGTTAATCGTGATTTTGATATTGAATTTGAAATAGACGGCAGCGACATTTCTGGTCAACCAGAATTAGCAGGCGATCTTGGCCCAGAAGGAATGAAATTTGTTAGCCCAGAAAACAGTCCAAATGGTTTGCCATTATTGATAGTTGGCAATGAAGTGAGCGGAACGACGAGTGTTTATCAACTATCTTTTGCGCAATAAGTATCTAAAAGCATTGATATTAAAGTCGTTAACGACTATGCCGTAATTGAGGCGTCCATTAGGTTACTCAAAGGCCAGTATTGATTTATTGGCCTTTTTACGTTTCAACTTAGTAAATCTTGTCCTTTTAGGTCGCTAACACACTAATCGAAAACAATAATTATGTTTCTCTACTGATAAAGATGATTTTTTCTGATTAAGATCATGTATTCTGTCATTGTGTGACTAAGTTAACTATTTGGTAAGGGAGTAAGAATGGCAAACATAGACAGTCATAGTGTGCTAACCGGCGACCATGTCATTTTAGAACCGCTAAGTATCGATCATGTTGCTGCTCTTAGTTTAGCAAGTGCAGATGGCAACCTTTGGGAGTTATGGTTTACCTCGGTTCCACACCCAGACGAAATGAAAGCTTATGTAGAGAAAGCGCTACAACAAGAAAAACAAGGTGAGTCATTAGCGTTTGTGGTCAGGGATAAAACTTCAGGTGAAATTATTGGCTGTACTCGAATTTGTCATTGGGATCAGCCTAATCGTCGTCTAGAGATTGGCTACACTTGGTATGCTAAACGTGCCCAACGAACGTCAGCCAATACCGAAACCAAGTTATTGTTATTGGATTATGCTTTTAATACGTTAGATGTCATGGCAGTAGAGTTTAGAACACACTGGCATAACCAAGCATCAAGACAAGCCATTATGCGCTTAGGTGCTAAACAAGACGGTGTGCTGAGAAACCATAAAATTCTTAAAGATGGCACAGTAAGAGATACGGTTGTGTATTCCATTATTGATACTGAGTGGACAACGGTTCAAAAGCATTTAAAGCACCGTTTAGATTATTATCGTCAGCAATATGCTAATGCGATGCTTAATACAGAAATAAACTACTAACTAAAACAAGTCATTAAATATCGTTAGCCTTGTGAATCTAACGTAATGATTGTCTTGTAGAAATAAAATATGTAAAGGAAATTTCATGGGCAAAAAAGGATATATGTTATCTGCCGCTGTGTTGATGACAGCAAGTTTTCAGGCAAGTGCGCAAGATAAGGCTGAAGCGGCGTTTAGTAATGAGTTAGTTCAATGTGCAGCTTATTATGAAATTGCCTCTGGGGTGATCATGGGAATGGATGCGCCGCAGATGCAAGCTGTGGGTTCTCGATTAAAAACCTCAGGTGAAGAAGCTGAAAAATTAGCTGGTCAATATATGGCTGCAGATGCTGTGACTACCGCAGTTGCTGAAGCCAAAGAGCAACAGATTGCAAGTTTAGGTGGCTCAAGTGGTTTAGGCCCTTTAATGGGAAAATATAAAGAGCTATGTAAAAAAGTCGTCTTAGACCCGCAATCACGCCTAGAATATTGGGCTATGGTTACTATGTAATATCAAATATAAAGTCGAACGAAATACGTTTGGTTTTTTTAATCATTAACCCCATTAATTGAACAATTAATGGGGTTATTTTTTATCTAGGTTTTATCGCTAAATCATATTTTTTTGCTATTCGATTGAGCCGACCAGATTCCTGCAAATCTGATAACCATTTTTGCAATTTCGCTTTAGAAATTACAGCTTTGGGGTTTAACAAAATACTATGAGAATATGTTTGATCTAATTTCTCTGAAATTAGCAGGTTATCTCTGATTTTTGGATACATTTTAATGTAATGCTGCAGGTAAGATAAGGTGACAGGGGCAATGTCAGCTCTGCCTTTTAATACGCTTTCAATCGATGCTCGGTTAGTATGAACAAATTGAATATCAAAATCGCTCATTAGATCTTGTTCATTGTTATTCCACTGGGCAAACTGATAATGATAACCGCTGACTAAACTGAGTGATTTATTTCCAAAACTATCAAAGTACTGCTGATCTTTCACCCCATCTCTAAGTGTTATAAACACTTCGCCATCAACAATGTCTAGAGGAATAAATTCGGCAATGAAGCTTTTCCAGCCCCAAATAGGACTTTCAAAAAACATCATATCAAACCGTCTTATATCATAGGCTTGGTAGCGATTCTCAATACTTGTATTAACAAATTGAAACTCAACTTCAGTTTGTAGTTGATTAAAGGCAGCAATGAGATCAATAGTAAAACCTTGAAATAAGCCGTCTTCGGATACATCAACATAAGGAGCAAACAAATAGCCCCCGACGTTTACTACAGGTTTTGCTTGCAGTGGGGTTGCCACGAAAAGACAAATTGTAATTATTATAGTGAGTGTCTTATTCATATAATTTTAGCGGTTGGATGTGTGGTTATTTGGCACCAGACAAAAAATTGACATGTTACAAATGTAACACTTTTGAACTAGAAAAATACCATTAAAAAATGTATGGTTTAAGCTTTACTTTGTAAAATACCAGAGAGGAAATGACAGGTTGCGCTTATGGTGGGGTTAAGGGCTAGCAAGAACGTTAATTAAAGACTAAATAAGTCTATTGCTGAAATCTTTGCTTGATCAGTAACCAAGCAAAGATGAGTTAACTGGCATTATTTTTGTTGCCACTTACCAGAAACCGTTTGAATATAATGATCCTTTTTTGCAGCAGCAATGGCTTTTTTTGCTGCGAGCATGGCTACATCATCAGTCGATAACTTATTCTTTTTAGCTATTTTTTGGTAGTGTAGTTTCCGTTTTGCATTGACATCATTCATGACTTTTTTGGCTTGCTCATTGTTGACGACTAACCCTAAGTATCCGTTAGTTTGTTCGCCAAGTAAGCCCTGACTCTTAGCCTGCTGTAAGGTCAATGCAAGTGCAGAACTTGAAAACAATAGTCCGGTTAGTAAAGCAATTAATTGAACTTTCATTGGTATTGCTCCCTATAACTAAAATAATTCGTCATCTTCGAGCAATACATCGAGCTCTTTATCTATTTTGATAATAATTTCGTGCTCGATTTTCACGTTTAGATTAATTTCGATGGGTTTATCTGGTGGCGCTATTTTTACCGTAGGCGAGCATGCCACAGCAGCTAAGCAACAGAAACTGATAAAAATAATATTAACAACGTAAGGTGTTTTCACTGAGTGGTCCTTTTACTTCACGGAACGTTCGATGTCATTTTGCAGTTGATTGCCAATCTGGGTACTTTTATACAGTTGAAATAAATTCTCTTCATGAGAATAGTTCAAATGTATTGGCCTTTCAATGTCTTGGCTTTTACCTTTTACTTGCACTTTCAAACTCGCATCACCGTTATTTTTCATATCGAATGTACTGCTTAGTTGGCTATATTCGAGATGTTCTAGTGCTTGCACCACAAAATCAAGGTGGGGTTGTGAAGCTCTTATTTGTTCAAGTGCTGGGTTATTAGATACTTGAATTAACCCGCCAGGTTTTCTCGCGGCAAGATGACCGCCCGCTATGGTGACTTTGCCATCCACTAACGTAGCGGGAAGTACACCATCAAAAATCCCATTTGCATAAACACCGACTTGGGGCTGCGCTGCTAATAAGTCTTCTAGACTGATCCCATTAAGGACAAAGTAGCCCTCTGAGATATCGTGTAACCTTAAATAAAACTCAGGAATTAGAAACTCACCATCAAGTAAGTCGCCGCTGGCAGTTAAATTGACGTCAGTATCACTAAGGCCGCTGATTTCTTGTAACCAATTTTTGGCAGGTAGTTGTTCGTTTTTACCTAAGGATAAATTGGCTGATAAGTTAATGTTGTCTAGGTTTATCCCTGCGTATGCCTCGGGAATATCTATTTGTGCTTGTTGGCATAGCAATCGACTTTGGCTGAATGTTTCGGGTCGTTCAGGTGTGCTATGTGCTTGTTGCCAATTAAACTGGCAATTAGCCTGAGCTGTCGCATCATACATCACATTTTCGTGGTATTTTGCGTCGATATTGGTCAGCTGTTGCTCGAACTTCATTTCAAAAAGTGATACACCTTGGGCCTCGATTAATGCAAAGCCAGCGTTTAATTTACTGCGGCCATCTATTTTCATGTTATCAGGCAGCATCTGGGTATGTTCAAATGTCGAAAGAATATCAGCTAGTTCAGTGTCAAATGACCATTGTCCGGCGAGTGAGGCTGGCTGGTGCTTCTGGGGCAAATTTAATAAGTGATAGCTTGATAGTGAAAGGGCGTCAAGTTGCCATTGTTCAGTTCCCGTTAGTAACTGTTGTTTTAATGATAGTGTTTGATCTAAATTTATTTGATCGAATCTTAATGCCTTATACCGGCGTGTTCTCGACTTACTCGGGATAAGCTTATCAAGCTTAATATTATTCAGTTGCCAGCTAAGAGTTGACTGATTGGTTTGGGATAAGGCTTGCGATAGTAGGTCAATGCTAGGCGTGGTTTCGTTCAATGTTAATTCAATGTTTTGTTTAGCTTCAATTCGAAACTTGCCTAATTGAGCCTCATAACTTGGCTTATTAAATGCTAAGGGTGTTGGCTGAGTAAATGAAAAGGAATCGAAGCCTAATGCAAAACCATTTACGTTAAACTTAATTACTGAACGCAATGGCTCAGGTGAGTTCGAGGGATTAAGGTTAGATGGCTGCAAAGCAGCATTAGAAGATGTTAAAGAAGGCGTTTGAGATACTGCAAGACTTGACGGCTCTGTTAGCTGCCAATATACATTTTCTGTATTTAGGTTTTTATAATTAATGGTGGCATCGAGTTTATCTGAATATATTGACGCGCTATTAATAACCATCTCGGCAGTATTATTTGTTGCCTTGATTGAAATTTCCGTTGTTAGTTCACTATTTTCGAAACTGATCTCATGGGGGATAAAATCCATAGCGGTTAGGTTGATGTGTTGTTTCTGCTTAAGGTGGCTTAATACTTCTGCGTCAAAGCTGATATCTGAATTATCTTTTACGATATGATTATTTCTTAGAGTGATATCAGCTGACAAAACAGGATGAGAAATGTCAATAGCGGCATCATAATTCGCTGTAATAGTTGCTTGGTCATCCAATCTTGTTTGTATAGTCAGAGGTTTGGTAAGAGCAAGTTGCCAAAGAATAGGGTGCTCAAGCTGTTTTATTAATTCATGTTTCTCTGTTGGCAACACTATTGAAGGCTGCAGTAGTTGGATCAATTGTTCCAACTGGCGTTTGTCTGTACTTTGTTGCCAGCTTATTGGGGCAAGTTTAACGTTTAGGTTTGGCGTAACCGTATCTTCTTCAGGCTTGTAGTTTATTTCTAGCTGAATTGGCGATACAGGATTAAAAGCAACGTTTTTAACTGCTGATGAGCTGATAGTTAACTCATTAATTATTTGCTTGCTTTGGATTGCCCCAGTGATTAAATCTATTGAAGTTGTACTATTCCAAAGCCCTTTAATTGTCAGCATATGCGTGCTTATGGCACTTTGTAATGAGTCTAATGTTGATAAAAAAGAGGATTGTTCTAAATAAGAACTGGCTCGCTCCTTATCCTGTAAACTGTCTTTCTGAGTATGTAAGGCATATTCGTTTAGGGTGAGGCTCAGCTGTTCCAACCCTTCACGGAGTGAGTTAAGTTCTGTGTAGTGAGTAAGCTGCCATTGAGTGGAATTGAGTGTTAGAGACAGGTTTGCAACAGCCTGTTGCATGAGTAAAAATTCACCGCTTAACGTTTTACGTATAGAAGGACTTGGTTGTGCTTGACTGAGTTTAGGTGTCAGCAAATTAAGGTGCTTAGCTTGAATAATTGCACGATCATTATTTTGAAATGGTAAATAGATATTTATTGCTGCTAATTTTATTTCGGGAATGTGCGATAAACTTAATCCTATACTCCCAGCGTTATCTGTTTGCTGTTGGGGCTGAAAAAAACTATCTCCCAAGTTAACATCAATTTTATTCACACTGAAATCACTAATATCTTCTAGTGATAACTTCATATTTTTTAAGACATTATACCCATTATCGAGTTGGATTTTAACTTCATGAAGGGCGATTTCACTATCTTGATAACGAACTAATATGAAAGGAAAATGCCATTGATTAGCACTATCAATACTAACCTTGGCATCCAAAACTCTTACACTGTATGGCTCTGCTAACGAGTTCACGATATTCAGTGCAATCGTCCGAAAATTTTGTTGGATGAACACAGCAAATATTGTGGCCAATGTGAGACACACAATGAGAAGTCGTTTAACAGTGAAAATTCGAACTGTCATGTCAAAGTTCTGTCTTAAGGTATTGATTTATGAAGTGCGGTAAAGAATAGCATAGCTAAAAATTGATGGCTGTAGTTAGTCATATACATCAGCAACATAAAAAGGCTAATCTGATTTTTCGTGTCTTGTCTATTTGACAGTGTTGTCTTTTGTGAGAAGAAAACATGGCCAATCACAGCGCATAAATCTATGTTGGCCAAGTATTAGCGACTAATAAAGCTTGGTTTTAGCTTTAAGCAAAAATCTAAACGTAGCTTCGTGAAGACTGATAGTAATGTTAAACCCAGCGGATATGAGTTGTTAATGTATGGCTTGCTCCCGGTGCTAGCCTAACTTGGTCTTCAAGTACGTTAGCCGCTTCATGGCACACCATAGTGAGGTAATCTTCATCGTTAAAGCGAGATAATCGCTGAGACTTGTCAATCCATGGGTTCCATAGCACTGCAGACTGGCTGTTCTCTCTTGCTACTTCAATTGTCCCTTCTGGTGTGTGTAAATGTTGAACAGGGGCTAAATCGGTATAGACACGATCGGTTTCACGAGTAAAGTTAACTTCATCGCCTTCTTGCGGGTAAGGGCCTTTTGCAAATTCGATGTATTTAGCCCCAGTAAAACCAGTAGCTTTAAGCTGATGAATATCACCGATAGGAAAATAAGTGTGTAATGCTTGAGTTAGATTGACATCGTAGTCACAGTTATTTTTGTTAACAATGCTGACTGAAAGGGTTTCAGCTAAGGTAAATAATACGCTAACTTCCGTATCATGAGGCCAGTATTGTTTATTGTCTTCTGTGATAGCCAAGGTAAAAACTAAATCGACAACTTGATTACGCATTTTTACAGAGGCGAGTGACCAAAGACTGGTTCTAGCAAAGCCATGTTGTGGGAATCCGGGGATGTCACTTGCGCCAAACCAAGGCCAGCAAACAGGGATCCCGCCGCGTATGCCATTACCAGGTTGATAATCATCAGCGTCAGATACCCAAAGAAGAGGTGCTTTGTCTTTTGGCTTGAAGAAATCAATTTGTGCGCCTTGAAGAAAAATGCTGGCTTGGCACAAATCGGTATTTATTTCGACATAATCTAAACCGTTAGGGTGTTTTTTAGTGGTAACCGAACCCATAATGCGCTGTCCTTGTATTGGTGAGAATCATTTAATTTCAAAATCCTAATGGTTAGCTTACAAAGTTTTTACGATAAAAAAAGCATTTCACTAATTGTTTTTACGGATTAAGTTTTTAGCGTTTAACTTAACTCTAATATCCATTTCAACTGAGTTTGTAACTCAATTACTTGGTTTTGAATTTACCGGCTGAAATGCAGTAAGCGATTATTTGCGGGCATAGCGAAGTCATGTTGAAGCTGAAACCCTTGTTCAGTGGCCAGGGTTTCAATCCATTCTATATCGCGAATACAACTCTCAGGATTATTTTCTTTTAACCATTGATCGAATGACTCATTACTTTCACTGGTGTAGCGGCCTTTATAATTAAAAGGGCCATAGATAATCAGCGCTGCATCTTGTGAGATATGCTTCCCAATTTGGTTAAAAAAGGCGTTAACCATAGCTTTGCTCATAATATGTAATGTATTGGCCGTAAAGACTGCATCAATCTCACTCTCATTCAGCGCCTGAGGCCACGATTGCATGACATCTAGAGCGATTGCAGGTATTAGATTAACTGACCCTTCGAGCGTAATACGGCGATTTAAATCAGTCAGGTAGTTAGGTTGATCGCTCGCTCGCCATTGTAAGTGTGGTAATTGAGAAGAAAAGAATACGCAATGTTGCCCAGTGCCACTGCCAATTTCTAAAACCTGTTGGCGAGTGGCTAAAATCTGTTGTAACTCTTTAATGATTGCATGCTTGTTGTTCTCACAGGCTTGTGAAAACGGTAATTGAGAGAGTGAGGTTATGATAGATCTACCTTTTCCATTTCTAATTGTTGAAGTGCTATTACCGCTTGAGTGCGATTTCTGACACCGAGTTTACGGAAAATGGCCGTAGCATGGGCTTTAATCGTGGCTTCAGATACACCAAAGTCATAGGCAATTTGTTTATTAAGTAAACCTTCAGCAAACATTTGTAATACGCGGTATTGCTGCGGCGTTAAATCAGATAACTTGCTTGCCATTTGGCTAGTCGGATCGTCATCAACTTCAAGGATTTCCGTGCCTTCAGGTAGCCAAATATCACCAAATAACACAGCATCTAATGCTTCTTTTAGTGTATCCATAGATGCAGATTTGGGAATAAACCCTGAGCTACCATAATGAATAGCACGGCTGATTGTTTGCACGTCTTCATGGGCTGAAATGACGACAACTGGGATGTCAGGGTAATGACCTCGAAGATGGATAAGGGTCGAGTAGCCATGTGAGCCAGGCATCTGCAAATCGAGTAAGATTAAGTCTAGATCTGCTGCTTTGTCATCAAGCACTTGCTGTAAGGCATCGGCACTGTCAGCTTCAAACCAATTAGTACCTTGAAAAGCATTATTTAATGCTTGTCGTAAGGCATTACGAAATAAGGGATGGTCATCGGCGATAATAATATTTAAGTTTTGAAGCTTCATGGCTTTTTAGTTGTCTTGGTTGCACGTGAAGGTAATTTTAATGTAACAGATAATTGGGCAATCGATCCACGATAAAGTGAAACAGTATATCGAAAACAATGATTTTAAAACTGGCTTTAGACCTTTGTCTAATAAGCAGGGTGTTTGAGTAAGAAAAGCTACCACTTTTAGGTGGTTGCAGTGTCAAAGTTAAGCTAATTGATTAGTCGAAATTATAAACAGTGTAAGCAATCATTGGGGAAAACGAATACATTCGCCAATGATTGCTATGGGATAATGAAATGACTAAGCAGGGTGTTGGACTGGCCAAACTGGAATTGGGTGACGTTCATTATCGACTGCCACGAATGTGAATACACCTCTAATAGCGTGCTCTCGAAGATCTTGATACATATCCTCAACGTAGATATTTACTTCCACTTTTAAAGATGTATTCCCAACATGAATGACTCGAGCTACGAGCTCAGCAAGGCTCCCAGCAGGAATGGCTTTTTTGAAGTCAATTCGGTCAGAACTCACCGTGACTAATGCTTTACGGCAAAATCGGGTAGCAGCAATAAACGCCGTTTCGTCCATCCATGCAAGGGCATCGCCACCAAAAAGCGTATTATGATGATTGGTATTTGAAGGGAAAATAGCTTTAATGACTTTGGCTTCAGATTGTTCGATTCTGGCTAAAATATCATCGGAGTACTGTGGTGTTTCTTCGTTTTGTTCTTTTTGGGTAAAGGGCATACAACTACCTAATTAATTGCTTAGTACATCTAGTTGGAGGCAGGATTATACGGATAAGTGATTTAAATAGGTAGTTTTGTTAGCAATAACAATATTTAACGAGAGTGATGCAAAAAGTGAGTCATTTTGAGTCGCTGAAAGATTTAGTAGCGAAGAACTAATGTCGACACATTCGTTGAATGTGTGTTGTTTTGACTTTCAATAGTAAGAATATAAACACGATCATACTCTGTCGCTTCATCAATATCTTTACCTGATTCCCCTCCAAGTAAATCGACTAACGCAGGCGTGGTGTTACTGTGGCCGACGATTAAAATATGATTATCGTGTGATGATGTGAGTAATTGTGAAAACGAAGCAAGCTCTTTCGGATCATAAGAAGTAATAGGTAATTTTTGACTATCAGCAGTTGGTTTTGCTGTGAGCTGAGTACGTTTGTAATTTGTGCTGTAAATTGCGGATAAAGAAACAGAGGATAGTAAATGGGCCAATTGCTGGGCTCGTTGTTGACCTGCTTTTGATAACTGAGGATCTTTACCTGATAATTTTTCAGCGTGTCTAACTAATATCAATGTTTTGGTTTTTGACTCATTTACCGTGGTTTCAGCTGCAATTAAACCGCTTGAAAATACCATTAATGTTAAAATGACCAATAAGCCAAAGGTCATGAGTAAACCAGTTATATACCTTCGATTCAGCTCTTTTTTATAGTTATTATCCATTATCTGCCTTCCTTTTTTATTTTTATTAGTCAGCTAAGTAATATTCTATTGTTGATACAACTCGAACCCGTTTTATGTGAGGGTTATTTTTGTCTCTATTTGTAATACTGAACTGCCCTTGAGATGCACGTTTGATTTTTCCAAGTTGGCTTTGTGAGTCGGTCGCAAATTTTTCAGCAACTAAACGTGCATTGTTGGTTGATTGCTCAATCATTTGTGGTTTCACATCATTCAATCGAGTGAAAATGTACTCGATTTGCGCATCATAGTTATTCTGCGAAAATACAATCCCTTGTTTACCGAGCTGCGATATTTCTGGCATGACTTGTCGAACGGTGTCAATCTCTGAAGAGTACACAGTCATTGTTTGTAACGCGGTATAGCGAAACTCAACTGCTTGATTGCCACCATACTGCTGAGCAAGTTTGTCGGTAATCATGGGAGCCGATATTGTAATTTCGTCTGTTTTGATTGAGTGTGAAATTAAAAAATCATTGATAAGTTTGTTCTGCTTTTCAACTTCAACATATAAATCTTCTAGCTGATTACTGGCTGCGGTAAATTGTATCGGCCAAATGACGACATCTGCAGAATATTCGTTCTCTGCTAGACCTTTAACCGTGACGCTCCTATCTAGTAGCTTGTATTCAATTATGGCTTGTTTTAGTAATACACCGAGCACTGCCATACCGATGAATAATAAAAGGCCAAGAATGCTGGCACTGGTTTTAGATTGTGTCATCAAGCGGTTCTCCTTAGCAGTCGGTATTGGTTTAAAATGTAAAGTTACAGTGCAAATAAAGAGTGAATTAACCGAACTGCAACAATTATCTGTTTAAGACCTTAGCCGTAAGTTGACGTGCTCGTCAACTTTTTAACTTAGCGTCGTTGATAATTGACCTGTAAAAGAAGAGGTAGGGTGGAAAGGATCGAATACAATACTTTGTTATTCTGGTGATAAACAGTGGATGGCTTAGCTAATTATATGGATACAAAAAAGCCTTGAGTAGCGTATCATCAAGGCTTTTAGAAACAAATATTTATCAGGGTTGTTAGCCTAATGTGAAATCGAGCCTAACCCGTGTTTCAGCCTTAACGGGTTTGCCATCTTCAAACTTAGGGGCATAGCGCCATTGTTCAAGAACTTTAATGCTTTCATCTTCAAATGCTTTACCACCTGTTGAGTTGACTATTTCAGGTTCAGATACAAAGCCTTGCTCATTAACTGTAAAGCTTAGTACCACCATTCCCTCAACGCCACTTCTTGCTTTACTTATTGGGTAGTTTGGATTGACACGGTAAATTGGAGTTTGTTGTTGCTCTTGGCTCCAAGGTTTCATGCTACCTATGGCAAGGCAATGTTCGGTAGCTTGTTCAGCTTTATTTTTTTGACTATAAAGTGTTACTAATCTCGCATGGGCTGCTAGTTCATATGGGTGAGAATAATCCAACATTTGATATTGTTTGATTACTTCCAGTAATTCTATTTCTGCTTGGTCATATTTTTTATTAGCAAGATATACCGCTGAACTTTCAAATCTTGAGTTAACTAAAACAGTTGAGTCCATTGGCAGGAGTTCGCTGTATATTTCTTTCGCTTGCAGTATATATTTACGTACTTGCTTTTTATCATATTTCGTTTGTACAAGCTTGCTATAAGATGCTGAAAGGGTGTGAGCATATAATATTGGCTGTTCGCTATCTGAAGCAATTTTTCGAGCTTTAGAAAGTAAACCTTTAGCAAGTTTCAAATCCTTAGTTTTATCAGCATAGGTTAAGAGAGGATCAACCAATTGGACACTATCTTCGCCGTAATGTTTTTTATACTGCTCTAATGTTTGTTCATAATATGGTGCAGCGTCTTCATGTTGCTTATTATTGCTAAGCGCTATGGCTAAATTAAAACCTAGATTGGTCGTATCGATACTGGTTTCACCGTAGATATGTTGACCTAAGTCATAAGCTTGTTGGGCCGCTTGAGCAGCTTGTTGGGTATTCCCTGCTTTAAATGCGACATTATAAGCATCGTAAGCTTGTTTGAATTCTTCCGGAGTTGCATTTACTTGCGAAGAAAGTAATAAGGTGCTTAAAAGTATGCTGGTAAAACTGACATTATTTGTACTACGACTCATTCCAATTCCTTTGAATATTACTCATCATTCCATGTTGTATTAGAGGATTGTAGCCTTTGCCTTATTTCATAACAATATAATTTACTCATCAAAGTAATTGATGTGCTGATGATAGATGCTGTCTGTTGCGTTATTGAAAAACTCGACAATAATTACTTGAAGGAAAGCGGGGTAATCGAAATACTCATGCCACTTCAGGGAAGAAATATGTCATTAGCAGATAACGTACTCATTGAAAAAACGGCAGAAGGGGATTCGCTTACATTTTGGCGCCGAGTTATCTTTTATCGTATTTTTACCTTGTTAGCTATTGCCTGTGTACCTGTCTATTTCACTAGTGTTTATCTTTGTATTCAAGCTGACCTACTTTCAATGGCTGTGTTCGATACCATAGTTTACGCTATTTTACTGTTCATCATTTACGATAAAAACCTCAGTGATAGGACTCGTTTTTCTATCGGCAGCTTATTAGCTTTTAGCATAGGTTTTGGTTTTTTAGTGGCGATAGGACCAAGTGGGGCAGGTTTTTTTGGTTATTCATTTTTCCACCATTAACATGTATTTTGTTGGGAAAAAAGCCAGTAACCTTGCACAGGTAATCAATGCAGTATCACTGGTCATTCTTGGTTTTACATATCATTTTGATTTACATATATGGCCTAGTATTGATGGCTATAATTGGGTGATTTGGGCCGTTGTGGTTGTCAATTTTATTGTGACCAATGCCATTGTTACCATTTCAACCGCTTATTTGTTAGGTAAGTTATCAAGTTCACTAGAAAGCACTTCAACATCAAGGCGAGCAACCGTCATTGGGTTAGCTAAATTGGCAGAGTATAGAGACAACGAAACTGGCGCTCATTTACTTAGAATGCAACAGTATGCATCCATGTTAGCCAAACAACGTTATGTAGATCATGATGCACCAGAAGAGCTGACTAAAGCGTTTATTACTGAGATAGCCTTATCCTCGGTACTGCACGATATCGGTAAAGTTGGCATTGCCGATGCGATTTTATTAAAGCCAGGCAAGTTAACGGCTGATGAGTTTGAACATATTAAAGCGCATCCTGTCATTGGAGCCCAAGTGCTTGAAAGCATCACTCAATTTGCACCTGAGTGTGGCTATATTAAAATGGGTCGAGATATTGCCGGTGGTCATCATGAAAAGTGGGATGGCAGTGGCTACCCAAAAGGCCTATCTGGGATTGAGATCCCTTTATCTGCAAGAATTGTAGCCTTAGTGGATGTTTACGATGCACTCACTTCACCACGCTGTTATAAAAAGCCTTTTACCCATCAACAAGCGGTTTCACTAATTTTAGAAGGTAAAGGAAAGCACTTTGATCCTAAACTCGTGGAGAGTTTTATGGCTATTCATACATTGTTTGAAAAGTTATCTTTACAATCTCTGGATGAAGATACGAGCCCGCTTAGTGTTACATTTCTGCCCAGCTAGTTAATCGGACTTCATAAAAGGCTCAGTTATTTGGCTTTAGAAACAAAAATACCAATCATATGATTGGTATTTTGAAATATAACTCATGTTATTGTTTAAGCCATTACTATTACTACCACATTGCAGTAAATAGTCTATTTAGCATTACCCAATATTATTGTTATTTTGCTAGTAGAGCACGGCGATCTTTTGATGCTTGCGCTAGGTTTCTAAGTAATTTTTCAGAATCTTCCCAGTGCAGACAGGCATCGGTGATGCTTTGACCATAGGTTAATGGCTGGCCGTCAACGACTTTCTGATTACCTTCAACCATAAAACTCTCTGCCATAATACCGGCAACAGCAGTGCTACCGTTACGCATTTGTTCCATAATACTATCGGCAACGTTGAGCTGATTTTTATGTTTCTTTTCACTATTGCCATGACTGAAATCAACAACGATACGCTGAGTTACATCCACTTTTTCAAGTTGCGATCGAACTGATTCGATATCTTCGGCTGAGTAGTTCGGCTTTTTGCCACCACGTAAAATGATATGGCCGTATGGGTTACCGTGGGTACGGTAAACAGCCATTGCTCCATCTTTATCTGGAGAATAAAAAATATGTGGCACTTGTGCTGCACGTACTGCATCAACCGCAATGTTGATATTGCCATCTGTCCCATTTTTAAATCCGACAGGGCATGATAATGCTGATGCCATTTCACGGTGAATTTGGCTTTCAGTTGTGCGGGCACCGATCGCACCCCAAGTGATTAAATCAGCAATGTATTGGCCATTGACCATGTCTAAGAATTCAGTTGCAATTGGCAATTTAAGTTCAGTGATTTGCTGTAATAAATGGCGAGCCATTCTCAAGCCTTTATTAGGGCTAAAACTACCGTCTAGATCAGGATCTGAAATTAATCCTTTCCAACCAACAATAGTACGAGGTTTCTCAAAATAGACACGCATAACAATGCATAAGTCTTCTTTTAACTCGTGATGTAATTTCGCTAAACGTTGAGCGTAATCTAAAGCAGCTTCCGTATCGTGAATGGAGCAAGGGCCAATAATGACTAAAAGTCTTTGATCTTCGCCTGCTATGATGGCTTCGACTTCACGACGTTGCTCAACTAAGTAGTCAGCAGCATCTTGGGTTAATGGGTATTCAGATGCGAGTTGCGCAGGTGAAATTACCTTACATAAAAGAGAGGTACGTAGTTCGTCAGTTTTAATTGTCATTCATTTTACCGAGCATGTTTGCGATGAATTAACATCATATTGCTCGGGATTATAACGAATTAGCAGGCGATAGACACGCTGAAATCGACGAAGTTATTGAACAAAAGTGGATAATTTGACCTAAGTTAGCTGAAAATGCTGTTAGTTCAGCATTTTCGCTAACATGAATAATACGTTAAATTAGATTTAAGGCATTAAATAGCATAATAAAACTTAAAACATGTGGCGTTTTAAGCCTGTGACATCAAGAATTTTTGCTGAAATTTCTTCAACAGAGTGGAAGGTGGTGTTTACAAACGGGATACGTTCTTTTTTATACAACATTTCGACTTCTTTCACTTCGATTCGACACTGCCTTAAAGAAGAGTAGCGGCTATTTTCCATTCTGCCTTGACGGATCTCATGCAGGCGGTTGGGATCAATGGTTAAACCAAACAGTTTAGATTTATTACGCTTTAACGCCTCGGGTAACTTTAAGTTATCCATATCATCTTCAGTGAACGGATAGTTAGCAGCTTTAATACCAAATTGCATCGATAAATATAAACTTGAAGGGGTTTTACCACAGCGTGAAACACCCAATAAAATGATGTCGGCTTTGTCCATATGCTTCATGGTTTGGCCATCATCGTTCTCCATTGTGTAATTTATCGCTTCTATCCGAGAGTCATAGCCCAAGTTACTTTTACCATGGGTACGGTTCATCACCGGCTGGGCTTCGATACCTAATTGTTTTTCTAACGGGCTAACGAAAGTGTTTAAAAAATCATAATCCAACCCTTCGCTGGAATAAATGATGTCCCGAATTTCTGGTTTAACGATTGAGTGGAAAAGTATAGGTCTTTCGCCTGTTGTAATAAAACAATCATTTATTTGTTGCTTAACCTTCTCTGCTTTTTGAATCGTTTCGACAAACGGAATTGTAAACGTCTCAAATTCCACAGGAAATTGTGAGAGTACGGCATGACCAAAGACTTCTGCTGTGATTGCTGTGCCATCTGATATATAAAATACTTTTGGTGCCATTATGACCTCTTGTAGTAATAAAATTACAAATAAAATTATAGATTTACGTCACTTGTGTGGGAGTGTAGAATGCCGCTGCCCTCGTGTGAAGGGGCCATTGAAATAAACTTGTGGAGAGATAACTGTGCAGCAATACATACTCTGGTATCAAGAACTAGGCATGGGTGATGTAAACAAGGTTGGCGGTAAGAATGCGTCACTTGGTGAAATGATCAGTAACCTAGCAAACGCTGGTGTTCAAGTCCCCGGTGGATTTGCTACAACCTCTCATGCGTTTAATGAGTTTCTAGAGCAAAGTGGTGTTAACCAGAAAATTTTCGATATTCTAGCAACATTGGATGTTGATGACGTAAATGAATTAGCGAAAGTTGGTGCACAGATCAGACAATGGGTAATCGATACCCCATTTCAACCAGAACTAGAAGATGCGATTCGTGAAGCTTACGAGCAACTTTCTAGCGAGACCCAAGAAGCATCATTTGCAGTGCGTTCATCAGCAACAGCTGAAGATATGCCAGATGCTTCATTTGCTGGTCAACAAGAAACTTTCCTAAACGTTAAAGGCTTTGATGCTGTATTACTTGCGATTAAGCATGTATACGCTTCGCTATTTAACGACCGTGCAATTTCTTATCGTGTCCACCAAGGTTACGAGCATCAAGGTGTCGCATTATCTGCTGGCGTACAACGAATGGTACGTTCAGATAAAGCATCATCAGGTGTTATGTTCACTATGGACACTGAGTCAGGTAATAACGACGTTGTCTTTATCACTTCATCATTTGGTTTAGGTGAAATGGTTGTACAAGGCGCGGTTAACCCTGATGAATTCTACGTGCACAAACCAATTTTAGCGCAAGGGCATCAAGCCGTTGTGCGCCGTAATATCGGCAGCAAGTTAATTCAGATGGTTTACTCTGATGATGCTTCACATGGCAAACAAGTTAAAATCGAAGATATCCCAGCTGAGCAACGTGGCGTATTCTCAATTAACGATGAAGAAGTCATGGAGCTGGCGAAACAAGCGGTTATCATTGAGCAGCATTACGGACGTCCAATGGACATCGAGTGGGCTAAAGATGGTAACGACGGCAAACTTTATATCGTTCAAGCACGCCCTGAAACAGTTCGCAGCCGTGAAGATGTGCAGCTGATTGAGCGTTACCACCTTAAAACTAAAGGTGACGTAGTTTCTGAAGGTCGTGCAATCGGTCATAAAATCGGTACAGGTGTGGCTAAAGTGCTTGCTTCTATCGACGATATGGATCAAATCGAGCCTGGTGATGTATTAGTTACCGACATGACTGACCCAGATTGGGAACCAATCATGAAGCGTGCTAGTGCGATTGTTACTAACCGTGGTGGCCGTACTTGTCACGCAGCAATTATTGCGCGTGAACTAGGTGTTCCAGCTGTTGTAGGTTGTGGTGATGTGACTGACCATATCAAGAACGGTCAAACAGTGACGGTTTCTTGTGCTGAAGGTGACACTGGTTTCATTTACGATGGTAAGCAAGAATTTGAAGTTGTGACCAATCGTGTTGATTCATTACCTGAATTACCAATGAAGATCATGATGAACGTGGGTAACCCAGATCGTGCATTCGATTTTGCCCGTTTACCAAATGAAGGTGTTGGTTTAGCGCGTCTAGAATTCATCATCAACCGTATGATTGGTATTCACCCTAAAGCATTACTTGAATTCAACTCACAACCCGCTGAGCTTCAGCAAGAAATCAATGAGATGATTGCAGGTTATGAGTCTCCAGTTGAATACTATGTTGCTCGCTTAGTTGAAGGTATCGCAACGATTGGTAGTGCTTTCTATCCTAAGAAAGTTATCGTACGTATGTCAGACTTTAAGTCTAACGAATACGCTAACCTTGTTGGTGGTGACCGTTATGAGCCAGAAGAAGAAAACCCAATGTTGGGTTTCCGTGGTGCTAGCCGTTACATTTCTGAGTCATTCCGTGACTGTTTTGCACTAGAGTGTGAAGCAATTAAGCGTGTGCGCAATGAAATGGGCCTTAAAAACGTTGAAATCATGATCCCATTCGTTCGTACAGTTGACGAAGCGGCGCAAGTGATTGAACTATTGAAAGAGCAAGGCCTAGAGCGTGGTAAAGACGGTTTACGCGTTATCATGATGTGTGAGTTACCTTCAAATGCATTGCTTGCAGACCAGTTCTTAGAGCACTTTGATGGCTTCTCAATCGGTTCAAATGATTTAACTCAGTTAACGTTAGGTCTAGACCGTGACTCTGGCATCATCAGCCATCTATTTGATGAGCGTAATGATGCAGTTAAAGCATTATTATCGTTAGCGATTAAAGCGGCTAAAGCGAAAGGTGCATATGTTGGAATTTGTGGGCAAGGCCCATCTGACCATGCCGACTTTGCTCAATGGTTAGTTGAACAAGGTATCGATACTGTATCACTTAACCCTGATACCGTAATCGACACTTGGTTATACCTAGCAGAAGATCATGCATAATCGATTGCTTGAAACGTCTTAATGACGTTACAAAAAAGCCGCTTAATAGCGGCTTTTTTTGCCTTTAAGATCAGTATTAGCGCTAAATTTACAAATGACTTGAGTGCTCACTCGACAATCTATTCATCTGAATAACGTATATCTGCTAGACTCAGTAGGTTTTTGGTTATTAAAGAAATTCAACTATGAATCGGACTCCGTTAAAGCAAGCGAAAACAATTGATAATGTGTTCAATAGTGCATATTGGCATCTTAGCCAACAAGATTTCACTATTGAAGAAATTCGTCAAAAGCTGCTGCGAAAAACAGACAAGATTGAATGGATTGATAAAGTGTTGGCTCACCTAATCGAAAGGGGTTACCTAAAAACAAATTACGAGTTTGCTGTACGCTTTTGCGAGCTTGCCTATAGTAACGAACAAGGTAATGGAGCGATTAAAGGTAGATTACAACAACGTGGAGTTGAACTAACCGATATTGAACGTGCAATTGAGCATGTTATGTTTGAGCAAAATATTGATCTTAATATTCTTGCTTCAGCTAGGTTGAGTAATAAGTATGATAACTTTTTAAGTACCACTAAAGAAAAAGTGTATAGCCAAATGACCACCAAAGGCTTTACGCGTGCGCAAATCGATTACGCTTTATCAATTCACCCACAAAAAGACACTTTACGCTCAAAGCTCTCTATTAAAGCTGAGAAAGCTGATTTAAAGATAGAAATCATAAAACTATATAACAAAGGCAAAGGTAAGAAAGTCATTTTACAAGAACTAACACAGCGTTTAATTGATGTCAGTGACTTTGAGAATGTGGTTTATCAGTTAACCTTGTCTCAAGAGGTTGATTTTTATGAGAGCTGTCAAAAGCAACTTGCTAAAAAGAGATATGTTCTTAGTGATTACAACGAAAAATCCAAAGCTTATGCCTACTTAATGCGAAAAGGCTTTAATAGCGACGAAATTAAAGAAGCCTTCTCTGCAGCTGTCGACTCCGAATAAAAAACAACTATTTGTGTTTAGCAAACATCTCTATTTGTGATGTTGGTTATCAATTAAAAATTGAAAATGTTTCAATAATTAGCGTGTTTTTGTTGTTTAAAAATAGCGATATTATGTATTCATCAACACGGTTCACAAAGATCCAAATACATTATTAAGGGCTAAATTATGAGTAAATTAACGATTGTTGCCAACATTATTGCAAAAGCAGACAAAGTCGAATTGGTTAAAGCAGAGCTAGTAAAATTGATTGATGTAACTCGAGCTGAAGAAGGTTGTATTAATTATGACTTACATCAAGATAATGAAAATCCTGCTCATTTTTTATTTTATGAAAACTGGCAGTCACGTGAGTTATGGCAAACACATATGAACAATACACATTTAGCTGACTACATGGCTGCGACAGAAGGCGCTGTCGACTCGTTTGTATTGAATGAAATGACTCATATCGGTTAATTAATTGATAAAAGCCTTTTTGAACAAGGCTTTTTTGGCGTTTTATGATTTCAGATTTTAACTTTTATCTTGCCGCTATACCCGCAGTGTTTTTTTATGGCATGGGCAAAGGGGGCGTAGGAGGTATTTTGGGAATGCTGTCAGTACCGCTGATGGCATTAACTGTTTCGCCTATACAAGCCGCAGCAATATTATTACCTCTGTTATGCGTTATGGACTTGATTGCCCTTTATTACCATCGAAAAAATTGTAACTACCATGAGTTAAAGCAAATGCTGCCTTTTGCCATCATAGGTATTATTGTTGCTGCTTATTTTATGGGAAGTATGCCTGCACATATCGTGGAGTTTATAATTGGTGGCTTAGCAATGGCTTTTCTAGCGCAAAAATTTCTATGTAAAAAAAGCCAGACTCCTTCAAAAGTTAATAATCACCTGTTAATGCTGACGTCAGGTTTTGCCAGCACGATTGCCCACGCTGGTGGTCCACCAGTGAGTATGGCGTTATTACCTAAAAATTTACCTAAAGCGCAATTAATTGGTACAAGTGTGGTGTTTTTTGCCCTGATTAACTTTATAAAGCTTATTCCATATACCTATATGGGGCAGTTTGATGCAGCAAACCTGAATACCTCATTATTGTTAGTGCCAATAGCTTTTTTAGGTGTAAGAACAGGTGTTTGGCTGGTTAATCGCATTTCACAGCAGTTGATTTATACCTTTAGTTATTGGGTATTATTTCTAGTTGGCATAAAAATGATCTATTCAGGAGTCACTGGTGGGTAAACTAAAAACAAAGGTTAGGGCACGTCCGTGAACACTTGATTTTAATCATTGGCAATTATGCCTTTATTTACCAGTTGAGTTTTCAGCCCTGCGACTTTATCCCTAAACAAATCACGTAATCGTCTCACTGTAGGGGTGATTGACTGGCGGCTTGGACAAATTAACCACAGCTCTGTCGGGGTAGCTTGATAATCTAATAACAGTGGCGTGACGCGTTCATTGAGTAAATCATCAGCCATATCTAAGCATGATTTTATCGCTATACCTTGCCCCGAAACACACCAACGTCTCACTAAATCGCCATCATTGGAACTTCGGTTACCGACAAGTTTAGTTTTAATCGTGTCCTGCTGTTGGGTAAATGTCCACTCATCTTGAACGACCTCACGCAGTTGATACAAAAGTGCATTGTGATTTTTTAACTCGTGCGGATGCTGCGGTTTACCTTGCTTTTTAAGGTATTCGGGAGCTGCGCATATTACACGTGGAATATCGCAGATTTTAAACCCATAAGTACTAGCATCAGTGGGTGAGCCATACCTTAGCGCCATATCAACTGAGTCACGATAAAAATCGATATTACTATCGCTGATATTGCTACGTACGCTAACGTCAGGATTAGAAATAAGGAATTCATCAATCCAAGGGATGACAACATTTCGACCTAGATCTGATGATAGTGCTATTCGGATTTCTCCTTGCAGTACATCAGAGTCATCTCGTACGTTTTGTTGGGCGTTGTCGAGTAATTGAACGGCTTGTTGACAGTGTGGAAGGTAACGCTCTCCCGCTGGTGATAACCTCAGCTGTCGTGTGGTTCTTATGAATAGTTCAACCCCTAAATGTGTCTCGACGCGTTTGACTGCGGCACTGGCTGTCGCAACTCGCATATCAAGGCTGTTTGCTGCAGCAGTTATACTGCGAAACTCTGCTACTTTTAATATCACTTGTAAATCTTGAATCAGCATAATATCAACTAAATTTTGAAAACCTTTTACACATTATAGTGTTGTTAATGATGAAATATTGAGGCAATTGTAAAAGAAGCTCGATAACAATTTGAGCAATATAAGATAGGATTATGAGCATATTGAATGACTGTATGAAAGAGTGGCGTATTAATGGCAGTATGAACAATAAATTGAATTGGATGAATCATTTTTTTCGCATGTAAGATGGGATGACACAATGAAAACAATAGGCTTGTTAGGCGGAATGAGCTGGGAGTCAACCAGCAACTATTACAAGGCAATCAATCAAGGAATCAAGGCGTCACTAGGTGGCTTACATTCAGCCAAAATATGTTTGTTTAGTGTTAACTTTGCTGAGATTGAGTCACTACAGCACCAAGGAGATTGGCAACAAACTGCTGAAATTTTATCAAACGCGGCTAAATCGGTTGAAGCGGGTGGTGCTGATTGTTTACTTATTTGCACTAACACCATGCATAAAGTGGCAGAAGAAGTACAGCGAGCTATCTCTATTCCCTTGCTGCATATAGCCGATGCTACAGCTAGCACTTTGCTTCTAGATGGTGTTCGTACCGTGGGTTTACTTGGCACTCAATTTACCATGTCACAAGATTTTTATAAGGGAAGGTTAACCGAACATCATGATATTGATGTCATTGTCCCGAACGAAACACAACAAAAGATGATTCATCACATTATTTATTCAGAGTTATGTCTTGGTGAGATTAAGGAGTCATCTCGTCACCAATATCTTGAAATAATCGATGATCTTTACCAACAGGGGGCTCAAGCGGTCATCTTGGGTTGTACTGAAATTGCCTTATTGGTACAGCAACAAGATACTCAGGTGCCACTTTATGATACGACACAGATTCACGCAGCGAGTGCGGTGAAATTTGCCTTGCATAAGTAAGCGGCTAGCTTATTCCTCACCTATCAATAACTGCTATTAATTAACAGTTAACTCAATGCCTCATTCACTATTGATGCTAACAAGTTAGCTTATATCGTTGGCTGAAATTGTTGTATTACGATTGAAAAAACTCAATATAATCCCGAATAGTGCGACAACAGCAAGGTATACAAAAATTCCACGCGCGGTACCGTATACGGTAATAAACATCACCACAGAAGTAATATTCAATAATGCCGAAAAACCTTTACGGATGTTGTTATTAGTAAATGTACCTGCCGCATTTAATAATAATGTCGCAAAATATGCCGTCATTAACGCGAATAATAATGTCATGCTAGATTCCTTCTTTAAGTTGCAGTGTTGAAGTTTGATACGTTTCATTCAACGATAAAGTGCTATTTAATTTTTGATACATTAGTAATAAAGCAATACCCAAGATGCATAATACTAAATCGACGCCAACAGAGACGTAATGACCTGTAACAAAGACATTAAGAAGGTGACTGTTGGTTAAGATGGCGTCCATTGGCATGATGAGAATCAATAACCAAGATGTGGTAAGGGTGAGGCATTGCATGGCCTTTTTGGCACTCATAACAAAAGGCAGACAGCAAGCCAGAAACCAAGTTATGAAGAACACATAAAATAATAAGCTGGTGGCATCAATACCTGGATACCATTTATTGACAATCAATTGAGTTGGGAACAACACTACGGTAGCTAAAACTAGTCCTGCACAACTACCTATAAGTAATTTATTGAATCTAATATATGTTTCTCGACTATGTGCAGGGTGCTTGGCATTCATACCTCTTTCTATCCATAACATAATGCCTGATATTGGTATCAGTGCAGTACTCAGGCCTAATATCGCCCAAATCGCTTTAATGAAAACGCCGCCAAAATTTCCGAAATGTAATGGAAACATCGCGTCTAGGATTTTTCCTGTTATGCCTTCAAGCCGACCGAAATTTGCTTGGGTGTTAATATACTCAGCATTGCTACCTTGATAAATTAAGGTCTCACCGCCGAGCTGTTCACCACCGGTTCCGAATAAGTAGACTAAAGCATTTTTATCGCCATAGCCCATTATTGCAACACGATTAAATGTTAAGTCTGGTCTTTGTTGTTCGCTAGCTTGTAAAATTGTTGCAATTTTTGTTGGTGCTGTGACCTTGGCCATGATTGGTGGCTTTATTGCGGTAAAGGTTTCAATTAATTTTTCTTGGTCGCCATTAAAGCTGACGTAAGCTGCTGCAGGCACTAAAATGACAGTTGCTAAGCCTAAAAAAGCACCTGTAAATGCAATCATAGAGTGGAAAAGCACAGCCCAAACACTCATTACTTTATGGCCATCATTTAATGCAAGTGAAAAACTTTTACTGAGTCTAAAAGTAAATAATTGAGCCAAAATTTTTCTATGAATAACTATCCCTGTGGCGATCGACACCATTAGTGTTAAGCCTAATAATCCGGTGAGAATTAACCCAATAGGTCGCCCTAAATGTAAGTCTGCATGAAAATGAGCAACGAACGTGGCCATATTGAGTTTAATATGACTAAAAAAGCTCTCCATATCGGTTTTATTAGTGATCTTAAGTGTATTGGGATCTAACTCATAAACTACGCCTTTGTGCTCTTCCTTGCCATTTTCATCAATAAAGTGACCTTCATAAATAAGCCGAACCGTGGCCGAGTTTTTAGCGTCAGGTAGTTGGATATGAACTTCTTCTAAATATTCAGGACCAACTTCAGCGGCATGCTGATGCACTTTTTCTGCTAATTGTGCAGAGGTACTTTCAATTGGACCTCGAATTGCGTTATTTGCCCATACAGTTAATTCTGGTTTTGCAAAAACAGCAACGGCACCTGTAAAGGCAATAATGAACAGTAATATTCCAGTAATGATGCCAACCCAGGAATGGAGTTTATATAGTTTTTTTATTGTTAGACTTTTCATTACTTTACCGTTAACCGACTAATGAGAAATAGGCTAGAAGAGAGTGAGAAATAATCAGCGTCAACATAATTAAATACACGTACTTTACTGAGGTCGCCATATAGCTGTAGATGAAAAGAGCTGTCCAAATAAAAGAAAACAGTAAAATCGGGATACCAATAGCATCATTTTGATGAAAAGGAAGGTAAGTTGTCATCCCTGGGATCATGACAGTTGCTGTTATTAATGCCAGCACAATAGCGGCAAAGCTACGGGCTTTTAAATGTGTGAATGTGGCATTACCTTGGTAACTATCAGTTTTATCCATAAAAGTAATTTGTCTAATCCGAAGTTAACTTAATCTAAATCCTAATGTTAATGATAATTGTTATCGTTACTCGTGTAAAGTGAACTTCCTATCTATTTCGGATTTGGTTTTAATCAGATGTTGTGATTCGAGTAAGGTCAGGGAGCAGATTGAGTTTTCTTGTGAGGTAATTATTCGTTGGCAAGTAAAAGTATAACGAGTTTACAGGATTGAAGTTAACTAGGCATATTAAAACAGTGGTAGCTTTTTCAGTCACACAACTTTGATTTCTTGTCGACTTATACTATATGTATCGAATATTATTTTTAAAAAAATAAGAATTAAAACAGTATATTACAAGCGATTCTCACACTTATAATATACTGATAAACAAAATTATTCAGCAGTTTTACTTACTTTATTGTCAACATACTCGTTAATTGAGATTGCTCTTTGATTAATTCTTCCACATCCACGAGCTAGTTGTGTTCGCTCAACACTATTAACCCCTAAAGCCATGGCTTGGTAAAATCGGCTATTGTATTTATTAATTGATACACGAACTTGTTCTTGATCATATAGACTGAGCACACTTTCAATAGCACTAGTATCTTTACCAATAAAATCATATTTTACATAGCAGTCAGAAAGGTCTTTTAATAATTCGTTTGCAACGTAGTCTTTATGGTTTGGAGCTGATATGTCATCACTTGCAACTGCGCTAAAACTCAATAGGATTCCTAAAGTCGTTAATATCGATTTATATGTTTTCATGTTTAACATCCCAAAATAGTTAATGTCTAGATAAAGGTAATACAATCAAACATTTGCTCAGAAGCATAAAGGGGTAGTATTGCACTCCTTCCTTGAGCTATTGCATCCTTTCCTTGGTTAAATCAATAAATAATTCAGTAACTTGTATTATTACTTGGTAATAATAAAAGCTAAAACTAAATTAACATTGATTAATTAATATTAGCATAAGTATATTTTCTGTCTAACCAGAATTGATTTCAGTTAACATTGAGCAATTATGTGGTTGTGTACTCATAACAATTCGCAGAAAAGTTACAATAGAAATGAAAACATGAGGGAAGTCGTGCCAGCTTGCAGGGGTAGGTTATGTAATTAAGTCATAAGTTCTTGCAAGCAGGCTTAATCGGACAATTAAATCCTTATTAAATTTCATATATCAGCGTTTATTCAAAGAACGGGTAATTGAAATTATTTACAATAAATTACCAATATTTTTGTTTGTTCAGTGCATCAACACAGCTTATAACGCTGTCTTGTTTGCTAATCTCTACCTCATTAAGCGTTTGTGCAATCCAGCCTTCTGGATACGTTAATGTGAAGGGGGCAGTAATAATGGCATCGTTAATCTGCTTAAAGCCAACCTTATTGTAGTAGTTAGGGTCGCCATAACTAAACACACGTTCAACACCAGTTGCTTTAAGATAAGACAAACCTTCAAGAATCAGTTTCTGCCCGATTCCCTGACCTTGGTTCTCGGTATTAATCGCAACAGGAGACAAGATAAATGCGTTTGCGTTATTCGCAGTAACAAGTCGACTGAAGAAGATGCAACCAATAACAAACTCGTTTTCAGTGGCAACAAAACCAATAAGATCCTTTGAGTCAGTTGTTGTGATTAAATCATCGACAAGCCTTGCAATAACTTGCCCTTCATCAGCTCCCTCTGAGTCGGAAAATACATTAGCAAAAAGCTCTATAACGGTTTCTGCTTGACTTGCTTGGTACTGTGCGATTTTCATGGGTGCCTTTTTTACTTAAATGAGAACGTAATAACATCGTTAGAATTAAACTGATTACATGTCGATTAACAGTGTAGCCAAATTTGCTTAATAGGGGCTGAATAAAATTGAACGTACAAAGATAATTATGCCAATAATTTGTGCTTTTATGTACTTACGATCATAAGCTTATAGTAACTGTTCATAAGCGTTAATGACGTTTTTGACCAGCAAGGGTTGTCCTTTTTGAATTCGCTGATAATGCGCTAACGTTTTATGCAGGTATTGCTGATTTATCAATTTTTGCTCTTCGCAATCTGTTTGCCAAAAAAGCTCACCAGTTAAACTAATTGGTTTCATCTTGTCAGCGTTATTGGTGACATGAATGACTTCATAGTAGCGGCCATTTTCTTCAATCAATACTTCCGCTTTTAACGATAAATGTAGATTTGAAAGATTTTGGCGCAGTTCAAATTGGTGATGAACTGGACACAGGAGTATATCTATTACTTGATCAGGATGAGCATGAAGTATGTTAGTGACTAAATCACTCATTAAGTCGCCGCCAATGCCTGCAATGATTACCAAGTGATGGCCTTGGTATTGAGTTAACGGTAATAAGGAAACATCGATACAGTGGGTTTGCCAAGTGTTGGTATCAGCAAAGAAATGGTTCAATTTGTGGCTTAAATTTGACATCAATTCTGGCACAATATCAACAAAATGGACCTTAGCAGATTGTTGTTTTAATAGTGCAGCGCCGAGGTAACCATGATCGCAGCAACAATCCCAAATATGATCAAACCCTGGTTCTACCATATGACATATTTGTAATAAGCGTTTACTGAGTTTCATTAGTTTATCTAGCCAGATCCTAAAAAGGCGCTATTTTAGTCGGTTTTAATGCTTTTTGCTGCAATATTTACAGAACGTACTTCAATTTTTTACAATGAAAATGGTCGATAATTTATAAGGCTTGAGTAGACTCTCTTATCACTAACTCTGGTGAATAAGATGATGATTGTGCTGTTGGATTAATATTAGCTGACAGGGCTAATAAGGCCGCATTTTTAGCCATAGAATCAATAGGGTAACGTAAGGTTGTTAGCTTAGGTCTTGAATAACGTGATAATAACACGTCATCAAAGCCGATGACGGAAACATCATTAGGTACTGACAAGCCTTTATCTTCAAGGGTAGAAATAACGCCAATTGCCATAGCGTCGTTATATACAAATATGGCACTGAAGGGAGTATTTTGTTTAAGTAAATCTTGAGCCGCTTGTTCTCCACCTTGCAGGCTAGGTGATCCATAGGTGATTAATTTATCATTGAGTGTTAAGCCATGACTTGCTAAACCACGTTGAAATCCTGCCAAACGTTCTTTTGGATCATCAATATCCAGATTACTGTTCACACACGCAATATTGCTATGATTTAACTCGGAGAAATAGTCAGCCGCTTTTTGACCACCAATGTGGTTATCAAGCCAAATACAGCGGTGACTGATTGCTTCAATATAGCGATCAATTAATACAAACTTTGGGTTATCGTTAAACAAAGCGATTAATGTTTCATCTGGTATTTTTTTGCTATGAATCACGATTGATTCACAGCGCTGTTGCATCAAAGACGTTATCGCTTTCATTTCTGATTCAGCACTCACTTGGCCTGTACTGATAAGTAGCTGCACTTTATTTTCTCGCGCAATTTGGTCGATTCCATTGGCGAGTGCTGCAAAAAATGGGTCAGCAACATCAGGAATAACCACACCAATGGTAGCTGCTTTTTTCATGACCAATGAACGGGCATTAATATTGGGCTGATACCCCATAGTGCTAATTAGGTGTTGAATACGTTCTCGGGTTTTAGCGCCCACTTTGGGTCCATTATTAACGACACGCGATACAGTAGCCACAGATACATTGGCGGCTCTGGCGATATCTTTAATGGTTGCTTTTGACACAACATATCCTGAATGAAAGTTATTAGTAGCAGTAAATTACCTTTCTAACTCGGGTTTAGCAAACAAATAGTCCAATTAAAAATAGCTATTGCACAAAAGAGGGTAAACGTTTACCCTTTTGTCATTGTATTGTTTTTAAACAGCACGTGTGACATCGAGTTATTAGCATTATTGTTTATAAAATTGAAATGGAAAGCATCATGACGTTTGATCCTACTGAGCATCCTCATCGCCGATTTAATCCATTGATAAATGAGTGGATACTTGTTTCGCCACATCGAGCAAAGCGGCCTTGGCAAGGCCAAGTTGAAAGCATTGATAATGACGTTAAGCCTAGTTATGACGAGTCATGCTTTTTGTGCTCAGGTAATACGCGAATTAATGGAGAAGTGAACCCTGAGTATCAAGATACTTTTGTATTTCAAAATGATTTTGCTGCATTAAAACCAGACACCCCTAAACACAGTGAAAACGATCCTTTATTTAAAATAGAATCAGAGCAAGGTGAAAGTCGTGTCATTTGTTTTTCGCCTGATCACAGTAAAAGCTTGCCGCAGCTATCTGTTGCTGCCATCACAAAAGTCGTGGCATGTTGGCAAGAGCAAACTCGAGAATTAAGCGAGCAGTATCAGTGGGTACAAGTATTTGAGAATAAAGGGGCGGTTATGGGCTGCTCAAACCCTCATCCACATGGCCAAGTTTGGGCGCAAAATCATTTACCAACGTTAGTGCAAAAAAACAACTGGCATTGTCTTCGTATTATGAGGCCCATCAATCAAGCCTTTTAAATGACTACGTTGGCAGAGAGTTGGACAATGCAGAACGCATTGTAGTGGCTAATGAAGATTGGGTCGTTGTGGTGCCTTATTGGGCGGCTTGGCCATTTGAAACATTAGTCTTACCGCGTTTTAGTGTAACTCGCATGACAGAACTCAGCTGTGCACAACAGTCGACACTCGCCGATATTATTAAAAAAATTACCATTAAATACGACAACCTTTTTAATTGTTCTTTCCCGTATTCAATGGGGTGGCATGGTGCACCATTTGATGGCGAAACCCACCCTGAATGGACATTACATGCCAGCTTTTTACCACCACTTTTACGTTCTGCCAGTGTACGAAAGTTTATGGTGGGATATGAAATGATGGCCGAATCTCAACGGGATCTCACCCCAGAACAAGCAGCCACAATGCTTCGTCAGCAAAGTGATGTGCATTATAAATCAGAATAAGCGGCCATTTGGGCAAGTATTAAGGACTACGAAATATAGCCAGTAGCTGGCTCATCGAAGCGCTTTATTTAAAGAGATAACACAGATAACGGATTGAATAATGAGTGAGCAATTGATAAAGAATGTAAAACACGCTTTCGAAGCGCAATTTGGTTATGCCTCCAGTCATGTTGTTACGGCGCCAGGCAGAGTCAACTTAATTGGCGAGCACACTGATTATAATGATGGTTTTGTGTTGCCATGTGCCATTAATTACAACGCAGCAGTCGCTGCAAGTCGTCGTGATGACAATGTCGTACGAGTTATTTCTTTAGATTATGGCTTAGCTGTTGATGAGTTTAGTGTAAGTGAAGAAATAACTCATGCAGAGCATGATTGGGCTAATTACATTCGTGGTGTGGTAAAGCACTTATTATTACGTGGTTATCATTTTAATGGCGCCGATATCGTTATTAGTGGAAATGTCCCACAAGGCGCGGGGTTAAGCTCATCTGCGGCATTAGAAGTGGTAATAGGTCAAACCTTTAAAACCTTATATGACTTAGCTATATCGCAACAAGAAATTGCCCTAAATGGCCAAGAAGCTGAGAATAAGTTTGTTGGGTGTAATTGCGGCATTATGGATCAGCTTATTTCGGCGCAGGCCAAAAAAGGCCATGCGTTATTAATTGATTGCCGCTCATTAAAAACTCAGCCAGTAAAACTGCCTGATGGTTTCAGCGTATTAATTGTAAACTCCAATAAAAAACGTGGTTTAGTCGACAGTGAGTACAATACTCGCAGGCAGCAATGTGAAGATGCAGCAGCTTATTTTAATGTTCAGGCACTGCGTGATGTTGATATCGCAAGATTTAATGATCAACAAAGTGAACTTTCATCAGTTATCGCCAAGCGAGCAAGGCATATTATCACCGAAAATCAACGTACTATAGATGCTGCTGAGGCAATGAGAAATAATGACATCAAAACATTACAACGACTTATGGCAGAATCGCATGCATCTATGCGAGATGATTTTGAAATAACGGTATCGGAAATCGATATTTTAGTGGAGATCATTAAAGCTGAGATAGGAGAGGCTGGTGGAGTAAGAATGACCGGTGGAGGCTTTGGAGGTTGTGTGGTTTCACTCGTACCTGATGAAATGGTTGAGCAAGTGATTAAAGCGGTTAATGCACAATACGAGCAGCAAACAGGCCTGGCTCCAAGTATCTTCATATGCAGTGCGGAAGAGGGAGCGACTGCGGTAGATGAGTAAGTGTTATTTATTGTTATTTTTTCTTAATAAGCCATATCGTCTGTAATACCGTCTATTGTGTTACACGACACATGTAATTTAGTATTCTGATCAACACACTTTATCACCTATCTAGTTTGCATGATGACTCGATAGGTGTTTTTTATTGATATCCTTTCACTGGTTTTTCATAAGCTTGGTATAAGCTGTATATAATAAGAATCTGATTAAAACAGAGAGCAATCCAGCTATTGCTAGTTAGCGCTTCTGATTAAGTACTTTGGATTAAGAACTTCTGATTAAAAACTTCGGATTTAGCATCTCAAATTAGTGCTCCAGATAGATTTGTATAAAACGGATTTTGACTCTGCTTTAATATTCATCTCTGATTTAAAATCATCGACTATAAGGAAATAACATGATTTACCACTTCACAGCTAAGAAGATACCGTGCCTAGCAAGCGCTTTACGTTCAGTCATGTTTTTAGGTCTAAGCCTGACTTTCGTTTCTCGTTTTTTGAGTACAGCTGTCGCCATAGAGCCAACCGATGATATTGCAGTTGAGCAACTCCTTAAAACAACCAAAAGTTGGGATGGTCGTACACTACCTAGTTATCCAAAAGGTCAACCAGAAGTCACTATTTTAAAAATAACCATTGCCCCCGGTGCGACCTTGCCATATCACCAGCATCCGGTCATTAATGCTGGCATATTAACGAAAGGAC
Source organism: Shewanella sp. ENK2 (assembly GCF_043568515.1). Lineage (NCBI taxonomy): Bacteria > Pseudomonadati > Pseudomonadota > Gammaproteobacteria > Alteromonadales > Shewanellaceae > Shewanella > Shewanella sp. ENK2. The sequence goes on along the minus strand of NZ_CP171406.1, from coordinate 4,617,102 downwards.
ATTTAACTGTAACGACAAAAGCCGGTAAACAACTCGTTATGAAAGCGGGTGATGCAATAGCTGAAGTCGTTGATAAGTGGCATTACGGTACTAACTCAGGAGTAGAACCAGTCGAGATAATTGTTTTTTATGCAGGAATAGAAGGTAAACCGTTAACAATCAAGCAGAAATAAAGCGCTATTTAAATTTTGAACATTACTCTATAACCGATATGAACTTACTCTGTAGGTATTAACAGGTCGTTTATTGTTAGGCTCGGTTATCAATTTTGCCAATTAATTTTTGCCAATTATTGTCTACCAATTAATTACAGACATTACAATTGTGCCAATGATGCTCAATGATAAGTCATCATATTCATTAGGATGAGACAGATATTTATCAATTGATGAAATATGCGGCCATGATTTTGTAGAATATTCAATCGATATCAAAATTTAATGAATTTTACTAACTCAACTACTTAGCTGTTATTTTTTTGTTTATAATGATGACAAAATTACTATAACAGAAGTCGACTATGCTGCCGCTGCTATCCCATCATCAAACATTAGAACCTATCTATTTACGCTTTTTAGAAGCGCTTGAAGCCTCTTCGTTTGCAGGTGAAATAGATAAACGTTACAGCGCAAGGCTAATCCAAGCGACCGATAATTCTGTTTACCAGTTTTTACCTCAAGCTGTAATTTATCCGCTAAATCAAACTGATGTTGAACTGGTGTTAACACTGGCTTCAGATCCTCAATATAAGCAAGTCACTTTTAGTGCCCGTGGCGGTGGTACAGGTACTAACGGTCAGTCTTTAACTCATGGCTTTATTCTTGATGTTTCAAGGCATATGAATCAAGTGCTTGAAGTCAACGCTGAAGAAGGTTGGGTCAGAGTACAAGCCGGTGTCGTTAAAGATGCATTGAACGATGCACTGCGGCCACATGGATACTTTTTTAGTCCTGACTTATCAACCTCTAACCGTGCCACTGTTGGCGGGATGATTAATACTGATGCTTCAGGTGCGGGCTCTCTTGTCTATGGTAAAACCTCAGATCATGTATTAGGACTAACCAGCGTGCTGGTTGATGGCAGTGTACTTGCAACTTCACCAATGCAAGGTGATATTGCACTGGGTAAACAAGGTGATTTACACCAACAAGTTAATCAAAATTCCTTTGCTCAACATATTGTCAGTCATATTGCGAGTCGTTGTCATGAAAAGCGAGACTTGATTGTTAAGCAATTCCCTGCGTTAAATCGTTTTTTAACGGGGTATGATTTACGCCATGTCTGGAATGATGATCTGACTCAATTTGATTTATCGCGGATATTAGCAGGCTCTGAAGGCACGCTAGCGGTCTTAACCGAAGCTAAACTTAATATTACACCGCTTCCTAACACGCGAATGATGCTTAATATCAAATATGATTCGTTTGAGTCAGCATTACGGCATGCACCTTCTTTGGTTGCAGCGAGTGCCACAGTGGTTGAAACGATCGATTCAAAAGTGCTTAACCTTGCCCGCGAAGATATCATCTGGCATTCAGTTTCACACCTGATTGAAGCTGTACCTGATAAAGTCATCGAGGGGCTTAACATGGTTGAGTTTGCGGGTGATGAAGAGGATGTCAAAGCACGTATTAGCAAACTGGAATCTGTGTTGGCAAGCCAACTTGCCAATGAAGAAGCTGGTGTTGTGGGTTATCAAATCACTTCAGATAAACCAAGTATCAATAAAATTTATGCGATGCGTAAAAAAGCTGTGGGATTACTTGGGGCAACAAAAGGTCGCCGTAAGCCACTCGCATTTGCCGAAGACACCGCAGTGCCGCCTGAAAACTTAGCTGACTTTATTATGGAGTTTCGTCATTTATTAGACGGGCATAAGCTGCAATATGGCATGTTTGGTCATGTTGATGCTGGTGTGTTACATGTTCGTCCTGCACTAGATATGTGTGATGAAGCAGATGAAAAGTTATTGAAAACCATTTCAGATCAAGTGGCAGAGTTAACGCTTAAATATGGCGGCTTGATGTGGGGTGAACATGGTAAAGGTGTTCGCGGAGAATACGGTCCAGCGGTATTTGGCGATGAACTGTATGGTGAGCTCGAAGAAATTAAAGGTTTATTCGATCCGCAAAACCGTTTAAACCCAGGTAAATTGGTTGCTCCAAAAGACAGTGGCCCTATGATATTTAACGTCGACAGTGTTAAACGTGGCACATTCGACCGTCAAATCCCAATCCAAGTACGTGATGCGTTTCCTGATGTGATGAACTGCAATGGTAATGGCCTTTGCTTTAATTACAGCAGTTATTCTTTTATGTGTCCGTCATTTAAAGCAACGGGCGACCGTATCCATTCGCCAAAAGGACGCAGTGGCTTAATGAGAGAATGGCTCCGTTTACTAGAAGCTGAAGGTGTTGATGTTGATGCCCTAGCTAAGTCAAAACCATTAAGTTTTTTACAACGTGCTCAGAATAGCTATAACGCAGAGCGTGACTACGATTACTCCCATGAAGTGATGGAGTCTTTGAAAGGATGTTTAGCCTGTAAAGCATGCTCTGGACAATGCCCAGTTAAAGTAGATGTGCCTAAATTCAGAGCGCAATTTTTTAATATCTATTACAAGCGTTATATGCGCCCAGCAAAAGACTATTTGGTCGCAGGTATTGAAGATATGTTACCTATGATGGCTGCAATGCCAAAGGTGACTAACTTTGCATCGCAAAATAAACTCAGCCAATGGGTGATTAAAAAATCGATTGGTTATGTCGATGCGCCAGCATTATCGGTGCCGACACTCAAACAACGCTTAGATGGACATGAAAGTCGTGGCTATGATTTAGAAGCGCTACAGGGTATTCCTGAATCAGAGCGTGCTCAATATGTGTTAGTGGTTCAAGATCCTTTTAACAGCTTTTATGATGCGGAGCTGGTGTATCGCTTTATTCAGCTAATAAAAGAAATGGGCATAAAGCCGGTATTATTGCCATTTAAACCTAATGGTAAGCCTACCCACATAAAAGGTTTTTTAGATAAGTTTGCAAAAACAGCGCAATCCAGTGCTGACTTTTTGAATCAAGTGTATGCGCTTAATATGCCAATGGTGGGGTTAGACCCAGCCTTAGTCTTATGTTACCGAGATGAATATCAGCAAGTATTAGGCAATAGGCGTGGTAACTTTGAAGTGTTATTAGCAAATGAATGGCTAACGGATGCCATCAATTCAATACCAAAACTGAATAAAACGCAGCAAAAATTTAGCTGGTTCAGCCATTGTACTGAATCAACGGCAAAACCTGCCACGCCAGTAGAATGGAAAACCATATTTAGTCACTTTGGGGCTGAATTCGATGTGATAAACGTTGGTTGCTGCGGTATGGCTGGCACCTACGGTCACGAACAAGATAATTTAGGTCGTTCCACTAAATTGTTTGCTATGTCTTGGCAGCCGACCTTAGATAAGATTGACGATAAAACGCAAATTTTAGTGTCAGGCTATTCATGTCGAAGCCAAGTTAAACGTTTTGCAGGCTTCAAACCAAAACATCCAATTGAAGCCTTATTGCAATTGTTAGTTCAAGCGAAACAAGATAATGGCTGAACCCATTAACATTGCCGAACAATTGGGGCAATTAAGCCCCAATAATGACGAAAGCCAACAATCGTCTACACCGTTATGCAGTGATGAACCACTATTTAATATTAATATGCAAGGCGAGTGGACGTATTTGGGCAGTCCACTGCCGAAAAAGTTTGCTAAGTTATTTGCTAGTGTACTCAATGGTATTGATGGGAAGTATTTATTGATTACGCCAGTGGAAAAGGTGCAGGTGACAGTTGAACGTCACGCTTTCGTGATTGTTGATTATATTGAAAATGATGATAACAGCTTATCCCTAATTAGCAGTATTGGTACTGAGCATATAATCAACAACCCTTCATTGGTGAGATTGTTAGAAGATGCTATTGAATTTCCAGTAGAAAGAGGCGTCATTGCAGGGTTAGGGCGTGCTTGTTACTACCGCTATATTAATCAATTTGTAACAGACTGACTAAAATAGCGGTCTTATACGTATCTTACCTAGCTTAAGGTGTTAACCTGAGTATATGATGGTAATCTAAAATACAACTCAGAAATCTGCATTCTTGGCTTGATTCGTTAATTTACCTAGTAGCTAAGGATTGCTGAGCATGTAGGAGGGTTTTATGAAGCGGTACGAAAGTCTTTATTATCAAATCTCTCACCTCAACATCACGCTACAAAATGAGCTTGATGAACGCTTAAAACGTTATGAATTAGACGTTAAGCTTTGGCCAGTGCTGTTTTCTTTATGGCAAGAAGAGGGCATAAGCCAAACTGAACTATCAAAGCTATGTGATGTGGCTAACTACACCATGACGCGTCTGCTAGACCAATTACAAGTACAAGGCTATATCACTCGCCACCAAGAGTCAGACAATCGCCGTGCATTCCAAATTTTCTTAACTGACGCGGGCAAAGCGCTAGAGCAAGACTTGATCCATGAAGCGCAGTGGGTCAATGAGAAGTGTCTGGAAGCTCTCGATGAGCAAGAACAGCAAACTTTATTGCAATTGTTGAATAAAATAAATAAATAGCCTGAACATGAGCAAGAGGGAGTCTATTTACAGTTTCAGTTATATTGAACTACCAATTAAAAGGCCGTTAATGTTGTCATTAACGGCCTTTTGTTTCTTGTCAGTTTGAGCTTATGGTTTGTTTAGGCTGACAATTCTTCATGCTTATGCACGAGGTTAAAGTCAGCTAATACGGCATATGCACTTGGTATAATAAATAATACCAATAAGGTAGAGGTGAAAATACCGAACACAATAGAGATTACAATCGGTTTTACGACTTGTGCCTGTAATGAGGTTTCCATCAGTAATGGCAGTAACCCAGCAGCTGTAGTAAGCGATGTTAAAAATACCGCTCTAAATCTATCTCGGCTCGCTTTGACTACTGCTTCTTGAATGTCATCACCTATATCAACGTGGTGCCTTATGTATTGCACCAATAAGATGGAGTCGTTGACGACAATACCAGCTAATGAAACAAAGCCTAAAATTGATGGCATTGATAGGCTGTGACCTGTTAATAAGTGTCCCCAGAATACCCCAATTAAGGCAAGTGGGATGGCTAACATCACCACAAATGGTTCTAAGTAACTTCTGAATTGAAAACTTAAAATGGCGAACAAGCCAAATAAGCCAATGATGAAACCTTGCATGAACGAGGCACCGGTTTTAGCGGTTTCTTTAGCCGCACCTTCATAGTCCACTCGTAAACCTGGGTATTTTTCCCGTAATTCATTGGCATATTCATTACGTACTTTGCTGACAATCTCACTACCATTAGCTTTAGCATTATCAATATCAGCCATTACGGTTACGGTACGCTGACTTTCAATTCGCTGTATACGTACGTAAGAGCGCTCATAATTCAATGTAGCGACAGCATTAAGTGGTAGCTGACTCCCATCACTAAGCATAATAGGGAAGTTGGCTAATGCCTGTAAATTCCCTGCTTGTTGCTTATTTAGGCGTACTTGAATTTCAATGTTTTCGGGTCCTGCTTGCACGTCATCGGCAGTTTGCCCAAAATAAGCTGCGCGCAGTTGTGATGCGATCATCTCGCCATCGACACCGAAATTTTCTGCGCCGTCACGCAGTTTAACGAGCACTTCTTCTTTACCAGGGCGCATGTCATCCAAAATACCATTTACGCCTGAGAACTGGCTTAAATAAGATTGCAGATCGACTGAGGCCATTTTGAGTAATTCTAAGTCATCATGTTGAAGTCTGACTTCCACATCACGCCCAGCTGGCCCCATACTTGGTTGCTTAAAGACGAGCGATAATGGCTCAGCAATGTCTCCACTTTCTAGACGCCAATCTCGAATAAAGTCATCGATTAAGCTTTCACGAGTCTCCGCTGACAATAAATCTAACCTGACTGTTGCAACGTGGGGACCTGATTCACCGGCATCGGCGTTCATGTTGTATTGTTCGGTGATATAGCGAATCAAATTTGAGTCTTCTTGATTCTCTTTGGTATAACGGTCACCCACTTTATTCGCGCTTGCGACTAACTTTTCGACCACTTGTTTGGTTTGATCCAGTGTTGATCCTGGCGGCAATATAATGCGCGCTTCAGCGATATCACCATCAAGTTCAGGGAAGCCAACAAATTTCACAGCGCCGCCGGCAACTAGGGCAATAGAGACAAAGAGTAAACCTAAGGTTGCCCCAAGGCTTGCATAACGCCACTTAACCACAAAGGTGACAGCTTCAACTAAATTGTTATTACGGAAATGCTCAAATTTTTCTAAAAAGACACGCTTAAATTTAAGCGGTGGTTTTTCTTGTTTATTTGATTTTAATGAGTGGCTTAAATGGTTCGGTAAAATCAAAAAAGCTTCAATCAAACTGACGCTGAGCACCATAATTAAGACGAGTGGTACAACGGATAGTACATCGCCCATTTGGCCGTCGAGCCACAACAAACTGCCAAAAATAAACACTGTCGTTAAAAAGGATGAGAATACCCCAGGTGCGACCTTTTTAACTCCTTGAGTGACAGCATCATTAATGGGTAAGCCTTTTTCTACATGGGCAGCAACTGACTCTGCGATCACAATGGCATCATCCATCATGATACCAATGGCCATTAACAAACCGACTAGGCTCATGATGTTAATGGATACGCCAAACACCCACATTAAAAATAACCCGCCCATGAAGGCGACTGGCAGACCTGCGGACACCCAAAAAGAATAACGTAACGAGAAAAACAGCCACATTGAAAAGAACACTAAGATGATCCCTTGCCAGCCATTTTTAAGCAGCATGGATAATCTGTCTTGTAGCAATGATGACATATCATTTGTGAGCGTGAGCGTAACGCCATCAGGGGCGACGAGTTGCTCTTGGGCAACAAACTCGGTGACTCGCTCTTTAATGCGCAAAGCATCATCAGCTTTATTTTTTTGAACTTTTAATACCGCTGCAGCTTTACCATTAAATATGGTGTGCTCTTCTTCTAGTTCAAATAAGTCTTCAATTTTAGCGATATCACGTAAGCGAACCACACCGCCTTCAGGGTTTGACGATATGATTATTTTACCCAAATTTTCAGGGGTAATTTGCCGCTCATCAAAACGGATCAATAAGTTTTTATCTGATAACTCTACGCTGCCTGCTGGCATTTGAACGTTCTGACGGCCAACTTTATCGGCGACTTCTGCCACGGTAAGCCCTAAACGTCTTATGTCAGCCTCGTTTAGCTCGACTCGGATTTGATGATCTGAAAAGCCTGATACCGTGACTAAATTTACCCCTGCATCAATCTTTAACCGTCGTTTTAAATCTTCAGCGTAAGACTTTAAGTGAGGCAAACTGGCATCGGCTGCAATAGCAATATCGACGACAGGTTCTGCCCAATCAAGCTCTTTGACGGTCGGTGGGTCAATTTGTGATGGGAAGTCTTTAATGGCGTTAATTTCAGTCTGAATATCGACTAAACTGCGGCCCATATCGGCATCACCTGTGAGCTTAACGGTAAGAGAGGCAAAGCCTTCTTGTGCATCACATTTAGTTTCTTCAATGTCGCTTAGGCCATCAATGGCATCTTCCATTCTCAAACATAAGCTTTCTTCAACCTCTGCAGGAGAGGCGCCAGGATAAACGACACTGGCAATAATGTAAGGCGGGCTAAACTCTGGGAATGTTTCTCGCTTAATTTTGCCAATACTACTTAGGCCGACAACAAAAAACGCCAGCATCATTAAGTTTGCGATGGTTGGATGTCGAGTGAAAAAGTTAATCACTGGTTTAACTCCTCATCACTTTGACTGTTTTGTTGTGCCACTTTTAAACTCATGCCTGCAATGGCAGGAATAAGATCGTTAGTAACGATTTGCATGTTTTGAGTTAATGGTGCAGTTGTTGACTGGCTTTCGATTGCGACGCCCTTATCAGTGCGATATACCACTTTAACCTCAATAATCTGTAGTTTTCCTTCAAGATCCATGACATAGATTTGGTCGCCATGGAGGGCTTTTTCAGGGATAACAAATTGCTCTGACGGGTAGCCATGGATATAAGCTGTAACAAACATGCCATTGGTTAATGGTGGGCGTTTTACCAGATCCATATCATTAAAGTCTTGTTCAACTTCAAGGTAAAAGCCTATGGTTGCTTGATCCGGATTAATGGTATCGGCTATTCGAGTGAGTTTTGCTTGCCACTGGTGATGTTTTTGTCCCATGTTGATTTCAACATAAGCATCAAAGTTGACTTTTTCGATTGATGGCAATGATGCTGTGTCACGTGGGATCCCAGAGATGCTGCTAATCAGTGTTTCAGCATCTTGCAACGAGAGCTCGGCTTTGATTTCTACAGCGCCGAGCTGGTGGGCTTCAAACAACACCGAACCATTCGTCACCGCTTGAGCTCGCTCTATGTTCACCTCAGCAATACGGGCGTCAAAGGGCAGGGTAAAGCGGGTATTGTTGAGTTGTCGCTGTGCATCATTCAGTAAGGCTTGATTAACTTTGACTTGAGCTTGGGTCACTTTTCTATCATCGGGCAGTAAACTCAAGCTGCTGTTTAAGTCTTGAACTAGGTTACGCTGGGCAAGTAATGCTTGCTTTTGGGTTTCGAGTTCTGATTTAGATATAAGATTTTTAACATTAAGCGCTTGTTTACGCTGGTACTCTTGATCCACTAACGTGAGTTTTTGCTTTTCAATTTGCAAACTGGTTTCAAGGTTAACTTCTTTTTGGTTTAATTGAATTAACTGCGCCTCTGCGGCATTCACATTAGCTTCAGCTTGCGCTAATTTAAGTTCGTATTCGAGTGGATCAATAGCTAATACTAAGGTGCCAGCTTTAATTAATCGGCCAGTTTCAAGTTCTGGGTGACGATAAATAATCTTACCACCAACCTCAGCAATACCTTGCCAACTGTGCTTTGGCGCGACTCTGCCATACGCTTTAATCACTGGCATACTTTGTTGTTTGTCGAGATTAATGACTTCAACTAAACGAGATTTATCATGACCTGCTTCCAGTTCAGGCGATGAGCGCATTGCAATTGCGATAAATAAAATAATAAATCCGGCAGCAATCCCCGGGAAAACATAACGTCTTTTTAAGCTGGTCATTTTTTGCAGTCCTGGCTTGGTTGGTTGTCATCGGCAAAAAGCCCATGACGTAAAAGTGATGCATTGTGCTTCGCAAGCTTTTGCATAAATTCAGGTGAGGTTTCAATGCCTACGGCTTTTTTAAATAGCTCAGGCATCAAAAAAGGGAAAATCAGTAAGCTAATAAAACTCATTTTGGCGCACATTACATCAACATCCGCTTTTAAAATATTGGCATCTTTAATTTTGTCTATGATGGCGAATTTAGGTGATGGCATTAAGGTTAATAGCCTTGCTTGTAGTTCACGATTTTGCGGTGAGTCAGGCAAACTTGCAGTGCGATAAATGAGCTTCGGAAAATCTGGGTTTTGACTCATCATACTGTAATAAGTGCTAAGTATTTCTTCTGGTGAGTTGTGGATCATTGCTTTGTTAGTTTGAGATATTTTTTGCGTCAGTGGTGCTAATGTTTCTTTTAGCATTTCACTGAATAAGCCCAATTTGGATTGAAAATAATAACGGATCAGACTGGCGTCAACATTCGCTTGCTGTGCAATCGCACGTACAGATACTTTGTCGTAATCGCTTTCAACAAAGAGTACGCGAGCAGCTTCGATTAATGCATTGCGATTATCGACCTGCATTAACGGTCTACCAGCAGTTTTTTAAGAATGGGCATCGGTAAGCACTAATGTATGAATAATTCTTCAAGTGTAGAATATAGTAAGCCAACCTGAGTCTTTCGTTTACTATTTAAATTCATCAATATTCCACATTTGATGAATTAATTGAAAATTTCAACACTAGATCACACTTCTTTCAGTGGCGATTTAAATATTAAAACAGTATAAAAAACAAAAGCTAGCAAGATGCTAGCTTTTAGTCACAACAGAGTAAAAATCTGTGTTCAATTAAGTTAAATCATTTATAACGCTGTCGTTAGTATTTCTCGGCTGACAGTTAAATCAATATCACCATGTTCACCTAGTTTTGTCATACCGTGTTTTTCAAGGGCATTAACCATTACATCGACTTGTTCTGTACCTAAATCAATATCTCCTAAACGAATTGGCACTTGCATTCGTTTAAAGAACGCTTCTGTTGCAAGAATCGCTTGATCAATTTTTTGCTCATCAGTGCCTGTAGTGATGCCAAATACACGTTCAGCATATTGAACTAGCTTGTCATGTTTTTGTACTCGGCGCACTTTCATTACTGCAGGTAACACGATTGATAAAGTTCGTGCATGATCAATACCGTGGCTGGCTGTTAATTCATGACCAATCATGTGAGTCGACCAATCTTGTGGTACGCCGGCACCAATTAAGCCATTAAGTGCCATGGTGGCTGACCACATGATATTAGCTCTGACTTCTAGATCTTGTTTTGTATCGGCAGCGAGAGCTTTAGGGCCTTCTTCAATTAAGGTTTGCAGTAAACCTTCACTGAATCTGTCTTGTACTTTACCGTTGACGCTGTAAGTTAAGTATTGCTCCATAATATGAATGTAAGCATCAATAACCCCATTACTAATTTGTCGATCTGACAGTGATAGCGTCACAGAAGGATCGAGTACAGCAAATAATGGTCTGACTAATGGGCTACCAAATGGCAATTTATTACCATCACGAGTAATAACGGAGCCGCCATTAGACTCTGAACCTGTCGCTGGCAGTGTTAAGACTGCACCGATTGGCAGTGCTTGTTTAACACTTGCACCTTTTGCAACGATATCCCAAGGATCTTGGCCTTCAAATTTTGCAGCAGCGGCTATAAATTTAACGCCATCAACGACTGAACCACCGCCTACTGCTAGGAGGTAATCAATATTTTCCGCTTCAATGATGGCTTGCGCTTTCATTAACGTATCGTATTGCGGGTTAGGCTCAACACCAGAGAACTCAAACCAAGTATGGTCTTTAAGTGCTTCGGTGACTTGTTGGTATACGCCATTTGACTTAATCGACCCGCCGCCATAAACCATTAACACTTTGGCATCTGCTGGGATTTCTTGGCTGATTGCGCTGATTTGGTTTTCACCAAATAAAATTTTTGTATTGTTTTGAAAAGAAAAATTTAACATGTTTCGTTCCTGATAATAAAGTGATGCACTGTATTACACAGTGGGGATCAAGACTAATTGACGGTTATGCATTGAGCTGGCTAATCAACTTTTGTGCTGTTAATGATGAGCTAGCAGGGTTTTGACCTGTTATGAGTAAGCCATCTTGTACGGAGAAAGCATGCCAATCTGCCGCTTTTTGGTAATCAGCACCACGGGCGATAAGTTCATCTTCTAATAAAAATGGCACAATATCCATTAATTGGACAGCGTCTTCTTCTGAGTTCGTGAAGCCTGTTACGGCTTTATCAGCGACAATATGCTTACCGTTTTGGTCTTTGACATTTAATAACACAGCTGTGGCGTGGCAAACTGCTGCGATAGGTTTATTTTGAACCACAAATTGGTTAATCAGTGAGATTGAATCTGCATTGTCAGCTAAATCCCATAATGGCCCATGTCCGCCCGGATAAAATACGCCATCAAACTCTGCTGGATTTAAGCTAGATAATACACGAGTGTTAGCCAGCAATGATTTAAGCTGCTCGTCGTTGTCAAAACGGTGAGTGTCCTCTGTTTGAAAATCAGCTAATTCACTTTTGGGATCAATAGGCGGCTGTCCACCAAGAGGAGAGGCTAAAACGACTTCATAGCCAGCATCGGCAAATACATAATAAGGTGCTGCAAACTCTTCAATCCAAAATCCGGTTTTTTCACCTGTATTGCCTAACTTGTCATGTGAAGTTAGCACCATTAATACTTTTTTGGTGGTTTGTGTTGCTTGAGTCATGATATTCCCTTAAACAAGTTTGTGTAGTGAGGCTCTGAATAATGCAACACAGTATAGAAATACATTTATATTCGTACAATGCAGATATTTTCGACTTCATTGTTTAATTAATTGATACAATGGCCGGAAAGTTTTAAGCGGAGTATTGTTAAGTGAACGTATCGTTTGAACAGTTAAAGAGCATGGTGGTTTTTTCACAAGTAGTGGAGCAAGGTAGCTTGAGTGGCGCGGCAAAGCACATCGGCTTATCTCGTGCTGTGGTGAGCTACCATTTAAAAAAGCTTGAAGCGCATTTATCAGTAAAGTTACTTAACCGCTCAACAAGAAGCATCAGCCTAACCGAAGAGGGCAAAGCCTATTATCAGTCATGTAAAGTGATTGCTCAGCAAGCTTTTAATGCGAATCGACAAATTGAAAATATGAAAAGTGAACCCGTAGGGCTAATTCGTATTACTTGTCCGGTTAATGCTGGGCTTGAAACCATAGTGCCAGCCTTGAATGAATTTAAAGTGCTGTACCCCAAAATTGAACTTGATGTCATGTTGACTGATGAAATTGTCAATATCATAAATCAAGGGTTTGATTTAGCGATTAGAGGTGCGCCATTAGTTGATTCAAGTTTACAAGCTACAAAACTCTGTGTATTAACGACTTGTTTGTGCGGTTCTCCAGATTACTTTGAGCGTAACGGTCGCCCGAGTTCGCCGGCTGATCTTAGCTCACATGATTGGGTTATCTATAAACCTCTTAAAAAAGTCTTGGAGCTGAAGAAAGGTGCTCGCTCGTTCAGCATTGAAATGAAAGGCTCGATAACCACAAATAATGCTTCAGCACGAACAGCCTTTATTGAAGGAGGACATGGTATAGGTAGGGTGCCGACTTACGATGCTTGGCCGAAAGTTAAGCAAGGAACCCTTGAAACCGTACTCGATGATTACCATTTATCCGATATTAATATTTATGGTGTATTCCCGCCTGGGGCGGCTGACTCAAAAAAATTGCGTTTATTACTCGATTTTTTAAAGGTGTATTTTGATAAACAGATTAGTCAAATGAGCTTATCTAAAACACATTTTAATCAGTAGATGAAACGTTTTGTAAAGCAGACTTCACTGTCAGTTTAAGACGATCTTTTGGCCGTTTTAATTGTGTCTTTACACCATCTAAGACAGCAGTACCAACTAACCAAAAAACAACCTGCAGCTAATACATAAGTGATTGAATTGTGCTCAGGAAAGCTAAAAGGATGGCAAATTACATCAAGCCAAAAAAGGCTTGTGGTAATAGCCATGAGTACACTCAATGTGCCCAGTACGGTAATAGTCAGTTTGGAAAACATGATATGACGTTTTTTGCAATGACACATGGATGAAAAATCCACAATTTCTGCGTCACAATGAATGCAAGTTACTCTTCTTTTGTATGACTTACTCATTTGATTTCGAACCTGCTACACGTGAACCTGCTGTCGTGTGATTACTTAACATCAACAACTTACCTCTATCAATCTTGAATATTTGTTACCTAGGTAACTTTAGTGTTAATGCTTGTTAATTTCTTTGCATTAAATCAAAGAATACTGGATTAGAATTAAATTTTAAAAAATAAAAAAATATTTTTTGATTTTTACTCATATAGATAGATGGTTTTTATAATATCTTTTTCCTCATATTTTATAGATTTAAAAATAATTCTAAAAAATGAAATTTTAATTTTCATTTTAAGGTCTCTTTATTTAACCGGTGCAGTGTTTTGTGCCAAGTGGGACAAGAAGATATTAATTGGAGTGAAATATGAATACCAAAATAATGATTTTGACCGCTTTTAGTTTTATGTTAACCAGTTTTACGGCTCAGTCATCAAGCATTACGTTTCATGATGATTTAGATGTTGATAGTGTGAATGGTGTTGTTATCGAATTTCAGCGTGAAGTGGATCTTATCCCTGGCGAGCAATTAATTGAAGTGAGCTATAGCGATCTGTTTCAAGATAACGCCGATGACTCAGGGCATTGGGTTAAGTCTGAACCACTTTATCTTAAGCTAAATGTCGAAGGTAATGAGCAGTATCATTTAGATTTACCTGAGTTGTACTCAGCTGATGATGCAAAAGACTTTTACAAAATCCAGTACTATCTTTGTCAGTTGATGGCGAGCCTCAAGATATTACATTATTGAGTCAATCACAGTTATTTACTTTACTATTATTAAAACAATAGCCATTGATTTTAATAAAATATTGCTTATAAGGTTATTTACATATCATCCTTAATTATTTCACTGTTTGAGATAGTTAACTCTGTGAAATATTTCTTTAGAATGCTACTCAATTATGAGTAGCATTTTTATATTTAATTACCCACCACGTTAAAATAACCATTTGATTTGGATTTTTAGTTAACTTCAAATTGATGTTACTGATTCTCGATGAGTTACCTCGAGTGTATGACATTCAATTTCAAGCTATAATTTTTAGATTCTAACTTGCGTTCCCTATACAGGATCCTTATTATCCTTATCCCAATTTTAAAAAGGCAGCATCATGGCAATCAGAATCAAGCTTAGACCTAAGCGTGAAAAATCACTTGAACGTAAGCACCCTTGGGTATTTGCAAGTGGTATACATAACATTAAAGGTAAACCACAAGCAGGTGAAACCGTTGATGTTGTCGCTCATGATGGTCATTGGTTAGGCCGTGGTGCTTGGTCACCTGAATCACAAATTCAAGTGCGTGTTTGGACGTTTGATAAAGAAGAACAAATCGATAAAGACTTCTTTGTTCGTCGTATTCAGCGTGCTCAATTGGGGCGTGATGCATTAATTGAAGAACAAGGCCTTACCGGCTATCGTCTTATTGCTGCGGAATCAGATGGCTTACCGGGTATTACCATTGATAAGTACGCGAATGTTTTAGTCTGTCAATTACTGAGCACAGGGGCTGATTACTGGCGTGATACTTTAGTTGAGGTATTAGCAGAACTCTATCCTGATTGTGCCATTTACGAGCGTTCTGATGTCGACTCTCGTAAGAAAGAAGGTTTAAAGCCTGTCACCGGTTTATTGCACGGTGAATTACCAGTAATGCCAGTGGTAATTGAAGAAAATGGTATCAAAATTTCTGTTGATGTGACAAAAGGCCATAAAACGGGTTTTTATTTAGATCAACGTGATAACCGCGCTATTGCAGCACGCTTCGTAAAAAATAAGTCAGTGCTTAATTGCTTTTGCTATACAGGTACATTCGGTTTGTATGCCGCAAAAGGCGGCGCAGCGAGCATTGAAAATGTCGATGTCTCTAAACTTGCGTTAGATACCGCGCGATTAAATATGGAAATAAACGGCTTTAATGATGATCACGTTAATTACCATGAAGCTGATGTGTTTAAGTTACTGCGCCAGTATCGTGATGAAGGTAAAACCTTTGATGTCATTGTGCTAGATCCACCTAAGTTTGCTGACAATAAAGCACAACTGAATGGTGCTTGCCGTGGTTACAAAGACATCAATATGATTGCGATGCAGTTATTAAATCCGGGTGGAACATTACTAACGTTCTCTTGTTCAGGGTTAATGGCCGCTGATTTATTCCAAAAAGTGGTTGCTGATGCGGCGCTTGATGCAAAGCGTGACGTTCAATTTATTGATAGATTGAGCCAAGCAAGTGATCATCCTATTGGTAGTGCGTTTCCAGAAGGGTTTTACCTTAAAGGCTTGGTTGCAAGAGTCTTTTAAAGACTATTGCCACTGACGCTCGTGATTAAGGCTGCCATATGGCAGCCTTTTTAATGCTTAAAATTCGCGAACTGTAATAATATGAACAATGCTTAAGCTAAGGTTTTGTTGATAGTTAACTTGATGTACTTTTAAGTACCATGGATAGGAAGGGCTAATAATGAAAAATATGAAAAAGACTTCTCGTGTAAACAATATGCTGTCGTTTTTGATGATTGCGCCTTTGTTGTATGGCAGCGTAAGTATGGTTAACGCCCACGAAGTACACGAGTTAACTACATCAAATGGTGGCACTTATGTTAAAGCATTTTCTTTTTCTAACCAGCAAAGTGTGGTGATTGCTGAAGGCCGTATCGAGCCACGTTCTATTGGTACCATAAGCATTAAGCTATATAAAAACTTGGATGTAGGTGATTTTGCTGATGGGATAATTATTCCTAGAGATGGCACAATTTTATCGGTAGAAGTCCTTAAAGATAATAGTGATGGCCAACAACTTAATATTACTACGGTAACTGCTGGAAGTGGAAACTATCAAACAAGCCAGTTGGTGTGTATTGCAGAAAACGCTGTCAGTTTATGCGACTAAAAAACAGTAAAACAAATATAATCGCTACGCTAGGGCTGCATATCGCAGCCTTTTTTAATGTGTATCTTCAATGTAATTTCGGTACCGTTAACTAAACCAATAAAGACCTAAAACACTCATAAACGTTACCATGACACTGGCTTCAAATACTTTCTTACTGCTTAATAAGCTTTGTTTACCTTGTTTTAAACTCCCAATTAATTGGTTTTGTTTGTATAAACGACAGGTTAATTGCTCTGTTTGTGGGTCAATGAGTAACTGAAGTTGGCAAGGTTTGCCATTTTTAAGCTCAATACGGTGAGTACTTCTTTGGCTAAAGTTGATTTTACTTGATACAAGCTGATCATTAACTAAAACACGCTCTAATCCAAACCAATCACTGGCAAGCAATTCGATTTTTTCATGATTTAAATGATATTTAAAACTTGTCATTAATCTCTCCTTGGCGTGTAAACCTACCTTAAGATAAGCAGACAAATGTGACGTTTTCCACCAAGATAAATGAAGTTTTTTTGAATGGATTAGTATGTGATTGTTGAGATTGAAGAAAATTTTTTATTTTATTTTTGGAGCAAGTAATTATTAGACAGAAACGCATAAAATAGTTTTTGTCATTAATTATATGATTTTAATTATATATAAAACAGGCGGTTACGGTTGTTCGTCATTCAAGGGTTCTAAACCACAATAATGAGCAAGTAGATCACGCCAACTCACAATACCGACAATTTCCTTATCCACTAATACAGGCAAGCAGGTGATCCCTTTAGATAAGATAAGTTCTGAAGCACTGTTAACATCCAATTCCGGAGGAATAGTGATAGGGTGGTGAGCCATCACTTGATGGACACGTTTTTGTAGGGTTTCAATATCTCGAGTTAGTTCTGCGGCCGTGCCAAGATTTGGACTGATAGCATTAACCAGATCGGCACGCGCCAAGATACCGGAGACTTGATTATGTTCATCTAACACCACAAGGTGATGAAAGGGTACATTGTCAAAAATATCTTTAGCCGTGGCTAACCGATCATCCATTTCAACGGTGACTACTCTGTGGCTCATTATTTGCTCAACAGTAACCATCTTGTTCTCCTTTTCAATTAATCTATTTATATCAGACAATTGAAAAGCCGACAAATGATGAATAATTGAGTCATGTATCGTGATTGATTAGTTCATTGCTTATTTCAACAGTTACTTTATGGTTTAGTTAAGTGGTAATTAATGTATCGTTGCTGCTTTTTAGGTTTCAGCGCATGGACATCAACAAGTACCAGTCCATCAATACAGTTGCCAAAATCAGTATCGATACCAAAGTCGAGAAACGATACGCCATCTTGTTCGCACAGTTCGCCATATTGTTTAAACAGTGGCGGTACTGCCGCCCCCATATTCGCCATTGTGTGTTTTAACACTTTGAAATTAGATGCGTAATCGTCAGCGGAATAAAGTGCATCGAGTTGTTGGCGTTTATCTTGGGTAAAGCGGTAAGGGCAATTAGAGATTGCTAACACCTCAGGGTTACTGAATTGCTTCTGATAGAAATGGACAAGCATTTCTTTCGCTTGTTCGGGGATTTGGTCACTAATAGACACAGGACCAAATAAATAGCGAAATTGTGGATTCTTAGCTAAATAAGCACCAATACCAAGCCATAGGTAGTCTAGGCTTCGTTTTCCCCAATACTTTGGCTGCACGAAGCTACGGCCAAGCTCTAAGCCATTTTCAAAGTAGGGGGCAAACTCATCGTTATATTGAAACAATGATTGGCTATATAAGGCCGTTTTACCTTGATGCTCGTGAACCCACTTAGCACTTGCAAAACGATATGATCCTACAATTTCTAAATCATCCTTATCCCATAACACCAGGTGCTGATAATAAGGATCATATTGATCGTTATCTCGCCTGTTGCCGCTACCTTCCCCCACGGCACGAAATGCGATTTCTCTTAATCGGCCAATTTCTCGCATGATTGGATTGCAGCCTTGGTGCTGATATAAAAAGATTTGTTTATTGTCATTAGTCTCACCGAGCATCTCACATTGTTGCAAAGCTGATTGCAGTTCACTTCGTGATTCTGGATGGGCAATGGCTTTTTGTGTAGCAAATAATGGCCGACGATTCTTTCCAATTCGATAAAGGTGATTCTTAAGTAACTGAACCTTGGTTTTGACATTAAAATCATGTCCAGTGATAGCTTCTTTAGGAATTAACTGTCCAATTCGTACTGGCATGGTGCGCTTTTGCTGTTTAAACATTTCTTTGACGAGCAATAAACTAGCGAGTGGCTTATAAATCATTGAAGCGCCATAGAATGAAAGTGAGTTTTTAGCATCAACAAACATTGGCAGTAACGGAGCATTGCAGGAGTTGGCCATTTTTAAAAAGCCAGAATGCCACTTTAAATCAGTGACACCTGAGGGTCTGAGTCTTGATACTTCTCCTGAAGGAAAAATTAATACAGCGCCTTCATTTTTTAGGTGCAAGTGAATATTTTCTAAGTGCTGTCTTGGGGTACCACCGGACATGTTATTCACGGGAAGCAGCAGAGAATGTAATGGTTCAAGTGCCATCAGCAGTTCATTCGCGACGACTTTGATATCAGGTCGAACTTGGCTAATAAGTTTGATGAGAGCGAGTGCATCAAGGGAGCCGATAGGGTGATTGGCATAAATAACCACTCTGCCTTCGATGGGAATATTTTCAATTTCATTACTAGGCACTGAGTAATTGAAATCAAAACAATCTAGTACATGCTCGACAAAATCTACCCCTTTCAAATAAGCGAATTCTGCCGCGATCTCATTACATTGTTTTTCGTTTAATAAATAACGCAACATGGCTTTTGTTGGTGTTGCTAGCCAAGGTGTTTGGTGGATTTTGGGTAAGTTTTTTTCTACCACATTATCTACTGTAAAAATCATGTCCATAGCCTTTATTGTTATAAGAAGTGAGTAGTCAGTGCTAAGCGACTTTTTGCTTCATTGGAGTAGCAGTGGCTTCACTCAATGTGATTTGATTGATGACTTTGGTCGTGCACGCTTCATCACTCCAGCGAAGCAGCTGTAATTCACCACTGTGGGTTTCAGCAATCAGCGTACAATTTTCGACCCAGTCACCGTCGTTGGCATAAATGATATTCTTGTGTTGGGATAATTCTGGTTGGTGAATATGACCGCAAACTACTGCTTGTACTTGCTGTGTTTGTGCGTAGCGCAATACTGCATCTCGATACATGCTGATGGCATGTTGTGCTTTATTGACTCGGAGTTTCACGTAACTGGCTAAAGACCAATACGAAAAGCCTAAGCTGTGTCTAATACGATGTAATTTACGATTGAGTAATAACAAAACATCATATAAGTGATCGCCAAGTTTGGCGTAGGTGCGACTTATACACACTTCTGAATCAAATTGATCGCCATGTAACATTAAAATTTTATCGCCAGTTATGCATTCATGTATATATTGGCGGGTGATGGTAATGCCCCATATTTGGAAATTACTATAAGCTTTAAACTCTTCATCATGGTTGCCTGGTATAAACTTGATTTCGATGCCGCTTTGCGCCAGTTGGATTAACTTTTGTAGGACTAGGTTATGACTTTCAGGCCAATAAACTTTACGTTTTAGTGCCCAGATATCAATGATGTCGCCAACTAAATAAAGCTTATTAGTGTGAGTTTGATTAAGCAGATCCAATAAATATTCTGCTTTGCAATCGACACTGCCTAGGTGAACATCTGAAATCCATAAAGCATTGAAAGTTTGTTTTACTTTGCCACTAGATTTAGGGGATTTGCTGGTTGTAATCGCATGTTCAAAAGGGCTGAAGTGAGAAGTGGGATTAGATGTAAGTTCATGTAAACCGGTCTTATCTTTAGCATTTTGAGTCATTGATATATCGCTCAACGATGAATGTCTAAACTAGCATAGGAGCGGTTTTTGAACTCAAGATGACGCCAATATGTCAAAGGGATGACAATTTACAGTGAACGGAGCCGAGTTAAATGAATGCAAGGCTAAGCAAGGCAATGCTACTTTGGATAAGATTTAGTAAGGCTCTAAGAGACAATAAGAGCCAAAATTTGGTCATTGGCAGTAAACGAATATAGGTAACTAATATAAGTATCTAATATAAAAACTAATATAAGAAACTAATATAAGAAACTAAAGCAAAGTTAACGCTGAATTACTAGCGATTCAATTCCAATAAAAAAGGAGCCTGATGGCTCCCTTTAGTGAGGTCATAACCGTAACTCATTTTATAAAAAATAGGCTTATAAAATGAGTGCGTTAATTATTTAGCGGCGTTAATGATCTCACGCGCCATTTCGTCAGCAACATCACCGGTGGTGCGGTTGTCTTTTTCGGCTTGCTCGAAGATTTTGATTAACGTGTTATAAATTTCTTCGACTTTGGCAGTGGCTTTAGCTACATCATAGTCACTTTCGAAAGAAACATTGATGATACCGCCAGCATTGATGACATAATCAGGCGCATACAAAATGCCTAGCTCTTTTAATACTTCACCATGACGAACTTCAGCTAACTGGTTATTTGCACAACCCGCAACAATTGTTGCTTTAAGCAACGGGATAGTCGTGTCGTTGATCGTTGCGCCAAGTGCACATGGTGCGTAAACATCAACATCTTGGGTATAGATATCTTGTGGTGCAACAACTGTAGCGCCAAATTCCGTGGCGACACGGTCTAAAGAAGCTTGATGGATGTCAGTCACGATCAGTTCAGCGCCATCTTCATGAAGGTGCTTACATAAGTAATAACCAACATGTCCAACGCCTTGAACCGAAATTTTTAAGCCTTTTAAGCTATCTAGACCACGCTGATGTTTTACCGCGGCTTTAATACCTAAATACGTACCTAAAGCAGTGAATGGAGATGGATCGCCACTTTTGCCCTCAAGCCCAGCCATATAGGGTGTTTCTTCATGAGCAATCATAATATCAGCTGTGGTAGTACCCACATCTTCAGCAGAGTAGTACTTACCACCTAAAGTGTGAATAAAACGACCAAATGAGCGGAATAAGGCTTCACGATCGGTAGTTTTAGGGTCTGCGATGATAACTGACTTGCCGCCACCCATTGTTAAACCAGCAAGTGCGTTTTTATAAGTCATTCCACGAGATAGACGCAACACGTCATTGATTGCCTCGTCGTCTGAGTCATAATTCCACATACGACAACCGCCCACTGCAGGGCCTAGGTTAGTATTATGGATAGCGATAATTGCTTTTAAGCCACTTTCTTTGTCGTGACAAAATACGACTTGTTCGTGGTCATCAAACGATACATGATTAAATAGAGCCACTTGTGATCTCCGCTGTGCGATTAAATAGTCGTCAGAATAAAAGTGAATAACGACTGCTTGTTATTATTTATTGCAGAACGATAGCATTTAGCGATACTCTCAACAAAGTTAGATTCATATAATTTTGTGATCTACGTGGCAATTTAGCTTGCCACTTTACGTAAACGTAAACTTTTTTTGCGTTTCGTTGCATTTGTCACACAAATTGATATAAAGATGTAAGTGTTATGATGACGACATATAACAATAAAATAGGAAGAAAGAATGACTGAATCAGTGGCTGAGCCTAAAACAGAACAACAAGATCCAGAAGTATTAAGACAACAATGGGTCCAAGCACAATTTCAAAAAGCCAATCGATTCCTTGCCGAAAAAGGCGTTATCCCGTCAAAAGTCCTTGCTGATGAAAGCCGCTATTTAGTGCCATATTTAGCAATTTGGAAAATGGAATCGAAACAACCTACCAAGCAAACTTTTTGGGTAATGTCAGGCGATTTACCTTCTGACTATGTCGATGTAAAAGTTGCTGGTACTGCGCGTGAGGCGATTCGTCACTTTTCAATGATGTGGCAAATTAAAGCTGAAAACTTACATAAGTCTGGCGCAACTCGCGATGAGACCCAACTTAAATTTGCTAACTTATTGGTGTCTCGCGCTGAGAGCCTATATAACATGCAAAACGATGAAAAGCTTTGGCAAGACCAAGCGTAATCAAATAGATATCAGTTTTTGTAAGAAATTAAAGGCACCGAGTAGGTGCCTTTTTTATTGGATGCAATGTGCTTAAATAGTCGGTTTAGATTAACGCTATTGACTGTTTAAATGACGTTGCATTAGGTTTTGATTAACCTCAGCCATGGATAATTGTTGATCTTCAAGTAGCACAATTAAGTGATACATAAGATCTGAAGCTTCATTAATTAACTCTTCTTTATCATGTGTTGCAGCAGCTAGCGCCGTTTCTAATCCTTCTTCGCCAACTTTTTGTGCAATTCTTTTTGTACCACGTTCAAAAAGCGATGCCGTGTAGCTTGAATCTGCGCTTTGGCCTTTTCGAGAAATGATCACATTGGTGAGGTTGTCAATGAAGCTGTGAGCATTGCCGTTAGGCCAGCAGCTTTCAGTTCCTGTGTGGCAGGTAGGGCCATTTGGAATAACCTGAACCAGTAAACTGTCATTGTCACAGTCTTTATCAATGGCAACTAAATCTAATGTGTTGCCTGACGTTTCACCTTTAGTCCATAGGCGTTGTTTTGAGCGACTGAAAAAAGTTACTTTGCCTGTTTCTAAGGTATGTTCTAACGCCGCTTTATTCATATAACCCAGCATAAGCACCTTACCGGTTAAGTGGTTTTGAACCACGGCTGGTAATAAATCGTTTTGTTTATCCCATGCTAGTGCTGAGGTATCAAATGTCACAGTTGCAGATAATGTCATAATTCAGTTTCACTTCTTATTCAGTTTCTTTGCCTGTTAAATACGAATCGCAATGTTTTCATTGGCTAAATATTGCTTTAATTCAGCGATATCGATAATTCCCTTATGAAACACACTGGCTGCTAGGGCAGCATCAACATTCGCTTGCTGAAACACTTCCTTGAAATGTGCCATTGTGCCTGCACCGCCAGAAGCAATTAATGGGACATCACAAATTGCTCTTACCATGCTGAGCTGTTTAATATCATAACCGCCTCTCACGCCATCTTGGTTCATGACGTTCAGTACAATTTCGCCACAACCTCTAGTTTGAACTTCTTCAACCCAATCTTGAGTAAACCATTGCGTATCTTTAGTTGCAGCTTCGTCACCAGTAAATTGCTTTACTTTGTAGCTATCTGATTCGTTATCATAGAATGAGTCAATACCAATCACGATGCATTGGCGGCCAAATTCATCCTGTAATCGTGAAATCAAACTCGGGTCGCTGAGTGCTGGTGAGTTAATTGAAATTTTATCGGCACCGTAAGCTAACATTTGTCGTGCTTGTTCGATGGTTTTAATTCCACCAGCGACGCAAAAAGGAATATCGATTTGCGCTGCGACTCGACTTACCCAAGACTTATCAATCACTCTATCATGGGCACTGGCGGTAATATCATAAAACACTAACTCATCAGCACCTTCTGCCGCATATCTTGCTGCTAATGGTTCAATATCACCAATGATTTCATGGTTACGAAATTGAACCCCTTTTACGACTTGTCCATCACGAACATCGAGGCAGGGGACTAGGCGTTTGGCCAACATGTGATTGCCTCCTCAACGGTAAAATTATTTATCAGTAATGCTTTACCAATGATAATACCATTGGCGTTACTGTCTCTTACCGCCGCGACATCATCAAGGCTTGCTATACCGCCAGAGGCTTGCCAAGTAATGTTTGGGTATTTACTTGCAAGCTCAGCATAAAGAACTGTATTAGCGCCTTGTAAAGTACCATCACGGCTAATATCGGTGACCAATGCATGTTTAAGTCCAACTGTGCTGTATTCTGACACTAATGATTCTAACGACTTACCACCGCCAGTTTGCCAGCCTGACACTGCGACAATTTTTTCGCCTTGCTCGTTAATATTGACATCTAACGCTAAACAAATGGCATCACTGCCGTATTTTACAAACCAGCTTTTGACCAATTCGGGCTCTTTGACTGCTAATGAACCAATGACGACACGTTTAACGCCACTATCTAATAACTCTTTTACTTGCTGTTCACTACGGATCCCGCCGCCGACTTGGATATCGGTGTTTAAGCCTGCAACCAATTGTGAAATCAATGCTATTTGGCGCTTTTCGGGATCCTTAGCACCTGTTAAATCTACGATATGAAGTAGCTTAGCCCCTTGGGATTCATAAGACTGAAGTTGAGCTAATGGACTTAAATCAAAAGTCGTTTTTTGTTGGTAGTCGCCTTGATATAAACGCACCACTTGGCCGTCGATTAAATCAATTGCTGGAATGATCATGCTTGGTTCCCCATGTTTAGGAAATTTTGTAATATCTGCGAGCCTATTGCTGCACTTTTTTCTGGGTGAAATTGAACACCAAAAAAGTTATCTTTTGCAATGGCGGCACTAAATGCTTCACCGTATTGTGATGATGCGATGGTGTACTGACTGAGTGGCGCCTTAAAGCTATGGACAAAATACACATAACTACCGTCTTCAATCCCTTTAAACAACGGATGGTCAGATACTGTTATTTGGTTCCAACCCATGTGTGGTAATGGCAAGCCTTGACTGTCTAATTCATTAATTTGAGTAGGAATTAATCCCAAGCAGGCTATGTCTTGTTCTGTGCGCCCACCGTGCTCATTGGATTTCTCCGTGAGCATTTGCATCCCTAAACATACCCCCATGACAGGTTGGGTTAGGTTGTTAATAATGGACACTAAATCGCGGCTCACAAGCGCATCCATCGCCGCGCCAGCAGTGCCGACACCAGGCAATACGACTCTTGCGGCGGACTTAATCACTTGATGGTCAGCAGATACAATGACATCAGCGTTTAGTCGCTCAAATGCAAATCGTACCGAGCTTAGGTTTGCACAGCCAGTATCAAGAATGACGGTTGTGTTGTTATCTGACATGAATTGCGCTCCTTACAGTACACCTTTACTTGAAGGCAGCAAATCACCTTCGACTTTTACTGCTTGGCGTAACGTGCGGCCTAAAACTTTGAATAGCGCTTCAACTTTGTGGTGATCATTATCGCCATCGGTGCTGATGTGTAACGTACAACGCAGGCCATCGGCAAATGAGCGGAAAAAGTGTGGCACCATTTCAGTGGCCATTTCACCGACCATTTCACGATCGAACTGAGCATTGAATTTAATAAATGGACGACCAGAAATATCCATTAGACACTCTCCATTTGCTTCATCCATAGGCAGACTGAAGCCGAAACGGGCAATACCACGTTTATCACCTAGTGCTTTGCGTAATGCGTCGCCTATGGCTAAGGCGGTATCTTCCACGCTGTGGTGATCGTCTATTTCTAAATCGCCATCAACAGTCACATCCATTCTGAAATTTCCGTGAGTTTGAATTTGATCTAGCATGTGGTCAAAAAAGCCAATACCTGTATCAATTTTGCCTTTGCTAGTATCATCAAGGTTAATATTAACTTTAATATCCGTCTCTTTTGTTGTGCGAACAACTTCACTGATACGGCCTTGATTTAAGATTGCATCTGTAATGGCAACCCAATCGAGTGTTTCACGTTGATATTGAAAACTACGGACCCCCATAGCACTTGCAAGTTCCACATCAGTATAACGATCGCCAATGACCGCTGAGGTCGTAAAATCGACTTTACCTTGTGTTAAGTATTCTTTGACCAAGCCTAATTTGGGCTTACGACAACTGCAATTATCAGCGTCAAAGTGTGGGCAAATGACGACATCATCAAATTTGACACCTTGGCTTTCAAAGATTTGCATCATCATATTGTGCGGTGCGTCAAAGTCTGCTTGTGGGAATGAATCTGTGCCTAAACCATCTTGGTTGGACACCATCACTAAACGGTAACCCGCTTTTTGTAGTTTTAGTAAAGAAGGAATGACTTGTGGTTCAAACACTAGCTTATCAAGTCTATCTAACTGCTTATCAATTGCTGGTTCCTCAACTAAGGTGCCATCTCTGTCGATAAATAAAATGTTTTGTTTCATCTCTTTTCCTTCAAAATATTTTTATTCTTTAAATTGGGTAATATCTATCAAACGGGTGAGTTTAGGCTATTGATTGCATCGATAAGTCTGTCTGTGTCTGATGCATGGCTAAAACTAAATCGAATTCGACTTTGTAAACGTGGGTCTTTATAAGCCCGTGCAACTATCCCAGCTTGCTGCAAAGCGTTACTGACCGTATCAGGTTGAGTAAACTCAGCTAATACAAAATTGCCGTGGGCAGGTAATACTTTAGCGCCAGCTTGTTGCAGCGCATTGGATAATCGCTGCCCTTGAGTGCTGAGCTGTGCAACTTGCTGCTGCATTAACTCAATACCCGTTATCGACAGTGCATTTTGGGCTAATTCTGCAACGGGAAGAGGCACTGGGTAAGGCGCAATAACCCGCATAATTAAACTGACAATATCGCTGTTGGCCATTAAAAAACCGCAGCGAGCTCCTGCTAATGCAAATGCTTTTGAAAGGGTTCTTAACACGACCAGGTTAGGATACTGAGTCACTAAGTCAGCCACTGAGTATTGCGGAGAAAACTCAATATATGCTTCATCAACCACCACAATGGCATTTGGCATAGCTTCAACGGCCGCTGTAATATCCTGCTTTTGAATAATCGTGCCAGTTGGATTATTGGGGTTGCAAATAAAGACGACTTTTGCGCCATCAATTTGCGAGGCATAATTTTCTGGGAGTTGATAGCTATCAGTTAGGTTTAAATTGTTGACACCTACATTGTATGTTTGTGCGCTGATCGCATACATACCGTAAGTTGGCCCAAAGCAAGCTATTTTATCAACGCCTGGGGTGCAGAAGGTTCTAATAAGTAGCTCAATCCCCTCATCAGCTCCACGAGTTGAAACGATATTTTCAACAGGCACCTTAGCATATTGACTGTAAGCATTAATTAATGGCTCAGGCTGACATTCAGGGTAACGATTTAATGTATCTAAATCGCTATTATTAAAAGGCGACTCATTGGCGTTTATCCAAATATCGCCGCGACCACCAATGCGTCTCGCACTTTCATAGGGAACAAGGCTTAACAGCTCTGGTCTAGCTAACGATTCTGCTAACGTTAGCGCAGATTTTGATGAGGATTCACTGTTATTTGTCATCTATCTTTACTCTTTATAAGCTATTTAAGCGAATGGCTACGGCATTTTTATGAGCATCAAGTAACTCATTTTCTGCTAGTACCATGACTGTTTCGCCAAGACCTTGTAAGCCTTGTGGAGTTAATTCTTGTACGGTAAATCGGCGAGAAAAATCAGCTAATGACAAACTAGAAACGCTGCGACTATATCCGTAAGTTGGTAATACATGGTTGGTTCCACTCGCGTAATCGCCAACTGATTCTGGCGTATATGCCCCTAGAAAAACACTACCTGCGGCTCGAATATTGGTTAATACATCACGAGGTTTTTCAGATTGTATGATTAAGTGCTCAGGACCATAAAGGTTAGATACCATGGCTGCTTGAGACATATCATCAACAATGATAGACCGGCTGCAACTGAGTGCTTGTGCGGCTATATCTTGTCGAGATAAGACGTTAAGTTGCTTACTGAGCTCTAGGTTGACTTCATTAGCCACTGATTCAGAATCTGTGACTAACATAACCTGTGAATCAGGCCCATGTTCTGCTTGGGATAACAAATCAGCCGCGATGAAGGCTGGATTTGCGAGTTCGTCTGCAATGACAAGCACTTCCGATGGGCCCGCTGGCATATCAATTGCGACGCTGCAGCGGCCATCTTGTGAAACTAAACGTTTAGCTTCAGTGACAAAGCGATTACCGGGGCCGAAGATTTTATCAACACTTGGCACCGATTCAGTACCAAAGGCGAGGGCAGCGATAGCTTGTGCACCACCAACCTGATAAATTTCTGTGATGCCACAGACCTTTGCTGCATAAACAATTGCATCATTAATTGGTGGAGGACTGACTAAAACACGTTGCTCACAGCCTGCAATTTTAGCTGGTAAAGCCAGCATCATTACCGTAGAAATTAGCGGCGCACTGCCGCCTGGTATGTATAAACCGACTTTCTGAATTGGCTCAGAGCGAAGCTCACAGCGAACACCGGGTTGCGTTTCTACATCAATTGCTTGGAATGTTTGTGCTTGGTGAAACGTTTCAATATTATTCACGGCATTAGCAACAGCAGACTTAACATCTTCAGATACTCTGGTACAAGCTAGTGAGATATCATCATCAGACATAGCAATGGAATCGATACTAACCCCATCGAATTGCTGACTATATTTGACTAAAGCGCTGTCACCATCAGCCACAACAGTGTTGATGATGTCTCTAACTGAACGCTCAACACTATTGTCACCAACTAATGGCGAGCGATTTAGCGCAGTTTGTTGCTTTGTTGAACTTAATTCATTCCAATCTAGAATTTGCATTGTTTGCTGTGTTTGCATGTGCAGCTCCACTACGACAAATGTGTTAGTTAACCGGCCATTTTTTCGATAGGCATAACAAGGATTGAACTCGCACCCAGTGCGGTTAACTCTTCCATTGTGTCCCAGAATAAATCTTCAGTGCTAACGGCGTGGATTGCGACCCGATCAGTATCATCATTGAGTGGTAATACGGTTGGGTTTTCAGCACCCGGTAATAGTGCAACGATTTGATCAAGAGTTTCTCTTGGTGCGTGCAGTAGAATATACTTGCTTTCACGAGCTCGTACGACGCCGTTCATGCGTGAAAGGATTTTATCGATGAGTGCTTGTTTTGCTGGTACTTGCTCCTCAGCTGATTGAATAATGCATGCCATTGATTGATAGATGATATCTGTTTCGTATAAACCATTCGCTTCAAGAGTCGCACCTGTTGAAACTAAATCACAGATACCGTCAGCTAATCCTGCACGTGGGGCAACTTCAACCGAACCTTTTAACATACAGTCGCTATAGTTAATGCCTTTTTGTTGCATGTAACGACGTAAAAGGTTTGGATAAGAAGTCGCAATACGTAAACCTTCTAGTGAGCTTGCATCTTCATAGCTAAATTCATTTGGAACAGCGAGGGAAAGGCGACATGCTCCAAAATCTAATTCACGTAATTTTACACAGTCAGCTGGCTTACCAAGTGTTTGACGTTCTATTTGTTCTTCTTCAAGAACATTCTCGCCAATAATACCTAAATCAACGACACCATCCATAACTAAGCCAGGGATATCATCATCACGTACACGCAGTAAATCGATTGGCATGTTGTCAGCGTGTACAATTAAACGTTGTTCGTTTACGTTGAACTTTACGCCACAACTTTTAAGTAATTTCTGTGACTCTTTTGAAAGGCGACCTGATTTTTGAATTGCAATACGCAGTCTGTTATTTTCGCTCATGATGTATTTCCTATTAAATTTGATATAAAAACAATTATTTAAAGCCTAAAACTAAAAAACCCCTGAAATTTCTTTCAGGGGTTTGTGTATGTTTTTACAACCGCCTGAAGGAAATAGTCCTCCGGCAGTAAGCATCCGAAGGCTACCGCAAATGGTGATGATGATGGTTTGTATTGATTCGGATGAACATAATAAATTCTCTATTAAATTAGCTTGTGTAATTTCATTACGAACAATCTAACCCCTTTTAATTTTGTTTGCAATACAGAATAAACACTATTTGCATTTTTTTGCTAAATAAAAAATATATCTTATATCAGTATGATTTCTAGGCTTATTTTTACTCTGTTTGTATATACAAGTAAGGTGTTTAATTCTGATAAATCAATATTTATCGTCGCAATCATCAATGAAGAGCTTTAACTCAAAGAAACTTTATTTCATTGTTTACTGTTGTAAATCATTGGATAATGAAAAGCTTGATAGATGACCGAGTACGGTTATTTGTTTTTTCCACTAAAAAGGCAAGATTAAGCATCATAGTGAGCAGCAAATTACGCAAAGAAGTCGACTTGGCTTTTTCTCCTCAGGGCGCTTTAGCAAAAAGTGTTCATCAATATCGTCCAAGGCAAAGTCAGTACGACATGGCTTTGGCTGTGACGAGTGCCATCAGTGATAAACACAATTTAATTTTAGAAGCAGGTACAGGTGTAGGTAAAACGTTTGCTTATTTGATCCCTGCATTATTAAGTGGTAAGCAAGTTATCATTAGTACAGGGAGTAAAAACCTGCAAGAACAGCTTTTCTTCAAAGACTTACCACTATTATTAACCATGTTTTCTGTCGCGCCCAAAACGGCGCTACTAAAAGGTCGCAGTAATTACTTATGTCAACTTAGGTTGGAAAAGAACTTACAAAAAATAAGTCAATTGTCACCGCAAGTGGTTGATGAGCTGATCAAGATAAATCAATGGGCTAGTATGACCAAAGATGGTGATACTGGTAACTTAACCTCAGTAGCAGAACATTCGGCGACCATTGCCACAGTCACCAGCACCAAAGAAAGCTGCACTGGTAAAAAGTGCAGTTATTACGATGCCTGTTTTAGTCGTAAAGCAAAGGTTAAAGCACAAGATGCGAAAATTGTTGTGGTTAATCATCATTTATTCTTTGCTGACCGATTACTAAAAGACACAGGATTTGCAGAATTATTACCAGAAGCCGATGTCGTCGTTTTTGATGAAGCTCACTTGGTTCCTGATGTTTGCATTAACTATTTTGGTCAACAAATTGCGACGCGTGATATCGACAGAGTGCTAAATCAAATTATTGATGTGTATCGAACAGAGCTAAGAGACAGCATTCAATTGGAGCAGCTGAGTCAACGACTATTAGTGAAGTTATCTCGTTGGCAAAATGCATTGCTTGAGGGGGATGTCACAGATTGGCGCCACGTTATTTCAAATAAAGATTTAGCCACACAATCTTGGGATTTATTGAATGAACTGACGACGTTGCTTGCTGTGACAACAGAACATGTTGGCCGCAGTGAAACGTTAGATAATGTAGTAGGTCAACTCTCTTCAATCGTTGCACAGCTTCAACTGTACTTTGAATGTAATGATCAAAATGCCGCTTACAGTGTTGAACCTAGTGGTCGATTTACTATGTTAAGAATTGCACCGATTAATATCGCCAAGCAATGTCAGCAATTGTTTGATAAACAAACTCAATGGATTTTTACCTCGGCGACGTTACAAGTGAACCGACAGCTTAAACATTTTGCTGACGAGTTGGGGTTGGGTAAAGCAAAGCAAATTATCTTAGATAGTCCGTTTGATTATCCAAACCAAGCATTATTTTGTGTGCCAAGACATCTTGCTAAGTCAGGTCAAACTGAAGCTAATGTTAATCAACTCGTGGATGTCTGTACGCAAGCAATTAATGCAGCACAAGGACGGACTTTTATTTTATTCACCAGTCATCATATGCTGCAGCAAGTTGCGATAATGCTTCAACGTAAAGTGAATTATCCTTTGTTGGTACAAGGACAGGCGAGTAAGCAAAGCTTGTTAAATAAATTTCGCCAACTCGGAAATGGTGTATTGCTGGGGACAAGTAGCTTTTGGGAAGGTATTGATGTGAGAGGGCGGTTACTTAGCTGCGTAATCATCGACAAACTGCCTTTTGTTTCTCCTGATGACACGTTATATCGCGCTAGAGCGGCAAATGCTGAGAGAAGTAATAACGATCCTTTTACGTCTATATCATTACCTCAAGCCGTTATTAGCTTAAAGCAAGGTGTAGGTCGTCTTATTAGGGACGAGAAAGACAGAGGGGTATTAATACTGTGTGACAACCGTATTGTAAATAGACGCTATGGCGAAGCATTCATCAATTCATTACCGCCAATGAGCAGGACTCGTGATTTAGATACTGCGTTACGCTTTTTAAAAAGTATCCCATAAGTTATTATAGCGATCATTATTTACCGAATTACTCTAGGGTTAACACGTCTTACATGGCTCACATTGATTCAGATATAACAATACTTGCATTAGATGCTTGCACAGAATCTTGCTCGGCAGCGCTGTTGCATAACCAAGATTTACATTGTCGTTCGGCAAATGCGCCAAGAGAACATAGCCAGCGTTTATTGCCAATGGTTGATGAAGTATTGAAAGAAGCAAATATTAAGATTGCAGATGTAAACTTGATTGCATATGGGCGTGGGCCAGGTAGTTTTACTGGAATTCGAATTTGTACAAGTATGACTCAAGGCTTAGCACTAGGACATGATATACCTGTTATCGGTATTTCTACTTTGGCAGCTATGGCACAAATGGCTATTGACACTGACAGTGCTAAACAAGTATTTGTAGCCATTGATGCAAGAATGAATGAAATATACTGGGGACAGTTTACTAATTCAGATGGAATTGCAACGTTAGTTGGCGAAGAACATGTATCTACTCCAGAGCAAGTAAATATACTGTTAGATACTGAGCAAACGATCACACTGTGTGGCACTGGGTTTGATGCATATCCTGATTTATTGTCAAATCTTGATTCTGCACAAATGAGTGATATCAAATTACCCGATGCCAAAGCGATGTTAACACTTGCGCAATTGGGATATAAGCAAGGTTTATCGACTCCTGTGGATGAGCTTGCTCCCGTGTATTTGCGTGATACGGTGACTTGGAAAAAATTACCAGGGCGCGAATAATAGATTAGCTTTATTTGCTTGATGAGTTTGTGTTTAACTCTTGGCTTATTATTAGCTTAGTATTAGCTAAGTATGGGCTTAATATTAGCTTTCTAATAATGTAGTTAAGTATGTGTGTAGTTAAATATGTGTTTAGTTAAATAGGAGGACAATTTGCTTCATACAATGCAATCATCAATTCAGCCTTTGTCTTCTTATAATCCATTTACATTAAGAACTGACACAAACAAGATTGCTGATAATAATAGTCAAAATAACCAAGCGGTAAATAATCAACAATCGACAGTTGATAGGTTAACTCGTTCTCGTCAAGTCTCTGAAGTGAATCATACTTCTGCGGCAAAACAAGAAACCTTGACCACGGCTGCTGAACCGACTAATGCGCACGTTGTCTTTGTTGAGCAATCTGTTATTAACGATGCCGTCGATGCAAAACTGCAGTACGACAAGCAAACACATTTTAACGCATCACAGCAACAGCATGTTCAAGGAAGTGG
Organism: Shewanella sp. ENK2; assembly: GCF_043568515.1. Taxonomy (NCBI): domain Bacteria; kingdom Pseudomonadati; phylum Pseudomonadota; class Gammaproteobacteria; order Alteromonadales; family Shewanellaceae; genus Shewanella; species Shewanella sp. ENK2. Next base: position 4,583,662 of record NZ_CP171406.1, on the reverse strand, counting down.
AGGTGCGATTAAAGAATACCTATTAAACCAACATGCTGCTCAACGAGAGCAAATTCAACAAATGGTGGGTATTGATTTATATGCATGATCCTAAGCCTGCTCGCTTATCCGCTATTCCTTCTAAAGGGCTTTTCTTTTTTGAACTACTGATTGCTTTTCTGATTACTAAACTGCCTATTATCAGTATTCCTTTTAAATGGTTTGAAAGCTATTTTCATGAGATTTCCCATGGATTAGCGGCTATAGCCAGTGGAGGCATTGTCACTCAAATTCAATTATTTCCTAATGGTGCGGGCTTATGTTTTACCCAAGGGGGCTTTGCACCTTTCATCACTTTTAGTGGCTATTTTGGTGCTGCGCTGTGGGGGTATATCATCTTCTTATTGGCGACTTGGCGAGCGGGCATTAAATTTACCTTAGGCATTCTTGGTACAACAGTCCTCGCATCATTAATTTTCTGGGCGAGAGATTTATTAACCATATTCATTTTAATTTCGTTAGCCGTTGTGTTTCTAATGCCGCTTAAATTTAATAATTTTGCATGGCTTAACAGTTTGTTACGAACACTGGGTTTGATGATTGTGCTTAATGCTATGGCGAGCCCGACAATTCTTTTTGGTTTATCAACTCAAGGAGATGCGGCTAAGCTATCACAGTTAACATGGCTACCAGCTTGGCTTTGGGTAATAATCTGGTTAGTGTTTAGCTGCACTATGTTATGGATGTGTTGGCGAAGAGTAGACGACAAAAAGCCAGAAACAGTTTAGAGTGATCAACTTAGCAATTTTTGCCGTATCAGTTGCTGTTTTTTAAAACAATTTCTTCAGGGAGAAGACAATGAAACGTACGTTATTGTTAACCACAATGTTAGGTTTAAGTTCGATTGGTCTATCGACCATCAGTACAAATGTGGTTGCACATGAGCACGGTCATTCAACAAGTGACAAAGCACAAGCTGTTAAAGTTAACCCTCAACTCGCAGAAGCTGTAGCAAGTAGCTTCAGAAGCGAAAAAATTCAGCCCGTGATGGATATCGTCATCCTGCTGAAACCTTAGCTTTTTTAGGTGTTCAAGCGGATGATACCGTTATTGAGCTTTGGCCTGGCGGCGGTTGGTATGCCGAAATCTTGGCACCTTACCTTGCAGAAAAAGGTCAGTACATTGGTGGTATTTTTGAAACCAATCCAAAAGAAGATACTAAGCGCACTCAATATTACGCTAAAGCAGGTAAAAAGTTTCAAAGCTGGTTAGCTGATAACAAAGATGCTGTAGGTAATGCTAAAACCGTGACTTTTCAGCCACCTGCATCTGTTGTTTTAGGTGAAGATAACAGTGCTGACTATGTATTAACATTCCGTAATTTACATAATTGGGCTGGCCAGAAACAACTTGAAAATGCTTTTACAGCTTCTTTTAATGTACTAAAAGATGGCGGCGTTTTTGGTGTGGTTGAACATCGTGCAAACCCTGGTATGTCATTTGATAGCGGCTATATGGATCAGGCTGAAATGATTGCACTGGCTGAAAAAGTCGGCTTTACATTAGCGGCGTCATCGGAAGTGAATGCCAACCCTAAGGATACAAAAGATTATCCAAAAGGTGTTTGGACATTACCGCCACGTTTAGCCCTTGAAGATCAGGACAAAGATAAATATCTCGCGATTGGTGAAAGTGATCGTATGACTTTAAAATTTGTTAAAAAAGCGAAATAACCACGCTATAACTGATATAGAAGATAATGATGAATGAGCCAATTGATGCGGCATTAGAATTTGAAGATGTCGATTTTCAATTGGCTCATATTCGTTTAGCAGCAAAGCGATATGGAAGTAGTAACAAACCCGTTTTACTGGCTTTACATGGTTGGTTAGATAATGCCGACAGCTTCGTACCGTTAGTTAATGCGCTATCTGAGCAGCAAGTATTTACAGATTATCAAATTATTGCCGTAGATTGGCCTGGTCATGGCTTATCTCAACATCGTCCAGGGCAATATCCATTGCATTGGATTGATTACCTCTATGATTTGCACGAACTCGTTTTATTACTTAAGCAAGACCAGCCTGTAACCGTTATCGGACACTCTTTAGGTGGGATAGTTGCGGCAGCTTATAATGCGGCTTTCCCTGATAGCTTAAAGCAACTCATATTAATTGAAGCTTTATCGCCATTATTTGAAGATGTGTCGAAATCTAAAGTAAGAGTCAATAGAAGCTTTCAGCAGCATATCAGATTCAATCAAGCTGGGATTCAGGGGCAAAAACAACCTGAGTCTTCATCAAACTTAACGCTTGAGCGGGCCGTAAATGCCCGTCATAAGCTCACTGGTATGGATCCTAAGTGGTGTGAGTTAATTATAAAGCGAAATCTTGAAATCAAAGATCATCAATATTGTTGGAAAAGTGATCCTCGTTTGAAACTGGATTCTCCTTATAGATTAACCTTTGAACAGGTTGATGTTTTAATGAGCGTCAGTGATACCCCTTGTTTATTAATATTAGCCGAAGAGGGCTATAAACAGTTAAAATTGGCAATACCGCAAGCTAAGCTGTGGTTTACACAGCTTACGAATGTGCAGATTAAAGGCGATCACCATTTACATATGGGAAGCGCAGCACAAGTTGCTAACACGATTAGAACATTTATTCTAAATTAAGCTTTCTTTGTTTTAAAATCACTAGGATTTTTAATTTATTTATGTGATTATGGTCTCAATTAAAACGGTCGTATGATTTTTTGCGGCTCAAGAATAATAACTATCAATAACGTTTTTACTGCAACTCATAACAATAATAAAAATATCAGCTAGTTTTAAGTGCAGTGATCTTCGACCTTGTAAAAATTGAAGCCCGTCTTCTTAGCAATGGTCAGGATAAATAGGAGAATTTTGTGGACCAGCCTTGGATTAATAATTTACCAGAACACGTACCGGCAGAAATTGACTCAGCACAATTTTCAACCCTTGTCGATATGTTTGAATCTGCGGTAGCTAAATATGCTGACCAACCTGCGTTTATCAATATGGGGGCGACACTGACTTATAGGAAGTTAGAAGAAAGAAGTCGTGCATTTGCAGCCTATTTACAAAATGAACTCAAGTTAGAAAAAGGCGACAGAGTCGCCTTGATGATGCCTAATTTACTGCAATACCCAATTGCATTATTTGGTGTATTACGTGCGGGCATGGTCGTGGTTAATGTTAACCCTCTATATACCCCAAGAGAATTAAAACATCAGTTAGTTGATTCTGGTGCTAAAGCCATTGTCGTTGTGTCGAATTTTGCACGTACATTGGAAGAAGTAGTTTCAGAAACGCCTGTAGAATCGGTGATCATCACTGGGTTAGGTGATCAACTGAGTGCACCAAAAAGAACCTTAGTCAACTTCGTGGTTAAGTACATCAAGAAGATGGTGCCTAAATACAACTTGCCCCATGCATTGTCTTTTAGGCAGTCTTTAAGTAAAGGCCGTCGTTTACAATACGTAAAACCTGAGATTTCACCAGAGGATTTGTCTTTCTTGCAATATACCGGTGGTACTACGGGTGTTTCGAAAGGCGCGATGTTGAGTCATAAAAACGTTGTGAGTAATGTTTTGCAAGCCAATGGTGCATATTCGCCAGCTTTGAAAGATGGTACCGAATTTGTCGTTACTGCATTGCCGCTTTATCACATCTTCGCACTCACTGTTAACTGTTTGCTGTTTTTACATAAAGGCAGTAAAAACTTATTAATTACTAACCCTCGTGATTTACCAGCGTTCGTTGGCGAGTTGAAGAAGTATCCTTTTACAGCGCTGACAGGGGTTAACACGTTATTCAACGCCCTAGTTAATGATGAAGACTTTAATAGTCTTGATTTCAGCCGCTTAAAGCTTTCTATTGGGGGCGGAATGGCCGTACAAAAAGCCGTTGCTGACAAATGGCAAAGCATTACTAAGACACGATTACTTGAAGGTTATGGGTTAACTGAAGCATCGCCACTGGTGACGTGTTGTCCTTATAACCTTGACGGTTATAACGGATCGATTGGTTTCCCTGCGCCGTCAACTGACATACAAGTGCGTGATGATGAAGGTAATGTATTAGCCCAAGGTGAAACTGGTGAGCTATTTGCGAAAGGCCCGCAAGTTATGCAAGGCTACTGGCAGCGTCCAGAGGAAACTGCAAAAGTCATCGACAAAGACGGTTGGCTAGCGACTGGTGATATTGGCTACATGGATGAAAAAGGATTCTTTTTCATTGTTGACCGTAAAAAAGACATGATTTTGGTATCAGGTTTTAATGTATTTCCAAATGAAGTTGAAGATGTCATTGCACTGCATCCTAAAGTCATTGAGGTTGCGGCTGTTGGTGTTCCAAATGAAGCCAGCGGTGAATTAGTTAAAGTATTTGTCGTCGCAAAAGATAACAGCTTAACTGATAGCGATATTATTAAACATTGTCGTCATCATTTAACAGGATATAAGGTACCAAAGCTGGTAGAATTCAGAGATGAGTTACCAAAATCCAATGTAGGTAAGATTTTACGACGAGAGCTTCGAGACGAAGTTAAATCAGCGTAAAGTAAAGCCGGCAGTTGCCGGCTTTTTAATGCATCCTATTTAGACCTTTCATTGGCGATAAGTTAATACTGGAGTGAATTTTGTTATCGTTCGAATACATTAGTGACCAAGCAAGTTTAGAAGCGTTAGTGGCACAATATCAACAAAGTGAATTACTGGTCTTAGACACTGAATTCGTAAGAACAAGAACCTACTACGCGAAGTTGGGTCTTATTCAAGCCTATGATGGCAAAACATTGGCGCTAATCGATCCCGTTGCTCTGCCTGATTTATCGTGTTTTTGGGAGTTATTAACAAATACTTCAATTACTAAACTTGTGCATTCTTGTAGTGAAGATTTAGAAGTGTTCGCACGTTACGGACAATGTCAGCCAAGTCCTTTATTTGATAGCCAAATTGCCGCTAGCTTATGTGGTTTGGGACATGGGGTTGGTTACGCAAAATTAGTTAATATGTTTTTAGACATTGAGATTGATAAAGGCGAGTCTCGAACTGATTGGATGAAACGTCCGTTAACCGATGCACAATTACAATATGCCGCGAATGACGTTTACTATTTATATAACCTTTACCCACAATTACTTGAAAAAGTTAATCAAGCCAGCCGCATGGATTGGTTACTAGAAGAGGGTGAGCGGATGACAGAAGGGCGTTTAACGCCGCCTGATGAAGAGTTTGCTTATTTAAAGGTGAAAAATGCGTTTCAGTTATTCCCAAAACAATTGGCTTACTTGAAAGTATTGGCCACTTGGCGTTTACAAAAAGCATTAAAGAAAGATTCTGCACTTGGCTTTATCATTAAAGATCATGCCTTGATTGCTTTAGCAAAAAAACAGCCGAAAACGGTAGTCGAGTTGAATCAATTAAATGACTTAACCGATCATGAAAAGCGTTTCCATGGTAAAGAGATCATCAAACTGCTTCAAACAGCAGATTTAGAAAACTTACCAGAAGCTGTGGACGTGATAGCCCTTAAAAATGGTTATAAAGCCTCATTTAAAGAAGTTAAAGTCATCCTCACGCAACTGGCTGAGCAACATGATGTCGCGATTGAGTTTATTGGCTCTAAACGTCTCATTCATGAATTTTTACTGTGGCTCTATCATAAAAAACAAACAGACACGCCATTATTATTAACCGGCTGGCGAGCGAGTATCATTAAAGATAGTCTAGAAGGAATAAAGTTTGGTTAACACGAAAGGAACTTTTATATAGTCAGCAAGGCTATTGAGTTAACGATATTAAAAAAGCCAAGATATGTGTTTATCTTGGCTTTTTTATAGTGAGGTTCAGCTTAGTAAGCTATGACCTGAAAAACGTTATTTGCCATCAGGTAAGGTGACGTTTAACTCAAGTACCGACAGCTTGTCATCATTTTGGTCAAGCTGAACTGATACCTGATCCTCAGAGATATGAACGTATTTGCGAATAACTTCAATGATCTCTTGTTTCATTTTTGGGAAGTAATCAGGCGCATCACGTTCACCACGTTGATGTGCAACGATAATTTGCAGGCGCTCTTTGGCTGTTACCGCTGTGTTGGTTTTTTTATTGCTTCTAAAATAATCAAGTATAGACATAGTTAGCTACCAAATATCCTTTTTAAGAATCCCTTTTTCTCTTCTGTCAGAAAACGAAATGGTACTTCATCACCAAGTAAACGCGCCACAGTGTCAGCGTAGGCTAAACCTGCATCACTTTCTTCATCGTTAATGACTGGAATACCAGAGTTTGATGCTTTTAATACTGCTTGTGATTCAGGAATAACACCGACTAACTTAATGGCTAAAATTTCTGATACGTCTTCGACACTTAACATTTCACCTGTTTTAACTCTAGCAGGTGAATAGCGAGTTAATAATAAAAACTCTTGAATTGGTTCAAGATTTTGTTCTGCACGACGAGAGCGACTTTGTAACATACCAAGAATACGGTCTGAATCTCGTACAGAACTCACTTCTGGGTTAGTCGTTACAATAGCGATGTCTGCAAAATACAAGGCCATCATTGCACCTTGTTCAATACCCGCTGGTGAGTCACAAACAATATAGTCAAAGTCTTTGCTGAGTTCATCAAGCACTCCGCCTACACCTTCTTTAGTTAGTGCATCTTTATCACGGGTTTGTGACGCTGGTAAAATAAATAGCTTATCACAACGTTTATCTTTAATTAGTGCTTGATTGAGATTAGCTTCACCGTTGATAACATTGACGAAGTCATAAACAACTCTGCGCTCACAACCCATAATTAAATCAAGGTTACGTAAACCGATATCGAAATCGATAACAACAGTCTTTTTTCCTTTAAGTGCTAAACCTGTCGCAATAGCTGCACTCGAAGTTGTTTTACCTACGCCACCTTTACCTGATGTGACAACAATTATTTGTGCCATTTGTTATTATATCCTTTTATGTTGCCAACTATTGAGGCAATGATTCAACCATGAGTGTTTCGTCATTAAGACGAACACAACCGCGTTGATCGCTACAATGCTGCTGCAAATGTTCTGCTAGCCAATATTGTCCAGCAATTGATACTAATTCGGCGTCAAGGCTCTTGGCTATGATGATGCTATTGCGATCACCTGAAGCTCCCGCCATTGCTTTACCTCGTAAAGCGCCATATATATGAATGCTACCATCCGCAATCACTTCTGCGCCATTACCAACCGCACCAAAAATGACTAAGTCAGCATTTTTTGCATAAATTTGCTGGCCTGAACGTACATTTTGTTTAATGATTTTGGTTTCTTTGGTTGGGGCTGGCATATTCTTGGCTTGTTTGCCCGATTTAACGACCGCAAGGCCTAACGATTTTGCTTGTTTACTAATATCATCGTTTGCAGATGTTACACCAACGATGATTAATTGGTTATCAGTAAGAAGTTGTTTTAATGCAGCAAGATTAACGTCGTGTTGTTCTATCGCACTTAAATTTAAAATTAATGGTGCGCCGATAAAGAATTGCGGTGCTTGAGATAGCTTTCTGTCTAAATCAGCAGCTATCGCACTTATATCGTGTGTATTGATATGAAGAACTGAAAGAGTAAAAGAGGTCGCTTTGAGCTCAAGACTTTGTGTGGCCATCCAGGCGTTAATCTCCAAAAATTTCAGTGTGTGAACTGATTTGCAATTAAATTATGACTGTCCATGTTATAGTGTGCGTTGTTGACTATCAAGCAAGAAACATAGGAATTTAACTTCAAAATGATATGCGCAGTATATAAAAGCAGCCGAAAAATTGATACTTACTTATTCGTTGAAAAACGTGATGTTTTTGACGCTGTACCTGAAGCATTAATGCAAATGTTTGGCACTCCAAAATTGGTTATGATGGTGCCTTTATCCAAACGTACTGAGTTAGCGATGGCTGATATTGAGAAGGTCAAATCAGAATTAGCAGATAAAGGCTTTTATTTACAAATCCCGCCACCAGTCACGAATTTGTTAGATGAACACAGAAAAAGTTTAGGGATAAAAGACTAGCGTCGCCTGTTATTACAGTGATAGTTTATTGGCCTGAAAAGCGTTTTTTTAAATGATATTAAATTTACAATAGCTTGTTTTTAATACGGTTATCAATTTTAGTATTTCGACGTTAGCACAAATGTGTTAACGTTTAGTTAATAAGAACAAAAACAGCAGTAATGAGTTAACTTAGGACATTTTATGATTGGGAAGATCATTTCATCAGTAGTCATCTCTCTGATTACTTTTAACATTGCTCATGCACAGCAAACCGTTACTTTCGATGATTATTTAGCTTCATTAAAAGACAAAGCAATACAGGCTGGTGTTTCACAAAATACTATTAATAAACACTTTTCGAAAATAAAAGTGTTTAAACGTGCCACTGTTAACGGCGCAGATAAGAGTATTAATCTAGAGAGTTATATTCCACAAAATGCACCTGAAATAACAGTCAGCACTGCTAGGGCGATGTTTAAAGAACAAGAAGATGCGTTAATTACGCTGGGGGACCGTTACGGTGTTCAGCCTCGTTTTCTCGTCGCCTTATGGGGTATGACATCAGAATTTGGTGAACAGAAGGGGAATTTTCCTATTTTATCTGTCACTGCTTCTAACGCTTATTCAGGTGTAAAAGAACAGTTTTACATCGATGAGTTTATCGCAGCGCTGCAAATTATCGATAGACAACAAGTTACCTATGAGCAATTAATTGGTTCCTCAACAGGTGCTATGGGTCATATGCAGTTAATGCCATCTCAATATCTAGCCTATGCCCAGGATGGCAATGGAGATGGAGAAAAAGATATTTGGAACAACCAATTTGACGCTTTTGCTACTGCAGCTGCAATGCTTAAAGATACCGGATGGAAAAACGATGAAACTTGGGGAAGACAAGTTAGTTCAGTTAATCCAGTTCCGCAGTATCTGATTGGTGCTGACCACACTCAAACATTTAATGAGTGGCAAGAGCTGGGCGTTCGTCGATACAACGGCAATGATTTACCTAAACGTGATGACATGCAAGTGTCTTTCTTAATGCCTGATGGCGAGAAGGGCCGTGAGTATCTGGTTTATAATAATTTCCGACTGCTGCAAGCTTGGTCAAAGAAAGAACATTTCTTACTGACTGTGACCTATCTATCTGAACGAATCAAAAATCCTCCGATTAAATAATGATACAATACAGGAATTGTAAGTTATTACCGTATTGAACTATGTCTTTTTGGGTTGAAAAAAGCTTAACCAACTTACCACCGTGCAATGGGAGTCATTGTGCGATGGTTGTGGTAAGTGTTGTCTGAATAAGTTAATTGATGATGAAACCGAGGATCTGTATTACACAGACGCTGCTTGTCATCTACTCGATGATGATACGTGCGCCTGTCGTCATTATCCTGAACGATTTAAATATGTGCCAGCTTGTACAGCGATTACCGTCGATAATATTGCAGAGTTAACTTGGTTGCCTGACTCTTGTGCTTATAAGCGTCTGCATGATGGCAGGGAGCTTCCTTCTTGGCATCCATTATTAACCGGTTCAAAAGAGGCAATGCACGCAGCGGGTATCTCAGTTAAGGGGAAAACCATTAACGAGAAACGAGTTAAAGATGTCTTTGACCATATTGTTCTGTGGCCCTTGAAAGACCTAGATTAACGCTACGGGGTAGAACAAGTGAAGTTAGGTTCGATTGACCACAAAAAAAGCACTCTGATTGAGTGCTTTTTCTTTTATAAATTAATCAACTTCGTGGTGTTAGCTGCGTTTTAATGGTTTTATTGCTGGAAGTAGCATCACCGCTAAAACGAGTAAATAGATAACAAAAGTGACAACCATCCACTGCGCCATACTCACTGACAAAAATGTCCAAGGATCATCGCTACACATACCCGTTGGAGAAAAGACCGAAGGCAGCCACTGATCTAATGGCATCCAAGTTGGAAATTCTGGGAAAAATGAACAAGTAGAAAATGGTGATGGATTAACTTGTAATTCATTTAACTCAAGTGATAACGATAAGCCCCAAACGCCGCTGACTCCCCAACCAATGAGACCAAGAAAGCGAGTTAACCAGTATTTCGGTGCTAAGGCGCCTATAATTCCTGCAATGATTAACCCTAATACAGCCACACGTACATAGATACACATGACACAAGGGTCTAATTCCATTACGTACTGAAAGAATAATGCTGCTGCTTCTAGGCCTATTGCGGATAAAAGTAGCATTAACCATGCAGTACGCGAACGAGTAAATTCCTGTAAACCAGTCAAATCAATCTCCTGTCGATTTATGACGATAAAAAAACACCCTCGATTGAGGGTGTTTTCAGGTCAAACTTAATTCAAATTGGCATTAATGTCCAACCGAAATTCCACCAATATCTTTGGCTGAATGGTGAATAATGATTTGATTATCATAATAGTATTGCGTCATATCGGTTAAGAAACCTGATTCAATTGCAATAATACCGACGATAGATAACACAATCGTATAAGGCAAAGCCATCCAAACCATACGGCCGTATGACAATCTAACTAATGGTGCTAATGCAGACGTTAATAAGAACAAGAATGCGGCTTGGCCGTTTGGTGTTGCCACTGAAGGTAAATTAGTACCTGTGTTAATTGCAACGGCAAGTAAGTCAAATTGATCGCGGGTGATTTGACCATTGATAAGAGCGGCTTTAACTTCGTTAATATAAACTGTTCCGACAAAGACGTTATCACTCACCATGGACAGTAAGCCGTTGGCAATATAGAAGATAACCAGTTGCGCGTTTCCTTCAAAGCTTAATGCCCATTGAATCACTGGCGCGAATAAGTGTTGGTCAATGATTACGCCGACAACAGCAAAAAACACGGCTAATAGTGCTGTAAAGGGTAAGGCTTCTTCAAATGCTTTACCCAATGCATGTTCATCTGTAACGCCATTAAATGCTGTGGTTAAAATAATCACAGATAAACCAATCAGTCCGACAGAAGCTAAATGGAATGCAAGACCAATAACTAGCCAAACCCCTACCAATGCTTGAACAAGTAACTTCACTTTATCCGCTTTAGTACGATTTTGATCTTCGTAATCTGAATAGTCACTTAGAATTTTATGAACAGCATCTGGTAATTGTGCACCATAGCTGAATAATTTAAATTTCTCGACCAAGAAACAGGTTGTTATCCCAGCAATAAACACAGGCATAGTGACTGGTGACATGCGAAGGAAAAACTCACTAAACTGCCAGTGTGCTTGCGCTGCAATGATCAAGTTTTGTGGTTCACCAACCATAGTACATACACCACCAAGTGCTGTACCAACACCTGAATGCATCAGCAAGTTACGTAGAAAACCACGGAAAGCTTCAAGTTCTTCATCGTTAAGTTGTTCACGCTCTTCTGAAGTATGGTCATGCTCTTTGTCACAGCTAAAGTCTTTGCCTGAGGCAACTTTATGATAAATAGAGTAGAACCCGACTGCGACCGCAATGATGACGGCAATAACAGTTAAAGCGTCTAAAAATGCTGAAAGGAAAGCGGAAGATACGCAAAACATCAATGAAACAATAATTTTAGAGCGTACTTTAGTGATCATTTTGGTGAATACAAAAAGAAGCAACTGCTTCATGAAGTAAATACCAGCAACCATAAATATGAGCAGCAATAAAACTTCTAAGTTTGCTTCTATCTCATGCAGTACCTGTGTTGGGGAAGTCATGCCAATCATGACTGCCTGTATCGCTAGTAAACCACCAGGCTGAAGTGGGTAGCACTTCAATGCCATAGCTAAGGTAAAAATAAATTCTATTACTAATACCCACCCGGCAACGAACGGACTGACTAAAAAGAATAAAAGGGGATTTATTACAAGAAACGATAATATTGCGTATTTGTACCATTTTGGGGAGTTACCCAAAAAGTTACTAAAAAACGCAGCACCAGTGGTTGACGGCATAATAGCCTCTCCAGTTATGAATTTACGATAGTGAATTTTTGAGGAAGGAATTTTGTAGACCAATTTAAGCCAAAACAAAAACTGCTGTTATGGTTGGTGATTTTGCCCCTAAACTATTTTGTCTAATGATTGCAAAATGACAAAGCTTAACTCTATTTATGTTGTTGTTTTATATTGCTTTTATTTGATGTTTCAAAATTCGTTAGTTGTACCACTAACTTACATCCATTAATTTTCGCGCTAGTTTAGCGCAAACGGTTTCTATTGTAATGCGAATTAATTTTTGGGACGAAAAAAATAACGAATATAACTCCTATCTCACATTCTTTACTTGTATCGTCTGTTTATTCACCAATAACGTTGTAGAACAGTGTGTTTGACCTTTATCAATAGTGCCTATTTGGAATACCTCTGGTATGATCAGTTCATTGAGTAATCACAGGATGTTCAAGTTGACAATTATCAATGCAAAAGGTCCTGCAAGTTTTGCAGAGAAGTATATCGTCCGTTCTATTTGGGAAAATAAATTCCCACCAGGTTCAATTTTACCTGCTGAGCGAGAACTATCAGAGTTAATTGGTGTCACTAGAACCACGTTACGTGAAGTACTTCAACGTTTAGCACGTGATGGCTGGCTTAAGATTCAGCATGGTAAACCAACCCAAGTAAATAACTTTTGGGAAACATCAGGGCTTAATATTCTTGAGACAATTGCCGATCTTAATCCGGATGGTTTTCCGTTATTGGTCGATCAATTGTTATCAGCAAGAGCGAACGTCAGTGCGATTTATTTTCGTGGTGCTGTTCGAAATAACCCTGAAAAAGCGCAGGAAGTATTAGCCAAAATTCATGAGTTAGAAGAAACAGCTGAAGCGTATGCTGATTATGACTATGAATTACATCATGCTTTGGCTTTTTCATCCGGAAACCCACTTTATGTATTAATTCTTAACGGCTTTAAAGGCTTATACAGTCGTGTTGGTCGTTATTACTTTTCAAGCCAAGAAGCACGCACTATTGCGCTGGATTTTTATAAAGCGCTAGAAAAATTAGCTCAGGAAGGTAAATATACTGAAGTACCTGCGCTGATGAAGTCCAACGGCATTAACAGTGGCATAATGTGGCAAAAGCTACGTGATGACATGCCTGCAGAAATTGCAAAAAACGATAAATAAAAATAGCAATTAAAAAACCAACCGAGAGGTTGGTTTTTTGTTGGTGATGAAAAAGGTGAACCATCAACCATTGCTATCTATAGTGTAGTCATTTTTTGCTGTTCTTCCTTTGTGGGACATTGAGCTAAGACTGTTGTTTTACCGCTTGCATCAACTTGTTCTATGCTGACATCGAAGCCCCATAAACGATGTAAATGTTTTAACACTTCTTCATGACTCCCTGCTAGCGGTATTCGATTGTTTGGCACATACCGTAATGTTAATGACCGATCACCATTTATATCTACTCGTTGAACTTGGATGTTTGGTTCAAGGTTGGATAGATTATACTGCTGCGATAGTTTTTCACGAATGAGGTGGTAACCTCGATCATCGTGAATAGCTGATACTGATAATCGATTACAGCTGTCATCATCAAGAATACTGAATAATTTAAAATCACGGATCACTTTAGGCGAAAGGTATTGGCTGATAAAACTTTCATCTTTAAAGTTTTCCATCGCAAAGGTAACAGTTGTAAGCCAGTCACTGCCAGCGATATCAGGAAACCACTTTATATCTTCTTCAGTAGGAGATTCACACATTCGTCGGATATCTACAAACATGTTAAAGCCTAAAGCATAAGGATTTATCCCACTATAATACGGACTGTTATACGCAGGTTGTGCTACAACCCCTGTGTGGCTTTGTAAGAACTCAAGCATGAACCTATCGGTAACAGTACCTTCATCAAACATGTGATTTAGGATGGTGTAATGCCAGAATGTTGCCCAGCCTTCATTCATGACTTGGGTTTGTTTTTGCGGGTAAAAATATTGCGCCATTTTTCTAACTATTCTTACAATTTCTCGCTGCCAAGGCTCAAGCAGTGGCGCATTTTTTTCAATAAAATAGAGAATGTTTTCCTGTGGTTCATCAGGAAAGGACGCACTGTTTTCTTGTTGGTTTTCATCGAGGTTTTTAGGTACCGTTCGCCATAAGTCATTCACCTGACTTTGTAAGTAGCTCTCACGATCTTTTTGACGCATTTGCTCTTCTTTAAACGACACCTCAGCGGGTCGCTTATATCGGTCCACACCATAATTCATTAGTGCATGGCAAGAATCTACAGTTAACTCGACTTGTTCCACTCCGTATTTAAGCTCGCACTCATGAATGTAGTTTTTAGCAAAAACTAAATAGTCGATAATTGAACTTGCATCAGTCCAAGTTTTGAACAAATAGTTATTTTTAAAAAAACTGTTATGTCCAAAGCTTGCATGAGCCATCACCAAAGCTTGCATTGTGATGGTGTTTTCTTCCATCAAATAAGCAATACAAGGATCTGAGTTAATTACAATTTCATAGGCTAATCCCATTTGGCCACGACGGTAACCTTGTTCAGTTTCTATAAAACGTTTACCAAAAGACCAATGAGTGTAACCAATGGGCATACCAATACCTGCATATGCATCCATCATTTGCTCAGCAGTGATCACTTCAATTTGATTTGGGTAGCTATCCAGTTTATAAAAAGCAACCACTTTTTCAATTTCAGTCATGTAAGCTTCAAGTAAATCAAAGCTCCAATCTGGCCCATCACTTAATGGCTGTTTTGCTTTGGCTTTATGATTCGTCATCATGTTCTCCTTAGCTAGGCTGCTTTTTAAATAACTCACGGAAAACAGGGTAGATATCATCCACCTCACGGATATGTTGCACTGCAATATTTGCGTAATCTTGTTGTAGGTTTTCGTATTCGCGCCAAAGGGTTTGGTGAGCGCGTCGGGTAATTTCTATGTAACTGAAATAACGTGATACTGGTAATATCTTTTCTGCTAAAACTTGTTTACAGACAGGGGAGTCATCAGCCCAATTGTCGCCGTCTGATGCCTGTGCTGCATAGATATTCCATTCATCGGCAGGGTAACGTTCCTGTTGGATTTCATGCATTAAATTCAATGCACTTGATACAATTGTGCCGCCTGTTTCTTGTGAATAAAAAAACTCATGCTCATCGACTTCTTTAGCTTGAGTATGATGGCGTATATAAACGACTTCTAAGTTTTTGTATGTTTGCGTTAGAAAAAGATATAACAAGATATAAAATCGCTTTGCCATGTCTTTAGTTGCTTGATCCATAGAACCTGAGACATCCATTAGACAGAACATTACCGCTTGGCTTGAAGGCTTTTCACGCTTAGCAAAATTATTAAAACGTAAATCAAAACTATCGATAAAAGGAATGCTATCAATTTTTTTCTGTAAGTCGTCAATTTGTTGTTTTAAATCGATTATAACTTCAGCTTGGGTACCGGGGGTGTTTTCAAGATTTGATAACTCAGCTTTTAATTGTGCGAGTTTTTTCTTTTTCCTGCGGTCATTGCAATGCGTCTTGCATGTGAAGACCGTAAAGAACGAACGATGTTTATATTGGCAGGTACACCGACATTGGTAAAACCGGCGCGGTAGGTTTCAAATTCCACCATTTGTTTGGCGTTGGTTTGCTGCAAGTCAGGCAGAGCCAAATCTTCAAATAGCAATTCTAGGTATTCGTCATTTGATATCTCAAATAAAAACTCATCTTTACCTTCACCAGAATTTGATGCATCACCTTCGCCACTTCCTTCACCTGCACCACCACCTTTAGGGCGCTCGATTTGATCGCCTTGATTAAATTGGTCGTTGCCTGGGTGGACTCTTTCTCTTATACCACCTTGTCCTTGATGAAAAATGGGCTCACTGATATCTCGTGTCGGAATACTGATCTTCTCGCCTTTATCAATGTCGGTCACGCTGCGGCGTGTCACTGCTTCACTGACAGACTTTTTGATTTGTTTTTTATATCGTTCAATAAATCGTTGACGGTTTACAGTGCTTTTACCTTTAGCGTTTAGGCGTCTATCAATAAAATTTGCCATACACAGCTCCTAATGTAGCTCGTTAAAAGATGGCCTTATGAGGGCAATTTTCAGATGAAAATCGCCCACAACGAATAGGCTCACTAAGCGACATTTATGATGACTTACGGACTCTTAAGTACCATTCTGATAGCAGTCTTACTTGTTTTTGGGTATAGCCTTTTTCCATCATTCGGTTGATAAAATCATCATGCTTACGTTGATCGTCAGCAGATGTTTTCGCATTAAATGAAATAACGGGGAGCAAATCTTCGGTGTTAGAAAACATTTTTTCTCAATCACCACTCGCAGTTTTTCGTAACTTGTCCAAAGTGGGTTGTTGCCTTCATTATTGGCACGTGCACGAAGAACAAAGTTAACGATTTCATTTCGAAAATCTTTAGGGTTACTTATTCCCGCAGGCTTTTCAATTTTCTCAAGTTCGGCATTTAAAGCTGATCTATCGAACAGTTGGCCTGTTTCTGGGTCTCTGAACTCTTGATCTTGAATCCAGAAATCAGCATAGGTAACGTACCTATCGAAAATATTTTGGCCATATTCGGAATAAGATTCTAAATAGGCTGTTTGAATTTCTTTTCCGATAAATTCGACATATTTAGGGATTAGATACCCTTTTAAAAACTCTAAATACTTTTCACTGATTTCGTTAGGGAATTGTTCTTGCTCGATTTGTTTTTCGAGGACATAAAACAGATGCACAGGGTTAGCTGCAATTTCTGTATCGTCGAAGTTGAATACTCGAGATAGTATCTTGAACGCAAAGCGGGTTGATAACCCGTTCATGCCTTCGTCGACGCCTGCATAATCACGATACTCTTGAAAGGATTTTGCTTTGGGATCGGTATCTTTCAATGTCTCGCCGTTATACACGCGCATTTTGGAATAGATTGACGAGTTCTCTGGTGCTTTTAGACGGGATAAAATACTAAATTGCGCTAAGGTTTCTAGTGTACCTGGTGCACAAGGCGCTTTAGATAACTCGGAGTTTGATAACAGTTTTTGATAAATTTCAATTTCTTCGGATACTCGTAAACAATATGGCACTTTAACGATATACACCCTATCTAAAAATGCTTCATTATTTTTATTGTTCCTAAACGTTGTCCACTCTGATTCGTTCGAATGAGCCAATATCATACCGTTGTAGGGAAGGGCCGATAATCCCTCTGTTCCGTTATAATTACCTTCTTGAGTGGCTGTTAATAGTGGATGCAGTACCTTTATCGGTGCTTTAAACATCTCAACGAATTCCATCACACCTTGGTTTGCTCGACATAAAGCCCCAGAATAGGCATAGGCATCGGCATCATCTTGTGAGAAGTGTTCAAGCTGACGAATATCTACTTTACCGACTAATGCCGATATATCTTGGTTATTTTCATCTCCTGGTTCAGTTTTAGCGATTGCAGTTTGATCAAGTATAGAAGGATATACTTTAACGACTTTAAATTTAGTAATATCGCCACCAAACTCATGTAACCTTTTCACTGCCCAAGGTGACATGATGGTTTTAATGTATCGAGTAGGAATATTATATTCTTTGCTTAGTAGTTCTCCGTCTTCTTCTGCGTCAAATAAACACAGTGGACTATCGTTAACAGGACTACGCACGCCATTTGCCGTTAAAATAAAAATCGGTACCTTTTGCATGAGTGACTTAAGTTTTTCTGCTAAAGATGACTTACCGCCACCAACTGGCCCTAGTAGATAAAGTATTTGTTTAGACTCTTCTAATCCTTGAGCTGAATGTTTTAAGTAAGAAACAATTTGTTCAATTGATTCTTCCATCCCATAGAAATCTTTAAAACTTGGATAGTGAGTAATAAGTCGGTTTGAAAAAATACGACTTAAAACAGGATCTTTTGATGTATCAATTGTTTCAGACTCACCAATTGCCATTAGCATTCTTTCGGCGGCTGAAACATACGCACTTCTGTCTTCCTTACAGATTTCAAGAAACTGTTGTAATGAATATTCTTCATCTAGCTTTTGTTCATAACGTTGTTGGTAATGTTCGAATATGCCCATAAGAAACCCCTTGAAACTTAGCTGAAAGAAAGTATGTGATAGCGCATGTTTGGTTTGTTTTTACGGTGACATTTGACTGTCTTAAATGAGTAAATAAACCCACTTGCTAAATTAAGTCTAGGCTAGAGATTTGAACTTGGCGAGAAATTAGAAATAAAAATTATCAATAAAAACAATGATAAACAGTTGCAATTGCAACTGTTGCAAAAGTTTTATTTAACTATAAATGTGTTTGGTATTAGATGGGTAAATGAAAAATATCTCATTTTGAGTAATAAAAAAGGAGCCATTAGGCTCCTTTTACTTCATCTCAATTGTTACTTTGTGGGTAGATTAACCCGCGAAGTTTGCGTTAACGAAATCCCAGTTAACAAGTTCCCAGAACGCAGCCATGTAGTTAGGGCGAACGTTACGGTAATCGATGTAGTAAGCATGTTCCCAAACATCAACTGTTAGTAGTGATGTTACTGACTCGTCAGTTAACGGAGTAGCAGCATTGCTAGTGTTAACAATAGAAACAGTACCGTCAGCATTTTTTACTAACCAAGTCCAAGCGCTACCGAAGTTGTTTACAGCAGAATCTGTAAACTTAGCTTTGAACTCTTCGAAAGAACCGAAAGCTGCGTTAATTGCATCAGCGATAGGGCCAGTAGGTGCGCCGCCAGCATTTGGAGCTAAACAGTTCCAGTAGAAAGTGTGGTTCCAGATTTGAGCAGCGTTGTTGAACATGCCACCAGTAGAAGTTTTAACAACTTCTTCTAATGTTTTGTTAGCAAATTCAGTACCTTCAACAAGACCATTAAGCTTAACAACGTAAGTGTTGTGATGCTTACCGTAGTGATATTCAATAGTCTCTTCAGAAATGTGTGGTGCAAGTGCGTTCTTAGCATATGGTAATGCTGGTAATTCGAAAGCCATTATTATCTCTCCATGGACATAGGTTATCGTTATTTTATGAGTACCACTTAGGCATCATTGCTCTGCCGACATTGTACTTAAAATTTTTGTGATGTGAATCATTGTTTGATGAATAATGTCGATAGTGACCATCTAAAAAAGCGTTTTTTATTATAACCCTACAAACTGTGGGATTTTGTTATGGCTCAGGGTCGAGTACAATGGGTCAAGATTATTAAGTTGCACTTAGGAATTACAATGGAAACAGTAGACAAGATTAAACAGCAAATCAGTGAAAACCCAATTATTTTATATATGAAAGGTTCTCCAAAGTTACCAAGCTGTGGTTTTTCATCTCAAGTCGCTCAAGTTATGATTAACTGTGGAGAGCAGTTTGCATTCGTTGATATTTTACAGCATCCAGATATCCGTGCTGAATTACCAAAATTTGCTAACTGGCCAACATTTCCACAATTGTGGGTTGAAGGTGAATTAATTGGTGGTTGTGACATCATCACTGAAATGTACCAAAAAGGCGAATTACAGCCAATTATCAAAGAAACTGCTGATAAGTTCCGTACTGAAGAAGGCGCTGAGTAAGCTTCAGATTATGCTATAGCCCGCACTATTGCATAAATTATAGTTTCTATGCTTGGTTCATATCGGTTGCCGTTATTAACCAGATACAAAAAAACCTAAAGTGTTTTCACTTTAGGTTTTTTTATTGTCTATTTTACTGTTTGTTTTCTCTTTTATGGCGCTTTAGTTGTTTCGGGGGTTTTAGGTAAAATAAGGTTCATTACAATGGCAACTAAGCCACATAAACTTATCCCAGTTAAACTAAATTCTCCGATACCGAAAGCCATACCACCAATACCAAATACTAATGTCACTCCCACAATACTTAAATTACGTGGTTCATTTAAGTCAACTTGGTTACGAATTAACGTACCGAGCCCCACAGCTGCGATAGAACCGAAAAGCAAACACATAATGCCGCCCATCACGGGTAATGGAATGGTTTGCATGAGCGCACCTAATTTTCCTATAAAGGCTAAACAGATAGCGGTAATCGATGTCCAAGTCATAATTCTAGGATCGAAGTTTTTAGTAAGTGTCACTGCACCAGTCACTTCTGAGTAGGTTGTATTCGGTGGTCCACCAAAAGCAGACGCTGCCATTGTTGCAACACCATCGCCAGTAAGCGTGCGATGTAACCCAGGTTTCTTCATGTAATCTTTGCCAGTTACGTTAGATATTGCTAACAAATCACCGATATGTTCAACCGCTGGAGCAATAGCAACTGGGATCATAAAGAGGATGGCTTGCCAGTGAAACTCTGGTGCGACAAAATTTGGCATGGCAAGCCAAGCAGCTTGATGAACCGGGGAGAAGTCTACAATTCCGAAAAATAAACTAAGACCATAACCAACAAGAATACCTGCTAGGATTGGCATTAATTTCAATACCCCTTTGGCAAATACTGCTACAGCGACTGTGGTTGCCAATGACATTAATGCAATAAACAGTGCGATGTTAGGCTCGACCAGCACTGTACTCCCATCGCCCGTTTTACCCAATGCCATATTCACAGCCATAGGTGCAAGGCCTAAACCGATAATAATAATCACCGGACCGACAACGACAGGCGGTAAGAGTTTATGAATAAAACCGCTGCCTTTCACTTTAACTAAAGCACCTAAAATGACATAAACAAAACCAGCTACCATCAGCCCGCCCATGGTTGCAGGTATTCCCCAGGTTTGTACGCCGTACATAATCGGGGCGATAAAGGCAAAGGATGATGCGAGAAATATTGGAACTTGTCTTTTAGTGATGACCTGAAAGATTAGGGTACCGATACCCGCAGTGAAAAGGGCAACACTCGTATCTAAACCACTCAGTAATGGCATCAATACTAATGCACCAAAGGCCACAAATAACATTTGCGCACCTTGTAAAGGAATGAATAAACGGTTCATAAGCCGGTGGGTATCCTGTCTCGTTTTAATTATTCAGTAAGATAGGCCATAAAGGGGTAAATGTCTGTAATACAAATCAAGTTTAATCAGAGTTATTCGAATAATTACAATAATAAATCTGCTTATATTGTCTTGGTTATCTCATTCTAGTCATAAAAATAATATGCTACACTTCTGATCATTATTACTTTTTTATGATTTTTATATGCCAAAATTTTTATTACAAATTTTGTTATTTGTCTTGCTTTCAGTAGGATTAACAACAAGTAGCATGTCTGCTGAAGTCGGCTTATTAGATGAAGCGGATATTGTTGTCTCTTCACGTGCTAAATCTGAACGTCAACAAGCATTAAAAACGGCACTTTCCGCTGTATTTGTAAAAAATTCCGGTTTACCTTCTGCAGTTTCACATCCTTTAGTAAAGGCTCAGATTAACCAGCCTGAAGTGTTATTGACTCAATATGGTTACAGTGAAATTGACGATGAGTTAGTCCTAAAAGCTAACTTTGATCATAAAAGAATTATTTCAACACTTCGTCAGGCTGAGTTACCTGTTTGGGGCAAGCAACGTCCTTTAACCCTATTGTGGGTGTCAATTGAAGACAATGGCGAGCGTCATATCTTGTCTGACATTTCTGATATGGATACTCGTACTCAAATTGAGCTGGAATCAAGCAATAAAGGCATTCCCGTCATTTTGCCTTTGATGGACTTAGATGATGTGATGAAAATCAATGTTTCTGACGTCCGAGGTATGTTTACTGATGTTGTCTCTGAAGCCTCAAAGCGTTACCGCGCAGACTATTTTGCTATGGCGGATATGGATCAAGTCGGTGGATTTGTTCGCTTTCAAGTTTCGTTATTTGATAAAGAAAGTGACTCAGCTGTAATGCAACCGCTTATTCACCATCAGGCTGAAGTGCTTGATTATGAAACGGCTACTAATCAAATATTGTCAACACTTGCCGAGTACTTTGTTAGCCAATATGCCTTTGCTGATAGTGGTAATAGTGCAACAACACATTTGTCGTTAGTTGGTGTCCAAAGTATGGCTCAGTTAGTGGAAATTGAAGCTTATTTAAACCAATTAAGTGCAATAAAATCTGTCAGTTTACATCAGTTTAAAGCAGATACAGTGACTTATAAATTATCACTATTTGGTACTGCTGATGATTTACAGAAATTATTGAATATCAATAAAAGATTGACCCAACTTGATACACTAAATCAGTCTGAACCTGTTGACGCTGTGTTACCAAGCCTAGAATCAGAGGACGATTTTAAGACGGAACTAACAGAAACATTGATATATCAGTGGCATTAAGTGTTAGCAATTGCTGATTTATTCAGCGTTGAAGTGGGAAAGTTGATCTTAGTGTGTTTAGGGAACCTTTAACGCTTAGTTATTCAACAGCAGTTATTAACTTGGCTGTGTTATACTTTACTTTGCTTGTTTTATTATTAGAGAATTTTTGAGTGACCCAAAACTCACCAAAACAATTATCATTGCCTGTATATTTACCTGACGATGAAACTTTTCAAAGTTATTACCCCGCTGTGGGGAATGATGAATTGATTCAAAAACTGCAAGCGACTGCAGAAGGCAGTTTATCGTCAAGTATGTATTTGTTTGGACCGGTTAAGTCAGGTCGTACACATTTGATGCACGCTGCTTGTGCCCATGCCAATGAGCTTGATAGACGAACCCTGTATATTCCCTTAGGTATTCATGCCAGTATTTCTCCTGCTTTGTTCGAAGGTGTGGAATCGCTTCAATTAATTTGTATTGATGATATAGATGCTATTGCGGGTCACCCTATCTGGGAAGAAGCGTTATTTCATTTATACAATCGTGTCGTTGAGCAGCCTGACTGTCGATTAATTGTTAGCGGCAGTTCTTCACCCACAGAAGCTGGCTTTGCATTACCAGATTTAATATCTCGAATGCAGTGGGGGCTTATTTATCAATTACAGCCCATGGCTGACGAAGAAAAGTTAGTCGCACTCCAGCGTCGTGCTGCAATGCGTGGATTGCAATTATCTGATGAAGTTGGGCGTTTTTTGTTGACTAGAATGGCACGCGATTTACGTACCTTGTTTGATGTATTAGATAAGTTAGATAAAGCCTCGATGGTACATCAAAGAAAATTAACGATTCCATTTATCAAAGAAATGCTGAGACTATAATAAATAATTTCAGCCACTAGCTTGTCATTGTCAACGTCATTTTTCACATAAAAAAGCCACCATTTAGGTGGCTTTTTATCATTGTATTGATTTTAAATTAACTCGTAACATATTTATTGACGAATGAGTGGTGGCAGTTTTTTGTGCTCTCTTCCCGTTTGAACTGGACGACGTTCAACTTCTGTCGATATTGCTTCTAAGCCGCTCACTCTTGCTGGGTTACTTGAATTTACTGGCGTAATGGCAATATTATCATACCAATTTATACCTGTAGCCATATTAATGGGTTCAGGTAATGCATTAAGCAGTGTTTTACCGTCAACCTCTGGCATGATTTCATCAATAACGAAGGCTGCTCTATTTAACAGTTCAGCTGAGCCAACTCTGCCACGTTGTCCCCAATCAACGATTAAGTCCGTTGTATCAGTTACTGCAACATCACGTTGGATTTGATATCTATGACTCATGAAGGATTCTTCAAACAGCTTTGCTGCATCCTCACGAGTTGAAGAGTATGCATAAAAGTCATTTGCATGATCTGTTAAAAAGAAGCTGGTAATGTCGCTCGGTAAATAGGCTTTTTGGGTTGCATTAGCGTCAGTTCCTTGAAAGCTAACACTGGCTAAACCATACATTTCACTGCTGGTGAGTGGGTCGACATTTTGAAGTTGGTCTGACACCAATGAATTACTATCGGTTCTTCGATAAAAGTCATCAATGAGAGTTGGCCCTATTAAAGTGTCATGTACTGAGCGAGGGAAAAAATCATTCGCATGAGCTAATTCATGATATAGCAAACTGGCTAGACTGGGGGTGATATCTGCAATGCTACGTGTTTGGCGCTCTGTTCGCTCTACACTGGAGTAAGCGTAATTATTATCCTTTACATATCGCCAAGGCATTATAAATTGTAACTCATTACCAAAATCACTACGGTAATCTGGTGCTTCGTTAATTGAATCTCGTTGCTCTGGTGTTAACCATAAATATTCAGGATCTAGGTAAATGGCGCCTGTCGCTACCCAATAAAATGACGGTCTAACATCGTAGCTTATTACGACGGCTGTGACTGATTGTAACAGTTTAATAAAATCACTATTGGGGTCAGCTTGAGTTAAAAATGTTTCGAAATTTTTACCCATCCAATCGTGTGAAACAACAACACGATCCATCACAGAACTGATGTTTTCAGCATTATTCAGTTGGCCAATTAAAGGTAAATCTACAATCTCACAAGTTTGCTGTAATTGAGTTGAGTAAACACATGAACTGGCAATATCTGCATAACTTGATTCAGTATTATATGAATAAGTTCGTGCTACGGGTTGATCAAAGTAAGGCGAGGTAATTGATGGTTCATTGGTTACCAAAACAAACACTTCATCAGATAAGCTTTGACCAGAAACTTGACCCGTTGCTTTTAAACCAATAATGCTGTCGGTGCTGACAGTTGGGGCGGTAAATAATGGACGTTCCTCGTTGGTTAAATCAAGGTTGATTTCTTGTCCTGAGAAGTAACACCATTCAATATCATTTGCGACTTGACCATTGATCCGCTGTAGTCTCAAACTCACGCCGTTACCTTCTACGACTTG
The DNA here is from genome assembly GCF_043568515.1 of Shewanella sp. ENK2. NCBI lineage: Bacteria > Pseudomonadati > Pseudomonadota > Gammaproteobacteria > Alteromonadales > Shewanellaceae > Shewanella > Shewanella sp. ENK2. The sequence goes on along the minus strand of NZ_CP171406.1, from coordinate 4,558,921 downwards.
ATGGTCGCTATTGATGTTTAATTGGGCAATAGCAGCGCCTGCATCAATATTGACAGTTTCAGTAAGCTCGGTTTGATTGCCTGTAACAGTAACTGAAAATGAATAACTGCCTGGTTCAGGTATAACAAATGATAGCAAAGGGCTGTTTTCAGAAACCGTACTAATGATAGGGCCTGATAGTTGTTGCCACTTGAAGCTCATTCCAGATGACTGACCAGCGTTCATACCTGCGATAATTGTTGCTGATTGCCCAGCCGTGTATTGCTGCTCAACATTAAAAATCAGATTTGATGCCGTTTCGACTTGAACTAAGCCTAAACTGGTTTCACAAGCGTTAATTGGCAATGAATTGTCAGGGGTTCCATTACTTTCTGAGTCGCTAGATGAACCTCCACAGGCGGATAGAACCAATGCTGTAATACTCACAGCGAGTGTTGAAGATATTGAAAGCGAATTAATAGGGCCAAGTTTCATGCACAATCTCCGTTGCTTATTACTACTTACTTCGACGACCTTTTAAGCACTAAAGGCTAGTGCAAAGTTATTATAATTCACTATAGCATGGGAATTAAGTTACCTAAAGATTGTGTTAACCCATTGGTAACTTTAGTGTAAATATATATTCACTTATAAAATAAACCGAGAAACTTGGAATAAAAATAATAAAAAAGCGCCATGAGGCGCTTTAAAAATCAACTATGACGATGTTATTTTTCTTGTTGGGACTTTTTCTTTAAGCCTAAGCCTAACTCTCTACCGCGTTTACGGGCATAAAACGGAAAGCCTATGAGTAGGGCACTAATTAATAATGACTCAATAATGGCAAAGTATAATGCGTCTTCTGTGACCCAGACTAAAGTTAACCCATGTAATAGGTATAAGCAGAGAATGAAACTCGCCCAAGCATAAGTATAAGGCTTGCCTGTTAGGATCCCTTTAATAGGGAGCAATAGGGGAACAATCCATAATATGCTAAACGCCATTGAATATACGCCACTAAGACCTTGTTGAATAAACCAACCTGTTAATAGCATTAGCAATGCAACATATCCTAGCCGGCACAGCTGAAACAAAGAATGTGTGCTCATGATGATCCTATAAAATCGCTAGTACATTTTCAGGCGGTCTACCTATTGCCGCTTTGCCATTTGCAAGCGCGATAGGACGTTCAATCAGTTTTGGTGTTGCAACCATCGCTTGAATTAGTTCTGCTTCAGTGAGCGCTGAGTCTGCTAAATTCTGTTCTTTATACTCCGTTTCTTTAGTTCGCATCAATTCGCGCGGAGTAAGATTCAGTAAGGAGAGAATTTGTTGGATATCTTCAACCGTCGGCGCTTGTTTTAAATATTCAACAATTTGAATAGAGGCATTATTTTCTTCAAGTAATGCAAGTGTTTGACGGCTTTTTGAACAGCGAGGGTTATGGTACAAAGTCACAGTAGTCATGGGCTTCACTTCTATTTATATTTTGGCGACAGTCTAGCAAATAATCTTTCAAAAAGTTAGCCACTTCTAATGGAAGTGGCTAATTCATTTAGCGGTTATTTTAATGCGTCTAATGAGCGTTTAGCTTGTCTAAATTGCCTAATGCGAGCTTCAATTCTGGCAATCTGTAAAGCTTGCCCCTCTGAATGACGATAAGCATAATTAAGCTGGTCTATGGCGCCATCATAATTTGCTGCAAGTGCCATGGCTTCTGCATTGCTGTAGTGTTCTAGGGCTTTATTACCTAATTTACGATAAGCCTGCGTCATGATTTGATAAGGCAAGGTATTTTGTTTGTCGAGGAAAATTAAATCTTCTAACAAAGGAATTGCTTTTCTAGGTTGATCGGCTTCTACATAAATATTCGCTAAATTGGCAGCAATGACTGACGATGTTGGTTTTAATTTAAGGTGATGATTAAGCATTGCAATGGCTTCATCATAATCGTCTTTTTGCGCCAATAAATCGGTTTTAGTATCGATATAGAACAAGTTATTTCTATCTTGTTCTAATAATTTATCAATGATCTGCTCTGCTTCGTCAAAACGTTTAACTCTGAATAAAGCCAGTGCTTTACCATACTCAGCAGCACTCTTAAATGTGTAGGTCTTTTTACGCAATTGATCATCAAATAAAGACATTGCGGCTTGGTCGCTGTAATTTGAAAATCTTACTTGTATTCTGGCTTTTGCTAGTTGGTAATTAAGCTGATCTGGAATATAGCGATGCGGATATTGCGCTGCACGATTTCGAGCATCCGTGATCCGAGATTCAGGTAATGGGTGAGTAAGCAACATTTGTGGTGGCGTACTCGTAAAACGATATCGAATGGCCAGCTTTGAGAAAAAATCAGAAGCGCCGTTAGGATCAAAGCCTGCATCAGCTAAAATTTGCATGCCGATTCTATCTGCTTCACGCTCATGTAATCGAGTAAAGTTAATTCGAGCTTGAGTCGATAATGCTTGCGTGGTTGCTAGTGCTGCCATACCAGCTTGTGGGGCTGCAATTGTTAACAAAATAGCGCCTAACATACCAACAATTGTTGCTGTTGAGCTTTTGTCTTGGGCTTCTAATGACCGAGCTAAATGTCGTTGGGTTACGTGAGTAATTTCATGGGCAAGAACCGAGGCTAACTCACTTTCCGTATCGGCATGTAAAAATAGCCCTGTATGAACGCCAACATGACCACCAAAAAAAGCGAACGCGTTAATTTCATCATTTCTCAGTAAAAAGAAATAGAAAGGGGTTTTTACCCCTGTTGCGTGCGCAACTAGCTTATTCCCTAGCTCTGATAGGTATTGATTTAAGACAGGATCACTAATAACTGGCGCCGAAGAACGAATGACACGCATGTAGGCATCGCCATATATCATTTCTTTTTCAAGGCTGAAGGTATTAACTGCGGCAGTGCCAAGATCTGGAAGGTCATTATTGGCGAAACTTTTCGCAACTCCTGCCGTCAGTATTAAGGAGACTGCAGTAGTGATAACACCTTTGGAAAACTGAGAAAACGATAATTTGCGCAAATGAAACCTTTATTATAATTATTTCAATAGGGTGGTGTGTAAAATGACAATAATACTCACACAGTTTGGCTTGTGGTTTATCTTCCTTGCTAGGATAATAGCCAGAGAATATGTAAAGCAAGTTTAGAATGAAAATTATTGATTTAACTGCTCATCATTGTCCTTATCCTTTAGTGCAAATCAAGCTCGCATTAAAAAAAATGCAGCCTGGAGAATTGCTCGGGATTAGTATCTCTGACTCTGGTTCACGTCGAGATGTTCCGCCATTTTTAAAAAAATTGGTCATCAGGTTGAGATTACTGATGATAACCCAAAAAAGCTATCGATGGTCATTACGAAAGGTAACACTTTCTAAGTTTAATTATGTGTATAGTTAACTTAATATCATTAAATAGTGAATTCAAAGTGCGACATTTTTTTAGGTATTTTACATGCTCTCTTATTTAGGCGATTGGTATAAAGCGAGATTCAGCGACCCACAAGCTATCACGCTTTTGTTTATCTTACTCGGAATTGGATTACTACTGTATTTTGCTGGTGGCTTGCTAGCGCCTTTATTGGTCGCATTAGTTTTAGCGTTTTTGCTTGAGTGGCCAGTGGCTCAAATTTCTCGTTTTGGCATTAATCGAAGTGTTGGGGCCTCGTTAATTTTAGTTTTATTTATCGGCTTGATGGTGCTGATCGCATTTGGTTTAGTGCCAAGTCTATGGCGACAAGGTATCGCTTTAGCCACTGATTTACCTGTAATGATTGATACAGGCATGCAATCTTTAGTGTCACTGAGTGAAAAGTACCCACAATACATCAGTATTGAACAAATTGATGCGATGGTGATTGAGCTTAAAAAACTACTGGATACTCAGCACTTGCTGGATATCGGTAAGCAACTTCTGGGCTATTCAGCATCTTTACTTGTGTTAATGGTGTACGTCATTTTAGTTCCTTTACTTGTGTTCTTCTTTTTAAAAGACAAAGAACAACTGATTAAAAGCAGCAAACGATTTTTCCCTAATAACCGCGATTTAGCACGTAAAGTCTGGTTTGAAATGGATCAGCAAATCTTTAATTATATCCGCGGTAAAGTGATTGAAATCGTTATTGTTGGGGCAGTGAGTTATATCTTTTTTGCCGTTATGGGCTTGAGGTATTCAGCACTTTTAGGAGTGTTAACAGGATTGTCAGTGTTAATTCCTTACGTTGGCGCCACTTTAGTGACTTTACCCATTGCACTTGTCGCTTTTGTTCAGTGGGGTGTGAGCCCTGAATTTGGCTATGTGATGATTGGTTATGGAATTATTCAGGCGCTTGATGGTAATGTCTTAGTACCTATATTGTTCTCAGATGCTGTTGATTTACATCCTGTACTTATTATTGCCGCTGTGCTGGTTTTTGGAGGCTTATGGGGCGTTTGGGGAGTCTTTTTTGCGATTCCATTAGCATCGCTAGTTAAAGCGGTTATTAATGCTTGGCCAGACAGCCAGCCTGCTGAAAGCGAACCCATAGTCAAGGCCGATTGAGCCAACGAGTTTGCACTCATAACGGCCTTAACAATCGAATATAAAAAAAGGTGACATAATGTCACCTTTTTCTTGGGATACTTTTACTGATAGTGAAGATAATATTACTTATCTTTTTGAGTCTCTGAATCTGATGCTGAATGCTCAGTGTTAGATTTTCCTTGGCTGTCAGAAGGCTTTTTAGGATCGCCAAACTGCGGCATTTTAAATTTAGCACTGTATTTCAATACGGCTAAATTACTCGCAATAATACCAACCACCAAAATGATAATGATCCAAACTTCTAATCCAGATAAATCCATAGTTGCCTCAAATTTTGATGTTCAGTTAATCAACAGCTAAACGTTGTTCACACTTACGAATATCTTCAGGCGTATCTACTTCAGGCGAATCAAATGCACTGATTGCAACCTTAATCTTGTGACCGTACTCAAGCGCTCGAAGTTGCTCTAATTTCTCTAAGTCTTCTAATCTACCTAGAGGAAGCTTTGCAAAAGCATTTACAAAACGGCGAGTGTAAGCATATACGCCTAAATGCTTGTATACAGGATAGTCGTCTGTATCTCGGCCAAACGGAATACAAGAACGAGAGAAATATAAGGCATTAAACTCATTGTCGAATACCATCTTCACGTGTAGTGGGTCGTCTCTTTCTTGCTTATCAATGATTTCAAAACCTAATGTCGCCATTTCAAACTCACCTGGGTGACGTTCAAACAAACTAATGATTTGTTCAATTGAAATAGGATCAATTAGCGGTTGATCACCTTGAAGGTTAATGACTAAATCGTCATTATCAAGACCCAATTGACTAATGGCATCATTGATACGGTCAGTACCCGACGCAGCTTCTGGGCTTGTCATGACGACTTGTCCACCAAATGATTCAACCGCTTCTTTGATACGGTCGTCATCTGTCGCAACGTAAATATTATCTAATCCTTTGGCTAATGATGCTCGCTCAAAAACGTGCTGGATCATTGGCTTACCATTAATAGGTGCTAGTGGTTTGCCAGGAAAACGGCTAGAACCATATCTAGCAGGGATTAAAAGGGTAACTTTCATTAAAAAACCTACTTATCATTATTCGATAAACAAAAGGGCTCAAAAGAGCCCTTAATTATAGCGAGGGGGGCTATTAAATACGACGGAAAAGTTTAGTCAGCATTTCGTCTGTTACTTTCTCTTCCCAGCCTTCGCCATAAACATTGTCCCATAATGGACCCATGCTCTTAGTTACAGCAACCATTTTAGCAATGGTTTCATCTGGTAAGTCTTTACAGATATTCTTAGGTAAAGTGATGTTGTGAACTTCCATCATTTTACGGAACTCTTTAACGCCTTCAGGGTAAAACTCTTCAAGTACGTCAAATGCTAAACAGTTACCTATACCGTGATGGTAACCCAACACGTAACCTAGACCATAAGATACCGCATGACATGCACCTACTTGGCTGTATGCGATGCTCATGCCACCCATGTATGAAGCCATCATGAGCTTGTCATCTTTTTCTTCATGATTGTCTAAGAACACTTCGCGGCATAAATCCATTGATTTTTCAGCAAATGCTTTAGCAAATTCATTTAAGTAAGTGCCTTCTAATGACTCAACACAATGGATATAACAATCCATGCCCGTGTAGAACCATTGATCAGTTGGTACACCAGCAATTAACTCTGAATCCATGATAATTTGGTCAAACACAGTGTAATCTGAGTTCAAACCTAACTTACGTACTGGACCACAAAGTACAGCTGTACGTGATGCTTCTGCACCAGTACCTGATACAGTTGGAATACCAATATGATGAATAGCAGGGTTCTTAATTAAATCCCAACCTTGGTATTCAGCACTACCGCCTTCATTGGTCAGCATAAGTGACACAGCTTTAGCTAAATCAAGTGTTGAACCACCACCTAAACCAATCACACTTACAGGTGCTTTCGAATTATATGCTTGAACTTGTGCGGTTAAGTCATCAACTTGTTTCGTTGTCGGCTCATCATCTACATTCACGTAGATTAATAAATCATGGTCCTTTGCAGGGACACGGCCTGCAAGTGGCTTATCTTGATGCACATCATCAACTAAAAAAACCACGAAATCGTTTGCTTCTTTACGCTCTTCTGCAAGTACGGCATCAAGTTGAGCAAAAGAACCGCGACCAAAAATCATTTTTGGCACACACTTAAAATTTTTGAAACTCATTACAACATTCTCCGTTGAGATTAGTACTGTAAAAAGTACTATTGAGCTATTACTTGCTTGGTAAGCTTTAGCTCAATAGAAAGAGTAGGATTAATTAAGCAAAAGCACGCTTGATGTTTTCAATACGTTGAGCAATTTCTTCTTCTGTCCAAGATAACTTGATTAACATAGAGATAGTACGGCTCATGATTGCATCAGACTTTGGCGTTTCCACTTTAGTGTAATCTGGACGATCTTGAATTAATGTGATCGGTAAAGCAGCTGGCGATTTAAGCTCTTGAATATGCTTCCAGTTGTTTAAGTAGTGCCAGTTGTTAACATACCAATAGAAACAACCATCAACGCCGTTTTCTGCTAACTTCTTGTTGATTTCAATTGTGCGCTCTTCGGTCGGCATTAAGAAGGTTAAGAAACCTGCTGAGTCACCTTCAGGATCTGGGATTTCACGGAATGTGACTTCAGGGATTTCGGCCATTGCATCTTTGATTAGCTTTTTATTAGTACGCTGGATATCAATAATTTTATCAAGCTTACGAAGCTGTGCCAGACCCATCGCTGAGTTCATTTCTGAGATGCGGAAGTTCAGTCCCATGATAGGGTGGCCTTCAGCGCCGCGATCATTACCAACATGGTCATGACCGTGATCTGAGAACATGTGCGCATGGTTATAGATGGTTTCATTGTTAGTCATGATAGCGCCGCCTTCACCACAGGTGATGGTTTTAACAGAATCAAAGGAATAACAACCAACATCACCGATTGTGCCTAATGCTTTACCTTTGTAGCTGCCGCCGATAGCTTGACATGCATCTTCAAGGATCACTAGGTTATGTTTTTTACATACCGCTAAAATTTCATCCATTTTAGCCATAGAACCACACATATGAACAAGGTTAATTGCTTTAGTGCGTGGAGTAATTGCAGCTTCAATGCCTTCTGGTGATAGACATAGTGTTTCATCAATTTCAGCGAAAATAGGTACGGCACCAGCCATAAATACTGCTTCTACAGATGCAACAAAAGTAAACGGTGGAACAATAACTTCGTCGCCTGCGCCAATACCTGCAGCAGCCATTGCCGTTTGTAATGCAGCGGTACCACTAGAAACAAGATGCGCATGTTTTGCGTTCATCTTTTCACAAAGAAGCGCTTCCATTTCACGTGTTTTCCAACGATCGTTACGCATGTGATCGAAGTTGTAGCGAAAGGTAAAACCGTTTTCCATCACGTCAGCGACTTCTTGCTTTTCCTCTGGTCCAAATAATTCAAAACCTGGCATGGAAATTATCTCCTAAAAATGCAGTGCGCGAGGTCGCGCTAAATAAACCCGAAGATTATAACTGTGTTAGGCAACTAAATGCATTAACAATATGACCTTATCTGAGCGAAGTAGGTGAGTTTACTTGCTCAAGAATGCATAAACAGCTAAACCTTCTCTATTTCGATTAATATTTAACCGACGTTATTAAAGATTGATGTTGTTCAATAATAGCTAAAGATGACAAATTTGAAGGGGTTTATTGAGTATCTAGCGATACGAGAGGGTTAAATACAAAGCAAACAAGTCCATATACCTATTATTGTAAATGTGTAAATGGACGTTAAGTTTACTCTATGATTGATTATTACTGGTTATTACGCTTTATTGTCAGCATGCTCACTTGATACCGTGACATCTAAATCAGTCAATAATCCATTATTAATGCCGTAAATCCAGCCGTGAATAGCCAGTTCTTGACCACGATCCCATGCATCTTGAACAATTGAGGTGCTACTTACATTGGCGACTTGTTCCATCACATTTAATTCGCACAATCTGTCGAATCGTTTTTCGTCATCAAGCTGCTCTAAATCGCTACGGTGAATACGATAAATATCTTTTAAATGTCCCAACCAGTTATCAATTAAACCAAAGCGCTCAGTAGTCATTGATGCTTTAACACCACCACAACCGTAATGACCTACCACCATGATATGTTTGACTTTTAGTACTTCAACCGCATATTGAATAACTGACAAACAGTTTAAGTCGGTGTGAATGACCATGTTAGCGATATTACGATGAACAAAGACTTCGCCTGGCATTAGGTCAATAATTTGATTTGATGGAACACGGCTATCAGAACAACCGATCCACAAATATTCAGGGCTCTGTTGTTGTGCTAGCTGTTTAAAGAATTCAGGGTCTTCTTCGTTAATGCGTTCGGCCCAGCGGCGGTTATTATCAAAAAGTGGTTTAAGTAATTTCATCGTGTTTGGTAGACCCTAATAAATAAAAGTATGCTAATTCAGATTCGTAAACTGTCTGATTAATATCATTTTTAGAGTATATCAGTATTTATTGTTATGCTGGTCTATCCATTCGTAATAGATTGAGAATACTGATTTAGAAATAGCGAACTCAGCCACTACAGCTGAGTTATTAAGCGCATTTTTCATTGATTGACGAGTGTGAGGCACAGCGTACAAGACTAACCGTTAGGTTAGCTTTCGAAAAAATTGATCAAATGTTGATTAAACATGGCAGCCTGTTCAACATTTGCTAAGTGGCCTGCTGCAGTAAGTTGTTTTAAGGTACTTCCTGTAATGCAATCCTGCATTAAGTAAGCTTCTAAAACTGTTCTTAACTTGTTTTGCTCGCCAACTAAAATGAGGCAAGGCAAAGTTAATTGCTCCGCTAACTCGAGTGTGTCTCGCTTGTATAGAAAAAGTGGCGCCATCAATACAAGCTCAGCAATGTTATTTGGGCTGAGATTTTGAAGCGCTTGAGAAAACCTTTCTGGAGTTAATGAGTTATTCGTGTTTGCATCACTGCTATTATCCGAATGAATCACCTCATTGTTATGGCTCTCAATTGCAAGATTAGCGAAATACTGCTCTGTAATAAGGTCAGCCATCTCTTTAGAGCAGCTTTGTTGTTGACTAATTTGATCAATCCATTGCTGATATTTGATGCAGTTAACTTGTGGCTCAAAACCAATAAAGCCGTTCGACATCACCATTTTTGTAACCGATGTGGGCGATATCAACGCCATCTCTGCGGCAATTGCACAACCTGAACCGTTAGCAACTAATCTGAACTGGTTAAGGCTAAGTGATGATAACAGTGATAAACATTGCTCAGCGATGGTGACCAGTGATGTTGTTCCCTTAGGCATTGGATCTGATTGACCATGTGACCATAAATCAATGGCGATACACCGATGTTGTGATTTAAGTGCATCGATTTGAGCTTGCCACATACTACTGTCTGTTAAAAAGCCATGAATGAATACAATAGGTTGTGAATCTGTATTGTGTTTATCACTATCTGAGTAATACATAGATTGGCCATCAATTGTGGCAGTTAAGTAATGTAGCGGCTTTGTCATGTGGTTCTCGATGTTTTTAGCGATAGTGTTTGATTATTTGAATACGGCCATGAGCAGCTATCGTTACTGGAATCAATAAACATTATCAATGTTTATTGATTTGGCGGCTGCGCAACGTAAAAAACATATTCTTCTACAAGTTCATCTAGTCTTTTAAGTAGCGCAGATTGTAAAGCGATTTCTGATTGAGACAAGAGCTGTCTTAAAGATTCTACCTGATAATGTGACATAAATTGCGACGATTCTGGATAATAACTTAAATGCCAAGGCTCTGGGCTAACACCACTCTTATTAGGCTGATACGGTAGGTAGAAACCAAACTCATGAGCATGTTGCGTTAACCAGCTGGCTAACTGAGCACATGGTCCATTGCCCGTATATTCATCCGTAATCAAAGCTAAGTCAGCTTTTTGGATATTGTTGGCATCAAATACATCGATATCAGTCCCCCAATGATGGCGGGAGGCACCAGGCAGGGCTGACCAGGTTAAAATACAATCTATGAGTTCATTTTCTGAAAGACATTTGCTATCAATAGCTTGGTTATTAATATCAAGCAGTACTCGTTTACCATTGGCTTTAGCATTCCAAATTGCCATTTGCCTATGAAAATCACGATAGGCGGAGCAGATTTGAATATTAATACCTGAATCTGCAGCATGCTTTTGTAACCGCTGAAAAGCTGCAGCTGTTTTTTGAGTTAGCAGAAACTGATCAATAGAGACAAGATGCTCAGCATCCAGCCCATAAAGAGCCGGATGAGCAATACTTTTGAGTGAAGAGGTTAGCAAAGGAGCTTTTCCAGAATAGACTCGTAACATTTGGCCAATAGTTCAAGATCTGAGATTTTTACACACTCATTCACCTTATGAATTGTCGCATTTACCGGGCCTAATTCAATAACTTGAGCACCAGTGGGGGCGATGAATCGGCCATCTGACGTACCACCTGAAGTTTGCGGGTCGGTTGCATAGCCTGTGACTTCAAAAATGGCGTCTTTCGTTGCGTCCAGCAATGGGCCATCGCCAGTAAGGAAAGGAAGACCATTAAATACCCAATCAATATCATAATCGAGCCCATGGGCATCAAGTATGTTTAGTACACGTTTGATTAATTCATCGGCTGTGACTTCAGTTGAGTATCTGAAGTTAAACATTACCTGTAAATCACCAGGGATAACATTAGATGCGCCTGTACCACCGTTAATATTTGCTATTTGGAAACTGGTTGGTGGGAAAAATTCATTACCGTTATCCCAATGCATTTGCGCGAGTTCAGCAAGTGCTGGTGAGGCTTTATGAATAGGGTTATCAGCAAGGTGAGGGTAGGCAACGTGTCCTTGAATCCCTTTCACCGTTAAATTTCCGGTTAAACTACCACGACGACCGTTTTTAACAACATCACCTAACTTATGAGTCGATGAAGGCTCACCAACAAGTGACCAAGTAATTTTTTCATTACGAGCTTCAAGGGTATCAATGACACGAGTTGTACCATTAATAAATGGACCTTCTTCGTCGCTGGTGATTAAAAAAGCTATGGAGCCATTATGATCTGGGTGTTTTGCCACAAAGCGTTCTGTAGCAATAACCATAGCTGCTAATGATCCTTTCATATCGGCTGCGCCGCGACCATGAACATAATCATCGATGACAGTTGGTTCAAATGGTGGGGTGTGCCATTTGTTTAAATCGCCTGTGGGAACAACATCAGTGTGTCCAGCAAAACAAAAAACGGGGCTTTTAGTGCCTTTTCTTGCCCACATGTTGGTGGTGTCTTCAAATACCATTGATTCAATGTTGAAACCAACAGCAGATAACCTATCAGCCATCAAAGTTTGACAGCCTTCATCAAGTGGGGTTACTGAAGGGCGTGCGAGTAAATCTTTAGTGAGCTCAAGTACGTCCTGGGTCATTAGTTAAACCACGCTTGATAGTCTGCAGCTTTGAAACCGATTAATATTTTATTATTTGTTATTAATACAGGACGTTTAATTAGCGTTGGAAACTCCAGCATCAGCTCGAGCGCCTTTTTCTGATCAATATCAGCTTTTTGATCATCGGTTAAATTTCGAAAACTTGTGCTACGTTTATTAAACAGTAGCTTCCAATCACTTAACTCAAACCACTGGTTGATAATATCAGCTGTGATGCCATCTTCGCGAAAGTCATGGAAGGTGAATGGCTGATTTTCTGCTTCTAGCCATTTACGTGCTTTACGCACTGTATCGCAGTTTTTAATACCATAAATAACACTGTTGCTCATGGGGTAATGTATTCCTTGAATTAAGTTATTGTTACGCACTGCAGTTATTGCTTTTCATCTATAGCTGAATATTGCACTGCGCTCTGTTCAATGATGGGTTAAAGCAAGCCTGTTTTTAGCTATTACCCATATCTACAATGTAAATCGAATTTAAAGCTCAACGGTAAAAATGACACTTTTACCAGCTGTTACAGGACCTTGAGCTTTCACTAAGTATTGAATATCTTCCATGTTGGCAAGCACAACTGGGGTAAGTAGACTCTCTACTTGATCGGTTAAGTAGTCTAAATCGAATTGTAAAATTGGATCGCCAACTTTAACTTGTTGTCCTTCTTCAGCGAGTCGCTTAAAGCCATTGCCTCTAAGCTCTACTGTGCCGACACCAAAATGAACAAATAATTCGAGCCCCTGAGGGGACTCAATACTGAAAGCATGATTAGTTTCAAAAATTTTGCCAATGGTGCCATCAATAGGGGCTAGAATTAGCTCGCCTGTTGGGTTAATTGCTAATCCATCACCGACAATCTTTTCAGCGAATACTACGTCGGGTACTTTTTCAATGTCTACTAGGTCGCCAGAAACAGGCGCAAAAATTTCAATGCCGCCAGTTAAGGTCGGCTGCCCAGATATAAGTCGGCGAATACGGCTTAAAAATCCCATGAGATATAGCCTCTTTTTGTAATGTTATTATGGTTTTATTCTAGTGCTGTCTGATTTTTTTATAAACAATAATTATTATTTTCAAGTAAATTAGTCAAATTAGCTGAATAATTGATTAAGTTGTTCAATATGGCTAAACCCTAATGCTTGTTGGGCTTGCTGATAAAATTGTTGGTATTGACCATTACAAATGGTCGCTTTTACATCCAATAAGCTGGCAGTATTAACACTGAGCTCATCAATTCCTAGACCGACGAGTAAACTAATTAATTTCGTGTCGCTGGCTAATTCGCCGCAAAGGCACACTTTTGTTTGGTGTATTTTACAGATGTCTACAGCCATTTTTATGAACTTTATCATTGCTGGAGAAACTGGAGGATAATCATTAACTAGTACAGGATTACCGCGATCAGCTGCTAGAGTATATTGGGTTAAGTCATTACTACCGATACTAACAAAATCAAGTCGTGGCAGTAGATGCGGTAAATTTAACACTGCTGCTGGTGTTTCAACCATGATGCCGATATTAAGATCACCAAAGCCTTTTTCTTCTTCAATTAACTGTTGTTTGCACCAATCAATTAATTCTAGCGCGAACTCCAACTCTTCAATTTGATTAACCATTGGGAATAGTAATCGGATACGTCCATGATTCGCTGCGCGAAGTACTGCTTTAATTTGAGTCGTAAAAAGGTGTTGGTGTTGTAAGCTATACCGAATACCACGTACGCCTAATGCCGGGTTATCTTCATATTGTTGAGTAAGGCAAGGGATTTCTTTGTCCGCTCCGATATCAAAGGTACGTATGGTAAGGACCTTGCCATTTAAGCTATGTAATGCATCGCAGTATTGTTTGAACTGCTGCTTTTCATCTGGAACTGAGTCGACTTGCATAAGTAAAAACTCAGTCCTAAATAACCCAACTCCAGCAGCGCCAATGCGCTCTATCTGAGTGAAATCACTCATGCTACTTACGTTGGCAAGCAAACAGACAGGATGGCCGTCACGGGTGACACTGGGTTTATCGACATAATGTAACAGTGCTTCTCGGCGTTCTTTTTCTGCGGTGGCTTTTTGCTCTAGTTGCAGCTGTGTTTCAGCAACGGGATTAACATGCAATTCACCACTAAAGGCGTCTAAAATTAGCGGGGCACCATCTTGAATGTCATAGTCATCGAATTGACAACTTAATAACGCAGGTATCCCAGCAGCTTTGGCCAAAATAGCGGTGTGGCTAGTGAGCCCGCCAGTTTTGAGCACAATGCCTTTTATTTTGTTAAGCGGAATGGTGGCAAATTCTGCAGGTGTTATATCCTCAGCTAACAAAATACTATTATCAGTGAGTTTTGATACATCCCATTGAAGCGTACCATTGACGGCAGACATTAATCGCTTACCTAAACAAATTACATCATTACTACGGTTAGCGAGATAAGGATCCTCTAGCTTGGCTAGCTCTTCAGCATGTTGCGCAAAAATCCGTTCAATGGAGACAACGGCAGAGAAACGAAATCGAGTAATATATTGGGTGAGTTCATCAGCTAAATCTTCATCTTCTAATAGCATGATATCAGCATCAATTAGATGAAAATGGTCGCTTTCAGTATCAAGGTTAACTTGGCAATGCTTGAGGTGTTTTGCCAAAAAGTCTATGGCTTTAATGGCTTTGTCACATTCACTTTTAATTGACGCAACAGGCAGTAATCGGTAATCAACATGTTGATGATGCAAATTGATATGAACTGCTTGTCCAAAAGCAATTCCTGGTGACGCTACGATTCCTGTTAAAGCCATAAACTATCCTGTTAACTGAGTGTAATTAGCAATTCAGACACGGTTTCTACCGCTTTTTCTGCCTGTTCTCCTTCAGCAAATACCTTAACCGACTGGCCTTGATATAAGCCAAGAGTTTGCAATTTAAATAGACTTTTGGCGCTTGCTTGTTTTCCATTACATTCGACAATGACGTCACAGTCAAAGTTTTTTGCTGCTTTGACTAATAATGCAGCAGGTCGTGTGTGAATTCCGTGAGGGGCAATAATGGTAACAGTCTTTTCGTACATCAACAGGTAACTCTTAATAATGGGCTTGCGAAGCATGATACCGCAAAGCTTTTTAGGCTGACAGAGACTTTACGTGTTAAGGCTTATTTGAAGATGAATTTTGCGAGGTCATTTAGGAGAGCGACAAAGAGATATATCAGCATTAACGCCACAAGGTGGCGCCTGCTGGTATAGAAAGGTGATTTATTTTTCACTAATACGTTTGGCTTTAGTTGTCATGACATTAGCTGGTTTTAAATTGACCTAGTGTCTCAGTAACAGTTTGGCTAATCGTTTGTAATGATTGCGCTGCTTCAGAGTTTGTTTCATTGGTTTTTACAGCTATTTCGGTCAATTCAGAAATTCGGGTAATGTTGCGGTTTATTTCTTCAGTGACTTGAGATTGCTCTTCTGTTGCACTGGCAAGCTGAGTATTCATGTCACTGATATTAGCAATAACGGCGAGTATCTCAGTCATGGCATCTTGTGACTGTAACGCCTTAGATTGCAATTGAATCGATTGTTCCTGGGTTTCAGTATTACTTTTGATAACAGACTCAACGCCGTTATGAATATCAGTAATGATTTTATTAATTTCATTGGTAGATGCTTGGGTACGTGTTGCTAACGCTCTTACTTCGTCAGCAACGACAGCAAAACCTCGGCCATATTCACCTGCTCGTGCGGCTTCAATTGCTGCATTTAGTGCTAATAAGTTGGTTTGATCTGCAATACCACCAATGGTATCTAGTATTGTACTAATTTCTACAGAAGACTTGCCTAGGTCATGGGTGGCGCTTTCTGCGTTTTTCAACTCATTTACTAACTGATCTGTTTCATGCACAGTCTGCTGCATAAATGCGTGTGATTGCTCGGCTTGTTGTTTAACATTGTTAGCACCATCAGCGGCTTGATAGGTGTTTTGCGCCATATCATGGGTAGTGGCTAACATTTCATTAACCGCAGTAGCAACACTTTGAGTTTCACTATGGATCAACTCAGAGCTTTGATTCGACTCTTCTACAGCCACTAATAAATGTTGTGCATCATTATCTAGATCACGGCCAAGTGGTTTTAAATCCGACACCATGGCTGAAATTTTGATCACAAAGTCATTGAACGCATCGGCCATTTTAGCCACTTCATCCTTACCACTGTTATCAAGTCGCTGTGACAAATCGCCTTCACCTTTAGCAATATTCTCCATTGCTGCAATTGCTGCATTAATCGGGGAAGTAATCGATACATTCAGCAATAAGAAGAAAGTAAAGATAGGAATAGAAATCAACATCATAATAATCAGATAGTTGATAACAACACTTCCCATGCTATCCATGACGTCGGTCGCACTGGCATGGGCGATAATAGTCCAGCCCCATTCTGGGTAGAACTGGGCGCCTGCGAGAATAGTTTCAACGCCAGATGTTGATGCAATATTATCTTTATATTCAACGTGACTTGTCGTTGTCGATTTAGCTAGTCTGGTAAGTTGCGCAAACGGTTTACTGCCATCAGCGGCAATATATTGCTCAAAAGAGCGGCCTTCTAGGTTTGGACTTTCAGGAAAGCTAATAATGACATTTTGATCATTGATAACAATATAAGCGTCATTAGAGCCATAACGCAGTTGAGAAATAATATTAAGAATGTCTTGTTGTTGCTGTTGGTCAGCAGATTGGGGCAAATCAGCTGATAGCGCGCTAAGCATTGAGGTAGCGGTGCTAACTTGCGCAGCAATTTGAACTTGCTTCTGTGCAATTAAATTATTGTATTGTTCGTTAATTGAAAAGCTGGCAAAGCAAACGGTTCCTATTGCTGCCAGGGCGAGCATTATGATCAGGCGCTTTAAGATAGTTAACTGTCTGAGGAAAGCGATCATGTTCGTCCTTAAAGAGAGTAAGTTCAATGTATTGCGCAAATATAGACAGAAACAGTTCCAGAAAGAACTGTTTAATAGTTGATATGTGATCTATTGAAAGGTTTTTACAAAAAGATACATATGTTGAGTAGAGTTGGCCCACAAATAAACGGCAAAGAATATACGCAATATCAGCTTGTTAGTGTAACGCTTGTTAGCTTGATTGTTTATTTTTGATAATGAGATGTTTAGTCTTTGATTTATTACTCGTTAAGCCTCAGAATGAGGGAAAAGTAAAAACTAGGTATACATTGCTATGGATTCAGTTCAAGTTGTTACAACAGATGATATTTTACTCAAATTATGTCACTCGGTTTCCCACGTTCTTTCAAGCACTAGCGACAGTCAAGTTACCCATGCCGGTATGGTGCAAAACATTACACGTACATGTTTAAAGCCTGATTTAGGGTGTTTTTCAATTTTTGATGGCGGGTTTTCTGGTTTAGTGGTGATTAACTTTTCCAAAGAAGCTGCAATAGAAATATACCGTCGATACATGATAAATATGGGGATGCCAGAGTCAGAGCTTGCTTTCTCACACACCTCTGATGACGTTGGTAATGTCATGGGGGAGTTAATGAATCAAATATTAGGTGATTTCATTAAAACTGTGTCTAAAGAATTACAAACATCTATCAGTCAAAGTCAGCCGAAAATGTTGACCATTAATAAAGAGTTAACTATATCGATTGATACTAATTTAGATGAAGCAGTATCAAGAAGAGTGTCGTTCAAAACGGCAGATAATCATATCTTTTACTTAGAATTTGCGATGGATAAAACTGAATTCATTAAATTAAAAGAGTTTGAATTAGATGAAGAATTTGACCCAGACTCATTAATTGAAGCCCACAGAAATACACAAGGCGAAGCTGATAAATCAACTGCAAAAAAAGACCCAGCAGTCGTGGTTGCTGATGATGCTGACGACTTACTGAGTGAGTTAGGATTATAAAAGAAATTAAACGGTGAAAAGAAGCGTTATTTTAGGTATAAACAATACGTGAGTATCTAAAATAACTATAAAAAGGCCTGATGCAAAATGACATCTAAAGCTACCTCAATTGATATCGCATACCGTGCTGGCGTATCTCAATCTACTGTTTCTAGAGCGTTGAGAAATAGTCCACTTGTAAACTTGGAAACGCGGCAACGCATTCAAGCTATTGCCAAAGAGTTAAATTACAAAGTCGATAAAAACGCCAGTAATCTTCGTACCCAAAATAGCCATACTTTAGCGCTGTTAATTTGTGAAGATCCACAAACGATGAGTCGTTAATTAATCCTTTCTTTTTATCTATGCTCGGTTCAATCACCCGTGCAACTGCACAGCAAGGGTATGACTTACTCGTTTCATTTCAACAGCTTTCGAGTGATTGGCATGCAGATTACGAAGACAGTAATAAAGCTGATGGGATTATTTTATTAGGTTACGGAGACTACGTAGACTATGAACATAAGCTGCAAAAGTTATTAGAACAAAATACCCACTTTATTATTTGGGGGGCAGAACATAATAACAAAGAAGTGCTGTCCATCGGTTGTGATAATCACCAAGGTGGTGTTATCGCCACAGAGCACATTCTCTCATTAAACTTAAAGAATATTGCCTTTTTAGGTGATGCATCAGAGCATAGCCCTGAGTTTCGAGACCGTTATTTAGGTCATGCCGAAGCGCTAAAAAAAGCGGGTATTAAACTCAATAAAAAATGTCAATTTGATGCCATTAGCACTGAAAGCTCAGGTTTTGATGCTGCAATGAAATTATTAGATAGCGGGCATCAATTCGATTCAATCTTTGCTGCCAGTGATTTAATCGCCATTGGTGCAATAAGAGCACTTAAACAGCGTGGCGTTAATGTACCAGAAGATATTGCTGTTGTTGGTTATGATGACATTCCCGTTGCAAGTTTTGCAAACCCTGCGCTCACTACGGTCAAACAAAATACTAAACTGGCAGGTGAAATTTTAGTTGAAAGTCTTTTGAAATTAATTCGTGGTAAGGACGTTGGACCGCAATTAATTCCGACTAATTTAGTGGTTAGGCAGTCGTGCGGTGGCGTTGATAATTCGTAACAAATAATGACTTTGGTTTATGTTAGCCACCTTATGTTAGCCACCTTATGTTATTCAAAGTGCGGTAATCAGTGCCGCATTTTGTTTTAGTGACATTTGCCACGTTAATGACTATCGCTTAAGTCTTTGTTTCTTGTGTAAGTCCGTTTTATATCAGTCATTATGGAAAATGCTTTGTAATTTATGAAGGAATTAACCCGATTTAATCGATGTGCATTCGTTTTACTCACAAAATTTAGTAAAATAAGTTTGTTAGGCATTACAGCGCTGTTTTGGCATACCCATGTGTATAGCCAAGATCTTGAACCTCGCAGTTATACCAATATTCCTATCGACATGCATTTTCTAGCCCTGGGCTATCTGCACTCAGAAGGGGCCTTATCGCCATCACCTTCAGTTCCACTCAAAGATGCACATTTAACGTTAGATGCTGCCGTGCTTGGTTATGCGCACTCATTTGCGCTAGCGGGTAGTTCATCAAAATTTGATATGTCCTTATCTCGTATTTGTATGGCAGGCACAGCGAATTATAAAAACGATATTGTTGAAGCTGACAGATGTGGGTATGGCGATCCTAAAATGCGTCTGACTTGGAACTTTTATGGTGCACAAGCTTTACAACGAAAAGATTTTGCTAAATCTAAAGATGGATTAGTTGTTGGCTCAAGTTTGCAACTTAGCTTGCCATTAGGAACCTATGATGAAGATAAACTGATCAACGCTGGTGCCAATCAATGGGTATTTAGACCAGGAATAGGGATGTCGTACCGAGTGGGTAATTGGTATTACGATGCCATGACGTCAATTCGAATTTATAGTGATAATGATGAGTTTTACAATCAAGTGTCACTTGAGAAACAAGCACAATACACGTTTCAAGCTCATGTCATATACAGTATTGGACCAGGACAATGGGTGTCATTGAGTGGAAATTACTTTGTTGGCGGAGAAACCAGCAAAAATGGAATTGACGCTGATGATGCTGAGGACAATTCTCGTTTTGGTTTGACGTATTCACTTGCCTTTAATCAACATCATAGTATGAAGCTTTATGCCAGTACGGGCGTGATCACACGCATAGGGAATGATTTCGATACACTGGGATTAGTCTGGCAATACGCTTTTTAATCGCTTTGTCGAAAGTAAAACGTCGACTTGAGCTATCGTTAAGCAATATTAAGCTTAGATTTTTACCTTAAAAATACGATTAACATCATTAATCGCAACCCGATTAGTCAAAACGAAAACATTGACGACAAACAAGGACGAGATATGGCTGGCGCAAGTTTATTAATGTTATTGGATGACATTGCTGCAATTTTGGATGATGTTGCTGCTATGAGTAAAGTTGCTGCCAGAAAAACTGCAGGTGTATTGGGAGACGATTTAGCGCTAAATGCTCAGCAAGTGTCAGGAGTTGCCTCTGAACGTGAATTACCTGTTGTGTGGGCCGTTGCTAAGGGCTCTTTTCTCAATAAATTAATTCTTGTTCCAGCAGCTTTATTAATCAGTGCTTTTATTCCTTGGGCAATAACACCGCTGCTCATGTTTGGTGGGTTATTTTTATGCTTTGAAGGATTTGAAAAAGTCCATCATTGGTATGTTCATCGTAAAGATAGGCAAACTGACTTGTCAGAGCAGGCTGTTGTTGAAAAATCAGTAGAAGATATTGCGGCTTTTGAAAAGATAAAAGTGAAGGGGGCAATTAGAACTGATTTTGTATTATCAGCAGAGATCATTGCGATTAGCTTGGGTGTTGTGGCTCAAAGCAGTTTGTTAAGTCAGTTTTTAACCTTAAGTGTGATTGCGATTATTATGACTGTTGGCGTTTATGGATTAGTAGCAGGCATTGTTAAGATTGATGATTTAGGGTTGTACTTAACAAAACGACAAGGCAAAGGGGCCTTAGTTGCTTTTTGGCATAAGCTTGGTTTTGGTCTATTAACCTCTGCACCGTACTTAATGAAAGGACTAACAATTGTCGGCACGATAGCAATGTTCATGGTAGGTGGAGGTATTCTGACACATGGTATTCATCAAGTTAGCGGTTTAATTACACAAACAGCGCTATGGATTGCTGAAGTCGAATATGTGGGCTATGTACTGGCATTTATAACTCCAAGCATACTCAATGCGATTTTTGGTTTGATTGCCGGTGCCATTGCCGTATCGATATTTTCTTTATTTGCTAAACTAAAGCAAGGACAATAAACGACAAAACGCTTAGGTATTCGCTAGGTTTGTTTTAGCAAACTCCAAAATAAAAATGCCACTCATTGAGTGGCATTTTTCGATTTGTGGGTGTTGAACTGAAGATTTTGAATTTTCTGAATTCAATAACTCATTCTTTTAGCGATAGTTAATAATTTGCTTTAAACGCAAGCCATCTATCTAAATCTACAAGTTATTCAGCCAGTTTATCCGCAACAACAGGATAGAAATCCCATACTGCTTTATCAGTCATCGAGCGAACTAACTTAACGTATTCAGCATGTGTCCACGCAAGTGGTGTTGCTGAGTTAGTGCCTTGACCCATCGCGTAGTTATAACGAGTTGGATTACCAACACCATCCCAAGCTTGTTCTGGCAACATTAAGCCTTCATTGGCAAATGTTTCCATACCTTGAACGTAGGTATTAATTAATTGCTGGTGGACTTCTGGCGTTAAACTATCGGTCGATTTGGCAAGTGCCAACTCATAATGACCACGTTCACCGGTAAAGAATGGCCATACTCTGCCTCGTTGATCGGCGGTATTACCTTGCTCAGCATAGCTGAAACCAGTTGTGATATCTTCGCCATAACCATCATTACCATATCGACGGTAACCCGGAATTTTGCTGCCATCTTTGGCAGTAAATTCATATTTAACACGAAGGTTATGCTCAAGAGTTGTATCGTCAATCAGCATGACGCTGTTCTGAATGATACCATCTGTAGCATCTTTAACTCCGTAACGAACTAATTCAAGAAAACCGCCGTCTAGAATCTGGCGCTGATCTAACCCTGGCTTACCATTATTATCCAGTAATTTATCAGCATTATTTGGGTTTCCGTTTGGACTGATACGCACATAGTAAGGTTTACCTTCTTTGGCAAGTTCGCCATTGTTAGTTACCATAGTGGTTTCAAGGCTTGCTTCTAGTTCTTTGGCTAACGTTAGATATTCACCTGCTTTTTCATCGTTAACTAGTTGGGCAATATCACTGGCTGCCACTAATCCTGCAATGACTGCTGCAGTTGTCGAAGGTGAGAATCCCGCTTGTTCTTCCCAGCGCTCTTGTTGGGTACTTGGCGGGGTTATTTCAGTATCGTTCCAGTCTAATTTAACTTTACCGCCAGTGACTAAAAAGTCTGCAGCGGGTTTTAACATGTCTTGGTACCACTGAGTGATTTCTGCATCACTTAATACGCCAGCTTGCCATAACTTCCACCCCAACATAATTGGCATAGCCGTTTGGTCTAACTGCACGCCCACCCATTCAATTTGACCGTCAACATGCGTTTTTTGTAAGAACCAACCAGGCGTGCCAACATATTCAGGTGTTTGCTGACTAACTTGCACTTTTTTCAAGTATTCAAAAGCCACTTTTGGCGTTTCAAGATCGCCCATAGCAAGAAAGGCCATTGCACATTGATAAAAGTCACGTGGCCAAACTGCTTTATAGCCTGTACTACCGACTTTAGCTGAGACTGAGTCACCCCATGGGTTTGATAGCGAAGCAATTAATGCTCCGGCATGGGTTTTATCTTCTTGCGCTTTTAGCACTAACGCACTGGTATAAAGTAATTTGCCATCATCAGTAGTATTGCTGCTCATGGCATTAAGTGCGGGTAAGCCTGTTAAGTAGTCTTTCCAGCCAAGGTGTTTATCATCACCTAAATAAGCACTTAATACTTTGTCGTAACCTGCAGAAAGCGTGGCTTCAACATTAGCTAAGCTTTGGGCTTTGTCTGCACCAAAACCAATAGCCACATTCATTTCTATGGTGTTTTCACCAGTGGCTTTGTTGAGCGTCTTGTACTGAGCAGTTAACGCAACGTTACCGACAGTTTCTGATGCTTTACTGGTAGATTGATAGATGTTGTCCAGTACGCCATTATCTGCCAAATCTACTAAGCCGTCTGACTGACCAACAAAACCTGCTGAAGCTTTTGTAAAGGCTACATCGGATTTAATCGTCATCACAGATGAGTCTTTAGCATTGGTGTAAGCAACAAGTGCTTGTTCTTCAATACTCGCAATATCGTTAGCACCGCTATTATCTACATGCGGGTTGGCGTATAAATGCGGGGTTATTCCATCAGCAAAAGCGGTAAAAATAACCTTCATCATCATACTGTCACGGTTTGGATCAGTGAAAAAATGTTTTTCTATCTGATATTGACCGTTTTTAGCTTTATTAATGACTTTGTATGCCAATGAAAGCGGGCGACCTTGTTCATCCAGATGTAGGTATTCGATGGTGCTGATCGTGTCATCTTTTTCTGTATCGACAAACCCTTCACCAGTGATGATAAATTGCATTTCTTTTAGTTGTGCATTGTGGATCATGCCATACATGGTTTCGGTTAAGATCCCTTGTGCGAGTGAAAACCACACTTTGCTGACAGGGTTCTCAGCTGTTCCTTGGTACTGACCGTCAATGTACGGCTCATAAGATGTACCGATACCTGTCTTACCAGAAAAAGCCCATGTAGGCGCAGCACCTGGCGCGCCTGGTGCTATTTGCACTTGAGTCACTGCTGTACTGGTGTCTGTTGATGTTGGAACATCTTTGTTGGCTGTTGTTTCTGAACAAGCCGATAAAGCAAAAATAGAGGCACCAATCATTGCAATATTGATCGCACTTGCCAGTGTAGATTTTTTATAACTGTTAATGCTTTTACCCATCATGTGTAACTTTCCCCAATCAAGATCCGCGTATAGTCACGAAACGTTTTATAATTTGAATAATCAGAAATATGACTCAATAACTTATTGTTTTGGTTGGTCTACAAACAACACTGCGATACCCGCAATAATCATAAACACACCGCCAGTAATTAATGCAAAGATTGGCTCTCCATCAAATAATGTATTAAGAATTACGCCTAAAACACTGGCCGCAAGCAATTGAGGGATAACAATGAAAAAGTTAAATATTCCCATAAACACCCCCATTTTCTTAGGTGGTAAGATCCCAGATAGCATTGCGTACGGTACTGATAAGATTGACGCCCACGCGATGCCGACTCCAATCATAGGTATCCAAAGTAGGGCAGGATCGCTAATGAAATAAAAGCTGATAAGCCCAATACCACCCATTGTTAAATTGATGGTATGTGTGAATCTTATTCCGACTGCTTTTGCTAGAAAAGGTATTGCAATCGCAGCGACAGCAGCAAAACCATTATATGAAGCGAATAGCATACCGACCCAATCTGCGCCATCATTGTAGGCTTTGGTCAGTACATCACTGGTACCATAATGGTAGGAGGTTACTGCTGAAGTGGTATAAATCCACATTGCGAATAAGGCAAACCATGAAAAGAATTGTACGATGGCCAGTTGGTGCATGGCTTTTGGCATATGGAATAAATTATCAACTACGTTAAATACCATGCCTAGACTTTCGCGCTCAGCGATGTCATTTGGATTAACTTTTGCGAGGGCTTTGGCGCAGTAAAATTGCAAAGGGCCAAATACAAAAATACCGATGGTCAATATATAAAGCTGCTTATCTAACGAAAAGCCAAAAACTAAACCTGTTAAACCACCACCAATCGCCATCCAAAGCATAGAAGCAAATTGATATTGCTTAGCTGTTCTAGTGCGGCTATCGCTGTTGTTTTCAGCTATTAATTCTTCATCATTTTCTTGATGAAAAGAGGCCAGTTCTTCAGGTGAATATTCTTTAGAGGTTACGATGGTCCATCCAACCGCGAGGAATAAAACGGCGCCACCAAAATAAAATGCGTAACGTACCGAGTCGGCAATTTCGCCTTCAGGAGCAGTATTCGCCACATCAAAATAGTTGGTTAATAAATACGGCAAGGCTGACGCTACAACGGCGCCGATTCCAATAAAGAAGCTTTGCATAGCATAGCCTTGAGTACGCTGAGACTTTGGTAGGTTATCTCCAACAAACGCACGAAATGGCTCCATGGCAATGTTAATTGAGGCATCCATGATCCAAAGCATGCCCGCTGCGACCCATAAAACTGGAGAATGCGGCATAATAAATAAAGCGAGTGTGGTACAAACTGCGCCAATTAAAAAATAAGGGCGACGGCGACCCAGTCCATTCCATGTATTATCACTTAAGTAGCCAATAATGGGCTGGACGATAAGTCCTGTTAACGGAGCAGCAATCCATAAGATTGGAATTTCATCAATCTCAGCGCCTAGGGTTTGAAAAATACGGCTGACATTAGCGTTTTGAAGTGCAAAACCAAATTGGATCCCCAAAATCCAAAACACATATTGAAAATTTGCCAGAAGTTTAATTCTGGTTGCTGACGAAGCGGTTGTTTATTCGGTGTACCCTGATGCGATGTATTATCGGCAGACATGTATCTTCCTTTATCTTCCATTATAAATGGGCTGTTCAGCATCATGGCTGAATTCTTATTGTTACTTGTTATTTTGCTAGGTATTCATTTCGGCTTGATTAGACGATAGTTAAAAAAATGGCGAATACACATCTCCCTAAGACGGGTATTCGCCAAAGACCTCGTATTCTGACTTCGATTGATAAAGAAGTTAGAAAGGTTCTTAAACCTGACACAATCCGATGAAGGTGATGCGCCAGTAACGACCTAGCCCATTTCATCCCCACAAGCAGAGGAAGAAATTTAGCAGGTTTTATATTAGCCTTGTGGTGGATTTTGGCACAACTAATTACATACGTATTCATCATTTATGCACAACGAAAACTGATCATATTTGTAACAAGGTTGTGGAGTGTTTTCTTAAATGTCATGGCGTCTTCGGTGTTGTTTTTTTGTGAGCTAAGGCAATGTAAATGAAGAAAAACCTGATGGCAACAATCACTTTGCGCATCAGGTTTTTGGGGGAGACTTAAAGTTGAGTGTTAATCGAATGGGATAAAACGAATCGCTACACCGCCGCTGGTGGCAAGGGCTAATGTTAAGGTATCTTTCGCTGTTACTTGCTTGTTTTCAATAACATAATCGTATGGATTGCTCTTCCAATCAGCTTCGGCTCCATCACGATATATTTGTGCTTGATAGGATTTATCAGATGATAAAAAGTCTAACTTGATTGTTAACTCCCGCTCAGATTCGTCGGTTAGTGCGCCTAAATACCAATCCTCTGAAGCGCGGTCTTTTCGTGCAAAGGCAACAAAATCACCAATCTCGCCAGCGACTGCAATACTCTCGCTCCAATCCGTTGGTACATCTTGAATGAATTGAAATGCATCTAATCGTTCAACGTAATTTCTTGGTAAATCAGCTGCCATTTGAATTGGGCTGTATAGTACAACATACAAAGCCAGTTGTTTTGCGAGGGTTGTCTGGACGCGGTTAACGGCATCAAGTCCCTCAGGGGCAAGATTAAAAATACCCGGAGTGAAGTCCATCGGTCCTGATAGCATGCGTGTATATGGCAATATTGCGGTATGCTCTGGACTGTTAGGGGGCGTTCCCCATGCATTAAATTCTTGTCCGCGAGCGCCTTCACGAGAAATCCAGTTAGGGTAGGTTCGTCTTAAACCAGTGTCTTTTATTGGCTCGTGAGTATTAATGCTAATTTGACGTTTAGCAGCTTCTGTAATGCTATGAAGATACTCATTAACCATAAATTGACCATCATGCCATTCATGGCGAACAATACCTTGCGAGTCGACTCGCTTAATGTCGCCACCATCAGCAACATAACCTGTTTTGATTTGTGTTACGCCGTGTTGCTTATATAAATCATAAGCGTCACTCATTTGATTGCGGTAGTTGGTCACAGAACCTGAAGTTTCATGATGGCCAATTAAACGCACATTGTTGTTTGCTCCATGTGCACTGACAGCATCAATATCAAAATCATCATAAGACTGAGTAAAACTGAATACATCACCGTTATGGAACCAGCTTCCATCCCAACCAAGATTCCAGCCTTCAACGAGAACACCATCAAAACCGTACTTAGCTGCAAAATCCATATAACGTTTCGTTTCTGAGGTGGTTGCACCGTGTTTTTCGCCAGAACCCCAAGTGTTTTCATTAATGTGCATCCCCCACCAAATACCGACGTATTTACCAGGTTCAACCCATGAAACATCACCGAGTTTGTTCGGTTCATTCAGGTTAAGGATTAAATCTGAATTGAGAAGTCCTGTTGCTGCATCAGCAATTTGAATAGTGCGCCAAGGGGTAGTGAAACCAGGTTGAGTTTTGACTAAGGTGCCATCGGACCAAGGGGTGAGATCGGCTTTTAACGTGCCATCTCGGCGCTGATCTAACACCATCGCTGCGTAATCTGTTAGAGCCGCTTCATGAATACTTAAGTGAAGCCCTGAAGTTAATTTGTAAGTGAAAGGTGTGTGGGCACGGTCGACTTTGTTAACCGATGTTGTTTGATATAAATACTCATAACGGTTCCAGCCTCGGCCAGGGATCCACCACGCTGTTGCTTGATGCGCATCAGGAACGGAAAATTCTGTCAGCTCATTGGTGATATTAAGGTGAGTCACTTTATTAAATGACGCTTGCTTGGGGACGAGATATCTAAATCCGATACCGTCATCAAATGCTTTGAACTCCAGTGCAAATTGATGCCGACCATTAGAAAAAGTCGCTGTCAGCTTATTATGGTTGTCGTCTATCCATTCACGCTCGCCCCAAGGTTGTTGCCATCGAGAAGAGTGCGTTGACTTACTGGACTCTGTAATATCAAAACCGCTACCAAATTCACCAAATGTTTCAAAAACCAACCCTAGTCTTGAATTAAGTACGGCTTCTTTACCGTTAAAAGTTACTTTATATTCCGGTCTGTCACCGTCATCGGTCAAACTAACTGAAATACGCTTATCAGGAGAATTTACGGTTACTGTTTTTGCGAGAGCCGATTGGTGGGCGCCAAGCAAAACAAGACTAATTAATAGCGGTAGACGAGCTAAATTTCTTTTGGGTAACAGCGAGACATTAGGTTGAGACTTCCTTGAAACCGGCGACATTAATAACTCCATTATAGATTTAATTATTTTTGTTACTTCATACTAGGGCTGTTCATATTTTTGCCGCAATTGACTGCATACGTATTCAAACCAAAAATTCGCAATGCTGATTTCAAAAATTAGAATTTGTTGTTTTTAAATACACTTTGCTGAGAGATAAATTTTGGTAAGTCATAGTTTGCACTTTTTAGGAAAATAACTGGATGTAACAGTGATTGTTTGATACTGACAATGTAAATATTGATTGCACTGAAACAATTGTTTTTATTTTTACAGCTTTAAATTTTTAATGAGATATTTACTAACAATAACTTTTGATATGTGAAAACTTGATATCCAAAAGATGAAACTGTGATAGCGTTAAATGATTTTCTAAATGTTTGAACAGATTATATTTTTTAATCTTTTTTGTTAACAAAACACGGCTTTTTGCTATGGTTTTTTTGAATAACAATAAGGATTAAATGATGGCAATGAACAGACGTAGTTTTTTAAAAGGCAGTAGTGCTTTTGCATTTTCTGCGAGTATCATGGGGTGTTCTAGTAGCGATGATGACAATACAACAGAACCACCCGTAACAGAGCCGCCAACACCTGAACCCGACGGTGTTTTTCATACAACATGTCCAAGAAACTGTGGTGATAGATGTAGCCTGCTAGTTTCAACTAAAGATGGGGTTGCCGTTTCTGTTAGTGGCGATCCTTCGCATCCTGTGACTGCAGGTACGCCATGTGTAAAAGGCCATGCGTATCTCGAATCTATTTACAGTCCTGACCGCATACAGCAACCAATGAAACGCGTTGGTCCTCGTGGTCCTGGGGCAACCTTCGAGCCAATTAGTTGGGAACAAGCTAATAGCGAAATTGCTGCAAAATTAAATGAAGTTATTGATACCTATTCTGGTAATGCCATTGTGCCTTATTTCTATTCAGGCTACAGCGGCATTGGTGCCAGTTCAGGTGCTAACCGTTTCTTTAACCGAATTGCGAGTCGTAATTTACAACGAAACATCTGTGCTAGTGCGGGTTATTCTGGCATGAGCTCAATTTTAGGCGAATTCTCCGGTCCGAGCCCAGAAGATTACGTCAATACCAAGTGTTTTGTGTCGTGGGGAACAAACGAACAAGCGACCAATATTCATCACTTAAAATTTATCAATGAAGCGCGTGATAAAGGGGCAAAAGTACTGGTAGTTAACCCAGCAAGAACGCCGCTAGCATCACAGGCAGATATCTGGTTACAACCGACACCAGGGACTGATGCAACCTTGGTTATTGGTATTGCTAAGATATTGATTGAAGAAAGCTTGCATGATACTGGTTTTATTGAATCGTATACCCAAGACTATGATGCGTTATTGGCAAGATTAGAAGAATTTACCCATGAGCAAATTGAAGCTGAAACAGGGGTAAGCAAGTCACAGTATCAGTCTTTTGCAAGAGCTTATGCTGGCGCAGAATGTGCAATGATCCGTATTGGTTATGGCTTACAACGTACACTAAATGGTGGACGTATGGTAAAAGCTATTCCAACGCTAGCTGCTTTAACAGGTAATATTGGTAAAGTCGGTGCAGGCGTTGTGTATCTGAACACTCAAGCTGGTGGGTTGTTTGACTGGGCATATTGTGGCGGTAGTCATTTAACACCAGAAGATGCAGTAAGAGATACTGTCAATATTAGTGAAATTGGTAAATCACTTCTGCCAGAAGATTATCAGCATGAAGACGGTCAAGTCGGCCCATTAGCGTTTGATGAGCCATGCGATCCGATTAAAGCGATGATTGTATATTCAAGTAACCCGATTGCTATTGCTCCTGATGCTGATTTAATTGAAATTGGATTAATGCGGGATGACTTATTTTTAGTCGGGATTGATCTATTCCAAACCGATACCATGGACTACGTTGATTATTTACTGCCAACCTCAAGTTACATTGAGCAAGCTAATATGATTGATAGTTACCACTGTTATTATGCTAAACACAGCACCCAAGCGATTAGCCCGTTATATCAGTCAAAACCAGATACCATTATCTTCCAAGATTTAGCTAAAGCCATGGGTTACAGCGACCCTGAGTTTAGTGAAAGTATTGAGGATATTTTACGTGGTACTTGGAAGGGCAACATCAGCTACGATGAACTCTGTGTTCAAAACTGGGATAGCCCAGTGGTTGATTACCCATTCCGTAAAAATTATGACTTCCCAACGCCTAGCGGAAAAATTGAATTTAAAGACACCAGTGGTACTTATTTCGATCCTGAAAAATTCAATCCTGTTATCGATACTGGTACACCAGAGTCAGATGACTTTGCCACCAAAGGCATGACAGATGATGAAAAATCACGTGAATTCCGTTTACTTTCACCAGCGCATCCCAAGCTGAGTAACTCGCAATGGGCAAACGTTAAGTATATTGAAGGCACTTTCCCGCAGCATATGGTTTATATTCACCCAGATGATGCTATGCGCAAAGGGATCAGTGATGGCGACCAAGTTAAGTTAACGGCAAGTCGTTATGGTCAGCGTGATGTGGTGATTCAATACACTGCAAGAGTTGAAGCTATGACACCAACAGGAACAATTTTCGCTTGGAAAAATGCATGGAAAAAACTCAATGAAAACGGCAGTGGCACTGCTATTAATCAGCTTACCAATAGTGAGTTAACCGATATGAACTTTGGTTCAACTTTCCACTCAACTCGTGTTGATATCGCTTTGGCGTAATCCATTACATTAAGGAAAAAACAAATGTCTGAACAAAAATGTTTTGTATTTCGCCAAGAAAACTGTGTCGGCTGTGAAGCATGTACCGTCGCTTGCCAAGCAGGTAACGACGTCAATGAATTCGTTACTTTGCGCGATATTAGCCAAGGCGAAAAAATTAATAGTGAAGGTAGAGAAGTCTCGGTATTTTTATCTCAGTCTTGTCACCATTGTGAGTCACCGGTTTGTGTCGAGAAATGCCCACAAGGTGCGATGATCCAACGAGATGATGGGATTGTATACATAGATGAATCTACTTGTATTGGTTGTGGTGTTTGCCATTATGCGTGTCCTTATGATGCGCCTAAGATCGACCCAAGTCGAGGTGTGCTAACCAAATGTGATATGTGCAAAGATAGGCTTGATGTCGGTGAAAAACCTTTCTGTGTAACGGGATGTCCTGTACAGGTTCTAGATGTGATGGATCTCAGTGAGGCGTTAGCGTTACCTGGTGCGAGTATGTCAGGTGATGGTCATCAAGATTTAGGTACGGCGCCAAGTACAGTCTTTATTAAATTAAGAGGTTAGTGACTGACAAAGCGTTAATAATATGAGCATTTAAAATATTAATGTCCTTTTTAAAGCTCAAAATGAAATGCTGTTATGTAAAAGCCTGTTAATTTAACAGGCTTTTTTAATACTAAAGTATAGTTTTTTAGACGAACAATAATAAATATAGATTTGTTATCTAGGTGACAGAGTTTTTAATGTTTATTTATACACTAGCTTTAAAAATCATTACACAGTAAATCGAGTATTACGTCTTTGATTTAAATTTCTGATATGCTTATCCCAGTTATTTGCAACTTGAATAACTGAACTTGCTTGATCTAATAATGCTTGTTCATGGGATAAATCAATATCTAATGCAAAACCTCTCGCTAAAGCAATGATAGAGTAGTCGGTTTTTGTAATGGTTTCTTGATTAATACTTTTATTAATTACTACGCTGAAGCCGTTAAAAAAGCGCTTAATAATTCAGACTCCGTTAAAGTCTCAGGAAAGGTTTCCACACGTCTGAAGTCATTAATTACCATACTTGCAAGCTTTCTGCTGATAGCATCTATCGACTTTGCTGGGTTAGATGATGCTAACCACACAGCTTCATTCTTTAAGGTGTTTTCGATAGCACAGGCCAATTCGGCTGCTCGCCATCTTTCTTTAAAGCTCATGACTAACATAGTTTACCTATTATTAATAAACCGCATTGAAACATCATACGAATTTTTTAAGCATTGAATAATGATCTAAATCACTGTGCTTACAAATCATTGCTATTACTTTTTATAACTGGAAATGCATCACAGATATTAATAATAACCTGAAATAATATGGTGTAAATTAAATAATAAGGAATAAACATGAGTAATTCAGATAACGTTAAATCTATAGCGTTAATGTTTAATATTTTAGCTGAAATTTTTTATCGAAATCCTGATGAAGAATTTAAAAACACCTTATCTGAACTCGATACATCAATATTCATAACAAATAAAACGAATTTGCAAGATCTAGCTTTATTAAAAATAGATGAAATTAAACAGTTAGCATCACAACTGCCATTATTAGCACTTAAGCAAGATTTTAATGCTTTATTTGTGAGGCCGAAGGGCAAGTTAGCGTATCCTTGGGGGGCAGTGTATTTAAATAAACAAAATCGTTTGTTTGACCATACAACGCTTGCCTTTATGGACTTTTGTAAGCTTCAAGATCTTAATTTTAATCTTGAAAATAATGAACCGACAGATCACTTTAGCCTGATGTTAGTTGCTTTGGTGCATTGTTTAGAACTTGATAGTGTCTCAGGCTTAGCATCTAGCCAAGGTGAAAAGGGGACAAGTCGAACAGAGGTGCTACTGAGCCAACATCTTTTACCTTGGAGTGAACGGTTTTTAACCTTGGTTATAGATAATGATAATAGTGGCTTATACAGTGCAGCAGCGCAGTTAAGCAAGCTATTGTTGGCTGATTTAACTGCCCAGCTGAGTATTACCGTTGTTGAAGTTGAGTTATATAAATAAATCGTTGTAATAAATGTAAATAAAAAGCCAGATAACATGGCTATCTGGCTTAAACGATTAATGATGAAAGACGTTATAGTTCAATCATTAACACACTAGATTGTAATGGTTTTAGCGTTATCGATATTGTGCCAATATCTTGATTAACCGTCATCTCAGTCTGTTCTTCAGTCGTTAGTAAATCTGTCATCTTATAAACACCATCAGTTAAGCTTACGGCTTTAAGCAAGGCTTTAGGTAAACTTAACGTTAAGTCTGTTGCTTCTTGTTGACTAAAATTGCTGATGACAACGATAAATTGGTTTTCATCATAACGGCTAAATGCAAACAGCTTCTCTGAGTAACCATTTTTTGTTGCTACAGATACATCACGGTTATGTGTATCTAGCTCAAAATATTCGCCATTGAGTGCAGATGCAGTATGGCTTAAATTTAACAATGTTTGATAGTAAGCACGAAGAGATTTCTCTGCTTCAGTTGATTGCCCGCCATCAAATTTACCATTGTTCATCCAACGTTGATGCGCTGGTACGCCAACATAGTCAAAAATACTGGTTCTAGTTGGTTGACCAAATCCTGCATTTTCAGCGCCTTGTTCACCAACGTCTTGACCAAAATACAATAATGTTGGCGAACGGCTAATAGTGGTTGAAACTACCATAGCGGGTAAGGCAGCTTCTGGGCGACCTGCAAAGTCAGTGGTATGAATACGTTGCTCATCATGGTTCTCAAGGAAATGAAGCATTTGCTGCTCAATGTCCATAACTTTAGCTTGGTCAGCAGCAATTTGAGCGGTAGATTCTTTGCCATGAATAATATCTTTAAGAGTGTCGTATAAGTCGACTTTATCGTACAAATAATCCATTTTTCCTAAATGAATGTAGTCGCGATAAAGGCTAGGGTTATATACTTCTGCTAATAAGAATGCGTTAGGGTTTAACTGTTTAATATTACTGTTTAGGTAACTCCAAAACTCTACAGGCACCATTTCAGCCATGTCATAGCGAAAGCCATCTACGCCTTTTGCTAACCAGTACTCTGTGATGTCTTTAAATTTAACCCAAGAGTCTGGGATCGATTCTGGCTGTTGCGATTGCCAAAACTGGTGATGCTCTGAAGCTGACTTATCAGCGTAACCCTCAGGTAACACCGGAAAGTCATATGAACCATCTGGTTTGACACCATAGTTAACCTTGACTGTTTCATACCAGTCATTTGCATCGGGTTTGGCTAAACGTGAACCATTGCCAGTCCATTTAGCAGGGACTTCGTTAAATTTGCCATCGGCTAAAGGGTGCGGTTCACCACCTAAAGGTGAATAACCATTGATTGGATCTGGTACTTTGAATTCTTCACCAACAACATAATAAAAATTGTTATTTTTAGCGTATTCAACTTGAGTATTATCTTGTTGGCCAAAATGGCGGTTTTCAGGTAACGCTGTGTTTTGATCCAGTGATTCATAACGACGGGCGACGTGATTTGGGACAATATCAATGATGACTTTCATGCCATTATTGTGAGTTCTGTTAATTAACGCTTCAAATTCCGCTAATCGTTGCTTTGGGTTATCAGCTAGATCAGGGTTAACGTTATAGTAATCTTTTACTGCATAGGGCGAGCCCGCACGGCCTTTTACAACGTCAGGATCATCATTACTGATCCCATAATCAGTGTAGTCATTGATCAATGCATGATGGGGCACACCTGTGTACCAAACGTGCGTGGTTCCAAGTGATTTTATGTCCTGTAAGGCAACATCAGTAAAATCACTAAACTTACCGACACCATTTTCATCTATGGTTCCCCAGGGTTTGTTGGTTGTATTGGTATTACCATATAAACGCGTGAAGACTTGATATATGACCGGCTTTCCAGTCAAAGCACTTGTGTTGTGTTGTGCTGTATCGTGAAGCTTATCTTCTGATTCTGCAATGTGATTTTCAATCGATGTGCTGGAGTGACTACACCCTGCAGCAAAAAATACGAGTGCGCTGGCGAGTACAGAAGACCGCAGTTGTGGTTTATTAATACTTGATAGGGTATGCATAATTATCTCTTATTATTGCAGCGGTTTAGTTGAATAATTTAATCGCTGCAGTCATTTTTGTTATTAGTTAGATAAGCTTAAGATAATGACACCTTTTTCATGTAAAGTGAGTGGCTTATCTAATGAATACGAATGTTGACTGAACAGTTCAACGCCTGAGGTATGCTGACTGAGCACTTCACTAAATCGATTTAAATCAAGCTCAACAGCGTTTTCATTTTTGTTGTATATGATCAGAATATCTTCATTTTTATCAGATTTTTGATAACGTCTTGCTTGCACGTAAACACCGTCTTTAGGCACGTAATGAGACAGGGTACCTTGTTGGATAGCAAGTGAGTTTTTACGAAAGTTTAATAAGGTCTTATTAAACGTTAGCGCATCTAATTGATCTGGCGTTAAGTTTGTTTGATTAAATACATTGGCTTTATCCGTTGGCCAGCCGCCAGGGAAATCACTGCGCACTAACCCATCATTTCGGTCTTTGGTTGGGCTAGTCATTAACACTTCTGTTCCATAAAACATTTGTGGAATACGGTTACTTGTCATCACATAAGTCATCGCCATTTTATACGTCGCTAAGTCTTCACCCATCAAACTGTATAGGCGGTTGGTATCATGGTTGCCCTCAAATAAGACTAAATCCGTCGGTTTGGCATAAATCACATCATTGGCAAGCATTTCATATAAAGTGATTAAGCCGCTTCCCCAGTCCTCTTTATCGGTTAAGCATTTAATCATTTCTTCATATAGCGGAAAGTCCATCATGCTAGGAGTATGTGACACATAACCATCAGCATTTTGTTTTCCCGCTTGCCAGTAACTGACTGTAATCGGGTTCGCAGTCCATTCTTCACCGACAATATTGAAGTTTGGATATTCATCCATAATCGCTTTTGACCAGCGAGTTAAAAATGTCTTGTCGGCATATGAATAGGTGTCTTCACGGATCCCACTTAACCCTGCATATTCCACCCACCAAATGCTATTTTGAATCAGGTAATTTGCCATAAACTGATCATGTTGATTCATGTCAGGCATGGTGTCAGTAAACCATCCGTTTTCGAACTCGGCTCTGTCACTTTTCAGTGCGTAAGGGTCTTGTACTGTTGTTCTTCGATGGCTGGTATATAAGATATCAGATGGATTTTGTTGCCATTGTTGTTGGCCGTTTATCCAAGTTGAAGTTGGAAAATCTGCCATCCAGCGATGTCCTGAACCCATATGATTGACAATAACATCTTTAATAATTCCAATTCCGAACTGCTTTGCTTCTTCGACTAATGACTTGTATTCTTCGTTACTGCCAAAGCGGGGATCTATGTTGTAAAAGTCAGTGGTGGAATAACCATGATATGAATACTTTTGCTGATTATTTTCTAAAAGCGGGTTAATCCATAACTGGGTAACACCTAACTCGCTCAAGTAAGGAAGTGATTTACGGATCCCCATAATATCGCCGCCATGTCGACCATCTTTGTCTGCACGATTAACTTTTTCGAGCATATCTGGGTGGTTATCATTATCAGGGTTACCATTTACGAAACGATCGGGTGTTATTAGATAAATGACGTCTTTATTGCTAAAGCCTTGTCTGTCACGTGATCCTGGCTCACGTGCAAGGATAGGGTAATCAAAATGCTGCACTAGTTTATCGTTATCATAAATGGCGAACGTTAACTTTTGTGGGTTGGCATTAGCTAGGTCAAGATCGACAAATAAGTGGTTATCGCTGCTAGATTGATGAACGTCAATTAATTTAACCCCATTAGCTTGGGCGAGTCTGATTTGTTTGTTGGCGATATTGTCACCATAAACCAGTAATTGAAGTTGGTTGTTATGCATGCCAGCCCACCATGACTCTGGCTCAACTGAAAATGATGATACTTCTGAAGCAACTGGCGCTGAAAACAGCAAACTTATTAGTAGTGGGTAAGCTAATTTAAACTGATCCGTCATATTATAAACCTTGCTTTATATATTTTATTTGGGGATGAGATTACTGGTTATAGCGTTTAAAGCCGCTGAATATAGTCATTATGTGTTGGCATATTAGTAACTGCACCAGAAATGATCTGTTTTACATTACTTAAAAATTCAGTGAGATCACTTTGGTTAATATTGTTAGCGAGTGGGTTATAATCTTTTGGTGTCACCCCTTGGCCAAGTAAGACCTGGATCCAAGCCGCTTCTGTAAACAGTTCATCTTGATATCGAGTGACTGTTCCCGTTGTTCTGAAACAGTCAATTTTTTGCTGTAATGATGTAGGTATTGGCATATCACGACATTGTTGCCATAAGTCAGTTTTATTGGATGAACTGCTTCGTTGATTCACGTGATAATGTAAAATGATAAAGTCACGAATCTGTTCAAACTCCAACTTTGATTGACGGTTAAATTCGTCAACGCTGGATTGTTGAATACCTTGATGTGGGAAGAACTTTGTTAATCGAATTATTGCAGACTGAACTAAATGTAAACTGGTTGATTCAAGGGGCTCAAGGAACCCACTGGAAAGACCAATAGCAACACAGTTTTTATGCCACTGCTTTTCACGTCTTCCAGTTGTAAAGCTTATCTTTTTGGGTTCAGCAAGTGGTTTTCCATCTAAATTGTTGAGCAATAACGATTTAGCTTCATCATCTGTTATATGCTGACTGCTATAAACCAACCCATTTCCAGTACGATGTTGTAATGGTATACGCCATTGCCATCCTGCTTTATGAGCTATTGAGCGAGTGTAGGGGACTAATGGCTCACTGCGCTCACATGGCACTGCGTAAGCACTATCACACGGCAACCAATGTTGCCAATTCTCGTAACCGACATTTAATTGCTTTGCTATCAATAGTGCTGCAAACCCGGAACAATCAATGAACAAATCGCCGTTAATGACCTGGCCATCTTTAAGAGTAACCGATTGAATGTCGCCTTCTTGCTTGAGCTGTACTGAGCTAATGAACCCTTCAAGACGTTTTACTGATAAGTTTTCACTATATTGCCTTAGCATTTGGGCATAAAGAGATGCATCAAAATGATACGCATGCGTTATTCCAGCAAGAGGAGAGCCCTTAATTGTGTCTATAGGAGCAAATTTATTCTCAGTAGCAGCTTGATAGTTGAGTGAGTAATCCCAAAATGAATGAGCATTTTGAGGCGAGGACTTTAACCAATAATGATGAAATTGAGTGTAGCCAATATCCTTGCCAATATTGCCAAAAGCATGCATGTAGCTGTCTTTATCCTTACCCCAATTCTCAAATTGGATTCCTAGTTTAAAACTCGCTTGGGTTTGTTTGATAAAGTCAGCCTCGTTGATTCCAAGGACGCTATTGAATATTTGAAGAGGAGGGATGGTCGCTTCACCGACACCAATGGTGCCAATGGACTCTGACTCAATCAATGTGATGTTAAGTTGAGCCTTAAATAGTTTGATTAACATGGCAGCGGTCATCCAACCAGAAGTACCGCCTCCAACAATTACAATGTCTTTTATTTTATTTTTATTCATAGTAATCGCCTTTTATTTGCCGGGTTGTAATAAACAGATTATGAAATAATAAAAAAGCCCCTGTAACAGGTTACAGAGGCTCTTTCAATGTTACTAACGAGACAAAACCGTCTTAATTAGAACTTATAGTTAGCGCCTAACATGTAGTTACGACCGTAATTTTGATAATCACGAACATGACGTGCATCTTCACCTGTATAAGATGTGAATGGCTCATTGGTTAAGTTATTCACTTGGAAAAGTACAGATAAACCATAAAGGGCATCAATACCGCTTTCAGAGAAGTCATAACCCACTTGAGCGTCAACCACAGTTTCAGCTTTGATGTTCACGTTTTGACGCGTCAAACTAATTGCGGTGACTTCACCTAAGAAGTCACTACGGTAGCGAGAGCTAACACGTGCTTCAAATCCAGAGTTTTCGTAGTAAACGGTCGCATTGAACGTTTTCTCTGATAGACCTGGTAGAGTTGTAGGGTCACTATCAGGTGTTTCTTTAACTTCACTATCGTTATAAGAACCACTCATAACAGTACCAAAACCTGTTAATGCATCAGCAAAGAAGCCAAAATCTAGTGAGAAAGAAGCCTCGATACCTTGTACATAACCACCGTCACCATTTTGTGGCTGAGTTACGATGCCAATAGGGTTATCGCCTGGGTTTTGCGGCAAGATAGTACTGAAATCAAATGCTGACTGTTGGTCATAGACATAGTTTTCTAAATCTTTATAGAATACTGCTATGGCAAAGTAACCTTGATCACTGAAGTAGTTTTCATAACTCAAATCGTATTGACGAGCTAACCATGGACGAAGCTCAGGATTACCTGCACCACCAGACCAGTTTACTCCGTCATTAGGGTTTTCATTGTAGCTAAAGTTAACGTTTGCATTCATTTTGTCCATACGTGCACGAGTTAATGTACGTGCAGCTGCAAAACGAAGCATTTGTCCTTCAGCAACTTCTAAACCTAAGTTGACGCTTGGTAACCATTCTAAATAATCGTCACCAGCCGTACGTGGAGTAACGACTACTTCACCGTTTTCAACTGTTGCAACAGTACCGTCTGAAGTTTGATCTGTATGTACCGCTTGGATACCAAAGTTACCTGTTAGTGGTAGGTCAAATAACTCGCTTTCAATATTAGCCATAATGTAAGCAGTAGAAATCTCTTCGTAAACGCCCCAAGAGTTTGTGGCACGAGATAAGTCAACATTTGCTACATCAGTTTCTGTGTAATTACCGTCGTTATAAAAAGCTAGAGAATCATAGCTTAATACGTCGCCCATACCGAAGAAATCAAGAGAAGTAGGGCTCAGTAAATACTGATCAGGTACTGTCATTACATAGTTTGGGTCTGTA
The DNA here is from genome assembly GCF_043568515.1 of Shewanella sp. ENK2. Taxonomy (NCBI): domain Bacteria; kingdom Pseudomonadati; phylum Pseudomonadota; class Gammaproteobacteria; order Alteromonadales; family Shewanellaceae; genus Shewanella; species Shewanella sp. ENK2. Next base: position 4,518,969 of record NZ_CP171406.1, on the reverse strand, counting down.
CCGTCATAACCTTTTAAGGTTAAGTAGTAACCTTTGTCTAACTTGGTTTTGTCACGGTCTGTACGGTTTACACCAAATTCAATACTACGGAATGCACCATCATCAAATACATATTCAGCACTCAAACGGAAAGATTTTAATTCATCTTCAATCTCTGGTTTGTTAATAAAGCCGTCTTGAGTGTTTGCGCCTAACGGGCTCCCCAACCAAGTGGATCACCTAGTTTGATAACGTTTGGATCTGAGTAATCTAGGTTGTGCGTGAAGTTATAACCACCACTGCCATTGTAGGCGAAGCCTAAATCATCAACTGCACCGACACCAGTACCACGACCTGTACCACTGTAGCTTTCCATACCGATATCAGTACGTTCTGCTTTTGACAAAGCAACATCAGCTTCAACAGACCAGTTATCATTTAGGAAGAATTTATTATTCCACCCTACAGATAAAGATTCAGCATCACGCTTATTGACGTCATTACGAACAACAACTTCAGCGCCACGAATGATGCCTTCAGTTACCAAACCATCTTCAGTATTAGTGGCTTCAACACCGCCATTAGCGCCCCATGCTGCTGGGATCTCAATACCACGTAATCGCTGATCATCAGTAAATTTTGAGTAATAAAGATCAACCGTTGTGTGGTAAAAATCATTTGGAGCATATTCGAATACCGCTAGAACACCATCACGCTCAAGCTCTGATGAACGAACAAATGGCTTAGCACCACCTAACACACTATCACCAGCATCATTTTCAGGGTAACCCCAAGCCTGCCAGCGTTCTTCTTGGTTAGGTGACACCATACGAGCGTAACCTAATGCTATTCCGATAGTATCATCTGCAAATTGGTCAATGTATGAAATGCTGCCACGGTAACCAGTGTCATCTGAGCCGCTATTTAATGCGCCAAGATCGTTCATTTCACCACGTAAACCAATTGCGAATGTTTGCTCGCCGTGTGCTAGCGGACTAATGGTTTGCATATCGACTGTACCACCGATAGCCTGAGCCATTACTGATGCATCTGGCGTTTTATAAACCACAACACGGTTTAATAATTCAGAAGGGTATTGGTCGAATTCAACACCACGGTTGTCGTTAACAGAAGCCTGTTCACGGCCATTTAATGTTGCAGTTGTGAAGTCAGGACCCATACCACGAATAGAGATAACGTTAGCACGGCCATCAAGACGCTGTGCTGATACACCAGGCAGACGTGCAAGTGATTCTGCAATACTGACATCAGGTAATTTACCGATATCTTCAGCTGAAATCGCTTCAACAATTGATGAAGAAGACATTTTTAATGATTGAGATTCTTGTAAGCTTCGACGAATACCGGTGACTTTTAACACCTCAATTGATTCATCTGCAGTTGTGCCTTCTTCTGCTTCAGCTGCGTAACCATACATACTTGTACTGGCAGCAACCATTGCTAACGTTAGTAAGCTTGGTTTAAATAGCGACATCCATCTTTCCCCTTCTGAATGGCCAGCAGCCCTTAATTAATGTGTAAGGTTAGGCTGCTAGATTTCTATTATTTATATTTACAGTCTTTATAGTATTTCCTTCAGCTTGCTTAAATGACTGCATAAGCGCTGAGGTATATGTCCGTTTTGTTGCGGAACAGTGAAGATACTACTCCTAGCATTCTTTCTACGACAACGTTATGCATACGTATTCAAAGGTTATGCAGGCTAAAAAAGGCCGTTTTTTTACTTTTAATTAACATTCAAAAGTCTTGTTGCTGATTAATTAAGTTGTTGAATTGTAGCACTTAACTTGTGGTTTTGTATTTTTAAAATTTGTATTAATTCTTTGCATACGTATGCAGCTCTATTGAACCTGATTTCCATATTCACGTATCCTCGAGTCAATTAAATAATAATGACGGCTCGTTACTGGGTCGCAACAAAGAATTAACTATGTCTAAGTTGTTTAATAGTTAATTCTCTTATTACAGAGGGTGTGCAATGAGTCAGTTATCATGGTGGCGCGGTGGAGTGATATACCAGGTGTATCCACGAAGCTTAATGGATTCCAATGGCGACGGAGTAGGCGATTTACAGGGAATTATTGCGAAACTTGATTACATTGCTAGCTTAAATGTTGATGCGATATGGATATCTCCTTTTTTAAGTCTCCAATGAAAGACTTTGGTTACGACATTAGTGATTATCTCGATGTTGATCCTATGTTTGGCACCATGAATGACTTTGATGAGTTAATCGCCAAAGCGCACAAGTTAAATATTAAAGTGGTTATTGATCAAGTATTGAGTCATACCTCAGATGAGCATGCGTGGTTTAAGCAAAGTAAATTAAGCCGTGATAATGATAAATCGGATTGGTATGTTTGGGCAGATCCACAAGAGGATGGAACGGCACCTAATAACTGGCTAGCTATCTTTGGTGGTTGTGCTTGGGAGTGGGAACCACGTCGTCAGCAGTATTATTTGCATAACTTTCTTAAAAGTCAGCCAGATCTTAACTTTCATAACCCAGAAGTGAGAAAAGCGGTTCTAGATAATGTGGAGTTTTGGCTTAAAAAAGGTGTTGATGGTTTCCGTTTAGATGCCATTACCTTCTGTTACCATGATGAACAACTTCGAGATAACCCTGCAAAACCTAAAGATCAACGCCAAGGCCGAGGCTTCAGCGAAGATAACCCTTACGCGTATCAGTACCATTATTATAATAACACTCGCCCACAAACGGTTGGTTTTATCGAAGACTTACGTGCATTGATCAACAAGTACCCTGGTGCAGTGACCTTAGGTGAAGTCTCATCTGAAGATTCGCTAGCGACGATGGCAGAATATACTCAAGGTGACGATCGTTTACACATGGCATATAGCTTTGAATTACTCACCAATGATTTTAGTGCTGCTTATATACGTCAAACTGTTGAAGAATTAGAAGCCAGTATTGGAAATGGGTGGCCTTGTTGGGCTATTGGTAATCATGATGTTCAACGTGTTGCGACACGATGGGGCAAAGGTGAAGCGAACCCTGACTTAGTCAAAATGCTAAATGGCTTGTTGTTTTCGCTTCGCGGCAGTGTGTGCAGCTATCAAGGTGAAGAACTGGGCTTAACTGAAGCGCCTATTGAATATGAGCAATTACAAGACCCGTTCGGTATTACATTCTGGCCAATGTTTAAAGGTCGAGATGGTTGTCGCACGCCTATGCCTTGGGATAATGCCCATTTGCAAGCTGGGTTCAGTCAAAGTAAGCAAACGTGGTTACCCATACCTGATGCCCACAAACAGTTAGCTGTCGATGTTCAGGAGCAAAATAGCAATTCAACTTTACACGCATATCGTCATTTCTTAGCTTGGCGCAAAGATTTCCCTGCATTAATTGCAGGTGACATTAAGTTTATTGATAGCAGTGAACCTATTCTTGCTTTCACACGTCATTTCGAAACACAAACCTTGTTAGTGATATTTAACCTGGCAAATAAAACTCACGAGTTTGATGTTTCGAACTTTACAATTAACCAAGTCATTACTGACCATGGTTTGGCGAGTGCAGTTGTAGATAAAAACAATAGCGTTTCTCTCGATGCATTTAACTGTTTCTTCGCTGTGATTGATTAAATCTTAAATAGCGATCTCACGATCGCTGTTCATATATTCAATTAACAACCATTACACAATAACAAGAGTAACAAGAATATGGCCTCTACTATCTCTAGTTCTAATACGACCGTTAGCCATTCAGGTGATGGAAAATACCGGTTTGCATTGGTTTCGCTGACCTCACTCTTTTTCATGTGGGGGTTTATAACGTGTCTTAACGACATTTTAATCCCGCACTTAAAGGCTGTATTTTCATTAAGCTATACCGAAGCTATGCTGATTCAATTCTGTTTTTTTGGTGCTTACTTTTTAGTGTCTTTACCTGCGGGTAAGTTAGTCAAAAAACTTGGCTACCAGCGCGGTATTGTTACAGGATTAGTTATTGCAAGCTTCGGTTGTGCGTTGTTTTACCCTGCAGCTGATTTAGCCGTTTATGGTTTGTTTTTAGGGGCACTTTTTGTATTAGCATCAGGGATTACTATTCTACAAGTTGCTGCTAATCCTTATGTAAATGCACTTGGGAGCGAAGAAACAGCTTCTAGCCGTCTTAATTTAACCCAAGCTTTCAATGCGCTAGGCACGACAGTTGCGCCATACTTTGGCGCTATCTTGATTTTATCGGTCGCTACAGGTGCCGTTGGGGAAATGAGTCATGCTCAAGCCGAAGCTGAAGTCGTTAAAATGCCGTATCTTTTTCTTTCGGCCACTCTAGCAATTTTAGCAATTATTTTTGCCAAATTGTCTTTACCCGTTATTGAAGAGCACGTAGAACAAGAAACCACAGGTGAAGTGAGCTATAAAGGCAAAACCAGTGCGGTACAAAGTTTACATCTAGTATTAGGTGCAGTGGGTATTTTTGTTTATGTTGGTGCTGAAGTCTCTATTGGTAGCTTTTTAGTTAACTTTTTAGGTGAAGAGCACATTGTCGGCTTACAAGAAGCTGATGCTGCTAAATACATTACCTATTATTGGGGCGGAGCTATGGTAGGGCGCTTTATCGGCTCAGCTGTAATGCAAAAAATTGCTGCAGGTAAAGTATTAGCCTTTAATGGTTTGGTTGCCGCTATATTGGTGTTAGTGGCAATGTATACCAGCGGTGAAGTTGCTATGTATGCCATTTTAGCCGTGGGGTTATTTAATTCAATTATGTTCCCGACCATTTTCAGTTTAGCACTAAGAGATTTAGGGCCGCACACGTCACAAGGCAGTGGTATATTATGTTTAGCAATTGTTGGTGGTGCAATCATTCCTTTATTGCAAGGTGTTATGGCTGATTCAATGGGCATTCAACCAGCATTTATATTGCCTGTTGTTTGTTATGCTTTTATCGTATTTTACGGTGCTAAAGGCTCTCAGATGTCATAATTCTGTTAGATAATTATGTTGTAACTATCAAGCAGCCTTTTGGCTGCTTTTTAGTTTTCTACATAGACCTTGTTAATTCGGGTTAACGCCTGATAAATCATAATCAATACTTGCGCTACAGCCTGATAGCTCCTATGATCCATCCGCTTTTCCTATATAAATTTCTTTTCCATAATTCTGTGAGATTTTCAATGCTGACTTTTCCACTTTCTGGCAGTTCTTCTGAGCTGGTAATAGATGTGCTAACCATGGTGTTAACTGATGGTAAACCATTAGATAGAGCATACTCTCACAATTTCTCAGGCCGTCAATTACCGCCAGCAGAGCTTGCGCGAATTACAACGGTAACGGGTGATATCCTGCGTCGACTAAACTTATATTGTGAACTTGTAGATATACAAGCTTCCGATATCGAACGTATGGGCTCGAAATTATTAAATGGCTGGCATTTATTTCATGAATTAGATTTGCCGAAAATGGAATATGCTTTACCCGTTGATCAAGATGATTTTGCGCAGAAACTCGCTGAAGCGAAAACTAAACCAGCACTGTGGGATGGTTGTCCTGAATGGTTAGATGACATTGGCGCTGCGCAACTTGGCGAAAAATGGCCAGCTGAGCGTGCTGCATTAGCAATGCCTCCAAAACGTTATATTCGCGCGAATAGTTTAAAAGCGAGTCGAGAAGAGTTAAAGCAACGTTTAACAAAAGAGCTGGTAGCAACCAACGAAGTCGAAGGTGTTGAGAGTGCATTAGAAGTGCGATCTGATTCAGCATTATTTAAAACGGCAGCGTTCAAAGAAGGCTTTTTTGAGCAACAAGATGCAGGTTCTCAATTAGTTGCAGCAGCAGTCGACGCTAAACCGGGGATGCGTGTTGTAGATGCTTGCGCTGGCGCTGGTGGTAAAACCTTACATATTGCAGCGCAAATGCAAGGCAAAGGCCGTTTGCTAGCAATGGACGTTGAACAATGGAAACTCGACAATTTAAAAGCACGTGCTAGAAGAGCTGGTGCTCACAATGTTGAAACTCGAATTATTGCCAGCAGTAAAACAATTAAACGCCTAAAATTAACGGCTGATCGCGTACTGTTGGACGTACCATGCTCTGGTTTAGGTGTATTAAAACGTAATCCAGATGCAAAATGGCGAGATACGCCTGAACGTTTACCTATTCTAATGGAGTTACAGAAAGATATTTTGCAAAGCTACAGCAGAATGGTGAAAGTTGGCGGTATATTGGTTTATGCAACTTGCTCAATTATGCCTGATGAAAATCGTAATCAAGTCGATGCATTTTTAGCCGCTAACCCGCATTTTAGCTTTATCGATGATGAAGAGATTTTAGTTTCAGAGCACGGGTTTGATGGTTTTTACTTAGCGAGAATGGAACGCGTTAGCGAAGCGTAAACTCAGTTGTTTTAATTTAAAACAAGTTATGAAAGCAGTCATGTCAGCAGACATTACTGCTTTTTTTGTTGTTCTAAGAACAAAATATACCAAAGCATATTTTTGTAAGATAATCATACTAGCTAGGTGTTTGTCCCAGATGGAGATGTTAAATTTTAGTAATACTTTGGTTGATCTTCTTTGTTTTTATGAATAATCTCAAGAGTAAATCAAAAATAAAAACTAGCATTGTAGGCTAGCTGTAATGCTAAGGAGCTCTATGGAAAGTGCCCAATATCAACCAATGAATATTGAAGAACATGCCGTACTAAGTCATCGTTCATCAAGTATCGTGCGTTATAGTACGATACTTTCTATGGTTTTAGATGGGTCACCACTCAGAGAAATCCTCCATTCATTAGTGCTTTCCATAGAAGCGCAAAAAATCGGTACTAAAGCCTCAGTATTATTGCTAAGCAATGATAAAAAAAGATTACTGACTGGTGCTGCTCCAAGTTTACCTGAAGAATATAATCAAGCAATTCATGGTGTTGAAATCGGTATTGATGTTGGTTCATGCGGCGCCGCTGCAGCAACCAAAAAACGTGTCATTGTTGAAGATATTGCAAATCACCCCAATTGGGCCGCCTATAAAGAACTACCGCTTAAAGCAGGGTTAAAAGCGTGTTGGTCAGAGCCTATTATCGATACCCATGGCAATGTACTTGGTACTTTTGCCATGTATTACGATACGATTAAATCTCCTGCTGGCGTTGATCTTGAGTTAATCCAAGAAGCGGCAAAGCTTGGCAGCCTTGCCATAGAGCGTAGTCAGGGGCTGCATTTACAACGATTAACTAGCCGTATATTTAATAAACTGCCAATGGGCTTGATTATCACCAATGATGAACATTCAATTTTGTCCGTTAACCCGATGTTCAAAACCATCACGAGAGACTTTACTGCTGACAAGCAATGTTTTGATCCTAATGTTTTTTTTGAGCAATCCGATCCGGTAGTACTGGAATCAATGCTGAAGAACATTCATCGTGGCAATACTTGGCAAGGTGAGTTACTTGCTTATAAGCGAAATGGGCAAACCTTTGATGCTGATGTAACGGTCACCACTTTTAGGGATTATCACGGTGAACAGAATTGTTTTTCTTGGCTTATTACTGACATTAGCGAGCACAAAAATGCTAATCGTTTGATTCATTTTCAAGCAAATAACGATGCATTAACGAGTTTAGCTAATCGTCGTTGTTTCTTAGATAAAATCTATGACTATGTTTGGCAAATAGAGCGTACCCATCAAAAAGGGGCGGCTTGTAGTGTTCTGTTAATGGATATTGATAATTTCAAACAGATTAACGATAGTTTGGGACATGAAAATGGCGACGTATTGTTAAAAGAAGTATCAAACCGTTTAGCCAATGTCGCTCCTTCAAATGGCTTACTAGCGAGAATCGCGGGTGATGAATTTGGTTTATTCATTCCTGGCAAAATCTCCACCTCAGATTTAATCAGCATTGCCAAAGATATCAACCAAGTGGTGACTGATAAAATTAATATTGATAATCAACAAGTTCACCCCTCTATTAGTATTGGTATTTCTCGTTACCCTGAAGACTCTACCATTGTTGAATCTTTAGTCAATTGTGCCAGCCAAGCGATGTATGACGTTAAGTTAACCGGTCGTAACGGTTATCAGTTTTTTAATAAGACAATGCAGCAAAATGCTGAACGTACCGCTTATTTGCAAATGGAGATGACTAAGGCATTAAATGAGCAAGGCTTTGAATTGTACTTTCAGCCAATAGTGTCGACTCTAAATACTCATATTGCTAAGGCTGAGATTCTATTGCGCTGGAAGCTTCACGGAGAGTTTGTGTCACCTGAGGAGTTTATTCCTATAGCTGAGCATTCGGGTTTAATCGTACCAATTGGAAAGTGGGTTAGAGAAAAAGCCATCAAGCTGATTAATCAATTCGTTGAACAAAATACACCTATTGCACTGTCGGTAAATGTATCGACCTGCGAATTCTTAAATGATGAGTTACAACATCAATTTATTGATTCAATCAAATCCTGCAGTGAACAATCATGCAAAACCGCATTTCCGTTTGAGTTATTAACCTTGGAAATTACCGAGTCGCTAATGATGGACCAGCATCAAAATATTGAAAACTTACTCATACGATTAAGAGAGTGGGGAATTAAAATATCGGTCGATGACTTCGGCACTGGTTACTCATCGTTATCTTATCTTGCCAACTTCCCAGTTGATCAGATAAAAATTGATAAAGCGTTTATCCAAAAAATTGAACAGGGCGCACGCCACAAAGCATTAGTAGAAGCCATTGCAAGTATGAGTAATGCTTTAGAGTTAACTGTTACAGCTGAAGGCGTTGAAACACAAACTCAGTTAGATTTCGTTAAAACGCAAAAAGTCGACGATATTCAAGGTTACTTTTTTTATAAACCAATGCCGCAAAAGGAGTTTTTGGCATTAGTTGAAAAACAATTTTGCTCTTAAGCTGACTAAAATAAATACTGAAATAAACTAAGCTTAGATAACCCTTAATACTTGATGTTATTTAACCGTGATATGTCGGCTTATAAAATGGATATAACACCGCTTTCGATGACTATCAGACATCTTACTCACCATTTATAGTAACCAGTAAACGCCGACGTCCGCCATGGTTACGGTGCTCTCCAAGATATATTCCTTGCCAGGTGCCTAGCTCAAGTTGGCCATTTTTAATCGGTATGGTTACTTGGCAACCTAATAAGCTAGATTTCAAATGAGCGGGCATGTCGTCACTGCCTTCATAGGTATGAATATAATAAGGCTCATTTTCTGCAGCGACACGGTTGAAGTAAGATTCAAAATCTTGCCTTACACTTGGATCTGCATTTTCATTGATAGTAATGGAAGCGGAAGTGTGTTGTAAAAAAACATGCATTAAACCAACTTTCAGCTGATTAAGTTCGGGTATTTGATTGAGGATTTCGTCTGTGACGATATGAAATCCACGTGTTTTTGATGCGAGTTGTACTTGCTTTTGTAGCCACATAACTTAATCACTGAGATGGTAAAAATGAGTCCAAATTGTAGTTAAAATCAGTCATTTTTCCAACAGTTTAAAATACTGTTCAAAAAAACTAACTCAGTAGAAAACACTATTAGGGTGATTAACGTGATGATTTGGCGTGTTTTATTTGTTGTATTTTTTGAAACCCTTACCAGCATTGACTTATAGGGTATCCTTTAAACGCTTAATCAAAAAACACTAAAAATGCTGTCAAGAGCAGAATTATTAAATTATTTGCTTAAGCAACAGCTAATAAAAAGGTTAACACGTGTTAGCTGAGTGTAAAACAAACGATTGATACAAATTGATGCATTTTATATTACGTTTTATAGCCGTTTTTTGTGTGTACGTAGAGTGCATTAAACGCGCTTTTCAACGGCATTTAACGTGTTTGAAAATTGAGAAGTTTATGCATTTGGGATTAAAAAGTAAGACGTGTTTAGCTTGGGTATAACCGGTGAGGAAATAAAAAAAGCCGCTTAATCAGCGGCTTTTAAATATGATTTTATCAACTAAATCAAGCTGATATTGTTTACGCTAGCATGCTTTTAGGCTCAGTAAATTCAAGTTCTAATGCTTCTGCAACTTCTTTGCAGACAAGCTTGCCATGAATAACGTTTAAGCCATTTAATAAATGCTTGTCGTCTAATAACGCTGCTTTGTAACCTAAGTTCGCTAACTTAATGATATAAGGCAGTGTAGCGTTATTGAGTGCGAAAGTTGATGTACGTGCAACGGCACCAGGCATGTTGGCAACACAGTAATGAACAACATCATCAACAATGTAAGTTGGCTCTTGGTGAGTTGTTGCGTACGACGTTTCAACACAACCACCTTGGTCAATAGCTACATCGACAATCGCACTACCTGTTTTCATGCGTGAAATCATGTCGCGAGTCACTAATTTAGGGGCTGCAGCGCCAGGAACTAGGACACCACCAATAACAAGATCCGCTTCTAGAACATGACGTTCAATTGCATCAGCTGTTGAGTAAATTGCTTTAACTGAAGAGCCAAACTGAACGTTTAAACGACGTAAGGCATCGATACTTCTATCAAGCACAACAACGTCTGCGCCCATACCCACAGCCATTTGCGCAGCATTAGTGCCGACCATACCGCCGCCAATTATTACGACTTTAGCTGGCTCAACACCTGGAACACCACCAAGTAACATACCGCGACCACCTAAAGACTTTTCAAGTGCGCGTGCACCAGCTTGAATCGACATACGTCCAGCAACTTCTGACATTGGAGCAAGTAACGGTAAGCCGCCACGATCATCAGTGACAGTTTCATATGCGATACAGACAGACTTACTCTTAATTAAGTCTTCTGTTTGCGGCATATCCGGAGCTAAATGCAAGTAAGTAAATAGGATTTGATCTTCACGAAGCATAGCGCGTTCAACAGCTTGCGGCTCTTTTACTTTGACAATCATGTCTGACTGAGCAAAGACTTCTGCAGCTGTTTCTAAGATAGAAGCACCAGCGTCAATATAATCTTGGTTGGTAAAGCCAATGCCCATACCGGCATTAGATTGAACGAATACATCATGGCCTTTAATCGTTAATTCACGAACGCTTGAAGGAACCATACCTACACGGTACTCGTGGTTTTTGATTTCAGTAGGGATACCAATAATCATTTTGTGCCTCTATTTAAATTTGTCGGTGTCGACATATCAATTGTTATTATATTCGGTCGCCTGAACGTGCTTATTTCAGGGAAGTCTAGTATAGTGCCCTAGACGCAGTTTATGCTGCTAAACTTTACACATTAAAAGATGAATATGTTGTTTTTGTGCTAAAGCAAGGTTAATAATATGGCAAATAATAAAAAAATTCTGTAAAAGATTTAGATCGGATTGACCGTAATATCCTCAATGAACTTCAAGTTGATGGTCGCATATCAAACGTGGAGTTATCCAAGCGAGTTGGGTTAAGTCCGACTCCTTGTTTAGAGCGAGTTAAGCGTCTTGAGAAACAAGGTTACATTAATGGCTATACAGCATTAGTTAACCCGCATTATCTTGGTGCATCTTTACTTGTCTTTGTGGAAATCACGTTAACACGAGATACGCCCGATATTTTTGAGCGCTTCAACAAAGCTGTTCAGTTGTTAGATGATATTCAAGAGTGTCATCTAGTTTCTGGTGACTTTGATTATTTATTGAAGACTCGAGTATCTGACATGTCGGCATATCGTCGTTTATTAGGTGAGACACTACTTAAGTTGCCATCAGTTTCTGATACTCGTACTTACGTGGTCATGGAAGAAGTCAAACAAACTAATAAAGTCGCATTAAATTTATTAGCAGATAGCTACTAAACTTTCTGACCAAATAAAATAAAGGGCGTTGCCCTTTATTTTTTTATCTAAAATCCCACTTCTTGGCTTTTTTACAGCCTGAATTGCTTACTTTTCACTCCAAAATCGCTTTGTTAATTAAATATTGGTTATGCAGGCATCTATATGAAAACATTAGGTTGAGCTTGGCTTTCAAGCATTGCATAATCACTGCAACGTCATTGATATTCTGTTATTGTTATCATTCTTATTTAATTCATATTCAGGTGTTTTCGTTTGTCTCAGGGAAATAGTCTTCAAACACTTAGTGGCCTACAGCGTCTTCTTGAAGGTGGCCTAATCATTTGTTGCATGACAGCAACATATATCCTTTTAGCTTTAAGTAGCTTTGACCCGAATGATCCAGGCTGGAGCCAGTCCCATTATCAAGGGGAAATCAGTAATTTAACTGGTGCTGTGGGCGCGTGGACTGCAGATGTCTTGTTCTACTTCTTTGGCTTTATTGCTTACCTTATTCCCATCATTATTGCGGCAACAGGTTGGTTCATATTTAACCGAACTCATAAACTGTTTGAAATTGACTACTTTTCGGTTGGATTAAGAATCATTGGGTTCATGCTTATGGTATTAGCCTTAGCTGCTTTAGCGAGTATGAATGCTGATGATATTTATGTTTTTTCAGCAGGTGGTGTTGCGGGAGATGTCATTGGCCAAGCTATGCTGCCTTACTTTAATAATCTTGGCACGACACTCTTGTTGCTTTGCTTTATTGGTGCAGGCTTTACATTAGCGACAGGTATTAGCTGGCTCACGGTTATTGAAGGCACAGGTTATGGCACGATATGGTGTGTCAAAAAAATTATTAGTTTGCCTACCTACTTTTCTGGAAATACAGAAACAGAAGACACGCGAGGTTTCTTATCTGTTGTCGATAAATTCAAACAAGGTCGTGACAATGCCAATGTCACTGCTGACGGTAATACGCAATTCAGTGCACCACAACATGACGAAAGTCAGGGCGACAATCAAATTAACCCTGCAACGCCACGTGAATATGGCGGAAAACTAGAACCTCAGTTTACCGCCGACAACGAAGAATCAAACCATGATTCCGTTTACGTTGATGAAGATAATAGCGAAGATAAACCTTCGGTTTTCTCGCGTTTAAAATCTAAACTTTCACCACGTCGTCAACAAGTAAATGATGCTTTGGATGACGAATATTTGAATGACTCAGAGCATACTCAGGCAAATATAAATGAGCAGGGCAGAGTCGAACCTCAATTAAACACAAATGACGCTATTGTAGCTGATGACACGCCAGCGTGGGCCGCAACAGGTGATGCACCAGCGGTTGATCTTACTCAACAGAACCAACAAAACAGTGTTGCAGAATTTGGCGATGAGTTTGAACGTACGACGTCTATTGGTGCAACGGTTATGGCTGCTGCGGTTAAAAACCAGCAATCAGAATCGGTATCAGATTCTGTGGCTTCTACTGAAAGCGCACCCGTTCAAGCAAGTGCAGCTGAAAAACCGTATGTTGCCGAGGGAATCATTGTTATTCCTGGTCAAGAGCCGCAAGTGGTCACGAGTCAGCCAAGAGTGGCAATGCCGCCATTACCGAGTATCAGTTTATTAGATGTACCTGATCGTAAAGAAAACCCAATAACTAAAGATGAGCTAGATATAGTTGCAAGGCTTGTTGAAACTAAATTAGCTGATTTTAACATTGTCGCAAACGTGGTTGGCGTATTTCCAGGACCGGTTGTGACAAGGTTTGAACTTGAACTAGCACCAGGTGTTAAAGCCTCGAAAATTACAAACCTTTCTAAGGATTTAGCGCGCTCTCTACTTGCTGAAAGTGTTCGTGTTGTAGAGGTCATTCCAGGAAAAGCCTATGTTGGCTTAGAGTTACCTAACAAATTCCGTGAAACGGTCTTTATGCGAGATGTGCTTGATAGTAAAACCTTTGATGAAAGCCAGTCGAACTTATCTATGGTGCTGGGTGAAGACATCGCGGGCGACCCTGTTGTTGTTGACTTAGGTAAAATGCCGCATTTATTAGTGGCGGGTACTACAGGCTCGGGTAAGTCTGTCGGTGTGAACGTCATGATCACCAGTATCCTTTATAAATCTGGTCCTGATGATGTTCGCTTTATCATGATTGACCCGAAAATGTTGGAACTGTCGGTTTATGAAGGCATTCCGCACTTACTTTGTGAAGTTGTCACCGACATGAAAGAAGCAGCCAATGCGCTGCGTTGGTGTGTTGGGGAAATGGAACGCCGTTATAAGTTAATGTCGGCGCTGGGTGTACGTAACCTTAAAGGCTACAACACTAAGATTAAACTGGCTAAAGAAGCTGGCACTCCGATCGTTGACCCGTTGTGGAAATCATCGGAAAGCATGGATGAACAAGCGCCTGAGTTAGATAAATTACCTTCAATAGTCGTTGTGGTTGATGAGTTTGCCGACATGATTATGATTGTTGGTAAAAGGTAGAAGAGTTGATAGCTCGTATTGCCCAAAAAGCGCGAGCTGCGGGTATCCATTTGATACTAGCAACCCAAAGACCTTCTGTGGATGTGATTACTGGTTTGATTAAAGCCAACGTTCCAACACGGATAGCTTTCCAAGTTTCTTCAAGAATTGACTCTCGAACCATTTTAGATCAACAAGGTGCAGAAACCTTACTTGGCATGGGTGACATGCTTTATTTGCCACCAGGGACAAGCGTTCCTATTCGTGTTCACGGCGCGTTTATTGACGATCACGAAGTGCACAAAGTGGTTGCTGATTGGCATGCACGAGGTAAACCACAATATGTTGATGAAATTCTAAATGGCGTAAGCGAAGGTGAACAAGTATTACTGCCAGGTGAAACAGCTGAGACTGATGACGATACCGATCAACTTTATGACGAGGCGGTGGCATTTGTTACTGAAACGCGTCGTGGCTCAATATCCAGTGTGCAACGTAAGTTTAAAATTGGATATAACCGAGCAGCTAGAATCATCGAGATGATGGAAGCGCAGGGGATTGTCAGTACACAAGGCCATAACGGAAATCGTGAAGTATTAGCGCCACCACCGCCTAGAGGCTAACATTAACCTGATTGGCAATGGCACCTCAGATATGAGGTAGTGTGTAATAAGCGTTCTGCACCTCAAACAAGTAGTAGGAAACAATATGACAAAAAGTGTTGGTGTAATTTCAATGGTAGCCTTGTTGCTATCAGCTAACGTTCTGGCAGATGATTCACAAGCATTGCGTAGCAAATTAGAACAACTTGAATCATTAAAAGCGAATTTTACACAAGAAGTCACAGATATTAACGACAAAGTTATTCAAAGTGGTAGTGGCGTCTTTGCATTAGCGTACCCCAATAAATTCTTTTGGCATTTGACTGAACCTGATGAGTCATTAATCGTCGCTGATGGCTCTGATTTATGGATATACAACCCGTTTGCAGAAGAGGTGACGGTAATGGATTTTGCTGATGCAGTTGAAGCATCGCCAATCGCATTATTGGTACATCGAGATGAGAGTACCTGGCAACAATACCATGTTAGCCAAGTGCAACCAGAGTCTGGTAAAGCGTGTTATTTGATTAAGCCTAAATCATTGGATACGTCTGTTGTGACTGTCACTGTGTGCTTTAACGATTCAGGCATTAGTGATTTTAGCTTACTTGATCAGCAAGGTAATCATAGTCAATTTGCTTTAAGCGAGCAGACTAATGTATCAACAGAAGAAAAGGGGTTGTTTGAGTTTGTTATCCCAACAGATGTCGATATTGATGATCAGCGTCAATCAGAGCGATAAATCATAGTGGCTAATTTAGGATTTGACTTTGCCCCTGACTTTCGCCCATTGGCTGCTAGAATGCGTCCAAGGGATATCAGTGAGTATGTCGGGCAGTCTCACCTATTAGGTGAAGGTCAACCTTTAAGGCAAGCTCTTGAAGCCAACCGTGCTCACTCAATGTTACTTTGGGGGCCTCCAGGAACGGGTAAAACTACCCTAGCAGAGCTCGTTGCCCATTATGCGAACGCGCATGTTGAGCGAATTTCTGCTGTAACGTCTGGTGTAAAAGAAATTCGAGCAGCTATAGAACAAGCTCAAGCCGTGGCACAAAGTAGAGGCCAACGTACTTTATTGTTTGTTGATGAAGTACACCGTTTTAATAAAAGCCAACAAGATGCATTTTTACCCTTTATTGAAGATGGCACGGTTATTTTTGTTGGCGCCACCACTGAAAATCCTTCATTTGAGTTAAACAACGCGTTGTTATCTCGAGCAAGAGTCTATTTAATCAAACCACTTTCAGACCAAGACATTGCTACAATTATCCAGCAAGCCTTAACAGACGAAAAGCGTGGCTTTGGGACTCGTCATTTTGTTATGCCAGATGACGTGATGCAGCAATTAGCCAGCATTTCAGATGGCGATGCGAGAAAAGCATTAAACTTATTAGAGTTAATGAGTGACTTGGTTGACGATAACGGCAGTTTTACACCAGACATGTTGACGCAAGTTGCCGGGCATCAAATGGCGGCTTATGACAAAAATGGCGATCAATTTTACGATTTAATCTCGGCAGTGCATAAATCAGTTCGCGGTTCTGCTCCTGATGCCGCTTTATACTGGTATTGCCGTATATTGGAAGGTGGCGGCGATCCGCTATATGTTGCGAGACGATTGCTAGCTATCGCTTCAGAAGATATCGGCAATGCAGATCCAACGGCAATGAATATTGCGCTAAATGCTTGGGATTGCTTCCACCGAGTGGGACCTGCAGAAGGTGAAAGAGCAATTGCACAAGCGATAGTGTATATGGCAAGTGCCCCAAAAAGTAATGCCGTTTATACTGCTTTTAAAGCCGCAAGAGCATTAGCACGTGAGTCAGGCCATGAATCAGTGCCAGATCATCTACGAAATGCACCAACTCAACTAATGAAAAATATGGGATTGGGGGCAGAATATCGCTACGCTCATGATGAACCTGGCGCATATGCACCAGGAGAAAATTACTTCCCAGAATCATTACAAGACAGCCAATTTTACTATCCAACAGAACGTGGTTTTGAAAAACGGATAAAAGATAAATTGGTCCATTTGGCTGAACTTGACAGAACAAGTGAGGTAAAACGATATGATTAGCTTGACCAATATCATGTTTGTGGCACTCGGCGGCTCTATTGGAGCAGTTTTTCGCTATGTTATTTCAATTTTAATGCTTCAGCTATTTGGAAGCAGTTTTCCTTTTGGTACACTGTTGGTCAATATATTGGGATCATTCATAATGGGCATTGTATATGCCATTAGTCTCGAAACCTCGCATTTAAGCCCAGAGCTAAAAGCGATGGTCGGAGTTGGCCTTTTAGGTGCTTTAACTACATTCTCGACTTTTTCCAATGAAACATTATTGCTAATGCAAGAGGGACTCTTCATTAAAGCAATTCTCAACGTGTTGTTGAATGTCATCCTATGTATATTCATGGTGTATGTCGGTCAGCAGCTAGTATTTTCTCGCATTTAACTATTAAGAATATATAACATGTTAGATCCAAAATTTTTGCGTAACGAACTTGAAGTCACAGCTGAGCTTTTAGCACGACGTGGCTTTATCCTTGATGTTAGCCGCTTAACTGCTTTAGAAGAAACACGTAAGTCGCTACAAGTGGAAACAGAAGAATTACAAGCATCCCGTAATGCAATCTCTAAATCCATTGGTCAAGCAAAGTCTCGTGGTGAAGATGTTAGTGAAATCATGGCGAAAGTGGGTGACTTAGGTTCTCAGCTCGATGCGAAGAAATCAGAACTAGCAGCGTTATTAGCAGAGCTAAATGGTATTGCGATGAGCATGCCTAACTTACCTGATGATGAAGTACCAGCAGGCGCTGACGAAAATGATAACGTTGAAGTTCGCACTTGGGGTGAGCCGACTAAATTTGATTTTGAAATCAAAGATCACTTAGATCTTGGCGAAGGCTTAGATGGTTTAGACTTTAAAAGTGCGGTTAAAATTACCGGTTCTCGTTTCATTGTCATGAAAGGTCAAATCGCTCGTTTAACTCGAGCTGTCGGTCAGTACATGCTAGATCTACATACTGAAAACCATGGTTATACAGAAATGTATGTACCACTTCTAGTCAATGAAGAAAGTTTATTAGGTACAGGTCAGCTACCAAAATTTGGTGAAGACTTATTCCACACAAAACCTGCTACTGAAGAAGGCCAAGGACTAAGCTTAATTCCTACTGCTGAAGTTCCATTAACTAACATGGTTCGTGACACGATTATCGATGAAGCGGATTTACCATTAAAAATGACGGCATTAACATCATGTTTCCGTAGTGAAGCAGGGTCATATGGCCGTGATACACGTGGCCTTATACGTCAACATCAGTTTGACAAGGTAGAACTGGTTCAAATTGTTAAGCCTGAAGATTCTATGGCTGCACTTGAAGAGTTAACAGGCCATGCTGAAAAAGTATTACAAGGGTTAGGCTTACCTTACCGCACAATGATTTTATGTACTGGCGACATGGGTTTTGGCGCTGCTAAAACTTACGATCTAGAAGTTTGGCTTCCTGCACAAAATACTTATCGTGAAATTTCTTCTTGTTCTAACATGAAGGATTTCCAAGCTCGTCGCATGCAAGCTCGCTACCGTGGTGTTAATGATAAAAAGCCTACATTACTGCATACATTAAATGGTTCGGGTTTAGCTGTTGGGCGTACTGTCGTTGCGATTCTCGAAAACTACCAAAATGCGGACGGTTCAATCACGATCCCTGAAGTATTGCGTCCTTATATGCGTGGCTTAGAGAAGATTGGCTAATGCAATTAGCTATTAAAATGGCCTAATATTCTGTAAGCCAGTTTTCTCTACAAAAAACCAAACCCTGTGTTTGGTTTTTTTATGCCATAAATAAAATAACGCAAAGTAAATCCGAGTTTAATGAAGTTAACACGTGCTGAAATAAAAATTGCAATATGAACACTGTGATCTATTGGATTTACATAGCAATAATGGATAAGTGAAATACACAAATTCGTCAATCTCTGCAAACAATAAGGAGAAAATGTGGAATTACAACGACGCGCTTCATTTGACCATTGTTAAGGAGTATAAAAGAGATTCTCATAGAAGGTTATTAGTGCCTAAAGCATACAATTTATGACTTTATCGAGGCCGCTGCTTAATTTAAATCAGTTTTTTGAATAGCCAGATTCTCCTTTTTATTACGGATCAAAAATAAGTGAAAAGAATGTCGTTATTGGTTGTTTTTGTATGCGGATACGGATTAGCAAGTTTTCAAGCAACCCGAGCTCAACTTCAAGATGAGATAAATGATTATCCGAATGAAATTGCTATCGCATCTAAGCTATTAACGCTTTATTCCGAGCAATGTGAAGGTGCTGAGCAGACAAGTTTCTCTCCGTATGTGCAACATGCCACTACGCGTTATCAGTTATTGGTTAATAAAGCTGATAAGTTTCCATATTTTTTGGATCAACATTTTGTAGAGAACCATCTTCAATCAGCGTCTGAGTTTAATCAATTAATTCAATCTTCACGCAACCATTTATTTGCATGTTCTAAATCCTAATCGAGGTAAAGGACACGCTAAATTGGTATTGAGTCTTGTATTTATCTTTACTGGACTTTTAGTGTGTTTCTCATTGCAAGCGCTTGGCTCGTTCAACGAATTAAATTCAGCTTATTGTAAGTGATAGTGATAGTTTGCGTTTTGTTAGGGTGTAAGGGTGTAAGGGTGTAAGGGTGTAAGGGTGTGAAGTGTACTTGTCCTCGGAAGTGGTTTAATTTGATTCGCTTTTATTGATTCACTCTTGTTTATTAGTACAGGTAAACGCTGTCGAGTAATTAATGCTAAAATGCTTTTCAGCAATCAACACTAAACTTAATCAACGAGTTCATGCTAGAAATTAAATACACCATAGATGACATCACCACCCTAATGTATGTCGATCAAGTTCATATCTTCAGTAATTTCAACAAACAATGGGTCACCGCTGCATCATTAAAAACGGGTGACAAAATAATCGCCCGTAATGGTAGCCAAGCAAGTATATTACGAATTGTTGAAGTCGATACTCGTAAACCCAATGTAGAACTAGTGGCTAAATTACGTGACGTTAAGTTAAGTCATAACCATCACTTCTTCGTTACACAACAGCCTCAATCGGCTCTTGAAGTTAGCTGTGAGCAACCACCTGATGACCCACTTGAATTAATTCCATATCAACTTGCCAATAAACCTTCTTACTTACCTAATGGAGAGCCGACAGGTCATCATAGTGGGCCATGGGTTGCTGCAAAGTATCTTGATGAAGTGGGTAATGAGTTTATTGGTTGGGGGCGAGCTAATGATCGGCATTGTGCTGAGGATGCAGCTGTTATTGATCTAAAAGATAAAGTTGCAGATGTCAGTTTATTAACTCAACAAAATGTCACTATTTCTCATGCCTATATTCGTAAGTACAGTAAGCGTGGTCGGTTAATTAACACCATGAGCCCATGCCAGTATTGTCGTGACAATTATGGTATGGCCCTTAACGACAGTCGAGTAGGGGATAGTAATGTGGTTAAAGCTGGACGTGATCATTTGCCAATTGCTTAGTTTATTTAAGCTTATATTGAAGATATTTACCCGTTAGCCCGTTAGCTTGTGCGATAACGACACAATTAAAAAAGCCTGAACGAATACGTGTCAGGCTTGTTGAAGTCACCAAGTAGGTTAAATGCATTTAGCGGGTTTTGGTAAACCGGCAATTTTGGTTGCTTGCTTTGCGGGGCCAATAGGGAATAATGTGTAAAGGTATTTAGAATTACCTTTGTCTGGGCCTAATGCTTGACCTATCGCTTTTACTAAAACACGAATAGCTGGGCTAGTTTTGTATTCTAAGTAAAAGTCACGAACGAAGTTTATGACTTCCCAATGTTGCTCTGTAAGGACAATGTCTTCTGTGGCCGCTAGAATAGGCGCCATATCAGCTTTCCAATCGGTATAATTTTTTAAATAACCTTTAGCATCGACTTCGATTTGCTGACCGTTAAAGTCAAATGAGTTTACCAAGTGATCACCTTCGTATGTTCCAATGTGGCCAGTACAAACTGGTCATAATCGATAACCTTAATATTGTTTGTCTGAGGTAGGCGAGCGCCTAATCCTCTTGCATCAATATCTTCAATTAACACGTAAATTTTGATGTTTGATAATCGCTGTTGCCACTTATGATTAAGTAAGCAGTTTATGGCATCGTCTGATAACAAGATGCTGTCTTGCTCTGCGATGTATCGTAAACAGCAGGTTAGTGCGTTATCTGTCGTTGCTGAGTGTTGTACTAGGTGCATTATCATTAGTACACCACCACTTCATTTGCTTGCTGTATTAAAGTTTGGATATGTTTTTCTGAGGCTAATTCAGCTTCAAAGTTAAAATCTTTAGCTGTAATACCAAATTGTACTGCTGACTCTCGGCAGACTAAAACAGTATCAATATCGTATAAACTTAATGCTTTGAAAGTCGACAGGTAATCTTTACTTCCCACAAGTTCAGGTTGTTGTTCAGGCAGTAAATGCAGTACAGCTTCATCGGTAAATATAATACTGACTTCTTGCTCGAAACTTGCACTGAGCATAGCAAAGTCTAAGCCTTCACGACTGGATGTATTTCCAATAGGGCTTTTTCTGAAGATGACGCAGATTTTTTTCATATCCATTCCTGTATGCATTACTAAAAGCAAACCAATCTGTCTGATTGCTCAATACCCGTGACTAACTCACCTAAACCACCCATAGTAAATTGTTCACTAGCATTATATTGCTGCTTGTCATTTTCTAATGCATCTTGCGCTGATAGGACTCCACGCCTTAATGCAGCAGAGACGCAATTGACTAATTTGACATTATGTTCTGATGCCAGTTTAGTCCAAGCGCGGTGTAAATCATGCTCATCAGATGCTGGGCAAACGAGGCTATTACTGTTGAATACACCTTGCTGATAAAAGAAGATATGGCTGACTTGATGACCTAGTGATAAAACACTTTCAGTAAAACGAAGCGCTCTAAAACTGGCAGTAGACCCATAAACCGTGCCATTAACTTGGATAATAAATTTACTCATAACAATAAAAAATGGCTCCTGAATGAGGAGCCATTTTAGCCTAGTTAACTGATTAATCACAGTGGATTTATAAAGTGACTGACCCGTTACTTGACGCTATTAATCATCATTTCCCATACCAAGCAGGTGAAGAAGTGCCATGAATAGGTTGATGAAGTTTAAGAATAACGAAATTGTTGCGCGGATATAGTTAGTTTCGCCGCCATTTACGATACGACTTGTATCGTAAAGGATTAAACCAACCATGATCATAGCGACAGCAGCTTGTAATGCCATGAACATAGCACCGCTATTAACAAAGAACATATTGATTAATGAAAGGCCAATAACAACAAGTAGGCCGGCGAATAAGAAGCCACCCATAAAGTTAAAGTCTTTCTTCGTCGTGATTGCGTAAGCTGATAAAGATACAAAAATAACAGACGTTAAACCAAATGCTTGCATGATAAGCTCTGGGCCATTATTCAAACCAACATAGTGATTTAGAATATAGCCTAATGAAGCACCTTGCATACCTGTGAAGGCAAAGATCCACGCTAATCCTGATGCATTGTCAGCTTTTTTCAAGGTGACCATCATGACGACAATACTACCAAGAGATAAACCGATAGACATGAATGGGCCGATATTTAACGCCATTGCGACACCTGCCATTACAGCAGCAAATGCTAATGTCATAGACAGCAGCATATAAGTGTTTTTAATGAGTTTGTTGGTTTCCATCGTCGTGGCTTGTTGACCCGACAAAGTTTGTTGATTCATAACAGTCTCCGAGACGTTAAAAAGAGTGTAATTTAACAAAATGCTCTCTCAGCACATGGTAAATTACTGATAACTTAACTTGATGATACAACAGCTTTGCTACAGCTTAAAGTCATCATGATGAACTAGTTGATTTTGCGCCATTAATTTATCTTCAATGTCGCAAAATCAGACAATATGTTGAGCATTAACCTTATTGTTGAAAACAATACTTAAATGAACATTAAATTGGTCAATCTTAAAGGACGACAAAGCCGTGTTTACGCTAACCATTCACGATGGAGCTTGTCTGTATCACCAAGATAGTCGAGCACCCATTCAAGTGCTGGGGACATTTTTTCTTGATTCCAAGCAAGACAACATGGGCTTGCATTTTTAGGGTTTTCTAAGGTTTTCGCAATCAATGAACCCGATTGGATAAAAGGCTTAGCGAGATTAAGTGGCATATAACCAATACCTGAACCGTCTCTAAAGCAATTAATGGCTCGAATCCAATCAGGCACAACTAGACGGCGTTGATTGTCGAGTAGCCATGTGGTTCGTTTAGGGATCTCTCTTGACGTATCTTCAAGACAAATAGAAGGGTAGATACGTAATTCATCATCAGTTAAAGGACGATCGATGTCTGCTAATGGGTGATTTTTACTGACTAAAAACGCCCATTCAATGTCTCGCATATCTTTATACTGAAAAACACCACCGACAGGTATCGCAGTGGTTGCACCAATGGCAATATCACTTCTGCCTGTAGCTAACGCTTCCCAAACGCCATTAAACACTTCAATGCGAATAATTAATTCTACATCACTAAAGTGGCGGTAAAAATCTGAGATCAGCACACTGATTCGGTCTGCTCTAACAATGTTATCTAACGCAATAGAAAGTGTAGGTTGCCAACCGTTTGCGACACGTTGAGTGCTTCGTTTTAGGTCATTCATTTCAGCCAGCAACTCTCTTGCATGTTGGACAAAATGTTTACCTGGCTCTGTTAAGCTAACACTGCGATGATGCCTTTCAAACAAAATGACACCAAGTTCATCTTCAATTTGTTTTACTGCGTAACTAACGGCTGATGGAACTTTATGCAATTGATTAGCTGCAGCAGTGAAACTACCTACACGAGCGACAATATCAATCATTTCCAATGCTTGTTCTGAAAGCATAGAGGGCGATCCTTTGCTGTGAAAAAATATGAATGCAGTCATCAAAAGTAAACGTTTCACAAACATTTTGCAAGTGATTAGACTGCACGCTGATTTTTAACAGCCCTTTATTTGGAATTATTTTTAAGATGACTAATGCGTCTTCAAACACTGCCAATGTGCAGTATTTTATTTTATTAGCCTATTTAGCTTTGTTAAGTATGTTAGGTTTTATTGCAACTGATATGTACTTGCCTGCATTTCAGAATATTGCTGATTCTTTTTCAACAAGCTTGAATAATGTTGCCTTTTCACTGACCACATTCTTAGCTGGTCTCGCCATAGGCCAATTATTATATGGTCCTTTAGTTGAAAAAATTGGTAAGCAAAACGCATTAATTGCGGGTTTAACGTTATTTGCAGCTGCAAGTGGCGTCATTGTGGCAAGTGATTCAATTACGATGTTAAATATTGCCCGTTTTTTTCAAGCATTAGGAGCATGTAGTGCTGGTGTCATTTGGCAAGCCATCGTCGTTGAAAAATACGATGCTGACAAAGCGCAAAAAGTGTTCTCGAATATTATGCCGCTAGTGGCTTTATCTCCAGCTGTTGCGCCGTTAATTGGAGCCGCGATTGTTAATTCATTTGGCTGGCGTTCGGTATTTGTTACTTTAGTCATTGTGGCCGTTTTACTTATCGTACTCACTAAATGGTTAGTGGCAAGTGAATCAAAACAAGCTGAAGTGCAGCAAAGCATCAGCTATAAAAGCATTGTGAAAAACACCCGTTACTTAGGAAACGTGGTTATTTTTGGAGCGTGTTCGGCTGCATTTTTTAGTTACTTAACTGTGTGGCCAAGTGTCATGATTAAGTTTGGCTACGAAGCGCAGGCAATTGGACTCAGTTTTATTCCTCAAACCATCATGTTTATCGTAGGTGGTTATATGAGTAAGGTATTGGTTAAAAAGTGCGGAGCACAATCAGCCCTTAAATACGTACTAGGTTTATTCTTTGCTTGTGTTGCTGTAATTGCGTTAGTCACTTTAGTTATGACGATGGAAACTATATATCCATTGCTGATTTCTTTCTCTGTTTTAGCGGCTGCCAACGGTGCGATTTATCCTATTGTGGTCAATAACGCATTACAGCAGTTTAGTAATAATGCGACTAAGGCAGCTGGCTTACAAAACTTTATTCAAATCGGAATGGCTTTTGGGGCTTCGAGTATTGTTGCTATGCTGGCTCAATATGCTGAAATGACTATTGGATTAGGCATATTACTGAGCGCTGTTGGAGTCTATTTAGGTTACTTGTTATCTAAGCAAGATAGTTGGGCGAGCATGTCGAATGGTTTTGTAGCGCCAGATCCAGCAAGAGTAGGGCTTTATTCAGATAAAAAATCGACAGATTGATTGTAAGTCAAGCAATCGATTAGTTTTATTAGTTTTAGTACTTTACAGCAAACGTCGAGAACATTATTATTCTCGTCGTTCGGAGAGATGGCAGAGTGGTCGAATGCACCGGTCTTGAAAACCGGCATGGGTTTGTAGCCCATCTAGGGTTCAAATCCCTATCTCTCCGCCATATTTAAAGAAGCCCGCTATTTTATAGCGGGCTTTTTGCTTTTTCGATTTTGAAATATTGGTAATGGGTTTGTAGCGCAATCGATGTAGGGGTCAAATCCCTATCTCTCCGCCATATTTATCGAAAAAGCCCGCTAGCAATAGCGGGCTTTTTTGTTTCTGGATTCAAACTTTTAATGAAATGGTTTGTAGGGTGCCAATGTAGGGGGCAAACCCTAACTCTGCGCCATATTTAGAAAAGGCCGTTACTACAAAGTAACGGCCTTTTTACTTTCTTTATTTTGATAAATTGGCAATGAGTTTGTAGCGTAATCGATGTAGGGTTCAATTCCCTATTTCTCCGCCATATTTATCGAAAAAGCCCGCTAGCAATAGCGGGCTTTTTTGTTTCTGGATTCAAACTTTTAATGAAATGGTTTGTAGGGTGCCAATGTAGGGGTCAAACCCTAACTCTGCGCTATATTTAGAAAAGGCCGTTACTACAAAGTAACGGCCTTTTACTTTCTTTATTTTGATAAATTGGCAATGAGTTTGTAGCGTAATCGATGTAGGGTTCAATTCCCTATCTCTCCGCCATATTTAAAGAAGCCCGCTATTTTATTGCTGGCTTTTTGCTTTTTCGATTTGAATTATTGGCAATGGGTTTGTAGCGTAATCGATGTAGGGTTCAAATTCCTATTTCTCATTCATGTTTAGAGAAGTCCGTTACCACAAAGTCGCGGGCTTTTTGCTTTCCAATTTTGAAATATTGGCAATGGGTTTGAGCGCAATAAAGGCAAGAGTAGAAGCTGAGTGCCATATGTTTATTTCTTGCAGATTCTAGTATTGATTTACTCAGCCTACGCAACTGCTCACTAAACTCACTATTTGATGCATAGTTAGCCAAACAATCATTATCTTTAAATTAATACTTTACACTAACCAGAGTGATAGCTATTATCTTGCTCGTTCGGAGAGATGGCAGAGTGGTCGAATGCACCGGTCTTGAAAACCGGCATGGGTTTGTAGCCCATCTAGGGTTCAAATCCCTATCTCTCCGCCATATTTAGAAAAGCCCGTTACTGCAAAGTAACGGGCTTTTTGCTTTCTTTATTTTGAAATACTGGCAATGGGTTTGTAGCGTAATCGATGTAGGGTTAAAACCTTATCTCTCCGCCATATTTATCGAAAGAGCTCGCTAGTAATAGCGGGCTTTTTTGTGTTTGGATTCGAACTTTTATCGAAATGGTTTGTAGCGCAATCGATATAGGGTTCAAATCCCTATCTCTCCGCCATATTTAGAGAAGCTCGCTATTTTATAGCGGGCTTTTTGCTTTCTTTATTTTGAAATTTTAGCAATAGGGTTGTAGCGTAATCAATGTAGCTTCATATTCCTTTCTCTTTGCTATATTCAGAAACCAATAGCGATGAATGAGTAACCTATTGATAGGAAGTTCTAATAAGAACCTCACACACTTTAATGAAAAAGCCAGAGCATGGCTCTGGCTTAGAAAGGGCATAATATTTTTTTAGCTATTGGTATTTCTCGAACCACCAAAGAATATGAGCGACTTTAGACATTAAGTTACTTGGGCGTTTATAAATCCCATGTGGCGCATCTGGAATTCTAACCATTGCTGTATCGATATTGCGAAGTTTTAGTGCTTGGTAGTATTGTTCTGTTTCTGCTATGGGCGTTCGCTGATCCGCATCACCAGTTAATAGCATAGTTGGAGTTTTAACGTTTCCTACATAGCTTATTGGTGAAAGTTTCATGTAGTGAGCTGTATCTTCCCATGGCATTTTTTTAAACCAGTTTTTGATAACAAATGGATAAATATCTGTTGTTAATGCGAAGCTGTACCAGTTAATGACAGGCTTAGCGACAACAGCAGCTTTAAATCTATCGGTGTGACCAATGATCCATGCTGTTAATACGCCTCCGCCCGAGCCACCGGTGACAAATAGCGCGTCCTTATTAATTGCCTCTTGGGCGATGACACCGTCTACCACAGACATTAAGTCATCATAATCTTGGCTTGGGTAGTTGTTATGTATAGTTTGGGCAAACTCCTTACCGTAACTATCACTTCCTCGAGGGTTTGCATAAACAACAACATATCCGCTCGCTGCCATTAATTGCACTTCTGCTGAAAAATGAGGACCGTAATTTGTGACTGGGCCACCGTGAATTTCTAAAATCAATGGAAACTGTTTGCCAGCCTCTTTTGCGGCTTTGTAACCAGGTGGGTAGGCAATCCATGCTTGAATATTACGATCATCATAAGACGACTTGACGTTGATTTCTTTTATATCGGCTAATGTTTTGTAATCGAGAGCATCACTGTTGAGATCTGTTAACTGTTGAGTTTTGCCTTTTCGAGTGATTGCAATATCTGCTGGGCGCTGTGGATCAGAGTAAGTGAAAGCAATAGTACCATTCTCTGCTACATCAAAATCACTGCCTGTATAAGGTCGGCCAAATGCAAGGCCTCCGAGGTTCTTAGCTACTATCTTACGTTTACCATTTAATGGTTGATAAGCGACATAAGTTTCACCTTTATCGTGATAGCTCATATACACAGCTTTACTATTGTCAGCCCATTGGATGCTATTGATTGAGCGATCTAAATCAGTCGTGATTGCACGTTTATTGCTGCCATCAATATCCATGACATACAATAAAGTGTTCTCATAATTCATATGATGTTGATCGTAGCCTAAATAAGCAATGTAATTACCGTTAGGTGATACATGAGGTGCATTGTCAGGCCCAAGTCGGTCAGTGAGTTGGCTAACTTTTTGAGTCTGGACATCAACACTAAATATATTGCTATCAGTCCATTCTAATTCTTTATCTTCACGGGTGTTCGTTGCATAAATTATCTGTTTGCCGTCTTTTGTCCAACTGAGGTTGCTGCGATGATCAAATTGACCTTGGGTAATTTGTCGAGCAGAGCCACCATCAGCAGACATGACAAAAATATGGCTATGACCAGGTTTCGTAAAACCAGCACCGTCAAAACGGTAGTACATATCATCAATATAAACTGCTGGTTTAGCCCACTTAGCGTTATGTGGTTTACCGGGCAAAGATACAACTGACTTTGGTTTGCTTGGAACAAAACGAGTAAAGGCTATTTTTGTGCCATCTGGTGACCAAGTAAGGTTACTGGGCGCATGACTAAAATGACTCATTTGGCCTACATCACCGCTTTCTAACCACTTTATATGTATTTGAGGTGAACCACTCGCGGTTGATACATAAGCAAGCTTGCTGTTATCGGGTGATAAAGTTGGAGAAAAGTCCACATGCAAACCATTAGTTACAGGGGTTAAACGCTTTTTGTTGTCGACCTTCCAGATATTGCCGAGCTTTTTATCACTTTGAATATCCATGTAGTTTCTAACGAAGTAAACCTCATCTCCGTCGTTATTGATTTCAAGGTTTGAGGCATATTCGAGGGTAAAAATATCCTCAAGTTGCAATGTATTGTCGGGGCTAGCTTGCGTATCCGCTGATTGAGTATCCGCAATTGCCATTGTTGAGCTAATAGCAACGGCCATAGGTGTCAGCATTAACACCAGATATATGCCTTTGTTCATGTGTATTCCTTGACGAGTAAAATTAAGCATTGGAGAAGTATGAATCTTTAGCTTTTGTATAAGCCTTTATATACTGATTTGACGAATAAAATTAGTCTTTACTGTAAATTAGCATATAAAGAATTAATATTAAAGGGATGTGAATGCTGGTTTACATTTGTGTTTTGTTAGGTATATTACCCGTATAAATAACTTATAAAAGACGCTACTCATGTTTACTCATTCCCTGATAAATCATCATAAACACTCATTTAAACCTACTATTATTCGCGGTTCTGTTAGCCTAGTATCCTTATTATTAAGCGGCGTTATGGCTCAATCAGCATTCGCAGCAACTCAAGTTATTCATGCAGGTGAGCTACTTGCCATACCAGGGAAGTCGCCATTAACTCAGCAAACTATTGTGGTTAAAGATGGTAAAATCCTTGATGTCAGAGAAGGCTTTATTTCAGCTAAGTCGATTGCAAAAGACGCTAAGTTAATCGATTTATCAAACAGTTTCGTTATGCCAGGTTTAATGGACATGCACGTGCATTTACAAATGGAACTTGGTCCAGGTAACACGAAAGATACAGTAAAGTTATCTGATGCTGATATCGCAATGAAAAGTGTTCATTACGCAAAAACAACGTTGTTAGCTGGCTTTACAACAGTGCGTGATTTACTGAGTGAATCAGAGCAAATGTACGCTTTACGAGATGGTGTTGAAAAGGGATGGATAGAAGGGCCTCGAATTATTGCCGCTGCAGGTATTTCTATCACAGGAGGACATTTAGATGCAGATGGAATGGCGCCAGATTTATTAGCAATGAAGTCTCCTAAAACACTTTGTGATGGGCCTTATGAGTGTCGAAAAATGACCAGGCACGCAATTAAATATGGCGCTGATGCGATTAAAGTAGCGTCAACTGGTGGAGTATTATCGGATACCAATACGGGTACGGGTCAACAAATGACTGATTTAGAGCTAAAAGAAATTGTGCAAACAGCACATGATCTTGGCCGAAAAGTAGCCAGTCATGCCCATGCAACTGCAGGGATTAATGCCGCATTGCGTGCAGGTGTCGACAGTATCGAGCATGGTAGTTATGCAGACGACGAAACCATCAAACTATTTAAGCAAACTGGTGCGTATTTAGTGCCCACATTATTGGCTGGTGCGACGGTTGTAGATATGGCTGAAACATCTGATTTTATGTCTAAACCTATCAAAGCGAAAGCGATCCGTGTTGGCGCTGATATGTTAGCTAACTTCGAGAAGTCATATAAGGCGGGCGTCAAGATTGCGTTTGGTACTGATAGTGGCGTGTCAAAGCATGGTATTAATGCACAAGAAGCGGTGTTAATGCACCAAGCTGGTATGTCCAATAGCGATATTTTACAGTCTGCTACAGTGAATGCGGCTGATTTAATCGATATGTCTGATAAATTAGGTACCATTGAAACTGGTAAATTTGCCGATATTATTGCGACTAGAAAGAGTCCACTTAAGGATATTTCAGCTTTATTGAGCGTCAGTTTTGTTATGAAAGATGGCAAGGTTTACAAAAATCTTTAGTTCGCTCCAAATATTAATCCATTAGTGTTTTAAAAAAGAGGCGTTAGCCTCTTTTTTTGAATAAAACTGTCATTGTTAATGCCTTGTTATCTCGTTTTGTGCATAATAACGCCATTATAAGTAATAGACACCACACTTTTAGCATGAATCAGACACTTTATGGGAATTAGAGATGGAAGCAGTAGCGTTTGAGCAGGTTCTTAGTAGCAATACTGCTGATAACATGACGCTGTCTGAAGCTCAGTCTTATTTTTCCTCGCAGCAAAATGCGCTTAATCTTCATGAGTTTATTGAGCCAAGTTATCTCAGTTCAAAAGAATTTAGAAAACAGGGTGTAGAACGATTAGATCATTTGTCTTTGTTATTATCTCAATACAAACGTTTTTATTGTCAGTACGTACTTAATTCTGGTAGCGATTTTTTAAATACATTAGTAAACAATAAACAGAAGGGCTTGAGTCAATCTATTCATAGCGGCGTTTCTAAAATTGAGAAAAAAGCGATAGAACAAGCAATGTTTTTTAATGCTCGTGCATCATGGATAGCCAATACACGTTTGTTGATATCTATCCTTGATGATAACGAACATTGTATCCAATTTGATGGAGAGGTTTTTGTGTTTACTGACGATAATCTCAAAACACATTTTGATGATTGCATTCTTGCAATGGAAGTCGCTGCAGATTTCGAACATTTATTTTTAAATAGTAGAAAGTCTACGCTGGGCACTTGGTTCGAAAGTGTTGTTGCACGATTTAAGTAACAACTTAAATGCTAATTAAAGCAGTGATAGTGCACAATTGCATCCAATCTTCTTCTATTAGACATGTTGAAAAGGAAAAAATATGGACGTTTTGTACTTTGCATTTTCTTGGGGTTCGCCTGTTGGATTGGGTTTATTCTTTTTTCTTTCTTGTAGTGGCACGGGTATTTTGTTTTGGGGATTATCTAAGTTTAAGAAGGGGAGTGATAAAGCCAATAATTAACCGAGTTTGATGTGAGTAGTTAATCATAGAGATGAATACTTATGTTGATGATTCATCATTTGTTACTAAAAAACACAATACAACATAACACTGAAGCTTCAAGGGATAAGAAGCTGTCATTCTATAAGGAAATAAAAATCTATGGGTTTAGTTATATTGGCTTCAGCCATTCAGTTTTTGGTCGGTGGAGCGCTTGCAATGGGGCTGATATTCGGATTAAGCGCATTAACAGGCTATAAAATTACTGAAACAAACAACTCTGTCATTATTGCCCTGTGGTTAACCTATTGCGCGAGCATTTTTGCCAGCATTATCTTGCTTATATATCAATATTCTAAAGAAGCCGCTAGCACTCATTATTTATGGTTACTGCTACCTTGGATGGTACTTGTTGCTATTTATGGATATATTGAACTGTGCGTAGAGAAAATTAATTAGTCGTTTCTTATGCACAAAAAAACGCGCATATAGCGCGTTTTTTTATAAAGCCAACGATTAAAAATTAGCTGATTTAGGTGAACGAGGGAATGGGATTACATCACGGATGTTGCTTACACCAGTAACATAAGATACCAAACGCTCAAAACCTAAACCGAAACCTGCATGCGGTACAGTGCCGTAACGACGTAAATCACGGTACCACCAGTAATCTTCTTGATCTAACTTCATTTCTGCTAAGCGAGCATCAAGCACATCTAAACGTTCTTCACGTTGTGCTCCACCGATGATTTCACCAATACCAGGTGCTAATACATCCATCGCAGCCACTGTTTTACCATCATCATTCAAGCGCATGTAGAATGCTTTGATATCTTTCGGATAGTTTTTAACAACAACAGGTGCTTTAAAATGCTCTTCAGCAAGGTAACGTTCGTGTTCTGAGTGTAAGTCGATACCCCATTCAACATCGAATTCAAACTCTTTATCGCAGGCTTTTAAAATTTCGATTGCATCAGTGTAATCAATTTGCGCGAAGTCACTTGTCACAAATGCTTCTAAACGTTCAATTGCCGTTTTCTCAACACGTTGTGCGAAGAACTCTAAATCGTCACGACGTTCTTCTAATACTGCACGGAAACAATATTTAAGCATGTCTTCAGCGAGTTTAGCTGCATCATCTAAGTCAGCGTAAGCAACCTCAGGTTCAACCATCCAGAACTCAGCTAAGTGACGGCTAGTGTTAGAGTTTTCAGCACGGAAAGTCGGACCAAATGTATATACTTTAGATAAAGCACATGCATAAGTTTCAGCATTCAATTGGCCTGATACAGTCAAAAATGATTCTTTACCGAAAAAGTCTTCAGCAAAGTCAACATTGCCTTTATCTGTGCGAGGTAAGTTTTCCATGTCTAGGGTTGATACACGGAACATTTCACCAGCACCTTCTGTGTCAGAAGCAGTGATTAACGGGGTTGATACCCAAATGTAACCTTGTTCGTTATAGAAGCGGTGAATGGCTTGCGATAAACAGTTACGAACACGTGCAACCGCACCAATGATGTTAGTACGTGGACGAAGGTGTGCTAATTCACGTAAATGCTCAATCGAATGACGTTTTGCAGCCATAGGATAAGTGTCAGGATCTTCAACAAACCCAGCTACTTCAACCTGCGTAACTTGCATTTCGAATGCTTGACCTTTACCTGGAGATTCCACGACTTCACCAGTCATGATAACTGAACAACCAGCAGTAAGCTTTAGCACTTCATCAGTATAATTATCTAAATTATTTGGTACTACGCCTTGAATAGGGTCAAAACATGAACCGTCATAAACAGCAAGGAATGAAATACCAGCTTTAGAATCGCGGCGAGATCTAACCCAACCACGAACTGTAACTTGCGAACCAATCGCGAAGTCACCTTTAAATACAGAAGCGACAGATGTAATGCTCATTGTTGCTTAGTTCTCCAATGAATCAATGATAAAAATAAGTGCTTTATATTACCTTGATATCGGCGTTTAACAAGCCGAAAACGCCCTTAGACGCAGATAAATGCGTAAGTTTTACTAATAAATGCCTTAATTGAGCCAATTTCCTGTCATATACGTACAATAGGTTGTAAAAATTATCTTGTAACCATATGAACAAAAGCGCTATTTTAATAAAACACTTGGTAGTGGGGTGAATTAGTGACCAAAACAAAATTTTTGCAAATCATATTAACCATTTTGTCTGTGGCCGGTTGGTCTTTGGCCGTATATGCGCTGCTTGTTTTTGGCGACGCAAGACCTGATCGTGCGGTAGGTTATTTTATGAGTAAAGGTGTTGAAGTCAGATTAAATTGGGATCCAGAATTAACTGTGAGACTGGAGTATGTTATCTGGGCTTGTGCTGCAATTAGTTTTGTTAATCTTGGGGTTAATTTTTATGCTCAAACGTCGAAGAGAATAGGTTTTTGGGTCAATATACCATTGCTACTGATGGTCTCTATTGTTGCTGGCTTGTATATACGTTATGTTATTTAGCTCTGATCAGTGGTACTGATGTGTTTGCACAACAAATCAATAATCGCCGCAGTAACACCCCAAATGAATTTGCCTTTATAGGGCATGTAATGCACATCAAACGTTTGTCCATCACGCATATACCTTAATTGATATCGATTGCTGGCGGTTGTGAAAAAGCTTAGTGGCACCCAAAAAGTCTCTGATACTTCTCCTGGATCGATTTTGATCTCAAATGGTTGTTTTATTATTCCTACAATAGGGGTGATTCGAAACCCTGTGAATGTCGCATGGGCGGGGAACTGACCAATCACGTCGACATTACTTTGTTTTAAGCCAATTTCTTCTTCTGCTTCCCTAAGGGCTGTTTCGATAATGGAATTATCTTGTTTATCGACTTTTCCGCCGGGGAAACTGTACTGTCCAGGATGTGCTCTTAAATGCAGCGCTCTGCGTGTAATGAGCATGTGTAGCTGGCCATCAACCTCCATCAGCGGGATTAACACTGCAGCTTTACGTAATGCCTGTTGAATGGGGATATCGCTAGAATTGTCGCTGAGGTTTTGAAGTGCAAAATGGACATTAAACTGTTGAGCGTTCATTTACCTTCCTAACTTAAAAGTCGCATCTTTGATTAATCAGTTATAACTAAATTATCATATTGCCACCAATAAGGTGTAACTTTTGCCAATGAGGTTGATTAAAAACTTACTTATGACTCCTGTAGTTGTTTATTTAACTGCACGTTATTTGTGCGTAAATTGCACCAAAACTATTGAAATATCGTGAATTATCCATCGAGTTTTAAACAAAGGCGTATTGTGCCTCTTTTACTTCTTTAGAGTAAGTTACTGAAAAGTTGTAAATATATTCTGTCATCCTGATGAAATATCACTGTAGTTAAACTGTGATGTTTGACTGGCATGGTAACTGCTGAGTTATTAATCAGGCATGTTATTTGCGAGGATGACAAATATGGGACTGGAAAAGTTACTGTATTTGCAAGGCGTAGGCGCAGAGTTTATTGATTGCTTTGGCAATCATGTTCATATTTCGCCTAATGATAGAAAAGGAATTCTAACGTCAATGTGTTTGGCGCCGCATCAATCTGATGTCGACGGCGCATTGTCAGTTCTCAATGATAAGTTCATCGAGCAGCGCATCCACGAATTAGACGTGGCACCCTGGCTTAAACCCATAGGGGCATTTCAGTGGACTTACGTCGATGAGCCATATGTAGAGTTATGTTTGACTGAACATTTTGTTGGTTATATACGTTTACATCTTTTTAGCGAACAAAATGAATCATTTAGATTTCAAATACACAGCAGTCAGTTAACCGCTATTGGTGACTATAAAACAAATGATTGCCTCTATATCAAGTATCACTTTTTATTAAATGAGCATCAAAATAATGCAATTGGGCTTGGCTATCATCAACTGACGTGTTCACTGGACTCAGATAATCATGTCACTGAGTATTTGTGTCAGCTGATGCTCGCACCAAGACATGCCTACTCAGGATCGCTTTCTGAGCCATTATCAAGTTTCAGGCATCATCAACAAGCTACTACTGGCAACTTTTCCCTAAGTAAAAAAGCCAATCCTTGGGGTATTTCTACGCAGTTATATAGCATTAAAAGTGAGAGCCAGTGGGGCGTAGGTGACTTTAATGATTTACAAAAGTTAATTGTATTCAGTGCCGAGCAAGGTGCTGACTTTATTCTGCTCAATCCCCTTCATGCTCTAGACTTACCTAGCCATATTAGTCCGTACAGTCCTGATGACCGACGTAGACTGAATCCACTTTATATTCATATTGAATCAGTAAAAGAATATGACAGCGTTAAACATGTTTTATCAACGCCTGATTGGCAAATAAATAAACACAAACTATCTGAGAATTCACTGTTAGATTACGCAGAAGTTTATGCACTAAAACAGCGGGTTTTCTGTTTATTGTTTGATACCTTTATTGAAGAAAATCAATCGACTTTAACAGCTCGATTTAAAGCATTTAGTGACTTCAAAAAACAGCATGAACAAGCATTACAACAATATGCTGACTGGCAGGTAGGTCATCATAAAGAAGATAGCAGTCAGGATACATTTTCTAACCCCGATTTTTGGTGCTACTTACAATTTGTCGCAACAAGTCAGCTTAGTTTGTGCCAATTAACGGCGAAATCTGTGGGAATGTCCATCGGTTTAATCCGAGATATGGCCGTAGGGGCTTCTCCGACAGGATCAGAAGTGCGGCAAAATGCTGATTATTTTTGTGCTAACGCTAATATTGGCGCCCCGCCAGATCCTTTTGCACCCCAAGGTCAGAATTGGGGACTTGCCCCGATGGATCCGATTAAATTACAGCAATTAAATTTTCTTCACTTCAAAGACTTAATTAGAAGCAACATGCAATCTTGTGGTGGTTTACGAATTGATCATGTCATGGGATTACTTCGTCTTTGGTGGTGGCCTAAAAACTTAAGCTTAGGTGATGGGGCTTATGTGTATTACCCACTTGATGCGTTACTTGCAATTTTGTCGTTAGAAAGTCAGCGAGCTCAATGCATCGTTATAGGTGAAGATCTTGGCATTGTTCCGCCAGAAATTGTTCAAAACCTTTCTAATGCCAACATATTTTCAAATGAGTTGTTTTATTTTTCAAAGCAAAATAATGGGTTTACATCTCCAGAGCATTACAAACGCCAGAGTTTGATGATGCTGGCTAATCATGATGTGCCGACATTATCAGCTTGGTGGCACGGTAATGATATCGAATTAAGACACCAACTAAACCTAATTAATCATCAGCAACA
This sequence comes from Shewanella sp. ENK2, assembly GCF_043568515.1. Classification (NCBI taxonomy): domain Bacteria; kingdom Pseudomonadati; phylum Pseudomonadota; class Gammaproteobacteria; order Alteromonadales; family Shewanellaceae; genus Shewanella; species Shewanella sp. ENK2. The sequence goes on along the minus strand of NZ_CP171406.1, from coordinate 4,482,177 downwards.
GCAAGAGATGCTAAATGAACGTGACCATGAAAAGCATCAATTGATCCATCTATTTTGTCAGAAAGGAATATTGCTGTTTGAAGGCGACATAAGTCGTATTAAGTTTGATGTGGTTTTAACGGCTTGGCTTCAACTTTCCGCATCAGGAAACTCATCTTTATACAGCGTACAACTTGAAGATCTTATTTGTGAAACCATGCCTGTCAATATCCCTGGCACATGGAAAGAATACCCTAATTGGCGCCGTCGTTTATCAATGTCACTTGAACATATAACAACATCAGATGCGATAAAACAGCGTCTTAGTGTGATTAATCATTCCAGAATGACTGATGCACAATTCGAGCAGTAGTTAGAACAGTTATTAATTTTATGGAGCAATACACAATGACGAATAATGCGCCTTTATTTAATCAAGGATCGGATATTGCCATCTTGAAAGGAGATTATACGGATGTCTTTTCTTTATTAGGCATGCACAAGGCACCCAATGGTAAATCACTGATTGTGAGATGTTTTATCAAGGGGGCAGTCAGTGTTGAGGTTATTGCTATAAAAGACGGTAAAAAAGTGGCTGAATTATCACAGGTTGATGAACAAGGTTTATTTGCAGGCGTAATGGGGCGAAGGGTTAAGCCGTTTTTATATAGTCTTAAAGTGACATATCCATTAAGCGTAGAAAATATAATTGACCCATATCAATTCGAAAGCTTGTTAGATGCGGATGATGTGTACTTATTTGCTGAAGGGAAACAACAAGCCAGTTATCAATTTATAGGTGCTAATTGGAAACAAGTTAATAAGGTAGATGGTGTGCTTTTTTGTGTATGGGCACCCAATGCACAGCGTGTATCCGTTGTAGGGGATTTTAATCATTGGGATCCTAGACAACATGTAATGAGATTTCATCCAAGCAATGGCATATGGGAGATATTTTTGCCCAATGCCAAAGCGGGGGATTTTTATAAATTTTATATTGTTAATCAATATGGTGAGTCGATTGAAAAATCAGACCCTTATGCAAAAGCGATGGAAGCTGCGCCGGGTAACTCATCTATCGTTCCCGCGAATAGCCAGTATCAATGGAAAGACAGCAAATGGTTAACTAAACGCGCCAACACTCAATTACATCAAGCGCCAATGTCAACTTATGAAGTGCACCTTGCCTCATGGAAGCGAAAAGGTGAATGGGGCGAATCTTACCTTAGCTACGACGATCTAATTAGCGAGTTAATTCCTTACATCGTTGAAATGGGCTTTACGCATCTACAACTGATGCCCATTTGTGAATACCCTTTTGATGGGTCTTGGGGCTATCAACCTGTGGGCTTGTATGCTGCAACATATCGTTTTGGTGATCCTGATGGCTTAAAGGCGTTTGTCGATGCTTGCCACAAACATCAGATTGCTGTGCTGTTGGACTGGGTTCCGGCACACTTTCCTAAAGATCCCCACGGCTTGTCTAAATTTGATGGCAGTTGTTTATATGAACATGAAGATCCTCGACAAGGTGAGCACCCTGACTGGGATACGCTTATCTTTAATTATGGCCGTGGTGAAGTGCAAAGCTTCTTACTGAGTAATGCTTGTTATTGGTTATCTGAATTTCATTTTGATGGATTACGTTTAGATGCTGTTTCATCAATGCTTTACCTAGATTACAGCCGTCAATCTGGTCAATGGTTACCGAATGAATATGGCGGTCGTGAAAATATTAAAGCCATAGAGTTTTTAAAACTACTCAATGAGCGTATATATGCCAGCTTTGCTGGCGCAACAATGATTGCTGAAGAATCCACTGCATGGCCAGGGGTGACTAACTCTACGGAAAAAGGGGGCTTAGGATTTGGTTTTAAATGGAATATGGGCTGGATGAATGACAGTTTACGTTACTTAGCACGGGATCCTATCTACCGTTCACATCATCACCATGAAATGACATTTGCTTTAGTCTATGCCTATACCGAACAATTTATATTGTCTATTAGCCATGATGAAGTCGTACACGGAAAAGGCTCAGTTTTACATAAAATTCCCGGAGACGATTGGCAAAAGTTTGCCACATTACGTGCTTACATCGGGATGATGTGGGGGCAACCTGGTAAAAAATTATTGTTTATGGGAACTGAGTTTGGTCAACGTGATGAATGGAATCATAACCAAAGTTTAGATTGGCATTTACTGCAGTTTGCACCTCATCAAGGCATACAAGACTGGGTAAAGGCGCTTAATGGTCTGTATATATCTCATCCTTGTTTATATGAATTAGATCATCAATCAACAGGTTTTCAGTGGCTTGATTGTGATAACAGTCAAGACAGTGTCTTCTCATTTATTCGTTATGCGCAATCTTCTGATGACGCACTCATTTTCATCATCAATATGACCCCGCAAGTACATCATCATTTTCGAATTGGCTTACCGACCCCAAATCACTACGAAGAACTGCTTAACAGTGATGCGAGCCAGTTCGGAGGCAGTAATGTGATTAATCAAACTGTTATTAACGACGAGGTACCTTGGCAAGGCATGGAGCAAAGCGGATTTATCACTGTGCCACCTCTAGGTTGTGTTGTGTTAGCAGCAAGTCAACTTGTAACAAATAACGAGGCGTAAAGATGAACAACGGCGCTGAAAATAACCTCAATGTTCTTGTTACCAAAGGACAATCATATCCACTTGGTGCAACGGTGATTGCTGGTGGGGTGAACTTTGCTATTTTTTCAGCGAATGCAACACAAGTTGTGTTATGCCTGTTTGATCATAACGGTAATAACGAAAAACAAATTTGTTTGGTACATAAAACCAAGCAAATTTGGCACGGTTTTGTGCCTGGTGTAAAAGCGGGGGATTTATATGGTTATCGTGTTTACGGTCCGTATCAACCTCACTTAGGTCATAGGTTTAATCACAATAAATTGTTACTCGATCCTTATTCAAAACAACTTAAAGGCAACTTAGCACCCAACGATGCAAATTATGGTTATGACATTACGCGTAATGATGTTGATGCAGACTTGTCGTTTTGTGAAATCGATAACGCACAATATATGCCTAAATGTGTCGTGATTGATGATTCAGTACTGAAATCTACACCTGTAAAAAGACTTAACATTCCTCTTGAAAGCACCGTTATATATGAAATGCACGTTAAAGGATTCAGTGTACTGAATCCCGAAGTTAATAAAGCTCATCAAGGAAAGTTTGCAGGTTTAGCCTCTAAAAGCTCATTGCAATATTTAACTCAGTTGGGCGTGAACTGTGTTGAGCTATTACCAGTTCAATCATTTTTAAATGAGCCATTTTTAATTGAAAAAATCTAAACAACTATTGGGGCTATAACTCGATTGGTTTTTTTGCGCCAAATCCCAGTTATTTAAGTAGCGAGGATATTGGTGAGTTTAGAAAGATGGTTGATCGTTTTCATGATGCAGGTATCGAAGTTATTTTAGACGTAGTTTATAACCATACTGCAGAAGGAAACCGCCTAGGACCAACACTTAGTTTCCGAGGTATTGATAACGCCAGTTATTACCGATTAGTGTCAAACGATCAGCGTTTGTATATCAATGATACTGGCTGCGGAAATACGGTTAACTCTAATCATCCTCAGGTACTGAGATTAATTATGGACTCATTACGCTATTGGGTTGAGGTCATGGGGGTAGATGGCTTTAGGTTTGATTTAGCAAGTTGTCTTGGTCGTGAAGTATATGGGTTTGATCCAGGCTGCGGTTTTTTTGATGCATTAAGTCAAGACCCTGTATTGTGTCAGGTTAAGTTAATAGCCGAACCTTGGGACATTGGACCAGGCGGTTATCAACTCGGTAATTATCCCATTGCATTCAGTGAATGGAATGACAGGTATCGTGACACCATGAGACGTTTTTGGCGGGGCGATAAAGGCATGTTGCCGGAGTTTGCTCGACGATTTCATGGTTCTGGTGACTTTTTTGAACATCATGGTCGAGCACCTTCTGCCAGTATTAACTTCATTACCAGCCACGATGGTTTTACTCTCCGTGATGTTGTGAGTTATCAACACAGGCACAATTTAGCCAATGGCGAAGACAACCGAGACGGCCATCATGAAAACCTAAGTCATAACTATGGCGTTGAAGGCCATACTAGCAACGAAAATATTATTAATATTCGAGCTAGGCAACAAAGAAATTTCATCACTACATTAATGCTATCTCAGGGCGTACCAATGCTGCTTAGTGGTGATGAAATGGGCCACAGTCAGCAAGGTAATAACAATGCATATTGCCAAGACAATTCGATCTGTTGGATAGACTGGCAGCAAATTGACTGGCCATTGGTAGAATTTACGTCTGAACTTATTAAACTGCGCCAGCGTTTTCCGATTCTTTGTCATGCCGAGTTCATTCATGAACCAGAAGATCAATATGCAAACGGCTTTACTTGGTATAGCCGTCATGGCGAGCCTATGGTCAAACAACAGTGGAGCGAAGCTGAAACTCGCACTTTAGCAGTTGTGATCACCTCAGAAGTGATACCACCTTATCAATACCCACAAGCCTTATTACTCCTATTGAATGCTTGTGAAGAATCAAAGCCGTTTCAATTACCCGAAGTTGAGGGATATCAAGGTTGGCAACTATTAGTTGATACGCAATTAACCCATCAAAAATTTCAAACTAAACCCAATGAAAAAGAAAAATCAGAGGCAGTTTTACTTTGTGGGCGAAGCTTAAAATTATTTCATGCACATCATCAGCTTAACAACAAGGTAGTCAATTGAAAATGCGCTTTGTAGTCGTCATTTCAGTCGTCAAAAGACTATGTAAAACGCGTTGTTTAACAAATTAGCTAACCGAGTCAGATCCGGTTTATTGAACGATTAACATTGTAAGGTGCTAAGGAGTCTATATGACAGTAACGAAAGGGAAATCGACTACTGAAAAACCATCTATTAAAGATAAGTCTTCAGTAAAAAGCCAGCCAAGACGGCAAAGTCAGGTAAAGCCAAACAGGTGAAGCCTGATGAATTAGATACCAATTCAGCAGTAAATCAATCAACATTGGAAGTCGTGGGCAGTAACCATGATTGCGATCCGTGCGAGACGTTGGCAGCTACATTTAAGCGTCAAATACATGGGTCGTTATGCCGTGATGAGCATGCCATTAACGATATGTATAGTGCACTTGCTTCTACAGTTAAAAATCAACTTTTAAATCAATGGCGAGAGACACGCCTCAAAGACAATCAGTACCAACAAAAGCAAGTTGCTTATTTGTCGTTAGAATTTTTGATGGGCAGATCATTAGGTAATGCGCTGTTAAGTCTTGATTTGACCAAAGAAACACATGAGGCACTGGCGGAGTATGCAGCAGACCTCGAGTCGCTACAAGAAGCTGAACTAGATGCTGGACTTGGAAACGGAGGCTTAGGGCGTTTAGCTGCATGCTTTTTAGACAGCTGTGCAAGTTTAGACTTGTCTGTTGTTGGCTATGGTATTCGTTATGAGTACGGCATGTTTAAACAAAAGCTGGTGGACGGTTATCAAGTCGAACAACCTGATCGTTGGCTACGTGAAGGCAACCCTTGGGAAGTCAGGATGGCCAACCATGCCATTACTGTTCCGTTCTTTGGTCATACAGAAACTTATGTCGACCCAAGTGGCGATCGCCATTATGTCTGGGTTGATACACAAGATGTACAAGCGATTCCACATGATATGCCAGTACCAGGTTTTCGTAACGGCCGAATTAATACATTGAGGTTATGGAAAGCTGAAGCAACTGATGATTTTGATTTAGCAGAATTCAATGATGGTGATTATACCGAAGCCGTTGCGCGTAAAAATTTAGCTGAACAAATTACGATGGTACTGTACCCAAATGATGCCAGTGAAAATGGTAAAGAACTCAGGTTAAGGCAGCAATACTTTTTATCATCAGCAAGCTTACAAGATATTTTACAGCGTTATACCGCCGTTTACGGTGCAGACTTTAGCCAATTTAGTCAGCGCAATGTGATGCAGCTAAACGATACTCATCCGAGTATTGCTGTACCCGAATTAATGCGTCTTTTAATGGATAGCTATGGCCTAGGTTGGGATGAAGCTTGGCAAGTCACCACAGAATCGATGGCTTATACCAACCATACATTATTACCAGAAGCGCTAGAACGCTGGCCTGTAAGAATGTTAGGTAATATGCTGCCACGGATATTAGATATCATCTATGAAATAAATGCGCGCTATCTTGAGCATGTTGCACATCATTGGCCAGGTGATACCCATAAATTGGCATCGATGTCGATAATTGAGGAAGGGGCGCATCCACACGTACGTATGGCATATCTAGCAATTGTGGCAAGCTTTTCTGTCAATGGCGTTGCAGGGCTTCATACTCAATTACTTAAGCAAGGGCTGTTTAAAGACTTTTATTCATTATGGCCTCATAAGTTTAATAATAAGACCAATGGTGTTACCCCAAGACGTTGGCTTGTGCATTGTAATCCAAGATTAACCCAGCTTATTAATCGCCGTTTAGGGGAGAGTTGGCTAACCGATCTCATTCAACTTACCGCGCTTAATGCTTTCACTGACGACAAAACGTTTGTCAAACAGTGGCAACAAGTGAAATACGATAACAAAGTCGAATTAGCTAAATTGGTTCTTGATGAATGTGAAGTGGCGTTTGATCCGAACATGATGTTCGATGTTCAAGTGAAACGGATACATGAATATAAACGTCAATTGTTAAACATTTTACACGTCATTCATTTGTATCAACGTATTTTGTCGGGTGACACAAAAGACTTACAGCCAAGATGTGTGTTGATAGGAGGCAAGGCTGCTCCTGGATATGCCATGGCCAAACAAATAATAAAATTGGCTAACAATGTGGCGCACATGGTGAATTCTGACCCTATTGTATCTCCATACCTACGTTTTGCCTTCTTACCGAATTACAACGTCAGCGCAATGGAAAAAATATGCCCAGGTACTGACTTATCAGAGCAAATATCAACTGCAGGTAAAGAAGCGTCAGGTACTGGCAACATGAAATTTATGATGAATGGCGCCATGACTATCGGTACGTTCGATGGCGCTAACATTGAAATGTTAGAAGAAGTTGGAGAAGAAAACTTCTTCCTATTTGGTTTACGCGCTGATGAAGTCAGTGAGCTTAAATCTCACTACAACCCCCATGATTTTATTCAGCAATCCCCCGCATTAGCGAATGTCATCAACATGCTTAAAAGTGGCCACTTTAACTTAGTGGAACCTGGCATATTCGACAGTATTATTGCTGCAATTGAAGATCCTTTCGATCAATGGATGATCGCCGCAGATTTTGAAGCTTATAAACAAGCTCAAGAAAAAGTCTCTTTGGCGTATGCCGATCAACAAGGTTGGACCCAAATGAGCATCCGAAATACCGCATCAAGCGGCCGTTTTTCTAGTGACAATACCATCAGTGCTTATCGTGATGATATTTGGCTTGCTAAACAATGAGCAATTTATCGCTTTAATCGATCTACGTTGTGAAGTTAGGAGTTAATTTTATATGTCAAACGTTCGATATATCAGTAATCTTACAAGGGATACATACGCCATCATATTAGCAGGAGGAAGGGGCTCTCGTTTACATGAGTTGACTGACTGGCGTGCGAAACCGGCGTTATATTTTGGTGGTAAATTTCGCATCATCGATTTCCCTTTATCAAATTGTATAAATTCAGGCATACGCAGAGTTGGGGTTGTGACTCAATATAAGTCACATTCACTGATCCGCCATGTCAGTCGGGGCTGGGGCCACTTTAAAAAGGAATTAGGTGAGTCAGTTGAAATACTACCTGCATCACAACAAACCTCAGGTAATTGGTATGAAGGTACAGCCGATGCGGTATTCCAAAATATCGATATTATTAGACATGAATTACCCAAATACATCATGATTTTATCTGGAGATCATGTCTATCGCATGGATTATGCTGGGCTGTTAGCTGCACATGCAGAGTCAGGCGCAGATATGACAGTATGTTGCCTTGAAACACCGATACCTGAAGCAGCGGGTTCGTTTGGCGTCATGGAAGTGGATCAAGATAAACGTGTAATAGGTTTTGAAGAAAAGCCTGAAGTGCCTAAGTCTATTCCCGGTAATGAAGAATTTTGTTTAGCGTCAATGGGTAACTATGTGTTTAACACTAAATTCCTATTTGATCAGTTACGCAAAGATGCTGACAATGATCAATCTGATAGAGACTTTGGTAAAGACATTATTCCTTCAATTATCAAAGATGCGAATGTATTTGCATTTCCTTTCACGAGTGCAGTGCCTGACGAGCCGGCTTATTGGCGTGATGTTGGTACCTTAGATTCTTTCTTTCAAGCAAATATGGAATTGCTGTCACCGACGCCAGCGCTCAATTTGTATGATGCAAAATGGCCAATTTGGACATATCAAGAACAGTTGCCACCGGCTAAGTTCGTGTTTGATGACGATGACCGAAGAGGGATGGCGGTAGATTCTATCGTTTCTGGTGGATGTATCATTTCGGGTGCGAAGGTTAAACGTAGCGTGCTTTTTGATGAAGTACGCGTGTGTTCATACTCGTTTGTGAAAGACTCTGTGCTATTGCCAGATGTTGTCGTGTTGAAAAATTGCAAAATTCAAAATGCGATTATCGATCGTGGCTGCATCATTCCTGAGGGGATGGAGATTGGCTATAACAAACAACAAGATTTAGACCGCGGCTTTCGAGTATCTGAAAAAGGCATCACTTTAGTTACTCGCAATATGCTTGGACTGCCGGTTGGATATGAGTAATCGCTAAAGTTTACTGCCATTGAAGCCACAGAACTTGTGGCTTCAATGTTGAGTGAGTTTGTTAAATAGAAAAACTACAAGCAAGGAGATGTTTTGAAAAAGTGCTGATGATTGCTGCTGAAAATGATGCCATAAAGGGGGCCAAAGTTGGCGGGATGGCAGATGTCATTCGTGATCTTCCTTTGGCTTTGGCGGGTGTTGATATTAACGTTGATGTGGCCATGCCTAATTATGGCTTTATCGCAAAACAGCAGCAAGCAACACTCGTTGGCGAGGTCGTTGTTAAGTTTGGTGCTAATAGCGAGAAAGTAGTTTTATGGCAGGTGTCACTACCGATTAAGGCAGCCAATTCAACCAAAATAAATAACCAGGTTTTTTTGTTTGAGCATCCGCTATTTAATGGGCCTAACAATCAAGTTTACTGTAATGGCAGTAGTGAAAGGCCGTTTGCTGAAGATGCCAGTAAGTTTGCCTTGTTTAATCTTGCAGTTGCCCAAGCGTATGTTGATGGTTTGCTTGGCCGAGTTGATTATTTACATATGCATGACTGGCATACTGGCTTTTTAGTGATGTTAAGAGCATTCGCAACAGAATATAAAACGTTAAAGGATATTCGTTGTGTTTTTTCAATTCACAATCTAGCGATACAAGGGATACGACCTATTCGAGATGACGTTTCATCCTTTTGTGCTTGGTATCCTGATTTAGCAAGACAATTAACCCATGAACAGAAGCTGCAAATTACCGACCCTCGTTATCCTGAGTGCATTAATCCAATGAGAATGGGTATAGAATTGAGCGATAAAGTACATTTAGTGTCGCCAAGCTATGCAACAGAAGTATTACTGCCATCCGATCATCAAAATGGATTTTTTGGTGGAGAAGGCTTGGAGCAATCACTTCAAGATAAACATCAACGTGGCGATGTTGTAGGTATTCTAAATGGCTGTGTTTATGACGATTCATCAGTTGAACTTGGCTCACAACCTGCGTTTATTCAGATCGAAGCGTCAGCGCAACGCGCGTTAATTCGTTGGATGGGACAAAGTCAGTGGGTAAAAAGCGTGGATCAAATTGCACTATCGCGATTGCAATTGCTGTCGATGAAAAACTCATATGACCATCGCGCTATTACGACTAGCTCTGATGCTGTAACGGTTGATTTTGTTATGACCTCTGTTGGCCGTCTAACCGACCAAAAGGTATTACTCTTAAGGCAGCCACATCATGAGTATGGTTCGACGCTAGAAGCAATCTTGATTCAACTAAATATTCATAAACCAAATGGTATATTTGTATTACTAGGCAGTGGAGATGAAAAAATAGCGCAAGAGTTTCAAGTCATTGCGGCTAAATATGACAATTTTGTCTTTTTAAACGGCTATGATGATGCATTATCACAAGTCTTATATAAGCAAGGGGACTTATTTATCATGCCTAGTAGCTTTGAGCCATGCGGTATAAGTCAATTACTTGCGATGAAATCAGCACAAGTTTGCATAGCCCACAGTGTAGGTGGTTTAAAAGACACCATAATCCATCAAAAAAATGGTTGGTTATTTGAGGGGCAAGGATTAGCTGAGCAATCACAGCAATTGATTGAAGTAGTGGTCAGTGCATTATCACTACATACTAATGATTTAATACAATACCAAAAAATGCGACAGTCTGCGGCGGATGTGCGTTTTGATTGGCATAGTGTAGCGCAACAATACAAAGATAAATTGTATCAATAGACTGTTATTAATAGCCTTTTATTAATAGCCAGGTATCAATAGTCGGTATCAAGACCCTTGAATTAATCGCTTTGTATCAAAATGCTGATATTAAAAGGCAGTTATTAATAGTCTTTGCGTAAAACTTAAGGTATGGAAATTGACGCATTATTGATGGTTAATTTCCATAACGTTTGATGATTTAGCTTTGTCTAAGGTTAGATTATTTAACGTTGGATTGATTAACGTTAGTAAGTATTGGCAAAATTTTACTGACTTTATCAAATGATTCTTGATATTCAGCATCAACATTCGAGTCAGCAACGATTCCGCCGCCGGCCCAGCAATAAAGCTTATTATCTTCAGTGACAAGGGTACGAATGGTGATACTGGTATCCATACGACCATCCTGACTGATATAGCCAATACTGCCACAATAAATGTTGCGTCTTGAAGGCTCTAATTCTTCGATAATTTCCATTGAACGGATTTTGGGCGCGCCAGTGATTGAGCCACCAGGAAAAGCCGCTTTAAGTAAGTCTACTGCATCATATTGGCTGTCGAGTGTCGCTTCTACTGTACTGACTAAATGATGTACTGCAGGAAAACTCTCAATCTCAAATAATTTCGGTACATTCACGGAACCCGCTGTAGCCACTTTGCTGATGTCATTTCTAAGTAAATCAACAATCATGACGTTTTCAGCTAAGTCTTTTTCTGATTGACGTAACTGCTCTGCAAACAGTGAATCTTGATCTGATGTGGCGCCGCGAGGCATGGTGCCTTTAATTGGTTTGGTGGATATTTTATTGTCGTGAAGCTGAATAAATCGTTCAGGTGAAATAGATAAAATGCAGTGATTTTTTAACCGTATAAAGGCTGAAAAGGGGGCTTTGTTAGCATCTGAAAGCGCGCAATATGCCTGCCATTCATCACCTTTATAACTTGCACTAAATCTTTGGGTTAAATTAATTTGATAGCAATCACCTTGATGAAGATATTGCTGAACCTTATTAAATCTTTCTGTATATTGCTGTTTTGTAGTTTGATTTATCCAAGAAGAAGTTAATGTGAACTCTTGTGTTTCGTGAGTGCTATCTTTTTTTGATATTAAGTTATCAATTTTATTCAATTCAATATTGAGTGCTTCTTCACCTAAATAATGGACAGCGAACCATTGATGTTGCTGATGACAATAAAGTAAGGCAAAGTCATAAAAACCAAGGTTTACATCGTTAAGCTGAATATCTTTCAGTGCTTGTTGAGGTAGCTTTTCGATTATTCTACCTAAATCATAATTAAAACTGCCAACCACGCCACCGCTAAAAGGTAGCTGGCTTGATTGTTTTACTGGGTAAAGATAGGTTTGTAATTGTTGAATAACATCAAAAACAGTTAATGAAACTCGTGTTTTGCTCTTTGGGGCAAAATCCTGATTTTTTGTGATTTTTTGATGAAATTTCCATTGAATATTGTCAGCTATGCTTTCTATTGTTGCCACTGGATTGAATACGATAATATCGTAATTGGCATCTTGATGACCGGTATGGGATGAGTCTAATAACATTGCCCATGGTTGCTGCGCAATGGCACTAAAGACAGTATGACTATCTTGAGCCCAATCGAGTGATTTGACAGCTAATGATGGGGAGTTAATTAAACGCATTACTAAACCTATTTAAAAAGTGATGTAGCCCAAAAAGGTTGGAAAGAGTATCATATTGTCCTTGCAAGGATTAATAGCTAAATGAATACAATTTAGAGTATTCAAATAAAAATAAAACAAGTTATGCCGCAACGGCTGCTGGAGCGCCCCTATATGTCTACACATTCTGCTAGTGTTGTAATTAAGCAAGCTGACTTTATCGAAAGCATTGCAGATTCATTACAGTATATTTCTTATTATCATCCAAAAGACTTTGTTGATGCGATGGCTAAAGCCTATGATCGCGAAGAAAGTGCAGCGGCGAAAGACGCGATTGCACAAATTCTTATCAACTCTCGTATGTCTGCTGAAGGCAAGCGTCCTTTATGTCAAGACACGGGTATTGTGACGACGTTTGTTAAAATCGGCATGGGTGTACAGTGGGATAAAACGGATATGACCGTGCAGCAAATGGTCGATGAGGGTGTACGTCAAGCATATACCAATCCAGATAACCCGTTACGTGCGTCTATTGTTGCCGATCCTGCAGGTACTCGAAAAAACACCCGTGATAACACGCCTTCGGTCGTTCATATCGACATGGTACCTGGTAATCATGTTGAAGTGATGATCGCAGCGAAAGGCGGTGGGTCAGAAAATAAATCTAAGATGGTGATGTTAAACCCATCAGATGATATTGCTGCTTGGGTTGAAAAAACCTTACCGACGATGGGGGCAGGTTGGTGTCCTCCAGGAATGTTAGGTATAGGTATTGGTGGCACAGCTGAAAAAGCGGCAGTATTAGCGAAAGAATCATTGATGGATCCAGTCGATATCCATGAATTGATGGAACGAGGCGCTGAAACAACTGAAGAAAAATTACGTTTAGACATTTTTGAGCGTGCCAATAATACGGGTATCGGTGCTCAAGGACTCGGTGGTTTAACCACTGTGCTAGATATTAAAGTTAAATCAGTACCAACACATGCTGCCTCTAAACCGGTTGTGATGATCCCGAACTGTGCTGCAACACGACATGTCCACTTTCACTTAGATGGAACAGGTCCAGCTGATTTATCTCCACCTTCATTGTCTGACTGGCCTGAAATTACCCGTGAAGCAGGTGAAAACACGCACAGAGTTGATTTAGACAATGTCACTCAAGCTGAAATTGAAACTTGGAAGAGTGGCGATACATTATTACTTAACGGAAAAATGTTAACGGGCCGTGATGCTGCGCATAAGCGAATTCAAACCCTTATCGAATCAGGTGAAGGTTTACCTGAAGGGGTCGACTTTACTGGTAAGTTTATTTACTACGTAGGCCCAGTTGACCCTGTTGGCAATGAAGTGGTTGGCCCAGCAGGCCCTACAACTGCAACACGAATGGATAAGTTCACTGACCTAATGCTTGAAAAGACTGGGCTAATGGGCATGATTGGTAAGTCAGAACGTGGCCCACAAACCGTTGAGTCAATTAAGAAACATAAAGCGGTTTACTTAATGGCTGTGGGTGGCGCTGCATACTTAGTCTCTAAAGCAATCAAAAAGTCTCGTGTTGTTGCATTTGAAGATTTAGGTATGGAAGCCATTTATGAGTTCGATGTTAAAGATATGCCAGTTACTGTGGCGGTGGATACTCAAGGCGTGAATGCTCACGAAACGGGCCCTGCAATCTGGAAAGTGAACATTGCTAACGCAAAAAGTTAATTAACGCTTGCGATGCTAGATAATACGGTCCATTTGTGGCGTAAATTTAGCCAAATTGGATAAAAATTAACGCTCAGAAATAGAATGCTTCATTTTTTTGAACTGCTCTATTGCCTGAGCGTTTTTGTTTGGGTACTGTGCTAATCAGCTTTTAAACATAGCGGTTGCAGAACAACAACGAGAATCTAACAGGCCATCGCTAGACGGCGTCAACGTTTAAAGTTGAACCGAATTATATCGGCAATGCTATTGCTATAAACAACAAAAAATAACAAGAGAACATCATCAAATGAGAAAATCATCGCTTTTACTTGCGCTAACTGCCGCAGGTTTTGCGTTAACTGCACAAGCTGCAGAAACAAGCAAAACGCCATTTAATGTTCAACAGCTGGTTAATTTAAATAAGCTTCATTCTGCTGCTGTGTCAAATGACGGTAGTAAATTGGTTTATGCGGTCAAACAAATTGATGAACAGGGTGAAAGCCGTTCTGATTTGTATTTATTGGACTTAACAAATAAAGACGCTAAACCAAAACAAATTACTTCACACAGTGGCACCGAACACGATGTTAATTTCAGTGTTGATGATAAATCAATTTACTTCTTAGCGGCTCGTAATGGTACCAGTCAGCTTTTTAATCTGCCGTTAACTGGCGGTGAAGCAATGCAAGTCACCGATTTACCACTTGATGTCAATGGCTACAAGCTTTCAAACGATGGCAAACAAGTTGTCATGAATATGCGTGTTTTCCCAGACTGTAAAGATTTAACTTGCACAGTCGATCGCATTGAAGCTGAAGAAAATAAGAAAACAACTGGCCGTGAATATAAGCAATTAATGGTTCGCCATTGGGATACTTGGGAAGATCATGCCCGTAGCCATTTATTTGTAGGCCAGCTAAATGGTAAGCCTGTAACTGAAGTTGTTGACGTTACATTTGGTTTAGATACTGAAACACCGCCAAAGCCGTTTTCAGGAATGGAAGAAGTCACTTTTACCGCAGATGGTAAACACATCGTTTATAGCGCTAAAGCGCCAAGCAAAGATCAGGCTTGGTCAACGAATTATGATTTATGGAAAGTGCCAGTAACTGGTGGTGATGCAGAAAACCTTACTGAGAAAAATTTAGCATGGGATGCACAACCGACTTATTCAAAAGATGGTCGTCAATTAGCCTATTTAGCGATGAGCAAACCAGGTTTTGAAGCCGATCGCTACCGTATTATGCTACGTGACACTGTAACTGGCGCGGAAAAAGAAGTTGCACCGTTATGGGATCGCAGCCCACATTCACTGACTTTTAGTGATGATGGACGCACATTGTATGTGACAGCTCAAGACGTTGGTCAAGTCAGTATTTTCGAGGTCAACACACAGTTTGGTGATGTTCGACCAATTTATAATGATGGCAGCAACAGCTTAGTTGCTGTGACTGATTCAAGCATTATTTTCAGTAACAAGTCATTGGTTGAACCTGGTGATTTATACAAAATTAGTTTAGAAGGCGAAAATTTAACACGCCTAACGAATGTCAACGAAGATAAGTTAGCCAAAATTCAATTTGGTGAATTCCAACAGTTTAACTTTAAAGGCTGGAACAACGAGACTGTACATGGTTACTGGATTAAACCTGCTAACTACGAGTCTGGTAAAAAGTACCCAGTTGCATATTTAGTTCACGGTGGCCCGCAAGGTTCATTTGGCAACTCATTTAGTGGTCGCTGGAATGCACAACTATGGGCTGGTGCTGGCTACGGTGTGGTGATGGTGGATTTCCATGGTTCAACAGGTTATGGCCAAGCCTTTACTGATTCAATATCTAAAGATTGGGGCGGTAAACCTTTAGAAGATTTACAAAAAGGCTTAGCAGCAGTTGGTCAGCAACAAAAGTGGTTAGATACCGAAAACGCATGTGCCTTAGGTGGTTCATACGGTGGTTACATGATGAATTGGTTCCAAGGTAATTGGAGCGATGGTTTTAAGTGTCTAGTTAACCACGCTGGTTTGTTTGACATGCGCTCTATGTATCACGTCACAGAAGAACTATGGTTCCCTGAGTACGAGTTTGGCGGTACGTATACAGAAAACAAAGACTTATACGAGAAATTTAACCCAGTTAATTACGTTGAAAACTGGAAAACGCCGATGCTAGTTATTCATGGCGAAAAGGATTTCCGTGTTCCATATGGTCAAGGCTTAGCGGCATTTACCTATATGCAGCGTAACGGTATCCCATCAGAGTTATTAATGTTCCCAGACGAAAATCACTGGATCCTTAATCAAGATAATCTACAGCAGTGGTACAAAAATGTTTTAGGCTGGATGGATCGCTGGACTGAAAATAAATAAACTGTCATTACAGTTAACCAATAAAAAAGAGATGCCAATGGCATCTCTTTTTTGTGTCACTTTAGCTAGTTTATGTTGATGATATTAAAAATTACTACGAATAAAGTGGCAGTAACTCAGTGTCAAAGCGTAAGCTTTATAGTCATGACCTAGTCTTTATCAGCAAGTTTGAGTTCTGTTGGAGGACATTTATGGCCTGTTTTTGTTATCCACAAAAAATAAGCTAATCTTCTTCTTGAGCAGGTAAATTTTCGCTGCCCATTTTTTTGACTAATTCGGTTACGTTTACCCATTGAAAACCTTAACTTAGCTTTTTTATGCTGTTTATTATTATCATAAAAGTTATCGAAATAACTCAGCGTAAT
This sequence comes from Shewanella sp. ENK2, assembly GCF_043568515.1. Lineage (NCBI taxonomy): Bacteria > Pseudomonadati > Pseudomonadota > Gammaproteobacteria > Alteromonadales > Shewanellaceae > Shewanella > Shewanella sp. ENK2. Next base: position 4,465,587 of record NZ_CP171406.1, on the reverse strand, counting down.
TGAAATTCAGAACTATGGTTATTATAACAAATATTATTCTTTTAAGGCTTAGAATTATTCATAATAACTGAATTTTGAAACTTAATTTCAACAATGTGTGTTTATGATTCAAAACGAGCGAACACCTGTGGTCAATGTGACGGCGACGATGTCGTTACTAAAGAGTATTAAGCAAGTGTAAAATTACTATTAACTAAGTCAAACTTTTAAGAAAACACGATTGAAAAAGAAACAAAAAACAGTAAAGTTGCGCGACTATTTTTTCAGCCACAAAACTAACGATATTTGAGGGTATAAATGTGGATTTAATGCTTTATGTTAAGTTCTTTTTAGGCTTAGTAGCGATTATCAACCCTGTGGGCTTATTGCCTGTATTTGTCAGCTTAACAAGTCATCAAACAGAAGAAGAACGTAATCATACTGGTAAAGTTGCTAATTTTGCTGTGGTAGTGATATTGCTTGTTACTATTTTCATTGGTCAGCATATATTAAATATGTTTAGCATCTCTTTATCAGCATTTAGAATTGCAGGTGGTAGTTTGATTGCCATTATTGCGATGTCAATGTTGCAAGGTAAATTGAGTCCAGTTAAACGTAACCAAGAAGAAGATCGTGAAGCATCAGGTATGGAATCAGTTGCGGTTGTTCCGTTAGCGTTACCTTTAATGGCTGGTCCTGGTGCCATTAGTTCGGTCATTGTTTTTGCTTCTGATCATAATAAACTGATCGATTTAATCGGTATGTCGATTACTGTTGTCGTTTTCGGTTTAATGAGTTTTGCCTTATTCAGAATGGCGCCAATCATCTTCAAAATTCTGGGCACAACAGGCATTAATGTTATCACTCGTCTAATGGGTCTATTAATGCTATCCATTGGTATTGAAGTTGTTGCTGCAGGATTAAAGGGATTATTCCCGACATTAATGGCTTAATATCCGTAGTGTTAGTGAATTTAATCGACTTTTTGAACAGCAAATGCGCAATAGGAACACAAGAGGGGATTTTCCCTTGACCCTCCTAGCGCATTTGCGTAAAGTACCGTCCGTTCACAGGATATTGAAATCATTATTCACTTTGTTTCATTGACAGTGGCGGTGCTTTTAGCACAATAAATTGAAAAGGTGACGTGTCCGAGTGGCTGAAGGAGCACGCCTGGAAAGTGTGTAAAGGGCAACCTTTCGAGAGTTCGAATCTCTCCGTCACCGCCAATTTATCTTCTGATATTTCTTCTTAATCTCTAGTTTGCCTTTCCAACTGACATCATTTTGTTCTTATTTTTACCTGCACTATTCTTATATATTTTATGCTTTGGCGTGAAATGATAACTATTAATACCCCTAATATTTAATAATTCTTCGACTAGATTAACGCTGATTATTGATTCAACTTTTAGGAAGAGTATGAAACCGAATAGATTGTCTGAGCAGTGGAATGCGGGTGAAGTATTAATGTTGTTTTACGGCAATGCCACCATCATGGCTTCATTAATGTTATGTGTCGCTTCATTTATGACTGCAACTCATTTAGCGCCAGATCATGACAGCTTGGGTACATGTCAATTAGAAGTCTCCTACGGGACACAGGGAGCAGGGTTAAAGTTTCCTTATAAACTTCAAGAAGATTGTTTATAAAATGATAAACAGACATAAACCTCAGGGTGTAATGCTTACATCTCTAACTGCAAGCATTACACTGGTGTTGTCGTTAATCTATATGAGCGGGCTGTTTTCTGGTAATACAAATCGAATCGCATTTGGTTTCACTTCAAATCGCACTTTTTCACTGCGGTAAGGCTCACCATCTAAGTTGAGCGGTAAGCTTAATGGGAAATCAATTTCTAGCCACTGAGTTTGAAAGTGAAAGCAAAACTCGCCTTTAGCCGTTTCAGATTGTATTTCTTCTAACACCTGAGGCAGTTCTAATGGTGTAAATCCTTTAAGCAAAGTGACGTCCATTAAACCATCATTAATTTTTGCATTAGGTGCGAGAATCTGTCCGCCACCAGCTTGGCGCCCATTACACATGGCTCCGACTACGATATTACCAGTAAACTTACCTTCATCAGTCGTTATGCTACCTTCGTAGGGTTTAAAACCGATGGCTTTTGCTAAGCCAGTAAGGGTATACGCACCGCCGCCTAAAAAGTCTTTTAATTCTACGGGTGTTTCTGCAGTAACTTGCGCACCGAAGCCAGCGGCTGCGATATTAATAAAGTGTCGATCGTTTGCAGCAATCAAATCAATATCTATCGCCTTATTATGAATAGCAAAGGTGAGGGCATCTGTAATGCTGGTTGGTATATTACAGGCGGTAGCAAAATCATTTGCCGTCCCCAAAGGCAACACAGCAACCTCAGGTAACGAGACATTGTCTTTTAAATGCATTAATGCTGTGACAGCTTCATTGAGTGAGCCATCACCACCTCCAATAATGACTCGTTCAACACCTGATTCAATTGATTCTTTAATTAACCTTTCCATGTCAGGCCCTTCCCAAGTGACCTTAACATCTAATTTTATTCCACTTTCTCTTAGTGCATAAACCGCAGTTCTAATTTCTGGTATACCGGCTTTTTTTCCATTAAGTATTAAACTGAAATATTTGGCTGTCATGGATATTTCCTGATTGATGTCAGTAAATCGAATGTGCTCGTCCCGATTGTTGATAAGGCAGCTTTGTGATTTTTTATTCACAAAAAGATGTCACAAAAGATGTCAAATACGTTTATTGTGCTGCAAAGTCATAACGTTCATGATTTACTTATGCCATAAAAATAATAACAACTAAACGTAAATCCGCTTTTATATTAAAAATTAACCTTTTAAAACAATAAAAATATCGTTTTGATGAATAAAAAGGACTTATTAAGATGCAAAAATCAGCGCTTACCTTAGCAATTTCATTGGGTCTAGCCAGTTTAGTCGGTTGTAATTCAATGACTAATGAAACCAAAACAGCCCAAAATGTTCAACAATCTGAGTTACAGCAGTCTGCAGTTTCATTTCAGCAATACTCTGATGAGTTTATCAACGCATTATGGCAATGGTCCCCAACTTGGGCGTTATACAGTGGGAAACACGTTAATGATGGCTATCTAGAAGTGCCAAATGATCAGGCTCGCGCTAAAACTTTAGCATTTGTAGCCAAGCAACAAGCTAAGTTAACTGCTTTTGATAAAACCGCTTTGACCACGAGTGAATTAATTGATTATGAGCTGATTTATAACCTTCTAGCGAGTATTAAATGGCAACAGGAAAGGTTTAAAGCATGGCAATGGAATCCTTCGCAATACAATGTGGCAGGCGGGTTCGCTCAAATCATTAATGAAGATTTTGCCCCTTTAGATGAAAGACTGCAGTCTGTTATTGCTCGTCTTGAAAATGTGCCTGCATATTACTTAGCTGCGCAAGCGAATATTGAGAACCCGACGATAGAACATACTCAACTTGCCATAATGCAAAATAAAGGCGCGTTTTCAGTATTATCAGATGACTTAGCGAATAAAGTGGCTGAATCTGGTTTATCTTCAACTGAAAAAGCACTGTTTAATATACGTTTTGAATTAGCTAAAACAGCGATTAATCAACATATTGATTGGTTAACAGCACTAGAAGCTAAACTTGAAAAAGAAGGTGCACGTAGCTTTAGAATTGGTGAAGAGCTTTACGAAGAAAAGTTTGCATTAGATATTCAAGCTGGTATGTCAGGGAAAGCACTGTTTGAAAAAGCGACAGCTGACAAACTTCGTGTTCAAGGTGAGATGGCTAAAATAACAAATGATATTTGGTCTAAATATATCGATACACCTATCCCTAAAGATGACAATGTCGCAATAAAACAGTTAATTGATGTGTTATCAGTAAAGCATGTTAAACGAGATGATTTTGTCGATGAAGTCCGAGCTCAAATTCCGGAGCTAGTGAAGTTTGTTAATGAAAAACAATTGATGACTTTAGATCCTTCAAAACCGTTAGTTGTTAGAGAAACACCGGAATATATGCGTGGTTTTGCTGGAGCCTCAATCAGTGCCCCCGGTCCATACGAAAAATCTGCTAATACTTACTATAATGTCACACCACTTGATGGTATGAGCGATGAATCTGCAGAAAGTTATTTACGTGAATACAATCATTGGATTCTACAAGTATTAAATATCCATGAAGCGATTCCAGGACATTATACTCAGCTTGTATATTCAAACGAATCGCCTAGCTTGATAAAAAGTTTATTTGGTAACGGTGCCATGGTTGAAGGATGGGCAGTGTACACCGAACGGATGATGCTGGAAGAAGGGTACGGTAATTTCGAACCTGAAATGTGGTTGATGTACTACAAGTGGAATTTACGTGTTATCGCAAATACCATTTTGGATTACAGCATTCAGGTCAATGGGATGACTGAAGAGCAAGCCATTGAGCTTATGACTAAGGAAGCGTTCCAGCAGCAAGCAGAAGCGGAAGGAAAGTGGCGCCGTGCAACATTAAGCCAAGTACAATTAACCAGTTATTACTCTGGATATCGTGAAATTTATGATTTACGTGAAGAGTTAAAACAAGCTCAAGGTGAAGAGTTTGATTTAAAATCATTCCATGAACAGTTTCTAAGTTACGGAAGTGCACCGGTTAAATACATTAAGCAACTAATGACTAGCCAATAGTTTGCATGACCTAATTTGTTTATCAGAACTTGCGATACCGTTCTCATAGTAGAGCGCAACAATTAAAAGCCGACAGCATGTGTCGGCTTTTTTATACGTATCTTAATATTTCCAAGGTTTAAACGATAAGGTGTAAATAATAAAGTGCAAACGCGATTTTTCTTTACATTTGAGTGCTAGGTTTAGCTTTAAATATGATAAGGCTTAATGCAGAACATATTGCAGCGCAAGCTGTCCAAAACAAAGTAATAGCAAACCAAACAATGGTAGGGGCTTCATTTAGCCCAAAAGATCCATAACTCAATTGTGTTGTATCGACGATTAACTGTACCCCGAATAACAGAGGTACATTTACCCAAACACCTAGGGACATGATAAGCAATGTGGGCTCAAGACCGATTAATAAAATCAGTGGTGTGATAATAGGCGGTAGGTTTAATACTACCGCTAATATCAATAAACGCTTTATAAACACGTTAAATGTCATTCTTCAAATCCTTTGAATATAATTTGCTTATGCAGTTCACGCTATTGATTAAGTAAAAACAAGTAAATCTATAAATTAGCCATTAATAGATTAATTTGTGTTCATCGTTTTGTTTGTCAATTTAGCCTCTGATTTAGCTTTCATTCTTAAGGCAATATTCACTAATGCGATTAAAACAGGCACTTCAATCAATGGGCCAATCACGCCTGCAAAAGCTTGATCAGAATGAATACCGAACACTGCGATTGAAACAGCGATGGCTAATTCGAAGTTGTTACCAGTGGCAGTAAATGCAATTGAAGCATTTTTATCGTAAGGAAGTCCCATTTTTTGGCCGATAAAAAAACTTATGAAAAACATAAGTATAAAATAGATCCCTAATGGCAACGCAACTCTTAATACGTCCATAGGCAATTCTAAAATCATGTCACCTTTTAAACTGAACATTAAGACAATCGTTGCTAGTAAAGCGATTAAAGTCACAGGCGAAATTTTAGGAATAAAGACATCGTTATACCATTGCTCTCCTTTATTTCCGACTAGGATTTTACGCGTTAAAAAACCAGCTAAAAATGGGATACCCAGATATATCAAAACACTTTGAGCAATGTCGGCCATTGAAATGTCGACAACAAAACCTTCGTATCCGAACACGGGTGGAAGTACAGTGATAAACAACCAAGCCATGAAGCTGTAAGTTAAAATTTGAAATACACTGTTAATGGCGACGAGTGCTGCACCAAGTTCTTTATTTCCACCGCCAATATCATTCCACACCAATACCATAGCGATACAACGAGCAATACCAATTAAGATAATGCCAACCATATAACCCGGATAATCACTTAAAAAAGTCATGGCTAAAATGAACATGAGTATTGGACCTACAATCCAATTCATGATTAATGAAAGGGTAATCACTTGTTTATCTTTAGTGACTTTACCTAATAACTTGTAATCCACTTTTGCAAGAGGCGGATACATCATAAGAATAAGGCCAATTGCTAAGGGGATATTGGTACTACCGACATTCATTGATTGTGTAAGCTGTTCTACTTGTGGAAATAATGCGCCAATTGACACGCCAATTGCCATGGCTACAAAAATCCAAACCGTTAAATAACGATCAAGAAAGCTCATTTTTTTACTGACCATTTCTGGAATTGGTTCATTCATAGTAACTATCTCTTATATTGACTTTAATCGTATATCGTCGAATAACGATAGTGTGGTGTATGTTGCTACATACTCCGTTATTCAACAATCAGTGTCTGGTTAAAATAAATCTTTAAACTGCTGCTGATAATCTGTCAGTGCAGTGCGGTTTATGCGGTAACAAATTTTAGGAGGCTTAGGTTCAGCGGTTATAAAACCGGCTTGTTTTAAAATACGTATATGTTCCGATACCGTAGATTGAGCAAGTCCAACTTCTGAAACAAGGTCACTACTTAAACAGCCACCAATTTCATCAAGATTAAACAATATCTTCAGAATTCGAATGCGAGCTGGGTGTGACATGGCTTTCGCTTGTGCTGCGAATGTTTTTTCGATGAGTAATTGCTGCTCATTGACTTCAAAAGCTGATACAGAACTTTGTTTACAATTTTGTACCATGGTCATTCCTTAAAGTAGTTGTTAAACGGCTTAACTATAAACCTGTCTACATTTGTCTAGGTACTTAGCTTCTGCTAGCTCAATAGTTAATCGTCGATTAACGATATAGTATGCCTAGTTGTTGCTTTCTGCAATAAATTTGGCGTACTGATCGTCAAAATTGTTAATAAATTAACTAAAAGCTAACTTAGGTCTCAAATTTACATAAATTCGGTAGTAATATCATATTCTCGGTGATAATCTAAATGGTAATTGTTATCGTTTAGATTAAGACCGTTATGAAAAAAATTCTCCTAATTGACCAACAACTCACACACAGTCTTCGCCTTTGTCAGCAAATGGAATCGATGGGCTACAGCATTGAAATCGTGGATAATGGTTTTAATGCACTAGTAGAATTAGAGCGTAATGAATTTGAGGTTATTCTATTAGACTATTGTGTACCTAAAATGGAATCATTTTGGTTACTGATGGCTAAGCATTGCCATACGCCGGTTATCGTACTGGCAAATGATAATAATAACTTAGAACGAATCCATGCATTTGAACTTGGTGCTGACGATTACATAGCATCTCCGTTTAACGTGAAAGAATTATTATTGCGTGTAAACGTACTGCGCCGTCGAAGTGAAAAGGTTGTTCATCAATCAGACTTTGATGACATCTTATTCGATGATACAAACAATACTGTAATGCTCAATACACAGCATTTAAAACTGACTCAAACTGAGTATCGATTATTTAAATATTTGTTTCAGCGAAAAGGCGAGGTTGTCACTAAAGCTGAATTGCAAATGCGTGTTTTACACAAAGAGCTCGGTGAGTTTGATCGCAACCTAGATATGCATATCAGTAATACGCGGCGTAAGATGGCTAACAAATGTTTACCTCGTGAGCTGATTAATACTGTTCGTGGTAAAGGTTATTGCTTTAGTCCAATCCTTATTTAGATTTGTGGTCTTTGGTCTTTGGTCTTTGGTCTTTGGTCTTTGGTCTTTGGTCTTTGCTCAACGATTTTGTCTATCTGAGTATTAGGTTTGTTTCTTTTACATATTTTCAAGTGATGCCGAATATTGTTATTCGGTATTTTTATGTCTTCAATAAGCGTGACGTTCCCTATTTGTGTAGGAGTTTACTTTTGTGATGACGCGAAGGGCTGCAATAGCGATAAATTGAGCAGATGATTATCAGTTAATCAGCAATAGATTTTATTGAGTGACAGCATTTGATAAGATGTGGCCATAAAAAATCGATAATTACCTTACATAAGGAAGTCCTATGCGTATTAGCGCGAATTTTGATGGCGGCAACATTGAGACTATCAATTTAGACAAACACGATGACATTCAACTTGCTATTCGACCAGATGAAGGTGGTGAGTTTTATCAATGGTTTAACTTCCGTATGGAAGGTGAAATCGGTCAAACTTACACATTGAACATTATGAATGCGGGTACTGCATCTTATCCAAAAGGTTGGGAAGATTATCAAGCGGTAGCCAGTTACGATCGTCAACATTGGTTCCGTCTGCCAACGAGTTATCAAGATGGACAGCTTTCTATTCAAGTTGATTTAGATTGTGAAGCGATTCACATTGCTTACTTTGCACCGTACAGTTACGAGCGTCACCTAGATCTGATTAGCTCTGTACAATTACATCCTGCTGTTAGCCTCGAAAACTTGGGCTTAACGCTAGATGGCCGTGACATGAGCCTATTAAAAATTGGCGATAACGATCCTGCTAAAAAGAACATTTGGATTACGGCCAGACAGCATCCAGGCGAAACAATGGCAGAATGGTTAATAGAAGGGCTATTAAACCAATTATTAGACAGCGATTGCCCAACGGCCAAGTTGTTACTTGATAAAGCTAATTTCTATATCGTGCCAAACATGAATCCAGATGGAAGCGTCAGAGGCCATTTACGTACGAATGCTGTTGGTACTAACTTAAACCGTGAGTGGGAGTCGCCTAGTTTAGAGCGTAGTCCTGAGGTTTATTATGTTACCAATAAGATGAAAGAGACGGGTGTCGATTTATTCTATGATGTTCACGGTGATGAAGGTTTACCTTATGTGTTTGTTGCTGGCTGTGAAGGTGCACCAAATTACACTCCACATATGGCCAAGTTACAAGAACAGTTCCTTGCAGCGTTAGGTATGGCAAGTGCTGATTTCCAAACTAAATATGGTTATGACAAAGATGAGCCAGGAAAAGCGAACTTGACCGTTGGTTCTAACTGGGTCGGTAACACCTTTAAGTGTCTTGCTAATACGTTAGAAATGCCATTTAAGGATAATGATAACTTACCTGATCCTGTTGTCGGTTGGTCTCCTGCGCGATGCGAATACCTAGGTGAAGCTTCGTTACTGGCGATGCTTGCCGTAGTAGACAATTTAAGCGAGTAATCAATTATGGCGTTAATTGAATGTCCTTCGTGCCAAAAACGTATTTCTAGCAAAGTGAAAGAGTGTCAGCATTGCAAAGTGAAAGTCGATGGTGATAATCAATCTGCCCGTGTGATAAGTCATATACAACAATCTAATAAGTTAATGACACATAGCTTTGTGTTTTTAACGTTATTTATAGCAGGTGTTGTTATTTGGTTTTGGGGTGGTGAACCAGCAACCGGAATGACGTCGTATATTGCTGTGGGTTGTTTCGTGTTTGGCTTCGTAGGCTATACGATTACGCGAGCTAGAATTGTCTTACATAAACGGAAAAGTGTATGAACGATATCAACAAAGTGATTGATGAAATGCCAGATGAAGTTTATCAGCGTCTTCGCTCTGCTGCGGAAACAGGTAAATGGGAAGATGGCACGGCATTATCGCCAGAACAAAAAGAATCAACATTACAGGTAGTCATGTTATATCAAGCGCGTAAACTTGAACAAACTGATCACTTTACTATTGGTGCTGGTGGTAAAATAAATGAGTTGTCTAAATCTGAACTTAAAAAACAATTCCGTGGTGAATCAATCGCTGAATTCAAAGAATCAGATATTTAAAGGCAGTAATACATCGCTCAATATGTGAGTTTGATATTTTACATATAAATCTATCACATTTGATGAGAATATTTGATTCAAAAAAAGCCACTGTTTGCAGTGGCTTTTTTATTATCTATTGATTTATTTTAGTAATCTGTCTTTACTCGGTTAATTCACCTAGCAGATTCTGCTTCATTGCAAATTTTACTTCTGCAGCGGTCAAATCTTTTGATAGCAAATAATGCAGTTTTGCTAATGCCGCTTCAATGGTCATATCTGCGCCGCTAATCACTCCGGCTTGAGCTAATGCATTGCCCGTTGCATAACCTCCCATGTTGACTTTACCTTGAAAACACTGAGTCAAGTTAACAATGACAATGCCACGTTCGTCGGCTTGTTTTAACGTATCTAATAAAGCGTTATCTTGTGGTGCATTTCCTACACCAAATGTCAGCAAAATAAGCGCTTTAACAGGTTGCATTAATATGTTGTTGAATATCTCAGTCGAAATACCAGGATAAAGGGTTATGACGCCAACAGGTTGGGGACTGATTTCAATAACATCTAAGGCTTGCGTTGTAGGTTCAGATATTTTGCCTGCACGTAAGTTAATTTTAATACCAGCTTCTAGCAGTATTGGAAAATTCGGTGAAGCAAAAGCGTCAAAGCCATCAGCATGGGCTTTTGTAGAACGATTACCTCTAAACAGTTTGTTATTAAAGAATAAACATACTTCAGCGACAGGGTAGTTGGCTGCAATATAGAGCGAGTTTAATAAGTTTGTTTGGCCATCTGAACGTAGCTGAGCTAAAGGAATTTGAGAACCTGTTACAATAACTGGTTTAGATAGCCCTTGTAGCATAAAAGAGAGCGCAGATGCCGTGTATGCCATGGTATCTGTGCCATGTAGAATGACAAAGCCATCATATTTATCATAATTAGCTTTAATGTCATTTGCGATCAACTGCCAATCAGTCGGTGCCATATTTGAAGAGTCTATTAATGGCGAATATTCGTTTATGACAAAGTCGGGCATTTCTTCATGATAAAACTCAGGCATAGATTTAACGCAATCTGTTAGAAATCCAGCAACAGGGGCGAATCCATTGTCGGTTTTTCGCATACCAATAGTACCGCCAGTATAAGCGACGTAAATTGAGCGTTTAATCATGCTTGTTGTCATGTTCGTGCATTTCTCAGGACTGATATTTGATGAATCGTTAAATTATACGTGTCTAACTGAATAAAACTCAATAAAAAAGCCCTTAAAACGGGCTTTTTTGAATATTCTATATTTTAAAGGTTTTGCCAGCCTTCTGGCTGTTTAAGGCAAACACTGTTTAAAGGTTACAATTTTCGCAATACAAATACATGCCTTTAGGATCATCAAACATGCTGAATTCATCAACTACAGTTTGCCATTCACCTAGCATTTGATTTAGAACAGGTGATTGACTTGATGCTTCTGGTAGATAGGTTGCTACTGAGGCAAGCATTTGTTGTACAAACTCTTGTTCTGCAGTTAACTCTTGTTCGATAACTTTTGTATCAAATACCTCAATTTGTGCCATTTCAGCTGCTTTAGCAATGGCGCTGTCCATATCACCTATTGCATCAACAAGTCCTAACTCGACAGCTCTTGTACCAGACCAAACTCGGCCCTGAGCAATTCTGTCTACTTGATCTAGGCTCATATTTCTTTCTTTAGCAACTAACGAAATAAATTCTTGATACCCATGTTCAATATGTCGTTGAACGACTGCTGCTACATTAGGATCTAAAGCTCGGGTTGCTGATATACCAGCCCAATCTGAAGTCGAAACCCCATCTGAATGGATCCCCCAGTTAGATAAGACATTTTCAAATGTGGCAAACATACCGAAGATACCTATTGAACCAGTTAAGGTTGTTGGTGTTGCATAGATATAATCCGCACTTGCAGAAATCCAGTAACCGCCCGATGCCGCTAAACTGCCCATACTGACAACAACAGGCTTGCCTGCTTGCTTTAATGCGATAACTTCTTGACGAATTTTCTCAGAAGCAAAAGCACTGCCGCCAGGACTATCAATTCGTAATACAACCGCTTTTACTTTCTCATCAAAGCGCGCTTTGCGCAGAAGAGCTGAAGTACTTTCGCCCCCTATCTGGCCAGCTTGTTGGGTACCATTTAAAATATTACCTTTGGCAACAATAATACCAACTGAGTCTTTCTCGATAAGGGCAGGAAGCGGTTTTACAGCGTTATAGTATTCGGTAAAAGAAACTTGTTTAAAGTTATCGCCGTCACTATCAGCGCCCACTTTTTCAACCATGGCAAGTCTGAAAGATTCATCAGATGCCAGTTCATCTACCCAGTTTAATTTTATTGCAAGTTGAGCTGAGTCGCCGGATACACTGTCAAGCTCTGTTAGATAACGATTTGGACTTAGTACAATATTGTCTGGAGCGATGTTACGGTTTGTCGCTACAATTGATTCGTAACTTTGCCAAATATCGCCTAATAACGCCTGACTTGCTTCTTTAGCTGGCGCTGACATGTCATCACGAATAAAAGGTTCTACAGCAGACTTAAATGTACCAACACGGAAAACATGGGTGCTGACATTTAATTTTTCTAATGCTGATTTATAAAACAAGCGATAACTGCTTAAACCTTCAAGAGAAACAGCCCCTTTATTATTAAGATAAATGGTGTCCGCGTAACTTGCTAAGAAATATTGGTTCTGTTCATAGTAGTTACCAAAAGCCACGACAGACTTGCCAGCTTGTTTAAATTTATTCAATGCATCACCAATAGTCGTCATCTTACTGATACCAGCAGAGCGCAAGTGCTGCATGTTAATGACGATGGTATTGATACGAGGATCTTGAATAGCACTGTCTATGACGTAAATGATGTCGGATAACAACATTTCGCCCTCTGGATCATTGCCTTTACTTTGTTTAAATACCGCTTCAATAGGATCAACATGACGCTTTTGGTCAACGATAGTGCCAGCAAGATTGAGCATAAGTGCAGATTGGTTTTCGATGACAATTTCTTCTTCAGCACTTAACGCGACAACGATAATAGCAATTAAACCAAAAAAGATAAGATTGAGAATGACTTTACGTATCCCGTTGATGGTTTTCCAAATCAAAGAGAAAATTCGTTTAATCAGTGAGGGTTTAGCGGACATTAAGCCACTCCTATAGCATTTCATTACTATTATGCTAACTGAAAAAGCTTGGCTATGGGAAATTGAATTGTAACGGTTTTTAACAATAGCAAAGCGAAAGCATTGAGCTTAACAAAATCTCGTTGTATGCTAGTTTAAATCACTTGTTTAAAAAGGATGTTTGAATGTCGTTTCCACATTTACTAGAACCCTTAGATTTAGGCTTCACTCAATTAAAAAATCGAGTGTTAATGGGCTCCATGCATACTGGCTTAGAAGAAAAGGGCGGATTTGAGAAACTGGCTGCGTTTTATAAAGAACGTGCAGCAGGTGGCTGTGGGCTAATCGTAACTGGCGGTATCGCGCCTAACTTTCGTGGACGCCTAGCACCTCATGCTTGCCAATTAAGTTTTCCTTGGCAAGTTAAGAAGCATCGCATTGTCACAAAGGCTGTCCATGAAGCTGATGGTAAAATCTGTATGCAGATCCTCCATGCTGGTCGTTATGGTTATCATCCTTTTTCACAAGCACCGAGTAAAATTAAATCGCCAATTACACCATTTACGCCTTCAAAAATGTCATCTAGACAAGTTGCTGGAACAATTAAAGATTATGCATCCAGTGCTGCGCTTGCTAAAAAAGCGGGCTATGACGGTGTAGAAGTAATGGGCTCAGAAGGCTATCTCATTAATCAATTCATTAGCTCTCGTACCAATAAACGTACTGATGAATGGGGTGGCAGCTTTGTTCAACGTGCACGTTTCCCATTAGAGATAGTCAAAGCTATCCGTGAGAAGGTGGGCAAAGAATTTATCATAATATTCAGACTATCAATGTTGGATTTAGTTGATAACGGTTCGACATGGGATGAAGTCGTTAAATTAGCAAAATGGTTAGAGCGTGAAGGTGTTTCAATTATCAATACTGGTATTGGTTGGCATGAAGCGCGTGTACCTACAATTGCGACAAGTGTTCCAAGAGGGGCATTTTCTTGGGTGACTGAGAAACTTAAATCTGAAGTGTCAGTTCCTTTGATTGCAACTAACCGTATCAATACGCCTGAAATTGGCGAATCAATCATTGCTTCTGGCCAAGCAGATATGGTTTCAATGGCAAGACCTTTCCTTGCGGATGCAGAGTTTGTTAATAAAGCCGCTGCTGGGCAAAGTGAACTTATCAATACTTGTATTGGTTGTAACCAAGCTTGTTTAGATCATACGTTTTCAATGAAGCGTGCTACTTGCCTTGTTAACCCTCGCGCTTGCTATGAAACAGAAATCAATTTCACCCCAACGCAACACAAAAAACGTTTAGCAGTTATGGGAGCAGGTCCTGCTGGCATGGCATTTTCGGTATATGCAGCGTCACGTGGGCATGAAGTGGTTTTATTTGAAGCTAAAAATGAAGTTGGCGGCCAGTTTAATTTGGCACGCAAGATCCCAGGTAAGGAAGAGTTTGACGAAACCATCCGTTATTTCAACAACCAAATGAAGCTACACAAGGTTGAATTACGTTTAAATACTCGTTTAGATTTAGATGTTTTAGCGAATGAAAAATTTGATGAAGTGATCGTCGCTTCAGGTGTTGTCCCGCGTGCGCTTGATCTACCTGGTTTTGATAGCCCTAAAGTTGTCGATTATCAGCAAGTCCTGAAAGGAGAAGTCTATATTGGCGAGAAAGTGGCGCTGATTGGAGCGGGCGGTATCGGATTTGATATGGCACATTTTTTATGTGAACGTGAGTCGAGCACATTACAACCGGACAAATGGCTCGAGCAGTGGGGCATTGATAAAACCTATCAACATCCAGGCGGCTTAACTGAGGAGTCTGAACATAAACCAGATCGCGAAGTTTACTTATTGCAACGTAAGACGACTAAGATGGGGAAAGGCCTCGGTAAAACAACCGGCTGGATCCACAGAAGTGTTCTTAAACAGCATAAAGTGAACATGAAAACGGGTGTGAGCTATGAGAAATTTGACACTGAAGGCTTACACATCAAGGTAGGGGAAGAATCCGAAGTACTGCGAGTTGATAATGTTGTACTGTGTGCAGGTCAAGAGTCTAACCGCACGCTTGTAGACGATATGAAATCAACTGGCTTACCAGTGCATTTGATTGGCGGTGTTGATGTTGCTGCTGAACTGGATGCTAAACGAGCAATTAGACAAGGCGCTGAACTAGCAATGGCTATTTAACCACTGAATCTAATAAGGTTCTAATCGTTAACTTAATAAAACCTAGCAAATTGCTAGGTTTTTTGTTTTTATTAAACGTCATATTTTATTAATGATACGAATATAAATGGACGAAATAAAAGGTATTTTCAAGTCTTGGCATAATGAGGTTGATACCAAGCAAGTGTTTAACTTTACGCTTAATGCCCCTAGTGCTGAGGAATTTAACCGATTAAGAACAGAAACGGGTTGGGGAACGGCTCCAGTTGATACAGTAAACAATAGCCTAAATAATTCTTTATTTTTCGTTTGTGTCTTCCAAGAAACTAGATTGATTGCCACCGGCAGAGTGATCGGTGATGGCGGGCTGTTTTTCTATATTCAAGATATCATTGTGGCTAAAGCATACCAAGGTAACGGCTTGGGACATTTTATTATGCAAGCTATCGAAATGTATTTAACTCAACAAGTCACACAAGGCACTACAGTGGGTCTATTTTGCGCACAAGGTAAAGAAGGGTTTTATAAAAAATATCAATATTTAGTAAGAGATGGCTCAGAATTAGGGTTTGGTATGTGTAAGTTTTATTGATACTTTTTATGATGTGTTTTCAATATGATTTTAAATAAAGGAACGACGATGGCTAAAAATGTTGTTATTACCGGTGCGAACAGAGGGATTGGTTTAGCATTGGCTAAATTATTTAAGCAACAGGGTGATAAAGTGTTTGCTTTATGCCGCCACACTTCAGATGAGCTTGAGCTGCTAGACGTGAATGTTATCACTCAAATTGATGTTGCAACTGATGAAGGCATACATAATATGCAAACTTCTTTAGCGGGAGTGAATATTGATGTTTTGATTTGTAATGCAGGCATTTTACGTGATGAGCAATTAGCACACTTAAACCTTGATACCATTAGGCAGCAATTTGAAATTAATGCTCTGGCACCACTTCGCATTGTTGCCGCACTAAATCATCAACTGAATGCTGGCGGCAAAGTCGCTATGATCACTTCACGTATGGGATCAATCGAGGATAATACCTCTGGAGGGCGATATGGGTATCGAATGTCTAAAGCTGCTCTTAATGCCGCATCGATGTCGCTAAGCCATGATTTATCTCCAAAACAAATAGCGGTTGGCATATACCACCCAGGTTATGTTCAAACCGATATGGTAAATCACGGAGGCGATATTTCGGCTTTAGAGTCAGCGAGTCGACTGGTGGGGCTAATTAACTCACTGGATATGACAACAACTGGTGTATTCAAACATTCAAACGGACAAACATTACCTTGGTAAAATTTGTATGCTCTGTTTTTATCTTTTCTATGGTAATAGGTATCACAGTTTTTGAGTATTTAGATTAAAACAAGCTTAACCGCTCGTTTTGTATGCAATATGTCGTAAATTTTAAGTTTAGTTACAGACTGTATATTTAATATGTAATGCTAATAATTATATTAAGGTGCTATTGAATAAAACTGTGATAGTTAGATTCAATCAGTGCCATAGTGAGGAATAGGGAATCATGACGACGAAAACAGAATCTGGGGATAATGCACCCGGATTGCTCGGTAGAGCGCTAGACAGTATTGAAAGGATTGGTAATAAACTACCAGATCCTGCAATGCTATTCTTAATTTTAATGTTTGCTGTTTGGGTAATATCAGCCTTGTTATCTGGCGTCAGTTTTGATGCGATAGATCCAAGAACCGATAGCCCAATTGTTATTAATAACTTATTAAGTGCAACAGCGTTAACAGAATTTTTAACTTCTATGGTGAAAACATTCACCGCATTTGCACCGTTAGGTGTTGTACTGGTTGCAATGCTAGGTGTGGGGATTGCTGAGCAGTCAGGCTTTATCAATACTGCATTAAAACAAATGCTTAAAGTCACACCTGCTAAGCTATTAACGCCAGCGGTTGTTGTGGTCGGTATTATTTCTCATACCGCAACAGATGCGGGCTATGTTGTAGTGATACCACTTGCGGGTGTTATATTCTTTACCGTTGGTCGCCACCCACTTGCTGGTATTGCAGCGGCTTTTGCTGGTGTTTCTGGTGGATTCTGTGCCAACTTTATTCCATCAGGTATCGATCCTTTATTACAAAGCTTTACCCAGTCGGCAGCCCAGATCGTCGATCCTGACATTCAAATTAACCCATTGAATAATTGGTTTTTCGCTGCATCTTCGTGTATTCCGATTACCTTAGTGATTTGGTATTTAACCGATAAAATTTTAGAGCCAAGATTAAATAAAACGCACAAAGTAGAACGTGACCAAGTTGACTTACCAGCAATGGAAGAAGCAACACCAAAAGAAATGCGTGCATTTAGTGTGGCTTCTCTTGTTATGTTCGTTGCAATCATTGGTTTTTTCTCGCTTACCATTCCTGAAACTTCAACACTGCGAGATGAGCATGGTTCACTGACTAGCTTTGGTGCGCCGTTAATGCAATCTATTGTGCCATTGATCTTCATATTCTTTATGCTTCCGGGGGTAGTATATGGTTATATGACTGGCAGCTTTAAGTCGTCTGCAGACATCGTGCAAGCAATGTCTAAATCCATGAGCGGCATGTCGCATTACATCGTAATGGCATTTTTCTGTGCTCAGTTTGTTGCTGCTTTTTCGGCGTCTAATTTAGGTGCATTAATTGCTGTTGAAGGAGCTGGTGGCCTTAAGGCGCTCAACCTTCCAGCAGAAGTGACCGTGGTCGGGATGATTATTTTAGTTGGCTTTGTTAACTTATTCGTTGGGTCATCTTCAGCAAAATGGGCGTTAATTGGCCCAGTACTTGTGCCAATGTTAATGCAGCTAAACATTAGTCCAGACTTATCGCAAGCGGCTTACCGTATTGGTGACTCAAGTTCTAACATCATTACGCCATTAATGCCTTATTTCCCACTTGTCGTCGTATATTGTCAGCGCTATGTCAAAGGTATTGGGATAGGGACCTTAATCTCGATGATGTTGCCATTTAGTCTGGCACTTTTATCAATATGGAGTACATGGCTACTCATTTACTGGTCCATTGGTTTACCTTTAGGACTGGGTGCAAGTTACACTTATTAACTGATTTTAAAAATGAAAGTAGCGATATTATTCGCTACTTTTTTTGGGCCAGCAAAAAGTCTTTTCATAAAACTAAAAGATTTAGAGCACATTACAGTTAACATTTTTATCCTCGCAGGCTAGTGCAGTTAAGTTGTTTCTGCCTATAATTGTTGTATATCAATTAAAAGATTAATTTTATAAAAATCATTTATGCCAAAGATTAATATTGATTCAAGTTATGGAGTTATCATTATTCAGGACATGAATGCTGTTCATGTTGATGAACGATATGCTCAAATATATGGTTATAATTCAGCCGAAGAACTACTTACCAGCATCGATTCTTTTCTTGACCTTTTACCTGCAGAAAATCATCAAATTGCCACTCAGAACTACCATGACATAGTCAATGGAACACTTTATCCACGTGGTCATACATTCGTTAATATTGACAGAAATGGCCGTGAGTTCACGGTTTTTTCAGTGGATCATTTAATTGAATGGCAAGGCCGTCCAGCATTACAGGTGACAGTGATTGATCTTTCTGTGTTAGTTGAAGCGAATAAGCGTATACGTGAAAAAGACCTAATGTATAAGCGGCTCATTACACAATCAGGTCAAGGTATAATGGTGCATCGGGAATTTAAACCACTGATGGTAAACCAAGCCTGTGTAAAGCATTTACACGCAGACTCAATAGAGCAAGTGATGAGTTTAAGCTCTCTACTCACACTCATTCCTGAAACAGTTCAACAACAGGCCAAGCAGCATTATCAAGATATTGTTAATGGCGTGGCTGTTGGCAGTAACAGTGTGGTCGAAAATATCTGCTTTGATGGCATACATCGGTTTTTTAATATTTATGATAACCTTATTGAGTGGGATGGAGAACCTGCAGTACAAGTCGTAATGGAAGATGTAACCGAGAAAGTACAGTTAGAAAAAGAGCTGGCATTTAAAGCAAGTCATGATGGTTTGACGCACCTTTTAAATCGCAGTGCAGTGCAAGAATGGTTACAGAAACATATTGAAATCAATGACCAGTTGACCTGTGTTTTACTTGATATTGATAATTTTAAATTAGTTAATGATACTCATGGTCATCACAATGGCGATCTCGTCATTCAAGCTCTTGCTGAAATTATACGTGATGCGTTTGCAGATCACATTGGGGCTGTTGGTCGTTGGGGGGAGAAGAGTTTATTGCATTTTTACCTTCAGCAAACGAACAAGCCGCATTACAAACTGCTGAAGTGATAAGAAGTCGTTTTGCTGAAAGGCATTTTAACGATTCTACTCATTCATTTTCTGTTTCAGTGAGCATCGGTTTAGCTGAGTCAAGTGACTGCCGCATGATGAACGATGTTGAGAGTTTAATAAAACTCACTGATAAACGTTTATATATTGCTAAATCCCAAGGCAAAAATACTATTTGTAGCGAAGGGTAATTTATACCATAACAGCTTTTTCTTACCTTATTGAGTCGAATTTACATCTTAATTTAATTGCTCCATGATATTCATTATTGGTAATGATTGGAGCAAACAATGACTTTCTTAGCATCAAACACATCACATTCTCAGTTCATATCAAGCTTTCGCTTATTGTGTTTTCTAACTTTGTTCTTGTCGGTTTCGTCTCTATGGGCTTCAGAAACCGTTACCAAGGTCAAAGATAACCCGAAATTTGATCCTGCATTAGCTAACGAAGTTGGCGCAGATGAGTATGGCATGAAGCAATACGTTGTTGCATTCTTGAAACGAGGACCCAATCGCGAACGAAGTGAGGAGGATGCCTTAGCTTTGCAAAAAGCTCATATAGACAATATTACTAAGTTAGCAAATGAAGGCAAATTAGTTCTGGCTGGGCCTTTTCTTGGTAACGATGATTTACGTGGAATTTATATTTTTGATGTAAAAACGGTTGCTGAAGCCAAAATACTCACTGAATCAGATCCCGCCATTAAAGCTGGTAGCCTTACTATGGAGTTAAAGCCTTGGTATGGCAGCGCTGCATTAATGAAAGTAAATCAGTTACATCAGCAAATGTCTAAAAAGCTGATGTAATGACTCATTGCTGATTAGTTATGTAGTGCATTTATCCGTTTATTTTCTGACAAAATCAATGGTGTCAGAATAAGACATAAGACGACATTAGAAAGTGGCACAGATAGCCATATACCGTTGACGCCAATCAAGTTGGGTAACGTGAGTAAAAACGGAATTTGTATTGCCATATTAGCCATCGAAATAAACAATGACTTATTCCCTTGATTGACCGCCATAAAATACATGGTTGCGATAAAAATAAACCCATCCAGTACTAACGCAAATAAATGTAGACGCATACCGATTAAAGTTTCAGCCATAAGAGCATTATCATGATTACTGAAAAAACCTATGACAAAGTTGGGAAAAATATTTATAAATAAAACGGTAAAAACGCCCAGAGTAGCGACAACTTTTACGGTCAGTTTCACTGTTTGTTTGATCTGTGGGATCAGCTTTGCACCATAATAGTAACTAACAGGGGGCTGCATACCGCCAGCTATACCTTCTGCTAATAAATAAAAAGTCGTTGCAACGTAACCTACAATTGCAAAAGCAGCGACATGAACTGCCGAGCCATATTGCATAAAAAGGAAATTATGAAGTGCAATAATGAAGCTAAAGTACATAAACATAATCAAACTCGAACTACCTAAAACGAGTATTTTTTGTAGTTGTTTAAGCTTAATATCCTTATAAGAAAACTTAAACCTGGTGTTAGCTTTCCTTGAAAAGAAGTAGTAAAAACCGAATAGCATTACAATGGCTTGAGAAATCAATGTCGCAATTGCAGCGCCTGTTAGTCCTAAAGGATAAACAGCGATTAATAAGTAATCCAACGCGATATTCATGACTGCGCCAATCATTAACAACATAGTGGCAAAACCGGGCTGTTCATCATTTCTCACGAGTAAAGGTATTGCTGTAGCTGCAGTTGTAAAAAAAGCGCCATAGGCAAATACTTCTATATAATCTGATGCCATGCTAAAGCTTTGTCCATCTGCTGCTTGCAGGAGCAATAAAGTCTCACCGAAGAAGTGAATGAAAATTGCTGATGCGATACTCATTATGCCAATTAATACTATGGCATGGCTAAGTACTTTTTGTCCTTCTAAAGGCTTTTTCTCGCCACGGGTGATGGATAGTAAACTACCAGCGCCCATACCGATCATCATGCCAACACCCACAACACAGCATATAATTGGCCAAGCCATGTTAATGCCTGCTAAGCCTTCAAATCCTACATAATGACCAACGAAGATCCCATCAATGATTTGATATAAGCCACTCACTAACATTGCTGCAATGGATGGAATAGCGTATTTCCAAAAATGCTGTTTAACGGTTAATTGATCAATTGACGCTGTTGATATTGCTAACATGATTTCTCAATACTATCAGGACACAAAATAATATTGCTTATTATAATCTGATTTTAGATAGGAAAAAGTTAGTATCCATCCGATAATCGGATAGTTATAATAATTGGAATGAGCCATTACGGTTGGAAAAAGATGAACTGGTCTATAGAACAATTAAAAGCATTTGTTGCCGCAGCCAATACAGGTTCGTTTTCAGCTGCGTCACGTGATTTAGGTAAAGCGCAATCAAGAGTTAGTACGGCAATTTCAAATTTAGAAATAGATTTAGGCTTTAAACTATTTGATCGCAGCCACCGTTTGCCTGTGCTAACAGAGCAGGGGGAACAGTTATTAATTGAAGCTAAAGCCGTGATTGCGCAGTGTGAGCGTTTAAACTCAAGAGCAATGTCAGTTCAAACAAATAACGAATTAGCATTAACCATTGCGATTGACGAAGCTGTCCCAATTTCTACTTTCGAAGTTTTTTTGATAAAACGGCCGAGACCTTTCCATTGTTGAAACTCACTATTTTAAATGGATCAAGGGATGATATTGCCCATTGGGTAGATATTGGAAAAGCGGACTTAGGTGTGTTATTTCAAGGCGAGCAACTTTGTGAACGTCTAGAGTTTTTTACTATTGATAGCTTTCATCAATCTCTTATCGTATCGGTTGATCATCCATTAGCAGATATCCCGGTTCCAAACATATCGCAGCTAAATGAATATCGACAACTGGTTATTTGTGACTTGCAAACTGCAAGTAAACCCATATCTGCAAATTGTTGGCATGTTGACAGTTACTATTACATGACGTCACTTGTTACTCGTGGCTTGGGTTGGGCGTTGGTTCCAGAACATATTGCCGGTTCTCAGTGGTATTCAGGTGAAATAAAAGAGTTGAGCACTTACCATATACCCGAATCATTGTTGATTGAAATGGGGTTAGTTAAACGACGAGACAAAGGTGCTGGCAATATTATGAACTGGATGTTTGCTGAACTTGAAGCTATGTTTCTTGAGGCTAAAAAGAACAAAAATTAGGGTTAACTATTTATCTTGGCGACTTTTTTGTTGAAATTTGGTTTACTACGGCAATTAGATAATCGGTAAAAACGAATACTTGCTATTGAAAAGGGAAACGAGCGAGAAGGCTCGTTTCATATTTAATCGAGTGTAATCAGTGTTTTGTTATGCTGAACATAAAGGTTACTTGGTTCATCTGTAGTGAGATCGAGATCTAGGTTCGTCTCAGGTACACAGCAACAAGGCAAGCATTCATCAGCTTCTAGTTCGACCAAAGGTTCAGAGATATAAGTCACTGAACCTTTATTGATGCGAGTTTTACACGAACCGCAAAAACCATTTCTGCATTCAGAAAAGATATTAACTTTTTTATTTCGAGTACATCTAGTAAGGTGTGTTGTTGTTGATTAAACAACAACACTGGCTCACCATTTAAGCTAACAATAGGTGCTTTTTTAAAGTTGGGCTTATAGGTCAAAGTCAGAAAACTCATCGCTGTCAACGGCCGAATCAATTTGACCAACTAAGTAAGATGAGACTTCAACTTCTTGTGGTGCCACTTGTACAGCATCACTTTCAAGCCAGTTTTTCATCCATGGTAACGGGTTAGTTTGTTCTGCATAGGGTTGAGGCAAGTTAACGGCTTTCATACGTTGGTTAGTAATGTACTCAACGTACTGACATAAAATTTGCTCATTTAAGCCGATCATTGAACCGTCTTTGAATAAGTATTTAGCCCATTCTTTCTCTTGCTCAGCTGCTTTATAAAAAATATCGTAGGCTTGATCGTGACACTCTTTGGCAATTTCACCCATTTCAGGATCATCTTTGCCACCTTGCATAATATTAAGAATATGCTGAGTGCTATTTAAATGTAAGGCTTCATCACGAGCAATTAAACGAATAATTTTCGCATTGCCTTCCATTAATTTACGTTCAGCGAAAGCAAATGAACATGCAAAACTGACATAAAAACGAATCGCTTCTAATGCATTTACAGACATCATGCATAAATACAGAGACTTTTTAAGGATACGTGGACTAACAGTGATTTGTTTACCGTTAACCAGATGTGTTCCTTCACCATGTAAATTGAGCACTTGGGTCAGTTCAATTAAATCATCGTAGTATTGAGCAATATCACCTGCACGTTTTAAAATTTCTTTATTCACCACGATATCATCAAATACGACAGACGGATCATTAACAATATTACGAATAATGTGGGTATAAGAACGCGAGTGAATTGTTTCTGAAAAAGACCAAGTTTCAATCCATGTTTCTAATTCAGGTAACGATACTAACGGTAATAACGCCACATTCGGTGAGCGACCTTGAATAGAATCTAATAATGTTTGGTACTTAAGGTTTGAAATGAAAATGTGTTTTTCATGTTCTGGTAAACCTTGGTAATCAATTTTGTCTTTGCTT
Organism: Shewanella sp. ENK2; assembly: GCF_043568515.1. Classification (NCBI taxonomy): domain Bacteria; kingdom Pseudomonadati; phylum Pseudomonadota; class Gammaproteobacteria; order Alteromonadales; family Shewanellaceae; genus Shewanella; species Shewanella sp. ENK2. The sequence continues at coordinate 4,441,565 of NZ_CP171406.1, read as the reverse complement.
ACGTCTACTTCTTCTGGGCGCCAGAAAAAAGATAATTGCTTTTCAATTAGCTTTTCAAAAACTTCATATTTTTGTTGATCATAACGAGCAACGTTAACTGACTGTCCCATGAACATAGGTTCGTTCATCGGATTATTTGGTGTTTGACAAAAAGTAGAATAAGCCATTTATATATCCTAAAAAAGCGGGGATAAGTCCCCGCATTTAAATGCAAATTGTTGAATTAAATCTTACAAGCGCCGCCTGCACAGCCATCATCTTCTTTCTCAACGACGGTAATGTCATCAAGGTTGTCTGATGCACCATCACGGGTGTTGTGATAGTAAAGTGTTTTAACACCAAGTTTATAGGCTGTTAATAGATCTTTCAGCAAGGTTTTCATCGGTACTTTTTGACCGTCAAAACGTGTTGGATCGTAGTTAGTATTAGCCGAAATTGCTTGGTCGACGAATTTTTGCATGATACCAACGAGCTGTAAATAACCATCATTATTTGGCATATTCCACAGCAATTCATATTGATGTTTTAGCTCATCAAAGTCAGGAACAACTTGCTTTAATTGCCCATCTTTACTTGCTTTAACGCTGATTAAGCCACGTGGTGGCTCGATGCCATTTGTAGCGTTAGAAATTTGCGAAGACGTTTCTGATGGCATTAATGCTGATAGAGTAGAGTTACGTAAGCCGTGAGCTTTAATGTCACTACGTAATCCTTCCCAATCCATATGTAATGGTTCATCACAGATTTTGTCTAAATCACGCTTATATGTGTCAATTGGTAAAACACCTTCAGCGTAAGTAGTTTCATTAAATAAAGGACATGCACCTTGCTCTTTTGCTAGGTTCATAGAAGCTTTGAGTAAGTAGAACTGAATCGCTTCAAATGTCTTATGGGTTAAGTTATTACCAGAGCCATCAGAATATTTCATGCCATTTTTCGCAAGGTAATTTGCGAAGTTAATAACGCCTATACCTAGCGTTCTACGGTTCATAGAACCCAGTTGAGCAGAGATAATTGGGTAATCTTGATAATCAAGTAAATTATCTAATGCACGAACGGCTAGGTCTGCAAGCGGTTCTAATTCAGATAAGTCTTTGATAGCACCCAAGTTAAGCGCTGATAAAGTACATAATGCAATTTCACCATTAGGATCTTCAATGTTACGCATTGGCTTAGTTGGTAAAGCGATTTCTAAACAAAGGTTAGACTGTTTAATTGGCGCTACTTGCGGGTCAAATGGACTATGAGTATTACAGTGATCAACATTTTGAATATAGATTCGGCCAGTTGATGCTCGTTCTTGCATCATTAATGAAAACAATTCAACGGCTTTAATCTCTTTACGACGAATGCTGCTATCCGCTTCGTATTGAAGATATAGGCGCTCAAACTCTACTTGGTCAGCGAAGAATGCATCGTATAAACCAGGTACATCAGATGGGCTAAATAAGCTAATATTTTCAGACTTAATTAAGCGTTGGTACATCAATTTGTTTAATTGCACGCCGTAATCTAAATGACGAACACGGTTATCTTCTACACCACGGTTATTTTTAAGCACAAGAAGTGATTCAACCTCTAGGTGCCATAATGGGTAAAATAATGTCGCTGCGCCGCCACGAACTCCGCCTTGTGAGCAAGACTTTACCGCAGTTTGGAAATATTTATAAAACGGTAAGCAACCAGTGTGGAATGCTTCACCGCCTCGGATTGGGCTACCTAAAGCTCGAATACGGCCTGCGTTGATTCCAATACCCGCACGTTGACTTACGTATTTTACAATTGAAGATGCTGTCGCATTGATTGAATCAAGGCTATCGTCACATTCAATTAATACGCACGAACTGAATTGACGAGTAGGGGTGCGCACACCAGCCATGATTGGCGTTGGAAGTGAAATTTTAAATGTCGATACGGCATCGTAGAAACGCTTAATGTAGTCAAGTCGTGTTTCTTTTGGATACTTAGCAAATAAGCAAGCAGCTACCAAGATATAGAGAAACTGTGCACTTTCGTAAATTTCATTAGTCACACGGTTTTGAACTAGGTATTTTCCTTCAAGTTGCTTAACAGCAGCATATGAGAAGTCCATGTCACGCCAGTGGTCGATGTAGCTATCTAAGATAGTTAACTCTTCTGCTGTGTAGTCTTCGATAATGTGCTTGTCGTACTTACCCAACTCAACCAAACGATTGACTTGATCAATTAATTTTGGAGGCTCGAATTGACCGAAGGCTTTTTTACGCAGATGAAAAACAGCTAAACGCGCAGCAAGAAATTGGTAATCTGGTGACTCTGGAGAGATTAAGTCAGCTGCTGCTTTGATGATTGTTTCGTGAATAGCCTCTGTTGGAATGCCTTCAAAAAACTGTAAGTGAGAACGTAATTCTACTTCTGAAACTGATACGTTGTTTAAGCCTTTGGCTGCCCACTCGATTACGCGATGGATCTTATCTAAATCGATTGTTTCGCGTTCGCCACTGCGTTTAGTGACTGTCATATTGCTGTTCATTAAAAAGAGGCCTTGATTCGATATTTATTGGTGTAATTTATTCATTGGATCTTTTTTTATCGACTACGTTACGATCGCCAATAAATCACAATACGTCCCTTGTAAGTTGATCATCCAAATTCAATTAACAAACTAATATTGATAAAAATACTAGTGTTACAGCGAGATACTGAGCTTTTATCGCTAGTGCCTCGTATTGATGTCACACACAAGATATGGTGTTTTATAAAAACTAACATACAAGATAGTGAGGTTGGTCACCATTTGCAAGTAGGATTTTAATTAATAAGTTGTGGATATCTTATGGATAGTCATTCAAGTTAGTAAAAGCTAACCTGCTAACGCAAAATAGCCTTTGAATTTCTCGTGACGTTGTTTTTTTAGACAGTTAACGTGATTGGATTGATCGCTAAAATATTCAGCGATCGATTGTTTTTATATAAAAATAGTTTGATTTTTTTTGTGATGTTTGAATGTAAAATGAAAAATGAGTTTTCATTTGGCTTTATGAGTCAAAGTACAGTGCCATTGATGAGTTCATTGCACAAAATGACTACTGTTATCCTTAGAACAGTGAGATAAAAAGTGAAGTGACAGCAATGCCGTTAGTACAGAAAAGTCGTTAGTAAAGAAACTCTATAGTGAGGGCATTAAAGGCTTGCTGATATGTATCGAAAGTGAGTCATGTCAATGATGCTTCAACTGTGACATTTGAAGCAGCAATTTACCAATCACTTTTGCATCATTACATTAAGATTTACATGTAAGCATTGAGTTTATGAAGAGTACTATTTTAGTTGTTCTTGTTATTCAAAAAATTGGAGTAAATCGTTAACTGTGTTAAATACAATTTTACTTGGCCATAATTCTGGCTGATCATCGTCCGAAAGGTATCCCCACATAGCAGTGCCGCCAATCATGCCCGCATTATTAGCTGCGACTAGATCTCGCTCAGCATCACCTAGGTACAATATATTTGCAGGCGCACAGTTAATTTGCTGAGCTGCTAATAACATAGGGGCAGTGTGAGGTTTAGGGTGAAGGGTAGAGTCGCCACTAACGATGCTAGTTAAACGTTCAGTTAGCCCTAAAGCATCAATTAACGGACGAGTAAACTTTGCTTGTTTATTTGTTACCACCCCAAACGGTATTGCTTTTGTTTCAAGTAAAGTGAGAAATGAAGCTAAACCTTCGAATAAAGAGGCTTTTTGACCATTCACTTTTTGATAGTGTTCAAGCAGACTCTGTTGAATGCTTACTTGCTCTGATTCATTTAACTCTGGTACAGCAGCATTTACTAAGGCCAAACTTCCGTGTGAAGCTGAATAGCGTAGTGCTTCGACGGACTTAGGGGAGATTTCGCGCTCTTGCAAGGCTAAATTTAATGCATATACCAGATCTGGTGCGGTATCAGCCAAGGTTCCATCCAAATCAAATAATACTGCTTTAATCTGATCCGTCGCACTAATTTGATTCATTGTACTACCTTAGGTTTTAATTCGTTTATCAATAATGGAAAGAGTAACGTCACGTTATATTGGGTTAAGTAATCAAACGAATAAATAGGTTAACTAAGCAAGCTAAGTAAAAAGACTAATAATGACATTACATAAAAGTGTAGAACATCAACTAGCCTGGTTTTGAACACTGCTAATAGGCAATAAGTGGTCATGTCCTTTAATCTTTAATCATTAATCATTAATCATTAACCATTAACTATGAATCAAGGACATGTCCTGAATTGTGTGATTTATCCAGCTTTTTGAGTCGCTATCATATAGTTTACGTCAAGTTTATTGGTATATTTATACACACCTGTTAACGGGTTATGAGTAATGCCTAAGGCGTCTCTACAGATTAAATCAGTTTGATCGACCAAATTGATTAATTCTGACGGCTTAATAAACTTACTGTGATCATGGGTACCAACAGGCAGCATCTTTAATACATATTCTGCGCCTACTATCGCTTGTATGTAAGACATCATATTTCTATTAATGGTAGAAAAGAAAACAAATCCATCTGGTTTTACCATATCGCAGCATGCACGAATCACTGATAATGGATCCGGTACGTGCTCAAGCATTTCCATACACGTTACGACATCATATTTTTCGCTATTGTTAGCAGCGTGTTCTTCTGCAGTCATAGTGTCATAGTGAATATCGATACCTGTTTCGAGCGCATGAAGCTTGGCCACTTCAATTTGCGCATCACCCATATCAAGGCCGGTAACTTTAGCGCCAACTTTTGCCATGCTCTCAGATAAAATACCGCCGCCACAACCGATATCAATAACGTGTTTATCAAACAATCCGCCGCAAGTTTGATCGATATAATTTAACCTTAAAGGATTAAGTTGGTGTAGTGGTTTGAAATCACCATTTGGATCCCACCAAGACTGTGCCATTTGAGCAAACTTTTCGATTTCTTGGTGATCAACATTTTGTTGATTTTGGTTTTCGTGATTAGACATAACAGGACCCATAATATATTTATGATTATTGCAGGTATTATAACCATCCGTTTCAATAAACAAAGTGAGATAAAACAAGATTAATTTTCAATTGATTATATAAGCAGCAATCTTTGCCGATAAAAAACACATTAATTCTCAAAACACGTATATCAGGAAATTAAAAAGTAGAACTTACGAATCAAATTAGGGGAATTATCGCTGTTTTTATTAAGTTTTTCACTTGCATTCACTTATTGTTGTTCTAGGGTCTAGCCACTTTATATATCTGTGTTAGAATGCCAAATCACGTTTTTGAGCTACACAATAAAATGGAATAATTATTGTGCGCTAATTTTAGGGGAACGAGCAGTTTATGACTGATCTGGCAACATCAATTTCGCCAATTAACATCGAAGACGAACTAAAAAATTCTTATTTAGATTATGCGATGAGTGTAATCGTAGGTCGTGCATTACCTGACGTTCGTGACGGGTTAAAACCTGTTCACCGTCGTGTTCTATTCGCAATGAACGAATTAAAGAACGACTACAATAAGCCTTATAAAAAATCAGCTCGTGTTGTTGGTGACGTAATCGGTAAGTATCACCCACATGGTGATACAGCTGTATATGACACAATCGTTCGTTTGGCGCAGCCATTCTCAATGCGTTATACGCTTGTTGACGGCCAAGGTAACTTTGGTTCAGTAGATGGTGATTCTGCTGCGGCAATGCGTTATACCGAAATCCGTATGGAAAAATTGGCTCATTCACTTTTAGCCGATTTAGAAAAAGAAACAGTAGATTTTGTACCTAACTATGATGGTACAGAGTTTATTCCAGCAGTATTACCAACACGCGTACCAACCTTATTAATTAATGGTTCATCCGGTATTGCTGTGGGTATGGCGACCAATATCCCGCCTCATAACATTACTGAAGTGATTAATGGCTGTTTAGCATTGATTGCTGAACCAAGTCTTTCAATCGAACAGTTAATGGAACATATTCCAGGACCTGATTTCCCAACAGCTGCAACAATTAATGGCCGTAAAGGTATTATTGATGCTTACAAAACAGGTCGTGGCCGTGCCGTCATGCGCTCTAAAGCTGAGATTGAAGAAGATAACGGTCGTGAACGTATTATCGTTACCGAAATTCCTTATCAAGTTAACAAAGCACGTTTGATTGAAAAAATCGCCGAGCTTGTTAAGGATAAGAAAATTGAAGGTATTACAGGTTTACGTGATGAGTCTGACAAAGACGGTATGCGTATCGTTGTTGAGATTAAACGTGGTGAAGTAGGCGAAGTTGTTCTGAACAACCTATATGCTCAAACTCAGATGCAATGTTCTTTCGGTATCAACATGGTGGCACTGACTAACGGTCAGCCTAAATTGTTCAACCTTAAAGAAATGCTTGAGTGCTTTATCCTTCATCGTCGTGAAGTTGTTACTCGTCGTACTGTTTTTGAATTACGTAAAGCGCGTGACCGTGCTCATATCCTTGAAGCACTTGCGATTGCATTAGCGAATATCGATCCGATTATTGCGCTGATTAAGAACTCACCAACGCCAGCTGAAGCAAAAGTAAAATTAGTTGAGCAAGGGTGGGATCTAGGCCACGTACAAGGCATGCTAGAAAAAGCAGGTGATGATGCAGCTCGTCCAGAATGGTTAGAACCAGATTTTGGTATTCGCGATGGCAAATACTATTTAACTGAGCAACAAGCGCAAGCCATTCTTGAACTTCGTCTTCATCGCTTAACAGGCCTTGAGCACGAGAAAATTCTAAACGAATACGAAGAATTACTTGAGTTCATCGCAAGCTTGCTTTTCATTCTTCGTAGCCCTGAACGCTTAATGGAAGTGATCAAAGAAGAGCTTGAAGAAATGCTTGAGCAGTATGGTGATGAGCGCCGCACTGTGATTAATCAAAATGAAGTTGATATGAGTCTTGAAGACTTAATCAATGAAGAAGATGTTGTTGTAACGCTATCTCATATGGGATATGCGAAGTATCAGCCTCTAACTGATTACCAAGCTCAACGTCGTGGTGGTAAGGGTAAAGCGGCAACGAAAGTGAAAGACGAAGATTTCGTCGAAAAACTGCTTGTTGCGAATACTCACGATACGATTTTATGTTTCTCTGACTTTGGCAAAATGTACTGGCTTAAAGTGTACCAGTTACCACTTGCAAGTCGAACAGCTCGTGGCCGTCCAATTATTAACTTATTACCTCTTGCTGATGGTGAGCGCATTACTGCTATCTTACCTGTACGCGAATACGCTGATGATAAGTTTATTGTTATGGCAACAGCGCACGGTACGGTTAAGAAAACGGCATTGACTGCATACAGTAATCCACGTGCAAACGGCATTATTGCAGTAAACCTTAAAGATGATGACCAATTAATTGGCGTCGATATTACTAACGGTAGTGACGACATTATGTTGTTCTCTAACGAAGGTAAAGTGGTTCGCTTCAACGAAAAAGTACGTGATTCAGAAACGGGTGAAGTGAAAAAAGACCCTGAAACTGGTGAAGACTTAATTGCTATCCGTCCAATGGGCCGAACGGCTACTGGTGTTCGCGGAATTAAACTTGAAGATGGTCAAAAAGTTGTTTCCATGATCATTCCGAAAGAAGAAGGTGCAATTCTTACTGTTACCGAAAATGGTTACGGTAAACGTACCGACTTATCAGAGTACCCAGCGAAGAGTCGTGGCACGAAAGGTGTTGTTTCTATCAAAGTCAGTGAACGTAATGGTGCCGTAGTTGGCGCAGTTCAAGTTACTGAATCTGAAGAAATCATGCTCATTAGTAACAAAGGTACGCTTGTACGTACTCCTTCAAATGGTGTTTCGCTGATTGGTCGTAACACGCAAGGTGTCACCATTATTCGAACAGCTGACGATGAGAAAGTGGTTGGCTTGCAGCGTCTTGATGAAATTGAAGAAGATGAGCAAATCGAAGAAGGTGCAGAAGGCGAAACCGCTGAGAGCATTGAAACGAATGCTGCTGACGATTCAGCTACACCAGAATCAGATGCTTAATCACCAATAACATTCTGATAGTGTGATACAAAAAAGGATGCCAAATGGCATCCTTTTTTATGCTTGAATGTTTATAAAGATAACAAGTGGATAGGGCGAGTTACGCACTAAGATTTATTTTTATTCGCTTGTTCAAAAGCATTTTTCCAAAAGGTAGAGCTTAATTTAGCAATCACTCTTGATTCACCGTTTAACAACATCGCCATACCAATATTCAACTCGGGTGAGTACGATATTTCTGCCACGTAACCAGCGACCCAACCAGCATGATAAATTAATGGACGGCCTTCAAATTCATATACTCGCCAGCCTTTACCGTAATGTGCATTATCAAGGTGTGCTCGCCAGTCACGGCGGCGTAACTCTTTGGTTGTTCTAACGCCTGGCGTCGTGACATCTTTAATCACACTGTTTGAAATGACACCAGGATTCTCACCTAAATTGGCAATTAGCCATTTCGATATGTCATTGATACTGGCATTGACGCCTGCAGCGGATGGTAATTTATAGTAATTAGGCTTTACCGTGACTTTACGAAACCCCAATTTTGTTTTTACATGAGGTTCTGCACGGTTTTCTCTTGCCATGAAAGCATCATAGCCGACTGTTGCAGTATTCATATCTAGAGGCGAAAAAATCTTTTGTTGCAATAAATCTTCATAAGCCATTCCAGATTGCTGCTCTATGGCCGTTTCAATAAATGAAAATGCTACGTTCTGATAGCCATAACAAACTCCGGGGCTACACATTGGGGTTAGCTCAGAGAACTTGTTGATAATTTTGTCCATTTTAACATTGGCATTAATTAAATTATCGTAACTATTAGGCATCAAACCGGTACTTTGACCAATTACATGCGCTAAGGTTATTTCTTCAGCGTTAGCTTTATTGGCGAGAGTGAATTCTGGTAAGTACTTAACAATAGGTTGTTGCCAGCTTAGCTTTCGCTCATTGACTAACATACTCGCTAAGGTACCGGCGAAGGTTTTTGATACAGATGCCAAACGAAAAACAGTGTCTTGATTTACATTGAGTTTGCCACCTTTTTTACGTTTGCCGAAGGTACTTAGTGATAAAACTTCATTTCCCTCAACAATAACGAAGGCCCCACCAGGTACCTTGCTTTGCTTCAATTGCTGGTGAAAGTGTTGTTTAAACTGATCTGCGACGGTTATGTAGTCAGATTGTTTTGCATTGGCTTGTGAGCAGATACTGGCAATTGTTACAGTGCCAAACAGCAAAAAGGGTTTTAAATACATCAATCGATCCAATTTCCGTTAAAACGGATTATTCATTATTGTTACAGTCTCAGTTTAGTACTAAGACCATATTTTACTGACTTATTTGTGATTACGCTTGTGTAATCATAAGTGGTTTACCCGTTATCAATTTTTATTTATTCATTGAGTTTGATTATAAGGTCAGCTCAGTAAGTACATAAAAATTAAAAACAGCAGTGAATTCTATCAAAAAAAGTGTACAAAAAGTTAATTCAGTTCAAGTTTATATAAACAAGTTTCTAATACAAAATTTAAATGATTTTTTTTCATTTTAGCAAGCAAACAGTTGCTATATACTGCATATCAAATTGCTATAAAAAGAAAGTTTTACCATCAAACGATAAAGGATACTGCTGTGAGCGATATTTTCAATTTTTGTGCCGGACCTGCCATGTTACCTCAAGCTGTGATGCAAAAAGCTCAGCAGGAATTAATCGATTGGAATGGTCTTGGCGTCTCCGTGATGGAAATAAGCCACCGAAGTAAAGAATTTATTGCCCTGACTCAGCATGCTGAAAAAACATTACGTGAACTAATGAACATACCTTCTAACTATCATGTTCTGTTTATGCATGGCGGTGGAAGAGGGCAATTTACTAATGTGGTTAACAATTTTCTTGGTGACAACGGTAAAGCGCTCTATCTAGTTAATGGACAATGGTCTTCGGCTGCGGTAAAAGAAGCCGTCAAGATAGTTGGTGAAAACAACATTGATCAAATCAATATTGTCGAAAAACAAGATGGATTAAATCAAGTGGTCTTGCCTGACTTACATAAACTGGATGATGATTATCGTTACGTTCATTATTGTGCCAATGAAACCGTAGATGGAATTGAAATTTTTGATGACTTAGACAGTCCATGGCCTGTAGTTGTCGACTTATCATCAACCATAATGTCTCGTGATATCGATGTCAGTAAATACGCGGTTATCTATGCTGGTGCACAAAAAAATATCGGTCCATCAGGGTTATCAATTGTAATTGTTCGAGATGATATGTTGAAATTACCGAGTCTAACTCAATCATCAATAATGGATTACTCAGTCGCACAAGCGAATGACTCAATGTTTAATACCCCACCTACATTTGCATGGTACCTTGCTGCTGAAGTGTTTGATTGGTTATCTGCGCAAGGGGGCGTTAAAGCTATGGAGGCCCTTAATAAGCAAAAAGCAGCCTTACTTTACCAATGCATTGATAATAATCCATTTTATACTAATGGGGTTGCAGTTCAGAATCGCTCTCGAATGAATGTGACTTTTCAATTAGTGGATAGCTCGCTCGATAGTGAATTTTTAAAACAAGCTGAACAGGCAGGCTTAGTGGCATTAAAAGGTCATAGGATTGTTGGCGGCATGCGCGCCAGTATCTACAATGCAATGCCATTAGAAGGCGTAAAAGCCTTAGTGACATTTATGGAAGCTTTTGCGAGTCAGTACAAATAACGACTCAGGTTTCGTCCCTATAAAACCATTGCCTTAAAAAAGCCACTTTTATGAGTGGCTTTTTTATTATTGTTAGTTCGTTTGAGATGCAATCAAGTTGTAAGATTTAACCTTACGCTAGCTGATTAAAAACATGACTCATAATGCTAAGTTAACAAGTAAGGCTAACCAAATGTAAAACCCAAAAGTTTAAACTTAAAAAAAGCGAATTGATGAAAACAATTCGCTTTTACATTTTTGAATAAGAGAAAGCTTACAGAATTTTAGCAATAGATTTAGCCAGATAATCTACATTTGATTCGCTAATACCAGCGATACTCATTCTGCTTGAATCGACCATATAGATACTGTGCTCTTGTTTCAATTGCTCCACTTGTGCAGGATTAATACCCAAGAATGAAAACATCCCTTTTTGTTTGGCAATGAAGCTAAAGTCCTGTGTTACGCCATTTTCAATTAGTTTATCCACTAACATTTGACGATTACCGTTTATGCGATCACGCATTACGGTCAGTTCATTTAGCCATTGCTGTTTAAGCTCTGCAGTCCCGAGAATGGTTTCAACTAGCGCTGCACCATGGGCAGGCGGCATTGAGTATATACAGCGAACTACATACAAAAGCACAGAAAAAGCGATGTTTGCAGTTTGGCTATTGTCAGCAACAAGCGTACACGCCCCAATTCTTTCGCGGTAAAGACCAAAGTTCTTAGAGCAAGAGCTACATAAAATCATTTCCTCTACTGCAGCAGCCATTTGGCGTACACCATAAGCGTCTTCTTCAACGCCATCCCCAAAACCTTGATATGCCATATCAATTAATGGAGTAAATCCTTGTTTTGCAGTAATTGAAATGACTTCATCCCACTGCTCGGTGGATAAATCCATACCACTAGGGTTATGGCAACAGGCATGAAGTAAAACGACATCATCCGGACCAATTTGACTGAGTGCTGCCTTCATTTCATCAAATTTTAAGGTTTTAGTTTCGTAATCGTAATAAGGATAAGTGTTAACTGTTAAGCCAGCAGCTTCAAACAATCCAGTATGATTTGCCCATGTTGGATCACTTACCCAAATAACAGCATTCGGTTTACAGCTTTTAATAAACTCAGCTGCAACTCTTAATGCGCCAGTGCCACCTGGTGTTGAAACCGTTTTTACACGATTAGCAAGTAAAGCGGGGTGGGTTTGTCCGAATGCAAGTTCAGACATTAACTGATTAAAATTTTCAGAGCCTGTAGGGCCGATATAGACTTTGGTTGTTTCGGTGTCTGTGCGTTGTTGCTCTGCTATTTTTACGCAGTCTAAAATGGGCGTATGGCCAGCAGGATCTTTATAAACGCCAACACCTAAGTCGATTTTTTGTGGGTGAGAGTCTTGTCGATATTGTGTCAGCAAACCAAGAATTGGATCTGCTGGCATGGCTGTTAATGTTTTGAACATGGTCATTGACCTTATAAATATCAAATAATGGTAGGATTCGCTTTAGGATAACGTGGTTTAATTGCGGATTGAAATGTAAAAAAATAACTAATTTTAAAATTAACTGTTTTTATAAATGAAGGTTTACAGTGCAAGATTAATTTTTGTCATTTAAGCTAAATCAGTAAGCAAAATAGTGGTTTTTTCATTCATTTTATTCAAGTTCGACATAAATCCGTCTTTTTTTATTAAAAGCCCTTGTATCGTGGGCTGCAATGAGTAAATTTGTAGTCAAGAATAATTATTATCTAACTATCAATCAGAATCGTATAGATAAATTGACATAGACGTCGCTTTGTCTTTAATCATATCCATTCTTGCATTTTGCTAGAACTCATTTAAGAAGAATTTTTCATGAAACAGTTGCGTCTTGAACCCGTAGAAAAAGTCAGTGGTGTTGTTAACATTCCAGGCTCAAAAAGTATCTCTAACAGAGCCTTACTATTGGCTACTCTTGCTAAAGGTAAAACAACCTTAACGAATTTACTGGACTCTGATGATATTCGATACATGTTAGCCTCGCTTAAACAGCTAGGGGTTCAATATGAGTTATCAGATAATAATACCGTTTGCGAACTTGAAGGTTTAGGAAACCCTATCACTGCAAAGCAAGCTGAAACGCTATTTTTAGGTAATGCTGGTACAGCAATGAGACCGCTTTGCGCTGCGTTAACACTTGGTTCAGGGGAATTTATATTAACAGGTGAACCGAGAATGGAAGAAAGACCAATTGGCGATTTGGTTGATTCTCTGCGTCAGTTAGGCGCTAATGTAACTTATTTAAAAAATGATGGTTTTCCACCTTTAACCATTAATGCTGATGGATTAAATGGTGGAGAAGTTGAGATAGCTGGCGATTTGTCGAGCCAGTTCTTAACTGCATTACTCATGGTTGCGCCATTAACTAAAGACTCAGTCAATATTAATATTAAAGGTGAGTTAGTTTCTAAACCGTATATTGATATCACTATAGCCTTAATGGCTCAATTTGGGGTTGAAGTCATAAACCACGACTACCGCAGATTTGAAATTAAATCCGGCCAGCAATATGTATCACCAGGTAAAGTGTTAGTTGAAGGTGACGCTTCATCGGCATCTTATTTTCTTGCTGCAGGTGCGATTCAAGGCGGTGAAGTCAAAGTAACAGGTGTTGGTAAATTAAGCATACAAGGTGATGTCAAATTTGCAGATGTCCTTGAGAAAATGGGCGCTGATATCGAGTGGGGTGATGATTATATTATTTCACGTCAAGCGAAACTAACTGCGGTTGATTTAGATATGAATCATATTCCTGATGCTGCAATGACAATTGCAACAGCGGCATTATTTGCAAAAGGAACAACCAAAATAACCAATATTTATAATTGGCGTATTAAAGAAACCGATCGTTTAGCTGCTATGGCTACAGAACTTAGAAAGGTTGGAGCAACAGTAGAAGAGGGCCATGATTATATTTCAGTCACGCCTCCTGCTGTATTGAATACTGCTGATATCGATACCTATAACGACCATCGTATGGCGATGTGTTTTTCAATGATGGCCTTTGCGCCTTGTGGAATTACCATTAACGATCCTGATTGTACTTCTAAAACCTTCCCGACTTATTTCAGTGAGTTCGCACGTTTAGCTTGCTAATTTAATCTTACCAAGCATAAAAATAATGACGGCAGTCAATTAACTGCCGTTGTTATGATCTTCTTTATGAACTTACAAAATTCTCCAGTTTTTTGGTTCAAATTGTTATACAATGCCGCCCGCTCATTTTGATGAACCTTTTTTACATTCATGGAAGATTGTTTTTTTCGGAGGAATTTATGTCTGAACGTGCTCCAGTAGTCACAATCGACGGACCAAGCGGTGCAGGAAAAGGGACAATATGCCAACTCGTTGCTGAACGATTAGATTGGCATTTACTAGATAGCGGCGCTATTTATCGTGTTTTAGCCCTTGCAGCCATTCATCACGATGTTGAATTAGAAAATGAAGAAGCCATTACCTTGTTAGCTTCTCATTTAGACGTGCAGTTTTTAGCCGGAAATGATTTAGTGAAAGTCATTTTAGAAGGTGAAGATGTATCAACCAGTATTCGCACTCAAGAATGTGGTAATGCAGCTTCTAAGATAGCCGCTTTTCCACGTGTTAGAGAAGCACTACTTAGACGCCAACGTGCTTTTAGTGCTGAACCTGGATTAGTAGCTGATGGCCGTGACATGGGAACCGTCGTTTTTCCTAATGCACCAGCCAAAATCTTCCTTACTGCATCAGCAGAGGAAAGGGCGCAGCGACGCTATAAACAGTTGCAGGACAAGGGGTTCGATGTTAATATCGATCGCCTTTTATCTGAAATCATTGAACGTGATGACCGCGATATTAATCGTTCAGTCTCGCCTTTAGTGCCTGCGGATGATGCGCTAGTGATTGATACTAGTGGCATAGGTATTAATGAAGTGCTTGAGCTAGTGCTTGAACACATCAATAAAAACTTAACGTAATTTCTTAATTCTGAGAAGTTATGAAACAACATTTATGTCACGGATGATGTAAATAAATTAATTGACTCCACATCTAGGATGGATGGTGGTTTATAAAAGAAAGTAATCATAAAATGACTGAATCTTTTGCTGATCTATTTGAACAATCCCTAAATGAACTTGAGTTCCGTCCTGGTTCTATCGTACGTGGTGTAGTTGTTCGCATCGAAAACGGTACTGTACTAGTTGACGCTGGTCTTAAGTCTGAAAGCCCAATTTCTGCTGACGAATTCAAAAACGCTCAAGGTGTTTTAGAAATCGCTGTTGGCGACGAAGTTGATGTTGCACTTGACTCTGTTGAAGACGGTTTCGGTGAAACTCAATTATCTCGTGAGAAAGCGAAACGTCACGAAGCTTGGATTGTTCTAGAAAAAGCTTATGAAGATGCTGAAACTGTAATCGGTATCATCAATGGTAAAGTTAAAGGTGGTTTCACTGTTGAATTAAACGGTATCCGTGCCTTCTTACCAGGTTCTCTAGTAGACGTTCGCCCAGTTCGCGATACTGCTCACCTAGAGTACAAAGAATTAGAATTCAAAGTTATCAAACTTGACCAGAAGCGTAACAACGTTGTTGTTTCTCGTCGTGCTGTTATCGAATCAGAAAGCAGTGCAGAACGTGATGCTCTTCTTGAGAACCTTCAAGAAGGTCAAGCAGTTAAAGGTATCGTTAAGAACCTTACTGACTACGGTGCATTCGTAGACTTAGGTGGTGTTGACGGTCTTCTACATATCACAGATATGGCTTGGAAGCGCGTTAAGCACCCATCTGAAATCGTTAATGTTGGTGACGAAATCAACGTTAAAGTTCTTAAGTATGACCGTGAGCGTACTCGCGTATCACTAGGTCTTAAGCAACTTGGCGAAGATCCATGGTTAGAAATCAGCAAGCGCTACCCAGAAAACACACGTTTAACTGGTCGCGTAACGAACTTAACTGACTACGGTTGTTTCGTTGAAATCGAAGAAGGCGTTGAAGGTCTTGTTCACGTTTCTGAAATGGATTGGACTAACAAGAACATCCACCCATCTAAAGTTGTTAACTTAGGTGATGAAGTTGAAGTTCTAGTTCTAGACATCGATGAAGAACGTCGTCGTATCTCTCTAGGTCTTAAGCAATGTAAGACAAACCCATGGGATGATTTCGCTACTCGTTTCAACAAGGGCGATAAAGTTTCTGGTAAGATCAAGTCTATCACTGACTTCGGTATCTTCATTGGTCTTGACGGTGGCATCGACGGTCTTGTTCACTTATCTGACATTTCTTGGAACGGTACTGGCGAAGACGCTGTATCTGAGTACAAGAAAGGTGACGAAATCCACGCAGTAGTTCTTTCTGTTGACCCTGAGCGTGAGCGTATCAGCTTAGGCGTTAAGCAAACTGAAGACGATCCTTTCAATGCTTACTTGGCAGACAAGAAGAAAGGTACTATTGTAAATGGTGTAGTTACTGCTGTTGACGCTAAAGGCGTTACAATTGAACTAGCTGAAACTGTTGAAGGTTACCTTCGCGTTGCAGATATCTCTCGCGAGCGTATCGAAGACGCATCTACAGTATTCTCTGTAGGTGACAAAGTTGAATCTAAGTTCATGGGCGTTGATCGTAAGAACCGTTCTATCAGCTTATCTATCCGTGCGAAAGATGAAGCAGATGAGAAAGAAGCAATGGCAACTATTAACAAGCAAGATGATGCTGTTATTAGTAATGCTATGGCTGAAGCGTTTAAAGCAGCTCGTAAGTAATAAATCGCCTGTAGTGTGGGAAACACCTGGTGTTTCCCTTTAGGCGACTGTGTTTGGCTTGATAATAGAGGGTATAGGATGACAAAATCCGAACTGATCGAAAAACTTGCCACTAGGCAGTCGCAGTTGTCGGCAAAAGAAGTGGAAAGTGCTATTAAAGAAATGTTGGAGCAAATGGCAACAACATTAGAAGGCGGTGATCGTATTGAGATCCGTGGATTTGGTAGTTTTCTCTTCACTATCGTGCACCGCGTGTTGGCCGTAATCCAAAAACTGGTACCTCAGTTGAATTGGAAGGCAAATACGTACCGCACTTTAAGCCTGGCAAAGAACTGCGCGAACGTGTCGATGCGGTTAATCATTGATTAACGCTTGATTAAAAAGCCTCCTTTTGGAGGCTTTTTTGTATCTATTGCTTTTCAAAGCTGGTTACTTGGCTAAATATCTTGGATAATCAGTTGTATTGATAAGATTGAATTTTTATCACTCACAGATTGAATGGAGCTGCATGTGAAATCGTTTATTGCCATTATCATTGTTGGATTATTTTTTGTTCTCGCCTTATTGTTTGGTGCCAAAAACGAACAAATTGTGACGGTCAGCTATTTTGTTGCAGAAGGCCAATATCGTTTACCTGTTGTTTTGGCCATTGTGTTTTTAGCAGGTTTTTTGATTAGCTGGTTATTTGCCGGTTACTATATTCTCAAAATGAAAATGGTCATTCGTAAGCGAAATAAAACCATTGCTCAGCTAACTGATAAAGTGTCTGATCCAATAGCACAGGATACCACTGCATAATATGCTAGAAATCCTCTTTCTGTTGTTACCTATAGCAGCCGGTTACGGTTGGTATATGGGGCGTAGAAGTATACGACAGAATCAAAAGCAACAAAGTAAGAAACTCAGTAGAGACTATTTCACTGGGCTTAATTTTTTGCTTTCAAATGAATCAGACAAAGCGGTTGATCTCTTTATTACTATGCTAGATGTCGATGATGAAACAATCGACACACATCTATCTTTAGGTTCATTATTTCGTAAACGTGGTGAAGTCGATCGCTCAATCCGTATCCATCAAAACCTCATCGCAAGGCCCAGTCTCACCACCGAACAACGTGACATTGCCATGATGGAACTGGGAAAAGATTATTTAGCAGCGGGCTTTTATGATCGTGCAGAAGAAATTTTTCTCAATCTCGTTAGTCAAGATGAACATAGCGAAGAAGCAGAAAGTGAATTAATCTCGATTTATCAAGTGACCAAAGAATGGCAAAACGCCATTAACATCACTAAAGGCTTAAGTCGTAAACGTCAGCAAGCACTCAAATCCATCACTGCACATTTTTATTGCCAGTTATCTGATGAAGCGACTGAAAGCGATGAGAAAATCAAATTACTTCAACAAGCCATTAAGCTTGATGAGCATTGTGGCAGAGCTTGGTTAACCCTCGCAAAAATCTATCTTGATTCAAATCAAGTCTCCCAATGTAAAAAAGCCATCTTAGAATTAAAGCTTGCAGATATCGAATTGTTTGCCGACGCTATTGGTGTTGCTAGACAAGTTTACCGTGACAGTAATGACTTAGAAGGCTATCAATCTCTCTTACAGCAAGCACTAGAGTCCGGCGGTGGAGCCAGTGTTATTATTGCCCTTGCTAAACACAAAATTGAGCAAGGAAATACTAAGAATGCTGAAAAAATGGTGCTAGACCACTTGTATCGTCACCCTACGATGAAGGGGTTTCAACATCTAATGCAGTTACATATCAAGCAGGCTGAAGATGGACAAGCAAAACAAAGCTTATCGATGCTTGAAAAGTTAGTAGAGCAACAAATTAAATTTAGACCAAGTTACCGCTGTTGTTCATGTGGGTTCCCAGCGCATAGCTTGTATTGGCATTGCCCATCTTGCAAAGAGTGGGGCAGCATTAAGCGTGTTAAAGGACTTGATGGTGAGTAAACCAAGACATCAACAATCTAGCGTTACTAAACGAACACCCATACGTCATTACATATTCATTGTGAGTATGCTTAATGATTATCTTACGGAGTAAACATGACTGATAAACCAATTGTAGTAGCCTTAGATTACGATAATAAAAATGAAGCGTTATCATTAATCGACAAGCTTGATCCAACGATGTGCCGTTTAAAAGTGGGTAAAGAAATGTTCACTTTATTTGGGCCACAATTGGTTAAAGACATACATGACCGTGACTTTGATTTATTTCTAGATTTAAAATTTCATGATATTCCAAATACCGTTGCTAAGGCAGTGTCAGCTGCTGCAGATTTAGGGGTATGGATGACCAACGTTCATGCAAGTGGTGGGCTAGCCATGATGGAAGCTGCCAAGAAAGCACTTGTTAACTACGGCAATGATGCGCCATTACTTATTGCTGTAACCGTTTTAACATCAATGAGCGATGAAGACTTAGCGCTTTTGGGCATTAATGTGCCTGCACAAGAGCACGTTAAACGCTTAGCAGCGCTTACGCATAGAGCTGGCCTTGACGGGGTTGTTTGTTCTGCGCAAGAAGCGACGATGTTAAAGTCATCTTTTGGCCAATCGTTTAATTTAGTGACTCCAGGTATTAGGCCTGTTGGCGCCGATGTAGGCGATCAGCATCGAGTGATGACACCACCTAAAGCAGTAGCGGCAGGCTCTGACTTTTTAGTGATTGGAAGACCGATCACTAAAGCGGCAGATCCACTGGCTTCATTGCACCAAATTGTGGATTCACTTAAATAGAGTCGATTAAAGCTGAGAGTAAAAGTAAACCTGTGATGCGTTTAACTAGTGTCAATACGGTTTACTTTACAACACAACAAATCAGGAGCGTTTAATGTTTGATTATCAAGGAAAGAATGTTGTTGTTATAGGCGGCACCAGTGGAATTAACCTTGGCATAGCATGCGCTTTTGCTAAGCAAGGAGCCAATGTTGCTGTAGCGAGTCGTAGTGTTGAAAAAGTTAACTCAGCTGTAAATGAACTTAAATTAGCAAACCCAAATGGCAAGCATCTTGGGGTCAGTTTTGATGTCCGTGACATTGAGGCTGTTAGTCAAGGTTTTACCAATATAGAACAAGCATTTGGCCATATCGATGTTCTGGTAAGCGGCGCCGCAGGGAATTTTCCTTCGCGCGCTAAAGATCTATCAGCGAATGGATTTAAATCAGTAATGGACATTGACCTGCTTGGAAGTTTCCAAGTTATTAAGCAAGCTTATCCACTGCTGACAAAAGCTATTAGTCAAGCTGACGGTAAAACCAGTGCCAATGTTATTCAGATTTCTGCGCCACAGGCTTATGTGCCAATGGCGCTGCAAGTACATGTTTGTGCAGCCAAAGCCGGTGTAGATATGCTAACTCGTACGTTAGCAATAGAATGGGGCGTAGATGGGATTAGAGTCAATTCGATAGTACCAGGACCTATTGAAGAAACAGAAGGTTTTGATCGCTTAGCACCAAGTAAAGCATTAAAATCAATGATAGCCGACAGTGTGCCATTGAAACGCAATGGAGTTAAATCAGATATTGCAAACGCAGCATTATTTTTAGCATCGGATATGGCATCTTACATCACTGGAACAATTTTACCCGTTGATGGTGGTTGGTCATTAGGTGGTGCAGGCGCGGCAATGGATGCACTAGCTAAATACATGCCAGAATAGTAAATAATTTTAAGGTGATTTAAATGGCAAACGCATTACAAGAGCAATTGCTTAAAGCAGGATTAGCGAGCAAACAAAAAGCGCGTGATGTTAAAACTCAAAAACGCAAGCAGAAGAAAGCCAAGATAGATGATGGTAGTGCAGATTTAAAGCAACAAATTGCACAGCAAAAACTTGAGCAAGCTGAGAAAGATCGTGCATTAAATGAAAAACGTTTTGCAGAAGCTGAAGAAAAAGGCCAAGTGCGTGGACTCATCACTGAGTTTACCAAGTTCGCCATTTCAATTCCTACTGATGCTGAAATTAAGTTTAACTTCACGGTTAATAATAAAATCTTATCAGTTTATGTGAATGAGAAATTACAAGGTCAGTTACTTTCTGGCGCAGTTGGTATTATCCGTTACGAAGATAAAAGCTATCTAGTACCGCATAAATTAGCTGAACGTGTCAATTTATTGGTACCAGAATGGTGTGGTTATCTTTGGACTGATACTGATGATAATCAAACTGAGCAAGTGACTAAAGAAGATGATCCATATGCAGATTATGCTATCCCTGATGACCTTATGTGGTAATTCATTATCTTAAAAAATGCCTCATATTGAGGCATTTTTTATGACTGTTTTATCGTTTGTAAATTTAGCCACGAATAGGTTATTCAGTTTTGTTGCAACATACACAATATTTTCGCAATGGAATAGATTATCGCCTTGGCGAGCAAGCCAATTTTAATGATATCAAACAAACGTTTGGCTTAAGGCATATCAGTGTGGGTAAATGGGTGACTGCTGATGAGTCAAAAATTGCAGCAAATTTAGTTTTTGATTCTTTAGCAGATCTTTCTCAGATACTGAATGTTCCCACTGAACTTATTGGTCTTAGAAAGACATTAAATATGCTATTTGGTCGTGGTGGCCAAAAAGGTGTGCAAGCACATTACTCCCCAAGCACAAGAGAGTTAGCATTAGCAAAAAATGCCGGTGCAGGTGCGCTAGCGCATGAGTTTTGGCATGCATTTGATCATTATATAGTGGCGAAAGCCTTTGAAGATCGTCACAGCAAGTATGCTTGTGCATCAGATTTATGGCTTAATGATCATCTATTAAAACCACATGCGCTTAACGATAAGCTATCACACTTGTTTAAACTTGTTTTATTAAGTGAAGATGGTCAGTCTGCTAGTGAGTTTGTAACCAATGCAATTAAGGTTGATAAGGGACAAGGTAGTTATTATTTCTCTAAGCCTACTGAACTAATGGCGCGCGCTTTTGAATCTTCAATAGAATCGTTTGGATCTTTAAGCAATAATTATCTTGTGTCAGGGACGACTAAATCAGATCAAGCAACTCGGTTAATATACCCAAATGTCGGCCATAGAGAGCAAATTATGGCTGCTATTTTAGATTACTTTTCTCTACTTGGTGCAGCATTCGAACGTTCATCGGCTCAATAACATGTTTATGCCGTTATTTAACTCAACTGCGTTTTTGTTTCTTTAGCTAGTAGGTAGTTGTTCTTTTATACTCACTTCGAATTCAAAACCTTGTCTAATTTCCGCTATTTTTAGGCGTATTTATGCGACTCATAACCAAGTAGTGAGTGGCTTGTTTATTTGTAAAATTTATTTATTATTTATGCTTTTTACTACAGATACAGCTTGTGTTTCATAGTCCTTTTGTATAAATTGAAACAACTGTTTTAATTATCTGTTTAAGAGTGTGATATGAATCCTTACCAAGCTCCTTTGAAAGACATGCAATTCTTATTAGAAAACGTCTTTGATGCCAATACCACATGGCAAAACATGCCAGCTATGGCTGAAATGGTCGATATGGACACCGCAGTCGCTATTCTAGATGAAGCTAGCAAGATTAGCCGTGACTTGATTCAACCTATTAACAGAAATGGTGACGAGCAAGAAGTAAGGCACGAAGGTAGCAAGGTTATTACGCCAGATGGATTTAAAGAAGCTTATCAACAATTTTCTGATGGTGGCTGGGTTGGCTTATGTGGCGAGCCGGACTTTGGCGGTATGGGAATGCCAAAAATGTTAGGCGTTTTAGTTGATGAAATGAACTACAGCGCATGTAACTCTTTCACTTTATACAGCTCACTGACTGCTGGTGCTGCTTTATGTATCAATGCCCATGCTACAGAAGAATTAAAAGAGAAATATTTACCAAATCTATATTCAGGCCAATGGTCCGGTGCCATGGACATGACAGAGCCGCAAGCAGGTTCAGATCTTCGTAATATTCGTACTAAAGCTGAACCACAAGAAGATGGCAGTTACTTAATTTCTGGTAGTAAAATTTTCATTACTGGCGGCGATCATGATTTAACTGAAAACGTTATTCATTTAGTGCTTGCTAAACTGCCGAACTCTAAAGGTATTTCGTTATTTTTAGTTCCAAAGATTTCAGTTAACGATGATGGGACTTTGGGCGAGCCTAACGGCGTATCTGTTGGTTCAATTGAACACAAAATGGGACTTAAAGCGTCAGCGACTTGTGTTATGAATTATGATAATGCACAAGGCTACTTAGTTGGTAGAGTCGACCGTGGTTTAGTGTGTATGTTCACTATGATGAACTATGAGCGTCTAGCGATAGGTATTCAAGGCTTAGGCAGTGCTCAGGGGGCGTATCAAATGGCTGCTGATTATGCCAAAGAACGTGTTCAAGGTGTTGCTGCTGGCGGTTCACCTACAGGCGCTGCAGCTGATCCAATTATCGTTCACGGTGATGTCCGTAGAATGTTACTGACTATTAAATCAATCACAGATGCGGGTAGAGCACTTTCAGTATTCACTGGCAAGCAATTAGACTTAGCTAAACATGGCGAAGGTGACGTTCAAACAAAGGCTGCAAAATACGTTGGACTACTCACGCCAGTATCTAAAGCATTTTTAACTGATCGTGGTTTAGATGCAACAATTATGGCTCAGCAAGTATTTGGCGGTCATGGTTATATTCGCGAAACAGGTATTGAGCAATTTGTACGTGACACACGGATCGCACAAATTTATGAAGGGACTAATGGTATTCAAGCCATTGATTTCTTAGGCCGTAAAGTGACAGGTGACAACCTAGCAACATTGAGTCAATTTGTTGCAGAAATTACTGCTGAGCTAAATGAGTTACAACACGTTTCAGCTGAAGATAAATCTGCTATTAGCACTCGATTTGATAACCTACTTAGCATTGCGAGTCATATCAATGATAATAAGCTAACTCAGCCTGCATTAATCAATGCAAGCGCTGTAGATTTCTTAGATGCCTTTGGCTACATACTTTATGGTTACTATTCATTACTGCTAGCTGATAAAGCGGTAGGGCATGACGATGCAAACTTTACCGACCAAAAAAGCTACGTCGCTAAGTTTTATATGGAAAAAGTATTACCTAAAGCTGACTTCCATCTAGCGCAGGTTGCTCGAGGCGATAGCGCTATTATGGATATGCCAGCGGAGTTATTTTAGGGAACAATCTCGTCTACTAAAACCGTTTGGCTTGTATGCGAGCAAAAAATAAAATTAAAAGCACTTTGAGTTATTCAAAGTGCTTTTTTATGTCGTTTTAAAAGGTTAAATCTTTATTGTTAATTTGGTAAGTCATTTAAGGTTTGCAGAAAAAGGGCACTAAATGGCGCCAGGCGAGCTTTTTTGCCTTAGCACTTAGGCCATTTTCGATGATGACAAAAGCATATTGCTTACCATTACTTGCAGTAATATAACCCGCTAAATTCTCAACCCCCATCATAGTCCCTGTTTTTGCTTGAACCACATTTTTAAGTGGTGGCTGATTATAATAAGCTTTGTGTTTTAACGTGCCAGAACGACCTGATACAGGTAATAACTGCTCAATATACTGAGTGTCTTTATCTTGTTTAATGAACTGCAATAAGGACATCATTTGTTGTGCGGTCAATAAGTTATAGCGAGACAAACCCGATCCGTCAGTTATATTGGCTTCAATGAACGGGAGACCAAGCTCTAGCATGATACTTTCAATCGCTTTCGCGCCTAGGGTAAAGCTATCACTGCGAGCAGATTGAGTAATATCATCATGGTGATTAACTTTATGGTTTTTTTGATGGAAATAGCTTAGGCCAATTTGTTTTAATAAACTATCAGCGATTAAATTATCTGATTTTTGCAACATGATTTTAAGTAAATCAGGTAGAGGCTTTGAATAATGGGTTGCGATTACTGTTTGTGTATTCGGGGCATTTTCGGCTGTTTTGACCTCAGTAAACTGGATGCCTTTTTGGGTTAATAAATCACTGATGACCTGTTTGCTATATAATTTAGGGTCATTGACTGCGATAGCGAGTCTGATTGGTTTCTTCCCTGGATAACATCCCTCGATTTTATAATGGTTGCCGTCAAAGCGTTGCATGTGTAATTCACAAAAATGCATTTGCGCATCTTTTACCGGAATTGTTGGATCAAACTCTGCTGTCGTTTTGATGTTTATAGGGTAAATCGATTTAACTTTAACAGTTGAATGTTCTTCAGTTGGGCTTAATGTCGCTTTGGCACAGTTTCTATCAATAATAAAATTTGATACTGGCGCCGCATAACAAATACCTAAATCGTCCCACGCCCAACCAGGTGCTCTGGTTTGATTTGATGCATGAGCAATCAAGGTTACATCACCTGAGATTTGGCTGATTTTTAATTCAGTGAGTTGGTTGATTAACGTCGTTAAGTGGGCGCGTTTTAAGGTAGGATCACCTTGAAAGTGCAGATACAGATTCCCATTTAATGTGCCATCATTGATAGCGCCGTCGTAGGTAAGACTTGTTTCATATTGAAAAGTTTTGCCTAACTGCTTACTTGCAGCAACGGCAGTGATTACCTTTTGAATGCTGGCAGGTAACATTAATGTTTGATCATTAATGCGATACACGGTTTTACCATTAGATACATCCCAAATATTCACGGCAATTTGAGATTGCGCAGGACTAATGATTTTCATCATGTTATCGATGTACTCATTAGCTTTGACAGGTAAACTCAAGCCAAGTAAGAGTATCATTGGCGTTGGCTTGAAGGAGGTTAGCCAAGATTTTTTTATAAAAGACATAAGCAGCTAAGGAAGGTTGTGTTATCGATAAAATACGCCATTTAGCTTAGGTTTACACCTAATGAATCTATAATCAGTTAAAATTTCGATTTTTTAACCTTTGATACCTGTAAATACTTGCGTTATTTCGTGAGAAATTCGTTAGGTTTTATTCTTAATTGTATTAATTGCCTCTCATAAACTAACCAAACAGTTGTTTGAATGCAGAAAAACCTTGCCCCGCAGCCTATTAGTAGGTAATTTCTATTTCCAAATATTTTGTTAATTAGTTTTTACGACGCGTTATATTTACAAACAGAATGAATACCACATCAATACGTTTAGTACTTCTTTAAAGAACTACTTTCTGTATTAGGTATTCGTAAAATTGCGCGTACGTTTGCTCAATGACGTCATTGAGGAACATTTAAGGAGGTTGCCTTGCTGGATAAGCTAGGTGGTATCGCATTACAAGCGGATTCATTAAAATGGTTGCTAGAACCGCTTCAGTTTAAAACTGAGTTATTATCACGTATTGCGACGGCAAAGAATGCCATTTATATCGCAGCCCTCTATCTTGAAGATGATGAGGCTGGCCGTGAAGTTTTAACTGCGTTACTTGCTGCCAAAGCAGCAAACCCTGATTTAGACATTGTCGTGTTAGTTGATTATCACCGCGCTCGCCGTGGACTTATTGGTCATAAAGGTGATAGTGGCAATTATATTATGTACCGAAAAGCTATGTTAGAGGCTGAGGTACCGTTCGATATCCTTGGGGTACCTGTAAAATCTCGCGAATTTATGGGGGTTCTGCACCTTAAAGGTTTTATTATCGATGATGCCGTAATTTTTAGTGGCGCCAGTATCAATAATATTTACTTCCAACAGTTTGAAAAATATCGTTTCGATCGCTATCACTTAATTGAGTCTGCTGAGTTAGCTCGAAGCATGCGTCAATATATTCATCAGTTCTTAGTCAGCGATCCCGCTGTATGTTCATTAACCCAAGACAAAGACGTTGAGCAATGTCCTGAGAAAAATGATATTCGTACTTTTAAAGTGCGTTTAGGTCGTTCTAAATATGAATTTGAAAGCACACGTATTGGTAACCGGGTTACACCGCTAGTTGGCTTGGGCCGAAAAAAGAATAAGTTAAATGAGGTAGTAGTAAAGCTTGTTGACGAATCACAAGAGTCACTATTCATTTGTACGCCTTACTTTAATCCGCCGAATGCATTGGTTAGGGCACTTACTCGCCATTTAAGAAATGGCAAAAGTATTGATATTGTTGTCGGTGATAAAACGGCAAATGACTTTTATATTCCGCCAGAAAAAGAATTTTCAACCATTGGTGCGCTTCCGTATATGTATGAGCAATCATTACGAAAGTTCGTTAAACGCCAACAATGGGCAGTTGAAAGTGGCCAACTACGCATACACCTTTGGAAAAATGGTATTAATAGTTACCATTTAAAAGGGATAAGCGCTGATGGTAAAAAGCATCTGATTACTGGTTCAAATTTAAACCCAAGAGCTTGGGCGTTAGATTTAGAAAACGGTCTGTTGTTGCATGATGAATCTGGCGCTTGGAAAGATAAGTTTGAGCAAGAACAAGACTATATTCTGACGCATACTGAAAAGCTGTTCCATTATAGCCAAATTGAAACGTTACAGAAGTATCCTGTTCCTGTGAAAAAAATTATGACTAGAATTAAGCGGCTTAAAGCGGATTTCTTGCTTCGCAGAATACTTTAGTTCTAAGTTTATAATTCATCACCTTCGGGTGATGAATTATTTTAACAGCATTA
Source organism: Shewanella sp. ENK2 (assembly GCF_043568515.1). Taxonomy (NCBI): domain Bacteria; kingdom Pseudomonadati; phylum Pseudomonadota; class Gammaproteobacteria; order Alteromonadales; family Shewanellaceae; genus Shewanella; species Shewanella sp. ENK2. The sequence goes on along the minus strand of NZ_CP171406.1, from coordinate 4,414,506 downwards.
ATCGCGTGTTATAATCTGAATTAAGCCATAATGGCTATGTGATTGCTGTCCGTTATTCATTTCCAAATACTAGCTGACATCATCATGATGCTATAGTCATTTTCAAAGAGAGCCTTGCATGTTGGCGTTACCTAAAGAGCAGCAACATGCTGTTCATCGTCTTTATCAATATCGTAAATCCATTTCAACTAAACCTTTTGCAGCAAGAGGCAAAAAGTTAGTCCGCTGCCCATGGTGTTTATTAGGCGAACTTTTTTGCACTTGCTTGCATAGAGAGTATCTTAAAACGTCTGCTAACTTCATGTTGATAATGTACGATGATGAAGTACTAAAACCTACCAATAGTGGCAGGCTAATAGCTGATCTTGTTCCTAATACCAGTGCTTTTCTGTGGTCTCGTACTGAGCCGAGTAAGCAGATGGTCGATATAATAAATGATCCTAAATATCAACCTATGCTGATATTTCCAGAACAGTATGCCCAAGAGGGTCAGCCAGTGATTGAACATATTAATCAACTGAACTGCTCGACTAAGAATCCTCATATCATCCCGCAGGCTAACTATTGTTCATCTGCTCCAAAGATACCTTTATTGATTTTATTGGATGGTAGCTGGCGCCAAGCAATTAAAATGTTCAAAAAAAGCCCGTACCTTCATAAACTACCTTTGTTATCCTTCACACCGGAAACGTTAGCCACTTATGAGTTAAGAAAAGGCAGCCATGATTTTCAATTATCTACTGCAGAAGTAGCAGCATTAGCATTTCACGCAATTGATGAACCATTACAAGGCTTGGCATTATCAGCATGGTTTGATTTATTTGTTGAATCATCATTGCTTGGGCGTAATCGCCGACTTAAAGAAGATATCGTTCCAATTCAGCACTATATTGATAACTTTAAACAGGCTATGATTAACGCCAATCAGCTATAAATTTATGATTGTTATTTTTCATAAATGTTATAAGAATTCTTGTTTACGCATAGGATGCGACGCTCAACATGTTTGATAATAAATTAATCGTGCTGTATCGCCTTGAGCCAGGATGCTTAGGGCCAGATGGAATAGAGCACATCGACACGTTCTGCCAACTAGCACAACAAACATTAGCGAATTTAGATACAGAAACATGCCAATGGTTTCTTGAACCGCGATTTGATAAAAAGCGCGATGAAATGGCTTATTGTTTAGCCAATAAGATGTTAACTCGTGCACAAGCCGCAAAGTATCTTCATCGTTTTGGACAAGATTTAGAGCTTGTACAGGAAACGTTTGAAGATAAATTAACGTTATTAATCAACCAGTATATTGCTCGAAAATCATAACAGTTTGACTGTTTTTCTTCTTTTTCCATAAGGTATTCAAATGAATCCTATGCATGACTCAACTCAAGTTTTACAAGCCGCTGATAGTGAATTTCTACATCAGCAACTTAAACAACAATTTGGGTTTGATGGATTTCGTGAAGGACAACAAGCTGTTATTGAACATATCCTTTTGGGACGTTCCTCTTTAGCTATTTTCCCTACAGGCTCTGGTAAATCTTTGTGTTATCAATTTAGTGCCTTACAGCTAGCTAACGTTACTTTGGTTATCTCACCTTTATTAGCATTAATGAAAGATCAAATTGCTTTCCTCAAGGATAAAGGGATCAATGCCGCCAGTATTGATTCGAGTCAGAGTTACGATCAAAGTCAACAAGTGATGCGAGACGTTCGAAGTGGCCACACTAAAATTTTAATGGTATCAGTTGAACGATTCAAAAATGAACGTTTTAGACAATTTCTCGCTTCTATTCAGATTTCTTTATTAGTGGTCGATGAGGCACACTGTATTTCTGAGTGGGGTCATAACTTTCGACCTGACTATTTAAAAATACCGGTTTACTGTCAATCCTTTGCTATCCCTCAGGTATTGTTACTTACCGCTACGGCAACGGCTAAAGTCAAACAAGATATTGCTCAACACTTTGCTATTTCAGCAGAGCAAATTGTACAGACGGGGTTTTATCGACCCAATCTTGATATCAGTGTTAAGGCAACATTAGAACAAGATAAAAACATCGAATTATTGAATACCATTCACCATCATCAAGGTGCTGGGATTATTTATGTGACGTTGCAAAAAACGGCAGAAGATGTGGCGCAGTATCTCCGTTCACAGGGAGTTAATTGTACTGCATATCATGCAGGGTTAGATGCTGAAATCCGCCATCGGATCCAACAGCAGTTTATGACAGGTCAAATCCCGATTATTGTTGCGACAATTGCATTTGGTATGGGAATAGACAAAAGCGATATTCGATTTGTCATTCACTACGATTTGCCTAAGTCTATTGAAAATTACAGCCAAGAGATTGGGCGAGCAGGGCGAGATGGCCAGCTGTCTCATTGTGTCACTTTAGCCAACAAAGATGGTTTGAATACCATAGAGAATTTTGTTTATGGCGACACGCCTGAAGCTAGTGCAATACAAAAGCTTATCCAACATATTAGTCAAGAAACTGATAATGGTCAGTGGGAAATGCAAGAGTCTGCTATTTCAACCAGTACCAATATAAAGCTTTTACCGTTAAAGACCTTGCTTGTACAACTTGAGTTGGCGAATGTGTTAAAACCTAGCTTTGCTTACTTTGCTGAATTTAAATATCAATTTGTTCAAGATAAAGCGGCTGTCTTAGCGAAGTTTGATGAATCAAGACAAGCATTTTTAACTCAAATCTTTGCCCATACTCACTTTAAAAAAATATGGGGCCAGTTAAACTTTGACTCACTTTATCAAGAGTTTGGTGCTGAAAGACAACGAGTTGTAGCTGCATTAGATTATTTGGCTGACAAGCAGATGATTCTCCTTGAAACTAAAAAAATTACCCAAGTTTTTGAAGTTAACAGCAGTAGGCTAGTTCAAGCAGATCTTGTTGCTCAACTCTCTCAATATTTTCAAAGCAATGAAGTAAAAGAAATCTCACGTCTTAATCAGTTGTTAGATTTTTTCGAATCAAAGACGTGTATCACAGCTCGTTTGAACCATTATTTTGATGATAATAGAGCCCCGCAGCAGTGTGGACATTGTAGCGTTTGTCGTGGTGAAGTCGCGATTCTGCCGCAAAAACGTCATATAGCGTTAAATCAGTTAGCGAACGTTGAGCAGTATCTATCTGAATTTGTGTCGCATATGAACGCAAAAGGGCACTCAAGTATCTCTACTGCTGTAAAAGCTAAATTTCTTGCTGGTATGACATTGCCAATATTCGCTCGTATACGAGTGAAACAATTACCAGGATTTGGCTATTGTGGCGAGTATCGTTATCAAGAAATCATTCAGCTTATTGAAGAGCGTCGTTAATCTTAAAAGAAGCCAATATGAAGAATAAAGCCGTTGATAGTTTGCTCAAAAAACACGAACAATTAAACCACCTAGAGGGGGTAAAAGTTGTTTCGCACACCCAACGCGATAAAGACGAATGGGTGTTACATACTTTAATGATTGACGGCTATGATGTGGCTTTTACTTTTAAGCGACCTAAAAAATATAAGTCGCTAAAAGATCAATTCGTTAGTTTAACATATTATAAAGAAGAAAAGATGCTTGCAGGCTTTTCGATTGAAGTGATGCAAGTTGTTCGTGTCAAACGATTTTAACAACATAACATCGTAGCCTGTCATACAGATCCTGACTTAAAACATATATGACGCTAAGCTTATATAAATTAAAGTAACCATAACAGAGTCGATTATTGCCCTGAAAATTGATAAGTGTCTTTAACTTGCCAAACTCGATAACGAAGTTCAGCACCTTCAGGTAAATAGAATACCTTTGGCAGTCTGCTGTCATAATCAATCATCAAACTTTTGCCCATAGTGACGAATTTCATGGTTTTAGGATCTGGGCACATCATCATAGTTGTTGGGCCGTCCGTGAGTTGCTCAACGCTATAATATTGATAACCCCAACCTTGTAAGCTAATTTTGTCTAATTTGCCTGATAAATGATGGCGATTACAATCCACCAGCTTATTTTGGCCGATTTGTATTTCAATTTTATAGTCTACTTCATTCTCAAGCGTGTCTAAAGACAGTATGTGTTGCACTTGATTCGCTGAAGGTTTAGGAAACATTTTTGCGGCGTCAACCACTTGGTAATTGTCCTGATTATATTTATAGGTGGTTATCATTTGTGGTTTCTCAAATTGATTTGGTACTGGACTTGTTGCAGCTGCCGTGAAAGTCAGGGCTGTTAATAAACTGAGTGCAGAAAGTTTAGTTAGACTTTTTAATTTAGTATTCAGAATATTTTTCATATGGATTCTCACCTCTAAAATGCTAATGTAATACGATAGATTGATTCGACTGTTATTGATATAAACGGATGCTTTTTGAAAAAGGGTTTTATTTTTTCAATTTTTTTCAATAACGTTTCACTCTCTGCTTTTTATAATGTTATGGTTGAATAAATAGTCTTAATTTTCAATATCTTTTATGTTGGATTAGGCTGTTAAGTATGATATTAATTTTATTAATATGCAGCATATAGCGTCATAATAAAGCGCACTTGCTAGGATGTCGGTTCACATTTATGTATGTAAGACACTAATGACATAGGATGTTAAATTGAATACTAACCTTGAAAACTCAGCGCAAATTTTACGCATGGCTGTTCCACAAATGTCAGCGCTAAATATTCCTGTTACGCCTGAAAACTATGCTATTTGGTATCAATATTATGCTGAAACCAACCTCAGTTTAAAACGTGCTATTGACGGTTTATTGGCTAACGAAGTTGAGTTTACTGCGTCAGTGAATCAAGGTCTTTACAATAATTTTATTCAAGAGCAATCTCCAGAGGTGATTGAGAATGTTCAGATAGAAACTCAAATCTTAATTAACAGCTTGCTGAATAAAATGGGCCAAATCTCAACAGGCACAGATGACTTTTCTGCTCATTTATCTGAGTTCAGTCATGAATTACAGTCTGAACCTACACCACAATTACTCAATTCATTAGTGAATAACATCAGTGTAGAAGTCGAAAAGGTCGTTAGCTTAAATCATTCAATGAAAGAAGACTTAGCAACCTTAGGTGATGAATTAACTCAATTAAAAATGGACATGGATAATTTAAGCAAAGTGGCGATGACTGATGAGTTAACCTCATTAAATAACCGTCGAGCTTATGAAATATTTTCAACTGAGCAAGTGAGCTTATTTACTCAAAGCCAAATTCCATGTTGTTTGTTAATGGTGGATATTGACCACTTTAAGTCTTTTAATGATACGCACGGACACTTAGTTGGTGACAAGGTTTTGGCTTTTGTTGGCTTTGCTTTAAAGCAATCCGTTAAAGGAAATGATTTTGTTGCTCGTTACGGCGGAGAAGAGTTTGTGGTCATGCTTCCTAACACTGAGTTTAAAGATGCGATGACAGTAGCAGAGAGTATCCGTGAACGTATTGCTATGAGGCAGCTCACCATAGGAAAAGAAAACAAACAACAGTTAGGCCATATTACTGTGTCTATTGGTCTTGCTAATATTCAACCTGGTGATGACTCAGAAACGTTATTAAAACGTGCAGATGACATGCTTTATCAAGCTAAGTCATCAGGAAGGAATTGTGTAAAAGGTTAACTGTATGCACGCGTTTAAGCCTGCATTTTTTTAGTAGGCTTTCGGCAGTTTCTAAGCGGTATTTTGCTATCACTTGCGATCTATTGCGATCAACTAGTGATAGCCGGCCTTTAATTGGTGTTAAACAGACAAGAGCAAAGCATTAACTGGTTCATCGTCCAGGTTTTATTGGCTTCTATGTTTTATCATTTTCAGGCTTAAGTGCCATATGCATTTTTATTAAATGCTCCTCCATATCAAAAGACACGGTAAAGCCTAGGTTTTTCGCTAAATTCGCCATACTGCGATTTTCAAACATTGTAAAACCAGCAAGGACTGGGGTATCTGAATCCTTGTAATAATTCACTAGTTTTTCAAGTAATAACCTGCCAAGACCAATACCTTGATAGTCGCCTCTGACGGCCATAGCAAACTCTGCTTCTGTATTATCAGGATCTGTTGATGCTCTAACGGCCCCTAAGGTTATTGATTCTCCATTTTCATCCATTGCGGTTGCAATAAAGGCCATTTCTCGAGCGTAATCGATTTGAGTTAGCACTGCCATTTCTTCATGGGTCATACGTGAGCGCACCCCAAAGTAACGTTTATAGCGGTCTTCGTCACTTAATGAGTTATCAAAGGCTAAATGCTTTGGTTCATCCTCTGGTAATATTGGTCTTAGCATGACCTCTTGACCATTTTTTAGTATCGCGGTTTGTTCAAGCTCTTTAGGGTAAGGCATGATGGCTAAACGTGTTTTTGGATCAATATCCATACTATTTAGCTTCATGTTTACATCAAGTAAGGTAATGGTTTCACCTGCCGCTAATACAGGGTTCAAATCCAGTGAAGCGATTTCTGGGCAATCAATGATTAAATGTGAAATTTGCGTAAGCATGACACATAGTGCATGCATATCTAGACCGAGTGGAAGATGCCGATCGCGCAGTTTATTGGTTTTTAACGCCTGAATAACCATATAACGAGCGAGTGTCATATTTAAAGGTGGTAGGGCAACTGCGGCATCACGGGTGGGATCCCACTCGGAGCCTCCTTCACCTAAACAAATAGCAGGGCCAAAAACGGGGTCATTAATTACTGACACTCTGACTTCTTGTGCGCCTGCTGTCAGTGCCATTTTCTGCACTATCATGCCATCAATTTTGGCATCAGGATTGATTTCTTTAACACGGCTAACAATAGACTGCGCTGCTTGACGGATCTCATCATCGTTAGTTAGGTTTAGCATGACACCATGAACATCTGACTTATACATGAGATCCGGTGATTGTACTTTCAATGCCACTGGATAACCCACGTCATTGGCTAATTTGACGGCTGATTCAGCATTGTCAGCAAAACAGGTTTTAATGGTGTTAAGCCCATAAGCTTTTAAAATATCGCGTGTTTCATGGGTTTCTAATATGAATCTTTGTTCTTGCTGCGCCTTTTGCAGTAATCCACGAGCCACATTAACATTTGCAGGAATATTATCAGGAATAGATTGAGGTACCTCTTGGAGTAATCGTTGGTTACGACGATACTCAACCATATGCATAAAGGCTTTCACTGCGCCTTCAGGTGTTCGATAAGTTGGAATTCCCGCTTTATTAAAGATCTTTCTTGCCACATAGGCAGAGTCTTCACCACTCCAGTTAGTTAAGATGTTTAATTTATTGCGGTTTGTATGATTGCTGATTGTTGTTACTAAACTTTGTGCTATTTCATCGCTTTCTTCTAATGCCGATGGCGAATGTAGTACTAAAATAGCATCCATTTCTTGACTATCCATCAAGACTTCTAACACCTGAGTGTACCGCTTGCTATTGGCATCGCCAACAATATCTATGGGGTTTTGGCCTGACCATGTTGTGGGTAATAATGTGTTCAGCTTATCGACTGTTTCAGGCGATAGCTTGGCAAGCTTGCCACCTTTAATAATTAACTCATCTGCAGCAAGGACTGCAGGTCCTCCGCCATTACTGATGATCCCAACACGCTCACCTTTAAGCGGGGTTGAATGAGCCAAGCTTTCAACTGCGGCAAATAATTCAATTAAGTCATTTACTCTTAACATACCCGCACGTCTAAACGCGGCTTCATATACAGCATCATTGCCTCCCATGCCTCCAGTATGAAGCATGGCTGCTTTTATGCCTTCTTGGCTGCGTCCTGACTTAATCACAAATATTGGTTTATTACGTGCAGCGGCTCGCGCCGCGGAAAGAAAGTGTCTTTTTTCACTGATAGAGTCGATATAGAGCATGATGGCACTGGTACGGCTATCTCGTCCTAAATAATCAAGTAATTCGTCAAAATCAATATCTGTCGCATCACCAAGGGAGATAAATGATGAAAAGCCAATATCTTTATTGTTGGCCCAATCCAGTACAGTGGTACATATTGCAGCCGACTGAGAGACAAAGGCTATCTTACCTTTTTTAGCACCACTGTGGGCTAAACTTGCATTTAACCCTATTGTAGGGATGATCATACCTAGGCTATTTGAGCCTAATATACGCATGCCAAACCGTTTCGCATTTTGTAATGTGACTGAAAGTAAGCTTTCGCCATTCTCATCATATTCATCAGCCATGCCAGAAGCCATGATGATGACGACTTTACAGCCGAATTGGGCTAAGGTTTCAACAATATTAGGTACTCTGCTTGCCCTAGTACAGATAATGGCAAGATCAGGTTTTATCGGTAAGGATTCAATATTAGGGTAAGCCAAAACGCCCATAACAGCGTCATATTTTGGGGTGACAGGCATTATCGGTCCAGAAAAACCGCTTCCGAGTAAGTTTTTCATTAATACTCGACCAGCACGTTTTTCGGTATTGGAGGCACCTATGACAGCGATTGATTTAGGCTTAAACAAGGTGTGAATACTTCGTTGACTCATATTGCCTCACTATCGAATTTATTGACTAACGTAACCCTAAAGCTGAATGGCGATTAGGCGTTAAATTTTGTTTTTATTATTTATCGCTTCTAATATCACTTTTTGACAAAGCTCAGACAGCCAGACAATTTTTGCTTCATGTCTTCTTGCTGCACTGGTAATGATAGCTAAGTCAACGGCCAAATTCTTATGTGCGCCGTTCGATTCTAAATTAAATTGATACGAGTAATTATTTTTCAATAATTCCTTCTGAACCATATAGTTATCTACAATTATAGTAGGGTTGCGCTTCTCATCAAAGGCACGATATAGCTCTACGTATTCGTTTAAGTCATCGACGATTAACTTAACGAACTCACCCTCTAAATTTCCACCTAATGATCCATAACCTGAAGCTATTTTTTTCTGATATAGCTGCTGGGGGCGATCTTTCAGTGTTTGTATACCAATATCGATTGAGCCTTCAATCAAACCATCATTACTGGTTTTACGCCATTGCCTTAATTCAATTACTGCGTTGGTTTCTCGGCGAATGGCTTCGATTAACGCTTTACCCATCATCACGGCTAATGGCTCTCCGATATGGACTGTGATGTACTGCAGGTTTTTGGGATCAAAATATTCAGGCTCTAAAGCAATATTGATTTGTTCTATTGAGCTTTGAATCTTTGGCGCAATTTTATCGGCGTAACTGGTGGGCTGCAGACCGTTTGCTGTTCGGATAAACAAAGGGTCGTTTAGTTCTTCACGTAATTGTGCAAGTACTTTTGAAACAAACGACTGTGATCGTCCAAGTAGTTTGGCAGCACGTTGGGTTGAACCTGATTTATACAGGGTAATAAACACATTAAGTGCATTAAGATCCATAATATACCGATAAATAAGAACATCTTAATTTCATATTACATCATTAAAACGTCAAACACAGTAATGGCATTCGCTAATTTGCACATATGGAATATGCCTTATTCCAAATTTACATATAGAGGTTGTTAATATTCCATTTAGTTATCTTATTACCCCTTGGAGAATACATGTCAGAACAGCACGAACTTGCCACCATCCCAGAAGAAAAATCAAGCATAGCGCTTGTTATTGCCAAAAAAAGTATGTGGTTCATTATCGCCGTAACAACAATCGGTTTGTTGAGTTATCTGTTTTCATTATTAACAGCTATTCACGGGAAATCATTACCCGAAAGTTACTTTGTTAATGGTTATCCATCCATTTTAGCGCTTCTGGATTCTGAGTTATTTATGGGGTTTGTGTTTGTCGTGACCGTCTCGATCATTTGCTACACATTACTTTTATTTTGGCGATTGCATGAAGTTGCAGTACACAAGGCTGAAGCCATGTCGAGTGCACACACGCAAATTGTATTTGCTTTGTCACTGTGTGGATTATTCATTGATAAAGCCTGGTGGGTTCTTGCCATAATCATTGCATTTGGTCGTTGGGATGTACTTGCCAATAGACTTTCAAGCATTATCAGCAACGGCATTAAAGGAGATAAGTAAATGAAAGAGATTATGCTCCCTTATGTATTAATCATTTGGTTACTGGTTAAACTTGGTGTTATACAGTGGAATCTAGCGAATGCTGTTCGCTCAGTTGGTTTAGGGTTCTTTATTGCCTTCATGCTATTTACGGCTCATCGTTTTTGGTCTCCAGCAGACTTAACTGACAGCTCAACGGTTAAAGCTCCTCATGCGGTGCTTAGCCCTTTGTTTGGTCAAGAAATCGAAGAGATTTTTGTTACTCATAACCAAATGGTTAAAAAAGGCGATTTGATTTACAAATTGGTGTCAGTCGACAGTGAAAAAGAAATCAGATCGTTAAAAGCGCAAAAAGCTGCTGAGCTTGCTAAGAAAGAAGCACTTAAACTGCGTATGGAAGCACTAGAAGTGACGCTTAACAATGACAAACGTAACTTTGTTCGTGTCACAGACTTACGTGATTATGCCAGTGAAATGACACGAGATGACTTAGAAGCAAAAATACAATCTACCGAAGCTGAAATCGCATCAGTGTTTGCTGAGCTTGAAACTCATCGTGCGCAGTTACGCTCGTTTGATGCACAGATTGGTTCTGCTCAGTGGAATGATGAACGTCGTGAAATTAGAGCTCAATTTGACGGTCAACTTTCTATTACGAATGTAGCAGTAGGTAGTCGTATTGGTAACATGCACCTTTATGATACCTCTAAGAAGTTTTTAGAAATGCGAATTGCAGATCAATCGTATCGTTATATTAAGCCTGGCCAATTTGCCGAGTTTTACGTTGATGCTTTTCCTGGTGAGATATTTCGAGGTCGAGTGCACAGTGTGACTTCAGGTACAGGTGAGTCGATGATCAGCCCATTAGCAGGAACTCAGCAAGTTAGGCAACATGTTGGTAATAACGCTGGAAGTCATGGGCGTACAGTGGTTATTGAATTTGAAGAGCCAGAAGGCTATTCAATCCCGATTGGCGCGACAGGTTCAGGCTGGATATCGGCAGAAAAGCCAGCGAGTTTCTTAGGCTTCATGGATATTATTGGCGCTGCAACAGTCAGACTTAAAGCCCTTAAAGCTTACCTAAGCGCTTTGTAATAAGAAGTAATAGATAGTTGCGGAAATATAAAAGGGAGCTTTGGCTCCCTTTTTTATGTGTTTTATGTGTATCACTAGCGTGCTTACAATAAGATTCTCTAGAGCGTTAAAACAAATAACTCCTTATTGACTTAACGCTTGATTTGAGGAAATGGTGTTATTATTAGTCGCCAATTTAATTTGCTTGTATTGCTGAAACACACTTTGAGCTAGAATCGTTATTGTCATCACTTGATATAAAATTCCAGACCATGACATCAAATATATTGAAAGCATTAAGTTCAATGCATTACTCACTAGCATAGCGGCGCGAAGTGCCGTTCCTTTACAATAAAATAGACTTATACTCATTACCACTGCTGCAAAAACTGCGCACCATTCACTCCAATGTTCTGCCCACATTACTCCTTGTAAAATCGCTACAGTAGAGAAGGTAACACTCATCATTAATGGCACGAATTCCGATTTCGTTGTATGGCCGAGTTGCTGGCAACAACGGAATCGAACCACATTTACAAGTTGATTCGCCATCCCAAGAAAGCTGCCTAGTAAGCCTAAGTGAATGGCTGTAAGAATGGATGCGAGCATATTGCCATGAATAAATTTGCAATCTTGTTTTTGGCTATTTGCCCACCAGCCGATAGCCATTGAAATGAAGCCTAGTAATTGCACAAAGAATAGTTGATTAAACGCAAACTCAGACACGCAGATGATACTCACTAAAAAATCGAAGGGCGTATTGTCTATATTTTCAGCAGCATTAATTTGATCTGAACGAGGTTTTCAGCTTTAGCCTTAATATTCAGCCTAAAAATAGTTATTTTCTGATTTAGTGTGCTTCAAAGGTGTAAGGTTTGTTTTTGATGGGTAATGGCTTTGTTTGTTATTTGTTGCACCCGTCAAGTTTGTGGTCGCTGTATACTATCCCGTTTTAATAACTACTCACGTCACTTCTTAATCGTTTTTCAACATTTCATTCAAACACTCACTTAACGACAACTGACCTTTGGGATATCTTGCCAACAGGTTGTGTATTGTGGGGTCAGTAGTTCTCTGCGCATATGCCATTTTCCAGTAATCCCTTGGGCGGCAACAAATATTGAGTCAGTGCCATAGCGCTGGTTAAGCTTATCGCAAACCTGCATGAGTGTCGGATCTTTGGCTGGAGTAAATAAGTCTCCCTGTAAATGCTGTACCGGAGAAAGGTCAATAAGACCAATGCCAATTTTGTAATACCGTGTATTTGGATTAAATAACTGACTCCCTATGGCTGTTGCATAACTAATGAGTTCGCATGTGTCATTGGTCGGAAATGCACAACGATAATGGTATTTAAAACCGGAAGGCTGCTCATCGTATGGAGAGTTTTTGGCAAAAATAAGTAGACTACTGGCTGCTGAACCTTGCTGCCTTGCTTTGGCGGCAGCGATGGCTGCATGTTTACTCAGGGCTTGCAGCAAAGATTCTCTATCAGTGATCCGCTGGCCAACACTGCGGGTGGAAAAAATTTGCTGCTTATCAGCTCTTGCGCTATCCCATCCTTTACATTGCTCGCCATTGAGCTCTCGCACCGTACGTTCTATTTCAATACTAAAATTTTTACGGGCGATCCCAGGTTGTAAGTTCGCTAATGCTAAAGCTGTATGAACCCCCATTGCCTGGAGTTTTTTACCTATTCTTGAGCCGATCCCCCAGACATCGGTGGCTTTCATGTTTGTTAGAATAGCGCGGCGTTCTTCATCGGACTCGATGCAGCAAACACCGTCATACCCAGCAAGCTTTTTGGCTGCGTGGTTGGCCACTTTAGCGAGTGTTAAGGTTTCGCCAATGCCAACACAAACCGCTAAACGCGTTTCTTTCCATACTGCTCTGCGAATAAGAGAGGCGTGATGGCTTAAACATGGAATTGCTGGGTAACTACGCTTAAAAGAGAGAAAAGATTCATCAATACTGTATATGTGCTGTTCGGGGGCGAAGCGACCAATGACATCCATCATGTTATGAGACAAAGAGGCATAAAGCTCATAATTAGAAGAAAGTGCAATAACCCCTAGTTTTTCACATTGATGTTTAACTTCAAAGTAAGGGCCAAATTTACCAATGCCTAATGCTTTAGCTTGACGGTTGGCCGCGACAATACAGCCGTCATTATTGGATAGGACAACAATAGGGCGTCCACGCCATTCAGGCCTAAACACTTGCTCTGCGCTGCAATAAAAAGAGTTGGCATCGACTAAGGCATACATGGGTTAACGACCCGACAATATTGGGCTTTGACGGTGACAACGTATTGAACGGATCACTACACCTTCAACAGTAAAGCTGTCATGTTCTTGAATCAGTACACTATGGTGATTGTCATTCGCTGATAATAATAATCGCCGCTGAGTATCAATTAATTTGCAGACGAAGCAGCCATTATAATTCGCCACAATAACATCGTGATTTTCCACATTAACATGGCGATCGACTATCAAAATGTCTTTATCAAAAATCCCTATCTTTTCCATTGAGTCGCCGCTGGCTTGACCGATAAATGTTGCGCTTGGGTGTTCAATCAATAGCTCATCTAAACTGAGTGGTAGCTGTCGATATTCAGCAGCAGGGGACTCAAAACCTGTAATGCCAGCACTGGCAAAAATAGGGATCACATTCATAAATCTCACATCACAAAAAATAACTGTATATTTATACAGTATTATAGTGCTCCCCGTACAATTGGCAATAATTTATCTAGTTTTGGCGGCTTTTTGAACGAAGTGTGCGTTTTGTGAACGGATTTTAGCTAGGAGCGACAGAGGTCATATTGATAAGTGAGTAATAGGTATAGCGACTTGATAAATAAACAGGTCAAGTTGTAGAAAATACTGCCAGCTTGAGAAGTTAACTTTCTGTTCAGCTTAGGTTTAGCAAAATTCATTACTATAACAGTCAGATAATGATTATTTACTGTCGCTTAATAATATGAAATATGTGCCTTCTAGTTGTTCTTTGTCTCAATGAGGCGCGAAATGGTAACTAATGAGTCAGTGAGATGGATAAGATAGTGTCAATTAACCGGGCACATAATTGATTAAATCGGAGTGAGTATGAAAAAATTAAAAACGATTACTGCATTTATTGCATTCAGTTTATTTTCAGTGGCTGCTAATGCCAGTTTTTCAACTCAGCAATCTGTGGTCATTCAAATAGACCAATCTATTGCCAACATCGATAGCGCTGTAAGCTGCTCAATAATTTACTCGCATACGCCGTTAGCGTCAGAAGCAGACTTTTATAAAGGCATGGTTTACGAGAACTATTCTAACCTAGTTGAGCAATTAGTATTAACAGGTCAGACAGAACAACAAGCAAGGCAAATTGCGATGGAAAAGGTTGTGAGCCAAGCTACGCATATGGAAACCTTAATAAAAGAGCAAAAAGCCGATGGCAACAAGGCGCAATTCACTCAGTTATTAAAAACCACAGCAGTGCAAAACCAGTGTGTTCACTATGCTAGTAATAACTAGTTAACGGTTTATTATCAATATCGGTAGTAATAACCGTACGAATAAAAATATACCCGGTCACCACAATTGGTGACCGGGTATATTTTTTAGCAATGCCCTTATTTAACAAGGTGCTAAGTAAATCGTTAATGCAGTGAAGAGACTATTTTATCCTGATTAAAGCCCCTGATAAGCGTGCCATTAACTTGCAATAAAGGGATCCCTTGGCCGTTTAATGCTTGATAACGTTCATTAGCACCGAAAGATTTCTCAATATCAAACTCTTGATAAGCAATGCCATTATCGTCAAAAAAGATACGTGCCTTTTGGCAGTACTTGCACCAAGCTGTTGCATACATAATAACTTCATTACTGGCGGCATAGGTGGCACGGATAGGCTCGACCGGTGATTGATTCCAGTGTTGGTAAGCGGCGTAAAGGACTAACAACACAAATAGCTTTTTCAATGAATACCTTCCATGGGCTCAATGGGCTTAAAAAATAATCGTAATTATATAAATATCGGGATGAAAATTAAACCGCTATTTCAACATGACTAAATAAGCGATTACGAATGAATAAAGTGGGGATAAGACAGTATTTATCTAGTGAATGTAAGCAATTAAATCATGCCAGATTCATATCTCTTTTAAGGATATTTTTTGCGGCAACAATATCAAATAAAAGCACTTTAAAATCAGTAGTGTGATTCGCATCAAATTAGCCTGTGACAGATTGTCGCACTGTCTACGCTTCTGATTGAGCAAAGCGAATTAATCTGCGAAAAAGTTCATAGATAAATAATAAATGGACGTTGTAATGAAATTTAATACTTCAATTTTAGCTGCGCTGATTGCGGCATCTTTAACGCCAAACTTGGCAATAGCAGATCATACTACAAAGACCTGTGATGGTGAGCAATGCGATGATTATATCGTTGTCACGGGTGAATTAATGAAAGAGCCATCTAAGGTTACTACCGATCCAAAAAAACCTCGCTTACCTTTACCTGCATACGATGGCGCAGGTTTCTTGAAAACGATACCAGGCTTTAGCATTAGTCGTAAGGGCGGCGCTGGTGGCGACCCTTCTTTGCGAGGAATGGGTGGTTCACGGGTCAGTATTGTTGATGATGGCCAACATGTTTACGGTACCTGCGGTGGCCGTATGGATCCTCCAACCGCATATATTTATCCTGAAGCCTATGACGCCATTACTGTCATTAAAGGACCGCAAACGGTTAAATATGGTCCAGTGGGCTCAGCCGGAACCGTTTTATTTGAAAAAGAGCGCCATAGCTTTGTAGAAAAAGACATGGAAGGCCGATTGAGTATGACAGGCGGCAGCTTTGGCCGAGAAGACTATTTGGTTGAAATGAAAGCTGGCACTGAGACGCATTATATTGACTTTGATATGAATAAATCCAAAAGCGATCACTATGAAGATGGCGATGGAAACACAATACAATCAAGTTATGATCGCAGTAATGTCAATGTGGCGCTTGGATGGACACCAGATGAAGATACCGTTGTTGAATTGGCCTATGGCAGTTCAAGTGGTGAAGCTGAATATGGAGACAGAGCAAATAAAGCACGCCAAATTGACAATGAAAACCTAACACTTTTAGCGAAACGAGACGTTAACTTATCATGGTTAAACAACGTCGAATTTCAATTTTATTCCAATGAAAACGATCACATCATGGATCAATTTGATCAAGGAGTAAATGCTGGTACCAATGTGCGCCGTGAGACTACAGGAGGGCATCTTTGGTTGGATCTAGCGTTGAGTGATAAGTGGGAAACCCAAATCGGTATCGATTATATGGACAGTGCACATGAAGGCAGAAGCATAGACAAGGAGTTGGATAACGGCCTTGATGATCTATTGGCTAAGCCTTTTAACAAAAACATGAGCTATGAGAATATCGGCGTGTTTGTTGAAGCCAATTACCATATCAGTTATGCGACAAGCCAAGGGAAAATTTTAACAGGGTTAAGATTGGATCAATGGGATACCGAGTTACACGTGGGACAAAAAGGTCAGCGAGAGGATGATCTTGTCAGTGGTTTTATTCGTTACGAGCACATGTCTGGTCACAGTCAGTACTATGCAGGTGTTGGTCGTGCTGAGCGCATTCCTGATTACTGGGAGTTTATGAAAGCTGATGAAAGCAATATGGCCATTAAGGCATTTGATTTAGAACCTGAAAAAACAACCCAGCTTGATGTCGGTTGGATATATCAAAATGATTATGAAATCTCGACGGCATTTTATTATGGCAAGGTCGACGATTATATTTTAATTGATTCAAATGGGGCTAAAACATCTGCCTACAATGTTGATGCGACCATTTGGGGTGGTGAACTTGGTGTAATGTACCCCTTTAATGAACAATGGTCTGCACAAACGACGGTTAGCTACAGCCATGGCGACAATGACACCGCCGATACACCTCTTGGACAAATCTCGCCATTAGAAGGGCGTATATCAGTTAACTATGAATCGAATAATTGGACTGCTGGACTATTTTGGCGTCTTGTTGCAGCGCAAGATAGAGTTGCAGTAGGACAAGGCAATATATCGGGCCAAGATTTGGGGGAAAGTAGTGGCTTTGGCACCTTGTCGGTAAATGGAGCGTGGAAGCATGATGACCTATTAGTCAGCTTTGGTGTTGAGAACCTGTTTGATCTAACCTACGCAGAACATATTAGTCGCTCAGGTGCAGGCAATGATATTCCCGGCAGTGAACCATTGTTTCAAGTTAATGAACCAGGTCGGACAGCTTGGGTTAAAGTGGATTACATTTTTTAAACGAAAGTCGCCTTAACCAAAGATAAAAAAGGTTCAGCATAAGCTGAACCTTTTTGTTACTACATCTATTATTGAGTCATTGTTTAGTCATTCACTTCTTGGACATTGATAACAAGTTGCTCCCAGTTACGTTGGTTATCAATGTCAAACTGTGCGCCTTGTTCATCAGCCCAAGTAAATCGTGTAATTGCAGAAGTTTTACTGGTTGCTTGATATAACCAATAAGCTTCGGCCTTGAGTGCGTCTTCAATCGGTTTATCAATAGACTCATACACAGTTTGCTTACATGCATTGATAGACTCAGCAGGAAACTGTGCAATACGTCTTGCAAGATTTTCTACGTATTCACCTATCTCATCTGGCTCAAGCGCTTTATTGATAGTGCCGTATGCTTCTGCTTCATCTGCAGTAAAATCACGTGCGCTAAGAATGATTTCAAGGGCTCTGCCAAGTCCTGCTTGTCTTGCCATTCGAGAAGCGCCACCACCACAGGGCAAAATACCCATGCCAACTTCCATTTGCATAAACTTGTATTTGCCGCGGGCAGCAAAACGCATATCACAAGCTAATGCAAACTCATGTCCTCCACCACGAGCAAAGCCTTCTAATTTCGCGATGGTTGCTTGTGGTAAACGACTGATACGCTCTAATACAGATTGTAGATCGAGTAATTTCGCTTCGTCACGCGATACAGCATCCTTAGACATATCTCTAAGTAAGTTGGTATCGTAATGACATACCCAAATTTCAGGATGAGCAGATTGAAACACCACGACTTTTATTTCTCTATCACGTTCAAGACGCAGCGCTAAACTGTTTAAATCTGCTAGCATCTCTTGCCCTTGAACATTCACAGGGGGAAAATCGATAGTAACCCATGCAATTCCATTGTCTTTTTTCACATTAAAAGTTGTAAAGTTCTTATATTCCATTGTTGATGTCCTTGTAATGTCCTAGCATGAATGAATTATGTGGCTGAATAACACTTGGTTATCATCTGGTTCACATTCATAAAAAGTAGGCGATTGACTCTGCTAAGTGAATTCGAATTATTGATAAAGAGAATTTAGTATTTCTATTAACTAAATTAGGGCTATCTGGTGTTGTATTTGCTTAATCGGTCATTTAAGAATAAAAGTTTGGGATGGGCAGCTGTCATATGGCGAGTTGTAGAAGAAGGTTAAATAGGAACAAATAAATATGGACACAGAGAGCTTACGTCTATTTGTTAAGGTTGCAGAGTCATTAAGTATTAGTGCTGCCGGCAGAACCTTAGGAATATCCCCAGCCATTGCGTCTGCAAGGTTATCAAAACTTGAGAATCAATTAGGTACAGACCTATTACATCGCTCTACAAGGAAAGTGTCGTTATCAACAGAAGGCGAAGGCTTCTTGCCATATGCGAAAGAGATTTTAGTACAGCAAGATGCAGCCATGGCTGCCATTGGCAGTGAAATTAATGAAGTGAAAGGGCTACTAAGATTTACCGCATCAAATACCTTTGCACAATTGTATATTTTACCGGTTCTACCTGAGTTTTTAGCTAAGTACCCGGAGTTAGATTTAGAGCTGAGGTTGAGTGATACTGAAGTGAACCTGATACAGCATGGCATAGACTTAGCGCTAAGAAACACAGAGGCGAAAGACAGTGGCTTAAGGGCACGCAAATTAGCCGATGATCAACGTATTTTATGTGCATCACCCGACTATATCGTGGCGCACGGCACATTAGACACGCCCAAAGATTTAGTAGACCATCAATTAATTGTATTTAAAGATGCTAAAGGCCGTAAACTGATTAGTGCCGCACAAGACGACCAGAACGAATATGTGTTTCCGCCGGTAAATGGCCGAATTAGATTGAATTGCGATGACGGTACCAGCATGAGGTTAGCGACTGTTGCAGGAGCTGGGATATCAATGAATTCTTATTGGAGCGTGGCTGAAGATATAAAGCAAGGAAGCTTGATTAGAATATTGCCCGATTATAACGTCGATGATCATACTGCTATATGGCTGGTATACCCTAAGGCCAATGCGTTAAGCGCTAAGGTGAGGGTATTTATTGACTTTTTAGTTGAAAAACTGGGAGCTGCGGACTGGGATAATAGTTAATACAGATCCTATCTCTGCAATTATGTTAGCGACTAAGTCAACGCTAACCTAAACTCAGTTAAACTCAGTCAAAACCAGTACACCGCTTGTAAAAGCGGTGCCGACTTATTTTTACGAAAGTGTCATTAATCGTGTTTATAAAATCAAAAATGTTTTCAATAAACCTTTAAAACGGTTATTACATTCTGACTAATTGTATTGGAAAACTTTGATTTGCATTCCATTGTCCAACATAAATATTGTCATCATTGTCGATACATAAGCCATGACAATGACGAAACACATCCCAACTGGTATGCATAGGTTGAAGTTCACCGTTTACATACTCAGGCTGAGCCCCCCAAGATTAGCGACGACTTGATTGTGTTTATCAAATACACTGATGAAACCTGAGTTATCGGCATTTGTACCATTAATATGTGACCAACATACAGGCGCGAAAAAATGCTCTCCCTTAAAAACGGGTCCGCCTATATAGGCTCCTGGAACACTGATAGTATTAAGGTAATCTCCAGATAGAGAATATTGTTTTAATGCATGTTCAGCCCTAGAACTTATCAGCAGTGTCGGATAAGCATCAGTAGGAGAGCTTGATACGAGCCGCTTATCAATGGCAATGCCATGGGTGTTTTGTAAATTTAAACGTGTATCAAGATTATCATGTCCGCCCCAATACCGAATAAACTGACCATTGCTGTCATATTGCAGTACATAATCAGAGCCATAGCCGTCAGTAATATATAAATCGCCATTATCAGCGATCGCGATATCAGTTGGACGAAAGGCTTGGTTAGGCTGATAAACGCCAATGGTTTGAGGATGGCTAATCGTATAAACGACTTGGCCTGTTAACGTCAGTTTGGCAATAAAACCAGTCTGAGGGATCACTCTTTCTAAACCATTGGTTGGCGTCCATTGACGGTTAATGACCCAGCCACAATCAACAACATATAAAAAGTCTTCACCATTTTCATGGTTTATCTTTATTGCATGAGCTCCCGGAAATTGTCCGCCCCAAGCATCAATTAATTTGCCGTCTTTATTGTAAATAATAATATTATTTTGCGGATGATCGCTGACCATAATAATTCTGCCTTGTGAGTCAAACGCTAAGTCATGGCAGTTCTCAATAGGTAACTGTGAAGCGGTCATTTTATTCCATTGATTATTAACTCGATAAGTGAACTCTCCTTGTCCAATGATTAACCCATGAGGGTCAAACCTTGCATTATCACGGGAAGCTGGAATAGCTGTATTCATATTTTATCCTTGTATCTGCATAACGAGTTTTAGTCAATTGTTAACAATGATAAATATGTATAAGATAAAAACTGTTAGATATTTGCACTTATGTGTGCAGGACATTTGTTGAATAGTACGATCTATTTAGCCAGATAAAACAGGGAGTCAAATGCACACGCGTAATAAAGCAGGCATACATTGCGAACCAATTTCCATTAAACCGGGATATCAATTTGAAGTTCATCGTGTGGCTTACCAACGAAATGAAGTGTATGCATGTATGATGCATTTTCATCAAGTTCATGAATTTATTATTTTTGAAGATGTACAAGGAATGTACTATCACTCACAAGGCCAGTCAGCGATCCAAAAAGGTGATGTGGTATTTACCCCAGCACTCGAGACCCATGACTATGAGTTAACTGAACATGCAAAAGCTTGGTATATTATCCAGTTTATGCCGCAATTTTTAATTGATAATGGTCTGTTGTATGAAGAGGCGATACTAAGGCGTGGTTTACAACTACGGTTTAGTCAGCAAGATTGGCAAAGCATTCAACAACAAGTTAATTGGCTAGAGCAAAGCTATTTAGACGACCCACACAGCGTAAAAAGTGCAACTTTATTAAAATTAATCATTATTTGGCTTGTCGCCCAAGGTAAAGCGGTCTTACCCAATGCAGAGCGTGCTTTAGTGACCGACGCCTCGTACAAAAAACTCAGTCCTATTTTAAGCTTATTTAGAGAACAAGATGTGGTAGAGCTTACTTTAGTTGAAGCCGCAGCAATGTGTCACATTTCTACCTCGTACTTTTCTAGAATGTTTAAACGCACCTTTAACTGTAACTACTCACAGTTTGTTGTACAGCATAAGCTTTATACCAGCGCACGTTGGTTAGGACAAAGTGAAAAAAGCATTACCCAAATAAGTTACGATCTTAACTTTTCAAACCCATCTCATTTTATTTCTATGTTTAAACGCTACTTCTCAAAGACGCCAAATCAATATCGAAAAGCGCTCAGGAAACAGCTTAGTTAACAGCGATACAGACAAAATTAAACATAGTGTCAATTGTCACTTAAATGGTAAGTGTTGGATATTAGGGCATGTAACCGCTGTCATTGTCAGATAATTTAAACAGGTAGAACACTCGATTTTTGCAAACTTGAGTTTGACTCAATAATCAAATTAGCGCTAACAATTACTTTACATTTAAAAACCTCTTGTGTAGATTGTTAACAATAAACTGTTTGTAAGCTTCATTTAAAGGTGAGTCAATGACAAAGGAAGCCAATAAGATTGAGTCGGTTAAGGTTGAGTACTATCAAGTCCCTTTGGCTGAAGTCTTGTCTGATGCTAAGCATGGTGATCACACTCATTTTGAGTTGATTTTAACACGCATTAAAACGTCGAATGGTATAGAGGGCGTAGGATACACTTATACAGGAGGCAAGGGCGGAAGAGCTATCTATTCTTTACTAAATGATGAAATGAAGCCATTACTCATAGGTAAAGATGCGTCAGATATTATGGCGATATGGGATGAGCTTCAATGGCACTTTCATTATGTTGGCCGAGGTGGGTTATTAAGCTTTGCTATTTCTGCTGTAGATATTGCACTGTGGGACATTAAATGTAAAAACCTAGGTTTACCTCTCTGGAAAGTTGCTGGTGGCGCGAGTAACCAAGTTAATTGCTACGCTGGTGGCATTGATCTTAATTTTGACCATCAAAAGTTACTGAGCAATATTCAAACTTATTTAGATCGTGGCTTTGAAGCGGTAAAAATTAAAGTCGGTAAAAGCGATTACAAAGAAGACGTCAGACGTGTTGAAGCTGTACGGGAATTAATTGGACCCGATCGTATCTTCATGGTTGATGCAAATTATTCGATGACCAAAGAGCAAGCTATTCGTTTTGCTAATGCTATTGCCCATTGCGATATTAAGTGGTTTGAAGAGCCAACAATTCCAGATGACTATTTAGGCTATGCAGATATCGCAGATGCTATTGATATTCCATTAGCTATGGGTGAAAACCTACATACCATTCATGAGTTTACCTATGCAATTTCGCAATCTAAGTTAGGTTTTTTGCAACCTGACGCCTCAAATATTGGCGGCATAACGGGCTTTTTAATGGTGGCGCAACTGGCATACGCTAATAACATTCCAGTGTGTAGCCATGGTATGCATGAATTACACGTTAGTTTACTTGCCTCGCAGCCACATTCTGGTTACCTCGAAGTACATTCGTTTCCAATTGATGAATACACCACAACCCCTTTAAAAATCATTAATGGCAAAGCGGTCGCACCTGATATTCCAGGTACTGGCGTTGTTTTTGATGATGCATTATTAACTCCTCATTTAAAAATGAGCTCATAAGGTCAAGATTATGCAAGCTGCTCAATATATAGGTAATAAATCGTTTAGAGTTGTTGAATCACAAGCAATTAGTCCTGGTGATGATGAGGTACGTTTAAACGTAGGCTATGTTGGTATTTGTGGCACAGATATGCACATATACCATGGTGTAATGGACACTCGAGTGAATCCGCCGCACACGATAGGCCATGAAATTTCAGGCACCATTGCTGAAATTGGCAAAAATGTAACGGGGTATGAGGTTGGCGAGCGTGTTGTAGTGAGACCATTAGACTGGTGCGGAGAA
Source organism: Shewanella sp. ENK2 (assembly GCF_043568515.1). Lineage (NCBI taxonomy): Bacteria > Pseudomonadati > Pseudomonadota > Gammaproteobacteria > Alteromonadales > Shewanellaceae > Shewanella > Shewanella sp. ENK2. The sequence goes on along the minus strand of NZ_CP171406.1, from coordinate 4,391,073 downwards.
TGTCCAGCCTGTGATGCAGGGCATTCGCATGTTTGTCAAAACCTTAAATTTATGGGGATTGATACACCAGGCGCCTTTCAAAACTCGTGGACTGTAAAGTCTCGCACTTTACATAAACTGCCCGCAAACGTTAGCTTACAACAAGGTGCTTTGATAGAACCTTTGTCAGTTGCCTGCCATGATGTCGCACGTGCACGTTTAACTGCGGGTGAAAAAGCCGTTGTTATTGGTGGCGGGCCAATTGGCCAGCTAGTTGCTTTAGTTGCAAAATCAGTTGGGGCAGAAGTGATTATTTCTGAGCCAAATGAAAGCCGTCGTGATTTTTCTAATAAGTTTGCTATTCCAACGGTGAACCCTATTGAGCAAGATCTTAAGGATTTTGTAGATACATGGACGCAAGGTAAAGGGGCTGATGTGGTGTTTGAAGTTTCTGGGGTACAACCTGCAGTTGATGCAATGGTCGATATCGCCTCAGTTCGTGGCCGTATATGTATGGTCGCAATACATGCACAAAAACCACAAGTCGATTTGTTTCAATTTTTCTGGAAAGAACTCGAGTTACTCGGTGCGAGAGTTTACGAACACGCAGATTTCGATATGGCAATTGATTTAGTTGCTTCAGGTAGCATAGATCTGGCGCCATTTATTACCTCTGTGAGCAAGTTAAGCCATATCAGTAATGCATTTGAGAATATGGATAACAACCCAACAGGAATGAAAGCACTTGTGTCATGTGCAGTAGAGTAAAGGAAGCATCATGCAAAATAATGTACTAAGTAAATTCGATTTAACTGGCAAGCTGGCCTTAGTGACAGGTTGTAGTCGTGGTATTGGTAAAGCCATGGCGGTAGCCTTAGCAGAAGCTGGTGCTGACATCATTGGTGTATCCGCTTCTTTAGCGGCGTCAGGTTCCGAAGTTGAATCTGAAGTTACTGCTTTAGGTCGTCAATTCTATGCCTACCAGTGTGACTTTTCAGACCGAAAAAGCCTGTATCAATTTGTAGAAACCGTTAACGGCCAACATGACACCATTGATATTCTTGTGAATAATGCAGGTTCGATATTGCGTGAGCCAGCCATTGAACATCGCGATGAATACTGGGATAAAATCATGGAGATAAACTTAAACTCTCAGTTTATCCTCAGTCGTGAAATCGGCAAAAAAATGGTAGCACGTGGTGCAGGGAAGATAATTTTCACGGCTTCATTGCTCACATTTCAGGGTGGAATTACTGTTCCTGGTTACGCAGCGAGTAAAGGCGCAATAGGGCAACTGGCTAAGGCGCTTGCAAATGAATGGGCTGGCAAAGGTGTCAATGTAAATGCAATAGCTCCTGGGTATATTGCCACTGATAATACTGAAGCACTCAGAGATGATCCCGTTCGTTCTAAATCAATCTTAGAGCGTATTCCACAAGGCCGTTGGGGTACACCTGAAGACTTTAAAGGGCCAACGGTATTTTTAGCGTCCGCTGCATCAGATTATATGAATGGCGGTATTTTATTGGTTGATGGCGGTTGGATGGGGAGATAATCCAATGGAAATTAGAAATAAGGTAAACTTTATTAACGGTGAGTATGTGCCATCAAAAGCAGATGGCACTATTTCAGTGTTTTCACCGAGTACGGGTGAGCTTGTTGGTGTAATTCCCAAAGGCTGCGTTGATGATGCACAAGATGCATTAGTAATTGCCCAGCAAGCACAAAAAGGCTGGGCTAAAAAAACGCCAAGAGCCCGGGCAACCATCCTAAGAAAATTTGCCAGTGGTATTCGCCAAAGTGCCGAAGCGTTAGCGGTGTTGCTTGTAAAAGAGCAAGGCAAATTAATTGATGTTGCTCGCATGGAAGTTGAAGCAACAGCCACATTCGTTGAATATGCTTGCGATAATGCTTTGACGCTACAAGGTGATATTTTACCGTCAGATAATGAAAACGAAAAAATTTATATTCATAAAGTTCCCAAAGGGGTTGTAGTCGCAATTACAGCGTGGAATTTTCCGTTAGCATTGGCGGGTCGCAAAATCGGTCCTGCATTAATAACTGGTAATGCCATTGTTGTTAAGCCTACACAAGAAACACCATTGGCTACGATGGAACTTGGCCGTATTGCTAACGAAGCAGGGATCCCCGCTGGCGTACTGAATATTATAAATGGGAGTGGTTCCATTGTAGGTCAGCATTTATGTGAAAGCCCGATTACAGAGTTAATTACAATGACTGGCAGTACTCGAGCTGGGCAAATTATTTATCAAGCCAGTGGTAAGCACTTAACGCCAGTGATGTTAGAACTCGGCGGTAAAGCTCCCTTTATTGTGATGGAAGATGCTGATTTAGATAAAGCGGTAGATGATGCGCTAATTGCTCGCTTTGCTAATTGTGGTCAAGTGTGCACGTGTGCTGAACGTTTATATGTGCATGCGGATGTGTACGATACATTTATTGAAAAGTTTGTACCAAAGGTGAATGCGCTGAAAGTTGGTGATCCTATGGATTCAAATTCAGATATGGGCCCAAAAGTTAACCAGAGTGAAATCAAAAATATTCATACATTAGTAGAGAAGAGTATTGAACAAGGAGCAAAACTGGTAACAGGTGGCCAAGTCGCATCAGTTGCAGGTTTTGAAGGTGGCAATTGGTATGAGCCAACTGTGTTAGTGGATGTAGAGCAAGACAACATTTTAGTGCATGAAGAAACCTTTGGACCAGTACTTCCTATCATTAAAATTCACAGTATTGAAGATGCTATTACCTACACTAACGATAGTGAGTATGGATTATCAGCTTACTTGTACACCAAAAACCTTGATTATATTCATCAATCTATTGCAGAAATGGAAGTAGGCGAAGTGTATGTAAACCGTGGTTTGGGTGAGCAGCACCAGGGTTTTCACAATGGCTGGAAAATGAGTGGTGTCGGCGGTGAAGATGGTAAATATGGTCTTGAGCAATATGTAGAGAAAAAGACGGTATATTTTAACGAAGCCTAATATCTTCTATATCACAGTCCTAATATTTAAATTCAATAGAAATTATAGTGTTAACCAAAGCCAACTGTATCCCCTCCAGCAGTTGGTTTTTTTGGGGCTAGGTAAAGGTGTTACAGCTCGTTATCTTGGTTTTCGTAAATTTAGTCGTGTTTACCCGCAACCTAAGACCGTAAGCAGTATAATTAATAAAATAACTGATTAAATAGTTATTGAATATCAAATCAAACCAACAGTTAGCGCCCAAATCAACCCCAAATCAACCCAATATCAACGTGCGTATAAGGGATTAATCGTAGTAAAGTAATCAAAAGCAGTCACCGCTGGAGAAAACGTGAAAGATTATCAACTATTTCTATTTGATATGGATGGCACCTTAGTCAACTCTGAGCCACTCAAAGGTCAAGCTATAGCGAAGGCCTGTGCTGTATACGGTGCAAAAGTTGATTATCATCATTATCAAGAAGTGATGGGACAAAACTGGGGGATTGTGACTCAGTTCTTCTTCGATAAAGCGAATATTTCTCCAGATATTAATGAATTCAATCAGATATTTAAAAAACACTATCAAGCTTTGCTACTGCAGGCGTTGCAGTTAACTCCTGGTGCACTTCAATATTTAACCTATCTACAATTACAAGGTAGAACTTGTGGGCTAGTGACGTCAGCTGCCAAGTGGATGGTTAATGATATTCTTCAAGCCCTCAATTTAACTGCCATGTTTGAAGTTATTATTACTAAAGAAGATGTTAGCAAGCATAAACCTGATCCAGCTGCTTATTTATTAGCCCTTAATAAATTATCAATGTCGCCATACAATACCGTGATATTTGAAGATTCATTCGCCGGTATTAGTGCTGGAATCGCCAGTGGGTGTGATGTTATCGCGATACAACATGAATTTAATATTAACAATAATTTATTGGTGGCAAGCAAAGTGATAAGCGACTTTAGAGAATTGATTTTATAGCTTTTATAATTCATACAGATTTTTTAAATAGAGTGTGCAGCAGGACTGATATAACCAAACTGCACCTGAACCTAAACTTTCACATTAACGTTTCATTTTACCCATTGTAATAAATTGGTTTGCGTTAACGTTATTCATTGTTTGCTCCGAACCATCTCGCCAGCGCACTTGTATCTTATCAATACGATCTTGGTTACCTAAACCAAAATGCACAATATTTTTCAAACTTTGTGAATGACTCGCACTGTCAGAACCGATCCATTTAAACTGAACTGTATTTGCGTTCGTCATGGTTTTGTTGTTTGAAAAGCGCTGCGGCGTGCCTTTGTTGCTTGTAAATATCCTTACCTCAGCGGCATGCGGGTCAATTCCAGACTTTGAATAGCCAACATGCATGAGTAAATATTGATGATGAATAGAATGAGTAGTTTGTTCGGTGTGGCTGTCAGTAAGGAGTTGATCCTTTAAACGGTTTTGATAAAGGTACCAACGGCCATTGTCATCGTCACCACTGAGTATATCGACATAACCATCTTGATTGTGATCAAATGCACTCCCCATATCGCCATGAGCATGACGGTTTACCATGGTTGCGTTGTGACTTTCGTGAGCAACAAAGCCCCTTGATGGTGTTGCGTTATCGTCTATAGCTTGTATATGAGCCTTGTGGTGAGTGGGTAAATTGTTTTCGCTACGGTTACTGCTTGGGATGTTATCCAGTTCATTGAGATGAAGCGTGTTGAGCAACATAACATCATTGACTCGTTGTGTTAGCTCGCCAAAACGATAAATAAAGAAATCATTGTAGCTATCGTTATTAAAATCAGCTGTGATAACGCCCCAATTGTTGTCATGGTGCTGCGCAGGAAGGAGGTGGCTTAGGTAAGTAAAGTGATCGCCATCGTTTCTAAGTAAAATATCGCTGACGCCTAAATCTTGTGGTACCCAATCAAGTTCAATACTATCGACACCTATAATAGATGCTCGTAAATCCCAAGCAAGATTATCAGTTAATAACCATTCTAGTCGCCATTGAGCATCACCTAAATACCCTAAGTACCAGCCACTTTGAGATACAGATGAAGGAAACCCTAACGCTTGCTGAGGAGAAACGCTAATTTTCTTGTCAGGAAACCCTGCTGTGAGTCTTTCTGATGGGGTTTTATCTGCGCCTAAAAATAATGGAATAGTGATTTTATCTGCGCCACGGGGAAAGTGATAAAAATCCGTTAATAAGATATCACTGCTTGCTTTAAAGCTAAATCCATCATGGCTTTTATTACCTTCATCACGTAAATCTAATCGCTGTTTTTGTTCGTTAAAAGACACCGCATTATTGGCAATTTGATAATGAACTTTACCTCTGGATAAGTAGTAATCCATATCGCCATCATTATCGATATCAGCTTGTGCAATTGCCGTTACATGTGTTGTATCTGGATCTTTCCCTAAGTATTGGCTGGTGACATCTTTAAACGAAAAATCTATTTGTCCTAAAAGGACTATTACAGGAGAATAGGGTGAAAATGCGATTAAATCAGCGATATGATCTTTGTTGATGTCAGTAACAATGACTCGTTCAGCATCAACTTGTTCAAAAGTAGGGCTCGATTTATAGATAAACTGGCCATTGCCAATGTTTTCAAAAATAATGTTTCTGGGGATAGTTTCTCCCATCATTTGCGCCGCGTTAATTTGTAAAAAATCTAAATCACCGTCTAAATCCAGATCAACCCAACGTACTGAACGGCCTCTAGCCCCCATTTTACTTAACCCTGATTGCTCAGTGACGTCAACAAACAAGCCGTTATCGTTTCGAAGCAGTCGTTGCGGCTGTGGTTGTGTTCCATTACCGCCCCCTAAAGCTAATAACAGGTCATTGTCACCATCATTATCATAATCACCTAATGCAACACCATGGGCGTCAGCTTTTGCAAAAGGACTTGGCTGTTTGGCATATTGAACATGCGCCATCTGATCTTTATAAGCAGGTGTTGTTGTCAGGCTTGATGTGAAAATTGCTATGGGCGTCGTATCATGGTTAGTCAAAACCATGTCGTAAAAGCCATCGTTATTGATATCAGCAATACTGGGGCCGCCATATTTCCAAGCATCAGTGGTATGTAAATTAACTGCTTGGGTGACATTACTGAATCTGGGTTTGGTTAAGGTAATTGGAACAGGTAAGCCCGAGACTAAGTCAGTGTCTCTGTTATTCATAATGCCTAAGTGATTATCCAGTTGATTGATGGAGGATGTCTGAGCAGGAAGATGTGCAACATTATTATCAGTGTTTTTAAATGAACCCGTTTGTGTTACTTGCTGACATCCCGTAATTAAAATTAAAGCCATAGGGTAGAGATAAGGCTTAATTGTCGTGCTCATAATATTCAGTTGTTCCCAAGAATTACCGATAAGGTATTCTTTGTTCTGTGCAAACATATTCCATCCTTAGTGTTTATTTGTCATCAAAAAGTACGATTCAACACAGCAAAAAGTAGGTAACCAATTAGTCTAATAAACCTTAAAGATAGTTTTCTGATTAGAATAATACTTAAAAACAAAAAATTGTTATCTTGACTGTCAGGTATTTAAACCTTTTCATCTAAAATCATTGGTAAGTAGTTGTATATAAGTCTAAAAAAGTTCATTTCAGTAGAAGTTATTAGATAATTCGTTGTATTAACAACTCACTTTTTTGTGTGTAAATTCACCACTTACGAACACCATATTGCACGCAATTGACAATTGTCAACAATTAACTAACTCCAAAAAACAGTTGACACAATGTTTAAAAAGTAGCTAGATTGTTAACAGGGTCAGGCTTCGCTATGCCGTTGGCAATGTCATTTACATTGTTCTTGTGAGCAAGACACCTTTTAAACCAAATAATAAGAAGGTTTTAAGATGAAACAGTGTAAGTTCAAACTCAACGCGTTATCTGCAGCAATGATCATTGCGACCAGTACAGGCGTACAGGCTGATGACCTAGCCGCTGACACACAAGCACAAGAAACTGAAGTCATTCAGGTCAAAGGGATCAGAAGCTCGTTGACCAAATCCGCGTCAACTAAACGTTATTCAGATGGTGTTGTAGATGCCATTAGTGCAGAAGATATAGGTAAGTTACCCGATACTAACTTAGCTGAATCTTTACAACGGATAGCGGGTGTATCTATTGACCGAGCAAACAACGAAGGTAACAAGGTTACGGTTCGTGGTTTTGGTCCAGAATTTAATTTGGTGACGCTAAATGGTCGTCAAATGCCAAACTCGTCAGCATTACAATCAGAAGGGGTGTCTCGTAGCTTTAACTTCCGTGAAATCGCAGCTGAAAGCGTTTCTGGAGTGAATGTTTATAAGACAGGTAAAGCTGACATCACGTCAGGTGGTATTGGGGCAACAATTGATATTACCACTGCAAGACCGTTTGATTATGATGGCTTTAAAGCATTTGTGAGTGCGAAAGGTATTTACGATACTAGTGTTGAAACTGGTGATTCTGTGACGCCCGAAATTTCGGGCATGATTAGCCAAACATTTGCAGATGACAAGGTTGGCTTTTTATTATCTGCCTCTCATGCTGAGCGTGACAGTCATACTGATATAGTGGGTACAGATGGCTGGGTAAGAAACCGCAGTAGAGATAATGTTGATTTGTCTGCAATTGATACCAATAAAAACCCAGAACAAGCCATTTGGACACCTTGGACAGCTAAAACTGAATTACTTGATACAGAGCGAACTCGCCAAAATGCACAAGCTGTGCTGCAAATTCAGCCTGTAGATTCTGTTATTGCGACTGTTGATTACACTATTTCTCGATTCGAGCAAACCAGTTATACCAATCGTTCAGCATTTTGGTTTGATAACCCAAGTGGGGCAGCAAATGCAAATGGCACACTTTGGAACCCTCGAGATCAAGACGATGAATTAAACTTCTGGGCTTGGGAATATTATGAAGAAAAAGAAAATGATTCGTTAGGTCTAAACATAGAATGGCAAGCAACAGATACATTAAAGTTTGAACTTGATGTTCATGATTCAACATCTAAATCAAATCCTGATGGTCAAACAGCTGAAACCCTTGCGAACCTTAAAAACCCTTCGGGTTCAGTTGCATTAATTGGTGCAAACTTCATTGGTGATATTCCAGAAGTCATTGTTGATGATTCTAATTTACCAGGCGGCGCATATAACAAAGACAATATTGTCTCTGATTTATATCAAAAGCGTGGTTATTCAATGGATAACAACATTAAGCAATATCGTTTTTCTGGTACATGGGAAAACGAAGCGTCTGACAGTGCGTTAACCAAAATCAACTTTGGTATCATGAATACGGACTATACGATTGATACACGCTTAAGTGAGGTATTTTCTTTTGTCGATGTTCCTCTTGACGACCTTGATTTAGGTTTCATTCCTTTAGGTGACACTGCTGATCAATTCCCTGGGGCGAATAACCTTTTCCCATATATCTCTCAATATGATGTTCACCAATTTATCGATATTGTCAAAGCTGAAGGTTTATTTGCTGAACCGAATATCAAAACAAACGGGGTTAATGAAGAAACGTTAGCAGCATATTTATCATTTGATTTTGATACTGAATTTAATGATATGCCTGTCAAAATGAATGTGGGTGTACGTTACGAAGATACTGACGTTACAGCGTACTCAGTACAAAATGGCATCATTGCAATGAATTATCGCCATGCACAGGAGTTGCGACCTGTATATGATGATACGCCTACGGCTGAAGAGCTAACAGGTAGCTATACTCGTATTTTGCCGAATTTTGACTTTAATATGTCAGTCACAGATGAACTCGTAACACGCTTCTCATATAGCCGAACCTTATCTCGTGCTGGTATCAGTGCAATGTTCCCTGCGACCAATGTATCAGCAAGACCTGGTGGGCCATTTAATGCCTCACAAGGTAACCCTAATTTGCTGCCAATTACCTCTGACAACTTTGATTTGTCGTTGGAGTGGTACTTTGATGATGGCAGTTTTGCCTCTGCAGGTTACTTTAAAAAATACGTAGAAAACTTCATCGGTGCTGGCACAGAAAACAGATCGATCAATGACGTTAACGGTCAAGCGTTAACAGATCCAAGTGTTAACCCAAGAGCGGGTTGTCCTGATGCCTCTGATACGCCGAACCCTAACTGTTTAGGTCAGGCTACCGATCCAGTGATTACTTGGGAAGTGGCAACACCAGATAACCTACAAAATCGTGAAGTAGACGGTTGGGAGCTTAATGCTCAATACATGTTCTGGGATAGTGGTTTTGGCGCAGTTGCTAACTACACCATTGTTAACAGTGATGAATCGTTTGACCCTTATAATTTTGATCAAACCATTGCATTAACAGGTTTAAGTGACTCGGGTAACTTGGTCGCATTTTATGAAAATGATAGTTTCCAAGCACGTATCGCTTATAACTGGCGTGATGAGTTCTTGCTCGCTTTGGGTAATGAGCCAACATTTACTGAGGCGTATGGTCAACTTGATTTAAGTCTCAGCTACGATATCAATGATACATTCACTGTATCGTTTGATGGCTTAAACTTAACTGACGAAACAGTAAGACGCTATGGTCGTTTTGAAGAGCAGTTATTAGCTGCAGAGCAATACGGTCCACGTTATACCGTTGGCATCAGTGCTAAGTTTTAATCAGTATCTCAACGCTTATGTCAATTTTATATAAGCAAGGTATCAGTCCAAATCAACAAGATAACATCTTGCTGACTTGGGCTGATATTCTAAGTCTGATGATTAAAATTGTTCGCTAAAACTTAATGTGGTTGTCATATGTATGGTAACCACATTTTTATTTATAAATAACAGTTAAAAGTTTTCACAACAAGAATTGGAGTTAATATGCCTAATCCAATCGACTCGGTTAACACTGCGAATGCGGCCAAAGAACAGTCTAAAAATATTCAACATATTGTCGTTGTTGGTGGTGGTAGTGCTGGTTGGATAACCGCTGGAACCATAGCAGCTAAACTTAACAATACCTTTGCTGGTCAGTACTCTGTCACCTTGGTTGAATCTGCCAACGTTGCGCCAATTGGGGTCGGCGAGGGAACGTGGCCAACAATGAGAACGACGTTAAAAAAATGGGGATCCGAGAAACAGACTTTATTAAACAATGTCATGTATCTTTTAAACAGGGAGCAAAGTTTGCTAAATGGGTGACAGGTAAACAGGATGACTATTATTATCACCCCTTGATGTTGCCAGAAGGGAATAACAGTGAAACCTCGATTCGTCAGTGGTTTACTACCGATTATAATCATTCACTTTCTACATCCTTGAGTCCTCAAGAATCACTGTGCGAAGCCGGCCTTGCTCCTAAATACATAACAACGGCTGAATATGATGCTGAAGCTAATTATGCCTATCATTTGGATGCTGGTAGGTTTTCTGAGTTTTTAAAAAACCATTGTGTGAATAAACTGAATGTACGTCACCTCGTAACAGATGTGGTTGACATAAATAATGATGATTATGGATATATTGATTCGTTAACCACTGAAGACGAAGGTGATATTCATGGTGATTTGTTCATTGATTGTACAGGTTTTAACTCATTATTACTGGGCAAGCATTTTGATGTGCCATTTAAAAGCTGCAAAGACATTTTGTTTGTGGATTCTGCTATAGCAGTTCAAGTTCCTTATGAAAGTGAGCAATCGTCTATTGCTTCACACACGATTTCAACTGCGCAGTCTTGTGGCTGGATTTGGGATATTGGTCTGTCAAATAGACGGGGGGTTGGCCATGTTTATGCTAGTCAGTACATTAGCGAGCAAGAAGCTTTAAATGAGTTAAAAAGGTATTTAGCTGACTCAGTAGATGACGTTGAGTCATTATCGTTTCGAAAAATTCCAATCAACCCTGGTCATAGGGAAAAGTTCTGGCATAAAAACTGTGTCGCTGTGGGTTTATCTGCTGGTTTTTTAGAACCGTTAGAGGCGTCAGCATTATTATTAGTAGAAATATCAGCGGCAATGATTGCAGAACAATTACCTGCTAACCGTGAATCGATGGAAATTGTTGCTCAACGTTTTAATGATACATTTTTATATCGATGGGAACGAATCATTGATTTTCTAAAATTGCATTACATGTTGAATCAGCGCAATGACAGTGCTTTTTGGATAGATAATCGAAAGGCTGCGTCAATTCCAAACAGTTTACAGACCCTATTAACGTTATGGCAGACACAAGTGCCGTCTGATAATGATTTTATTCATGCTACAGAGGTTTTTCCTGCAGCGAGTTATCAATATGTGCTTTATGGAATGGGCTTTAATACTCACAGTGCTCCCTGGGCACTTAATGAAAAACAACAAGACTTAGCGCGAACTCAATTCAACCTAACAAAGCAAAAAACGCAGCACTTAATGAATACATTACCGAGTAATCGGGCACTGCTTAATTTAATTCATCAGTATGGTTTACAAAAAATATAATAAACCCGAGGGATCATAATGAATAATGTAATAGTCGACCCTAAACAACATCTTAATACCGCCGTGCTAACCCAATATGGCAAACAATTTGGCGATAATGTCCATTATGTGCCAGTTATTGCTGATGAATTAAGAAAGCTTGTGATTGAATACCCCTGTTGTTTACTTAAAAACAATCAAACAGGTCAATTTGGATTACATGCTTTATTGGGGTTTGAGCCAGGTGAAAATCTGTTTCTAACTAAGGATAATTGGGATGCAACTATGATCCCTATGCATGTGAAACGACAGCCTTTCATGCTTGCCCGATTACGTGGCGCTGACAACGAGTCACTAAACACCGACAATACCGCATTAACTATCGATATGAACGCGAAACGCGTTGTTGAAATACCGTACTCTAATGTCGATGCGAAGCGATTGTTTGAAAATGATGGTTCAGCCAGTGCCTATTTAAAGGACATGCATCAGCTAGTGTATCAATTGGCACAAGGGATCATAAAAACAGATGCGTTTATTGCAACCATGATTGAACTCGACTTAATTGAGGCTGTTGAAGTTTCTGTAACATTCATTGATGGACAACAGCATACGTTTAATGGCTTATATGTCATTAATGAGACTGAGTTAATCAACTTAACACCCGCAGCATTGACTGAGTTAACTAAGCAAGGGTACTTGCAAGCATGTTATTTAATGATTGCGTCGATGGGAAATATACAAAAGTTGATAAAGTTAAAAAACCAACAATTACAACAGGCTAAATCTGAAGGATAGTTTTCAGTAACAGCTGACAAAAGGCTATTAAAAAGAGCTGAACACCTTGTGTCAGCTCTGTAGTAAATTCCTATTCAAACTTATCATTAACAAGCGTAATGATTATTTATACTCTATAACACGGGCTATGAAGGTAAATTTACCAGAGTCATTACGATAATCACGATACAAATCAACAGAAAAAGCGGTTGGTTTGTCAGCATCTATCCTTGCCGCTATTTTATGACTCAATGCATCAATATCTACTTCATTATAGATATAGAATTTTTTAACTTTTTCTAAACCGTGTTCTTTGGCCTCGTGGCTAGTTACGTAGATTTCACTGTAGATGTCAGTAATAAATCCCTGATAAGTAACGCTTTCAAAACTTGCATCTTCATCTACCGTAATAAAAATATCCGTTTGCTCATCGACAACGGTAAGTTGTTCCATAGCAGAATTAAGTTTATCGGTTGATACTTGATTAGATTCTGCTTGCGCACCTGCACTTAACGTCATCATAGTTAGCGCTATTATTGTTTTCTTCATCATTTTTTTTATACCTAGTCATTCAGCTTCAAAAGTGCTGTAGTTCGAATACTGGTATGTTACAAACAATAAAGGGCTTAGCAGAATCGGTTATGTAGGATTGAACCCATCAAAAAGCAACATGTAATCAACTAAAATAGTTTAGCCGTCTGTTGTCTTATTTGTTAACCGAGGTTAAACGAGAACAGCAACTTTACAATAAAAGTCATGTTTTTTAAAAATAGGTTTGTATCTGGTTTTAATTTGACAGTTACCGATTAATGATTATGTAGCGACGGTCAAAGGCCTAATAATTAGCCAATAATCTCCATTGACTAAGATTTTTATTTAGCCTACGGTGTACTCTTATTTTGTAAGGGTGGGGCGTTTAAATGTATAAAGCAGTGGCTATTTGTATCATTGGGTTAAGTTTATCCGGTTGTGATATTTTAGAAGAGTTAGTTCATCCATCGCCTACAGATCCAGAAGCCAAAATTGATTCTGGCTTTAAAGACCAAGCTGCACAACTCGGTTTAAGTGAAGCTGTTATTAATCGCCTATGTACTGCAACTAAAAAAATAGAAACTCATTGTATAAATGTCGTTAATGCGAATAACGTGAGAGAAGTAAAAGTTGAGTACACCATGGAAGAAGCCGTTATCAGTAATGGTAATGCTAAATCGTATAATGTCAGTCGTGTTGTTTTTCACCTTGAAACAGATGACAGTGCTTCGAAAGTCTTTTTTGAAAATAGCCGTACTTACAAACAAGATGATGGTTACAGCTACACTTGGTCAGAGCCTGAAGGTTATGACGTAGCGAACTTAGTACTCAGTAGTGATTCAGAGAATCCAATTGCGTTAGCAAACATGACAACAATCGACGCCATCTCAAATTCTGAACTATCAGAAATCGCCTATACTGAGTTAAGTAATGATGAGTATAAATTAGTGGCTGGTGCTGAGATTATGGATGATATCAGTATCGTAGAGTTTCCTTCATTAACCTATGTGTTAACAGCTGATGGTGAAACCGAAGAGGAAGATACTAGCTTCGCTATGTACACTGGTGGTCACTCGAATATACTTGGTAATTTCGCGCCAGTAATTGCAGATGCAATTGAACAAGTTTGGTATTAACTTAGTTAGCATAGTTGTTTTTATCATTTTAAGCGGCCGCAAGGCCGTTTTTCATTTTCATCAATACCCGAAAATAAATAAGGCTATATAAGTCCGATGCGGTTAGATAAGTTTGTGCTTCGTAGTACACAGTTGAATAAACAACAGGTAGTAAATTTCATTGAGTCGGGATTAGTCTCGGTTAATCAACAAGTCATTACTGACTGTGCTATTCAAGTACACGAAAACAATCATATATCTTACAACGGTAAACGGTTAACGCCACGGCCTTTTAGGTATCTTTTACTGCACAAAACCCCTGATACACTGTGCTCAAATGTTGATGGTGAATACCCGTCTGTATTTAATGACATCGATATCGAAAATAAAGATGAGCTACACATTGTGGGTCGCTTGGATGCTGACACATCTGGTTTGGTATTAATTACTGACGATGGCCGTTGGTCCTTCAATATTACTCGTCCAGATATGGATTGCCCCAAAGTGTATCGGGTTACATTAGCAAAACCGATCACTGAAGATGCGATAACTAAATTAGAACAAGGACTGTTATTACAGGGGAGTCAACTAGCACAAGACCCGCTAAGATAATTAAAATTGATAACTTACACGTGCTATTAACGATTACTGAAGGGCGCTACCATCAAGTTAAACGAATGTTTTTTGCTGTAGGAAACAGAGTCAATCAACTACATCGTGAAAAAATTGGTGCCGTATCATTGGATCTTGAACCAAAGCAATGGCGTCATTTAACGGCCTCTGAAATTAGTTCCTTCGGAATGTATAGCCAACAAGCATAATGCGTCAATATGGGTTTATTAAACTCTCCGTTATCTAATATCTACCCAATCAGTTATTATGGTGTTCTTCTTATCCAGGTGTTGATGCTAATCAATATCAAGTGAGCACATGAAAATAGACATCAACGAAATTCCGAGCCAAACCCTAAATGAGATTGATCCTAACGCAACGTGCATCACTTGCAAGGCTTGCTGCTGTAAATTAGAAGTAATGATAATTTCTGATACCGGCGTACCCGATGATTACATCAGTGAAGATAGTTGGGGAGGGCAAGTAATGAAGCGTCTTGATGATGGTTGGTGCGCGGCTGTTGATCGAGGCACATTGATGTGCACGATTTATGAAAATAGGCCTTGGATATGCAGAGAATTTGAAATGGGTTCTTTTGAATGTGTTGAAGAGCGAAAACAGTTAACAGTTGAAGATTAAAAGCGTTTTAGGCTATTCTCTTGCTGCGCCAAACTTAATAACAAAGGATATGTATCTTAATGAATGGTATGCAATTTATTATAGAGTTATTGGATAAACTCGCTTGGCCATTAGTGTTTGTATTTTGCGTTTTGATGTTACAAAAACCCATCGTTCGTTTAATCCCTTTGGCTAGAAAACTAAAGTTTAAAGACTTTGAAGTTGAATTTGGACAAGAATTAAAGGCTGTATCAAAACATGCACAAGGGGCTTTTCCTGAGCTTAAACAAAATAAAAAAGCAATTTTGATTGCCTCTGTAGATAACTTACCTAGCTCCTCAATTCTAGAAGCTTGGCGAGAGGTTGATGATGCAGCTGAAAACCTGATAGTAGCAAAGCTAGATAACGTGGATCTTGAATCTAGTACTCGCTACAAATTAATTGAAGAAACCCTGATTTCACAGCATTTAGTTGATACTAAAAAAGCTAAACTATTTAATGAATTACGCCAGTTACGTAACAAAGTTGCCCATGCAAAAGATTATCAGGTTGGTAAGTTAGAAGCGGTACAGTATATCGAGCTGTGTTTTGTATTGGTTGATCACTTTAATCAACTTTTAAACCAAGAATCCTGAGCTCATAATAATGTTAAATAAACACTTTATATTAATGGCACTTAACACTCATGATTTAAAAGCGCCCATACTTCGCTAACCTGTGATTGCTATGTTTTAGCATGGCAGTCACGACCTTGTTAGCATTGGGTGCTGTCGGTTAAATTACTTTTGCGATTTACTCTACTTTAAATTGTTGATTGGTTCCGTTATAGCAGCTCCACTGAGTCAGAGAAGCGCCATCAATGGTAGACTTACCGGCGATATCAAGACACTTATTACTGACTTTGCTGATTATCTCGTAATATCCATCACCTTTATCTGCTAAATTCCACATTTGGTTTTGATTACTACTATTACACACCCACTGTTGAATTTTAGCGCCATTACTTGTGCTACCGGCAGATAAATCTAAACATAAATTGCTAACGTTTGATTTTATCGTATAAAAGCCGTTACTTAATTGGTTAAGAGTGAATTTCTGAGCATTGGTGTTAGTACATGATGCTTGCTGATACTGAGAGCCGTTATAGGTTTGACTATTGATAACATCAATACACTTATTACTGTGCTTAGCGACAAGGTTGTACTGATTATTTGGTTCTATACTGCCATCATTGCCACCATTATCGCCTCCAGAGCCACCATTAGTAACAGGTTGATAGACTCGTATCCAATCTACATACATTTTGTTTTTGCTTTGATCAGCAAGATCAGCATCCGTTGCCACATTGCCAGCTTCAGAACGCCATGAATGATCTTCAGTATCCAATATAATGAACATCTCTTCATTCATCGTATATTGGTTTTTGTCCATGATGGCACCAGTATAATCTTTATCCTTCATTACGACTTCAGCCCATGAGCCTTGAGGGGTTTCTTGTCCATCAATATAAAAAGTCACATCGGTAGGGCTTTTCCAATAAGCGCCAAAGCGATGAAACCCTTCACGCCAATAGTTTCCCCATGTGGGAGTATTATGGGTTTGGTCGTTAAAGTCACTACGTATGCTGTTATCACTATTGCGTAAAAAGACATGAAAGTTGGTTGACATATTTTGAGTAAACCAGGTTTCACGAGACCCACCATATACTTCTAGAATATCAATTTCACGTTCGTCATTTTCACTCAGGAGCCAGAAATTGGAAGATAACTCTAAGTTACTAACCTTGATGTTAGCTTCAAGGAATATAGGATACTTAACTTTTGTTTTAGAGGTAATGACACCCGCATTAACTAGGTTTGGCGCTTTACGTGAGGCACTAATAATTAAATTACCATCAGAAACCCATGATTCGTTTTGACTCCATCGAGTTAAGCCTGGGCCTTCCCAATTATTAAAGTAGGTATCATTCCATTTACTGTTAAAAGTGGCATTTTTACCTTGATAATTAAATGAATCAGAATATTGTTCATTTAGTTGCCAAACTAAACCGTTACCAGGATCTGCAGGTAATGGAATATTATCCCAATCAGCTGCAAAACAAACACTGGTTAATGCACTGGTGGTTATCAAAGTAGTAGCATAGATAACATTCATACTAGGTTTCATAAATTTCCCTTTCTTATGAAGAACACTTTCTTGTAAAAAGTGTTTAACTAATGGCTATTTTTGATTAAACAAAAATAGATCCAGCCAGATTGAATACCACTTACAAACTGACAAGATGTGTTCAACTCCTGCTTGCTATACAAGCAAGAGCATGATTGCTCAGAAATAAACTGAACGAATAAAAATAGTCTTATCAGTTATTCAAAATGATTCAGTGGTTTTGATTGAGCAAAATATTGCATTGAAATTGAGGTAATGAACCCGCCGTCATCTTCGAACTTAACGTCGATATCATTGTTTATATCTAGGTAGGTATTTGGGATTGGGATTTCAATAACCCCAAAATATTGCAGTCTTCCTTGACCTTGATTGTATTGATCATACCCGCGGTAATCGGGGTTTACACTGATAGGGTTGCCATTCACGGTTACCGTTGGTTGTAATGATTTACCATGTTCACGTCCAAGTCCTAGGCGAAGTAAGGCTTCACCTGTTTCAGCAATCACAACATTATTTATTGAAAATATTTCAGCCTTGTTAGCCGTAATCGACCGCTTATAAGTCTCAGCATAATATTTGGTTTCAATTTGCTGGTGAGCTAACTCAACGGCGTCAAGTAGTTCGAGTTTTATGATTACCGTGCTTTCACTCTTAATCGAATATTCGGCTAATTCATCAAGTGTTATTAAGTCGGTTTCGTTTAGTGATGTTTGGTTGTTATTATGCGTTAACTGTTTGATACTAATTTTATTTATCTTATCTTTATCTATTCCTAGTACAGACACATCGACCATTTTGTGCGTTTTTTCAAGACTGTTAATTATTAAAAAAGCATTATTGCCATCTACATAAGCATCTAATTGGAAATCACTGTCGTTTGAGTAACTGTCGACCCTAGTGCCATTCACTTCTGACCAAAGTTGATAAAACTTAACCATGTCGGTATAAACATATTCATCGCCACTTTGACCTTCAATCTCCTTCTTTTGTCGCATTAAACGTGTGTAATAGGGAACAGTTTCGCTTTCTCGTCCCCATTCAGCTTTTACTGGAATGAAGGGAATGGCCATTTCAATGTTATCTGCACGTTCTAAAAATGACATTAATTGGCTGTTGATGGCTCTTAAATGATACCAATCCCGTTCAGCTAACCATGGTTGATTAAATAGTCCATGTACTTGAGCACCATATTCTGAAACTAAAAATGGTTTTACTTCTCCTAATGTCAGGTACATATAATGTTCAAGCATATCAAACGTCGCTTCAATGTTACTTCCAGAGCGTAATTCTTCACGATTTTGAAATGAAGGGAAGTCATAAAGATGAAGCGATATAAAATCCATATCGTCACCTGCCAAATCTATAAACGCTTTATCTCGTTGCTCCCAGCGAGCAAAATCTTGTTTATCAAAATCAGGAAAGGCAACGGTATATCCGCCTACGAGTACGTCACTATTAACTTGTTCATTGTCTATCTTTATTGACTTTATGGCTTTGGCAATATTGATATGAAATTGAAATATCTGCGCAATATCACTGGGTTGTTCTGCTATATCCACTAATTCAAATAGCGGCTCATTCATAACTTCTACATATTTTGGCTTGGGTTGACCGTAGATATCTACGCCATCATTTTTATTAAAATACTTAGCAATATATTGGCCCATGTAATCACCTGTTGCCGTGCCAAAAGGCTCATCAGGTGTAGCTTGTTGAGAAAATGCCCAGCCTTGACCTGTATCTTTTCCATCAGGCCAATAAGGGTGTTGTTGTGCCGCAATCACCATATTTTGATTACGGTGCTCGTGCTGTCTTTGGCTTTGTGCCCTTGCATCTAACGCCGTTTTATAACTCCAACGAATATTACCGCCAATATCAGTCATCGTATTTGCATTAGCATAACCAGATTGAACTGCCGATTCGTTAAGTAAACTTAATTGATAGCGCATACCGCCAGTATCCCGTCCAAAATAGACATCATAACCCTCAATAAATTCGCTAATTAGGTCGCTTGATTCATTTACCCCAACGTTGTACCAATCGTTTTCTGTATGAGATGCATGGATAGTAATAAATTTTTCACGTTGAAACTGGCTAACATTATTAATGCTATGGATTGTATCTAAGTTAAACATGAGCTTTGTCGCTGAAGCCATTACGCTAGGCGTCGTCGTTACTGCAAAATCAGTAGTAAAGTCACCAACAGTGATTTGAGCTGTGAGAGTTGTATCGACTGTGTTGGCTGCAATCAACTGAACAGCAATTGAATCACCATCAGATACACTTTGGGTGGATTGAGTAAAGTGCTCATCATTGATAGAAATGAAGCCACCAATGACATTGACATCTACCGAGGTATTTATTCCTGAAATTTGGATAACCTCAGAAGCATTTTTGCTCGCTAATGGCGCATTTGTTATTGGCGTAAAATGAAATGGATCTGGAGTGCTGTCAGGTACAGTAACATTGTCAATTATGGGGTCATTTACTTCATTGTTATCTGCAGTTGAAGAGCCGCAACCTAACAAAGTTATAAGCATAGCAATGATAATAATAGCGTTGAGACGTTGTTTATCGCCTAGATTATTCGAGGTCATATATGTTCACTTTTATTTATTTTACATAACAGGAGACAATAACTTCGTAGACAACAAGGTGACGATTTACGGATCACCTTCAAACATATCTATCCTTAATTAAGATATCGCTAACCTAACATTGTTTAATGAATATTGTTAACAAAATTTATTAAGGTTATTTTTTATTTTTAGGCGTTGAATTAAATTGCTGGTTTAAATTATTGTATTTTAATGTTAAAAATAAAAATTGATAACCAATTGGTTTTTAGGTGCAATTTAATTCACGGGTAAATACTGTAAAGAATCCCTAATCAATATAAAAACAAGCATCAAGATAGAGTTATTCATGTGATTTGATGTATTGTTAATAGCTTATCTAAGTAAAAAATTGAAAATAATAACGTCTGATCTAAAGATTCGAAAAGGCGAGTATCGAGACTATTTTAAATTAACCATCGAGTTAATTAATGAGCTTGAAGCCAACGTTTTGAAGTGTTTGTTCAACGGATTCGAATCGACTTAGGAACAAGGATTAATCCTTGTTAGTTAATCGATGCTAGTTAATTGTTGCTAGTAAATGTTGGTGGTTAAGTTTAATGGTTGAGCTTTCACGAAAAAAACATTCAATTTTAAAAGACAAAAGGGCAGTGAAAACTGCCCTTGATAATAGATAAGAGAAACTTGCTGATTTATTTTATATTAGCTTTTATTGCTTTAGATGCTCGACTAATGTCACCTTCACGTAAAGCCTGTAATATTCCTCTGTGCTCTTCTACACACTCAGAACTTGATGTAATACGTTTATAATTTAAACGCATACGCATTACATATGGATACCAAATATTCACCAAATCTTCGCCACCGGCTTTATAAATTAGGTAATTATGGAAGGAAATATCAACCTTAGTGACTTCTGTGAAATCTTCTCTATCAAACGCCGCTTGTAGTTCGTCTAGAATCGACTCTAATTGAACAACATCATCATCTGTTAATGGGTTTTGCTTTAGATTTTCAATCGCATAAACCTCTATATTTTGACGAAGATTTATCATTAACTTTTGCAGCTTAGGTTCTAATATACTGTTAACTGAAGCGCCGCAATTGTTCTTAGAAATTAGTAAGCCTTCTTTGGTTAACTGAAGGATAACATCACGGATTGGCCCACGTGAAAGCCCAAATCTTTTAGCAAGTTCTTGTTCATTTAATTTGGTATTCGGGGCCAAATCTCCCGAGATAATATCTGAACGTAATTGATCAGCAATTTGGTCTTTTACCGATAAGATTTTGGTAGGTTTAGCTGCAGCCATGATATATCCAATTTATTCATATTATTTAACATTCTAGACATTGAGCTATTTTATTACAATTGTCAAATGTCATATTGTTAAAAATATACACTTTAAATTTTTATAAGTATCTGAATTTAAAGTGCAAGATTTATATCCTACTTTTAAAAAAGCAAAAAAATGCCCATTTACCATTATATTGTTAACAAATTACAAGGCTAACTAACGGTAAAATGGGCAACCTGAAGACCTGTTCAGATGACAAACAACCTTAATAGGTTGGAGCAAAATGAAGTACTCACTGGGGAGAGAAATACTTCTATAAATTGAATCTGTTTATTTTTCCTTAAAACGTTGTTGATACATTGCTTTGTTAATTGCTTTAGCAGCTTCCACCATATAGGGATAAGGCGTATCAGTTACCGAAACGAAACCCACATTGTAGTTTTCGCCATCATAGGCACGTCCGGTAATAGGTGAGTCAATATATTGGAACCAATGAGCACCGACAAAATAGGGATTATCGATGACAGACTTCATGTAGTCTTTGTACATAACAGCTCTGTCTTGTTGGTCTGATGCGAGAATAAGCCCAGGATGATATAAACCTGAATCTTTAGCACCAATATGAAATTCACCAATTATGCTTGGCATATCAATTTCTTGTAAAAATGCCCAAGACTTTTTGGTTAAGCCTTCTTTATATGAGTTAAAGCTTATAACATCTACATGCTTAGCTGATGCATTAACGACTTCTCGTGGCATTCCCCAATCTGGAAAACGAGAGCCTAAATACAGATGATTTGGCATGTAATACTTTACTGCTTTATTAACAGTGCTGAAATATTTGTCAGCATAGGCTGTTAGCAATAATCCATAATCATTGATTTGTTCAGAGTTGTTTATACTCGAATCAATACCACTATCAAATTCTGCCCAATCAGTAATCGATTTGTTCCAAGCCTGATTTAATTTATTTATATCCACATACTTTTGTTTCATCAGACGAGTAAATTCAGCTTTGGTTGGTACTTCAGCACCGTTTTTAGTTAACGTATTGACGACAATGCCATAGCGGCTTTCTGTACTATCCGAACGGCCAAAGCTTTTTCATTATCAACGAAAATACCTACGCACCATGGATTGCCTTTTACTTCATCGTATATGACCTTAGCGGTAGCATAGGCACGTTTTTCAAATTCGGGGTCAAATACATCTGGCATTGGCGCCCAAAAATCATCACCGCTAGAAACCGTTTTATAATTTCCAATGATCCAACCATTAGCAAAATAGGGGATTTTGTTGTTGTCGTAATACCTAGGGTCGGTCCAATTCCCTAAGGACGTAAAGCCCCAATCTAGCATTCGATTTACTGTGGTATCTTCCCATGCCTGCATATAGCCTTCAGCTTGTTGACCGTATTTACGTTCTAAGTTTGCCGAATAAAAACTGAACGTTTCTCCATGCTTTAATGGACCAGAATGTGCGCTGCGACGATAACCAAAATGTTTACCTAAAGGGGCATCGTAGTCGGGCAACCAACTGAACATGTTTGTGCGTGTGTCAGATGCGATAAATCGACTCGCTATTGCCTCATCAGATACGCGGTTTAATTTTTGAGAATCCTCTGGTGTGACATTACCTTTAGGTGGTTGGACAATATACGCTTGCTTAAAGTCATATCCGGTTAATGTTGAGGAATTAGATAAACGGATAATATCAATGCCTGTGGCCAAATATAGATATCCATCAGGGTCAACTAATGACCATTTACCGTTCACTTTTTCTGTTCTAAAAAAGCCTGTCGCCGTTAACTTAGGACCTGATAACCATCCACCATAACGACTTCTATCTTCTGCGACTTTACCGGTAAATGTTTTAGCCTCGTTGACACGTTGTTGTTCTAACTCTAGATCATTATGAACTTTCCCAATAAAGTCCTGTTTTTTATTTTGTCCGTATTGATCAACGATATCAGTTAGAAAGAGGGGATCAAATTTTGGATTTCGCCTAATTTGTACTCGACTAATATCGATAGATTTGTCGTGCAGGTTGCTTTGAACACTTAAACTGATTTTGGCGATGCCAACCGTATTGAGGTTCTTTTTCCCCCACATAGAGGTAAATTGATGTTCATTACTTTGCCAAGTATCAGGATTTGAACGTAAACCTGAGGTGAAGTTGAGTTCTACTTTATGATCGCTATCCATCACACCTAAGTCATGGCCAGCCATTTTTGCGTAATAGGTTTGAATGTTATCTCCAACAGGGACATTTACCGTTCGTGTATAAGTAAACCCATCAATATCACTGATATCAAGATACAACTGCACACTATGATTACTGGTATTAACGATATCAAAAGCTAAGTTAAAGTCATTCAAGTCACTCCAGTCCCATGCTTTTTCTGGAACAAAACTGACACCGCTATAATTATTATCTTTTGAGTTAAAAGCGACATGTAATTTGCCATCAGAGATACTCGTCTGAGCGGCAACAGGTTTAATTATGTTGTTACTTTGGCTATTAAAGTTAATCAAATCCATCGCTTGTTTGCTGTTAACTACCAATGGCACGCTTTCGGCTGGTGTCGTGTTTTGGCCTATATTTTGTGTGTCATGTTGACAAGCGATAGTGGACAAAATTGTTGTCGCTATGAAGCTATACCTAAGCGCATTTCGAGTATCTAATTTTATATTCATCTTTTTCCCAAAGCATTTTGACTTAGCTAAACAGTTAATAATTATTGTTAACAATCTACATTGTTAATTTTTTATTAGCAATACGTTAATGCTGAAACAAGGCAAAAATCTAAAAATTTTGAATGTTGAATTAAGCAGGACTGTTATGGATTAACGCTCTGTAGATTTATAAGTAATTATAAAATATAACCTTTTAAGGTTATGGGGTAATTTGTTTAATTTGTTTTAGCAGAATAACTAAATTGATTTTGGTAAATTGTTAACAATAGTTGCTATCTATTTATTGTTAGTGCTAATGTAATGTTAATTGCATTGTTGGTCGCGAGATGAAGTCAAAGTCTGAAGAGCCAATAAGTGTGCTGTTAAAAGCATACCAAACATTTGGGTTACATTGCTCAGCACAAATATAAGTAGATAATTAAATAGATAGTGGATGTTAATATGATTATTAAAAGTCACAGTGTTTTATATTGTGCGCTGGTTGTGGCATTGGGCGGTTTTATTTTTGGCTTAGATGCAGCGTTGATATCTGGCACAGTGCGTTTTGTCACTACGGAATTTGATTTAACGGATCTTCAAATTGGAACTGTTGTCAGTGCACCAGGCTTCGGAGTCATATTTGCTTTGATGATCACAGGGTTTATATGCGACAAGATAGGACGTAAAAAAACCTTAGTTATTATCTCATTTATCTACATTATTTCAGCGGTGTTATCAGTCATGGCCACCAGCTTTGAATCATTGGTTGTCGCTAGGTTTATTGGCGGGCTCGCATTTACCTCTTTATCCGTAGCTGCAATGTATATTGGTGAAATCGCACCATCGCATTTACGCGGTAAGTTAGTCTCTATAATTCAAATCAACATCGTAGTGGGTTTATCCATAGCTTACTTTGCAAACTTTGCCATATTAGAAATATCAGAAAGTGCGTACCCTTGGGTTTCATCATTGCATATCGATACTCATACATGGCGTTGGATGTTAGGTATCGAAATTTTACCCGCTATAGTGTGGTTTTTATTACTACTTAACATCCCGCAAAGCCCACGCTGGCTAATCATGAAGCGAAAAGAAGACAAAGCTAAATTGATCATTAATCAATTTAACAATACGACTCAGTGCGAAGATGAAGTCGCCCAGATCAAACAAAGCCTTAAAAGTCACAATGATAAAGAATCTTTTTGGGTACTCTTTAAAAGTCTTTTTGATAGTAAAGTCCGGGGCGTGGTGATTCTTGGATTAACCATAGGTATTGTGCAACAAATCACTGGGATCAATGCGATTATGTTTTACGCACCCACAGTATTTGAACAGCTCGGAATAGGCACTGATGCTGCATTTTTTCAAGCTGTTGTAGTCGGACTCGTTAGTATTATCTTTACTGTGGTCGCTATTTTATTAATCGATAAGCTTGGTCGAAGACCCTTAGTTATTTGGGGACTTGCTACAGCCACCATAAGTTTATTTGCTTGTTACTGGGGCTTTAGTCAGGCTACTTATTCATTAACAGAACAATCATTAGTGTCTCTAGCAGATCAAGTGAACATTGAGCCTTTAACATCTATGTTAAACGTTGTTTTTCAAAGTGACGTTGAATTTAAGACAGCCTTGATTAGTGTGCTAGGTGAGTCGGATGCTAAGCAATATGAAAGTGTGCTGCTGCAAAGTGCTGCAACCATCAATGCTAACTTAATTATCGCGGGTATTATTGGCTTCATTGCAGCTTTTCATTTTTCAATTGGCCCAATAATGTGGGTGTTATTTTCTGAAATATTCCCAACACATATTCGTGGTGTTGCGATTCCTGTTTTTGCGTTTATCACAAGCTTCGTAAGTTATTTAGTGCAGCAGTTTTTCCCTTGGCAATTAAGTGTGTTTGGTGCTGATGAAATATTCTTGTTTTATGCTATTTGTGGTGCAATTGGATTTATTTTGTTGTTCAAAATCATGCCAGAGACAAAAAACAAAAGTATTGAAGAAATAGAAATTTTGCTTTCAGGCAAACACACTGGTAACAAAGATAATAGTATCCCACTCGCTAAAAGAGAGGCATGAACATGAAGTCTATGTTAGCCATTGGCGAGTGCATGATGGAACTATCTGAATATTCTACGTCATTGTTACACCGTGCTTTTGCTGGTGACACATACAATGCTTTGGTCTACGCCAAACAATATGAGCCAAAAATTGACTGTCAATTCTTTACTGCAATTGGCCATGATCAACCTAGTAAAGCAATGAGAGCTGCGTGGGATAAAAACGGTATTAACAGTCAATCGGCGTTAAGTATTGAGCAAGCAACAATTGGTATTTATGCCATCGCTACTGATAATCAAGGTGAACGCAGTTTCAGCTATTGGCGTAATCAGTCTGCAGCCACTCAGATGATGAAAGTGCTAACGACGGATAAATTATTAAACCGTATTGGTAAAGTAGATCTCGTGTTTTTTAGTGGTATTTCGTTAGGGATTCTCACTGATGAAGATAAACATTTACTGCTTAATCTCATACAAAAATTTCGCCAACAGGGTGCATTAATCGCCTTTGATCCTAATTACCGCATCGCAATGTGGCAGTCTGTGGAACATGCAAAAACGTGGTTTGATTTAGCTTACCAGCACTGTGATATTGCCTTACCTGGTGTAGAAGAACATCAGATAATTTATAACCATAACACCGCTACCGAAGTCGCTTTGTATTGCCAATCCTTAGCGGTATCAGAAATTGTAGTAAAGAGTGGCCTTGATGGTACATATATATATGACTCTAGTTCGTTAATAAACCATCAAGCATTTAATCCAGCTCCTCAACAAGTTGATTCAACAGCTGCAGGTGACTCATTTGCTGGTACGTATCTCTCCAGTAGGTTAGCTGGTAACAGTATTTCTCTAGCACTTGCAGACGCTTGTTTTGTTGCTCGTGAAGTTGTGCAGCACAAAGGCGCTTTACTCCCTGGTGATGTTTATCAACAAATGATGACATCTAAAATCAACAATAATTGTGCATAAACGTGATTAGTGATTACGACTTTAAAAATTAATAGCCGCATTAACTAGAAAAACAAAAGATATTTTAGGAACCCGAATGAACCCTAATAAACCGTTGAGCCTTGCTAGTAAACGAGCAATCGAAAGAGGATATGACCAAACAACGTCTGATTGGTTAGTTGAGTTTGATGTAACGCCTTTGAAAGGTGATTTTGCCTATGAAGAAGGTGTAATTAGACGGGATCCTTCATCTGTAATTAGTGTCGATGGGGTTTTACATTGCTGGTATACCAAAGGTATCGGTGAAACGGTCGGTTTTGGTTCTGACAACGTAGACGACAAAGTGTTTCCTTGGGATTTAACGGAAGTCTGGCATGCAACGTCGACAGATGGTGAAACATGGAAAGAACAAGGTGTAGCGATTGAACGGGGCCAAAGTGGCCAATATGATGATCGCGCTATTTTTACACCTGAAGTATTAGCTCACCAAGGTCGTTATTACCTTGTCTATCAAACTGTGACGACACCTTACACCAACAGACAATATGAAGAAATTGCATTGGCCAGTTCAGATAGCCCTTATGGCCCTTGGCATAAATCAGCTTCTCCTATCTTAAGTCCAAGTAAAGATGGGCAATGGCGAGGAGATGAAGATAATCGCTTTCATGTTACCAGCAAAGGGAGTTTTGACAGCCATAAAGTACATGATCCGTGTTTACTGTTTTTCGATAACAAGTTCTACCTTTATTACAAAGGTGAAACCATGGGTGAAGAAATGAATTTTGGCGGACGTGAAATTAAGCATGGTGTGGCAGTTGCAAACAATATTCAAGGACCGTATATCAAATCTGAGTTAAACCCAATTTCAAACAGTGGACACGAAGTGGTGGTTTGGAATTTTGAAGGTGGTATAGCGTCATTACTAACAACAGACGGACCAGAAAAAATACCATACAGTTTGCCAAAGATGGCCAAAATTTCGAAATCAAAGCTCATATTAAAGGCGCACCTGAAGCTATTGGATTGTTTCGTAGCGGCTTTGAAACAACTAAACCAGGTTTAGATTGGGGCTTATGTCATAAGTATGATCCAAGCTGGAATTGGAATTATATTTGTCGCTTTAGCATTAAGCGACAAATCCTTGATGCAGGCACATTTCAAAACAGTAACTAAACACCGTTTAATTATTAGGTCTAGTTGTTGAAGGTTTAACTATCTAAGTCATTTTAGTGACAAATTAATAATGAGGCGCTTATGGATAGGCGAAGTTTTATAAAGCTGTCAGCGTTAGCTGCAGGAAGCATGCTGTTTCCGACACAAGCAGCAAGAGCTGCTGCTAGTAGACGCTCATTAACGAAAACTGCCCCGGTTGAATTATTGCCTAGCCATGTTCAACGCCCTTGGCTTGGAAAAGCGTTTTGGGGTAATCGTTTGCAAGATTGGCGCTTGAATGCGGGTAAAATTGAATGTATTCGCGGTGAGCGTGGTTTTGAAATGCGCACAGTGTCCATTTTAACTCGCCAACTCAACGACGCACCAAAGCCGGCACGTATCAAAGCTAAAGTCAGTAACTTAACGCCAACAAAAGCCGGTTTTTGTGGTTTTTTATTAGCGGCAGGCGCAGACCAACTTGATTACCGTGCTAGTGCGTTAATTCAACGCGCATCGGGTAAAAATGGCGGCTTTATGGCGGTCATTAATGACAAAGGTGAGCTAAGTTTTAGAGATTTTTCTGACACCAATAAGCCGCTGGCTTTCGAAAAAGTGGTTAGAACTAATACAGTGAACATCGACCAAATTCATGACCGTGAAATCATTTTAGATTGCCATATTGACCCAGTATCAAATAATAACTTTGATGTACGTTTGATCGCCATAGACAGTAAAACCAACAAAGAATTAGGTTTTATTGTACGTACTGGTGTGCCTAGTTCTGAATTACTTGGCGGCGTGATGTTGTTGTCATCAATGCCATCTAAACAAAGCGGCGCTAGATGGGCGTTTGAAGATATTCAGTCCGGTGGTGACAAACTGTCTCAATTTGATAATAGAGGATTAGGGCCAGTTATTGGCTGTATGCATAGCCTGAATAAGTCGGTATTAAAGCTAAGTGCACAATTTATGCCTGTTGCTGAGAATGAATATCGCAAGGTTTCATTTGAGTATCGTCAATCATCAAACAGCGAATGGCAATCTACTACTTCGCAAATTGAACCCGGTTATGTCATTCAATTTAGAGTAGACGGGTGGGATAATACACAAGAATATGATTACCGGGTTGTTAGCCAAGATAACGGTAACGCAGATGTGCTCTATCAAGGTCAAATATTAAAAGATCCTGGTCAGTCTAAGACGTTGTCGATAGCGTTATATTCTTGTTTAGTTCCGACCAACTTGTCATTAGATATTGAACACTACAAAACGCGCTTGAAACAAGAAAAGCTATTGGGTCGTTTTGGTCCAGAAAACATTTTATTTCCGCATACTGAGTTAGTCGGTAATTGTGATAGTCATGAACCCGATATGTATGTGTTTTGTGGTGATCAATATTATGAGGCAACGCCCACCCAAGTATGGCGGGGCAGACCTGATTCTCATTTAGATATGTTGTATCGCTGGTACTTATGGTATTGGACATTTAGAGATTCAATACGAAATAAACCGTCGATATTGCTAGCCGATGACCATGATGTATTACAAGGCAATTTGTGGGGAGTCGGCGGTAGGGATCCTGTGGTACTAGAAGGAGACAAACGCACTGAAGAAGATGGCGGCTATATGGAAACCAAAGCGCTGGTTAAAATGGTTTACCGTATGCAGCATGGTCATAATCCGGATGCGTATGATCCTACGCCAATAGATCACGATATTCCGGTCACTTATGGTGCCTTTGTTTATGGTGGCGTTAGTTTTGCGCTGGTTGAGGATAGAAAGTTTAAATCAAGGCGTAATATTAATATCAATCCATTACACACTCAGGGAGAGTTGTTAGGTCATCGTCAAGAGCAGTTTTTGCGTGCATGGGCGGATATGGACAAAGGCTTACCTAAAGTGTGTATTGCCTCCTCTATTTGGGGATCACCTCAAACTAAAAGCAACTTAGAGCCGCTATTAGATTATGACTCAAACGGCTATCCACCTGATGGTAGAACCCGTGCAGTTAAGTTGATCAAAGACGCCGGTGCCGTGGTGATCTGTGGCGACCAACATTTACCAATGATGGCCAAACAAGGGCTTGATACCTTTGATGATGGACCGCTATTTTTTGCCGGTCCTGCAGCTGCTGCATTCTGGCAGCGTTGGTTTGAGGGGTTAGGCAAACTTGATAACCCGTTTAATAATGACCCTAATACTGGCAACTTTACCGACATCTTTGGTAATAAAATGCGCGTATTGGCCGTTGCCAACCCGAAAGTAACTTATGATGACTTTAAGCAACAAACCAAAAATTCATGGAGTAACTTTTTGGCAGACCGATCATTGAAGAGCGAAGGCTATGGTATTGTGAAGGTTGACCACAAAGCCCATCAATTTGAATTTGAATGTTGGGAATGGAATACCGATCCAAACAAAGGTAAGCAATTTCCAGGTTGGCCTTTTTTGCACAAATGGTCTTAAACCATTTTCAAGCGACAATTCATAAAATGATATATGCCGGCTAAAGTCAAACACTAAGATCTACCGGCATATTTTTATCAAAAAATTAACATTTCACACCTATCAACTCATAAAATCACTCTTTTATTTTCCGCAATTTGAACAAACATTCAATAACAAATACTGCATTTTTGTGGCGTATTTATCTAGATATTGACTCAATACAGTAGAAAATGCTGTTGCGCTTTATATCAAAAATATGACTAAATCTCTAATGATTATTAGATAGATATTATCAATAAAATCAGCGACTAATAGATTGGCATCAGTAATTTATTTCTCACGAAATACACGTTAATATATTGTGAAAAAAGCGTTTAATATAAAATAAACCTTAATTATAAATGGCATTGTTTAGGAATATAATCAATTGAAGATTGTTAACAAAATTATGTTGACAGTTATTTTATTGATCAGTAATGTCTATAAACAGAGTTGCAACATTATTTTAACTTTTGCAGCTCGATGAGGCAGAAACATAAACGCTCTTGGGGGAGTAGACATGCCATTTAAAAACAAAACTTATAAATACAGCTCAGTGTATCTGGCCTTGCTAACTGCGATGTCATTACAGGTATCAGCAGAAGAAGGGAATAATGACTCCACAGAAGAAATGGAAGTTATCCAAGTAAAAGGATTAAAAGGGAGTTTAAAAAAATCCATCAACGATAAACGCTTTGCGGAAAATTTAACAGATTCAATCAATGCAGAAGATATTGGTAAATCAACGGATCAAAATATTGCTGATGCATTATCTCGTGTTACCGGTGTGACTGTTCAATCAGTTGACGGCGAAGGGTCGAGAATTACTGTTCGTGGTGCAAATTCACAACAAAATAATATTAGCTTAAATGGTGTTCAGTTAGGTTCAACAGACTTTAGCCAAAGTGTCGATTTATCGCAGTATTCATCTGATATTTTATCGAAAATCGAGGTAGTAAAAACACCGAGTGCTGATCATGAAGAAGGCGCTTTAGGTGCAAACATTAATTTAATAACCAATAAGCCGTTAGATTTAAATTATGAAATCCGCAATTTGACTGTTGAAGGCCGTTATAACGATTTACTGGAAGATGAAAATTATCGTTTATCTGGGACGATTTCAGAAAAATTCTTAGATGACACGTTTGGTCTTATCATTACCGCAGTATCCGAAACAAATTCATATCGTCGTGATCAATATGCCGCTGATCAATGGGTTTCAGAATTTTCACACCTTGCAACAGACACACAAGGCAACCAAGTACAAGATGTGTGGGGCATCACCAACAAGAATAGCCGATACGAATTAAGTCATAATGATGTTGAACGCCTTAATTTTAATTTAGGTCTGCAATGGGCACCAACCAGTGCTACTGAATTTAACCTCAACACCAATTATACTAAACAAGATTTCGAAAGTTCGATGCATGGTGTACAAGTAAGAAGTGGCCAGCAAGGTAATATGATCGAGGGTGTCGATCCAGGATTAGGTGGTGGCCCATCTGCTTGGAGTGATCCACAAGAAAATTGGCATACGATTGATACCAAAACAAATACGTTCACAAAGTATCTAAATCGATTTGGCGACGGTGGTCTAATTCAGTCTGAAAACAAATATGAAGAAGAAAACACGTTAATCTCATTTGATGTTCGCCATGACATTTCATATAACTTCATAATGGAAGCGGGTTTAGGTTACTCGAAGTCTGAGCGTATCCCAGACAATCAAGTGTATATTGCCATGCAAAACTACGGCAACATCAATCGCTGGTTGATTAAGAATGTTCCAGCAACAGATATTGAACCTGTTGGTTATGACTGTACTAACGGACCTTGTACCCTAGTGGGTGGTCAGGGCTTAATTGATTACGGTGCGAATAACGAATTTGGCGACCCGTTAAATGTTTGGGATAACTATAGCACCACAGGCTTTAATCCTGATGAATTAGATGCGCAGCATTTAACCTTTTTAAATCGATCAGTTGTTGCTGTGGAAGATGTTCAAAAATCAGCATTTGTAGATTTTGATTGGGTGTTAGATGCTGGGCCTATCACCAGCGTTGAATTTGGCGCTAAATACACTGAACGCGAAAAATATGTTGATGATCAACAAAATGCATTCAACAGCGTTGGAGAAGGTATTGTGGTTAACAACCCTTATACCGGAAATCCTGCTGTGCTCAATGATGGCTTGATATCCCTTAGTGGTGATTTATTTGCAACAGACACCGATTTCCCTGTTGACGATTTTATGTCAAGCAATGGCTATGGCCGTGATGCATTTACAGATGGTTGGGCCACGTTCTCTGCCTTTAAAGCATTCGATGTCGCCTTGGGTTCTCCATCTGTTGGCTTTTCGCCCGATGATTCTAATACCCGCTCAGCTGAACTTGAAAATTTTGCTACCTATTTAAAAGCAAACTTTGACTTATTTGAAGGCCGATTGTCAGGTGATCTTGGTGTGCGTTATGTAAAAACAGAAGTATCAACAGCAGGATCGTCAGGGGTGCAATTTGCTTTTGACCCAGGAAACGTTGGCCGTTTAATGGATCCCTTTAAACTTGCTGAACTACGGGATTCAAGTTTACCTGAATGTGGTGGTATTCCATTTTATGGTACAGACTGGAATGCTGAAGCGCGTTGGGGACGAGTTGATGGACAAGGTTATGATACTGTTGGAACAAATGATCTAACCGATGATATTTTAATTGCTGATCAAGGCCCATGTTTCGACCCAAATACCGTACGTGGCAATCCTAACGAGACTGATTGGTGGTTATGGCGTCATAGTGATGTCTCTACTGAAAAATTCTATGTATATGGGGATCGTCAGTTTGATGAGAATGGTCAATTAGTTGCTACAGAAGATCGAAGTCGTCGAACTTTTGATGTTACTGGTACACATGACTATGACGTGTTTTTACCGAGTTTAAATCTAAATTACATGCTTTTAGACGATACGATTTTACGTTTTGCAGCATCTAAAACCATGTCTAGACCACAAATTGACTCATTACGTCCTGGTTTTAAAGTGAGTGAAACACAATGGGGTGGTTACAACCGTAATAATACAATCACATTAACCTCACCAAAGCTTGACCCACTTGAGTCAGTCAACCTAGATTTATCATATGAATGGTATTTCAATGAAACCAGTATGCTTTCAGCAGGATTATTCTACAAAGATATGACTAACTTTGAAGAATCAGAAACCGTTGTTACATACATGGATGATTTACGTGATGTTGGTTTAACAGAAGGTGAGTCATATAATCCTGATGATCTCGTGTTAGTTGCAGGACAAGACAGTCTTGAACAATGTATGCCTAAGCGCTTCCAAGGCAGTGATGAGTTCCGTGAGGACTGGATGTACTCAGGTGATTTAGAACAAATGTGTGCGCAATTTAAAACCACACGAATTAAAAATGGTAAAGGTGCGACGATTAAAGGGGTTGAATTACAGTATATTCAAACCTTTGACATGTTGCCTGGTTGGTTATCTGGTTTAGGTGTTCAAACAAACTATACATACCAAGATAGTGAATATGATCAAGAGGTGTCGTCGATTGATGATTCAGTGAAATTACCTGCTTTACAAGTGGCCTACACACCAGAGCACAGTTATAATGTCACCGCATTTTGGGAAAAGAATGGCCATCAACTTAGGTTGTCATACCGAGGTAATAGTGACCAATTAGCTAAACGTTCTTGGGAATCAGGTTCTTTATGGGAAGAAGGGCGTCAAACCCTAGATTTCTCAGCAAGTTATAAACTAAATGATTTTGTTACCTTTTCATTCCAAGCAGTGAATTTAACTGATGAAGGCATTCGCCAATACTATACAAGCCGATTCTTAAATGTAAATGGCAATGTGTTAGATGAGGGAAGCCCAATTAGTGGAGATGCAACAGATTCGCGTACCGTTTATCAATATCAAACGGGTCGTACATTCCGTTTAAATGCTCGAATGAATTTCTAATCAAATTCTTTATTCGAAAAAAGCCGCCTTTGGCGGCTTTTTTGTTTCTAAAATAGCGCTTCGTGGTTTAAACGAATAAGCAAAGCAAAACATAACATTCATCAGATACAAGGACTTATACTTTTAGTTAGCTACCCGTTTTTAATATTCCTGACTATACTCATATTTAAGAAAGGGATATTCGCATAACGGAGGGATGGTGACGAAGGAAATACGCTCTGTATTAATAGTTGATGACCAAGCTGTCATCCGAAAAATTTTCTCGAAAAGTCTTGGCCTTTTAGGTCAATACACTATTGCAGAAGCTGCCGATGGATTAGAGGCCTTCGAATTAATAAAAACAAATCATTTCGACCTGATATTTTGTGATTTAAATATGCCAGTGAAGGATGGCTTATACCTTTTACAAAGACTCATCGAGTTACAGTATGCTACCCCAATAGTATTATTTAGTGGAGAAGATCAGAGCTTACTTAACTCTGCTAAAGTACTCGCAACCCATTATCACCTTAATATTCTAGGTATTGTCCCTAAACCAATCACCTCCGATATGCTTCAGTCGTTTATTAAGCAAGCAGCATCAATAAACAAGAAGCAGTACCAAACTCCATTGCCAGATATTACCGAGCATGATCTCAAGGATTATATTGTTAATGGACATGTAAAAGCGTTTTTTCAACCACAATATAATCTATTGACCAATGAAATATGTGGTTTTGAAGCATTAGCCAGAATTGTAGACAATGGTCAAATTATCTTGCCTTCACAGTTTATTAATAAAGCCGAAGAAACTGATTTAATCATGCCGTTGACTAAAGCCGTTATCAATGATGCGTTTCAGTATTTTTCAATGTTAAAACCTGAATATAAAAAACTAAACTTATCGATTAATTTATCTGGCAAGTTGTTAGATGATGAAACTATTCCACATTGGCTTGAAGAAACTGCTGCAATACACGGCATAAACAATGACGCAATAACCTGCGAATTAACTGAAACAGCGATTCCTTCTAATCCGTCAGTGATGATTGTTGCTTTACTGCGTCTTAGAATGATGAAGTTTAAATTATCTATAGATGATTTTGGAACAGGGTTCGCTTCACTTGAACAACTGCACATGTTGCCTTTTAACGAACTTAAAATGAGATCGTTGCTTTGTTGCTGACATACTAAACAACGATAAGTCTAAAGCCCTGTTTAGACGTAGTATTTCATTAGCAAAAGATTTGGATCTGTTAGCCGTGGCAGAGGGGTTGAAGATTTTGAAACCAAGCAATTAATCATAAAGCTCGGATGTAAAGTTGCACAAGGTTTCTATTTTAGTCAACCGCGGGTCGCTCATGACATTGTTAATGAGATAAATGAAAGCGGTTTGAGCTATGGCGTAAACTCGTTAGAGGAATCAAAACTTTGAAACTTTCTAAGCCTATTCCAACGATATTTTTTATATCTATTTGCATCTTGTTTGTGGGTGTATTGGTCTTTTCAATTTCAATAAATAATTTGTTAAAAGAGCAGACTATTTCTTTCTATGAACGTGATGCAAAATTACTCACAAGCTTAATAGAAAAGAGCCTTTATCAAAGTTATCTAGATGCTGAGTTTTTGCCGTTATTCTTAGGTGAGATTGATCAAACGAGTTTCAATACAAAGGTTACATCGGAACTGTTCCAACAAGAATTAAATAATCTAGCTAAAAGTCGTAATACATTGACTAAAATTGCTGTACTTGATCTACAGGGTAAAATTCTTGTCGAAAACACAGAGAATTACAAATCAATTTCTATACCGCCATCTAATTTAGACCAAGTTACCATCGCTAATTCCCAATGGTTTAAAGCCATTAAAAATCATAAAAATAATAGAAGTAATCAAGTTTATTTATTCGGTCCACAACGAAGCTTTATTGATAAGTATGAAAATAGATTTGATCTACTTATTGGCACACCTTTACTAAGCACTGAAGGGGAAATGATAGGCATCTGGGTTAATATCATCGACTTTTATGTGGTAGAAGAAGTATTTAAAAGTATCTATAACCAGCTTGCAGAAAAAGATCTTCATCACGTAGAACTGTCCTTAATTGATGCCAAAGGTGTATTGATAGTTGAATATGATCCAATTGGTTTTAAACAATCAAAATATGTACGTAACTTTGACCGTATCAGCAACATTAACCTTGTTAAAGAGGGTGTTATCGGTGCAGATAGAGCAATAGCCGGTTTTTCTGGTACTGAAATATCATCCTATGATCAAAATGATGAGCAACAAATAACAATTTATAATCACTTTGAGGGTTACAATGAATTACAAGGAATAGGTTGGTCCACACTCGTCAGAATTGATCATGATGAGGCCTTTTCCGCATCGGTTGTGATGATACAAAATGCCAGTATCTTTTTATTTTTCTTATTTATTGTCTTTTTCATATTAATGTATTCGGTATTCAAGAACTTATTGAATCCTTTGAACGAACTTTCTAATTTTGTTAGTGATTTAGCTACAGATTCTTCAACCAGTATTGATAGTAAATATATTTCAGCAGATTTACATGTCGCGTTAAAAGAGCTTGAAAGTAAATTTATAGAAAGAACAAAGCTAATTAATAAAAATGTAGAACAACGAGAGTTACTCGAGTTACAACGTAGTGCGATTAATTCTACGTCCACAGGTATTGTCGTTACAGATGTCCGTTTACCCGATCAACCTATCATCTTTATTAATCGGGCTTTTACCCAAATTACTGGCTATAGACCCGAAGAGGTTTTAGGTAAAAACTGCCGCTTTTTACAAGGGGCTAAAACAGAAAAAGACAAGGTTAAACATCTGGCTCATGCTATTAATAAAGGAGTCTCATGCAATGTGGTTATTACAAATTACACCAAAACGGGTGAGACCTTTATTAATAATTTGTCTATAGGTCCTGTATATAATAAAAACAAAGAGTTAACTCATTTTATTGGCGTACAAAATGACATTACCGAAGACAAAAGAAAAGAAGAAGAAACAATGACAGAAATGTCATTAATACTAGAAGAGCGAACTAAAGAGTCGAAAGATTCAGCTGAAAGATTAAGAGCCGTTTTTGATGCGGCGCTAGACGGTACAATCGTATTAAATCAGAACGGTATCATTCAAGATGCTAATCGCTCTTTAGAATTAATATTCGGCCGAAACCGTAATGACTTACTCGATAAAAACATTAATATTCTATTAGCAGGTTTACAGCCAACACAATTAGAACAGGCAAACAATATTCCATTCAACTCATGGATAAAAGATTACATTGGCGAACCTAAAAAACTGTTTGGACTCCATAAAGCTGGACACCAGATACCAATTGAAATGTCAGTTGGCGAAACAACATTAGATGCTAAAGCTATGTATGTCGCCATAATCAGAGATATTTCATTCCAAGAACAAATTAAGCAAAGAGAATTAGCATTACAAACAAAATTGTATGAACAAGAATTGATTTATAGAACGGCATTTAACCAAGCAGCCGTTGGTATCGGTCGGATTGGTGTAGATACTAAGTTTGTCGAAGTTAATACTAAAATGTGCGAAATATTAGGTTATGACGAAGATACACTGCTCACTAAAAGTATCAAAGATGTGACTTACAAAGATGATTTAGAGCAATCTTATCAATACATTAAGCAGTTATTAGCAGATGAAATAACGTATTTTAATACCGACAAACGCTATATAAGAAATGATGGTTCTTTTTTCTGGGCTAATTTATCTGTGTCATTAGTAAGAGATGCAGACAGTAACGAACCTAAATTCTTTATTGCTGTGGTGGAAGATATTACTGAGCGTCAACAGTCTGCAGAAGAGCTACATCGTGCTAATTCTGAACGTGATAAGTTATTGAGCGGTTTAAATTTAGCATCAGAGGCTGGCGGCGTTTGTAATTGGTCATTTGATATAAAAACAGGTCAGTTAAATTGGGATTCAAGAATGTACCGCTTATACGGAGTTGAAGACGGTAAGAGTATAGAATACAACGATTGGCGAGATAATGTGCACCCTGATGACGTAGAACAAGCTGAACAAGAAGTCAGCGATGCTATTTCTAACATAACATCATTAAAGACCGAATTTAGAATCATAAATCGGAAAGATAAAACCATTCATTGGCTGCAGTGTGCTGCAAACCTTTCACTGGATGAAAATAATTTACCTGTGACGATGTACGGAATTAATGTCGATCTGACCCATGAAAAACAAGTTCAACAAAAATTAGAAAAAGAAACAGAGTCAGCACGTCAGGCGAGTAAAGCTAAATCTCGTTTCTTAGCGACCATGAGCCACGAAATTAGAACACCGATGAATGGTGTTATTGGTATGATTGATCTGCTCAAAAATACGCCATTAAATGCAGACCAAAAACGAATGGCCACGACTATTCGTGATTCGTCTTTTTCACTGTTAGATATTATTAATGATATTTTGGATTTTTCTAAAATTGAATCGGGACAAATAGAGTTAGATATAAACCCATGTAACGTACTGTCTATTATAGAAAAAACTATCGATAGCCTTTGGATTAATGCTTCAAACAATAATGTAGAAATTTATATTTACCCGGATTTAACAATACCGAAAGAATTGTTATTTGACTCAGTTAGGTTGAGACAAATTATTTTAAATCTAACGGGCAACGCAGTTAAGTTTTCGAAAAGCCTTAACTCAAAAGGTGTAGTGGTTATCAGGACTCAATTAACTAATGAGAATCTTATTTTAGAAGTCATAGATAACGGTGTAGGAATATCACAGTCCCAACAAGAAACCTTATTTGTTCCATTCACACAGGCTGATACCTCAACGACGCGTAAATTTGGCGGAACGGGGTTGGGCCTAAGTATTACTAAGTCATTTACTGAACTAATGAATGGAAACATTGAAATTGATAGTGAAGTAGGTAAGGGAAGTAACTTTAAGGTCACTTTGCCCTTAATAGAAAAGCTAACGAAACTTGATAACGGCGCTTTTTCACAATTTGATTTTAAAAAGTTCAATGTTTTAGTATCGATAAGTAATGAAGAACGTAAACATGCGTGTTTGATGATTCTAAATCAATTGTGTTGTAATCAAGTTTCAAGTGTTGAGTTCGATGAACTTGAAAGTTTAGCTCAGGATACCTCTAATGCTTTACTGATTACCGATAACATTAATGTATCTTTTACTGAAATAAGTCAGTCAATTAAAACGCTTATACTTAATGATGATCCTATTGCAACGAAGGGACATTTAGATCCTTATACTTATGTTTGTGCCGCTCATCCTTACAAACCCACAGAGTTTATATTCGGAATGGCGGTATTGTGCGGCCTTGAAAGCCCTGAATTAGATTGGTCAACTGAAAACCGTCAATCGTTTGAGAAAGTCATTACGCAAACGATTGAAGAAGCAGAACAAAGTAATAGCTTAATATTGGTTGCGGAAGACCAGCCTACAAATCGCCTCGTACTAGGTAAACAATTAGAAAGCCTGGGTTATGCATATGAAATGTCAAATGATGGTATTGAAGCTCTTGAAAAATGGCAGTCTGGTCGATTCAATTTATTGCTTACTGATTGTCATATGCCAAATATGGACGGCCTTGAATTGACTAGAACCATTAGAGAGCAAGAATTAAAACAAAATTGCTCGCCAATAACCATCATTGCAGTAACAGCAAACGCAATGGTGGGCGAATCTGAAAACTGTTTAGAAGCAGGTATGGATGACTATTTAGCTAAACCGATAGAAATAGAACTTCTTCAAGAAAAGCTAGCTCAATATTTACCGCTTACTGATATTCACCAACAGCCCGAAAGTGTTTCTTACTCAATGACAAATGGTGTTGAGCACCACAATAATGTAATTGATTTTGAAAAATTAAAAGCGGTCATTGGAACAGATGATGAAAGTATCACTAATGAAATTTTAGCCATGTTTTGGACTAGCGTGAATGAAGACTATGAAGCACTAAAACAACATTGCGCCGAAAGAAACTCAGAAATCATTCGCAGTAAAAGTCATGCAGCGAAAGGCGCATCAGTTTCTAGTGGCGCGATTGAGTTAAGTGATATTTTTAAATGGATAGAAAAAAATAACACTGACTTTGATGGTATTGAAAGTAAGTATCCTGAAATAGATAAAGAACTCAGCGCAATTAATCAAATATTAAAACAAAGAGAAGTTGTATAACTGCGCCTTGTGTTAAACGACATGGTCGATAACTCATATAAGAAGGGCAACCTATGGACAATTTGGTAAATGTCGTAGTGTTTTATCAATCTATAGAGATAAAAAAAGTGATACAAGAGATACTTAGGAATAAGTATCAAAAGATATTGTATTGCGAAATAAACACAAACCAAGACCAATTTATAAAATTTACCGAAGATAAGAGCCGACCTTTGCTGTTCATTTATGCATTTGAAGAGCCGAAAGAGGCGGTAGAATTTAATGAAATTATTGAAAAACTGAACGATTCAAAAAATTTATTCAATAAGGAGCATTTGTCTTTGTTAATTTGCTGTCGAGAGCATCGTGAAGCAGCATATTTTGAGTGTTCAAAAGGGCGGTTCTACAGTTACGAAACGTTTAAACCAATATATGATATGAACCGAATTCGACTTTCAATAGCCCAGATGTGCGATTTGCTTACAAGTCAGGATAAAGTGCACTTATTCGAAGAAGACAAAAAAACGATTATTAATAAATTACAAAACGTCTCTATACAATTGCATGAAGTTGAAACTTCAATCAGCGATGAGAAGGGGATTCAACATGAATTGTTAAATGAGCTCATCACTGAGATAGATAACCTCTGTAGCCTTGAACCTACTGATTCAATTGAAACAATGAATGGCCATGTATCAAAAATAAAACCCAAAGTTGAAAATTTCAAGTCACATAACCAAAGCTATTTCAAAGAGATAGGCAGCAAAGTGAAGGGCGCTACACCGAGTTTTAAAAAGAAAATGCCGTTAGTTCTTGTGGTTGATGATCAGAATGTGATGTTAAAAATCATTACCACGATTTTAAAACCCAAAGGGTTTGATGTAGAAGTCGCCACTAATGGAGCAGAGGCCATCAATAAACTAAAAAACTGCAAACCTGAACTAGTATTGCTCGATATCGACATGCCGGTTCTAAATGGCATAGATACCTTAAAAACGATGAACAAAATGAACATACTCGATAAACTGCCAGTTATTATGCTGACAAGTAATTCCGATAAAGAAAGTTTTATTGAATGCAGAGAACTTGGCGCTATAGATTACATTGTGAAACCAACTAATGCGGAAACCTTGTTGAAAAAAGTACTCGCTGTAATCTAATCATCATTTAATTTCAGGTATTTTAATGCCGATAAATAACGTTATCGGCATTAATCATACGGGAATAAACTTGTTATAATCAACGCCTTATTGAGCTTATATTGCAGATGAACTATGTCGCAAGAATTTCCCCTGTATATCCGTTGTTTGATAAATCTGAATTTATATTAACTGGAAATAGTTATGTTAATCAGTATATTACTCAGGTTTCCTTAACCAAAGTTCATGATGCTGGTTTAATTATTGAGCACTGTTCAGATTGGTTGTTTGAACAAAGACAATCAGAAAATAACTATAAAACCTATCGTAGCGAACTCACTACATTTCTACACTGGTGTTTGATGTAGCCTCATTATCACCAATTCAACTCACTAGAAAAGATATCAGTCGTTATATTAGTTATTGTGAAAAACCACCTGAGCAGCTTATTGGCTACTTCAATGTTGCCCAATTTAAGTAAGATAAAGCATTGGATGAACGAGTTCCAAATGCACAATGGCGCCCATTTGTTGGCAAAAAACAGTACGGTGAAAAACAACCTTATGTATTGAGTGACAATGCACTTAAAACAAAAATCGCTATTCTTTCTTCATTTTATGGATATTTAAATAGTGAAGAATACACAGAAAGAAACCCAGCTCAACTATGGCTTAAGCATAGCCGTTTTGCGATTAACCATAAATATGTAAAGAATGAAGATGATAACAATCATGCATTCACGAAGTTACAATGGTCTTATGTTGTCAGTACCGTAAACAATATGGCTGAGCACGAACCTGAAAAACATCAACGTAGCTTGTTTCTCATTAATCTGATGTATTGCTGTTATTTACGTATATCAGAAATCAGTGCCAGAGCTGGTTATTCACCAATGATGTCGCAATTTAGACAAGACAGTCATACTAAAACTTGGTACTTCCATGTACCTTTTTCTAAAAGTGGCAAAGCCAGAAATATTGCCGTCTCAAAAAGTTTATTAAAAAGTTTAACTCAGTACCGAGCTCACTTAGGGTTAACATACTTACCAAGTATCAATGAACAACATCCATTGTTTATTAGGCATAAAGCGGCAGCACATGGTCGAGAAGCTGGACAAATTGGCGCGAACCTAGGCATAAGACAAATTCGAGACGAGCTGGATAAAATCATTGGCCTGGCTGCAGATAAAGCACTTGATGATGGGTTTGAACATGATAGCTTATTAATGAGAAAACTAACTGCGCATAATATCCGCCATACTGGGATAACACATGATATTAATATAAACCAAAGGCCATTGTCGCACGTTCAAGCTGATGCGGGTCATGAAAGCATTGATACCACATCACAGTATTTACACACCACACAAATAGAAAGACACCAAAGTGCAGCAAACAAACCGTTAGATCACATCTAATTTTAACGCGTCGCTACGTAAAATCTGAAAAGGTTATCAAGGGCAATACCCATAGAATTTACACAGCGATGCGTGTTATTTCATCAATTTTACAATAATGGGTAAGGATACACTCTATAAAGGTAGTGAGTTCGGTTACGTGATTGAGTATGTATATTGATAACTATCGTATTTAACATAATATACATTGTGCGAAGTTATGTATGTTTGTTTGTTGAATGAGTGTTTGCAGTCTTTAATGTTTATATCTTTAGATTGACTTGCCTATGACAGATATCGAGTTTTTCAATCAGTTGTTTTCCGAAGACAATGATTCGTTCTTAAGACAATCATTGGTCTTGTTAGAACTTCGTCAGATTGTGACTTTATAAATAATGACTTTAAATAATAATCGTGAGATGTAAATGTGATCTCATGAAGCATCTCATTTGAGACATTCATGCTTGATTGTTTTAGCTAAAGCAGCGCGTATATTCAATTGCTGTTGTCTTGAACACAGTTATGCCACCTTCAGATATTTTATGGCCGGTATTCATATTTGAAGAATAGCCTGCAGATTAAAAGACAACACAGAAGTCAAAGCTATTTCCAGGTATGCATAGCTAATAAAATGAAAGTAATAAGCCAGAAATACTCTTCAATTACAGAATTATTGCTAATCTATTGTTACGAGATTTCTTGATACCAACCCGAACAACGAAACTAAGTAAACTATTGAATAAACGAATCCTT
Source organism: Shewanella sp. ENK2 (assembly GCF_043568515.1). Taxonomy (NCBI): domain Bacteria; kingdom Pseudomonadati; phylum Pseudomonadota; class Gammaproteobacteria; order Alteromonadales; family Shewanellaceae; genus Shewanella; species Shewanella sp. ENK2. The sequence goes on along the minus strand of NZ_CP171406.1, from coordinate 4,347,194 downwards.
TAAGCTTAATTAGCTCTAACACGCTTAAACTCAAGTAAGGTCGGCTATGTCAATCCTGTAGGTTTCAAGCTGACTTTCTTGTTCAATCAGATCCATAAATTGACTGGCGTTAGTACAATTAACCATTTTTTTGCATGATAATAAACACAGTTGCCATAGCTTTTGTTTTGTTTGTTGATCCAAACTTTTAAAGTCTGCTACACATAAATGTCCGCTTTGAATAAGTAGAGCCATTTTTTCTAATGGGATAGATATGTTTAAATTAGCCATAATGTTAATCTCTAATTGAACCTAGACTAATTATAGCTTAATGATAATGATTATCAATAGCGTTTATTCTTTTTTAAATACAGATTGAAATAATCCCTCCTATATCAGTCAAGCTAACAACAAACACATTAACCGGAGTTGTCGGCTAAGAAGTCAAACCAAGTAGATTGAGTTTGACCTTGATATGAATAGCTGACAAATGCTCGCCATACCATGTAATCACTGCTGCATGAACCATAAATACCAGTGCCAGTGTAATTAACTTCATCAACAGATTGAAGATTAACAGGTATGACTCCCATAAACATATCTCGCCCTTCAATTCGCATCTGAACATCTGAAACAGGCGCAGAAAAGTGTAATTTAATCTGTAATGGTTTTTCACTTGGCGCAAAAACCGGGTTAATCATAAGCCCCACTACGAGATCATTAACATCTTGATTACAAACTTCACGATGAAACTGACATAAAGTCTTATCGATCGATTGTATGACTTTATGTTCTGCATGCGTTTGTGAATCGCATCCCACTAAATTAGTGATAAAAAATAACAAGAAAACGGCTTTTGTTAAAAACTGCACAAATAATAACCTCATGACTCATTTTGATAACATTATCTTTAGGAAATTGATCTGGATCAAGTTTACTCATGGCCAGTGAGTATCTTTTTTGACGCAGCTCAAGTATCATTGCATTGCCTCGTGATAGATATTAAAAACATGAGGTAATACCTTGACATAGCGGTAAAAACCAACTTCAAAACAGTTTGTTTTTTCGTCAAGTGTCACCTGAACAGGTAAAGCACCGTCTTTACTATAATTAAAAGTAAAAGTAATAAGCCGTGGAAGCATTATGATGAATCATTCCCAGCCTACAGGCGCTGATTACAACTACACTATTGTTCGCCAATTTGCATTAACCACTGTTTTGTGGGGAATCGTTGGTATGGCAGTAGGTGTATTGATTGCGGCCCAGTTAATCTGGCCTCAACTAAACTTCGAAACACCATGGTTAACGTATAGTCGTCTTAGACCGCTTCATACGAATGCCGTGATTTTCGCGTTTGGTACTTCAGCCCTATTCGCAACATCCTACTATATCGTACAACGCACCTGTCAAACTCGTTTATTTGCACCTAAATTAGCTGCATTTACATTCTGGGGATGGCAAGCCATTATTCTCTCAGCTGCAATCACGCTACCAATGGGTTTTACCTCTGGTAAAGAATATGCAGAACTTGAGTGGCCTATTGATATTGCAATCACCGTTGTGTGGGTAGCATATGCAGTAGTGTTCTTTGGCACAATCATTAAACGAACGACGTCGCACATTTATGTTGCAAACTGGTTCTTTGGTGCTTTCATTATCACGGTAGCAGTACTTCACATTGTGAATTCAATGGCAGTACCTGTCAGCTTATTCAAATCGTATTCTATGTACTCTGGCGCAGTCGATGCCATGGTGCAATGGTGGTATGGCCATAATGCGGTAGGTTTCCTACTGACTGCTGGTTTCTTGGGTATGATGTATTACTTTGTTCCTAAGCAAGCTGGACGTCCTGTTTACTCATACAGACTGTCTATTGTTCACTTCTGGGCATTGATTGCACTGTATATTTGGGCTGGTCCTCACCACTTACATTACACAGCTTTACCTGATTGGACACAAACATTAGGCATGGTGATGTCGCTGATTTTATTCGCTCCTTCTTGGGGTGGCATGATCAACGGTATTATGACCTTATCAGGCGCTTGGCATAAGCTACGTACCGATCCTGTGTTACGTTTCTTAGTTGTTTCATTATCTTTCTATGGTATGTCTACCTTCGAAGGACCAATGATGGCAATTAAAACTGTAAACGCCCTTTCCCATTACACAGACTGGACTGTAGGTCATGTGCATTCAGGTGCGTTAGGCTGGGTTGCAATGGTGTCTATTGGTTCTTTATATCACCTTATCCCTGTATTGTTCGGTCACGGCCGTATGTACAGCACTAACCTTGTTAATGTTCATTTCTGGTTAGCAACAATTGGTACTGTGTTATACATCGTAGCAATGTGGATTTCTGGAGTTATGCAAGGTCTTATGTGGCGTGCTGTTAACTCTGATGGAACATTAACTTATAGTTTCGTTGAGAGTTTAGAAGCCTCTTACCCATTCTACTTTGTACGCTTTATTGGTGGTGTGTTCTTTTTAACTGGTATGTTCATTATGGCGTACAACGTTATGCGTACAGTGAATGCCCCTAAAGATTCTTTACCAGCATTAGCTGAAGAAAAAGCATAAGGAGCAGAACGATGAAATTTAATCATGAAATAATCGAGAAAAACATCGGTCTGCTAGGTATCTTTACCGTTATTGCTATCAGTTTTGGTGGTTTGGTACAGATTACTCCGCTTTTATTTGCTAAAGATACGACTGAACCAGTTGAAGGGTTAAAGCCGTATAATGCTTTAGAAATTGAAGGTCGCGACATTTATGTTCGTGAAGGCTGCTATAACTGTCACAGTCAAATGATCCGCCCTTTACGTGCTGAAACTGAACGTTATGGTCACTACTCTGTAGCTGGCGAATCTGTATGGGATCACCCGTTCCAATGGGGTTCTAAACGAACAGGTCCAGATTTAGCTCGTGTTGGTGGTCGTTACAGTGACAAATGGCATGAAGTGCATTTAATCAATCCACGTGATGTTGTACCACAGTCAAATATGCCAGCTTACCCATGGTTAGCTGACAACCGACTAGATGGCAAACTCACTGGTAATAAGATGCAAATCTTAAGTAATTTCCACCCGGATCATAATTTGTATACCGAAGAAGAAATTGCTGGCGCACAAGCCGCTGTTGAAGGCAAAACTGAATTAGAAGCGTTAATCGCTTATCTTCAGTCTTTAGGCCACGCGCTTAAATAAGGAGGCAATTATGGATTATGGAACGTTACAAGGCATTCTAACCATTATTGTTATGGTCGTTTTTGCCGGCATATTTTACTGGGCCTATAGCTCAAAAAGTAAAGCTGGCTTTGATGAAGCCGCAAACTTAATTTTTTCAGAAGAAGAAATTGCAAAACAAACTCAACATTCAGGAGATAATAAGTAATGAGTATCTTTTGGAATGTTTGGATTATTTTCCCAACACTGTTAGTTATTGCAGGTTGTTTCTTACTTCTTCGTGCTTGTTCAAAGAACAAAACAGGTATTGAAGAAGGTGAATCAATGGGGCATAAGTTTGATGGTATTGAAGAACTCAATAACCCACTCCCTAAATGGTGGGCTTATATGTTCTACATCAGTATTGTATTTGGCTTAATTTACTTGGCTTTATATCCTGGTCTTGGTAGTTACCAGGGGTTATTTGGTTGGACAAGCTCTAATCAAAGTGTTGGTTATGAAGAAGGTATTAAAGTTGATTCAAAAAAGGCTGTTGAACTTGCTAAAAGTGAAAATCGTCTTTCACAATACGACCGTGAAGTTGCCGCTGCAGATGAAAAATACGGCCCTATCTTTGCTGCATACTTAGCGACTCCTTTAGAAGAGTTAGTTAAAGATGAAGAAGCACTAAAGGTTGGTGGACGTTTATTCCTGCAAAACTGTGCTCAGTGTCATGGCTCTGATGCTAGAGGTAGCATTGGCTTCCCTAACTTAACTGATAATAATTGGTTATACGGTGGTGAGTTAGCTACGATCAAAACATCTATTATGAACGGACGTAACGGTATGATGCCACCTAAAGGTGGATTACCAATTGAAGACAGCGAAATTCAAGGTTTAGCCGAATATGTCTTCAAACTTTCTGGCCGCGATCATGACGCTACACTTGCTGCGCAAGGTCAGGCATCATTCATGAAAGGTTGTTTTGCCTGTCACGGTATGGATGGAACTGGTAATAAGTTTATGGGTGCACCAAACTTAACTGACGATGCTTGGTTATATGGAAGCAGCCGTTTACAAGTTATGCAATCTATTGCTAATGGCCGTTCAGGTGTAATGCCTGCATGGAATGATATTCTAGGCGAAGAAAAAGTCCATGTAATTTCTGCTTACGTTTATAGCTTATCAAACAAATAGTTACAGCTTGATAACATAAAGGCTTCGTGAAAACGAAGCCTTTTTTTAAGTGATTATTAAGGCTTTTCGAGTTAAAATAATCACATAATAATTCTTATTTTTAGGACCGTTTTATGTCTGCCCCTCTCCCTTGGTATAAGCATTTTTGGCCATGGTTCATCATCGTACTTTTACTTGTAGTTGTACTTAAAAGTATGGTTGCAATGAGCATTGCCATCGACAATGCAGATTCGCTAGTTTCAGATGATTATTACAAAGAAGGCAAAGCCATCAATATGGATTTGCGTAAAATAAAGCAAGCCAAAAATCTTGGTATGCAATACTTGGTTGAAGTTGATGATCACGAATTAATAATTTCTCAACATGGCGGACCAGCATATACAGCAGCACTTAAAGTAAGCTTTATCCACCCCACTATTGAAGAAAAAGATTTTAATATCAATGCTACAGCTGATGGCGAAGGTAATTACCGAATTGGTTTATCTAATGCTATATCTGGACCGTGGAATGTTCGACTAGAAGGCTTCGATGCAAGTTGGAGAATTCAGCAACGAATTGAAATTACAGACGATGTTGAATATTGGTTGAACTAATTTAAATGCAGAATTGTTTTCATTGCAACGAGCCCGTAATCACAAAAGACGAGTTTACAACGGTTATCGACAATCAGACACGTCAGATGTGTTGCCCAGGTTGTCAGGCTGTTTCTCAAGCGATTATTGATTCAGGTTTAAGCAGTTATTATCAGTATCGAAGCGAACCAGGAAGTCGTCAAACGGCCTTGGTTCCAACTGAATTATTACAATATTCAGCGTATGATTTGCCTGAAATTCAGCAGGATTTGGTTCATGCGGTCGAAAACAATAGTACCCTATCTTTGTCAATAGACGGTATTACATGTGCAGCTTGTGCTTGGTTAATTGAACATAAATTAAAGCAGCTCAATGGCATCATCAGTATCTCGGTAAACTCCACCACCCAACGTGCTTTAGTCTCATGGGATAATCAATGCGTCAAACTCAGTGAAATCCTCGCTGAGATAAGTCGTATCGGTTACCAAGCAGCCCCGTATCAAGTTGATGAACAAGAAAAACAAAGTAAGAAAGAAGGAAAAAATTCCTGTTAAGACTTGGACTCGCTGGCTTTGCGACGATGCAGGTTATGATGTTTGCACTGGCACTTTATTCGGATTATTTTGTAACCTACGATACTGAAATGCGAGATTATTTTCGCTGGGTCAGTATGACATTAGCCGCTCCAGTTGTGTTTTACTCTGCTCAACCTTTTTATTTTAGTGCAGTAAGAAGTTTACTTGGCGCTCGAGTCAACATGGATTTATCTGTTTCGATTGCCATTATTGGTGCCTATATTGCGAGTTGTATTGCCACAATTAATGGAACAGGTGAAGTCTATTTTGAATCAGTTTCTATGTTCACTTTCTTTTTGTTACTTGGAAGATACTTTGAACAAAAAGCCAAGCAGACAGCATCAGAAAGTTCGAGTAATTTACATAAACTCATACCACTAACAGCGCACCGAATTACCGTCGATGAAAATGGTACTGACAGTATTGAAGAAATACCTGCTAAAAGGCTCAATATTGGCGATAAAATACTGATCAAACCTGGCGATGTTGTAGCTGCTGATGGCGTCATCATTTCTGGTAAGTCCGGCCTTAATGAAGCGATGCTAACTGGAGAGCAACTGCCTGTCTTAAAAGCCACTGATGACTGTGTGTTTGCAGGCACTATCAATATTGACCAGCCCATCACAATTACTGTTACGGCACTGGGTCAAGACCAGCTAGTTGCTGAAATAATACGGCTACAAGAAATCGCATCAAACAACAAACCTAAAATTGCGTTAATGGTCGATAAATCCGCAAGTTACTTTTCAACAGCCATTATTGCTATTGCTGCTTTAACCTATGTTTTCTGGCATTTTATTTCACCAGAAGATGCGTTTTGGGTCATGTTGTCAGTGTTGGTCGCTACATGTCCTTGTGCCCTAGCCTTAGCAACACCAACAGCAATAACATGTTCGACAGCGATTTTGACTAAACTTGGGATAATCATTCGTAAACCTGGTGTATTTGAAAAACTTCCTTTAATTGAACATGTTGTTTTTGATAAAACTGGTACATTAACTTGTGGTTCAGTGTCAATTAACCATATTGTCGTCACCGATAACATAGATAAGTTAACTGCTAGCCGCTATGCAGCAGCAATGGAAGTCGGTTCATTGCACCCAATTGCCAAAGCATTCGCAAATATCGAGCTTGATGGGATTACAGCTCAAAATATTACTAACCATATTGGTTTGGGGCTTTCTGCTGTTATTAATGATTCAACCGTGAAGTTAGGCAACGCACAATTTGTTGGCGTTGATGCAAGCTTATGTCACGGCCAACTACTCTGGCTATCAGTAGATGATTTAATATGTGCATGTTTTGTTCTCCAAGATGCGATAAGAGAAAACAGTTATACCGCTGTGAATGGATTAATTAGCGCAAATATAGACGTCAGTATTGCGAGTGGTGATACTTCAGAGCATGTATTAGCTATTGCGAAAAAACTTAACATTAAAAATAGCTATGCGGCATTAAGTCCAAAAGATAAACTGGACTTAGTCAACAAGTTACAACAAAAGCAAAACGTCGCCATGTTTGGTGATGGAATCAATGACGCACCGGTTCTTGCTGGGGCAAACTTATCTGTTGCAATGGGAAGTGGTAGTGCTATTGCTAAAAATAGCGCAGATGTCATTCTTCTTGGCGACCAATTATCTAAATTTAGCCAAGCAATAACCGTGGCTAAAAAAACTAATCAAATCATAAAGCAAAATTTAATTTGGGCGTTTGCCTATAATATAATAATTTTACCGCTTGCGGTAACTGGTCATGTTGTTCCCTATATTGCTGCTTTAGGGATGTCATTAAGCTCTATTATTGTTGTTTCAAATAGCCTTCGTTTGCTAAGGATAAAACCATGAGCATCATTTATGTATTAATTCCAATAGCAATGTTATTTGTTGCCGTCGCTGTCGCCGTTTTTTTGGGCTGTAAAATCTGAACAGTTTGATGATCTCGATAGACAAAGTGTTTCAATTTTATTTGATGAAGACAATGTAACTCAAACAATTAAGAAAAACACCGAACAACAAAATAGTCATCAAGAAACTGATTCAGCATCTGAACCTACAACAGCGATAAAATCAACAAAAGCAACCGAGTCTACACAAGGTGATTGAGTACAATGTTTGGGGAGCATTTCTAGTAGGGCTAATGGGAGCTGCGCATTGTTTCGGCATGTGTGGTGGCTTGATTGGGGCCTTTGCGAGTAATTTACCTAATGCTAGCGGTAACAGACTCGCAAACCAGATAAGCTTTTTAATTAGCTACAATGCAGGTCGAATTATAAGTTATGGATTAGCTGGTGCGTTAGCTGGCGCCAGTACTGCAGCTTTAGGCTACATGTTTGATGTTGACAGTTATTTAATCGCCCTACGATTATTTGCTGGCATTATGATGATAGCAACAGGTTTGTATATCGCTCAGTTTTGGTTTGGCATTGTACAGATAGAAAAACTCGGCCAAGGGTTATGGCGTGTGCTTAAGCCAATAGCTAATAGATTATTGCCAATTAAGAATCGATATCAAGCTGTTATTGCAGGCATGGTTTGGGGATGGCTTCCCTGTGGCTTAGTTTATAGCACATTAACTTGGTCAGTGGCGTCAGGGGATGCTTTAACTGGTGCATTAATTATGTTGGCATTCGGTGCGGGTACCCTACCTGCTTTATTAAGTGCCGGTGTTGCTGCAAAAACATTATCGACTTGGGTTCAAAAAAGAACGTAAGGCGCTTAAGTGGGATCCTTATTGTAGTATTTGGATTACAGACTATTTATATCGCAATCATGCAGCTAAACTAGCTCAAGTAATGTTATTAGTTTAACATGGTGATGTAGTAATTAATTGAGAATATATATGCCTACAGATCAAACAAAACAACTTCGCGCATCAACAGGTGGTTGTGCCATTCATTGTCATGATTGCAGTATGGAGTCGCTTTGTATTCCTTTTACGCTTGATAACAACGAGCTAGATAAGCTCGATGAGATTATTGAGCGTAAAAAGCCCGTTCAAAAAGGCGATCAAATTTTCAAATCTGGTGACCCTCTTAAATCTCTTTTTGCAATCCGTTCAGGCACAATTAAAAGTTTCACGATCACTGAACAAGGTGATGAACAAATTACTGGCTTTCACCTTGCAGGTGATGTTATTGGATTTGATGGTATTCATTCTCAAACTCATCAAAGTTTCGCACAAGCTCTTGAAACTGCAATGGTATGTGAAATCCCTTTTGAAACGCTCGATACTTTATCTGGCACGATGCCAAAGTTAAGACAGCAAATCATGCGCCTAATGAGTAATGAAATTATGGGCGATCAGGAAATGATTTTATTACTTTCTAAGAAGAATGCAGAAGAACGTTTAGCAGCCTTTATTAACAACCTAGCTAATCGATTTGGTAGCCGCGGCTTCTCGCCACATGAGTTTAGATTAACCATGACACGTGGTGATATTGGTAATTATTTAGGATTAACTGTCGAAACAATCAGCCGTTTATTAGGCCGTTTTCAAAAGTCTGGCTTAATTGAGGTTAAAGGTAAATACATTACAATTATTGATCATGTCGCATTAAGTCAACTTGCTGGTAATGCACGGATTGCCACCTAATAAATTTTCCGTTTTATGATCTGACGCAACGACTTAAAACGCAATAACAGTGATAGTGATATAAAACAGCTTGGAGGTTTTATGAAGGATTATAATAAGATATTAGTTGTCATTAACCCAATGACAGACCATCAACCTGCATTGGCTCGAGCCGTTGAACTAGCTTCAAAATCCAATGCCACTATTACTGCTTTCCTTACGATATTTGATTTTTCTTATGAAATGACCTCGATTCTTTCTAGTCAAGAAAGAGAAGCAATGCGTCAAGGTGTGATAGATCAAAGAGAAAGCTGGTTAGCTGAAGCTATTACTCCGTATGCCCAAACAGGCTTAAATATTGACACCAAAGTTGTTTGGCATAACCGCCCTTTTGAAAGCGTTATTAAATTTGCCATAGAACAAAATTATGATTTACTTGTTAAAAGCACTCATGAACATGACAAGCTAAAATCAATTATCTTCACTCCTACGGATTGGCATTTATTACGTAAAGCGCCTATCCCAGTTTTAATGGTCAAAGAACATGATTGGCCAGTTGCTGGTAAGATTTTATGTGCAGTGAATGTAGCAACTGAAGATGAAGAACATTCTACATTAAACACAAAAATCATTGAAAACGCACTTAACCTAGCAGCTAAGTTCTCTGCACAAATTCACTTAGTTAATGGATACCCCGGTACTCCAGTCAATTTAGCTATTGAGTTACCAGAGTTTGATGCAGTTAGTTATAACGATACCGTTAGAATGCAGCACGAGCAACGCATTCAATATTTAGCCAATAGCTTTAATATTCCGCTTGAAAATTGCCACGTTGAAGAAGGTTTACCAGAAGACGTAATACCTGAACTTTCACAACAATTAGATGCTGAGCTGGTTATTTTAGGCACCGTTGGTCGTACTGGTTTTTCGGCAGCACTGATTGGTAATACAGCTGAACATGTGATTGATAGCATTAATTGTGATTTACTCGCTGTTAAACCTGACGGTTATAAATCACCTCTCGAAGACTAAAGGCTTTACCATAAGCCAGAATGCTGGAATAATACGCGCCCTGAAACGATAGTTACTGGGCGCTTTTTAATGTCTGAATTGCAACAACAAGAAAAACAATTGGCAGACCGCCAATCTAAATTACAAAAAAATTACGTCATGAAGTTGGACGTGCCATCGGCGATTACCAAATGATCGAACATGGTGACGTAGTAATGTGTTGTCTGTCTGGCGGTAAAGACAGTTATGCAATGCTAGATATCTTATTAAACCTTCAAAAACGAGCGCCAATTAAGTTCGATATTGTTGCGGTTAATTTAGATCAGAAACAGCCTGGTTTCCCTGAAGATATCTTGCCAGCTTATCTTGATACTCTTGATGTCGCGTACCACATTTTAGAAAAAGATACCTATTCAATCGTAAAAGATAAAATCCCTGAAGGTAAAACGACCTGCTCATTATGTTCTCGTTTACGCCGTGGCACACTTTATGGGTTTGCACAAAAAATAGGAGCGACTAAGATAGCTTTGGGTCATCACCGCGACGATATTATCGAAACATTATTTTTGAATATGTTTTTTGGTGGAAAAATGAAAGCTATGCCGCCAAAGTTATTATCTGATGACGGCGCTAACATGGTTATACGCCCATTAGCCTACTGTAAAGAAAAAGACATTGCTGAATATGCGGAATTAAAACAATTCCCTATCATTCCATGTAACTTATGCGGTTCTCAAGAAAATCTTAAACGTGGTGCAGTTAAAGATATGCTTAACCAGTGGGACAGAGATTACCCTGGACGTATTGAAACCATATTTACTGCTATGCAAAATACTTCTCCTTCTCAAGGCGTTGATAGAAATGTGTTTGATTTCTTATCACTACAACGTGATGCAGATGCGCCACTTTCAGGTGATGTCGCTGAATCAGATTTACCCGCTTTTGATTTTTTAGATACGACCAATAATGGTCACATTAATCTAGATGAAGCAGCTAAGATTGATATTGTAACGACTTATAAACCGTAAAAACATACATTACGTCCCACAATAAAAAGCCCTCGAATGAGGGCTTTTTTGTCTTTGCTTGATTCAAACGCAAACTGTTAATTTACGTATGGGCTTAAAATTATCGGCTGTTTTGAAAAAGACAGCTGCTTTATAGTTTCAATTTCTGCTGAGGTAAGCTGTAATTTATCGCTAACAATGCTGACTTTACCATCTATGTTCGTCTCTACAGGTAAGTCAGTTGATGCAAATGAAAACGTTAATCCAGTAATCGGTTTACGAAAATACTTCATAGGAAATCCTTGTTGACCATCGAGCAAGGCATCCATGTCATTTTTTACAGCAACTAATTCGTCTTGATTATAAACAGATTGTACCTTCTTAGCTCTTACTTGCATGGCAACACCACATTGACTCGCGTCACCTGATACTTGCAAATTTATTAAGCCTCTATCTGATTTCAATTGGGCATCAAAGGGTAAGTAAAGACGCTGCTGTTTGTCATAAGTTAATGGGTATTGATGTTTCTCAGTGGTGATACTCCCTGAGATAATTTTACAATTTTCATTTCTTGGGACACTAAATACAACTTCAACTAGCTGGTAGTTATTTTTGTTAACTTGCTTGAGCCGTTCGTAAAACCCTGCATAAGGAATTGATACTGAATCTGCTAAAACTGCTGGTGATAATAAAAATAGCGCTAAACAAGAAGCTAATTTTCTTATTTTATTCATTTATAATCCTGCTAAATAAGCTTTGTTATGACGAAGCATTTCTAATAACTCGTCTATATAGGCATCTTTTCTTTCTGAGTAGTGTAATAATCCATAAACGAGATCTTCCGCTGCAGGCTCTTTTCCTTGGCTTCGAAGATCCGCTCGAATAGAACGTAATAATCGATATGCTGAATTAGTGTTTAAATTCAGCATGTATGCAGCAATGGAGTCCTCAGGCGTTTCAAATGAGGCAACCTCATGATTCATCCCTGCTTTTCTAGATAAAGGAACTAATCCACAGCCTTTTGAAAAGCACCACTGGCCAAAATAATTATTACCTTCTTTGGCGAAACGAGAACTTCCCCAACCGGTTTCATTGGCGGCTTGAATAAGTACCATTCTTGCAGGTACTGTATCAACTCGCTCTAATAAAGGAGTTAATGTAACGAGATCAAACTTTTTAACTGTATATTTATATTTTTGAGTTAATTTTTCTAAATTAAAAATCTCTGCGTTAGTTAATGGCTGCTCGTTAGCAAGGTTTGCTAAAACTACCTTCAGAAAATTTCGCTCTTTTTCTATCAGCGCATTTTGATGGTTAACCGCTGGAGACATATAATCGAAAAAGGCAGACTTTTTGGTAGGTATATCTGTGATTGCTGTAAAGTCAGGTACAGTGTCTTCATCGACTTGATTTTGTTCGATCTCAGGTGTTTCAACCAGAATGTTCTCAATTGTAGGAACTAACCACACTCTGATTAGCATTATGCTGATGATTACAACCCCTAAACCAAGGGTAAACTTTCCAATTCTACCGGTTCTCAAAAAAATCCTTAAAAAATAATTTGGTTAATTATACCGAGAAACAAGATTAATAGCAGCGAAGTATTTATGCTAATATTAATGATGATTCTATTTTAGCATCTTGTGATAGCTTAAATAAATCAATCAGTACAATAGCTTAAAAAATCATCATTACTGTATGAAAGGAATCAATATGATGAAACATGAATTAAATAGTGTCGATAGTATCGTGGCTATTGGAGGAGGACATGGCTTAGGTCGAGTGTTATCTTCACTCTCTTTCCTTGGTCCTAAGTTAACCGGTATTGTAACGACTACCGATAATGGTGGTTCAACCGGGCGGATCCGACAAGATGAAACAACCATTGCATGGGGCGATTTAAGAAACTGCCTTTCGCAACTTGCACATAGGCCAGCCATTGGGACAATGCTGTTTGATCATCGATTTAATGGAGATAATGAGTTAAACGGTCATAATCTCGGGAATATTATTTTATATGCACTAGAGCAGCTATGTGTTCGCCCTCTTGAAGCAATCAAACTAATTAGAACCATTTTAAAAATTGAAACTCGTGTCATTCCTATGTCTGAATCACCAACTCACCTCAGTGCGCTTAATGCGCAAGGTGAAACCGTTTTTGGTGAAATGAATGTTGACGATATGAAAGAGATACCAAGTCAACTGACTTTAGCTCCTAACGTTGCTGCAACTTGTGAAGCACTACAAGCAATCAATAAAGCTGACATTATCATCATTGCGCCAGGCAGTTTTTTAACTAGTGTAATGCCACCCTTACTTATCCCAAGTATTGCTAATGCGATTAAAGACTCACCTGCAAAAGTGATTCTAATCGACAATTTAACGTCAGAGCCTTCGTGTGCATCGTCTTTAACATTGGATGACAAAATAGAATGGATCAATCAATCAGTATCGACAAATAGAATTAATAAAATTATTAGAAACTCTGATGCTATTGATATTGGTGAATTAGTAAGTTATTTCCCTTTAGTCAGTGACCATCATTTAGGTTTGCATCACAAAGAAGCATTAGCAGAAGCGATAGCAACGGTCGTTAGCCAGAAAGCATAATGTAATGTTTAAAGTTATAGAAAAGCCCTTAAACAATGTCTAAGGGCTTTTGCATTTTTAGCTAATAATTTAAGACTGTTTTGCTCAACTAATTTAACTTACAAGAAAAACAATCTCTAAACTAAAAATAGCTTAATGTACTTATAAAACCTGAGCTATTGCTTTACAAATTACAGGAATATTTTGTTTAGTCATACCCGCAACACTGATGCGTCCTGAGCCAACAATATATACTCCGAATTCATCTTTTAAACGATTAACTTGTTCTTTGCTTAAACCTGAAAAGCTAAACATACCATTTTGACGAGAGATAAAGCTAAAGTCTTGCTTCACACCTTCGCTTTTTAACGTTTCTACAAATAGAACTCGCATTTCTGCAATACGTTGGCGCATTTCAGCCAACTCTACTTCCCACTCTTGGCGTAAAGTCTCATCAGAAAGTATGGTACTTACAATTAAACCACCGTGCGCAGGGGATTAGAATAAGTAGCACGAATTGTTTTTTAATCTGACTAAAACTTTTTTGTGCTGTTTCTTCATTTGCAGCAACGACAGTAATAGCACCAATACGTTCGTTATATAAACCAAAGTTTTTAGAGAAAGAGTTAGCGACTAATAGTTCAGGCACTTTAGCAGCAACAATCCGTAAGCCTAGCGCATCTTCTTCGATACCAGCACCAAAGCCCTGGTAGGCAAAATCAAATAAAGGGACTAATTCTTTGTCAACACACAATTGACCTACTGTCTCCCATTGAGATGAACTTAAATCAATCCCTGTAGGGTTATGACAGCAACCATGAAGCAAAATAAGATCACCAGGTTGAGCAGCTTGTAAATCAGTCATCATTGCATCGAAATCCATATCGTGGGTTTCTGCTTTGTAATAACCGTACTCTTTTATTGTTAAACCAGCAGTTTGGAAAATATTTTGATGGTTTGCCCAGGTAGGATTACTGACCCATAATGTTTTTGAATCAGTGTTACGAACTAAAAATTCAGCGGCTACACGTAATGAACCCGTTCCTCCTGGTGCTTGAGCTGTATATGCACGTTTCGCATTAATAATGTCACTTTTAGCACCAAATAATAATGTTTGAACTGCTGTGTTGTATAGCTCTACACCTTCAATTCCAAGATAGTTTTTTGTTTTCTCAGCGTCTAATAAAATTGCTTCAGCTTTTTTAACTGTTTTGAGTACCGGGGTTTGTCCGGCTTCATCTTTATAAATACCAACACCAAGGTTAACTTTATCGGCACGTGGATCTTTTTTAAATGCGTCTGTTAAACCTAAAATGGGATCTGCTGGAGCTTGAGGGATTTGAGAAAATATCATTACTTCTTTCCTACTTATAAAGTGAACCACAATTTTTAGTATTTATACCATTGTATTGGCATTGGAAATAGTGACATTTAATCAACTAATCAGAAATTGTTCACACTTTAAGGATTTATCATTTTTTATCAGTATAAAATAAATAAAATACAATAAAGATTCTGTTCTCTTACAAAACTTCAGTAGATATCACATATTAAATAGACATTCATGTGAGACATGGAGAGTTTGCAATTTCGCTATCGTACGTGTTTTGAAGATGCGGGTAGAATCGTTTTCTGCTAACTATAATGAGTTCTTATATTGATGTTTGTACGCACTGTATTTCATTTAATGCTACCCTTCTGATCATGCATTCACTAACTTAGCAACAATCTTGAACCTATCAAGTTTCCTCCTTTTAACTCGTATGATGAACAAATATCCGCATATGCATTTATTACTTTTAGACCTAAAAGGATTTGAATCTCTAAAAGTTAGAATTACACGTACGCCTTAATACTAAGTCGTATGCAAAGAAGGCATCCGAGGTCAAACTTGAACTGGTACGCCCTATCTTAAAACGACGAGGGATTTATTTTTTCCCCGATAAGCAAAGTTTCAGATTTTTGATACAAAAAAGCCCCAACTTTCGTTGAGGCTTTATGCACCATACTTATGTATGTAAATAATGGTAACCGAGGCCAGACTTGAACTGGCACGCCTTATTTTAAAACAACGAGGGATTTATTATTTGCCCGAGAAGCAAGTTTCAAATTTTAGATACAAAAAAGCCTCAACTTTCGTTGAGGCTTTTTTGTACCATACTTACGTATGTAAATAATGGTACCCGAGGCCAGACTTGAACTGGCACGCTTATTAAGCGAGGGATTTTAAATCCCTTGTGTCTACCGATTCCACCACTCGGGCAAAAGTGTTGTTTTAACTATATCTACATCAATACAATTAAACAAAAATTGTGGAGGCGCGACCCGGAGTCGAACCGAGGTCGACGGATTTGCAATCCGCAGCATAGCCATTCTGCCATCGCGCCGAAACTTGTTATTGAATTGGAGCGACATATCGGGTTCGAACCGATGACCTATACCTTGGCAAGGTATCGCTCTACCAACTGAGCTAATGTCGCCTTTCAATGCAAGTAATCAATAAGGAGTTAATCTCCGTTGTTGATTTCGAAATGGATTTTACCGTTTTACGCATGACTGTCAATGCAGATTTTTTAAATAATAGCAGTTTTGAATTTGTTTGATGTTTAAATCTACGCATTGAGTGAATAATTAACAATACGAATAAAACTCAAGCAATAAAAAAGCACTTCAATTGAAGTGCTTTTTCTAAGTGTCTTTTAGATAATTAAAGACAGATTAAAAACTTAAGCTTCTGGTAAAGATAACGTCGTTAATCCAAGCATTTTTTGCATAACACCAACAACCTGGCAGCTATAACCAAATTCGTTGTCATACCAAACATAAAGTATCGCACGTTTGCCATCAGCAATTGTCGCTTGTGAATCAACAACACCAGCATAGCGAGAACCGACTAAATCACTTGAAACAATTTCAGTTGAATCGGTGTAATCTACTTGGTTTTTAAGATCTGAAGTTAATGCAATATCCTTAAGATATTCATTTAATTCTTCGCGATTAGTCTCACCATTTAAATTAACACTGATAATTGCCATTGAAACATTTGGTGTCGGAACGCGAATAGCGTTACCTGTTAATTTACCTTCCATAACGGGTAATGCTTTTGCAACAGCTTTTGCTGCGCCCGTTTCAGTAATAACCATGTTTAATGGTGCACTGCGGCCTCGACGGTCAGCACTATGGTAATTATCAATTAAGTTTTGGTCATTGGTATAAGAGTGAATCGTTTCTACGTGACCGTTTTCAATACCATACTTATCGTTAACAGCTTTCAGTACTGGCGTAATTGCATTAGTAGTACAGCTTGCTGCTGAAACAATCATGTCTTCAGGTAAAATATCGTTTTCGTTAACACCGTAAACAACATTTTTAATCGCCCCTTTAGCAGGTGCAGTTAATAATACTTTACTTGCACCCTTGCTCTTAAGGTGAAGACCTAAACCATCTTCGTCTTTCCAAATACCTGTATTATCAACTACTAGCGCATTGTTAATACCATATTGTGTGTAGTCGACTTGATCAGGTGAATTGGCATAGATGATTTGAATGTACGTACCATTGGCAATGATAGCGTTGTTCTCTTCATCAACTTCAACAGAACCGTTGAACGGCCCATGTACTGAATCACGACGTAATAAGCTCGCGCGCTTTTCTAAATCGCCTTTTTTACCACCACGTAAAACAATGGCTCGTAAACAAAGTTTATTACTCTTACCTGTTTTTTCGATCATTAATCGTGCTAATAAACGACCGATACGTCCAAAGCCATATAAAACTACGTCTTTTGATTCAACATCATCGCCAAAATTAAGACCTGCTTCCAGCTCATGAGTCATGTAAGCTTGAATTTGAGAAGCGTCTTTATTATCACGCCAGTAATTAATCGCTAGTTTACCGATATCAACTTTACAGTGTTTTACTGACAACTTACTTAATGCTTCAACAAACGGGAAGCTTTCACGTAGACGTAATTTTTCACCAATATGGCGACGAACAAGTCGATGCGCTTTAATAATTTCAATTGTAGATGCGTTTAGTAGAGGTTTACCATACACTAAGACTTCAACGCCTTGATTGCGGTATAGTTTTCCTAATAAAGGCTGCATTGCTTCAGCCATTTCGAAACGTTCTTGCCAACTTTGTAGGTGTTTATCAGCGCTCATTAAAAAGATCCTTTATCTCATATTTCAGCTTTTTGTCGCAGAAAGAATTGAGTAACGAAAAGAAAAGACCAATAATCATTATTTGGTAGGGTTAACCCTTTTGGTCGGCGACATTGTAATGAAATTTATGCGTTTTCGCCAGTAAGAAATTTTTAGTAAACCTGTAATTTTATTAGATAATTTCCTATTTTGGAGCTAGTTTTGAACAAAAGTTTAGTAATAATTACATCATTTTCAATTTTTGCTGCTTTATTCGGCTTATTTGGTTGTGATGTTGGCCGAAATAGTGGCAGCATTTGTAAAAAATCCTGAACTTTGTGCCGATTTACACAAGGATAGTTGGTGTTTAGTAGAAAAAGGAGACTTAATCCGTAGTCGTTATCAATTAAAGATCACTGAAAATCCGTCGGGTAAGCAACTATATGATCAATTAATTAAACTTGAATCTTATAGCAACTGCATTGAACTCGCAGCCGGCGTTAAACATATAATAAACACACATCGAACAGAAGACAGAGAACGTGCTTATGCTGTTAGCACTCAAAACTTAGCCCAATTACAAGAGTACACCAAAGACAATCCTGATATTTACCTTGCGTATTATCGTTGGACTAAATTTAATGACTTCCCCTCTCGCGATATTGTTATTAAAGCCGAACAAGCCGGTGAGCTCACTGAAACCTTTATGCTCGCTCAAGTTGCCTCTCACTATATAAAAACAGATGTCGCCAGAGCCAAATTACTTTATTTGCATTTACTCTCCCATGTTAAGGCGAGCAATATTGATTCAGATTGGCTCCTCGCTCTCGCAACCATATATAGAAGAGAACAAAATGTACAAAACGAGTATTTGTTAACTAAGGCGAATACTTTAATAAGTGATAACACTGCCTCAGAAGAAAAATTATTAGCGTTAATAGCAAACAATTCAGACTTAGCGGTGCAACTCGATGCGGAAGCGAAAGAGCTGGTAAAGGACATCAAGCAAGGAAAGTTTGCAAGCAGTCAGATAAAACATCGTTTTGAATAACCAAATGTAAAATTATTAGCTACACTAAAACACAAATCATTTACAGCACTCGCTGTATTGGACTTTCATAAAAAAGCTCAAAACCGCTTTTATTTTGAATTCTGTAAATAAAATACAGACATATTCACGATAAATGTCGCTTTTTGGGCTTTTTTACTTGACGAAATGCTCTAATTTGGTAATTTTACTACCATACGATTTACGTAACAGATTTATAATCACTTGAGGGATATGCGATGACTATCCGTGTTGCAATTAACGGCTATGGCCGTATCGGTAGAAATGTTTTACGTGCGCTTTATGAAAGCGAAAAGGATTATCCAATCGAAATCGTTGCTTTAAACGATTTGGGTGATGCTTCAATTAATGCTCACCTTACTAAATACGACTCAGTTCATGGCCGTTTCAATGCTAAAGTTGATCACGATGACGAAGCTATTTATGTCAACGGCGACAAAATCTTAACTTTCCAAGAACGTGACCCTTCTAAATTACCATGGGCAGAATTAAACGTTGATGTTGTTTATGAATGTACAGGTATTTTCACATCTAAAGACGCTGTTAAACCTCATTTAGATGCGGGTGCTAAAAAGGTCATCATTTCTGCACCAGGTAAACAAGTGGACGCTACCGTTGTTTATGGTGTTAATAATGAAGTATTAACTTCAGATATGACAGTTATCTCAAACGCTTCTTGTACAACAAACTGTCTAGCACCTTTTGCTAAGCCATTAAACGATTCTATCGGTATTGAGTCTGGTTTAATGACGACTATTCATGCATACACAAACGATCAACGTTTATCAGATGTTTATCACACTGACTTACGTCGTGCTCGTGCCGCTGCAATGTCGATGATCCCAACTCAAACTGGTGCGGCAGCCGCTGTTGGACTTGTTGTTCCTGAACTACAAGGTAAATTTGACGGTTTAGCCGTTCGTGTACCTACAGTAAACGTGTCATTAGTTGATCTAACGTTTGTTGCAGGTAGAGATACTAGCGTGGAAGAGATTAACGAGATCATCACTAAAGCTGCTCAAGTTGCACCATTGAGTGAAGTGCTTGCTGTCAATGAAGAACCATTAGTCTCTATTGACTTCAATCACAACCCTTACTCATCTAACTTCGATGCAACACAAACTCGTGTTAATGGTCGTTTAGTTAAAGTAATGGCTTGGTACGATAACGAATGGGGTTTCAGTAACCGCATGCTAGATAATACTGTCGCATTAATGAATGCTAAGTAATGATAGATAATAAAAAGCCCTGTTAATACAGGGCTTTTTTGTATCTGAAATAAATTAAAGTGAAATACTAAGCATTGCCTTTAACTTTCATATTCAAGGTTTTTGCAAAATCCAACATTCTATTTAATGGAATAAGCGCTTCATCACGCAGCGCGTCATCAACAAACACTTCATGCTGTGTTTTATCTTCAGCACTTAACGAAGCTTCAATTGCTTGTAAACCATTCATTGCCATCCAAGGACAATGAGCACAACTTTTACAAGTCGCTCCATTACCACCAGTCGGTGCTTCAATTAATGTTTTACCAGGCGCAGCTTGCTGCATTTTGTAGAAAATGCCGCGATCTGTAGCAACAATGAACTCTTGATTAGCCATTGTTTGCGCAGCTTTAATTAACTGGCTAGTTGACCCAACAGCATCTGCAAGAGCAACCACATTTGCTGGTGATTCAGGGTGGACAAGAATTGCTGCGTTGGGATGTTGAATCTTTAGTTCTCTTAACGCTTTTGCTTTAAATTCATCATGGACAATACAATCACCCTGCCACATTAACATGTCAGCGCCGGTTTCTTTGGCAATATAACTACCTAAGTGACGGTCTGGCCCCCAGATAATTTTTTTACCTTCGGCGTCTAAATGTTCAACAATTTCTAAGGCAATACTTGATGTCACGACCCAGTCAGCTCTTGCTTTTACTGCTGCAGATGTATTAGCGTAAACCACAACAGTATGATCAGGGTGTGCGTCACAGAACTCAGAAAATTTATCGATTGGACAGCCGATATCTAGCGAACATGTTGCTTCTAAAGTCGGCATCAAAACTGTTTTTTCAGGGCTTAAGATTTTAGACGTTTCACCCATAAACTTAACGCCAGCTACGATGAGTTTCTTTGCAGGATGATCACGACCAAAACGAGCCATTTCAAGAGAATCAGATACACAACCTCCTGTTTCTTCTGCCAGAGCTTGTATTTCAGGATCGGTATAATAGTGTGCAACTAAAACAGCATCTTGTTCGATTAATAACTGTTTAATTCTTGCTTTGTAATCTGCTTTTTCAGCGTCTGACAACACAGCAGGTTTAGCAGGAAAAGGATATTCAATAGAGTCAATATTCGGTGCCGAGGTGATCATTATGGTTCCGAGAAGTTACAACGTCCGAGGATTATACAAAAACACTTAACAAAATTAAAGGACGCATTAGCGTCCTTTAATTTGATTATGCTGAAAACAATGATGACTACTTCATCGCTAATAGCATTTCTTGTGGTTGCTCAAGATATTGTTTCCACAAATTACAAAAACGAGCAATGGTGCCACCATCAATAACACGATGATCGCCAGACCAACTCACTTGCATAATCTTACGTGCTTCAACTTCACCTTTAGCATTAAATCGAGGCAATACCTGTAGTTTACCTAAAGCAACAATTGCGACTTCTGGTTTATTGATAATTGGCGTGGCAACTGTGCCACCTAAAGCGCCAATATTAGAAATTGAAATCGTGCCACCTTTCAAATCCGCTGGGCTGACTCGTCCACTTCTAGCGGCGTTAGTTAGTCGCGTAATTTCTGCGGCAACATCAAGAATAGATTTATCTTGTACGTCTTTGACATTTGGTACGAGCAAACCCACTTTTGAATCAACGGCCATACCAATATTATGACTTGCCTTGTATGTTAACTCGCTACAATCTGAATTAACTTGGCTGTTCATCACTGGGAATGATTTGATTGCTAAAGACATTGCCTTCATAAAGAAAGGCATCATGGTTAGTTTTACTTCATCTGATGAATAACGTTCTTTCATCTCTGTACGAAGTGTAACTAATTCTGTTAAATCAAACTCTTCACAATAAGTAAAGTGAGGAATAGTTGAAACTGACTCAACCATCATCTTAGCCATAACCGCTTTTACGCCTTTAATTGGCTCTACTGTATCTGCAGCTTGTTTGACAATAGACTGTGAAACCGTGTCGTTAACAGGTGATAGTGTCGGAGTCGTAACAGGTTGAGTCTGTGCATTCGATGAACTGCCATTGGCAAAGTTTTCTACATCTTCTTTATATACTCGACCATTCTTACCACTGCCGGGTACATTAGCAATGTTGATATCTAACGTTCTCGCTAAGCGACGAACGGCAGGACTTGCTAATGCTTTTCCTTGTGGTACTGAAGTAGTCGTTGAAGCCGGTGTTGTCGTTGCTGTTTCTACTTGCGTAGATTCCACTACTGAACTAGTTGATTCAACTTCAATAGCAAATAAAGGTTCATGGACTTTAGCAAGTTGACCCTTTCGATAATGCAGCTTAACAATTTTACCATTTTTAATTGCTGGTATTTGTACTAGCGCTTTATCAGTCATGACATCGGCGATGGGTTGATCTTCAACGACTTGATCCCCTCTTCTACAAGCCACTCAACTAATTCACATTCAACAATACCTTCACCGATATCCGGTAAAAGGAATTCTTCAACAGCTTTACCAGATACGGTTACTGAATCAGTCGTTGAGCTAATTTCTACATTCAGCTGTTCAGTCGATACTTGATCATCGTTAATCTGTGATGAACTGTGTTTTGTTTGCTCGGCTGACGTAGCTTCAATATCAACGGCGTATAAAGGCTCATGTACTTTAGCGATTTCACCTTTTGCATAGTATAACTTAGTCACAACGCCACCATGTGGTGCTGGAATTTGTACTAATGCTTTATCTGTCATAACGTCAGCGATAGGTTGATCTTCAACGATAACATCGCCTTCTTTGACCATCCAATCTACTAACTCACATTCAACTACACCTTCGCCAATGTCAGGCAAAATAAAATCTTTAATCATATCTTGCTCCTAAAAATTGACTGAAGCTTTAATAGCTTCATAAGTTTTTAGCTCATCAGGCATGTATTCTTTTTCAAGAATCAAAGGATATGGTGTATCAAGACCACAAACACGGCTGATTGGCGACTCTAGGTGTAAAAAACATTCTTGTTGGATTTGCGCAGCAATCTCACCAGCAAATCCACCTGTTAAAGGTGCTTCGTGGTTAATCAGAAGTCTTCCTGTTTTCTTAACCGATGCAGCTACGGTATCAACATCCCATGGAGACAAAGTACGTAAATCGACAATTTCACAAGAAATACCGTCTTTTTCTGCCATTTTGGCCGCTTTTTCTAAAATTTCCATCTGAGCGCCCCAACCTAATAAGGTTATATCGCTACCTACTTTAACGACTTCAGCTTTACCGAGTTCGATAACAAAATCACCAGCAGGTACTTCGCCAACAGATGCACGATACAAACGTTTAGGTTCAAAAAGATAACAGGGTTAGGATCGCGAATTGATGCTAACAATAACCCTTTAGCTTGTTCTGGGTTACGGGGTACTACAACCTTTAATCCTGGAGTTTGTGTGAAGTAAGCCTCAGGAGATTGTGAATGATAATGACCACCTGCAATACCACCACCGTAAGGTGTTCTAAAGGTTAAACCACCGACATTAAACTGATTGCCACTGCGGTATCTGAATTTGGCAGTTTCATTTACGATTTGATCAAAGGCTGGAAAAATGTAATCAGCAAATTGAATTTCAGCAACTGCAGTCATGCCGTTGGAGGCTAGACCATTGGCAAAACCTGCAATGCCTTGTTCTGTTAACGGTGTATTGAAACAACGTTCACGACCAAATTTTTCTTGTAAACCAGAAGTTGCACGGAAAACACCACCAAAATGGCCAACATCTTCGCCAAATACTACCATGCGCTCATCATCAGTCATTGCGATTGATAACGCATCGTTGATGGCGTGTAACATATTCATTTCAGCCACGATTAAATTCTCCCTGCACTTTTTGGATATGACTTTGGATATTTCTTAATATGTTGTTTTAGCTCTGCCAATTGCTTTTCAAGGGCTGGCGTTGGCTTATCCAATACATCTGTAATCAATGAGTCAAGGTGCGGTAATGGCACTTTCTCTGCGACTTTTACTGCGTTTAACACTTCTTCTCGGTAATGTTCATACTGAGCAGCGTCATCTTTTTCGTTTAGCCAATCTTTATTGATCATCCAAAGCTTAAAGCGTTTTACGGGATCATGTTGTTCCCACTTGGCTTCTTCTTCTTTAGAGCGATAACCTGAAGGATCATCCGATGATGAATGCGCACCAAGACGATATGTCATCGCTTCAATCAACACTGGTGCATTATGTTCAAGTGCATAAGCTCTAGCTTGTTGTGTTGCAGCTAATACTGCAAGCATGTCATTACCATCAACTCTAATAGTGTGCATTCCATAACCAACACCACGACTCGCAATACCATTACCGGCAAATTGCTCTTCAGTTGGAGTTGAAATGGCGTAACCATTGTTACGGCAGAAAAAGATAGTCGGAGACTTAAGTACTGCGGCCATATTTAAGCCAGCATGAAAATCACCTTCTGAAGCTGCGCCTTCACCAAAATAGCAAATTGCTACGTTACGTTTACCTTGTAACTTGAATGCATGAGCAACACCAGTTGCTTGAGGTATTTGCGTCGCTAGAGGTGAAGAAATGGTTTGATAATTAAGTTCATTACTGCCGTAATGAATAGGCATTTGACGCCCTTTGCCTAAATCTTTCTCATTACTGAACATTTGATTCATGAATTGCTCTGTGGTGAAACCACGATAGCGTAAAGAAGCATGCTCACGGTACTGGGCAAGTATTACGTCGCCATCATCAAGCGCAGCTGTACTACCAATAATTGAGGCTTCTTCACCAGTACAGGTCATGTAAAAACTAATCCGACCTTGACGCTGCGCACTTAACATACGTTCGTCTAAAACACGGGTAAATACACAAGTGTCGTAAATACGTTCAGCTAGTGCTTGATCAATGACAGGCATCACCGCATTTTCATATGTGGTACCGTCTGCTTGCAGAATTTTTAAAATAGGAATGTGCAATGACGCTTTGTCTAAGAAGCTGACACGATGCACTGTTTCATTATTCAGCGGTGCGTTGCTCATATTATGCTCTTGTTATCTGAGGCCTTATAAAATAAAGCTTAATTTATTATATGCGAAAGCACATTACGTTAACGTAAACTTACTATCAACTAATGTGCTTTCTTGTTGGTAAATAACCTTGCAAAAAATTTGTATATCTAACTTTACAAGTTATTGAATATCTTCATTGGGCGCTGGTACTAAACATAATACCGTGCGTTGCCCAACAGGTACATTTTCATTTGGAAAAACGATAGCTTCGTAGGGCTCTATAACCTTTATCTGTTGATTATTTTCAATTGCTAAAGTCTGGCCTTGCTCAAACCCAGTAAAGTTTTCAGTCGTCTTAGAAAATGAAAAAGCAAAATCATCAAAATGCTTATTGATTGAACGTGATACTTTATACAAGTTGAGTTTATTGCTATCGAATGCGGCTAATTCTGGTTCTATTTGAGTAATTAGCGCCGCTAACATTTTGTGGGTATTTGCAAATTTATGCATATCATTTTCACCAAATGGCATAACTTTACCTAGCTCAACGGTAAACGCATCAGCTTTAAATTGCTCTGATGAAAAATAACTAAATGTTGTTGTGGGTTCGTGATGAAACAAAATCGTATCTACATCGCAGCCTGCTAAAAACATTATTTGTTTTGCACTGAATGCTCTGCCTGGTCTGTAGGGATATATCGCAAACTTTTCATGCTTTGAAGGCTTGATAGCAGTGTGCAAATCGTAATGAATACGCTGCGAGTTATCATTGTCATTGAAAAATCACTGACGTATTGTTCAAGCGCTTTTGCTCTCACTCGTTCTTTATTTATCAGCCCTTCCCCATCTGAATGAGCACCTGAAAACAAACGGTTCATGTTCTCTTCAACAAAGCGTGTTTGAGTCAATATAGAATCAGGGTTACCAATAATGAATAAAACACGATGCAGCGTTTCTATTTTACAGGTAAGTAAATCACTGATGAGTTTGTTACATATTTCTATAGGCGCGGTTTCATTACCATGAATGGCACATGATAAAACCACATCCTTTGTAGAGCCAGATGCGGGGCTAAAGCTGATTACACCATTATCTAAGATTGTGACTGTTGTTTGATTTGATAATGTGAATGCTTGGCTTTTTAAAGGCTTATCAATATTGGCCAAAGTAAAAGCGAGAAAGTCATGATCGTCCATTAATTGCTGAAACACAAAGACTCCTTGAAAGACGTTTAAACGAATAGGTTTCATAATCGTGTTGATTCTAACACATTCAATGGACGCTAACGTTAAGTGTCATTTAACAAAATGTAAATCTTTGCTTGCATTCCTGCTGTGAACAAATATACTTTTAGCCATCTAGACTTCTTTACGGGTATAACTATGACATTAGCAACATTTGGTGCAGGCTGTTTTTGGGGCGTCGAATACTTCTTTAAACAAGTAGAAGGTGTTTTAGATGCCAAATGCGGTTATATGGGCGGGAATGATCAATACCAAACTTATGCTGAAGTTAAAGCCGGCAACACTGGCCATGCCGAAGTAGTTCAAGTTGAATTTGACGAAACAATCGTCTCGTACGAAACCTTAGTCGCTGTTTTTTGGCAAAATCACAATCCGACGACCTTGAATCAACAAGGTGAAGATATTGGCACACAGTATAGAAGCACTATCTTTTTCCATGATGATCAACAAAAAGAAATAGCTCAGTCAGCAAAACAACAATTAATCGCCAGTGGCAAATGGGGCAACCGTCAAATTGTTACAGAAATTGTACCATTAAAGCGGTTCCACATTGCTGAAGAATACCACCAAAATTACCTAGAAAAGAATGACTTGCCGAGCTGTCATATTTCGTTTTAACAAGTAAGCACTGAAAATAAGTATAAAAAGACACCACTTTGGTGTCTTTTGTGTACATAGTCGATTAAAGCAATCTATAAGTTAGACCGAACTGCGCTTTACCCGCCCCGTTAAATTCCCTACAATCCATTCAAATTGCTTAGGCATATGAATACGGAGATATACAACAATGAGTCAAGCACGTCATATTAACCTACTGATATTAGGTTCTGGCCCTGCTGGTTACACGGCTGCAGTTTATGCTGCACGCGCAAATTTAAAACCAGTTATGATCACTGGTATGCAACAAGGTGGACAGCTTACGACAACGACCGAAGTTGAAAACTGGCCTGGTGACGCGAATGATCTTACTGGCCCTGCATTAATGGAAAGAATGCAGCAGCATGCTGAAAAGTTTGATACAGAGATTATCTTTGACCATATTAACGAAGTTGATTTCAGTGAGCGCCCATTTAAATTAAAAGGTGACAACGGTGAATTCACTTGTGATGCCTTAATTATCGCAACAGGTGCGTCAGCTAAATATCTAGGTTTGCCTTCTGAAGAGGCATTCATGGGACGTGGTGTTTCTGCTTGTGCAACGTGTGACGGATTCTTTTATCGAAATCAAAAAGTGGCCGTTGTAGGTGGTGGTAATACTGCCGTTGAAGAAGCACTATATTTAAGTAATATCGCATCAGAAGTTCATTTGATTCATCGTAGAGATAGTTTCCGCTCTGAAAAATCTTAATCAACCGATTAATGGATAAAGTAGCGAGTGGCAACATTATTCTACATTTAGATCAAACTCTCGATGAAGTTGTTGGCGATAATATGGGTGTTACGGGTCTAAAGATGAAGAGTACTAAAGATGGTGCGATTTCAGATTTAGACGTTGCGGGTGTATTTATTGCTATTGGTCATAGTCCAAATACCGGTATTTTTGATGGTCAATTAACCATGAATCATGGTTATATTACTGTAAATAGTGGACTACAAGGAAATGCTACCCAAACGAGTATTGAAGGTATTTATGCTTGTGGTGACGTTATGGATCAACATTATCGTCAAGCTATTACATCTGCCGGTTCTGGTTGTATGGCAGCGTTAGATGCTGAACGTTTCTTAGACGCTCAAAAATAAATTGCTATTTTTAGAATAAAGCCAACTATTTAGTTGGCTTTTTTTGTGTCTTTTGAATATAAGACAACGTCTACATCACCTTCCACATCAAGGTGCGACAGTTTTTCAATATATTTCATACCCAGTTTTTTCATTATATTAATTGAAGCTAGGTTTTCTTCATCTGCAATGGCAGAAAAGTGCTTTATGTTTTGCTGAGTTGCAAGCAAATGCTCCATCACAGCTTTTGCACTTTCAGTCGCTATTCCTCTTCCCCATGTTGATTGTTTAAAACGCCAGCCAATTTCTAAATCAGAATATGAAGGAGACAGAGTGAAGAAATGCATAGGTCGAATGAGTATCCAACCAAGAAAAGAACTAGGATGCTCTTTAAGAGATACTTTCCAAAGTCCCCAACCTCGTTCTGGGTTGATGTATTTAGCTAACCTCGGAATATAAATGTCTTCTATTTCTTGCGCTGAAGTGACTTTACCACCGTTTATGTATTGCATCACAGCAGGATCTTGATTCTAACTCAAACAACAAGTCGCCATCGTTGAGTGTCATTAAACTAATTTGCAATCGTTCAGTGTGTAACTGTTCCATGTAAGTACACCTATTCTCTAAAGTATTAACACAACATTTTATTCGGTGTTTTTACTATCCTATAAGAATTTTGGGCATAAAAAAAGGAACCCGAAGGCTCCTTCTTTAAGCATAATAGCTAATTACTTAGCTAAAGCTTCTTTTGCTTTTTCAACTAAAGTAGTGAAAACTACTTTGTCGAATACAGCGATGTCAGCCAAAATCTTACGATCGATTTCGATTGATGCTTTTTTAAGGCCATTAATGAAACGGCTATAAGAAAGACCATTTTGACGAGAAGCCGCATTGATACGTGCAATCCAAAGTTGACGGAATTGACGTTTCTTCTGACGACGGTCACGGTAAGCATATTGACCAGCTTTAGTTACTGCTTGAACAGCAACGCGGTAAGTACGTGAGCGAGCTCCGTAATAACCTTTGGCTAATTTAAGTACTTTCTTGTGACGAGCACGAGCGGTTACACCACGCTTAACTCTAGGCATTGTTCATATCTCCTTTAATTAAGCGTATGGTAGTTGACGTGCGATTGCTGGCACATCAGACTTTGCAACTAAACATTTAGCACGTAAGTGACGTTTACGCTTAGTGCTCTTCTTTGTCAAAATATGACGTAAGTGTGCTTGTTTACGCTTGAAACCATTAGCGGTTTTTCTGAAGCGCTTTTGAACACCCTTATCTGTTTTCATTTTAGGCATTGCTAAAACTCCGCATTGGGACATTAATAAAACGTAAGGCGAGCAAAACCCTCAAAAGGACTTTGCTACTTTTTAGTGGGTTGCCCTACTATTTCTTTTTAGGTGCGAGGACCATAACTGCTTGTCGACCTTCCATTTTAGGGAAAGATTCAACTACAGCATATGTTTCCAAATCACCTTTGATACGGTTCAAAAGATCCATACCTAGGCTTTGGTGTGCCATTTCGCGACCACGGAAACGCAGCGTAATTTCGCTTTGTCCCCATCTTCAAGAAAACGAATCAGGTTGCGTAGTTTTACCTGATAGTCGTTTTCATCAGTGCCAGGACGGAATTTTATTTCCTTCAGCTGGACCTGTTTCTGCTTCTTCTTTTGTTCCTTTTGCGCTTTCGCTTTATCAAATAGGAACTTACCGTAGTCCATTATGCGACAGACAGGTGGCTCAGCATTCGGGCTGATTTCAACTAGGTCTACACCTGCTTCGTCAGCTAATTCCTGTGCCTGTGAAATACTAACGATTCCAACTGCCTCACCATTGATATCCGATAAACGAACTTCTGGTACGCCAGTGATTTCATCGTTAATACGATTAGGGGCTGGCTGTCGCCCTGCTGCTCTCTTGATCTTTATGACCTATTCCTCCAACAATAATAGACTACGGCTAGAAATTTGTTCTTGTATCTTGGCAGCGAAATCATTGATTTTCATCTTACCTAGATCGATACCGTCACGTGTTCTAACCGCAACTTCCTTATTTTCCATTTCTTGATCGCCTACGACCAATAAATAAGGTACACGCTTAAGCGTATGTTCACGTATTTTAAAGCCTATTTTCTCATTCCTCAAGTCTTTAGATGCACGAATGCCACTTTCTTTGAAAGTTTTAACAATTTCGTCAACATAATCAGACTGTTTATCAGTAATATTCATAACAATTACTTGCACAGGTGCAAGCCATGTTGGGAATTTACCTGCATATTCTTCAATAAGAATACCTAAGAAACGTTCAAGAGACCCTAAAATAGCTCTATGGATCATAACTGGTGTCTGGCGAGTGTTATCTTCAGCAACGTAAGTTGCACCAAGACGCGCTGGTAATGCGTAATCTAATTGCACAGTACCACACTGCCAAGCACGGTCTAAACAGTCATGTAATGTAAATTCGATTTTCGGGCCGTAAAATGCACCCTCACCAGGTAACACTTCAAATTCAATGTTATTTGCATCTAAAGCTTGCTTAAGTGCCTCTTCTGCTCTATCCCACATATCATCATCACCGATACGCTTTTCAGGGCGTGTCGATAATTTAACAACGATATTGTTGAAGCCAAAGCTGCCATAAGTATCGTAAACCATTTGGATACATTCACTTACCTGCTCCTGAACTTGTTCATCAGTACAGAAAACATGCGCATCATCTTGGGTAAAGCCACGTACGCGCATTAAGCCGTGAAGTGAACCAGATGGTTCATTACGATGACAACAACCAAATTCAGCCATTTTCAATGGTAAGTCGCGGTAAGATTTTAGTCCTTGATTAAAGATTTGAACGTGGCCAGGACAGTTCATTGGTTTAATCGCATACTCACGATTTTCACTGTTAGTGGTAAACATCGCGTCAGCATATTTGTCCCAGTGGCCTGAACGTTCCCATAAGTTACGATCCATCATCAACGGACCTTTAACTTCTTGGTAAGTATATTGGCCTAGCTTTTGACGAATAAACTTCTCAAGCTCTAGATATAAACTCCAACCGTCGTTATGCCAGAACACCATACCTGGTGCTTCTTCTTGCATATGGTATAGATCAAGTTGCTTACCAATTTTACGGTGATCACGTTTTGCCGCTTCTTCAAGACGGTTCAAATGCACTTTTAATGCTTTTTTGTCTGCCCAAGCTGTACCATAAACACGCTGCAACATCTTGTTATCAGAGTTACCGCGCCAGTATGCACCTGCAACACTCATTAGTTTAAAGTGATGACAGAATTTCATGTTTGGCACATGCGGACCACGACACATGTCAGTATATTCTTCATGGTGATATAAAGCAGGTGTTGAATCCTTGCTAATATTTTCATCAAGAATTGCAATTTTGTATTCTTCGCCACGTGACTCAAAAGTGTCACGAGCTTCTTGCCAAGAAACAACTTTCTTAACAACACTATAATTTGTTTTTGCTAATGCCAACATACGCTTTTCAAGCGCATCAATATCTTCTTGCGTTAGCTTGTGGTCTAAATCGATGTCGTAGTAAAAACCGTTATCGATAACAGGACCAATCGCCATTTTGGTTTCAGGCCACATTTGCTTAATAGCATGCCCTAATAAATGCGCACAAGAATGGCGAAGGATTTCAACACCTTCTTCGTCTTTAGCCGTAATGATAGACAATTCTGAGTCTGTCGTGATCAAGTCACAAGCGTCTACTAGCTCGCCATTAACGCGGCCAGCGATGCAAGCTTTAGCTAAACCAGGACCAATGTCGGCTGCGACATCTAATGTTGATACAGAATCTGCAAACTCGCGTTTGCTGCCATCAGGCAATGTAATAATAGGCATTGTATTTCCTTATCCAGTGGTGACCCACACGTAGGGCCACTTGGTAATAATAAATAAAAAGAAATGCCACCAAACTACAGACATTACAGGAGCCTGAGTTAATAGCGGCATGAGTTTGCATTCTAATTGAAAAGCCCTTTTGCAATCAAGTAATGCGGAGTAATAGAGCTTGTTATCGATAAATTAATTGATATGAACAGCATAATAGATGATCAATACAAAAAAATGCTGATAGATAATCCCATACTAAGATTTTATATCCTTACTTTGACACTCAACTATAATTTAATCCTAAAGCGTAATTTTGACCCAATTGAACAGGTTTCGGACAATGTTGAAGCTATATAAAGGAGTATATTATGAATTTAGTCAGCAGAGTGATCAGTTGCCCACATTGTGGACATAATCAGCATGTTCATATAGATACAAGTTGCGGAGATCAAGAATATTATGACGATTGCAGAGTATGCTGTAACCCAATGCACATGACCTTATTAGTGAATGATGCCAATCGCACCATTCAACTATTTATAGATACCGATGATGAGCAACTATATTAATTAACCTACGCTAGTGCTTGGTGTAACACTAAACGATGAAGGAATCTCATCGTTTTGGTTAGACTAGCCTAGCGCTTTTTTAGCTAATATACGTTCTACAGTGTCTACAATAACTTGAGTTTGGCTATCGATTTCTATATTGATTCGATCGCCAATAGTAATATCACTCAAATTAGTCAATTTTAATGTTTCAGGGATCAAGTGCAGCTTAAAGCTGTTATCACTTAATTCACCAACGGTTAAACTACAACCATTAACACCTATAAATCCTTTATAAAAAATATAGTCCATCCACTGTGCAGGTACAGCAAGTGTTATGTTGTAATGTTTATCCGTTTGACTAATTTCTGTCACTTCTGCCATTGTGTGTACGTGACCAGACAAAATATGTCCGCCAATCTCTTTACCGAACGTTAATGAACGCTCAATATTAACTTTGTTACCTGGCTCAACAAAATTCAGGTTTGTCAATTGTAAGGTCTCTTCCATTACATCGAAATAAACACTATTATTCTCAAGTTTAGTGACAGTCAAACAAACTCCATTATTGGCAACACTTGCACCTGTCTCAAGTCCTTGTTGTAGTTCTTCTGGAATATTAACTTCAAATGTTTTTAAACCACTTTGCTCTATAATTGAAACCACTTCACAAGTGGCTTGAACGATACCAGTAAACATATTTTCACTCGTTAGTTATAAGGTTTCTTAATGAATCACACAGGCTTTCAAGCCAAAAAGTTAATCCAATTAGCTTTGCCCGTTTTAATTGCCCAAGTTACACAAACCATGATGGGCTTTATTGACACTGTAATGGCAGGTCGAGTTAGTGCTGTTGATATGGCAGCGGTTGCTATTGGTACTAGTCTTTGGTTACCAGCACTGTTATTTGTGCAAGGACTTATTCTCGCATTTACGCCTGTATTTGCCCATCATCATGGTGCAAATAATCCTAAAGCGATTCAACCTCTCATGTCACAAGCTTTCTATATTGCCATAATTGGTAGTCTGGGTGTGTTGCTGTTCCTTTCATTTGCGCAAACTATTTTCGACATGATGGAATTAGAACCAGAACTTGCTGAGTTAAGTGCTGGATATTTACATGGATTTATGTGGGGTGTTCCAGCGTTTATTTTGTATCAGATACTTAGAGGTTGCTCTGAAGGTATTTCCTATACACTACCGACTATGATCATCGGCTTTGTTGGTTTAGCTGTGAATATTCCTGCTAATTATATTTTTATTTATGGACATTTTGGTGTTCCAGCGATGGGCGGCGCAGGTTGTGGTATTGCAACAGCACTCGTATTTTGGGCCATGATGATTGCTATGATGATTTACATGCAATTTCATCAAAAATTCGCCGAAATCGAACCTTTTAAACGCCTTAATAAACCTAATTGGAAAACCATTTGGGAAATGTTGAAGCACG
Organism: Shewanella sp. ENK2; assembly: GCF_043568515.1. NCBI lineage: Bacteria > Pseudomonadati > Pseudomonadota > Gammaproteobacteria > Alteromonadales > Shewanellaceae > Shewanella > Shewanella sp. ENK2. The sequence continues at coordinate 4,313,302 of NZ_CP171406.1, read as the reverse complement.
GTATGCCGATCGCAATGGCATTATTTTTTGAAGTCAGTTTATTCGCCGTCATTGCATTATTGTTAGCTCCACTAGGTGCAACTGTTGTTGCTGGACATCAGATAGCGCTAAATTTTTCATCTATCGTATTTATGTTGCCATTATCTATTGGTATTGCAGTGTCTATCCGCGTGGGTTATTACTTAGGACAAGACAAACTCGACATATCTAACTTAGTTACCAAGATAGGGTTATTCATTGCTTTTTCATTAGCCGTCATTACGGCCGTGATCACAGTGTTATTTAAAACCCAAATTGCCCTACTGTATAATAACAACCCTGAAGTGGTCGCGTTAGCTGGTAGCTTAATGTTCCTAGCGGCACTGTATCAGCTATCAGACTCAATCCAAGTGGTTGCTGCAGGTGCATTACGTGGTTATAAAGATACTCAAAGTGCCTTTTATATTACCCTTGTGTCTTATTGGGCTATCGGAATGACGTTAGGTTACTTATTAGCAAGAACCGATATCATTGTACCAGCCATGGGTGCACACGGTTTTTGGATTGGTCTTATTGCAGGCCTAACTAGTGCTGCAATATTATTTGCCCTGCGTCTAAGATACATACAAAAATCTGGGAAATTGAAAGCAGTCATTGAAGAACGCAGTTAATAGCGACTATCGATTTGAATTAACCAAATAAAATCTTAGTTTTACAGCGGAAATAAAATAAATCTTAGCCTTTATGCTGTAATAAGATTCAATTTGAACAGCAATTCACCATTCAAACATTTTTTTGTTTTTTTACTTGCATCAAGCGACGTATACCGTAATATATCGCTCGTTCCAAAGATTACATGAATATGTAGTCTTTAAACGATACAACTGTAGCTCAGCTGGTTAGAGCACCACCTTGACATGGTGGGGGTCGGTGGTTCGAATCCACTCAGTTGTACCATTTAAAGATATTATACAACTGTAGCTCAGCTGGTTAGAGCACCACCTTGACATGGTGGGGGTCGGTGGTTCGAATCCACTCAGTTGTACCATCTTTAACTTTTAAACCAGCGAAAGCTGGTTTTTTTGTACCTCAAAAAAAACACCATCAATAATCAATGGTGTTTAGTTGGGGGGAGATAAAAATGTTAGTTATGGATTAACTGATACGTCATCTAATAAGTAATCCACTCCTATAGGTAATCCATCCAAATACATAAATAACTCCGCTAATGTACATTCTGGTACCACTAATTCACCTGTGACTTGTTGCCAATCAAGATTATTGATCAATCCAGCACCTACGCCGTTATACAGTTCACTTTCACCTTCACAACGTGATTTAACCGTAATAGAGATATTGTGTTCAATAGTGCTCATGCTGCTGATTTTAGACCAAGCCGTGATTTGATAAGTCTGACCAGAAGTTACCGTAGGTAATAAATCATATACGGCGCCCTGCCATTCTGCAGTCCTATTTTGAACCAATGCACTAAAATTTCCTGAATGAGCATCGATATCAGTTTGGCTAATATTTGCATCACCCCATGTTACCCAACCTTGTGTATCCTGTTCAAAATGAGGGTTTGTGATGAGATTATTTGGGTCTTCAAGCAATTCTGTACTGATAGTCACTTCATCTAGATAGATATTTGCATCAATAACAGGTCCATCAAAGTAAACAAATACCTCTTCCAATTGGCAATTTGGTAAGGTTAACGAACCATTTATAGCTGTCCAACCATCATTAGTTGCTTGAACACTGGCTAATTGTTGATATTGCTCTGTTTCACCAGCACAGAGTGTTTTAACTGTAATGTTAACAGGATTGGATTCAATACCTTCTATGCGTGTATATCCATTAATATTAATCAATTGACCCGCTTGAACACGTGATAATAAGTCAATTAACGGTCCTTGCCATGTGCCAGTTCTATTAGATAATAATGCACTTTGAGTCCCCTGATATGCCTGCGCTGAAGTAACTTGTAAATCTCCGCCCCAGGCACTCCAGCTATCAAGACCATTTTCAAAATCACTATATTGTATAACCGCGTTAATGGGTTGCGTGATGGCTTCATGTAATACCACGTCATCTAAGAATATATTTACCTCAGGAGATGGCCCTTCAAAATACAATACAGCTTCAATGAAGTTACAATTAGGAATAGTGACCAAGCCTCCAAGTAAACGCCACTCAGTATTGCTGGCTGTCGTCCCTCCTACACCAATATATTGATCCCCAGCAGGACAAGTTACTCGAATAGTCGCTTTTACGGTGGCTTGAGAAGCTGAAATTAAACTCTGTGCAAATAACTGATATGAATTACCCGCTGTTACTATGTTGGTTAAATCTAATGCAGGTCCCTGCCAGGTTTCTGTTCTGTCGACAGCAAGCAGGCTTTGCGACCCCGAATAGGCATTATCAGTTGTTATTGTTAAGACAGGATCACCAAATGGAAACCATTCATGATTAACTTGCTCAAAATCACTATTATCAATTAGATTAGGCCCAAATCCTTCTGTATTCGGCACTAAGCGTTTAGGTCTAAGGGTTAAGCCATCAACAAACAAGTCTATACCTGCTTGTGGGCCTTCAATATATAAAGATGCCGTTAATGAGTCGCAATCAGGTGTTGTAAAGCTTGCCGTAATTTGAGACCAACGAAAAAGTCGAGGAGAGACTGTATCTAAGGATTGGTATATCGCACCTTCACTATCACACTGTGTCATTAAACTTAACGATACTTGTTGATTTCGTGCAAGTACGCGAGTCCAAACACTGGTATCGTACTCTTGAGCGGGTTTTATTACTTCACTGATATCGTAAACTGCACCATGCCAATTTTCAGTACGGTTCTTTACTCTTAATCCACCACGGCCATTTTTTGCAAAAAAAGCGGTTCGCTTAAGTTCACCAGCCCAGGTCGACCAGCCATCAAGGCCGATTTCTAAATTACCGTTAGCGATTAAATTGGGTAGTTGCCCTGCTTCATCAGCTTCAATTCTTAATAAACCATCTGCAACACCAAAATATGCCGGTTTACGTTGATATTCATCATCATAGATAAGTGGTTCATCTTCACCAAACTCTCCATCAATCCAGGTGTATTTGTCAGTGAATCCCCAAAGCGTAAACGCATCACATTGACGTACATTCATACATGCATTCACAGCACGATGATAAACTTGTTGTTGTATCGCTAGATTGGTGACGTCGTCCCAAGGAAGTGAAGATATTCTAACGTCAATCTCACTAATGTTGACTGATAAGCCAAGATCCGCAAAACGTTGTAAATTTACAGTCATTTCTTCAGTACTAGGTGCAGAAGCGGCATCTAGGTGCATTTGAAACCCTATTCCATCAATAGGTACACCATCAGCAATTAATTCAGCCATCATGGTATAAACGGCATCTGATTTAGCGTTGATGGAATCAATACCATAATCGTTGTAAAATAATTTCGCTCTTGGATCAGCAGCCCTTGCTGAAATATAGGCATCAGCAATATAAGATTTTCCTAATTTTTTGTAAAAAACAGATTGTCTATAGTTAGCATCATCACCCATAACCTCATTAACAACATCCCAGGCATAAATTTCACCTGCATAATATTGCATTGTGGTGGTGATATGATTATCAATCATTTGTGCTAGCGTTGCGGCATTAACTTGATCATTGACAAAATTTGGTGCCTGTCTGTGCCAAACTAATGCGTGCCCTTTAACTTTTTGTTTGTTGTCTTGGGTAACCGCCAACATGGAATCAAAAGCACTAAAGTCCCATTCATTAGCGCTAACAGGTTGCAAAGGTCCCCACTTTGCTACGTTCTCCGGAGTAATATAGTTAAACTCAGATGCAAGTAGTGATAAATAATCTTCTTCACCTGAAGCCATGACACCATAACTTGGTGCAGTCCCCACTTTTTACGTGCTTTTTACTTGCATCTGCAAGAGTTTCGACATGGCTGAAAAAATTAAACCTTTTCCAATCCGATTTTTTTGCGGAGCAGCCTCCGCAATATTTATTGTTAACGTGGCTAACGCTAACGCGCATAACCCACCGTTTTTTACATGCTTGTTCATTAACTAATCCTTAAATAGATTCATTTTTTAGGCAAAGAAAGCCCAAATGATTATTTGATTGTTTTAGCTCCTATTCAGTGACTGCTTTTTAAACCGAATAACAAAAAAATAACATATGGTCTTTTTGACTACAAGCTGGATTTTTAATCTATCTATTTTAAAGAGCACAATACCGATACTGGTAATACACACAAATGATAAGCAATTTGGTTTACTAAATTATTGGCAAATAAAGGTATTACTTAATATTAAGTAAAATTAAATGATGGCAATTTGGGCTTGATAAAATTTATTTGTTTATTTTTTCTGATGTGATTTTTTAAGCAAATAAATTCACTTAACGCTGTTTCAATAAACAATCATTTTTGAAAGATACCCTTGATGCCAATTACAAAAGGCTTCAAGGATAAAATTTAGATCATTTGTTGGCGATTTTGGGTCAACTTATAAATCAGTTGTCATGTATCTATTCACAATAATTCAGATAGTTACTAAAAATATTGTTTGTTCAAATATTGCGTAACTTAGAACTAGCTACACAATACTAGATTTAGCCCGTTATTGAATTTTCGGTATGTTCAAGATTGAAGTTAGAGCAGGTTTATAGCTTAAATCGCGATTCCATAACAATGGATAGTTTGTTCTTTGTGGAATAGGATAATCATTTTTCCAAGACATTGTGTCATGTACTCCCAAAACGTGACTCGGTCAATTTTATCCTTCTTACGGTAAAACAATTCGAACAAAGCCTGATACCTTTTAGTAAGTTGCACTTGAACCGAATCAGGTAAACCATCACGATATGGGTCTAAATATGCTTTAAACTCTGACAGTTGAAATTGTGGGTGTAGAAAGCCTGTCCAATGACTTGCCCATGCTTGGTAAATGGTAGTACGTCTATATCTAATTCTGTAATCATTACCTTTAACCCGAGCGCTGCATATGCATCAATTGCCGCTTCAATTTGCCCAATTTCAGGATAATTAAGTCCCCAGTGGGCTTGAATACCGATACCATCAATTCTAATGCCTTCATCCTGTAGTAACTTGACCATTCGGATGATGCCATCACGTTTATTTGGCCGCCATGCATTAAAATCGTTGTAATATAGTTCTGTATCGGGTGCATATTCAGCAGCAAACTGATATGCATATTTCACGAGTTTATCCCCATCACCCACGGCCTTAACCCAATTCGTTTGGCGATAATATCCATCCTCACCAATCACTTCATTAACAACATCCCATGCATCGACTTTGCCAGCATATCTTGCTGCAACAAGTTTAATGTGCTGTTTCATTCTGTCTAATTGCTGCTCAGAAGAATTTGCTGAGTTGTCAGGTTGTAAGAAAAACCAATCAGGTGTTTGGTTATGCCAAACTAATGTATGCCCAATAATGAACATCTTATGTTGTAAACCGAACTCAACAAAATTGTCAGCTTCAGTGAAGTCATAATATGAACGTGTAGGATTAACAACTTCAGCTTTCATGGCATTTTCTAACGTAATGCTATTGAACTGAGTCGTTACAATATCGGTCAATTTAGGCGAATTACCGTTGAGGATTGATTCATTTATCGCAACTCCAACTTTAAAGTGGCCATTATAGTGATTTTTTAAAGTCTCTAAAGTTAGGGGTTGTTCATTATTCGCCACCGTATACCCTGAAAAGAAACACTGACTTGTAAAAATACAGATAATTATTGCCTTAAGATAAACACCATATAGTGAACTGGTATTATTCTTGTTTCTTTTTCCCTTGGAACACCTTTGACTATTCAATTTACCCCTCCTTTTGTAATTAGCTTTCCTCATGAGTGATTTAATTATCCTCACTTTTTTAAGCATATATAACGACACACCTAAATGTCAATTTGACTATTAGGTACAAGGTGATTATGATGTTAACTAATCGTTAATAGGGAATATTGGGTAAAGGATCAAATGGGCAGCAAACATCTTTGTTTCATAAATATGGTTTTGGTTTTTAACATGATCTTTTATTTTACTTCTCCAGTTTTCGCTAAGCCTGTTCAACCTTATAAGGCCACTCAACAAGAATTTATTCAAAGCTCAAGTGATACAAGGTCAATCAACTCTCATTCAAACAACATGGTAAATGTTGCGATAGATACAAAAGCACAATGTCATTCAGATATTCCACCTTTACCTGTTAATCCCACACCAAAATTAATTACTAAAGAACTTGGGTTTCTCGAAGGACCAACCTGGTCATCAGTGAAACAACAGTTTTATTTTTCAGAAATGGATTTTGACGGGCCTCAGACATCAGGACCTATTTCAACAATTTATACATGGAGTCATCATAACGGTGTCAATAAACTAATCAATGATGTTGGTACGAATGGGTTATACGCTAAAAGTAATGAGTTATACCTGCTTGATCATGCTAACCGTGGTATCAGCAAGATGAATTTGTCGTCATTAGATCAACACGTCATTACTAACCAGTTTCAAGGCCAACATTTTAATTCTCCTAATGATGCCGTCATGGATAAAGATGAAATACTGTATTTCACAGATCCTGATTGGCAGCTAGGGGCACGAGAGCAGCAAACTCCTTATACTGGTGTTTATACGTTAAACAAGCAGGGTCATGTCCAGCTTATTAATAAGTCACTTAATAAACCTAATGGAATCGCTTTATCTAGGGATGAAAAGCATATTTATATCGGGGATTACTCGCATCATATTTATGTTTATCGCTTAACAACGGATAAAACATTAGCAGAAATTACGCAGAAAATTAGCATAGATACACCTGATGGAATGGCTATTGATTGTGCTGGCAATTTATATGCTACAAGTCATAACGAAGGTTTTATAAAAATTTATAATAAAAAAGGAAGTTTGATTCAGTCAGTGTTCATTGCACCCAAATTGACTAATGTCGCTTTTGGTGGAAAAGATATGAAAACACTGCTCATTACAACAGGTAATGGGCTATTCAAACTGACAACAAAAGTTCCTGGTTAAATAATATTTTACTGACGATAACCAAGACCTGTTGCCGCCCAATAAATGCCTCCGTATAAATGGGCTAAAAACAACGGGTCTTGATACACTGCACCCAGATGACCTAAGCCTGTATAAAATGAGCGACCACCATCATAATATTGAAACCACGCAATGGGGTGAAAATCTCCCATCCCATCCCCCTGTTTGTCTCCCCAATCAGATTGCGTTTGATAAGTCTGCTCGTCCACAGTTAATAAGTATTGCAAAGATGGTGTATTGGCCTCACTAAAATCGTACCACTCGTCTGTAAACCAAAAAGAAGCAGGCAATTGTTCAGATCCGATAAAATCAATGGCAGTTTTATTGACGAGCGCAGTTTGGACTGTTGGATGAATAACAAATGTATGGCCAATTAATTTATGGTACCACTCCCAACTATATTCTGTATCAGCAGCGCTGTGGATACCTACAAAACCTTTACCGCTTTGAACATATGTTTCGAGTGCTTGCTTTTGCTTTTCATTTAAAATGTCGCCACTTGTTGCCAAGAAAATAACCACATCCACATCTGCAAGGTACTGGGTATTAATATAATGTGCTTCCTGATGCCAGATAACATTGAAGAAATGTCTCTCGGCTAATTCTTCTATTGCCTTCACTCCATTTAATATAGATTTATGATGCCAACCAGAGGTTTTACTAAAAACCAATACGTTAAATTGCTTTTTAGGCAACGTATCAAACCCCGTTGCATTAACTTGTTTAATCGTACAACACCAAGCTGAAATAAATAATAGAAGCAAAAAAACAAGTAATTTTGATTGATAAAAACTAGATACAAAAACACGAGTTAACTGATAATTTTTACTGATCATAATCTGTTATTCCTAATAGAATTATTTGAAAAGTTAGCAGTTAACTATCAGCTACTAGCAAGCTTATAAAAATTTAGCCCTACTGTAATATCAGAGCCACGTTAAATAACAAATGGCAGAAGTTTAAAATTAACTTACCTCATTTCAGCAGAGCGGCAATAATTTTGAATAAAATCTACATGGTTAGGTAAGCTGTTTACCCTTCTCTGAATTGTTGATTTTATGGTATTTAGAAAACCCGCTAACTCCTCGTCAGACATGTTATCGACTGATTGGATGATATTCTTTGGGCATGAGTCCTTGTCCAATCATCACTTGTAACCATGACGCTTCGCCAAACAATTCTTGATCTGTTTTATATACTTGTGCACTTTGTACAAACAAATCAATTCTATCTTGTAAGCTTTTTGGTATTTCCATCGATTTACAATAGCGCCAAAACTCACTGTCATCTCGCTGAGTTACATGATAGTGCAGCACAATAAAGTCGCGAACATTTTCGATTTCAAGTCGCATTTTTCGATTAAAATCATCAACTACAGCTGGTTCCATTTCTGTAGAAGGTAAGCTTTGCATCAATCTAACGACACTTTGTTGAATTAAATGGATACTCGTGGATTCTAGTGGCTCAATAAAACCACTAGCAAGACCAATTGCTACACAGTTTTTGTTCCAGTGTTTACGGCGAGTACCAGTTTTAAACTTCAGGACTCTAGGTTCATTGAGCTTATCACCTTCAATGTTTTCAAGCAGCAGCTCTTTTGCTTGCTGGTCTGTCATGTATTTACTACAAAACACTAAGCCATTACCCATTCTATTTTGAAGTGGTATTTGCCATTGCCAACCCGATGGATGCGCTTATTGAGCGTGTGTACGGCACTAACGGTTTAGTTTGCCTTGTTTGCACTGCAATAGCGCTATCACAAGGTAACCAGTGACGCCAATCTTCGTAACCAGTATGAAGTGCTTCTTCAATGAGTAATCCTTTAAATCCTGTGCAATCAATAAATAAATCGCCGTTGATCTGTTGACCATCAGCTAAGGTCAGCGATTTTATAAAACCGTTTGAATGATTAAGGTTAACTTTTGAAATTGTACCTTCAACCCGTTTGGCACCATGTTGTTCAGAAATGGCACGTAAAAACTTTGCATATAAACCGGCATCGGTATGAAAAGCATGGTTGCGGTCTTGATTAGGTAAAGCGGCGAATTTACCTAATCGACTGGCTAAATGTTCAGGGCAATAGTCACCAATTTCACTCGCTATCCCCTGTTGATAACCTTTGAGCCAAAAATGCTGGAAACCAGCAGCCCAGCAACTTTGGCCAATATAGCCAAACGAATGCATATAATCTTCATTCACTTTTTCCAGTTCTCAAAAGAAATCCCAAGCTTGAAAGTCGCATTCGTTGCCGCCATAAAATCTGACTCTTTAATTTTTAACAGGTCATGAAATAAATGAAGCGTAGGGATTGTCGCTTCACCAACACCAACGGTAGGAATGTTATCAGATTCAATTAAAGTGACTGAAATATGCTTTCCTAATAATTTTGAGAAAGCCGCAGCAGCCATCCAACCAGCCGTTCCGCCACCAGCTATAACTACATTTTTAATTTTATTTGACATTGTAATCCCCACTTGTACCTAGATTATTAGGTTATTGTTTTTATTCTATATTAAAACTTTAACGCCTTAACTGATTTTGAATTTGCGCACGTAATTTTCTTGCCGTTATTTCATTTAATGGAGAGCGTAAAACACCTTGTGCAGATGGTTGGATATGTTCAAAATTACTGTATTCATCGTTAAAAACATAATGATCGAACAATTTTTTCCAAGCAACTTTTTGCACTTCAGGTAAGTCACGGAGACTTAAAATACCGTGCATTAAAGCGTTACTCGGTTGACCTAAATGCCCCAAGCCTGATGTAAACCAGTAGTTAATTAACACATTAAATGGTGCTAAGGCTTCAACTTGATGCCACCACATGCTAGGAATAATCAACGCATCACCCACTTCTAATTCGACAACTTGAGAAGCGTTAAATGCATGTTTAAGCTTTGGATATCGCTCAAAATCAGGATTTGTTAAATCAGCTAAGCTTATTGGTTGACCTCCAGGAGCAAGATCTATTGGACCAATATAAAGGTTATCTATTTGCTCAGGCGGAAATAAAGTAAAACGACGCCTTCCAACGACTGAACATGCTAGGTTTTGTGCGACATCATAATGCGCTGATATATTTGTTTGATTACCCATCCAGATATTCGTTAATGCATCATCTGGCATGGTATCGATTGTAATTTCTTCCAATAATTCAGGGAAATTGCGCTTAATGCTCGTTGAACCTACATAAATGGTATCGGGATGCGGCTTTGAGATTTGGTCAATGAGTTGCGCTAACACATCATTTAAAGGTAACTGCACAGGATCAAAATTAAATCCTGACAAATCTTTATTATAAAAAACTCGCCCTTGATGGTCGTTGTGTAGATAACAAGCATTAACACTATCACCATCAAATTTTTTACGTAAATAATCCATGGCTTTAAGTAATGACTTTTTACCATGGTGAACAAGTGTCCAGTCACTGGCAAAATTTTTTAATATGACTGGTTGCTCTGAATATAGCAGTGTTCTGTCGATATTCTGGGGCGTGACACCAGTATATTCACTAATTACTAATTTTTTATTGGCCATATTATTCTCTTCAATCAACTCTGTGAGGGGGTAAGTCAACCTTTGCTGTTAACACTCTGAAGTTAATTGTTTAGCTGTTTATTTTTTCGTTCAATCAGCTTATTAATGTGAGCTTGAGAAGCGATAATCATGTAAATGACTTCTAAATAACCTGCATGGTGAAGTCCTAGGAGTTCTGCATCTTCTAATTTGGCTAGTCGTTCTTCATTAATGATATAAAATCCAATTAATTGATGATGAGAGCTATCATTTAATTTAATGTCCATTGACACCGATTCTAATAAATCACAATGGATTAACGCTGCTATAAATTGCTGATTTTCTTGTAAACCTAGGTGTAGGGTTTCAAGCACACTGCCAATATGTTCTAGATAATCACTGTTACCACCTAGCGGAAGAAACAAAGCTGTTCCTTGGTTGCTACTCACTCTCGGAGAGTCTGTATCTAAAGTAATGACACGTTGCATATCAGTAACACCGTCTTGCGCTGTTTTTTGATAGCCAATATAAAAAGGCATCCTTTGAACTGATAGTGGGATATAACTCGCATCCCAGCCGTTTTCAGTTAAAAATAGATTTTCTTGGTTTTTAAAACCGAATAAGGTGACAGGGCTAAACTCGCCAGTATCAGAATGCTTCTGAAATAAGATGGGATAATGGGCTTGCGCAGTTTTGATCTCTGCTAAAAAAGTTGCAGCAAACCATAAATCATCGCCAAGTTCTGCTGAACGCTGAGTATTGATACGTAATTCTTTGTGCTCTACATTATTAAGTAATACATGATTCATCTTATTCTCCCGACAAGATTGCCCTTACCCACAATCTCATATTATTTTGTTTATCTTCGTTAGTTTGTTTTAGTTAGATAGCAGAAAAGCCTTGTTGCCTAACAAGATCTAACAGTTCCCGATTAGATTTCATTCGTTGAGATAATGTTTGTCGCTTACTCATCACATCTTCTAAAAAGGCGATATAACGAGGAGTGATTCCTGAGTTTGGACTCAATAAATTAACTTTTGGATCAGGTGTATTCGCTGTTGTCGTCTCCTTCATCCCCATATAAACATATTGGTAACTCGCACTAGGAAAGAGAGGATTCACGTGAGTAATATCCGCTGCGCTTGGTAATTGGTGTTGCCACAGATTGAGTAATGTTTTTAGTGAATCAGGTACTGAGCTTAATGTTTGATGATCGCACCAATATTGGCTATCTCGTCGCTTGGATAAGACATAGTGCAATTTTAAAAATTCGATAATTTGCTGCCAATGTAACTTCATGCGCTCATTAAAACGCTCAGTAACGATAGGAAGAATTGCCAGATCTGTTGGAAATTGTTGTGCAATTTCAATTGCAGACTGTTCAACAAGCGCAATGGCAGACGCTTCAAGTGGTTCTATAAATCCCGCAGACATCCCTACTGCGACACAGTTTTTATGCCAGAATTGGCGACGAAAACCTGGTGAAAAAGCAAGATGTTTAAATGACAAATTTTCTAGTTGCTGCGCAGATAAATTAGGCGTACTTGTCGCAATATAGCGCTTAATTTCAGTTAAGGCCTCATCCTTTGTTTGATGAGAAGAGGAATATACATGACCTACACCTCTTCTTGTTTGTAGCCCAATATCCCAAATCCACCCTGCACTTACAGCTGTTGATAACGTACTTGAGTTTATGCTGGCTGTAGTGTCGTTGGGGATTTGAACCGCTATTGCACTGTCATTAAATAATATTGATTTTTGACACACTAATGGGATCTTGTAATGCTGGCCTAATAACAATGAATGCTGACCGCTGCAGTCAATGAACAAATCACCTTGAATCTTTCTATCCCTGTTACTTGAATCTTTAATCGTCACTGATTCAATATGCCCATGGCGGCAAGTAACGCTATTATTTTCAGAATACTCGGTATCTGAAATTTGAACATCTACGCCTTGGTTTACGTTATTTATACCAATCACATTAGCAGCGATATGACTCACCTTAAGTCTTTTCACGCAATGTTGTTTTAATAAGTTTGCAAATTTTGCTGCATCTAAATGGTATCCATAATTACAAACGAATTGGTACTCTGGTGTTGATATTTGCTTAGGTGCGAGATTTTGCTGACATAACTGGGTTTGATATCCCATAGCATCGGCAAACTTGATATCAAACGGTAAATTATTTTTTACCGTTTGATATTGCTTGAAAGCATCGGTAAATGGGAAGCTAATCAGTGAAAATGGATGGTAATAACTATGAGTGACAGAATTATCACTACAACTAGTATCACTCACATTCCAATTAATAAACTTTGAGGCTTGTTTGAAACTTGCATCGCACTCTGTTAAAAACTCAGCCTCACTAATACCTATATCTTGTAAAGTTTGACGCATTGAAGGCCACGTCCCTTCACCGACACCGATTGTTGCGATATCGGGCGATTCGATTAAGGTAATAGTGACAGCATCATGAGTTATTTTAGAAGCCAAAATTGCAGCGGTTAACCACCCCGCAGTTCCGCCCCCAACAATAACGATATTTTTAATGGCTGTTGAAGTCATGTTGTGATCCACCAGATAAACATTCAAATTAATCGTACTGGCTCATCTACCGAAATAGATGAGCCAGTGACGCATTGTTAGAATGTATATCTAACTCCTAAGCCATAACGTGCTCCTGTTTGAGTTATTTTATACACTAACTGATCAACACGACCATATTCTTTCACGTACTCTTCAGTCACGTTAATACCTTCTAAGAATACTGTTAGGCCTTCTACAGCAGGGATGTCATAACTTACGTTGAAATCTATCTGATAATACTCGTCAGTATAAATAGGCGCAGTTAAATCACCATTTACACGACGCTCATTTAAAAATGCATCACGCCAGTTATAAGCAACGCGCGCTTGTAAACCATAATTATCGTAGAATAAAACTAAGTTGGCCGTATCACTTAACCCAACTAATGCTTCAGTGTCTTCTAGCGAATTATTATCATATTCAAGATCTGAGTTAACCATGGTGTAGTTAACGATACCGCCAAAGCCAGTTTCACCAAATAAATGCTGAACATTAAATTCGAAGCCATCAATGGTGTGTTCTTCATCGCCATTAACAGGAACATTCAAGTTAAATGTGACTTCGTCGTCGGTAGCAGGATCTCCAATAATTGTTCCGCCATCTAAGTTACCGTCTGCATCATAGTTTGGTTGAACATTCGGATCATTTTCATAATTTTCGAAAATATACTCACGAATTTCTTCGTTCGTTGCACCAGCACCCAATGCAGCCACCGCTGAATCAAACTTTTGTCCACTTAATGGATTTGATAAATTGAAAATATTAGAGGTGCTTGTTCCGGTACGGATCCAATTCGAGACATCTTTTCTAAAGTAACCAACAGAGGCATAGCTGCCTTCATCGTAATACCACTCACCGGTGAAGTCGTAGTTAATTGATTCTAAAGGTTCAAGTCCTGGATTTCCTGAACTACCAGAGTAACCACTTAAACTGCCACCAGTATTAATTGAAGTTCCACCTAGCAAATCATTGTAACTTGCACGTGAAATGGTTTTACTTGCAGCAGCACGCACCATAACATCATCAGTGACTGATAAATTGAAGTTTAAATTAGGCAAGAATTGGTCGTAATCAGCTGATTGACTCAAAGATTCAATACCTGTGATACCTGTTACCGAAGTTGAGGTTGCTTCGGTCCATTCAACACGGCTATAACCTGGAGCAGACGCTTGTGAGAACACATCTGTTTGTTCATAGCGTAATCCTACGTGAACACTAAAAGGCATATCCGAGATTTCGCCAAAGTAGTTGGCTTGCAAATAAGCAGCTGTGGTTTTCTCTTCTGTAAAGCGGTTTGTTCCCGCATCCCATTGCGTTGAAGCACAGAATTGACCTTCACCATTAGGGCCTGATGCCGCGCCTGGGGCAGCCTGACAATCACCGTATAAACCATCAACATTCGCTTCAGGATCAGCAAGTTCTGCAGCATTAACAATCTGGTCGAAATCGGCATAAAAGATTTTGTTGAATAGATCATAATCTTCTTGCGTAGGCGTTCCTTCGAAATTGCCTGGTGTACCAGAAAATTTATCTAAGATAGTGTCTTCAGTCCAATCAATACCAGCGAAGTCACCCACCTCACCAACACCACCCCAATCTGGGCGCTGAACTTGAGTATGACGATAATGGTTATTCACTTTATTGTAAGCGACACCAAAATCGATATTTAAATCTTCATTTAAATGATATTTACCACTTAATTGAGTTTGCTCAATATCAGAAGAATATTTGTCATTAGCAAACCAACTACCCGATAAACGCATCGTGCTAGGATTAAAGTTTTCGATATTACCAGTCGCAATCCCCGGAAGACTGCCGGTTAAGTCGAGACCTGTACGGCTACGGGTATAAGAAGGAAGTTGTACGTTATTACGTGTTCCGTGCCTAGGATCACTCGCTTCCATCGCCGCTGAGGAGTTATGATAGTCTAACGTTAAAGACAAATCGTCAGTCACATCCCAATCTAAGTTAATACCAATAGAATCTGTTGTTTCTTCACGGCCCCAAGCTCCGACAGTTAATGACGTATCTTGTAAATCTGCAGGACTATTGATGTTATAAATTTCAGAGTAAATCTCAGGCCATGCGTTAGGTTCACCGCTCCAAACAGATTCACTTCTATCACCAGCATAGTTGAACCATACAGATGCATCAGTATGCTGTTCTTCGATGTTATTTCTAAACGTAGTGTAATCGATTGTTGCAGTGAAGTTTCAACTGGGCGATATTGCAGAGTTACTTGACCATTTATGCGTTCGCGTTGACGTTCTTCAAAGATATAACGAGGTTGTTGTGCATTTGAGTAAATACCAGAAGTTGGACGATTTGTACCACCTTCAGCACCTGCAGGAACACCACCCCAGCCAGTATTAGTATAGTCACTTGCACGATAGCCTTGATCTTGAAGGAATTGCTGCATGCCACTTTCACGTTCCTGATAACTGCCTGAAATGGCAATACCAAATTTATCATCAGCAAAAGTTTGTGAATAAAGACCACTTAGCTCTGGTGTTGTACTGGCTTTATCTGATGACTTATCTTCAATTGCTTTACCACTGATAGTGGCTTTTAATCCTGGATTATCAAGTGGTTTAAACGTTGTAAGATTAATCGTTGCACCAATACCACCTGATGTAACACTGGCATTAGAGGTTTTATAAACTTGCACCCCATTAACACTTTCAGCTGCAACATTGGCAAAATCAAACGTTCTGTCGCCTGTTGTATTTGGTAATTGACGGCCATTTAAAGTTATTAAGTTATTCGCTGCGCCAAAACCACGTACTGTGACACGACTGCCTTCCCCACTAGCTCGGTCAATAGATACACCAGTAATACGCTGTAATGATTCTGCTAAGTTGGTATCTGGAAATTTACCGATATCTTCTGCAGAAATTGCATCAACAACACCTTCTGATTCACGTTTAATATCCATGGCTCTTTCTAAGCCACCACGAATACCGGTAACGGTAATGACTTCAACTTCTTCATCAGCGTAGCTGTTATTAGCAGCCATTGAACTTAATGCTGCTAGAATCGAAGTTGTTATAATCGTTTTGTTAAACATCTAACTCTCCCCTTTTCTTCATTATTGCCAAATCGGCAATGACTCCTTTTGGTTTACACAAGCCAATAAAAAACTTGAAAACCTAATTATCATTATCAATAAAGAGTGCTAACAAAGACTGCTATCGGTTTAGATGTTATTAAATAGTTAAAAGCATTAACTATCAAGTCCTTACCGATACTCTGTACATTTATTGCTTCATAAGCTGTAAAAAATTGACTACAGCTTTAATTCTCGTTGACATCGTCTGTATTGACTTAATAATTTAATGTCAACTTGACCATAACTAAAATAAGCAAAAAAATTTGCTCTAATGCTAGTCATACGCGGTTATTGGCAAAATCTTGCCATTTATATCGTGTATTAATTCTGTTTTCTTTACGCATCTCAGATGGGTTTTTCCTGATGACAAACTAGAGTCATGATAAAACAACCACCATTTGTCTTGATGAAATACAATTGAATGATGATTCGTCCATCCTAAAACTGGATTTAAAATCACACCTTGATAAACAAATGGTCCATAAGGGTTATCTGCTATGCCATAAGCAATTTTATGGGTATCACCTGTCGAATATGAAAAGTAATACTTGCCTTGATATTTATGTAGCCACGATGCTTCAAAAAAGCGTCTCTCGTTATCACCTGTTGTGATTGGAGCGCCTGATTCATCAACAATCACAATATCTTTTACAGGCTCAGCAAGCGTTAACATATCGTCTGATAATTTAGCCATTTTTGCTGGTAACGCAGGCTCATTATCAGCTGGGTAGCTATCTTGAATACTAAATTTACCATCACGCCAGTTTTGTAGCTGACCGCCCCATAAACCACCAAAATAAAGGTAGTAACTGCCATCATCATCTTTAAACACGGCGGGATCGATACTGAAGCTCCCTTCGATATAGTTTTCCTGTGCTTTAAAAGGCCCAGATGGCGTGTCACTAATCGCAACACCAATTCTAAAAATACCGTCATAATCACGAGCTGGAAAATAGAAATAAAATTGACCCGATTTTTCTGCGGCATCAGGTGCCCATAGTTGCTTTGAAGCCCATTTAATGTCTTCTAAACTTAATGCCACGCCGTGAT
Organism: Shewanella sp. ENK2; assembly: GCF_043568515.1. Taxonomy (NCBI): domain Bacteria; kingdom Pseudomonadati; phylum Pseudomonadota; class Gammaproteobacteria; order Alteromonadales; family Shewanellaceae; genus Shewanella; species Shewanella sp. ENK2. Next base: position 4,295,958 of record NZ_CP171406.1, on the reverse strand, counting down.
CTGTCACTTCTTCACTATGGTTATCTATCGAAAGAACATGATAATCACGCATAGCAAAATGGTCGCCATCGTCATTTATCGCACTGTCGGTCTCAATATCATGTGAAGGGTAAATATAAATCTTTTCGTTAAATACATGAGCCGAAGGATCTGCTGTATAAATATTAGTGATTAAAGGCGGATTCTTTGGCTTAAATGATCCCGCTTTCTTTAAGTCAAGTTGTTGTTTACGCTCAGCATCACTCATTTCAGCTTCTAGTTTCTTTTCCGATTCCATGTTGTTTACATCTCATCCATTATTAAACGTTGGCAATCTTGTTATAGAAACAATCCTTACCGTCTATATTCTGTAGCGATTAACAAGTCTTTGCCTTATTGCTGCTCAGTCCCTATCAATTTGAGTTGAATTTTTTTAACTTCAACTTCTGTTAGTTTGTATTTCGCAATCACAATTAAACAAATGACAGTGCAAATCACAGGTATGCCGGCAAAGGCTAATAATATGCCAGACAAGGTTTCATCTGTTTGTTGTTGATTGGGTATATAGTTATAAGCCGACAGCATCCATCCTGCTAATGCTCCGCCTATTGCGAAACCAAATTTGATAGCTAATAAATGGCCCGAAAAAGTAATTGCTGTCAGGCGTCTACCTATCTTTTCAACCCCATAGTCAACGGTGTCTGCAACCATTGAAAACATAATGGGCGTAATAATCATGTGTGCAAAATTAGCAATAAAATAGATGATAAATATCAGCAGAATTTGATCGTTAGCAATCACGTAAAATAAGCTATGAGAGATAATGACAACAACTAAAGCAACCTGAAATAACACCTTTTTTTCAAAGTATTTAGATAAGAAATTTGTTGAAATTGCACCTAGAACAGAGCCAATAGCTGCTACTGTTAAAAAGTTTGATAGAAGGCTCTCGTCACCCACATAATATTTAATGTAATGCGGTGCGACAGATGCACGGATCCCTATGAGTGTTAACGTCGCTAAACTTATAATGGCTATCACTAACCATTGGTCATTCTTAAATAATTCGAAGAAGTCTTTATAAATGTGTCTAAAGCTTTTCTCTCTGTTACCTGAATAGTTTCTTTCGTCATTGTAAAACATAACAAGAAGCAGCTTGCAGCTAAGGCTCCCATGAACACCATTGCTAATGGATAGCCTTTGGTATCAGAACCTTGACCAAAAAACTCAACTAATCTCGGAATTGCCCACACAATAATGACTAAAGCAGCCATAGCCATTGCAAATCGGTAAGACTGTAATGACGTTCTTTCCTTAGGATCATTAACCATGACACCGCCAAGTGCGCCATAAGGAATATTGATTGCGGTATAACAGGTCATCAATAGTCCATAAGTGATATAGGCATAGATAAGTTTTCCTGTGGTATCAAAATCAGGAGTAATGAAGGCTAAACACGCTAAAACACCATAAGGAATCGCAAGAAACAAAATATAAGGACGATACGATCCCCAACGGGTTCTCGTTCTATCAGCAATGCCGCCCATGACTGGATCAGTAAAACCATCAAATAACCTGACCGACAGCAATAAGGTACCGGCTGCAGCTGCAGACAGGCCATAAACATCGGTATAGAAAATCAACATGAAATTAGCGACCATTTGAAACACGATATTACTGGCAGTATCACCTAACCCATACCCCATTTTTTCTTTGATGGTCAGCTTTGCGTTTTCCATTTATTTCCCAACCAAATGTAATTAACTTGTTATAGTCAAAAATACTATATGGTTAGAATTAGATTGTAAATACCTTTTAATGAAAATTTAACCATTTAGCAACAACAAGCTTGATGTGGAGTAATATAAAGAGAAATTAACGGCTAACTAGAATGTGCTCAGCGTTATTGACTAGTCACGACAATGATAAAAGACATTGATAAGAAGACATTCATTTCTTCGCGTTCAAGATCTGAAGCGGCTGACTGAGGATGGTTAACTTAGTAAAGTTTAACGTAACCGTATAAGGACATTATTATGAGTAAAAGCATTCAAGGGTCTGATTTAACGGTACCTGATAAAACAGGCGTTTATAACGCAATAAAAAAGGCGATGTATTCATCGCCCTTATAATTAGAAACTTATTCTTTGTCGTAGCCATTTGGATTGGCAGATTGCCAACGCCATGTATCTTCCATCATTTGTTGCAATGTACGAGTGGCTTTCCAATTAAGCTGTTTATTGGCTTTCTCAGCATTGGCCCAGAAAGCCGGTAAATCACCAGCACGTCTTGGACTAACTTCATAAGGAATGGCTTTTTTTACCGCTAATTCGAAAGCGCTAACAATTTCAAATACTGAAACGCCAATTCCTGTACCTAAATTGAATGCTTCAACCCCGGTAAATGCAGGATGACGAGTTAACCAATTCATCGCTGCTACATGACCTTCAGCAAGATCCATTACGTGTAAATAATCTCTCTCACAAGTACCATCTTTAGTCGGATAATCATCGCCGAAGACACTTAACTTTTCTCTTTTCCCAACCATAACTTGTGCGACATATGGCAGTAAATTGTTTGGTATTCCTTTAGGCGACTCGCCAATCTGACCACTCTCATGTGCGCCGATGGGGTTAAAGTACCTGAGTGACACCCCTCTAAAATCGGGATTTGATGCAGCGGTATCGGCCATAATGCGCTCAACCATTACTTTAGTGGCACCGTACGGACTTGAAGGCGTACCTAATTTCATCGTTTCAACATACGGAACATCATTTTCTTCTCCGTATACTGTAGCCGATGAACTAAAAATAAAATTATGCACATTATGTTCAGCCATCACTTCCAGTAAGCAAACAGAACCATGCACATTATTTTGATAATAAGCCAATGGAATTTGTCCTGATTCACCAACTGCTTTTAATGCAGCAAAATGAATGACTGTATCAATATTATTTTGACTAAATAATGAATTAAGCTGCGACTTATCTCTGATATCACCTTGAATAAAATGAACAGACTTTCCAGTTAGGTTTTCAACTCGCTTAATCGATTCTAGGTTTGAGTTAAATAAATTATCAAAAACAATTACATTACAATCATTTTCGAGTAACGATAAAACCGTATGCGAACCAATATAACCCGCACCACCAGTGACTAAAACGTTCATTTCTATTCCTTGTGAAATACTTTTACTTAAATGTGCTATTTGCTGAGCGTAATTTTGAACGTTAATGACAAAATTAGCTAATAAAATTAAGTCTATCGTAAAAATGTACCTTTATACAGATTGTTTTTTGTTAACGATATGCAGTATTCACCAAAGAATGATTAACAATGACATGCTGACTGAGGCCTACCCACCCTCGTCTCGAGTAACAAAATGGTTACAGAGTAAACTGTATAAACCTTTGAACTTCACCTTAAATATGAATTTAGTCGTACTTAACAAACCTTAGAAATTATAATAATCAAATTTAAATGATTGATTATTGGAAACAATAAGTGATCTAAAACGCAGCATATTATTTATACCTAATTGACACAAAAAATTACACATTGAAACAGTCACCTTTTAACAAAGCGTGTAACATACTCGTATAATATCTATAACCATAATATTTAAGCGGGCATTTGGCCTGTATAAGCTTCAACAAGAGGAAGTGTCGTGGCTACAGCAAAACAAATTTTATTCCCAATAGGGATCATTGGTGTAGGTCTTTTGATTTCAGGCGTGTTTATTTCAATGCAAAAACCACCTGAAGAAAAGCCACCAATAGATAATACGCCTCTCGTATCAATTGAAAAAATACAATACCAACCAATGACGTTTACTGTCAGTTCTTACGGGGTTGTTAATGCGAAATACCATACTGAAATAGTCGCTCAAGTCAGTGGTGAAATTACCTATCTATCAGATAACTTTGTTAAAGGCGGCTTCATCAAAAAAGGAGATGTTCTAGCCAGAATTGATCCAAGTGACTATGAATCAGCGCTGTTAGATGCACAAGCCAATCTTGCATCAGCAAAAGCGACATTAGTACAAGAAAAAGCAAACGCTCAAGTAGCCGAACGTGAATGGGCAGAAATTACTGATAGCAAACCCAGTGACTTAAGTCTTCGTAAACCACAACTGGCACAAGAGATTGCTAAACTGAAAAGCGCTGAAGCTGGACTATTACGGGCTAAACGCAACCTTGAACGTGCCATTATTAAAGCCCCTTACGATGCGCTTATTGGCAGTCGTAACATAGGTCTTGGTACTTACGTCAGTAATGGCGCTTCAATTGGGTTGGTTTATAGCACAGACAAAGCGGAAGTGAGATTACCTCTCGCAGATAAAGAAATGCAATATCTTGACCGTAAAGGTGCCAATGCTGAAGTTAAACTTGTTGGTAATTTTGCCGGTGAAAAGCAAGAGTGGATAGGCACTATTGTCCGCAGTGAAGGCATTATTGATAGTAAAAGTAGAATGACTTACCTCGTGGCTGAAGTCGACGATCCTTATGGTCTTAAAGGGCATCATAAAGAGTTACGTTACGGCACTTATGTCACAGCACATATTGGTGGAACCCATGCTGGTGAAGTTGCTGTGGTTCCAAGGCACCTTATAGTAAATGGTCTTGTCGCCACCATGGATAAAGAAAATAAGCTGCGTTATTTACCCGTTAATATCATTCGACAAGATGGCAGTAACGTCATTATTTCGAGTGGATTAGAAAATGGTATGAACATTATCACTTCAGCCCTAGATTATCCTGTTGAAGGGATGTCAGTTGCTTTACCACAGGATAAGGTTTTACAAACTGAGCCAAAAATTGGGGTGAATTCTGATACCGCTGTTGCCATGGAAGACAAGGAATAATTCATGGAAGATACAAATAAAGGCTTAATTGCTTGGTTTGCTCGTAACAGTGTTGCTGCAAACTTACTAATGATCATTATTTTACTTGGTGGTTTACTGACTGCTAATACGATTCGTAAGCAGTTCTTCCCTGCCGTTGAAATTAACTGGATTGAATTTAGTGCAGTTTATCCTGGCGCAGCACCACAAGAAGTTGAAGAAGGTATAACAGTAAAAATTGAACAAGCACTTGAAACCGTTCAAGGTCTACAACGTGTCATCACCTACTCTAACCGCAACCAAGCAAACGGCTACTTCAGGATTGAAGACTCTTATGACCCACAGATTGTTTTAGATGAAGTAAAGTCTGAAATTGGTTCTGTATCAACCTTTCCTGCGGGGATGGAATTTCCAAAAGTTGAGCGAATTAAAATTCGTCAAGAAGTCATGTATTTAAGTTTGTATGGCGATCTATCTCAGCGACAACTAAAAGATTTAGGCGAAAAAATTCATAAAGAGATCATGCAATTACCGAATGTGAATATTTCGGAGTTTTATGGTGGCTTAAATTACGAAATCAGTGTCGAGGTAAGTAAAGACCGTTTGCGTGAATTTGGTCTTAACTTTAATGATGTTGCAGAAGCTGTGCGTGGCTACTCACGTAATATGTCTGCAGGACAAATCAAAGCTGAAAACGGCTATATAAACTTACGTGTTGAAAACCAAGCTTATGTTGGTTATGAATTTGAAGATTTGCCACTGTTAACCTTAGATGATGGTACTAACCTTTTATTAGGCGATGTTGCCACGGTTAATGATGGATTTGAAGAAGGTATTCAATACTCAAAATTTAATGGACAAAATGCCGTCACATTTTTTGTCGGAGCAGCAAAAAATCAAAGCATCACCGATGTTGCTGACACAATGAAGGAATACATTGCTACGAAACAAGCGCTGTTACCAGAAGGTGTAACATTAGAGCCGTGGGTAGATATGACCTATTACCTAGATGGTCGGTTAGATTTGATGCTAGATAGTATGAAAACAGGTGCTGTTCTTGTGTTTTTCATGTTAGCGCTATTTTTACGTGTCAGGCTCGCTTTTTGGGTAATGATGGGATTACCTGTTTGTTTCCTTGGTACCCTTTTATTTATGCCAATGGGTTTTATTGACGTGACAATCAACGTCATTAGTTTATTCGCATTTATTCTCGTCCTCGGTATCGTGGTAGATGATGCCATCGTCATGGGCGAAAGTGCTCACACAGAATGTGAAGAAAATGGCCAAAACATAGATAGTGTTATTAGAGGGGTAAAACGAGTTGCTATGCCTGCAACCTTCGGCGTACTGACCACCATTGCCGCGTTTTTACCTATTACTTTAGATGACGGTCCTTCATCCGCCTTTGGCCAAGCAATCGGCTATGTCGTCATATTGTGTCTATTATTTTCTTTAGTTGAATCAAAGCTGATTTTACCTTCTCACTTAGCCCATATGAACAAACCCAAAGTCGTTCAACCGGGTTCAAAGAATCCGTTGGATTGGCTGCGAAATGGGGTCAATTTCATTCAGAAGAAAATCGAAACTAATCTGACTTGGTTCATAAAAAACGTTTATAAACCAAGCCTTACTGTTGCGGTTAAATACCGTTATGCGGTTATTGCAACCTTTGTGATGTTAATTGTTATATGCGCATCATTATATATCAGTGGATTAGTTAGGTTTATTGGCCAACCTAAGATCCCACATGATTTCCCTCGCATCAGCTTGGAAATGAATGTCGATGCTGCGGAAACAGCAACTTTAGATGCAGCTCACTCAATCGAGAAAGCCATACGTACCGTTGAAAAGCAGCTAGAGGATCAATATGGTCAAGGCATGATTGCAGAGCTACAAGTTGAATTACAAGGTCGTACTCGTGCGGAAGTAAGAACTAAGCTTGTTGATCCATCTTTACGTCCTATCAATACATTTGAAGTCGCAGAAATGTGGCGCCAAGCAATGCCTAAAATCCCAGGAGTCAAATCGTTCACTGTTCAAGATAGTTTATTTGGCGGTGGACGTGATGATGGTGATATTAGCTTTAGATTGGAAGGAAATGATGAACAACAACTGTTAGCTGCTTCTCAAGCATTAAAAGACAAACTTAACACCTTAAAAGGTGTCAGTGACGTCAATGACAGCCGCCAATCTTCAGCCAAAGAAGTTCAATTTGATTTAAAGCCGTTAGCCCATAGCTTAGGTCTAACATTAGCCAACATTGCATCGCAAGTAGGTAACAGTTTTTATGGTCTTGAGGCGCAACGTATTATTCGCAACGGTGAAGAAATTAAAGTGATGCTTCGTTACCCTGAGGAACAACGTAATTCTATCGCCTTGGTTCAAGATGTTTTAATCAAAACCCCACAAGGCGCAGAACTGCCTTTATCTGAAGTGGCTAACATTACTGTAGTACAAGGTGTGAGTAGTATTCGTCGTGAAAATGGTAATCGCACCATCAATGTATGGGCTTCAGTTGATGCAGAGCAAGCAGAGCCTTTCAAACTGGCTAAAGATATCCGCGATAACTTTATGCCAGAATTGTTAGCCAAATATCCTCGTGTAAAAAGTGAAGTCTCAGGCAGTATTCAAGAGCAGCTTGATAGTGCTGATACGCAAATGCGTGATTTTATTATTTCAATGCTAGTGATATATAGCTTGTTAGCGATTCCGCTTAAATCCTATGTGCAACCTTTTATGATCATGTCAGTGATCCCGTTTGGTGTGATTGGCTCTATGTTAGGACATATCATATTAGGCATTGATTTAAGTGCCCTATCGGTATTCGGGATCATCGCCGCTGCAGGTGTTGTAGTCAATGACTCCCTCGTTATGGTCGATTATGTCAATAATTCCCGTAAACAAGGCATTAAACTGAATGAAGCTGTTATTAATGCAGGTTGTCGCCGCTTTAGAGCGATAATGTTAACGTCATTAACCACATTTATTGGGCTTGTACCTATTATGACGGAAACAAGCATGCAAGCTCAGATGGTTATTCCCATGGCAGTCTCATTAGCGTTTGGCGTCTTGTTTGCGACTGTGGTTACCTTATGTTTAATCCCATGTTTGTATATTGCGATAGAAGATATGCGACGTATTGCACGTAAGATTTATCATCTTTATGTACCACAAACAAAGGAACAAGCATTAGCAGAGCTTAATTCGTTAACGAATAGTTCAAGCTAGCAAGGGATTAACTTCTGAATTGGCCAGAAAAAGAATTAAAGGCTAACGATTAAAAAAGCGAAACTTAGGTTTCGCTTTTTTTATTACTTTTAAACCTGTCTTTGTCGATTTGTCATATAACTAGGTTATATTAACTCGCGCAAAGCATTATTAGTGTTAACGAAAACGAAAATTTAATCTCAGCAGTGCTTCACTTCTTTCAAAGGAAAATTATCACAATGCAAGCAAGTGTTCCCTTCAAAAATAGGTTGTTCATAGTCGTACTTTTAACCTGGTGCGTATTACTTTCCGCCAATGTTAACGCAGACAGTCAAAAAGCAGCTAAACAGCAAAATGTTCTATTAATCTCTATTGACGGTTATCGATACGATTACAATCAGCTACATAACCCTCAAGCACTTAATCAATTTGCTAAGGATGCCGCAACGGTTGAGTTATTCACTCCGGCTTTTCCTACAGTCACTTTTCCTAATCACTTAACTTTAGTGACCGGTCTGTATCCGGCAAATCACGGTATTGTGTCGAATCGTTTTTATAATCCAGTATTAAAACGTAATTATGCAATGAATATTCATGAAGCAGTCACCGATGGCCAGTTCTATCAAGGTGTGCCTTTATGGTCTTTGGCCCGTCAACAAGGATTAAAATCTGCCACTTATTTCTGGCCAGGGTCTGAAGCTAAAATTGCTGGCTTTAGACCTAATTACTGGCTTAAATATGATGGCCGAACCCCAAATGAGCAACGCATTCAACAAGTCGTTGAGTGGTTTTCATTACCAGAAAGCGAAAGACCACAATTCGTTACCTTATATTTTTCGGATGTTGATAGCGCAGGCCATCATCACGGCCCAGAGTCAACACAGACATACAACGCAGTGCAATACATTGATAAACTTATTGCGAGTTTACTTAAACAAATAAAGGACTTACCGATTGATATCAATGTCATCATCACTTCAGATCACGGCATGGCTAAAGTAGATGAATTTGATAGAATTTACACTGATAAACTAGTGGGTAAAGTCGCTGATTTAAAGGATAAGTTTATCTTTAATAATGATGCTGCCTTCTCATTAGTCACAGCTATAGGTGAAAATAAAAAGCAAGATTTAGCTAGGCTGAAAGCGCTTGTGGAAGAGGTAGAAGGTTTAGCGTTTTATTTACAAGCTGAAATGCCAGAACGCCTCCATTTTAGCGGAAACCCTTCAATTGGTGATGCCGTTATTATTAGTAACAATCACTATATTACTTCCACAGATGCAAAACCTGGCGTAATCGGAAAGCATGGCTATGATCCACAAACTATTCACGATATGAATACAGTTTTATACGCCAAAGGGCCTGCATTTAATCAGGCAACAATTGCTCAAGCAGATAATATTCATCTCTACCCTTTGATTGCCAATATTTTAGGGCTAACGATACCCGATGATATTGATGGTGAGTTACGTTTTTTGTCGCCTTTGCTGCGCAAACCGTAATCCTATGACTTAACGGATCCCCTATTTGGTGATAAAAAAGCCTGTTGTCATCAACAGGCTTTATAACAACCAAGGAGTAGACAATATAGCGATAGTTACTTAGCTTCAGATTCCATTATTTTATGATAAAGCGCATCTTTCATTTCAACGCGTTGTTGTTTTAAATCATGGATTGCATCATCGGCAATTGGCGAGTCTTTGAGCTCTAAATCACGTATTTGTTTATCGAGTTCATCATAACGCTTTAAAATCTCAGCAAAGTTCGCATCACTACTGTTTAGTGCAGTGATTGTGTCTAAATGATCTGGAAATTCATTTCTAAGAGAGTGATTTTCACCTAACATAAAAGCCTCATTTGATTATTAAATAAACCATGTTCGTTCTTTATAAATTTACAAGAATAAATCTAACGTATTTAGAATGTAGATCACACAGTTTAAAATTCAATCAAATAATGTCACTTTTGACGCTAAGGTTTACAAGAAAGTGTTTTTAATTAAATACAGTAATTCAAAAGAACATATTTTTTGCCTATAAAGCAGGCGTTTGCAAGGCAATTTTTAGCGCTATTACTGGATTACTGTTAAGCTTACTGGTAAATATTTCTCTTTTTCTCATCCGTCGTTATGGTTCTAACATGCAATTAATTGAGTCGCCACATTTTGGCCAAGTGACAATTATTGGCAATGCCAACGGAGATTGGCAAGCATCTAAAAAAGGCTACTCGATAATTTTTAATGGAACTGTTGCTGAAGGAGAGCATATTATTAATATTTGTAATGGCCCTTTTGCAGGTTCAACAGAAGATTTTGTCGTAACCGGCCACCATAATAAATGGTTAAGCACTCAACTCTCAGCTATTGCTCATGAACTTCAAAGCAGATTGAATTGCTGGCCTTCTTCTGGACTGGCATGTTTTATCTTATTTAGTCGTTTAACGATTCCCCTTTCATTAACAAGAATGTCGTTATTGCCTAATTTAGCCCGTAATAACACCATGACAAAAAACGAGCACCTGCCTTGCGTTGTTCATAACTGGCTTGGAGAAAGAAGAATCGCACTAAGCCAAATTAAAGAGTCACCAAGATCACAAATTAATTGGCTCTGCTTTATTGTTATCATCAGATAACAATAAAACCCTCTATCGTGCAGTAGACGTCACATCGGAGCAAAGCATTAACGACTCTCCTTTTACCCTACTAGCTAAAATTGCCAACTTACAATCAAGCACACCTGAAGGTGTTATAGCTCTAGAGAAACTAGCGAATTTACCGTTATCGCACTGGTTAGCATGTTCTACACAATCCAACTTATTAGACGTAGAACCCCTTTTCTTTAACCAACAACCTGAAAAAACGCAGGAATATGGTATTTGTCTGACAATCAGGCATCACAATATCTTGACTCAATTCGCTTATCGTTAGCACTCTGTCAGCAAGCATTATTGAAATAAACAGCGTTACAACACCATTGTCTTATTTATCATTTTAAGGATCTCTGTTAAACATATCTAAGTAAGTATCAATATTGAGTACACACTTCGACCACTATGTTGAAAAGGATATCAAATGAAATGGACGCCAATCGTTGCCGCTTTATCAGTTTGTCTTGTAAATCAGGTTGATGCTAAAGAGCCTAAATTAATCTTACAGATCACTGTTGACCAATTACGCGCTGATTTACTCAACCGCTATCAACATCACTTTACCGATGAAGGATTCAACTACCTTATTGATGAAGGCGTGTATTATACCGAAGCCCATCACCTACATGCCATAACAGAAACAGTTGTTGGCCACACCACTTTGGCGACAGGCGCACATCCTTCGAGTCATGGTATGGTGAGTAATTTATGGTTTGATAAACAATTACAGCAGCCCATCTATAATGTTCAAGATAAAACTTACCCTTTGATCAGTGCCAATGCCGCTGTTGATGCTGAAAATGAAATAGACCCCACGCAAAAAGCCAGTAAAGTTGAAGGCCGTTCACCTAAAAATATCTTAGCAACCACCTTTAGTGATGAGCTCACTGCTAGTAACAATGGTAAATCCAAAGTATTTGCAGTGTCAGTAAAAGACAGAGGTGCAATTACACTTGCAGGTCACACAGGAAAAGCTTTTTGGTTCTCTAAATCAGCGGGTGAGTTTGTCAGCAGTCAATATTATTTTGATCAATATCCACAATGGGTTAATGAATTCAATCAACAAAATGATATTGCAAAATATGCAGATATGTCTTGGACTTTATCCAAAGAATCAACTGAATATTTGTTTGGTGATAATGCGGCTCATGACTGGAAAACTAAATTACCAGGTTACGGTATTACATTCCCACATCAATTTGGAAAGCGAGACAATCCGTATTTCAGTACGTTTTTAACTGTCAGCCCAGTCGGTGACGAAATGACGGCTAATTTTGCTAAATCAGTCATAGAACATAATCAATTAGGTCAAAACAAAGTCACTGATTATTTATCTGTTAGTTTTTCGTCTACGGATTATGTTGGCCATATTTTTGGGCCATCTAGTTTAGAAGCAGAAGATAATTTACTTCGTCTTGATAGAACGCTAGCCAGTTTATTTTCTTATGTCGATGACAAAGTAGGTTTAGATAATACCTTAATTGTATTATCAGCAGATCATGGCGCACCTGAAGCACCGGGGTATTTAACCCAATTTGGCACCAAAGCCACTCATTTTGATTTAGCCTCTCTAGAAAAACAACAAGATATCGTTAAACTAAAAAAAGACTGGAAGATTAGCGGTAATTTGTTTGCCAATGCTTGGCAACCTTATGTCAATTTAGATCACGATGCCCTTAAAAAAAGTGGAATTAAATTGAAAGATGCAACGTCTGTAGTCGCTAACGTTCTAAATAATGTTGCAGGCATACATCGTGCCTACAGTTATCATCATTTACTAGAAGGTGCAGTGCCTAAAGATGAGATAACTCAAAAGGTCGTTAATAGTTTTTACCCCAGCCGCTCAGGTGATATTTACATCGTATTTGAGCCAAATGTATTCGTAGCAGATTTCGATGGCCTCAATGTCGCATCTGTACATGGTTCCCCATGGCGTTATGACACTCATGTTCCAATAATCTTTGCTGGATTTAAACTCGATGGGCAACAGATTGAACGACCTGTCGCCACCGTCGATGTAGCCACTACCTTAAGTACCATTCTTGGTATTAATGCGCCATCGAGTGCTGCTGGGTTTCCATTAAAAGAAGTGATTAAACAATTTAACGATTAATCACTTTTACAAAATAACGACGTTTCGTGGTTATATCTATTGCAAACAAAAAGCCAAACTTATGTTTGGCTTTTTCAATTAGTCATCAGTTAGTGTTGGTAAAATGTAAAATTGGCTTTACTATAAAAGTCCTTTTGATAAATAGCCGTTTTAATATGAAATTCAATCAGCTAGTTTTGTATGCCAGCATTCTTATTACTTCTTATTGTTACCACTCAATAACACAAGCCGCTGAGTTCGTCGGAACGGATCAATGTATAGATTGCCATCAAACTGAATATAAAGACTGGCAAGGTTCACATCATGATATGTCAATGCGTCATGCAAATGCCGAATCGGTATTAGGGAATTTCGACAATTCCTCTCTCACAGTCAAAGGTGAAGTATATCGATTATTTAAAATTGATGACCAATACTGGGTGAATACAAAAGGGCCTGACGGCAAGTTTAATGATTATCAAATCAGCTACACGTTTGGCTACCATCCATTACAACAATATATGGTTGAGTTCCCTGATGGTAGGCTACAACTTATTCCATTAGCATGGGATGCCCGAGATCAAGAGCAAGGTGGGCAAAGATGGTTTCACCTTTACCCAGATATGGAACCCTATGATGAATTCTTCTGGACTAATAATGGCCAGAACTGGAATTACATGTGTGCTGATTGTCATTCTACAAACATCAGCAAAAATTATGATGCTGAAATAAATCAATACAATACGACTTGGTCCGAGATTAATGTAGGTTGCGAGGCTTGCCATGGCCCCGCCAGCGATCACTTGTATTGGGCAAGCCAGCAACCTAACACCTCAAATGTAAAAGCTAAAATCAAAAGCAATAGCCAAGCGACGCACCAAGATGATAGTAAAACGAAAATAAATGAGGCGACTTTCGGGTTTGAGCGTACTTTATCGCCGAAAGTAGGAAAATGGATCTATAAAAAAGGTCAGAAAATATTAACCCCAACTGAAGTTAAGGGATCTGATCAATTAGCCACTTGTGGTCAATGTCATAGCCGGAGAGCGCAAATCAGTGACCAAAATGATCACATTAAAAACAGTTTTTATGATAAATACATTTTGAATGCTGTCACTGCAGATCTATATTATCCAGATGGTCAAATTTATGATGAAGTGTTTGTTTTAGGTTCATTTAAACAATCCAAAATGCATCAAGCTGGGGTCGTCTGCAGTGATTGCCATAACCCTCATAGTAATAAACTTAATGCGCCAATCGAGTCGATTTGTTTTAAATGCCACTTACCTAGTGAATATACCGCTGACACTCATAGCCAACACAAATCAGGCACAGACGCAGCGCAGTGTGTGACCTGTCATATGCCTAAAACGACGTATATGGACGTTGACCCTCGAGCCGATCATAGTTTTAAAGTTCCTAGACCAGATATCAGTTTAAAAATCGGCACCCCTAACGTTTGCACATCTTGTCATACCGATAAAGACAACCAATGGGCTGATAATGCAATTAAGCAGCGTTACCCACAATCAAATTATCGACAAACTGACTCTTTTGCTACAGTGTTTGCTCAAGCTGCTGTAGGCGTACCGACGAGCGGAGATAGCTTATCGTATATTGCTCAAAATAATGCTAACCCAGATATCATAAGAGCATCAGCATTAAGTAGATTAAGTGATTACCCTGGACAAAATGCACTAGTTGCAATCATGCGTGGTGTTAAACATGAAGATCCACAAATCAAGCTGGGCGCTATTGCTGGTGTGACCTCATATCCATTTTCTGACCGTTGGCAAATCATAAGTCCGTTACTTGATGACCCTGTACTTGCTGTAAGAACAGAAACGGCAAGTTCTCTCATTAATGACTGGGCAAGTATGACTCATACCCAACAAGAAAAACTTCGCCCCGCTTTGGATGAGTATCTAGCAATCCAATCCTTTAATGCAGATCGAGGTTTTGGTTTGATGAATACAGCTAACGTATATTTAGCCCAAGGTAAAATACAACAAGCAGAGAAGAGCTATTTAAAAGCAATTGAAATTGAACCTATTTTTGCCACAAGTTATGCCAATTTAGCTGATTTATATAGACAAACCGGTGATGATGACAAGTCCTTAGCTATTTTAAAACAAGGAATAACTAATCAACCTAAAGCGGGGTTACTAAGGTACAGCGCAGGACTTAATTTATATCGACAACAGCAACTTGAAGAAGCAATTGACTACTTCGAACAAGCAACGAAAGTAGAACCAATAAATCCTCAATACTGGTATGTATTAGGACTCGCGCAAGAGAAAATAGATATAAAAAAGCAATGAACTCAATCGAACAAGCTTATAAAGTGGGTAATAACCCACAACATTTGTATGCGTTATGCGAGTTTAAAATAAAACATCGTGACCCAACAACGAATGCTTGTATTAAACGACTGTCAAAAATTGTTCCTCCACAGGTAATTAAGCAATTAACTGGACGTTAAGCATGAATGACTATTATTAGATTAAGGTACGCGCCTTACAGTGCACTCAAGGTTACAATAAACTCTGTAATCTTGAGTCACTAGTCTGTGTGAGCGTTTTTATCTGAAAAGGTTAATTATATTTATATCGAATTAAGAACAACCTCTAAAACTCCAAATCCCCCCTTCAAAGCAGATATCCAAAAATTGCATTTTCAATAAATAGAAACGCAATTATATTTTTTGCAATTTACTCTGTTTTTACAAGGAAAAAGGGTTTTATTCTGCAAGTTCACACTTAAACCTCAGCTGTCTAAATTAGCATCAATTGATTAAAATCAAATCAAACCTCATTGTTCGCCAATTAAATCAATCAAGTGTTTTAAAGTTGATTTATATCAATATGCCTCAGTTAAAGCCTCTTTATATTGTGTCCATATAGTTTGATCCTTTACCACGGAATAAGGTTGATTCATGGATACACACTCAGCTCTCTATAACCGCTGCAAGACACGATTGGCACAACTTCGTGAAATTGCACCTCGCCAAACCGTTACCCTAGAAGAAAAATTAAAGGAAAATGGCATCACTCGTCGTGAATTTATGACTTGGAGTGCGTCAGTAACGGCTTTATTAGCACTGCCCTTGCCTTTTACGAGTTTAGTTTCTGAAGCTGCAGAACTGGCCGATCGTGTGCCACTTATATGGCTACATATGGCTGAGTGCACTGGTTGTTCAGAATCACTTATACGAACTGATACACCTAACTTAGACAGTTTAATATTTGATCATATCTCCCTTGAATATCATGAAACCCTTATGGCTGCATCAGGCTGGCAAGCTGAAGAAAATTTAGAACATGCACTGGAAGCTTATAAAGGTAACTATTTACTCGCAGTTGAAGGGGCTATTCCGACCGCAAATAATGGCGCCTATTTAACCGTTGGCTGTAAAGGACATACAGGGCTTCATATCGTTAAAGAAGCAGCTGAAGGTGCTGCTGCAATTATTTCAGTTGGCACTTGTGCTGCCTTTGGTGGTGTTCAAGCAGCAGCGCCAAATCCAACTGGTGCTAAAGGGGTACAAGATGTCATTAACAAACCTGTTATTAACTTAGGAGGCTGCCCACCAAGTGAAAAAAACATCGTCGGCACTCTGATGTATTTCATTATGTTTGGCAAACTTCCCGCTTTAGATATGTTTAACCGTCCTAAGTGGGCATATGGCGCACGCGTTCACGACAATTGTGAAAGACGTGGTCGCTTTGATGCCGGTGAGTTTGTTGAAACCTTTGGTGACCAAGGTGCAAAAGATGGCTACTGCTTGTATAAAGTCGGCTGTAAAGGCCCATACACCTACAACAATTGCCCAACTGAACGATTTAACCACCACACCAGTTGGCCTGTGCTTGCAGGGCACGGCTGTATTGGCTGCTCAGAACCGAACTTCTGGGATGACATGGCTGATTTTGAAAAACCACTCGGGAGGCAATTACTTCACGGAGTTGATGCAACAGCAGACACTATCGGCGCAGTTATTTTAGGCGCAACCGTTGTAGGAATCGGTGCACATGCCGTCGCTAGCCTTTTTGCCAAGCCTTTAGAGGAATAACTCATGAACAAACGTGTCGTAATCGATCCTATTACTCGTATTGAAGGTCACCTTCGTGTTGAAGTCGAAGTTGATGAAAATAATGTCATTCAAAAAGCATGGTCTTCTTCAACTTTATGGCGTGGCATAGAAGTCATTTTAAAAGGCAGAACGCCAATGGATGTTGGCCTAATTGTGCAACGGATCTGTGGTGTGTGTACCTATTCTCATTACCGTTGCGGAACCGAGGCTGTTGAAAATGCGCTTGGCGTTAAAATACCACTGAATGCAAAGTATTTACGCTCATTAATGCAAACCTCGCTCTATATGCATGATCACATTGTTCACTTCTATCATTTACACGGTTTGGATTGGGTTGATGTGGTTTCAGCATTATCAGCTGATCCCGCGCTCGCTGCACAAGAGGCATTAAAATATACGGCAAATCCCATTGCAGCTGGTGAAGGTGACTTACGTGCCGCTCAACAGCGTGTTAAAGGCTTAGTTGATACCGGTAAACTAGGTCCGTTTGCCAATGCTTATTGGGGAAATAAAACCTATAAATTTACGCCAGAACAAAATCTAATAGCCCTATCTCACTATCTCAAAGCATTAGAAGTACAACGAGTAGCAGCTGAAATGCTGGCGATATTCGGGGGTAAATCCCCTCACCCGCAATCATTAGTAGTTGGTGGAGTGACATCGGTTCGAGATATGTTAAGCCCTGCTCGCTTACAAGAATGGAAACAAAAACACGCAATCGTACAGGATTTTATATTACGTGCTTATAAAGCCGATATCGTCATGGCAGCGGCAGCATTTGGTTCAGAACCAAGTGTGTTAGGCGGCGTTAATGTCAAAAACTTTATGGCCACCAATGATTTTGTATTAGCTGATGGTCAATACATGTTTGACCAAGGCGTCATTATGAATGGTGATTTAGCAGGCGTAACTGATATCGATCCTGATTCAATTAAAGAAGATGTGACGCATGCTTGGTATGAAGCAGATAATGCACAACATCCATACGAAGGCACTACTGTCCCTAACTATACCGGTTTTGTTGAACGAGACACGGTTTACGGCAAATTACCTACGGTCGATGGTGATGGTAAATATTCTTGGGTTAAATCACCACGATACAAAGAAGAACCCGTTGAGGTCGGACCGCTCGCATCATTACTTGTGAGTTATGCCCGTGGTAATAAGGTCGTTGTTAATTCAGTTAATGGTTTACTTGAAGCAACTGGATTACCCATTGAAGCTTTATTTACCACATTAGGACGCACAGCGGCTCGCATGCTTCAAACCGTAATTGTTGCTGAAGAAGGATTAAAAACCTTTGATGCGATGCTAGTCAATATGCAATCAGACGAAAGCACCTTTGTTACACCAGAAATAGATTCTTCTAAGGATTATGTTGGTCACGCAATGATTGAAGCCCCTAGAGGAATGCTAAGTCATTGGATCCGCATTAAAGGCGGAAAAATTGAAAACTATCAGGCGATTGTACCAACGACTTGGAATGCTGGCCCCGTAGATGTAAACGGTAAAGTAGGCCCCTATGAAGCGTCTTTAATTGGGCTTGAACTTGAAGATCCTAGTAAACCTTTAGAAGTGATTCGTATCATCCACTCGTTTGATCCTTGCATGGCATGTGCTGTACATGTGATGGATTTTAAAGGTACCAGTTTAGGCGAGTTTCGTATCGACCCTAATGGACTCTAATGGACTATAACGAGACGACTGTCGAAGAGGATTGAATTATGACTCAGGTTGCTACGCATCACAGAGAACTCATATTTTCACCAGCAATAAGGATATTTCATTGGCTTAGAGCATTAGCCATTGTTGTGTTAGTTGTGACAGGCTTTTACATTTCTTGGCCTTTTTTAGTGGCACCAGAGTCATCTGATGTATTGGTACAAAGCTGGATCAGGTTTGCTCACATTGTTTTTGGCTTTGTATTAACTAGTGTCACGCTTATTCGTTTTTATTTGTTCTTTTTTGGAAAAAGCAGTATCGAAAGACGTTCTATGAAAGATGTACTCAGTGTCAAAAGCTGGATTGTTCAAATTAAATCCTACATTTGGATGGGACACCTTGATAAAGCTGGTGTTTACGGACCACTGCAGTTTGTCACTTATGTTGCCATTTCATTGGTTGCGTTATTCATGTGCATTACTGGCTTGGTACTTTATGCCAACGTTTATCATGAAGGTTTAGGTGGCTTACTGTGGGATGTGTCTGCATGGTTCACTGCAATAATGGGTGGTTTAGCACAAGTCAGAATATGGCATCACATTCTGACTTGGGTATTTATCGTCTTTGTGGTCATTCATGTCTATATGGCTGTGTGGTCTGGTATTCGCTTCAAACATAACGCTGTGGATTCTATCGTGTCAGGTTATGACTACCATAAGGATCATTAAACCTTGACCTCTACCTTACTTATAGGAATAGGAAACGTATTGTACGCCGATGAAGGTATCGGCGTACATTTCGTTAATTATATCCAAGAGAAATATCAATTTTATCATCCTAATATCACACTCGATTTATTAGATGGCGGTACCCTAGCCCAAGGGTTAATTCCAATATTATGCCGTTACGATAATTTGATTGTCGTCGATACCGTCAACAGCCCTGGGGTTCAACCAGGCGAAGTTTACTCGTTTAACTTTGATCAAGCTCCACCAGAAATTGATTGGCAAGGTAGTGCTCATGAAGTTGAAATGCTGCAAACCTTAATCATGATGGAAATGGTGGGCGACCGTCCAAATACCCATGTTATTGGTGTAACACCAACTGTGATTGAACCAATGACATTAGGTTTAACCCCTCAAATACAGGCCGCAGTGCCAGTGATGGAACAAGCCTTACTTAAGCATCTCAGTTTTCAGGGCTTTAGCTCAAAATGTATTGCAGAGGTCGACATCAATTCATTAATCCCTGATTCTTATAAGCGTGGAGCAAACATGTATGCCTAAAATCAGGTTTAACTTTTTTTGCCATCAACCAATCGCGCTGTACGCAAAGTTGTGTAATCAGTACATCAATGATAATCGGTATTTTTTCACTACAATCCACCAGCTGCATCGGGAGCAACAATTTGATGTGTTGCACCAATATTGTATTGAAGTTGAAGCTGAAGAAAATCAGCTAACCGTAATTGCAGACGAGATAGCCGAGCGTTTTTTATATTCAGTTTGGCTTGAACGAGCCGAAGTTATTCGTATTACAGAAAGAATCGGCTCACAGGAGCAAATCCTACATTCAAAGCTCAATCAATATTTTTGTCATGCTTGCAGTAAGCCGATAGCTGACCATACAATTCCAGCTGATATCTCATTCGCTTGCCAACAATGCCATGGTGAAAATAATCTTAAACCTTATGAGATAGGCTATAGTCATCATGATATTGCTCAACTTGCGACAAAACTGATTAAGGGCGACACGGTTGAGTTAACTTCTGATCTGAAAGCAAGCAGTATAGTTCAAGCCAATGGCATCAGGTTATCTTTACTTCCTTTAGTAGCACATCAGCTTGACAAAAAAGCATGGCGTCAACAAATTTGTCCACAGATCTTAGTGACAAACCCTGAGCGTATCAGTCGTTATTTCCATATTGCGCCACATCAAGTCCATGCTTTATCAAGCCTTGAAAAACCATCAATAACAATACTTGCTAACAAGCAGCCTTCAGAGTCTGAATCGAGATTAAGTGAAACCCATTATCAAGTGTGTTTTGCAGATTCACGGCTACTATTGCAACTATCAACACACTTGCGACTACAAGGCATTGATTGGCTTTATATTGATAAACAACAAGATGACCTCCCATTAAGCTGGGTAAACCTTGCCTGGGTCGCAAACAAAACTAATGCTGCAGAGGTTAACATCCCTGCTCCTATGCCAAGACATGATATTCATACTTATGATCAATATCAGGCTACATATCTAAAAGAGACGATTACTTGTAAATCAACGCTATTACCTAGCGGTATAACAAGCAGTCCACATGTAAAAATTCCAGATACAGTTACTCCGATAGCAAAGGTATTTTCAGGGTTTGAGGCCGCGAGCTGTGCATTACATGCAGGGATACTGGCGAATTCTTTCTCAGCATCTCAATATAAAGCCACTAGACGTCATATAAATAAACAAAAAGCAACGAGTGCAGCCTGTATCTACTTATCAAACCAACACCCTAGTTGTGTGATCACTCAAGATACATCAGCAAAGCATGATTGCTTTTTAATGATGCCCGATATTGCTAAATCAGGCGTAAGCATTCTCGCTGAACTAGATAAAAACAAGCATCAAATTAGCGATAAGTTTCAACAAAAATCTAGTCAACGATGCCAAATCATTAAATCTGTTTCTTTTAGCTCACACAATACTAGCAATAGCTTAGAGCGATTTATCGCAGTAGTGGCCTTGTTTGTATTATCTGAAGCGGACATACGGGCAATTACGCCGTGTAACTTAACGACTGATGCTGAAACTCAACCGCTAACTTGCAAGCACATCGCCCAATTAGCCGCTAAATTTCATCAATTAGCCCAATCATACAATGGAAACAATGCCCCACGTATCGACTTCCCGTTATGTGCATATAACGGAGCAAACACTTCTGAATCACAAAAACGATCAATTAACTGGCAGCAAACGCTTTCATCAGTAATCAGTTTTATGCTTGCTGATGCCAGCCCTGCAATAGTGGCCTTTGGTTTTTTTGACTCTTTAGCTGACTATTTAAGTAACTGGATGGATCATCTTGACCAAGAAATGGGTCTTGATGCTGTTGTCTTAGCCGGAAGTGATTTCAGGTACTCAGTGTTAGCAGATAGGCTGTGTTTGCGCTTAGGGAAAAATTATCCAATTGTCGTCAATCGACTACTTGATTTAGACGGTGCAAACCTCGCAGTGGGTGGTTTATTCCTCGCTAAACGTCGACGTTACTAAGGAGTCTTTTATGACCATACACCAAGGTTACCGTCAACAAGTCAGACTTAACATCAATGGAATTGTTCAAGGGGTTGGATTTAGACCCTTTGTTTACCGGTTAGCGACTGAATTGAATCTCGTCGGTTCAGTATTGAATAATCAGCAAGGCGTTTGTATTCATTTACAAGGGTTAAACACCGATATTAATCGTGTTGTGCATCAATTAAAGGTGAACCCGCCTCCTCTAGCTAGAATTGATAAATTGATGATCAAAGAAGAAGCGATTGATCGCGATTTAACACAATTTGAAATAAAAACCAGTCACTGTGAAGACGTCGCAGTCGTTTCAATATCCGCAGACAAAAGCACTTGTGGAGATTGTTTACTGGAAATGCGCGATCCTAACAACAGACATTATTTGTATCCTTTTACCAACTGCACCAATTGCGGGCCACGCTATAGTATCGTTAAACAATTGCCGTATGATCGCGTTAATACCTCAATGGCAACGTTTGAAATGTGTGATGATTGCGCACATGCCTATCATGACCCATTAAATCGACGTTACCATGCTCAACCTGTGAGTTGTCCTAATTGCGGTCCGCAAATACGCTACTCTCAAATCAACTCGGATAAAACAATCACATCAAATGCCAAATCTCACAGCAGTCAACATGTATTGCAAGCAGTGGTTAACGATCTTAACCAAGGTAAAATTATCGCAATAAAAGGCTTAGGGGGATTTCATTTAATATGTGATGCAACTAACGCCAAAGCAGTGAACACTTTACGCCTTCGTAAACAGCGTAAAACTAAACCTTTTGCAGTTATGGCTGTTGATATTAACCAAGCTAAGCAAATAGTTTCGGGTTCATTAAAAGAGTGGCAAATACTTAACTCAGCTGAAAAGCCCATAACATTATTAAAAAAACGTGATGATATTGCATCTACAATATGCGACGACATTGCACCGGGTATTGATACTTTAGGGGTATTTTTACCCTACACACCATTACATTACTTACTGTTAGATTTATTTAAAAAACCTATTGTTGCAACCAGTGCCAATAAGTCTTCTATGCCAATCATCACGGACTCACAAAACATCATGAGTCAACTAGGCGATGTAATTGATGGAATACTCGACCATAACCGAGATATCGTCAATGCGTGTGATGACAGTGTCGTGCAGGTCATAAATGATGAGTTACAAGTGATAAGGCTTGCTCGGGGTTACGCACCGTTAAGTATTCCATTACCTCACTCTTTAAAACATGCCCTACTAGGAGTGGGTGCACAGCAAAAAAATACCCAATGCTACGCTTTAAATGAGAACGCATTTGTTAGCCCTTATATTGGTGATTTATTTAATTTAGAAACTGATCAGCATTTCATTAAAACCTTATCGACATTCAACCGGCTTTATCAATTTAACCCTGAACAGATTATTACTGATAAACACCCGACTTATTCTTCAAGCCAGTGGGCTGCAAAACAAGCTGATTTACATCAACTCCCCCTAGCTAAAGTTCAGCACCACTATGCACATGTATTAAGTGTTTTAGCGGCTAACAATTATCAGCATAACGTAATTGCATTTAGTTTTGACGGCACAGGTTTGGGAGATGATGAACAGCTCTGGGGCAGCGAGTGTATGGTTGCTGATGCTGACGGTTTTGAACTTAAAGCACATCTTAACTCGTTTAAATTAATTGGCGGTGAACAAGCTATCAAACAACCAGTAAGAATTTTACTGGCTTTGTTATTTGAGAGTATGACAATTGAACAAGTCATGTCATTACCCATTAATGCAATACAACAAATGGACAAAAGCACGATTATCAATTTACATACCATGTGGCGTAATGATACGGCATGTATCCATAGTCGCTCTATGGGGCGACTGTTTGATGCCGTCGCTGTAGCACTTGATTTAATTGTACAAAATGATTTTGAAGCTCAATCAGGCATGTTAATTGAAACTTATGCAAATGAAGCCATTAAATCGCTGCAATACCCTCAAAATCAAGTTAATGCTTTAGATCTGCTTACACTACAGCGCTTAGACCAGACACTGCCTGACGCTTGTCCTGTTCCCCATTTGAGTATGGAAGCAAATACAAGTAAAGATCAGGTACTAAATAAAAGTCCGGCCGTATTTAACACTGCTTTATTAATACAGCAGCTAGTTAAGGCATTACCTGAAACCTCGTCAGATAATAAGCAAGCGCACCTTTGTTTAGCATTTATCAATAGTATCGCTGACATGGTGTATGACATAGCCAACCAGTCTTCACATCTTAAAGTCGTACTCTGCGGCGGCGTTTTTCAAAATAAACTTTTGAATGAACTCGTAAGAATTAAGCTCACTACCCATGACACTCACCTTGTTAGTAACCTTAAAACCTATGCCAACCGCTCAGAAATAAATGCGATGAAAAACACACGAATTTTACCTAGTCACAAAGTACCCATTAATGATTCGGGAATTTCAGTTGGGCAAGTTTGGTACGCGTATCAGCAACTTAATAGATCACAAACTCAGCATTAACTCATGATAAGAGATAAATAGCTGATATGAATCAAAGAAGTATTACCAACGCTTATTGATACTGGTTTGTACTAGATTCAGGGCGTTTTAAAGGAGTAAATATATGTGCCAAGATTGCGGATGCTCACTGACAGATCATAATCATCTTCATAGTAACCCACAGCTTAATGACACGAAAACCTTGTCGGTTATTCATAAAATACTCGACAAAAATGATCATGAAGCTCAGCATAATCGTGAGCATTTTGAAGCTAATCAGGTTCGTGCTTTTAATTTAATGAGTAGCCCTGGTAGTGGCAAAACAACATTACTCGAACACTTACACGAATATTTAGCTAAAAAGTATGCTGTCATTGAAGGCGATTTAGAAACCTCACGCGATGCGGATCGTCTTATTGCTAAAGGCATAGAAGCATACCAAGTACAAACGGGTTCAGCTTGTCACTTAGACGCATTTATGGTTCATCAAGCATTACATCATATCGATCTTGCGCCTATTGATATCTGTTTTATTGAAAACGTTGGTAATCTGGTCTGCCCTGCAAGCTATGATGTTGGTACCCATCGAAATATCGTTTTACTGTCAGTACCAGAAGGTGACGATAAAATTGAAAAATACCCTGTCATGTTTAGACGTGCTGATCTGGTATTAATCACCAAAATGGATTTAGCAGAACACTTTGATTTTTCATTATTAGAGTGTCGTAAACAACTTCAAAAGCTCAATCCAGATGTCACCCTCATGCCAATATCTATTAAGGAACCACAATCTATCACTGCCGTAGCAAATTGGCTTAATAAGCAATTAGAGGAATAACATTATGTGCTTGTCTGTGCCTTCTCAAGTAACGCAAGTGTATGCTGACGCCACAGTATCTGTCGATACCTTAGGTGTAAAACGTCGTGTTAGTTCTCATCTAATGTCTGAGCCTCTATTAATCGGTGATTTTGTGTTGATACACATCGGATTTGTAATGAATAAAATTGATGAGGAAGATGCAAAACTGAGCTTAGCGTTATACAGAGAAATCGTTGAAAAACTTGAGCAAGAGGAATAAGCATAATGGAATTATCCAACTTGTATAAAGAATTTCGCGATCCGAAAACCATTAGAGCACTTGCTAATGCTATTAAATCTTATGCTAAGACGGTTAATCAAGATATTAACATAATGGAAGTGTGTGGTGGGCATACACACCATTATGAAATACGGTTTAAATCAACTACTACCATCTAATATCAAATTTATTCATGGGCCTGGCTGCCCTGTGTGTATCATGCCAAAAGAACGCATTGACCATGCCGCCACGTTAGCAATGCAGCCTAATGTCATTTTACTCACATTAGGCGACATGATCAGAGTGCCCGGTTCAAAAGGCAGTTTAGCCAAAATTCGCTCACAAGGTGCAGATATTAGGCCTTTATATGATCCAATGGATGCTTTAAATATTGCAAAACAGCACCCTGATAAACAGGTGATATTTTTGCAATTGGCTTTGAAACCTCTACACCTATGACTGCGGTACTGATTGATCAAGCTGAAAAGCAGCAAATCAATAACTTATTATTTCATATAAACCATGTACTTGTTCCACCAGCCATTGATGCTGTTATGGCTGATAAAAAGAACCCAAGTAAATGCCTTTATTGGACCCGCGCATGTGAGTGTTATAAGCGGAGCTAAAATATATCGTCCAGCTGTAGACCAATATCAAACCCCTGTCGTGGTTTCAGGCTTCGAACCTGTCGATGTTATGGAGTCAATTCTTAATATTGTTAAACAAAAGGCCCAGCAAAAATCAGAATTACAAATTCAATATAGCCGCGCAGTAACTGAAGATGGCAATGTCGCAGCACAAGCACTCATCAATCAATATCTGACAACTAAAACGTCTTTTCGTTGGCGTGGCCTAGGTCCTATACCCAATTCAGCGCTTACTTTAAAAAATGAATATGCTCACCGAGATGCTGAAGTCATTTTTCAATCTCAATTACCCAGTGAAGAAATTGATGACCATAAAGCTTGCCAGTGCGGTGACATACTGCGGGGGTATCTAATCCGCCAGATTGTAAAGTGTTCGGTAAAGGCTGCACGCCAGACAACCCATTAGGTAGCTGTATGGTCAGCTCAGAAGGAGCGTGTAACGCTTATTATCGCTACGCAGGAGTCGCACATGCCAATACGTAAAAACGATCGGATCCAACTAAGTCACGGCGGTGGCGGTAAAGAAATGAATGCATTGATCCATGACATGTTTTTTAAAGCCTTTGCCAATCCAATTTTGGCTGCTGAAGAAGATGCCGCACAACTGCAGCTGTGTGGTACGACAGCTTTTACAACAGACTCTTTTACTGTAGACCCGTTATTTTTTGCGGGTGGAAATATTGGCAAACTCGCTATTGCCGGTACTGTTAACGACTTAGCCATGATGGGTGCCATACCAGAATACTTAAGTTGCAGCTTTATCATTGAAGAAGGCTTTGCAATAACAGATCTGCAAACAATAGTGACGAGTATGGCTGACGAGATCCAGCACTGCGGTGCACACATCGTGTGCGGTGACACTAAAGTTGTGCCTAAAGGGTGTGCTGATGGTATTTTTATCAATACCTCAGGCATTGGCCAAATTGTTAAACCTGATATTTCCGTGAAAAACTTACAACACGACGATGTGATAATCGTTTCTCGAGATATAGGAAGACATGGCGCTGCAATTCTAATGGCAAGAGACAGTTTAACGTTGGAATCGACACTCACAAGCGACTGCGCGACATTGTGGCCGATAGTTGAGCAACTTATTGCATCAAATGTAGACATTCATGCGATGCGTGATGCTACTCGAGGTGGCCTTTCAGCTGTGCTTAATGAATGGGCGCAAGCATCTAATGTTGGTATCAATATCAATGAAACCGCCATTCCAGTCTCTTCGGAAGTACAAGGGCTGTGTGAACTGTATGGATTTGAACCCTTTGATTTAGCCAATGAAGGCACGTTTATTATTGCCCTGCCACGCAGTGCAGCAGATAAAGCACTAGAAGTCATGGCTCAGTATTGCCATTGCGATCAAGCAGCCATTATTGGCAATGTAACAGACAAGAATCCAGGTAAAGTCGTGCTCAATACACCTTGGGGTAGTAGCCGATATTTAGATATCCCTCAGGGTGAATTACTACCAAGGATTTGCTAATGCACGAATATTCGATTGTGATGTCTCTAATGGAACAAATTACTCAGCTCGCTAAAGATAATAATGCAACTGACATCATAAGGGTCAATATAAAAGTCGGTGTATTGAGTGGCGTTGAACCACAGTTACTTCAAACGGCTTTCGATACCTTTAAGCTGGGCACTATTTGTAATGATGCTGAATTAAATCTGCAACAACAGGCATTAGTTATCAAGTGTCGACAATGTAATCAACAAACTGAATTAACTCAGCGAAATATTGTTTGCCCACACTGTTTAAGCTATGAGACACAAGTCATTGATGGCGAAGATATGATGCTCATGCAACTTGAAATGAATTCGATTTGAAAGAATTAACATTGTTCAAAATTGATTGTTTAACATCACCAACTTAATGATAAAGGACACTACTATGAAAACTAAAATCGCAGCGGTACTCTTGGCTATCACACCGTCACTCGCTATGGCACATGAAGGTCATGGCGGTGTTGGCCTTTTCCATCACATGTATGAAGTGGTACCAGCGATAGTATTAGTCGCTATCGTTGCTTTTATTTTCTACAAGAAATCTAAGTAGCAATGACAACCTCAAAACAAAAAGCCCTCTACTGAGGGCTTTGAAGTCATTATTTATTAATTAATAAATAAATAGCTATGCTTTTAAGGCAGTATCAATCATCACCTGAGCTTGACTGATTATGTCTTGCAGATGGGTTTCGCTTACAAAGCTTTCTGCATATATTTTGAAAAGTGCTTCAGTACCTGAAGGACGTGCAGCAAACCAGCCATTTTCGGTTGTCACCTTAATACCGCCAATCGCAGCGTTATTACCTGGAGCGTGAGACAATATAGCGGTAATGTCTTCGCCTGCTAGGGTTTTATCGGTAAAACTATCTGATGATAATTGCTCAAACTTAGCTTTTTTCTTTAAGCTAATTGGACTGTCGATTCGGGTATAAAAGCTTTCACCGAATTTGTCGGTTAACTCAGCGTATCGCTGTGCTGGTGTTTTGCCCGTTACCGCGATGATTTCAGCAGCAAGCAAAGCTAAAATAAAGCCATCTTTATCTGTACACCAAGTGCTACCATCTTTATTCAAAAAGGCTGCACCTGCACTTTCTTCACCGCCAAACGCAATCGTACTTTGAGCCAACCCATCAACAAACCATTTAAATCCGACAGGTACCTCTAGACATTGACGCTCATGGGATTGGCAGATACGGTCGATAATAGCACTCGAAACCAACGTTTTACCGATAGCTAAGTCAGCAGACCAATCTTTTCGGTAAGTAAGTAAATAATCGATTGCTACAGCTAAATAATGATTTGGATTCATTAAGCCAAAACCGGGGCAAACAATGCCATGTCTATCGTAATCAGGATCATTACCGACACAAACATCAAAATTGTCACTGTGTGCTAATAAGCCAGCCATAGCGTAAGGAGAAGAACAATCCATACGAATTTTGCCATCTTTATCTAATGGCATAAAGCTAAATGACGGATCAACTTTGTCATTAATGACGGTAATATCTAACCCATGTGCTTGTGCAATCTGGGACCAGTAATAGATACCAGATCCGCCTAATGGATCGACACCAATACGAATGTTAGCTTTTGCAATAGCTTCAAGGTCAATAACACTGCTTAATGCATTGACATATGGAGCGATAAAATCAACGTGATCAACCCAACCTGAATCTACTGCAACACCATAATTAACCTTGTTAACACCAGAGAGTTGTTTGGCAAGATATTCATTAGCTTTAACTTCAATTTGTTTAGTAATCTCAGCTTCAGCAGGCCCACCATGTGGTGGATTATATTTAATCCCGCCATCTTGTGGAGGATTATGAGAAGGAGTAATAATTAAGCCATCAGTTAAATCGGTACTGTTTCGATTAGCTGCAACGATAGCTTGAGAAACCACAGGAGTTGGGGTAAATCCATCATCCTTTTGAACGCAGACTTTGACTTGATTTGCTGTTAGGACTTCAAGTACTGACATGTACGCTGCATAAGATAATGCATGAGTATCAAAGCCAACAATCATTGGGCCCTTGATGCCGGCTTGTTGACGGTAATCAACGACAGCTTGGGTGATTGCCCAAATATGGTTCTGGTTAAAGCTCGCTTTTAATGCGCTACCACGATGGCCAGAAGTTCCAAAAGTCACCTTTTGCTGAACATCGTCAACATTCGGGATGATGCGATAATAATGGCTCATTAATTTAGGTAAATTGATTAAATCTGACTGTTGAGCCACAGTCCCTGCTCTTTGATGAATCGCCACCCGTAATCTCCCTATCGTAATTAAATGTTATCTGCTATCGATTTTGCCTGAGATTCATTACAACCTAATTGCAATAATACTTCCGATAAAATCGTACGCTTTTTCGCCGTATTATTGTTGGTTGTTACCCAATAACCGCTGTCACCAATTTCCTTTGGATTAGCAGATTGACTTGCTGATAATAATTCAGCTTTTGAACGTGCAAAATACAAACGACCGCGACCTTGAATTTTAAGGATTTGGTCAAATGTTGAAGGTGTTAATACTGATAATGATTCAAGCAAGAACATAAAGCGGCCTACAGCCCCTTTTTGCTGAGCTAGCATATGTTCATGAACCAAGGTACTAAAATCAACAGGTGTGTTTGGCGTCGCAATATTTGCCTCGCTACCTGAAAGTGCAGCCGTGTCACTGACGGTGCTTACTTCTGCAGAACTGGTTTCTATTTCTGCTTCAACGGCTGACTGATGATTTTCTATTGAAGTAGCTTCAGATGAAACGGCAACAGATTGCGTATTTGCTGAAGCTTCTAGACTTGGGTGACTAATATCAAGCGGCTCTGCGTGCTCAACAGCTTCTACAGATAACTCTAACAAACGACGTAAAATATCAGATGCACTTTCGCCAATACGTTCTGTTTTGCTAGCAATATAACGATAGAGCTCTTCATCTACCTCAATATATTTCATATTAGTCTTATTCCTTTTGGCTTAAACGAATGCCGCCAAATGCATTGCCTTGTATAACGTCATACTCTTAATCATTTTGATAGTTATAAACAAGTTAAGGGCGGCTAAAGGATCGATTTTGATCGATCTTAATCATGTTCACAGTCTACCCATGTGTGGCAAAACGATAAAGAGCTAATGTCACTTAATCTCTTAAAAATGAGTCGATTTCATCAGTTAATCTTGCTGGTGGATTGATTAATGAACATTTTAGATTTTTTTAATCTGATAACTCACTTGAAATCCAGCTAGGTTTACAGGCAAAATCACGCCTCATTAATAATCATATAGAGAAAAGTGAATGCATTACGTTTCGACAGGACAAGGACCAGCAGTGGTATTAATCCACGGCTTATTCGGTAATTTAGACAACCTAAAGAATCTAGCGAATGCATTAGAGCCTCATTATCAAGTTATTCGTGTTGACTTGCCAAACCATGGACAAAGTCAGCACTGGCAACAAATGGATTATCCTCAATTAGCACAAGAATGTGTGAACCTATTGTCTACATTAGCAATACCAGAAGCCCACTTTGTTGGTCACTCGATGGGCGGCAAAGTCGCAATGGCATTGGCGCTACTTCATCCAGAAAAAGTAACCAGTTTGGTGGTCGCTGATATTGC
Organism: Shewanella sp. ENK2; assembly: GCF_043568515.1. Taxonomy (NCBI): domain Bacteria; kingdom Pseudomonadati; phylum Pseudomonadota; class Gammaproteobacteria; order Alteromonadales; family Shewanellaceae; genus Shewanella; species Shewanella sp. ENK2. The sequence goes on along the minus strand of NZ_CP171406.1, from coordinate 4,264,807 downwards.
GCCTGTGAGTTACTCACCAAGGCATCAAAAAGTGTTTGCTGGATTAACAAGCTTACCTCTTGATAGCAAAACCACCCGTAAAACGGCTTTAGAACATCTTTTAGCTGCTGACATTGATGTCGGCACTGCGCAGTTTTTACTTAAAAATCTACAACGCACTGATACGGGTTTTGTATGGAAAATGAATCTTTCTGGTCTCATTGAAAATTACCCGCATATCATTGGTTGGGATATGCCTAACACCAGCTTCAATAAACCTTGTTTTTTCATTAGAGGGGAGAATCTGAATACGTTACAGCAGAACATACAGACGCTATTATGCAACAGTTTCCAAAGGTGAGTGCTAAAACGATAAACGGTACTGGCCATTGGTTACATGCACAAAAGCCAGAGATTTTTAATCGTTTAGTTGTTGAGTTTATTGACAAGCATTCGGTATAAATCTTTACGTAAATTTTAATCAATTGAACTAAGCAGATATAGCCCACGTATCATCAATGTGATATATTCCTGCCCTCTTTTTAGCCTTAAAGCAAAACGAATGGTAAAAACATGTTGAATCAATACATGGATCAAATTGAGACCTTAGGTCTAAACTTGTTTTTGCTTTAATCTTTTTCTTTATAGGCATGGCGATTCACGATGTGCTCAAACAAGGTAAAGTACCTAAGTTTGGTCGTTATATCGTTTGGTTAGTATTATTCCTTGGCTGTGCCGGGTTTGTAGCAAAAGGTATTATTCAGATGACCTGGGAAGGCTCAGGCGTCGGTTAAACAAAACGATGGCAAAAGAATCAACAGACAGAACAACGATTGACCTGTTTGCTTCTGAAAAACGTCGTGGACGTCCAAGAAGCAATCCCTTAAGTCGGGAACAACAGCTAAAAATCAATAAGCGTAATCAGATCCAACGTGATCGCGCTAACGGATTAAAACGAATAGAGTTAAAGGTGTCACAAGTTTTGTATGACGCCTTGAACGAACAAGCATTGGCCAGTAACATCAGCCGTAGCCAGTTAATCGAATTAATCCTGCAACAACAAATCGACAACTGAACCGTTTTTTACAATTCGCAAGACGAACTAGATATTTAAAGGATAGACAATGGCAACTGTAGGTCTTTTTTTCGGTAGTGACACGGGTAACACCGAGGCTGTAGCCAAAATGATCCAGAAAAAACTGGGTAAGCAAATGGTTGATGTTAAAGACATCGCCAAAAGCACCAAGGAGCAAATCGCTGAATTCGATTTACTATTATTCGGTATCCCGACTTGGTATTACGGTGAAGCACAATGTGACTGGGATGATTTCTTTCCAGATCTAGAACAAGTTGATTTCACAGATAAGCTAGTTGCTATCTTTGGTTGTGGTGACCAAGAAGATTACGCAGAGTACTTCCTGGATGCAATGGGCATGGTTGGTGATATTGTTTCTGCACGTGGTGGTATCATCATTGGTCATTGGCCAACCGAAGGTTATGACTTTGAAGCTTCTAAAGGCTTAGTTGATGACAAACATTTCATCGGCTTAGGTATTGACGAAGATCGTCAACCTGAATTAACTGAAGAACGTGTTGATGCATGGGTTAAGCAAATTTACGAAGAAATGTGCTTAGCAGAATTGGAAGACTAATCTCGTCTCAATTCTCCTATTAAAAAGCGGCTTAAGCCGCTTTTTTGAGTCCGCAACAAACTCATTAGAATAAGTCATAATTTCAACATGATAATCTAGCTAATTAAAGTGAAGCCAACGCCGTGAATAAACAAGTTAATTATAATGCTCCTCACTGGGACGTCTTCTGTGCTGTTGTAGATAACTACGGTGATATCGGTGTCACTTGGCGATTAGCAAAACAGTTACATGCAGAATATGGCATTACGATTAACTTATGGGTTGATGATCTCAAAAGTTTCTCACATATTTTACCCAAGCTTGACCCGTTGGCTTCAATTCAATGCTTTTATGGTGTGAATATTTATCAGTGGAACCAACCACTAGATATTACTTTTATACCAGGCGAGCTGTTAATTGAGGCATTTGCCTGTGAACTTCCCTCACAGGTAATTAAAATAATTGAAACTCAACATCAAGCGTATAAGCAATCAAACGGTCATGCTATCGCACCACCAAAGTGGTTTAACCTTGAATACTTATCGGCAGAAGATTGGGTAAACGGCTGTCATGGCCTTCCATCTATGCAGCCTAGTGGCATCAAGAAGCATTTCTATTTCCCAGGTTTTACCCGAGAGTCAGGCGGCTTAATATGTGAATCTTCATTATTTGATGAACGGGATCAATGGCAATCAGATGTTTCTAATAAAATGGCGTTGTTTAGCCAACTAAATCTTAAAGGTATCGAGTCATCTGATACTGTAATTAGTGTATTTAGTTACGAATCCACTGCATTAACTCAGTTATTTAAGCATTGGACAAAGGGTACATTTGATCAAACTAGTGATGTTATTACTCCTATTCATGCTTTGATACCCAAAGGTAAAAGTTTATCAAGTCTTGCGTCATTTTTAGATATCCCAATCGACTCTATCAACAGCGGTCAATCATTTACTGTAGACCATTTAACTATTCACGTTTTACCCATGACAGATCAAACTCAGTTTGACCGTTTATTATGGAGCTGTGACCTCAATATCGTACGAGGGAAGACTCGTTTTTACGTGCTCAATGGGCTGCAAAACCATTTATTTGGCACATATACCCGCAAGAAGATGATTATCATCTAGTAAAATTGCAGGCTTTTGTTAATATCTACATTCAGAAACTTGATGATGACATTGCAACTAATTGGTCTAAAACCAATTTTGCGTTCAATCAACAAGATGCTAATGTCGTTAAACATTGGCAAAAACTAATTTCAGCGCAATTGCCGTTATTGCAGCATGCAAAACAATGGGCAATTGATGCTAAAACAGGTGCAGATCTTGCGTCTCGACTGGTTCAATTCGTTAAAACCAGCTAAGATACTGCACAATTAAAATTACTACCTAAACATATAGGAATAATGCAATGAAAACTGCTCATGAACTCCGTCCTGGAAACGTGATCATGTTAGATGGCAGCCCATGGGTTGTTCAAAAAACTGAAACAACTCGCTCTGGCCGTAACGCTGCTATTGTTAAAATGAAGCTTAAAAACGTACTTTTAGACTCTACTACTGAAACCACCTTTAAAGGTGAAGATAAGATGGAAGACATCATCTTAGAGCGTTTAGACTGTACTTATTCTTACTATGCTGATCCTATGTATGTATTCATGGATGCAGAATATAACCAATACGATGTTGAAGCTGACAACCTAGGTGACGCTGCTGCATATATCGTTGATGGTATGGAAGAACAATGCTCTGTTACTTTCTACGAAGGTAAAGCGATTTCAGTTGAATTACCTGTCACTATCGTACGTGAAGTCACTTACACTGAGCCTGCTGCTCGTGGCGATACTTCTGGTAAAGTAATGAAGCCTGCAACTATCACTGGTGGCGGGACTGTTACTGTTGCTGAATTCGTTAAAATCGGCGATAAAATCGAAATCGATACTCGCACTAACGAATTTAAAAAACGCGTATAATCGCCAGCATAATTGATCATTGTTAATGCAGTGATAATTTAGTGAATCAAAGGCCAGCAATTGCTGGCTTTTTTATTGGGTATTCTGAAATTATTAAGACTTTATTTCACTAGCGTCTTTACCTTCTGCACCCCTCACAAACAAGCAAAAACACTTTAAACTACACCTTTACCAGAACAATACTTCAATAACCTCACTTAACAACCTGCTCGTTAGAATAAAACGCTAAAAATATACTCTCAAAAATTAAATAGTGCTTTTATATCCCTATTAAATTCGTTATTGTTCGCTGACTTAAGTCGTATTTAGTAAGGTTAAGCAAGTATGCGTCCCATTATCAAATCCAATAAACTCGATAGCGTTTGCTACGATATTCGAGGCCCTGTTCACAAAGAAGCGCGTCGACTAGAAGACGAAGGCCATCGTATTTTAAAGTTAAACATTGGCAACCCCGCCCCATTTGGATTTGAAGCACCTGAAGAAATTGTTCGTGATGTCATTTTGAACCTGCCTAGTGCGCAAGGGTATTGTGAATCAAAAGGGTTATTCTCTGCCCGAAAGGCGATTGTTCAGCACTATCAAGCCCATGGTATTCATGGGATCGATATTGAAGACGTTTACATTGGAAATGGCGCATCTGAATTAATTTGTATGGCGTTACAAGGATTACTCAATACCGATGATGAAGTCCTTATTCCATCGCCTGATTATCCGCTCTGGACAGCTGCTGCAAACCTTGCAGGCGGTAAAGCGGTTCATTATCGCTGTGACGAAGAATCTGATTGGTTTCCTGACTTAGATGATATTAAAAGCAAAATCACTTCTAGAACTCGTGGTATTGTGATCATTAATCCTAACAACCCGACAGGCGCTGTTTACAGCAAAGCGTTGTTATTAGAAGTCATTGAGCTATGTCGTCAACATGACATTATTTTATTCGCCGATGAAATTTATGACAAAATCTTATATGACGAAGCCGTTCATACCCATGCAGCGTCCTTGTCAGATGATATTTTAACCGTTACGTTTAATGGCTTATCTAAGGCTTATCGAGCTGCAGGTTTCCGAGTCGGTTGGATGGTACTCAGTGGCAATTTAAAATCGGCCAAAAACTATATTGAAGGTTTAGACATGTTGGCTTCAATGCGTTTATGCTCAAACGTGCCCAATCAACATGCAATTCAAACCGCATTAAAGGTGGATATCAGAGTATTAATGAATTAATCCTACCCAATGGTCGCTTAACGGCGCAGCGTGATGTCTGTTATGAAGTATTAAACAGTATTCCTGGTGTTAGTGTTAAAAAGCCTAAAGGAGCGCTCTACGCTTTCCCTAAGCTCGATATGAAGAAATTCAATCTACGAGATGATGAACGCCTAGTACTTGATTTGTTGAAGTCACAAAAAATCTTATTAGTGCAAGGTACCGCTTTTAATTGGCCAGAACCCGATCATGTTCGTGTTGTCTTTCTACCTCATAAAGAAGATTTGCATAAAGCATTATCAGACTTTGGTAATTTCTTGGAAGATTATTCTCAATAAATAAAGCACACGATGCTTGTACACAAACAAGATAAACATCAAAAGCTTGAAGATTAACTAGCCACTGCTTAAACAGTGGCTTTTTTATGCCTCTGAATAAAGGCTTATAGTAAGGGGCTAAATAGATAAAACACTTGCTCAATGACTCGGCGATACATCGGACGCTTCTGCCATTCATCATGCGATAACCTGTCAGAATTATCCATGTAAGTCTGTAACAACCCCTTTAGCTTTGTGGCAAATTTGGTGTCATCTACCGCAAGCGTCAATTCGAAGTTTAGCCATAAACTGCGCATATCCATATTAACAGTACCAATCAAACAATGTTCGTCATCAATTAACACGGATTTGGTATGCAATAAACCATCATTAAATTGATATATATTGACATTAGCAGCTAACAGCTCACTAAAGAACGAACTGCTGGCCCATTTCACCATTGTCGAGTCATTGCGCCTAGGAATAATAATGTTTACTTCAACCCCACGTAGTGAGGCAGTCACTAACGCATCTAACAATTGTTCACTTGGTACAAAATATGGCGTGGTGATAACAATTTTCTTTTGCGCTTGATACAAACTTTGCAGTAAAACTTGATGAATGACTTCTTCAGGCATACCTGGACCAGATGGAATGGCCTGTACTAAAGATGACGTATCAGTACATTGTGCTTTGTCTGGGAACGCTGGCAATAAACGTTCGTTAGTTTCAACTTCCCAGTCCCAAGCACTAACGGTATTGATAACAGGAACAACTGGTCCAGTAATCCGAACCATCATATCGATCCACTCACCCACACCATCTCCCTGTTTGAAGTATTTAGGGTCAACTAAATTCATCGAACCTGTATAACCAATATGGTTGTCTATAACCACTATTTTACGGTGAAGTCGCAGGTCCATCCTTCTAAAAAACATCCGTATAGGACTAACAATTAACGCTTGAACTACGTTGATATCAGATTTTTTCATCGCTTTAGGCCATTCAGACTTAAAGAATTGTCTACTGCCAGCGGCATCTAATAATAAGTTAACTTTTACACCTCGATTCGCAGCGCTAATTAACGCCTTAGCAACTTCATCCGCTAATCCACCGGGATGCCAAATATAAAACTCCATATTGATGGTCGTTTTAGCGTGATTAATATCGTTAATTATCGCGTGTAATATTTGCTCGGGCGTGTGCTGTAACTCTAATTCATTTGAAGTGAGTGAAGGAATATTAAGCTGTGAGTCGCACAACTTACTGATTGAAGCGGCATAATCACTTTGCTTATCTGGTTGGTGTGAATTATGGCTATATAGCGTACTAAACCACTTCCCATAGGGTTCATACATTGCTTTTGAGCGGCTTGAGCGAGCTTTGCCTAGATGCAATTCGCCAAATAGCATATAGGCAAATACACCGACAAAAGGCAGAAAATAAATGATCAGTAACCAAGAAAAAGATACGCCAATACTGCGACGTTTAATGACAATACGGGTCGCTACGGCGCCTAATATCAGCCAATATAGAAAGACACCAAGGACCGCAATGATTTGAGTTAACTGATCCATTTTTAAAAATGTTATCCTTGGTGCTAGAGAATAGTAGAATGATTAATAGTAAAGTTTGATTGTACTCAATTCTTTATAAATCGTCACAAATGGCATTAATCTTCGTTAATAAATTGCATTCTAGTGACTAAACTTCGCTATTGTGAGGCTCAATTGCAGACAAGAAGTATTCAATATTGGCTGTTATTTACGTTTGTAACGATTTTAGGGATTTATATCGTTGCTATTTGCTATTTTAACGGTAATCCCGAGATCATGATGACGGAATCAAAACCCTATTTTTCTAGCCAATGCCTTTCCCAAGACACAACTTCACCACTCGATAGAAATGGACGGTTGAGTATTGCTGTCTGGAATATATACAAGCAAAAAAAGCAAGATTGGCAACCCGTACTTAAGCAGTTAACAGATCATAATGATCTCGTATTATTACAAGAAGCCAAACTTAATCATACATTTGCCACTTATCTTGAAGAGATTCAGCATCACGTTGTGATGGCTAAAGGCTTTAAGTTATTGAATGTACCTATGGGTGTCATGAACATTTCATCACAGCCAGCCAATCAGGCTTGTGCTTATCAAACCACTGAGCCTTTAATACGGTTTGCAAAATCAACGCTTGTCGCATCTTATCCATTATCAACCGGTGAAACGCTTATGGTGGTTAATCTCCATGGAGTAAATTTTGACATTCGATTAAATCGTTTCGAAGCTCAATTTAAGCAAGTCATCCACAAAATCAGTTCACACCGTGGGCCTATTATTCTTGCTGGTGATTTTAATACATGGCGTGATGGCAGGCTTAACATCGTAAAGCATCTGACACAGGGAATAAGACTACAAGAAGCACACTATAGAACTGATTTTAGAAAACGCGTATTTGGCTTGCCACTAGATCATTTATATTACCGTGGGCTTACTTTGGTTGAGGCTAATTCTGATAGAACGACAGCATCAGATCATAACCCGATAAAAACACAATTCATGCTGATAAATGAATAACGGGGCCCCTTAGAGAACCTAATTAGTATTGTACTTCAATCTGTCACAATGCTGTTCTAGAAGACTTTGAGGCTAATTAAACGTGGCTCATTACAAGTAAAGCGATAAAAATCAGTTTCTCTGTCTTGCCTACCGACAAACACGATCGCAGCCTTTTTATCAGTGCCTTGGACCAGTTGTTGTATGTGTTTTAAGCGTTCGTTCAAGTGATTAATGCTTGTTTGGGTCCAACTAGCAATATTAATTTCGATATAATATGGCTTTAGATTTTGCTTTTTACCGTCCACTTCTTGCCACCAGCCAGCCGAAAGTTTTACTTGTTATGGTATTTTCTGTAATGCCAGGTTTCTCCCAAGACAAGGTTGAATAAAACACCTTATTTTCATCATCTTTGCTTTGAAATCGAAATTTTTGCTTACCCACTGGATTTAAGATTTTTTGGAAAACATCTCGATATTCAGAACCAGTTATTCCTTCAAAGTTAAGCTTTCTATCTCGGTCGTAAGGAAAATTAAAATATTGATCAACTACTGTTTGAAATGAACTCGTCACATAGTTATTTTTCTGACGAACGCCCAAATTTGCTTTAGCAGTCCTTTTAGAATGAGACGTGTCAGTCCCCTTTTCATCTGACACTTCAGGACTTTGTTTTACCGATTTTGCTGCAGTTAGATTAAAACAATTAGGATAAGATAATGGAAAGCCTTCTTCAGTAGTAATCCTAGACTTCTTAGCTTGTTCTCTAATTCTAGACACGGCTTTAGCAAAACAATGTGGCTTATGTTCTTTATTCTTACCGGTTTTAAAATAAGGTTTACGTAAGTTAATGGCTTTTTTATAAGAACATGGGATTAGTTCAACGCCGCATTCATCGCATATAAAGGTATGGGATTTAACGTTTTCAAGGAGGTACAAATCTTCATTAGTCATGCGTTTATTTAACTCAACGCAGTGGGCATCATCCATGTCAATACTCTATGATTAGATCAATAAGTCAGAGTAAAACTATCACATCCTAAATTCAACAATATCGACAAATATCATTAAATTAATGAATAAAAACAAGGTAATGTTCTGGCAGTTACTGAATAACTGCAGTAATGTTAACCAACAAAAAGGCTTATTTATAATAACGTTTAAGCCTGAGGCTTTTTGAATTCAGCGAGTCACTACTCACTAAGGGGCGAACATGAAACCAAGTACCTTTATGGCATGGATAACACGTATGCCATTATTAGAACGCTGGGCATTGATGCATTGCTTTCAAAAAGAAAATGTATCTGAACATTGTCACCAAGTCGCTGTCATTGCACACCTTTTGGTCGTGATTAAAAACAAACGCTTTGGTGGTCAACTCAATCCAGAAAAAGCCGCTACTATAGCCTTGTATCACGAAGTATCAGAAACCAAATTACAAGATATCAATTCAAACACTAAATACCACAGCCCTGAATTTACTAAAGCATTTAAAAAACTTAAAGATTTAGCTGAAAAGGAATGCTTAGCATCCCTTCCTGACGATCTTAGAGATGAAATGGAACCTTTACTGGTGCAATCAGAGGTCGATCCTGAATATAAGGCCATAGTCAAAGCCGCTGATATATTACAAGCATACGTTAAAACTATGAACGAATTGAGATTTAACAATGATGAATTTCACCATGTTAAAGATAACTTAGATCGTAAACTAAGTGAGATCCAACAGGCTTTACCTGAAGTAAAATGCTTTATAGATATATTTTTAGATAGCTGCACTTCAACACTCGATAAACTAACCCAAGATGATCCCCATCTATAGTTAGTTCAACAATTAACATCTTTTGTTTAATGAACGACCTAATTGTAAGCACGAAAAGGAAGCGCCATGTCAGATACCATTTCTTTTAATACCTCATCAAATGAAACTCCTTGGCATGCAAGACGATTAGGTGAAGATAAAGCCCGACGCAATGATCATCGCAGCCCTTTTCAACGTGATAGAGCTCGTATATTACATTCCGCAGCATTTAGAAGACTACAAGCTAAAACCCAGGTTCATGGTATTGGTATGAATGACTTTTTTCGTACTCGGTTAACCCATTCATTAGAAGTATCGCAAATAGGCACTGGTATAGCGGCTCAATTAAAACGTAAATACCCACACATAAGCCATTTGTTAGATTCAATGAGTTTAATAGAATCATTATGTTTAGCACATGATATTGGCCACCCGCCTTTTGGTCATGGTGGTGAAGTCGCATTAAATTATATGATGCGAAATCACGGAGGATTTGAAGGAAATGGGCAAACATTTCGGATTTTAGCTCGTCTTGAGCCTTACACTGAGTATTGGGGAATGAACTTAACCCGCAGAACGTTACTCGGTATTTTAAAATACCCAGCCCTTTATCATCAGCTTCATATTGATCTCGGACAGCAAGAAATTAAAAACCATCGTCAACTTAAACCATCCGAGTGGCCGCCAGTAAAAGGCTTATTCGATGATGATAAAGATATCTATGATTGGGTATTATCAGCCCTTTCGACCCAAGACAGAAAACGGTTTGTCAGTTACAAAAGCACTGGCGTATCTGTTTACCCTCATCTTAAAACGCAATATAAATCTTTTGACTGTTCCATTATGGAATTAGCTGATGATATTGCTTATGCAGTCCATGATTTAGAAGATGCTATCGTGATGGGTGTTGTGTCACCAAAACAATGGCAACAAGATGTTGCTTCTCATTTATCACTGAGTGAGGATGAATGGCTTAGCAATGAGTTTACTCATATCGCAGAGAAATTGTTTTCACATCAACATCACCTCCGTAAAGATGCCATTGGTACCCTAGTTAATGGATTTGTCACTGCGATTGTCATTGATGAAGATCCCCTGTTTGATGAACCCTTGCTGCGTTTTAATGCCAAACTAGAGCCAGCATTTGCTGATGCCTTAACGACACTGAAAAATTTCGTATTCAAGTTCGTTATTCGAAAACCTGAAATTCAAATGCTTGAATACAAAGGACAACAAATCATTATGGAGTTATTCGAAGCATTTGAATCCGACCCGCAACGTTTATTACCGCTAAATACTCAAGAGCGTTGGCAACATGCCAAGGATAATAATTTGAACGAAATGCGTGTGATTGCCGATTATATTTCGGGAATGACAGATGAATTTGCTGGACGATTACATCAGCAACTGTTCGGTCCAAAGTCAGCGGGTATTTTTGAAATCAGTTTAGAGCGCTAACCCGGCATATACGGCAGTCGACCTATCAAGTAGCACTGCCGTATGCCCTTATTAACCCATAACCCCTTTAAAGCTGACTTTTAGCGTTATCGCTCATTATCTATATATAATCCTAACTGTGATTCCATAAGTAAATTAGCCTAGTGGCAATCTACTAATGACCTGAGATTATTCATCAATTTACCAGCTAAGTTAACACTAAAGTGCACTATTCAATGACTGTCATTTTTAGTTCAATAAATCAGCATATGATTAGCAACTGCAACGTTAAATCCTCTCACGCTAACTGTAATAAAATTACACTTAACTTGAATCTGTGGGATTGATCACGACATAAATGCCTCTAAAGAGGTAATTTTATAACAGAGGGACAAATTAAGAATTTGAAAGAGTCGTTAACTAAACTGATTTAGTTAACTATTTTTAAGGGAGTGATTATGACTGTCACCAATTCTGAACAACTTAACCAATTAGTCGATCGTGTTGCCAAGGCGCAAAAAGAATTTGCTAATTTCAGCCAAGAACAAGTCGATAATATATTTAGAGCTGCAGCACTCGCTGCAACTGATGCTCGTATTTCGCTGGCCAAAATGGCAGCAAGTGAAACCGGTATGGGGTTACTTGAAGATAAAGTCATCAAAAATCACTTTGCATCAGAGTACATCTATAACAAGTACAAAGATGATAAAACCTGCGGCATTATCGATGAAGATGTCACATTCGGTACAATAACAATTGCAGAACCTGTCGGTATTATCTGTGGCATAGTCCCGACCACTAACCCAACCTCAACAGCAATTTTTAAAGCGCTAATTAGCCTTAAAACGCGAAATGGGATTATTTTTTCACCCCATCCTCGAGCAAAAGAATCAACCACAACAGCTGCAAGAATTGTACTTGAAGCCGCCATTGAAGCTGGCGCTCCCAAAGATATCATTGGTTGGATTGACGAACCTTCAGTTGCGCTTTCGAATCAGTTAATGACTCATGACAGAATTAATCTCATTTTAGCAACTGGTGGTCCTGGTATGGTAAAAGCGGCTTATTCTTCTGGTAAGCCAGCAATTGGTGTCGGTGCGGGTAACACTCCTATCGTTATTGACGAAACAGCTGACATCAAACGTGCCGTGAGTTCGATTCTCATGTCTAAAACGTTCGATTACGGTGTTGTGTGTGCTTCTGAACAAGCCGTTGTGGTTGTTGATAGTATTTACGATCAAGTCAAAGAGCGTTTTGCTAGCCATGGTGGCTATATGCTATCTAAAAAAGAAACAAAGGCTATGCAAGGTGTCATTCTTAAAAATGGCGGCTTAAACGCAGATATCGTTGGTCAAAGCGCCGCGACGATTGCTGCTATGGCAGATATTACTGTCCCAAGCTGGACCAAAGTATTGATTGGCGAAGTCTCTGACATTTCTGATGCAGAAGCATTCGCCCATGAAAAACTATCGCCATTACTAGGTATGTATCGAGCAACCGACTTTAACGATGCAATGGATAAAGCTGAAGCATTAGTCACCCTAGGCGGTATAGGCCACACATCAGGTCTATATACCGATCAAGATAGTCAAAGCGATCGAGTTAAAGCGTTTGGTTTTAGAATGAAAACCGCTCGTATCTTAATTAATACTCCAGCCTCTCAAGGTGGAATTGGTGATTTATATAACTTTAAACTCGCACCATCATTAACCTTAGGTTGTGGTTCATGGGGCGGCAACTCTATCTCAGAAAATGTGGGTCCTAGTCATTTAATTAATAAGAAAACCGTCGCGAAAAGGGCTGAAAATATGTTGTGGCATAAACTTCCATCTTCAATTTATTTCCGCCGTGGCAGTTTACCTATCGCACTTGAAGAACTTGAAACTAAAAAACGAGCCTTGATCGTTACCGACAAGTTCCTGTTCAATAACGGTTATTGTGACGAAACCATCAAGATTTTAAAAGCTCAAGGACTTGAAACTGAAGTATTTTATGAAGTAGAAGCGGATCCGACCTTAGCGATTGTTAAACAAGGTGCAAAGGTCGCTCAAAGCTTTCAACCTGATGTCATAATTGCACTAGGTGGCGGTTCACCAATGGATGCGGCTAAAATCATTTGGGTTTTATATGAGCATCCTGACGTTGATTTTGCAGATTTAGCGCTACGCTTTATGGATATCCGTAAGCGTATCTATAAATTCCCTAAACTGGGCGTAAAAGCTCAAATGGTGGCCATCCCAACCACATCAGGAACAGGCTCTGAAGTGACCCCGTTTGCAGTTGTAACTGATGAAGTATCTGGGATGAAATACCCTATTGCGGATTACCAGTTAACACCCAATATCGCCATTGTCGATCCTAACTTAGTAATGGATATGCCAAAATCATTAACCGCTTTTGGTGGAATTGATGCGGTTACTCACGCATTAGAAGCCTATGTTAGTGTGATGGCAAATGAGTTTAGCGATGGTCAAGCACTACAAGCACTAGATTTACTGGTTGAGTATCTACCAGCAGCTTACGAGCAAGGATCGAATGCACCTGTTGCCAGAGAGAAAGTTCACAATGGCGCCACGATTGCTGGTATTGCATTTGCTAACGCTTTCTTAGGAATTTGCCACTCTCTTGCTCATAAACTTGGCGCTGAATTCCACTTAGCCCACGGTCTTGCAAATGCATTATTAATCAGTAATGTCATTCGCTTTAACGCGACTGACATGCCAACTAAACAAGCCTCTTTCAGCCAATATGATCGTCCAAAAGCCCTGTGTCGTTATGCAACGATTGCAGATCACCTAAAACTTGACGGTGTGGAAAAAGCTAAAACTGATAATGACAAAGTTGAACTACTAATAGCAAAAATTGATGAACTAAAATCGGTTGTCGGTATACCAGGTTCAATTCAAGAAGCAGGTGTTAATGAAGCAGACTTTTTAGCAAAACTCGATGAACTAGCAGAACATGCATTTGATGATCAATGTACTGGTGCTAACCCACGTTATCCTTTGATCAAAGAGTTAAAGCAAATATTACTCGATAGCTTTTATGGTAAGGCGTATCAAGATAGCTAAACATTTCCCCTTTAGTTTTCATTACGCATAAAGAAAAACGCTAACAATGTTGAATTTGTTAGCGTTTTTTTATATAGCATTTCTATGATTAGATAATTCGCAAAGCAAGCTATTTGCTGAAATCTTTCACATCTGATTTACTAGTCTACAAATTAAACATAAAACGGTAACTCACAAGCGATGCAACGTAGATTGGTTTTAAAGTCATTAATTGCAGGTGGTGCAGTGTTCAGTGCAGCTGGTATAACTTGGTTTTCTATCTCGCCAGAAAACCAACCTCTGACAATCAAGCAGACGATTAACACCTTAAATACACTCCATATGATTCTAGTCACCCAGAGTGAATCCAATTCCGAGTACATATCATCAGCAGGACAATGGAAATTGGGGCAAATATTTGAACACTGCGCCCAGAGTGTTGAATATTCGATGACAGGTTACCCCGAACATAAATCAGCACTATTTAAAAACACCTTAGGCCATATCGCTTTTTCGGCATTCACTGCTAAAGGAAAAATGACTCATAGTCTTCATGAAACAATACCAGGAGCACCTCAGCTTTCATTAAATCAAGACGTTAGCTATTATTTATCGGCTTTATCGAGACTAAGAAAATCACTAACCGATTTTGAATCTTACGCTGGAACGTTAATGCCCCACTTTGCTTATGGCGCATTAACAAAAGCAGAATATGAACTCGCCCATGTCATGCACATTAATAATCACCTAAGTGAAATTATCACTCGAACATAAGACGAACTTTGTTACTGTCTACAAGTTTAACTTCATTTCTACTAAGGTTTTTGTAAAACCTACTTTCTCATAGGCTCGAATCGCTGCATCGTTAGCATCATAAACATCTAGATAAAAATCCAAAACACCTTGTTCCTTGCTCCAGTGAACAAGTTTGTCTATCAGACATTTATTAATGCCTTGCCCTCTGTATTCAGACTCAACAAACATAAAGCCTAAATAACAGTGTTTAGCATGATTCAAAGATATTTTAGACTGTCTGATTTGTGCATAACCTGTTGCGATAATGGCATTTTGTATTTCGCCAACTAAAACACAACTTAGTGGGTCTATCAGTAATGATTCCAAATCATAATAAATAGCGTTTTCGGCTTTAATACTCGAATTATAAGGCCTTTCCGCTTGAACCACCTTTTGTTCTAACTCTCGCAAAATGGCTATATCTGCCGGTAACGCTGTTCTAAAAGTAATATTATCCAATCTTTTTCTCATCATTTAACCAGTGTCTATTAATTCATTGTGATAAAGCATTAAGCTCACCGCGTAGCTCTTTTGATAGTCTACGCAATATTAAAAAGTGGGAAACCGATAATGGTTAACTAAGTTAGTTTATCCGATGCTGAACTAGCGAAATCATTTTTTGTGGGCTATCTACACCAATATAAATCTGTTTTTCATCATCAATTTCAGTCTTCAAAACGATGTGGATATTGGGTGCACCACTAAAATTATATCGCTTAACGCCTTTTTGCCTTCTTATTACACTCTGATTAAATTCTATTGTTTTAATATTATCCAACGCAATGGTAAACACGTTAAACACCCCATAACGTAAATATATCTGGCGATCATCAATCGAGATAGGTCGTCTAGACATGGCTAGATACTCGGCGACAAAGAAAACTAAACTGAGTGCAGTTAACAATGTCACTATATAAGCTGCTAAGGGTGACCAAATAAAATGTAATACTAGGTGCATGAGTGGAATTTCGAATGCAATCATCAATATAAAACCTAGGGAATTAGATTGATTTGCATCTTTTAAATGATAACTAAATTGTTCATCTCCTTCATAAGCACTTGAATGAATCAATCGACTGCAAAAAATAAAGCTCCACACTCTCGTTTCAAAAATAATTAACTTACTGATAGCACTATCACCAATAAAACGTTTGATTGGCTTTTCGATAGCAAAGTCGGGATCAAGCCCCTTGGTTATCGCCTGTTTAATTGCAAATATTACGCAAGCAATAACGCTCAATTCAACGACAATGAAGCCGCATAAAATGAGGTAACGTAGGTCTGTAAGGTAAGGCCATACAACTTGATACTGATTGGGAATAATGTAGCTACCTACAGCCACCAACAATGCAAAATAACCAATCGATTTTATTAAAGCTATCTTTTTAGGTTTAATACAAATAAAACACAGCAAAGGTAAGGTAACGCCAATATCAATCAACAATAACCAATCACTTTTTGACTGGCCAAAATCATTTAGCCAGGTGTCATAATTAAAAAATGCCACCAGCTTGCAGCCATCAATATCAGAAATACCAGTGGTAGTTTTTCAATAACGTGTACGCGCTGTATATTCATGAATGTCCATTTCAATCAGTAAAACTGTCAGTAAATCAAATTATTTACCCTAAACGCTTAAGATACATAAAACAATCTGTAGCTTGTTTCTCACCTTCAATTAAATAGTCTTTTTCGTATTGATCAATAACCTCAAAGCCATTCTCACGAAATAAATTTGCGACATATTTTGACGGGTAAAAATACATATGTACTTTATATCCTTGGGTTGAGGTTTGAGTTTGTGAATAGTGCTTATTTGAGGTCATAAAACTGACAAACAAGATGCTGTTATTGGCCATAAACTGAGGCAAGTTAGCAATAAATTGCTTCAGTTCGCGTTGATTTAAATAAGGAAAACAAAAAGCACAAATAGCAAAGTGATACTTATTAGATACTAACGCAGTAGAGGCATTACGTACCTTACGCATATCCAACACTTCATAATGAAACAATGGATTGTTAGCTGTTGCTTGAGCAACCATTTGCTCAGCAAGATCGAAACCATAGACACAAATATCTATGCTTATTTGTCGAGCCGCTTGCCAGGTTTTACACTGCCGGTATAAATACAAACTCACATTACCTGGGCCGCAACCTATATCCAATATGAAAATGGCCTTTGTATAAGTGACTGAGTCAACATCCGAAACTTGATCAACATCGGGAGATAAAGCCATTTTGAAAATATAGTCGCACAACTTATCAAGACTATGGCTATATAAACTGCAATCCATGTATTTATCTTGATATTGTTGTGCCATCTTATTAAATGTTGCCACACTTTGCGCTGATTTATCCATATGACCTTTATAAGGAATAAAAGAGTAAAACTATGGCTAAGATGCTAACAATTAAACTCTCCCCTAACTGCTAACTGCTAACTCCTAACCAAGTGATATCAACCATTTCAATTTTGAACATTATTTTAATGAATGTGCATTTTAAACATTAGTCTATTTTAACCAATAAAAAACCACCCGAAGGTGGTTTTATTTAACGAATGCTCACTTACAGAGAGTAATTAAAGCGCACTAATCGCATCTTTACATAACTGGGTAATTCGGTCCCAATCGCCTTGCTCCATAGCATCAGTTGGCGCTATCCAGCTACCACCAATACAATCAACATTGGGTAAAGCCAAATAGTTTTTGTAACTAGTTGGAGTAATACCGCCTGTTGGGCAAAAACGAATATTTGCCAAAGGACCTGAAAATGCTTTTAACGCACCAACACCACCAGAGGCTTCAGCAGGGAAGAATTTGAAATGAGTGTAACCTAATTCCATTCCGACCATGACTTCAGAAATACTCGCAACACCAGGAATTAAAGGTACAGTACCTTTCATGGCCGCCTTCAATAATCCTTCTGTTGCACCAGGGGTGATGATGAATTGCGAACCTGCATCAATTGCTTGCTGAAGATGTTGTTCGTTTAAAATTGTACCTGCACCCACAATGGCTTCTGGCACTTCTTTAGCAATTAATTTAATTGCTTCTAAAGCGCACTCTGTGCGTAAAGTTATCTCTAAAACACTGATACCGCCCGCAACTAATGCTTTCGCTAACGGTACTGCATGCTCAATTTTATTGATAACCATTACAGGAACAATCGGACTGCGTTTAAAAATATCTTGTGGCTGTATCGTCCAGTTATTCTCAAGCATTCGTTATTCTTCCTTACAATTAGTATTTTTCATCAATGGCACTGGTACAGCGAGCGCCGGTTTCAGGACCACTTAAATTACTTCGTAAAGCACCAAATAATTCACGTCCCATGCCAAAACTTGAATGATGTAAATCGACTTTAGCAGCTGTCCTAGCGGCTAATGTTGCATCGTCAACTAAAAGTGTTAGTTCACCAGTATCAGAATTAACACGAATTACATCGCCGTTTTCAATTTTTGCAATCATGCCACCGTCTAACGCTTCTGGTGTTAGATGAATAGCGGCAGGCACCTTGCCTGACGCACCTGACATACGGCCATCAGTCACTAGTGCGACTTTAAAGCCTTTATCTTGTAGCGTACCTAAGTATGGGGTTAACTTATGAAGTTCTGGCATGCCATTGGCTTTAGGTCCTTGACCTTTAACCACGACAACACAGTCCTTATCTAACTCACCCGCTTTAAAGATAGCGTCTAACTTGTTTTGATCGTCAATAACAACTGCTGGTGCTTCAACAACACGATTAGCAACTGGCACTGCCGATACTTTAATAACAGCTCGTCCGATATTACCTTTGAGCAATGTTAAGCCACCATTTGATTGGAATGGTGTATCAATATGGGTTAACACTTCTTTGTCTAAACTTTCTGTTGGGCCTTCAACCCAAATCAGTTCGCCGTCGACCAATCGAGGCTCTTGGGTATATTTACGTAAACCAAAACCTGCAACTGTATTAACGTCCTCGTGTAACAGGCCGGCATCCAATAGTTCTTTAACCAATAACGCCATACCGCCAGCTGCATGGAAATGGTTAATGTCAGCATGGCCATTAGGGTAAACACGAGCAAGTAAAGGCACGTTTGCAGAAAGTTCTGAAAAATCATCCCAATTGACAATGATGCCTGCAGCACGAGCAGCAGCAACAATATGCATGGTTAAGTTGGTAGAGCCACCTGTTGCCAATAGTGCAACGATGCCGTTAACAACTGATTTTTCATTAACGATTTCACCAATTGGGCTGTATTGCGTTCCCATTGAAGTTAGACGACATACCTGCTTAGCTGCCATTGACGTTAATGCATCACGTAACGGATCATCTGGATTAACAAATGACGAACCAGGTAATTGAAGCCCCATAACTTCGAGCATTAATTGATTTGAATTTGCAGTACCGTAGAAAGTACACGTACCAGCACTGTGGTAAGAGCTAGATTCAGCTTCTAACAATGCTTCTCTATCAACTTTGCCTTGAGCGAAAAGTTGGCGTACTCGCGCTTTTTCTTTATTAGGAATACCCGATTTCATTGGGCCAGCTGGCACAAATAACATCGGTAAGTGACCAAAACTTAACGCACCGATCAATAAACCCGGTACGATTTTGTCACAGATACCTAATAATAAAGCGCCATCAAACATATTGTGAGATAACCCTACAGCAGTCGACATCGCAATGACTTCACGGCTAAGTAGACTGAGTTCCATACCAGGTTGACCTTGTGTCACACCGTCGCACATCGCAGGTACACCAGCGGCAACTTGAGCAACACTGCCTACTTCCTGACAGGCTTTCTTTAAGAAATTTGGATAATCTTCATATGGCTGATGCGCCGACAGCATGTCATTAAATGCTGTAACAATGCCAATGTTAGCTTTAGTAAATTGACGTAATGATTCTTTATCTGCAGGCTGACAAGCAGCAAACCCATGGGCTAGGTTACCGCAGCTTAAAGCACTGCGGTGTACGCCTTTTGCATTAGCGTCGTTAAGGGCTTCAAGGTATTTCTTACGTGTATCTTTGCTTCGTTCGATTATTCTATCGGTAACAGCTTGAACTACTGAGTGCATAATTGACTCCTTAAGCGCTATAGAACACATCAACGGGCGTTTTACGCTGCGCTAATACGGCTCTAATAGGCATTTCGTTCACATCGTCATTTTGTAATGCTTGGCGATATACGGATAATTTAGATTCACCGACAAGATGAAGATAAATCTGACGACTGTTTAAGATTGCCCCTTTTGATAATGTGATGCGGGGATGCGGTGCGGTTGTCGGATTGACAGCTGCGCATAACAAATCAGTCGTAAAAGCGTTTTCTAGTTCGGTACTGCATGGGAACCATGAGCATGTATGCCCATCTGTTCCCATACCTAATACCACCACATCGAAAGGCTTTGGAAAGTTAGCTAATGATTCAATGGTCATTTCGCAGCCCTTTTCAGGACTATCGAACATGTTTTTCAAACCACGAAACTTAGCACTAGCAGCACGGTTTTGTAGAAGGTGCTCACGGACTAGGCGCTCATTAGAATCAGCTTCTTCAGCATCAACCCAACGTTCGTCAGCTAATGTAATGTAAACATCACTCCAATCGATTGCTTTATTACTAAGTAATTTAAACAGTTTTAACGGTGTGGAACCGCCTGATACTACAAGACTGGCTTTACCACGACTATCAACAGCATTTTGTAGTTGATTAGAAATTTTCTCTGCTAATTTAGCTTCTAAATCAGCAGGAGTATCGAATGATTTAAACACAGATTCTTTAATCATGACTCATTCCTTATTCGTCCCAAGAGCGGCCGTCTTTAGTGATCAGTGCAACTGAAGCAACTGGGCCCCAAGTCCCTGCTGGATAAGGCTTAGGTTTTTCACCGCCTTTTTCCCAAGAGTTCATGATGCCATCAACCCATGTCCACGCTTCTTCAACTTCATCACGACGAACAAATAAGGCTTGATTACCTATCATGGCTTCAAGTAACAAACGCTCATAAGCATCAGCAATACGTTCATTTTTGAAAGTATCGGTAAAACTTAAATCAAGTTTAGTAGTTTGAATGCGCTGCTTCTCTTCAAGACCAGGCACTTTATTCATCATTTGGATCTCTACACCCTCGTGAGGCTGCAGACGAATGGTTAATTTATTTGGTGGCAGGTTGCGCATACTGTCACGGTATAGATTCAATGGTGGGTTTTTAAAATAAACCACAATTTCTGAACTCTTGAACGGCATACGTTTACCGCTGCGCAAGTAAAATGGCACCCCAGCCCAACGCCAGTTATCAATATCAACACGCAGTGCGACAAACGTTTCAGTATTAGACTTAACATTAGCGCCCTCTTCTTCAAGGTAACCAGGAACAGGGCTGCCTTTTAAGAAACCTGCGGTATATTGACCACGTACGGTATTTTCAAAAACATTGTATGGCGTAATTGGACGAAGAGATTTAAGTACTTTTACTTTTTCATCACGGATGCTGTCAGCATCAAGATTGACAGGCGGATCCATTGCAACCAGTGTCAGCACTTGTAATAAATGGTTTTGAATCATGTCACGCATTTGACCAGCAGTATCAAAGTAGCCCCAACGCCCTTCGATGCCCACTTCTTCAGCAACTGTAATTTGTACATGATCAATTGTTCGATTATCCCACTTTGACGCAAATAGCGAGTTAGCAAATCGAAGAGCAATTAGGTTTTGAACGGTTTCTTTACCAAGATAATGGTCAATACGATAAACTTGGTTTTCGTTGAAGTATTCAGAAACTTTGTCGTTAATGACTTTTGATGATGCTAAACACGTACCGATTGGTTTTTCTAAAACGATACGAGTGTCAGGATGGATGAGGTTTTGTTCATTTAAACAGCGACAGATATCGCCAAAAATAGAAGGAGGCGTTGCGAAGTAACTAACCATGACACGTTTTGTTGGTTCTAATAGGTCATGGAATGCTTTGTAACCTTCAGCTTCTGTAAAATTAGTCCCTATATAATGACAACGCCCAATAAAGCGTTCTAAGGTCTCTTCACATAATTCATCTTTTACAAAGGTATTTAATGCTTTTTGTACTAACGCGATAAATTCTTCTTGAGTGAAGGCATCTTTTGCAACGCCAATCACTTTAGTGTCTGTATCTAACAGGTTAGCTTTATCTAGTTGATAAAGCGAAGGCAACAATTTACGTCTCGCGAGATCGCCCTTTGTACCAAAAAGCACAAAATCGCAAGCTTTAGCCCCTGAAGTTGAGTTACTCATTGCTCTACATACTCCTTTATTTTGTGTGATTCACCTTACGAAATTTAAGTATCCGACGATTAAAACCACACTTTTGTTGTAATATAACAACAGAATTAGTTTTGTGCATCTATAATTTGAAAATAATCCTTTGTTTTGTATCTAGCATTATTAACATAAAACCTGATAGTATTTTGGTGATTAAATTACTTTACTATCTTAGTCTAGTTACAAAACAACGATGAAAAGTGACTACATTTTGTTTTTAGAGGGATAAAAATTACTTCATTTCCTCTCAAATTGTAATTTATGATATAAAATTACATCATCCATTTTAGCGGACAATTGCTTATGAATACCCTTGAAAAGGTGCAAAAGAGCCTGACACAGTTTAGTAAGTCAGAGCGTAAAGTGGCAGAAGTTATTTTAGCTTCTCCTCAAACAGCTATCCACTCAAGTATCGCTACCCTTGCCAAAATGGCTGACGTCAGTGAGCCGACCGTAAACCGCTTTTGCCGACGACTGGATACTAAAGGGTTCCCTGATTTTAAATTACATCTTGCTCAAAGTCTTGCTAATGGTACGCCATACGTAAGTCGACATGTAGAAGAAGATGACTCACCTGAGTCGTACACAACAAAAATCTTTGAGTCTTCAATGGCATCCCTTGATACCGCACGTCAAAGCCTTGATGTGGTTGCTGTCAACAAAGCCGTCGATATTCTCACTCAAGCAAAAACAATCTCATTCTTTGGTCTTGGTGCCTCATCATCTGTTGCACATGACGCTCAAAATAAATTCTTTCGTTTTAACGTCCCAGTAATTTGTTTTGATGATGTTCTCATGCAACGTATGAGCTGCATTGGTTGTAATGAAGGTGATGTTGTTGTGTTGATATCCCATACAGGCCGTACTAAATCATTGATTGAAATTGCACGTATCGCACGTGAAAATGGTGCTGCAGTGATTGGGATTACAGCACGTAATTCCCCACTGTCCCATGAATGTACGTTGCCTGTAACCATGGAAGTACCAGAAGATACCGATATGTACCTACCCATGGCATCTCGTCTAGCTCAGTTGGTCACTATCGATGTTCTCGCAACTGGATTTACCCTAAGACGTGGACCTCGATTCCGTGACAATTTGAAGCGAGTTAAGGAAGTATTGAAAGAATCACGAGTTAATAAAGATCTTACTATCTAAATATTTCTGTTGAATGACACTTCCAAAAGGCCGAACAGTCTTGACTGTTTGGCCTTTATTTTCTGTAAATATCGAATCTGTCACAAAAATAAAACATTAAAAATGACCTTTTTGTTCGTAACTTTCCTACAAAATACTAAAATCTCTGTTAATATAGTTTCATATTTGTACCGAATTCTTTTTCTTAATATTAACGGAGTATCTTATGTTCCGCAGAACTAAAATCGTTACAACACTTGGTCCAGCAACAGATCGTGATGACAACCTACGTAAAATCATCGCAGCCGGCGCAAATGTTGTACGTCTTAACTTCTCACATGGCTCACCAGAAGATCATTTAAAACGTGCTACAGACGCTCGTAACATCGCTAAAGAGTTAGGTGTTCATGTTGCAGTTCTTGGTGACTTACAAGGCCCGAAAATCCGCGTTTCTACATTTAAAGATAACAAAAAAATTCAATTGAATTTAGGTGATACCTTTATCTTAGATGCTGATTTAGCAAAAGGCGAAGGTGACGAAAAGCAAGTCGGCATTGATTACAAAGAATTACCAAAAGATGTCACCATTGGTGATATTTTGATGCTGGATGACGGTCGAGTTCAACTTAAAGTTGAATCAGTTGAAGGTAACAAGGTATTTACCTCTGTCACTGTGGCCGGTCCCCTTTCAAATAATAAAGGCATCAACAAACAAGGTGGCGGTTTAACAGCCCCTGCACTAACTGATAAAGATAAAGCTGATATTTTAACTGCTGCTCAAATTCAAGTTGATTACTTAGCAGTATCTTTCCCACGTACAGGTGCTGATTTAGATTACGCTCGTAAATTAGCAGAAGAAGCTGGCAGTTTTGCATTGATCGTTTCAAAAGTTGAACGTGCTGAAGCAGTTGGCACTGACGAAGCAATGGATGACGTTATCAAAGCATCTGATGCTGTAATGGTTGCACGTGGTGACTTAGGTGTTGAAATCGGTGATGCAGCCCTTGTAGCTGTTCAAAAGAAACTAATTAAACGTTCTCGTCAGTTGAACAAGGTGGTTATTACTGCAACTCAAATGATGGAATCTATGATTTCAAGTCCAATGCCAACACGTGCAGAAGTCATGGACGTTGCTAATGCTGTTTTAGATGGCACTGATGCAGTTATGTTATCAGCAGAAACTGCAGCAGGTGATTTCCCAGAAGAAACAGTACTCGCAATGGGTAATGTTTGCGCAGGCGCAGAAAAACACCCTTCAGTGATGTCTTCTAAGCATAGACTAGACCAGAAGTTCAATTCTATCGAAGAGACGATTGCACTTTCAACTATGTATGCAGCGAACCACCTTGAAGGTGTTAAAGCGATTATTAGTTTAACGGAATCTGGTGAGACAACTAAGTTGATGTCGCGCATTAGTTCTTCTTTACCTATTTTTGCTCTGTCTCGTCACGAAAAGACATTAGCTAAATTAGCTTTGTTCCGTGGTGTATTGCCCGTTAAATTTGATTCAACAGCTGTACCTGCAGATGCATTAGCATCTGAAGCGTTAAAAGCAGTCGCTAAAGCAGGTTACTTAAAATCAGGTGATATGGTATTGATGACTAAAGGCGATGCGATGGAAACTGTCGGTGGCACCAATACATGTAAAGTGCTGGTTGTTGCATAATTCTGGCATCGCAAATATGAGTTAAGTTGGTCTGTTATAAAATTAACTCAGCAAATAAAAGTATAAAAAAACCACCTCAATGAGGTGGTTTTTTATTTGTGCTTAAATCGTTTTTTAGCAGGCTAGTTTCATTAGCAAGCTATAGACTTTCAAAGTCATCAACATTGATAGCAGCTAAGCGTTTGGTATCTGCATCAACAAGTTGAGCATGCTCTTCATCATTGATAACCCCTTTCTCTAATGCTTGAGCAAATAACGTTAATGTAGACAGTTTAGGCGTTAACTCTCCGGCCTTTTGCGCTTTCTTTAATCGTTTAAATAACTGCTTGCAAGCGTATTTAGCTAAAAATGCTTGTTCGACTTCTGCTATGCCACTCTTATCACCTTCAAATTCTGCACATAAGAAAGTAATTCGATCACGAGCAGGAGAAGGTTGTAAGAAGTTATCAGCTAATACTGTCGCTTGCTTATCCGTTGGCGCATTAAAATGATTGCCTAATGGGAATATCACTAACTTTAATAAAATGCCAACAAACTTACTCGGGAAGTTACGGATAGCTTGTTGCAATGCTTCAGCAGCTAAATGGAGGCGCTGTGTCATTACATAATGAACAATCGGCAAATCATCTTGTTGACGACCATTGTCTTCAAACTGTTTTAACGTCGCAGACGCTAAATACAACTGACTTAATACATCGCCCATTCGTGCAGAAATCATTTCTTTACGTTTCAGATCGCCACCCATGATCAACATAGATAAATCAGTCATGATAGCTAAACCAGAAGATAAACGGCTCATATCACGGTAATGCTGCTGCGTTGTACCACTCACTGGCGCTGAATTCGTTTTACTTGCTGTTAGCGCATTAAAAAACGCCATAAAGCCATTACGAGCAGCATAGCCCATATGTCCCATGAGTAAAGCATCAAATCGGTTGATAGCCGCTTTTTGATCTTCCATTGCTGCTGTTTCCATTTCAGCGAGCACATATGGATGACAACGCGTTGCACCTTGGCCAAATATCATTAACGAACGCGTTAAAATATTTGCCCCTTCAACCGTAATTGAAATGGGACTTGCCATGTATGCATGACCAAGATAGTTTTTAGTACCCAGCTGGATCCCTTTACCTGATTGAATGTCCATTGCATCTTCAACTACATCACGACCTAACTCAGTCATATGGTATTTAGCAATTGCAGTAACAACTGAAGGTTTAACTTTTAAATCAATTCCTGTCGTAGTCAAACAACGTGCAGCTTCCAATTGATATGTATTGGCAATAATACGTGCTAAAGCTTCTTGTACACCTTCAAACTTACCAATTGGCATGCCAAATTGTTGTCTTACAAAACTATAAGCTGTAGTCGTCTTAGTGGCCATATGACCAGAAGCGGTCGCCAGCGCAGGCAATGAAATACCACGCCCAGCTGATAAACACTCAACAAGCATTCGCCAGCCCTTACCTGCAAATTGTGGCCCACCAATAATCCAATCAAGCGGAATAAACACATCTTCGCCACTTGTCGTTCCGTTCATAAATGCCATCATTAACGGGTTATGACGTCGACCAATTTCTACACCTTGGTGATCAGTCGGAATTAACGCACAAGTTATACCTAAGTTAACTGTATCACCAAGTAACCCATCAGGATCGCGCATTTGGAATGCTAAACCAAGCACTGTCGCTACAGGTGCTAGTGTGATGTATCGTTTATTCCAAGTTAAGCTTAACCCGAGTGTTTCTTCACCATTAAACTCACGGCGACAAACAATGCCAGTATCAGGAATAGCACCAGCATCCGAACCAGCCTCAGGACCCGTTAATGCAAAACAGGGTAACTCTTCACCTTTAGCAAGCGCTGGTAACCAACGCTCTTTTTGCTCTTGAGTGCCATAATGCGTTAGTAATTCACCTGGGCCTAATGAGTTTGGCACCATAACGGTTACGGCAGCACTAATACTGCGCGTGGCAATTTTACTGACAATGGTCGAATTGGCGTATGCAGAAAACTCTCGACCACCAAACTTTTTAGGAATGATAAGTGCAAGAAGCCTTCTTTCTTAAAGTAATCCCATAATTCAGGAGGTAAATCTTTACGGTTATTAACAATGTCATGATCATCAATCATGGTGAGCGCTGTCATCACTTGATTGTCGATAAAGTCTTGTTCATCTGCCGTTAATTGAGGTTTGCCATAATTGTGAAGCATATTCCAATCAGGTTTACCGCGGAATAACTCTCCTTCCCACCAAACATCTCCAGCTTCCATGGCTTCTTTCTCTGTACTGGACAGAGGGGGTAACACTTTTTTAAAGAAGCTAAATACAGGTCGCGTGATAAAACGCATACGTAAATTTCGAACACCAAATAGCACTAGCAGTGCTATTAATACGAGTATGAGGACAGTCATGTTAATCCCTTATTCCTTTCCTAAAATCGGTACAGATACACCAGCTGCCATATATGGAATAACCTTACGAATAATCGCTTCAGTATCATTATGTTCACCGTAGTCAGCCTCTGCGATTTCATTTAATGCATCAGCTGATGCCATAGTGAAAACGATGGTGCCTAAGGTAAAGTGTAGTCGCCAAAACATCTCAGCAGGCGGAATATGTGGCGCACTAGCTGAAACGGCTTTAACAAACACTTGTAAGTATTCACCGTAATGCGTAGTGATAAACCATCTTAAATGGCCTTGGCTTTCTATATATCCACGACCCAGTAATTGAAGAAAGATGGTTGTACCACCTTGCCTAACTTGATTTAATTCTAACAGCGGCTTTATTAGTGATGAAAAAATTTCATTCAAATTCGCCAGCTCTGGATTCTTAAAAAGTCTTTTAATTTCAGATGCTGCGCTAGGCATAAACACATCTAAATACCGTGCTAAAACAGCGCGAATTAACTCTTTCTTTGAACCAAAATGATAGTTCACAGAGGCCAAATTTACTTCAGCTTTGCTGGTAATTAGCCTCAAAGATGTTTCAGAAAAACCTCTTTCTGCAAAAAGTTTTTCAGCAGCATCGAGAATTCTTGTTTTTGTATCAGTTCTGCTTGCCATTCCGTGACCCAATTCAATTTAAAACACCCGTTTAAATTAAACACTGAGCGCACACTTGTCAATGTTAAATCAGATTATATGTTCAAGCTTACGCCGTCTTTAGTACTCTTCTAGCACTGTTTATTAACTAAAATGCAATATTTGCCCTAATTATGTAAACTGTCGACGACAATAAAAATAAGGAAACCTGTAAGATGAACCAGCCTTTTAAACAGCCGTCTAAAATTGCAATCGTCATTTCAGTCGTATTGGGATTAACAGCATGCCAGCAAGCTGAAGAAGAAATCATTACATCAACCGTAAAAGTCACTCAACAATCAGCAAGTATTTCAACGGAATCTGCTATTGCATTTTTAAATGAAGCAGAAGCTGAATTAGCTCAATTATCCGTTGAAGGTGCTCGAACCGAATGGGTTTACAGTAATTTTATTACTGAAGATACTGCAGCGATGTCGGCAGCGATTGGTGAAAAGCTGACATCACGATCAGTATACTTTGCTACAGAAGCAGCTAAGTATGCCGATGTAAAACTTGATCCAATCAATGCGCGTAAACTTCACATCCTTCGCAGTAGCTTAGTACTACCAGCCCCATTAGATCCTGCTAAAAATGCAGAGCTTGCGCAAATTAGTTCTGAATTAAATGGCTTATATGGTAAAGGTAAATATTGTTTCGCTGATGATCGTTGCATGACTCAGCCAGAGCTGTCAGCGTTGATGGCAGACTCTAAAGATCCTGCAATTTTATTAGAAGCATGGCAAGGCTGGCGTGAAATTGCCAAACCAATGCGACCTTTATTCAAACGCGAGGTTGAGCTCGCTAATGAAGGCGCACGCGATCTCGGCTTTACAGACCTCTCAGAGCTTTGGCGTAGCCAATATGATATGAAACCTGATGATTTTTCAAATGAACTAGATAGGTTATGGGGAGATATTAAACCACTTTATGATTCACTACATTGTTATGTACGTGGTGAGTTAAACGAACAATATGGCGATAATATTGTACCGAATCAAGGACCTATCCCAGCGCATTTATTAGGTAATATGTGGGCTCAGCAATGGGGCACAATATATGATTCTGTTGCGCCACAAGATGCAGATCCAGGCTATGATGTCACCGCATTGCTAGCAGAGAATCAATATGATGAAATTAAGATGGTCAAACAAGCTGAAGGCTTCTTTTCTTCACTAGGTTTTAGTCCATTGCCTGATACCTTCTGGACTCGGTCGTTGTTTGTTCAACCAAAAGACCGTGATGTCGTTTGCCACGCTTCTGCTTGGGATTTAGATAACGAAGATGATATCCGCATTAAAATGTGTATTCAAAAAACAGCGGAAGACTTTACAGTCATTCACCATGAACTGGGTCATAACTATTATCAACGTGCCTACAAAAACCAATCACATTTGTTTAAAGGCTCTGCTAATGATGGCTTTCATGAAGCAATTGGTGACACTATCGCCCTCTCCATTACACCCAGTTATTTAAAACAAATTGGCTTACTAGAACAAGTACCTGACGAATCGAAAGATATAGGTTTATTACTCAAACAAGCATTAGACAAAATCGCTTTCATGCCTTTTGGTTTAATGATTGATCAATGGCGCTGGAAAGTGTTCAACGGTGAGATTTCACCAGAGCAATATAACCAAGCATGGTGGGATCTGCGTGAAAAGTACCAAGGTGTAGCAGCACCAATAGCACGAACTGAGGCTGACTTTGACCCTGGCGCCAAATATCATGTACCTGGTAATGTGCCATATACACGTTATTTTTTAGCTCACGTATTACAGTTCCAATTCCATCAATCATTATGTGAAATAGCGGGTAACGAAGGACCAGTTCACCGTTGTAGTATTTACGGTAATAAAGATGCGGGTCATAAGTTAAATGAAATGCTAGAAGCTGGATTAAGCCAACCTTGGCCTGAAGCACTTAATATCGTGACTGGCACTAAAGCAATGGATGCAAACGCTGTTTTAGACTATTTTGCGCCATTACATGTATGGCTCGACAAACAAAATCAATCTAAAAGCCGTCAATGTGGCTGGTAATGTATCGACTCAAAATACGTTAAAATCAATAGCAATATAACAATAAATATAAAGCACCTTAGGGTGCTTTATATTTTGGCTTCAATCATCGCAATTCTCAGTTAATGTATACCCCTACCAAGAATTAACATTAAACCAACAGAGCAAAAACATCCCTAAAACACAAAGCACCAAGTGCTTTAACGACAATATTCTGACACGTGTCAATTTGCACCAATGTGTGATCGAGATCACATAAAAACCCATTCTCAACCCTGTCGTTTATGATAATTTTACGCGGTACACAAAGTGAATGGAGTTACTTGTACACGTCATTATGACAAGTGTAATAAAAGCCAGAAGTCACATTAAGTATCAATACGGCTTTCCGTTTTATCTACGCTTATCAAGTATTAAAACCTTCTATATTTTGAGTATAACGATACAGATTCATTTCTGTTTTGTCGTTTGATATTGCTAATGAAAAAAGAAACTACGTAAAATTAAGAAATGGCCGTGCTAAGCGGATCCGTAAAGGTTCAACCCTTAATTATAGTAATCATAAGAGTAGTATTCATTTATTGTTTATTACCATCGCTATTTTATATTTTGTGCTGAATTAGTGATAACTAAAATAACGTTAACATGATAACGAGATTAACAAATTCACTAAAGTACACTTACATTTCTAACTAGGTTCTTTAGCATCTCTAGAATGAAAAGCAGTCATTTTCTGCAAAGATCACAAATCTAACCCAA
The DNA here is from genome assembly GCF_043568515.1 of Shewanella sp. ENK2. NCBI lineage: Bacteria > Pseudomonadati > Pseudomonadota > Gammaproteobacteria > Alteromonadales > Shewanellaceae > Shewanella > Shewanella sp. ENK2. Next base: position 4,234,110 of record NZ_CP171406.1, on the reverse strand, counting down.
ACAAGGTTATTAGCATGCTTGAAAGTGACAAAGTCTAGCGTCACTGCTTGTGTGAATTACACTTGTTGTTGTTTGTTAGCCTAGGTGTAGCATGAAAAAAAGTCATTACCAAAAATTAAGAAATGAACGTTCAAAACGATTAAATAATGAAGAGACGCCAAGAGAAACGAATCCTAAAATGATAGTGGCTGTTATTGTACTCCTTGCCATCCTAGCTTTCTTACTCGTTTAACTTGCAAGCATCTTTTTTAAGAATTGTTTTTAACGGTGTTTGATAAGGGCTTTATTAAAAGCCCTTGTAAATATGTCATATACCAACAATATACAAGCGTTACCGAAAGCCACTGCCTTTCCTATTCGTTTCTCCTGATACAATGCGTTGCTCATCAGATTTAACCAACATCACAAACAATGCACCAGTTCCGCCTTGTTCACGGGTCGCACTGTGAAATGCTTGTACTTGTTCAAACTGCATCAACCAATCGTTGACCGCAGATTTCATAAGCGCTGGATAGGGTTTATTATTCACTCCTTTACCATGAATGATTAATAAATTTCGTTCGCCTCTTTCTTGTGCTTGAATAATCGTTTCAACAAGCAACTCTCTGGCTTGACTCAATCGATAGGCATGCAAATCTAATACTGTTTGCTTTTTGTATTTGCCTAAACGCAAATGGCGGAACACTTCTTCTTGGACACCATTTCGTTTGTAACTCATTATCTCGTCAGGCGTTATTGGAGTTAATAACCTTGGTTCAATGGGTAATTTCGCCAAATACTCATTTTGCATTGCTGCTTTACGTCTTGCTCGATGTGCATCCGTATCGAGTTGTTGTGATGAGACAAATACCTTGTCATTAGTGGTTAATGGTTTAACGTCGCCCATTTCAGCTAAAAATAATGCTGTATCATCAACGCTCATAATCAACTCCTACACACTTTGTAAAGATTACTTACTGTTGCTAATTAATAGAATAATTTATAGTGTCATGCATTATCAAAATCTGCACCTGAAATTATTCATTAGCCAGAGTAAAGAGTAAAAAATCTTGATGACTTATATCAAATTGTTGTTTTGTTGTACTTTTATGCTTCTCAGCATCAATGCCTTAGCAGGAAAAACACCTGAAACAACTTTGTCAGACAACGACATCATTAATAATAATTATAAAACCTTTCACACAGGTTTCGAGAATCTAGATCTGGATTTTATTAATAAAATATACACGGATGATGCCACATATATATCTGAGGTGTTAGATCAAGAAATCGTCATTGGTAAACAAAATATCCTCGACCTCTATACGGTATTTTTCAAGAAAATAGCCAAAAAAGATGCACATATCGAAGTTGATTTTAGAGTGATTAACCGTGAATTAACTGAATCAAGTGCCACAGATGTTGGTTACTACCTGGTGAGGTTTCACCCTCGTAAAGAAACTGGCGATCCTACAAGTGTTTTCTCTGGTAAGTTTGTTTTAGTATCACGAAAGACAGCGAAAGATCAGTGGCAATTTATTGTTGATTCAAACACTAAAACAGATCCTAAGTACTATTTTACTGCTAAGCCTGTTTCAAACTTATATTACGGCAGACAATTCAACCAAGCCCCCAAACCAGACATCATGATTGAAACTGAATCAGAACAAAATACGCAGCAGCCGATAGATTCGACAGATGCCCATAATCATTAAAGCGACCTGTAATGAATACTCGTTTAATCAATACTCAAACTGCTAAGAGTCAGATGGCCAATACAAGGTGCCCTTGCGGTCGAAATCAACACTATTCTGAGTGCTGTGAGCCTTATCACTTAAACGTAAATACAGCAGCTGACGTAGAGACATTAATGCGCTCACGTTACTGCGCTTTTGTATTACAAGAATTTCAATATTTACTCGATACCCATCACCCTGATTTTCTGAACGGGCTTAGCATTGCGTTACTGGCTGAAAATGCGTCATCAACAACTTGGCTGGGATTAACTGTCGATGAGGCTAATCAAACCGCTAACCATGGTACTGTCACCTTTAAAGCATGGTTCTTACATGATGGTGTTATTGATGCCATTTTTGAAGCATCACAATTTGAGCGTGTAGGTGGACAATGGTTTTATACTACTGGCGAGCAAAAACAAGCTAAATTACCAAAACGTAATGAAACGTGTATCTGTCACAGCGGCAAAAAGTTTAAAACCTGTTGTTTAAAGAAAATAAGTTAGTTTGCAAACTGAATGAATTAGTTGAAAAGTGAATGAGTCAGATAACACCTAGGTTGTCGTTTCAAACACCAACCTATTTCCACACTTGGATATGCATCATCACCGTAACCATTATCGCTTTGTAAAAGCACTGTGTTTATAGAGATTTAATTTAAGAGGTTTGATTTAACTGTTTTAACTAACTTAACCAGTTAGGTCAAAATAATCAGACTTAACTAATTTGGTTTAGCAAAAGCTTTTAGATTTGGTGGCTGTTATGAATGAACAGTTATGAATGAGCAGTTATGAGTAGAGAGTGTCGAGGTTAATGTACCGTTTCATTTTGCTCAGAAATGAAACGAGAGAATTCATTTTCTCTTATAGCGGGACTGTATAAATAGCCTTGAGCGTGATTACAAAGACTATCTTCTAAAAACAACTCTTGTTCTTTTGTCTCTACCCCTTCAGCCGTCAATGAAATATTTAATGCTTTCGCCATCGCGATAATCGCACTTACAATTTCTCTGCTTTGATGACTGGTCGTTAAATCTGAAATAAATGAACGGTCGATTTTTAATTTGCTGATTGGGAACTGTTTTAGATAACGCATTGAACTGTAACCCGTACCAAAATCATCAATGGCCAACCCAACCCCTAAATCAGCCAACTCTTGACACAAACAAGTCGCATGACGGACATCACCCATTAATTCAGTTTCAGTAATTTCTAATATCAAGCTTTGTGGCTTTAGACGGTAGCGAGTCACTAAATTCCAAACTTGCTCAAATAAATTCCCGCTAAAGAATTGTCTTGCTGCTACGTTAACATGCATAACAATATCGACATTTTTACGCTGCCATAAGTTAAGTTGTTTACAGGCCGCTTCTAATACCCAATCTCCGATGGCATTGATCATGCCCGTTTGTTCGGCAATATCAATGAATGCGCCTGGGTAGAGCACTCCTTTCTTAGGGTGATGCCAACGTATTAAGGCTTCTGCGCCAATGAACTTATGGTTCTTTAAATCCATTAAAGGTTGGTAATAAAGCTCGAACTGACGTCCACGTATTGCTGTTTGTAAATCACGTTCAATTTCTGCATTATTTTTAAAGGTCGCTAATAAATCATCATTGAAAATTTGATAATTCATCATAGCTTTCTTTTTCGCATATTGAAGCGCAATATCAGCGCAAGAAAGCGGTGAAAACTCTCCAACAACAGGCGCAATATCAACCACAGCAATCGCGGCTTTCGGGTCAACTTTTTCTCTTCCGATCACAGATGGAACACTAAGCTTTTGATATAGCTTAACAATCGTTTCTTCTAAAATGTCACTTGAATGTATCGCTGGTAAAATCAAGGCAAACTCATCGCTGCCTACTCGGGCAACATCAATTGCACCGTTACTTTCAGCAAAATGCTTGAGTCTTCTTGCCACTTCAGTGAGCAACGAATCCCCTTGCTCATGACCACTTGTGTCATTGAAACGCTTAAAGCCCATTAAATCGATTAGTACCAGAACACCTTCAGACGTGACGTCGAGCTGCTGAGTAAAATGAAGTCGATTGTGTAAACCCGTTAACGTGCAGTTCCATGCGAGCTTTTCAAGTTCATCTTTATGACGTCGCTGTTCTGAAACATCTAAACACGACACCAATGCGTAATAGTTGCCTTGCTCGGTAACGAAACGACTAGCTTGATATTGTACCCAATAATTTGTGCCGTCGATTCGTTGTAATTCGGTTTCGCCTTGAACGGTTTTACCCGCTATCAATTCTTGTGTTAATTCATTAGCAAGCTCACGCTTACCTCTAAAGAAATCCAAGGTAATGAGTTCATTGTTTTGCACAACGTCACGAGACAGCCCTGTCATTTTTTCATGTGCAGGATTGATATACTCAATAATTTGATTTTTTAAGTTAACCAACATCAACACATGTTTAGCTTGCTCTGTTGCACTATGGAACAAGGTTAAACGTTCGTCTTTGTCATAAGCGTAACGGGTGGCAAGTGTCAGTGCTAATTGGTCTGCAAATTGACAAGCAAATTCAATCGACTGTTTTGGCAGTTCAATTTGGTGATCAAATTCAATGCACAGTAGTCCTTCAATATGACCATTGATTCGAATTGCGACATCTAAGTTTGATTGGATTCCAGACTGGAGATAATACTCAGAGAAGCAAGTAAGGCGTTTATCTGTAGGAGAAATATTACTGACAACGTGTCGATAACGTCGGATTTCATCAAAATACAGTTCTGATGCAAAGTGCTTATGGCGGAATTTCTGGGTGACTTCAACCATAGATGTATTGGGTGAGGCGCAAGCAACGACTTTTTGCTCAAGTGCCTTATTTCGTAGTGAAATAACTGATACACAAGTCGCATTAAAGTATTTCAATAACAATTTACAGGCAAGTTCAGAGGTCGCAGTAAAGTCGCCCTTTTCTTTTGCTTTTGAGTTAACAATTAACTCTAATAAATGTTGTTGCTCATTTTGCTTCATTATTGTTCCCAAAAAGACAGCATAACAGTCGGGTCACCTCATTCTTCGGAGGCTTTTTCCAGCTAAAATAAGGGATGACTTGATAAAAATCAACATCCCTCATGTACCAAAGCAAATGTAAAATGGCCTTGGCGCTTATGACATATGTCTAAGCATAAAGTAGTAATGTAACGATGGTTACACTCACTGAATTAAATTGCAAGTTGTTAGCGCAAAAATCATTATATATTTGATATATTTTAGCTATTTACAAGCTATTCTCTAATTGAAAGATCATTTTTTCAGCAGTGAATTCAAAATCTATAATGACAGTAATATCTGCTTCCGTTTGCTCGCTATTAACCTTAACTGAGTCAAAACGCGTTTTTGCTTTTGTAATGATATCTTCTGCTTCTTCGGCAACGGCATCGCCAGTAATTTTCAAAATAAGGCGTGTATCCTGCTCGTCAATTACAGTGCCAATATCGACAAATGATCCACAATCATTACAGCTATCACTTACCTGAACTTCTTGCTGGGTAATTGTTTTAATCATAATTAGTCACCTATCACAATGATAAAGAAAGCGTCAGCTTAACGTAAAAACTGAGATTAATTTAATAACTAGTTCACACTATTAGCGGTTTCTGTTATTTCATTCTGACTCGGGTGGTTATTTCTAGATACTCTATATTATGTTATGCAACTGCGTACAGCTGATTGGCAATTGTTTCGCTGATTTTTCGCTGTACTGATAACTGATCTAAAAAGTGCATTTTATCTAACTCAGATACTTCAGGTAGTTTTTGCTGATGCTTTAATTTAGTTAATACATCACAGTTTGCTAGTGCTATTTGCATATCATCATCAAACTCACCACGAGTCACTATGGCCTCAGGATGTAATGCTTGAGTCAACTGAAATTGAGATGAGCCGCTTTGATGAAATGCACTAGCATTATCTATTGCTTGTTGTTTCGATAAATCACAAACCAATTGCTGCTGCTTGGGTAAGTCAAAGGCTTTATAAAGCTTTTGATTATCATCGAGTTCTTTATCAAGCTGAAATTGAGACATATCTCTAGCGTCTGCCGATAGCATAGATAATAGTAAGCCAAATTCGCCGCGGCGGTCATGTTCAATCGCGTCATTTAAACGACGACCTAACTGCAGTTCATTGACTAAAGGAAACTCGATTTGCATATAAAAACATCATTAATTACTAGGATTGATATTTTATCGACCACTTAAACAAATACTTGAGAGTTATTTTCGATTTTGGCTTTACTTATATTTAATTCGTGACTATCATTGCCGCCGCAATTGAGGAGGGGTTCCCGAGTGGCCAAAGGGATCAGACTGTAAATCTGACGGCTCAGCCTTCGAAGGTTCGAATCCTTCTCCCTCCACCATTTGCACCAATGATAAATATACCGTTTCGTGGAGGGGTTCCCGAGTGGCCAAAGGGATCAGACTGTAAATCTGACGGCTCAGCCTTCGAAGGTTCGAATCCTTCTCCCTCCACCATTTATCGGTTTATTGATTATTAAAAAATATTGTTGCGGCCAACAATACTGCAAGACAAGTAAGAAAATGTGGAGGGGTTCCCGAGTGGCCAAAGGGATCAGACTGTAAATCTGACGGCTCAGCCTTCGAAGGTTCGAATCCTTCTCCCTCCACCACTTCTTATCTTGTATACCTCGCTTCAAATATCCTCATTATCTCTCTATTCAAGTCTATTATCTTTAAAGCAGTAAATGTGTCGAATAAACTTTATATATACCCGCTTGATGCGCCAATTAATGTTATTTAATCGATAAAGTGATCTGTATACCTTTTAGCATTGCCACTTTGAGTCTATGATGATTTTTTATTTGTTAATCGGGATATCATCATGTCAAAGCAATGGGTAAATCAAGCAATCGCCAAAATTGAAGCAGATTTTCAGCGAAGTGCCGATACTCACCTTATTAAACTCGATTTACCGCAGCTCTCAGGTATTGATATATATCTTAAAGACGAGAGTACCCATCCTACAGGCAGTTTAAAACATCGTTTAGCACGTTCACTGTTCTTATATGCGCTTTCAAACGGATGGGTAAACGAGAACACCACTATAATCGAATCTTCATCAGGCAGTACCGCCGTGTCCGAAGCCTATTTTTCAAGGTTATTAGGCTTACCATTTATTGCCGTTATGCCTTCTTCAACTGCAAAAACTAAGATTGAACAAATTGAGTTTTATGGTGGTCAGTGCCACTTTGTCGATCACAGCAGTAAAATTTATGCTGAATCTCAAAAGTTAGCCACTGAGCTTAATGGTCATTATATGGATCAGTTTACTTATGCAGAGCGAGCAACCGACTGGCGTGGCAACAATAATATTGCTGACTCTATATTTAACCAAATGCTGAAAGAGCCGCACCCTACTCCTGCTTGGATAGTCATGAGTCCTGGCACTGGCGGTACATCTGCAACCATTGGCCGTTACTTAAATTACCAACAATTATCAACACAGTTATGTGTGGTAGACCCTGAGAATTCGGTGTTTTACGATTATTACCACAAAAGAGATCTCACCATTACGTGTGAAAATGGCAGTAAAATTGAAGGGATTGGTAGACCAAGAGTCGAACCTTCTTTTATCGCTGGGGTTGTGGACGATATGAAAAAAATACCTGATGCAGCGTCATTAGCAACAATGAATTGGCTAGCCAAACTGATTGGACGCAAAGTCGGTCCGTCAACAGGAACTAACCTTTATGGCATTCTTCAGCTAGCTTGTGAAATGAAACAGCGCAATCAGCAAGGCTCGTTAGTCACCTTATTATGTGACTCTGGGGATCGGTATTTAGACACCTATTACAACCCTGAGTGGATAAGTAAAAACATCGGCGATACTGCATTTTTCGACCAGCAACTTACACAATTTAATCGTAGTGGTTCGTTAAAACCTTAAGCGATTAGTGCACCAACAAAAAACCGCTCAATGAGCGGTTTTTTTGTTTAATCAATATCTAAATATTTATGCGTTTGAATCGAAAGGCGCCAATTTCTAGCAATACATGTTTTCATCGCAAGTTCAGTCGCTCTAGGTTTTTGACTAATTGGCTGTAAACACACCACTTTATCTTGCGTATCAATATTTGCTAATAAGGCATCTAATTCATCAATGTGCTTTTGTGTTGCTATGGGATGCTTAATCTCATTCGCGCGTGTTAACGCCTGCTCAAGCACCTCATATCCGCCTTTCATGTTTACCTTAGGTGAAACCGTCACAAAGACCTTGTCGTGGCACAGCACGTCAAAAGTGCCACTGGTTTCAATCTGCACAGCATAACCTGCAGCAATAAACTCACTAGTTAAATCAGTGACATCGTACATACATGGCTCGCCTCCAGTCAGTACAATGTGCTTTGCGGTATATCCTTTGACTTGAAAAGCTTGAATTAAACTACTGGCATCATGCTCGGCCCAACGTCCAATAGTGCCATCAACTTGAATGACATCAGCTTGGTTTACCTTGTTTTGAGCTAACACTTCCCAGGTCTGCTGAGTATCACACCAAGCACAACCCACTGGACAGCCTTGTAAACGGACAAAAATGGCAGGTACTCCGGTAAAGCTACCTTCACCTTGAATTGTTTCAAATACTTCGTTTACAGGATAGTTCATTTGCAAGCCTTATTAATTTCAAGGGCGCATTTATAGATGATTTTGTTTCTAGCTGCAAGTTTTTGCCAACTTTATGCTGGATAAGATAAAATGCACTTTTGTTATTAATAACAGACAAACATGTGCATAGTGATGATGACTTTCGTCCATTACCTTATATTTGTCTTTCCGGTGATTTTAATGTCCAAAGCAATTGTAGTTTTTTCAGGTGGTCAAGACTCCACCACATGCCTTATTCAAGCCTTGACTCAATACGATGAAGTCCATGCCATTACCTTTGACTATGGTCAACGCCATAGAGAAGAAATCGACATTGCCCAAGCCCTTGCTAAAAAGCTTAAAGTAGCAAGCCATAAAGTCATGGATGTCAGTTTATTAAATGAATTAGCCATTTCATCATTAACACGAGATGCGATTCCGGTTTCACATGAATTAATGGACAATGGCCTACCTAGTACCTTCGTTCCTGGTCGCAATATATTGTTTCTAACATTAGCAGGGATTTATGCCTATCAATTAGGCTGCGATGCAATCATCACCGGGGTATGTGAAACCGATTTTTCAGGTTATCCAGATTGCAGAAATGATTTTGTGAAATCAATGCAACAAGCATTAGAGCTTGGTATGGACAAACCGCTCAATATTGTTACGCCCCTTATGTGGCTGAATAAAGCTGAAACATGGGCATTGGCTGATAAGTATCACTCACTCACTCTCGTTAAAGATGACACCTTAACCTGTTACAACGGCATTAAAGGCAGTGGTTGTGGAGATTGCCCAGCTTGTTTATTGAGACAAAGAGGTTTAGAGGATTACCTTAACAATCGTCAAAGCGTTATGGCTGATTTAGATCGTAAGTCAGCACGTTAAAACACGTGTCACTTTATCAAATCATTTACCAACAAATCGCATAGGTGATTTGAAACGTCAGCCATAAACCTCTATTTCCTGACTGTGTTTAACAGCATTTAGTTAAGCAAAGTGTTAACGATTCACTATAATAAACAATATTATAAGGTAAAACGGACTTTAAACATGGCAAGAAGAAGTCGTAACAGTGCAAGTGCCTATTACTTTGCAATTTTGGTCAGTATTACATGCTGTGTATTCTTTGTTTTGTCGATGAACCCATTGGGAACAATTGATGTCGATAATCTATTAAGTTATCGCTACGATAACATCGCTCAAGGTGAGTACTGGCGCATTATTACAGGTAATTTGTTGCACACAAACTTGTGGCACTTATTAATGAACCTTGCAGGCTTTTGGGTTATTTTATTTTTACATGAATCTCATTACAAAGGCCATATAAGTCAGTTTGCTTCGTTGTTTATCAGTTTGTGTGTATTAGAAGGCTTAGGTCTTTACTGGTTTTTTCCAGAGCTTAAAGGTTATGTCGGACTCAGCGGGTTATTACATGGCCTATTTACCTTTGGTGCCCTATTAGATATACGTAAAGGCTATAATTCAGGTTATTTATTATTGCTAGGTGTATTTGCGAAAGTGGGATACGAAATGTACTTTGGTGCCAGCGAAAGTGTCAGCGCTATTATCAATGCACGAGTCGCGACCGAATCTCATTTTATTGGCGTTCTCGGTGGGTTATTTTGTGGCTTTATCTGGCTGCCATTAACGCGTTTTTTTAAACACCAAAAATTACAAAACCAATAAAAAAAGGAGCAATTGCTCCTTTTTTCTTTTCTAAGATGATTAGTCTCGGCGCATATAAGCCAACATCATCAACAAAACCAATACTGCAATAAGGCCAAGTGGTAACCAAGTGTTGATTTGCAAAACGGTATCGACGTTGGAACCAGTATGAATACCTGTTGAGTTAATAAAGCGCTCTATTTTACTTAACCCTAGGTAATCACTCCAAATACTAATCAACCCCAATATTTGGATACAGGATATGATGAACAATATTTGATTTTGGCGACGATTAGATTGCTCTGCTTTACGAGCGTAAGCACGTTCTAAATAGTCTTTAAAAAAACTAACATAAGTTTTAGCATGCTCTAGGCTGCTTTCGACATTCCATTTAGACTCAATTTTTTGATAAACATCTTCGTTGTCTGACTCAATTGCTAATTTGAAATTTTCGTTATTCATTCGTAGCAACTCAATCTTATTAATATATTCATCAATAACATTACGTTTTGAGTTAAGGGTTTTCTTCGAGTCATTTGCAAGAATATGACTATTTAGTTTATCTAAAACACGGCTATAAAAACTGACGTAATACCAAGTTGATTGAATATGATGCTGAATCGGCGCAAATCGGTAATATCGTCCTATATCTAACGTCATAATCGTATGAAAACGACTGAAAAAGGCATAATGCACACAATCATTATCGATAATTGTCGTATTATTACCTTTAACACGCTCAGCTTTAGCATTACAGGCTAAAAACTGCTGCTTCATTTGTTTATCTTGCGGGCTAGCTTCGACAAAGAAAGTGAAATTTCCTGAATTATTACCGATATAAGCTAATGGTCTGTGGCTACTTTTTAACGGAATATGGCTAATAGCCTGAATTCTTTTACACACTTCTAAACGTACTGCATTACCCCATTGACTGAGTGCGCTAGTGTCATGCTCTTTTACTAATAAATTTCTCAGATTATTATAAAAATCAGCGCCTTGATTTTCTGCGAGCTCATCTGCTGTCAGCTCTGTTGATAATAGTTCAGCTGTTTTGTCATCAGGTAAGTTTAAGTGTATTTCAACAACCAAAACAAAGTTAAAAAATCGTTGATCGAAAACCAATTCATAGGTTGTATTTTCAAGATCAAGATACTCACTGATGTCATGCAAACCATTTACATGAAAGTCTATAGACTGTAGATCTTGCTTTAATAAAAGATTTGAAACCTTGCTTTCTTCACTGCGATAAATACATTTAAAATTTGATAAATCACGATGTAATGCGTTGAATTGTTTAAGCCATTCAATTTTGAAATGGTTTCTATCAAATGTCCCAATTAACTTGCCAATACGGCTTTTCTTACTGATGAGTTGTTCATATTGCTCTGAATCAACCTCAATAGGCTGTACACACATAACGCGAATTTTCGGCATAACGATTTCTTATTATTATAAAAATTGTTTTTCTGGGTTAGTTAGATAGTCGTCAGAAAGTTGCTCTTTGCGATAATCAATTGTTAGTTCTTCACCAACTTGAATCTCTTTGATAGCCACTAGACGCATTGGGTGATACCGGATTTCAGTATTCGGCGTTCTTGAGTGGTTAATATAACTGTATTTAGTTCTGAAATTTCTGACTAATAAGGTTTCATTATTGAGGTAATTACATTCCATGAAAATGTAATTCGAATAAGGGGCAATGTCTTTTGCCATGAGCGACTCGATTTTTTCATAGTCTGCAATTGATACCACTTGGCCATCAAATAAATAAAGAATTTGCTCATCTTTAATGGCATCTGTAGCAAACAAACCAAATCCATGTAATTCACTTGAGTGAATCATGGTGTTTGCGATCGTATCGAGCGTTGCTTTACGGACAAAATCTAAATCTTGTGTCTTATCAATTTGTTGAGAATTCGACATACCAAATCCAAAGTAATGAACAAAATAGTAAAATATTAAGTAATTACTTTAACTTATCAATGCTGGGTTGAAAATAAATAAACAGCTGAAAATGTCACAGAATGTGCAAATTGATTACATTTATCTTGTTCGATATATGGATTATTACATCGTTTTAACGTCTTTTAATCATCATTTTGAGAGCTTAAATAGATTGAAGGACGCCAAATTTGCATTAAAATTTCTGGATTTTCTATTGGGAGGAAACCAAACTGAGCATACAATCCGTGAGCATCACGTGTCGCTAGCATCATTCTTCGTAAACCGACAATTTCAGGATGAGTCATAATGTCATGGATTAACCATTTGCTTAATCCTTTACCTCGATGTTGCTCAAGAATAAACACGTCAGCGAGATAGGCAAAAGAGGCTTTATCAGTAATAAGACGGGCAAAACCAACTTGTTGATCATCCACGGTATACACACCAAAACATAATGAATTGGCAATGGCTTTGGTCAGCACTTCAATTGGGATATCTTTCGCCCAGTAAGAATTGGAAATATACCCATAGACGACATTTATATCGATATTAGTTTTATCCGTATCGATATAATACCCCTCTACCGGTTGAACAGACTCAAACTTATTATGTTGATTCACTGTCGCTCCCTACTGTACGATTTACTGTATGTGCTTATAGACTTCTGATTACTGATGCTTCATGTTGATTTTTAAAATGGGCGGTTTACTCATGTTGTTGGTAGTGCAGTTTGGTATATGCCAGTAACGCCTGATCGTCTAATCGACTTGATTCGCTTAGTCCAGCAAGCACTCCCTTTTGATCGGCTAGAGAACGATGCTGGCCTAATTTATTTTTGCCTTCAATTGAATCGATTTTTACTTTAAAGCCCACTATCGCTTTGGCTAACTTCAATTTATAGTCAGGCGGTATAAAACCATCATGACCATGGGTTTCACTACTCAGTAAACTGGGTTCATATTTCGCAATAGTGTCGTTAAGTATAGACAAGGTTGTTTCATCGTCTGTCAATGTGACAGTCCCTTTTACATGTACAGCCGCATAATTCCAAGTGGGTACAGCGGGACTGCTCTCATACCATGTTGGCGAGATATAGCCATGTGGGCCTGAAAAAACAGTTAAAACTGACTGCCCATCGACTATCTTCCAGTGCTGATTAGCTCGAGCCATATGGCCATAGAGTGTGCCCAATTCACCTTCATCTGCTTTAAGTAATAAGGGTAAATGGGACGCAGTTAGATCCGCAGTTGTGATGACAGCAAAACCATAATCAGCAACAAACTTATGGAGTGATGTTAAATCATTAATTCTTAGATTTTTTGGAATATACAAAACAAATCCTTGTTTTAGTTGATGTCATTATAGTATTCATCAATAATCTATTTCGGATAGATATCGTTTAAGTCGCTGCTGTAAAGAGTTAATAGCTTGTGGGTGATCTAGGTAATCTTCAATATCCATCAGCCTCCAATACTGGCCTTCATTTCCGAACCTAATCTTATCAAGCTGTTCATTATCAATATGAGCTGCAAAAAATAAGCGTTGCCATTACCAGTTTGATTAATGTCGATTTGTTTATATATCAAACACGCTTTAGTTAAAACAAGTGAAAACTCTTCATACAATTCTCGAAGCACACACTCTTCAGCTGTTTCGTTCCCCTCACGCCCACCACCTGGAAAGTCCCAACAATTGGGATAAGGAATGGTTGCAAGGTTATCTCTTAAATACACGACCAACTGACGTCCTGAAATTAACGCCATTTTACAACCCGTAAACTTCTCAGTGTTCTTGTCATCCATTAGGCTGAACTCCAGACAATAAAAAACCAGTGACAAGCACTGGTTTTAACATTATTAGCCACGACAGATAAGTCGCGTCGACTTCATGTGGTCACATTATTACGCTATCACAATAAAACCTATCACGGTGATGCTTGCCGCAATCAAGGTGTATGGCAACTGAGTGATGGCATGGCTGACTAAGTTACACCCTGCACCTTGCGCTGCTAACACTGTAGAATCACTGTAAAAGCAAGCTTGACTCCCAAAGGATGATGCAGAAAGTAATGCACCGATCACTAACGGAATGTCCGCGCCGACCGCTTGAGCAAGCGGCATAACAATGGGAATCGATACGGCAAAAATCCCCCAGCTTGACCCCGTAGCAAAGGCTAATAATGCCATTGCAACAAACACGACTGCAGGTAAAAACTGTGCTGTCATGTAGGGACTTAAGCTCTCAATTACATATTGAGGTAACAGCAACTTATCGCATACATCTTTAAAAATAAATGCTGCTATCACTGTCCCAATTGCGGGTAACATACTTTTAAAGCCATCAATCATTTGCTCCATCATTTCAGCAAAAGGCATTAAACGCTGCACAGCATAATAAGGGATCGTAATTGTCATGGTCGCTAACAAACCAAGCCACACATCAATATCAAAATATACGGTAAAACCAACAAGCATCATAATCGGCACAAGGAAATTATGTAATTTTCCTTGATGATCAGCCGTTTTAAATTCATCTTCCATCGCCTTAACGGCATAGTCATTACTGGTTTGAATATCAGCTGACTCATCAACCGGTATCCCAATACCTTGCTTTGCTTTTAACTCAGCCTTTTTCATCGGACCAATAAGCGGCATCACCCCTAAAATGACTAAAGGAACCATAATCACAGCAACCCATGCATAAAGCATATATGGAATGGCTTGCATATAAACTGAGATTGCTTGCCCAGGTTCTGCTATACCGTTATCAACAAGTAAGCCGCCAAAAAACACAGCCCACGTCGATAAAGGGACGAGAACACAAATAGGTGCGGCTGTGGAATCGACAACATACGCCAACATTTCACGAGAAATACGAAATTTATCCGTCACTCGCTTCATGGTTTCACCCACAGTTAATGCATTAAGGTAGTCATCAATAAAAATGGCAACACCTAAAACAAATGTCATCATTAATGATGATTTAGGGCCTTTAGCTACCTTCAGTGCATTTTTTCCAAATGCGAATGCCCCGCCCGTTCGAACGAGTAAAGCGATTAGCGCACCAAACGTGCCACATACTAAGATTAACCAACCAATGGTTTCATCAGCCATGACACTTAACGATATTTCCGAAAAATTATTTAATGCTTCAACAGGATCAAGCATTAACAAACCCACAACAGCACCTATTACTAACGCTAAAATAGGTCTTCTTAATACAATTGCTAATATCAAAACAACCACTGGCGGGATCAAACTGATCGCTGATGGCTCTGTCATGATTTTTTCCTTGTTGGTAATGTAAGTCAAAAATGGAGATGCAAAATAATGTCGTTATGTCACTGAGTCAACATAATTTATACAATAATAGAAAATAAAATAAGAATTTTTGACAGAGAAATCAAATTAGATTCATTCAAGTAAACACCTCGACTGAAATGACGACATAAAAAAACTGAGTTATGGTAAAACCGACGAATAACTCAGTTTGTTTTAATAAATTGCCGCCATATCCTTAGCCAGTAAAATTCACTGAAAATTGGCCTATCCCTTGGTAATTAATGTTAACAGGGCTATTCATCGCTACCTTTACAACACCACAATAGGAACCTGTAATAATAACTTGCCCAGCTCTCAATGAAATTCCTCTTGCTGTTAAGTGATTAACAAGCCAATAAAGTGGGTTCTGAGGTAACTCACATGGATGAACACCTGCAAAGACTTGCTCAGTTTTTTCTTGGCTAATATTAATGTCAATTTTTGCAGCTTTATAAGCAATAGGTTTGTCAATAACTGGGCCTAAATACAAGCCTTGATTACTTAAGCCATCGGCTAAGCGTTCAAAATGATTGGCATCGTAGTCTTTAGAAAATCGTGGTTCAATTAATTCTAATGCTAAGCGTGTTTCCCCTACTGCATCATCGATTTCATCATTACTGTATGTTTGACCTGCAGATAAATCATTTGCTAATACAAATGCAATTTCAGGTTCGATTAGGGCATAACCTTTTATTGATTTTATTGAACAATCTTGCTGCTCTGCGGCTAATTGGGATAATAATGGCGCAACGATCACATTCCCGTTTTGTTGTGGAATTAAGCATTTCCACCCAATATGCTCACTGGAGGTTTGAGCCATCATGATTTGTTGAATAGCAAACGCATCATCAAGTGTCTTAGGCGCATTGTTTCGTAAATCAGAAACAGGTATAGCTTGTTGTCGCTGCTTTAATAAATGCGTTGCGGCATCTAATTGAGATTGACTGTATTTTTGTTTGTCCTCGTTCATGTGCAAATCTTGATGTTCTTGCACATCGTCCTGCTTTGTTTGATTAAACTCGCTCACAATAATTCCTTTAATAACATCAATTGATTTTTAATTGATTGAGCAACACGTTGCCTTGATTTTTTATTAAACAAATTTAAACATATGATGTTTCGATAAACAATGTAAATATATTCACTATGTTTTTAGTCAGTACAAAAAAAGCCCAACTATTGTTGGGCTTATGTTTTACAATTTAACAATGATTGCTAGTAAGAGGAACTTACTTCATTAACTGCGTCAGTCGTGCTTTAGCATCACTTAATAGTGTTTCAGTTAACGATTGCGCTAACTCACCATTACGGTCTTTAATGGCATCAAAAACTTCTTGGTGAAATGGAATAGAGCTTTTATTTTCTGCATCATTTTGGTTGGTGACTCGAATACTGACCAAAAGTGATGAAAAAATCACACACTCCATAGAAATAAATAATTCATTGTGAGATGCGCGTAGAATTGCGCCATGATAGTGGGCATCGGCAACGACAAAGCGATCAACATCATTGGTTGAAGAAGCCATCTCTTCAAGGGCAGCGGCTATTGCTTGAATATCTTCATCGGTCGCATTCATGGCCGCTAGCGATGCAGCTTTGGGCTCAAATGCAAGTCGAAACTCCATCAACTGAGTTAGGAACTCTGGATTCAGTGGTGCTGAAAGGTGCCAAGCCAGTACGTCATCGTCAAGTAAAGCCCAATGATTTCTCGCTTTAACTTTCGTACCAATACCACGGCGAACATCTAATAAGCCTTTACCTACTAGAATTTTAACGGCATCACGCACTACAACACGGCTAACTTTGAAGCGCTCAGCTAGCTTGTTTTCGTCATCAATTAACGTCCCAGGAGTATAGGTGCCGGCAACAATTCTACGACCCAGTTCTTTCGCCACTTGAACAGGTAAACTCGGTGACATCGAATTTGTTCGTCTTAAATCGTAGTATGTTAATTCACTCATGTAATTATATTGTCCATAAAAATAACTACATACTATTTATCTGATTTTAGGACAATAGACAACCGCCAGAGACGATTAATTGCTGTTTTGAGTCAAAGAAAGTCGAATACTGGCATCATTCAGCAATTTTTCAGTGAGCTTTTTCTGCTTTATCACCATCTTTAGCTGCAATAGCTTCATAAACTTCTCGATGAAAAGGCACCGACGCCCCATTTTCACGAGGATCTTTATTCGTGACTTTAATACTCACTAATAACGCAGAGTAAATCACTCCTTCCATTGACGCTAAAAAGCCATTGTTGGCGGCTTTCATCACTGACTTATGAAACAGTGAGTCGGCAGTGATAAAATCTTCTGCGGTATTATTAGCTTGAGCCATTCTCTCAACAGCTGATTCGATGTCGGCTAAATCTTCTGCGGTAGCACGCTCAGCAGCCCACCTTGCCGCTTTAGGCTCAAAAGCCAATCGCACATCCATCAATTGTTTTAAAAAGCTAAGATTTGGTGGCGCAGATAAATGCCATGCAAGAATATCGTCATCCAGCATATTCCATTTATCTCTAGATTGAACACGAGTACCAATTCCACGTCGAACTTCTAACAGTCCTTTACTTACGAGGATTTTAACTGCGTCACGAACAACAACTCGGCTAACTTGATAACGGGCAGCTAATGCATTTTCATCATCAATTAGACTATGGGCTTCAAAAGCGCCTGACACAATTCTGCGACCAAGCTCTTTCGCGACTTGCACCGATAGACTTGGAGACATTCCTTGGGTGCATTTTAAATCGTAATATATTAATTCACTCATGAGTCCTATAGAAACATAGTATGTTTGCAGTGTCAATTGAAAACAATCGACACCTTAGTCTTTATTCTATATTTTTAGCCATTTGTTATAGGTCATAAAAATTAATAGCGGTTAAGTAGCATAAAAAACTAAAAAAATGCAGCCTTGCGGCTGCTAAAGATACAGAAGTGAAATAGGAAACTAACAAGGTAAAATAAAAAGGTAATTAATTTAGCAATTTATAACTTAATGAATGCTAACGGCGGCTTGATATCCCTCAACATAAGACAATGCATTTTGCTTCGTTTGCTCAACTGACATGCCCGCTTTGTATAACCCGCTACCTAAACCAAAACCACTGGCTCCAGCATCTAAAAACGCTTTCATTGTACTTGGGGATACGCCACCTACCGGTAAAATCGGCATCTCTTTTGGTAGCACAACTGACATCGCTTTTAATCCTTTAGGACCAACTGTATCAGCAGGAAATAACTTTAATGAATCTGCACCTGCATTAATTGCGGCGTAAGCTTCAGTCGGGTTTAAGAAGCCTGGAACGCTATATAAAGACAGCTTTTTACTGTATTGAATAATGTCGATATCTACATGAGGCGATATAATAATTCTCCCCCCGCCTCTTTGACTAAATCAACCTGCTCCTTCGATACTACCGTCCCTGCACCTATTACAACAGAGTCACCATACTTTTCACTCAAGCGTTTGATGCTTTCATAAGGATTAGGAGAATTCAGTGGCACTTCAATTACACGATATCCTGCTGCTACAAGTACATCAGCTATAGCGATCACTTCTTCAGGAGTCACGCCACGTAAAATTGCCACTAAAGGTAATTCTTTTAATGCATCTGTTAATGAAATAGTCATTATCCTATGTCCTTTGATGTTACAAGTTTTGCTTGTTTTGCAATATTTAACATGCCAACGGCAGACGCTTTCGAACTACTAACCGTCGTTGATAAATACCCCAATTCTTTTAATGCTTCGCTGTATAAATAATTAAGTTGTGAACCACCAATAAGATAAATATGTTCAAGATTAGGCGATGATGTCAGTACTTCATTGAGTTCTGCCCCAATGAGTACACCAGAAATATAACTTTTGACATCTGATTCAGTTAAGCGCTGTTCTAACCTTAATGTTCTGGCGCTAAATAAATGATGTAATAATCCACCTTCACGCTGACTGGTATGAACGCCTTGCAAGAAGCTCGCAATATCAAAAGCCATTTCGTTATTGGTGTTAGCTAGACCTTTACCTAAAATGCTATGTTCAACAATCAGGTTATAAACCTCACCAGTCATATGCGTAGATAAATCATCAATTAATGCGTCACCCGCATCACTTTTTGCCATTCTGATCCACTTTGAGTGTGTACCAGGTAAACAAAACACCAGTTTTTCAAGTTGTGCGTTATTTAATAAGCCTAACTCTTGTTCCAATAAAGCCACTGCGCCAAATGCCTGTACTTCTTCACCGCGCATGACATCGGGTTGTAAATTACTCGTTTGGCACTTTACTCCTGGCACAATGTGAATATTAAGTTGCGCTTGATTAGTCACTTTATGTAACTGTTCAGCCGCTTGCATGGCATCTGCTGGACAGCTGATATAACCTGCATCACTCCAGCCTTGCGCACTGCCAACCATTCCGGCCATCAGTATTGGCAAGCGGCTTTTGGTATTTGAACTGTTTTCCGTTTTGCCTTGATCATTTATCCAAGGACTTATCTGTTGTAATAAAGTTGATTCGAATTGCTCTATTTCTAAATTAAGCATGCCTTTTGCTGCGCTTACTTCAGATAATATTTGACCCCGTTGATCCAATAAGAAGGATCTAAAGTTACTACTTCCCCAGTCAACCGCGATTAACGCAGGTTGAGATGATGATTTTTCTATCATGAGAATGTTCTCGATATACTATTAAGAGACTTCGTAATGCTTAATAAAGTCAGGATCTGGCTCGACTCCGATCCCAGGACCTTGAGGTAAAGCAACACTTCCTTGATTTTCCTTAACTTGTTTAAGAATGTTTAATGGCTCTTTTAACAAGTCTTCACGAAATCTATTTGGCGTTGTGTCATATTCGAGCATAGGTTGAACTGGATGGGCTGCACCAGGCAAATCGGGTAATGCAGCCAAAAGGTGTAAGTTTGTGCCTACCGCAATGGCAGAGCCCCAAACATGGTTAATCACTGGAATAAAATGTGCGTGCGCCATTGCGAGCACTTTTTGATACTCAGTAATGCCACCGAGTGCACAGACTTCTGGCTGTAATAAGTCAACGCAGCGATTTTCAATGAGATCTCTAAAGCCCCAACGAGTAAACTCAGCTTCGCCACCAGCAATAGTTATATCTAAGGCTTCACATAAATCGCGATACCCTTGTTTATCTTCTGGTGCCACAGGTTCTTCAAACCAATAAACGCCGAGGTTTTGTAACTCACGACCTAGCGGGATAGCCTCTCTTGCGGTGTAAGCATGATTAGCATCAACCATTAAACGCATGTCATCGCCAATGCCTTTTCGTACCGCTTCGACTAATTTAATATCGCGCTCAGGGCTTAATCCAATTTTCATCTTGGTTGCGTTAAAGCCCATCGCTTTTATTCTTGCACTTTCATCAGTAAATCGAGCTTCCAGATCATCGTAGCGCTGTAACATCATCCCATAACCATAAGCAGGGATACGTTCTCTAAACGCACCGCCAAGTAGCTTATAAACGGGTTGATTGTGGAATTTTCCTGCAATGTCCCACAAGGCAATATCGACACCTGATAAGGATTGGATTGGCATCCCTTTCTGACCATGATCTCGCATCAAGTTATAGACTTTGTGCCAAATCACTTCTCTGTCTAATGGATCCATCCCCAAGATCATTGGTTGGATAACTTTCTCGACTATGGTTTTGTTTGCAAAAGCGATCCCGCCGCCACCAAAACATTCACCCCAACCTGTAATCCCAGCATCTGTTATAACTTCAACAAGGTGGGTTGTTCTTTGGGCGTAATATTGCTGTGAGTAACCCAATTCTTCTTCAAGATCGTATTGCAGTACGTGACTTTTTATTTCAATAATTTTCATGAATAACTATCCTAGATACTGATTAAA
The DNA here is from genome assembly GCF_043568515.1 of Shewanella sp. ENK2. Lineage (NCBI taxonomy): Bacteria > Pseudomonadati > Pseudomonadota > Gammaproteobacteria > Alteromonadales > Shewanellaceae > Shewanella > Shewanella sp. ENK2. The sequence continues at coordinate 4,212,959 of NZ_CP171406.1, read as the reverse complement.
GAGCACGTGAAATACGTTTGTAGCTAAGGTAATCGTCGAGCGCTAGCAACGAACAATCTACCCCAACTCCTGACTGCTTGATCCCAAAGTGCGGCAGATTAATCGCATATTTAATGCCGTTAACTTGCACTTCGGCAAACCTCAGTTCACTCGAAAAATGGGCGATTCTGGTTTCATCTTGGGTGAAAATATATGAGGTTAAGCCCGCATCAGTATCATTAGCATCAGCTAGCACAGCCTCATCGTTTGAGAAGGTTGCAATACAAATAACAGGACCGAAGATTTCTTCCTGATATATCGCCATCTCTGGTGTGACACCCGTTAAAATGGTTGGGCTATAGTAGTAGCCTGTCTGTAATCCTTTTGGCTTTCCGCCACCTGTGAGTAGTGTTGCACCTTGATTGATTGCATCCTTAACGAGATTATCAATGCGAATCCAAGAAGCCTCATCCATTAAAGGTCCCATATCGATGTCTGCATTTTTATCGAAGCCGACCTTAACATTGCTTGCTTTAGTCAGTAGCATGTCGATAAATTGTGCAGCGATCGTTTCATCCACAAATACGCGGTTTGGTGTTACACAAATTTGACCCGCATTACTGAATTTAACGCCACTTATGACATCAGCAGCAGTATTTAAATCTGCATCTGCAAACACAATAGCGGGCGCATTACCACCTAGTTCCATTGAATATCGTTTGATCGATGTCGCACCGGTTCCAATAACATGTTTACCTACATTCGTTGAACCGATTAATGTTAAAAGTGCTGGAATAGTGGATGATGAAATAGCATCACCGACTTTATGATCAGGACCCGATATGATGTTGACAACACCTGCAGGCAAACCAATTTGAGCGCAAAGTTCACCTACTGCATAAGCTGATAATGGTGTTTTTACCGATGGTTTAATGACAATGGGACAGCCTGCAGCCATCGCAGGACCTATTTTGTAAGCCAAATTAAGTAAAGGAAAGTTCCAAGCTAAAAAAGCGGCAGCAACCCCTAACGGTTCACGTCTTAACTCATGTGAATGGGTGCCCTCTTTGTCTTCGAGCGGCTCTTGCTCCATGGTTAACATCGCATCAGCATAAAACTCTAAACTATCGACTAACATTTGGAAATCATCTTTCGTTGATGACCAAGGCTTTGCCATTTCTAGCTGAATACAATCTCGTAAATGCTGCTCATTTTCTACTACCGCATCACGGAGTTTAAACATCCAATCAGTACGCTCTTTAATCGATGTTTTCGACCAAATCGGAAATGCATTTTGTGCTGCCACTAATGCTTGCTCAGCATGTGGAATATCTGCAGCGGCGATACTGCCTACAGGTTGCAATGTTGCTGGATTAACAACATCTGTCGTTACATTGCTTGTAACAAGCTCGCCACCGATATAAAGTTTTTTATAAAGCATTAGTACAGCTCCATTTGTATCATTCTAAAACATTACTCGTTGTTAACTGCTTGCCTAGTTAGCGCAAAGCTAAGTCACCTATTAATAGGTCTCATCACAAGTAAAAATTCACAACCACATAACATAGTAACTATTTAAACATATGATGTTTAAAATAACAATCCTATCGGCAGAGATTCTGTTAAAATTGTTAAAAAAATGTTTTTACCCTCGACATGGGTTTTAAAGCAAGATTGGTTAATTCAGACAGTTATTCAATAAAACAGCTAACACTCCAGCTGTGCTTGCCGCTCGCAGGAACCTGCGCATATTCATTTTTAGTCATGGCCTGTTGCAGTGAGTCATGCCCGCCTATACAGGGCTCCAGCCCAACAACATAGGCTGGCGTTAATGCACTTCCTGACCATCCTTGATAATTGAGCCAAAGACCAACATGACTCACTTCATCTGAATAATACGAAAAGCCACAGCGCTGCGCACCGTTCTCACGAGTCAGTGCAACTGTGATCAAGTTATTTTGAGCATTGTTATTCATGGGCTTACTAAAGAGCTTTGATGCAAAATGGCTTTGTTTGTCCATCACGTAAGATAAACAACAATATTGAGAATATCGCTGATTATCGCAGGACTGACTCGCGAAGGGCTGATTTAAAGCCTGAGCACCTTCTTTAAAGGTATGATTTTCAATTAGGCTATCGATATTGGAAGGAGCGTAAGAGTATGGCCAATGAATTACAGACTCTGAATGATTAAAAAAACGATTAAAGCCATTATCTGTATAAAATTGTTTTACGTTGTCACTAAGTTGTATTTGCATGCCAGGTTGCGCAGCAAATATTGGATGCATTGACCACATATAAGGCAGTGGATTAAGACCAAGATTGACCAGTTGATAGTGAATAACAAATTCATGACTGTCTTTATGTAAAGTAATACTGCGAGTAAATTGATATGGCAGCTGCCTACCTTGGCAACATAAAGACAATGTCACAAAGTTATCAGTTTCGATGATTTTAGTAATCTTCCAAGGTAAGCACCATAGTTCACCGTGATCTGGCAGCGCTAAATCCTTATAACCTTCTGCTGAGTAAATATCTTGCTTAATACTTGGAAAGCATTCATCCCAACCTCCCGTATCGAATCCATTAATAAAGGAGTCGCCATATTCTGGCACTGACATCTTGGAATAAGGTGACTGCTGCAGCCATTCATATTGATTCGTTAACGACTTTAACGAGATAATCTTAGCCCCTAATTCAGGTACAATGCTCATAGATACACGTGCATTAGCTAAGGTAATCACTTCAATATTGGTTTCTTTCTTGCCTGATAAAGCCTTTACGAAAGAACGAGTCAGCGACAACATCAATGATAATTAATCGTGATAAATAACAGAACGTCCACCGTCAACAACTAAGCTTTGGCCAGTCATAAAACTTGAATCGTCTGAGGCTAAAAACAATGCAGGCTTGGCAATTTCAGCAGTCGTGCCATTACGTTTCAATGGATGTACATCGCCCATTGCTTTACGTGAGCCTTGTGGGTCATCGGTGTTATCCCATGACTTGAATGCCATAGGCGTCTCAATCATACCTGGACATAACGCATTTACGCGGATATTAAATTGGGCAAACTCAACCGCCATATTTCTTGTTAACCCGATAACGGCATGCTTTGTCACTGCGTAAGGAAAGTAACCCGGTACAATTTTAAAAGAATGAACCGAGCCCACATTGACTATGCTACCTCGTTGATGCTTTTTCATGTATGGGTACACGGCTTTACTGCAAAACCACATTCCATCCACGTTAACTGAAAAACTTTTTTCCACGCATCTACGCCCACAGCATCTATATCATTGCCTGGACTTATTAATGCAGCATTATTGATGAGTATGCTTGGCTCACCTAACTCTGCGACTGTATGAGCAACCATGGCATTGACTAATGTTTCATCTGAGATATCCACGGCAAAAAAAGTGGCATCAAATCCTTGAGCAACAAGTTGACTTGCCACTTGCATACCTAGTGCTTCGTTCCTATCAGCAATACACACTTTAGCACCTTGCAGGCAAAACTCTTGTGCAATAGCAGCTCCAATACCATCTGCGCCGCCTGTAACAATCGCAACTTCACCTAATAAACGTTCAGACATAGTTATCTCTATTATTGTTTTGTGTTATTGATATTTCTTGTATGAGCCAGTTTTAGGATTAATGTAGCTCATTTCTTTGCCACTATTTTGCAGTGACCAAGTCTCGTTCAATCGCTTCAATCGTTTTACCTTTTGTTTCTGGCAAGATTAACCACATTACAATGCAGCCAACAAATGCCACGCCACCATAATACAAAAACGTATTGGCAGCGCCCATATTTTCTAATTGCCAAGGGAAAAACTGCTGAATACTCCAACTTGATATACTTTGCACTAATGCTGCGAAAGGTAAAGCGACACTCCGTACTCGACTGGAGAAAATTTCTGAAAATATGACCCACATGATCGGGCCAATTGACATGTTAAAAGCAGCGAGAAATGCAAATAAACCGAACAATACAAAAGCTGGATTAATATTAATTGATGCGTTAATCACAGCGCCACTCACTAACGGCAACTCTTTTTTGGTATATACACTCGCTAAGTCAGCTTTAAGCTCAACGTCTGTTTGGTAATGTTTACCTAAAAACGGTAACAATTTATCGGCATCAACTTGCTGCTCTGCAACCTTTTCAATCACAGGTTGGTTAATCACGTAGCTTGCATTATCAAAACCATACCAAATAGAGACATGGGCTAAGGTAATTAACAACAAGCCAATCACGGTCAGCGCTTTTCGACCCAGTTTTTCAACGGTAAAAATAGCCACTAAGGTAAACAACACCGACACACTACCTAATACGATGGTCTGCAAAAAGGTGTTTTCAACACTCATGCCTATTTGTTCAAATACGGTAGGCGCATAAAATAGCACCGCATTCATACCCGTTGCCCCTTGAACCACCGCATAACACACGGCTATTAACACTAAGAACCGCATTGGCTTACTGAATAATAATTTAAGTTGCTGCATCACTGACTGGCTACTGTCTTGCTTAACAGTTTGTTTAATCTCAGCCATCAAAGGGGCAACTTCACCCTGCTCAGTAATTCTTTCAAAGACTGTTTGGGCTTCTTGATCACGTTGTTTACTGATTAACCACCGAGGAGACTCTGGGATGGTCAATAATAGTGAGAACCATATGATGTTAGGAATAATTTCGAAACCTAGCATTAATCGCCAAATATTTTCATCTGTTAATGATTCAATGTTTCCAATTGATTTTACAAGGAAATAATTAATAATAAATGCACAAAGGCTGCCTAAGGTAATTAATAACTGATTGACCGACACAAACTGACCACGCTGTTTAGCTGGTGCTATTTCGCCGATATACATGGCGGACACTGTGATGGAGGCAAAAGCAACCCCACCGATAAATCGGCCTACCACCAACATTTCATAACTTACTGCAAATGCTGATATAACTGTTGATAGTGAATACGTAAGCGAAATCCCAATCAGCACCTTTTTACGCCCAAAACGTTGACATAAACTGCCTGTAAAAAATAACGCTAGAATAACCCCAACAATCGCACAGCCCACAACATTGCCCGTTTGCAGACTGGTCAACTCAAATTGAGAACTCACATAACGAAGTGCGCCAGAAATATTTGCAGCATCAAGTCCAAATACAAATCCACCGAAAGCGGCAATCATCGAAAATTTAATGGCTTGAATATGTTTATTCGTTTTTGTTATAGCGTTGTCTGCGGTTGATGTCTCTATCACGGTGAAATCCCCAGTTTTTTGCAGTCTGTTAACCTTGCTTATGCCTGGTAAATTCACTTGAGTTTCACCAAGGTACAATTTACTGATAAGAGGGTTTAGTTATAATTTATTAACAAGATTTAAACATATGATGTTTCAATAGGCAATATGTTTATGGGAATGTTAATAAAATTATTCCTGAGCTTTGAAAGTCCGGATTTACTCAGAGATGAAGGAATTCATCCTGGATGAGAATGACGAGATAAAAAAACGGAGTCAGTGACTCCGTTCAATGATAAAACAACAATAATCTAAGCTATGATCACAGCTGGCTCATATACGCCCTTAATCTGCTCAGAGACTAACAGTGTTGTGCCATGTTCATGCGGTAATACAGGCTCTTGTTCAAGTCCACATTGCGCTGTCGTCGTATAAAGTTGATGGGCATTAGCGCCTCCGAAACCAGGACAAGTTGGCCGCAGAGTCCCCACATCAATGCGTGATAACTCTTCACCTGATGGTGAAATACACACCACACAAGCGCCATCCCATAGTGCTATCCACACATTGCCACTTGCATCAACAACAGCCCCGTCGGGTGAAAATTTTGTTGAAGAAAAATCTGCAAATAACGTCGGCTTAACGCCCGCTAGCGGTGCACCATTTTCAGGGTCTAGTTCAAGACAAAACATTTTCTGCGACTGTGAATCTGCGTAATATGCCCGGCAACGAGACTTATCAAAGCACATCCCATTAGGAATAGTCAGTTCTGAAATATATTGAGTCAGCTCACCTTGATAGTAACGATAAAAACTGCCTTTATTGAGAGTTGCCTCATTATCCATGGTGCCGATCCAAAAGCCGCCCCAGGGATCTGCTCTTCCATCATTACTGCGATTCGTTGTTAATGTATGTTCTACATTAATAATTAACACTGTTTTTTGAGTTAATAAGTGAAACTGATATAAGCCTGTTTCTGTCGCAATTAATAAATGGGCTTCATCAATCCAGCCTCATGGCCGTAGCCATTTCGGCTAACTGATATTCCACAGTTTGTGTAGCACTCTTACCTCTGATTAATTTATTGGGAAAATCAACCCAATAAAGCGTTTGCGTAAGTGGATGCCACAACGGGCTTTCACCAACATAGTTAATTCTTGCATCAAAAAGCTTACTCATAACATCCCTTGTAACACATGCTGTTATTTTGCTGCATTCAATCAGTCCCTAGTCAAACTACCAATTGGTATGTGAACCATCACGTTTGCTTAAATGCGGCGCTTCAACTTCAATCGGCGTCGCTTTTCTAAACGCGGCTTCATTCACTTCGACACCTAAACCGGGTAATTCAGGTACCGTAAATTGAGGGCCAGATAAAGTATGCTGCACAGGAAATAGTGCCTTATCATGCGCTCCAAATGGACTGAATGGCCCTTGGTGGGTTTCCATTAAACTAAAGTTAGGTAAAGCGGCTGCAAAATGGTTGGTTGCAGCAGTACAAACTGGCCCTAGGGGGTTATGAGGCATGACATCAATATAATGCGCTTCTGCCCAGCCTGAAACCTTCATCGCCTCAGTGAGACCACCAATATTACACACATCCACACGTAAATATTGCGTCAAACCTTGCTCAATATAAGGTTTGGCGGCCCATTTAGAGCTAAATTCTTCGCCGATAGCAAATGGAATGTTTGTCATGGTTCTTAAAGTTTTGTACGCATCAGGTGATTCGTGACGAATAGGCTCTTCAATAAAATCTAAGGTGTCTGGCGCTAATCGCTGACAAAATGAGGCGGTTTCAGCCACGCTCAACCTATGATGATAATCAATACCTAAGGTAATATCTGGCCCCAATATTTTACGTAAGTCATTTAAACAGCGAGCTGTGCGAGTGATAGACTCTTGTGGTTCAAAGTAAACAGGATCATCAAAACGACTCGGTATCACTCGAATGGTCGTCCAACCTAACTCAACTAAGGCCAAGGCCTCTTTGGCAAGTTCGTCAAGTTTATCGGGATCAGCCTCTGTGTAACAGCAAGCAAAACAAGGAATAGTGTCACGCTGTTTGCCACCGAGTAATTGATATACAGGTACATTTAACTTTTTACCCAGTATGTCATACAAGGCGATATCAATTGCAGAGATGGCAGCGGTGACAACACGGCCACCTTCGAAGTAATGGCTGCGGTATAATTCTTGCCAAATACGGCCAATTTGTCGTGCGTCCTTACCTTTAAGGAAAGACGCAAAGTGTTTAACAGCTCCCATCACTGCATGTTCACGATTGGATAAACCTGATTCGCCCCACCCAACGATGCCGCATTCAGTCACGACTTTAACAAGTAACTGATTTCTTGCGCCAACGCAGCCCAACAAGGCTTCTACTGATTCAATTTTCATTTGTATTCACCGGCTTATTATTTTGTTTTTATACTTATTGAGTTGCAGGCTCACGATATTTATCCATTCTGTCTAAATCGTATTTTTCAAACTTACGCTTTAATAACCATCTTGGGCGTTCAAGCGTTAACTCCCAATCGAATAATGACTTAAACATTGCTCTCACACGCTCTGGGTGTTTCGCTGCTAGATCGTGTTGCTCGCCTGTGTCAGATGCTAGATTGTATAACTCTGCAGGTCTATCTGGATAACGAATAAGTTTCCAGTCTTCGTCACGGATAACGGCTCTGGTTTCCTTTTTCCAGTACATGACTGGATGTGGTCGTGAAGTATTTTCACCATTAATGTACGGAACTAAATCCACACCATCTGTATCAGTAACAGTATCTAAACCACCCGCCGCAGCGACAAAAGTAGGCAGTAAGTCGATTGTGCTTACAGGATAAGTATAGCGCTGATTTTCTTTAATTTTCGCAGGCCAACTCATAATAAATGGCACACGGATACCGCCTTCTAAGTGATTTGATTTTGTGCCAGCTAAAGGGGCATTGTTTGATGCATTCTTATCTGATGGCCCACCATTATCATTCGTGAAAACAACGATAGTGTTATCAGTTAAATTCAATGCATCTAATTTATCCATGACGACACCTGTTGCACGATCCATTGCTAATGTCATAGCAGCGAGTTCTTGATGTTTTCCTGTTAAATGAGGAAATTGCTTTAAATCTTCAGGCTTTGACTCAAGTGGAGTGTGCACAGCATTAAATGCTAGGTAAATAAAGAAAGGATCAGATTGGTTTCTTTCAATGAAGTCAGCCGCGGCATCACCCAAAATATCAGTTAAGTAACCTTCTCGTTCTTCAAACTTACCCATGCCCTTTTCAAGTTGTTTATCGTACATAATGTCATTGATATCACTATGTGTAGTGTCAGGGTAAGGAAAATAACTGCGGTCGCCACCTCTGAAACCTAAAAACTCATCAAAACCACGATTTAATGGATGAAATCTATCTGCACTACCAAGATGCCATTTACCAAACACAGCGGTTTTATAACCTTGCTTTTTAAGATAATCAGCCATGGTTAATTGATCTAGTGGCAACCCCATTTCAGCACCATCTAAAGCCGAGTTATCACTCATAAAGCCAGGCACGTTGATTTCTTCATAACCAAATCGTTGTTGATACTTACCTGTCATGAGCCCAGCTCTTGAAGGGCCGCAAGTTGCATCGCTGACATAACCTTGCTCAAAAATAACCCCTTGCTGTGCAATATCATCCAAATGTGGCGTTTGCATAACCTTACTGCCCTGAAATCCAAAGTCTCCATAACCTGCATCATCGGCAAAGATTAAAATGATATTAGGTTGTTCAGTGACTTCTTCGGCAAAGGTATTAAAAGACAAGGTACTCGATAACAATACCAGACTGCCTATTATTGATGCTTTCATTTAGAAAATACTCCATTTCATATACACGATGATTTACAACTTCATGCTGACAATCGTGACTTACAAGCTAAGGTCTTTACGCCATAAACACTAATAAGGACTAACTACATGCCCAGCGACTATATAAAACGTGCTTAGACAACATGACATTAATACCGACATCACTGTTAAAGGATTGGCGACCTCATATACTCAGCCAAGACGCAACATATTGTTAACCTACCTTAAATTAACACTAAAACATAGTAATTTAATAAACATATGATGTTTAAATTTATAAACAATGTTTTCGAGGTTAGCCAACAACTAGCAATATTTAACAGCAGCAAATCGATTTCGCATGATAATGAAAAGTAACGTTAATCATTGAGTTTACTGTAAAAAGACATCAACAACCTGTCCTAAATTCTATCTCTTTTATTGATAAACCATCCTTTTTGAAATCTTTGCTTTTGGTTCTTATCACCACAATAAATTGATTTTTTTATTTACAAAAATACCACAAGCAAGGACAATTTCACCAATAAATAACAGAAAATCAATGCGATAGACCGTGAAAATAACAAAAGTTTAACATGTTGCACATTTAAACATCACATGTTTAAATACTTCATATGAACTGTATTGCCTGTTTTTTATACATATACCAACAAGCAGGTTTTAATACATCGTGAACAGTTAGTCGTCGTTTACTCGGTTCATTTTGTATGGGGGAAGTCACATTCCCGCAATGAGACATAAATAATAAATACACGGAGTAAGAAAATGCCGAAATATAGTAAATTGCACAAAGCAATATTGCTGGCTGGTTGTTCTTTTGCAGCCACATCAAGCAATCTATATGCGCAGGATGGAACGGATAATGCTGAACAGGCCGCTTCAACAAAAGATATTGAAGTCATCATGGTCAGCGCGCAAAAGCGTGAACAAGCATTAAAAGATGTTCCTGTTTCTATTGAAGTACTCGATGGCGACTTAGTTCAAGAGTTAGGCGTACAAAATGGCTTTGATCTTGTTAAATACCTACCAGGTTTTGGTATTGATGAAAGCAGTGAAATCCGAACAACTACACTAAAATCACGTGGTATTGGAACATTCACAAACTCTATTGGTTTGCAATCATCAAATTTAGTAGTCATTGATGGTGAAGTTTTACCTCGACAGTCAATGCTTAACCTCGCGGTCGCTGATGTCGAACGTGTTGAAGCTTTACGTGGTCCACAAGGTACCCTATTCGGCCAAAATACCTCGACGGGTATGCTGCATTATGTCACCAAAAAACCTAACTTGAATGCTGTTGGCGGCAATATCCGAACTGAAGTCACTCAAGATAACGGTATTGATGTTAGTGGTGTAGTAAATGTACCGATTGGTGATAATTGGGCATTCAGAATGAATGCACAATGGAGTGAAGTTGATGGTTGGATCGACAATACCATGCCAGGTCATGAAGACTACAAAATCGGTGAACAAGATAAATCAGGACTTCGTGGTCAACTGTTATATGACGACGGCGAAGACTTTAATATTTTATTCCGTGCAGAATATGCTGAAACAGATACCAACTGTTGTTCTATGACTCAAATTGGACCTGTAAACCCAGATTACGGGCCAAGACCTATTATTAACGTGAAAGATGACGGTACTATCGAAGGGACAACCTACAACCGTATTAATTCATCTAAATCATTTGATGATGTTGGAAAACCAGTTACTGCACGTAACCCAGAAGCGAACTATGGTTCTACTGAAAATTTAGGTTTTTCTATCGCAGCTGACTATTATCTGAATGACGATCTTACCTTATCGTATAACGGTAGCTACCGTGATTTTGACTTATATAATAGCTCTGGATTCTTCACTCTAAACTTCCCATTAGAGCGCTCAGCCTTTGGTGGTAATGAATCTGTCGATGTGAGCCAACACGAAATACGCTTAAGCTCTTTTGATAATGAAAAGTTTGATTGGATTGTCGGTTTGTTCTACCACAATACTGAAGGTCAACGTTCTGAAAACCGTGATGGCTGTATTGCAGGTAACTTCGGTTTTATTAACGGTGGAGAGTTATCTGGTTGTTATGACCGTCAATCTACCCGCAACTTCTTAAGTATGTATGAAGGCCAAGTATTCGATGAAAGCATGATGGCTGACTTGACCCCAGGGCGTTTATTATCTGGTGGTAACTTCACAACGAATTTCGAAAACTACGCAATTTTTGGTCAATTTGAATATCAGATTACTGACCAGCTTGATGCAACTTTTGGTTTCCGAGCATTACATGAAAACGGTGAAGCAACATTTGAGCGTACAGACTTGTTCACTCCTGCTGATGGTATCGGAATGGATACATACGCCGATGTATTAGCCATGTCGCAAACTGACCCATCATTAATTAAACGTCAAACTGAAAAAACAACGTTTTCTGATTCAGATGATGCCTTTATCTATAAAGCAGTTATCGGTTACGACTTTACTCGCTCTATCCGAGGTTACGTCAACTATTCGACTGGTTACAAAGGTGCATCTTACTTTGTAACAACGAATACGAATCCAGCTGATGCAGATCAATTCCCAACTAAACCCGAACAATCTACTAACTTTGAAGTTGGTTTACGTTCAGGCTTCTTCGATAATGATGTGTTATTTAACATCACCTACTTTGATATGACTGTTGAAGATTATCAAGTTCGTGCAACACGTGTTATTGACGAAGAAAACGGCGTTGTGTTTGCTGGTTATGTTAATGCGAATGAAGCACGCTCTACTGGTTTTGAAGCCGATGCTATTGTCGATATCACCGAAGATCTTCGTTGGACAGCAAGTTACGCTATCTTTGATGCTCGTTATGAAGACTTTTCTGATACACCAATCAACTGTCCTGCTGGTGACGGTGGAGAGTTAGCAGATCGTTGTACTACAGATCCAGTAACTGGTTTACAACGCTTCGATCAAACCGGTCTTTCATTCCCGAATAATGCCGAGCAGCAATTGTTCAGTACGCTTAAATACTCTACCGAGTTCGGTAATACTGGTTGGAACGGTAGCTTACAAGCTAACTGGCGTTATAACGGTGCACATACTCAATCAATTAATGAATTAGCACTAAACCAAAGTGCTAACCCATCATCAAGTATTTGGGATCTGTACTTTAACTTTGGCCAAGATAATTTACGTTTCAGTTTATACGTGAAAAACTTATTTGACCAAGCTTACACTACACGTCAAAACACCAACCAAGAAGGTTACGGTCAAGGGTTCTACCCACGTGATTGGAATCGCTTTTACGGTGGCAGTGTTCAGTATATTTTCTAAGTTGACACTGATTTAACTGAAGTCACATTTGCTATATAGCTAACCTTGTGGAGGCTGCCCCAACAGCCTCCAATTAATACGGTTACATTCCTTATTAAAGGCGTCTGGTAAATGATGACAACTGAGTTATTTAACCGCTGTATTTAAGCAATCGACAACGTATTTTACATCCCTTTCTGCAACTTTCGTTGTCGATTTTTCTTTAAATATCATAATGTAATTTTAATATTCAACCTTCTGGTGTATTACCTTCATTAAGGCTTGTATTTATTCTTTACCGTCTTAAATTAATAGGTTTTACTCGATAGCATCACGTTATTGTTTGCCAGTATGGGTATCACTCGGTATCCGCCCTTCTGTTAAGTTTTAACGAATAAGCATGTAAGCTTTCTGAGCGACTCCCCGCGTGAAGTCAGCTTCATGCTTATTGGTTACTGGTTCGATTTTAATTATTGCAAATGAGTCAATGAGTAACAGTATTTACTGGCTATACTCAGTTAATTACAATAAGTCCTAACCCGCTTATAATTAACCTTTACTAGTTTTAATGAACATGTCGTTTTCACATTAACCCATGTTGTTATTTCTTAACGAGAGTGCTGAATAGACTATGACCAACTTAGTATTAGATCCCACAGATTTTGCCATATTATCGTTATTGCAAACCCATGGCAGACTCTCAAATCAAGATCTAGCTGCAAAGGTTAATTTGTCACCTTCTCCTTGCTCAAGGCGAGTTAAATCTCTTGAAGAGGCGGGTTATATCAATGGTTATGCAACATTACTCAATCCTGAACAATTTAACCTAAAACTCACCGTTTATATCCAAGTCAGACTCGCCAAACATGCAAGTGACGTATTAAACGCATTTGAGTTATTCATTAGTGAGTATGATGAAGTGCAAGAATGCTGTCTGATCACGGGCAGTGAGGCTGACTATCAACTCAAAGTCTTAGTTAAGGATATGGAAGATTACAAAGAGTTCTTACTTAATAAGTTGACCACAAACCCGCATATTGTGGGTATTCAATCCAGTTTCGTACTCAAAAAAGTAAAAAGTACCACTGCAATTCCTATGGGTTGACCCTGACCTTTGTGAAGTAACTCTCACTTTGTCTAAGTCACTTAACTCAAATTAAATTGCGTCAGTTAACGCAATTGATAAAAACATAACAACAAATTGCTAGAATCGACCAAATAAAAGAATTTTATTTCAAAAATAGAATCTAAAAATATCATTTATTGCACGATAACTTACCGAATAAGCTATTTAATTTATTGACCCATTATTGATTTTCACTATGATGCGCTCTCTTTTTTAACATATAGAGTTAAGCGTAACCATGAGCGTGAATACAAGCGGACAATTTAGTTCAAGAATCGGTTTTATTATGGCTGCAGCAGGTTCAGCTGTAGGAGTGGGCAATATCTGGGGGTTTCCAACACAAGCGGCGACCTACGGCGGTGGTGCATTTTTGTTAGTTTACGCGTTACTGATCGTATTGCTGGGTTACCCGATGTTGATGGCGGAATTAATGGTCGGTCGTCATGGTCAAACTAACCCAGCTGATTCAATGGCAAAACTTGGCTCAAATGCCCTTTCAAGAAAAATAGGTAAAGCCATTGGCTTTGTTTCCATCATTACCGCTACGCTCATTTGTACTTTTTACAGTATTTTATCTGGTTGGTTTGTTAGTTTTGCATTAGCCCCCGTTGCAGAACTCACTCAACAGCAATCACTTTCTGCTTGGCTCACCAAATTTTCAGTATCACGTAATTTAGTGTTCACATTAGTGTTTATTGCATTAGTTATCTTAGTCATCAGACAAGGTGTACAACAGGGTATTGAACGCTGGTCAAAAAGATTAATGCCACTACTGTTAATCATGCTTATTGCTGGTGCGATGTATATCTTGAGTCAGCCTGGTGCAATTGAGGGATTAAAAGCCTTATTGTTACCCGATTTTACTATGGTATTTCATACTGATGTTTTGGTTAGCGCACTAGGGCAAACCTTTTTTCATTATCTGTGGGTACGGGCGCAATGATGGTTTATGGCGCTTATTTAAATAAACAAGAAAATTTAGCCAAGCTTACTGCATACGTGACTCTCACGGACACCTCAGTAGCATTTCTGGCCGCGCTGATGATTATTCCAGCAATGTATGTCGCACAACATAATGGGGTGCAAATATTTGCAGAAGACAGCAGTTTACTCAATTCTGATACATTAGTGTTCACAGTATTACCGGCATTATTCGACTCAATTGGTGGGTATAGTCAATATATACTGGCTATTGTATTCTTTGCCTTAATGACCATAGCAGGCTTAACGTCAGCGATATCTATTGTAGAAGTACCCACCAGTTACATAGTAGAAAAAACCACTATTAGCCGAAATAAGGCGACATTATTGGTCGGCGGGGTTATTGCAATCCTTGCCTCATTAATCGTGTTTAATTTTGCTAGTTTATTTGGTTTTATTATTACCATGACAACTGAAAGAGCTCAGCCATTAATTGCTTTGGGGATTGCGGTATTTGTTGGCTGGGTATGGCATAGAAATGATTTATTAAAAGATATTGCCAATCAAGAAGGCGTAGATGCAGATAGCTTGTTCTGGCGAGTATGGCCTGTTTACGTCAAATTTATTTGTCCACTACTTATTATCGTTATCATTATGCAGCTAGTTAACTAACGCTATCATTCGCGGCATAGGCATCTGTCTCAGATTTACATGCAGACTCATGTCTATGCCGCTTTGTCTTGGCCTAATTCACTCGGCTGCTTATCCATTTCGATAATGGTTTTGCTGTCATACCGTGCAAAATTAAACTAATAAACACAGTACAGATTACTGTCATTGCCATGAACTCTCCGCCCGGTAAATCTCGCTCGAGCATGATGACAACAAACACGATTGATGCAAGCCCTCTAGGACCAAACCAGCCTAAGAATAACCGTGACGCCACGTTTTCCCCTTTAAGGCCTAGGGATAAGAATATTGGCAACATTCGCACTACCGTTAAGCTTAGCAACGCATAAATCAACATAGTCCAGGTAAATGCTTCAAACGCACGACTGATAATCACCGCCCCAAAGAGCATCCAAGTTAGTAGCGCTAAAATCTCGCCGATGCCTTCAGTGGGTAATATCATGTTATGTTTGTGTTCTTTCATTAAGTAGCCAAATAATAATCCGCCCGAAAACGCTGCGATATAACCACTTCCCTCTAATGATTGCGCAATAGCAAAACAACAAAGCGCTAAGCTAAGAACAATATTTTGGCTCCAAATTTCAGTAATCCAATTTTTGCTATAACAGTAATGAATCAGTTTACTGGCCAAATAACTGGCAGATAACCCAACGATTAAGCCAATACCTAGTTCTTCTAATAAAAACTCAAATGCAATATGGGTCACTTGCCCTTCTACAACGCTGCCCGCTGCTAATGCAAGAAATACGAACAGAATAGGCACACATATGCCGTCGTTAAGGCCACTTTCAATATTTAACCCTTCACGCAACTTTGATGGCACTATTGGGCTCGTCACTACGGCTTTACCTAACGCAGCATCTGTCGCTGCCAGCATAGTCGCAAGGGCTGCGACTTCGTAAACACTCAAATTAGGAAATAATAAGTATCCAACAGCAAAGCCCATTAAAATAGCACCAGGTAACCCGTAAAGCAGCATTCTTGATGGAATCGCAATATGGCGCTTTAAAATGGATAAATTACTGTTTGACGCATCACAAAATAACACGACAGCTAAGGTTAAATCTGCGAATACTCTCATGCCTGAACCATCAACGCTTTTGCCTAACCAACCAAGCATCTCAGGCCCTAATACAAAACCAACAACCACAAACACCATAGGCCCGGAAATCATCGAGTTTTCGACTCGGCCAGCGATTAAACAATAACTGAAAGCAAAAATAGTTAAAATTGCTAACTCTTCGTACATAACTCAATCTCCATATTGAGGTCATTAAGGCAAAAAGTGCGAGGTTTAAGCCAATCAATATTGTGTTTATTACCATTGAATACTGCGTCGCAATCATATAAGCCATAACTTCTTAGATTGAAAAACAGTGACTTATATCATCCTAAGCTATGATGATTATTTCACCAACCCTTATTACCAATAAAAACGCCCCGATATTATCGAGGCGTTGTTAACTTAGTCGTATTGATAGGTTTAGTTGACGACATTGATTTGATTCATGCTGATATTAGTTTGTTTTAGATTTTCACCATTAGTCCATTTAACATGAGCAGAGTCCACTTTTTCACAACTGCCTAGACCAAAGTGTAAATGCTTATTATAAGACTGAGTATACGGCGCTCCTGTTGCACCGACTTTACGTGAAAGAGTTTGGCCACATGCCTTCAATAACACCACAGCTCCCATAGCTGTGGCATCGTTTGATGGCGAATTGCCAATGTCTAGCACAACATAATTGGTATTGTCTTTCATTAGCGACTCATTTTTAAATAGGTGCCATTGACCCCGTTCATTAGCATAAATGATATCGACAAAACCATCCTTGTTATAATCAAAGCTATCACTGCCAGCACCTAGCGCGCCTAATTCTTTCGAGACGACTCCATGCCCTTTTGCAAGGGTAAACTGCCCTTGACCATTATTGAGCCATAACAATTGACTTGTTTCAGTTGATAAGTCACCTTGTTTTATGACTAATAAATCTTGATGTCCCGAATTATTAAAATCGGCAACGGTCACACTTGAAGTATGCTCGTTGAACGCTAAATTAGCTTTTTGAGTCACATCAACAAAACGTCCGTGTTTATTTTCTAATAGTAAATCAGTCGGTGCACTAGGTTGCACATTCGCATCATACTGTTTTACTCCTTTTATAACACCAGTGGTCGGCGAAAATGTATTACCAGCAATCCGCCAAGTGTCATTGCCTATATATCCGACATACATGCCTTTATTAGGTAGTTTATCCGGCCAACCTAAGGCATTACTGCTAACAAGTTTGACATTTTGGCCACGATGACGCTCACCTTCAAATTGATATTTATAAGTACCTTCACCCACAAAAATATCTTGGCTCGGATAAGGTGATTGATAGTTTTCTAACTCGAAAGTGTCGCCAATGACCAAGTCTTTAAACCGAAATTTGCCACGTTTTGTATAAAACGCAAAAGTGTTAGATTTTTCATCGAAAAAGGTGTCACCCGCTTCTAATGGCCTTGCTCTTGTCAGGTATAAATCAAAGTCGCCATCATTGTCATAATCTATTTCAGCAATACCAGTAACATGCCTAATATCCTGTTCAAATAAAGTATCGGTAACATCTTGGTATTGATAATCCCCTGTGCCTTTAAGGGCAATCAGTCTGTTATGACCATAAATTAATAAGTCATCTATCTGATCTTGATTAAAGTCCGTGATAAGTACCTTTTGTCCATCTTGATAGGTTTGAGGTAAATCTGTCACATGTACAATATTGCCTTTACCGTCATTTTTGTAGACAAAGTTTTCAGAATCGCTTTTAGGCTTAGGCCCTTTTGCTCTTGAAGGAAAACCCATTAAGAGCAGGTCTAGGTCGCCATTATTATTAGCATCAAAAAACTTACTGGTTCGGCCTCGTAAATTTTGTAGCGGTGGTTTAAATTCATTTCCCTCGATGATTTCACGGCCATTAAAATGGTAAAGCTTTGCATTGCGAGCATTAGAACCCGAGCCACCGCCACGTGAAATAAGTACGTCTAATTTGCCATCATTGTTGTAGTCACTTACACCAATACCATGCATATCACCGACAATCAGATCATAACCTTTGTCGTAAACGCCATTATTGTTCCAATATAGTTTGACGCTATATCCATGATCAGTCAGTAATAAATCCTGAAAGCCATCTTGATCAAAATCGGCAATGACTGGGTTATCCCATTTACGGCGATTCACTTTCTCTAGTTTGATGTCTTCGTGAGTGTCGCTAAATGACAGCAAAGGCTTCACATTATCGATGTTATTATTATCGTGGGTGGATTGACAGCCGCCTATAGCCATCATAACGGCAAGGCTAACAAGTGAAAGGGATCGCTTTGATAAATTATGCATTTGTACATCCTGCTGCAATGCATCACCGTAAGGGCTTACGATGATGACTTAACTAAACACGGAAAAGTGTGGTGATTACTTTTCGGTAGAGTAAGTTTTGTCAAAACGTGGCATGCCATGTAGACGCCATTCCGCTCCTTCAAAGTTTTCGTGAAACCATAAAGGCTGTTTATTATCCCAGCTCCACTTTTCCATCTCACGAACCATATCATTCAATTTATTGCGGTGCTTTGAACTGAGATCTTCAGTTTCGTTAGCATCAGTTTCGACGTTAAACAGTTTCCAGGGTTGTTGACTGTGTTTTACAGCTTTCCATTCATTACGTCTCACTGCCGCATCGCTATAGCCTTTGCGATGACGAAGGACATAAAATAATTCATCTTGATGAGGGTTTTTATTGGCACTGAATGCTGGCCAGATGTTCTTACCGTCTAAACGTTTCTGTTGCGGGACGTCAGCGCCAGCAAGCGCTGCAAAAGTGGGATACAAATCCAACGCTAAAACAGGATGTTCAAAACGTTGCCCTGATGCCACCTTGTCAGGCCAATGGAATAACATTGGCGTTCTGTAACCACCTTCATAAACACTGCCTTTACCTTCTTTTAAAGGATAGTTATTGGCGCCTTTACTTAACTTGCCGCCGTTATCACTCATGAAAACGATTAAAGTATTATTAAGCTGATCAGTTTTATCGAGCGTTTCAACAATCTGACCGACACCACGGTCAACTGCGTACACCATGCCAGCATAGGTTTTTCGTTTTTGGTCTTTGATAGTTGGAAATTGATCCATATCAGATTGTTTCGCCTCAAGTGGCACATGCGGTGCGTTATAAGCAAGATACAAGAAGAAAGGTTTATCATGCTTAGCGGCGTCTTTGACAAAACGGCTAGCTTCACGCGAAAGAGCATCAGTAATGTATTCGTTTTCGTCTACTTCTTTACCATTATGCTCAAGAGGTAAAATGTAGTGATTGATATTCGTATTCCCCTGCTTTAACTGCTCTGCATATTGCGCTTTGAATTGTTGTGGGAAATAATTGTGACCGCCTCCTGTGAATCCATAAAAGTCATCAAAACCACGAGCATTTGGATGGAATTCAGGCGCTTCGCCAAGATGCCACTTTCCAACAGCCCCGGTGTTATAGCCATTACTTTGTAATAGTTTACTAATAAACTGTTCTTCTAACGGCACCCCAACAAACGAGCCTTTAGTCGGTAAATTAAATTGAGAACCTATTTTATGCGGGTATCGCCCAGTCATGAGTGCTGCTCGACTTGGGCCACAAAATGGATGCGCGACATATGCCTGTGAAAAAGATGTCCCATTCGCTGCCAGTTGATCTAAATTAGGCGTTTTAATTTCCTTTGAACCATTAAAGCCGACATCGTTGTACCCAAGATCGTCAGTTAATATCAATAAAATATTAGGCTGTTTACCCTTCGTTATTTCAGTATTAGCATCAACCGATAACGCTGGTGCAGCTTCTGCCGATACAGAAATGGCCAGCATTGCCGTTGTTAACAGTGCAGTCATATTGTTAGTTGTGATATTACGCGTTAACGACTCCCCCATTAGCGCACCACGCCAATAACTCACAGCCTCAACTATATTATTTATCCGTTTATTGTTCATAACATCCATTTCTCTATCGCTAAGTTATTATTTATATTTAATATTTTTGCCAAATCTTCTCTGTAATGACACAAGGTATTACTGATAATTACTTCATTCAAATGACACCAAATTCATACAATAAAGCTTCAATATGTTGTTGATGCTCGGTAGATAAACTATGCCCATTTTGTGCGTGTAACATTGTTAAGGCATTAATTAATTGAGGATCATTCAATTGTCTTTGGCCTATCACTGTTAAGGCTGCATTACTGACATCGTTATCAACGTCAAACAAAGCTTGTTCAAGTAATTCAATCTCATCTTCTCGCTGTACAAGCCCAATCACTTCTATTGCCGCGGCTCTAACTTCAGCATAGGGAGAGTCGTAAAAAGGCAGATATTCCAGATTAAAAGACTGTGTTTCAGCGTCTGTCATTGCCCCTGTTTGACTAGTGAGTTGAATAGCACGCTTAATGTATTCAGGCTGTGTCATTGCATGTAATTGACGTCTTAACGCTTGTCGCTGCTCTGCGGTTATTTTATGTGAAAATTTTTGTTCCAATATTTCGAATGCGATTTCATCATCCGGGTTATCTAGTACAAAATTATATAACCCCTTGGCTACCTCTTCTTTAAAACCAGCACTTTCTTCAACTACGATGTTAATTGCTAAGCTTTTAGCTTGAGCATTTTTTATTGAATTTATTTCACCCATTAACTCAATAAGATTTAATTCCGTATGTAAATTGTTCAGTTTATTGTCTAATCCGACCAATAATTGGCAGCTTGTTGTAAATTCATTTATGGCATTATTTGGCAATGTATTAACATCAAACTCCGCGAAAGAACGACTCTGTAAAGCGCGTTTGTTTTCTTTGCTATTACCAAGATGCAATTCACTAGCTAAATGATGCGCTTCTTCAGCAGCGGTAATAAACTGATTTCCCTTTAAAGAAATAACGGCATATCGGTATCCCGCAATACTTGAAAATGAGCTGGCAACTAGGATGAGCAAAACCACAGTGAATGCACTTAGCTGAACTCGCTTGTTTGTGATATCCATATAGCCCCATCAAATATCAACAGTGCGGTAAAGTTAATTACCGCACTGGGTTATGTATTAATAACAAGCCAATATATGGTTTGCTTCACGGCAATTAAGCATTATTTATTAATCCAGGCTGTTGCAGGCTTATTGTTCAGCTTTATTGCATCTTCACGATAAAATACTTTCGTTGAACGCTCATAGTTGCCAGTTTTAATAATATTGGCATTTGAAATATCTATCCCAAAACGACCTTTAGCAGAGGTACCAACCGTATTGCGATTTAACGCCGAAGCTATTAACACTGGTGCCATTGGCTTGGTATGCCAACGACGTCCTGATGGATCGTTTGGAAA
Organism: Shewanella sp. ENK2; assembly: GCF_043568515.1. NCBI lineage: Bacteria > Pseudomonadati > Pseudomonadota > Gammaproteobacteria > Alteromonadales > Shewanellaceae > Shewanella > Shewanella sp. ENK2. The sequence continues at coordinate 4,191,456 of NZ_CP171406.1, read as the reverse complement.
ATCTGCAATTTTCGTTCTGCCAACACTTTCACTTGGTTCAACAAAATATTGTGAAGAGGCTCCAATATCTGCCAATGGTGTATTTTTGGTTTTAGTTAACGAAATACGCCCAGTAAACTTTGTTCTTTCAAAATAACCACGACTGAATGTATTAGAGTCGCTGGAATTGCTCATAATAGTAAAAGCACTATTCACGCCGCGAATGTTTGAGCCGGTAATGTCTGAACATATTTTTTGATGAGGTTTGAGGAACAAAGCTGCCATTCCTTCAGTGTTTTCAATATCAATCATCTTAATATCAGCGATGTTACCCACTCTTGGCCCAGCCTGATTTAAATAATCAGAAGGACGGCCACTACCAGGTTCTAACCTAATCGTTAACCCACCCTCAGCGTCTAAGTTTTTAAGACGCATTTTCTTACCACTAAATAGCTGAATTAGGGCATAGCCTGCTGCCACTTTGGTTGCAGAAATATTTTCTACTACGCCTTTTTCGGGGATCCGGCCATAAGTTGCGTTATTAGCCACCGTTCTTGCATCACTGTCTGCCACCATAAATAACGAAGGGAAAATAGAATAGTTATCTTTGATGTTAAAGTTTGATAATGCGAAGTTTTTGACATACCCCACTCTGACAGGAATAGCATTAGAGAAGATGGCACTTTTATTTACGTCTATATTAAAACGACCGCTACCCGTTGAGGTTATTTCAACATTCTGCATTAACGGCGCACGGGGACCTTGGCCATTGCGGTTTAAGTTAAATAGCACTTTATCTGCCATTTTAATGGTTTTGCCTGACTGAATTTCTAACCTTACATTCGCTTTAAGATCGATTTGAGCTAATTTGATGTCGTTGCCCATAACTTTAACAACACCGCCATTTGCTTTATTACTCGCACGGTTAATTGCAGCCTGCAGCTGACTCGTTTGCTGCGATGCGTTTCCTGATAAATTGACTGTTTCTGACGTTCCAGTCACTTTGTTAGTGAAATATCTTCCTTGATTACCAATACTTGCAGCTTCTGTTGACGTGCTATAAGTCATTGATGCAATAGAAAGCGTTAACATAGTTCCCATTAAACAATGCTGAATTGTTTTACCTATGCTTTGATTAATAACGCTATTCATAATGTCTCCTAATTGAAATTATTTTTACTGCTTTGCCAACATTGGAGCCGCAAAAACCCAGCTATTAGCCATTGGCCAAAAGCTGTTTCCAATCTAAAACAGGGGGTTAGTGGCAATGAATGCCGTGGTTTACGGTGATCAGTATTGTTATGTCAAACCGACCAACGTAAATTCTGTTTACAACATATCTTTCATATGTTGTTTAAATTTGGTGATAGCAGGATCATCGACTCTCACAAGCTCATCATGCATATACTTAACCATCTGTTTCAGTTGTTTTTTGTACTTAGGGTCGTTAATTGAATTTGTCATTTCATAGGGATCGTTTTTTAAGTCGTATAACTCATCTCGACTATCCCCAGGGTTCCATACAAACTTCATCTCTGGTGTTCTAATCGCTCGAATACCAAACCAGCCGCCGTTGTACCATTCGTAAGCATACAAAGCGATATCGGCTTTGTTACTATCAGCGATATCACCTTGTTCCATAAGGGGAACTAATGAACGGCCATCGACGTCCCCATCATTGGGTAATGTCATCCAATCAGCCAACGTAGGCGCGATATCTAACATAGACACTTGGCGTTCAATGATTTTGGGTTCGACATTCGGATCACGAATAATAAGTGGCATTCTCATGAGTTCGTCATAAGCATATGGGCCTTTATCGTATAGGTTATGCTCGCCTAACATACTGCCTTGATCGCCAATAACGATAATGCGTAAATCATCATACATACCAACTTCTTTTGCGGTTTTAATTAACTCACCAACCGCATGATCTATCATGGCAATCGCACCATAATAAAAGGTGCGTGACTTGCGCCAATCTTCATCGGTCATATGACTTACATCATGCCAAGGCCACCAAATATCATCTTGAGACATTGGTTTATTAACGCGTTCAACACCATGGTTTTTAGGAAGTTTTACGGTTTTAGGATCAAACATACTCGCGTAAGGTTCTGGCACACGGTATGGTGGATGTGGTTGTTCGAAGCTAATAATGCCAAAAAATGGCTCATCTTTTTTAGCCGCTGCTTTAAGCATTTTTTGCCCTTCTCGGACTTCCTTACCTGCTTTGGTATCCTCAAAAGTGCCTGGCATTGTGCGGTAATATTCGTGCTTTTCACCATTAGCATCGCGTTCACCACGTTTGAATTTAGCGATATTTTCTTTCGTTTCGTAAGGCGCCCATTGGCGACCATGACGCTCTACATCTTTATCATGACCATAAACAAACTCAGCCCCTCTTAACGCAGGGCCTTGTGCGCCAATATGCCATTTGCCAACATAGCCTACTTTATATCCGGCATCGACGGCACGTCTGATGACTCCACCTTCTTCGACACGCAGTTCGTCTAAACGAGAATGATACAGGCCAACGTTGTCATCAAGCCCCGTTTTATGTCCCCAGCGACCAGTAAACATCGCGGCTCTTGAAGGTGAACATAATCCCGTACTCGTCATCGCATTATCGAATCTGATGCCTTCGTGCGCTAATGCATCAATATTAGGGGTATTAACCGGGCCATCACGATAAGAGAATGTATCAAAGCGCATATCATCAAACATCAAAATCAACACGTCGGGCTGTTTCTCGCTATCCTTTGCGCTGACTTGTATCGGTAACACACTCAATGCCATGGCAGTGACACATGCAAGTGCTAGTGCTGTCGTTTTATTGTGAAATATCATAATCACTCTCTTGAGACCGCTCGATACATCAGACTTCAGTCAATCTCGTATATTACTGCGCTAACATACATTTTTATCTGCTATTAACGCGGTTTAAATCCATTAAAATTAGCCACATAACTAAATCATTATGTGGCTTTCCTTTCAGCTTAACTTATTGTTTAACGACTGAAATGTCGTCGATATAAAACAATGCAGACGCATCTTTAATCTGGCTTGGATCAACCGTGATTGTTAACTTAGCGTCATTGGCTACAGGCGCGTTAAGGCTGATATCTTGGCTTACTGTAATCCATTGTGCTTTGTGCGCATGGTCAATTTCGCTTAGATTGAATGGTGCTAAAACAAAGCCTGCATCATCACCATTTGCATTATTAACAGTCACGTTAAACTCACTAAGAGAGTTGCTAGTATCAACCCAAAGACGCATTGAGAAACGATAATCTCCTTTGTCTAATCTCACCGCTTTTTCAGGTGAACTAACCTTGATTAGCTCATCTGTAGCATCTTTGCCTGCGGCAATTTTAAGGCTACGTAAACCAGTGATTCGCTGTTCTTTAGTGATGGTTGCATAGTTTGCTGAGTTAGCATCAATATCCCAAAACTTTTGATATTGATTATTTTCAGAATTTTCAGGTACCAATTTAAGCGGACGTTTGTTTTCTTGGAACAGTATAGGCCCTTCAAATCCGAAGAATGCACGGTCGAGAAGTTCTGGGTTAGGCTTTTGCCATACTCGCATATAGTCAACTTCAAAATCAGCTGGAAGTTCTTCTTTATTAGGCATCCCTAACCAAGCAAAAATTTCAGAATCTAACCAAATTTCAAGCGGGTTATTAAGCACCCAACGATCGCCTAGCTCTTTTTGAGTAAAGCGTTGCAGTAATTTTCCATCAAGATATAAGTTTAAGTAATCTTCGCCCCACTCTGCTGCGTAAATATGAAACTCGTCAGCAACGCGATATGGTAAATTTTCCTTGTGATGGAATACACGAGTTGGACGTTTTGCTGGTGGGCTCCAATCATGAACAGTTGACTTAGATTGATCAGGTTTGATATCGCCAATGATTTTCGGATTACCGATTTGTTCATAAATATCTAACTCAGACTGATAACCAATGGCCCAGAACGCACTGGTCATTGAAGCGTTAACCGCTTTGGAACGTATTTCCATGTAGCCATTTAAAAAGCGTTTATTACTGACAATGGCTGCGGTTGTTATTGGCATAGGATCGCCATTAGCCAATGAACCATATTTCGCATCGACTTTGCCGTCAGCGTAGTTTTCATTAGCAAATTCAAAATCAGGTTCCCACTGACTACGTAATTTTAAAAAGCCGTCTTCAACAATCACATTATGAGGAGCAAACTGAGACGGTGCTCGACCTTTCCAAATGTAGTAATCACCGTTTGCCCCTTGGACAAACCACTTTTCTTGGTCAATTTCAGTGCCATCAAATTCATCACTGATTTCAGTATTAAGCACCCAACCACCTGAATTGGTTGGATCAGAGAAAGGCAAAATTTGAGTAGATGTTTCTTGTTCTACTGTTGCGCTATTTACAACAGACTCAACCTCTGCATTAGCTTCTTTATTTTGGCAAGCCATCAAGCTTTGAGATATACAAAGTACTAATGCAGTTTTTTTAAACATCGATTTGACCAATAGTGGCTTGGCAACGATAGACTTCATTGAAGGACGTCCTTTTAATTCAACCTTAATCATCTGAATAAATTAAGGAAATACTAGCTAATAATCATTCCACAGTTGCAATCTGTTATTACTAACGATTTTGTTTACAGATTTGTGAAACTTGTTAAATTAACCACTATGTAAACATATGATGTTTGCATTTGCAATATCTATTTTGAGTCATTTTTATTCAATTTGTTAAAGCAGAATAAATCATTTTTTCAAAATCATAGCATTACAACGATAAAATATCCCATGCTCAAAGAATAAAGATAAGATATTGTAATTAAAGACTTTATAAACTCAGTTTTTGCTTAGAAGGATATGTTTCAAAAGATACTAAGCGTAAATTTATTGCCTAATAACAAAGCATGTTCAGTTTTTTATCCTGGGTGGGGTTATGACATGTCAAATCACACTTGTGCTATTGTAGTGCAATTAATTAACACTACTGAGCAAAATACCATCAACTAGTCAGTTTGACATTTTCAGGCTTCAATTAGGCTACAAATTAAGCCGTCGTACTGATAACGTGTAGTATATTTGCTGCTCGCCCTGTATCGCTAGTTAAATTAGCTACCATAGTCACAAGTCGTTAATTCGTAATCTGATAACATGCTATTTATCGCGAGTAGTGACTCACGTAATGAGCACAGTTAAGCTGATGACTATACTTAACGTTACACCACATAAGACGCCTTATTAGGACAGTAAATGAGTGAATCCCCTTCATTAATACAACTCGGTTGGCAACCTTTTTTCAGCAACAATTATCGCTGGAAGAGATGGAATTAATTAGCAATGACAACGCAGATGATAGGCTAATTATTGGCCGAGTTATTGAACAACACCGTAGTGGCGTGATCGTACTCACCCCGAGCGGTCAATGGGCAATGTCGCAAACGGCACATCAAGCCAGTGTCACTGATAGATTGTGTGTTGGAGACTGGGTGTTATTTGATCAACAGCATAAGTTTGTTCGATTACTTGAGCGCAAATCAGTATTTCAACGAAAAGCGCCTGGTACTAAGGTTGAGTCGCAGCTTATTTCAGCTAATGTCGACAGTTTGTTCATTGTCTGCTCATTAAATAATGACTTTAATCTAAGTCGAATTGAACGATATTTATCGCTGGCCAATGAGTCACAAGTCACTCCTATTGTTATATTAACTAAAGCAGATCAGTGTGACGATGTGGCAGATAAAACTCAGTTAGTCCAATCATTGAATCCTTTAATGATGGTGCATTCAGTCAATGCTCTTGATGAAACCGAAATATTACCGCTACTCGATTATTGCAAGCAAGGACAGACTATCGCTTTGTTAGGATCTTCTGGCGTAGGGAAATCAACCTTAGTCAATGGATTATTGGGAAGTTCAACTCAGCTCACTAGCGCAATACGAGAAGATGACAGTAAAGGTCGTCATACAACCACATCAAGAGCACTTAAATGGATGTCTCGAGGTGATCAAAGTGGTGGATTAATACTCGATACCCCGGGGATGCGTGAATTACAGCTAGGTGCGTGTGAGCAAGGCGTCAGTGAAACATTCAGTGAAATAACACAACTTGCATCGCAGTGTCGTTTTTCAGATTGCCAACATCAAGCGGAGCCAGGCTGTGCAATTCAAGCCGCGCTTGCTTCAGGTGAGTTAACTGAAAGACGACTTATTAGTTACCAAAAACTAATGCGAGAACAAGCATTAAACGGGGCAACATTAGCGCAAAAACGCGCTAAAGATAAAGCCTTAGGGAAAATGATCAATTCAGTACAGACAGCATCTCGCTCTCGTAAAAAAGGCGATTATTAACTCGCTCAATACTGATATTTACCTAGGCCGTTTTTAATCAATAATTTACGAACCGATTATTGGCTTACCTAAACGAAAAATCAGTATTTTATCGACAAGTATCAATGTTTACTTGATGCCTTTAACGCTGAGTAGTTAGCCGTAATGCTTAAAAAGAAAATATTGTGCAGGACTTTTACCAAATGCAGGTGCAGAACCAATGACTTCAAATCCATGTCGTTGGTAAAACCCTGCCGCTTGAAATGCTAAGGTATCTACTTGAGCAGCTAGGCAACCACGTTCAATAGCAGCTTTTTCTGCCAGTATCATTAATTTATGGCCTAATCCCTCGCTGCGCAAAGTCTCATCTACCCATAACACATTGATTAAAAATTTTTGATATATCGTTCTACCTGCAATACCAGCAATGATCTTGTCATTTCCATCTCGCATTACAATAGTTAATGGCTTTGATAGCTCACTTCCCATATTCATTATGTTAAACGCTCTTACCCCATCAACCAGTTGGTCGACAATATCTGGGGCTTCAGAATGAATGATCTCCGTGTTCAATTGACATCCTTACTCTATAAGTGTGAGTGACTTAATAATGATTTTAGCTTTAATTTATTAAAAAGTACCTTGTATAACAACTAATAAAAAAGCCATTTGATAATCAAATGGCTTTCTAATCGCTTGCAACAATAGGCTATAAATACTGCTGTAAAAAGACTAAATATTTATTTGATGCACTAATACGGTTGTCTTTCTTACTAAAACCATGGCCTTCATCATCGAATACCAAGTAATCAACGTGTGTACCGCCAGCTCGAATAGATTCAACCATTTCATCACTCTCAATCTTCAACACTCTTGGATCATTTGCCCCCTGAACCACTAAAACAGGGCTTTTGACTTGATGACCAAAGAACACGGGTGAAATATTATGTAAGCGTTCTTTATCAGTGGCAGGATCGCCTAATTCATCATAAAGACTTTTTCTAAATGCTTCCCAGTAAGGCGGAATACTCTCTAAGGTTCTTACCCAATTAGTCACGCCGAAAATATTAATACCTACTTTAAACTCATCGGTAAACGCCATTGCCGCCATAGTAAGGTAGCCACCATAACTCCCTCCCATAACGCCAATTTTGTCAGCATCGACCCAATTTAAGGTTTGTAAGTATTTTTTGTTGAAAACCACATCTTGTAAATCATCTTCACCATGTCGTTTATCATCTAAATGAAAAAAGGTTTTACCATAACCACTTGAACCACGGTTATTAATTTTGATAATGGCGTAACCATTATTAACCAAATGCTGAACGGTTGCAGAGTAGCCCTTGCGAGATTGACCACCGGGTCCGCCATGAATATAGATTAACGCAGGTACCTTTTTAAACTCAGCTTGTTTGGGCTTATATAAAATTGCTGGTATCTCAAGTCCATCAAAGCTTTTAAACCTCACCACCTCACCAGTCACTAGGTTTTGCTCCAAAATTGCTGGATTACCAGAATTGGTCAGACGCTTTACAGATGAAGAACCAATGGTATGGCTGTATAAATTGGATGGTGAGGTATCAGAATTGATATAGAACACCATTGATTTAGAATCTTGTGAAAAGTTAACGCCACGTAAATCGCCGCTTGGAAGCTTAGGTAATGACAGCTCTTTTTGCTCGACAAGATCAGTGATGGTTAATTGCGTTTGTGCGTCAGCATTAATCCCAGTAACTTGATATCGACCATCTTTTGAGAAATAACTAAAACTAACATCCCAATCCGCTTTGTAATTAACTTTATGAGAACCCGTTGCAATGTCATATGCCCACGCTTGCTTAAACTCACCAAATTCGTTAGTTGAATATAATAGTTGCTCGTTATCTTTAGTAAACGTGTAGGCGGAATAAGAAACGTTACCTTGGTGCTCGGTAATTAAACGAGGTTTGGCCATCTTCAAGCGTAAATCAACGAGATACAAGTCAGTATTACTGTTTGAATGGTCTTTACTCAATACAATGAATCGGCCATTTGGACTCATGGTTTCAACGGTATAACCTAAATCGTTTTTGTACACTAAGTTACGGCTGTAGTCGTCAGTGTTGTATTGATAAATATCAAAGTATTTAGCATCACGTTCATTGGTCAACGCAAAGAAAGACTCAGCATTTTCATGCCAGGATAACATCACGGCTTTGAGGCCCTCACCTGGAGTGAGATCGATTTGATTCCCTTCGACATCTTGTACAAACAAATGATCTAACTCATCCCCTCCTTTATCGGCACTAAACAAAAAGCGATTGTCATTGGGAAACCAAGATTTTACAAATACTGACTCTTCTGTGGAAAATGTTAATTGAGTGATTTCAGAGCCGTCTACAGGCACTTTGTAAGCATTAAATATCCCTGTTTTATCATTACTTACCAGTACTGCAGTGCCATCATGGTTGATAGAAGAGCCGAACACACTGGTGGTTTTATAAAAGTCCTCAGCAGTATAAGTTTTAAAAACACTTTGCGCTGGTGGGGATATTTGTGGGGTGACTTGCACTTGCTTATCAGCAGTCGAGCAGCCTGTGAGCATTAGCGTTATCACTGCACTACTAATCAATGTTTTCAGCATAATATGTCCTTATTTTGCGTGAAAAAGGGTTAACTTACTAACGTAACGACTCTGAACGTTAATATACTGTTAGTTAACCTAGCACTGAGTTACTGCTATAGCGAATATTTTACTTATTTCTGATTATTTAGGACTCGTTGAATTTGTTGTTTCTCTTGTTTTGACAGGGCTTGATAATCTCTTGGGTAAGGCCAGCCGTAACCCCAACGATAGGTTGTTGGAAAATATGGACTGCCACCAACTCTCACACCTGCAAGCATAAGGCTAGCTATATGCGGTTGGCCAAGGTTGGCGACGCATTGCTTTAAGCGTTGATCTGATTCAAGGCGTTCCTTGGCCGTACCGCCCTGCCAATAGTCAAAATCATGTGCAGTACAACATGCAAGCCATAATTGATTGTCGGCCAAAGTGCCATCGGGGAAAACACTACAACCATCAGAGGTAAATGGCACGATATCATCCGCATGAGCATAATTTACGAGGGGTTGTGCGATAAAAATAGAACTTACCAACAGGTAAACCCAAGCTCGATAATGGTGTTGTCTAAACATATAACGGCCTTACAAAATCATTAAAAACTGTGCAGCTGAACTGTTCGCTAAAGAATTAACATAAAAATCAGCATAAGAATCAGCATTTGAATCAAGAACGAGTTGGGCCGTTTGCTCTGGAATATGGAATTCAATTAGCGCTGCAATGACAAAAAACACTAAAAACGTCACTGCCAATGCTGCAAAAATAACCACAATAAATCGTAAAACGCTAGACATACATTCTCAGTTAACATCATGTTTCATACTGTACTGTCAAAACTAAACGACAATAAGCATCAATTAAAAGTAAGTGTTTCACTAACACCAATCAAACTCACCAATCAGGCCAATTAATCACGCCAATCATAACTGAAGATAAAGCATCATTGTCGGTGAGGTGAGACAGCCTAAAAACTCAATATATCACAGTTAATGAATCAGTTGAGCGTTGCAGTTAGTCAGTTATTTAGGCCAAAGACTGTTCGTATGGATTGATATTCACAACTTTTAATAGCACTGACAATGATAGAGATACTTAACATTCAGAATAAGTGAAAAAGTGTAGCTTGACTTTTGGTTCAAAAATATTGATTACAGAATGGATACCTCATTAAAAAACGCGTATAAAAACAAGCGCCACTTACCTTACTTGCCCCGAGCACTTACCTATAACTTTAAATAATCAGATAACCCGCTACTGCTATTGTGATTAATTTAATTTTATTGCACTAGCAGAAATATCGCCACTTCCCTTACTCTGGTTATATTTTAGCAATACCGTCACCTGTAATAAGGTATTAAACTGTTCATCTGTTAGCGGTGCAGCAGTATCTATTGAGTATGTTTGAGTTAATAACCGCTCTAGCAGTGAATATTTTTCACTGTCAGATTTGTAAAACTGTTTGAGACTCAGAATAATGTCATTATTTAAATGACTATTATCTAGGCCTCTTTCATTTGAGTGATGATGATTTAACAATGAAACTGCTGAACCAATTTTTGATAATTGCGCATCTTGATATTCAATATAGCGGTACAACAATTGACACACTTTAGCGTAATTTCCTTGCTCATATTCCTGTCGTAAGCTTGCTTGTAATTGCTTAATTTCATACTGAGATAAAGATAAATATAACGCCTTAAGGTTAGTGCGATACGGGGCAAGTCGCGTTAGCACGTAAATCAGAATGAATAGGCTGACAATCACTAAACTATATTTACTCAACCACGCTTTAAATGATGAAGCGGTGCCATCACTGCTCGCGCTTATAGCGCCACCTTTGACTACCCAAGTTACTGAAGGCACAGTGAGTTCTGTTACCTCATTTTGTTGTAAGTTATACCAATACAAAACTTGCTTAGGCGTAGTAAACTCACCTGCTTGTTCAAATATATAACTCGTCGTTTGCGACATTATGCCAGTTAATTCACCTCGGTTAGATTTATCACTGAGTTTACTGGGTTGCTGGTAAACACTTAACCCACTCAATTTTGTTTGTGCTAATACTGGTAACATCATTGCAGGGACACCTTTTGCAGTTATAGAAACCGTTTGGGTGACTGCATCCCCGACATTAAACGTTCTCGCTACGTCTGTTATATCGAGTACTTCATTGCCGATATCATGCTTTACAGACAGTGTGACAGAAGGTGAAACAATTAAGTTATCTTCAACCTCAGTTGTAAAACCTACACCTGTATCCAGTTCTGTAACCACTTGTGGCATTCTAGCTTCAATTTGAAAGTCGTCAGTTTTAAGTACGCCTTCAACAATGCCATATTCTGTATTAACCGATGCAAATACATCAAAAGCTGGCAGCTCATAAACGCCCTCTTGCATGGGATATAAGGTTATTTCTCGAATAATGTATGTCCATGTTTGGCCATTAATCTTTTTTGTTCCTGTAATCGATGAACTCGAAGTAGGTAAAAAGACAATATCTTTATAAGCAGGAGGCGTTACATGAACGCCTTTTGAAAACCAGCGATCGCTGGACACTTCAACTTGAACAATAATAGGTTGTTTAACGACAAAAGGAGCTTTACTTTGAACACGAATCTCGATGCTTAGTTGATTCTTATCTATCAAGGACTCAAGTGTGATACTTGAGTCTGCAGATTCAACAGCTTGGCTAAATTTAGCCACGCTAAAGCTATAAAGGACTAAAACTAGCAAAAGTAAAAGTTTAAACAGCAATATCTGCCTTGTAAAAACATCGCAGAGAAAAGACATCATTGACTCTCCTCATTGGTGGTTAACGGTCGCGAGTTTAGCGATGTTGGGGCAGTTTGCATTTGAAATTTATTCGCTAGGAACCGCGCAGGATCTTTTTGAACTTGTCTTAACCACATTTCATTTAACTTAGGGTCAAGCAACAACTGACTTGCGTCATAATGCTCAGCTACCTTTAACACCATTTCTTTTTTCTTAGCACCATCACCAGTTTGCGGATCGTCACCTAGCTCTTGTGGCGAGTCTCCTGCTTCACCCTGCTGGCTTTCAGCTATGCGATTCACTTCATCAATAATGCCTTGAACAAGGGCTAAATTATGCTTCGCTTGCTTATTATTTGGTGCAGTTTGTAATACTTGTTGATAGATATTTTTAGCTGCTACATATCGCCTTGCGTGCGCTAATGCATTGGCACGAGCAATTTGATCTATTTCATCTTCAAACTGGTCATATAAAATAGCAGATTGATCAAATTCTTCTGCGCCATACAAACTGAATGCTTGCCAGCGTACAAGACTAAAATGATTACTCGCTTGCTGGTAATAACCCATATTAAACAGCAACATTCCTTGTTGATCTCGAGTTAGCCATAAATCAGCAAAAGATTGAGGTTTTAAAATAGCGAATAAAGCGCCAATAATGATAATAAAAACCATTATTCGAGTGCGCCACTTTGTATACCATGCAGATACTTTCGACAACGAACTCACAATCATCATGGTGAGTTCATTTACGATAAATTTGATCGACGAATTTACCATTGCAGTGTCCACCCTCGTCTAAACCAGAGTAAATATATTGCTGCAATGATATACACCAACCAATAGCCAGCATCTAACCAAGGCCGGCTTTCATCTTCACTAATAACGAGATTATTATTTATATAGCCATTTACCTTTTCGATATCTTGTTTATCGTCAGTCAGTATAACTATCCGTCCACCAGCCTTATCTGTAAGGGTTTCTAATCGCTCTTGCTGCATTGGAATAATGGTTGAGCCGGATTCAAGCGAGCTCGCATTATCACGCCCTATCGCCCAAACCACTAACTGATGTTGTGCCTCGGAAAAATAGGTGTCAAAAGCGCTAAATGCATTATCACTGGTGCCATCGGTAATGAATAAAATGGTTCCAGGGGTTTGAGTTGCTTCAAGTAATCCGTTGGCAATCGGTAAAACAGTCTGTGGTTGCTTCCCTGAATTAGGCATTATCTTAAAACTCAGTGAATCTAAAAACTGCTTTATCATCTTGCTGTCATTAGTTATCGGCATCACTGTATGTGCCGAGCCTGTGTAAGCAATCAGTGCTGTATTGGCATCACCGCGAACAGCCAATAACTCAATTACTTTCTGTTTCGCACGTGTTAAGCGTGTAGGTAATACATCCGTTTGCTCCATCGTTTCAGATAAATCTAACGCAATAATCAGCGCTGACTTATCTTCTGTAAATGGGCTTGGTTGCTGTTTCCATGTTGGACCTACTAAAACCAATACACTGATAATGCCTAAAACTATGGTCAAATTTAAAGGTGAAATAACCCGTTGATTATCCCCTTTGACTGTCAATGTTTGTAAAATTTTAGCTGACATATACTCATGCCAATTCACTAAATTATCCTGACGGTACTTTAAACGATAAACAATATATGCCAGCGGTAATAAGGCTAATAGCCACCAAGGTCGGAGTAAATGAAAGTGCTGTAATTGGATTAACCATTGCTCCATTAGTTAGCCCCTTTTTTCACATTAGGGAAACGCAAGGTGACGATTAACAACGACACTAGATACAAACCTAAAAACAGTGCAATGGGAATATAATGAATACTGGTTTTTGGCCTAAAGGTTTGTGACTCGAATAACTCTGGCTCTAAGTCATTAATCGCTTCATAAACATTTTCAAGCGCTTGTGTATCAATAGCTTGAAAACTTTGCCCGCCTGTTATTGTGGCAATATTTTCTAGTACAGCTATATCAACTTTTTCTTCACCAACTGCGATAGGATCACCAATGGCAATGGTGTAAATTTTGATATTAGAGGCCGCAGCAACCTTTGCAGCTTCAACAGGGGGACTTTCGAAGCGGTATCATTTCCGTCGGTAAGCACAATAAGCACTCTATTTTGTGTCTCATGGCTGTTAAACACGCTAATGGATAACCCAATGGCATCTCCAAAAGCGGTACTTTGTCCAGCCATCCCAACTTGCGTGTCATTCAACAGTGTTAACCATGTATCTAAATCATTGGTAAATGGCGCTTGAAGGTATGGCGCATCGCCAAAAAGAATCAGCCCTAACCTGTCACTGTCGCGCTGACTGACAAACTTACGTAAAACCTGTTTTACTGCCGTTAATCTATCAACCTTGTTAGACTGATTTTCTGGCAATACAAAATCTTCTACCGCCATAGATCCTGATAGATCTACTGCAATCATTAAGTCTCTAGCCGACTTTTGCTGGGTGACGGGTGTTCCGATAACTTCAGGTTTGGCCATCGCGACAACAATGCATAGCCAAGCAAGTATTAACAGCAATTTTTGAATATGCTTTCTTGACAGTATTACCGCCCCTTTTTGCGGTTTCTCACCTGTAATATCAACTAACTGTTCAAAGTACGGCACTTGAATAGAGCTGCGCTTTTCTTTATAAGCAGGCGCAATAAAATACATAATGACTGGGGCAAGCAGCAAAACAAAACATAGTGGGTAAGCAAACTCAATCATACTCACCTCGATGTTGTTTTATCCAAATTCGTATCTGGTTAATTAACTTCGTCATCTGTGCCGTATTCACTTCTAAAGCAGAATCATAAGCTAACTCATGTAATGTAAAGCCGATATCTTCAAACTTGGCTTGAGGACATTGCTTACTCAACCACTGTGTCCATTCATCAGCAGATAATGTTGCAATTTCGGTGCGCTTATAACCGCCTAAAGCGGTTTTACGAACAAGATTCGGTAATTGACGATAGATAGGTTGAGCAGATAATTGTTCAAAGGGAGGTAATAAGTTTAACCATGCTATCGCATCACGACGATACTGATTATGCTGGTATAAACGCCAAGCAAAATACAGTCTACGACAAACAAGCGTAAGGCCGATTAGTGCAACAACCTGCCAGCCAATAGTTTGTGGCCACCAGCTAATGGCATTGGGCGCATCTGTTTCAATTAAGTCTTTTACAATACTACTGCCCCACGTATCACCAAATTGAGTCATTCACCACCTCGGCGAAACGCATTGATCAACTGAGTGCTAACAGGGTCAACGGTATTAATGGTCAATAAAGGTACGCGATATTTACGGGCGGTTTGCGCATATAAAGTCAATTTTGACTCTATTTGTTGTTGATATTGCTGCTGAGTTTTGCCTAAAGCATCAAATTGGATTTGAAGTTTTCCATCACTGACGACCATTTGCGCCATACTCGGTAATTTTTGCTCTAACGCATCAATAATGTTGCAGGCGATCACTTCATTATGGCGTCTGATATTCTTCATTAAATATGTTGTTTTATCGTTCCAACCATTACCATCACCAATATAAATAATTAACGAGTCGTGACCACAAACTTGTGCTGTTTTATGCCAGCTTTGATTCAGGCTGTCACTGGCATGAGAGCTATTGTTGCTCGCACCTAATTGATGATTTTGTTTTACTATCGATTTAAAGATTTGCGCAAGATGCTGACCGCCTCTTTTGGCAGGAATAACCGACGCAGAATCATCATTAAATACCAACGCGCCAATTCGATCGCCTGCACCAACAATGCGCCAACCAATCAGTGCTGCTAACTCGGCACAAATTACTGATTTCATTTTGCCTTTACTTCCAAAAAACATCGCAGCACGTTGATCGACAATCAAATATACGTTGCGTTCTCGCTCTTCGGTATAGACTTTTATATGGGGTTTACCTGTGCGTTTAGTGACTTTCCAATCCATGCAGCGGATATCGTCACCTGGACGATAATGCCGGAGTTCTTCAAAATTTAATCCACGACCACGTAACTTAGATGAATAGCGCCCATTTAAGACACTGTTTACTGCTTGGCGTGGAGAAAAGTTAACCCCTACAGCTTGGTATTGCAGCTTTCTAAGTTGCTCAATAGAAACATAAATATCACTGTCAGATTTATCCATCATAAAGCTCGACTAGGCCGCTATCACTTGACGTAATATTTCATCGATAACCTGATCAGGCGTTACCCCATCGGCAATTGCATCGTAGCTAAGTACCAAACGATGACGCAATACACCATGTACTATTGAGCGTACATCGTCAGGATCGACAAAGGTTTTACCAGCAAGCCATGCCGAGGCACGAGCACATTTATCTAACGCAATACTGGCTCTAGGACTTGAACCGACTGATAACCATTGAGCCAAGGGAGAATCTGGATAACGAGAAGGTTGACGAGTGGCCATCACAATAGCAACTATATAAGCGGTTATTGCATCACTCATATGAATTTGATGAATAAGATCTCGTGCAGTAAAGATATGAGTAGGATCTATCGGTGCCGGTTTGTCTACTGATAAGGCTTCTTCAGCACGCACTAACTCAATAATTTTTACTTCAGTCTCATCATCGGGATAATCCAACAAGACTTTCATCATAAAGCGATCCATTTGCGCTTCAGGCAAAGGATAAGTTCCTTCTTGCTCAATTGGGTTTTGAGTCGCAAGCACCATAAACAGTTTAGGTAGCACATGGGTTTTACCTGCCACAGTGATTTGCCTTTCTTCCATTGCTTCAAGCAGTGCCGCTTGCACTTTAGCTGGGGAACGATTGATTTCATCAGCCAATAGTAAGTTGTTAAATACTGGCCCTGGTTGAAAAGTCAGCGTGGATTTTCCTTCAACCTCTTGATAAATCTCAGTCCCTGTCACATCAGATGGCAATAAGTCGGGTGTAAATTGCACACGCCCTAAGCTCACTTCTAACGCATTTGAAAGCGCTTTGATTGAACGAGTTTTAGCCGTGCCAGGTAAGCCTTCTAGCAACACATTACCATTCGTTAATAAGGATAATATGAGCGCATCGACAACATGTTCTTGTCCAATGACTGATGCTTGAATACTTTGCTTTAAGCGTTGAATTTCATCAAAACAAACAGTCATAAATCACCTTTGTAAATTATCGTTGAGTTAGCGTGTAATGTCGTTGAAATTTGAATGTACAACTGAATAGTGAGCCACAGCTTTATGCCCATGGACTGTGGTGAACACAATGAAGAAACGATAAAGAAGACCATTCAAAATCCTTATGAAAGTTCTTGTATCTAGAAAGGAAAAATAAAACTCGTGCAACTTATTAGCGAGTGCAACCTAATGAAATTGAAAAGCTAGCCATTCGGCGTTATCAAGACACAGTGTGATACTTGCGCCTTAGTCTAGTCCATATTTGACACATTATCATAAGTCACTTATATAAAACCTATTATACTTGTGGCGATACTGCCAATCAGTCAAACAAAGGATAGCTTTTAGATTGAAGACTTTACTTATTAAATCTTGATGAATCCTATGTCATTGTCCCGCTCAACTATCGGTTGCGGCTAATCCATTTAATGGTGATCACACTAAATAAAGTGATGCCTACTGCATCAGCCGTTAAATCGCCAATATCAAAGGTACGTGTCGCGATAAAACCCTGACTGACTTCTTCAATAAACACTAAGGTACTGATTACAACAATGGCGTAATAAATTTTACGTTCAAATAAGTTAAAATATGCCGCTCGCGATGCAATCAAGGCCAGTGATGTCAGCGTGCCAAAAAGCATCATGTGGCCAACTTTATCGCCGTAAGGAACGACTCTCACTAAATCAAAAAATATGTTATTGCCACCAATATTGGCTTGATAAATTATCCAGCCAATAAAAATAGCAAAACTGACCAATGCCAAACTCAATAAAGGTACTTGGGTCCGCACACGGCTTTTAACTCCATGCTGTTCTGATGAAACTGGCGTTGTTGCTCCCGACTGAGATTCAATATCTTGGGTACTTTGTTGAGGTGTTTGCTGGAGATTTGATTGGAGGTTTTGTTGGGGTATGTCCATATCAGCTATTACATAAGTTTTGCAATGCGCTTTGGTATCAGTATTGATGACGTTGCAAATCGCCTTATTACTCTGTTGCTTTGTATCCTTAACAGCCTTGTTCATTCAGATAATCCATTAATATCATGTATATTTCATGATGTTACAGTAACTAAAAACACGCAATCAATGAAAGATGAACAAAAATAAATCCAGCCTAAAGCTGGATTTATATAGGGCTAATCACTATTGACCATATCGCTGTTGGTACATGGTAGAGGTGACTTGTTTAACAGCTTGAATCATTTCAGGATAAGGTACGTCAGTGACCGTTACAAAACCTATGTTGGCATTTTCGCCATCAAATGCCCTGCCAGTAATGGGTTCATCAATGTATTGAAACCAATGTGCGCCAACCATATACGGTTTTTCTAGCACACTTTTCATATAAGCTTTATACATACGCGCTCGATCGACTTGATTCGCTGCATGGACAATACCTGGGCTATACATACCTGAGTCGGTTGCTGTGCCAATATGGAATTCTCCTACTACCACAGGTAAATCCACTTTTTCTAAAAACTGCCAATAATCAGTTTGTAACCCTTCTTCATAAATATTGAAGCTGAGTACATCGGAGTATTTAAGCGATGCTTTAATGATTTCATCAGGCATCCCCCAGTTTGCCATTCTTGCCCCCATATATAAATGATTCGGCAATACCTTCTCTAGCGTATTGTGAACAACGTTAAAATATTGCTCGCCAAGTTTTTCTAACAGCAGTGATAAATCGGCAATTAACTCAGGTGTATGGTCGGCAAACTCGAGTCCAAGGTTTAGATCGCTCCACTGAGTATATTGCGCTCCCCACGCTGCATTAATGTTATCAATAGCGCCATATTGCTCTTGCAGCACCTTAACAAAGGCTTTTTTAGCTGGGCTTTGGCTAGCGGTTTTTGAAAGCGCATCAAGAATCACACCATAACGCGCTTCAACTGAGCCTTCTCTCTCACCCCAACTTTTCTCATTATCAATAAAAATACCGGCGCACCAAGGTGAAGATTGAATATCCTTTGCAATGGCGTCAATGGTAATTTTTGTTCGCTCGGCGAACACGGGATCGAACGGATCTGGCATTAAGCCCCAATGATTAGTTTTACCTGACAAGGTTTTAAAATCACCAATTATCCAGCCATTGGCAAAATAAGGAACCTGATTGGATTGATAAAAAGCAGGGTCAACCCAGTTGCCAAATGAAGTAAAGCCCCAATCATGCATACGTTTTGCAGTGACATCCTGCCAAGCTTGTAAGTATTTAGCTTGCGAAGAATGTTGTTTTTTTTGTTCCAGATGCTGATTTTCTTCTAGATAGTTTGATGGCTTAAATACCGCAGGATAGGAAGCAACATCCATTTCATTATATCTACGCTCTAAATTAGCGCGGTAAAAGCTGTATGTTTCGCCATGAGGTATTGGCCCTTTATGAGTTGTTCTGCGATAACTGTAATGTTTAGCTAGTGGCGCATCATAGTCGGGTAACCAAGTGAACATGTCATGTCTTAATGATGAAATAACGTAGCGTTTTTCTTTCACCTCTTTAGCAACATCCACAATCCCCATCGAATCTTCAGGTGTAATTTCATCACTGGTTCTTACCCTTATCCGAGGATCATCATAATCAATCCCTGTTAACGTACTCATGTTGGCCATTCGTACATTAGCTGGCCCATGAGAGAAAAACAGATTGCCCTCTGGATCGACCATCCACCACTTACCATCGACTTTTTCAGTTCGAAAATACCCTGTCGCGTTTAATTTAGGTCCTTGGGTATACCCACCGTATTGTGAACGGTTAGGCATGCCACTAGACGCTTGTAACTGACTGAGCTCGTTATCTGCCAGCGCTTTTAATTGCGTTTCTGAATTGATATGTAGCGCCGTGGGTTGTTTATTATTTTGACCGAAACGATCAATTAAGCCAACGAGGTAGTCAAAGGGGTTATCTGTCTTTACAGGCGGGTTTTGACGGATACGAATGTCATCAATTATCACCGACTTAGCGCGTAAATTGCCAATAGTAAAAAATGATAGTGACGACAGTTCAGTAAATGATGCGCCTTTTTCACGCCATGAACGCCACACCATCATATCGTCATTGGTATTCCAAGGTCTTACGTCACCCCATACACCGGTATCGGTTTGCGCCTCAATTCCACTCAGTGGAAAATATATCGTGCCATTATATCCAGCAACTAAACTGATAGAGCGACTTTGGTACTGTCCAAGAGGGTTTGTAATGTCCACATAAAGCTGAATAGATTCATCACTGGTATTCGTGACATTCAATGCTAAGTTTGCACGAGGAAACTCAGCAACATTCCAAGGTGAATCAGGTTTGATGGTTAATTTGGGAATATTAGCTGTTTGCGGAAAATCCACTTTTAAACTTTGGCTATTATTACTGGAATTGTGAACAACTGCGGTTTGCGTATCAGTAAGTTTTAGCCAACTGAGCTGCTCATCATTATTAAAATCAACCAAGTGTTTAAGGACCACTTCGTCAGCAAACACATCATCAGTTTGATGGTTTTGCGTATTAACTATTTGCCCCTTACTTGCTTTATCGATACTTGCCTCCTGTGAATGGCAAGCTGTTAACGCAACCAAAACGCCTAGCAATAACGAACTCAATTTTGTTTTAGATTGACTAAAAGTAACAGGTAAAGTGCTTGAATTTGCCGCACAGTGATCTGCTGAAGGAATAACAGATGCTTGAAATGCTTGCGTATTAGTAAGATAAAACTTCCTTTTCATTTTTATCATCCTTTTAATGAACCAAGGTAATATCAACCACAAGTGCTATTGCGGTTGTTTGACCAAATCGAGCGAATATAGATATTGATGTGCAGTAACAAAAACCGTGGAGTAGTCATCGTTAAAGGCAAGGTTGGCAGCAATACTGGGCAAATGTACTTTGGCTAGTAACTTTCCCGAATGATCAAATAGCCATAGTCCATCTGGGCCTGTGGCGAGAACATCTCCAGAAGGCAGGACTTTTAATCCATCGGGTAAACCGCGTCCTTCGTCTTTCACTGGCGGTAATTGATGAAATACCTGACGCTGTATCACTTGCCAATCAGTATTCAAGGTATATTGATACCAGGCAGGCTTTTGTGGATTTGAAGCTGCAACGTACAAGGTATAGGTATTGTCGCTCGACGGCACGGATGCAGCCAACGCTATCCCATTGGGATAGCGTAAACTGTCATCAATTAGGCTTAATTCATGTTGCTTAGATAGCCGATACACCCCTTGAAATGCCAATTCCTTTTCAGGATCGTTAAGCTGCTGTGCTAGTCCATAAGGCGGATCAGTAAACAGTAAACTACCATCGTGGCTTAATACACCATCATTAGGGCTATTTAAGCGCTTACCGTTGAACTGACTAACTACTCGTTGATAGTTACCCTTAGGTTTATCAAGTGACGCCTGCATTATTGCAACCTGACGAGAGCGAGACTGTAGCAATATTAATTGCTCAGCCTCACTATCAGATGTGTTAATCACCAGCCCATTAGAAAAGCCGCTTACAGGTAAATAC
This sequence comes from Shewanella sp. ENK2, assembly GCF_043568515.1. Classification (NCBI taxonomy): domain Bacteria; kingdom Pseudomonadati; phylum Pseudomonadota; class Gammaproteobacteria; order Alteromonadales; family Shewanellaceae; genus Shewanella; species Shewanella sp. ENK2. The sequence continues at coordinate 4,170,115 of NZ_CP171406.1, read as the reverse complement.
TCATTAAGCCCTTGATCGGGATGAAATTGAAATACTTTGCCTGCAGGGATATCTGAAAACAGCAAATACTGGCCAGCAGAAGACCAAACAGGCCCTTCTGCCCACTGAAACCCAGAGGCTAACGTATGAAGCGGCGCAGATGTGTTTAACACTTCGTACGCTCTATCGTCGAAGATCTCATATCGAATATTACTTAAGCTTGGTTTTTCTTGCTCAGGTAAATTCAGCACCGGCGCAGCTTGGCTATGATGACTCACAGCCAAAGTGCAATACATCACTAACAACGCCAACACCTGTGACCCGAAACGGCGAGTTATGTTACTGCACGTATTGCCATAGATACTGTAATCACTATTGTAATCACTATTGTAATCACTACTGTAATCACTACTGTAATCACTGCTGTAATCACTGCTGTAATCACTACTGTTATAAACACTGTTATATTCATAGTTATAGCCAGCGGCAGAAATAGTGTTGCAAATTGGCCGAGACATCATTTTATTTAACGTAAACATCACCAAAACGCCTCGTATAAATTTGCTGATTGACGGCTTTTGCTGCATCAACTAATGGCTGATAAGGAATATCTGTCACACTCACGAACCCAACGTTGTAGTTTTCACCATCGTAGGCACGACCTGTCAGAGGAGAATCAATATATTGGAACCAATGCGAGCCAACTAAATACGGATTATCTAGTACGCTGTTAACGTATTCTTGATATTTAGCGCCTCGGTCGGCTTGTGAAGAAGCATGAATAAGTCCAGGGTTTAGTAAACCAGAATCCATTGAACCATTATGGAACTCACCTATGATACTTGGCATATCAATGCCTTCCAGAAATGACCAGAAGGAGTCATTTACCGATTCTTTGTAATAATTGTAACTCATTACATCGACATGTTTAGCCGCGGCCGATCGCACTTCGGGTGTCATGCCCCAACTGGCAAAGCGAGCACCTAAGTACAAATGGTTTGGTAAGTACTGCGCAACAGCATCGCTCACCACCGCAAAGTACTCGCTGGTATAATGCTCAAGTAATAACGATAAATCCGTTACCACTTCATCCTTAAAATCAGTAATCTCTATACCGGTTTCAACTCGCTTCCATGTAGAAAAATTTGTTCCCCATTGGCGGTTTAATTCGCCGATGTCGGTATATTTTGTCTGTAATACCTTAACGAACTCAGCTTTAGTTGGGCTATCGCTTGCGTCTATAGCTAACGTGTTGATGACAAGACCATATTGAGACTCTATGCTGCCCATTTGTCCCCAGCTTTTCTCGTTATCGATAAATATACCAACACACCAAGGATTATTTTGAACTTCAGCGGCAATTTGCTTTGCAGTGAAATGAGCCCGTTTTACAAATTCGGGATCAAAAGGGTCAGGCAGTGGACTCCAATAATCATTACCACTACTGACCGTTTTAAAGTCGCCGATAATCCAACCATTAGCAAAGTATGGAATTCGATTAAGTTGGTAAAAGCTGGGATCGACCCAATTACCAAATGACGTAAAGCCCCAGCTGAGCATGCGATCGACTGTGGTATCTCGCCATTTAGGCATAAACACATCAGCGTCGTTAGATTGATATTTACGCGCAAGATTTGCTTGATAAAAACTAAAGGTTTCGCCCTTTTCTACTGCACCAGTATGTACTTCACGACGATAACCAAAATGTTCAGATAACGGCTCGCCATATTTAGGCAGCCAACTGAACATCTTGGCTCTTAACTCAGAACTGACATACCTTGTATCCCAAGCAGATTCAGGCGCCCTATTTAATCCAATAGAATCCTCAGGCGTAAAATCGCCTTCAGCTCTTGGGGTTATATGCGTGGTATTAAAATCATACCCTGTGATGGTAGAAGTATTTGCCATGCGTATATTGGCAATACCATTTGAGAAAAATAAATAACCTTCAGGATCAACAAGGCTCCACTTTCCTTGATACTTCTCAACTCTAAAATATCCTGTTGCATCAAGCTTAGGTCCAGCCTTCCAACCATTAAAAGTTGAGCGTCCCTCTGGTACGGTCTTACGTAAACTAGCTTGTTCTTTTGCAGAAATGGCAATTAATTCATCTGTAGATTTCACTTTATTGATAAAATCAATCTTGGTGCTTTGGCCAAATTCATCCACTAAATTCTCTAAATATTGGTCATTAAGTTTTGTCGCTTTAATCAATTGTAAATTGCTCAACAAGATTTGCTTGTCTTCTGGCACACCATGAACACTAAACTCAATTTCAGCGACATTTTTAAGGTCAATATTTTTCACACCATAACGCCAAATTATAGGCGTATAATCCGTTAACCAAGGATTAGGATTACTTCTAATGCCTGTTTCAATTGACAAGTCTTCACCAGATAACGACATAAAGTAGTTATTTTGGCTTTTAGCTGGTAACACAATATTTCGATTATGACTTAAGCCAGCACTGTCTTTTACTTTGACATGAATAAAGACTGAGGTTGACTTCGGGTTAGCCAATGAGACAGCAAAACCAATTGGCTCATTCGATTGCCAATTAAAACTTTTATCAGGTTTAACACTAAAGCTAGCGCTATGGTGCTGCTTTGAATCAAGATAAACAACTAATTGCTCTTTACCATCAATTTTTTTAATCTCACCACGAGAATTTTCAAAATCAAACTGATTTAGTATTCCCGGTTTACTTAAATCTTCGTAACCTGTTAACGGCGACAATAAAACTGTTGCTTGCGCTTTTTGCTGTTCTATACTGTTTACAGCCTCAGTTTCACCCCTTGCTTCCATGTCTTTTTCGGTGATTTGATTATTGCCGTTATCATTAACACCATCACTGCAAGCAAGTAATAAACTGGATATCAGTAAAGATAAATAAAAACGTTTGTGCCTTGAGCTAGGTTTAATTGTCATTAGCTTGCCTTCCTTGTTAATTTTTTTGCATTAATTTTTGCGACTATTTCACTGACATTTCTGGTCAATTGTTCGGCTTGTTGCGGACTGTAAACGGGTTGCGCCAAACTCCCGCCGATACCAACACCTGACGCTCCACTGTCAAACCAAGCGTCGATATTGGAGGCATCAATACCACCAACGGGAAAAAGTAGGTATCAAGAAAAGGACCATGAGCTAATGCTTGTAAATAGTTTGCTCCCATAGGTCCTGCGGGAAATAACTTAATAATGTCAGCATTAAATTGAGAGGCATCGACGATATCTGTCGGGGTCATTGCGCCCATGACCACAGGCACATCCAACGCGTGGGCATGTCGCACAATCGCCTCGTTAGTATTAGGCGTTACCAAAAACTGAGCACCTGCTTTAATTGCCCGTTTTGCGATTCGATGATCGGTCACCGTTCCTGCACCAATTAACATGTGTGGGAATTGCTGCCTGAGCTGAGTTATAGCCATTTCATAACCTGGAGTATTGCTGGTGACTTCTACCGCAAGTACGCCAGCATCAGACATACATTGAACAATGCCTTCAATGTCACTAGGGTCTTTTACTCTAATAATGACAATCAATTTTTGACTGATTAATTGCTCAACCACCTCGTGTCTCATGTCGTCTCCCTTTGTCTATTTTTATCCTAAATGACTGAACTGGTTACCTTGTTCATCGAATAATGTGGCCAGATAAATTACCGTCCGCAATGTATTGAATCTCAGCTTCATTTGACCAATTTTGATCGCCAATACCCGTATGAGCTAGAGCAAATGCAGCATTGGCAAATTGCGCAATTTGCTGCCCATGCCAACCACGTTCTATCCCGTGCAATACCCCAGCGGCAAAGGCATCACCTGTGCCTAAACGGTCTTTAATTTCTACGGTAATCGGTGCTGAAAAGCTGCATGTTGTCGAAGTAATATAAAAACCATTTAAGGTATTTTGATTAGCGCTATGATGCACTCGCTCAGTCATTGCAAAATCAACATCAAATTTAGCTCGTAAAAATTCAGCCAAATCATTAGCTTGATACCAGCTGCGTTGGCTAGTTTTGTCCAATCGTTCAACAGAATATTGAGAAATGACGTGGACGAGTTCTTTTTCAGAGATATCTGGCGTCTGATAATCAAACACGTCACTTATAACGCCAGCATTTCCAAAGGCTAGATTGGAATAGGTTAGGATTTCGCTGAAATAATCACGTGCCTTTTGGCTGTCATCCCAAAGCGAACGTCGATAGTTAAGATCAAAACTGACTTTTACCCCTAGAGACTTGGCAATTTTGACCGCTTTAATCGTTTCTACTGCGCATTGGGTCGATAATGCTGGTGAAATACCACTAACATGCAACCAACGCTTACCTGACAAAATACTTGGCCAATCAAACTCGTCATTAGAGATTTGCGAAAAAGCGGAATAAGCGCGGTCATAAACCACTTTAGATGGCCTAATAGACATGCCCATTTCAATAAAATAACTGCCAATACGTTGACCACCTCGACAGATATAATCAGTTTGAATCCCGTATTTTTTAAGGCTTGCAATGCCATGATCGCCAAGTGCATTACTTGGCAGCTTAGTAACAAAATGGCATTCATGGCCCATTAATGCCAAGGAACTGGCCACATTCGATTCAGCACCGGCAAAATCTACAGATAGCTGTTCTGCACACACCAGTTGCTGTTGTGCGATTGAAGGCGTTAATCGCAGCATCATTTCACCAAAAAACAGCAAACTCATTTTGATTTGGCCTCAATGATTGACGCTTCAACTAGTTCAGCCGCAGAATCAAGCTCCATATCAGATGGCACAGTTATCTGCTCGACTTTACCGACCAAGAACAAGTACGAGCACAAACCACACATACCCAAGGCTGCGATTAACATTAATGCAGGTTTAAAGTCGCCATCTTGTGCTAGGTATCCAATGGCAATGGGGACGATCACGGCAGATAATCCACCAATGAAATTAAAACACCCTCCCACTAAACCAACCATATGTTTAGGCGCGAGTAATGAAACAAACACCCAATTGATAGACGCTAACCCATTTCCAAAAATGTCACTGACAGGAAGAATGTCATCCAAGCCGTACTATCGACATAATTTGCGAAAATCACACAACTAGAAAGCAGCAACCCTATAATAATCGGTGCTTTTCGGGCTACTTCATTTGAAATGCCTTTTCGCACCAACCAATCAGAAACAAAGCCAGACACCAAAACACCGGCAAAGGCACACAAAAATGGAATAGCGGCAAGAAATCCGGTATTGATATCGCTTAATCCACGATATTCAGCCAGATAGGTAGGAAACCAAGTTAAAAAGAAAATCAAAGTCCCGCCTAAACAAAACTGACCTATGTAAATGCCCCATAACTTGCGACTGGTAAAGGCGACTTTTAGATTTGACCAGTTGATTACAGCTTGTTGAACAGGCTTTTGAGATTGCTTTGATAATGGCTCATCTGACAGCGTCTTTTCTGTCTCAGCAGAGACAGCCTCATCAGGATCTTTATAAAGCCAATACCATATTCCAGCCCAAATAATGCCGATGGCACCTGAAACATAAAACAAACCACGCCAACCAAAATACTCTTGAATAACCGCCAGCACAGGCATTAAAAATGCCAAACCAATGAACTGACCTGAGGTATACACAGCAATCGCGCTCGCCCTTTCTTGTTCTTTAAACCATTGCGTCACGATTTTATTATTAGCAGGATATGAAGGCGCTTCGAAAAAACCAATCGCCATTCGACAACCGATTAACGCTGCTAATGAACTGACCATCCCCTGCACTATGGTTGCTAACGACCATGCCACTAATATAAAGGGATATAAAACACGGATCTTGATTGCATCGACCACCATGCCGCCGGGAATTTGCATAATGGAATACGTCCATGCAAATGCTGAAAATATCATCCCCATTTCTAATTTACTGATGTCGAGATCAGCAGAAATTGCCTGCGCTGCAACCGAAATGTTGGTTCGATCCATGTAATTAATAACCACACTACAAAATATCAGCGCCAGTACAGCAAACTTTTGTTTAGTCTGATGAGGTGTAACTTGTTCTTGTTTCATTTTCTATCCATGAAAGCGTTAGCATTGTTAATAACAGCTTCATACAAGCCTCTAAGATGAGTCATGCTCTATGCTGTTGGCTAGGTTGACTTAATTCGTTATGTTGCCTGTTACCAGTTGGTGTAAGAGCCATCCGGTTTATGTAATCTTGGCGGCTCCCAGAACTTGAAAGCCTGCTTCGGTAATGAGGCCTCATCAACATCAATGCCTAAACCAGGCAGGTCAGAAACGGGATATGCATTGTGAGAGACTCGAGGCCGATGAGTAAAAATGGCGTCATATTCAGATAAATCACCATCATAAGGCGGTAACTCCAGCCAGCTTAAATTACTTATTGCAGCGCAATAATGAATCGAAGCTGCGGTACAAATCGGACTCAATGGATTGTGTGGCATCATGTCGATATATTTGGTTTCACACATCGCGGCCACTTTCATAGCCTCGGTAAAGCCACCAGCATTACAGATATCAATTCGGGCAAAATTGGTTAGCGCAGTATCAACATAAGGAGCAAAATCCCATTTACTGGAAAACTCCTCTCCAATAGCAAATGGAACGTCCGTCATTGAGCGCAGATTTTGATAACTCGTTAAGGACTGATCGCGAATAGGCTCCTCAATAAAATCTAAGGTACCCATAGGCATTTTTTGACAAAAAGATGCGGTCTCAGCAACTGTTAACCTATGGTGATAATCAATACCTAAAACAATCTCTTGGCCAATACTCTCTCGAGTTTTAGTTAGCCACTCAGCGGCGATTGCAATTGATTTTCGTGCATCAAACAAGCTTGATTGTTCTGCACAGCCATGTTCGCCTGTGGTGGCTCTAATAGCTTGCCAACCTTGTTGCTTTAGTCTTTTTACATCATCAACAAAGTCGTCATTAAAGGCTAACGTAGAAGTGACAAATAGCGGGATCTGTTTTCGCTGTTTACCCCCTAACAGTTGATAAACAGGCACATTAAAATGCTTTCCTGCAATGTCATGTAACGCTATATCGATGGCCGAAATCGCAGCGGCAAGCACTCGACCGCCTTCAAAATACTGACTTCGATAAAGCTCTTGCCAAATATGAGAAATATTTAACGCAGATTGACCAATTAAAAACTGTTTGAAGTGCTCAATTGCACCAGTAACAGCAAGTTCACGACCAGAAAGGCCAGATTCTCCCCAACCATAAACGCCGGAATCGGTTTCAACTTTAACCAGGCAAACATTTCTAAAACCCAGCCAGAAATTAAAGGTATTAATATCCGTTATGATCATCTGTCATTCCCTATACATAATTAAACCTAAGCCGTTTCAATTTTCAGCTTTCAAGTGCAACATTGCTTTGCCAGTAATCACCGCCACTTTTAACGTGTTTTGTTAACGTTCTAACCGCAGACTCTTCATCTTTTGCGTTTATCAAATACAGTAAATGGCTGTGCTCACGTAAAATAGCCTCGTATCGACTTGGTTTTACTGCCAAATTACCCAATAAAGCCTGTAACATTAACTTCTTGTTTTTCCACAACACTAAGGCACTTTGGTTATAGTGATGGCGATACATTTCCCAATGAAACTCTGTATCAAGTTGCCTAAGTTGACTCGCTTCATGCTTAGGTAATAACGTCATTTTTTGATGTATTCTTGCTAACTTGTCTAAACTTTCTTGGCTTGCGTTACTGACATACCAAGACAAAAAATATGGCTCTAACAATTGCAAAATTTCAAAAACATCCCTCATGCTTGAATAAGCAAAATTAGCGACCCTAGCACCGCTATTTTTTTTAAAGGTTACAAACCCTTCGCCCTCTAACAGCTTTAGCGCCTCACGGACGGGATTAACGCTAGAGTCATAGCGTTTAGCTAACAAGGTCGTAATCAATCTATCGCCACTGACTAATTCGCCCTGCGCAATATCAGCTAAAATCCTGCTATAAATATCAGTTTCTAATTGCATAACGTCCCATTTGGCACACAGATATTGTTTAGTGCCGCAGCTTGATTGCACATAATCCTGAGTTAGTAACAGCATTTTTTGCGTCAAAAACCAGCACGCAAGTTCAAAAAAGCAGCAAACACTGTTGGATTACACAATCTATCAATTAACCATTATTGTCAACAATTAACATTAAATAATTTATCATTTAATAAACAATAGATAAGATTGAGCGATGGTAATAGAGAGAAAATATCAACAAGAAGGCGTAAACAGCATGGCTTAAGTAATTGAAAAAATGATATAAAAATGCTGTTAAAACTGTTGTCATACAGCTTTGGCATTCAATGATGAGTGAGTGTGAGTATTTAACATTCACTAGCAGGTATGAGCCCACGAGGTGTCATAGATATACCTACATACAAGGCAGCTGGTATACATCGATGTGAGAAAGGTAGTGACAACCGCCCTGTTACCCTCAACAGGCAGAGGATTACAATTCAATAAGTGAAGTGAAATGAAGTGAAGTGAAGTGAAGTGAATTTAAAAAAGAAGTATCTTTTTATCAAATTAACTAAATAATTTATCGAGATGTTAGCCGCCCCTCATCCTAGCTCAAAGTAAATTGGCAAGAGCTGTGGATGTTCAATAACTAGAATAGAGACCAGTGAGCAAAGAAACGATATTTTATGCTCGATAAACATCTACGTTCCTGATAACTTATTGAATTTTCGATGATTGATAAAAGGTTCAAGAGACCTCTACATTATTATTGCGCTCATTTTATACGGCCTAAATATTGATAATTTCAGTCCTAATTTTTTATTTTTATCATTATTAAACAGTCGGTTGGCTTGGTATGGTTACTGCTAAATTAGATTTTAGCCAGAAGATTATCGAGCAGCTATATAATACGCTGTTATGTGTATCCCATTAATAATGCATTGTCTGTCATGTAATAAAAGAATATTTCAGCCGCCCGTTAACTGCGCTACTTGGACTTACCTTTGTCAAACAATATTCCGTTTAACAATGTAAGGCTTGTCGCACTATAACGTGCCATAATCCCGTTCAACTTTCGCGATACGAACTTTAAAATCACTATACCATTTGGTTCGGCCATGCTGCTGGGCTAACATGTGTTCTGAATTGGCTTTCCATTGTTTAATCGCATTAATATCACTCCAATAAGACACAGTGATACCAATATTTTCTCTTGCTGACTCTATTCCTAAAAAGCCAGGTTGTTGCGCTGCTAACGCTACCATTTGGGTCGCAACTTCGCTGTAACCTTCATCAACGTCGGAACGTGTAGATGAAAATACCACAGCGTAATATGGTGGCTTAGGGGTAATAGCAATATAGGTCATCATAACTCCGTAATAACTGTTTGTAGAAACATTATGATAGCGATAGTTAACATCAAACCTTCGCCCCACTTTATCAATAAAATATCAATTAAACCTTAACGAATCCTTTAATTTAGGCTTAGCTAAGCTGCATATATATCATTGATATCATATACTGTATTAACAAAATCAATTCTTAAAAATATCGAGCGAATAATGGAAGTCGAACTATTAGAAATTCGTAACTTCATCCGCCAATATCCTCCTTTTGATCAGCTACCTGAACAGGCGTTAGAAGAAGTCTCGCAAAGCGTTGAAATTTCTTACTATCGTGCTGATAGTATGATCATTGAATTTGCAGACAAAATACACGATTTATTTATGATCCGAAGTGGCGTTGTAGAAGTGTATCGACGCAACGGTGAGTTATACAATCGTTTAGATCAAGGCGGTTTATTCGGTCAAATGGGCTTATTGACCAATAATAAAGTCCGTTACCCTGCTAAGTCGATTAAAGACACCTTACTGTATTGTATTCCTGAAAAATTGTTTGAAGCATTTTGCGAACGTTATGACGTTTTTGCGGACTTTGTAGAAGTTGAAGGCAGTATTAGATTACAGCAAGCAGTTGAAGATAATAACGACGATGCAAACTCGCTAACCACCTCAAAAGTTAAAACATTAGTCAGTGGTGAGCCCGTCATGTTTGCGACAACCACCAGCATTCAGCAAGTGGCAAAAATCATGTCTGATGAGAATGTATCAGCAGCCATGATCCATGATCCTAACTTGCCAAGTGAAGGCGGAAACAGTTTTGTCGGCATCATCACTGAACGAGACTTATGTGCCAAGGTTATCGCTCAAGGGCTAGATGTAAACACCCAAGTCGATGAGATCATGTCGACAGAATTAATCTCACTTGATCACAACGCTTATATTTTTGAAGCCATGTTAATGATGCTTCGTTATAACGTGCATCACTTACCTATCCTCAAGAACAAACAACCAATAGGTTTAATTGAAGTCACTGACATCATTCGCTATGAATCACAAAACAGCCTGTTAATCGTTAGCAGTATTTTTCAGCAAAACAGTATTGATGATTTGATCGTACTTTCAAGCCAAATTAAAGATTGCTTTGTTCGCATGGTGAATGAGGATGCTAACTCCCACATGGTGGGTCGCGCTATGTCTGAAATTGGCAGGAGCTTTAAACAAAGGTTACTTGAACTTGCAGAAGAAAAATTAGGTCCCCCGCCAATTCCCTATTGTTTTCTTGCATTAGGTTCTATGGCGCGTGACGAGCAGTTAATCGTAACAGACCAAGATAACGCCATTATTTTAGATAACGATTACCAAGAAGCGCTTCATGGTGAATACTTTACATCCTTAGCCACATTTGTATGTGATGGATTAGCGTCATGCGGATATTCGTATTGTACTGGCAATATTATGGCCACTAACCCTGAATACCGAAAAACCCAAACAGAGTGGGAAGAATGCTTTACTGATTGGATTGAACACCCTAATGCACAAGCGTTACTTAACTGTTCGATATTTTTTGATTTATACGGAGTGTATGGTCGCCCTAAATGGGCTGAGCAACTCAATGCGTTCATTTTACGTAAAGCCAAAAAGAATAACCGCTTTCTTGCATGTTTAGCGAGAAATGCCCTTAATCGCACCCCACCGCTGGGTTTTTTCAAAGATTTTGTAATGGAAAAAGATGGGCGCCATAATAACTCTATAAATTTAAAACGCCGTGGCACAGCACCCTTGGCTGATTTAATACGTGTGCATGCGTTAGCAATTGGTTCACAATCTCAAAATTCATTTGATCGATTAGAAGATATTATTGAAGCAGGTATTTTACCGCCAACCAAAGGTAAAGATTTGCAGCATGCAATGGAACTTATCTCGCTTGTGCGTATTCGTCATCAAGCACTGGATATTGAGGCAGATCATGAACCAGATAACAATATTGAGCCTGAAAACATGTCTGGTTTTGAACGCCGCAACTTAAAAGATGCTTTTTTGGTGTTAAGTAGCGCGCAAAACTTTTTGAAATTCCGTTATAGCGCTAATAGCATGCAAGGGTAATTATGCGAAATTTTGCGAATCAAGAAGTGCTTAACTGGAAGGTATTTCTACAAAACAAAGCCTTAAAAAGCAAAGATGCCCGCTTAACTCACTTTTACGAAGCTAACACCTACCATGGTGAGACTCAGTTGAAAGATATTGAGTTCGTGGCATTAGATTTTGAAACAACAGGATTAGATGCCCAGCAAAATAGCATTATTAGCATTGGACTCGTTCCATTTACCCTAAACCGAATCGCATGTCGGCAAGCTAAGCATTGGTTTATTAATCCAGAAGATAAACTACAAGAAGATTCAATTATCATCCACGGCATAACCCACTCAGATTTAAAAGGTGCGCCAGATTTATTAAGAATACTCGAGCAGTTATTAGATCAATTAGCAGGCAAAATTGTGGTAGTGCATTACCGCCGTATTGAACGCGACTTCTTTGATGCTGCGCTTCGCAGTTTAATTAACGAAGGCATAGTGTTCCCTATGATTGATACGATGCAAATTGAAGCTGATATTTATCAAGCTAGACCTAAGCAGTTTCTTGATTGGATTATTAAACCTAAACCTCACTCTATTCGTTTAGCCAATAGCCGCACACGCTATAATTTACCAACTTACCCACCCCATGATGCACTCACCGATGCGATTGCTACTGCTGAATTATTACAAGCGCAAATTAGGCACCATTTTAGCCCCGAAACACCGATTAAAAAGTTATGGCTCTAATGTTGTTTGTTTAACTGGCTCACCCAGTAACCTTATTGTGTTTAAGCTATTATTCACAAACCACAAATGAAAAGCCGACGAGTGCAACGCACTCATCGGCTTTTTCTATTGTTTGGATTATTAGCGTTAGCGAACATTACTGGCGTTAGCACACATTAGTATTGCTAACACAGCCAATAACGAATCCTTAATTAACGTTTCTCGGTTCTAAGCCCCATTATTAAACTCACACACATTACCAGTAAAATGATGGTAAAAGGTAATGCGGTGGATATGGCGCCAGCTTGCAGAGCTTCGATAGCTTCTGTGCCGCCGACCCACACAAGTGCTGCAGCAATTGCGCCCTCAACCAGTGCCCAGAAAACACGTTGTGGTGCTGGCGCATCAACTTTACCGCCCGAGGTAATACTATCAATAACCAGTGAACCTGAATCTGAAGAGGTCACAAAGAACACCAAAACAAGCACCACAGCTAATAGCGAAATGATATTACCAATAGGCAACTCATCAAATACCTGGAACATGGCTAATGGCACTTCAGTTAAGCCCTTTTCACCTAATGCCCCTACGCCATTGACCACTTGGTCAATGCCAACACCGCCAAATACTGACATCCATATGATGGTAACAACTGTTGGAGCGATTAACACCGCAGTCATAAACTCACGAATGGTTCTACCGCGTGAAATACGTGCGATAAACATCCCCACAAATGGGGACCAAGATATCCACCAAGCCCAGTAGAAAACAGTCCAACCGTGCATCCATGCTTCATCTTCTCGTCCAATAGGATTACTGAGGGGAATGATGTTTTCGATATAACCCATGACCGTTGTCGGGATGGTACCCATTGAAACCGCAAACGTCACTAACGCGACAAACACCAATAAGGCTAATGCCATTAACATATTAATGTTACTAATGACCTTAACACCACCATCAATCCCCCTCATCACTGACACAACGGCGACTAAGGTGACGGCAAAAATAATGGTAATTTGTAGCGTTAACCCGTTAGCAATACCAAAGATATGATGAAAACCACTTGCCGCTTGTTGAGCACCTAAGCCCAGTGAAGTAGCAAGTCCAAATAAAGTGGCTAATACTGCTAGAATATCCACAATATGACCAGGCCAGCCCCAGGTTCTATCACCTAAAATAGGATAGAAAACCGATCTCATTGATAAAGGTAAGCCTTTATTGAAAGCAAAAAATGCTAACGATAATGACACCACACCGTAAATGGCCCAAGGATGCAGTCCCCAATGGAACATGGTCGCGCCCATTGCTAATTTAGCTGCTTCAGGCGTATTCGCTTCAACGCCCAGCGGGGTTTCATACCAGCCTGTGAAGTAAGCAACAGGCTCTGCAACCGCCCAAAACATCAAACCAATTCCCATACCGGCAGCAAATAACATTGCCACCCATGATAGTCTTGAATAGTCAGTTTTCGCCTCTTCTCCTCCTAAACGCACTTTACCAAAAGGAGAAATAATCATTAGCAAGCAGAACAAAACAAAAATGTTGGCAGACCACATAAACAAGCCGTCAAATGCGCCGATGATTTTCCATTTAATTCCATCAAGTACGGCTTTGGAGGTGGCAGGGTCTAAAACGAGTAAGGCAATGATGAATATGCCGATGAGAGAAGCGCTGATCCCAAAAACAGGGTTGTGGACATCAAAACCCCATTTTTGAATATTATCCTGACCGACTGTGTAATCGGTATTATCTATACTGTACTTATCTTTATTCTTTTTCATTGATCCTCAATTAGAAGAAATTTTCATTCGAAAATTGTATTTATATTTTACGTTATAAGGTGAGCTTTTGCTGAGAAATGACCCGAACAATCTTGCTTCATGTCACTATTTACACCAAAAGTTAGATATTTTTAACAAAATGAATGCGTAAAATGGCAAATCGGCGGGTTATTGTTTCGATGAGTTGAGTTTTCATCAAAATAATTTTTAGTTAAATATCAATTGTTTTTGTCTTGCCCCGGTTTACATATGCCAAAAACAAACAAGCTCAGCAAAGGCTGAGCTTGTTTCATACTAAAGCGATGTGATCAAACCTTGTTAACTGTTTAAGATGATTTGCTCTCTTAACTGCTTAACTTGATCTCTGAGCGCCGCTGCTTGTTCAAATTCAAGATCCCTTGCATGTTGATGCATTTGTTTTTCAAGCTCGTCGATTTGCTGTGATAGCTCAGCAACGCTTTGTACTTTACTGGTAGCGGTATCGTATTGAGGCTCAGACTCTGCAACTTTACCAAATGCGGTATATTTATGTTTGCTGTTACCCCGATGTGGATCGCCTAAATCCATCACATCAGTGATCTTTTTAGTCACCCCTTTTGGCGTTTGTCCCAATTTAACATTATGAGCGTGCTGTTTCTCACGACGCCTTTCAGTTTCACCTATCGCTTTTTCCATCGATTTAGTCACCGTATCGGCATATAAGATAACTTTGCCGTTAACGTTTCGTGCAGCGCGGCCAATGGTCTGAATTAGTGAACGTTCTGAGCGTAAAAATCCTTCTTTATCCGCATCTAAAATACACACCAGTGAGACTTCTGGCATGTCTAATCCTTCACGAAGTAAGTTAATCCCTACCAGCACATCAAAATGACCGAGTCGTAAATCTCGTATCACTTCCACCCGCTCTACAGTATCAATATCTGAGTGCAAGTAGCGCACTTTAACCCCATGTTCATCAAGGTATTCGGTTAAATCTTCAGACATTCGTTTTGTCAGGGTCGTGATTAACACCCTTTCATTAGCAGCGACCCGCTTAGGAATTTCAGATAATAAATCATCGACTTGTATCGCCACTGGACGAATTTCAATTTCAGGGTCAAGTAATCCTGTTGGTCTAACGACTTGCTCTGCGACTTCGCCGTCGCTTTGGTCAAGTTCGTAATCACTTGGGGTTGCCGACACAAATACCGTTTGTGGCATTAATTGCTCAAATTCTTCAAACTTTAATGGTCTGTTATCTAATGCAGAGGGTAAACGAAAACCATATTCTACAAGCGTCGTTTTACGGCTACGATCACCTTTATACATGGCTCCTATTTGCGGTACGGTAACATGTGACTCATCAATAATTAATAACCCATTGGCAGGCAAGTAATCAAGTAAGGTTGGCGGCCCGTCCCCCTCAGCTCTACCAGAAAGATAGCGAGAGTAATTTTCGATACCTGAGCAATACCCAAGCTCAACCATCATCTCGATATCATATTGTACTCGCTCAGAGATACGCTGCGCTTCAATCAGCTTATTGTTATCCAATAATTCCTGACGTCGCTCTCTTAATTCTTCTTTAATATGCTCTGTCGCTTCGATGATTTTTTCTCTTGGCGTCACATAATGGCTTTTAGGATATACCGTGGTGCGTGCTAATCTTCGAGTGACTTGACCTGTTAACGGGTCAAACTCACTTAACTGTTCAATTTCGTCATCAAACAATTCAACTCTGACAGCATCTCTTTCTGACTCTGCTGGGAAAATATCTATTACTTCACCACGAACACGGAAAGTACCACGCTGCAAATCTATGTCGTTGCGAGTATATTGCAATTCACCAAGGCGGGTAATGATGTCACGTTGCCCCATAAAGTCGCCTTGACGAAGATGCAATAACATCTTCATATAAAGTTCTGGATCACCTAGACCGTAAATGGCAGAAACTGAAGCAATCAATACTACATCTTTGCGCTCTAACAAGGCCTTAGTTGCAGACAAACGCATTTGTTCAATATGGGCGTTTACAGAAGCATCTTTTTCGATAAAGGTATTGGAAGCAGGCACATAAGCTTCAGGCTGATAATAGTCATAATATGAAACGAAATACTCGACCGCGTTATGTGGAAAAAACTCTTTCATTTCACCATATAATTGTGCAGCTAAGGTTTTATTAGGCGCCATGATAATCGTTGGGCGGCCTAAGGTTTGAATTAAGTTAGCAACCGTAAAGGTTTTACCAGACCCCGTCACCCCAAGCAGCGTTTGTTTAGCCACTCCCGCTTCTAAGCCATCAACAAGTTGTTTAATCGCAGTCGGTTGATCACCCGCGGGTGAATAATCTGAAACGAGGTTGAATACTGTGTCAGTCAAAGCAAATACCCTTTATATAACGTCATGCTATTTTATACTGAACCCGATAAATTTAGCTAACCGTTCGATTGAATTTCCCAAAACAAAAAACAAAGTGTATTCAATTGATGAGCTAAAGTGATGAGTTAGGAGCGTAAATACCCACCCCTTATGACCTTTAATCAAGTCGCTAACGAATAGAGCACCCCCACTTCCTTATCAAGAGATTATTACAATATAAAGAAAGAAAGATGAAATAATGCTACAACAGTTACACACTATGTTATTTGTACGTAAAACCACCAAAAACCCCGTTTATTAGGCAATTTAATACACAATCTGGTGCAATAACTGAATACTTTACCCATCCCTAAATAACAAGTGCTAAAAAATAGTTATTGCTTTTTTCAACATACTGAAAAATATATAAAAAATAATCTTGTTGAATATCAGCCAAATTTAAGTCTGTTTCAATAAAAATAAGGGTTACAGAGCATATTTAAGGAGTAACTCACAGGCTTATCCACAGATTTAGTGGATAAGTGCTTCAAACCCATTAATCGTGGGCTATCGACGTAAACAGAAATTAATAAAACCGTAAGAAAAGCAACATGAAATAAAATTACATTTGTAAGTTGATTAAATTAGTGCCCTATTTTAGCGCATACAAGACTAGTACAATGGTTTGATGAAAACCTATGGTTTAGCTTCAATAATACAATGCCATTTACAGCACATTTCTTGATGCTTTTGAGTAAAGGCTGCAGAACAGGTTTACTGCTTAGTGTCAAAAACGACGGTATTTTTTGAATACTCCCGCAGCTCAATAGAAAGCCGTTCTATAGGGTGATGCTCTAACGCTACTTTACTCAGAGCGCTATTGTTAATTACCCAGCAGTATTAACCAATGCTAATTACCCACGTTGAAATGCTCGATACTCAGCATGCTCTTCTAGCACACGCTTGCAAGCGCTCTTCTTTAGCGCCCTTCTTTAACTCTCTACACAAAATGTTTTATACAAATTGCTTTTATAGGAAGTGCTTCATACGAAGAGCTTTATATAAGAAGTGCTTTTATAGCTAACGTGAACCTTAAACCTATATAGGTAATAATGTCGATTTATCATTTCTGCCGCCCCTTTATTGACTAAAGATTTCTCATTACTTGATCTGTTCTACTGAACCTTATCTTTAATCTGCTATGCATTTGCCGCTAAGCGCCTTACACTCTATGCGCTGTTCGCTAACGGTTATCAGCTGTACATTAATTCACGTGCATTGTTTGTTCATTAACTCAATATTTAGTGCTTGATGCTTAGTTCAAAATAAGCTTAGTGGCAGTCCAAATCGCTAAACGACATAACATACTCGTCTTGAATCAATCATAAAAAGCAAAAAGACAACCGAAAATCGGCGCTGACAGCAGTTAAAACCTTATTTTGCCGTGGTTGATACTTGAATTAACCCATTAAAGTGGAGATGATGAGTTAAATGACAAGATTCATTGCCGTTGAGTAAAAGTGTTACTTTTCAAATTGATTAGTAAAAAATAGCCATTATGGGCATTTATAAGCCACGATGGGTATTAGATGAGCAGTTAACATCAATTTTTCACTTTTTTTATATCTCGAGTTGACTCATTGATCAGGGCGTTTTACTATGCGCTCCGTTCTCAGCAATACATTGCTAAAAACGATTCCCCTGTAGTTCAGTTGGTAGAACGGCGGACTGTTAATCCGTATGTCACTGGTTCGAGTCCAGTCTGGGGAGCCAATTTAGTTTAGTTTGTTGAAAATAAAGATAAAATGCGATTCCCCTGTAGTTCAGTTGGTAGAACGGCGGACTGTTAATCCGTATGTCACTGGTTCGAGTCCAGTCTGGGGAGCCAATTTTATCTTAGTTTTAATCGATTCCCCTGTAGTTCAGTTGGTAGAACGGCGGACTGTTAATCCGTATGTCACTGGTTCGAGTCCAGTCTGGGGAGCCAATTAAAACACAATTAAGAAATAGCGATTCCCCTGTAGTTCAGTTGGTAGAACGGCGGACTGTTAATCCGTATGTCACTGGTTCGAGTCCAGTCTGGGGAGCCAATTCTTATATATTCTTCAATTCCCCTGTAGTTCAGTTGGTAGAACGGCGGACTGTTAATCCGTATGTCACTGGTTCGAGTCCAGTCTGGGGAGCCAAGAAGAATTCAATCGTTAAAATTACTACCTTCCTCCTATTACTATCTTTTTTAATTCCCTTATATTTTTTTGTAAATTACACTACAATTCTATTCGTTAACTCCTTTATTTGTTGTAGCTTTTTATTTTCCCGCTATACCAAAATTGAATGAAGACAACTGTGTATTATAGGAAATGGACTATTCATGGGTTTATCAAAATCTTTCCAATTAGTTTTATTTGTCATTTTCGGATTATTACTTTATCGGATTTACGATCTAGAAAATAAAGAAATGCAGCGCCAAGGTTCTATAGCGACCGAAAAGTACACTGAATATGTTAATCAAATGTCTGATTGGACAGGTGACGGCAAATCACTATATGAATTACTTTCTCAACAGTTTACTTTTCAATTTTTTCAATACATACATGAAAGTGACAGTGATAAGAACTTCACGTTTGGTTCACTCGCTAAAGCTGATGGCAATTTTGAAGATACCATTTTTAAAATTGAACTTGGCCATACAAAAGTATTCTCAGAAGGCCGACTGCAAGTCAGACTGAGTACGAGTTCGGTGATTTCTGCAAGTTTTGTCAACCTTGAAAAAGCAGCAACCTTAACAATTGTCGCTTACTTGTTGATAATGATTAGCTTTGCAATACTTATGGCCATTCATCGCCGTGGCATAAAATACATTTGTGATTACGTAGATAATATCCCCAAGCTGTCTTTTCAGGCTGTTGAGACCTCACGCTTACGTGGTTCATTAAAACCCATTGGCGTTGCTCTTGAGAAAAGCCGAATTGAACTGAAAACTAGTATTGGTAACTTCCATAAAGAAAACGACTTATTAACCAAAGCCGCTTATCAAGATCCTGTAACAGGCTTCTCTACTCGTCGTCGATTTAATGATTATTTAAAAACGATTACTGATTCAGATAAACAACAATTTGGTGTGCTTTGCATTATTAAAGCTGCCGAATTATCAAGTATCAATCAGCTTCATGGCCGTGAAGCTGGCGATGATTACCTAAGTAAAATTGCCACGTGCATACGTCAAGCAGCAGCCAAAACTGGGGTCAATGAATATTATCGAGTATCGAGTAGTGATTTTGCGCTATTCATCAACGATATTACCGTTAAAGAAGGCGAACAGTTTTTAGTCAGCTTAAAACGTTACCTGGATGAATATGCTCAAACAGTTGATACCGACAGCATCGCCCATAGCGGAATGGTGCCGTTTGAACAAAACTGTGACTCTCATGCCCTGCTGACACTTGCAGATACTGCAGTCAGCATTGCTCAAACATCAGGGCCTAATCGTTACCATATACTCGAAAAGTTTTCTGGTAATCAGCAATTGGGCGACGATCACTGGAAAGTGACCATTAATGAATTAATTAATCGTAAGGGCATCAAGTTTTTCCAGCAGCCTATTTTACCTTGTAACAACCAAGTGGATGTTTATCGAGAGTTATTTGCCCGTTTTTATAATAGTGAAGGCTCAAACTTGCCCACAGCCAGTGTCATTGCCATGTCAGAACGTCATGGGCTAAATGTGGATTTAGATAAAATGATTGTGGTGCACACGCTACAACTATTAAATTCAAACCCAAGCCTAACGGGTAACTTCGGTATTAACATCAGTGCCTCATCAGCCCTACAAGAAGTGTTTGTGTCATGGTTACGCGATATATTGTCGAGTCACCGTTCTACCTCTGCAAGAATCGTATTTGAGCTTAATGAATCTGGCATGCAAAAAAATGTCACTGCCAGTAGCCGTTTCGTCAACGAAATGCATAAAGTGGGCGCAAAAGTAGCCATTCAACATTTCGGATTAGGCTTTTCTTCGTTTAAATTTTTCCGCGAAGTAAAACCAGATGTCATTAAATTAGACAGCAGTTACAGCGAAAATATTGATCAAGATAATAACAACAAATTCTTTGTCAGAATGATTGTTGATATTTCACGCAGAATTGGGATTAAAGTCATAGCCACAGGCGTTGAAAAACAAGATGAGAAACTCACATTAGAAAAAATGTTAGTCGACGGATTACAAGGTTATTATATTGCTAGGCCAGAAATTATCGCTAAAACAGATAAATAATCGACCAATGTCAGTCCAATCTTACAAATTAGGGTTATTATTTACATAACCCTTTTTTTATCCGTTGTTTCTCAAGCCTAAACCTTAGATAATACAACTAATATCTGAATTAATAAGTGTAGTAATGACAGACTATCTCTTACTGTTAATTGGCACCGTGTTAGTCAATAACTTTGTGTTAGTAAAATTCCTTGGTTTGTGCCCTTTTATGGGAGTATCAAGCAAGCTCGCCTCAGCCATTGGTATGTCCATGGCGACAACGTTTGTGTTGACCTTAGCTAGTATTCTCAGCTTTTTAACCAATGAGTTCTTATTAAAGCCTTTCGACCTCAACTATCTAAGAACCATGAGTTTTATCTTGGTCATTGCTGTCGTCGTGCAGTTTACTGAGATGATGGTTCAAAAAACCAGTGCATCATTACATCGAGCTTTAGGTATTTACCTGCCACTTATCACAACCAATTGTGCTGTATTAGGTGTTGCCCTATTGAACGTCAATGAAGACCATAACTTTATTCAATCTGCAGTTTATGGCTTTGGCGCCGCTATTGGGTTTTCATTGGTGCTTGTCTTATTTTCAGCCATGAGAGAACGTCTTGCTGCAGCAGATGTCCCTCTACCTTTCAAAGGCGGCGCTATCGCCATGATCACAGCGGGTTTAATGTCTCTTGCCTTCATGGGATTTGCGGGGCTGGTTAAATAATCATGTCTAGTATTGTAATCGCAGTTATCGTGCTCACCGTATTAGCACTCATATTCGGACTCATTTTAGGTTATGCCTCCATCAAGTTTAAAGTTGAAGGCAACCCCATTGTTGAACAAGTTGAAGCGCTGCTACCGCAAACACAATGTGGCCAATGTGGCTACCCTGGCTGTCGCCCATACGCAGAAGCAATTGCCAATGGTGATAATGTCAATAAATGCCCACCAGGCGGCACTGCGACAATGGAAAAAATTGCCAGTTTGATGGGCGTTGATCCTGAGCCGTTAAATGAAGTCGCTCAAGAAAATATTAAAAAGGTCGCCTTTATTCGCGAAGACGAATGTATTGGTTGCACTAAGTGTATTCAAGCCTGTCCAGTGGATGCCATATTAGGCGCAGGTAAGTTAATGCATACCGTTATCGCTAAAGACTGTACAGGCTGTGATTTGTGTGTCGAGCCCTGCCCGGTAGATTGCATTGACATGATACCTGTTGAACAAAACCTTAAAAATTGGGATTGGAAGTTAAGCCGTATCCCAGTAACCATTGTAGAAGGTGTTCAATCCCCTAACCGTGAAGTAAAAGAGGAATCTCAGTGCTAACTTTATTAGAACAAATTGATAAAGGGACGTTATGGCACTCTCCAGGCGGGATCCATCCACCACAATTAAAAAGCGTGTCCAATCAAGTTAGTAGCGCTCGACTACCGTTATCGCGTTATTATTCTGTACCTGTCCCGCAAGTGGGTGACAGCGCACGCTTACAAGTAAAGGTTGGCGACCAAGTATTAAAAGGCCAAATGCTGACTGAAGGTGAAGGCTTTATGTACTTACCAGTGCATGCGCCAACATCAGGCATTATTGCTGATATTGCGTTAAAGCCAAGTAATCATGCATCAGGCTTACCCGTATTGACATGTGTGATACAAGCCGATGGTAAAGACGACAGCATTGATTATCAGAGCAGTGAATTAGCAACCTTATCTAATCAACAAATTCTAGATAAAATCAAGCAAGCTGGCATAGCGGGTATGGGGGAGCAAGTTTTCCTAGCCATATAAAATTAAACCCAGCCAGTGAAATCGATTTAGTTATCATTAATGGTGTGGAATGCGAACCTTACATTACCTCAGATGATGTAATTATGCGTGAAAACGCTACCGAGATCCTCTCAGGCATTAACATCATTAATACTTTGCTCTCTCCTCAGCGCATTATTATTGCTATTGAAGATAATAAACCAGAAGCTGTCGGTGCAATGCGTAGTGCACTTGATAATGCTACTGAATTGAAAGGGATTGTCAAAGTGACAGTCATCCCTACTAAGTATCCTTCTGGTGGCGAAAAACAGCTTATACAAATCATTACTGGCCGTGAAGTGCCAACAGGCAGCATTCCTGCTCAGCAAGGCATTGTTGTGCATAACGTCGGAACGGCTTACGCTATTCAAGATGCCGTGCTACATGGGAAACCGTTAATTGAGCGCCTAGTGACTTTAACTGGTGAGCAAGTCTCAACACCAGGTAACTACTGGTTACCTATAGGTTCAAGTGTTAAAGATATACTTGAACAAGTTGGTTTTGATGAGGCGCCTTTACAAAAAGTGATTATTGGTGGCCCAATGATGGGTTACGCACTACCAGATTTTGATGTTCCAGTGCTAAAAGGCACCAACTGTATATTGACCCCAAGTCAAAATGAAATAGCACCTGATACTGAAGAAAAAGCATGTATACGCTGCGGAGAATGTGCGATTGCATGCCCTGCACTATTATTGCCTCAGCAATTATTTTGGCATGCAAAAGCAGAAGAGTATGACAAAGCAGCCAGCTTTAATTTAAAAGACTGTATCGAATGCGGCTGTTGCAGTTACGTTTGTCCAAGCGATATACCATTAGTTGAATATTATCGTATTGCAAAATCTGCTCTTAAAAACGAAGCAGAAGAAAAAAGACAAGCAGAACAAGCAAAAATCCGATTTGAGGCAAGACTGCAGCGTTTAGAAGATGAAAAACGTGCACGAGAAGAAAAGTCACGCTTAGCCGCAGAAAAACGTAAAGCTGCGATGGAAAATAGTGATAAGAAAAACGCGGTTGCTGAAGCAATGGCTAGAGTGGCTGCGAAAAAGAAAATGGCAGAACAAAACACTCAATCAGATAGTAAACCTGCCGCTTCCACAGGTAAGTCATCAGCAGTTAGCGCTGCCATTGCACGTGCTAAAGCGAAAAAGCTCGCGCAACAGGCAGAAAATCAAGCATCAGTTCAGGAACCATCAGCACAGTTAGATCAAACAACAGAACAGGCTTCACCTGTTGATGACAAGAAAGCACAAATAGCTGCGGCAGTTGCACGAGCAAAAGCCAAAAAACGTGCGCAACAGAGCGATAATAAGGTTTCTGAACAAGCACTCGATGACACCAAGCACTCTGTGCCTGTTGATGATAAAAAAGCCCAGATAGCTGCTGCAGTAGCCAGAGCTAAAGCTAAAAAACTGGCTAAACAAGCTGAAACTCAATCAGAAGATCAACAGCAAACGATAGAGTCGTCTTCAGTTAACGAGCAGTCGTCAGTACAAGCGTCGTTATCTCCTGCTGATGAGAAAAAGGCAAAAATTGCCGCTGCTGTCGCCAAAGCAAAAGCGAAAAAGCTCGCTCAAAGTGCTGGTCAACCGCAGCAAGATGATGAACACCTTGTTCAATCCCAAGCAATTGACATTCCCGTTACCGTTACCCCAGAAACAGAATCAGATTCGGTACCTGAAACAGCCACTTTGTCACCTGCAGATGAGAAAAAAGCAAGAATTGCCGCTGCTGTCGCTAAAGCAAAAGCGAAAAAGCTCTCTCAAAGCGCTAGTCAAAGTGCTGGCCAAAGTGCTGGCCAAAGTGCTGGCCAAAGTGCTGGCCAAAGTGCTGGCCAAAGTGCTGGCCAAAGTGCTGGTCAACCGCAGCAAGATAATAAACACCTTGCTCAAACACAAGCAATTGACACTCCCGTTACCGTTAAACCTGAAACACAATCAGATTCGGTAACTGAAACAGCCACTTTGTCTCCTGCAGATGAGAAAAAAGCAAGAATTGCCGCTGCTGTCGCTAAAGCAAAAGCGAAAAAGCTCGCACAAGGCGCTACTCAGCCACTGCAAAGTGAAACAAAAGCAGTTGAAACCGACATTAGCGACACCCAATCAGAGCAAACCTCAATTGAGCCAATAAAATCGGCTGCTGAGGTAAAAAAGCAAGAATCGCCGCTGCTGTAGCCAAAGCTAAAGCGAAAAAATTAGCGAATCAACAGAGCAGTGAAAAGGAATAAACATGGCATTTAAAATTGCTTCTTCACCCCATGTGAGTACCAATTTGCAAACCAATAAGGTAATGCAAAGAGTCGCGCTATGCCTTATTCCAGGTATTGCAGCGCAAGTTTACTTTTTTGGCATGGGCACCTTGGTGCAAATATTAATTGCCGTATTGGTTTCATTATCTGCTGAAGCTGCTGTGATGAAATTGAGAAACAAGTCGATAAAAAATGCGTTATCAGATAACAGCGCTCTAGTTACCGCACTACTAATTGCTGTTGCCATTCCGCCGCTAACGCCTTGGTGGATGACCGTGATTGGCTGTTTATTTGCCATCGTGATCGTTAAACATCTATATGGCGGGTTGGGCAATAATATTTTCAACCCTGCAATGGCTGCATATGTGTTATTGCTTGTTTCATTTCCACTGCAAATGACTAATTGGGTAGCACCTGCAGAACTGACTGCCAACCATGTTGGAATAACAGCGGCTTTAAGCCAAATTTTTGAAATTAGCCCAGCAAGTTTAGATTACTTCAAAATCACGGTTGATGGACACACGATGGCCACGCCATTAGATACGTTTAAAACAGATTTATCTATGGGAATGACCAGTACAGAAAGTCTGCAGCGTAACGTATTTGACGGTATGACAGGTATCGGCTGGTTTTGGGTAAACATGGCTTACCTTCTTGGTGGCTTGGTGATGTTGAAGCTCAAGGTCATTCGCTGGCATATCAGTAGTGCAATATTACTCAGTATTTTTATTTGTTCAGGTTTTGCGTTTTTACTTAACCCTGACACCCATGCAAGCCCGATTCTGCATTTGTTTTCTGGTGGCACAATGTTATGCGCATTTTTCATCGCTACAGATCCTGTAACAGCAGCAACGAGTCCAAAAGGCAGATTACTGTTCGGCGCAATAATTGGCGTGTTAATTTTTGTGATACGCACTTATGGTGGATACCCTGATGCCGTAGCATTTGCCGTATTATTGGCCAACATGTGCGCACCATTTATTGACTATTACATTCGTCCTCGTTCATATGGCCACCGTGCGGGTAATTAACCTGCGAGCTAACTGGATTATCAATGTTAAAAATTATTTCTAAAAATGGATTATTACTCGGGCTATTTGCGCTGTGTTGTACAGGCCTTGTAGCGTCGGTTAATTTTCTAACTAAAGATACGATTATCGAACAACAGCGCAAGCAACTTGTCAGTGTGTTAGAGCAAATCATTCCTAACTCAATGCACAACAATCAACTTACTGATGATTGTATCCTAGTGGCCAATGCTGAATATTTAGGCACAGATGAGCCATTACCCGTTTATATCGCTAAAATGGATCAACAAGCTGTTGCTCTTGCCATAGAAGCAGTGGCTCCAGATGGCTACAATGGGGATATAAAAATTATTCTTGGTATCAGTAATGACAACGAATTGCTGGGTGTTCGTACATTAACTCATCAAGAAACACCTGGCCTTGGCGATAAAATTGAACTTAGAAAATCTGATTGGGTTCTTGGTTTTAGCGGTATGACTTATGACTCTAATTCCAAGCCAATGGCGGTTAAAAAAGACGGTGGCGACATTGACCAATTTACAGGTGCGACAATTACTCCTCGTGCTTATGTAGGCGCTATCAATAAAGCACTTGAATTTGTTGAACAACATCGTGATGAGTTGTTATCAACCGTCAATCATTGTGGACGTGAACATGACTAATTATCGTGAAATAGCTTGGCAAGGCTTATGGAAAAATAACCCAGGTTTAGTACAACTATTAGGCTTATGTCCACTGCTGGCAGTCACTGCCACTGTGACAAATGCGTTAGGACTCGGTTTAGCGACGCTATTGGTATTAGTGGGCTCTAACATCTTAGTCTCGTTAGTAAGGGACTATGTACCAAAAGAAATTCGTATACCGGTATTTGTTATGATCATTGCAGCGCTCGTCACCTGCGTGCAATTACTTATCAATGCTTACGCCTATGGTTTGTACCTTTCATTAGGTATATTCTTGCCACTGATTGTCACTAACTGCGTCATTATCGGCCGTGCTGAAGCATTTGCTTCACGTAATAATGTGACCAGTGCAGCATTTGACGGACTCATGATGGGTGTGGGTTTCACAGGCATTCTAGTGGTGCTAGGTGGAATGCGGGAACTACTGGGTCAAGGCACATTATTTGATGGTGCTGAACTCTTACTTGGCGATTGGGCTAGCTCATTAACCATTCAAGTATTTAATGTCGAAAGCCCTTTCCTCTTGGCGATGTTACCACCAGGTGCATTTATCGCCATGGGATTATTGATTGCATTAAAAAATGTCATCGACGCGCAAATTGAAAATAGAAAACCACAACAAGAAACAGAGACAATTGCACGTGCTCGGATAACAAAGGTTAGCTAAGTCATGAACAAACAAAAACGCCATGAAATTTTAACTCGCTTACGGGCAAACAACCCTAAGCCGGAAACAGAACTCAACTTTTCATCACCATTTGAATTGTTAGTTGCTGTAACTTTGTCGGCACAAGCAACGGATGTCAGTGTTAACAAAGCCACTGATAAACTCTTTCCCGTTGCAAATACAGCCCAACAAATTTATGACCTTGGCGTTGAAGGATTAAAGACCTACATTAAAACCATCGGTCTTTATAATAATAAAGCAATTAATGTCATTAAAGCCTGTGAAATGTTGATAAACCTTCATGGCGGTGAAGTGCCAGAGAACCGTGAAGCATTAGAAGCACTACCTGGTGTCGGTCGTAAAACCGCTAATGTTGTACTAAATACTGCTTTTGGCTGGCCTACTATCGCGGTTGATACCCATATTTTCAGAATGGCAAACCGCACTAAGTTTGCAATGGGTAAAAATGTCGACCAAGTAGAAGAAAAAATGCTTAAGGTGACACCTGCTGAATTTAAAGTTGATGTGCATCATTGGTTTATCTTACATGGAAGATATACCTGTATCGCCCGTAAACCTCGCTGCGGCAGTTGCATTATTGAAGATTTATGCGAATTTAAAGATAAAACAGACTAAGGTTTACCAACGTCTTTCAACTATATCGCCTTTGAACAAACAGTATTTTAAACTTTTCAAAGGCGCCTTACCTTAGCCTCATCTCCACTCAACGATTATTACAAACGCCCTCGATAACGCACCTGTGACTTAATATCACTTGACCATCATAATCAGTCTGTGTGTAAATTAGTAATTGTTTAAACCATCACCGAATATGTTGGCTTAATAAACAGTTACATTTTGGGTGCATAGTGGATACTCAATCAACGTGATTAGGAGGCTTCAGTGGGACATCAGCAAAGCAATTTACAGCGGCTAGCTTCATTAACTGCATTATTTACATTAACGTTAAGCTCAACGTCGGTGTTAAGTGATGATCAAGCAACAATGGTTAACCAGCTATGCTCGAGCTGCCATGGCATTAACAATATTGATCGCAGTGCTGGGTATTCACAAGCTCATTGGCAGTCACTTATATCATCCATGGTTAAACTAGATCCTAATTCTGCCAGTCAAATTAGTAAATATCTTGCCAATAACAACCCGCCTAATGACAAACGTGCTTCGACAGTAGTCGATGGTGACATTGAGTTACAATTTACCTACTGGCAAGTCCCCACACTGGGCCAACGAGCAAGGGACCCAATTCAAGGAAAAGATGGCATTATTTGGTGGGTAGGACAATGGGGGAATATCCTTGGGCGACTGGATCCCCAAACGGGTGAAATGAAGGAATACCCTCTTCCAGAAGGCACCTTCCCCCACAGCGTATCCTTAGATAAAAATCTAACGCCTTGGTTTCTTGGAAATAAAAATGGCACTGTGGGTTATTTAGACCTCGAAACAGAAAAGTTTACCGTGTTTAACATGCCTGACAAAAACGCTCGCGATCCTCATACTGGTGTATTCGATGATAACGGCATTTTTTGGTTTACCCTTCAACACAGTAATATGATTGGCCAATTAAATCCTATAAATGGCGACATTAAGCTTGTTTCATTGCCAAGTAAAAAATCTCGCCCCTATGGCATTAAACTCGACTCGACAGGTACACCTTGGGTCTCATGTAATGGCTCAAACTGTCTGATTAAAGTAGATA
Source organism: Shewanella sp. ENK2 (assembly GCF_043568515.1). NCBI lineage: Bacteria > Pseudomonadati > Pseudomonadota > Gammaproteobacteria > Alteromonadales > Shewanellaceae > Shewanella > Shewanella sp. ENK2. Next base: position 4,141,497 of record NZ_CP171406.1, on the reverse strand, counting down.
AGCAATCTATGGCTTTAGATGAAATTCGCTTGCCTGGTGAGCAGACTCATACGCGACGTCTCGCAATTACTCCTGATGATATGGTGTTTTATGTCAATTCAGGCATGGGAAAACTCGGCAGATATAACCCTAAAACAGGGGAAATAACACAATGGGATACGCCTAGTGGTCAATATAGTCATCCTTATGCAATAGAGTATGCAAATGATGCAATTTGGTTTAATGAATCCGCTAAAAGACCAGAGACATTAGTCAGATTTGATCTTAAAAATGAAACCATGCAAAGCTGGCAAATTCCTAGTAAGGATGGAGTTTATTCAGGACTTATCCGGCACATGAGGATGGGAGAAAATGGTCTAATTATTCATCAAACAGCAACTAATCAATTAGCCGAAGTGACTTGGACTCAAGCTAGTAAAGACTAAAGTGAATAAGGCTAAATCGAACGAGATTAATGTTAATAGCACTAAAGTTAATAACACTAAAGTTAATAGCACTAAAGTTAATGGTGCTAACTAGCCTTAAATAAAAGCTTCTAACCTGAAAGCTATTCTTCTTATTATTAGCAGAAAATAGCTTTAGGTTTACGCTTATTTTATGTCGTTATAGGACCATTGAGATAAACTTAGCCTTGCCGCTCCATGCACTTAAGTGACTGATTTATTTCAGCTACAATAAATTATTTAACTTCGTGTTTTAATCGTCCACCAAACTAAAGGCACTAACATCACAAGTTCTATCGCGACATTGACCCATTGTTTAGGAACAGAGCCATCAAGCACAATGCCGATAAGCCTTGCTATTAACAAACCAATGAGTAGCGAGGTGAGTGTTGCAGAAACAGTCGCTTGCCATGGCGTTAATTGAAAATGAAACTGAAGCAAAAGCCCTGCACCAATAAATAACCCCCACCAGATCCGTCGCTCAACAGCGTTAAACGTATCGTCCGGAATGGGTTTATTACTCACTAACTCTGGGTTAGCTGACAGCACTAACCCAATCAAAAGGAGTATAAAACCCAGCCCTCTGATAAGTATTCTATCTTCCATCATGACTCCTGATTAGATGCAGCAAGGCATCAAACTCATTACACTATTGCCCTTGTGGTAGCTCTGTAGCTTGGCTCCACTGTTTAGGTGATTGTCCGTACAATCGTTTAAACTCACGACTAAATTGCGAAGAACTTTGATAGCCAACAGCCATTGCTGCAACATTTACACTCATTCCTGTAGCAATTTTCATTGCAGCGGTATTTAACCGCATTGTTTTTACAAATTGAATCGGCGACATGGCAGTTGCTTGCTTAAATTTTCGATGTAACACTGCGCGGCTCATACCTAGCTGCTCAGCCATCTCTTCAATCGTGACAGATTCATGTAAACGTGAAGAAAGGTATTCGATTGAACGTGCTATCTCATTTCCGACCCCGAATGCTGCTCGCGCAGCTTCGCCTGCATCGCCTTTTAGTACCGCAAAATATAATTCTCTCAGTCGGCTTGCAGCCAGAACCGCAATATCAAGTTCACTACCTTGTAGTTGTAACAGACGCAGTAACGCATCTGTAAACGTGTCTTCCCAACGCGCTAAAGATAAGCCTTGAGAGCCTGTACTATGTTTATTTTTGTGCCCCCCACTCGCTGCCATTTCAATGCTAAGTTCAGTCATCGTTTTTGTATCTAGTGATATCATCACTCCTAATAACGGATTATCAGGTGATGCTGTTGGGGTTCCTGCTTCAACTGGCATAGATATAGGGCAACACATATAACGATTTTCATCATATATAATATGTTTACCATCTAATATGGCTTGTTTAGCACCACTAATAATCGCTATAACGCAAGGTTCGTAGACAGCAGGTGCACAGCGCATAGATTCAGTCACGCGAAACAGTTGCACGCCTTTTATCCCAGTCTCTATTACACCATCTTGCGTGATTTTAGCTTCTATTAATCGTTTAATTTCTGATTTACTCATAAATGTCTTCTTAGTGGCACAAGCTACAATCGCTAAGCTGCTAATTGCCACAGCTACAATAAATAAAGCCATATTTTGCTTGTTTTCATGTAACTCAAAAGTAGCACTGAAAAACAGCCAACTCAACAAGGTGATACAAATAGGCATATTTTAGAGACTATATCGCCTAGTTAGCGCCAAAAGTGAGAGTTATAGTAGTTTCACCAGTTCATTAAACAGACACCTAAATGAACAAGAAACTCATTTTACTATTCACGATGCACACGCCATCGCCTAAGGAGAAACACATGTCACACAACAATCCATTTGGTGCTAAGGGCTGGACACCAACACAGTTAGGTTCACTTTTAGGCAAAACCTATCTCATCACAGGCGCTAATGCAGGAGCAGGATTTCAAGCTTCTAGAATACTATTATCTAAAGGCGCAAAAGTGATAATGCTTAATCGTAACCCAGAAAAAATCCTCTGCTGCGATAGCAAAATTAAAGCAAGAATTTGGCTCAGAAGCCGATGTCAGCTTTATCAAACTTGATCTCGCTGAACTTCAATCTGTGCGAGGTGCAGCTAAAATCATCCTTGAAACAGTAACAAACATAGATGCCCTCATTTGTAATGGCGCCATAGCACAGATTGCTAAGCAAGAATTCACTAAAGACGGTTTTGAGAGTCAGTTGGGTGTAAATCATTACGGTCATTTTTTACTGTGCGGCTTACTGTTTAACAAAATTGAAGCATCCAAAGGACGCATTGTGGTTGTTGCAAGTGAAGGATATAAGATGGGGCTTAAAACAATTCAGTTTAATGATATGAATTGGGATAAAAACTATCATCCAAACAAAACTTATTGTCATAGTAAATTAGCGCAGATGATGTTTGCGTATGAATTACAAAACAAAATCGCCGCTGCGAATAAGCATGTTGAGGTATATGTTTGCCACCCTGGTGCGTCAAACACTTCACTGATTAACGAAAAAGTAAACCTGTTTACTCGCGCATCATGGTCGATGATGGTCAAACTTGGCTTAGTTCAAACCGCTGAGCAAGGTGCTTATCCTGAAGTCATGTGCGCAACTGAACAATCCATTGCGCAACGTGCATACTATGGGCCTTCAGGAAGGTGGAATTGGGTTGGCCCTGTTGGCGAGTGTAAGCTTGAATCCTTTGCTACAGATGCATCTGTTTTAAGCAAGCTGTGGACAGTATCAGAACAACAAACTGCTTTTAATTGGGAATTATAGCGTTAGTAAACTCTTCACAAAGATTAACACTCACTTGAAATTCAGCCACAAAAAAACCGCGTTAAGCGGTTTTTTGGCTACTTGAATAATGCTCTTAAAACATTGAAACAAAGAAAGCACTAAAACAAATTACGATTACCACTGAGGTACCAAGAGCCATTTTTATTTCTGTTGTCATTATCTTGTCTCCAAATGAATATAAATTAATTTTAGCGTGTCTAGACAGTTTTCCTACCTTTTAGAGGTAATTATGTGAACTCAAACAGTAAAATGGCACGCTAAATCAATTTTTTAACAGGCTTAAAATTTGTTACCCTAAACAAAACAACTAACTACAAAGAGTTTATTATGTCGCAATTGCTCCACACCATGATAAGAGTCGGTAATCTTGAACGCAGTATTGAGTTTTATACCCAGGTTATGGGGATGACATTACTGAGAAAATCTGAAAATGCCCAATATGAATATACCCTCGCCTTTGTCGGTTTTGGTGAAGAATCTACTGGTCAAGCGGTGATCGAATTAACTTATAATTGGGGCACTGATAGCTATGACTTAGGTAATGGCTTTGGCCACCTTGCTATTGGTGAAGAAGATATTTATGAACGCTGTAAAGCAATTGAAGCTGCTGGCGGAAAAATTACTCGAGCACCTGGTCCCGTTGCTGGCGGCACAACAGAGATTGCATTTGTTGAAGATCCAGATGGTTATAAAATCGAACTAATTCAAAAGAAAGCGATGAGCGAAGGCTTAGGTTAATTCGTTTCATAAAAAAACCAATAAAAAAGCCAGCATACGCTGGCTTTTTTTGATGTTAAGTTCGATTAGAACTTCATGGTAACACCAGCAAAGTATGTACGACCAATTGTGTCGTAAACCTCTGGTACTGTACCACCGTCACTACCGTTAGACACTCTTGATGGTTCTTCATCAGTTAAGTTTTTAACACCAGCACTTAGCATCCAAGAATCATTGATAAAGTAGCTAGCTGAAATGTTGTGATAAAGCACTGAATCAACTTTAGTACCAGCACTTAAGTCATCCATTTCACCGATATAACGGTTGAAGTACATTACACTCCAATCATCTTGAGCTGCTTTAATACTAAAGTTGTTACGTACTTGAGCGTATGCGCCGAAGTTACCGTCGATAGTATTAGTGTAGTCAATGCCATCTTGTTCAAAATTCAACAAGTAAGTTGTATCGTTGCTGATTGTCCAATCTAAGTTTAACGCGTCGAAACGGTAAGCTAAGTTGAAATCAATACCACTTGTGTCTTGGTAACCTACGTTAGTTAACGAGTTCGTTAGGTTAGACAAATCACCATTCGGACCAATGTTGAATAGCTCACAAGTTGCTTGGTCGCCTGCAAAACAGTTATTTAAACCATTTTGTGTATCTAAACGTGTGATCGCATTTTTAACTTTAAAGCGCCAATAATCAAGAGTTAACGACATACCGTCTACATAGCTAGGTGAGTAAACTAAACCTGCTGTGTAAGACTCTGACTCTTCTGGTTCTAGATCTTCATCAGACGTATAGTTAACTAGGATTTGCTCATCCTGTTCATTTCCCCATGGATCTTCCAAGTAGTCATATGAACCTGAGTTACCACCGTATAGCTCACTAACACTCGGAGCACGGAAACCAGTCGCAGCTACGGTACGAATCATTAAGTCGTCAGTCGCTTCGTAGGTTAAACCAATTTTCCAAGTTGATGCATTACCGAAAGTAGAGTAATCATCAAAGCGTAATGCGAATTCACCGGTTAGTTTTTCAGTAAACGGTACACTCACTTCTTGGAAGATAGAGATAACATTGTAGTTACCATCTGTTGGGTCTTGCTGTGCAGCCGTACCTTCACCAGCGACGATGATTGGATCAGGATTGTAATAGCCGCTTTCGTAGCGGTATTCAGCACCAATTGCGAAAGCTACTGGGCCTGCGTCTAAGTCAAATAACTCACCATTTAGGCCAGCAGAGAATACATGCTGCTCGTTACCGCCATCTGCTTTTTCAGTGTATGCAACACTGTCTAACAACGCTTGATCAGTCATTGGTTGACCTGTTAACCAAGCATCTTGGTCAGCGTAAATAGCGTCAGCCATTAATGTCGCATTAATTGAGTTTTCTACAGCAGTCTCTGCTTTGTTATTACCATAGGTATACGATACATCCCAGTTCATACCGGTGTTGATATCTAAAGAACCTTCAAGGCCAGCAGAAACTCTCCAAGTATCAGTATCTTGACTGTAAATACGTGGACCAACATCATTCATACGCTTACGGTAGTCGATTTGACCGTCAGCATTAGGAGCCATACCTGCATCAATCATGTCTTGATCAAGTTCAAAACACTTAGTTGGATCATCACCAGCTTCACACACATCTAATGCCAAAATTGCAGGCTGTGCAGCTAGTTGCTGATTAGATTTACGTTTAGTGTAAAGAATATCACCAGTTAAGATGATGTCACTGCCTAGCTCTTGCGTCATATTTGCAAATAAGCTGTAACGTTTGCTTGGTGTTTGATAGAAACTGTCTTGAGTAAAGTCGTAACCTTCTTCACGTTCAACCCAGTTACCATCAGCATCTTTAACCATGCCATCTAGAGAACCATTTGGTGTAGTAGAACTGTTACCTGGATCTGTCCAATCACGATCTGATTGAATAACACCTTTACGCTCAGAGTAAGCAGCACCAAACGTGTAGTTACCTGTATCAGTGTTGAAACCGTATAATGCACTGATTTCGCCGTTTTCACCGTCACTCTTATCAGTCATGCCGCCTTGAACGTCTATTTGGAAACCTTCAAAGTCTTTCTTAGTAATAATGTTAACTACACCAGCAATTGCATCAGAACCATATACTGCTGAAGCGCCATCTTTAAGTATTTCAACTCGTGCAATCATTGCAACTGGAATAGCGTTCAAATCAACAGAGCTATCAGCACCAGAGCCTGAGTTAACCATACGACGGCCGTTAAGCAATACTAGTGTACGTTGTGAGCCCATACCACGAAGGTCGACTTGAGCAACACCGTCAGAACCGTTGTTGGTGCTTGAACCAACTGCAGCACCAGCCATTGACGTTTGAGCCTGAAGTAGCTCATCGACTGTTGTAAAACCTTCTGAACGAATCGCAGCAGCATCAATCACAGTGACTGGAGAAGCAGTTTCCATGTCTTGACGTTGAATACGGGAGCCAGTAACTGCAATTCTTTCTACGTTAGCTGATTCTTCTTCAGCATAAGCACTTACCGATACGGCTGAAGCAGCGGAAACTGAGGCTAATAAAGCCACGTTTATGCTGTTTGATAGTTTTGATCTTTTAATCATTTGTTGCTCCCTGGTGATATCTTTTCTTATTCTGTTTACGCAAATAAATAAATATTTAAAATTGCGTTGGCCTAGATACTGAATAACCAGAGATATTTCGTCAAACCACGAAGTTGTAACTTTTAAGCCATTTTTTGTTAATAAATATGCACTGCGATTGTAATAAAAAATAAGTGATCTACATCCCAAAACACCTTCAATTTAAATAAGCAGAATAAAAAACTATTTAACTGTAAATTGTTCAGCATTAATCACTGGTGCCGTTATAACATTTTTAAAACTTACTTCTAATCAAAAGTGTGACCTAGATCACACAAATATATTGAACCATGATTGGAGAATCGTTAATTAATTCAGAATTGGTTCAGCTATTGGATAGTTTTACTCAGAAAACGCTGAAAGCGCCGCCACAACTAGCATTCAAGGATTATCAAATAATGATGACTATTTCATCAGCATTATTATTAACAATGGAGGGTAATTATTTTGAGTTAGTTGTACTAATTACGAATTGATATATTGGCACAATCAATAAGATATTTTTACATTGGAGATATATACTGCCTAGGTATAACAAATCAGCAACAACATACTGAAGAAAAATATTTTTTGAATGAATTTCACACAGCAGCAATTGTTATAAAAATGATAACAATCACTTTTGAATAGTTATTCACTTTATAAAAACATAAAAAAAGGAAAGCTAATGCTTTCCCTTTTAAAAATGTTAACACTTTATTCTGCAGGTTTTATTATATCAAAGTGTTGATAAGCTCTATCTGTTGCAATACGACCTCTAGGTGTTCGTTGAATAAAGCCTTGTTGAATCAAAAATGGTTCTAATACATCTTCAATTGTTTCTCTGTCCTCACCAATAGCAGCTGCAAGGTTGTCTAAACCAACAGGCCCGCCCATGAACTTATCAATAATGGCTAACAATAGCTTTCTGTCTAAATAGTCAAAGCCCTCTAAATCGACATCGAGTAAGTCCAGCGCTTTTTTAGCCACATCTTCAGTAACAAAACCATTATGTTTAACTTCAGCGTAATCTCTAACGCGTCTTAATAAACGATTGGCAATTCGAGGGGTACCTCTAGAGCGTTTGGCTATTTCAAAAGCGCCTGCTTCATCAATCGGCAACTCCATTACCTTGGCAGAGCGAGTCACAATGGTGCACAAATCTTTGACGTTATAAAACTCTAGCCTTAACGGTATACCGAAACGCGCTCTTAATGGCGATGTTAATGCCCCTGCTCTAGTTGTCGCACCAATTAAAGAAAATGGCGGTAAATCCAGTTTAATTGAACGAGCCGCAGGCCCCTCTCCAATCATGATGTCCAATTGATAATCTTCCATTGCTGGGTATAAGATTTCTTCTACAACTGGACTTAATCGATGAATCTCATCAATAAATAACACATCGCCATGCTCAAGATTAGTCAATAAGGCTGCAAGATCCCCGGCTTTTTCCAGTACAGGGCCTGATGTAGATTTGATGTTTACGCCCATTTCATTAGCTACGATCATGGCCAATGTTGTTTTACCTAAACCTGGAGGGCCGAAAATCAACATATGATCCAGTGCTTCTTCACGTTTCAGTGCAGCCTCAATAAATACTTTAAGCTGTGCACGAGTGTCATCTTGCCCTGTGTAATCATCGAGCATTTTCGGCCGCATAGCACGGTCAATATGCACTTCTTGCTCAAACTCTTGTGGCTGAATTAAACGATCCGCTTCTATCATTGTTGCCTCTTTATAGCATTGACTTTAATGCAGCCTTAATCAGGACTTCGCTGCTCATACCGTCAGTGTATGCACTTAATACAGCTTTACTCGCTTGTGCAGGTTTATAGCCTAGAGAAACAAGTGCTGCAATGGCATCTTCTTCTGCATTGTTTTCAACAGCTGCTGGCTTATAATTACTCTGTAAAGCAAACTCGCGCTCAGATCCAACTGAAGCCTCTAGTAAGCTTTTAAGCTTATCTCGCATCTCAACCACTAAACGCTCTGCCGTTTTTTTACCGACTCCAGGTAACTTAACTAAAGTGACTATATCATCTCGTTCGACACAATTAACAAACTCCGCCGCCGTCATACCAGACAATATTGTTAATGCGAGTTTAGGACCTACACCGTTAGTTTTAATTAATAACCTAAATAACGCCCGCTCTTGCTTGGTTATAAAACCATACAAAAGCTGTGCATCTTCACGCACCACAAAGTGGGTGAATAACATTGCTTGTTGATTTAACTCAGGGAGCTCATAGAAACTGGTCATAGGTACCTGTAACTCATAACCTACACCATTTACATCCAACACGATTTCCGGTGCTTGTTTCTCAACAACCAACCCACTTAATCTTCCTATCATTTATAACGTCCGTATGTTCGGCTTTGGGCTTTACCGCCCATTGCAATTAAACTTTGAAAAGTATGATGATGGCAAACGGCAACACCCAATGCATCTGCGGCATCTGCTTGCGGGGCAGCTGGCAATTTGAAAATTTGTTGGATCATGTGCTGAACTTGCTCTTTTTGGGCCCGTCCAGTACCAACAACTGCACTTTTGATCTGAGTTGCACTGTATTCAGCAACGGGTAAGTTGGCGTTCATAGCAGCAACAATTGCCACTCCTCTCGCCTGGCCGAGTTTGAGTGCTGAATCGGCATTTTTAGCCATAAACACACGTTCAATGGCAAATTGATCTGGCTGATACTGTTTAATGATTTCTGTTATACCATCAAAAACTTGCTTGAGTCTTGTGGGTAAATCATCGGCAGAAGTTCGAATACAGCCACTACCAAGATAGCGTTGTTGGCGACCTTGGCATTGAATAACGCCGTAACCTGTGATCCTAGAGCCTGGGTCAATGCCCAATATAATTGTCATGGTTTACCCATTGCTTGAGCGTGTTAACCCAAGGTCTCCATTACTTCATCTGAAATTTCAGCATTATGATATACCTCTTGAACATCATCATGATCTTCAAGGTTATCAATTAAGCGCATAAATTTAGCAGCTGTATCCGCATCTAATTCAGCTTTAGTTCCTGCAATCATAGTCACTTCAGCATTAATCGCTTCAAAGCCTGCTGCATCTAATGCATCTTTTACCACACCAAAAGCATCCGGCGTAGTCATGACATCAAATGCGCCATTGTCATGGGTGATAACATCTTCGGCACCCGCTTCTAATGCAGCATCCATCAATTCATCTTCGTCGATATTTGCATCATAAGAAATGACACCGGACTTAGTAAACATGTAAGCAACTGAACCATCAGTACCTAAGTTACCACCCGATTTACTGAACGCATTACGCACACCTGATACGGTTCTGTTTTTATTATCAGTCATGGTCTCAACCATCACTGCAGTACCGCCAGGTCCATAACCTTCATAAATGATGGTATCAAGTTGTTGCCCATCCAGCTCACCAGCCCCACGTTTAACAGCACGCTCGACTGTATCACGGGTCATGTTATTGGATAAGGCTTTATCAATCGCGGCACGCAGTCTCGGGTTTGCATCAGGATCTGATCCACCTTCACGTGCCGATACTGTTAACTCTCGGATAAATTTACTGAAAAGTTTTCCTCGTTTTGCATCTTGCGCTGCTTTACGATGTTTAATGTTGTCCCATTTACTGTGACCTGCCATTACGACTCCTTCAGTTATTTTGTTCTATATAAAAACAGACCGAGGCAATTGCCTCGGTTTGTCATTTAATGCTTGATGTCGACATACAAAAAATCGACTTAATCATTAAGCTTACTCGTCAGCAGCAGGTTTCTCTTGTGGAATGACACTCACACCTAACTCAACCAGTTGTTGTGGATTGGCAAATCCTGGAGCATTGGTTAGTGGACATGCTGCCGTTGTTGTTTTAGGGAATGCCATCACATCACGAATTGAGCTTGCCCCGGTCATCAACATAATAATGCGATCTAAACCAAAGGCTAAACCAGCATGTGGTGGTGTACCGTAACGTAACGCTTCTAATAAGAAACCAAACTTCTCGTTTGCTTCTTCGTCTGAAATACCTAAGATGCGGAATACTGCACTTTGCATTTCTGCATTGTGGATACGGACTGAACCGCCACCTAATTCGCAACCATTAAGTACCATGTCATAAGCATCAGAAACAGTACCAGCTGGATCGGCTTCTAATTGCTCAGGCGAAACACCACGAGGTGCGGTAAATGGATGGTGAACAGCATGGAAGCCACCATTTATTTTTTCGAACATAGGGAAATCGACAACCCATAATGGACGCCATTCACCTTCTAACAACTCAAAGTCTTCACCGGCTTTAAGACGTAATGCGCCCATGGCTTCCGCAACTACGTTAGCTTTATCTGCACCAAATAAAATAATGTCACCAGTTTGTGCATTAGTGCGAGCAATAATTTCATTAACGATGTCTTCGTTCAAGAATTTAAGCACAGGAGATTGGATACCTTCCATCCCAGTACTTAAATCATTAATTTTCATCCACGCTAAACCTTTAGCGCCGTAAATGCCGACATATTTAGTGTAGTTATCAATCTGTTTACGAGACAGTGATGCACCTGTCGGAATACGTAATGCTGCTACACGGCCTTCTTCATCATTTGCTGGACCACTGAATACTGCAAATTCAACGTCTTTTAATACGTCAGCGACGTCCACTAATTCAAGCGGGTTACGTAAATCAGGCTTATCTGAACCATATCGTGTCATTGCTTCTGCATATGACATTCTTGGAAATTCGCCCAAATCCACATTCAGTAAATCGTTAAATAAACCGCGAACCATTTCTTCCGTTTTTGCCATCACTTGCTCAGATGACATGAATGACGTTTCGATATCAATTTGAGTAAATTCAGGCTGACGATCTGCACGTAAATCTTCATCACGGAAACATTTTACGATTTGGTAATATCTATCAAAGCCCGACATCATTAACAATTGCTTAAACAATTGTGGAGACTGAGGCAAAGCAAAGAACTGACCTTTATAAGTACGACTTGGTACTAAATAATCACGCGCACCTTCAGGTGTGGCTTTGGTTAATATTGGTGTTTCAATATCTAAAAAGCCACTGTCATCTAAAAAGCGACGAACAGCGCTAGTCACTTTTGAGCGGAAAACCAAACGATCAGCCATTTCTGGGCGACGTAAATCTAGGTAGCGATATTTTAAGCGTTGTTCTTCACTATTGTTTTGGTGATTATCCATGCTCAGCGGTAATGGCGCTGAAGTATTGATAATGGTTAGGTCTTTACCTAATACTTCAATTTCCCCAGTTTTCATCTGCGCATTGATTTGGCTATCAGGACGCGCACGTACTAAGCCTTTAACTTGCACACAGAATTCACCGCGTAGACTGCTGGCCACCTTGAACACATCTTCTAAGTCAGGATCGTATACAACCTGAACAATCCCTTCTCTGTCACGAAGGTCTAAAAATATAACACCGCCTAAATCACGGCTACGGTTAACCCAACCGACTAAGGTGACTTCTTGACCAAGATGAGACTTATTGACGTCTCCACAATAATGACTGCGCATTTAACTCTACCCTTTATTCGGAAATAGGTGTCTAAAAGAATGTATTTTTGCATTATATTAAAATAATGCTGGCAACTATAGCACTTATAATACGCCAATTTAGCGTTTAATAAATGAGTGCGTAATTTTTGCTAGGAAGTATCAATCAGTTTACTGCAATTGGCTAGAGTTTAGGAAAAACTTAGCAGCATAAGCGTGCAAAAAAGCAGCAAACAATAATGTTTTGGCTGCTTTTGGCCATTTTAGAGCCAATGGCAACGATTAGCTGTGTTTATCACCACCCTGCTTTTTCACTGTATACATTTTTTTATCAGCGAACTGTAACAATGAAATCGGGTCATCACCATCATCTGGATAAACGGCGATGCCAATACTTGCAGATGCGGTTAACGAAATCTCTCCCACCTTAATTGGCTCACTGAGCACGTTTAAAATGTTGTCGGCGACTTTGGCTGCACATTGAGCACTTTCAATTTTATTAAGTAAGATAACGAACTCATCACCGCCAAATCGCGACACGGTATCCGACTTTCTCACCACCGTCTTAAGCAAGTCAGCAATGCCTATCAATAGCGCATCACCAATATGATGACCATATTGATCGTTCACCATTTTAAATTTATCTAAATCGATAAATAACAACGCAAACTTCACCTGCTCTCGGTGATGGCTATTGATTGCGCAAGCCAAACGGTCATCTAATAATCCTCTATTAGGTAACTTGGTCACAGGATCATGTTCTGCAATAAATTTTATTTTCTTTTCGGCATTCTTGCGACGCGAAATTTCAAGTTTAAGGCGCTTATTACCTAAGAACACAACAAACGTAATCACACTGATAATCAGCAAGCCAAATAGCACAATGTTGAACCACTTTTGGTACTTGTCAGCTTCTGACCGTAAATCGACTGCGACCCAGTCTTGGTATAATTGTTGCTGTTTAGTTTCATCAATGGTTTCAATTGCTCGATTTAATATCGGTACCAGTTCCTTTAATTTTGGATAGACACCAATGTGACTTTTTTGCTCAGTTAAATCAGCAACCAAGGCCATTTTCAAATCAGGAAAGCCCCCTTCATTAAGGGCGTAAGCCAGTGTAACAACCTGTTCAATGAACAAGTCTACGTGACCCGAAGACACTGCATTCAAGCCACTTTTCGTGCTTTCTACTTGCACAATTTCAAGGCCTGGAAATTGCTGCCTTAAAATATTAATCACATTGTAATCTTTAACCACTGCAATACGCTTACCATTATATTGGCTTAGGTTAAACAATGGTTGCTGGGTTAACGTAGTGGCAATTGCCCAAGGTGACGGCCAATAGCCCTCAGTGAATTCAAGGTTTGGCTCACGATGGCTATTTTTCGCCATACTCCCGACAAGGTGAATTTTCCCCATTTTTAAATCTTGATTGAGCATGCTCCAGTTCTGATACGCAACTGGAATAATGTCGATACCAAGCTGATGAGTAATAATGTTGACGACATCTTTATTAATACCAGAAAATTCACCTAGTTCATTTTGATATTCCATTGGAGCCCATTCGGTTAAGTAACCTAACTTAATGGCACCTAGTGAAGCTAAGTATTGCTTTTCCTTATTGCTGATATAGATTTTTTTATCAATAGTAGAAAACGTCCTATCGGCTTTATTGAGTAGCCATTTTTGCTCTATTTTCGCCATTTCATACTGACTAATCAGCTTAAAACCATTGGCAATTCGCTCTGCAAGCTCAACATCTTCTAAATTTGTGAGGTTATAAATATTGGTATCAAAGTCTACGGCATTAAATTGATAAAACTCAGACCAAGATTTATGGTTAAGTAAATAGTGTGAGGTATACGCGCTCGAAGCAACGAATCCAACAATATCGCCGTCGCGACTGGCCTTTATTAATTGGTCGATTGAGTCGTAATAACGAATTTGCGCATTAGGAACTAATTTTCTTAATTCGATGATGTAAGGCGATGTCGCAAATAAACCGATACGCTTTCCATCAACTTCGCTAATGTCTTTTATTTCTTTTTCATAGCTAAAAAATCGACTTTTTACAGAATAGATATGATTAGCCCTATTAAGCCCCGTATTGATTTGATCGCTTTCCGGGTAGCCAATATGCACATCAGCATGACCTTGCTTAATCAACTCGATGCTGCCGTTCATATCACTTGGAATAAAATCAATAGCAATGCCTGTTTTTTCAGACCATAAACGCCAAAGATCAACAAACAAACCATGGGGTAAACCATCTAAACCAATATCAACGAAAGGTTCGACATTCATCTGCATCGCAATGACAACACCACTTGATTCACGACGATAACCAAACCATCGCTTTTCAATTTCATCAACTAACTGCGTGGGTATTTGCTCAAAACCTTGATTAATCGCAGGTAACCAAGCTGCATTTTTTATCTTTACTGCAGGAGACAAATCAATTTCTTTGATCAGTAATCTTGATGAAATATGAAAGTTATTAGCTAATTCTAAATTGATTGGAATACCATTGTAATAACCCTGTATAGCAGCAAAAGCATATAACTCACCTGCTACCACAGCATCATATAGCGCTTGTTTGGTTTTAAAATATTTAAAGGTTAATTTAGGTTCTATGGCTAATAAATCGGCTTCGTGAGAAGTGCCTTCAATGATGCCAATTTTAAAAGGCTTGATTTCTGTAATGGATTTTTTATTTGCGATATCTTTATGCAGGTATAAATAGGAGTGAAGTGACGAAACTTTATCAGCGTAGGAGAATTGTCGCAGTCGCTCTTCTGTCACCGCCATACCAATATGTAAATCAACATCTCCATCTGTTAAGGCTTGTAAAGACTGATGCCATTGCATGGGTTTAAATGTCACTTTGGTACCTGTGACTATTGACCACTCGCGCCATAAATCAACCATGACCCCTGCAGCGTTACCTTTAGCGTCGACAAATTGATAAGGATAAGCATCCTCACTCATAGATAATGTCATACTACTTGGTAGCGATTCAGCAACAGAAGAAGTGCCTTCATTGGCTGAAACGAAGAAGAAAAAAGGGATAACCAGTACTATTACTAATAATGTTCTAATTAACTTCAAGCGCATTCCTTTGTAAATTGTCCCAACTCTACAATGATTTATAATGAGGTTTACCACTTTATCAGTGATTCCCTTCTGTAAAAAATTTATTAAGAACTTCTGCTAACAATGTAAAAGTTTTTACATTTATGTTCATCATACCGATTTATATCGACCATTTGACCTCTTACATTAAAAAATTATGCAAAATTAGCTAAATAAATAAAAAAATACAAAAAATACCAATAGGATACTTGCTGCTATTTGCTAGGATTAGCTAAAATGAAATTACGATTTTTTCAAGTTACTGCAGATGAATTCTCAACAAGACACAATTTATGCTTCCGCTAGCGAACAAATATCAGATTTTCAGTTTGATAATCGTGTAGCAGGTGTTTTTAACGACATGATCCGTCGCTCTGTTCCTGGTTATACACAAATCATTAGCACCATAGGTGATTTTGCTAATCGTTACGTCACACCAAAATCTAACGTTTACGATTTAGGAAGTTCGTTAGGTTCAGCTACGCTAAGTATTCGTCGTCAAATTGAGCAGCGTCAATGCCGTATCATTGCTGTTGATAATAGCGAATCAATGGTGTCTCGTTGCCAAGAGAATCTATCAGCCTACGTTAGCGATACCGAAGTCGAATTAATTTGTGGTGATATAAGAGACATCGAAATATCAAACGCATCAATGGTGGTGCTTAACTTTACATTACAGTTTTTACCTGTAACGGATAGAGACGCAATCATCGCCAAAATTTATCAAGGACTATTGCCTGGTGGTATATTAGTCATATCAGAAAAATTACGCTTTGAAGATGCTACTATTCAGACATTACTGGATGAGCAACACTTAGACTTTAAACGTGCCAATGGATATAGCGAATTAGAAATTAGCCAAAAGCGCAGTGCATTAGAAAATGTCATGCGCCCTGATAGCTTATCTATGCATCAACAGCGTTTTGCCGATAATGGTTTTAGCCATTCGACAGTGTGGTTTCAATGTTTTAACTTTGCATCTATGGTGGCAATAAAGTGATTAGTTTTAGTTCTTTTTATCAGCAAATAGCAGACTCGAATCTTCAACATTGGTTAGAAGAACTTCCAGCAATATTAGGTAAATGGCAGCGTGAACATAAACACGGCAATTTACCTAAATGGGAAAAAGTACTCAATAAGCTACATTACCCAGCGCCAACTACAATAGACCTCTTCAATGGTGTACAAATTGGAGATGGCTCGCAATTAACTACGGGACAAGCTGAAAAGCTAAAGAATTTACTCGGATTATTTCAACCTTGGCGTAAAGGACCATTTCAAATCCATGGTATCGACATTGACACTGAATGGCGAAGTGATTGGAAATGGGACCGAGTAAAAGAACATATTTCACCACTTGAAAACCGTACGGTTTTAGATGTGGGTTGTGGCAGTGGTTACCATATGTGGCGAATGCTTGGTGCTGGTGCTAAACGTGTGGTTGGTATTGACCCTTCACCACTATTTTTATGCCAGTTTGAAGCTGTTAAACGCCTAGCAGGTAATGAACACCCTGTTCATTTATTACCACTAGGAATTGAAGAGTTACCTCCACTCGACGCCTTTGATACCGTGTTTTCAATGGGAGTCCTTTACCACCGCCGTTCACCGATAGATCACTTGCTTCAATTACGCGACCAATTAAGAATGGGTGGCGAACTTGTGCTTGAAACGTTAGTCATAGATGGTGATGAAAATGCCGTTCTCGTACCGGAAGATAGATATGGCAAGATGAATAACGTGTGGTTTTTACCCTCTGTAGATGCACTCATGCTATGGTTAAAGAAATGCGACTTTACCGATATTAGATGTGTAGACGTAGATATTACATCCATGGCAGAACAACGTTCTACGCAGTGGATGAAGAATGAATCTTTAGTGGATTATCTTGACCCTAATGATGTGAGCTTAACAGTAGAGGGTTACCCTGCTCCTAAAAGAGCCACAATCATAGCAATAAAAAATCAACCCAATCATGATTTAGTCTAACCTTACACTGGTTAGTAATAACAAATAGTAAAAATAATAAATTCAGATGTATTAATAACAGGAATTGTCATGTTAAAGCAGGTAATCGTTTTATCAATCACCGCTACTTTAATGGCCGGTTGTGCAAGTAAAGACAAAATCACGCCAGTTGGAAGTGATGAGTTAAATGCAAATTTAGCTTCGTCTCAAACTGCCATCATTGAAGCCATTAATGCACAATGCGCCCACTCTACCGCCGAGATGCAAAGCTTAAGCGCTGAAGTAAACGATCTAAAATTACAGATTACCGATGCACTAGCAAAACAATCTAAAAAAATGAATGATGATGCAGCTGCACTTGCACAGCTCAGTGAAGCTCCGCAATGTCCTGAATCTGCAGTGTCTGACAAAATCATGCTTGGTGAAGTTGAACATGTTTATGTCGATGAACTTAAGGCGTCATTTGAAACACGTATTGATACCGGTGCTGAGTCTTCATCATTAGATGCCAGAAATATCGTTCTTTTTGAGCGAAACGGTGTTCAGTGGGTTCGTTTTGATGTAATGACCAATGGAAAAGATCAACCAGGTAATACATTCGAGCATAAAGTTGAGCGATTTGTACGTATTAAACAGGATGCAGATGCGCCAGACGATAGACGCCCAGTAATCCATGCTCATCTAAAAATTGGCAAATATGCAGCTGAAACAGATTTAAACTTAACCGACCGAAGCCACCTTGAATATCCATTACTGCTTGGTCGTAAGTTTATGAAAGACATTGCAGTTGTTGATGTCGGCCAAATTTATATTCACGGTAAAAAACCGCAACAAGCAGCGACTAACAGCCAATAGGACTTAAAATGCATTCTCGTAAACCGTTTTTTATCTTTGTCGCCCTACTTTTTATATTTGGCATTAGTACCAGTATTTATCGAAGTGTTGAGCATAACGTACCGTTTTTCCCGGGCAAACAAGTTCAAAGCTGGTCAGTTGAAGCCAAAGTGATGTTCAATGGCACAGACAAACCTGCTGAAGCATCTTTGTCTTTACCACAAGATCCCGCATTTGACGTGCTTGCTGAAAATGCCACATCTGCAGGTTATGGCTTAAATATCTCTGAAGGTGAAGATCGCCGTGCCGTGTGGTCAATACGTGAAGCTTCAGGCCGCCAATCTCTGTACTACCGCGTCACATTAGTGCCTACGGGTCAGTTATCAGTAGATGCAGAAGAAGAACCTGTGACTCCTGAACCATACCTTTGGCAAGTTACAGAGCGCGGTGCAGCTGAACAAATTATCAATGATGTATGGGAACGAAGCGCCAGTAATCTGTCTTACGCGCAACAGCTTATGTCTGTGATTAATGACAGTAATCAATCTCAAAATCTCGCCCTATTGTTATCGGTAAATACGCGCACCCAACTATTTTTACATATGATGCAATCTAAAGGGGTTCCTGCTAAACAAGTTAGCGGCTTAATGCTTGAAGATCAGCGTCGTCGTCAACAATTAAATCCCTATGTTCAAGTCTACCAAGATGGTGAGTGGGTATTATTTGACGTTGAAAATAATAAACAAGGCCGTCCTGAAAACTTGGTTCTTTGGCAGCACAATGGCTTATCAGTACTCGATGTAACTGGGGGGAGTAATTCACAAGTTAACTTCTCAATGTTACAAGAGACTCGCTCAGCCTTAGCGACCTCTATCGATATGATGATGAATACCGATAGCTTAGACTTCTCTTTGTATCAATTACCACTTGAAGAGCAAAGCACCTTTAAGGGCATTCTATTAATTCCTATTGGTGTGTTAGTCGTCGTATTCTTGCGCGTCATTATCGGGATTAAAACGTCTGGTACGTTTATGCCAGTATTAATCGCCCTCGCCTTTATACAAACTACATTATTGACAGGTCTAATCGGCTTCTTGCTAATTGTGGCGTTTGGTTTGATGATTCGTTCTTACTTATCGCAGCTCAACTTACTGCTAATATCCCGAATATCGGCCGTCATCATTGTGGTCATTTTCATCATTGGCTTATTTACCCTTATCTCTTATAAGGTTGGGCTTAGTGAAGGATTAACTATTACCTTCTTCCCGATGATTATTCTTGCTTGGACGATTGAAAGAATGTCGATTTTATGGGAAGAAGAAGGCCCTAAATCAGTCATGATGGCAGGTGGCGGCAGTCTATTTGTCGCAACCTTAGCTTATTTGGCAATGAGTAACACGCTAATCCAACATTGGGTATTTAACTTCTTAGGTATTCACTTAGTGATTTTAGCCTTAGTTCTTGTGATGGGACAATACACAGGATATCGCTTAACAGAGCTTAAACGCTTTAAGCCTTTGGCTGGAGATAAGTAATGAACTTTGCTTGGCCTTGGGAGTTACGCCGAAATGGCGTGTTAAACATGAATAAGCGCAATATCGATTATATTGGCAAATATAATCCACGTAAGTTTTACAAGCGTGTTGATGATAAATTGATTACAAAGCAGCTTGCGCTAGCTAACGATATTGCGGTGCCTGACTTAATTGGTGTTGTTGAAGAACAGCATAAAATTAATGAAATCCCACAAATGGTTTTAGGACGAAGTGGCTTTGTTATCAAACCCGCTAAAGGATCTGGTGGTAAAGGGATTTTAGTTATTACCCATGTAGAAAATGGACGTTACTACAAACCTAATGGTGACGAAGTTACCCCTAATGAAGTCTACCGTCATGTATCAAACATATTGAGTGGCTTATTCTCCTTAGGCGGTAAGCCAGATGTCGGTATTGTTGAAGGCTTAATTCAATTTGATCCGGTTTTTGACGGTTTCAGTTATGAAGGCGTTCCAGATATTCGGTTGATTATTTTCAAAGGCTACCCCGTCATGGGAATGCTTCGATGTTCTACTGCAGCCTCAGACGGCAAAGCTAATTTGCACCAAGGCGCAGTTGGGGTTGGTTTAGATATCGCGACAGGTAAGAGCCTGCATGCTGTTCAATTCGATAAACCAGTGCTTAAACACCCAGACACCAACTTTGAATTATCAAAAATTCAAGTACCCAATTGGGACACACTGTTACATACCGCATCAAGCGCTTATGAGATGTGTGAACTGGGTTACTTAGGTACCGATATGGTATTAGATAAAGAACGTGGGCCTTTATTACTTGAGCTCAATGCACGTCCCGGACTTGCTATTCAAACAGCAAATGGAAAAGGGATTGTAGGAAGACTTAAACATGTCGAAGGTCTAAAAGGACCGACGTTATCAGTGGAAGAACGCGTCGCTTATGCAAAAGAACACTTTTGTAGTAATCCTAGTTTTTAGTCTTATGGCAACTGCTCCGGCAGTTGCCAGTCCTTTAAACCTCTTCATTCAGCAATGTTTGCAATTTAAGCCAACATTATCTCAACTTGATACTCAAGCCAGTGCTTCAACTCAAGCAGTTCAATTTGAGCAGCTCACCCTTGGCTTTAATAACATCAATGATAGACTGAATTACTATCGTGATTTAGCCCAAGATAATCAACGTGAAAGCATCTTAATGTGTCAGCTACATCTTGCTGATGAATTACAAACCATGCTCAATTCTCCTAACTTAACGAAGTTGATCAGTAAGCTTGATAATGATGAGCCTACCTACGCCAAATTATCCTTAAGACTGGCCACATTAAAAGCCACACAGTTAGATATTAACCTCAAGTCGCAACTCCATAATGCGCAAGCAACAATTAGGCGGAACTTACAAAGCCAACATCTCTCAATGGTATTTAATCAATCTGGCTGTGAATTACCTCAACCAATTAACTCAGCGACAGCGGGAATCAAGTCAAAAGAAACGCTCGACATGAGTAACGTAGAAACTAACGAAAGAAATAAGAAAGATTTTGATATCAGTTTAGCAAAATACCTTATTTTACAACCTGATGAACAATGCAGAAAAAGTGCTTGGATTGCTTACCAAACAAGAGCGAAAGACAAAAATAAAACGCCACTTGCTGCAATTAAAACAATTAAAATGGCATCTAAGGCCGCTAAGCCATCAATTTACTCAGCGCAATATTACGACAGCAATTTAACCTCTGCACAAATCACAAGATTTTTAAATTCTCAAACAAACAACATCAATGTAGCCCCATGGAATATTGGTCAGCATCTCGCAACGCTGCCTCATCAAGCATATCAGGGCACAACGTCAGCGTTAACGTTAATCGAACAAAGCATGGACGTGCTGAGTGATTTTGGTGTTACATTCGACGTGATTAAGCCTTATGCTCATAAGCTCGATAATAATCTACCCTCACAACAAACTAATAATTTAAACGTTACCGGTACAGATAAAGATACAGATACTGATACTGATACAGAAAATCTCACGTTAAATGCAAATCAAAATTCGACTATACGTGTTTGGCATAACAAGCGTTTATTAGGCGAGTTATTTATCCACCCTGGCGAAAAAACAGCGACCCACACCATACGTTACCCTGTGATCGGCCATCAATTTGCACAGGTTAGCATCAGTTATCGAGAAAAAATCAAAAATAGAAGACAAGCATTAAACGTTATTGACGCGATAGCGCAAGCTATTTCGGGACTTGCTAGAGGCAGCCAATTTTACTTAAACAATAAATTTGGCGCTTCAGCGGACCACCATCAACTTGGTCAGCATTGGTTAAGCCAATATATACAACTGCGTGTCCCACACTTGCAAGCCTCGGCGCGTGAGCAAGCTGCTAGCGTTTATCAGCAGCAATTAAGAGTGTTTAGAAGTCAGTTAATAATGCAGTTCTATTCAACATCTCATTTAGACACAGCAAGTTTACACAACACTTTTTATAATAGTTTTAATTCACACTGGTATGAAGCGGCAGATTTAACCTATAGTTTTAACGGCATTGCTAACGAAGGCATCGAGTATTATTTACCGCTATGGTATCAAGCACTTGTTAATGTCATTATTCACTCTCGTAAATCGTCAGTAACAGCGCGTCAAGTTTTTGAAATTTTTATTGTTAATGAAGATAATTTAATTCTCAGCGAGCAATTGGCCATTATACTAGCGCCACCCACTGATATTTCATCCATCATCAGGAGAACCATAAATGACGGCAATTCGAAAGATTAAATCATTTGCTTGTTTAGCTAGTTTTTCTTTGTTACTCACCTCTGGTGCAAGTTTCGCTAAAACTGGTGAATCCAACGATCACCAGCTCACACATGAACAAGTACGAAGTGCAATTCAAGTGAACCTAGAACAAAACATGTATTCTTTGCCGCCAAGAATTCAAGGGCATTATGGTTTAAGAATGTATCGAATGACAGGTGATGAGAAGTATTCTAATGCTGCATTAATTGATCTTATTACCATTACTGAGCGCCAAAACTTCTTTGCTTGTAACGTAGATAAACCTAATTTTATCAATGAACAAAGCCAACAAGCGATTAGCGTGTTAGGTAAAGGCCCTCGTGCTAAAGCTCGTAAAAAAGCACTAGCTCCCTTCCCTGAATTCATTTTCTACAGTGATATTTTATTACGTTATGCAAGTAGAACTGATGAATTAGGCTTTATGGGACCTTGTCATCAGCAAATGGTTAAGGCAGTAAAATCATACGATTTAGCGCCAGCATTAACTGATCCTGCAATGATAAAAGCATGGGCAGCACAACTGGTAAACTATGTATATTGGGCTAAACAGCTTAGTGTTGGCGATTATGTCGCAGAATATAAAAAAGCGTTTATAGAGACTTACCCAAATGAGCAGGATTCTGAATTAGATAAAAAGCAATTTAGAAACAAACTCTACGGTATGACGCACTTTATTTTTGCTGCAAGCGGCTATTATCAACAAGAAGTGAGTCAAAAAGAATTCCAATGGATTTTAGACTATTTCGATAGCAATATTGAACGAATTTTAACTGACGCCACTGACGATATTATTGCCGAAGTAGGAATTAGTTTCTTACTTACAGGCCAGAGAGATCATCCTGTGGTGAAGAAAACTCAAGATCACATAACCTCTTCGTTTAATCCTGAGTATCAGCTTATTCCATCACCAAGAGGAAATCCTGATATGGTCATGGGAGAACATCGAAATGTGCTAGCAATGATGTTATTAGATTGGCCAAAGACGCTGCATAAAGGCCCATACTTAGCAAATATCAAAGCAACTCAAAAGTATTTGCCAGTGCAAGTCACTTCAAAAGAGAAGATTAAACCAAACAAGTAAGCTTAACTTGTTATATGGCGCGTTATACAACGCGCCATTTTTATATAAAATAGTTAAATATAAATAGAGAAAAAATGAGTAGAGCTAAATCCACCCTAGAGCAATGGCGAATAATACAATCAGTTGTGGATTACGGTGGATACGCGCAAGCAGCTGAAAAACTGAATAAAAGTCAATCTTCACTTAATCATGCAGTCGCTAAATTACAATCACAACTCGGTATTCAGTTACTTGAAGTTAAAGGCAGAAAAGCCTACCTAACTGAGCAAGGCGAAGTATTACTAAGACGCTCCCGTCATTTAACTCAAACTGTGGATGATTTAGAGTTACTTGCCAGTAATCTAGGACAAGGTTGGGAGCCAAATTTAACTATTGCTCGAGAACTCATCTACCCGATGCACTATTTAGTCGGTGCATTGCAAGCCTTCTTACCACATAGTCGGGGCACTCGAGTCACTATTATCGATTCTGTCATTTCTGGTACTCATGAGTTAATTACGCAACAACAAGCAGATATCGCTATTTGTGGTGTTCCCCCGAAAGGCTTTATTGCAGAATCTATCTGTGAATCAGAAATGATATTAGTATGCTCCCCTGAACACGCATTAGCACAACAATCAGTGATTAATGACGATCAAGAATTAGCGCAACATTTGCAAATCGTTATTAAAGATACCGCGAAAGAAAAAACCATCGAGACAGGTTGGCTCAAGTCAGAACAACGCTGGACGGTAACTAATTTTCATGAGGCCATTACCATTTTAAAAAATGGGTTGGGATTTTGTTGGTTACCCGCTTATTTAGTCAGTGAAGATATTGCTAATAAGTCACTACATAGATTGTCATTAATCGGCAGCACAAGTCGGAAAATCCAACTTTCACTGGTTGTACCCAACCGCGATAGACAAGGTCCTGCTAGCCAATTATTGGAATCGCTGATTCTACAACAGCACGGGCTTACTCGACTTTAGGCTTTTATTAAATAGACGGTAACGCTGTAGCATATTGCAGATAATTGATTAAACAGCGATATCAATTGCTGATAAACGTGTATTGGTTTCACGTTCTGATTGAGGGCCTGGTTGAAAGTTTGATTGATCAGACAATGTGGAATTAAGCTGTTCAAGCTCTAGTCCACTATTGAGGCTGTCACCATCAACATTGTTAAAAATCTGACCTAAGTCATTAATATGTTGAGTTTCCTCTGTCAACATTACTTTTTCTTGTCGCTCGACTATAAGCTCTTTTTTGGCTTCATTTAATTTTCGAGTTGCTTCTGCAGCGACTTGTAAATCTGCTGATGAAGGTTGAACGGGTGCCATTGCTGCAGCGTAAACTTTCTGCATCTTAGTAACCGTAGCTTGAGCATCCCCTTCTATCACGCCGACATCAATGTTTACCTTACCTTCTACTGCATAACGCTTACCATCCGGACCTTTTTCGTAGGTATATTCAGGAGAGTTAGCATAATTGCCACCGACTGCTGCATGAGCTTGTTCGTGAGTTTTAACTTCAAGATCTCTTGCTGCAAGTGCCTTGATAATTGCTTCATCTTTTTGTTGTTGAACCTTTTCCTGATCAGCTTGTTCTTTTTCTGCCTGCTCTACTTGGTCTTGCTTTTCTAATTTATCTTTTTCTGCAGATTGTTCTTGTTCAGTCGGCTCTTGCTGGCTAGAACTTGTGACCGCTTGTTCGGAGTTCACAGATTGAGAAGTGTCAGCATTAGGATTAATGATGGGATCCTGTTCCGTTGATTTCTCATTCTTTAGCATGACAGTAGCGGCTTGATTGATATCACTCGCTCCCAATAGCCCTGCAACATTGACCGCACCGGTTTTTAAATTATAGATCGCGCTATTTTCTGATGAAGTTTGAGAAATAGCAGTCTGTGATGAGGCCCCCGTAGGAATTATCGTTTGAAATGCTAGCTTATCAGCATGGCTAGCACCATCCATCTGACGAATTTGAGAAGGTGATATTTCAGGCGCATGTAACGTTGTAGGTTCACTCTTACTTGACGTCACTAGTGCAGTCTTTGAAGGTGCGACTAGTGTTGATGGTGCAATAAACGTTGGCGTTGTTGGACTTGATGCTTGGATTGTTGATTGAGTTAATACTTGAGCAGATTGACTTGAAGCTTGAGTTGAAACCAGGCTTGATGAGGTCGTGGTCTTTTCGGAATTTGAAACTGCCGTTAACGGCGTTACAGCATTCCTAGCTATAGCTGATTGGCTATATTGAGTGACAGTTTGTTCAGTTTGAATCATTTTAGGATTCAAACTGTGGCTAACCGCATTAATCATAATCAAACAGATAAATCGATAATTGTGCCAACATTTTCATTGGCGACATTAATGACCTCTGCAGATGCTTGACCATGATTCACCGCTTGTTGAGCATCAATTAGTGCTGACACTTTATCTGACGAATTTGATTGACTGCTCAAGCTAACTGTATCTTCAGCTAAATAGGCCGAAGATGAAGTTTGAACCGGTTCTGGTTTAGCCACTGTGGTGGTTGCCTGAGCAAGATCATTCTGAGCCCCTTGAAGGCCTTGGACACCTGAACTCATTGCTGAAGGTATTTGCATACTCGTTGCCCCTAATTTGTAGACAATCAAACTAACAACAATTATCAAACAAAATATGCAATTTGTACAGTGAGAGCGAGCTTCAATTTTCTTCCCTTGCACAAAGAAGATTGTGTATGAACCTTACTTCTAGCACCAAGCTTTTTCCCAATCTTTCCAAACGGGGTTTAAGCCAATAGTACGCATAGTATTTGCCATTTCACTGGCGCTACGTTCATCACTTATTTCAAACTGATCCAATTGTGTATTAGGGTTTTGATACCCGCCAGGCTCTGTTGAGCTCCCTGCACTGATATTGGTGACGCCAAGCGGCAGTAAATTGTTCCTAAAGCTAGGTTCTTCACGTGTTGACAAGCTAATCTCAAGTTGCGCATTGAATAATCTGAATGCACAAATCATTTGCACTAAGCCTTTATCAGTTAACTCAACTTTCGGGGTCACACCACCAGTACAAGGTCTTAATCTTGGTAGAGAAATACTATAACGAGAACGCCAGAAGCGACGTTCTAAATACGATAGATGATACCCCATTAACAGTGCATCTAAACGCCAATCATCCAAACCGAGTAATACTCCGAGACCAATTTTATCAACACCAGCACTAGCTACACGCTCAGGTGTAGTTAACCGATAGACGAAGTCTTGTTTTTTACCACGCGTATGATGCTTAGCATAAGTTATAGGTTGATACGTTTCTTGATAGACCATAACAGCATCTAAGCCTAATGCTACAAGCGCTTGATACTCTTCTGTTTTTAATGGCTGCACTTCAATAGCAACATAGCTAAAATGTTGCTTAACTATTGGTAAAACATGGCTAAAATAGTCAATTCCTACTTTTGTTTCGTGCTCACCTGACACCAATAAAATTGAATCAAAACCACGTTGTTTAATGATCGAAATTTCTGCTATTAACTCATCATCAGACAATGTTTTTCTTTTCAATTTATTACTCATTGAAAAGCCGCAATAATCACATTCGTTAGCACATAAATTAGATAGATATAGAGGTAAGTACATACCAATATTGGCACCAAAGCGTTGTCTTGTTATCTGATATGCTTGCTGCGCCATTTGCTCTAAATATGCAGATGCAGCTGGTGATAACAGTGCCATTAAGTGGTCGATATCACGCTGCGGGGCGGCAAGTGCACGCTCAACATCATTAGCTGTGCAGGAATATAACTTCATGGACAACTTATCGAGGTCTAATTGTTTAAAATAATCACTAAAACTCATCGTTTCATCCTGATAGAAAATCTACCGTCCATCAAATAACCTCTAAGGTTTATATAAACTTCTCAGTTTGATCAGCTCTCTAAAAAATGTGTCAATGGACTGGTATGTTCAGCATGTTTTGTCACACTACCAAGACCTGCAAGATAAGCCATACGCCCAGTGTTAACAGCATCTTTAAAACATGTCGCCATATGTTGAGGGTTGGCACTACTCGCAATTGCTGTGTTAACTAACACAGCATCAGCTCCCATTTCCATTGCCCGACACGCTTGTGAAGGCGCACCTATCCCAGCATCGATGACGACTGGTATATTGGCTTGCTCTATGATGATTTCTAAAAATGGTTCTGTCGCTAAACCCTGATTGCTGCCTATTGGGCTGCCCAGTGGCATCACAGCAGCGCAGCCAACTTCTTCAAGTCGACGACATAACACTGGATCTGCGTGAACATATGGCAACACCGTAAAGCCTTTTTCACATAACACTGAGGCTGCAGCAAGCGTTTCTATAGCATCAGGCATCAGGTATTTAGGATCTGGGTGAATTTCAAGTTTAACCCAATTAGTACCAAGCATTTCTCTAGCTAACTCAGCAGCAAAAATGGCTTCTTTCGCTGTACGAGCGCCAGCGGTGTTAGGCAATAGTTTCACCCCCATTTCTTGTAAAGGCGTGAGTAAGTCATCAAAGTTCTTGCTGAGATCGATACGTTTCATGGCTAATGTGACCAGCTGCGATTGCGAAGTCGATAATGCAGCTAACATGGTTTCAGTATCAGAAAACTTGCCAGTTCCGGTAAATAACCGAGATTCAAATTGGTGATCGGCAATAGTTAACATGTCAGCCTCCTGCTACCGCTGAAAAAATATCTATTTTATCGCTATCTTGACACTCAATTTGAGCCCAACGACTTCTTGGTACCACTTGTTCATTCAGCACTAAGGCCACTGTTTTAGGATTAATTTCCTTTGACTCAATTAACTGCAACAAACTCGGGTTATGACCTACTTCTTCTTGTAAGCCATTAAATTTTATCGTAATCATATATTCCAGCCTTACCTAGCTCAGTTAGGTTAACTTGTATAACAAACGGGACATTCAGCATCTTGACTCAGCGTAACTTGACGCCATTGCAAACTGCGAGCATCAAAAAGATGTAACAGCCCTATTAATGATTGTTTCGCGTCATCGTCACCACTAAGCCATTGCAATCCCATCAGTGTTTGCATTGATGCGACACTAAGCACTGCTGCATTTAATACACCGAGATCAGAACACTTTTGAGTCATTAAGGTATCTTCTGGGAACAGACATTGAAAACAGCCACTACGGATATTTGGCAGTGTTTTTGCTGACTTAGTTTGTGTTGAATTAGTTTGCATTGAACTTGCTAGTGACGTGTCATGCATAGATGCGGTTATTGATAAAGGGTCATATGCCGGCGCAACACACAATAATTGCCCCTGGTAACCACTAATAGCAGCACTAATTAGGGGTATTTGATACTTAACCGCGACTTTATTATTCAGCAATCTAGACTCGAAATTATCAGTACAATCGAAAATAATATCGACACTTTGCAGTACAGCAGCATCCTGTTCAGTGAAGCGTTTTTGACGGGCTGTTATTGTGCAGTCTTCATAAGCTAACGATAGTTTTTGCGCGGCAACGGTTACTTTAGCTTTACCAATATCCGAATCTGTGAATAACAGCTGCCGAGGTAAGTTAGAAAGTTCAACCTTGTCATCATCAAATAATATTAATTCAACGATACCTGCAGCAGCGAGTTGTTGAGCCACAGCATGGCCTAAGCCACCGACTCCAATGACTACCGCCTTACTCATTTGCAGTGTTTGCTGCCCCAACTCACCAAATTCAGGCAGTAATATTTGCGCAGAAAAGCGCATAAATTGCTGGTCACTCAGTCCATAAGCCTTACTCATCGCACACCTCTTCTAACTGAGAGCTACTTGTGACTAGATCTATAGGGCTATCACTCGCACGATGAGGACTAAACTCTGGTGCTAACCATTGTTTGTACAGCTTTAAATAGGCGCTAGCTGGCTCATTTGCGGTTGTAACGGCTCTCACTACAGCAGCACTGTCTACACCTGTGTGCTTAATTTGTGCGAGTACCGATTCATTGATCCCACCTATTGCTACGGTTGGACAAACATGTTTTAACAACTCAGCATAAATCGAAAGCTTTTCTAAACCTTGCGGTTTAGAAGGCATCACTTTGGTTGTGGTGGCAAAGATATGCCCCAGTGCGATATAAGAAGGTTTTAATTGATTGGCCAATAAAATTTCGAACACACTGTGGCTAGAAAGACCTAATGCAATGCCTGCACTTTTAAGGGCTGGTAAATCAGCGAGAATCGCATCTTCTTGCCCTAAATGCACTCCGAATGCATTATGTTTTAGAGCCAGTTGCCAATGATCATTGATAAATACTTGCGCATTGTATTGTCTACCTAATGCAATAGCTTGCTTAATATCTCGCTCAAGCTGCTCGCTAGAAACAAGACTGTCGGCTTTGATTCGTAATTGTACGGTCGTGCAATTCGCTTGCAGTAATTGCGCTAGCATCGCTATGTCATCAACAACTGGATAAATGCCGATATCACGTTGCAAACGCACAAACTCATTAGCCTGTGCATCATGGTTTAACGCGCTATCGAGCAATAATGTATTATTGATATAATATGAAATCTTAGGATAATAACTAATATCACTTGGCCATCCTGTTTTTGCTACAGGTCCTGCGCCTTTCCCATAACTAACACTATAGGTTAAGCCTTTTAAAACATATGCTTTTGCCATGACAATCGCATCATGCAAAACAAAACCTTTGGCCATAAAGGCAGCTATTGCACTTGAAAGCGTGCAACCAGTACCATGATTATTTGCTGTTAATACTCGTGGTGCGGTTAGCCAATATCGCTGAAATTGGTGTTCTTCACTGACACCTAAAACTGCCTCACAGACAAATAAATCAATGGCATTATCACCTTGCCAACCATGAGTATCACCACCTTTAGCCAACACATGACAATCTAGATATTCACTTAACCAACATGACGCTTGATAAAAGCCATGCTGAGCATCAATATCAATATTCGATTGGGTTAGCTTTATAAGTTCATGGGCATTGGGGGTAATCAAATCCACTAGCCCTTTGAATGGCGTAAAATCTAACTCAGACTCACTATTGAGGCTGTCTCCAGAGCTTGCGACCATAACCGGATCTAAAATAATAGGGATAGTCTTAAAGGCCAATGAACGACATTTAAATGATTTTATCCAACGAGCTATTAATTCAAGCTGTTTTTGATTGGCAATTAAGCCAATTTTTATTGCTGATGGCGCTAAATCCTCGGCCAAAGCATTTAGCTGGCCGAGTAACATTTCTTGAGAAACAGCGTCAACCTTTGCAACAGTCACGGAATTTTGCGCCGTCAATGCTGTGATAACACTGCAGCCAAAGCATGATAAATCATTAATTGTCGCTAAATCGGTTTGTATTCCTGCGCCTCCACCACTATCAGAGCCAGCAATCGTCCAAACGATAGGCTTGGCACTTTGTGGTTGTTGACGCTGTTGATGAAATTGGTCCATGAATCACCTCTCAACAGACTCAGATTCCAATTCCATTTCAAGCTTATCGCTCGTCTTATTGAGTGGTTGATAGATTTCTGACCCTGTGGCTTTAAATTCAGCCGACTTTTGTGCCATGGCCGCTTCAATATGCTGAGGATCATTAACCTGAGAAGCACTAAATGCAGTTGCATCTACCACAGAAATGGTTTGAGAAACCACGTTATTACCTGCTTCACGTTCTTGTTTGGCAGCGTAATCACGTACTTCTTGCGTGATTTTCATCGAGCAGAATTTAGGGCCACACATTGAGCAAAAGTGCGCGACTTTAGCGGATTCTTGTGGCAATGATTCATCGTGATACGCCCTTGCTGTATCAGGGTCTAAACCTAGGTTATATTGATCTTCCCAACGAAACTCAAAACGGGCTTTAGATAAGGCATTATCACGAATTTGTGCGCCAGGGTGCCCCTTGGCAACATCCGCAGCATGAGCCGCAATTTTATAAGCGATTAACCCTTGCTTAACGTCTTCTTTATTTGGCAGACCTAAATGCTCTTTAGGCGTGACATAACACAGCATTGCAACGCCATACCAGGCCATTTGCGCAGCACCAATACCTGACGTAAAGTGATCATATCCAGGAGCTATATCTGTAGTTTGAGGGCCTAAAGTATAAAACGGCGCTTCATCACAGTGAGCCAATTGTTTTTCCATATTCACTTTAATGAGCTGCATTGGTACATGCCCAGGACCTTCGATAATGGTTTGAACATCATACTCCCATGCCACTTTAACCAATTCGCCTAACGTTTCTAATTCTGCAAATTGCGCTTCATCATTGGCATCAGCAATACTGCCTGGGCGCATGCCATCACCTAGTGACAGTGACACGTCATATGCGGCGCAAATCTCACAAATTTCTCTAAAATGCTCGTATAAAAAACTTTCTTTATGATGGCTTAAACACCACTTCGCCATGATCGAACCACCACGAGAAACAATGCCAGTCAGTCGTTTTGCTGTCATTGGCACATAGCGAAGCAATACCCCAGCATGAATCGTGAAGTAATCAACCCCTTGCTCAGCTTGCTCAATCAAAGTATCTCTAAACACTTCCCATGTTAAATCTTCAGCAACGCCATTAACTTTTTCAAGCGCTTGATAAATGGGTACAGTTCCAATCGGCACAGGCGAATTACGAATGATCCATTCACGGGTTTCATGAATATAACGACCAGTGGATAAATCCATCACCGTATCGGCGCCCCATCGAGTTGACCAGACAAGTTTTTCTACTTCTTCTTCAATAGACGAGGTCACCGCTGAGTTGCCAATATTAGCATTCACTTTAACCAAAAAATTTCGGCCAATGATCATTGGCTCAGCTTCAGGGTGATTGATGTTAAGCGGGATAATTGCTCTACCACGAGCCACTTCTGAACGAACGAATTCAGCAGTTATTGGCTGACCTATACTTGCCCCAAAGGCTTCTCCTTGAGCTTTTTGAGTTAAGATCTTATCGGTAACCTGCTCCCGAGCCATGTTTTCACGAATCGCGATGTATTCCATTTCAGGAGTAATAATCCCCTGTCGAGCATAATGCATCTGTGTAACACACTTGCCCGTTTTGGCGCGTTTAGGAGACACTAAAGCCTCGAAACGTAAATGATCTAACCCATCGTCAGCTAATCTTTGCTGAGTAAAATTAGAACTAACCCCTTTAAGCTGCTCAGTATCTTCACGCTCTTCAATCCATGCTTGTCTAAATTTGTTTAAACCTAGACGGACATTAATTTTGGCTTCAGGATCTGAATAAGCCCCCGCGCAATCATAAACTTTTATTGGTGGGTTTGACTCGGTAACCGGATTCTCGTCATTGCCACCAATAATGGTGTCCGTTTGATGAATTTGGCGCATGCCGACTCGCAAATCATCTCGAGAGCCTGTCAGATAAATTTTTTCAGAGTTAGGATGTTGTAGTGGTTTTAGCGTATCAATAAACGCTTGGGCTTGTTCACGGGTTTGACGACGATTTGACATTAGCAACCTCAAAGTTAATTAAATAGAGTTGCTTGTCTGGAGAATGATGTTGATGACGAGCGAGTTATAAAAACTCCGTAATTTGCTGATGCAGTTTACTCAAAAATGATCCTTGAGCGTAAACTTTCTATGCTTTTACATTAGAAATAATTTGCTAGAAACAAAGCATAAACGGCTTTATTTTGAAGCGAATCATTTACACGCTAAGCAAAAAAACGAGCAAATTAACTGCTTGTTTCCTTCGCAGGTTTTAACCTGATCAGGTTCAACGGATCCCGAATAAACGGTCTCAGCCATAAGGCACTCCGACAAGATGTCAGCAGTATACTCAGCTTAAATAACAAATTACAAGTGAATTTATATCAAGCCACTTCACCTTACGTTCGAAAATTACGTTAAGGTAATAACCTGAAAATATTATATATACTTCAAATTAACTTATTTAAATATAAGTTGAATGAATATTAATGAAAGCAAATAACTTAAATAAATCTCCAACAAACGAATAAATCATTTAGGGAAGTCGAATTTTAGCTAACCTTTTCTCAATTG
This sequence comes from Shewanella sp. ENK2, assembly GCF_043568515.1. NCBI lineage: Bacteria > Pseudomonadati > Pseudomonadota > Gammaproteobacteria > Alteromonadales > Shewanellaceae > Shewanella > Shewanella sp. ENK2. The sequence goes on along the minus strand of NZ_CP171406.1, from coordinate 4,108,066 downwards.
ACTTTGAAATGGCTTTCTTCATTTTGGCACTATCACAGGGCTCTGCATAACCTAACCCTTCAGCATGAGGATTTATTTGCGTAGGCAGTTTAACAACACGATAGCAGGTATCACCTTGACGCATAATTCGATTCGGATCTAAACGGTGATCAAATGTTGTTGCTTGACGAGTATCTTCAATAATAATGAGTTCAATATCTTCCATCTCCGGTGTCATTTCACTCACACTTGCGCCACTGTTTGATGTTGCATTGCGTGCTTGATTACCGATTAATAAATCCAGCGATTGCTGATTCAAGTTTTTTAACATGTCATGGCTCGCTTGATTAATAATGGCGAGCTTGTCATTACTACCAATACCTATTGCCCCTGATTCGGACGAAAACAAATCACTGTCAAAAAGATGATTATCGCTATTCACTTGCTCAATATCTTGCAAGTACATACTTTCAACGTTATTCCAATTAAACGCTTGTTCTGACTCAACTTGTTGTAACAGTGAAGGTTTCGCTTTAACGGTATCACTTAATTTAACCACCGCTTTGAGTTCAGAGTCCTGTTGTGATTGAATCTGTTGCATTGTCACTTCAACAACAGGTGCTTTTTCTGGTTCAGGCGCCATTGTTCTTTCTTGACTGGCAGTTGCAGCATTCTCATCTAGCTCAGGTGCTGATTTTTGCAAATCATTTTCTTTTATCGATGCTTCTTCAGCTTTATGTTCTCGCTGCTTATCTGATGCCTCATCAATCGCTGGTAGTTCTGTGGCAACATCTTGAGTATTTTGTTTTGGCGTTTCATCTTCTTGCTGCAAAGATGCCTGTATTGCGGCTAGCTGCTCTGCCGTCATAAAGTAGGCGTTAATTTCTTTTTTACTTGGAGTTTCTGCCACATTTTCCTGTGACCCAACAACCTCGACAAATGCATCAACCGTTTTGTCTGCGACTTGCATTAATAACCAAAAACCTACTATGTGAACGGCTGAAATTCCAATGATCATCAGAGCCATTTTCCAATGATTTATTGGATTAACAGCTTTATTATGACGTTCATGTTGAGATGAAATAACAGGGGGTAATACAGGGGTGACAATCGCGTTCTCATCTTGAGCAAGAGTCAAAGACGACTTAATAGGGTCAGCTTTATTCGAGATAACTGCCAATTCATATTGATTAAACTCAATTGGTACAACCTCTTCACTACGAGACTCTACTTTAAAAGCTTTATCAACATGTGCTTTAGATTCAACAGAGTTGTCTCGAGGTTGTTTCATTAGCGCTTCCTATCGCATTATGATGGTTAACATTTAGCAGGTCACTTACTCTATATACTGGCAGCATGAATACGGCTTAATGAAATATTAGCCCTATGAATTCAATCATAAAATAACCTATATAAATCATTTAACATACTCAGTTAACCTCAGATACTAAAGATTAAATTTAGTTCAATTCTTATCCGTATTTCCGACTATTTCTACTTATAATTATCTAAGCTACTGAAAATAAACACCATAAATAAGCTTACACGTGTAAGCTAAAGTGGTGGTTTTTTCAGATTTAAGCTGTTACTCTAATTTCCTATTTGCTTATCTAGGTCGTATGCAACAATGTCAATTGAGTTAAGAGCGCAACAACAATTAAATCAAACAAGCAGTCATCAGGCTGACTATTGTGCTACTGAAGAAATGGCTAATAGTCTCACTCATGGGCTTGGTGTTGTTGCAGGTATCGCAGCATTTTCCGCAATGTTAATAAAGGGATATGGGCAGTTAAAGACTTTGGAATTACTTGGTGTTGCTATATATGGTTTAAGTATTGTATTGCTGTTTCTTGCATCAACCCTATATCACTCTAGTACCAGTCCAATTTGGCGAAAACGATTCAAAATGGCGGACCATTGTGCAATTTATACCTTGATTGCAGGTACATACACACCTTTAATGCTCATTAGCCTCGATGGTGAACAAGCCAATATTGTTTTAGCATCCATTTGGCTATTAGCGCTAGGGGGTATCATTTTTAAAACCTTGTTTATAGGAAAATTTAAAGCCTTTTCAGTCATTCTATATCTCATCATGGGCTGGTTGTGTGTCACCGTAATGAGTGATTTGATAAAAGGTATGACAGATTTAGGTTTCAATTTGCTCCTTGCAGGTGGTGCATTTTATAGCGTTGGCGTGGTATTTTACGTAAATAAACGTATTCCTTACAATCACGCTATTTGGCATCTCTTTGTCCTTGCTGGTGCGCTATCGCATTTCTTGTGTATTTACTTAACTGTCATTTAATTATCATTTACTTCGCATTAAAAATATAATCATCTGAGGGTTTCCTATAACGAATTGAATGATTTATGCTGTTGTTTTTACTGCTATAGAACATAGTTATGACCACCCTATCCCCGAAACAACGAATTTGGTTTATCGTTAACATGATCCCATCTGGAAATGTGTTAGCCTATGGTAAAGTGGCCGATCTCGCAGGACTTCCAGGTCGTGCCCGATATGTATCTAAAGCGTTAAAAGAAGCACCTGAGCATCTTAATCTTCCTTGGCACCGAGTCATCAATAGCCAAGGCAAAATTTCATTTAAACTCAACACCCTTCATTTCCAAAATCAACAAGAACGACTAAAATCAGAAGGAATAGAAGTGAACAAAGGCAAGATTTCATTGTCGAAATTTGAGTGGAAACCAGACATGGCAACCTTGGTTTTGTCCTTACCTTTTTAACATCATGTATAGGTCTAATTTTGATTAAGATATGTTCAGTAATACTCACAGGTATGATGACTTTTTCAAGCCCCGTAATCGCTGCAGAGCCTGCTGAAACAAGTTTACATCAAGACTTTTTGAAGCCATTGACTCCACACAATGCGGAATACAAAGTCTATTATGGCAGTATTGAATTGGGTAAAGCACGCTATCAATTACCAGCAAGTAGTGACGGCTATTATGAATATCGTTTTGATAGTGATGTCAGTTTGTTAATGCTCTCCGATGTACGCAATATTAAAAGTGAATTTCAGTTAGTAGAGGGAAAAATAAAACCAATTCGCTATATGAGTGAACGCTCGGGTACTGGCAGCGACTACAGTGAGCAAACTGCATTTGCAGCGTCACAAGGTGTCATTCATACAATATATAAAGAAGAGAGAGAAAAACTTGAATACGCAGAAAATGTGCTTGATCCATTAACCGCACAACTGCAATTTAGAATGGATATGTACTCAAACCCTAAAACATTACATTACGATATGGTCAAAGAAAAAGAGTTTGATGACTACGAATTTAAAATTGTGGGTAAAGAGCAAGTCATTATTGATAGTGGTACTTATCAAACGGTTAAAATTGAAGTGGTTCGTAACAGTAAAAAGCGACAAACGTTTTTTTGGATGGCACCTGATTTAAATTATTTACCTGTTCGATTAAGCCATTTTTCTAAAGGCAGTAAACAACTGGATATCCAATTAGACAATTACCATTTTTTTGAATCACAAAAAATGGAAGCCCCAACAGTACATTCTAAGGAATAAGGATATGCTGACTTAAGAGATAATTGCTTTTCGTCAGTAATATTCACTGTAGCAACTATCTCTTAAAATCTTTCTCTTAAAAGCTATTTATTAAAACAGCCTCTTAGAAACAATCCTTGTTAAACAATCTCAGTTAAATAATCTCAGTTAAATCATTCGCCCTATATAGAAGACTATTTTGGGTTCAGTATAAAACCATAAGTATTGTTAACAGACTTGTAGTTCACCTTGTCTAAACAACTTCCATTCGCCTGGCGATAATATATGCCATTGCTCGTTATTGGTCAGTGGTCTTGTCGCAATAACAGTAACAACATCATTCGGTGTGGTTTCTTTATCAAAATCGATTACGACGTCTGTATCAATCAAAGTAGCTTTACCAAACGGTGCTCGACGAGTGATATAACATAAGTTGTTGCTGCAATAGGTCATCAAATCAACCCCATCACTTAAAATCATGTTAAATACACCTAAAGCACGGATCTCATCCGCAAGTCCAGAAATGAAACTAAAGACCTTTTTCATGTCTTCTGGTTGCTTATGGCCAAATTCAGCTAACACCTGTTCCATAATCCAACAAAAAGCTAATTCACTGTCGGTATCCCCAACAGGTTGAAAACGTTCAACAACAAACTTATCTTGATAGTCTGAAAGCTGACCATTATGAGCATAAGTCCAATACTTTCCCCATAATTCACGTGTAAAAGGATGGGTATTTTCTAAAGAAACACATCCACGATTTGCTTGACGAATATGGCTTACAACTATTTCACTTTTAATAGGGTATGATTTAATTAACTTCGCAATATGCGACTCGCTACTTGGGCAAGCATCTTTAAAAGTTCGACTGCCCTTACCTTCATAAAAAGTAATTCCCCAGCCATCAACATGTGGGCCAGTCACCCCACCTCTTTCAGCTAAACCTGTGAAACTAAACACAATATCAGTTGGAACATTAGCGCTCATCGCTAGTAATTCACACATGAAACACGCCTTAAAAATGTTTTAAAAGTCAAAAAATTACCTAATGACTATTGTACCTAGTGAAAAACTTTTTGTGGATATTTATTGCTTAAAATATTTTAAACAATTGTTTGAAAAAACTTGTAATCGTGGTCAGTAAGGTTTAATTTTATGTGATACAGGTCTGACCACGTTCAGTTCTGTGAATAGGATCATTAATTTGTAAGTGCTCAATTTTTTGAGGGCTTTAAGGAGAAAGACTTTGACTACCCTTACCTGGATCATCGCCATGATCGCAGTTCTTGGCGCCGCAACTTATATGCGGGTGTCGTTATTAACGGCAACAATCGCTGCAGCTGCTGTCATGTTCATTGGCAGCGTATTAGATATTGTTGGTGGTGTAACATGGATAGTATTTTTAGCCCTCGCATTACCACTGAATATAAAATCTTTTCGTCAAAACTTTATCTCTCGTCCACTACTTAAAGTTTATCAAGGCATCATGCCTGAAATGTCTTCTACTGAAAAAGAAGCCATCGAAGCCGGAACAACTTGGTGGGAAGCTGATCTGTTTGCGGGTAACCCAAACTGGAACAAGCTTCATAACTACCCTAAAGGACGGTTAACCGCAGAAGAGCAAGCCTTCCTCAATGGGCCAGTTGAAACCGTTTGTAAAATGGTTAATCAACATCAAGTTTCACACGAACTTGCTGATTTACCACAAGATGTATGGCAATACCTTAAAGATGAAGGCTTCTTTGCCATGATCATTAAGAAAAAATACGGTGGTCTTGAGTTTTCTGCGTACGCACAATCACGTGTACTACAAAAATTAGCCGGTCTGAGCAGTGAACTTGCGTCAACTGTCGGCGTGCCAAATTCATTAGGTCCTGGTGAGCTATTACAGCACTATGGCACCCCAGAACAACAAGATCATTATTTACCTCGTCTCGCTAAAGGACTTGAAGTACCTTGTTTTGCATTAACAAGCCCTGAAGCTGGTAGTGATGCGGGTGCAATTCCTGATTTTGGTATTGTATGTAAAGGTGAGTTTGAAGGCGAAGATGTGTTAGGCATGAAGCTTACATGGAACAAACGCTACATTACCCTAGCCCCTGTTGCCACTGTTCTGGGTTTAGCATTTAAACTTCGAGATCCAGATGGACTATTAGGTGATACTGAAGATCTAGGTATTACCTGTGCGTTAATTCCGACAGATATTCCAGGCGTTGAAACGGGTCGTCGTCACTTCCCACTAAACTGTATGTTCCAAAATGGACCAACACGCGGTAATGAAGTATTTGTACCACTTAGTTTTATTATTGGTGGTCCAGAAATGGCCGGCCAAGGCTGGCGCATGCTAGTTGAGTGTTTATCTGTAGGTCGTGGTATTACCCTACCATCTAATTCTGCCGGTGGTGTTAAAACTGCAGCGTTAGCAACTGGTGCTTATGCACGTATTCGTCGTCAGTTTAAATTACCGATTGGTAAGCTTGAAGGTATTGAAGAGCCAATGGCACGCATTGGTGGTAACGCTTATCTGATGGATGCTGTGAGTTCGTTAACGACTGTTGGTATTGGTTTAGGTGAGAAACCTTCGGTTATTTCAGCCATTGTTAAATACCATTTAACCGACAGAATGCAAAAGTGCGTTATTGACGCTATGGATATTCATGGTGGTAAAGGTGTTTGTCTCGGCCCCAATAATTATTTAGGCCGTGGTTACCAAGCTGCACCAATTGCCATTACCGTTGAAGGTGCAAACATTTTAACCCGCTCAATGATCATTTATGGTCAAGGTGCAATCCGTTGTCATCCATATGTATTAGCTGAAATGGAATCTGCTTTTGATACCACTTCAGGACAAGGATTAAGTAACTTTGATAATGCCATTTTCGGTCATATTGGGTTTGCTATGTCTAACTTTGTTAGAAGTTTTTGGATGGGGTTAACGTCAAGTCGACTATCTAAATCACCTTATAGCGATAAAACAAAACGTTATTATCAACATATGAACCGCTTTAGTGCCAACCTAGCTTTGCTATCTGATTTAGCGATGGCAACCTTAGGCGGTAACCTGAAACGTAAAGAACGTATTTCTGCTCGATTAGGTGATTTGTTAAGTGAACTATATCTCGCATCTGCAACTTTAAAACGTTATGAAGACGAAGGACGTTTAACTGAAGACTTACCTTTAGTTCAATGGGCTGTAGAAGATTCACTGTATAAACTACAAAGCTCACTTGATGATTTATTAGATAATTTCCCTATGGGTCTTGGCATTGCACTTCGTGCTGTTATCTTCCCATTCGGTCGCCCATTAAAACGTCCTAGCGATGTGCTTGATCATAAAGTTTCTAAGATCATGCAAACGCCATGTGCGAGTCGTGACCGTTTAGGTCAAGGCCAATTCTGGACTCCTTCAGAGCACAACGTTGTGGGCATTCAAGAACAAACCTTACTTGATATTCTGGCTTCTGAGCCAGTGTATGACAAGGTATGTAAAGCAGCTGGCAAACGTCTACCATTTATGTGGTTAGACAAGGTTGCCGCAGAAGGTAAAGCACTAGGCGTGTTAAGCGATGCTGAAGTAGCCTTACTCGAAAGAGCTGAAGTTGGGCGTTTGAAAACCATCAATGTGGATGATTTCGACCCAGAAGAACTTGAAGCAAAAACTGCTGCCGTAGCTAATCAAATACAAGCAGCGTAATGCTAGTTAATTTGTTTTAGTCTATTAAAGCCAAAGGGAAAGCATCTGCTTTCCCTTTTTTATACCTAAAAATGCCCCTCTAACGTGCATAGAGTCATTCATTCTGCACCCGAATGCAGTGTATTCAATCGTCGTATTCATTATTTTTAGTCCTGATAAAATATGGTCTTAACATTAAGCTTCCTGCCCAAAGACGCAGCACTTTCACAGCACCTGTTAAATTAACTCTATTACAAATAAACAAATTTCCCTTGTCGTCAGCCAATTAGCACTAGCTTAATTGTCATTTGTTATAACTGCGCCAATGAGTTAGCTTAGATTATAAACAGATCACTTACTCTCAAGGAAGAACTATGAAAATTGTATCCAAACTTGCTGCTATTGCGCTATTGACCTCAACTAGCGTGAGCGCTGACCCTATCATCGTCAATCAAGATAACTTCCCTCAGGCTTACACCAACCTTAGATTTGCTGCGATAATTGAAAAAGCGGGTGGCTTAAACACGTTCTTAAAGATGCCAGTTCCAAGTAGTGATCCGACACAGCAATTCGTTGTGAGAATGAACAGAGATACAGCTTATTCAACTTCTGTTTTCGATTTATCTAGCAGGAAGGTTTATATCACCATCCCGAAAACGGATAAATATGTCACCATACAAATCGTCGATGAAAACCATGAAACACAACGAATGATATATGGGCCTGGCAGACACTTAATCACCGCTAAGACAGATCATGCATTCCTCATAGTCCGTACTCTTGATAGTGAATTACGTGACAATATTGTGGTAGAGGCGCCGAAACTGTACGACCATATTAAAGTTTGATAAAAAATTATGGTTGTCATGGACGGTAACAACTCAATAGTTTGATAATTTGTCTGAGGGCGCATGTCGTTTTCTTATAATAATGTTTGATCATTTTCAAACACACTTTTGGACAAAAACGAGCCAATTACATTACTAAATTAGAGAACAACGGATTAATTAGAGTATTACAAAAACAACTTATCTAGAGGCCGACACTAGAAGTAATTCGTAAAAACGTTTTGTAGCAGGTCCCGTTTTTGCCCCTTTAGGTAAAGTAAGGTGTAATGGAACCTGATAACCACCGCCATTTTCCACATTCAACACAGCCAGTTTCCCACTCCCTCGGCTATCAACAATATGCTTTGGCAACCTGCAATAACCCACCCCCTGCTCTACTGCACTAAAGGCATGGTCGAAATTATCAACCGTAATGCGCTGACTTGACTTCAACCAACCCACATCTTTTTTCTCTCCGAGCTTTTCAATCGAGCCTAAATCTCTAACAACAATTTGTGGTAACGACGACAGTTGTTTTAGCGATATGGATGTCGCATTAGCTAACGGATGCGAGCTAACCACAACAGGCTCCATCTTTGTAAAGCCAAAGACTTCTGCCGAATAATTTGTGATGGGTAGGTTGATGATAGCTACATCGGCTAGTTCTTGAGTCACCATTTCCGTTGTTTTAGACAGTGACGTTTCAACAACTTGTATCGATGTGGTGTTGTTCTCCGCCAAAAATGCAGTCATGGGTTTATAAAGACGTTCAAGGCGGCAAAGATGATCAACCGCTACCACTATTTCAGATTCCACACCCTTTGTTAGCTGTTCACTGATCAGTTCAAGTTCCCGAGCTTGTTCCAGCATGGTGCTCGCCCTGCGCAGTAACGCTTTGCCGTCTTCCGATAACACCGCCCTCCGACCTTCAACCTGAACCAAAGACACGCCCAATTGATCTTCCAACTTTCTCAGAGCATAAATAAGCGTAGTGTGGCTCTTATTCAACTGCAATGCCGCAGCCTGAATGCTGCCAGCGCGGTCTATTTCATAGAGTGTTTGCCATTGCTCTAGGGTTGTCTTTAATCTCATCGGTCTAAAATCCTGACAGTTAATGATAATATTATGAACTTTTCTGTCTGTTTTTTACAGGTAATATCTATTTCAACAGGCAATCAAGCCTCCTATGTTTTGCTAAATGACCATGAGTCACAGCGCAATACCAAGAAACTGTTTGGAGAAATAACCATGAAATTATTACAAGTTGATTTTGAATTTAACGGCCCATTTGGTGAAGAGATGTCAAACGCACTCGTTGACCTAGCAAAGTCTATTAACAACGAACCAGGCATGATCTGGAAAATCTGGACAGAAAACCAAGCCGAAAAACTGGGTGGTGGTGTCTACCTTTTTGAAGACCAACTCAGTGCAGAGACTTACCTAGCGATGCATGCCGCTCGCTTAAATGAGATGGGCGTAGAAGAAGTGCGTGGTGTAATTTTTGACGTTAATCAGCCATTAACTACCATTAACAAAGGTCCAATCAACGGCTAATTCAGACGTTTGCTGAATGAAGAAAGATAATGAAAGACACGAGATAGAGAGATACAACATGAACAATAAAACGTTTTTAAGCCTACACGGCATCATTTACGCTGGGTTTGCCATCGCACTGTTTTTTCTACCAACGGTGATGTGGCCCATGTACGGCATGGAAATCAATGATAAGTACGCTTACTTTCTGTCTCAACACACCAGTATCTTCCTTGGTGGTATTGCAGCGATAACTTGGCTATTACGAGATATTGAAGCCGGGATTAGCGCCAAAAAGCTTATCCAAGGTTTGGTTATCACCAATATGCTGGGTGCTATCATCACATTGTATGCGGCTTTCACTGGTATCTTTGTTGGCTTTGGTTGGAGTGACCCCGCGTTCTTCCTTTCACTATCTATACTGAGCGTGTTGCAGGTTCGTAAGCAAGCTTAAACGGTTATTCAGTTCGGATAGCACAAACAAAAAGCACTCGCTATATGCCGAGTGTTTTTGTATTCAATCATTTTATCAAGACTAAAGTAAAGTTCAATAATAATGATAAAGCCTGAACTTTATAGACATTACTTGTATGAGCAAAATTAGGTTCAATCTCCTACAATAACTCGTGATTAAATCGAACGAAATTCATATAGGGGCACAACGAGTTACGAGCACTAATCTACTAACTCATTGATATTTGAAACTGTTACAGAAGGCCAACACTTCAATCTAATCCATTGCCTGCCGCTGGGATGTTCAGGGTGAACGCAATGTTGCAATCACATGGTCAATGATATTCCAAACATCATACTGACATTTACCATATCCCTATGGTTCAGATGTGAAAGAGCGACCTTATGTGCAGATATATCCAATATACGCCGTTAACACATCCATGTTTTCTATGGTCTTGAACGTAACTACACTGGAATTATTGTCTCTTCGATTTGACTATCGTCGTCGCAATTATAAAAGCTACAAAGACCAAGAATCTAATCAGCTAAAAGACTCAAGTTGAATTCAGCATTCAAGCCTAAGAATAATTTCAGAAATTAATTGAGGATACAAACGAACCTGCGGGTGCAATAAATCCCCATTGAAATTGCTGAAATGCGTTGAAGGTTCTTTACTCAAAATATAGCGTAAGCTATTTTCGAATAAGCATGAGGCTTACTCGCTTTGAAAGAGTAATTTCGTTGGGGCGGCAAGGATTTTTTATCCAAGAGTGAAAAGGGAAATGCTGTTGTTTCCCTTTCGTCAGGTGTGGGCGAAGCGCCACGACGTTAATCTAAACGAAGTTTGGAAATAGAGAGAACACCACGACGTTGATTTTTCAAAATGATAAAACAAGTTTTGGGGCAGAAATGTGTTACTCCTAACCCGTTTCTGCCTGCAAAAATGCGAGAAATTATCAAACTATATTATAAATGATCAGACTTTATTATGATTTATCAAACTTTAATATGAACGCACAGAAACCAAAGCCATTCAAAACAAAAAACTGGGATAAACCATCTTTCCAAAAACTGAAGAAGAAGGTAATGCTGATTTCAGTGATGGTTATTACCAAGCTGGTGCTTTTAGTAATGTTGAAAGCGGTCAAACTCCATATATGAACTATGTTGGAGTTGCAGGTGGCTGGGGCGGCGCAATGGTCATGGATAACATTTATCAAACCAGCCCCTATTTTGACGCTAATGGATGTTATGAAACCACATTCGTCAATCCAGAAGCAAAATACTTTTGGTCAGCGACTGTTTATAACGGTGACGGATACATGTTTAATGACGTAGCCAATATATCAAGTGAAATGAACCCAAAGCAAAATAAAGATGGAACTTACACCTTGCGTTTTGGTTGTAAAGGCCAGCCAAATAATATTCCAGTATTAGAAGGAAATACCACTGGTAAATTCAATGTCTTAATGCGCCATTATGGCCCAAGTGACATGGTGAGCAATGGTGAGTATGGCTACAACATGACTCAATTTATTAGAAAGGCAGATTGATGTTAATTACCTAATCAAAAGATTAATTACTGCGAACGGAATTTAAGCAAAGAAAATTACTTCAATCGCTTTGCCCAATTGCCATTATGCTGCGCCTCACTGCGTGTTTCGCTATCAAACACAATTTGTTTGGTTTGCAGCTTAATGCCCTGCTGCTGTAATTGATGGATAATCAAATTCTGGATATAAACATCTTCCTTGTTTAACACTAAATCCGTCAGTTGAGCATCATTTTCAAAAATACAGACGACTTTTAATGAGGTCGGAAATGCATTGAAATTAACCGTATGAGTTAGCCATTCAAAACCTGGATATTGCTCAAGTAACCTATCGCAAACTTCTGTCAGTGTTTGAATAATTTGTTTTTCTATTTTCTTATCTGATTTTTTCATATCATCACTTCTCCGTTGCCAACCTTTCCGACAATCATCGAGTAACTATCCTTTTAGCTTTATAAAATGGCAATAAAAAAGCCAGTTTTATATAACTGGCTTTTACCGAATAAACCGAAAGCTACTAAATGACTAATTAATTTTTTAATTCTTCATCTAACAGTTTAGCGATAGCTTCAGGTGAGCTACTGTTTCGAGCAAAAATACTATAAGCAACAGGGATCACCAATAAGGTGAAGAAGGTTGCTAATAAAATGCCTGAAAGCACAACAACACCAATCACAAAACGAGTTTCAGCTCCTGCACCACTTGATAACACCAAAGGAATTGCGCCTGCAGCTGTGGTAATACCCGTCATTAAAATAGGTCTTAGACGCTGCGCCGAGGCTTGAACTATCGCTTCATCAAAAGCAATCCCTTTATCTCGCAATTGGTTAGCAAACTCAACAATCAAAATACCATTTTTAGCTGCCAGTCCCACCAGCATAATAATACCAATCTGACTGTAGATATTGATGCTTTGACCTGTAAACCATAAACCGATTAACGCCCCTAAGGTAGCTAATGGCACAGTTAACATAATCACCATTGGATGCACATAGCTTTCAAATTGCGCCGCTAATACAAGGAACACAATACCGAGTGCTAAAACAAATACAAAGTACATAGAATTACCAGAACTTTGATAATCTAACGATTGCCCTTTGTAGCTGATGACAGCTTCAGCTGGCAGATAAGTATGGGCAATATCGTTTAAGTAATCTAACGCTTCGCCTAAACTGTAACCATCCGCTAAATTCGCTTCAATGGTGATTGCTCGCATTCGGTTATATCGATTTAACGAACTTGCATCAGCATATTCTTCGACCTTAACTAGGTTAGATAACGGCACTAACTCACTGGTTCTATCCGAGCGAACATAGATATTTTCAAGATCAGAGGCTGTATTTTGATTGTCGCGATTACCTTCAATAATGACATCATACTCTTCACCGTCACGCATAAAGGTTGTCACCAAACGTGAGCCTAGCATTGACTCTAAAGTACGACCAATATGTGAAATAGACACGCCTAAATCTGCAGCACGATCTTTATCTATCGCCACTCTTAACTGCGGTTTTGTTTCTTTATAATCATGGTCAAGTCCAACGAGCATCTGATTTTCAGAGGCTTTTTTCTAATAACATATCTCGCCAAAGCGCAAGCTCTTCGTAGCTTGGGCCACCTAATACAAATTGCACAGGTTTACCGACACCACGCCCAAACGCTTGCCTCATGATCGGGAATGCTCTCACCCCAGCTAAATCAGAAATTCGACTACGGATATCGACAATAATTTCATTCGCAGGTCGTCTAACAGACCAATCTTCTAAAACAATAATCGCCATGCCGTTAGAAAAGTCAGCCGCGGTTCCAAAGCCCCTTGGTGCACGAATTAACAGACGCTTAATATCACCAGACTCAACTAAAGGCATCAACCTACCTTCAATTTCATCCATGTACTTTTCAATATACTCAAAGCTTGCACCTTGAGGGCCGTTAACGACTAGGAACATTGAGCCCCTATCTTCACTTGGTGCAAATTCTTGTGGAATTTTATTAAGCAAATAACCACTGACAGCAAAGGCAACGACCACAATCAGACCAATTAAATACGGCTGCTTAATCGCGGAGTTAAGGTTTGACTGATAAATTGATGACAGATAATCCATTAAGGCGTCAACTTTTTTGACTAACCATGAGCTCTCACCAGCAGGCTTTAATAATTTTGAGCACATCATTGGGCTTAAGGTTAATGCCACTAAACTCGAGAATATGACCGCTGCGCTCATCGTCACAGCAAACTCTTTAAATAGTTTGCCTAAATCACCGTCCAAAAAGCTTATTGGCATAAATACCGCAATCAAAACAAGAGTTGTAGCAACAACGGCAAATGCAACTTCTCGACCACCAAGGTAAGCCGCCTTCAACGGTGAGTCGCCAAGTTCAATACGGCGGTGAATGTTTTCAAGCATCACGATGGCATCATCAACCACCATACCAATCGCAAGGATCATCGCTAACAGCGTTAACAGATTAATTGTGTAGCCAAGGCTATAAAGAACAATAAATGTTCCCATGAGCGATACAGGCACGGTTAGCGCTGGGATTAACATAGCCCGCACGCTACCCAAGAACAGATAGATCACGATAATGACCAAGATCATAGCAATAAAGAGTGTCTGATAAACCTCTTTAATTGAAGCTTCGATAAACACTGAGCTATCGTATGAGCGTTTAATTTCCATTCCAGCAGGTAGAGTTGGATTAATCACATCCACTAGTGCATTAGCCGCACGCGCCACTTCTAACGTGTTAGATGTTGACTGCTTAGATACACCGAGTCCAATCATTGATTCAGTGTTACCACGGAACATAATACGCTCTTCTTCAGAGCCGATCGCAACCTTGGCAACATCACCCAACTTAACTAAGTAACCATCATCACCTTGGGTAATCACTAAATTGGCAAAGTCCTGTTCGGTTCTAAAACTTCTATCAACTCGCACTGTAAAGTGACGCTCTTTTGATTCAATTGAACCAGCAGGCAATTCAACGTTTTCTGAGCGAAGCGCTGATTCAACATCCGCTACCGTCAAGTTTCGAGAAGCCAATGCTTGGCGATCAATCCAAATTCGCATGGCATACACTTTACCTCCACCTAAACGAATATTGGCGACACCGTCTACGACTGAAAAGCGATCAACTAAATAACGACGTGCGTAATCGGTGAGCTGCAACGTTGTCATTTGATCAGAGACAAGGTTTAGCCACATGATCACTTCATCACCACCGTTAGCTTTCTCAACCTCTGGCGGATCGGCTTCTTCAGGTAAATTGTCTAACAATCCAGAGATTCGATCACGTACATCGTTAGCTGCAGCTTCAATATCTCGACCAACATCGAACTCTAACGTCACTGAAGAGCGACCGTCACGGCTTGTTGAGCTAACATGCTTAATCCCTTCAACCCCACTAATCCTATCTTCAATAAGTTGGGTAATACGACTCTCAACTACCGTGGCACTCGCACCACGATAACGGGTATCAATAGACACAACTGGCGGGTCAATATTGGGATATTCTCGTAAGGGTAGCTTTTCAAAAGACACTAAACCCAAAATGATAACCAAAATACTAATTACAGAGGCTAATACCGGTCTTTTTACTGAAATATCAGTTAATATCATGCGGCGTTCTCCGCTCCGGCGACCTTAGCAAAGTTAAATGCTTCAGCTGCTTCTGTTTTTACCTCATCGCCAGGTCTCACCTTTAATAGGCCGCGAATAATTACAGGCTCATCAATCACAAGTCCATCAATGATTTCTACCCAGCCACGATTTCTTATACCTAGAGAAACTTGTTTACGTTCAACAATATTTTCATCATTCACTATGTATACATAATGCTTCGATTGAATGGGAATAATGGCTGACTCAGGTAATAGCAAGGTTTCACGGTTTTGCTTGATTAGTTTCACCTTCATCAACATACCCGGTAACAAAGCAGAATCTGCGTTATCTATAATCGCACGAACAATAACAGCGCGGGTTGATGGATTAACTCGGCTATCTATCGATGTGACTTCGCCTTTGAAAATACGATCAGGAAACGCAATCGCTTTTGCCTCAACACTCTTGCCTAACTGTAATTCTTGAATAAATCGCTCTGGTACAGAAAAGTCGAGCTTAATTTTACTGACATCATCTAACGTAGTTATTTGTGTGCCGGGAGAAACTAAACTACCTACGCTCACTTGCTTTAAACCAAGGCGCCCAGAAAATGGGGCATGAATGGCTCTGTCTTCTAGTGCCGCTTTAGCCTGTTCAAGTTCCGCTCTGGTGGTGTCAATTAATGTTTGAAGTCTGTCTCTTTCAAGCTCAGCAACCGTTTTACTGGTTACTAGGCTTCTAATACGGTCAAGTTCACGAAGGTTATCAGTAACTTTGACTTCAGCAGCTCTTACTTTTGCAACCTGCTCACGATTTCTAAGTTGTACTAACAAATCACCTTTAGAAACAATATCACCATCATTAAAATTAATGCTCGCAACCTGCTCAGTGACTTTCGGGGTAATGGTTATCGATTCAAACGCTTTGTTTGTACCAATCGCTTCAACTTCGTCACGGACAGGAAGCATGGCAACTTTAGCCACAACAACATTAGGGATAGGTTTGACACGTTGATTAGATTTTTCAGGAGCCAAGGTTGATTGATAACCAAACCAAGCCAGAGCTAATGCTACGAGTAATATAATTGTTTTTTTCATCGTTATTCCGTTCATCCCTCTATCAAAAGAGGTTTGATGTTAGCGAGTATCAGTTTTGTGGCAAACGTTAGTTTACCTAGCGGTAACTCGGTATCAAGGCGTTTTACCTTTACTTACAAATTACACATTTGATTAACATTCAACTTCAGTACGAAATAACCTGAATCTAAGTTCACTTTTGGTGAATTATCCTAACCTGTCATGTAAACCTAGCGTTTTCGCCAACTCAATTGGCATTTCTAGCATAAAAAAAGAGACACAGAAATGTGTCTCTTTGTAAGTATGTATGTCAGTGAAGCAAAACAAGCAATAATGGGTGATTATCTCACCTTACGGTCAGCTTCCATGGCATCGCTAAGTACTCGGTATACTTCAGTGATGACTTCATTTGATAATGGATCACCTACCGCATTTTTAGCAAAAATCTTCGTTTGCTGTTTATCTTCTGTTGGCTCTAACTCAACACGGTAATTACCGCGCTCTAAAGGTAACTTTTCATCACCCCATAATGAGCTCCAGAATCCTCCGCTTTCTTCAAGCACGATATAAAATAAGCCTTCAGCATTATTCATATCGACTATATCAAAACCAAGCTCTGGTAAAACTATACGTAGACGGTCCCAAGTTTTACTGTAATCCGCTTCAGCAATCCAATAAGCACCTTTATCTTCAGTTTCTGCCACTAAATCTAAAGTAATACCTAGACTCTGCTCGATACGGTCAGCTTTAATTTGCTTATCACGAGTAATACTCATGTAAGCAATAGAGTTATTCAGCATATCTATTGTGTAGCGACGTTTATCTTCACCACTTAAGAATACTTCTTGGTCTTCACCGTCGTAAGATTCTTCATGTTCGATAAGATCAATACTCATACTACCTGAACGGCCATGAGGACTGACATCAACATCGTAACGGTAGCGTTGGCGTAATAAGTAAACTTTATCTTCACCAAACCAACTTGAATCAATCACCTCACGGTTTTCAATCCAGCCTGTTTCTATAATGCCTTCTTCGTAATCTTCTTTTTCAATTGGCACTTCGTACTTATTTAAGAAGCCTTTTAAGTTTTCAAACACTTCTTGTTTTAAGTCTTTAGTTGTTGCGATAGATTCAACGATAACTTTAATATTATCGCTGCCCTCTTCCACACGTGTGCCTTCAGACATCGGCAATACAAGTAATGGAGGACGAATATCTAGACGCTTACCAACAAGTTCTTTATTAACTTCACTACCTGGCTCAGGAATATCATACTCTTTGCCATAAGTTGGTGTTTTAAGCCCTTCAGGTATGATTAATAATGGCGCAGCTTTGGCATTAACAAAGTCATCATTGCCATTTGCAATACGTCGATCTGTCGGAGTGCTACATGCAGATAGTGCTGCTATAACGAGAATTGGGGTGACTTGCTTCAACATTTATTGGTTTACCTCTATCTGGGCTTGCTTCATCGCTTCTAACAACAGACCATGAAACTGCTCAGAAAGTTCAGTTAAAGGTAAACGAATATGTCCTTGGCTAATTAAACCCATTTGATGAGCGGCCCATTTCACAGGAATTGGGTTAGCTTCACAGAACAAGTGTTCATATAAACCTTTCATTGGCTGGTTTATACTTTCTGATAACGCTAAATCGCCAGCCAGTGCAGCTTCGCACATAGCCTTAAAGGATTTTGGAACGATATTGTTGGCAACGGAAATGACCCCATCACCACCAAGTAATAAGAAATCTCTAGCCGTAGCATCATCGCCACTGTAAAGCTTAAAATCATTACCACATAATTCACGCAATTTAGCGACACGGGTTAAATCGCCAGTGGCTTCTTTAACACCGATAATATTAGGTACTGAGACTAATTCAACGACGGTTTCAGGTAACATATCAACAGAAGTTCTGCCGGGTACATTATATAAAATCTGAGGAATATCTGTGCAAGCTGCAACGGCTTTATAATGTGCAATAAGCCCTTTTGGTGTTGGCTTATTGTAATATGGGGTCACGCCTAACATGCCTACGATGCCTGAATCGGCCATAGATTGAGTCAGCTCAATAGCTTCAGCAGTGGCATTGGCGCCATTTCCGCCAATAACAGGAATGCGTCCTGCTGCAAACTTAACCGTTTGCGCTACAACTTGTGCATGTTCTTTCATCGGTAAAGTCGCAGACTCACCTGTTGTCCCAACGGCGACAATCGCATCTGTGCCTTGGTCAATATGAAACTCTACCAGCCTTTCAAGACTCGCGTAATCTACTGTGCCATCACTATTCATTGGTGTGATTAAGGCAACGATGCTTCCGTTTATCATCTAAATTCCCCAAGGTTTCAGGATTCGCTATGTTACTTATGCCTACTACTAATGACAAGCATTAACGGGGCTCTTAAATGCATTTATCTAAAACGTTTCACTATTCGCCAAAAAAAGGCGAATAATTTGCGTAAATATCAACGTTGTTTACAGAAGAAATAAACTTTATTTCCTTATAAATCAACAGTTATTAAAATATATTCACTAAACTAGTCATAATTCAAACAGATTAAAGGCAAATACACACATACTTATGTGGTTTTCTTTTAGTTATGGTAGCATTACAACCCGCAAAAAAACTTTGCGTTAGCTCGCTAGTTTACGCTCTATGATATCGAAAAAGTGAGGAAAATCCATGACCAACTATCTGGTCGTTACTGCTATGGGTGCTGATCGCCCAGGTTTAGTCAGTCGTCTATCCCGTTTAGCCAGTGAATGTGAATGTGACATCGTTGATAGCCGCATGGCTTTATTCGGAAACGAATTCACCTTAATCATGATGATTTCTGGCTCGTGGGCTGCCATCACTAAGATAGAAACTCTATTACCTGGTTTAAGTGTTGAGCTTGAATTATTGATGGTAATGAAGCGTACCTCTAAGCACACCCCTAAGAATTTCATTTCACGAATTGAAGTTAGTGTAAATGGACAAGATCAGCGCGGTACCATGAAGCGTATTACCGAGTTTCTTGCCGACCGCTCACTGGATCTAGCTGCAGTTCGTTCTCACGCTGATGACGATAATCTCACTCAGACAATTTTATTCACCATCAATGTGCCTGAAAAAGTTGATCTGGTTAAGCTTGAAAACAGTATCCATGAACTCGCAGCAGAACTTTCGCTAGATTGTTCAATCAATCACATGCAAGCAAGTGAAAAATAAGTAATCAAAATAAGGACTATTAATGAATACCCTAACCGTTGGTGATTCAGCACCGCAATTTAGCTTACAAAATCAGTTTGATGAAACCGTATCGTTAAGTGATGCATTAAAAAATGGGCCAGTATTAGTTTATTTTTACCCAAAAGCATCAACACCAGGTTGCACAGTACAGGCACAAGGCTTACGTGACAGTAAAGCTGAGTTAGCTAATCACAATGTTACGGTTTTCGGTTTAAGTCCAGATCCCGTGGCCAAGCTGCTTAAATTTAATGATAAGCAAGAATTAAACTTCTCACTACTTAGCGATGAAGACCATGCTGTTGCCGATGCATTTGGTGTATGGGGTGAAAAGAAATTTATGGGTAAAATTTACGACGGTATCCATCGTTTAAGCTTTTTGATTGGCCAAGATGGCAAAGTTGCCCATGTATTCGACAAGTTCAAAACTAAAAATCACCATGAAGTGGTCCTTTCGGTATTAGCTGAGCAATAACACTAAGATATCGAGTGAAAACCTCAATAAAAAAGCTTCGTTTCGACGAAGCTTTTTTGTTGGTAATAATGACCTCTAATCTACAAAACTATTGCTTTGTTTCGTCCTTTTTATTAATTGCATTATTCACTGTAGTGTTAGCTTCTGAATCAACTGCAGTTAACGTTTGCTCAGTTGGTGCTTCTTCATTGTTTAGTTCTGCTGTTTGCTCTTGTGAGTCAAGGGTCTTTTGAGCAGCTTTATTGGCTTGTTCTTCTGCTTCAGCTAAATTACGTTGAATGATCGCTTGCTCTTGCGCTTCTTGTGGTAACAGGCTAATTAACTCAATTCCAACGGGTAAGTCAGTGTCTTCACCTGTGACAATTTTAACTTTTTGCTCTTTGGTTAAATATATCAGTGGCATTGCGGTTTCACCGTAACGCTCCCTAAAATGAGTCAAGGTGAAGTTTTCAGTAATGTTGGTCACTTTAATTACTGCACCTTTTGACATATAGCTCGCAATGCGAGCATATGAGACTGACTCCCCAAATAAACATAATCGCTTTAAATATGATTCTGACAATTGGTGTCTTGCGCTACCACCTTCGGCGTTATTTAGGCCGTACACTTTTTTAACGCCAAATAAATCCTGAAAATGAAAGCTTACCAATGGGTTTAATTGTCGATAAGGCGATAAAATTAGCACTCTGCCGATACCACTTAAATCCATAAAGTTTTCAGCATGTTCTGATGCAGGGTTACCAAAGTACACCTGAATATTTGCCATTCTTGCTTGGCGAATGTTGTCCCAGTTATTATCAGCCAATACCACTTTAACATTTTTATCAGTCAGAACTTTTGCTAGTTCTCGAGAGAACTTAGACGCGCCAAATAATAGCAATCCCTGAGATGAGTCAGCCTTAACCCCCAAAAACTTAGCCCAAGGGCTCGCAGTAAGACTTTGAATAACCACAGTGCCTATAATGATCAAGAAGACTAACGGTACGATTGAACTTGCTCCGTTAACACCAATGGCTTCCAATTTAATGGCAAAGAGTGATGATATGGCAGCTGCCACAATACCTCTTGGTGCTACCCAACTTAAAAACCATTTATCAGCCCGAGATAAACTTGTCCCAATTCCTGATATCCAAATACTCAGCGGACGGGCAATAAATAAAACGACCAATAATACACCGACGCCTCCCCATCCTAGATCCAACATCGCTGTCGAATTTAATCGCGCGGCGAGTAAAATAAATAGTGCCGAAATCAACAGTACAAGTAAGCGTTTCTTTAAACTCTAAAATATCGGCAATGTCGACGCCACGCATATTAGCAAGCCATATCCCCATGACCGTCACCGTCAATAACCCCGATTCTTCTTGAAGCAAGTTCGATCCAACAAACATACCCAGCATGATGGTTAATACGGCGGTATTTTTTAGATAATGGGGAAATACATTGGTTCTTAGCGCAATACCGATGAGGTAGCCTGCAACGGCGCCCATGCCAAAACCAAGTAAAAGTGTCATTCCTAAAGCTGACAAAACATGCGTCGTAGGATCTGCTGCAGCGGCGACTGCAATATACTCATAAACCAGAACAGCGAGAATAGCCCCAATAGGATCAATAACGATACCTTCCCAGCGTAATATGCTGGCAAGGTTTGATTTAGGACGCACGGTGCGCAGCATGGGAACAATCACTGTTGGGCCCGTAACAACAACTAATGCACCAAACAACATAGCCATAGGCCACTCAAAACCCAATAACCAATGTGCTGCTGGTGCAATACAAGCCCATGTAATAAAAGCGCCAAATGTCACTAAATTGGTCACCATTCTGCCGTGATCTTTTATTTCTTTAAAATTAAGTGTCAGTGCGCCTTCAAATAAAATGACCGCCACACCTAACGAAATGATAGGGAAAAGTAAATCACCAAAAATGGCATCTGGATTTAATATATCTAGACCTGGGCCAAGTAATAACCCACAAAGAAGTAGCGGTAAAATAGCGGGTAAACGAAACTTCCAACCTAACCATTGACACAATAGAGACAAGACGCCAATTAACGCAAGCATGCCTGTGATGTGTTCTACCATGTTATTTCCTTATAAAGACACTAAATACTTATGCCATCAAATGTTGACGCTAATACCTTTAATAAAATACTAAATGTGATTATAGAGCAAGCAGTAATTGACAGTTTGATAGCATTTTATCGAATTTGATTAACATTGAAGAGCTAGTATTAAGAGAGGCAATAAATATTGTATATTCAGTAGGTTAAATTGAAGGCACAAAAAAGCCCTTGTCATATGACAAGGGCTAATCTGTTTGGCGGAGCGGACGGGACTCGAACCCGCGACCCCCGGCGTGACAGGCCGGTATTCTAACCAACTGAACTACCGCTCCTAAACTGTGTTACCTGTATATACAAATAAACAAAATTTAAGTAACTTAACTGGCGGAGCGGACGGGACTCGAACCCGCGACCCCCGGCGTGACAGGCCGGTATTCTAACCAACTGAACTACCGCTCCACTTAAGTTGCGAAGAATAATAAAGTTGTCGTGAAAAACCGTCAACCATTTTTTTGAACTTTTTGTCTGTTTAGTTAAAAAATGCGCAGCAAAGGCTAAAAGATACACTTATTGATGATAAAACTAGCAAATCAAATAGCGTTAATATTTCAAGCGGGACAGGATTCTAACGACAAGCAGGCCTGATGAATTAAAAAACTTACTGTTAAATTAACTAAAATCAGTTTTAGTTTTAGTTTTAGTTTTAGTTTTAGTTTTAAGAGTATGGTAGAAACATAACGGATGAAAATACAAAGGGTAAAAAAGCCTGTGGACAAAACATCAATACAGACTCGGTGTTAAGGTGGTTATTGCTGAATTAGCTAGCCGCTTTGCAGCGGCTATGTGTAAAGTCGTTTACGACTCAAGTCATCCTGCTTATAAAGAGGATTTAAATCCAACCATCAAAATAACACTACTTTTCATCTGGCATTGTTAAATCAAGATCATCAAGAGACGGGACATCTTCCTTCTCGCCTCCCTCTTGCTCTAATCGCAGCTTAGTCGCTGCTAATGCTTTATTAAGCGCTTGTTTTTTCCGCCAAATGATTAAGCCTAGAATACCAATGACTAATAAAGAGCCATTAACGACAAGGATCCAGAAGATAGCTTCTTCCTTAGCTGCAGCTTCTTCATTTGCAGCTTGTATCGCTGCTCGTCTAGCGAGCTCTTCAGCTGAAGGTGGCGGTGCTGGCGGTTCGATGAGATTAAAAAACTGCTCGGGTAAATCGAGCACTATTTCTCGTCCTTCGACTGTTGTAGATACCGCAGTGCCTTTAATTCGGTAACTCCCAAAGTCAGTCACTTGAGGGATCGAAATCAATGTTTCAGTACTCGTCACTTCATTAAAGCTTAGCGGTAATTTAAGCCCTGCGGGACCAACAATATCAAAGTGAAAATGCGTTTGTTCCAGTTTTAATGCTTCTTCATTTACCAGCGCTTGAATCTGCCAAATACCATTGAGCTTATCTTCTGGCTCTATAATTTCGACTTCAATTGGCTTTTCAGACAAATAGAACGGATAACTGACTTCTCGCTGAAAGATATTATTACGAGCTTCTACTGTTAAAGTGTAATTACCCCAAGGCTGATTTAAATTCTTTTTACCAGTGAACACACCATCATCAGGTGCTTCATCTAATCCTTCGCCATTGTCTTTATACGAACCGACAATGATTGTGCCCGTTGTAAAGTTGGCGTCGGTGTTTTTATGATGGCTTGCAAATTTTGTGGTCCACTCCACCATAAAATCTAAGCCAGGTAATCTAACCGTTAACCCGTCACCTAATAATCGTGCAGTGACTTTTAGACGTTCACCTTGATATAACGGCTGCGGAATGGGTTCAACTTCGATTTCCAGTTCTGAAACTTTCTGAATACTTGAGCCTTCAGCAAGGCTACCCAACAATTGCCAAGGGCCAGGCATAGGCTTAGTGATTTTAATCATATCGCCAGTTAAGCCATCAACCCACTTAACTGATTCAGGGTGACGGTCTGAATACCATTTTGAGCCGTCAGGTAAAATGACAATTACAGGCGCAGTGCCGTATTCTCGCTGTACTAACAAGGTTAACTCATCAACCATATGATCAATTCGAAAACGGTTTTTGAGTTCACTCGCTTGAGTGTATGGAACAGCAAAAGCCGATTGAGGAATCAAATTCCCAATCAGCAAAATGAACAATAAACAATACGGCTTTAATGCGGTCATCGGCTACGCTTCACCTCTCCAGAGGCACTTTCCTGACTTTTGAACTAAATCAAGACGTTGATCATGTGATACTAGTTCATCGGCCGTTGCAGAGATCACTTTAAGATTAAACTCATTTTGATCGATAAGCTGAATCCCACCCGCCTCTTGACCAGCTTTTTCATTGGACAAATTAAACTTAATTTGTCCACCCGTCATGATTAAATAAACATCTGCGAGGATTTCAGCATCGAGTAATGCACCGTGATAGGTTCTTCTTGAGTTATCAATGCCATAGCGCTTACATAAGGCATCCAAGTTGTTCTTTTGACCAGGATGCAAATGCTTAGCAACGGTTAATGAATCCAGAATGCCACAGATGTCGGCAGTTTTCGGTCCGTTAGGCTGCAAGTTAGCAAATTCATGATCCATAAAGCTGATATCGAAGGGAGCGTTGTGTGCAACAATTTCAGCTCCATCAATAAAGTCGATAAACTCTTGAGCAATTTGATGAAAACGCGGCTCTTTGGCAACCCTTTCGTCAGTGATGCCATGAACTTCAATTGCTTCAGGATCAATTGCTTGACCAGGGTTGATGTATTGGTGATAAGTACGGCCCGTGAGTTTTCTATCTATGACTTCTACACAACCAATTTCAATAATGCGATGTCCAATATATACAGGGCCACCAGCTTGGTTCATACCTGTTGTTTCGGTATCTAAAATAACCTGACGGCTTGCGCTAGAAATAATATTCATAGGTAACTCATTAATAAATGTTTAGGTATAATTGCCAAAAATAAGGTCAAACGTATGGTAACAATTCAATGTCAGAACTAAAACTTATCAAAATCTATACTGACGGCTCATGTTTAGGAAACCCAGGTCCTGGCGGATACGGTATTGTAATGAAATATAAGCGCCAAACCAAAGAAATGTCTGACGGATTTAAGCTTACCACCAATAATAGAATGGAGCTGCTCGCGCCAATCATCGCATTAGAAGCCTTGTATGAGCCCTGCCAAGTCATATTAACCAGTGATAGCCAATATATGCGACAGGGTATCACGCAATGGATCCACGGTTGGAAAAAAAGGGCTGGATTACCTCAACGAAGACCCCAGTAAAAAATGTCGATTTATGGAAACGTTTAGATAAGGTCAGCCAAATCCATCAAATGGATTGGCGTTGGGTTAAAGGTCATGCTGGCCATGCAGAAAACGAACGTTGTGATGATTTAGCTCGATGGGCTGCTGAAGCAAAGCCCGAGCAAGAAGATGTCAATTATAATGCAGACTAACCATATTATTGGTTAGTCTGTTTAGAATGACCCGTTCGCCCCGCTGTTGATGCTTGGGCCCATTGCGGCGCTCGAGCTTTTTCTTTTCTCGTATAGGTGTTAATGGCGAGTCCATTTTACGTGCAACGATTAAATAGACACTGCCGATTCCTGGTAGCCATCGCTCTAAGCGGTTTTGCCACCAACTACCTTGATTGATATCGCCTATTAAAGGGTGATAAATAAACCGTTCATCTTGAAGTATTTGATAACCGAGCAAGCCTAACCAATCTTTGACTCGAGCAGGCATAAAAAATTGCCCAGACCAAGGAATTTGAGTTTGGTACTTAGGTAACAATTTACCCGCAAATGCCGTGCTTACCGGGTTTAGGCCACAAATGAAAATATAGCCACCACAAATCATTACCCTATCGACTTCACGTAGAAGTCGATAAGGATCTTGTTCAAACTCAATTAAGAAACTCATTAAAACCGCATCCATTGAGCCACTTTGTAAAGGTAAGTGATGTGGATCAGCAATAATCGAAGCACCTTCTTCCTCATGAATAGAAAAATGACGAGAGATATTACAATTTAAGCTGGAGATTTGATGACTTAAAGGACCTAATTTTAATAAATGGTAGCCGAATATTCTTGGCCACCAACTTGCTAAGCGCTGTTCTACAGCCAATTGTATTTCATCACCACAGGGTAATTGATGCCACTGTTGCGGTTTGTGATGAATCGACATAAACGCCCAGCCCCTTATAAAATACATATCGATAATTGAGTATAACGATTTATAACCCAAAGTCGTCAAGGGATAACAAAATATTTATTGTTTTGAGATCAATAAGTAAAATTAATGACATTCTTTATTCTAGTGGCAATAACGTCGCCTATACTTCTTGTTAAATGACAGTGTTTAATCAAAGTCAAAATATAGAGTCCACTGTTTATTGATGAGAGTGTATTCACCCAACAAGGCTCATCATACTGTTGATCAACATTTGGCGAGCTTCCAATAATCCGTTACTCTGTATCGACATATTTTACTAAGGTTAAATCATGCTTTCTGTTAACGCTATTCCCGCATTTAATGATAACTATATCTGGTTAATTCATCAGCAAGGAACCAATAAAGCTTACGTTGTCGATCCTGGATGTAGTCAAAGTGTGTTAGACCATATCAATGACACAGACCTTGAATTAGTCGGTATTCTAATCACACATCACCATGCAGATCATACTGGCGGTATCGCAGATTTACAGCAAGCATACAACCAACAACTGAGCGTATATGGTCCTCAAAAAGAAAACATCTCAGGCGTAACTCATCCTATTGAATGCGAACAAGCCCTGACGTTACCTTTTATCAATTCGCCAGTGCAGGTACTTATGGTACCAGGACATACACTCGGCCATATCGCCTATTGCATTGATAATGCTCTCTTTTGCGGAGATACCTTATTTAGTGGCGGCTGTGGTCGATTATTTGAAGGAACGCCTGAGCAAATGGCAGCGTCATTGGCAAAATTGACCAAGCTAAATGGCAACACAAAAGTCTACTGCGCACATGAATACACCCAAGCTAACATCACTTTTGCGGTCGCGGTAGAGCCCAATAACACAGCTTTACTGCAATACGAGCAAAAAGTTGCAGCAGCAAGACAGCACAATAATTCAACAATCCCGTCTACCATTGCAACAGAATTAGCAATTAATCCATTTTTACGAAGTGGTAGTACAGAAATCAAACAATCTATTTCAAAGCAGTTTAATCAACAAAATTTGACTGAACTACAAACATTTACTCTTCTCAGAGAATGGAAGAATCACTTTTAGTTTAGGGTTGATATCCCACGCAGGTTAACTTAACAAAGACAATTAGCGCATTTTGCTCTACAATGCCGCTTCAATTTTGACCAATACTTTAGGCTGACGTACTAAACATGTCAGTTTTGCAAGACTTAGGAATTTCGTTTTTGATGCATAAATCTTTATATTTTATCGTTGGTGGTGTGGCCTTTTTAAGTGGCTGTCAAACACTAACAACACCTAAGCCGGCTAAAGAGCCTATTACCATTCAAAAGCCAGTAGATCCTGAAGAAACGGTCGTTAAAGTTGAAAAGCCCGTCGAGATCACAGATGTATGGCAACGCATTAGCCTACAGATGAAAATGCCGATTGATGACCAAAAGCTCGTCAATCAATATCGTGACTGGTATTTGGCGAACCCAAGGCATTTGGAAATCGTTTCACAACGGGCTGAGCCATACTTACATTACATTGTAGAAGAGCTTGAAAAGCGTGACATGCCAATTGAAATTGCGCTATTGCCCATCGTTGAAAGCTCATTTGACCCATCTGCTTATTCAGCAAGTGCAGCTTCGGGGCTTTGGCAGCTCACGACCCCAATATCGAATCATTTTGGGGTAAAAAGTGATTGGTGGTACGACGGACGCAGAGATGTACCTGCGGCGACGACTGCTGCGTTAGATTTTCTAGAATATCTTTACGACAGAACTGGCGAAAACTGGTTGTATGCCATAGCAGCGTATAACACTGGTGAAGGCAGAGTAAATAATGCCGTTCGCAGAAATAAAGCCGCAGGTAAAAGCACTGAATTTTGGGCATTATCATTACCTCGAGAAACCCGACGTTACGTCCCGCAGCTCATCGCTTTATCCGATGTCATCAAAAATGCCGATAAATACGGCATTACCTTAACACCTATCGCTAATGAGCCTCATATCGCCGTTGTCGATACCCAAAGCCAAATTGATTTAAAACTGGCTGCTGATTTAGCGGACATGAACATAAACCAACTTAAAGCACTTAACCCAGGTCTTGATCGCTGGGCCACGTCACCAGAAGGTCCGCACACTCTAGTGCTGCCTTATGACAAAAGAGATGTATTTGAGCAAAAATTGGCGCAACTTGACCCAAAAGACAAGCTCAATTGGCATCGTTATAAGATTCAATCAGGTGATACTGTCAGTCATATCGCCAAACGCTTCGATACGTCAGCATCATTTATTCGCTCAAGTAACAATCTTAAAAACAACAATATTCGAGCTGGCAGATATTTAATTATCCCAGTGCCACCTGAAGGTGCTGACTTAACAACAGATCAGTTATTAGCGCAAAATCAATTAACACCTAAGAATATCACTTATACAGTGAAGTCTGGCGATTCACTGTGGGTTATCGCAAAGCGTTACAATGTCTCGGTCGATGATTTAATTCGCTGGAACCGTCTGCCTAAAAATGGCGCGTTAAGCATTGGAAAAGAACTGACAATTGGTAGCCGTGCATCAACAAATGCAACTGAGCGAACAGTTAACTACAAAGTTCGCTCAGGTGATTCACTTGCCCGTATTGCTAATAAATTTAACGTATCTGTAGATGACTTAATCAAGTGGAATAAGTTACATAACACCAAATATATTCAGCCTGGACAAATGTTACGTTTAATTGTTGATGTATCAAAAGTGAACGCTTAATTGAGTTACGCTATTCATTACTGATTACAAAAGTGCTGATTCGTTAAGCTTAAATCGGTTACTTAAACCAAAAATGATTGGTTTTATTTACCTAATTAAATACCACCAATAAAAATGGCAAGTGATAATATCACTTGCCATTTTTTTACGCTGATTAGTGCTAATGGAAACGAAATGCTAGTTAACAACCAAAGGTGTTGAACCTGCATTTATCACTGGCATTGCACTTTCTTCAGCTTTACCAGCAAACTTGACACTGAATAGATATCCCGGTCCTGACACTTTTGCCATCACAGCAGCAGGTACACTAAAACGAGTTTCGATTGTTTGTGCTGGTGCTAACGTAACAGTACGCAATGCTTGGGTATACATCATATCCTGAGAAGAAGACCAAATTTGTTGACCTTTAGGATCATAAAGTCCTAAATCAGCGGTCATCCCTGAATTAAACATCAAGCTAACAGGATAACTCTGACTGTTAGTTGCCGTATGTTTTACCGACATTGCTTTAGTAGAGTCTGTATAGGTTTCAGCTTCTAAAAAGCCGACTAATAAGGTTTCTGCCATTGTTGATACTCCAGCACCAAGCGAAATTGATTTTGCTTTTACGACACTTTTAGTCTCTTTCGCAGTATCGACACCCGTGTTTTGTGCAGTGACATCTGTACTTGTTGTACTACAGCCCACTAACAGTAAACTTAAGCAACCTATAAAACGTTTCATTAAAACCCTCCTAATTTTTTGAACAAGCTATCTTTAAGCTTATCGGTTTCACCTTTTATTTTGGCATCAAATAACGCACTCGTGTCGATACCAAATTTAGGGTCTTGCATGCTACCTGTAATCGTTAACGGAATATCAACGCCCGCTAATGCATCTTTCTCTCCACCCTGTCCTGCTAAAGAACCCACTAAAGACGTAGTTAATTTATAATCTACTGTTTGTGAGTCTATATTGGCATTACCATTACCGCTTAAACGTATAAGTGGTGATGACATCGCTAAATCAGGGTTGGTCAGTACTGCATTATTTAAATCAAAGCTGCCTGTCAGACTTGTAAAATCTGTTTTTAACTCTTCAGTATTTTTCGCAGAAAGATCACCTTTGAGTTTATCTTGCGCACTGCGGATCATTTGCGGAATATTAACCCCATAAAGTGAACCATCAGCGATTTCAAAATCCCCTTTCGCTAATAAGTTTTTCTTTATATTGTCAGGGATTAAACTTTTACCAGAGCCTTTAACTTTGAAGTTTGCTGCACCTGAAATTAAATCCACATCAGCAGCGTCTTTTAGTAGCGGTCTGAATTGTACGCCAGTCAGTGATTCTTCAAAGTGATAACTTGCGACTTTTTGGCGTGCATCAAGTTTTGCCGTTGCTTGAATACTACCTTCATATAGGTTTGCAGAAAATTCACTCAAATTGGCGATACCATCTTTAACTGTGGCGTTCATTTTCCAATTTTGAGTCAGTAAATTAGCCACTTTAATTGACTTAATAGTGACGCCCATAGCCACATCAATGGTTTTCAATGCGGATAAGTCAGGCTCTGTTGCAGGTGCCGTGCTCGCCACTTTTTCTGTTTCTGCTGGAGTTTGCTCATCAGAAGCTGGCATTAACTTATCCACATCGATGTCGCCAAAGTCCATTTGCATGTTTATTTTTGGGATTTTTGCACCATAGTTGACACTTAGTTTACCTGTAGCATCAATTTCCATTGCAGATAATTTGCTAATAATGACTTCTACGTTTTGTGAATCAGGTGCAACGGCTATATCTGTCACTAATTGCGTGGATACTTGATTATTAGGAATGCCCTTACCGCTGACATCAGTATTAATCGTGAAGCCGTTAATGGCTAATTTAGCCAAGTCTTTACTGACATTTAGCTTGCCTTCACCATTACTGTTAACCGTCATATCAGGAAGCTGTGCTGAAAAGTCATATGCAAAGTCAGCGTCATTACCCAATGAAAACTCACCCAATGTTAAGCTATTAAGCTTGAAGACTTGAGTCGTATCTGTCGTTTCATCAATCAGATTAATAGTGGTATTGGTGATTGCTACTCCGCCAATTTGTAAACTTTGTAGTTTAACACTTGTTTTAGCTGTTGAATTAGTCGTTTTGTCTTCTGTCACAGCTGCCGAACTGTCACCACTCAAACCATCGATACTCGTGGTACCGTCCTTTTGCGTTATCATATTGACCGTTAAGCCATCTAATGAAAGCATCGCGATTTCAACTTCTTGGCTTAATAGCGGCATTAATTCTACGTTGGCAACAGCTTCATTCACTTCAACAAAGTTGTTAGTAGAAAAATTTTCTGGATTATATAATGATATCCCGCCCAATTTTATGCCAATCGATGGGAATACACTCCAGCTCAAATCATCCTTAATGACAAATGTACGTCCAGTTTGATTTTCAACCGCCTCAACAATTTGCGGTTTAAAACTATTCAAATCAAAAAATACCGTTAAGTACACCGCAAGTATTAATATTACCCCAGCCACGATACCTAACAGCCATTTAAGTGCCTTCATGTTTGCTTCCTTGTCAGTAAATTGGTTCTCAATTTAGCGTTACTATGTTGTTATGTAACAGTTTAGCTCAAAACCGTTAAATCTAAAGGTTTTTCAGCAATGGCAATACCATTGATATCAGCATAGATCATCATCTTGGGTTTAATATCGACACCAGCAATATTGATGGCAACATCAATTAAACCGACATCTTTTTTCTCAGTTTTAATTGGGTTTGTCGCAAGTGCCTGCACACCAATATCTATGGTTGCGATAGTACCTGCATCTCTAATTGCGCCATAAATGATTATCCCTTCCCATTCATTATTAAATGCAGACTCCGCAATCATATCGCCCAATAAGGCCCGTCGACAGACGCCACCACCATCAACCACTAGCACTTTACCTTTTCCCGGTGTAGCTAATACTGACTTAACTTTAGAGTTATCTTCAAAACATTTAACGGTGACCACTTCGCCATAAAAAATAGTTTTACCACCATAAGAGTTCCAATTCGATTGAACTAAAGTCAGTTTATTTTCGTAATGGTCAAATAAGTCGGGTAATAAATCTAACATCTCACACTCCATGTACTAAAATGAATAGGTTACCTCATAATATAAACGTCCATAGCTATTGAAACAATTCATTAATCTGAATAAACTGTCGCCTATACTTTACTTGTTCATGGATGAAAACATTGCAGTATTTGAATTTATCATTTATTGCGAAATACCAATTAACTTTTAAGTAGTTTTCAATATGACTGATATCAATTTACAAAATGTAATAAATGCGTTCGATGAATTAGATTTTGAAAATAGAACAACTAAAAATCTTGAGAATGCACGTAATAGAATGCAAATGAAGACGTATTTATCTTCTTTGGATTACAGTTTACGACGCTTAAAAATCTTAGAAGAAGTGGTTTCTGAAATTGTCGAAGAAAAACAAACTGAATTGGTAAAGCAAGAACATATTCAAACCTACAAAGCAAAAATCATCCAGTTATCAAGAGAGTATAAAATCTCATATCAAGACGTTATCAACATAATGAATAAGTTGAAACACCAGTAATGACTGGGTCTACTAATGAATTGGCTTAATACCGATTCATCTTCTTCGATAATTACCCTTTGCTAACTACTATCAACCATCGTTGATTTATATGTGCTGTATTATATATGCAGCATTAAATCTCCATTCCAGTCTAGCAATCATTTCTAAGCCCATAAGTGGTCTATCAGATAGCTTATGTTATTTTTAATGTGTTTAACGCAAATATCAATTCGTCAGCCTATGTAAATTAACCATAAACAGTTAACAAAAATGAAATAAATTTGCATATACAAGTTCGAATAAAAAAGCCTTGTTGAATATTTCCAACAAGGCTTTATTAGTTTATAAATGCGAGGTGTTCATCAATAAGACTATTTATGGTTTGCACTTTAAACTGCCCTACTATGTTTTCAAGCTCATTTGAGCCTTTTGCTATATTGTCACTACTATCCAGTAATTTCTCATTATGATTTTTATTCTCTACCGACATATCATTAATGCGGGTAATATTCATATTTAATTCTGAAATCACTGCACTTTGCTCTTCTGTTGCACCTGCTATTTGAATATTCATTTGAGAAATATCCCCAATTGCAGACTTAATTGAATGAAGTGCTTGTTCTACTTTTTGCGTTTCGCCAACGGTTTCATCTGATTGTGTTAAAGCCCGTTCTACTGAATGGTTTACATCTTCAATAGCCTCTCTAATAGCGTCAATAATGCCATTGATTTCACGGGTTGAATCCTGCGTTCTACTAGCAAGCGTTCTAACCTCATCGGCAACCACAGCAAAGCCTCGACCCGCTTCACCAGCACGAGCGGCTTCAATAGCAGCATTCAATGCCAATAAATTGGTTTGCTCAGCAATACCAACAATGACATCTAATATTTGCCCAATCTGGCTTGAGCTAATTTTTAGGCCTTTTGCAACAGATTCGGTTTGTTGTAGCTCAGAAGACAAATCACCAATTTTAGTTATCGCATTATCAACAATTTCAGCAGTTTTATCTGCTTCACTATCTGCGACATTAGCACTTGAGGCAGCTGTTTGGGCGTTTGATGCAACCTCGGCTGCTGTCATCGACATTTCATTTATCGCAGTGGCGACATTTTCTGTTTCTAATTGAACGCTAGATGATATTTGATTCGCTTGAGACGAAATTGACGATAAATCATTTGCAAGTGTATGGCTTTCTGAAACAGAGACTGCAACGGAAGAAACCAGTTGCTGAATTTTATTCGTGAAAATATTAAAGTTCTGCGCAATTTGATTAAGCTCATCTTGACCATCTTCAGCTAAGCGTAACGTTAAATCACCTTCCCCTTTAGCAATATTCTCAAACGCTTTTATCGTTTGCTGCATAGGCTCTGCAATACTTCTTGTTATCACAAATAATAAAACAATAATCGGTAACCAGATGATGGTTAGCAATAGTAAATATTGCATCACAAACTCTGACTTTTGCGCATAAATATCATCAATATATATACCTGTACCAATCACCCATCCCCATGGTTCGAACCGTTCAACAACACTCATTTTAGGGCTAGGGAAATCTTGATTGGGTTTGTTCCACATATAATTTACTGTGGCATTTTTAGCTTGATTAGTTCGTTCGATCATTAACTGAAAAAGAGGTACTTTTTCAGGATCTCTCATGGATAAAACATTAGTATCTATTAATTTTTTAGCAAAAGCATGCTGAACCATCACGCCTTCTAAATTAATGGTAAAGAAGTATTCATTGCCAGAATATCGAAGTTCATTCAAAGCAGCTATTGCTGCACTTTTAGCTTCATCTTCGGTTAAAAGTCCTTGTTGAGACTGCAAATGGAATTGAGAAATAACTGAACTTGCCACACCCACTAAAGAAGTCAGCTTAGCTTCCTTCTCTTGCACTAATACGTTATCGATTCGGTTAAAGGCAAAGAAAAACATCAATAATGTCGCTAATGCAGCAAAAATAATCATTGCTAATAAGCGGTTCGCGATGCTTGTTTTACGCAGAAAAAGGTACACTGAATTCATGAGGAATCACCATATTATTGGAGTTTAACATCACTTAACTTCATTCAAGCAATGTTCCTTACACATATCTCTCACGATTAATATGAACAGGAACAAAGCTGTACTCTAATAAATCTACTACGAATAAAGCTATTACAAAGTTAGGTAATAAAGTGAGATGTTTTTAACTCATAGTTTTGTCCACATTAAACTATTTCCACGTCATATTTATCTCACTACGACTATTGTATTATCGACCATAGCGCACAAATATTAAGCAAAACTCACCAATGAACACAAGTTAATTGGTTTCAATACAATTTTTACCGGATTTTTTGGCACGATAAAGTGCACTGTCTCCATGACCAATCAGCTCATTTAGAGACAATGATTTGTCATCAGCAGCATTAAACTTGTCAATAGCAGCCCCTATTGAAACCGTGACTCTTAGATCTTTATCTGCCCAATAGAGTTTTGCCACATCATTTAAAATGGACTCCGCAACACTCAACAGCTGGTCTTTATCAAAACAGTAGAACACTGATAAAAACTCTTCCCCACCGTATCGAATGTTCATACCTGTATAGCGACCACAATACTGTCTTATAATTTGCGCAACACCATAAATGACATTGTCACCGACCTGATGACCATAACTGTCATTTATTGATTTAAAATTATCAATATCAATCATTAACAAGCTTAAAGCCTTATCCGACTGCTTAGCGTTTTGCATGAGCAATGAGCTATTTTGAGTAAGGTATAGCCTATTTTTTAATTCAGTTAACGGATCGGTTACGGCTTGTAGGGCTAACTTACTTTGACTCGCTCTTAACCTAAGTTGTTGGCTTCTAATTTGGCAAAATTGCTCAAAACTTTTATGAGTCTCAGACTCTCTTCTCAAGCAGGCTATTAAGCACATAAAATAAATTGCCAGCATGATAGATAATCTATCAATTTCCTCCGCAAAATCATGTTCTAACCTCATGGGCGTAATCATAACGGTATAACAAATCGCCATGAAAGTAAGTGCGAAAAAACTAGCTTTGAACGGCAATCGAGATAATGCCCCAATATACGCCATGACAAGAATGCCACCTGATTGGTAATTAAAATCACCTTGCTCCATCGCCATTTGGCCAATATAGGTTAATGACCAATACACACATAACACTAAAGTGAGTTCTGCAAAATCAAGATGTTTAGGTGAATAACGCTTTAAAATTAGAAGAAATGCAACACAAAGGAAGGAGAAAACGAAACGTGTCATTGTGGCTAGCCAAGCATCTGCGTATAAATGTTGATAATCAAGGTAGCCAAATAATAAATAAATCGGGATAACTGAAAGAACAAAGCCTGAGTAAGGCAACATGACATGGTTGATGTGGAAATGTTTAAAACGCCAATAGGTATATTCAGTTCGATGTATTTTTGCTGCCCCCTTCAAATAATCGAACATAAAAGTCCCTGATTTTAGTCTAATAATATTATTGTTTATTTTATTGTAGGATAATGAATTTAAGCTAGCAATATTTGCACTTCAAAACAAAGTAAATCTAAAAAACTGTCATCCACTAAATGTAAACACAATCCTTATTGCTAATCCTTTTTTGCCAGCACAATTAAATTCATCAATGTTGATAAGAATTAATGAATAAAAAACCAATCAAACATTACTTGATTGGTTGTTTTCAAATAGACATGGATAGCTATGGATTGAGTTGAATTGAATAAAAAAATCATTGGCATCCAAAACAGTTTAGCTATTACTTGCTAGCATTATTTTTGAGCAGCTAATTTATCATTTACTGAAATCATTTCTTCATTCGTTAACGAATATTTAGCCATAACTACGGCGACTAATAATCCACAAATAGCACCCGCAATACTAAAGATAAACACGATCCCCGTAAGCGCAAATGACGTTTGTTCAGTATTAGCAACGTAACCGAAATAAGATAATAACCAACCAACAAGTGCCCCACCGACTGCCAGGCCCAGCTTAATACTGAGTAAGTGCGCAGAAAAACTCATCGCCATGATTTTACGCCCTGTCTTTAATGCACCAAAGTCTGCTGTATCTGCCACCATTGAAAACATTAATGGCACAACAATCATTTGACTAAACTGTGCCAACATACTGATGATAAATATGCTGATGAGAGCATCTGGGGTTAAAAAATATATCACCGCATGAAATACCACGACCCCAACCAACCCCCAGCGAAACAATCGAACTTTACAAAAATATTTAGAAAGGACATTCGTTGATAATGCGCCAACTAAAGATGCCAACATACCTGCTGTAATAAAGGTGCTAACTAGATCTTCTCGCCCTAAAAAGTAAGTGACGTAATAAGGCGCAACAGCCCCGCGCATTGACACTAAGATAAGTAAAAAAATGCGGCAGCAGCAATCATCAGAAATGGCTTATTGTGCCTTAGTGACAATAAGTCACTCCAAATATTAAGCTTTGATTTACTTGTTTCAATTGAAACCTCAGGGGATGAACGCTCTTTGGTAAAGGCAAAACAAATCCAAAAACAAATAACCGCTAAACTAGATAAAATAGCCAAAGTCATTGTAAAACCGTAAGCTTTATCTTCAGTACTCCCTGCAAAAAAGTCGACCAAAGGCAATGTGACCGCTGTGACGATAGTGCCGCCAACCATGGCTAATGCAAAACGATATGACTGCACTGAAGCACGCTCTTTTGGGTCATTAGTAATAACTCCACCCAAAGCAGAATAAGGAATATTAATGATGGTATACACAGTCATTAATGCACCATAAGTGACATAGGCATATATGAGCTTTCCATTTTCAGATAAGTCCGGTGTTGTAAAAGCCAGTACAGCTAGCACCGCATATGGAATTGATGCGTACAATAAATACGGGCGATATCGACCGTATTTGCTTTTGGTTCTATCAGCAAACCCTCCCATTAATGGATCAGTAATCGCATCAAACAAACGCACGGATAACATTAAAGTACCAACTGCTGCGGCCGAAATACCAAATACATCAGTGTAAAAGAACACCATAAAGTTAACGACGACCTGAAAGACAATATTACTTGCCGTATCCCCTAGCCCGTACGCAATTTTCTCTTTTTAGTAATCATAAACTGCCTTGTTATTATTCTTTTGGGTATGATGGTTTTAATAGAGTGATTAACTGAACCCTGTTAAAGGCATTCTCTTAAAAGGCAATTAAGCTATAACAATTACATGCCCAATCTTTAGATTTAATAATCGGCTATCGGCTTAATAAACAGCTAATGACTGAAGCAATCCCCCACAATTACAACAGTCGTTAGCCGCTATTAAAATCACCTGTTCTACCTTGCTCTATTAATTTAAAACACGACTCAAAACACTAGCTGTACCACTATCCGTAACACTATTCGCCGTGATGTTCCTGATAATCAAAATAATTAAATTCTGCACTAATGTCTGAGCCGGTCATGTCTTGGCAGCACATACCTACAAAAGCCCCTGTAAAATTGGCTCCCTCACCTTTACCCGCTTCATCTGACATGATGCTGTAATCGAGCTCACATAGTGCAACCCAAACAGCTCCATCTAGAGAATATTTAAAGGTTAACAATCCATAATTAATTTCAGCACGAAGAAAAACACGAGATGAAGTTAATGGGACTCTTTTGTCAAAAATAGGAAACTTTGCCGTTAAAGATTCATCGCCTTCGCAGCTTATAACATCTAAGTGCAAACCAATCTCTTCATCAAAAGACATGTAGGCATAATGAAACTTATGGGCGTTGTAATAACAAATTAAACCCGCTTGTTGCTGAAAACTATTAGGTTTAAACACTAACTCTGTTTCAGCACTAAATGAGAAATGGCG
This sequence comes from Shewanella sp. ENK2, assembly GCF_043568515.1. NCBI lineage: Bacteria > Pseudomonadati > Pseudomonadota > Gammaproteobacteria > Alteromonadales > Shewanellaceae > Shewanella > Shewanella sp. ENK2. The sequence continues at coordinate 4,069,632 of NZ_CP171406.1, read as the reverse complement.
CTGTCTTGTCGCTATCAAGGCTTGTTCAAATGTACTACCGACAGAATGCTTACCTGTTATTTTAAGATGAGCAGATTGCGACTCTAAACGGTAAAATGTTTCGGGAGTTGGCGTTCTTAACCATTGGAAATTATTTGAAATACTTGCGCCATCAAAGTTATCTCTGAATGAAAAGTCGCGCTGTGGTGTTGCTGTTAAGCTAGGTGGATTCAGCTGAGCAAGTTTGTCGCCAGTGATTAACCTAAACCAACCATCTTCAGTAAATGTGACTTCCTCAATAGCTGACTCTCGGCCTAAAGGGCTACGACGTTGTTCAACAGGTTGATTTAAATCTAAAGGCCTTGAAGTTAAATGGGTTAAATACCATTTACCCTCTGGGGTTTCGACTAAGCCGCCGTGTCCATTTCGCTGTAGTCCATGGTGAAGATCATCTTTAGAACTCACAATTGGGCCTTGGGGATCAATTTCATAAGGCCCATCAATATTTTTACTACGTGCCATGGTACAAGCATGGTTATAACCCGTCCCACCCTCTGCCGTTAACAGATAATAATAACCGGACTTTTTATATAAATGCGGACCTTCGGTAAAACCAAGCTCGCTACCCGCAAAAATGTTCTTCGGTTTACCTATTAATTTTTTCGTTTGTTCACAGTATTCTTGTAACAGTGTTCCACCAAAAAAAGTACGATCAGGACGGTGATCCCAAACCATATTTAAAAACCATTTACGCCCATCTTCATCATGGAATAAAGAGGCGTCAAAACCGCTACTGTTCATATAAATAGGCTTTGACCATTCACCATCAATTGTTTCACAGCAAGTAAGATAATTTGGTGTGTCTTTAAAGTTGCCATCGAAGCGTTTTACATTGGAATAAACCAGATAAAACATTCCGTTGTCATAACTCAAGCAAGGTGCCCAAACACCACAAGAGTCAGGTACACCTGTCATATCCAGTAAATCTTTTCTATTAAGCGGCCTATTAGCTAACGTCCAATTAACCAAATCTTTTGAATGAAAAATTTGTACTCCTGGATACCACTCGAAAGTTGAAACGGCGATATAGTAATCATCACCGACTCTTACAATGCTAGGATCTGGATTAAACCCAGGCAATATGGGATTAATATTTGGTTTCATAATGGCTTACCTTCTTTGAGTACTATTTTATTTCGCACTGTTAATACGTTTCTTTTGCTTTAATAATGCTTTAATTGCATGAGCGCTGCGTTTCAACGTTCTTTGTTGTGTCTGATAATCAACATGAACAATTCCGAATCGTTTGTTATAACCAAAAGCCCATTCAAAATTATCCATAAGGCTCCAAACGAAATAACCTTTAATTGGAACGCCAAAATTGAACATCTTTTCGACTTCTAACAAATGCTGATAAATATACTCACAGCGAGCATCATCGTTAACTTCGCCAGCAACAACTTGATCGTCAAAAGCAGCGCCATTTTCTAATATGTATATTGCTTTAGGCTGATAAGACTCGTTAAGTTGCATACAAAACTCAGTTAAGCCTTGTGGATACACTTCCCAGCCCATTGCAGTAACAACTGCACCAGGTGAGACCTTAGTTTGATAACCAATATCATCTTGAGCATCAGTGACAAAGTTGCGGGTGTAATAATTAACCCCCAAGTAATCTAATTCTGCCGAGATGATGTCTAAATCCTCAGCTAAAACCATGTCAAAAAAATCGGGAAAGAGTTTACGAAGTAATGATGGGTATTGAGCTTTATAAATTGGTTCTGCAAAGAAACTCACCATTTCATGATAGGCAAGCTCAGCTTTTAAATTATCTTCTATGGAGTCAGTAAAACCCTGCGTAGGTCCGCCATTTAATACAATTCCTATTTGAGCGTTACTAATATTTTTACGAATAACTCGGCAGGCTTTGCCATGAGCAAGCAATAGATGATGACCGACAATATAAGCTGTTTTTCTATCTGTGTTACCTGGCGCATGAATACCGTATAAATTACCTAAAAATGCACTACACCATGGTTCATTTAGTGTAGAGAAATGTTGCACTCTACCTTTAAAATGTTGGCTAATAACATCGACATATTGAGCAAATAAATCTGTTGTATCTCTATTTTCCCAGCCACCGGATTTTTGTATACATTCAGGTAAATCCCAATGATATAAGGTGATATAAGGTGTAATGCCATTTGCTAATAATGCATCTACAATGCGTTCATAAAAAGCTAAACCTAGCGGGTTAACCTCGCCCTGTTCATCCATCACTCTCGGCCAAGCGATTGAAAATCGATAAGCATCAACGCCTAAATCAATAATCATCGCTATATCTTGATCTAAAAGGCGGTAATGTTCGCAAGCGTTAGTTGGAGTGTCACCGTTCTCGATAGTATCTTTACGAGCAGCATAAGCATCCCATATAGAATCTATACGACCATCTAATGAACGTCCGCCTTCAATTTGTTGAGCCGCGGTTGCTACACCCAAGGTAAACTCATCAGACAGTACGATGGCATTATTATTAAACTGCAACTTCACAATAATTTACTCCGACCAAAGTCAAAAATGACAGTTTTGTGGCGGTGCAAATAGAAGTTCAGCTGGTTGACCAACTTTTTTAAGTTTTGTAACACCCCCACGATGTTACCGTTAACATATTTTGTTATTAACACAATGTCAACAAATATTGCTTTGGTAATTTCCTTTGTTTGAACCATGCGCTACATAAATTATTAAGTGAATTGAGACCAAGCATTTAAATTAAAACAAAAAAGCAGCCATAAGGCTGCTTTTAGGTATTGGGCTTGGTCATAATCGTTTTAGATTAATTTACTTCGACTGAGTCTCGCTCTTTAATTTCAAAATCAAGCACATGGCGTAGCTCAGAAAGGCTAGTCTGATCGAGTTTATCAACCTGGCCAGAGGTTAACAAGCTAATTGAAGTCTCAGCCATTGCTGCAATAGGCTGCTTCACTGTAGTGATATGCGGCCAAATAGTGGTTGCTAAAGGAGTGTCATCGTAGCCAACTACACTTAAATCTGTAGGAACATTTAACCCTAAAGAATTTGCTACCGATACCACAGCTGCTGCCATATCATCATTACTGGCAAATATGGCGGTAGGTTTATTCGCTCTATCCAGCAGTAACTTAGCTGCAGTTAACCCCGACTTGTAACTATACATACCTTGTTCAATATACTCTGGCGGCACAGGTAACTTTTTAGAACGCATTGCATCTAAAAAACCTTGGTAACGTAAACGGCTTGCCCCGAGTTCAGGGTGACCAATGATAAAGCCAATATCTCTATGCCCTTTTGCGATCAAAAGATTAGTCATCTCATATGCGGCTTGATAGTCATCCATACAAACAAATGGTGATAACCCGAGTTCAATATCAGGTGAGACACGAATATAGGGGACATTTAATGATTTTAATTCATTAAGGATCTCGATGTTATTACAAAATGGTGGCAGTAAAATCACCCCATCAACTCTTGTTTCTTCAACAAGATCACGAGTAATTTTTAATTTCTCATCCTGTGTTCCATCACATTCATCAACCACTAAGTGATATCCACGTTTACGGCAGCTTTTTAACGCCGACAACATAAACTGGCTAACATAGCCGCCTTCACTGGGGTTTTCGTACAGTAAACCAATGAAATATGATTTCGAACTTGCTAAGCGCCTCGCGGAAATATTAGGACGATAGTTTAACTGGCTCGCCGCTTTTTGTACTTTAGTTCGAGTTTTATCGCTGACTTTCTCATCATTGTTTAGCACTCGCGAGACTGTCATCTTTGAGACACCTGCCAATTCAGCCACATCTTGAATGGTGGTTTTCACTCTTGCATTTGTCTTGGTAGTTGAACTCATATAGGAAACTCATATAAAAATAATAATTGTTACAAGATAACAAGGTAACAAGCCCTGTTTGAAAATCATAGCAAATAGTGCACTTCCCCCATTATAAATAGGTTAAAACAAGTTATAACTGACTTACAGCCTTAGCAATAATTAGTCTTATAATCATTGGCTAAGCATTAAACATTACATATATGTTAACAAAGTACTGGACATATTGTAACCTGCAACACTAGTATTGTTAGCGATAACAAAGGTTTTTTTGAATTAAATCGTCAAAAATATCAAAAACCTTTGAACTGTCACAACATCTTGTCAATACAATTATCGTTACTGGGTGGGGCCAAATGAAATTTGTAAAAAAATACAGCAGGATTACTGCTAGCGCTTTATGGGCTAACAGCCTGCAGTCAATCATATAAAGACAATAATCAAAGTGCTTCTGAATTGACGCAATCAAACAAGCAAACCATTACAGATACTGTGAAATATCAAGCATCTTCAACATTTGAAGGTGCAAAGTTTTTGCCTCCAAATAATAAACAACTGCTTTTTATTGGCCAAGATTCTGACACTATTTCAGAATATATTGCAGGAAACCCAGAAGATAATATTGAAGCAATAACCCTATACACTACCTTAAAAACGGCCAATCCAGCCCAAGCATTGCCAGCTGTTTATCAAGTGGCAAACTGGCAAGCGGGAGATGTTTCATTTGAACAAAGCTTATCAGAGTCACCCAACGCTGCATTAGCGATTGGTTTGGCACTCGACCGCTGCAATGATGTTGATCATGCACAAAAAATTGCCGATGGCGAGTATGACGAAAGCATCACATTAATGAACCAGTACTTTGCTTCTATTGCACCAAGAAAGGTCTTTCTACGCATTGGTTACGAATTTGATGGAGCCTGGAATTGCTATTCACCTGAAAGTTACAAGAAAGCATTTATACGCATTAGTAACAAAATCGCGCAAGCCAATCTCGATAATGTGGCTACAGTTTGGCAATCTGCCGCTTGGCCAGATCCAACCATTGCCGGTGATGATGCGGCTAAATATGATTTCACTAACCCAGAACATTTAAATCAATGGTATCCGGGTGACCAATATGTTGACTGGGTTTCATTATCTGTATTCTATCGAGATTTAACTCAATGGAACTATGAGCCTAAATACACACCTGATTTCGCTCAACAGCAAATTCTCGACTTTGCTAAACAACATAAAAAACCTGTCATGATTGCAGAAGCTGCCCCGCAAGGATATCGCACCTCTGCTCTAACCCACAGCTATATACAGTTAAACGAGCAAACACCAATCACAGCAGAGGCACTATGGGATGCATGGTATCAACCTTTCTTTAATTTTGTTAAAACCAATCAAGATATCATTAGAGCGGTTGCCTATATAAATACTAACTGGGAATCACAACCTATGTGGTATTGCGCAGAACAATCAGGGCCACCAGCAACCAATTGCGCCAATGGCAATTGGGGCGACTCTCGTGTTCAAGCCAACCCGTTAATCAAGCAAAAATGGTTAGACGAAGTTAACGATGCGCAGCGCTGGATCCAAACGAGTGAGTACTAGGACGCTAAGTAAGAGGTAAACCAATGAACTTAAGTAAGAGGTAAACCAATGAACTATGAACAATTAGCAACTCAATTTCATCAAAATGGCTATTTAGTTATTGAAAACTTTTTTGATACACAGTTGATGAACTCGTTGAATAAAGACATCTGTCAGCATTTTGGTACTACGCCTGAATTTTTACATAATGATGAGTTTTTATCGAAAGCAGCTACAGAAGTTATACCTTGGTTCCCGCAGCGAGAGGGACATGAACAATTTGATAGAGTCGACCAAGACCCACGCTTATTAGCGCTTACAGAAGCGATTCTGGGCCAAGAGTGGTACTCACAATATTCAATGGTGATGTTTTCTAAACAAGGGACAAAGGGACAAGCTTGGCATCAAGATTGTCCGCCAGAAGACGCTAACCAATTTAACTTAAATAGGTTGATGTACACCATGGATATCACCGAGGAAACGGGTGGTTTTACCATGGTCGTACCTGGTAGCCATAAGCGTGGTTTATTACCAGCCAGCGAGCATGATACTCACTTTGAAAATGAAGTCACACTGGTGCCTAAAACCGGCACATTAGTCTTGTTACATGGTCACTGCTGGCATAAAGTCACTGAAGTTACAGGTCAATATCGAGTATCAACTAACTTTAGAAGTGCGCCACATGGTACACCTGAAGACATCACCGATGTGTGTGTCTATCGCAATATGCGCTATCGATTCTCAACCAGTGAAGTGATAGAAAAAAGAGCCTAATAATCAAAAACACTGAGCCACTAAAGGACTAAGCCACTAAATTAATTAAGGTTCAACAAAAAAGCCAAATCCTGTGATTTGGCTTTTTTATGCAACTAGATTACTATTTGAGCGATTTTAACATCCAAACATCACATCCACCGTGAATAGTGCCATCTAAAGGCTTATCTAAGTGTTTAAACCCTTTTTTTCATATAAAGCAATGGCTGCAGTCATACTGGCCAAGGTATCTAAATAACATTGTGTGTAGCCAACTCCTTTTGCATAAGCTAAACATTGCTGCGTTAACTGCTTACCAAGCCCTAATCCACGGCTTTCGGGTAATAAGAACAACTTTTTTAATTCGCAGGTATCAGTTGAGCCATTAAAAGACGCAATTCCCGCACCGCCGACAATGTCACCATCAACACTAGCCACTAAATAGCATGCTCGCTGCTTAACTAAGTAATGCTGGCTCATATTATCCACTTCAGCATCTGATGGGCCAAAGCCCTCTCCTACTGCGCCAAACTCTCTTCCAACTGCTTTAATGATGTTTGCAATTTGTTTGTCTTGTAAACTGGAAATTGGAGAAATATCAATACGAGGTAGTCCCATAAATGTCCTCAAAAATTAAGCAAAAAAGTCTTCACCGATAAATTAAATACTATCGATAAAGACTTTAAAGCACAATTTAAGATAATTAGCATAATGGAGTTAAGTAATTCGTAATGGTTACTATTTAATGTATGACTTCACTTGATTTATTAACTGCTGAAACGTATTTGACGAGTTAGGAGTTACAATATCTGACGTTAACCTTCCAGATAAGATATCATCGCTTACTGCATTGATTTCATAATCAAAACCTATTGTAGTACGTTGATCGTTAAAGCTAGCAACTTGAGTATCAAGCTCATATAAGTAACATTGACTTGCACGCCAGAAATCAGGAATCGCGATATAGCCCTTATCACCGATAATATAAGCCCAGTTCTGTAATTTACATTTAAACGAAGTTCCTAACGTGGCGGTCATATCGGGATAGTTGATTATAAAGCTGACATCATCTTCTACACCGTTCGGTGCAAAGCTGGCGGTGGCATAAATAGAGTCTGGCGTTAAACTCGAAAATAATTGAGCAATTGCAATGGGATAAATACCCATTTCGAACACACAACCACCTGCTAAATCGGCATCAAACTCTCTGGCATCAGGCGAATATACCTGAGGGTAACCAAAGTCTGCTTTGACATGTAAAAGTTTACCTATCTTGCCTTCTTCAACCCATTGCAGAGCTTGTTTTATGGCGGGCAAAAAGTAAGTCCACATGCCTTCGATTAGATAAACCTGTTGCTCTTTCGCGATTTGAAATAGTGCTTCTGATTCTTGCTGACTTACCGTAATCGGTTTTTCACATAATACTGATTTACCAGCCAACATAGCTGCTTTTGCTTGTTCAAAATGAAGGTTATGTGGCGTGGCGATATACACAGCATCAACATTATCATCATTAAATAATTGCTGGTAATCTCCATAGGCAACGTCAGCTTGATGCTGCTCAGCAAAGGCTTGTGCTCTTGTCTCATCTCGGGCTGCTACAGCATATAACTGACTGTTGGCAACTGTTACCATATCAGCAGCAAATTGATGTGCAATTCTACCTGCCCCAATGATTCCCCAATTTAACTTTTTCATTTTAATTCCTTTTGTAGTGTTTAAATTCTTAAAACTGATTAAATCTAAAGACGAAAAAACTTAATGGTTAACCCATTTCTGGTGTTAGTTTTCGCTCTAATTCTTCAAGGGTTAAACCACTTGTTTCAGGTAAAAGTTTAAACACCAATACAAAGCCAATTAATGCAAAAGCGGCGTATATAGCAAATGTTAAACTTGCTCCTAAGTTATCTAATTGCCAAGGAAAAACTAGTTGGACTAGGTAGCTAACAATACTGTTAACAACTCCAACACTGGCAATAGCAAGCGCTCGAATGTTGTTTGGGAATATTTCAGAAAGCAGTACCCACATCACTGGACCTAACGACATTGCGAATGAAGCGACAAAGCCTAAAATTCCCATCAAAATAAGCTGAGGATTCAATTCTGCTTGAGAGAAGCCATAGGCACACACACTCATACTAATGCAGACTCCCACTAAGCCAGCGAGCATTAATGGTTTACGGCCGACTTTATCTATTAATAGCATCGCGATAATAGTAAAAATTAAATTGATAATACCGACCAGTACAGCTTGGGCAAAAGCAGCATCTTTACCCACACCTGTTTGTTCAAAAATGGTAGGAGCATAAAAATAAATAGCATTAATTCCGGTAATTTGTTGGATAATGCCAATCACTAAACCAAGGGTAAGCACGGCACGCATTTTAGGACTAATGATTTTTAGCATTCCCTCTTTCAAGGGCAAATGATAATTACACTGTGATGAATTTATTTCTTTCCATTGATGCTTAGCCTCTTCAGGAGACATAATATTATCCAGTACTTTCTTCGCTGCTACATGGCTTTTATTAAGTGCAAGCCATCTAGGGCTTCGAGGAATAAAGCTGAGTAATAATGCATAAAAAATAGCGGGTATCGCTTCAATACCTAGCATCCAACGCCAAATATTTTCTTTTAAACCCAGTGAAAGCGCTAATGATGATTGGCTATCTTGAAAGTACAAAAATAGATAGTTTGCGAAATATGCAGCTGAAAAACCAATCATGATATTAAGTTGATTAAATGAGACAAATCGACCACGTTTATGCGCAGGAGAAATTTCTGCGATATAAAGTGGGCCTAAAATTAATGAAGCAAATGCTAATCCGCCGATAAATCTGGCAGTAATTAACATTTCATAACTGAATGCGAATGCTGACAAAATAGCGGAGATTGAATATAAAACGGCAATAATAATTAGAACTGGCTTTCGGCCTAATCTGTCACTGAAATAACCCGCACCAAAGTTAGCTAAAATGGCGCCAAGAGTCGGTGCACTTACCACAAAACCTTGTTGCCACGTGCTTAAGTTAAATTCTTCTTCAACAAAGCCTATAACGCCAGAGATCACAGACGCGTCGAACCCAAAAATAAACCCACCTAACGAAACAATAAAGGCAATTTTCCAACTAGAACGGTAAAAAGACAGCATAATAACTTTCCTTGATATGCTGAAATTTCAGCCAGTTATTTTAAAATTTGAAAAAAAGCCGTTAACATAGATTAACGGCTGATCTTGTAGTGCTTACCCGACAAGCACTAGCTCAGAAAGTTGAGCAGATAAAAAAGCATTAAAGTAATACTACGAGCGACCTTTCTCATTTACCTTTAATGCGATGGACATACTTCTCATTTAGAAAATCATGCGATTAACATAATTCTCTAATAATTCTTGCTGACCGCTTTGCGGTTTTGGATCTAGCTGTTGTGCTTGCGCGAATTCACTTAAGCCCGCTAGGTCCATGCCGCCATTTAAGATTTTTTGACCTAAATCGCCATCCCAACCGGCATAACGTTGCGCTACTTTTTTCTCTAACGTTGCATCTGTGAAAATATCTGCAGCTTTTAATAACGCCACTGCAATTGTGTCCATACCGCCAATGTGACCATGGAACAAGTCATTTGGATCAATACTTTGACGACGGATTTTAGTATCAAAGTTAAAGCCACCAGATTTAAAACCACCACCTTTTAAGATTTCATGGATAATCAGTGTCATTTCTTCAACACTATTTGGGAACTGATCCGTATCCCAACCTAGTTGAGGATCACCACGGTTAGCATCGATAGAGCCAAACACATCGAGTGCAAACGCATTAGCAATTTCGTGATGGAATGAATGTCCTGCTAGCGTTGCATGGTTAGCTTCGATGTTCACTTGGAACTCTTTTTCTAAACCATATTGAGATAAAAAGCCATGTACTGTTGCTGTATCGTAATCATACTGATGCTTAGTCGGCTCTTGTGGTTTAGGTTCGATTAATAGAGAACCTTTAAATCCAATTTTATGCTTATGCTCAACAACCATGGTAAGGAATCGAGCAAACTGTTCACGTTCACGCTTTAAATCGGTATTTAATAGAGTCTCGTAACCTTCACGACCACCCCATAATACGTAATTCTCACCGCCTAAACGTTGAGTTGCATTCATTGCTGTACACACCTGGGTTGCACCATAAGCGAATACTTCAGGATCTGGATTAGTCGCACCACCTGACATATAACGCTTATTACTGAATAAATTAGCAGTACCCCAAAGTAACTTCATGCCGGTTTCTTCTTGCTTTTGTGCAAGTACATCCGTCATTTCAGCAAAGTTATTCAAGTATTCACGAATGTTGGCACCTTCAGGAGAAACGTCCACATCGTGAAAACAGTAATAAGGCACACCAAGCTTTTGGAAAAACTCAAAAGCGACATCGGCTTTTTGCTTTGCCATTGCTAAAGGTTCGCCAGATTCTAACCAAGGGCGGTCAAAGGTATTAGCACCAAAAATATCAAAACCATTCCAACAAAAGTTATGCCAGTAACATGCTGCAAAACGCAGATGCTCTTTCATTGTTTTACCTAATACGACTTTATTTTCATCGTAATAACGAAAAGCCAAAGGATTAGTTGATTCAGGGCCTTCATATTTTATCTTGTTAACACCACTAAAGAATTCACTCATAGTTCTCTCCAAACAGTAAGGTAGTTACGCATGCAATAAGTGTTAATTTATTCAATACGCTTATTTTTAATCATTAAAATAATGAATTTAAATTCTGATAAATCTGGCTAAATTTCTCGCGACGCTCTTTGTGTCGTGTAAACTCTGCTAAATCGGTTTTGTAAGACTCCACGAGAGGTGGAACAGGACAAATATCTTCTATGCTGGCATTTGGTGATACTGCTAGCTGCGCAAGTCTTGCAGCTCCAAGCGCAGGTCCTACATCGCCGCCTTGTCTATAAACTAAGTTTTGCCCGAGAATATTTGCCAACAATATGCGCCAATATTCACTTTTAGCACCACCGCCTATGAGAGATACTTCATCAGGTTTAACCCCTGATGCGTGCAAAGCATCGCAACCATCTGCAAATGCATATCCAACCCCTTCAAGTACCGCTTTCGTCATATCAGCGCGCTCTGTTGAATGGGTTAAGCCAAAGAAAACACCCTTAGCGTGTGGATTATTATGTGGAGTGCGTTCACCGCTTAAATACGGTAAGAAAATCAAATCTGATGCGACATCAGATTGCTGCTGCGCTAACTCATTTAATAGTTCTGGTACACTGACATTGCCCACAAGATTTGCTAACCAGCTAAGGCAAGATGCTGCGCTTAACACAACAGACATAAGGTGCCATGTACCAGGAAGAGCATGGCAAAAACTGTGAACAGCACTATCTGGATTAGATTTGTAACCGTCAGTTACCGCAAAATAAACACCAGAAGTTCCAAGAGATAACATAGCTTGGCCAGACTTAATGATGCCTACACCCACCGCACCAGCAGCATTATCGCCACCACCAGCAACGACTGGCACCTGCTTAATACCCCATCGCTGTGCTAAATCTGGTTTGATATAACCGGTGATTTCAGAGCCTTCAAAGAGTTTCGGCATATGGTCACGAGATAAACCTGTTGCAGATAATAAATTGTCATCCCAATCGCGTTTAGCGACATCAGTCCAGACAGTACCTGTTGCATCTGACATATCAGAGGCGAAATCACCAGTAAGCAAGTAACGAACATAATCTTTTGGTAATAAGACTTTAGCCACTTGGTCAAAGATTGCAGGTTCGTTCTCTTTCACCCATAACAATTTAGGCGCAGTAAAACCTGGCATGATCATGTTACCGGTAAGCTGGCGAGCATTTGGGACAAGTTCTTCTATATCTAAACATTGCTGTGCGCTTCTACCATCATTCCAAAGCATTGCTGGTCGAAGTACATTGCCTTGCTTATCGAGTAAAGTTGCACCGTGCATTTGACCCGATAAACCAATCGCTTTTAAATCTGCGAGTTGTCCATTGGCGGCAAGTTTGTCCATAGCCACCATGGCTGCATCGCTCCAAGACTCAGCAGATTGCTCAGACCATAATGGTTGTGGGCGTGAAACAGTTAATGGCACACTTACGGTATCAACAACTGTGCCACCTTCAGTGACTAAAACTAGCTTTATACAAGATGTTCCTAAATCAATACCTAAGTACACAGTCTTTTCCTCGGAAATTATATTCAACGAACTAAAGGGGAGTAAATACAATGCCCCTGCTCATACTTAACATAAACATTACATCAAAATGTTACCGCTCACAATTAAAAAGTTACTTTTCAAAGTGATTATTTTAAATAAACAATAAAATTAGTAACTTATAAAGGTGTAGGTAATAAAAAAGCTACCATTTAACATCAATGGTAGCTTTGGGGAGAGAGATTTAAGACTCTATTTAATTGTGATTAGAAGCTGCCGCGAACACCAACACTAAAGCGAGGGCCAAAGCTTTGAGCACTGATCAATTGATTTTCAAATCGACCATGTTGACGTAACACTTCATCGGTAAGGTTTAAGCCTTCTACAAACACGGTAAAGTTCTCTGTGATGTCATAACTCACGTTAGCATCTAACTGACCGTATTCTTCAGTGAATACTGGCTCGTCAGGTGCACGTAACTGATCCGTTCCTGATAGGAACTCATCACGCCAGTTATAAGCAACACGTGCTTGGAAACCATAGTTTTCATAGAAAGCAACCAAGTTAGCTGAGTCACTCAAACCCGTTAATGCAGTTTGACGGTCAGTTTTGTATACATCATATTCAATGTCGCCATTAACATAAGTGTAGTTAGCTTGAGCGCCAAAACCTGATTCACCAAACAAATGCTGTAAGGCAATTTCGAAACCATCCACTTCTGCTGATTCACGGTTAACAGGTGTAGTAATTTGCCAATCAATGACTGGCGAACCAGGAACATTAACACCATCACAAGCAGCGACATCTTCACCGTTTTCATTACAACCAGCCGCAGCTAAATCACCTTGACTTGGGTCGGTATAAGCAACGCCATCAGCGTTGTATAAAGCACCTGAAGTCGTTTCGTTGGCAATGTAGTTATCAACCCACTTTTTAAAGTAACCTACTGATGCATAACTACCTGGTGCGTAATACCACTCAAGAGATAAGTCTAAGTTATCAGAGATATAAGGTTTCAAGTTCGCGTTACCTTGGTAAGCAAGGTAAGGACCATTTGGACGTGAATTGGCAATACTCACTGCAGGTCTAAGTGCGGTTAAATCATTACGCGTTAACGTACGGCCAGCAGATAAACGAGTAATCACATCATCAGCCACTTCTAAGCTAATATCTAAGCTTGGTAAGAAGTACGAGTAATCACCATCAATTTCGGTTTCACCATATACAGGTACATCATCAAACTGAGAACGTAACTCAGTCAAACTGACATAACGAAGTGAATAAGGTGTAACTTGGTTAGTTGTACCTGTCACATCCGTTTCTTCGTAACGTACACCAGTAACAATATTTAACGGCATATCATTAAAGTCAGATTGGAAGTTAAACTGAATGTAAGCCGAAGTCGTTGCTTCATTTACTTTGTTATAAACTTCTGGATTATAGCTAAAGCCAGCTTGTTCTAGCTCGCCATACATTTTAGCCACGTCCCACTGATAGAAGTTATCAAATAAAGAGTCACTGCCACTGAAGTCACTTCCAACATCGCCACGAGCAACTAACGATAAATCATCCATGTTAGGCATATAACCAGCAATACCTGTGAAGTTCATTCTCCAAGTTGTATCATATTGAAAGTCAACATAACCCACACCGAAGTTAACTTTTGCTAGCGCATCATTACTGTCATTAACCCACTCAAAATCGAGTTTATACTGGTCAATAGTATTTTCAACTTCATTACCACGGCCGATAACGAGATTACCTTTTACTCGATCGTACTGACCATCACCTGTATTAGCACCATCGTATAAATAGTGAATATCATTATCAGTGAAACCAGCTGCAGCCATCTGAGCTGGGTCATTCAAGATTGGTAACTGGGTACCTTGGCCATAATCAACAGTAAAACGACCTGCATAACATTCTTCATAGGTAGCACAGAAGAAGTCTGAGTTGGTTAATAATATTGAACGTTCGGATAAGTTACCATCAGGTTGTGCGTGAGACACACTGTGGTGGTAATCAAAGTTAGCGGTAAAGTTGTCTTGAATTTGCCAATCTAAATTGAAACCGATTGAATCATTTTCAGTCTTAATTTCATCGTGATAACCTAAGAAATCGGTACCACCTGCACCATTAACGATTTTTGCAATCGTGCCATTTTCATCTGTTGCGCCGTTGACCCAGTTACCAAACCAGTGTGCTGTTTGATAACGCTCAACAGTATCTTCATATTCTGAGAAAAAGTAGTCAACTTTTGCCACGATATTATCAGTCGGCGCATATTGCACTACAAACTGCGCATTCTGACGAACACGTTCATGATTACTGAAATCCATGTTGTAGTTTTGCGGTAACCAAATCGTGCCATTAGGATTTGTGCTGACACTATCATCAATCATGTTGCCACCACAATCATCGATTGAGGTAGAAAAACCTAATTCACAGTTTCCTGCTGTTTGACGTAACCAGCCATCCGTTGCAATGATATCTTGGCCACTATCACGTTGTGAGAATGAGTATGACGCTAGTAAACCTAATTTACCGTCTAAAAACACATTACTGATTAATCCAGAAATCTCTGGCGTTACTGAGTCCCCTTTATCGACAGAGGTATCAGCTGTTCCTTTAACACTAAATGCTGATTTAAACCCATCGTAATCAAACGGCTGAGCTGTTTGAATATCAACTGTTGCGCCAATACCACCAGATGCTTGATCGGCGCGTGATGTTTTATAAATATTAACACCGCTGACAGATTCAGAAGCGATTTGTTCAAAGTTAAAACTACGGTTTTGTGTGCCGCCAGCCCCTTCTTGCTTAGGTGAATCAGCAAAAGGCATATTACGACCATTTAACGTCACAAGGTTAAAACTTGGGCCAAAACCACGTACCGTGATTTGATTACCTTCACCGTTTTTACGGTCAATAGAAACACCCGTGACACGCTGTAAAGATTCAGCCAAGTTAGTATCAGGGAATTTACCCATATCTTCAGCTGAAATTGCATCTACAACACCGTCAGAAGTACGTTTGATATCCTGTGCTCGAGATAAACTACTACGAATACCTTTTACTGATAGTACTTCAATAGGTTCATCAGCTGCTGTTTGAGTTTCTTCGGCAGACGCAACAAAAGATGCGGTCCCCATAATCGATGCGACTGCTACCCAAAGCAGATTTGGTTTTAGTTTATTGATTTTCATATCCCCCCACAGGGCTAGTTACAATAATGTGATTTTTATTTACTTATTTACCAAACAAAAAACGTACTTCTAAACCGTCTTGTTATCGATAACATTTATTTGTTACATGTCAAACCTAACACCACAAATACAACTTTACAACAATTTACAAACAAAAGAATTGTTCGAACAAGTAACTAATTATGAATACTCAACAGGCTGTTATTGCAAAAAACAAATAAAAAACAATAATTTGATAGTTTTTACAATGAAACTTTCTAGACAGGGTTTAAAGAGGATTAATAGATGTAAAATGATAGTATGACTGTGATAGCAGCCGTATTTCACAATTAAACAGCAAAACAAGTTGAAATCTCGTATAAAACAGCAGAACTAAACTCATGTTACAGGTAACATTTTAGGTTATTATAAAAGCGTTGCAATAAAAAGAATAAATACTTTATATGGCTTAATCAAAAGTGATAGTTACACCATCACAGTCATTAGCTGGCATAAAATTCTGTTTTAAATGGCAGAGGCATAACCTATTCCGTAAAGAGTTATCTATTGTTGAGCAGAGAAAGCTAAACGGCACTTTTGCTTATCGACTGTGTGCACTCCTATGTGAACTCCTGTGTAATCTTTGTGTGAATTTCTGTGTAATCCTTGTGTGAATTGCTCCGAGATTGTTGTAGGCATGGATTGTGTACTACGAAAATAGAGCTACTGGACAGAAAAAGTACATTAGAAAAGCAAGCAAATAACTAAAACACTCTCCTCTTTTGGGAAAAGTATTTCTCTTTTTGAATAGGCTAAACAGTAAACTTAATAAAAAGATAAAATTTATGTTCGGCTCCACAACAATCTACACTAGAAAGTGAAGTACAAACTATGGATTTATGTAAGTAAGGATTATTGGCGGGTTATAACGCGGGAATTTAGACAGGAGTTTAAGCTAATAAGGCAATGTTGAATTAAAAACAAGTCGGACAAAACTAAAGCAATAATAAAGGCAAATTGATGTACGGGTTTACAATGCACAGTTAAAAATGGAACTAAACTTAAACCCAATATGAGAGTACAGCTATCAAACCTTAATACAATCCACTCTCATTCATCAAGTTAGAATTATGCAGCGACTACCTGTTGTGCTTTTCTTAATGGATTAAGACGATTGTGCATCACTTTAATGGTTTCAAATTGCTGTAGCGTCTTAGAGTCAGTTAAAGGACACTCTTTAGACAACACCATCACTAATGCCGCTTGTAAACTGTTTTCAACTACCATGACTAATACACGGCTGCCATTCGCATTTAAATTAAACAACTTACCTACTTCGCAATATACACATTCCTGGCTAATTTCAAAAAACCAAGACTTTGGCATTTGCGGTTTTAATAAAAAGTGCGCAGCAGTTGCATTCAAAGCAGTTTGAACAATTGCAGCATCAGACATATTGACGACTTTTGGAAGGGTTTCAAGCATGTGAATATAGAATTTAGCGTGCTCGACACTAAATTCTGATGTTACTAATGCATCAGGAATAAGAGTTTTAGTTTTATATGGGGTTAAGAACTCCATCTCGGAACCTAATGAAATACTTAATTGATTGAAGTTTTCATTATATTCCCACTGCCAGTCCTTATTTGGCATTAATAACATTTTTAAGTACCTAATTATAAGAATACAAACTGATAATAGATTATATTTCGGACAATATCAAAACTTAATTTAAAATATTTGATATAAAGATCATAAAGTTATAACGATCGAAAGATCGAAGTTGCGATCGTTATAACTTTTTTAGATCTATAAATAAGATCGTTAGATTATTAATCAATCTAATTAGATCTTATTTAGCCTTATAGGCATTAACAATATCTTTAATTAATCCTGGGCCTTGATAAATAAAGCCTGTATATATTTGAACTAATTGAGAACCAGCATCAAATTTAGCTAAAGCATCTTCTGCACTATTAATTCCGCCTACACCAATAATTGGGATCTCTCCGTTCAAATAACCGGCTAATTCTTTGATCACTTTTGTTGATAGATCCGTTAACGGCTTACCACTCAAGCCACCCATTTCATTGGCATTGTCTAAACCAACGACTGCATCACGAGTTAATGTGGTGTTTGTCGCAATAGCACCATCAAATTTACTCTTTAATAAAGACTGAGCAATTTTTTCAATCTCTTCTGTTGTTAAATCTGGCGCAATTTTAAGCGCAATAGGAACATACTTATTATGTTTTTCAGCTAATTCAGCTTGCTTTGCTTTTAATGAACTTAATAAGTCATCTAAAAGCTCACCATATTGTAAAGTACGCAAACCTGGTGTGTTTGGTGAAGAAATATTTACTGCAATATAATCTGAATGCTGATAAACCTTCTCCATACAAATTAGGTAATCATTTTTACCTTCATCAACTGGGGTATCTTTATTTTTACCGATATTAACACCAACAATAATGTCAGTTTTCTTAGCCATTAAATTTCTAACTAAGTTATCAACACCTTTATTGTTAAAACCCATTCGATTGATAATCGCTTTAGCAGGTTTAAGTCTAAATAAACGTGGTTGTTCGTTACCAGGTTGAGGACGTGGTGTTACGGTCCCTACTTCAACGTGACCGAAGCCCATTGCATGAAATGCATCAATTGATTCGCCATCTTTGTCTAAGCCCGCAGCAAGCCCTACAGGGTTATTAAATGTAATTCCCATGCATGTGACTGGAGCAGCACTTACATTTTGACTATAAAATAGGTTTAAAGGGTTGTTTCCAGTGTTTTTTAAACTTCCAATAGCGATGTTATGCGCTACTTCTGGATCCATTTGAAACATTACTTTTTGTGCAACTTTGTAAAAAAACATGCTTTCTCCTAAACCTAAAAAAGCCCCGGCTATTTGCCAGGGCTTGTTCACTTATTATAAATAATTATCTTGGGCCTTCGCAATGAAGGATCAATAAATTAAGTTCACGTAACGCCACCGAGAATTTTGCGAAATCATGGCTTTGAGACACTTTAAAGTCCGCTAGTAGATGGAACCAGCGTTCCAATAGCTTCTCATTATTATCAATCCACTGCTGAATGATTGTGTCTGCATTGCACGTATCTGTACATGCTCTAAGTACTGTAGAGCTCAATGCTCGTTGCTGCCAATCAAGCTCTTCTCTGAAGGCTGCACGTGCTAAAGCTTGCCAATGATTCGATACTGGTTGATTGCTGATTTGTTCTAGGAACCAATGCAATTCAACTTTCGCACCCAATCTGAAGTAAGTTTCTGCCACTAATTGAACAGTCTTTCCTTCGAGTTCAGCAATCTGAGCAATATCTAACGCTGAGAATAATGTACTCATTTTAGCAACAACTTGCGCTAATGACTCAGGTACACCTTGTTCTGTTAATGATTTTATTTCACTTGAAATTGCAATCACTTCTGCAGCAATCATATATTGATCAACATTGGCTTTTAACTCTTCAAATACTGGTTTGAAGAATGCCACTGTTTGCTCAATGTTCTCACCTTTATTGCGGTGACGAATAAACCAACGACAGGCTCTACGCATATTACGACGTAGTTGATGTAGCATCTCACTTTGCACATCAGCCGATACGACGCCATTGAGCTCAGTGATTGACTGAGTTAACTCTGCTAGACCAAAAACTTCGCGGGCCATAGTATAGCAAATAGCAGCCTCTGCGACTGTGGCACCTGTCTCATCTTGCATGCGTTGAACGAAATTAAAGCCCATGTCATTAACTAATTCATTGGCTAGTGACGTTGCGATAATTTCACCACGCAGTGGATGTGCAATCATTTTGTCAGCATATTTAGCTTGTAATTGCTGCGGGAAATAATCCGTAAGTAACTTACTTAAGAAAGTATCTTCGGTAATTTCTTCAGTCACTAATTGCTCTTTCAGCACCATTTTACCGTAAGCCACCAATACTGATAACTCAGGTCTAGTCAGTGGGCGATTATTAGCTAAACGCTCGGCAAGCTCATCATCAGTCGGTAAGAATTCAAGCGCTCTATCTAATTTGCCATCTTTTTCAAGATATTGGATATAACGTATGTGCTCTTTCAACTGAGAAATGCCATGGGCTTGAGTGACTGAAATAGTGCGAGTTTGGTCGTTACAATCTTGAAGTACAATTTCACCAACTTCATCGGTCATGTCTTCAAGTAAACGGTTACGTTGCTTCACAGTCAGTTCGCCGTCAGCAACCAATGTATTAAGTAAAATCTTAATGTTAACTTCGTTATCTGAGCAGTCTACGCCGCCAACGTTATCAACAAAGTCGGTATTGACTCGGCCGCCATTGGCTGCAAATTCAATACGACCTAATTGTGTCGCACCTAAGTTACCGCCTTCACCAATGATTTTAGCTTTCAGTTCATTACCATTTACTCGAATAGCATCATTAGCACGATCACCAACTTCAGCATGAGTTTCTGAAGTTGATTTAACGTAAGTTCCGATACCACCATTCCAAATTAAATCGACACGCATTTTCAGTAATGCTTGCATCAATTGATTTGGCGTCATGGTGTCTAAATCAGTTTCAAGCATCGCTTTAATTTCTTTAGTCAGCTTCAATGATTTAGCTGAACGTTGGAAAATAGCACTGCCCTTAGACATTAACTTGGTGTTGTAATCTTCCCAGCTTGAACGTGGCAAGTTAAATAAGCGTTCACGCTCAAGATAACTTTTCTCTACATCCGGATTTGGGTCAATGAAGATATGCATATGGTTAAATGCAGCCACTAATTTAGTGTGACGCGATAACAGCATACCGTTACCAAATACGTCGCCCGCCATGTCGCCAACCGCTAAGCAGGTAAAGTCTGTGGTTTGACAGTCAATGCCTTCTTCACGGAAGTGACGTTTAACCGACTCCCATGCCCCTTTTGCAGTAATGCCCATTTTTTTATGGTCATAACCATTACTACCACCCGATGCAAAGGCATCACCAAGCCAGAAATCGTATTCGATAGCAATTTCATTAGCAATGTCAGAGAAAGTCGCTGTGCCTTTATCTGCTGCAACAACAAGGTAAGCATCATCTTCATCGTGACGAACAACATCTTTTGGTGGCACGACATTACCTTCGATAATGTTATCGCTTATATCGAGTAAGCCACGAATAAATAGACGGTAACATGCTTGACCTTCATTAAAGAACGCTTCACGTCCCCCATCAGTAGGGAGTTGTTTACAAACAAAACCACCTTTAGCACCCACTGGCACAATGACGGTGTTTTTAACTTGTTGCGCTTTTACAAGGCCGAGTACTTCGGTACGGAAATCTTCTCGTCTATCAGACCAACGTAATCCACCACGTGCGACTTTACCTCCACGTAAATGAACACCTTCAACACGCGGCGAATACACAAAGATTTCAAACTTTGGTAATGGGCGTGGCATCTCTGGGATATCTTCTGGCGAAAACTTAAACGAGATATAAGGCTTATTGATACCTGTTTCTAAAGTTTGATAGAAGTTAGTACGCAATGTGGCATTAATTAAATCTAAATAACGACGAATAATACGATCGTCATCCAAACTTGAAACATCTTCAAGACGTAAATCAACTTGCTCTAGGAACTTGCTCAAGGTACGAGTTTTGAGCTTAGGGTTGAATTTACGAATAAACATTTTAACCAACAAATCAGCAATTTGTGGGTAACGATTAAATGTTTCTTCAATGTAAGACTGACTGAAAGTCGCATCAATTTGACGCATATATTTTGCATATGCACGTAAAATAGACACTTCGCGACCGGTTAAGCTAGTCGCTAAAATCATGCGGTTAAATCCATCGTCTTCCAGCTCTTTATCCCAAACTTGAGATAACGCATTTTGGAAGCGATCTTGACTGTCCGCTAAATTATCGACTGCAGCACCTTGAACTGTCATTAAGAAATCTAAAATCCAGTATGTATGACCATCAGCTGTTTTCACTTCATATGGGCGCTCGTTAATCACACGCAAACCGAAGTTTTCAAGCATAGGTAACACATCAGAAAGATGAATAGGCTCATCTTTATGGAATAGTTTTAACCTAACTTTATTGTCATTTAATGCCGTTTCTTGAGGCTGATAGAACAACATTCCTAACTTATGTTCATCATTTAATGCTTCAAGGTGTTGAATATCAACCACAGCTGAACTTGGTAGAACATCTTCTTTATAGCTAGGTGAAAATGCATTTAAGTAACGCTTGGTTAATCCTGTACCAGACTGTTCACCTAAAGCATTATTTAAAGAACTGTGTAATTTATCTTCCCAAGAGCGAGCAGCTTCAATTAGGTTTTTCTCAATAGCTGCCACATCGACATCCATATTATTATTATCAACTTTGATGATGTAATGCGTACGCGCTAAAGTTGATTCAGAAAAGTAGGTAGTAAATTCAACATCTTCACTACTGTTAAAATGCTGAGCTAAAATACGTTGTGTATCTTGACGTAACTTAGTGTTGTAGCGGTCTTTTGACACATACACTAAACAAGATAAGAAACGACCAAAGCCATCTTTACGGACAAATAATTTTAATTTGTCACGATCTTGCATTTCTAGAACACCACGAGCTATATCAGCGAGCTGATTTTCTTTAGCTTGTATTAGCTCATCACGTGGTAAGTTCTCAAGGATATTCATCAAGGCTTTATAGTCATGGGAGCGAGGTGCTAAACCTGATTGCTCCATAACACGCTCAACTTTACCCGCAAGCAAAGGAATTTCGCGAGGGCTACGGTTATATAAGTTAGATGCATATAAACCTAAGAAGCGATCTTCACCAATCACGTTTCCGGCTTTATCAAAGCGTTTAATCCCGACATAATCGACATATGCTGGGCGGTGAACACGACTTTTAGTCGAGCTTTTCGTTAATACGAGTAAGCTAGAATCTAATGCTTCTTTACGGGCAGATGCTGAGAACGTTGACAGTAATAAGCCACGGTCACTATGTTGATTGCTTGAACGTCCCATCAAACCAAGGCTTGATTCTAAATCTGGAACAAGCTCAACATCACCTTCTACTCGCTTAAGCTCATAATAACGATAACCTAGCAGTGTGAAGTGATGATTATTCAAGTAGGTCAGAAAGTTAGTCGCTTCTTCCATTTCGGCTTTTTCACCAGGAAATGGCTGCTTAGGTAACTTTTTAATGGTTTCTGATAATTTGTCAGACATCTGTTGCCAATCATCAACAGATGACACGACATCGGCAAAAACTGACTCAAGTTCTTTACCAATGGCTTTAATATCTTTTTCACTGCTTTGACGGTCAATTTCAATTAAAAATACCGCAACATTTTCAGTTGCTTCTGGCGCATCTTTAATAAATGACACTTCTTTAACCAATTCCTCATCACGTTGTAAAGCAAGTGGTGTATGTAACACCATATGCGCCGTAATGCCCATGCGGTTTAATGCCATAGTCACTGAATCAACCAAAAATGGCATATCAGGTTGAATAATTTCAATAATACTATGGGTAGACTGCCAGCCATGTTTTGACTGACTTGGGTTAAACACACGGATGTGGCTGTTGGTTTCAGCAGATTTATTGAGGGCATTCCAAAGGCTTAATACTGCACCATAAAGGTCGCTGTCATTACGAGCATTTAAGTCGTCTTTAGACATATGTGCATATATACAATTGGCAAATTGCTCAACTTGTTTAGCTTGAGAATTAGGGATTTTTTTATGAATTAAATTGACTACATTTTCTAGTAGTACTGAAGGCATTGCATCTTTAAAGGCCATGTTGCAGTTTCCTTAAGCGTTTATGGCAGCGCTTTTATCATTATATTGGATGCTTCGGCTTGTTGATTCAGTTTTAGAACTGAGATCTGGAGCAAAGTTTATTACTAATTTAATGCTATTTCGAGCACTATTTTAGTGGTAGATCCTCTAAAATCCTTGTTAACACAGCAATTATAGTCACTATTTGACCAATCAAGCGTTTAGAGAGAGTAAGTATGCAAAAAAAGAGGAGCTAGGCTCCTCTTTATAATTCTAAACCGTTTACCTACTTGGGTTTGCGCCAAAATACTGCTGATAATGCAGGTAAAATAATTATCGCACCCAACATATTCACTAAAAACATGAAAGTTAACAAAATACCCATGTCCATTTGGAACTTAAGTGCCGAGAAGAACCAAGTACTTACACCGATGGCTAATGTTAAGCCAGTAAAGATAACCGCACTACCTCGTTCAACAAGTGCTTCGAAGTACGCTTGTTGAACTGCCATTCCTTGGGTTAATTTGCCGGACATAGTCGATAAAATATAAATACCGTAATCAACACCAATCCCGACACCTAACGCAATAACAGGTAACGTACTCACTGCAAGACCAATATCTAACCAAGTCATTAATGCTTGAGCTAAAGTCGACACGACATACAAAGGCACGATAACTGCTATGGTGGCTTTAATTGAACGGAAACTTATCAAACAAAGAACAAATACAGCGCCATACACATAAATCATCATAGGCAATTGCGCTTCACTGACAGCTTCATTGGTGGCAGCCATTACTCCTACAGGTCCTGATGCCAGTTTAAATTGCAAGGTATCAGTGTTTAGTTGTGCTGCAACTTGTTTTACTTTTGCTGTGACAACTTCAATCGTTTCTGCTTTATGATCCTTTAAGAAAAGAAACACTGGCATAACCGAACAGTTACCATTAAGCAAACCAGATGTAGTAGGCACCCGCCCTACAGCTTGAACCAAACTTGCTGTAGTACGTGGAAGCACTTGCCATTTAGGATTACCTTCATTAAAGCCAGCATTCACCTGCTTAGACACCGACGCAAGACTTGCTGTTGACTCAACACCTGGCGTATTACCTACCATCCATTCAAATTGGTCTATCTCATTAAGAATCGAATGATAAGTACACGCTTCAGGTGTCGCCTCAACAATTACCGTCATGTAATCGGTAGTAATTGAGTAATTATCGGTAATATGAAAAGTATCTTGGTTATAACGCGAATCAAGGTGCAATGCTGGCGCTCCGCCTTGTAAGTCACCAATTTTCATATTGCTAGCTTGCTGAAAACCAAAGGCATAAAGCAGTGCCGTACAGATTAATACTACACTGGCATATTTTGGCGTTGCAAAACGTGATAGCGATTTCCACAAACCTTCAATTTTTGCTTTTTTAACTGGGTCTTCTTTTTCTGGCTTTATCGTGGTGTATGAAATGACCAGAGGCAATAAAATGAGATTGGTTAAAATAATAACCGCAACACCTAAAGATGCTGAAATAGCAAGCTCACGGATAATGCCGATATCGATAGCTAATAAGGTTAAAAAGCCCACGGTGTCAGACAGTAATGCGACGCCACCTGGAACTAATAAACTGCGAAAAGCTGACGCTGAAGCGGCTTTTGTATTTTGACCATCAATAACACGACGTCTAACAGCATTAATCATTTGTACGCCATGACTTACACCAATAGCAAATACCAAGAAAGGGACAAGAATTGACATAGGGTCAAGACCGAAACCCACTACCGTTAATAATCCCAATTGCCAGCAAACCGCAACCAAGCTACAAATCAAAGGCAATAAAGTTAAAATTAATGACTTAGAAAAAAGGTAAACCATGACGGCGGTGATTAAAATCGCAATCAAGAAGAAAAGTAAAACGCCTTTTGCACCTTCAGCGACATCACCTGCCATTTTAGCAAAACCAATAATATGAATTTTTATCGTATCAGTTTCATATTTACCCCGTAGCTCTTCTTCAAGTTGCTTAGCAAATTGAATGGTATTCAATGGTTTCGTGGTAATATCTTTTTCTGCGCCTTCAGACTCTGCCATTTCTTCGTCAGTTTTGGCCACAAAATCCATTAACTGAGCCGTTAACATGGCTGATGAGTAGTCATTTGATACTAAACGTCCAACAATCCCTGCCTTTTCAACGTTATCACGGACTACATTTAAGCCGTATTCATCATTACGAAAGTCTGCTGGAATGACAGGGCCGCCAGCAAAACCGTCTTCAACGACTTCAGTAAAGCGAGTAGATGGCGAATAAAGTGATTTAACTTGAGAACGTTCAACTCCAGGAATGAAAAATAATTGATCGTGAACGTTTTTAAGTGTTTCGAAGTATTCAGGGTTAAAAATATTGCCACTGGTATCTTCAACAGACACCATAATCCTATTCGCCCCACCAAAATCTTTTTGATGTTTGGTATACGTTTTCATGTACTCATGATTCAGCGGAATATTTTTGCTGAACGCCGCATCCATTTTTAATTGGCTAGCTTGGTAACCCAAAAAAATTGTAATGAGTATGAATGACAAAATCACCCACATACGGTTTCTGAAAAGATGGGTTTCAAATCCATTGACCAGTTTTTCTAACATCTTATCGGCCCTATTATTGTTGTTTTATTTTTATGTTTATCTAACGTAAATCAAATATCAGTCTAAAATGAATTTCAATGTCAAAGCCTAGAACTTATCTTGAATAACTCGATTAAACTTAGCCTAAATTATCTATTTAAGCTGAAATAACCCTTTAGAACCTGCAAACCAAAGTTCACCTTTAGCGTCACTTTCGATTGCTACAATGTTTTCGCCTTGTCTTCGAGTGACAATGTTAGCGGCATCGTTAGTATCAAGCTCAATAACCACCCCAGCGTTACCCACTAAATAGACTAAGTTATCTTTGATATAGGCATTATTAATGGATGACTTAACAGGCAGTGCGATTTCATTCCACTGAGTAAATTGTTTATCAGTTTTAAACACGTGACCACGAAGCCCCATGACATAAATAGCATCGTTTGTTTCAATAGCATTAAACATAGACCCCTCATAATAAAAATCTTGGGTCTCAAATGTTTGGCCATTATTATTTGAAGTTGCTACTAACCCAAGTTCACCAACCATGAGCAGTTGAGTATCACTTAATTGAATAACACGGTTAAAATGCGGTAATAATGCAGCTCGCTCTGATAAATACAATGCTTCATCTTCTGCTTTTAAATCTGCTAAATAGGAAACATCTTCCGGAAATAGTAGCTCTTCATGAAACTCTTCCTGCCATTGCTTACCACCATCGGTTGTGCGATAAAACAAACCATAAGCACCCACTGCGATGCCTTCATTTTCATTGAAGAATAAAATATCAAGTAATGGCTTTTCTACTTCGATAGACTGAAACTGTACTTGCCAAGTCAACCCACCATCTTCGGTGTGAATAATGGTGGCATCATGACCAACTGCCCATCCCTTTTTGTCATCAAGGAAAAACACTTTAGTTAATTGTGAGATGACTGGCGTAGCAACTTGTTGCCATTGATTATCTTGCTTAACAAGCACATGCCCTCTTTCTCCCACGGCAACAAGGCTGTTACCTGCTTTGGCTAAATCAAGAACAAGAGAAGATTGCGCTAAAGGTTGGATCTGAACAGAAAGTGGATCGAATTGAGCATGGACTGGCGCTTGAGCTAAAAAACAACTGGCACTAAAAGCGACAACATTGCGAAGTGTGCGGAACGACATACAAACTTCCTTAGAAATTGTAGGGGCGCATTGCGCCCCTATTTGGTCTTAACGAATACCTGCACGGCGAAGCGCATCAGGCGTGAAGTTAGCTTCAGAAAGGTTTGCATCAAAATCGTACATGCGCCCTTCGTTGTCTAACCCCATCGCTAAGTAACGACGAGATTGTAAATCATGGAAGATTTCTAACGTGCTCCAATGGGTCGGAACTTCATAGTAGTTAATCGAGTGCGCAGTACCTACACGGTATAACTCATCACGGTTATCGTACATATCCGTTAGTGAAACCTGCCAAGAATCTTCATCGATGTAGAAAACACGTGTTTTATAGATATGGCGCATACCATCTTTAAGGGTTGCTTTAACTTCCCATACACGGTGTTTTTCCCAGCGAGCAAACTCTGGATTAATATGGCCAGGCGTTAAGATTTGATCGTATTCAAGTGCGTCAGAATGAAGCTTGTAATCATTATATGGGATATAAAGCTCTTTCTTGCCGACTAATTCCCAGTTATAACGCACTGGAGATCCGTTAAACATATCAAAGTCATCAGTGGTTCTTAAACCATCTGAAACAGTACCTGGAGTATCAAAGGCAACGTTTGGTGCTTTACGTACACGACGTTGTCCTGTGTTATAGGTCCAAGCCTGACGCGGAAGCGCTTCTTGATCCATCGTTTCTTTTACAAGTAGTGCCGTACCCGCTAGACGCGCAGGTTGACGTACAACTTGCTTGAAGAAGAACAAGGTGTTCGACTCTTTTAATTGATCTAACGTCACTTCTGGACGGCTATAACTGAAACGAATTTCTTCAGCAGTTTCAATCAATGTGTACGAACCACTTGCTGTTGGAGCCGCTTGGCTACGTGCAGTTTTAATATCGACACCACGATAGCGAAGAATATGGTTCCAAATGACCTCTAACCCGTTATTTGGAATTGGAAAAGGTACACTGATCGACGCACCACTTACACCATTACCATTTGCTACAAGTTCAGCATTTAATGCATTAGCCTTAGTTGCATCATAAACATACTGAGGCAGCGAGGCTGTACGGCGAGTCTCGTAAACATTCATTTTGTATGTATCAGGATACAGTTCAAAAAGCTTGTTTTGGCCCGGCGTTAAAAATTCAGCATATTGCGCTTTGTTTGCATTAGTAATGGTGAATAAAATTTTATCTGAAGGAAAAGGATCTGGATGATGCATTCCTTTTTCATATCCAGCAACTGGAGAAGTAATGCCGTTATCCCAAGCAGGGATAGAACCATCTGCATTACCTGCTTTAACAGCACCCACTGGAGTAAGCTCATTACCCAATTTCGCTGCTTCAGCTTCAGATACTTTCGCCATCGCTGCAGGAGCGCTAAACGCCATGATTACTGCAGCCGATAATATCGTCAGTTTCTTCATTATTATTGTCCTTCTAGATAGAATACTTGACGTTAAACGAGACATAATCTCGGTCAGTCATTGCATTAGTTGTTCCTACACCACCAAAGAAGCTGTTGTAAGAAATATCAGCGCCCCAACGACTGCGGTAATCAAAGTTAACACCGACAGCGACAGACTTACGACCTTCAGTAAATAAGAACATTGGATCTGGTGTAATACCGTCAACATCATGTGAGAAAATCACACGTGGTGACATATTTACACCTGCGAAGATATTATTGTAGTCGGCTTTAGCCACTAAGCGATAACCCCAAGCAAAATCAGTTGGGAATGGATTGGTTTCAGGACCATCGTGCAGAGCTTCGATAATACCTGGCATATCAGGATTACCACCAGAACGAGCGGTACCAGGACCATTTAGGCGAAGCTCATCAAAGCCAGGCATGTCATGGATCCATACACCACCAATTTCAGCAAGCATCGTCAGGTTATCCGTACCTAATGTCGGTCCGAATAAATGAGTAAATGTTGCTTGAGCTTGAGTTGTATCAGATAAAATGAAGCCATCAATTGACTCACCAGGTTTAACACCTTCAATTTGTGAGATACCATCTAAGTCAGGACGAAGACCCGCTTCAGCCAATTGTTGAGGCATACCAGCAAACAATAACTCTACGTCATCAATTTGTAATGGCTCATCAACACGGTGAGCAATTTCACCCGCAACCGAAGTATCACCCACTAAAGTGTTAAAGCTGAAACCATAAAGTTGAATATCTTCAGGATAAACAATTTGCGCTTTAGTGAAGGTTTCCATACTTAACAGCAATTCACGGTCAATTTCACCACCACTTGCTGCTAAACGTCCATAATCACGAGCAACCGCTTCAGAAGTAAAGTTAGAAGCAGTACCACTAATTAAAGGACGACGGCTATGGTAATTCATGTAATACAGACCAAATTCAGTTTCACCTAAACTTGGCGCGTAATAACCTAACTTGATACCATATTGACCATCATCACTTGGCTTGGCTTCATCTTGTACTAATGCAACCTTAGTCGCATATGGCACCATATAAGCGGCATAAGCTGGGTCGAAGTTAGCAGCAGCTGCAGCACCGTATAAAGCAGAATACTCAGACATTAAAAATTCCATATTAATGTCTGGGTTGGCATTAAAACCTAATTGAGCATTTTGGGCATAACCACCAAAACCGGCAAAATCATTGGTTGCGAAGTTAGAACCAGGTGTAGGTACCCAAATTGGCTCCCAGTCATATTGGTAATAAGCTTCAACCGATAAATTATCTGTAATACCCAAAGAAGCCCACACCATACCTTGTGGACGGAACGCTTCTTTAAGCTCTGCACCTGGTGCATTCAAAATGTTTAAATCCACAGCATTAATAACACCAATGCCATGAGGAATTAGGGTGCTTTCGCCCCAAGAAACCACTTGGTTACCAACACGAACAGATAATGGGTTTTGGCCATCATTAAAGTCCCAGTTAGCGTAAACAAAGGCATCTAATAAGCGAACATCTTTACACTGAACTTCTGATGCGCGGTCATCTTCACACGGATCAAATTCGTTACCAGTAAGAGGATCGTTAAAATCATAATCACCATCGTTTAATTTACGATCGTAAAAATACATTCCACGAACGAATAAACCATAATTTTTGTATTCCAACGATAACTCGTGTAAGCCTTTAAAAATTTCTGAGGTGGTATCACCTTGAGAATAAAGTAGATTACTTAAGTCATTGTTACTTGAATATGAGCCTGGTTGGCTCCAGATTTGAGAAGTGGTGTACTTTGGTGTTTGGCCAAAAGGCGCACCAAAAGCAGAATAACCAGACCAATCAAATTGTGGCTGGTTAACTTTACCGATTTGCCCTTCCCAATCACGCTCAGACACACGCCAGCTAGCCCCGACTGTCCAAGTAGAATCGAAAGTGCCTCGTACTTCACCCCAATCAAATGAAACAGCACTAGCGCTACTGCTCATCCCTAAAGTCAATGCCGACATCACCCCCAAAGCGAGTGCCGACTTGTTAAAGCGTCTTTTAACAATATTCATTTTTGCTTCTCTCCGTAACCTGCCGGATTCGTTGTTATAGGATTTGAACCAACATTTTGTTAGCCTGCAGGCAACACCATTGTTACAGCAATTAACATCATTGAGCAAGTTCAAAAAACAGAAAATTTGTTAACGAATTGGTGTAGTTAGGAGATTTTTTGAGAGATTAAACTGAACTTTATTTGAATTAGATCACACGAATTGACTACTAGATGATATTAGTTAATAAATAACAAATAAAATCAGAAAGTTAATTGAAACAAGACTTAGCTAATTTACTTTTTTAAAATCAATTGAACGTTTGAAGTATTTACTCTAAATTTTATTTAGAGAAATAAATTTTCCAGAGGCATCCAGTTGCAAAACGAACTGACCTTGAATACCAGAAGTGGTAACAAATGGTCTGAAATATTTACCATTAATGTGTAATAGTTTGCCTCTTACATCCCTCACCTCAACATTTTTTACATAGCCTCGGTAATAAGGAAGGAAGTCTTCAAAACTAATATACATGGTAAAAGTAAATTGCATGGTGAGAAACAAACTCTAGGCGCTGTGATATGAAAGGTAATGCTAATTAATTTGACAGGTATTGTCACTCGGTAATTGAAGTAATTAATATGAAGATTACCACTGATAACATCACATTATCAGTGGTAATTTATTAATGGTTAAGCGAGGGCTTTTTCAACTTTTTCAAATAAATCTTTTGATAAATTAGGTAAGCCTTTTAAGCGAAGTAAGCACTGTTTCATTTTTTGCTGACGTTCGAGATCAAACTTACTGAATTGAATCAGTGGCGTTATCATTCTTGCTGCCGTTTGTGGATTCAGCTCATTTAACTTAATTAAAATATCAGTCAAATACTCATACCCAGAGCCATTTGCCTCATGGAATTGGTAAGTGTTTGCCGCCACAAAGAAACCAATCAAAGAACGAACACGATTTGGGTTATTAAAACTAAAACTTTCGTGCTTGGTCAGTGATTTGATAACCTCGAGTACCTCTGGTGTATTTTGAGATGCTTGTAAGCTAAACCACTTATCCATCACTAACGGAGTCGATAACCATTTTTGTTCGAAATCTTGCATTAATGCATCTTTGCAGCTTAATTGACCAGAAACAGCGGCTTTAAGTGCTGCTAAGCTATCCGTCATATTGGCTGCTGCTTTATATTGTTCAGTCACTAACAGTTCATATTCAGAAGACACTCGAGACAACAAGACTAAGCACATGTTTTTAAATGCACGTCCAGCAGGGTTATCTTCAGTAATTAATGAACGATAACGCGAGACTAATTCATCTAAACAAGCTTCAGCAAGCTCATCTACAACAAACTCTCTAGCAGCTTGTAAAGCATCTAAGTTTACCGTATCAACTTGTTCAATAAGCGCCGCAGCTGTTGGGAAAGCAAGTATTTCAGCAACTAGCGCTTTATCGATATTCTCATCTAAAATTACGCCTCGAATCGCTTCAATAACTCTTGGGTCAAGATGCATTGATTCTTTTGCTGAAAGGCTTGCTACATTTTGCCAAACCGCTTGGCTGAATAAACCAACAGATGCTTCCCAACGAGCGACTTCACTGGTTGCAAATCGAGTTAAGTGCACTAATTGATCGACATTAAATTCATAATCTAGACGCACTGGCGCTGAAAAATCTTGCAGTAATGAAGGCACTGGCATTGACTCAATACCATCAAAGGTGAAGGTTTGCTCAGCTTGCTTGACTGCCAACACTTGATTATTTATCGACTGACCTTCTGCATCTAATAATTCTACGCTGAAAGGTATATGCAACAATTTGCCTTTCTCGCCTTGTGATTGCACTGATTGTTTAACTGTTAACTGATATTGCTTTTTATCGGCATCAAAGCTGTCTGTCACGCTAACAACCGGGGTACCTGCTTGGCTGTACCAATTTCTAAATAAACCTAAATCGATACCACTCGCTGATTCCATTGCATTAACAAAGTCATCGCAAGTCACAGCTTGTCCATCGTGACGTTCGAAATAGCACTTCATGCCTAATTGGAAATTTTTCTCACCTAAAATGGTGTGCATCATGCGAATGACTTCAGCACCTTTGTTGTAAACAGTCACGGTGTAAAAGTTATTCATCTCAATAACTGATTCAGGACGAATTGGATGCGACATTGGGCCTGCATCTTCAGCAAACTGCTGATTTTTCATAACGCGGATTGCTTGAATACGATTAACCGCACGGGAACCTAAGTCAGAGCTAAACTCTTGATCTCTAAATACAGTTAAGCCTTCTTTAAGGCTTAGTTGGAACCAATCACGACATGTGACACGGTTACCCGTCCAGTTATGGAAATACTCATGACCCACGACAGACTCAATACCATGATAATCTTCATCGGTAGCACTTGCTGTGTCAGCTAATACATATTTGGTGTTAAAGACATTCAAGCCTTTATTTTCCATGGCGCCCATGTTGAAAAAGTCAACAGCAACAATCATATAGATGTCTAAGTCATATTCTAAATCAAAACGGCTTTCATCCCATGCCATCGACTTTTGCAGTGATACCATTGCATGATTAGCTTTGTGTAAATTACCTTTATCGACAAACACCTGTAACTTGACTTCGCGGCCGCTACGAGTAACAAACTTATCTTCTAATAAGTCAAAATCACCCGCGACTAGCGCAAAAAGGTAGCTTGGTTTTGGAAATGGATCTTCCCAGCGGACATAATGACGGTCTGCAGTTGTATCTCCCTTCTCGACAAGGTTGCCGTTACTTAACAAGAAAGGAAATGCTGTTTTGTCCGCTTCAACTCTCACAGTATAAATAGCAAGGACATCTGGACGGTCTAAGAAATAAGTAATTCTTCTGAAACCTTCGGCCTCACACTGGGTGCAGTATGCGCCATCTGACATATACAAGCCCTCTAGGCTAGAATTAGCCTCAGGATCTTGTAAGGTCACTAGGGTTAATTCAAAGTCATCAAGGTTCGTTTGAATCACTAATTCGTTATTTGCTTCTTGATATTGAGCTTTGTCACCGTTTATCAAAACAGACTGTAAATTTATTTGCTCACCAACCAAGATTAAATTTTCGGTATGTTGACCAACACGTTGCACCTTACTGGTGGCTACAACTGTGGTTTCATTGCCCTTTAAATCGAAATTTAAATCAATATGGCTAATGGTATAAGCGGGTGCTTGGTAATCTTTTAGGTGTTTTGCTTGAGCTTGAGTCATAAATAATCCTTGAATAACACTTAGCAAATTATGCGATAAATTTTACTTAATAAAAAACGCGCTTAAAGCGCGTTTTTTTCTGGCGAAATAATGATTACTTCGCAGCTAGTTTTTTAGCATCAACCATATCTAAAGTGATTAATGCTGTTTCTTCTAAGAACGCATCTGGCACTTCTAATTCATCTTCATCTGACGCATCTGTTTCACTTTCAGCGGCTTCGCTTTCTGCAACATCAGTTGTTTCAGTCTCAGTTGACTCTTCATCTTCATCATCTAGAGATGCAAGAGGCTCTAGTCCATTCTTAACACGACGCTCATTGGTACGATCAAGAATACGTTTTTCGTCTTCTTCACGTGATGCAATACGCTCACTTTCAACTAATGAAATCGTCTTATCGTTATGATGCTTTTTAAATTCTGCTATATCATCAAAAATATAACCGAATTCGACATCCGTTTTAATACGTTGCTTATGCTTAGTATCAAGCTTGGTAATCAGCTCAGGATAGATATTGCCAAGTGTTCCGTATTGCGCAACTGGCACTTTATCCCAAGGTAAGGCGTTTTTCTCTTCAGATTCACCATATTCACCCGGCTCTAAGGCACTTGGGAATTTAATGTCAGGAGTTACACCTTTAAGCTGAGTACTGCCACCATTAATACGATAGAACTTTGCGATAGTGTATTGAACATGACCAATTGGTTTTTCATACATATCGTAAATGCGGCCAAGGCTCTTGTGTTGTTGCACAGTACCTTTACCAAAACTTGCTTCTCCAACAATGAGTGCACGGTCGTAATCTTGCAGTGCTGCAGCAAAAATTTCTGAAGCTGAAGCGCTATAGCGATCGACCATTACTGTTAGTGGACCGTTGTAAGCACTCTTACCGTCGTTATCACGGTTTTGAGTTACGCGGCCATTGGCATCACGAATTTGAACCACTGGGCCCATATCGATGAATAATCCGGTAAGCAAAGTAGCCTCGGTTAACGCACCGCCGCCATTGCCACGTAAATCAATAATAATGCCTTCGACGTTATCTTCTTTCAGTTTGGCAATTTCTTTTTCAACATCTACAGATAAGTTCATGTAGAAACCAGGAATTTGAATAACCCCGACCTTACGGTTGGCATACTCACCTTCTGTTGGTTCAACAACTTTAGATGTTGCAGCTCGGTCTTCTAAGCGAATTTTATCTCGAATGATAGTTACTTCGAAAGTTTTCGCATTAGCGCCACCTTTTTTAGGTAGTATTTGTAAATTAACCTCACTGCCTTTTGGCCCTTTGATTAATTCAACTACATCATCTAATCGCCAGCCGATAACATCAACAATTTCACCGTCTTTTTGGCCTACACCAATGATTTTATCTTCAGGTGATAGTTTTTCACTACTGGCCGCAGGGCCACCAGCAACAAGACTTTTAATGACAGTGTAATCGTCATCCATCTGTAACACAGCACCAATGCCTTCAAGGCTTAGGTTCATTTCCATTTGGAAACGTTCAGCATTACGAGGAGATAAATAACTTGTATGAGGTTCTACTGTACGCGCAAAGGCGTTCATCACACCTTGGAATACATCTTCACTGTGAGTTTGGCTCAGACGCTTGATAGCATTGTTATAACGCTTACCGAGCACTTCGACTGTTTCTTCCCAGTCTTTACCAGCAAGTTTAAGATTCAATGCATCGTATTTAACACGCTGACGCCAAAGCTCATTAAGTTCAGCTTCATCTTTTGGCCAAGCAGCTTCTTCACGATCAAACTCATAAGCATCACCAGCTTCGGTAAAGTCGAATTCTTTATCAAGTAAAGTTAACGCATAGGCAAAACGTTCATAGCGACGTTTTTGCAATAAAGAGAACATATCAAAGGCAGGAGCGATATTGCCCGTTTTGACCATATCGTCAAACTGAGTTTGATACTGC
Organism: Shewanella sp. ENK2; assembly: GCF_043568515.1. NCBI lineage: Bacteria > Pseudomonadati > Pseudomonadota > Gammaproteobacteria > Alteromonadales > Shewanellaceae > Shewanella > Shewanella sp. ENK2. The sequence continues at coordinate 4,033,907 of NZ_CP171406.1, read as the reverse complement.
TTGAAGCTATCAACATCAGCTTGGGTAAGCACATTACGTCTGAAATCTAACTGTTGCAGATAACGGTCATAAATGAGCTTAGAAAAAGCATCATCAAGTTCAAAGCGATGGTAATGAGAACGGGTAAATAAATTCGTTACTCTTTTACTCGCAACCTTATGTTGAGGCTCTTGCTCAAGTTTGGGTAACTCGTTGATTTGAATAGTGGGTGAAATTGCCCAAGCCGAAAAACCGACAAATAAAGTGGCAATCGACGCAGCCAAAGAGAGTTTTCGCATCAACAAGTTACTCCTTAAATGATCACGATAATAAAATATGCTCGGCACGTACTTTAACGACTAAACCAGAATCAAGTTGTACATGGACATCTTCTTTCTTGATATCAGTGATAACGCCGGCAACTGGATTTTGCCCTAACTTCACACTAACACGTTGTTTTTGTTTAAGCTCGTCAAATTTTGCTGGCACATAATTAACTTTTGGTTCAGCAGGCTTTTTCGCTTTTGCTGGACGGTCTTTCTTAACTGGAGCAGTTTTTGCTGAAGGTGCTTTTCTAGCAGGCTTCTTTGGATTTGCTTTTGCAGCTTGTGCTTGGCGTTTCGCCTTTGCTTTCTCTTGGCCTTCTTTTAGAGTTTGCTGAGCGTGATCAATATGCTCTTGCTCAAGCTCACCACAATCTTGGCCATCTAAGTCGATACGCTGTACGCCAGCTTTAACGCCTTTAAGGTAGCGCCAGCTACTTGTATAACGTCTAAGTGCAACACGTAATTGTGTCTTACTTACTTTAGAATCATCAGCCAACCTTTCAGCTAAATCTTGAAACAAACCAATTTTTAATGGCTTAGTTTCACCTTCTGCAATAAAGCATAAAGGAAAAGTTTCATATAAATACGCTAAAACTGCGTTGGTGTCGGTCAACTTGTCTGTTGATTCCATTTTTACTTCCACGTTATATAAGGGGACTGGTTAATAGCTTTCTTGGCTAGTACAGTCGTTTGTCTTTCGTTAAACAGAGTCTTGCTTAACGTTCAAATTAGCACTTCCTACATGATTGCTAAAGCAATTGAAACATGCCCTAACAAATTAACTTAGTTAGCTGCAATTTTACAGTAAATAAATTTTCCAGTAGTTAATGCGTGCAGCTCAGTATTATAAAGCGCATCACAGCGATTGCGACCTGCAATTTAGATTATTTGTTCGCAAATTAAGCAAATAAGCAAGATTCGAAGCTTTTTACTAAGATTTCGAGACCTTTTTGATCGTCTGCATCAAAACGATTCAACAATGGACTGTCAATATCGAGCACGGCAAACACATCATTTCCGTTATGAACTGGCACAACGATTTCTGAATTACTGGCTGCATCACAAGCAATATGCCCTTCAAATTGGTGTACATCTTCAACAAGTTGAGTCTGATCTAGTGCCGCAGCTGTCCCACAAACTCCTTTGCCTATCACAATACGAGTACAGGCAACTTTACCTTGAAACGGACCTAAGACTAATTGGTCTGCTTTTTTAATGTAAAAGCCGACCCAATTTATATTGTCTAAATTATCGTTTAACAACGCCGAAAAGTTTGCCATGCCAGCAATAAGATCATCTTCGTCTTCCATTAATGCTAATACTTGTCGGTTCAATGTGTCATAAAACTCAGCTTTCATTCTACTTCCTAAAATATTTTATTCTGTTGGCGCTTTTTTATTAGTTTTTTTCGTGGCTGCTTTATTGGCAGCTGGCTTAGGTTTTACTACGCCTTTTAATAAATTAGCTAGCTCATCTTTATTAGAAGCTAAGTAAAAAGCAAGCTTCTCTACACTATTCTCGTCAATTTCGAGTTCAGCGCTAGTAATAAAAGGAACTAAGTTATCAGCAATGTCGAGCATTTTGTCATAGGCATCGGCTTCCTTTTTAGATGTAAATGTCATCTTTTCCACCCCTTCTCTTACCACGACAAACTTTGTAATTACCGCCATGATTAACCTCTTACTGTTTTTATATACAGTGCATAGAGTGTCATAGAACTAACTTCTGATGCAAGTATTCTGATTATTCTGGTATTATCTGCTTTTATTGTATCTTGAATAATTGACGTTTTGACTATTTAAAGCCATATTTTGTGCACTTTAGTCAGATATTGTTCAGTAATTTAGAGCTCTTAATTATATAGATGGATGGTTTGCGCTTTATATGCCAAAAAATGTAAATCAAGAGAGCATCGTTTTATGTCGCTCTTGTGACTTAGCAGTTCAGCGCCGTGCGCTACCTTCGAATGTCAGAGCCCTATGTCCTCGCTGCCATACGGCACTCTATGATGTGCCATATTGCTCTATTAACGGCATGCTAGCTTTGTGTATTACTGCGCTACTTTTTTTATTCCAGCTAATTTTTTACCCGTTTTAGAAATCCATTTTTTGGGTAGCATCCGTGCAACGACTGTCTACGAGACAGCCATCGCAGTTTGGGCACAAGGTTATTGGATTGTCGCTGTTGCAGTTATTGCCTCAGCAGTGATTGCTCCTGGCTTATTGATACTGTCGATATTGCTACAAATCATTATCGTAAAAAGCAACTTACACAGCTATTTTTGGCAACGAACCTATCGGCGTTTGCTGAAAAACCAAGCCTTACTCACCCAATTATCAATGTTAGAAATTTATGTCATTTCTTTCTTGGTGGCCGCATTCAATTTATCTGACTTTGCGGATATCTATTTAGGCATGGGAACTTTTTGTTTCGGAATGTTATTTTTGGTTATTTTGTTTTTGCAACGTGAGTATAATCTGGAACATATGTGGAAGCTGACTCATGACGAATAAAATAGAACAAGCTAAAAGCAATGATTACCAGCAAGGTAAAGATATCGGTATGACCTTGTGTGGGGTATGTCGCAACATTAACCCTATTGAGCAAGGGTATTGCAGCCGTTGCGAATCAAAAATACAACCTCGTAATGAACAGAGCTTGCAACAAAGCTGGGCGTTATTAATTACTGCAGCGATTTTATTAATACCAGCCAATATTTATCCGATCACTATGCTCACAAACCAAGGCAAAGTGACTTACGATACTATTTTTACTGGGATAGTACATTTAGTGCATTCGGATATGATCCCTATTGCCATTATCGTATTCACCGCCAGTATTTTAGTACCATGGCTAAAAATTGCTGGACTAGCGATATATTTAACTGCGATTAGTTTTAACTTACCAGTTTCAAAAAGAAGCTCATGGTGGGGTTTCATATTATTGAATGGATTGGCCGTTGGTCTATGTTGGATTTATTCGTTATTGCACTGACAGTTGCGGTAGTCAATATGGGTCAACTTTTAGATGCTAAACCCGCTCCGGCAGCAACCGCATTTGCACTCGTTATCTTACTGACTCAATTGGCAGCTAAGGTGCTTGATACACGTTTACTTTGGGATCGCTTGGACAAAAAAATGACACGAATTGAATCACCAAAAGTCGTTAAAAAGAAACTTTTCTCTCCGATTTGGTTACTTCCTATTGTTGCCCTGGTATTAGGGGCTTGGCTAGGTGTTAAAAGTATCAAAGAGTCGGGAATTGAAGTTCAAGTGCACTTCCCTAGTGCTATCGGTATCGATATCGGTAAAACCCTAGTTAAATATCAGGGATTAACGGTCGGTAAAGTCACCGATATCAGCATTGATAAAGACCTTTCTGGCGTCAATGTTAAAATCATTATGGATTATCGCTCTGATCCATTTTTAAACAAAAATACCCAGTTTTGGCTTGTGACTCCAAAAGCAAGTATCACAGGGATAGAAGGATTAGATACCTTATTTTCAGGTAACTATATTGCCATTCAGCCAGGAGATGGCAGTTCTGCTTCAGAGTTTGTTGCTTTAACAGAAGCCCCTACGATGATCCCCAATGATGAAGAAGGCATAGTTGTGAACCTTACCACTTCAACACTAGGCTCCCTTGATGTCGGCTCAATGGTATTTTACCGCCAAGTGCCAGTCGGCAAGGTGGTTAACTACCGGTTAATCGATAGTGATACCATTACTATCAGTACCTTTATCGAGCAGCAATACGCACACTTGGTCAATCAAGAGTCACAATTTTGGAATGTCTCAGGGCTCAAAATCGATGCCTCTATGTCAGGAATTAAGGTGAATACCGAAAGTTTGGCATCATTACTCGCTGGCGGGATCAGTTTCAACTCAGATACAAAAGCGGACAAAGCAGTTAGTGGCGATACCTACGTACTTTACCCTGATGAAGAAAGTGCAGTTAAAGGGATTGAATTTGTACTTACCGCCGAAAATGCAGATGAGATAAACCAAGGTTCAGCGCTGGTTTATCGTGGCGTTGAGGTGGGTAAAGTTCATCAAACTCAATTGACTGAATCCGGCGTTAAATTTTTAGCCAAGTTTGATGTGCAATATCAGCACTTATTAAATGCCGATAGCCAATTCTGGATTGCTGGTGCCGACATTTCGCTTGAAGGTGTGAAACATGCAGCACGTTTATTAACTGGGAGTGTCGTCAATGTGCTCCCAGGCACCAGTGACCAAGCGTTACCAGAGCTATTTACTTTACAACCTGAAGCGCCAGATTTGCTTCAAGCGCAAAAGCTCACAATACAACTGACTTCTGATGAGCACAGTGGCTTAACTGCAGGCGCAGAAGTTAGATTTAAACAGATGCCTATTGGTACTATCACTGAAGTGACATTAACCGAAGACTTTACCGGTGTTCTTTACCAAGTCGAAATTTTACCTGAGTTCGCCTCACTATTAACAACTGATAGTTATTTTGTCACAGAGTCGGCGTTAAGTATTGACGCCTCTTTAGACGGCGTATCTGTAACAACTAGAGATTTAAACACTGTTATTGAAGGTGCGGTTTCCTTAGTTAAAGGAAAAAATAAAGCATTAGTTACCCCGCAGGCAAAATTTGCCTTGTATCGTTCTAATGATGATGCACTTATCGCCCTTAATAAAAATAACATCATCACATTAACACTCGACAGTATCGATGGCGCGGGGTTATCTGCAGGTTCACCTATTTATTACAAAAAAATGCAAATCGGTAGTGTTAAAGAGGTTTATTGGAACAGCAATACAGACCAATTCTCGATTCGTATCGCAATACAAAATAAGTTTAAACAGTTGATCAAAGACTCAAGTGTATTTTGGCGTAACGATGCAGCAAATATCAATGCAAGCTTGTCTGGTATCGAAGTTGATGTGGCACCTTTAGAAGGTGCACTCAAAGGCAGTATTAGCCTTGGTTTACTTGATAATGACCAACCAGGCAATGTATCTCGCTTGTATGACTCTAAAGCCTTAGCGCTTAAACAGGCTAAAGCCATTACCTTAATCTTGCCTGCTGAAGCAAAAGTTTCTGAAAAAGCAGCGATTCGCTATCAAGGCCATCAAATTGGTGTAGTGCAGCAGGTGAAGTTAAATCAAAACCTCGATACGTTAACAGCAAGTGCCTATTTATACGGTGAATATGCTGATCACTTTACTAAAGCAGACAGTGAATATTTTGTGGTTGATGCGCAAATATCTTTAACGGGTATAACAGCCCCAGAAACCCTAATCACCGGCCCTTACATCGGTGTTTTACCGGGCAATCAAACTGATATTAGCGATAACTTTACTGCACATTTGTCAGCCCGATATGATGCAAATATCGATGCTGATGCAGTCACGTTAGTCCTTGAAGATAGTCAACTGGGTTCTATCAAAGTGGGTACCCCTATTTTCTTCAGAGGTATTTCTATTGGCCAAGTTGATGGTTATTCATTATCAGAAAACGGCAACAAGGTATTGATGTACTCCCATATCGAAAAGCAATACACGCACTTAGTTAATCAAAGCAGCCGCTTCTGGGACGCATCCGGTATCAAACTTGAGGTTGGGATTTTCTCTGGTGCACAAATCGAAACCGGTTCACTAGAAACACTGCTGTCAGGGGAATTTCTGTTGTTACCGAAGACATCACTACCTCAGCAAATCAAATCGCTTCAGGTGCGAGATTTAACCTTTACAACAAGATGAAAGAAGAGTGGCGTAGATGGCAGCCAGAACAAGTGAAGCCGTAATCATTAAAATCACACTATGTAAACTGAACAGGGTTAGTTTTCTAGTTACATTAGATTAAGAGACGTTAGGTTAGCTTCAAGGAACGTTTAAAAAGTCGGCATTTGCCGACTTTTTTCTAATCAAACATCAATAAGCTCATAAAAACCTGAATTCACAGTAAACGCTTAAAAAAATTGGTAAACGTCTGACGAACACTTAACCATAAAACCAATAGCACACAGCAATAGCTGCAATTATTCCACCGACATCGGCAGCCAAACCACAGCCCAGTGCATGGCGGCTATTTCGGATCCCTACAGAACCAAAGTAAACAGCTAACACATAAAAAGTGGTTTCTGTGCTACCTTGGAAAATTGCCGATAATCGGCCAGCAAAAGAGTCGACACCATGATGCTCCATCGTTTCTAACATCATGGCCCGTGCGCCGGAACCACTAAAAGGCTTCATTAACGCAGTAGGCATGGCATCAACAAAACGATTATCAAACCCCATCATGGACACAAGGCCTGCAAGTCCCTGTAATGCATAATCTAGCGCACCGGATGCCCTTAACATTCCAATCGCTAACAGCATCGCTAATAAGTAAGGAATTAACGTTATAGCTTGAGAAAAACCTCCTTTTGCACCTTCTACAAACTCATCGTATATTGCGACTTTCCGGTAGCCTGCAATTAAGATAAAACTCAAAATTAATAATAATAAAATCCCGTTACCGAGCGCTGTAGAAATGGGGCCAATGGCTGATGCTGATAAGGTTAGCAGATAGAATACACTTGCGGTTAAACCACTAAATAGAACTGCGCCATACCCCAACACCACGGTATTTAGCAATGATAAACGCTGTACTATCGCCACCACAGTCAAGCCGACAACGGTTGATGCAACCGTTGCTAATAATATCGGTAAGAAAACGTCAGCCGGCGCTATCGCGCCCTGCTGCGCTCGATATAGAAAAACGGTTACAGGTACTAAAGTCACAGATGAAGTATTTAATACCAAGAAAAGAATTTGTGCATTGGTAGCGACAGCTTTATCCGGGTTCAAGCTTTGTAAGTCGTGCATGGCTTTTAAGCCAAGTGGAGTTGCTGCGTTATCTAGACCAAGCATATTAGCTGTCAGGTTCATCGTCATACTGCCATAAGCGGGATGACCTCGAGGTACCTCTGGCATTAATTTAGATAATAACGGTTCAAATAATTTGGCGAAAACACCAACTACACCAGCTTTCTCTCCTACTTGCATTAGCCCCATCCACAGAGCAAGCACACCGATTAAGCCAATTGATATCTCAGCGGCGAGTTTCGCACTACTAAATATGCCATTTACAGCATCACTCAATACTCCGACATGACCATTGAATAGTTGAATAACAATCGCAATAGCAGCCGTTACAAAAAAGAACAACCAAACTCGATTCAGCACTTAATACTCCATCATTATTGCCCAAGGAACTCACGGTGATAAATGCATGATATAATCTAATCCATAATTACACAGTTGTTTTATCGAATTTTTTTACTATGGCGCAAATTAACCCAAATTACCTCACTCACATTTCTTCAGAACTACCTGAACATCTTGATCTAGATGAGTTTATTGCAGCGTGTCAGCGCCCACTTAGAAAGTCCATTAGAGTCAACACTCTCAAAATTTCTGTGGCTGCTTTTATCGACATAATGAAGCAAAAAAATGGAGTTATGAACCTATCCCTTGGTGTAGTGAAGGTTTTTGGATTACTCATTCTGAAGATCAACAACCAGGTAACATGGTAGAACATATTCAAGGGCTATTTTATATTCAAGAAGCTAGCTCTATGTTGCCGCCCGTAGCACTATTTGATAGTACAGATAGCAAGATACTGGAAACGGTACTCGATGTTGCCTCTGCGCCCGGTTCTAAAACCACACAACTCGCTGCTCTAATGAATAATCATGGCTTACTTATAGCAAATGAATACTCATCAAGCCGAGTTAAAATATTACATGCAAATGTGCAGCGTATGGGAGTGAATCAATGTGCCCTTACCCATTTTGACGGTAAAGTGTTCGGTGAATACTTATATGAAAAGTTTGATGCTATTTTACTTGATGCACCGTGTGGCGGAGAAGGCACAGTACGTAAGGACCCAAACGCCCTAAAGCATTGGCAATTAGATGACGTCACTGACATAGCTGAAACACAGAAAGTCCTTATAGAATCAGCATTATTAGCGCTCAAGCCTGGTGGAACTTTAGTATATTCCACTTGTACACTCAGCCAAATCGAAAATCAGCAGATTTGTCACTATATTCAGCAACAGTATCCAGATGCGGTTGAGTTTATGCCACTTAATGGTTTATTTCCTGGTGCTGAAAAAGCATGTACCGAAGAAGGCTTTTTACATGTTTGGCCACAGATTTACGACAGTGAAGGTTTTTTTGTCGCTAAAATAAAAAAATAACCTCAGTACCAAGATTGAAAAAATGCCCCAAACCGCAACGCAACTTCCCGTTTATATCGGCTAATAGCAAACAAGTAGTGGCTATCAAAGCCTACTTCAGCCAACAATTCAATATCCAGCTTCCTGAAAATTATACTGTGATGCTGCGTGATGATGAGTACTGGCTATTCCCTACTAAGTTCAACGAGTTTATTGGTTTGATGCGCTTCCAACGTATCGGGTTTAAGCTCGCAGATGTGATGAAGAAAGGCTTTAAGGTTAAGCACGAAGCCATCATGGCGTTAAGTCATTATATCCAAAATACAGAGCGAGTCATTGAACTGAGCCGCGCTCAAGCCATTGAGTTTTTGATGGGCAGAGACATTTCAACTCAAGAGATTGATGGGATTGAACAGTCGGCAATGGGAGAAATGTTGGTTAGTTTTAATCAAACACCATTAGGTGTCGTCAAACATTTAGGCCATAGATTAAAGAACAATCTACCACGTGATTTGGTTAAAGATAAAATAGATAAAGTTTAATTAAATCAAAATAATAGAAACTATGCACGAAGTCACTTGTGGCTGTTTTTATACACTAGCGTCATCCCAAAGTAGGTTATTCGCATAATTATCGTTCAATAAATGTGCAATATGACAAATGATAACTATAATTTGTGAATCAAGTTGTGCTCGCGAAACATTCCTGAATGTAGACCACAATACAACTTAACTGAGTACGACTTAACTGATTTACTGAGAATAGCCTCTCAACAGTAGCGCAAGGCTCTTTTATGAAGAGCCATTCCCCTAGACCCAGAACAATTGGATAGTTTTGGGTCTTTTTTTGTCTGAAACTAGCGACCAATGAGTTTCGCTGCATCAGTGAAAAGGTTAAAGAAGTTCTCAGAGGTATAACGAGCTAACTCTTCATATTTCTCACCACGAAGTTCAGCGACAAATTCAGCGACATCACGCACATAAGCTGGTTGATTCTCCTGACCTCTGTGCGGTACGGGCGCTAAATACGGTGAGTCAGTTTCAACAAGTAATCTATCTTGCGGCACTTGACGGATAACACTGCGTAATTCACCAGCATTTTTAAACGTCACAATACCAGACACAGAAATATAAAAACCTAAGTCAATCGCCGCCTTCGCCATCTCCCAGTTTTCAGTAAAGCAATGTAATACACCACCAACTTTATCAGCGCCGCCTGCTTTTAACATTGAAATAGTGTCTTCACGGGCATCACGTGTATGGACAATCAGCGGTTTATTCACTTCAACAGCCAAGGCAATTTGCTGCTCGAAACATTGTTGTTGCAGCGTTTTCGTTTCTGGTGCGTAAAAATAATCTAAACCTGTTTCACCAATTGCAACCACCTTTTTATCAGTCGCAAATTGTTTGATTTCAGCTACATTTAGCCCTTCTTGAACATCTAATGGGTGCACACCAGAAGAAAGGAATACGTTATCAAATTGCGCCATTTTCTCACGCATTGATTCGAAACCTTGTTGGCGTACATTAACGCATAACAGGTAATCTACACCGCGAGATTTAGCAGCGTCGATGATAGCTTGTAAACTAGGTTGATCTGGCACCGCTTTTAAACGGTCCAAGTGGCAATGAGAGTCAATTAACATGGGTATTTTATCTAAAACGAAAATAAGCCAGCAAGAATACCTAGCTACATAGTGCAGGTCAAATCACTTGAAGAAAGTTCACTTGAAAGCAATTTTTCAATATGGTGTTTATGGCTTTCAGGATCGGTTTTAATTTTGACACCAATACCTGCTGGCCTGCCACCTGATGCGCCTAAAGGGTTAATCCAAACCACAACACCTTTAAAATCGGTCATTTGAGATGTACCAGGTAATTTATATGAAATAGACAACTCTTGCCCTAAAAAATGGCTTTCAGTCGTTGAAATAAATAAACCCGCAGGTTTAATAAAAGGCATATAAGCTCTGTACAATTGGTGCAGAGTATCAAAATTTACCACAAGATCGGTCATAGTCTCAGTCTATTATTTAAGATGAATAAGTTGTCTAAATTCGAGTATATAGTCTTGGCATAATGCTGGGGCATTAATACTCGCCATTGTCGTTAATCGCTGACACATTTGTGCCACTTTCGAAGACAAACCAATAATGTTACTTGTCGCTAATGGATCTATCTTTTTACTTTTTAACACATATTGTCGCAAGTACAAATATAAAACATTAAGTGCGTCAACAATTTGCTGTTCAGAAACCTTGATTAAACTGCCACTAAGATGACCTGACTGAATACTTTTAGCCCAATCTTGTCGGAAAGTTAATAGCTTATGATAATGCTCATTTTCTAAACTCTCAGCCAATTTTAACGGTCCACCCATCATACCTAAACACCAAGTGACATCATGTGTTTTTTGGCCTTCTTGTGCAGGAGGCAGTAGTTGGAATTGATTCAACCAATCAAGCACTTTTTGCTTGTTAGGTTTAAGGTAAGCCACCTGTTGGCAACGACTTTTAATTGTAGCAAGTAATCGAGACGGCACATCAGTTTGTAAAATAATTAAAATATTATTCCCAGGTTCTTCCAATGTTTTTAATAGTGCATTTGCTGAAGCAAGGTTGAATTGCTCACTATTTTGAATAATTGCAACCCGTTGACCACCTTGCTGCGCTGTCACCGTGAGTTTTTGGCACAAGTCGCGTATTTGATCCACTTTAATCTGTGTACCATCAGCTTTAATAACATGACAATCTGGGTGTGTTCCTGCTTTAAACAATAAACAACTTTTGCATTGCCCACATGCGCCAACAGGTGTTAGTTGAGTGCACATTGCAGCTTCAGCCATTTCCCTAGCAAGAATATGCCCGCCATACCCTTGTTCAATGCTTACCAGTTGCGCATGAGCACTATGACCACTAAGTCGCTCGTTAACAAAGCGCGTAAATGGCGCATCTAACCACGGAAGTTGGTTCAAATAAAATGCCTGCATTATTGGCTCACTGTTTGTCGTGAAGTGTTGCTGTTCAAGATAATCTTGCCGTTAATTCTGTCGTAATTTGTTGATGCACTTGTTCAAGGGTTTTACTGGCATCAATAACAATAATAGAGTCATCTTTTGCCGCAAAATCTAAAAATGTAGCTCGTGCGCGTTCAAAAAATTCGATTTTTTGAACTTCAATTCTATCCAGTGCACCACGATTTGCTGCTCGCTCAAGCCCAAGTTTTGGCTCAATATCCAAGTATAAGGTCAAATCCGGTTTAAACCCTTTTAAGGTAATATCACTGATTGATTTTACAAGCGGCATTAACCCTCTTCCACCACCTTGATAGGCTAAAGACGACAAGTTATGGCGATCGCCTAATACCCATGTATTGTCAGCAAGTGCTGGCTTAATTACATTGGCGATAAGCTGAGCCCTTGCAGCATAAAAAAGTAAGCATTCTGCTTCATCACATAATGGATCGGTTTCATCGGCAATTTTTACTAAATCGCGCATTTTCTCAGCTAATGGTGTTCCACCAGGCTCACGAGTACACACAGGCGCTTTTCCGGTATGGGAGGTAATGAGTGTTTTTACAAGTTCAATCGCACTTGATTTTCCTGCGCCTTCGAGGCCTTCAATTACGACAAACTTCGCTTTTTGTTCAATCATTTTCTGTTTCTCTGATACTCGTTAACGGCACGATTATGTTGTGCTAATGTCTCTGAAAATACATGACTACCGTCATTTCTTGATACAAAGTATAAATACTTCACGTCAGCTGGTTTCGCAGCGGCAAAAATAGCAGCCTTACTTGGGGCAGCGATTGGTGTAGGCGGTAGCCCATTTATTCGATAGGTATTAAATGCTGTTTTCTCGCGTAAATCAGCGCGCGTGATATTTCCGTTATAGCGTTCACCCATGCCATAAATCACTGTTGGATCGGTTTGCAAGCGCATCCCAAGTTTCAATCTGTTATTAAACACTGCGGCAACCCAATCACGCTCTGATGGCTTACCTGTTTCTTTCTCAATAATAGATGCAATTGTTAGTAATTCATAAGGCGTCTTGAGTTTAAGTTCCTTATCTCGCTCTTCCCAAGCTTGCTCTAAGGTCTTTTGCATCATCTGATAGCTGCGATTTAAAATTGACTCAAGTGATTCGTTGGCTTGATATTGATAAGTTTCGGGAAAAAACTTTCCTTCAGGTAATCCTGAATCATCACCATTTTTTAGCAGCACTCGATTAAATACGTCCTCATCAAACGTTAAATGCGGCAAATCAGTTAATGCTTCATGCCATTCTTTAATAGTTTTACCTTCAATTAAGGTCAACGAAAAAGTCATTTCGTCGCCTCGGTTTAGTTTTGTTAATAATGTCTCGATATTGTCTCCAGGATTAATTTGATATAACCCTGTTCTTATATGCGCATATTCAGGCTTAATTTTTAATAAATATTTAAATTTCCAACTATCAGAAAGCGTTCCGTTTGTTTCAAGTTCTTTTCCTAGCTTAGTAATATTCATACCTTGGGCAATCACTAACTCGGTCGGCTCTTCAAGCTTGAGTACTTGTTTGGGGTAGGCCAAAATCTGTTGGTAGGCCCAAAACCCTACCACACACGCAACCGTAGTCAGTGTCATCAAAGATGTAATAAGTATCGTGAGTGTTTTTTTCATATTATTTTATAGTGACAATGTTAGCTGGGTTAATAATGGTGTGGTGTACTGCCAAGGTTTATAGTGAGTGGTCGAGCTTAAGCTGGCATTAACTTGGCGATCAATAATTGAATTAATATTTACCATACCCAATAAACTATTGGTGATAAAGACATGGTCAGCGTTTTTAATATCATCCATTGTCACCTTTGTCGCCATTACAGCAAAATGATTATCTAGCAATGTGTTGATGACTTGCTCTCGCATTACGCCCGCCACACCGCTATCAGAAAGTTTTGGGGTAATCACTTGGTTACCTTTGACCAAAAATATATTAGCCATTGAAGTTTCAACAACATGATTATCAGTATCCAGAATAAGCCAATCATCTGCTTTAGCTGTTAATTCATACTGTTTAATCAACACTTGTTCAAGGCGATTTAAATGCTTCATTCCCGCTAATAATGGCTGTTTAGCCAACTGTACCAATGAAACTGACAAACTAATGCCTTGCTGCTGCCAACCTTGGTAATGCTTTGGTATCTCATGCAGAGATATCACTTCAGTTATGGTCGGATTCGATGGGGCGGTATAACCGCGTCCACCAACACCACGACTAATTAAGAGCTTTATACATCCCTCACCGAGTGATTGTGCATGCTTTTGCAAACGGGACTGTAAATCAGATAATACTGGAGGTTGGAAACCTAATCTAAGGCAAGCTTGGTTTAACCGAGACAGGTGTGCTTCAATAAACATCACCTGACTATTGGAAACTCGCATAGTTGCAAATACGCCATCGCCATATGCAAGCCCTCTGTCAAGCGCTTGTATAGTATTCTCAGATTGTCCGTTCACAAATACTAAAGCCATGTTTTATCCTGAATCTATCCCTGGGGGTGAAAACTACTTTTTTACTTAATCTGTTATCAATTTACATCAATGAGTTATTGCAAGCCATTTGTAACACCCCGCCGCAACGCCCTATTTACTTATCTTGTAGGTGATAGTTAAAATAACAAGCGGTGTAATACTATTTAAAAGCGTCATTAAAAAATAGGCTCTGAATTAGAGCCTATAATTTATCACTTAAACAAGCATCTGTATAAAAGCGAAGATATTATCTTGCTAATAGATGCTGAATACGAGCTTTTAAAATATCCGTCGCAATTCTGTTTTTACCACCGCGAGGGACAATAATATCAGCGTGCTGCTTTGACGGTTCAATGAACTGTAAGAACATTGGACGAACAGTAGCTTTATACTGAGCAATCACTGATTCCATAGTACGCCCGCGCTCAGCTACATCACGAGTCAAACGACGTAAGAAGCAAATATCCAGCGGTGTATCCATGAATACACTCGCATCCATAAGTTCACGTAATTTAGGATCAGTTAACAGTAAAATACCTTCTAAGATAATGACCTTTTTAGGCTGCATATCCAGAGTTTTACTCATGCGAGTATGCTCTTTGTAGCTATAACAAGGAATATTTACCTGCTCACCCTTCTTTAATTGCTTAAGGTGTTCAGCTAATAGTTGATGATCCAGTGCTTTAGGATGATCATAATTCGTTTTAACACGGTCTTCCATTGTCATATGACTTTGGTCACGGTAATAAGCGTCTTCATTAATCACACCGATTTGATCGGTGCCCAGGTCGCGCTTTAGTTCTTCAAAAATCGTTTGGGCAATTAAACTTTTGCCTGATGCTGAAGCACCTGCGATACCAATAATGACACATTGCTGAGAATTCATTACTTAACCTTACTCGTCGTCTGAAATACTGATTGAAACTGTGTTTTTGTTTTGCTGCTTGGCAAGTTGTGCACCCACTTTACGGGCAATTTCACGATAAATAGCAGCAACTTCTGAATCTGGCTTACTGGCAACCGCAGGGTTACCTTCATCCATTGACTCACGAATATTAATATTAAGCGGCAAAGCGCCCAATAATGGCACTTCATAACGTTCAGCAATCTTGCTGCCGCCATGGGTACCAAAAGGATGTTCTTTATGACCACATTCAGGACATAAATGAAAACTCATGTTTTCGATGATACCTAAAACTGGAATATCAACTTTTTGGAACATGGTGATGCCTTTTTTAGCATCTTCAAGTGCGATATCTTGTGGTGTTGTAACAACAACCGTGCCACTCACTGGAAACTTTTGTGACAGTGTTAATTGTATGTCACCAGTTCCTGGTGGCAAATCAATCACTAAATAATCTAATTCTGGCCACTGAGTTTCAGTTAATAACTGGTTCAATGCACCTGCTGCCATTGGACCGCGCCAAACAGCGGCTTCACCATCACCTAGCATAAAGCCAATTGATTGAGCTGAAATGCCATGTGCAGAAGCTGCAGTCATCATTTTGCCATCTGGTGATGTAGGTTTAAAACCTTGAAGCCCCAACATCATTGGGATTGATGGTCCATAAATATCAGCATCTAAAATACCGACTTCAGCGCCTTCTGCTTTTAATGCCAACGCAAGGTTGACAGCGGTTGTAGATTTACCGACACCACCTTTACCAGAAGCCACTGCAATCACTTGCTTGATATTTGGAATAGGCTCTACTGAAGCAATGGCTGAAAATACGCGAGGCTGGAAATCAATTTCGCATTCGACTTCGTCGATGGCGTCTAACACGGCGAGCTTTTTTGTCACATCCATAACCGTATCGCGATATTGCGTCATACAAGGGTAAGGATATACCAAGCCAAGAAGCAGTCGTTTGCCTTCTATCGCAAGCTTATTAACACAACCTGCAGACACTAACCCTTCGGCTAAATATGGATCTTGATATGCATCTAAAATACTCAATACTGGACCAAGAAGGTCATCACTTAATTGATAATCTGTATGCGAAGTAGACAAAAGCAGAACTCCCAGCGAAAAATTTGCCCAAGTGTACCAGAATTAGAGAAAAATGAGCGCTAATTTAGCCGTTTTTGTTGTTGTTTGATGAAATAATCACTTTGATCGGTTAGTATCTTGACCATATATTTAGTGTAATCGATTGTTGAGACAAAATGACAAATTCACAACGTAAAATCCTGGTGACAAGTGCCCTCCCATATGCCAATGGTCCTATCCATTTAGGTCATATGCTTGAGTATATTCAAACTGATATTTGGTCTCGTTACCAAAAGCTTCGTGGACATGAATGTCACTATATTTGTGCTGATGATGCCCATGGCACACCAATCATGCTCAAAGCTCAACAAATGGGTATAACCCCAGAAGAAATGATTGCTCAAGTACAAAAAGAACATGAACAAGATTTCGCGGATTTTAATATTCAATTTGATAACTTTCATAGTACTCACAGTGATGAAAACCGTGAACTAGCCAGTGATATCTATTTAAAATTACGCGATGGCGGTTACATCAAAACCAAAACTATCTCGCAATTATATGATCCTGAAAAAGAAATGTTTTTACCGGATCGTTTCGTTAAAGGCACCTGCCCTAAATGTAAAAGTGAAGATCAATACGGTGATAACTGTGACAACTGCGGTGCAACTTACAGCACAACAGATTTAATCAATCCTTACTCTGTTGTATCAGGTGCAACTCCAGTCATGAAAGACAGTGAACACTTCTTTTTTGACTTGCCTGCATTTGAAACCATGCTAGGCGAATGGCTTTCATCAGGTTCTTTACAACCTGAAATTGCTAACAAGTTAAGAGAATGGTTCGACCAAGGATTACAACAGTGGGATATCTCACGTGATGCGCCATATTTTGGGTTCGAAATTCCAGAGCAACCAGGCAAGTTTTTCTATGTGTGGCTAGATGCCCCAATTGGTTACATGGGTTCATTCAAAAATTTATGTGATAAACGTGATGATCTGAACTTTGACGAATACTGGAATAAAGATTCAAGCACCGAGCTTTATCACTTTATCGGTAAAGATATCGTAAACTTCCACGGTTTATTCTGGCCTGCAATGCTTGATGGCGCAGGTGTGCGTAAACCTACGAGTGTTTTTGCTCATGGTTACGTCACAGTGAACGGCGCAAAGATGTCTAAATCAAAGGGCACCTTCATCAAAGCCCGTACCTACTTAGATAACTTAAACCCTGAGTACCTTCGTTATTACTATGCCGCTAAATTAAATAGCCGTGTTGATGACTTAGATTTAAACCTTGAAGACTTCGCTCAACGCGTAAACTCAGATCTAGTCGGTAAATTGGTAAACTTAGCATCTCGCACGGCTGGTTTTATCAGTAAACGATTTGAAGGTAAGTTAGCTAAAATTAACGATATGTCGTTAACAGAGGCTTTCTTAGCTAAACAAGATCTTATTGCTGATTTGTATGAAACCCGTGAATTCGGTAAAGCGATGCGTGAAATCATGGCACTTGCCGATATGGCGAACGCTTATGTTGCCGATGCTGCACCTTGGCAGTTAATCAAAGACGAAGCAAAACAAGAAGAAGCGCATCAAGTTTGTAGTAATGCACTTAACTTGTTCCGTATTTTGGTGACTTACCTAAAACCAGTGTTGCCTCAGTTAGCTGAAAAAGTTGAAAGCTTCCTACAGTTAACCTTAACTTGGGACAATTTAAACCAAGATTTAGCAGGCCACGAAATTGCTAAGTTTAAAGCGTTAATGCAACGTATTGAAATGAAGAGTATTGAGGCGATTATTGAAGCGTCAACTGAAAATCTTCAAGTTGCTGAAACCAAAGCCCCTAAAGCTGAGCAAGTGCAAACAGAACTTGAAAAAGAGCCGTTAGCACCTGAAATCACTTTTGATGATTTTGCTAAGGTCGATTTACGTATTGCACTCATTGCTAAAGCTGAGCACATTGAAAAAGCGAATAAACTCCTTCGTTTAGAGCTTGATTTAGGCGGTGAAACTAAACAAGTATTTGCTGGCATTAAATCGGCTTATGCGCCAGAAGATTTAATTGGTAAACACACTGTCATGGTCGCTAACCTTGCGCCGCGTAAGATGAAGTTTGGCGAATCTGAAGGCATGGTGTTAGCAGCAGGCCCTGGTGGAAAAGATATCTGGATTTTAGAACCACACGCTGGCGCTAAACCAGGCATGCGAGTGATGTAGTCTCTGGTGAGTTAATACAAAAAAGGCCGTCAATTGACGGCCTTTTTATTTATCAGTCAGCTTCTAGCTACCCAGAAAACATATTATGACATCACCTTTGGATTAGCATCTTCGCAAGCGTTCGCATTTTCAGGATCGCATGGCGCTTCTTGAGCAAAACGCTGACTTTTATAAGCCTCTGTGTCCGCTTCAATCGCTTCCTTCAAACGCTCTTCATATTCAATGAATAGATTAATAAAGTCACCGCCAAATTTCTCACCATCAGAACGACCAGCCCATTCGTTATACAGTACTTCAGAAGCTTCTTTTTCCACTCTCATATACGTTTGTTTTTGTCGCTCAACCAACTCTGAAGAGAACCCCATTGCTTTCATTGATTCAGCGCCTACTTTCAATGCCGACCTGAATGTTTCAGATTCAACATAATCGGCTCCAGCTTGACGTAACAAATGACCATGTCCCCGATCAAATGCACGGCTGATCACTTTTAAATGAGGATACTTGTGCTTAAGGTGCTTGACGAGCTCAACGCTACTTTGTGGGTTATCAATCGCTACAACAAATGCTGACGCTGTGGCAACGCCAGCCGTCTCAAGTAAATCAGGACGAGTTGCATCACCATAGTAAGCTTTCGTATTGATTTTACGTAAGTTGTCTACTTGGGTCGCTTGGTGATCCAGCACGACGGTTTTAACGCCATTAGACAGCAGTAAACGATTCACAATCTGTCCGAAACGACCAATACCTGCAATGATGACTGCTCCCTGCTCATCGACTTCATCTTGCTCTCGATCATTCGAGGTTTTCTCGTATTTAGGCAAGATGACTTTTTCGTAAAAAATGAATAACCCAGGAGTAAGGAACATAGATAACGCAACGACTATTGATAACGGCTGCGCAATTTCTTGCGAAATTACATGGTTTTGCTGACTAAAACTTAACAATACAAAACCAAACTCACCTGCTTGCGCCAAGCTCAGAGTATATAACCATCTATCACTTCCTTTGATGCGAAATATAATGCTCAGCACTAATAATACCAGCGCTTTCAATAGCATCACAGCAGCTGTGACGCCTAATATCACTCCGAGATAATTCCAAAGGATTTCAAAGTCGATACCTGCGCCGACCGTTATGAAAAACAAGCCTAGCAATAACCCTTTAAATGGACCAATATGTGTTTCAAGCTCATGTTTAAATTCACTGTTTGCAAGTACGACACCCGCTAAGAATGTACCAAGTGCAGGTGATACCCCCACTAAGCTCATTAGCGTTGCAATCCCAATCACCAAAAGTAAAGCCGCCGCAGTTGAGATCTCACGCACCCCTGAATCTGCGATAAACCTGAATACAGGCCGACTCAAGTAATGTCCCCCAAATACAACCAAGCCGATTGAAAGCACTAATACCAGCGCATATAAACCACCATGTAAGTCTGCAACTAAAGAAAGTTCTTCGTGGTGCTCAGCAGCAGCTGTCACTGAGGACTGCGCAGCTTCAACTAATTCAGGAAGCGCTAGGAGCGGAATAAGCGCAAGCATAGGGATTACCGCGATGTCTTGAAATAACAACACGCCAAATGCATTCTTACCAGCCGTTGTTTTGGTTAAGCCTTTTTCATCTAATGTTTGTAAAACAATCGCTGTGGAAGATAAGGAGAAAATTAAGCCAATAGTTAACGCGACCGTCCATGACATTTCAAACATCATAGCAATAGCCATCACAATACCTGCCGATAAGCCGACTTGCAGCCCACCCATGCCCACTAATCGATGTCTCATCGACCAGAGCATTTTAGGTTCAAGCTCCAGACCGACTAAAAATAGCATCATGACGACGCCAAATTCTGCAAAATGCTGAATGGTGTTGGTTTCACTTCCGACTAACCCAACAATCGGTCCAATGACAACCCCTGCGATCAAATAGCCAAGTACGGAACCTAAGCCCATGCGTTGAGCAATAGGCACTGCGATAACCGCTGCTGATAAATAAATAAATGCTTGAATAAAATATTCAGTCATGGCGTTAACCTTTGGTTTTTCTATTGATTAAACAGGATTAACAATATCTATAAACTGATGTGTCAAACCAAACTTTTCAGCTAAATGTTCACCTAATGCTTGAATACCAAATTGCTCAGTTGCATGGTGGCCAGCAGCAAAATAATGGATTCCCAGCTCCATTGCACAGTGATACGTGCGCTCAGAAACTTCACCACTAATAAATGCATCAACTCCCAAAGCCGCAGCATGATCAATATAATCTTGCGCTCCACCTGTACACCATGCCAACGATGAAATTATTTGCTCATCATCGCCAATATGAAGTGGTTGGCGATATAATTTTTGATTCAATAACTCACTTAATTGTAGAGGCGAAAGTGGCGTTGCAAGTTTTCCTTTCCAGAGTAAATTTTGTGGAATATCTGCACACACTTCAACATCGACTAATCCTAACTTTTTAGCAAGTTCTGCATTATTCCCAATAGTTTCATGGGCATCTAGTGGTAAATGATAGCCGAATAAATTCATATCGTGACTCATAAGCGTTTTAATTCGCTTATATTTCATCCCTGTAAGCACTTCTGGTTCATTTTTCCAAAAAATCCATGATGAACCAATATGGCATCGGCATTCACTGCAGCCGCTTGGTCAATGAGCGCTTGGCAGGCTGTTACCCCAGTGACTATGGAACTAATCGAATCTGTGCCCTGAACCTGCAGTCCATTAGGTGCATAATCTTTAAATTGGCTAACGCTAAGGAAATCATTTAGATAGTTGGATAATTGCTCGCGAGATACAGACGTTAATGACATAAAACTAACCCTAAAATTTTTGATATTAATAGTGTAACGCAGACCAATACTTATTGAAAAACCCTTGTTAACATTGCTTATTTGCTAAGCGATTTTGGCTTAAATTGGACTTTTGGGTACTTTAAACACTAAAATTAGCGCTAAGGGATGTTGAAAACATTAAATAAAACTATTCATTACAGAAAAATAGGTCTCAATATGTCAAACTTGACTAAAGAAGCGCTTATCGCCGAACTTAAAGCTGCTCTTGAAAAACAAACTTCAAAAACTGTTGAAATCGAGCAGAAAGGCAGCTGGTATAAAATTGATGGCGGCAAGTCTTTACGCTTTAGCGATCTTGAGAAAATGCACCTTGAAGTGACTCAAGGTCAAACAGAAGCACCTGTTGCAGAAAAAGTTGTCGCTAAAAAGCCTGCAGCTAAAAAAGCTGTTGCAGCCAAAACTGAAGCGAAAAAGCCTACTGCTAAAAAAGCCAACACTTCAGGCGGTAAAACACCTAAAGAGCTATGGCGTGAAAAATTAGCAAATGCAGGTAAAAATACCTTACCTCGCGGTTTCTAACACAAGCTTACTGTTACTGATTTAGCGACCAATCACAAAAGGAGCCACTGAGGCTCCTTTTTATTGCTCGAATCACACAAAAAATGTGATTTTACTACCCGCTCATTACATGGCTAAATCAACACGAACATAACCGGTTAAATACACAACACGCACTTCGTCACCTGCAACAAATGACATTCCAGGATCTAAGTCTTGTATCACCATGACTTGTGTTCCATCGTCTAAATTAATCATCATTTCAATTAGTTTATATTCAAGTGTACGAGTTGAATTGCCGTATTGGTTGGCCGCAGCACCACCAAGTAATGCGCCTAATACGGTTGCGACATCCTGTCCTGAGCCACCACCAAACTGATGCCCAATAACGCCACCTATTAATGCACCGCCAAAGGTTTTCCAGCCAAGGTTATGATCTTCGACTAATTGCGTTTGAGTAACGTGTTTAATTGATTCGACCTGGCCATAGATTACCTTTTCAACTGGCACTGCCTGATTACGCTCATATGCCGCTAGTGCTCTGCTACTCATTACCCCTGATAATATGACCAAAAGTGCACTAAAAATCATCACTGAGCTGTTTGTGAGTTTCAACATAAGCAAAATTCCGCTAACGTATAGATAAGACCTATTTAATAATATACTTAATTGTGAACTCACTGTCTTATTTAAATCACCTTCCCCAATTTCCTGATCCCATGCAAGCACTTGACGAACCAAATGGCTTACTGGCGGTTGGCGGTGATTTATCACCAACTCGATTAGTCGAAGCCTATTATCAAGGCATTTTTCCCTGGTTTAACGATGATGATCCCATCCTATGGTGGTCACCTCACCCAAGAGCGGTATTTACTCCACAAACTCAGCCGCTAAACAAAACAATGCGAAAATGCCTGAAAAAATCAACGTGGCGATTTACCATTAATCATGCCTTTGCAGAGGTAATCAAAGCATGTTCAGAACCAAGAGCTAGTGAGCAAGGCACTTGGATTTCATCCGATATTCAAAATGCCTATATTAAATTGCACTCTTTGGGTAAAGCTCACTCTATTGAAGTGTGGGATGATAAAACACTTGTTGGCGGTTTATATGGAATAGCGGTAGGCAGTGTATTTTGTGGAGAATCAATGTTTCATCGCCAAACCAATGCATCAAAAGCTGCATTTGCAATGCTTAATCAGCATATTGCCAAACATGGTTTTAAGCTGATTGATGCACAAATTATGAACCCACATTTAGAAAACTTAGGTGCGAAACCTGTACCTAGAAATGAGTTTTTACAAACCTTAAAACAATTACGTAATCAAGTTATTGATAATCAAGCTTGGGTTACTCAAGAGGTATATTTTGACATCTAGAAGCATCAGTGTCGGCATTAGTCACCCTTTTGATTGTAGCTATATTGATGGGCTTCAAGAGCAGCTATTAATTATTCAAGAGCCACAGTTGGACGGCGCGCTATTTGAACAACTACTTGGCATGGGCTTTAGGCGAAATGGCAACTCTATTTATAAACCACGCTGTCCGAGTTGCTCAGCATGTCAATCTATTCGCGTTGTGGTGCCTGAATTTAAACTTTCTAAACGACAAAAACGCACCATCAAAAACAATCAGGACTTAACATGGCAAGTCACAGATGAGTGTTCAGCTGAACACTACGCATTATACGAACGTTATATCAGTGGCCGCCATTCTGATGGGCCAATGTATCCTCCGAGTGAAGATCAATATAATGACTTCCTGCTGTGCAGCTGGCTTAAACCCACTTACATTGAAGTTTTTGACCAAGATAAACTCATTGGAGTAGCAGTAACGGATCAACTCAATAATAGTTTGTCAGCCATTTATAGTTATTTTGATCCTGACTATGCTAAACGCTCACTCGGCAGCTTCATGATCTTGTTGCAGTGTGATTTAGCCCTGCAACTAGGTAAGCAATTTGTATATCTGGGCTATCAAATTGATGAAAATAGAAAAATGAATTACAAACGTTTATATCGTCCATATCAAATATTAACAGCGAATGGATGGCAACATATTGAAAAAGAACCCACGCTTTAGTGTTTCAATCCTTTACAGCAAGCGCTTTTTGGGGCATGATACTGCGAATTTTTTTATATTTGAAGGCATAAAGGTAACCAATTAATGGCGAAAGAAGACAACATTGAAATGCAGGGCACAATCCTTGAGACCTTGCCAAATACAATGTTCCGCGTAGAACTTGAAAATGGTCATGTCGTGATTGCACACATTTCTGGCAAGATGCGCAAAAACTACATCCGTATTTTAACGGGTGATAAAGTCACGGTTCAATTGACTCCTTACGATTTAAGTAAAGGTCGTATCGTCTTCCGCGCACGTTAATTCTGCCTCATCTATTTAAAAACCCGGCTTGATTGTCGGGTTTTTTGTTGGCTAATGATTAACGTTGATGCAAACAAAAATGGCTATCTGTTTTCAGATAGCCATTTTTATTACCAGAATCAACACGATTAAGTTATGACACTTTTTCTTCGCATTCACAGCTAATAACAATTTCATTATCTTTAGCGTCGACTTTGGCAATACCGCCAGCCTCTAACTTACCGAAGAGTATTTCATCAGCTAATGGTCGCTTGATTAGCTCAGTGACAACACGACCCATTGGTCTTGCGCCCATGTTCTTATCGTAGCCTTTTTCAGCCAGTAAAGTACGAGCTTCATCAGTGACCTCTAGAGTAACGCGTTTTTCATCCAATTGAGCTTGTAACTCAATTAAGAACTTATCAACGACCTTGGCAATTATCGTCATGTCTAAATGATTAAACCAAATAATTGAATCTAAACGGTTACGGAACTCCGGTGAGAAGACTTTATTGATTTCTGACATCGCATTTAAGCTATTGTCTTGCTGTTTAAAGCCAATCGAAGTACGAATAGACTCTTGGACACCAGCATTGGTGGTCATCACTAAGGTGACATTTCTAAAGTCTGCTTTACGGCCATTATTGTCAGTTAACGTACCATGATCCATCACTTGCAATAGCAAGTTATAAACATCAGGGTGCGCTTTTTCAATTTCATCCAACAATACAACGCAATGCGGGTTTTTAATGACGGCGTCAGTTAATAGACCACCTTGCTCGTAACCAACATAACCAGGAGGCGAGCCGATTAAACGAGATACAGTATGACGCTCCATATATTCAGACATATCAAATCGAATCAGCTTCATATTTAAACATGCGGCTAATTGATTGGTAACTTCGGTTTTACCAACACCAGTAGGACCTGCAAATAAGAAACTACCAACCGGCTTTTTCTCCGCACCTAAACCACTTCGAGATAATCTAATAGCAGAACTCAGCCCCTCAATGGCTTTGTCTTGACCAAACACTAACATCTTAAGGTTACGCTCTAGGTTTTTGAGTAAATCCTTGTCAGTTGATGATACGGACTTCTCAGGTATGCGCGCAATTTTAGCGATGATCGCTTCAATTTCAGGTTGACCAATGGTTTTCTTACGTTTGCTTTGCGGTAACATCACCATTCTCGCACCCGCTTCATCAATCACATCAATGGCTTTGTCTGGTAAGTGACGATCATTAATGTGCTTCGCTGATAAACTCGCTGCAGAACTGATTGCCGCTTGAGTATAACGAACACCATGGTGCTCCTCATACTTAGATTTAAGCCCCAATAAGATTTTAGTGGTTTCAGCCACTGACGGCTCATTGATATCAATTTTTTGGAAACGTCTTGCTAACGCTCGGTCTTTTTCAAAAATGCTTTGATATTCTTGGAAAGTCGTTGAGCCCATACAACGTAATGTCCCGTTAGATAATAACGGTTTAAGCAAGTTAGACGCATCCATCACGCCACCTGAAGCGGCACCTGCTCCAATGATGGTATGGATTTCATCAATAAACAGAATCGCATGCTCATTTTTACCAAGTTCTTTAAGCAAACCTTTAAAGCGTTTCTCAAAATCACCACGGTATTTTGTGCCGGCAAGTAATGAACCTAAATCTAACGAATATACGGTTGCATCTTTAATCACATCGGGGACTTGCTCATTAACGATTCGATAAGCTAACCCTTCAGCAATAGCCGTTTTACCCACACCAGCTTCACCAACAAGTAGTGGATTGTTTTTACGTCGACGACATAAGGTTTGAATTGCACGTTCAACTTCATCATCACGGCCAATGAGTGGATCAATCACACCATCCTTAGACATTTGATTTAAATCGGTCGCAAACTGCGACAATAAACTTCTGTCTTCAGCTTGTTCAGTTCCCTCTTCTGATGCTTCAGGGTTATTCATTTCCTGATTATCATCATCTTTAGGCAAACCATGTGAGATAAAATTGACCACATCTAAGCGGGTAATTTCACAGCGACGTAATAAGTAAACAGCTTGTGATTCTTGCTCGCTAAAAATTGCCACCAGCACATTTGCGCCAGTGACTTCATTGCGACCTGAAGACTGCACATGAAACACTGCGCGTTGCAGAACACGTTGGAATCCTAATGTTGGTTGAGTTTCTCGCTCTTCAGTGCTTTCAGCGATTAACGGGGTTGTTTGTTGAATGAAGTTAGATACTTCCTCGTGAAGACGAGTAATATCAGCGCCACAAGCCAGTAGTGCTTCTTTGGCCGATGGATTATTGATTAATGCTAATAATAAATGTTCTACCGTCATATATTCATGACGTGAATCTCTAGCTTGTTGAAACGCTAGGTTCAAGGTGACTTCAAGATCTTTGTTTAGCATAAGCACCCCTAAAAATACTCATAAACTGCAGAGTTACTGATGGAGAAACAACTGTTCACTATGCGGCTTCTAATGTACACAGTAACGGATGTTGGTTTTCTCTGGCAAATTGATTTACTTGTAACACTTTCGTTTCAGCAATGCCAAACGAATAAACACCACATATTCCCTTACCTTGGTGATGGATAGCCAACATAATGTCCGTGGCCTGTTGTTCATCCTTATTAAAAAAACGTTGTAGCACTTCAATCACGAAATCCATCGGAGTGTAATCATCGTTATTTAACACGACTTTATACATTGAAGGTGGTTGTAGCTCCGATTCAACACGCTCTTCTGTGTGCTCTACGCTGCCTAATCTACCCATGTGTTAATACTAGCCTCTAGTTTGGTACAAGACCAATTGATATTATTAAATTAATTAAATGTTGTCATTTTGTTAATTTTTACTTGACATCTTTTCGTACAAATTTCATTCTGTTCTGAGGCGGCAATAAAAGACCGCTGATTAAAATAAGTTTTACTATCTTACTGGTAAGTAGACAACAGAAGGAAGTGGAAGTATGGCAAGCGGAACTGTTAAATGGTTCAACAACGCCAAAGGATTCGGGTTTATTTGCCCAGATCAGGGTGGCGAAGATGTATTTGCACATTATTCAACAATCGAAATGGAAGGTTATAGAACGCTTAAAGCGGGCCAACCTGTAGATTTCGAAACTGAGCAGGGCCCTAAAGGGATGCATGCTTCAGCCATTTCACCGACTAAATAGTCGTTGAAACTATAAAACAAAAAGGCAGAGATTTTAATCTCTGCCTTTTTTATTTCGCATAAATAATGTAAATAATTTATCGTTTGCTTATAAATCAAACAAAAACGACCCCATCACCTTCAACTTAGCCCCAACATTTACTTTGTCCATCTTAGATTTTAGCTCATGTATAAAGCTGCAGAGATAAAAAAGGCAGAGACGTTCATTTCTGCTTTTTAATTAATCGCTCTTTTAAACCGATTATCGCTTAGCCTGTAATAAATGAATTAAGCAATTGGCTAGGACGCATCGCTTTCTCAGCTTTAACAGCGTCTAAACGGAAATAACCGCCTAAATCAACCGCTGGGCCTTGCGAGTCATTTAATTCAGCAACAATCGCAGCTTCATTAGTCGTTAATGATTCAGCAAGCGCGCTAAATTCAGCGGCTAAATCAGCATCTTTCGCTTGAGCCGCTAATGCTTGAGCCCAGTACATCGCTAAATAGAAATGACTACCACGGTTATCAAGCTCACCTACACGGCGTGAAGGTGACTTGTTGCTATCTAAGAACTGACCAATGGCAGCATCAAGCGTATCGGCTAATACTTGTGCTTTAGGGTTATTTTGCGTTTGGCTTAAATGCTCAAGCGATGCCGCTAACGCAAGGAACTCACCTAATGAATCCCAACGTAAGTGACCTTCTTTCTCAACTTGTTGGACATGCTTAGGCGCACTACCACCCGCACCTGTCTCGAATAAACCACCGCCATTCATTAGTGGCACGATAGATAGCATTTTCGCACTGGTACCCAGCTCAAGAATTGGGAACAAGTCAGTTAAGTAATCTCGTAAAACATTACCCGTTACTGAAATGGTATCTAACCCCTCTTGCACACGTGCAAGTGTCGCACGGGTTGCAGCTACAGGCGCTAGAATTTGTAAATCTAATCCGTCTGTATCGTGATCTTTTAAGTAACGCTCAACCTTAGCGATTAACTGCGCATCATGCGCACGGTTACTGTCTAACCAGAAAATCGCAGGTGTATTACTTAAACGTGAACGATTTACAGCAAGTTTTACCCAATCACGGATTGGTGCATCTTTAACTTGGCACATTCTGAAAATATCGCCAGTTTCAACATTATGGCTCATTAATACATTGCCATTACTGTCGATAACTTTCACTAAACCAGCAGTCTCAATTTCAAATGTTTTATCATGGCTGCCGTATTCTTCAGCTTTTTGCGCCATCAAACCAACATTTGGCACACTGCCCATTGTTGTTGGATTGAACGCACCATTGGCTTTACAGAATGCAATTGTTTCTTGGTAAACACCGGCATAACAACGATCTGGGATCATAGCCTTAGTGTCTTTCAATTGGCCATCAGGGCCCCACATTTTTCCTGATGAACGAATAGCAGCTGGCATTGACGCATCAATAATGATGTCACTAGGAACATGTAAGTTGGTGATTCCTTTATCAGAATCAACCATCGCAAGTGCAGGACGCATTGCGTAAACAGCTGCAATATCAGCTTCTACTTCAGCACGTTTTGCTTCTGGTAATGTTGCAATTTTAGCGTAGACATCACCAAAACCATTGTTAACATCAACGCCGAGCTCATCAAACAATGCTTGGTGTTTAGTGAACACATCTTTAAAGAACACTTTAACTGCATGACCAAATAGAATTGGGTCTGATACTTTCATCATGGTTGCTTTTAAATGCAGTGATAATAAAACATCTTCTGACTTAGCAGCTTCAATTTCACGTTCGTAGAAAGCAACAAGCGCTTTGTTACTCATCACAGCAGTGTCGATGACTTCACCGGCTTGTAAAGGCAAGTCCTGCTTAAGCACAACATCTTGACCATCAGCTTTAGTTAATACAATGCTAACTTTATCAGCTTCGGCAACAGTGACTGATTGTTCACTGCCATAAAAGTCACCTTCTTGCATGTGAGCAACGTGAGAAGCTGAGTTACTTTCCCATTTACCCATTGAATGCGGGTTTTTCTTAGCATAATTTTTTACTGAGCCTGGCGCACGACGATCAGAGTTACCTTCACGTAAAACAGGATTTACTGCACTGCCCTTAATTTTGTCATAACGGCTTTGAATTTCACGTTCAGCATCTGTCGTAGGTTCGTCAGGATAATTCGGAATATCATAACCTTTGGCTTTTAGCTCAGCGATACAGGCTTTTAATTGTGGAATTGAGGCACTGATATTAGGTAATTTGATAATATTTGCTTCAGGCGTCCCCGCCATCACACCAAGCTCTGTTAACGCATCAGAAATTTTCTGTTCTGCTGTTAACTTTTCAGGAAAGTTAGCGATAACACGGCCTGATAAAGATATATCTCGGGTTTCTACTTTAACACCAGCAGCATTGGTAAATGTACGGATGATTGGGAGTAATGAAAGCGTCGCTAATGCGGGTGCTTCATCAGTTTCAGTATAAATGATCGTTGGAGAATTATCTTTCATGCTTTTTCCTACATTATTGAAATAAAAAGTTTTTATAATTTTATTATTGTAATAACTATCTACCTTTCAACTGCATCAATCTATAAGCCGATGTCAGTTGTATATGGCACAAATCCCTATGAAATTAGAAAAATAATGTGTGGCTGCTTGTGTAAAAACGGGCACAGATCACATTTTTTAGGCCAACATCATAGACCATTATCTGTAAGATTCAAATTCCACTAAGGCCCAATGCCAAGTAAACTATACAAAATGAATCAATTTCATCCTAAATAGGCTTATGTATGTCAGCAAATGACAAACCCAAACGTTTTAGCACTAAACCTGCATTTTCTAAAGTAAATAAAAAACACCGTAAGCCGACTAAGCGCGCGGTAAGTAAACCTGTTGAAAATCCGATAATAGTTTTATTTAACAAACCTTTTGATGTTCTATGTCAATTTACTGATGAATCAGGAAGACAAACTTTAAAAGATTTTATTCCGGTAAAAGATGTCTATGCCGCTGGCAGATTAGATAGAGACAGCGAAGGATTATTACTGCTGACCAATGACGGCAAATTACAGGCAAAATTAACCCAACCGAATAAAAAGACTTTCAAAACATATTGGGTGCAAGTTGAGGGTGAACCTAGCGAATCCTCCATTACTGCACTACAGCAAGGTGTTGAATTAAAAGATGGAATGACATTACCAGCGAACGTTAAGGTGATTAAAGAGCCCACAGTTTGGGAACGAGTTCCGCCTGTTAGGGAAAGAAAGTCTATCCCCACTACATGGTTAGAAATACAAATTTGTGAAGGCCGCAATCGTCAAGTTAGAAAAATGACCGCTCATGTTGGTCACCCCACTCTAAGATTAATTCGCTATAAAATAGGTCAATGGAGTTTAGATGACTTGCCTAATGGTGCTTATAAAACCATTAAGCAGTAACAGATTAATAATAAAAATGATGAGAGGACGACACCATGTCAACACTTCGCTATAAGCCTAATACGACTGTCGCCTGCGTAATCCATAGTCAGGGAAAATTTTTATTCGTTGAAGAACCCATTGATAACCAACTACGTCTAAATCAACCTGCTGGCCATATCGAAGCCCATGAAACACTCGAGCAGGCCTGTAGAAGAGAAGTTAGAGAAGAAACTGGGCTGGATGTTACATTAACTGGCCTTATAAGCATTTATCAATATAGTGCCAGTGAAGAATTGGCTTTTGTGCGTTTTACTTTTGCAGCTGAATGGCAAGATAACGACCAATGCATACCACTAGACAACGACATTATCGCGTGTCACTGGTTAACTTTAGATGAAATTAAACAACGTAAAGCGGTCCTTCGCAGCCCGTTAGTCATTAAATCCATAGAAGACTTTTTACATAAAGCTCACTGCCCATTATCACTGATTAATAGTGACTTACAGGTGATAGCCGACAACAATAATGCATGATAGAATATGCGCCGCACAATTTAGAGATTTTCGTAAGGTATTTATCTACGAATAAAGACTGGGTTTGTTGACTTGAAAAGCACTCGACTCGACCACATGTTCATCTCTTGTATCCGTAATTTCACTGGTTTTTAGGTTTTATGACATCAATCAATCCCGATTCAAATGGTAAAAAAGTCATCGTAGGCATGTCCGGCGGTGTAGATTCTTCAGTTTCTGCATACTTGCTCCAACAGCAAGGATATCAGGTTGAGGGATTGTTTATGAAGAACTGGGAAGAAGATGACACGGATGAATATTGTCTCGCAGCTGAAGATTTAAAAGATGCGCAGGCAGTATGTGACAAGCTAGGCATTAAGCTTCATACAGTTAACTTCGCCTCTGAATACTGGGACAACGTATTTGAGCACTTCCTTGCTGAATATAAAGCAGGTCGTACTCCTAACCCGGATATTATGTGCAACAAAGAAATCAAATTTAAAGCATTTTTAGAATTTGCAGATGAAATTTTAGATGCTGACTTTATTGCGATGGGACATTACGTTCGCCGCCGTGATAACGAAGACGGTACCACTCAAATGCTACGTGGTATTGATAACAACAAAGATCAAAGCTACTTCTTGTATACCTTAAGCGACAAACAAGTCGCTAAAAGTTTATTTCCCGTCGGCGAACTAGAAAAATTTCAAGTTCGTGATATCGCCAAAGAAATGGGCTTAATTACCCATGATAAAAAAGACAGTACAGGTATCTGTTTTATCGGTGAAAGAAAGTTCACTGACTTTTTAGGTACATATTTACCAGCGCAACCTGGTGATATTGAAACCGCTGAAGGTGAAGTCATCGGAACCCACCAAGGTTTGATGTATCACACGCTAGGTCAACGTAAAGGGCTTGGCATTGGTGGCATGAAAAACAGTAATGACGATCCTTGG
Source organism: Shewanella sp. ENK2 (assembly GCF_043568515.1). Classification (NCBI taxonomy): domain Bacteria; kingdom Pseudomonadati; phylum Pseudomonadota; class Gammaproteobacteria; order Alteromonadales; family Shewanellaceae; genus Shewanella; species Shewanella sp. ENK2. Next base: position 4,001,929 of record NZ_CP171406.1, on the reverse strand, counting down.
TACGTAGTTGAAAAAGACTTATTGCGTAATGTTTTAATTGTCGGCCAAGGTGGAAACCACCCTCGCCTGATGTCAAATGGCATGACAGTAAGTCAACTTCATTGGGTTGACCGCAAAGGCCCAAGTTCACCAGCTAAGATAACCGTGAAAACACGTTACCGTCAGCAAGATGTTAACTGCACCGTGACGACTGAAGGTGATGACAAAATTAGCGTGATATTTGATGAGCCAGTAGCTGCTGTAACTCCTGGTCAGTCTGCTGTTTTTTATGATGGTGAAGTCTGCTTAGGCGGCGGTATTATCGATACACTAATTAGAGGATAGAGCGTGAGCCAAGTATTATTTGAACGCACTATGGCGTTTGCAGGTATTTTACAAGCGATTGCTCAAGTTCAACATCTCGCGCGTCATGGCGATTCAGACGAAACAGCTCTTGCTGCGAGTCTGAACACCATTATGGTGACTGACCCAGATTCTGTTCTCAGAAATTTATCAAGATAAACAAGCACTCAATAAAGGGTACCAACTGATTGAGAATCAGTTAGGTGATGGCAACAGCAAAGATGTTGAAACCACTCGCTACCTGGTTGGGATGCTCGCATTAGAACGTAAGCTCGCTCGCTCAGCAAATGGGTTAGGTATGCTAGCCGAACGTATCAACCAAGTGCACCGTCAATTACATCACTTCGCCATTACCGATGAACAAATCATTGCGAGTTTAGCGAGCATATACAGCGATGTGATCAGTGAGCTTGGCCCCAAATTACAAATTTCTGGTAATCCAGCTTGCTTGCAACAACCGCAAGTACAACAAAAAATCCGTGCTTTACTTTTATCAGCTATGCGTAGTGCAGTTTTATGGCGCCAACTCGGAGGCAAACGTCGCCACCTCGTTTTTGCTCGTAAAGCCATTGTGGATACTGCTATTAGTAGCCGTAAAAATAATTAATCGTATCACCCTACAACAAAAGTTCATCAAGGAGCTTCAAATGGATCTTTCTGCACTGACTGCTATCTCTCCGATAGACGGTCGTTATGGTAGCAAAACCACCTCTTTACGAGGCATTTTCAGCGAATTCGGTTTAACTAAATACCGTGTTCAAGTTGAAATTAACTGGTTAAAACTACTTTCTAGTTGCCCAGAGATTGAAGAAGTTCCGCCATTCAGCGAAGAAGCATTAACTTTACTGGATAGCATCAAGGATAACTTCAGCGAAGAAGACGCGTTACGCGTTAAAACAATTGAAAGAACCACCAACCACGACGTTAAAGCGGTTGAATATTTCATTAAAGAAAAAATTGCAGACAACGCTGAGTTAGTTGAAATTGACGAATTTGTTCACTTCGCTTGTACTTCTGAAGACATTAACAATCTATCTCATGCGTTAATGCTTAAAGAAGCACGTGATTTAGTATTAGCACCTCAGTGTCTTGAAATTGTTGATGCAATCAAAAAGTTAGCGGCAGAAAACAAATCTGTACCGTTAATGTCACGTACACACGGTCAACCAGCATCACCTTCTACATTAGGTAAAGAAATGGCAAACGTGGCAGTTCGTTTAGAACGCCAACTTAACCAAATCAACGCTGTTGAAATCATGGGTAAAATCAATGGTGCTGTTGGTAACTACAACGCACACATCTCTGCTTACCCTGAAGTTAACTGGCATGAATTGTCACAACGCTTTGTAACAAGCCTTGGTATTAACTGGAACCCATACACCACTCAAATCGAACCGCATGATTACATTGCTGAACTATTTGATGCTGTTGCTCGTTTCAATACTATTCTTATCGATTTCGATCGTGATATCTGGGGCTACATTGCATTAGGTCACTTTAAGCAACGTACTATTGCTGGCGAAATTGGTTCTTCTACGATGCCACATAAAGTTAACCCTATCGATTTTGAAAACTCAGAGGGTAACCTTGGTATTGCTAACGCACTTATGCAACATCTTGCTGCTAAGTTACCTGTTTCAAGATGGCAGCGTGACTTAACGGACTCAACCGTATTGCGTAACCTTGGTGTCGGTATGGCTCATTCATTAATTGCTTATCAAGCAACAATGAAAGGGATCAGTAAGCTTGAAGTGAATGAAGAAAACTTACGTGCCGAATTAGACAAGAACTGGGAAGTACTGGCTGAACCGGTACAAACTGTGATGCGTCGTTACGGTATCGAAAAGCCATATGAAAAATTAAAAGAGTTAACACGTGGTAAGCGTATTGATGGCGAACAACTTGCTACATTCATTGATGGTTTAGCGCTGCCTGACAATGTTAAAGCTGAACTTAAAACAATGACACCAGCTAACTACATCGGCCGCGCTGAAGCGTTTGTTGATGAGTTAAAGTAATTTATAAACAGCAATCTGTTTAAATTAAGGAATGGCGACATCTCAGCAGAGCTGTCGCCTTTTTATTGACTATGTATACATTAAATTTTGATACTGCAGCATTTGTCAAAGACACTTGGCAAAAAAAGCCTATTGTCATTAAAAATGCTTTTAATGCCTTTGAAGATCCAATTTCTGCCGATGAATTAGCAGGCTTGGCAATGGAAGAAGATATTTCTTCTCGTATTGTCCAAACGAAATCGGATGGTTGGAATGTCATACAAGGTCCCTTTGAGGATTATGACGAATACGGCGAAGACGGATGGCAATTATTAGTACAAGCAGTTAACCATTGGTATCCTGAGTCACAAGCTTTTGTTGAAGCATTCCGGTTTTTACCAGATTGGCGCTTTGATGATTTGATGGTGTCTTTTGCAACACCTAAAGGCGGTGTAGGACCTCATATCGATAATTATGATGTATTCATTATTCAAGGCGAAGGCGAACGTCGCTGGAAAGTTGGCGATAGAGGCGACCATAAACAACGTGGCGGCGATATAAATAGCCCATTAGTTGATGACTTTGAGCCAATTATCGATGTGGCATTAACTAAAGGTGACATCCTTTACATTCCACCAGGTTTTCCCCACTGCGGCGAAACATTGTCACTGGCATTGAGTTACTCCATCGGTTTTAGAGCACCAAGCCAACAAGAACTATTAACAGAATTAGCTGATGCATTGATTGACAATAATTGTGGCCAACACCGTTTTACTTCGAATGAAGAAGTCGCAAATAAAGGCCAAGTAAGCCAAGTACAACAACAAGGGATTATGGATTTATTAGCCCAACTGGCAAACGATCCAAACCAATATCAAACAATGCTTGGGAAAATGTTAAGCCAAAACCGTTTTGAGCTAGACATTAACCCATTTGAACAAGCGATTAGTTCAGTAGATGTGATTGAAGCCATTGAAGACGGAGCAAGCTTACAACGCGTCGGTGGACTCAAAATTCTGTCACTAGAAAACGATAAACAAGCACAAATCTATATCAATGGTGAAGCCATAAACGTTGACAATATAGAGAGTGAGATTATCGATATCATCAGTAACGAGCATCACATCTGTCAGTCAGTTTTACTGAACTGGAAAGATTTACCCGCAGTCATCACATTACTCACATTATGTGTCAATCAAGGTTGGTTATACTTCGCTGAATAGCGTGTAAAAGTCTTGAAGTATTAATACAAAAAAGGCGCTTACCCATTGGGTTAAGCGCCTTTTGTATAATAGCGATTGTTACTGCTAATACAATTCAGACTGACCATTTGGCCTTGTTTTTAAAAACTTCAAAAACCACATGTATTGCTCAGGGTAAGCAATAATGACTTGCTCCACCATCTTATTAAGCGCGATGGCCTCATTATCCTTGCCCACCATATCTTGCTCATCAACTGCAGGCATTAATGTTAAGTTGAATTGATATTTCTCGGTGTCATAGCCAATCTTTACAGGAATAACCCTCGCCTTACCCGCCTGTGCAAGACGGCCAACCACTGGCAAAGTAGCTTTCTCCGTTCCAAGTAAAGGCGCAAAAACACTTTGTTCGGGTCCTAAGTCTTCATCTGGTAAGTAAAAGAAACTGTTATCTTGACGTAATTCACTGATTAACGCGCGTATACCCGCTTCTCGCATGTAAACCCGCCCTTTTTGACTACTACGTAGGCGATTACTAAACCAGTTAAACAAACCGTTTCTGTGGGCTTTCGCCATGGTTACCATTGGTAATGCTAAATTTAACCTGATCCCAGCATAATCAATCGGCCAAACATGAGGCATAATAAAGATAATGGGTTGGCCCGCGTCCCTCGCAGCTTGTACATGTTCATAACCAGCTATCGTCACTCGACGTTTAATATGCTCATTCGACCTAATCAAAAGCTCAGCTTGTGACAACAAGGCTAAAACAAACATATCCACGTTTGCTTTAATTAGCGACTCAACTTCATCAGCAGACTTTTCAGGAAAACACGTTTGAATATTAATCCGTGCCACTTGAATAGGTTTTTTAGCAATTCGCATCACTAACTTAGCCAGTAAACGAGAAATGGGATCACGTACTCTGGCAGGTAAGATGCCAAAAATAAATAAAACAGCAATTGCTAACCATGAGCCCCAATATCTTGGATGAAGTAAGGAAAGAGTGAACCGACGATCGAAATGTTTTGCTTGTCTAGCCAAAAGAAACCTCAGAGATTACAACAACACGAACAAAAAACGATATAAACAAAAGGAATGTTTCAACGTCATATAATACCAATTATATGATTCCAACGGCACACATTTTAACGCCATTCACGACAATCGTTGATGTTTTGCTAAATATACAAACAAAAAAGCCACTCTTCAGAGTGGCTTTTATAACGAAAGCGAAATTATTTCTTAGCCGAGTTAGATTCTTCTACTCGAGTTTTCAGCTTTTGTCCTGGACGGAAAGTCACAACACGACGGGCTGAAATCGGAATATCTTCACCAGTTTTTGGGTTCCTTCCCGGTCTTTGATTCTTATCGCGCAGATCAAAGTTTCCAAAGCCAGATAACTTGACCTGCTCACCACTTTCAAGAGCTTCTCTAATTTCTTCAAAGAAAGACTCAACCATCTCTTTGGCAACACGTTTGTTAATGCCCAGCGTTTCAAAAAGATGTTCTGCCATTTCGGCTTTGGTAAGTGCCATACTTTTAATCCCTCAACGATGCGTTGAACTCGGTCTTAAGTGCAGAGACAACTGAATCAACTGTTTCAGTAATGTCTTTTTCTTCAAGTGTACGAGTAATGTCTTGTAATGTAAGTGCGATTGCTAAGCTCTTTTTGCCAGCCTCTACACCTTTACCTCGGTATACGTCGAACAAGTTTAAGCCAACCAACTGATTTTCGCCAACTTTTCTTATCAAATTCATAACATTAGTTGCAGAAACTTCTTCATCAACAACAACAGCAATATCACGTCGATTTGCAGGAAACTTAGATACAGTCTGGGCTAGCGGCAAACTGGCATGCAGTAAAGCGTCCAGTTCTAACTCAAAAATAATTGTTTTGCCATTGAGTCCAAAAGGCTTTTCCAAACTAGGATGGACAGCACCAATGATACCAATAACTTGATTATTTCGTAGTATTTCAGCACATTGCCCTGGGTGAAGAGCAGAATGTGTTGCACTTCTAAAAGTAAATTCAGAAGTTGAAACTGTCAAGCCGATAATTGATTCTAAATCACCTTTTAAATCAAAGAAGTCGACAGTTTTTGAGTCCATAGACCAATGTTCGTCGTTTTGAACACCAGAAATTACCGCACCAATCATTGGTTCTTGTCTAACACCAGAATCTGCTTTGGCATCAGGTACAAAGCGTAAACCCGTCTCGAATAAACGCACTCGACCTTGTTGACGACTTTGGTTATAGCCTACTGACGTTAATAGTCCAGTGAACATAGATAAACGCATTGCTGACATTTCTACTGAAATAGGGTTCGGTAGAATCATCGCTGGCGCGTCAGGATGAACAAGGTTTTGCTGCTTAGGATCAACAAAGCTATACGTCACTGCCTCTTGGAAACCACGAGCGACTAGCACATTACGTACTTTACGTAATGAAATATCTGCTTCTTTGTGATCAGACATGGTTAACGAAGCAACAGGCGCAATATTCGGGATATTGTTGTATCCATAAATCCGCGCAACTTCTTCAATCAAATCTTCTTCAATCGCCATATCGAAACGGTAAGTTGCAGTAACAACGTCCCATGTGTCGGCTTTGGCAGTCACGGTGAAGCCTAAACGTTCAAGGATTTCAGTCACATCAGTATCAGGGATATGATGACCTAAAATCTTATCTAGTTTGCTACGACGTAGCGTTAAGTTAACCGGCTTAGGTAAATTTGCTTCTGTAACAGCTTCTTCCACAGGGCCAGCTTCGCCGCCACAAATATCTAATACAAGGCGAGTAGCACGATCCATTACTTTGTGTTGTAGTTCTGGGTCAACACCGCGCTCAAAACGATGTGAAGCATCGGTATGTAGACCTAAGCGGCGTGATTTACCCATGATCGCAAGCGGAGCAAAGAATGCACACTCTAATAGGATATCTTGAGTCTTCTCAGTCACACCTGTTTTTTCGCCGCCAAACACACCAGCCAACGCTATAGAACCAATGTCATCAGCAATAACTAAAGTGTCATCAGGTACAGTCACTTCATTGCCATCAAGCAATGTCAGCTTTTCTACACCATCACTTAAACGTACTTGAATCGCACCAGTTAGCGTTGCTAAATCAAACGCATGCATTGGCTGACCGTACTCAATCAAGACGTAGTTGGTGATATCAACGATTGGATCAATTGAGCGAATACCACTACGGCGTAATTTTTCTTGCATCCATAATGGGGTTGCGGCAGCAAGGTTAACATTCTTAACCACACGACCTAAGTATCGAGGACATGCTTCATCAGCAATAACATTAATTGCCACTTTATCGTCGATTGTAGCTGTCACAGCTTCCCATGTAGGCTCTGTCACAGTCTCACGATTTAATACACCAACTTCACGAGCAAGACCTGCCATACCAAGACAGTCAGCACGGTTTGCCGTTAAATCTACATCAATAACCGCATCGTTAAGATCTAGGTATTCACGCACATCTTTGCCAATAGGTGCATCTGCTGGTAATTCGATAATGCCATCACTTTCGATGTCGATACCTAATTCACCGTACGAACACAACATACCAAATGATGGTTGGCCACGTAATTTAGCTTTTTTAATTTTGAAATCGCCAGGAAGCACTGCGCCTACCATAGCAGCCGCAACTTTTAACCCTAAGCGGCAATTAGGCGCGCCACAGACGATGTCGATAAGTTCTTCATCACCTACGTTAATTTTTGTTACACGTAATTTGTCTGCATCTGGGTGTTGGCCACATTCAACCACTTCACCCACAACGACACCACTAAACTCACCCGCTACTGCATCTACGCCATCTACTTCAAGACCTGCCATAGTGATTTGGTGAGATAAGTCTTCACGGCTTACTGATGGGTTAACCCATTCACGAAGCCAAGATTCACTGAATTTCATCTGTTTATTGCTCCGTTATTTGAATTGCTTAAGAAAACGTAAATCGTTTTCGAAGAAGGCACGTAGGTCGTTAACGCCATAACGCAGCATCGTTAAACGCTCAACACCCATACCAAAAGCAAAACCAGAGTATTTTTCAGGGTCGATACCGACACTGCGAAGCACATTAGGATGTACCATGCCACAACCTAATACTTCCAACCATTTACCGTTTTTACCCATTACATCAACTTCAGCTGATGGCTCAGTGAACGGGAAGTAAGATGGGCGGAAACGAACTTGCAAATCTTCCTCGAAAAAGTTGCGTAAAAAGTCATGTAAAATGCCTTTTAGCTCTGCAAAGTTAACTTTTTCATCCACTAACAAGCCTTCAACTTGGTGGAACATTGGCGTATGAGTCTGATCGTAGTCATTACGATAAACACGGCCTGGAGAAATAATACGTAATGGTGGTTTTTCATGTTCCATCGTGCGGATTTGAACACCTGAAGTCTGCGTGCGTAGCATGACTTTAGGGTTAAAATAAAAGGTATCGTGATCGGCACGTGCAGGATGATGTTCTGAAATATTTAGTGCATCGAAGTTATGGAAGTCATCTTCAATTTCAGGACCATTCTTAACTGAGAAACCAAGTTCACCAAAGAAAGTTTCGATACGTTCGATAGTACGTGTGACAGGATGAAGTCCACCCATCTCAATTGTACGACCGGGTAGCGTCACATCGATTTTTTCAGCGATAAGTTGTGCTTCTAATTCCGCAGATTTTAAGCCTTCAATGCGTGCAGAAAGTTCTTTCTGTACAGCTTGTTTAGCTTGGTTGACTGCTTGTCCAAAAGCAGGCTTTTCTGCTGGGCTTAAGCTGCCCATTAATTTCATCATGTCAGTGATTTTACCTTTCTTACCAAGGTAATCGACACGGATATCATCCAATGCCTTTAGATCACTGGCCTTACCTATCACTTCTAAGGCTTGTTCTACGATCTCAGTTAACTGCTGCATTATATCTTCCACTGCATTCTTGCATATCAAATGCGTTAGGGCGCCTAAGGTTCAGGCGACATTATTAGTCTTAGTGTTAAAGCACGCTTTACACTTAGAGCATGGGGTTAAAACAAAAGATGGAATTTTACGTGAGCTAGGTTAATTTTACTAGCATTTATTACAATTTAAGGCAGTAAAATTGAGTATTTATACGCTTTTAGCTCATCAAGTCATGTATATGTTTAATGGATTGTATTGACACATAAATCTCACATCAAACTTAAGCAATTCACAACAGCTTCTATCTTGACTCCACCATAAAATATGAGCAAAAAGCCAGCCATTTATAATCCAACTAAAGTTTACCGAACAAGATCCGATATACATTAGTAGCGAGTCATATTATGTAGAGGCGTACATGAAAGAAGTAAAATTTAGATGGATTGACCAATTTTTAATAAAACTAACAATAAAGGCAAAATTCACCATTTTGGCCATGGTGCCAATTTTACTGATTTTGTTACTTACGATAGCGTTAACCACTAGTTTTAAAACGACGTTAGCAGAAGCAGAAATAGATGAAGCTATCGCGCTCAATAACACTTATAACCACGCTGTAGAAGTCGCACTAGACTTGCTTAATGAAGAACAAAAACAAACCTTTTTATCAAATATCAACGGCAATAGTAACGCTGTCAATGTTTCATCATTAGGCCACCAAGCTCAACAAATGGCGCGTCAAGGTGGTGGCTCAATTGAAACAGCAGCTGGATTTGAAGTGCTGAGTAACATTAATAATTACGATATTGTCATCACCACATTAATCCCTCATAGCAATATAGAAAAAAGCTGGTAAAAATAATAGCTTAGCCTATGCTTTAACCGCTGTAATCATCATCATCATTTTGCTTTTTTCTTACTATATTTCAACCTTCATAGGTGGTGCATTGTATACCACAGTAATGGCATTGAGACGCGCAGCAGACGGTGATTTGAGTAGTCGATTAAACTTTTTTGAAGTACCTGATGAGTTTAGTTTATTAGCAATTAGTGTCGATACGTTAGTAGACAGGCAACATAAACTTGTCTTACAAATGTCACAGGCAACAGAGCAAATAAGGCAGGTTGTACAATCGTTTAGAGCAACTGCTGAGGACGGTCAATCTGTAGCAGTGAATCAGCGCCAACATTTAGATTCATTAGCGACTGCGATGGAAGAAATGACAGCTGCAGTAAAAGAAGTTGCCCGAAACGCAGAGCAATCGTCATCAGAGACACAAGAGGCAAATAATCAAGTTACCGCAGGCTCTGAAGACATTGCCACAACGGTGCAAGCCATTGATTTATTGTCAACAGAAATTGCTGACGCATCTGATGCTGTTAATGTATTAAATGATAACGCCAGTAAGATTGATGCTGTTGTTACAACAATTAATGCTATTTCTGAGCAAACCAACCTACTCGCTCTGAATGCCGCAATTGAAGCAGCAAGAGCCGGAGAGCAAGGAAGAGGCTTTGCTGTCGTTGCTGATGAAGTCAGAACACTTGCTGGTCGCACGCAATCTGCAACAGTTGAAATCAAAACCATGATTGAAGCATTACAGTCTGGCTCACAAAACCTTACTCAAGTGATGTCTCGCACCGTTGAGCAGGCTGAAGAAGGCAAGAAACATGTACTTCAAACAGGTGAGGATTTAGCAAGTATTGCTCATCACAGTGGTAAAGTATTTGAAATGAGTGTGTTAATTGCCACTTCTGCAGAGGAACAATCAGCAGTAGCAAACGAAATTGCATCAAACTTGATGGAAATCAGGAACCAATCTCATAACGTTGAAGAAGCGGCCAATATGTCCGTGTCTGGTTGTGATGAACTTAATCGCACCGCTGAAGCGTTAGATAAGTTGATGATAGGTTTGAAGGTTTAACACCTCTTAATTTGATAAAACGTCTTTAACAAAGCCTTTAATTAAAAAGAACTTTATAAAAAGCACCATAAACGAAAAAGCGCGTTAACAATTCAGTTAACGCGCTTTTATGTCAAACGTAAATAATGACTGTTAACGGTTTTTTTCAAGTCTTGCTAGCAAACTTGAGGTATCCCAGCGGTTACCTTTCATTGCTTGTACTTCTGAGTAGAATTGATCAACTAATGCAGTCACTGGTAAATGGCTGCCATTTTTACGCCCTTCAGCAAGTGCAATGCCTAAATCTTTACGCATCCAATCAATAGCAAAGCCAAAATCATATTCACCCTGCCACATGGTTTGGTAACGATTTTCCATTTGCCAGCTTTGCGCAGCGCCTTTGCTGATCACCTCTACAACTTTTAATCCATCAAGCCCAGCACTTTTAGCAAAATGTAATCCTTCGGCTAAGCCCTGAACCACACCCGCAATACAAATTTGATTAACCATTTTTGTTAATTGACCGGCCCCGACTTCACCTAAAAGCTCAGCACAACGACTGTAGGCATCAATAACAGGTTTGACTTGTTCGAATACGTTTTGTTTTCCACCCATCATCACAGTCAACACGCCATTCTCAGCGCCAGCTTGACCGCCAGATACAGGTGCATCCATAAACTCGATATTTTTACTTGCTAATATGGCCGAAATATCTCGAGCAACATCAGCTGAAGCTGTCGTGTGATCAACTAAAATAGCGCCATCAGCAATACCATGAATAACACCATTTTCGCCAAGAATAACTTGTTTTAAGTCTTCGTCATTGCCAACACAAGTAAATACGATGTCTTGATCTTCTGCGGCTAACTTGGGTGTCAACGCTAATTGGCCTGTGTAATCTTTAGTCCATTGCTCTGCTTTGGCCGTAGTACGATTATAAACCGTCACTTGATGCCCCTGTTTTACCAGATGCCCCGCCATTGGATAACCCATTACACCTAAACCAATAAAAGCGACCTTTGCCATACCTTTCCCTTATCATTGTTATTTATGAGATGAAAACGTATTGATTGTAACCTTTAAAGCGCTGGTTTTACATGGGCTTCCATTTCTGCGCCAATGCGTTTACGCATGTCCATCAATCTTAGTGCAGAATCTCGTAATCGAATATCATCCTCAGTTTCCGGGATCCATTCAGGTACGGAAGTCGGTTTACCGTCATCGTCTACTGCAACCATAATCACAATACAATGAGTCGTTAAGTGACGTTCAGGTTCTTTAGGATCGCCAGCTTTTACATCAATACCTAAATGCATAGAAGATGTGCCGGTATAAATAACTTTGGCGCTGACTTCAACAATATTACCCACATGAATCGGTTTTACGAACCTGATACCGCCTGCATAAACAGTAATACAGTATTTACCGCTCCAACCTGCTGCGCCTGCATAGGCTGCCAAATCAATCCATTTCATCACGGCGCCACCATGGACTTTGCCGCCAAAATTGACATCTGCTGGTTCTGCTAAAAATCGTAATGTAATTTCTCTGTCTACTCCGGCCATTATGCCTCCTAATTTTATGCACTGTCGCCAGTTTACGATATTTCTAATCAGAAGTGGTTAAAAACGCCTAAGTTTAAATAAATATCTCGATTGAATGAATAATTATAATTTAAACCGCAATAAATCAAACATTCTTCATTTTAATTCTGAAAGTGAGGCCTATAAGTAAAATAAACTTAAAAACGGTCGTTATAGTAAAAAGCAGGCCAAAAAAAGCAGTAACCAGAGTTACTGCTTATTCACACTTTTAATTAAAGTAACACACTAACTTTGCACGCTTTACGCATCGCCTTTTTTAAATAAAAGCGAACCGTTGGTGCCGCCAAAGCCAAATGAATTACATAATGCATAGTCAAAACGATGCGCTTTAGCAGTGTGAGGCACAAAATCTAAATCACAACCTTCATCAGGATTATCAAGATTAATGGTTGGCGGTACGATTTGATCTCGTAAAGCAAGAATGGTCACAATGGCTTCTACAGAACCCGCAGCACCGAGCAAGTGTCCTGTCATAGATTTAGTGGAGCTGACTAATAAATTATAAGCATGTTCACCAAATACTGACTTAACCGCTGCAGCTTCTGCTTTATCTCCAGCAGGAGTTGAAGTGCCATGGGCATTGATGTAGCCCACTTTTTCATTGTCAATTTGCGCATCATTGATGGCATTTTCCATTGCTGCTGCAGCGCCTGCACCATCAGCTGGAGGTGATGTCATGTGGAATGCATCACCACTCATACCAAAACCAACTAACTCAGCATAGATTTTTGCACCACGTGCTTTGGCATGTTCGTATTCTTCCATAACCATTACACCAGCGCCGTCACCAATAACAAAACCGTCACGGTCTTTATCCCATGGACGACTTGCTGCCGTTGGGTCATCATTGCGTGTTGATAATGCTTTTGCTGAACCAAACCCGGCAACAGCTAATGGACAAGTCACATCCTCTGCGCCGCCAGCAACCATGACATCTGCATCACCGTAGGCGATTGTACGCGCTGCAAAACCGATATTGTGGACACCTGTAGTACAAGCTGTTGTTACAGCAAAGTTCGGGCCTGTCATACCATATTTTATTGATAAGTGACCTGAGATCATGTTGATAATGGTACTCGGCACAAAAAATGGAGACACTTTACGAGGACCAGACTTTAATAATGCGGCATGGTTTTGTTCGATTAATGGCATTCCGCCCATACCCGCGCCAATCGCGGTACCCACTCTTGCAGGGTTTTCTTGTGACATATCCAAACCGGCATCGTTCATGGCTTGAATACCAGCAGCCATACCGTATTGGATAAATAAATCCATTTTGCGCGCATCTTTGCGTGATAAGTACTGTTCGACGTCAAAGTCTTTTACTGAACCGCTGAAACGAGTTCCGTATTCAGATGCATCAAATTTAGTTATGGGTGCAATACCACTTTTACCCGCTAATAAAGACTGCCAAGAAGTATCAACATCGTTACCCACTGGAGTAACTAGTCCTAGGCCTGTAATCACGACACGACGTTTAGACACAGTATTCACCTTTGAAATAAATAGGCATAAGCCAAATAAAGATAATTGGTTAATCCATCACCAACAAACAAGGTTAATTGGGCAGATAAGAATCGAACAGAAGGATTAACGCGTTGAAAATAAGTCTAGTCGAAAAAATCGACTTCAGAAACAAAAACAGGCGGCATAAATGCCACCTGTTTTTGTAAATCTGGGATTACTGATTCTTTGAAACGTAATCGATCGCTGCTTGAACAGTAGTGATCTTTTCAGCTTCTTCATCAGGGATCTCGGTGTCAAACTCTTCTTCTAGAGCCATAACCAATTCAACAGTGTCCAGAGAATCTGCACCTAAATCGTCTACGAATGATGCAGCTGATTTAACGTCTTCTTCTTTAACGCCAAGTTGCTCAATGATGATTTTCTTTACACGTTCTTCGATGTTGCTCATTAGTTTTCTTTCCTATTCAAATTACACACTTGCGTAAGATTGCGAGTAGTTTATTCGATCCAGCTGACAATGCAAGCTTAGTTTTCGTGGTCTAACCACGAAAATTATCATACTTTGATATCAAACGAGATTCAATAAAGTCGTTGCCATAAAAGGCGATTAAACCATGTACATTCCGCCATTTACATGCAGGGTTTCACCTGTTATGTATGCAGCTGAGTCAGATGCCAAGAATAAAACAGCATTAGCAATTTCTTGTGCTTGTCCTAAACGTTCCATTGGAACTTGAGACATAATGGCTTGTTGTTGCTCTTCATTTAGCTCATCAGTCATATCAGTTTGAATGAAACCTGGTGCAATAGCATTAACTGTTATTTGACGAGATGCAACCTCTCTAGCAAGAGATTTTGTAAATCCGATCAATCCAGCTTTTGCCGCAGAGTAATTTACTTGCCCTGCATTGCCCATTGTACCTACAACTGAGCCAATATTAATAATGCGGCCATTACGTTTTTTCATCATAGAACGCATAACAGGTTTAGATAATCTAAACAGTGAAGTCAAATTGGTGTCAACGATATCTTGCCACTCATCATCTTTCATTCTCATCAATAAATTATCACGAGTAATACCCGCATTGTTAATCAGAATATCAACATCACCGGCTTTTTCTTTGATCTGGGTGAATAATTGCGCAACTGACTCACTATCGGTGACGTTTAAAACTAAACCATGACCTTTATCACCAAGGTAATCTTGAATTGCTGCAGCACCTTTCTCACTTGTTGCTGTACCAATAACTACAGCGCCAGCTTCAACCAGAGTTTCTGATATAGCGCGGCCGATACCACGGCTTGCACCTGTAACTAAAGCTACTTTGCCTGTTAAATTCATGCTAATGCTCATGTCTTTTCCTTATTGGATTAAAGCAGATAAAGACGCAGCATTATTCACAGCTTGCCCCTTTAACGATTTATTTATTCTTTTTGTTAACCCTGTTAGTACCTTTCCAGGTCCCATTTCAACAAGTTCAGTAACACCTTGAGAAGCAATAAACTCAATTGTTTCGCTCCAGCGCACTGGGCAATATAATTGGCGTACTAACGCATCTTTTATATCTGACTCTGACGTAGGAGCAGCAACATCAACGTTATTGATAACATTGATCGTTGGCTCATTAAACGTAATAGCTTCAAGTGCAGCAGCAAGCTTTTCTGCCGCAGGTTTCATAAGCGCACAATGTGAAGGCACACTGACAGGTAGTGCAACAGCCATTTTAGCACCAGCAGCTTTACATGCTGCTGCAGCTCTTTCAGTTGCTTCTTTTTCACCAGCTATAACCACTTGGCCTGGGCTGTTAAAGTTTACCGGACTGACGACTGCACCATTGGCAGACTCTTCACAGGCTTTTGCAATTGAATCGTTATCAAGACCAATTACAGCAAACATTGCCCCTGTCCCAGCAGGAACCGCTTGTTGCATTAATTGGCCACGCAGCTCAACTAATTTCACTGCGTCTTCAAATGCTATTACGCCACCGCAAACTAGCGCTGAGTACTCACCCAAACTGTGACCTGCTAGTAATGCAGGCTTAGCTGCACCACTTGCTTCATACGCACGCCAAATAGCAACACTTGCTGTTAATAATGCAGGTTGAGTTTTATCTGTTTCATTAAGTTTTTCAGCAGGACCATCTTGTGTTAACGCCCATAAGTCGTAACCTAAAACCGCACTTGCTTGAAAAAAGTTTCTGTGACAATGGGAAATTCAACCGCAAGATCAGCTAACATGCCAACAGCTTGTGAACCTTGTCCAGGAAAAACGAAAGCCATATTTTCCATTATAATTATTACCTTTTTTCGTTCATGAAAAATGAAATAGAACTTCACCAATACTATAAATAAAAAGACACAGAAATCTATGTCTTTAGGTGTCTAGTAGCTTACTGGTGATATTACAAAAAATCTAGAATCTTACTAATGCACTACCCCAAGCAAATCCGCCACCGAATGCTTCAAGTAATATAAGCTGACCACGTTGAATTCGACCATCTCTTACTGCTTCATCCAATGCAATAGGCACTGATGCAGCAGAAGTATTGCCATGCTTTGCTAAGGTCAATACGACTTTGTCTAAATTCATATCCAACTTTTTAGCTGTTGCTTTGATAATTCTGAAGTTAGCTTGATGAGGTACTAACCAATCAATCTCAGATTTATCGATATTGTTAATTCGCAAGGTTTCAGTTACAACATGTGATAGCTGAGTGACAGCAAATTTGAATACATCATTCCCTTTCATTGTCATGAAGCTAACGGCTTCTGACGACTCTGCTGCTCTTGGTGGGAATGAACACTTTAATAAATCGCCCTGACGGCCATCTGCATATATGTGCGTTGAAATAATACCGGGTTGTTCACTTGCACCAATCACGGCAGCACCAGCGCCGTCACCAAATAAAATCACTGTGGTCCTATCTTCAGGATCACACAGACGTGATAACACATCAGCACCTATGACCAATACTTTCTTTGCTGCACCGGTTTTAACAAACTGATCAGCTACAGATAATGCATAAACAAAGCCTGAACACGCAGCGGCAATATCAAAAGCAGGAATGGTGTGAATGCCTAATAATTTTTGTATTTCACATGCGGCAGCAGGAAAAGCATTACTTGCGCTCGTAGTACCACAAACAATCATATCAAGCTCACTGGCCTCAACACCGGCCATTTCTAATGCCTGTAATGCTGCTTGATACCCCATCGTGGTCACAGTTTCATCTTCAGCAGCAATGCGGCGTTCAGATATTCCTGTACGCTCCACAATCCATTGATCTGAAGTTTCAACCATTTTTTCTAGATCGTGATTACTACGAACTTGCACCGGTAGATAACTACCAGTTCCGAGAATTTTTGTATGCATATAATGAGATCAGTTATTGATGTCTAAAAGAATCGTCTCCAAACGATCTTTAATCATTTCTGGAAGACGACGTTTCGCTTCTGTAGCAGCTAAATTAATTGCTTGTAAATATGCTGCTTCATCTGCATTTCCGTGACTCTTTACTACTATTCCGCGCAATCCTATCAGACTTGCACCATTATAGTGGTCGGGGTTCATCTTACTAAGCACAGATTGTATACGTGGAGCGAGGAGTTTAGACAACATCCGAACGAATAAACCTTGCGTTAAGCCTCGTTTTAACTGATGTACGAGTAACTTCGCTATTCCTTCAGAAGTTTTTAAAGTGATATTGCCGACAAATCCATCACAAACAATGACATCAACATTTCCAGTGAATATTTCATCACCTTCAATAAATCCAGTGTAATTGACTTGTTCGGTATCAATTAAGTATTGAGCGGCTTGTTGAACTTGATCATTTCCCTTAACGTCTTCTATTCCGACATTAAGTAATGCAATTTTGGGTTTGGCACGTTTATGGACAGCTTCACATAAAACAGAGCCCATGACAGCAAACTGAAAAAGGGTTTCAGAATCACAGGACACATTAGCGCCAAGATCTAATAGATATACAGGCTTACCTGTAACAGCAGGCAAACAACTCACTAAAGCGGGTCTATCAACACCCGGTAAGGTTTTGAGTAATATTTTAGCGAGTGCCATTAAAGCACCTGTATTACCCGCACTCACACACGCTTGTGCCTTACCGTCTTTAACAAGCTCTAATGCAAGACGCATAGAACTTTGCTTACGAGAACGAATGGCATGAATAGGCCTATCACCCATGGTGATAACTTCAGTGGTATGAACAATTTGAATGCGTGCACGAATGGCACTGTCAATCTCAACTAAAAAGGGATCAATCTCGGCTTGATTGCCTACAAGAATTAATGATAGTTGGGAATTGAATTTAAGTGCCTGCAAGGCTGCAGGCACTGTGACGGAAGGGCCATTATCGCCCCCCATCACATCCAACGCGAGCGTCAGATCCGTCATAAGATTAGCAACAAATTACTTGTTGATAACCTTTTTACCGCGGTAGAAACCATCAGCAGTCACGTTGTGACGTAGATGTAATTCACCGCTAGTAGCGTCTACAGATAATTGAGCAGTGCTCAATGCATCGTGTGAACGGCGCATGCCGCGCTTTGAACGTGATTTTTTATTCTGTTGTACAGCCATTTGACTTGTCTCCTAGATTACTTGCTCTTCAGTTTTTCTAACACTGCAAACGGATTTGGACGCTCCTCTTGAGAGGGCTCGATTTCGCCTACAGCTATGTCACTTGTTCCTAGATTGCAATCAGCATTCTGATGCATAGGAATAATTGGCATAGCGATTATCAATTCATCTTCAATCAACTGATGCAGACGAACTTCACCAATTTCATTGCACTCAATCGGCTCATACGCATCCGGGAGCTCATCGATTTCTTCTTGAGTCTTACAAGGACTAAAGGAGAAGTCGACCGTAACCTCTGTGGTATATGGTGTCATGCAACGTTGACATAGCAGAGTGAGCTCCGTCACAGCCTTCCCGCTAAGGTAGACTATCCCCTGAATATCGACGCCACATTCTAACGACACTGTCACATCGGAACAATCGCCAGCACATAAATCGTTTAATCGCTTATTCTGTCTGCCTGGCACAATGCCTTCATAACGAAGACCACTGGCAGCAGTTCGAATAGGATCAATTGATACTGGTATCTTTACTGTTTGCATAAGGCGCGCATATTATAGTTTGAAAACGCTAGAGTCAAAGGAAATTTATCCAAATTGCGGTTAAATACATAACCAAACAAAATGAACGATTAACTAAAACGCCAACATTAAAATTGATCGAAGCGAAATATTACCTGTGACCGCGAGCGATCACAAGCGCGATCCGACTAAATTTACTGCATTTGAACGCAATTTTGACTTAATATAGTCGCAATTGGACAAATAGACGAATCGCACCCCATGAATACAAAAATCATCTTAGCTTCAACATCCATTTATCGCAAAGAAATCCTCAGTAAATTGCAGCTTCCATTTGACTGTATTTCACCTGAAACAGACGAGACAGCAGTAGAGAATGAAACCGCTGAAGAGTTGGTATTAAGACTAGCAAAAGCCAAGGCTCTCGCAGGGGCTAAACTATATAAGCAAACAAGTCAGACAAACGATGAGGCACTGGTCATTGGTTCAGATCAAGTAGCCGTTATTAATGGCAATATTATCGGTAAACCACTGACACAAGACAATGCAATCAAACAATTACAACAAGCTTCAGGTCAAGCTATCACCTTTTATACTGGCCTTAGTGTCATTAATAGCGATAGTTTACAAGCCCATTCCATCGTAGAACCCTTTACTGTTCACTTTAGGCAGTTAACCCTTGAAGAAATCACTCGTTACGTAGAGCTTGAGCAACCGTTATATTGTGCAGGAAGTTTTAAGTCTGAAGGCTTAGGAATTGCACTATTTGACAAATTAGCTGGTGATGACCCAAATACATTAATTGGTTTGCCGTTGATTAAGCTTATCGCTTTGTTAAAACGCCATGGATTAGACGTTCTGACATCTCAATAAAATACACAAATTATTTTTTACTAGGAAACCCAACCCCTTCTAGAAGATTACAAGGCCGGTATAAAAGCTTAATTAACCAAGAAATAGATAATAAAAAGCCGCAGATTGAGCTGCGGCTGATAGAAGCATTTTTGCAACCGTCGACGAATTTTTGTGAATAGAGTCGACTTATATATGCAACAGAATATCTTGCGGCGAGTTAACTGTATTTGTCGGTGACTGGGTTAGTAAATCTTCTAGGCTATGGGCGCCATAAGTCACTGCAATACTATTCACGCCAGCATTATTAGCCATCGCAATATCTAATTTTGAATCACCTATCATTACCGTTTTACTTGGACAGATGTTCAATTCTTCAAGTAATGAAGTAATCATAGATGGATGCGGTTTAGATTCCGCCTCATCAGCCGAACGTGTTGCAATAAAATAATGACCTAAGCCTGTCTCAGTAAGCATACGGTCAAGGCCTGCTCGGCGTTTACCTGTCGCGATAGCAAGCGTCTGCCCATTAGCTTTAATCTGTGAAAGCACTGACTCAATACCATCAAATAAAGGCGAAGGCGTCACGTTAATATTCATATAATAGTTTTTATAAGCTTCAAGCAATGCATCATATTGTTCAGGATTGTCAGGAAATAATTTTTCCATCGCTGGTAATATAGACAATCCAATGATGTCTCGAACTTGTTGCTCTGACGGCACAAGTAAATTCAATTCTTTAGCAACACATTGCATGCAATCAACAATCTTACCAATTGAATCCATTAATGTGCCATCCCAATCAAAAATCACTAACTCATACTGCTTAATTGTGTCTTGATTCATGCGCGTTTCAGCTTTTGTAATGTTGATTGTAATACGTCATCTAATGGCGCTTTCACTATTTTGACTTCATCATTTTCTGGATGAATGAATTTAAGTTCTGCCGCATGCAAAAATAGGCGATTTAAGCCTTTTTCGCGCATTGCATCATCAAATTTTTGTTCGCTATATTTATCATCACAAGCGATAGCATGGCCCGCAAATTGACAATGAACACGGATTTGATGAGTACGGCCAGTGACAGGGCTTGCCTTTACAAGGGTACAACCTTGATAACGCTGCATGATTTTGTAACGAGTTTCAGAAGGCTTCCCCTCTTGATTCACACGAACAATTCGTTCGCCAGACTTAAGAGTAATTTTCAACAGCGGCGCTTTAACGACTTTATCTTTCGCTTGCCAATCACCACGCACCAACGCCAAATAATCTTTTTGCATAGTTTTTTTACGTAACTGATCATGCAAATGCTTTAATGCACTTCGCTTTTTAGCGATGAGGAGAACCCCTGAGGTATCTTTATCCAGACGATGTACTAGTTCTAAAAACTTTTGCTGTGGACGCAAAGAGCGTAAGCCCTCAATCACACCAAAATCCACACCACTGCCACCGTGAACTGCAATACCAGCCGGCTTATTTAATACGATTAAGTGATTATCTTCATGAATAATGCGTTGTTCTAGCTGAGTCACTTTAGATAATTTAGGTGACGGCGCTGTTCGGTAATCTTTCTCAGCCATTCTGACTGGTGGAATACGAACCACATCATCAATTTGTAATTTATACTCAGGTTTAATGCGTTTTTTGTTAACTCTAACCTCGCCCTTTCGCACAATACGATAAATCATGCTTTTAGGGACACCTTTAAGTTTGGTGAGTAAAAAATTATCAATGCGTTGCTCAAAATGATCTTCATCAATGGTGACCAACTGAACTTTCGTGGGAGTTTCTGTATTCATGATGCGCCTATAGTAATTACGAGGCACATTGTACCCTAAGTTTCGCTTGGATGGGACAATAAGAATGTGTGGTTTTTATTGCTGTATAAATTGTTTATTGCTATATTTGCGCTGTGATTGAGGATAAACAGTGAATAAATTGTTCACAAGCTCAAATCATTACGGTGTTTTTTCAGTAGAATTCATGAGCACGACAGGTAGCAAGTCATTGATTTGCAAATTGTAAACATCACAATTCGATTAGTATCGTTTTTACAGTTAAACCGTCTGCTTAATCATTATTTACTAAGTTTTCCTGAAAACCTACGCCCCCCTATTCGAACAAATTTTAGCTTGTTATCAAACAGACAGATTCGTCTTGGGCATTACCGGAAAAGAAATTTAAATTTATGGGGTTTGTTGGCGATTAACAACGAATTCCTTGTTTTTGTAATTATTAAAAAATAAGCCATAAATAGGTCGCGACACGCAGCGAATGCGTCTTACAGAAATGCGCACCTAACTTGCCTAAAAACCAGCCGTGAGGCTTAGTGAACAACAATTTTAGGCCCGTAATGCAACGAAATCTCGACGTTTGATGACCTTATTAGAAGAATTAAGCCATCATGAAACGTATGTTAATTAATGCAACTCAATCGGAAGAGTTGCGTGTTGCCCTAGTAGATGGGCAACAATTGTATGATCTGGATATCGAAAGCCCAGGCCATGAACAAAAAAATCAAATATCTATAAAGGCACCATTACTCGCGTAGAACCCTCATTAGAAGCTGCGTTTGTTGATTACGGCGCTGACCGTCACGGTTTCCTTCCATTAAAAGAAATCGCTCGCGAATACTTCCCTAAAGGATACTCTTTCCAAGGCCGCCCAAATATCAAAGAAGTGGTATCTGAAGGCCAAGAAGTTATCGTCCAAATCGATAAAGAAGAACGTGGTAATAAAGGCGCTGCCTTAACAACGTTTATCTCTCTTGCTGGCTCTTATTTAGTTCTGATGCCAAATAATCCTCGTGCTGGCGGCATTTCGCGTCGTATCGAAGGTGATGAGCGTACTGAGCTTAAAGCGGCTATGTCAGAGTTAACTGTACCAAATGGTATGGGTCTGATTGTACGTACTGCTGGTGTTGGTAAAGATGCTGCTGAATTAAAGTGGGACTTAAAAGTTTTACAACACCACTGGGAAGCAATTCAAGAAGCAGCTCAGAGTAAACCTGCGCCATTTTTGATTCATCAAGAAAGTAACGTGATTGTTCGTGCAATCCGTGATTACTTACGTCGTGACGTGGGCGAAATACTAATTGACCATCCACGTATCTATGAAGAAGCAAAACAGCATATTGGTTTAGTACGCCCTGATTTCGTTGAACGTGTTAAGCGTTACGAGTCTGAAGTACCATTGTTCACACACTTCCAAATCGAATCTCAAATTGAGTCAGCATTCCAACGTGAAGTGCGCTTGCCTTCTGGTGGTTCAATCGTAATTGACCCAACGGAAGCACTAACTTCAATCGATATCAACTCAGCCCGTGCAACAAAAGGCGGCGATATCGAAGAAACAGCGTTAAACACCAACTTAGAAGCGGCAGACGAAATTGCACGTCAATTACGTTTACGTGATTTAGGCGGTTTAGTCGTCATCGACTTCATTGATATGACGCCAGTTAGACACCAACGTGAAGTTGAGAACAGAATGCGTGATGCGGTTCATTTAGACCGTGCACGTGTTCAGCTTGGCCGTATTTCACGTTTTGGCTTAATGGAAATGTCTCGTCAACGCCTACGCCCTTCTCTTGGCGAATCAGCAGCGCATTTATGTCCCCGCTGTCATGGCCAAGGTACAATTCGTAGTACTGAGTCATTAGCGCTTTCTATTCTTCGTTTAATGGAAGAAGAAGCCATTAAAGAGAACACGTCTCAAATTGAAGCTGTTGTTCCTGTTGATGTTGCTGCGTTCTTATTAAATGAAAAACGTAAAGCAATTCGCATTACAGAAGAACGTCACAATGTTGAAGTATATGTCATTCCTGATTCTCACATGACAACACCTGACTACCGTGTATCTCGTTTAAGAAGCGACGATGAAGTCGTTGAATCAAGCTACAAGCGTGTAGAAAAGCCTGAAGCTAAATTATACGAGCCTCGCAAACTTGAACGTGCTGAAGCGCCTCAACCTGCGATTAAAGGTTTCGGTACGCCGAAAGCTGCAGCAAAACCTGCTGTAGAAGCAAAACCAAAAGCAACAGAATCAGCGCCGTCAGAGCCTGGTTTCTTCGCTAAAATGGTTTCTGCTATCAGCAAGCTATTCTCATCAGATGAACCTGCTAAGAAAGAATCGAAGCAGTCTGATAAGAATCGCAAAGAAGGTCAAAATAATCGCCGTAACCGTCGTAATGACTCTCGCCGAAATGACAACCGTCGCAACCGTAACGATAACCGCAGTGATAATCGTAATGATGCTGACAACAAAGGCAGAGACAACAAAGGCCGTAATAAGAAGGCTGACAGAGATGTTGCAAATAAAGAGCAACAAGAAAAACGTCAGTCTAAAAACGACCAACGTAACAAGGCTAACAAGTCTGCAGATAAGTCTCGCCCAGAAGGAGAGAAGTCTCCTAAGCAAGAAGCTGCAAGAGAGCGTCGTCAACGTCGTAACATGCGTCGTAAAGTTCGTATCGAGAACGAACAAAGTGAAGCAAAACTAAATGAAGTTGAAGTAGCTGAAAATGCTAAATCTGCTGAAGTAATTGCAAAGCCAAATGCGGAGCAATCAGCTAAACCAACACGCACTCGTCGCCCAAGAAAAGACAACAAGGCTAAAGTTGAAACTGAAGTGAGTGCTGAATCTGTAGCTGCTAAACCATCATTAGATGCCACGGTATCTAAAGCTGAAGCCAGCGCAGAAGTTCCAACTGAAACCACAGTTGAAACTAAAGTTGAGCCAAAAGCTGAAACTGTTGTTGAAACAACTGACGCTGTTGCTGCAACAAATAATGCAGCCTCTGAAGCAACTGCTCCTGCTGAAGCAACTGTTCCTGCTAAAGTTGAATCATCGGACGCTTCAGATGAAGCAACCTCAGAAGACAACGAAGAGAAACAAGGTCAACGTCGCAGCCGTCGTAGCCCACGCCATCTTCGAGCAGCTGGACAACGTCGTCGCCGTGATGAAGATGAAACAGCACCTTCTGCAGCCGTATTTACGCCTGTAGATGAACTAGAAAAGCAACTTGATGCTGAACAAGCTGCAGTAGAGGTCACTTCAGAGCCAGCTCCAGCTGTTGAAGCTCCTACTTCTCAAGCTGTAGAAACTGAAACACCAGCTGTGACTGACGATAAAGTTGAATTGACGCAAGAAGAAACGTCAACTGACACTCAAAAAGTTGTCGAGGCTTCAGAGAAGGTTGAGACGCCTGTTGAATCAGCTCCTGAAGTTGAAGCGCCAGTCGAAGCACCTGTAGCTGAAATTGCAGACGTTATCGAAACAGCACCGCAAGCAGAGACATCAAACAATGTAGTTAAACCTACCGAAGTTGAAGCTAAGGTTGAAGTTAAGGCTGAGCCTGCAAAAGCTGAGGCTGTAAAAACTGAAACAGTAAATGCTGAACCAGTAAAAGCTGAAACAGTAACTAAAGATAATTCAATTGCATCAGCACCAATGACTAAGCCTGCTGCAATCGAACGTAAAGTGGTTACCGCACCAGTTGCTACCGAAACTAAAACAGAAGCGAAAACTGATGCACCAGCTAAAAAGCCTGCTGCTAGTCGCTTTGGTTCAATGGTAATGTCAGAAACAACTAAACCTGTATCTGAAGTGCGTCAGCAGCAAGCTGTACCAAAAGGTCGTGAATACCAAAAATCACAACCTGATGCTGAAACGGTAAAATCAAAAGTAGCTAACAGCGCATCTTCTGATACCACTAAAGCATAAACTCAAATACTGAGCCTAATATAGGCTCATTAAAAACCACGCTAAATAGCGTGGTTTTTTTGAGTCTACGTTGGTCAAATATAGTAATTAAACTGAATTAAGCTTAAATTCAGGTTTAGTGAAGCATTAAATTTTGTTAACATACGCACACTTTAATTTTCAAACACTTCAATTGTTTTCAGAGGCTAAATGTTCGATCTACTACGTCATAAAACCAGCAGTAGCAAAGCAGATATTCTATCTGGTTTAACTGTTGCTCTTGCGCTTATTCCAGAAGCTGTTGCTTTTGCATTCGTCGCACAAGTTGAACCTATGGTAGGTTTATACGCAGCCTTTATTATGGGGTTAATCACTGCTGTAATTGGTGGTCGTCCAGGAATGATTTCTGGTGCAACCGGTGCAATGGCTGTTGTCATGGTATCACTAGTTGTTGAACATGGCGTTCAATACCTATTTGCGGCGGTCGTGCTGGCGGGGATAATTCAAATATCTGCAGGGATATTTAAACTCGGTAAATTTATCCGTATTGTACCGTACCCAGTGATGATCGGATTTGTTAATGGTCTCGCTATTGTGATTTTCTTAGCACAACTTGGTCAATTCCAAGTTAAAGATGCTGCAGGCAACATGGTATGGCTAGGTCAAGAGCCGTTAATGATAATGCTTGGCTTAGTTGCTTTGACCATGGCAATTATTCATTTTTTACCAAAAATAACCACAGCTATCCCCTCTTCATTGGTGGCAATTTTAACAGTAACCGCATTAGTTGTTGGACTAGACTTAGATACACGCAATGTACTCGACTTCTTGAAAACAATGAGTGGTGATGAGCAAGCCACTATTGCTGGCAGCTTACCAAGCTTCTCAATTCCGAGTGTGCCGTTTACCTTAGAAACCCTTTATATCATTTTACCTTATGCCTGTATTTTAGCGGCAGTTGGCTTAATCGAATCGTTACTAACCTTAACGGTAATCGATGAAATGACAAACAGCCGTGGTCGTGGTAACAAAGAATGTGTTGGTCAAGGTGTGGGTAACATTACCAGTGGCTTCTTTGGCGCAATGGGCGGTTGTGCGATGATTGGTCAATCAATGATTAACATCAACTCTGGTGGTCGTGGCCGTTTATCAGGTATCACAGCTGCACTAGCTTTACTTGCGTTTATTCTGTTTGGTGCTGCGTTCATCGAAATCATTCCACTTGCCGCATTGGTGGGTGTAATGTTCATCGTGGTATTAGGCACGTTTGAGTGGGCAAGTTTTAAAGTCATGCGTAAAGTACCTAAGCATGATGCTTTTGTTATTGTGTTAGTGACAACGGTAACCGTATTTACTGACTTAGCCTTTGCTGTGTTCGTTGGTGTTATTGTGTCTGCACTTGTATTTGCATGGGAGCACGCTAAACATATCAACGTTGAAACCAGTACCGATGCTAATGATTGGAAAGTCTATAAACTGAATGGTCCGCTGTTTTTCGGCTCAGTTTCAAACTTCCTAGAGTTATTTGATGCTGCTGGCGACCCTGAAGATGTGATTGTGGATTTCCAAAACTCACGTGTTGCAGACCACTCAGCATTAGATGCTATTGATACCTTGGCTGAGCGTTATGTTGCTGCGGGTAAACGACTGCATTTAAGACATCTAAGCCCTGACTGTAAAGAGTTACTACATAAAGCACGTGACTTAGTTGAGATTAATGTTATCGAAGATCCACACTACAAAGTCGCAGATGATGCACTTGACTCATAAAATACGTTAGCCATTTAAAGCTAATTTATACATAAAAAAGGCGAACTATTCAGTTCGCCTTTTTTATGTTAATACGTTATTGATATATTAAAAACTGGCATCATTACTTACTTTTTTAATATAGCCTCAAACTGTTTCATCGCTTGTTCGAACTTAGGCTTAATTAAAATTTGGCAATAGGGCTGCTCTGCATTATTGGCAAAATAATTTTCATGAAAACTCTCTGCTTGATAAAACGCTTCAAACATTGTTACTTCTGTCACAATAGGTTTAGGCCAAATACCTTGCTGAATCAGTTTACTGATAGCAATAGTCGCAGCATCAACTTGTTTGGCATCATGAGTAAAAATAACCGAACGATATTGAGGGCCTTTATCATTGCCTTGACGATTTAATGTCGTCGGATCATGAATCGCAAAAAATACCGCAAGTAATGTTTGATAACTTATCACGCTAGGATCATAAGTCACTTGAACAACTTCTGCGTGGCCAGTAGTTCCACTGGTGACCGCTTCGTAATGCGCATCTTCAGTTCCACCGCCGCTATAGCCAGAAATTACAGATTCAACACCGTCTAGACGTTGAAATATCGCTTCGATACACCAAAAACAGCCAGCACCGAAAGTTGCTAACTCCATCGACTTTGCTTTTGCTGAACGTTCATTTTCAATTTCTTCTTTGCTTTTAAACACCATCGAAGTTGAATTGACACAATGACGTGTATTTTTACCCGTTAACATTTCGCCTTTAAAAACATGGCCAAGATGGCCACCGCATTCGTGGCAGGTAATTTCTGTGCGTTGACCATCAGCATCCAGCGTTCTATCTATAGCACCGTGAATTTCGTCATCAAATGCTGGCCATCCACAGTAAGCATTAAATTTAAATTCGCTTTTATATAATGGGTTTAAGCATTTTTTACATAAGTACAAGCCTTCTGCATCATGATTGACGTACTCTCCACTAAATGGACGTTCAGTTCCTTTTTGCTCAATGACATACTTTTCAAACTCAGTTAATTCGTTCATTTGCATCGTCCTAACTTCAATCTAGACCTTCATACTTTAAAGCAATTTTTCAGATATGGCAGTATGCCGAATAAAGATCACTAATTCGACTTATTAGACCTGTTTTTACTTCAAAAAATTGCGACAAAGTGTGACCAAGGTTAAAATCAGCATGGGTCAAATAAAACAATAAGTAGAAAATATGAAATTAGAAACCATTGATTACCGCTCAGAAGATTGCGCAAAGCAATTTGTTGAGTCATTACGTGAGACCGGATTTGGTGTTTTATCAAATCACCCTATTAGCAAAGAACTCGTAGAAACCATCTATAAAGAATGGTATGAGTTTTTTCAATCAGAACAAAAACAGGATTTCCTGTTTAAACCTGAAACCCAAGATGGCTTTTTCCCAGCATCAATATCTGAAACGGCAAAAGGACATACAGTAAAAGATATCAAAGAATATTTTCACGTATACCCTTGGGGTCGTATTCCTGAATCATTAAAACAGAATATTCTTGCTTACTATAAACATGCAAATCAACTCGCCGCTGAACTACTCGGCTGGATTGAACAGTATGCGCCTGAGGACGTCGCCAAGCACTTCTCTATTCCTTTACCTAAAATGATTGAAGATAGTCAAAAGACATTATTAAGAGTGTTGCACTATCCACCAATGTTAGGTGATGAAGAACTGGGTGCAATCCGAGCAGCAGCCCATGAAGATATTAACCTTATCACTGTCTTACCAGCAGCGAATGAACCAGGATTGCAGGTTCAAACCAAGGACGATACTTGGATTGATGTCCCAAGTGACTTTGGTAATATCATTATTAATATCGGCGACATGCTACAAGAAGCCTCTGGTGGTTATTACCCTTCGACATCGCATCGTGTGATCAATCCAGAAGGCACAGATAAAACTAAATCAAGGATCTCTTTGCCACTATTTTTACATCCTAACCCTGAAGTTGTGCTTTCTGAACGCTATACTGCAGACAGTTATTTAATGGAAAGATTAAGAGAACTTGGTGTAATTTAAGTTTGTTAACGTTTCCAAACAGTTTAAAGCGTCTTTTGGCGCTTTTTTTATCTTTTAGAGGCATAACAAGGTAGAATATGCCCCCCTTGTAAGTAGTGGTTTAAAAAAGGCAAACTCATGGCAATTCAATGGTACCCAGGACACATGCACAAAGCTCGTAAAGAGATTGAAGAGGCAATGCCTCAAGTCGATCTTGTCATCGAGGTTTTAGATGCACGTATTCCATACAGTAGCGAAAACCCTATGGTATCAACGTTAAGGGGCGATAAGCCATGTATCAAATTACTCAATAAATCTGACTTAGCCGATCCGGAAGTCACTGCACGCTGGATTGAATACCTTGAACAAGAGCAAGGCGTTAAAGCAACAGCCATTACCACGCTTCAACCTGGGCAAGTTAAGAGCATTCCTGATATTTGTCGTAAATTAGTACCAGCTCGAGACAAAGTAGAAAAAGATATACGTACGATGATTATGGGGATCCCAAACGTCGGAAAATCAACCATTATCAACACACTGGCAGGCAGAACTATCGCTAAAACCGGTAATGAGCCCGCTGTGACCAAGCGTCAGCAACGTATTAATCTCAAAAATGGCATTGTACTATCAGACACGCCAGGCATCTTATGGCCAAAAGTTGACAATGAATCAAGTAGTTACCGCTTGGCAGTAACCGGTGCTATTAAAGATACCGCAATGGAATACGAAGATGTTGCTATGTTTGCGGCAGAATATTTCTTACAAGCTTATCCTAAAGCGATTTGCGAGCGATACAAGCTCGCCGAGCTCCCGGAAACCGATATAGAATTACTCGAAGCGATTGGCCGTAAACGTGGTGCACTTAGACCTGGTGGCCGTATCGATTTACATAAGGCGTCTGAATTATTACTGCATGAATTCCGCTCAGGAAAAACAGGTTTACTAACACTAGAAACGCCTGAAATGGCAGAAGTTGAAAAAGCCGAAGTCGCTAGACTATTAGCTGAAAAAGAGGCGTTAAAGCAACAAAAACTTGAACAAGAAAAGCTAAAACGCTCAGGCAAGCGACACCAACAAGGTTAACGAACAAAAAAGGCTTACCACTCGGTAAGCCTTTATTTTAAGACATCTTGTTTACGACATTTTCTTTGCCAACTGACTTAAACTCGCTTCAAGCAAATCAAGAACTAATTCAAAACCTTGCTCGCCACCATAGTAAGGGTCAGGCACTTCCCTTGCTTCCCCTTCCGTACCAGTAAAAGATAATATCAACTGCAGTTTATGTTGATATTGTGCAGGACAACGCCTCAGTAAGTCATTAAGATTATTCTTGTCTGCCGCAAGTATTAAATCAAAGTGTTCAAAGTCGCTATCGAGTACTTGCCGCGCCTGCATGTTGGTAAAATCTAATCCTCTTCTCTCACCTGCTGCTATAGAGCGAGGATCTGGTGGATTGCCTTGATGATATGCAGCTGTCCCCGCCGAATCAATTTCTACCGCTAATGAAAATGATTTGGCTTGTGAACGAAACACCGCTTCAGCGCTGGGTGAGCGGCAAATATTACCTAAGCAGACAAACAATACCGATTTTATCTTACTGAAATCCACTTTACTGGTAACGTTACGTGTATTAGTCAAGCTCACTAAATTCCTCCTCACCGTGTTAACGGCTCAATTCTATATAAACCTAGACATAAACTCTATTGCTCATACTTATTCATTATTCTTGTTATTGTTATTGTTATTGCGACTCTCTAACACGCAGAAAATGAGCGAACCGTGGAATGCCATTTTTGGTGAGCCCTAAATATTGATAAGTAATAATAGCGCCCAAAGGAGGCGGATTACGTCGTAGCTCATTAGAAAAACCAGAACCAAGATTGAACTGTTTTCCATTTGGCATTTCAACCTTAAGTGAACCCATCAAGCCTTCGAACTTTCCTTTGCCTTCATTAAAACCAATAACACGCGCTTCAGCATCATATTTAGGTTTTAACTTTACAATATTCTGACTGCGGCCAATTTGGTAATACCCAGATTTAAGATGAAGCATTAACCCTTCACCATTGTTTGCAATAACATGATCAAGTTGAGCCATTAATTGCGCTGTAGAGACAAGCTCCTGTTGCTCTATCGCCTCAATATATCTGCTTTCTAAGGCTATTTGTTGCATTGCTTTTACGCGCTCAACAAACATCCCCCCATGCTCTGGCAAGTCAAAAATCATATATTTTACCAACTTCCACTCAGCATGATGTGAATGTGAACTGCGAGCTAACGCTGATACCGCATCAAATTCACCTTGCTTAATCCAAAGTTCTCCATCTAATGCTGTTTTGGGGAAATCTGCAGTAAACCAATCGGGTAAAATCATGACTCTTCCCGAACGCGACAGCATTTGATTTCCATCCCAATAGCCTCTTACTCCATCAAGCTTTTCACTGATCAAGTATTGAGTAACATCGGTGTCGGTTTGGTAACGCATAGCGAGTTGGAGCGCGGGCTTATTATTAGCATCTACGGCATCTGAAATCAGCAAAGCCATAAACACAATTAACACTGACAATATAAATCGAAACATAGTAGCATCCTTGCTAATTTGAGTGATGGTGATGGCAATATCCTATCGCACTTATTTTACGGTTCTTTATTTATTGAACTCATTGATTATACTAACCATTTTAAAAACCAATATTTAAAATGATTAATGATTCAAATACAGTTTAGTCAAATATGGCTGATTTGCTTATTTAGCTTACAATGCTAAAGGTTTAGGACATATCATCAATAATTAGGTCACCTATGAAACCCACTAATAATCACGGTATTAAACGCATCATACGAGCAACAGGTTTTTCATTTAAAGGGTTAACCAGCGCTTGGAGAAATGAAGCTGCTTTTAGACAAGAACTAATATTATGTCTTTGCCTTGTTCCCATCGCTTTAATAGTCGATGTCAGTGTGATTGAAAAAATCCTCATGATCATGACACTATTTATTGTACTGATAACTGAACTACTTAACTCAGCGATAGAAGCCGTTGTCGATCGCATTGGCGATGAAATTCACCCACTAAGCGGCCAAGCAAAAGATGTTGCCTCTGCAGCAGTATTTCTCAGTTTATTATTATGTGGACTGACTTGGATAGGGATTTTAACTCATGCTTACCTGCTTTAACCTATTCACAATTTAGCGGTTCAGCCATAATGTGTTCAGGCTTTCATGCAATACGGTTTAATAAACCAATAACTTTTTCAATTTCATTCATTCGCTCACTTGTTAGCGCATAGGATGCATAAACGTGGCGCCGGATTTCTTTCACATCACAAACTCGATGTAATTTGCCGCAGGCAATATCCTCTGTCACCATAACTTCAGGTAAAAATGCACACCCTTTATTTTGGATAATAAAGTCATGGGCAATTTGCGCTGAACTCGTATGCAAAACGGGTAATGGAAGTGCTGTTAACTCTTGTGCATGAGTAATATTAAAAGCAGTGCCCCAATCCACTTTGACATAGTGCGAAAGAGCCAAATCAGAGATATGCAAATTAGCTTGAGTGGAAACAAGTAATAAATTTACTTGGCTTAAGGTAATTGTATCAATGCCATCAATATGGAAAGGATCGAAGCTTAATGCGATGTCCAGTGTCGTTTCTGCCATCTTTTTTGCCATCACAGCTGAAGTAATCACATCAGTACGAAGCGACAGGCCGTGTTCAGTTTTATATAAAGGTTGTATTGCCCTTTTTAAATAACTTTCCCAAATATTATGGCCCATGCCTATCGACAACTGAACACTGTGCTGCTCTATTAAGGAAACATCTTGCTTGGCGCGTTCCAGAGCAGTTAATACGGCATTAGCATGGGCTAACATTCGCTCACCCGCAGGAGTTGGTTTGATATTATTGCGTTCACGATCAAATAAAATAACACCTAGCAATGATTCAAGCTGTTTAAGCCTAAAACTGACTGCACTGCGGGTGATATATAAGTTATCAGCAGCCTTGCCAAAGTGACGAGTACGATAAACTTCAAGAAACGTTTTTAATAAATCAGTATCCATAATGGATTTTTACTCAATGTCTAACAAAACATAAACAGTCTAATCGCGATTTATAGCAAAATTATGGCAGCGTGTAATCAAATTTAATTTACGCATATGACTTAAGTATAGGACTTAGTTGAAGCAGCTTTTCTTTAACCATTTAGGGTATATTTCTCCACCCCTTATTCGTTACGCATTTGTTAACACCTAGTCAAAAAGATGACATTTAAAGTTCTTCTGACACATTAAATAATGCTAATTTAAAGATGATTAAAACGTGCTAGCTAAATAAATAGTAATTAAAAAAAGCCGACAAGCAATAACCATAAATCATTGAAATAAAACAATTTAAAATAGACTTATAGTTCTATAGTTTTACCGCCAAATGTTTAATACGAATAAATCGTGATCTTAGTTCTCATTTTTACAATTTTACAGCAACAAAAGCTTCACATTTAGTTACATAATGTTAGTATGACTACATAAAAAGATATAACCCTGATTAACAATAACAATAAAAGCACAGTTTACTGATTCAAGTAATTTTAAAGTGCGGAGAATAAATGTTAAAGCAAGCCTTCGTAGGACTTTTAGCTGCAGCCAGTTTTTCTGGCCATGTTAATGCAGATGAGTATAAATTCACCATAGGTGCTTTTTATGCCAGTTCCGACTCCACCATGCTTGTTAAAAGCGCCAAAGATACTAATAGTTATTATTTATTAGATTTCGAAGATGATCTGCTACTTACTGAAGATCAATTCCTGCCTTTTTTGAATTCACATATAGTTTTAACGACCGCCACAATATCTATCTTGACTGGAAGTCACTGCACCGTAACGCTGATACACCTCAATTAGGATTTGATATTGAAATCCCTGAGTTTGGTGATAACGATGATAATTTTTTAATTGATGGTGAAGCCAAAATTTCGACAACCTTAAATATTGATATTCTTCGTTTAGGCTATGGCTACGACATTTGGGAAGGTGATAATTATACAGTGGGTGCTTCAATCGGCTTACATACAATGTTTGTTGAAACCGTATTTGAAGGCAATATAGGCTTATGTGAAAGCCGAAGCGATCCAGATGCCTTGTGTGACACAGCGACTTTTACCCCTCGTATTGTTGATAATGCCCTTACCGCTCCGTTACCTGATGTAGGTGTTTACGGAAGTTATGAGTTTTACCCAGGCTGGGTATTTAATGCTCATGCACAATACTTTGCGATAAAATATGACAATGTAAAAGGTTCTTTAGTTGATATTCGAGCTGGGGTTCAAGCTATTATTTGTGAGAACTGGCATTTATCATTAGCCTATAATTATTATGATGTTGATGTTGATATTGAGCAATCTCGTAGTATCTTAGACACTGAATTTAGAACCTTTGATTATAATATTAATTACAGTTTCACTGGCCCAATGTTTGCGGTATCTTATTCTTTTTAATATAAATTGAGCATCCTACCTTATGGTGCTGAGTTTGACGTTATTTTTAAATCATTTAGCAAGTTTAACGCGTTCAAGAAAACTAAGCCCTCATTGGCCAAATTGTATTTAATTCAGCTTGGCCTAAAATTAGTACAACGTTTTAAACTCCTGCCTTAATTCGCTAAGTGATGTATCAGAGATGAGGGATTAAATGTCTAACGAGCTACTGAAAACAGCGGCATTAAATTTAAAAAAGCTGTCCCATTGATGCTAAAACATAGCATCCCTACCACGCCAACCAATTATGCTCTCTGGTATGCTTACGTTTCAGAGTCTAATCCAAAATTAAACATTGCGCTTGATGCTACGATTGCACAAAACCAACAGTACTCTCCGACTTCGAGCGAGTTACTATATCGACAACATATTGCCGATCCTGTTGAATTAGACGTAAGAAGCATGCGCCAGAACCTAGATGCAATGGTTTGCGAACTGTCTCAATCTCTTAAAGACACCAACCACGATACAACCACTTTTCAAACAAAAATCCAAAAAGAATTCAGCAAATTAGCAGAACTGGAAAATCAAGGCTTTTCGTTGGAACAAGTGATAAAAGTTGTCAAAAATATCGTCAGCGAATCTGCAAACATTCATTCAAGTACAACCAGTTTTACCCAGCAGCTTGATAAAGCACAATCAGAAATCAATGCCTTAAAACAACGTCTAGCGGAAACCGAAAAAGATGTGCTTTATGACGCATTAACAGAAGCATTAAATCGGCGTGCATTTGATGATGACATTTCTGCGTTGGTCAATCAGTCGCCCAATGGAGCTTGTTTAATCCTAATTGATATTGATCACTTCAAGCAGTTTAATGACACTTACGGCCACCAGCTAGGGGATTTAGTACTTAAAGTGGTCGCTAAACGCTTACAAGAATCTTGTCGAGATGGTGTAAAACTCTATCGATTTGGCGGTGAAGAATTTGCAGTAATTATCCCCAATAGCCAACAACGCGTAGCAAGACAACTTGCAGAAGCAATGCGCCGTTCAATAGAAAAACTCAGTGTAAAAGACCGCCGTAGTGAAACTCGCATTGATAACATTACTGCGTCTTTTGGGGTTAGCGAGTGGAAGCACCAGCAAACAAGTAGTCAACTGATTGAAAGTGCAGACACTCTACTATATGAAGCTAAAAGGCTAGGTAGGAACAGGGTCATGCCAATCTCAAATTAGGCGATGACTGCCGTTGACTTTTTTAGCCGTCACCACATAACGATAATCACTGTTGGCTGATAAATCTTCAAATGGATAGCATGTAATCAAGGTTAATTGATTATCCGTTGTCATATCTAACACCTCGGTTTGTGTTTCGTGAACAATATCGGTACTTACGATAAGGTATTGCTGTAACACGCCTTGGGATGTTTGTAGCTCAACAATGTCGCCTCTTTTGACGTTTTGTAAAGGCAGAAAGTGGGTATCTCTATGCCCCGCAATGATGGTATTACCCTGCTCGCCAATCCCTGCTCCATTAAGCAATAAACTAGGACCAAAAGCGAGGTTTCTGCCTGAAGCACCTGCTAGTACAAACATAGGCTGACCAATTGGGTAAAAATCATGTTCTTTATCAGCAAACAGTTTAAGCTTCCCAACTGGATGTGTGTCAGCCCAGCGCCAAGGTTTATGAGGACGTTGATCGGCTAAGGTTTTAGTCCACGCTTGTTCAATAAGAAATTGCGCAAAGTTTGCTTTAATTTGCATATACGCTCCATGTGATAAAAAACTCAGTCCAATCAAGGCTACACTGCAAGGAATAATCCATTTCATAGAAATCATAAGCAAGCCTCCTCATTAGGTTTCTTCGGTAATATCAATTTCTGACCTGGTAAATACCCCTTTAACCAACAAGCATTTAATAAGGCTATCAGTAACAGACTAAGCCCAATTAGCACATTCAAACGACTTGAGGTTGCGGTTTGTGGAAGCACTCCTACTGATTGATTTCTTCCTGCTGGCAGATGTCTCTTCACTTGTTTTTGCACGGCCATCTCTGCCATAGGTTTAACCGGTGTAGTATCAATTGCAACCAAACTCGTTTGTGAAGTCACTAAGTGATACTTCATACCAAGCGCTTCAACTTGTTTTTTAATCCGCTGCTGATTCGCTTGTGTGCGAGTTGCTTCAATAGCCTGAATTTGTGCATTAGCCCACAGCAAATCTAGCCCACTAGCATTGTGACTTGCAGAGGTATTGTCCTGACGTTTAATCTGTTTTTGCCAGTACTGACCTTGGGTATAACCCGATACAATAAAGTCTTGTTGATTGTAAGCTGGCGACTTAACACTGACCAATATGGGCTCATTTGTGTACAAATCAGGAATTTGTGCTGGCCAATAATCTGGTATTGTCCCATCGGCATACGTCAAAGAAACATTGGTGGCAACTGGTTTTTCAATTTTTGCCATTAACTTAGTTATTTTTTGGTTCACTTCTGATGTATTACCAATATAAGTAAACGTACCTCGACCAAATAAAGCCGCGCGCTCCATAAAGTAAGAATTTGGAGCAGCGCCAATACCGACTGTAAATAAACGGCTTTGCCCTAACTCCGCTTCAATCTGTTGAAAAATGCCATGTTCATTACTCACTGCGCCATCGGTAATAAAAATAACTTGTCTTAAAAAGTGACTTTTTTCAGATACTGCTTGTGCTTGCTCAACCTGTAACGCCGCAGATAAGGCTTTGCCAATTTCAGTTCCGCCATTGGCTTGCAACCCTTTTACAAACTGATGCGCACGGCCAATATTACTACTTGTGCCAGCGAGAGACTGCTGAGATAGCCGATTAACATTATGATTAAACTCATAAATATTAAACTTATCTTGAGCCCTTAACCCAGCTAATGCATAGAGGATAGATTGCTTAGCTTGTGAAAGCGCAGCACCCTGCATCGAACCAGAGGTATCAATCACTAGAATTAACTCTCTGGGTGTATGTGAGGTATCTTCAGTATGCTTTTCACTTATCAGTGGCGGCGATAGCATCACAAGATCATATTGAACTTCTTTCAGTCCAGATACATGAGGTGAATTATCATTTTTTGAGTTAGCCGAATCAGTCTTCTTCTGATGGGTTTGGCCCTGCTGAGAAAATACTGCAGCGATTGGTTGATAAGACTCTTGATGCTCTGCCCGCCATTGAAGCACAAAATCTTTATTCGCTTTTTCTGGCTTGGCAAACGAAACAAGCCATTGCTGATGATTCGAAAACGACTGAACTTGAGCTGCTTGTCGCACCTTAGCGATCTTGTGGTAGGGACTTGTTATCGCCTCTGCTTTCACATCAAAACCCGCATCTAAATTTACCGTCATATTCACCATTAATGCGTTATGATTTGACCCTTCCAGCCCCACATTCAAGTCTTGCTGCAAGTATGGGTCGGACAAGATTTCAGACTGAGTTTCGTCAATGAAATATTCAGGTAAGTAACGAGTGACGCTATCGGGTAACTTGCTCGAAAGAGATTGATAAGACAAATAAGAATGCTGTTTAATGTCCGCGTTACTTTTTTCGGCTGATGACGCCAAGCCTTGTTGGCTATCTTGTCGTTGTAAATGCGCCGGTGTATAACGGGGGGTAATCGGCATAGGAAAGCGTAAGCTAAACATGCCTTCTTTATAATTCAGCTTCTCTTGATAAGTGATCTCCACAATTGCAGTTTCACTAGGGCCCAAATTCGCGATCTCAGTGGTAAAAATATTGGGCCGTTGCTGGCTCACTAAACTTGCTCTTTTACCTTGAGATTTTGCCTTTTCAAAGTTAGCTTTTGCTTGCTTTTTAGGCTGAATAACACCTTCAATACTTCGATCGCCAATAATTAAGCGCATACTGTCTACGGCACTGTCATGAGATAAAGGAAACACATAACTGCCATTTATCCACTCAGACGAATTATTCATAAAGGTTTGCTTAACACTCACCCGATTTGTCCAGCCAGAAACATTCATTGTTACATCCGTGCTTAACGGCAAGCTTTCATACTGTTGACCACCTTGCTGATAACGTAGTACTCCTTGGGTGACTTCTTGATACCGACTTTCAATCGGAATCACCGTT
Organism: Shewanella sp. ENK2; assembly: GCF_043568515.1. NCBI lineage: Bacteria > Pseudomonadati > Pseudomonadota > Gammaproteobacteria > Alteromonadales > Shewanellaceae > Shewanella > Shewanella sp. ENK2. Next base: position 3,963,438 of record NZ_CP171406.1, on the reverse strand, counting down.
TCGAGATCAGTTGTAACCGATGAAGCCATGGCATAAACAGGAAACAATACACTTAATACCATTAGTCCAAGTAACACAGATGCAGATAAACTGTAGCCGAGTATTGATTGACCACAGTTGTTACAACTTCTACCACTAGGAGTTGGCTTATTAGATTCATAACCTGACAGGCATGCCTTATCGACAATGGCGTAGCAGTGTGCTTTTGAGTTGATACCTTTCATTTGCTCTCTCCATGAATTCAATATCGCCCTAAACCAATACCTAATGGCACCTTGCTCAAGGCGATAATGAAGTAGGTAAATTAGTTGGCAGCTAATGCTTCACCTACAGGCATAACTTTTAATGTCACTCTTCGGTCAAAAAAGTCATTTTCAAAGCTTTGTTGCTCATGTAATGGCGCTGAAGCACCATATGCTTGAGAATGTAATCGCTCTGCTGACACACCTTGACTCACTAAGTAACTTGTCACTTCTATTAATCGCTGCTCTGACAGAGCTTGATTAAATTTACTGTCTCCACGTCTATCTGCATATCCAGTTAAATCCAGTTTTAATTCCGGTGATAACGCCATCAAATACGCCACATCATCAAGTTGTTGCTCAAAATGAGGTTCAATGGTCGAAGAGCCCGTTTTAAACTGAACATTTAAGCCAATCGCTAACTCTTGTAATTGCTGCTGTTGCGCCGCTTTTAAGTCAGAGAGCTGAGCTTGAACATGAAGGTATTCATCTGTCACTTCAGCAAGCGACTGCTGCTTTTCATGTAATGCAGTAAGCTCTGAGGTTTGCATTTCGATAGATAATTTCTGTTGAGCTAATAACTCTTTTTGCGACTGAATTTCGGTATCGTCACCGACAGTTTTACCAATTAACGTACCTGCGAATGCACCAATGATGGCGCCAACGGGTCCACCAACGACAGCACCAAGTACAGCACCTGATGTGAGACCAACCAATTCTTCTGTGTGCTCTCTTTCCTCATCCTGTACTACCAACTCAGTATTAGCGTTATCATTGTCATAGGCGCTTGTATCGAAATGATTAACATCATCTGCTAGTGACACATTTGAAAAAGAAAGACTGCTGATGATAGCGATGGCGATTAGTTGTTTTTTCATGATATTTTCCTTTCAGTGTTTTAATGTGATTAATGAACTCAACAACTTGTTTACTGCGTGTCGTTAAGTTGATGTCACTATTAAACACCTCAGAAATGGCAACCTCAGGGCATAAAAGTGGCAATGTGCAGATGAAATGTGGCAACAATATGGCAATGTGTCTGAGGCGATTTTTTTGCAGTTAAAATCATGTATAGTCAGCCATATAAGCCAAAACAAAGATTAAATAGATGAAAAGAATCGCCATCGTTGAAGATGAAGTCGCTATTAGAGAAAACTACAAAGAGTTATTGCAGCAACAGGGTTACAGCGTACAGGGATATGCCAACCGACCTGCTGCGATGCTGGCATTTAATGCTCGATTACCAGATCTAGCCATCATTGATATTGGCCTAGAGAGTGAAATCGACGGTGGCTTTACTTTATGTCAGTCACTACGTTCGATGTCTAGCAGTTTACCGATCATTTTTTTAACCGCTAGAGACAGCGATTTTGATACTGTCTGTGGTTTACGTTTAGGCGCTGATGATTATTTATCAAAAGATGTTAGCTTCCCGCATTTAATCGCACGTATTGCTGCATTGTTTAGACGTTCAGAACTTATCGGCGCAGCCAACGTAGAAGATAATTTAATTGAACACGGCGCGTTAACCATTGATGGTAATCGTATTCAAGTGTATTGGAATCAACAACCGATTGAGCTCACGGTGACTGAATTTTGGATGGTACACGCCATGGCGAAACACCCTGGTCATGTCAGAAGTCGCCAAGATTTAATGCAAGAAGCTAAGATATTTGTAGATGACAGTACAATTACCTCTCACGTTAAACGGATCCGTAAAAAATTTATTAGTGCCGACAAAAACTTTGATTGTATTGATACGGTTTACGGCATGGGCTATCGCTGGGACAGTGTCAATTAATGTTTAATATTCCCATTGGACTAAGGGCCAAAGTTGTCATTTTATCGCTATTTTTGCTGTGCTTACCTTGGCTTGGGTACGAGTATGTATGGGAAATGGAAAAGTACTTACGTCACGGTCAGGAAAAAACCCTTGAAGGTACAACTCAAGCTTTAGCCACCGCCTTACATGAACGGCCAAAGCTGTTTAATCATCAAGCCAGCTTTTTAAGTCAGGTTGAAAAAGGTCGTGACTTATACGCCTACCCGCTTTCTGGCCCAATCCAATTAGATGGTAAGCTGCACGATTGGCAGCAATACCAACATCGAATGATTAACTACTCTAATGAGCACGTGATCTTTAATCGAAATGAAAACCAACCAGTCAATATTCACTTTACTCACATGGTGGGTAAATATGCTGGGTATTTATATGGCTTTTTTCAAGTCAATGATAAGCACGTGGTATTTCGTAATAAAAATAGTTTACGGGTCGACAAGAACGATCATTTAGTCATCGCCACACAAGCGCCAGATGGACAATTTCGTCGTTATATTATTGCCAACACAGAAGATGGTTGGTTAAGTGCGTTTGAGCTACCGCAAGATCCCACTTTATCCATGCCTGTTACTCCAGAGATCCGTATCCAAGGTCAATGGTTAAGTACTGCTGAAGGTTACAATGTCGAGTTTCGCTTGCCGTTATCTATGGTGGGAAGCAAGCTTGGTTTTGCAATATACAATGTCGATGATATTAAAACTCGCACAGTAAATACGATAATTGGTACCTCAGCCATCGATTCAGTTGCCCATCTTGGTACGGTACTGGTGCCATCACCAGAAATTGAAAATATCATTAAGGGGATGAGCCATAACAGCTCTCGGATTTGGGTCGTCGATAACCATGGCAGAGTGTTAGCAAAATCTGGAGATATCCGTGCCAATAACAATGTTTGGTCATCCAGTTTGGCTGAAACTAAAACCAGTAGTGCTTGGGGTCAGTTTAAAAAGATTACTTATTACCACTTTATTATAAAATCCTTACTAAGCCGCCACAGGACTTTGTCGACTCGTTGCAAGACTCTACTGAACTAAGCGGTAGTCATATTCAACAGGCATTAAATGGCAAACGAGGCTCAACTTGGCGTTTAACGCCTGACAATAAAGCGGTGGTATTGGCTGCTGCGAGCCCTATTTGGATTGATGATAAAGTGATGGGTGCTGTCATTGCAGAAGAAACCACGCATGGCATTCGTACATTGCGTAACCGTGCATTAGAAAAGCTATTTAATGTCATCTTAACGATTATGAGCATGGGTACACTTGCCTTATTTATTTTCGCATCAAGTATTTCTAGCCGCATACGTAAGTTACGAGATCAGTCAGAGCAAGCCATCGATAGCCAAGGCAGAGTTAGACAGCAAATTGTGCCTTCTAAAACCCGTGATGAGATTGGGGATTTATCACGAAGTTTTGCCAATATTGTCGGACGATTAGGCCAATATACTCACTACCTTGAAAACATGTCATCTCGCTTATCTCATGAGCTTAGAACACCTGTTGCTGTTGTTCGATCTTCACTTGAGCATTTAAGCTTGCAGCCACTTGAACCAGCAAGTGAAAAATACGTTAATCGTGCTCAAGAAGGCGTTAGCCGCCTACATTTAATCTTAAATAACTTAAGCGAAGCCACGCGGCTAGAAGCAAGTTTGTCCCACGCCGAGCGCAGTGAATTTCCGCTGCAACAGGTTGTCAGTGGTTGTATGCAAGGCTATCAATATACTTATCCAGACAACGAATTTGCAATCGACATTGCGACTAACCAAATGATGATGAATGGCGTGCCCGAGTACATAGCGCAATTGATGGATAAATTAATTAATAATGCTATTGAGTTTAGCACTCAAGATCCCATACAAGTATCGTTAACCTTATCTGGCAAAATCGCTACCTTAAAAGTCACCAATAAAGGACCGTTACTGCCAGTCAACATGAGTGAGCAAATTTTCGAATCAATGGTATCGATCCGCCCTCAAGGGGTGCAAAGTAAGCCACACTTAGGATTAGGCCTATACATTGGCAGACTAATTACTGAGTTCCATAAAGGGACAATAAAAGCTGAAAACCTTGCAGATGGAACGGGAGTTACTTTCACACTCACCTTCCCTGTAACTGAAGTAAAATAACTTTATTTTAGCCGTATAGATGTTAGGATGGCTAAAATATCAAATACGCCTATCACCTTGTAAAGATTGGGAATGCATTTATGAGTCACCAGCAAGATAAATTAGCCACTCAAATTGTCAGTGTTGGCCGAGACAAAAAGTACACTAAGGGCATTATTAATCCGCCTGTATTTCGTGCATCTACTGTCGTTTTTGACACGATGGATGACATGCGTTTTGCGATAAAAAACAAAACTAATGGTGAAATGTTTTATGGTAGACGTGGAACACCGACTCACTTCTCATTCCAGCAAGCAATAAGTGAGCTTGAAGGTGGTGTCGGCACTGCATTATACCCTTCTGGTTCAGGTGCTATTAGTGGTGCTTTATTATCATTTCTAAAAAGTGGCGATCACTTACTTATGGTCGACAGTGCTTATGAGCCAACACGAGATCTGTGTAATAAGTTACTGGCAGGCTTTGGAATTGAGACCACCTACTACGATCCATTAATTGGCGAAGGCATCAAAGAACTTATTCAGCCTAATACCAAAGTTTTGTTCTTAGAATCTCCAGGATCAATCACTATGGAGATTCAAGATGTACCGACATTAAGTCGTATAGCCCATGAACATAATATTGTGGTAATGCTTGATAATACTTGGGCATCGCCAATCAACTCACGTCCATTTGAGATGGGCGTCGATATCTCAATCCAAGCTGCAACCAAGTACATTGTTGGCCACTCTGATGTCATGATGGGAACAGCGACAGCTAATGAGGCACATTGGGAACAATTGCGTGAAAATAGCTATTTGATGGGACAAACCACATCGCCAGATGATGTTTATATGGCTGCACGAGGATTACGTACTTTGGGCGTACGTATGGCTCAACATGATAAAAATGCACGCATAGTCGCTAATTGGTTAGCAAGCCGTCCAGAAGTGGATCACCTCCGTCATCCTGCCTTTGATACTTGTCCTGGCCATGAATTTTTTGAACGTGATTTTAGTGGTGGTAACGGTTTATTCTCGTTCGTATTAAAACAAGGTAACTTAGCTTCGGTCACTGCATTTGTAGAAAATATGCGCCACTTTAAAATGGGCTTTTCATGGGGGGGTTATGAAAGCCTCATCCTTGGTGTTTTTGGTATTAATAAACTGAGAACCGCCACTCAATGGGATAGCAGCAAACCACTTATCAGGTTGCATATTGGTTTAGAAGATCCTGAAGATTTAATTGCAGACTTAACCGCCGCTTTTGAGCGTTATGCAGAAGTGGAAGCCAAACGTTAATTCGTCAATTTAGTTTAAAAATGTTAGCGAAAATACAAAAAGGCCAAACATACTTTGTTTGGCCTTTTTATTAAATGAGTGAAGCTTTACCAGTTTCAACCATTATTCCACCAGCAATATGGCAGCACTTCAACCAGCAAGTATCTTAAGAAATATTTTTATTAGCATCATAATCTAGTGCTTTCGCCTTTAATTGCTGTATATCTGATGCGCATAAATACCTTTTTAACGTTTCAAACTTTTCAGCAGGCCAATCATAAATGTTGAGCAGTGTCAGCTCTTCGATGATAGCAGGCTCAAAACGATATTTAACTAATTTGGCTGGAGAGCCACCAACAATACTATAAGGAGCAACATCTTTCGTTACTACGCTATTCGCAGCAACGACAGCACCTTCACCAATGCTGACACCTGGTATTACCATGGCTCGCATGCCGATCCATACACCATCATGAATATAAGTATCGCCTTTACCAATGTAAGCTTCATCGATGTAATCCATAAATGGGTACAAGCAAAACCAATCAGTTCGATGAGTGTGATTTCCTCCCATCAAAATGACGGCCTCAGCGCCAATACAAACGTAATCACCAATATGGAGCTTATCAATTTCCCATCTAGGCTCCCAATGACGACTGATTTCATCACCGTGTAAATACCTGACAACCGACTCTTCAAAACCATTATCCCAACTATCACTATAATAGCTATGTGTTCCCTTTATTGTGATATTGGAGTTAGTCACGACATCATGTAACAACTGAAATCTAGACCAGTGTTTTTCATGCATATATAACCTCAAGCTAATATTAAATAATAAAATGATTTACTTAACATTAAGCTCGTCAATGGATTCGAGGTTGATTTAATAACGGGATAAGTTGCATTGTGACACTCTACAATAAACACAGCTTATAATAATACACCTGTATACTGACTTGTAAAATATATCTGTTGTTCTAACTTTGACATCGTTTAACTTTGACATCGTTTTGGGTAAGTAACTGCCCGTACTAAACCTGATGAACATTGTGTAAATTAAACAAAGATCAATTTGGCTAATTTGCATTCACAACTGATTGCAGGACTTTACGTAACTCATCACTATTTTGTTTCGATAACCCAAGAATGATACTCGGTTTTTGGCCACGTGTTTCTATTTCAATTTTATCCCAGATGATCCCACTTCGATAATTGAATCCAGCAATCTTATTCCAAGGCACTTCGTCAGTATTATTCCAAAGACGAAATATCCCCGGTGAGTTAATGGTAATTTTATCTTCATCGGTAATGATTTCTTGCGGCAACAAACGGAAACGAAACAATAATGAAGCAAGTACTTCTGCAGTAAAATGCATGGATATTTGTGTCACATCAACACTTATTTGGCTAAAACGATAATGGCAATATCCGCATACTTTAGCCCCTTCAGGCAAGGTATGGCTGCAGTCTGGGCACGTATGCCCTGATAAAAAAGATAAACAGGCAGCGCATTTTACTGCGCCGCTAGCAATACTCGTTTTGCAATAGGGGCAGTCCATATACCCTCACTCATGTATTTAACAGAAAACAGATTCATGCCTTAGGTTTGAATATAGAATCTTCGCCTTAAGCATGTTATTTGATATTTACTCATTAGCGACTATCAGATAATGCTTAATAGCTCATTGCTAGTCGTTAATGTTTATATCTAACAATTAGTGTCTAATAGCCATCATCGACGCTATTTATCTGAATGTTATTTTCAAATGTCGACACTAAATCGAGTCAATACAAGCCAGTTAATGCTATACAAAGCTAGACTAAATAGTAGGTTGTGCTTGCCTGTACGCTTTGGTTCCCCATAAAGGTACTGTAGATAGGCTGTGCTTATAACTACCTGATGTCTCTTTGGTTGAGTACGACACATACATTAACGTTTGGTTTTCTTTATCAAAGATACGACGTATTTTCATCGTCTTAAAAAAGATACTCTTCGACTTTTTAAATACAATTTCACCCGATGCTGACATATCAATACCGGCAATCATTTCCGGTGTAATTTCACCCGTTTGGCGGCATGAAATAGCTGAATCTGATGGGTCTGAAAAGCTTAAATCAGCTTCAATACTTGCCACATGGCAAGTCACCCCAGTCACAATGGGATCAACCATCATATTGAGCTTAATATCTTTAGTGGTAAACACCCCTAAACTGACTTTTCCCACATCATCACTACAGCTCATTGTGAGGAAACTTGTTGCAACAATCAGTAAGGCTGACGATAGTTTTTTGTTTAAAAATAATCTTGATTGAGAAAACATAAAGCGACTTTTCCTTAAGAGTTAAATTCTTTGCTTGCCCAGCGGACTAACCCACTGGTTACACTGCCAAAGTGATCGCCAACAACAATATCTGCACCAGTAAACTGATCAGCAATGCATTGATGTATCACCGGACTTTTTGCCGTCCCGCCTGTTACATAAACAACATCAGGTAACACACCAGCTTCATCTACCGCTTGCTTCATAATAGTGACTAATTTAGCAATGGGTTGCTCAACAGCGATTTCAAACTCATTTTGATTAACAGTGACGTCAAATTCTGGCTCTATAAACGTTAAGTCTGCAGCATAGGTTGAGGCTGAGGATAACCCAATTTTTGATTGCTCAGCTTGACGCACAAACTGATAACTCATTTGGTGCAACCTTAAGGATTTTAGTCGAGTCAGTAATTGTGGCTGTTGTGCATCCTTGATTAGTTCATCAATCAACTTAGCAGTAGACAATGCGCTAAATTCACGCTGCGCACTAATGTCGTTCACAGCAACCCCATTCCAAAATGGTTGGCGAGGCACTGTTAAGTTATTTTTTAGTTTCGAGCCCAAACCAAGATGCGGCATAAAACAGTTCATGGCAACGGCAATATCTAAATCATTACCGCCAACACGCTGACCACTGTGACCAAGTACATCATCTGAGCGATCGGTTTTATGCTGACGCTCTGGTCCCATTTTCACCATAGAGCAATCAGTAGTACCGCCCCCCACATCCACAACTAACACGGTTTGATTGCTATCCATGGAGGCTTCATAATCCATCGCTGCAGCCATTGGCTCAAACAAAAAACGTACTTCGGTGAATCCAGCTCGTTTTGCGGCCGTTTCTAATATCGTTTGTGCTTGCTGATTACTTTGCTCACCACCAATACCTTGAAAGTTAACAGGTCGGCCAATAACGGCTTGCGTAATCGGTTCATTAATTAATTTGTTTGCACGGGACATAACCTCTAGCATCATCAATGTCACGATATCTTCAAACAAAGCAACTTGTTCTGGACGTAAACCACTGGCGCCAAGAAATGATTTTGGCGACCGGACATAAAAACCTTCATCAGGTAATTCCAGATATGCGTCAATCGCTTCAGGTCCAACAAAAACCACTTGTTCGTCAGGGTAAATATCTAATTCATGGCGAACTTGGCGTGCACGGCTTAATTGTGATGAACGTAACTGGGCAAATTCTGGCTGAAGTTCTGGTGCAATGCGTTGATATACCGCTTCAGCAATCAACTCTCTATCCATTGCATATAAGGTAGAGGATAAAAAATGACTATCACCATTTATTGGAATTAAACTCACTTCACCATTTTTTTCTACGCCAACAGAACAGTTTGCACTGCCATAATCAAACCCAATAAACATTTCTTACCACTCAAAATTTCAAATCAATGCTAAAAATAACACAAGCTTTATTTCGGATCTTATAAAGTTTAGTGTTCACTGTTATTTAGCTGACAATTTCATCAATTGGTTTAATTTGCTTAATCAATTTGTTGCACTATTGAATTTACTGAAAACAGTGTTCGCCTCAATAACATCACAAAATTGTCATATTACCGCATTAAAATACCTTTTGAACTTTATTCATATTAAACAGTGAATTAGCTATTCCACCCTACCGTATTATTTTCGCACCATTCGATTATGGCTTTTATGAAAGTATTACCGCAATGCTTTGCAGGAGCAAAATGTGACTGAATCCCGTCATCTAAAATTCGTTGATAAAGAACTGTCTTGGTTGTCATTTAATGAACGTGTATTACAGGAAGCTTATGATGCTTCTGTACCGCTCATTGAGCGAGTGAGGTTCTTAGGGATTTTTTCAAGTAACATGGATGAGTTTTTTCAGGTCAGAGTCGCTGCAGTGAGACGAGCGATACTCGTTTCTGGTATCAGTTCTAAACAACTTAAGTACCAGCAATTAATGAACAAAATTCAGGAAAAAGTTTTCGACTTACAAGAGAAGTTTGATCAAATTTATCCTGTATTAATGAAAGAGTTAGCCCGCTGTAATATCTTTTTAATTAACGAGACTCAACTGAGTGAGTTTCACAGTGCCTGGCTTAAGAAGTACTTTAAAAATCAATTAAAGCGTCATATAGCACCCCATATCGTCACCGATGAAAGTGACTTAGTGCAGCACTTAGTTGATGGGACAACCTACTTAGTCGCTAGCCTGCAATCGGGCGATAATAAAGAGTACGCTTTGGTAGAAGTGCCCAATAAGAATGTACCTCGATTTTTAGAACTACCAACTGAAAAAACATCAAAAATTAAACACTTAATATTGCTAGATAATATTATACGTCACTGTATTGATGATTTATTTAGACCTTTTTTGAGTTCGATACCATTCAAGTTTTCTCAATGAAAATGACCCGAGATGCGGATTACAACATCAGTAATGAGCTTGAACAAACAACACTTGAACGAATGACAAAAGGGATTAAAAAACGTTTAAATGCTCAACCCGTGAGGCTAGTATATGACCGCAATATGCCTGTAGATATGCTAGAAATGCTAAAGTCACACTTGCATATCAGCTCTACAGAGTGTCTTGTGCCAGGAGGCCGATATCATAGCTTCAAAGACTTTATGGACTTCCCCAATCCAAGTCGAAAAAAACTGGTAAACGAGAAGCTTCACCCCATTGATAGCAGTCAGTTTTTAGCGTTTGACAACAGTTTTGATGCAATTAGGCATAAAGATATTATGCTTAATTACCCTTATCATAAGTTTTCTCATTTTACTGAATTAGTCAGACAAGCCGCTTATGATCCAGCAGTTAAATTTATTAAAATTAACCTTTATCGAGTGGCGAAGAAAAGCCACATTATGCAGTCACTGATTGATGCCGTTAAAAATGGTAAACAAGTGACCGCAATCATTGAACTTAGAGCCCGTTTTGATGAGGAATCAAACATTAACTGGACTCGGCGCTTAGCTGAAGCCGGAGTGACTGTGCATCATGGTATTCCGAGTTTAAAAGTCCATTCAAAACTATGCCTCATTGGTCGTAAAGAGCATGGTCAAACCCAGTATTATTGCCACATAGGTTCAGGTAACTTTAACGAAGGAACTGCCCGTTTTTATACTGACTTTTCGTTGTTTACCGCCAATCAAGATATTGCAGGTGAAGTCAAACAAGTTTTTGATTTAATTGAAAGACCTTACCGTAAAGATGAATTTAATCATCTCATCGTCTCGCCTTATAACTCGCGAACACGCTTTTTAAGCTTAATCGATGATGAAATTGCACAAGCTAAACAAAACAAGCCTGCCAGTATTCAGCTAAAACTGAATAATCTGGTGGATGACATCATGATTAATAAGCTATATGAAGCCTCGAATGCCGGCGTCAAAATCACTATGCTTATTCGTGGCATGTGCAGCTTGCTCCCGCAAATACCTGGGCAAAGCGACAACATTAAGGTTTATAGTATTATCGATCGTTATTTAGAGCATTCACGGGTGATGTTGTTCCATGCTGGCGGCGAACAAAAACTGTTTATTGGATCCTCTGACTGGATGACGCGTAATATTGACGAACGAATTGAAGTCTCAACCCCAGTATATGATAAGCAGTTAAAACAAATGGTTATTGCTATACTTTCATTGCAATTTAAAGATAATACTAAGTCTAGGGTGATTAATCAGCAACATGATAATCGCTATAACCCTAGAGGAAACAAACGGAAACTTCGTAGTCAAGTTGCTATTCATCAATACCTTAATAGCTACGAAAAGAAAGTAAAAACTGCATTAGCAGTCAAACATAACAATAAGAACCAAGCAGAATTACCACAAGAGGCTTAAATTGGCTGATGTTATTGCACAAGACTCGCAACATTTTGTCGCTATCGACATGGGGTCAAATAGTTTTCACTTAGTTATTGCACGTGAACAAGACGGGCTTTTGCAAGTGTTGCATAAAGAAAAACGCCAAGTGCAGCTAGCCAAATACCTTGATAATCACAATGTGTTAGCAGAAGTTGCAATCGAAAATGGTGTTCAATGTCTTAAAGACTTTAGTCAGCGTTTTTCAAACTTAGCGAAAGCTCAAGTCAAAATTGTCGCCACACACACCTTACGGGTAGCCAAAAATCGCCAATCTTTTTAACCGCAGCCCGCAAAGTGCTGCCCTACCCAATTAATGTTGTTTCAGGTCATGAAGAAGCGCGGTTAATTTATACCGGTATCGCCCACAGCCAAGTGCTTGAACAAAAAAATATAGTTATCGATATTGGTGGTGGCTCAACAGAAGTGATTGTGGGTAATGAAAAACGCGCTAAACACTTAGCCAGTTTAAAATGTGGCTGCGTCAGTTATAACAAACGCTTTTTTGTGAATGGACACCTTACAAAAGAAGCGTTTAAACAAGCTATTCAAGCTGCAGATAAGCAATTTTCAGGCTTAAGCCAAGTTTACTTTAACCAAGATTGGTCACTCGTGTTAGGGAGTTCAGGCTCAGCAAAAGCCATCACTCTCGCCATCAGTGAAGTAACTGATAATGGCAAAGGTATAACCAGTAAAAACCTTTTAGCGTTAAAGAAACACCTCATCAATGTCGGTAGTATCGACAAGCTAGAATTCGAGCTACTAGATGAAAGAAGGATCCCTCTTCTTGCTGCAGGTTTAGCTATCTTAATCAGTTTTTTCGGCAATTGGGAATTGAACATTTGCAAGCTGCAAAAGGTGCCCTTCGAGAAGGTGTCCTCTATGAGCTTGCCAAGATTGAACAACAAGATGATATTAGGCAACGCACATTATCGAGTTTGGCTCAGCTATATCATGCTGATGTTAACCAAGCATCTAAGGTGACTAAAACTGCTTTAACCTTATTTGAGCAAGTCAGTAATTCATGGCAATTAGCAGATTATCGTTGGTTACTGGAAGGCGCTTGTCAGCTCCACGAAATTGGCATTTCGATTAATTCAAAATCACACCATAAGCACGGAAGTTACATTCTCGAAAATAGTGACTTACCGGGTTTTAACCAGCAACAACAGCAAATGTTAGCCTTGCTTGTAGGCAATCATCGAAAAAAACTAAACTATCCTGCAATAACGATAGCTGATGAGATTCAGCGCCAAGCTTTTACTCGCTTATTAACTATTCTGCGTCTCGCTGTATTGTTTAATTTAGGCCGAACATCCAGCAGCAACCAACAAATAAAAGTTAAAGCGCAACAAGCTGATTTAACCATTAAGTTTTCGCAGCGCAAAGAGCTGGATAAAGAAGCAATTCAACGCAGCGAATTATTAATACAAGACTTATATGCGGAACAAAAGAAGTTAGCCACTATTGGGATTAATTTGAGCTTTAAGTAAGTTGAATTTTAACTCATATGAATGCCCCAAAAAAAGTACACGCTATTATTCATAACGTGTACTTAAATAGTTCTTGAATCTTGTTAGGCCTAATTAAAGAGCGGTAACTTGTTGATGCTTAGTAAAAGCAAACTGATATAAAGAGTGCTTTAACTAGCTTTCGTTTTGCGCTTGTTTTTGGGTTTCTTTTTGTTTCCGGCGCTGTGCAATGACTTGTTTTACTTCACTACCAATATGCGCCTCACCACGTTGTTTTGCTAGTTGAACTTGACGTTCACGTTCAATAAAGCGCTGACGTTGCTCATCTGAAATTTTATCTATACAGTGCGGGCAACTTACCCCTTGAACATATGCTTCTGTTTGCATTTCTTCTTGGGTGATTGGCATACGACACGCATTACATTGGTCATAAACCCCTTTTTCAAGCTGATGGTTAACTGCAACGCGGTTATCAAAAACAAAGCACTCACCTTCCCATAAACTTTGTTCAGGCTTTACTTCTTCTAGATATTTTAGGATGCCACCTTCAAGATGATAAACTTCATCAAAGCCTTGCTCTTTTAGATAAGCTGTCGATTTTTCGCAGCGGATACCACCGGTACAAAACATGGCGACTTTTTTGTGTTTATTTGGATCAAGGTTTTCTTTTACGTACTCAGGAAACTCTCTAAACGTCTCGGTAACCGGATTAACAGCATTTTTGAAGGTGCCAATTTGTACTTCATAGTCATTTCGGGTATCGACTAATAGCACTTCAGGATCAGATATAAGTTGATTCCAATCTTTTGGTTTAACGTAAGTGCCAACCACTTCACGGGGATCAATACCTTCTACACCCATGGTGACAATTTCTTTTTTAATTTCACTTTGGTGCGATAAAACGGCATGTTGTCATCAAAAGATAACTTGTAAACAATATCAGCTAACCCGTCTTGTGTTGCCAACCATTCAAGAAGCCCATCTATAGCTTGTTGCGAACCAGCTACGGTCCCGTTGATACCTTCTTTTGCCAGCAGTAAAGTACCTCGGATTTCAGAGGATTCCATTTTATCTAGTAAAGGAGCACGAATCGCTTCGTAATGGGGTAAGGCTACAAATTTATATAAGGCACATACGACAACTTGTGACATGTTTTTCTCCGCTAGCTGAAACTTAATTTCCAGTGCATGTTTAGTGAATAAATAACCGAATTATTGTTTCCAATACCGTCTGGCAACCGCAAGATGGTGATCGTCATCAAATAAAAGCGCAGAATTGTACCTTGCTCACAGCACCAAAGCCAAATAAATAAGACTTAGATCACAAATAAAAAATCGCCATCGCAGATTTTAACTAACAATTATCGCCATAAGGACTTAAAATACTGCCAAATGACTCAATACTATGCCCTATAAAGAAGTCTACCCTCATGATTTTATACAGTTTCAGACGTTGTCCTTATGCAATGAGAGCCAGACTAGGCTTGCATTTATCAGCACTCAACCCAGATGTAAGAGAAATTGAACTGCGTAATAAACCCGAAGCCATGCTGGCTGTTTCGCCTAAAGGAACAGTCCCAGTGTTGGTAATTAATGCACATCACGATGTTTCAGCTGGGGAAAGTGAGGACAAAAGTACTAATCGCGCTGAAAATATATTGGAAGAAAGTCTTGATATTGCCCGTTTTTCTTTATCAAACTACCCTGATAAGTGCTCTGAATACTTATGCGGCAATGCTTATATCTCGCTACTTGAATCATTAGATGATGAAAGTACTGAAAAGCTGATTAGCAAAAATGACATTGAGTTCAAACCTTGGTTAGATAAATATAAATATGCTGACAGGCATCCAGAGTTTGATGAAATATATTATCGCGATCGGGCTTGCGAATTTATTCAGTGCCTAGAAGAACATTTAACTGATAAAAATCAATTAATGGCAGATACACCGACATTTGCCGATTTCGCTATTTTTCCATTTATTAGACAGTTTGCTCATGTCAATAAACCTTGGTTTGAGCAAAGTCCATATCAACATGTTAGACGTTGGCTGACTGCGCATATGGAAAGTGAGTTGTTTAAAGCTGTAATGGTGAAGTATCCATTATGGCTTGATGACACCAATAAACAGACAAGATTAAAATCAGATAGTTAGCTCCATTATTCCAAAAGCTCGATAGATTGATTATTTAATCAACGATAAATCAACCTTTTGTATATATATGCACAAACATCCTTGAATTATGAACAATGACTGCAGTAGTTTATGTCATCTATAAGACGGATTTTATATTGAAATAGCTGCTAAATAGTAAAATAGGACTAAGCTTAAGTTAGTCTTTTGGCAGCGCTCAAGGATGTAGACATGGAACAAATGGATTTGGTTGTGCTACTGATCATATTACTGATCATGTTGCACATTATGTTTTGCTATCGCGCAATCACTACAGGGGCTCATATTGACGACGTTAAACGTTATGTATGGGGCACCATAAGCCTATTTTTTGGGCCTCTAGGTTATTACCTGTTTCAAAACCTACTGCCGCTAGACTCGTTAGATCCGAGAGAATAACTTAATAAGTGGCTAACCATCTGTTGCGCCACTTATTATTCACAATTTACTTTCACCTATAAATAACGAGTAAATTGACGGCCTGGTTTTAATGGCTTAACTGGTGCTTTAACTGCTGGTGTACCTATATATAAAAAACCGACGATTTGATCATCAGCATTTAAGCCAAGCGCTTTATTCACAATGTCACTAAATGCAAAACTCCCCGTTCGCCACACTGCACCCAATCCCAACGAAAATGCAGCTTGCTGCATAGCCATCGTGGCGCAACCTGCTGCTATATGCTGCTCTAATACCGGAACTTTAGGATGCTCATGCTGTTTGGTGGCAACCGTAATGACCATTGGTGCGCGATGCGGCATTACTTTTGCCTTCGCTATATAAGCTTCATCTTTGTTTTTAGCTATTGCATCTTCTACAAACGCTTCGGCCAATTTATCCAAACCATCACCGGTAGCAATAATAAACTCCCAAGGCGTCAATGCTGCATGATCGGGAACCCGCGCCGCTGCGTTAAGAATAAAATCAAGCTGAGATTCACTCGGTGCTGGTAGGGTTAATCGTGGTGTAGATTGACGAGTAAGTAATAATTCTGATGCGTCCAATGGAGTGTCCTTTTTACTGAATTCAGGATGATATTAACAAAAATCCCACATTAAAGTGGGATTTTTTAATCGCATTGTTTTTCAGAAAAGGCAGATTAAGATAAAAATCGTTTGCCAATAAGGTGATCAACACTCGTATAGCGACCACCACCAAGCATAAGTAATGCAAGCAACATGAACAAATAAGTAATGGCAAACTCAATACCGTTATTAAGTATGACGAAGTTACCTGAGCTCGTCAGCCAGTCATAATTACCATGCTGCTGAAGAATCGATTTGGCTGCCGCCAGTTTTTCTGCAGACGCAGCAACATTATCATTCGCTAACCATGAACTCGCATCCGCTATAGCAAGCCAGCCATTATCAATATGTACAGCAAACGCCGCCACAAACATAGTGAACATCATTGGAATCGCAACTAATCGCGTCGCCAGGCCTATTAACAATAAAAATCCACCAAAAAACTCTGTCCCTGCAGCCAATGCGGTCATCACTTCAGGAAAAGGTAACCCCAAGCCCCAGTCTGGATTACCGAACCAAGCTGCTGTATCGCTAAAGTGAGATAGTTTGTTATAACCAGCTTGCATTAACACTGGCGCTAAATAAATTCTAAGTGCTAATGGGGCTAAGCCTTCAATATGCTTCAAAAATCCTAAAAATTGTTGGTATAAATTTACCATGTTCATTCCTTTAAATTGTATCTTCTGTCTCACTAGACCTAATACGAAGAAAAAACTTTCAATTACCACTACTAAAAATGCATTTCACATAGTGAGGTTTATTTAATTTCTTTAGATAAGTCACTTAAATCTTCAATTAATTCAGACATCTTACGAGTAAAATGTTTACGCTGTTTAGGACTTAAACTTTGGTTGATTTTAATAATAAGTTGGCCAAATAATTGGGTATTTTGATCTACATGTTGTTGATAAGCTGCAGATTTTAATTCATCAGGATTGGTCATTAATAGACGCATTCTTTGTTCAAGTAATGCCGTTTCATCCCTCTGCTCGATTGCAACTTGAAATTGCCTTAACCAATCTAAACGGTACTCTAACCACATATCCAAGGTCGCCACACGTTGTTGATTATATTCAGCAACTAATGCTGCTTGTTCATCAGATACTGAACCTAACCAATCATCCATACGGTCTTGAAGCTTTTCATTTGATTCGTTAACTAATTGTAGTTGAGTTTTACCTGCATACTTTTGGTTAAGTTCTTGGTTATCTTTCTTGAGCTGAGCAATTAGCTCATCTGCTTGTTCATCACTAAAGCTGGATAAAATCGGTAATAAATCAGGTAACACAAAATTAAAAATACGAAACCAATGCGCTTTAGCGTCAACAACTTGTTGCTGCCACATTTCGGGCGTTAAGGTTTGATTTTCGATGGCGACTGATAAGGATGTTAATTGACTACTGTATCGAACTAATTCATCTTTTTGATGCCAAACCAGAAATTTATCCAGTAATACATCAAACTTTTCTTGCTGCTCATCATCGAAGGTAACGTATTCTTCAACTCGCCACTCAATAGCCCAATCAAGAAAAAATAACTAAATTTGGTGGAACAACCCGCCAGAAACATCATCAGCAATAATGGAATCAATGACTTTTTCAACTTGCATTCTCCCTAATTAGCGATACTAAATTAAGAATAATAGGCTTATGAGATTAAAGATAGGTATTTGTTGAACAAGATAAAATATGATGCAATTTCTTCATCGTGCTCTTTGGCATCTAACAAGCTCCTGCCTGCCATCATTAACGCCCAAGCTGCAGAATACATCCAGAATATGTTCATCATTTGAAGCATGAATTTTGGCGCATCAACCGATAAATTAGGGTGTAATGACAAGTATTGTGATGTTAGCTCATCCGTTTGTTGTGGTGTTAAAGGATGAGAAGCAATCACCGAGGCGAGATCAAACATCGGATGACTGGTCGCGCAATATTCAAAATCGATGCAAACCAGTTTGTCTTGCTTAAGTAAAAGATTAAAAGGCGTTAAATCACGATGACAAAATTGTGTCGAAATTAAACAAGACTCGGCATCATTAACCCAAACATCCATTTGTGGCTGCATAGCTAATAATTGCTGAAAGTTAGCGCGCCAATCAGCATGATGTTGGGTTAATAATCCTGCCTGCTGAGATTGCGCTAGACGAAGTAAATCATCAAGATATATTTGCCACTGCCCTGACAAGCTCACCACTTTGTCGGGTAATGGTAGTGTTATAAGCTGATTGAGTAATTGCAATAGTAATGGGACGGGATCGACGGGGTAACTTGACTGAGTAGGCCTTAGAGGCTGGTTAAAACCAAACTCATCGTAAATGGTTGACCAGTCAAATTGCACCTGCTGAATAAACTCACTGATATAAAAACGTTTGTCGTCACTGATCCATAATAATGTGGGCGCAATGGACATCGCCGCGACATTTTTCCAGCAATCGACTTCATTATTTCTATCACACCACTGTGCTATGGATAGATTATCTCTAACAACCCAATCTTTGCCATCCATGTGCAAATGATAATTCGTGTTACTGAGTCCAGTAGATAACTTTTCAACCCGAGTACAATGTTGGCTAATCAATAATGCTAATGCTGGCGGTAAGGCCTGTTTTAGTGCATTTGGTAGATATTCCCAAGGTTCATCCATATTCATAACAATGATTAACAGACACTTTTGTTAAGTGATATGGATGTGACACCATTATCTTGCTGCATTTTTTTACGCCACATGAAGTAACCGCTAATGGCCATAAAGAGATATAAAATCAATAAACCAGACGTTAGCATTAAGCCTTTTTGCAAATATAAATAAATCGACAGCGAGTTAATCACCATCCAGTAATACCAGTTTTCAATCACTTTTTTAGCCACTAAGTAAGTCGTCATTACTGCAAAGCATGTTGTTAATGCATCAAGGTAAGGAAACGATGCTGAGGTGTTATTTGCCATAAGGTAGCCGACAACCAAAGCTATAACAGTAGTCACACCAATAATTATTAGGTGAGTTTGTAATGACCAACTGACAATAGGTAGCTCGGTATTGTCAGTCTCTTTTTGACCGTATCGCCATAGCCAAAAACCATAAACCGCCATCGCCATATAATAAACGTTTAACACCGACTCCATTAATAATGAGACTTTCCAAAACAACACTGTGTATATTGCCGTGCTGACAAACGCCGCAGCCCAGCACCAGATATTCGTTCTCATGGCCAGGACTAAATAGGCGATCGCCAATATAACCGCAATAGCCTCCCATCCGGTCATTGCTGACGCTTCAGATATCGCCGTTTGAATTGGTTGTAAAATCTCATCAAGCATAGTGTTAACTTCTTATTATTTGCTAATACAGCAGTTTTTTAGTTATTCAGTGTGACTTAAATCCAGCTCACCACCGATGAACTTACACACAAATACCGCTTTGCCCCACTTTTGGTGAGCAGCTTCCATTTCTACAGCGAGCATAGACATCACATCTGCATATTCACCACATACTTGGGTGGCCATCGCATTGGTTTTTCTTTCAATATTGCTATAACTGTCTACACGGCCTATAAACCATTTAATGGGATCTAAGTAGTTTTCGTTAAACGGGTACATACTGATTTCAGCAGTTAATTTCATTCTACATTCCTCGATATTACACTAAATTAAATACCGCCATAGTTTAGCAAACTATGGCGGTATTTTACTGTTACATAGCGTAAAACTGTTGTAATTATTAAAGAAATTATCTTCAATAATGATCTATCATTTCTACATAAACTTCACATCTAATGTAATGCCTAATTGACGAGGGTCACCGTATCTTACGTATTGCTTGTCGGCCCAATCAAGATCAGGTTCGTTACCGAAGTAAAAACCTCTAACGCCATATTGCTCATCAAATAGGTTTCTGCCCCATAAGTATGCTGACCACATTTGAGATTCATAACCAATTCGTGCATTGAAAATAGTATAGGCATCTGACTTAGATTCATTACTATCTGAGTAATAAAAGTCACTTTTGCCACTCGCATTTAGGTTAGTAAACCAGCCAGAGTCGCCCACATAGCTCATGCCTGCACTGTAAGTAAATTTAGGTGCATGCGCTTGATCTCGGCCCGTTAAATCAATAACGTTGCCATATTTATCATTATATTGATAATCACCATACTCAGTTTCTAACCAACCGACGCTACCATAAAATTGTATATTTTCAGTAGCATAATAATTAAAGTCAGCCTCGGCGCCATAGTTTTTAGCACTGCCAGCATTTTCTGTGTATAGAATAAAGCGCTGCTGATCATCAGGATCTTGTTGAGATGCTGAAACTTGTTGGTTTTGACGATCCATATAGAACACTGCAACATTGGTTGCTACATCACCATCAAACCATGTCGATTTCAAACCTAGTTCGTAGTTATATAAGGTTTCAGCATCGAACTCTTTTTTATCAGACAATTCAGGTGGCAATGTCATGTTAAAGCCACCCGCTTTGTAACCTCGAGCAATTCTAAAGTAAGCGTTATGATCATCAGTTAACACTTTAGAAATGGCTAAATGTCCGCCCCACATGTTCTCACTTGGGCTAAACTCATCGCCGTTACTGTCACTGTATTCGCTTTCTCTGCGTTCTAAACGAAGACCTGCAGAAAATACATAACCGTCACCAAACTGAGTGTCGGTTTGTCCAAAAATGGCATAGTTAGTTGCTTCATACTCTGACAGTAACACTTCATCTGGCCAGCCATTGTATTCAGAATATAAGTCATTATCTTCTTGAAGGTTCATGCCATATAAACCCACTAACCAGTCTGTAGAATCATTAAAGATTCGACCTGCATCATTTGAGCTAATGCGGAATTCTTGAGAAATGGTTTTACGATCGCCTTGTTTGTCCCAAGTGTAATCATAAACACATGGTTCAGTACCAATTACAGCCCAATTCTCGTCATAAGCTGGACATTCTTTTGATGCCCAGTAATCAGGGTTAGCCCAGTCACCATCGTAATTATGATGATGGTCTGTTTGTGCATATGAGGTCAATGAGGTTAATTCAAACGTATCGAATTGAGAGAAAATAGCTTTAAAGCCTACACCTGTGGTTTTTTGGCTGTCTACACCAGGCTTGTCAGTAATGGTTTCAAAACCATTATTGTCTAATGTCCATGCATCATAGCCATTGTCAAAATTTGCATGCAGTAAAGTTAAGTCTAATTGGACATTTTCAGCAGCATACCAGCGTAATTTTGCACGAGCGGTAAACTCATCACGGGCATTGGTATCTTCGCGCTCAAGATATGTATTATCGCGGTAGCCATTTTGTGAGTGCTGCTCAAGCGATACGCGATATAATAATTTGCCTGAATCGCTCAGTGGGCCAGAGCTAAAACCAGAAAATGTTTGTAAGTCGTCATCACCAAGTGACACTTGGGCGCCATGCTCAAACACATCCGTCGGATCGTTACTTTTTAAATATATTAAACCCGCTAATGCATTAGCACCGTATTGGGTACCTTGAGGTCCACGAAGGACTTCAACTTGTTGCATATCGTACATGCTAGAAACCATGCCGATACCCGAGAGATCGATATCATCAACAATAAAACCAACCGATGAATTAGGGGCACCTTGATATTCTTCTTGCTCACCGACACCACGAATTTGAAAATATTTAGGACGCGAGCTGCCACCAGACCAGTTAAAATTGGCGATTGAATTTAATACGTCTTCGAAATGTTGAGCACCTTCATCTTGTAATTGTTGGCTATCAATGACAGTGACACTCGATGGAACTTTTTCAAGTTCAACACCACTAAAGTCAGCGTTAACAACAATCACTTCCATTTTTTCGGCATTAGGTGCAACACGTTCAATGTTTTCAGTTTGAGCGACAGCTGAAGTAGATAAAGCGGCGAGAATGGCAACCGCCAAAGGCGATTTTGATTTAAATAAAGACATAGGACCTCAAATATTCATTTTGAGATCCGGCAAGCATAGTGAATTAGTTTGTGCATCCATGACAAAAATAGCAAGTAAAGCATGCAGCCCATTCCTACGCCGGTATTAGCCGGATCAGGTTCTAAGGGTTTGTCATAAGACATCTCAGTTTACGAGAAAAGCGCAAACACCCCTTGGCGAGGCGGATTATAAACGATTCAACTAAAGTGCGACACTATTAGTGAACACTTTTCATTAACTAAATCAATACAAGCTGGCTTCAGAAACAATTGAATGATTAATAAGAGCACAAAATGCATGGTACTAGCACGAAGGCTTGTCATAAATTGTGGTATTTAAGCCATAAAAAAACACCCGATTATTGGGTGTTTTATAATGAGTTTATTTAGCGGCCAAATTGGACTCAGTGAGAAGAAAACCAATGGCTAATGAATCACTAAATCATCACCAATTATGCACGGTATGATGCACGTAACGTTCTAAACAAGTGACGTTAGGATTAATTTGAAAACGCTTTTCTTACATACACTTCAAACCGGGTAGCATTGGCATTTGGCGCTAACGCACTCACCTGCATTTGCTGCTTACCGTGTAGTTTTAATGATTTCCAACTCACGCCTTCATCTTCAATAGTAAAGTCGTTTGCATCGTACCAAGTAAATTTATACTGCAGTCTTAAATCAGTAGACACTTTACTTAAAATCAGTGCAGAGCCTTGCAGTAAATCAGCTTGAGTGCGGACTCTGACTTGCTCAATACCAACTTCTCGGGAAAATGAATTATTGTCGACTCGAACAACACCATTAGATCCTGCAGATAATCCAGCGGTGTGATTTGCACAACCAGTCATCAACAAAAATAAGGTTACTATTACGATTGAAATCTTCATCATTTATCCTTTTAACACTGTGAATGTGAATCCCATAGGTATTAAAGCGCTTCAGTCATCTTATTATTGATCTAACAAGAAGTGCGCTCTTGCTGTCGCAATAAGCTGTTTTCTGTTTGTTTGCCAACAATTAATACTCACATTTGCAACTCTGCGACCTTGGCGAGTAATTTTACACTCTGCAAACGTATCTTGATGCAAACCTGCTCGTAAATAATCAATTGAAAAATCGATTATTTTTGGCACTTTTTAGCTTGCATAAACACCATTAGTTGCACGATGGCAGACATTTCCATAAAGCCAGCAATCACGCCACCATGAATGGCAGGTAAAATAGGATTACCGATATTGTCGTCTTTAGCGGGTAATTTAAACACCATTTCATCACCAAAGCGATTAACACTCATGCCAATGAATTGTGTATAAGGCACTTTCGCCAGTAAATAACTGTAATCGTTTAAGTCTATTGCTCGTTTTACAATATCATGGACATTAATTTCTGCCGCCACAATATCAGTAAGACTTGCCTGAGTAGTTGCTTCTTTAGTAAGTGTAGTCCCATTCTCAGTCGCTAACTCATTGACCTTGATATCTGATTCACCCATTAATGCCTGACGAAACTCTTCCCCCACCATTTCAGGGCTAATACGCATAAAGGAACCAACAGCATGAGCAATGGGATCATCAATACTGTCTTGGTAAGCAATTGCACGAGTAAAAGCAACATTAGAGGATAAACGATAGCACTCTGCAAAAGCGAAAATAGGCTTATCTGGCTCTGCAGGTTTCATATAATCAACCCGTAAATCTAACGTGGGTGATATTTCTAATGATTGATATTTTTCTAAAATCGCACTGACCACTGCCGTACCAGACGCAGTATCAATTAACGTAGTGACGACACCACCATGAATAACACCAGTATCAGGATCGCCAATAATGTCCTGACTATATGGCAACTCTAACAGTACATGGTGCTCACTGGCCTCAAGTACCGAGATTTGTAAACGACGACAATGTGCTAACTGGCCAACAAAACGTGTGGCCACTTCAGTTAACGGGAAAAACTCACTTGTTTATTTTCATTAATGGCTACTTAGTCTTTACGGCTTAACATTGGGCCAAGTGGCTTACCACCCACCAAATGCATATGAATATGGTAGACCTCTTGGCCACCATGCTTATTACAATTCATAATTAACCGATACCCGTCTTCGGCGATACCAGCTTCTGCAGCTAGTTTGGCTGCAACAGTCATCATACGTCCGAGTGCAAGCTCATCTGACGCTTTAATGTCATTAGCTGTCGGAATTAAGTGATTTGGAATGATTAAAATATGCGTTGGCGCTTGAGGAGAAATATCACGAAATGCAGTGACCAACTCGTCTTGGAATAAAATATCCGCTGGGATTTCACGACGAATAATCTTACTAAAAATGGTTTCTTCGGCCATGTGTCATCATCCTTTTATTATGCGTTAGTTAACGTGGGTAATCGCAATGCTTGGCTAGATTATCTTATAGTATCAACTGCAGTGTTTGTCACTCCAGTCAAAACCATAAACAGTTGTTACTATTCATGTACAGATGGATTTGCACATTAGTAATGAATTTGGCAGCATTGGGTTTCTTCTCGTTCTTATTTCTTTTCAGCAACACCTACTTACTTGGAAATTGCTCATGCATTATCACATCATTGCTATCGATCCTAAAGCACATTTGTTTGAAGTCACTCAAACTATTCAAGATGCAAAACCACAACAGATATTGTCTTTACCTTCTTGGCTTCCAGGCAGTTATATGATCCGTGATTTTGCCAGAAATCTAATTGAAATAACCGCAGTGGATGAGCAAAACACGCCAATTGAAATCGAACAACTCGATAAGCAAACTTGGCAATGTAAAAACAGTCAGTCATTTATTAAAATTTCATATCAGGTTTATGCTTGGGATTTATCTGTGCGCTCTGCTCATTTAGACACAACCCATGGTTTTTTTAATGGCAGTAGCGTGTTTTTATGTGCCAAAGGCTTAGAGCATACCAAGCACACACTATCGATAGCCAAACCAGCCCTTGATGAACTTAAAGACTGGAAACTTGCCACCAGCATGAAAAGAACCGCTGGTGAACAATACGGTTTCGGTGAGTTTTACGCAGATAATTATGATGATTTTATCGACCATCCAGTAGAAATGGGCCCACTTGCAATAGCCAGTTTCGAAGCCTGCGGTGTGCCCCATGATGTTGTGTTAAGTGGTAAACATGATGCTTCATTACCGCGTTTATGCCAGGATTTAAAAGCCATATGCGAATATCAAATCAACTTATTTGGTGGTCAAGCTCCTTTTGATCGCTACGTATTTTTAACGACTGTTTTAGGTAATGGCTTTGGTGGATTAGAACATCGTGCAAGCACCGCATTAATGTGCTCAAGGAAAGATTTGCCAACAAACATGACCCATGAGGTCAACAAAGATTATCGCGTTTATCTATCGTTATGCAGTCATGAGTATTTTCATAGCTGGAACGTAAAACGTATAAAGCCTGCTGAGTTTACCCCATTTGATTTATCTAAAGAGGCTTATACTGAGCAATTATGGGCTTATGAGGGGATTACCTCATATTTCGATGATCTATTAACTTATCGCAGTGGTTGTGTCAGCCAGAACCAATATCTAACTATGTTAAGTGAAATTATGACACGGGTTTACCGTTCGCAAGGTCGCTTTAAACAAACACTGTCATCCTCAAGCTTTAATGCATGGACCAAGTTTTATAAACAAGATGAAAATGCCAACAATGCCATTGTTAGTTACTACACAAAAGGGGCTTTATTCGCTTTATACCTTGATTTAACTATTCGCATTGAAACCAAGGGAAAACACAGTTTAAACGATGTCATGTTGGCGCTTTGGCACGACTATGGAGCTAAAGGCATTGGCACTCAGGGTGATACACATCAGCGTATTATTGAGAAGCTACTAAACCGTAACTGTGATGATTTATTTGTTTATTTAAATAATACCCAAGATATTCCACTTGAACCTTTATTGAATAAAGTTGGTATCACCATGACCTTGCGTACCAGTGCCGGGGCTACTGATTTAGGTGGCGGTGAAACTAAAGGGCTTAATATTGCATTTGGCGCTAAAACCAAAGCAGAAGCATTTGGCCTCAAAGTACTGACCGTTACCAACGACAGCCCAGCGCATCAAGCAGGCTTAAGTGCTGGTGACTTACTCATTGCAGCCAATGAGTTACAGGTTGATAGCCAATTTGAACAGCAATTACAATCTAAAGAATTGGACACAGAGTTAGCACTACATTGGTTTAGACGAGATGAGTTAATGCAAGGCACAATGCCAATTAAACTTGCTATAAAAGATACGATTAGTTTATCTATCAATGATGAGGAAAAACTCAAAATATGGCTATAAACCTTCGCTAGTTCAATAAAAAGGTGCCCTATGGCACCTTTTTAGTGTTAGCTTAACGATTAAAAAGTACGGGGTTTAACCACGTTTAATTCTTTCGCTTACTCGGGCTTCACTATGCGCTTCTAACCAATATTTTTGTAAGGTTTCATTTTGCATACCTGTTGCAGAATCACCTAAACTCCATGCGCCTTTCCAGATACCATCTGCAATTAAATGTACTACTGCACTTTCGATTGCTGATGCTACACATAAACTGACAGGTTCGTTAGACGTGTAACCCGCTTCTGCTTCCAGCAATTCTTGCGCATCGATAAATTTAAAAACCCCGGCGGTGATTTCTTTTGAAATAACCGATTTAGTTGTAGTCACACTACTTAATAATCTACCCGTTCGAATATCAACTGCTCTTAGGTTAACGGTAATGCTATCAACACGATATTGGCCTGATGCTCCGATACCCAAGTAGCGCGCACCTGCACCACCTGTTTTAATATTGGTATCATAAGCCACAATACCGCCTTCCATTAAAACTTGTGCACTATTCAGTTGAGGTAACTTGCTTGCATCGCCTTTGAGTCCTGCTCTAACAATTTTTCGCTCTGTTAACAGGTTTTGTAGCCCTTCACGTTCAACTGGAATAAACCACGAAGAATCATTAAGAGATTGAGCTAGAAAAGCGGTCCCCGATTGCGGTACTGCAGTCGAAAAGTTACTGGATGGAATCGGCTTATATTGCCCAGTTTGATCACGAAAATCATAAACTGCCGCAACCATCGCACCTTGTGGAAAAGGTAAGCTAATTAAATCGTAATAAGTTTCACTTTTCGGCATTAAACTGGTTGTTGCATCAATATTCTCGAACTCTTCATCCACTGATGAACAAGCTGATAGCATAACCACAAGAGCCGATATAATAATCTTGTTCATATTAGCCTCCGGTACCAGTATCAACGATACCGCCGACTTCAATGATGGTTGTTTCGCCTGTTAAAATATCCGTAATGTGAACAATCAATGCGCCATCTTCATTCACAACGTTTATTTCAAAGTCATCTGTTAACAAGTAGCCTTCGCCACCATTTGCGGCATCATTAAATAACTGTGACATTAACCGAGACTCTAAAGAGCTGGCTAAACGCTCTAATGCCGTGGGCGGCGTATATCCTGAACCAGAGCTACTTTGATGATCATTTTGCGCTGCAGCATTTGCTAGTAAGTATGAGCCGTTTAAATAACTACCACCAAAAGCGGGGTTAACAGGTTGATATATCAATTGAGTTGCTAAACACTCAACTGAAAATAATAATAAAATTGAGCTAAATAGTATTTTTTCATTTTGGCGTTCCCTGCTTAGAATTCGTCAGGAGCAAGGTCAGGATCTAAAAGAGCCCCTAACACTGCTTGTTCATTTTGTTTTATTACCGCGGTATTCACTCTTTTAGCGGCATAATTAACTTGTTGTTCCAAATTTCGACTAATAGGCGAAACAAAAGTGACAAAGATTGTTTTTCGATTTTGTTGGATTAAAATTTTACTACCGCTACGCGCGGTAGCCTGCTCTATAACCGTAATTCCCGAATGCTTAGTCGCACCGCCAATATCCCGATAAGCACTCACAAATTCACGATAAAACTGATGCCCTATTCGTGTCATCGCTCTATTAAGGATCAAGCCCTCAATCAAGTCCGATTCACGTTTGGGTTTGGCATCACTGACTACGACTGTTTCGGTGTTTGATTTTTTTAAAGAGTTTTCTTGCGCAACAGACGCTTTAGATTCTGGGACAACTTCATCAGAAGCGGGTTTAATCTCAGGGTTTGTTAACCCTGAGGTTTCAGATATCGCTTCCAATTTCTTATCTTCAGCCGCACTTACCTGGTTTGCAGTAAACACAAACGCACAAGCTAAACACAATAGAATCGGAAGCGTTATCTTCACACTCTCACCTCATGCATATGAGTTTGGGCCCACGCAATGGCTTGGCCACGGCTAGATACCCCAATTTTGCGAAATGCGCGGTATAAATGAGTTTTAATCGTTGATTCACTCACAAATAATTGGTTTGCGATATCAAGATTAGTGCTACCGGTCAATAAAGCTTGTAATACTTCTCTTTCTCGAATGGTAAGGTGTTCGCTTTCATCTTCATTCTCAAAGCCCATTAATGATTTATGTAAATCATTTGGAATAACACTTCTTCCTTTAAGGATCTCATTAAAGCCGCTACTAATTTCAGCTAGATCTGCATCGGTATAAAATGCGCCAGAAGTGGTTGCTGGATGAATTAAAAATTTAGCGTCAACCTGTTTAGGAAAATTGATAAAGACAGTTTTGACAACATAGTGCTCTCTCTCAATGAGCCTTTGTAATTGATAAGCTTGTTGTAAATCGATGGTGGCTAAATCAAAAACCACAAGAGAGATTTGCTGTTCAGACAGCTGCGAGCTCATCGTCGCAGGGGTTGCTTTCGCTAGTTTGACTAAGAACTCTTGTGGCCAACGACAATCAAGTAAATCAACAAGTAACCGCGAACGTGAAACTATCATCCAATTGATAACTTTAAACATCACTTACACTCCATGTGATTAAACAAAGTAACTTACATCTGATACTGTACCTGTATCATTAAAGCCAGATTAGCAAGCTAATCTGGCTTTAACAATTAGCCTAAAGGGTGTTTAAAATCCCTTTTGTATACTTTAGTACTACATACCTTGGGTAACAGTTGCCATGTTGTTTGAACCCACTTGAGTCACAACTGCATTGTTGCCCATGTCAGTTTGAGTAACTAAGGTTGTATTCATGCTTCCATTGGCATAAACGTCAGCAAAATGATCTGAACCTGTTTGCAAGATATCGATATCATTGCCAGAACCAAGCCATGACTCACCAATCGCTTCGTTCATATCACCTGTTTGTACAATATCAACCATTGAACCATTACTTGAACCGTCAGCATATGCACTGTTATCGTTACCAGTTTGAGTAATATTAACGGTATTATTGCTACCCCATGTTCCAGCACCATAGCCTGTGCCATAGAAACTTGAAGAATTAGCATTATCCGTTACAGAATTCCCATTACCAGTTTGAGTGATAGTAATAGTGTTATCTGCGTTATAACCAGTTTTTGCACCAGCGTAGTTGTCTGCGCCAGTTTGGTAAACATTAATATCATTTGAAACACTAGAACCTGTTTGGCTAACTAAAGCCGTGTTAGAGTCACCACTTTGCATAACGATTGCAGTATCATCAGTACCCGCTTGATCAACTGTGGCAGAGTTACCCATACCAGCTGCTGAACCACTTTGAGTAACTGTTGCAGAGTTACCAGAGTTACTTTGAGTTACATTTGCCATTTGATCATAATCAGATTGCGTTACAGTGGCAGTTTGACTAAATCCTGATTGAGCGACCATTGCTTGGCCATTCTCACCGTCCTGAGTTACAGTCGCTAAGCCACTATCACCCGTTTGAGCAACATCTGCCATATTATTTAAATTAGATTGAGTAACATATGCTTGGTTGTCGTTACCCATTTGCATTACATTTGCATCGTTAGATAAACCAGTTTGAGTCGTATTTGCTATATTATTGTCACCTTCTTGACTAACAGCAGCAACAGTATCATCAGAACTAGCTATATAACCAAAGTTCAATGTCGTTTGACTAACAACTGATTGGTTACCAGTACCATTTTGATCAATCGAAGCAACTGCACCATCTGAAGATTCTTGAATAATTGAAGCATTATTCAAAGGTCCACCTGCTTGAGTAATTGTGGCATCTGCATAATCAGACCAATGGTTATAAATGTCCGCAATATCACCTGAACCATTTTGATTAATTGTAGAGTTAGCTGCATCCCCATTATCCTGTAAAATATTAGCGTTATTGTTATCGCCATTTTGATTTACAAGTGAGGCCGCATTTGCACCATTGTTGAAGCGCTGTTCGATAGCAGCTACGTTTTCATTACCAGTTGTGCTGATAATACCTGTCGCAGACTGTGTATCATCATGCTGAAAAATACTACCTTGGTTTAGATTACCAATTTGAGTAATAGAGCCCATTGTTTCAGAAGTATCTTCTTGTGTTACTGACGCGGTATTGGTATCACCTGATTGAGTAATAAATGCATCATTATTTTCGCTGTTCAAAACTTGAGTAACAGTGGCACCATTGCCATTACCGGTTTGATCAACGGTTGCTTCATTATCAGAACTTGCATATGCACTGCTTGACGCTAAAATCGCAGCTGACACTAATATTGCTAATTTAGAATGTTTCATTATCGTATTTCCCTTTACTGTGTATTATTAATTAATTTAATCAAGGTTAATTACTGCAACATTGCTGAGTTACCTCAACGTGTTGCGAATTACCCCACTGGAGTACACCTACTGCATTCCCAGATCCGTACTGCTGGATCTCGATTGAATTCTCGTAACCACTTTGTTGTATTAAAGCTACGTTTCCTGTTCCTGTTTGCATCACATCTAAAAGTAGGTTTTCACCCTGCTGAGCAGATAAAACGACATTTCCAACACCGACTTGCAATATTTCAGCTTCTACATTGGCACCAAATTGCGATGCCAAGACATAATGTTGTGAACCTTGCTGGTCAATATTTATCGTATTCGTGAAACCGTTTTGAAATGTTCTAGATTGATTATCTACACCAGATTGATTTAAATTTAATGAGTTATCGCTACCATCCTGAACAGCTCGAGCAATATTGGTCCCACTTGCGAGTTCATCAAAATCACTTAAATCTGACTGACTGAAACTAGGAAAAGAAGCTAGACATACAGCAACAGATAACATCCCTGCTATTGTTTTAACGCGATGTAATTGTTCACGCTTGAATAAGTCCATGCTTCCTGCCCTTCACTTTGTAAAAGAGTTATTCCCTTTACATTTCCAGTGAATTTAGTATTACTCGATATAATGTGTTCTGAATCCACCCCGAGTATTAAAGGAACTTAGACCAATAGACTAAAATGTATCCTAACCCCCACTTTTGTACTATAAGGAATTATCAAACTAAACAATTTAACTTATTGATATATAATCAAAATACTAAAAAGCGCCATTAAAATGACATATAACGAAAGGTTGAGCTGAAAAGCAGGAATGGAAAACAAGATTAAGTATTGGACAAACAAGATTGGCTAAAATGGATTACGTATTTGAGCAGAATAAACTTGATTTATACTCATCACACAAGTGATAAATACAGTGACCAAATAAGCAAAATTACACTGACTGTTTGCCAAAACTTTACAGGGTTTCGCTCAATAAAAGGAATGGTTGTTTTAGGGGCAGCCTTTGCTGGCGTGGTTAAAGCGTGAATAAATTCATTCGTATCAACAAAACGAAATGAAGGCTCTATAGACAAGGCTTTTTCTAATGCCGTATCCATCCACTCCGGAACCATAGGGTTTGTTTTGAAAACAGGTACATAATTTAGCTTTAAGAAGTCGCTGCGCTGATGGCATTTTGCCAACTGACCTTTAAAAGGTTGCTCACCTGCTAACATTTCATACGCTATCACAGCAAATGAAAACAAGTCAGCACGCCCGTCAGCTTGATACCCTAAAATCACTTCAGGTGATGTGTAATCTGCAGTACCAAGAATTTGATCGCGTTTTAGCGGCGTTGTTATTTCCGCAATACCTTTAATATGGCAGGCGCCGAAATCAATTATTTTCACTACCCCTTCACGAGTAATAAAAATATTATCTGGCTTTAAATCTTGATGTAATGTTTCTTTACGATGAAACGCGCGAATGCCCGTTTCAATTTGTTTGAGTAATTGCAATACATCTTCAACTGGACCTCGTTGATGTTGTGCCATCCAGTCAGCCAAACTTAAGCCTTCTAGATATTCTGTTAAATAATAGAGCGCCGACTTATTAAGGTGGTGATCAACGACTTTAACTACATGTTGACTATTGATTCGGTGACCAATCCAGCTCTCAAGCATAAATCTCTCTATATATGCAGCATCATCAATATAATTAACTGATGGGGTTTTCATACAACGTACTTCGCCTTGGCTATTTTTGACAACATACACCTGGCTGCGCTGACTTTGGTGAATCACTTTTATAATTTCGTAATCATCTAAACGCATTCCTACTTCCATTGGAGGCGGAAAAGGACGGCTAGCGAGCTTGTGATAAACATCGTCTATTGCTTGAGTGGGTAATTGTGAAACTGAAATTAATTGAGCACTAAGGTTATCTTTACTATCAAACTTGAAAGCTTTATCGGTAAGTTGCTGACAGAAGTGCTCGCAAGCTTGATCTGAGATCGTGATATTATTTTCTTGAAATACAGCTAACATCTTTTTTAATTCATGATCAGTCAACACATCATGAACACCATCAGTTGTTAGTAAATATAAGTCACCAACCTCGACATTCAGCTGCTTATAATCAACCTCAAGGTTTACATCCATACCTAAAGCTCGGGTTAAATAACTTGTATATTCATTTACTGATGTGCTGTGGTCTCGGGTTATTTTAACTAATTCGCCTTGCCTGAATCGGTATATTCTAGAGTCTCCAGCATGCAACATGTGCGCAGAACAAGACTTTAATACCAAAGCACTAAAAGTGCAGACATAGCCTTTACGAGCATCTCTATAGTCTTGACCAAGACCATACAACCAACGGTTAAGTGCAGTTAATACTCGTGTACTTGACGTTAAAACACTCCAAGACTCGGGTGTTGAGTAGTAATCAGCGATGAAGTTAGATACGCTAATAGCTGATGCTTTCGCACCACCTTCAGCCGCACTCACCCCATCGCTGATAACACTCACAATACCTTTAGTGGTTAACATTAATCCGGTTGGAATTTTTATACCAATTGCGTCTTCATTTTCTGATTTTCGGCCTTTATCTGAATATTGCCCCGCATGCACTTCAAGAGCACCCGATATTGGTAATTGTTCTTGCTTATTGTTCGGCAAAGTTAAACCAGTGTCTGATGATGACAATATAATGTCTTGTTCAACGTCGGTTTCTTTATCATGTCCTTTGTTAGTGACATGACTCAATGCTTGGTTTTTTAGATGTGATTGCATAAAACCCTTTAAACACCAACACCGTATCGTTCTAGTGATACGGTGTTAGTGATTGAGATAGATAAAAATCTAATTAACACTAATTAGTGTGACTTCACCTTTTTCATTCACCTCAGCCATATGACCTTTGGGTTCTGTCATAAAGAATAATGTGATGAAACCAATCACAGCGCTAATAGCAATAACGTAAAAGAATACAGAGGTTGAAACCATTGAGTAAACCGTTAAGAAAAACACAGCCCCAACATTACCATAAGCTCCTGTCATACCAGCAATTTGTCCAGTTAAACGACGCTTAATTAATGGCACGGCAGCAAATACTGCCCCTTCACCACCTTGAACAAAGAATGAACATGCCATAACCACAACAACAGCAAGCGGTAATGCCCAACTACCGTCTATTTGGCCTACCGCAAAGTATCCAACAGCCAAACCAGCGGTTAAAATTAGTAAGGTATTCTTACGGCCGAATTTATCACTTAACCAGCCTCCACCAGGTCGAGACATTAGATTCATAAAGGCATAACTTGAAGCAACCATACCAGCTTGCGCCATGCCTAAGCCGAATGTTTCAGCAAAAAATAACGGCAGCATTGATACAACGGCTAACTCAGAACCAAAAGTGGTGAAATACAGCACATTCAATACGGCCACTTGTTTAAAAGGATACCGCTCAAACTTCTGGCACCTCGTTAACAAAAATATCTTTGTTAACTTGATAAGTTTGATAAATGTCCACCAGTAATATAAGTACTAAACCAGCATAAATTAACTGGGTTGTTTGCTCTGCTAACATACTCACGCCAGCAGGCGACAATTTCCATGCTAACAAGGCTAATGTGGCGTACATAGGAAGCTTCATAAATATCAATAAAGCAAAATCCCCTTTACTGGTGACTTCTAATCCACCTGCTTTTTTGGGTTTAAAATAAGTCGACCCCTTTGGTGTATCGGTGACATTAAAATAGTAAACAAATGCAAAAATTAAGCTAATTAACCCTGTTAAGCCAATTGCGTATCGCCATCCGTCTTCGCCCCCAAAAAAGATGGCTAATCCAGGTAAAGTAAATGCTGCTGCAGCTGAACCAAAATTACCCCAGCCGCCATAAATGCCTTCTGCTGTACCTAACTCTTTCGCTGGAAACCACTCACTGACGATGCGAATACCAATCACAAAACCAGCACCAATAAAGCCAATTAAAAAGCGCGCTAATGCCAATTGTTCAAATGAATTAGCCACTGCAAACATAAAACAAGGTATAGAACAAACACCTAAAAGCACAGAATAAGTTAACCTTGGGCCATACTTATCTGTCACCATTCCAATAATAATCCGTGCAGGAATGGTTAATGCAACGTTCAAAATCAATAAGGTTTTAATCTGTGATTTAGTTAACCCTAAACTATCAGCTATAACACTTAACAAGGGTGCCGCATTAAACCAAACCACAAAGGTAATAAAAAATGCAATCCAGCTTAAATGCAGCGTTTTCATCTTCCCCGAAAACGACAATAAATTAAATTTCTCAGAACTCATACGACATGTCCCTATGACTTAGCCAAAACCAATACTTGGCCAGCTTCCTTTTTAATTTCGTAAGGTGAAGCAACGAGTGCTTCATCTTCTAAACACACGCCTGTCTCTAGGCTGTAATGTTGCTTATATAATGGCGAGGCAACACAAAGCACTCCTTCCATATCGCAAATTAACCCACGGGCGAGTAGACTTACCCCTGTTGCTGGATCAACATTATCAATAGCATATAAACCATGCTTACCTAAATCAAAAATGGCAACTGCTTTGCCAGCAACCCAAGCTGCTACACCTGTTCCTTGAGGCAAAGTTGACTCATTACATACCGTTACCCAACTCATACTAGTTCCTCCACAGCTTCTTGCTCATTTTGTTCAGCAGTAATATCTTTAATCGCAATATTGCCAGCGCCAGATGATGCTATATCGACTGGGAATCGTTGTTCGCGCACACGATGGTATAGATGAGTTTCTCCCTCAGGTTTAGCTTCTGGGTTAACAAACTCATTGAAGCGAGCCAAAAACTCCGGTTTTTCAAGACTTGTTTTCCATTCACATTGATAGGCATCAACAACTCGACTCATTTGAGCATCTAATTCACTAGCAATCCCTAAACTGTCTTCAATTACTACAGATTGTAGATACTCAAGACCACCTTCTAGTGACTCCATCCACACTGAAGTACGCTGTAACTTGTCTGCCGTTTTAATATAGAACATCAATACTCTATCTATATATTGTATTAGTGTAGGCGTATCTAAATCAGTGGCAAATAAGTCACCATGACGAGGTCGCATGCCGCCGTTACCAGCCACATATAAGTTCCAGCCTTTATCAGTGGCTATCACACCTATATCTTTACTTTGCGCCTCTGCACACTCGCGAGTACACCCCGACACAGCAAACTTAATTTTGTGCGGACTACGTAACCCTTTATAGCGATTTTCTAAATCAATGGCTGTTCCAACAGAATCTTGTACGCCATATCGACACCAAGTGCTACCCACACAAGATTTAACCGTACGTAGTGACTTACCGTAGGCATGACCAGTCTCAAAGCCTGCTTCAATCAACTTCTGCCAAATGACTGGTAACTCTGATAATTTAGCACCGAACAAATCGATACGTTGTCCGCCGGTAATTTTGGTATATAAATCGTGCTCTTTGGCCACCGCACCAATCGCAATTAAGCCATCTGGAGTAATTTCACCACCTGCAATACGAGGCACCACTGAATAGGTGCCATCTTTTTGCAAGTTACCTAAATAAGCATCATTAGTATCTTGTAATTGCACATGACTGCTGTCTTGGTTAAGCACATATTTGTTTTGTAGCGATGCAAAAATGGAAGCTGCAGCGGGTTTACAAAGATCACAACCAAATGTTGATGCTTCACCTGTTGCTGAGCGTTTACCGTGCTTAGAAATTAACGTATCAAAATCTTCAATACCTTCTACCTGGCACAAGTGATATAGAGATTGTCTATCATGCTCAAAATGGTCGCAAATGCCGGTATTACACTCAACACCTTCTGCAATAAGCGCTTCATCCATGACTTGCTTCACAAGTGCAGAACAACCTCCACAACCTGAAGCTGCTCGGGTACAAGACTTGATTTCTGCAATTGTGTGATTGCCTTCTTTTACAGAACTCACAATGTCCGCTTTTGTGACTTGGTGACATGAACAGATAATTGATGTGTCTTTCAAATCTGCAGCTGACTCTTCACCTGTCATTAATAAATCAATGGCATTACCTTCAATTTCATCCTGAGATAAATAACAATCAAGCAAACGGTTATAGTCACTATTGTCGCCAACTAACACAGCTCCTTTTAAGAATTTACCCGTTTCATCTAACCAAAGCTTTTTATAAATGCCCGATTGGTTGTCCGATAATTCCACAAACTGGGCATTTTCAAAGCCACGGCTTTCACCGATTGCAGCAACGTCGACACCAAGTAATTTGAGCTTGGTACTCATGTCTGCACCAGTAAAGGCAGTTGATGATGTTGCCGTATCAGTTAAGCTAGCCACGAGACTTGCTACCGCTACACGCGCCATTTGATATCCAGGTGCCACTAAACCAAAAATGCGGTTTTGCCATAATGCACATTCACCAATAGCGTAAACATCTGCTGCTGAAGTCAAACAATTATCATCGATTGTGATACCGCCACGTTCTCCCATTTGCAATCCACTTGAACGAGCAAGTGCATCTTGAGGACGGATACCCGCAGAGAAAACAATCATGTCAGTTTCAAGAAAACTGTCATCATTAAAAGTCATACGATGCATCGCTGACTCGCCATCAATAATAGCGGTAGTGGCTTTTGAGGTATGAACGGTAACCCCTAGATCATTGATTTTACTCTTTAATAAATCACCCGCTTTATCATTTAACTGAACAGGCATTAATTGTGGGGCAAATTCAACGACATGAGTCTGCACACCAAGTGCCATCAAAGCATTAGCAGCTTCAAGGCCTAGCAGGCCACCACCAACGACGACACCCACTTTAGATTGACTAGCCGCAGCTTCAATATCTTGCAAATCTTCAATGGTACGGTAAACAACACAACGTTCTCTGTCATTACCATTAATGGGTGGTACAAAAGGATAAGAGCCTGTGGCTAACACTAAGCTGTCATAATGACTCGTGACACCATCTTCTGTAGTAATGCTTTTAGATTGTGTATCTAATTCAGTTATTCGGGTATCAAGGTGCAGCTTGATACCCCAATCTAGATAATCTTGCGCACTTGTTAACATCAGCTCATCAGCGCTGCCTGTTTCAAAGTATTTAGATAGTTGCACCCTGTCATAAGCTGGGCGTGGTTCTTCACCAAAAACCTCAACATCAAACTGCTTTTGAAGCCCTTGACTGCATAATTGCTCGATAAAATGGTGCCCGACCATACCGTTACCGATCACAACCAATTTAGGTTTTTTGTTGACCGTTGTCGGTGAATTCGACGTTCCTGTAGAATTAGCCATCGTTGGCTCCTTTTTTATTTTTGAAATCAAAAAACAAAAAGGCGCCGATCTCCGCAAGCAGAGATGGCGCCATTGCCTTTATTCCAATTTTTAAATTAAAACTTTATATACTTTGTTATTCTCATTGACTCTAAAACGGATGATAGTAAAGACGCCATTGCCTGCTATATCGTTTATCACGTTTTAAATCATTCGAGCGTTAACCAATGCGTTTGAGTTAATTTCGGTTATATTCTTTTATGATTATGTATTGCATTGACTATGCCAATTACAATGTAAATATAAGTGCATAAAAATAAAGGATTATATTTACAAAAGACTTACCAACACTAGGCTTTACTGTTCGCACCATGGGCACACGCACCAATTTGATGCACACGCTTTGCTTCAAGTTGTTGCGCCGCTAGAATGATTTCATTGGCCATTTCAGCAAAACTGATCGACTTGTCCATGGCTTGTTTCTGAATCATTTTATGTGCTTGAGCCTCTGTCACTCCCTGACGTTGTAATAATGATTTAGCCCTTGATACACGTTTTAAGTCAGTGCACTTTTCATCTAACTCTTTGACTTTCTCAAGCATAGTTGAAGCACTATTAAAGCGAATTTTAGCCAAGCCAACTAATGACTTTAATCGTTTAGGCGTCAGTTTTTCTGGTACAAATGTCACTCGCCCACACTGTAATAAACTCTTTAATAATTCTTCATCCCATGCGTACGCATTAACAATAATTGGCAGTGCCGTTACCATTAATAAACGCTCAATGAATACCTGTTGCAGTGGCGTCAAAGACTCAGTAAAAAACACCAAACAAAGAGCATTGCCTTTTATAATTTGGCGCTCTAACTGACTCAAAGAACTTGCTTCCATACACGGGTCGATACTACTCAACTCCGACATACAATCGATAAACACGTTTTCATTGGTAAATGAAGGATCTCGATATACTAAGTTAACCACGACTAAGTCCTCACTTCACGCTGCTTACTTTGATACTCTCTTGATGAAGAGTGATCGTATGCAGTTTCACAAATAGGATTAAAATCAGAATTACCAGAGATAAATTCTTGTTGAATATCATTTTGTTGTTCGTCAGCCCAGCCAACGTGTTCACTACACGTTAACTGTTGATTATTAATGCCATTTTCAGACGTATCAAATTGGTGAGCATTATGAATAGATAGCTTATTTAATTGAGCAACGTTATTTCTACATAACCAACTTTTACTTGCATATGTTAGGGCTGTGTCAATTGCTAAACTCGGTGTTGATAGCATTTTCACTAATGCGACTGTCGCAGTAATACTGGCCATAGCTTGTTGTAATTGCCCATCTGTAAGTTCGCTTTCAGCAATATCTTCCCCGTGCCAAAGTTGTGCAAGCAAATAAGCTGGCAAGTCCGACTGCCCTACTTTAGCGCCAACAAATGCTTCAAGCTGAGTAGGAAGATCAACATGGTTCAATTCAAGTGTTTGCTTATCGCCACTTGCACCAAATCTAAGCAATTTTACACTTGTACTCACTCTTGGATTGATTTCAGTTTCACCTTGTAACCCCTTAAAAATCGCAATGTCGGCATGTTGCTTTGCTAAAGTATCGCAAGCTTGCTGCTCTGCTAGTAACATTGCGACTTGTTGGTGCTGCTCATCTAAACCTGGGTGAAAATAACTACGTAAACTGAATGGTGCATTGGTAGGGTTGATACAGCGAACTGACATTTGAATTAAACTACGAAGGCCTAACTCCTGGTGCAAGCGGCGACAATCATTGAGTACAGGAACGATATCGGCAGAATTGACATAAATAATCCCTGTTTTTGCTAAATTAACTTTAGCTTGCTCTGCGGTAAAACAGCGTGGAATGTCTAACGCCGAAATAAAAGACTCTACATGTCTTCGGTGAGGAAGAGACTGGCTGTCACCATGTAAAATAATCGTTTGGCCTTTGCGCGCGATGGTTTTAGCGGCTAATAATAACCATGGTAATTGCTCTCGCTTTCCAGCATACACAGGCCAGTCTATGTCCGCATTAAGGTCTTGCCATTCTTTGCCAACAAGCTGCTTTAGCCCAGAAGCAACGCCTGCAAGCTCCTCAACTGACTCACCTCTGACTCGCATTAGCATCATTGCAGCCGCCATTTGAGTAGATGATAGCTCCCCATTAGCGAAAGCCCTAATGAGATGAGATGCCTCAGCAAAATTTAAACTTCGGCTACCTTTCACGCCTTTACCTAATGCTTTAATCAGCTTGCGGTTATCAAAGTCATCAGCATCAAGCTGTGTTTTTGAATGTTGTTCAACCATTGACGACCTCGGCCATTGATGTCGCACTGACATCAGCAAGTAAAGCAGCTAGCTCTTGCCCAACAGCAACCACTTCACCAATAATAATCAGTGTCGGGCCAGAGTCTTTAATTGTTTCAGCTTGTTCTGCCATCGTTGAGACATTGGCGTAAGTCACTAATTGATTGGGTCTGCCGCCATTTGTGATAAAAGCAACGGGTAAATCAGCTGGCGCATCAACAGCGAGTAGCCCAGCTGAAATAGCCTTGGCCTGCTCTTTACCCATATAAAATACCAGTGTCGACTCAGCTGTGAGTAATGCTTTCCAATGTGTTGGGGCTTGGTCAAACTTAGTTCCCGTCACTAAAGTGACTGAACGTGCGGTTCCTCGAAAAGTAAGCGGAATACCCGTATTCGATGCGCAACCTAATGCCGCTGTTACTCCCGGTGTAAATCGGCTTATCAGGCCATTTTTTGCTAAAAATAGCGACTCTTCAGCACCGCGACCAAAGATATGCGGATCGCCTCCTTTTAGACGAACAACTTTTTTCCTTGAAAGGCTAATTTGGCCAACAAGGAGTTAATATCATCTTGCTTATAACTAGGTTGGCCACAACGTTTTCCGACAAAGTGTCGTTCACAATCAACTGAAACGAGAGATAAAATATCACTACTTACTAGGCTGTCGTAAACTAATGCGTCAGCTTGAGAAATAATTCTAGCGGCTTTAATGGTCAACAAATCAAGTTGGCCACAACCTGCGCCAACAATCTCAACCTCACCAGCAACTAACTCGCTGCTAGTAACATTAGAAGGATTACTCCCAGCAACACTATGGTTCACTAATTGACTGATTGAATGACTCATCACGCCACCTCCTCTTGAGTTGATTTGGATTGTTTTTTATTTTTTACTGCCACAGTCTCTATTGCCATATCTTCAAGACCAAGTAGCCAAACATCACTTGCACATTGCACCACTTCACTATGGCAACTGCCGCATTGCTTGCCACAACCCAATTCTGACTGTGTCTGTTCAAGCGATTGTTCAAAATCACCTTGGCTCAATATCGCTTCATTACCACTTGTCCGTTGAGCAAACACCAAATTATCTAACGCTTGCAGCATTGAATCCTGAATTTTGGCCTCTGTGACACCAGTACATGCACAAATAAGCGGACTGTTGCCAGCTTTAATCAGTTGATGTAATCGGTTCATTAGCCCTGTATCTACTGTTTCACCGATAAGAAGGTGCATCGGCTCCAAGGCGACTTCAACTTGCTGCTTACTTAGCAATTTAAGCGACACTAGTTGCCCCTGATTCATATTGCACTGCACATGAATTACTTGCTTATTCAGTAAGCTCACCGTCCACTTTAAAGAGTAACTAGTAGACTGAAAATTAAAGCCTTTTTCCGCATCATCAAAAGCGATGTGATAACACTCACCCGCTGACAAACTTTGCTGAACATTCCAACATGTGCCGGTAAATAACGGGTCATGCGCGCCAAAGATAACCCCTTGTAATGCCAGCTCTACTTTAGTAACGGTTGTTGCTTGGCATTTAAAGCCAGGTTGCTTCGATATTGGGTCTAACTGACTATTTAGTGCTTGATTCACTCCTTTACCAAGGGAGAACTGCGAAGACCAATGCATTGACATGAAAGCCATATCGGGAGATTGATTGTCGTCGGCAACAACCCTTGCCGTAGCTTGAACACTCGACGTACTCTGTTCGCAACTTACTAGATCACGTTCAGCATCAGGCGTTGCAAAACACACTAAATCGCCATCATTTAACTCAAGCTGTTGAATTTTGATTGGATGTAACATGACAAGTGGCTCAGGAATACTCGCCCTAAGACTGGCAATGTGCCCAGTGCGAGTCATGGTATGCCACTGATCTCGACTGCGGCCACTATTGAGTAATACTTGATGTTGACCGACACTCAACTCTGACTTGAGCGGCTGTGTTGCAATAAACTGCGCTTTAGTAGAAGGCGTTGAAAATAGCCCATCTTGATATAATCGACGCTCAGTTTGTCCAAGCATAGCGGCACTTGTTACTGGCCATTGAGTTGGCGCTAACCTGTCGTATTCAGCATCAGTTAATTCACTCATGCCAGAGATATCAAATTGCTTTTCAGGAAATTGTGCTTTTACTGCTTTTGAAAGCTGAGCAAACTCTTTAAACACAGCCGCACTGTTTGAGAATGTAAATGCTGCGCTATACCCCATTCGTTTTGCGACTTCAGCGAGTGCCCACCAATCAGGTTTTGCATTGCCTTTAACGGGTATAAAGCCACGTTGACGAGTGATAACACGTTCGCTGTTAGTGACAGTGCCACACTTTTCTGACCAACCTAATGCAGGTAATAATATATCGGCTTGTTTTGCTGTTGCGGCATCTTGGGTGATATCTGATACCACCACAAATGGGCAAGCATCAAGTGCCTGCTGTACTTTTGCAGTGTTCGGTAATGAAACTAACGGGTTTGTTCCCATGATCCATACGGCTTTAATTTTGCCATCAGCCATTGCATCAAATAATTCAACTGCAGTTAACCCCTTATCTTTAGCAATGGATTCGGTTTGCCATACATCTGCTAATAACTGTCGTTCAGGAGCAGAGAATCCCATATGACAAGCAAGTTGTGTGGCAAGTCCGCCTACTTCTCGCCCGCCCATCGCATTAGGTTGACCAGTTAAAGAAAAGAAACCGCAGCCAACTTTACCAATATGACCAAGCGCGAGATGGCAATTGATGATTGCATTCGTCGTATCGGTACCTGAAGTAGACTGATTTACTCCCTGACAACTGGCTGTAATGACTTTCTCATGGGCAATAAACAACTGATAAAATTGTGTTAATTCGCTTGTCGTCAAGCCTAAAGACGATGCAAGCTGGTCAGTTTTAACAAGATCAGTTTGTGAAGATAGGGTGTGAAGTACAGCATCAAAACCTTCTGTGTGCTCATCAATGTACGCCTTATCTTGAGCCTCATTTTCAGAAATAAACTGCAATAAACCATTAAACAACAGACTGTCAGTGCCAGGCGTAATTTGTAAATGAAAATCTGCTTGAGCCGAAGTGGCCGTTTTAGCTGGGTCAACCACAATAATTTTTGTACCAGATTGCTCGCGCGCTTTAATCATTCGTTGAAATAAAACCGGGTGAGTCCAAGCGCTATTCGCCCCAACTAACACAATAACATCCGCTTGCTCAAAATCGTCATAACAGCCCGGCACAACATCTTCACCAAAGGCACGCATATGCCCACTCACTGCAGATGACATGCATAAACGTGAATTGGTATCTACATTGGCTGTACCAATAAAGCCTTTAGCAAGCTTGTTTGCAACGTAATAGTCTTCAGTTAGCAACTGACCTGATAAATAAAAAGCCACAGAGTCTGGCCCGAACTCAGCAATTGTCTTTGTAAAAGTGTCTGCAATTGTTGTTAACGCCACATCCCAGTCAATTGGCTTACCTGACTTACGTTTGGGATAACGCAGTGTATTAGGCTGAACCAAGCTTTCTAGTAAACGTTCGCCTTTAGCACATAACTGTCCTTTATTAGCTGGATGTTGCAGATCACCCTCAAGGTTATACACGGGTGCACTTGCTTTTGAGTTTTTCTGCTCATCGTTAACATGCGGCGTTACCTCTGCAAGAGGCGAAACACTAACACCACAGCCTACTCCACAATAAGCACAACTTGTTTGGATACTAGACCGGATATGAGACATGCAACTTCCTTTTACTGACAAAATTCTATGTCAATAACATCGCAAAAGTTGTGCCAATAGCCAAAGTGATGATTTTAAAGATATTTTAAATTTGAGGGTAAGGTTTCAACCAAAAACTGTTCTAGATAAGTGCATTATTTTGCACCAATTAAGCGCAAGCCATTGAAAATACAGCAATTTAAATACCTCTTTAGGGGTAGTTTAATTATAAGTATCTGAACATGCAGTGGGTTTTTGATATACAAATATCAGTCAATTTAAGGCGCTTGAATCAAAGCAAAAAAAGCACCGTCATTAACGGTGCTTTATTCATCAGTTGTTACACAGTTCAACTAGCTCAATTACTGAGCAGAACGACCATCATCATGACAACTATCACAAGTTGGTACGTCACCCACATTCATATCATGTGGCGCGTGACAATCGGCACACATTAACATGCCGTCATGCGGTGCATGGTTATCATCCATTTCAGCTAATGTGCCATGACAGCTTTGACACT
Source organism: Shewanella sp. ENK2 (assembly GCF_043568515.1). Classification (NCBI taxonomy): domain Bacteria; kingdom Pseudomonadati; phylum Pseudomonadota; class Gammaproteobacteria; order Alteromonadales; family Shewanellaceae; genus Shewanella; species Shewanella sp. ENK2. The sequence goes on along the minus strand of NZ_CP171406.1, from coordinate 3,918,702 downwards.
GTTCAAACTCATACTCACCATCAGCAGATGGTTCACCATCAGCGTGACAGCTTTCACAGCCACCCATTTCGGCATGGAAATCAGCTAAGTTTTCATCTGACGCAAACGCGTTTGTTGACAATGTCAGTACAGCTAAAGCTACTGCAAACAAAGCCACAAGAATTTTATTGCTCACTATAATACCCTCCATTTGTGATAATAAAGAAAACGATCATCAATTAGCTTTCTTAGTTATCGGTTATCAGCACGACATTTTGACTCAATATTTTGGCTCAATACTTTGACTCTACAATAAACTTAGCTAACACTGCTTAATTTAGCAACAGTAAATACAATTACCCAAGCCTAACATTGAACCTTCTCCCTTAACATGCGTCACGCGATGTAACCACAAGATTAAAGTGGTCATCATTCTACTCGCACAATTTCAAAAAGAAAGTATTAAAAAAGGAGCCCTTGGGCTCCTTTTCGCAATCTTATTAATGTATTAGCTGTTTTTAAGTGCGCTAATGCGTTTGTCTAACGGCGGGTGACTCATTAAGAATTCAGCCATTGAACGCTTACCATTAATACCTAATGCAGCCATTTGTGCTGGCATTGCACCTGTTTCTGGCCCTGTTTTTAAACGCTCTAATGCAGCAATCATTTTATGCTTACCTGCAAGTTTAGCTGCGCCTTCATCGGCTTTAAATTCACGAATACGTGAGAAGTAAGCCACAATCATTGACGCTAAAATACCGAATAGCATGTCCATGACAAAAACTACGGCCATGTACGCAAACATACCTAAACCTTCACCATCTTCGCTGTTATTAGCAACGACGTTGTTAACAATGCCAGCAACAACACGAGCGGCAAAAATAACGAAGGTATTAACAACACCTTGAATTAAGGTCAATGTCACCATGTCGCCATTGGCAACGTGGCTAACTTCGTGCGCTAATACGCCTTCAATTTCGTCTTGAGTCATACCATAAAGTAGACCAGAACTCACCGCGACCAATGCATTGTCTTTGCTTGGGCCTGTGGCAAAAGCATTCATTTCTGGTGATTGGTAAATCGCCACTTCTGGCATTTTGATACCCGCTTGCTCAGCTTGACGGGCAACCGTTTCAACTAACCAACGTTCAGTGTTATCACGTGGTGTTGTAATGACTTCACACCCCATGGTCTTTTTAGCCATCCACTTAGAAATCGCTAAACTGATGAATGCACCACCAAAACCGAACATGGCAGCAAAAATTAATAACCCGCTCATGCTTGAGGTACTCACCCCAAGTAACGACATCACAATCGAAGCAACTAGCAAAATTGCTAAGTTGGTGCCAATCAATAACATAATACGTAACATTACAACTCCTATCTGGCACTAACGCCGCTTAAAACTTTCTAATAACGTACAACCATGTCTTCATGCATGATTGTTTAAATCTTTTGCCAATTCTACTTTTTACATTGAGCGTATGGCGATAGTTCAATGCATAATGACATAATATGTCCTATTGGGTTATTTTCAAGGTATCATCGAAAAAAATGACATAAAATGACAAGTTCTTGAAAATATCACATCAAGCCTAATCTCAGCTGAATGGTCTTCGTTAAATTATGACTTAATCGCTATCAGAGATAAGAAGAGCGCAAAGTCTAGGTAGATAAGATTAATCCAAGCTTAAATTTATCCTCCATTAATCATTTTCCATCCACTTAGGTTATGGTTTGTAATTAATCTTTGTTAATATCCAATAAATATAAGAATAACTAGCGATTAATTAAACAGTTAAGGAAATCGAAATGGCCGTAAATGCATTAATGCTCAGCAGTTCACGTGAAGGCAATACTCCCTATTTAGCCCATGCCATTGAGTTCATCAAACCGCTTACCACTCACGCAAAAAAATGGGTGTTTATTCCCTACGCTGGCGTGAGTGTCGATTATGATAAATACCTTGCAATGGTCACCGAAGGTTTAGCCCCACTGAATATTGAAGTCAGTAGCATTCATCAATACAGTGACCCAAAACAAGCGATAAAAAATGCTGATGGAATTTTAGTTGGCGGCGGTAATACTTTCCAATTATTAAACGAGTTATACCGTTACGACTTAGTGCATTTATTAAATGAGCAAGTTAGCAATGGTAAGCCATATATCGGCTGGAGTGCGGGCTCAAATATTACAGGGGTGAGTATTCGCACCACAAATGATATGCCAATTGTAGAGCCTGCTTCATTTACTGGCTTAAAATTGTTGCCATTTCAACTAAATCCGCACTACACCAACTATCAAGCACCTGGTCATAACGGTGAAACTCGAGCACAGCGATTACTTGAATTTACGATTGTCGATCCTATTACGCCAGTTATTGGTATTCAGGAAGGCACTGCCCTTTGGCGTCAAGGTGATACTCTCTCACTTGTCGGTGAAAAGGACGCATATTTATTCCATGGTAAAGAACAAGAGGTCGTCATTCCTGTTGGCAGTGATTTAAGCCATTACTTGGATTAATCCCTCATTAATACTCGGTAGGTTCTGCATAAAACCTTGCGATTGAAACATACCTAACCAAAAAAGCCTTAAATTCATATTGAATCTAAGGCTTTTTACCGCTTTAACCGCTAAGTTAACTCAGCGATTTAGAAAGTATAATTGACTTTAAGACTGAAATAACGGCCCGGTTGCGTGTAATTATCTTCTGTCACACCTAAGTTAGACATTAAAAATTTAGATTGACCAGCCACATCAGCGTAATCAATGTACTCAGTGTCAAATACGTTAAATACCCCGCCACGTAATGTCCAATTGTCACTAAGCATGACATTGGCCGTAATATCAAATACTGCGTAACCTGCTGTATTGTAAACTTCGTTAAAGCTATCACCCCAACCAGGTAAAATGTCTAAATCAGTTGTTCTATCCATATTGTCAGCAAAACGAACCGTCAAGCCAAAATCCACTTCCTTATTAGCAAGGTAAGTGTAGTAATTCATCCCGACATTACCTTTAAGCGGACTAACTGAATTTAAATAATCACCGTTTTGATCTTCACCATGGGTGTAAGCAATGTTACCCCATAGTTCAATTTCATTTGTAAACCAGTGACTAAATGACGCTTCTGCACCGTAAAGGGTAACTTCGTCATAGTTAACATATTGGTATTCCAAACGTGGGTTTGGAAACGGAGGGAAGACAAAATTTACAAATTCCCAATCAATATAGTCTTTGGCTTGTGTGTAGAATGTGGTCAATTCGTAACGTGTATCACCATGATGACCACGAACCCCTATCTCAACAGTATGGCTTGATTCTGACTCTAAATCGTAGTTTGCTTGAATCAATACAGGGAATGGCATTTTGCCATCTTTAACCTCAAGCTCACCCCATTTTTGATCAGGTGTTGGCATTTTATAACCGTACGCATACTGAGCGTATACGTTGACGTTATCGGTCATATGGTACACAAGACCTAACTTAGGTGACCAAAAACCATCGCTCATCTCTTCAAAATCAGCAGGATCACGACCAGCATCTTCAGCTTGTTGTTGATCAGGTGTATTACTGAAGTAATCGTAACGCAAGCCTAAAATAGCATTTAACTTACCATCGTAAAAAGTAATATCATCTTGAATGAAAGCACCAACTCGTAAGCTTTTAGTATCTGCAAATGAGAATGTATCCGTATCAGATGGCGACCAGCTACCATTGTCATCAATCACTTGATAATCACGAGGACGGCTCATTTCTGATTGTTCAACATCAAGGCCATAAATAATATTGTGATCGTGACCCGTTAGCGATAATGATTTAGCAAACGTACTTGCAAATCCAACACGATACTCATCAAATTGGTAATCTCTTTTCTCGGTAATGTCACGAATACCGCCTTGGGCGCCATCATAATAATCACGTTTTTCTGTTTGATCTGTTTTACCGTAATACAAAACAAAATCGACACTATCGTGGATACCACGGTCTTTAGTCGAACGAAGACGCAAAGAGGTATTTAACGCCTGTGTTTGACGGTCGTAGTCAATTGAACTTAAGTTATCTAAACTGTTTTCCCAGCGATCTAATTGCTGGTTCATGTAATCAACGGTTAACTGTAAGTTAGTGTCATCATTGAAGTGATATTTGCTTTTTACGATAAAGCTATCAGTGACAAGATCACTATCAGGCAAAGTACCATCGTAGTTTTGCTGCTCTTCACCTTCACGGCGTTGATACGTTACTAAGTTATCAAAATTACCTGCAGAAAATGCACTAGTAAAACCCACAGTGTACTCATCATTCATACCTGTGTAACCAGCATTCGCCGAGAAGTAGTAATCTTCACCACGTAAATAGTCATCAGCATCTTTAGTGGTCATTACAAGAACACCACCTAATGCATCTGAGCCATACATCGTTGATGCAGCTGCTTTTAATACTTCAACTTGTTTTAAACCTTCGACTTCTGTCAGGCCACGACCTGTACCTTCAGCACCTGGGCCTAATGGTGATGCGTATTGATTATTTACACGAACACCATCTTTAACCATCATCACACGGTTTCCGCCGATACCGCGAATAGTCACTGAGCTAGGTTTGCCTGCGCCACCTTTAACATCTACAGCGGCTTCATTTTTGAACAGCGTTGCGAAATCTGAACTCATGTTGCGAGCAATAGCTTCTTCATCAATTACAACAACTGAGCCAGCAACTTGATCTAATGTTTGCTCAACACGTGAGCCAGAGATAACAATCACTTCATGGAAGTTAGAGATAGATTGTTTAATGTCTTCTTTAGATACAACTTCATCTGTATCTGCCATAACCTGAGGGGATAATGCAGCAGCAATTGCAGCACTAATTACTTTAACTGAAAGTGGTTTCATCAACGCTATCCTTAATTAAAACTTAATAGGAATTAATCTCATCTCGAATTGCGCAGGAGTCTACCATGAAGTATTTTTCACATAGCGATCTCGATCCCAATATCCATTTATCGTGAATAAACTCATTGAGAATTTTCGCTTATGTTTCATTGATGTAAAAACTTTTCAGAATAATATTTACCAATATGAGTCAGAGCTAATTTAAAAAATAACATTTGTCACTTTTTGCATCTAACATCAGTCGTCAAAGCAACACCATCTAAGTTAAGCTTTGGGTTTACATGCCTTTAATAGCCATGAATGTTGACTCAATAATGGTGATTGAAGAGGACTAAAGTCACTTTCAGTAAAATAAGGAGTGAAATATGGAATGAGTACGTTGGCTCGCCAATATAATAGCAAAAGTATGATTCTGTATTTACTAGCATAAAACAGGTTTAGACAATGCTTACCTAAACCTGCTTTAGCAAGCATTAATCAGCGTTTTCTTGGTCAGTTATCTGGGCTAACTCTTCTTGAGTTAATACTCCTCCGCCAAGCGAGCGGTAAAGCGTAATCAGCGATAATAAGCGATCACGCTTAACTTGGCTTAAGGTTAACTCAGCACTAAATAAACTGCGCTGTGCATCCATCAAGTCCAAAGAACTTGAAACTCCATTTCGATAACGCAAAGTGGCTAAGCGAGTGTACTCTTTTGACGCTTCAACCAATTCTTGCTGTGCTTCAATCGCTAACTCTGAACGGCGAAAACTATTCATAGCGTCATTGACCTCAAAGTAAGCCTTGAGCACTGTACTTCGATAATTTAAGTGTGCTTGATTAAATGCTTCTTGTGAGATGTCATATTGCGCAGCGATACGACCGGCATTAAATATTGGCGCAGTAATGCCACCAAGTAATGACCAAGTAACACCTTGGCTATCAAATATACTGCTAAGATCATCGGTTTCAGTGCCATAACTGCCTGTTATAGTAAATTGTGGAAAAAAGGCAGTTTTCGCCACGCCGACATTCGCATTAGCGGCGATAAGTTCTTGCTCTGCCGCCTTAACATCTGGGCGCTGAGATAACATTTGAGATGGCACCCCCACAGTAAAGCTGGTCGGGAACAACTGGCGATAAGCTGTAATCTCCTGCTGAGTTTTAAGCACTAAAGGATAGTCAAACTCACCCAAGAGTATTTTTAATTGGTTAGCTTTTGCTTTACGCTCGAAATCTAAGTCAGGTAAAGTGACTTTGGCACTTTGATACTCAACTTCAGCCTGACGAACCTGTAAACCTGAAATCACACCATTTTGTTTACGAAGTCTTGCTAGATCGCGCTCTTTTAAGCGTATTTCAACGGTATTGAGAGAAATTAAATACCGCTGTTCAATATCCAACCATTCATAGTATCGAGTCGCGACATCACTAATCAGGCTAATAACCGCTAAATTTAACGCTTCTTGCGCAGATAGGAAGTTTGCATATTCAGCTTCACTGCGACGACGGTTAGCTCCCCAAACATCTAGCTCCCACGATACCGTGCCATCTAAAGTAAACTCGTTACCATGTTCAGGATCGGTATTGGTAATCGCACTATCAATAGAGCGCTCTGCATCTGCATTAATTCCAAAAGCTGGATATAAAGCTGAGTCTGTTACCGTGACTTCTCTTCGTGCAGCAATTAATCTTGAACGTACAGTTTCTAAGTCTAGATTCTGCGCAAGCGCATGACTGATAAGCACTTGTAAATCTTCATCAAGATAAAACGCTTTCCAATTAGCAAGCCCCAAATTTTCTTGAAACTCTTGTGCTAAATCATCATGATACTGAGCTGGGACTTCAATTTCAGGCCGCTGGTAGTCAGGCCCCATAGCGCAACTGGATAACAGTAACGTTACACTCGCCCCAAAAAGGATAGACAGATAACTTTTTCCTTTGACTCTAATCCCATCAACATAGCCTTGTGTCGGGGCAGATAAGCTGGAAAATTTAAGCATGATTGCCCTCCTCATTCGTGTCCGTATTTTGCACTTTTTGCACAGGATTTGACTTGGTTTCATTTGAGACTTTAGATTTAAACCAACCCACTGTCGTGACGAAAAATAACGGCACCATGACAATACCTATGGTTGTCGCAAACACCATTCCACATAAAATTGGAATAGAAATGCTTTGCCTGCTCACAGCTCCTGGACCAACAGACAGAACCAAAGGTAATACCCCAAGTATAAATGCCATTGAGGTCATTAAGATTGGTCTAAAGCGCATATTGGCAGCCTCTAACGCTGCATCAATTCGACTTTTGCCCTCTTTATGTAATTGATTCGCAAATTCCACAATTAAGATTGAGTTTTTAGCAGCCATACCAATCAAGGCGATAAAGGCCACTTGGAAAAACAAGTTACTTTCCATACCACTCACTAAGGTGCCCAGTGCCGCTCCCAACATTGCAATGGGGGCAATTAGCAGTACAGCAATCGGGATTGTCCAGCTTTCATACAGTGCTGCTAAAAACAAAAAGACAAATAACATGGCCAAGGCGACCGCAATACTCGTTTGATTTGCAGATTGTACTTCTTGGAACGTAATACCAGTCCATTCATAACTAAACTCATTTGGCAGCATTGGTTTTGCTACTCGTTCAATCGCTTTAATCACATCGCCCGAGGCATATCCTTGTGCAGGCGTAGCATTAATCGAGACACTACTGAATAAGTTATAATGGGTCACTGCCGCAGGTCCTACTGAGTATTCATATTTGGCTAACACACCAATGGGCACCATAGCGCCAGATGACGAGCGTACATAGTAATCTTTAATTTGCTCTGGAAACTGACGATATTGCTCTTCTGCCTGAACCTTCACTCGGTAGACTCTGCCAAATAAATTAAAGTCATTTACGGTAGATGAATCAGTAAATGTTTTAATCGTGCTGTAGATATCTGCCACATTCACGCCAATGGCCATCGCTTTTGCTTCATCAACAGTCAAATGCAGTTGTGGGATTGCACTTTGTAATGACAAACTAGCTTTAGCGATTTCTGGTTGAAGTTTTAATGCTTCTATCAGTTCATCTGCTGTTTCAGTTAACCCTTTAAAATTGGTACCAGATGTATCTTGCAACTCCATTTCAACACCTGAGCCGTTACCTAAGCCCGGAACAGCAGAAGGAAGATAAATATTAAAGTCCGCCTCTAAGATATCTTGAAGTGAGCCTTGAATGTCTTTCATCACTTTTTGGACTGTAGCATCTGACTCTGCTCTTTCAGCCCAAGGTTTAAGAATAACTTCAAATTGTCCATTCGCCTGATTTGAGCCTGAACGTTTATTTTCCCCTGCTAGCGTAAATGAATATGCCACCGCGGGATGAGCTAAAACATGAGATTCAGCTTTTTTAAGAACAGCTTGAGAGCGATTAACCGTTGCACCGTCAGGCAAGGACATATCAATGAAAAAGCGGCCTTGATCTTCATCAGGCATAAAACTTGACGGTAAAGACGTCATAATGAAATAAACCCCGCCAACCATCAATGCAAACAGTAAATAACTGCGTTTAGCATGCTTGGTTGTCAACGCCACCAGCGATACGTATTTGGTGGTACTCATATCAAGTTTATCGTTCATCCACTTGAAAAAACCAGAGCTCGGCTTATCGCCAGGTTTTAACAATAACGCACATAATGCAGGTGACAGTGTTAAGGCAACCACTGTAGAAATCAGCACTGCGACCGTAATCGCAACCGCAAATTCACGATACATGATCCCTGTGATTCCAGATAAAAATGAAACAGGCACAAAAACGGCAGCCAGCACAAGACTCGTAGCCACCAGCGCCCCTGATAACTCCTTCATCGCAACGCGAGTCGCCTCAACCGATGATAAGCCCTTCTCATTCATTAACCGCTCAACATTTTCAACCACCACAATGGCATCATCCACCACAATACCAATGGCCAGTACCAGCGCTAATAAACTCACCGTATTTATCGTAAAACCAAAAGCTAACATTGCTGCCAATGTGCCAATCAAGGACACAGGTACAGCAATCGCAGGAATTAAAGTGGCTCGCACATTTTGTAAGAATAAAAACACCACTAAGATAACCAGAATAAGCGCTTCTACTAGGGTTTTAACCACTTCATCAATTGAGTTTTCAATAAAGACAGACGCATCAAAAAAGACTTCCCAATTCATACCTTGAGGGAATTTTTCTGCCAGTTTCGCCATTTCTTTTTTAACGTTTTTAGTGACCTCTAGCGCATTGGCTCCTGGTAATAAATACACTTGTAAAATGGTCGCGTTAGCGCCATTTAATTGAGATTGTAATGTATAAGCAGAGGAGCCAAGTTCAATATCGGCAATATCCCGCAAGCGAACGATAGAGCCATCATTATTAGCTCTTACTATGATTTCTTTAAACTGAGGAACGCTACTCATACGGCCCGCAGCGGTAATAGGTAATGTCATACTCAGCGCATCACTATTAGGCTGAGAGCCAATAGTGCCAGCTGGCGACTCTTTGTTTTGCGCTTTTATTGCACTAATAACATCAGCAGTCGTTAACCCATAGCCTGCCATAGTGTCAGGTCGTAACCACACCCGCATTGAATAACTGCGCGAACCAGTATTACGAACACGACCGACACCTGGAATACGTTTTAATGCAGACTCAATGTTAATTGTGCCGTAGTTACTGAGGTAAATTTCGTCAAAGCGTTCATCAGTTGAGGTCAACGCAAGTTTTAATAATTCGACAGAGGCTTCTTTTGACACTGAAACGCCTTCCGTTTGCACATCAATTGGCAAACTACCTGTAGCTTGTTGAGTCGAATTTTGAACATCAACAGCAGCCAAGTCAGGATTGGTTCCAACATCAAAAGTTATTGTGACATTGGCACTTCCTGAATTAGTACTTTTTGAACTCATATAAATCATGTTAGGTAAGCCATTGAGCTCTTGCTCAAGTGGCGTGGCAACAGATTCTGCAGCGGTAGTAGACGTTGCACCGGGGTAAGATGCCGATACTTTCACCTGAGGTGGCGTAATATAAGGGTATTGGTCAATAGGCAATTGAAACATGGAAATAAGGCCAAGCAACACAATAACGATTGATATTACGCATGCATAAACGGGGCGATTAACAAAAAACTGAGCCATTATTTTTGCTCCTGTTCTTGTTCCAATATCTGTTGCTGAAGCGCTTGCTCTTTTTCAATTGCATCTTCTTTTTTAGATATTGTTCTGCAGTTAACGGCTCTGCGAGTTGGCCATGTCGAACACGATGCATGCCTTCGACAATGACTAATTCACCCGCTTTTAAGCCACTCTTAACCACTACGCCTAGTTGGCTTTGGTGTTCAATCACAATGAATCTGCGTTCGACTTTATTATTTGGTAATACCACCATGACATACACGCCTCCTTGCTCAACTTGCGTTGCTTTTTGAGGGATCACGATGGCATCTTTCATTTCATTCAACTTGATGCGCACATTGGTGTATTGGCCAGGTAGAAGCTCTCTATTGGGGTTTGGTAACTCTGCTCGCACTTCAAAAGTGCCCGTTTCAGGGTTTACTGATGGGTCAGTAAAGCGAACATTACCTAAGTATCGATATTCACTGTCATCAGGCAAGGTGATAGTGACAAAACCTTCAACCGCTTTACCTTCTGCTTCTGCTTCTTGTTGCTCAGAATAACTGGTCATGCGTCGGCGAGCATTGAGGTAATCTAATGCTGACATATTAAAAGTCACATAGATTGGATCAACCTGTTTAACACGGGTCAATAAAGATTGGCCATTACTGCCAACCAATGCCCCGATATCAACTTCAGAGCGGCTCACTAATCCTGAAATTGGTGAGGTAATTTGGGTATAACTTAACTCAAGTTCAGCTTCTTCAAGTTCTGCTTTACTTGCTGCAAGACTTGAACGAGCCTGAGACAATATCGAAATCGCATTATCAAAATCTAATTGGCTAGCAGCATCTTGCTCATACAAAGGCTTTAAACGTTCAACATCTCGTTGTGACTTATCTAAAACAGACTGCTGAGACTCCACATTCGCTTTTAAACGGTTTACCACAGCCAAATAAGGTCTATTATCAATACTGTAAAGTAAGTCGCCTTCTTTAATGGCACTCCCTTCAATAAAGCTTTTATCCTGTACAAAACCATCGACACGCGCCCTAACCTCAACATCGAGTGATGCCTTGGTTACACCGACATAATTACCGAATAAAGGCACCGTTGCCGTATCCACTTGTTCAACCACAACCAATTTTGGTGTGATAACAGGTTCTGGGGTTTCACAACCCATTAATAAGGTTACTGCTGCGAATAAAGAAAATGTCGCACGAGTTGCAGAGTTAAATTTTGCCATATCTATAACCTAAACCTTTTGTAGTGAACCGACGCTTCATTGTTTAAATTTTGTTAGTAAGATATTACTACATGTGATTGGGAAATGTTTGAAAAATCGGAGTTTTATTTAGAATTAAACATAGCAGAAAAATAGTCATCGTCTTTACTTATCGCGCTAATACCTCTGTTAAATAAAATAGAAGCGAGTCTCATTAATGACTTCGCTTTATATTAGTTAGAACCAATTAACGCTTAAGTCATATATCATCGCCAAAATTCAACCTTCTTTATTAACAGGAACAATCACGCAAACTCTTGCTCAATTGAAAAGATATCGTTGAGTTTTAGACAGGCCAAACTATGAAGTCATATTGTCGAGTAACACGCGAGCGCTCACATTGGATTTGAACATCATTTTCGTGGCTTTCACGTCATGATATAAACGCTCGTGCGCTGACAGTGAAAAGGTATCATCCCGAGTCGTATATTGGCCAATCCAATCAATTAACATCGGCAAATTAGCATCTTGCGCTTGTTTGTCGGGATATTTGTGCGGCTCCCATGGACGTCGCTTTGCATTATCAACACATTCACTAACTGGCAGGTTTAGAAAAATAGCTTCTTCAGCAAAAGGAGCGACTAATGCTAATAAGTCAGCATAGCAGCCTTCAATCACCCAATTTGTATACTTGTCTAAAAATGATTGAATATGAAGCTGAGATTGTTCGAGGGGTAATCGAGTGGGTGGATTAGATGCCTGCCACGCAATGGTGTCTAAATCTAAGTGAGAAAGCTGGTGACACTTTGCTAAGGCACAAGCCAACGTCGATTTACCTGAGCCTGAATTACCGAAAATAATAACTTTGTTCATATCTCACCCTAGAAACGGTTCAATCACATTGACGTAAAACAAAAATTAAGTGGCGTTTTGATTAACTCATAAAATAAGCTCATTCAACAGACTCATTCAATAAACTGATGAATTAAACTGACTTTATAAACTTACAATAGATTAGTGAGTGTAATAAACTTTGCTGCCTGTGCAGCACTTGGCTGACTTAAATGAGGAATATAGCCCAGAAATGGAGCCGACATTATTTGCTGTAAACTGGCTAAATTTTCTTGCTGATTAGCCATGTTAGGATCGACTTGATTCGCAACCCAACCCGCTATCTTTAACCCATCAGCCACCACAGCTTCTTGAGTTAACAATGCATGATTCAAACAGCCTAATTTCATCCCAACCACCAAAATAACTCCTAAGTCGTTGTTAGAGTGTAATCGCTTCACTGAGTCTGACAAGAATTCACCATTGCCAAGGGGTAATCGCCAACCACCCGCACCTTCAATCAAGCTAAAGTCTGCACTCAATAGCGCCGCCAAAGGTAATGACTCCACAACCCCTTGCGCGGTTAACTTGACCCCTTGCGCGTTTGCTGCAATGTGTGGCGCGATGGAAGGTTCAAATGAAACAGGATTAATCTGCGAATATTCAAGTTTAATACTGGATTGAGCGATTAACGCTAATGCGTCGCTATTTCTTAGCCCTTGGGACGTTTGTTCACAACCTGAAGCTATCGGTTTTACACCTATGGTTGAGCCATTAGCGGCATGCAGCAATGCTGAAGAAACTAATGTTTTACCACTATCAGTGTCTGTACCTGTGACAAAATAGAGCATCGCAATTCGCCTTATTTTTTAATCAAATGTAAGTAGGTAATTTGGTATGTCAGTGGAATACCTTGCTCAACTCTCAGTGATTCCGCTTTCTCAGTCAGTGCAAGCCAGTCTTGCCGGCCTCGTAAACTCACTGAGCCTTGCTTTTCTTTAGACTGAGTTTGCTGATGTGACTTAACTGACGCCCCAACTCCTTTGATGGAATACAATAAAGTGCGTAAGTCTGTAAAATATAAACTCTCACTGCAATGCTCAGCGTTTTCAATCTGGAAGTGGTGCTTATTTGCTTGAGCGACGATGTCATCAAAATGAGAAAAATCATTGTGCCCCAGCCCCAATTTGCTTAATTCAGGTAAACTGCCCGCAGACACAATACTAATTAAGCAATGAGCACCTGGCTTTAATATACGATAAAACTCACTTAGCACTGCGGGTAAGTCTTCACACCACTGCAATACTAAGTTTGAATACAAACCATTAAATTGATTGGCACTAAGCGGTAATGCTGCAGCATCGGCACATAGCGTATGGTAATCAGGAAAATCTTGCTTCACCATGGCTAACATTTCCGATGACAAATCAACCGCCATTACCTGCTTAATTTGATTTTGCTGTGGATTAACTAAAGTAAAATCAGTACCAGGACCACAGCCGATATCAACAATATCTCCAGATAAAATTTGGTACTTTAGTAATTTTTCTGCTGTTCTTCTTTGCAACACATCATGCTGTTTATAACATTTGGCCGCTTGAGAAAACTTTTCAGCTACTGGATTTTTAAAAGTCATCGATACTCTCAAATAGGAGATAACTGCAAATTGGCAGTGTATAAAATATAATTTTAATTCTGTGGATGGATTAATCTAGATAATGCCATGACCAATTGATTTATCTGTGTTTTTGTGTGCTGTGTATTAAGTGTAATTCGAAGCCTTGCTTGACCTTTTGGCACGGTAGGCGGTCTAATCGCACCAACAAGTAACCCTACCGCCCTCAATTGCTCCGCAACCATAATAGTCTGCTCACTGCTGCCGATAATAACGGGCTGAATAGCGGTTTCAGACTCTGTTAAATCGATTTTTTCTTGCGCGCAAGCCTGCTTAAAATAGTGAATATTGTCTTGAAGCGAGTTAAGCCGATGAGATGAACTTTGGGTGAGTTTCACTGCCGCGAGTGCTAAGTGCGCATTAGCAGGCGATAGTGCTGTTGAATATATATAGTGACGGGATTGAGCAACCAGGTAATCAATTACAGCTTGACTGCCTAATATCGCAGCACCTTGACAACCTAATGCTTTACCGAAAGTCACAACTTGTATATCACAATATTGGCTAACGGAACTGGCAGTCAATACCCCAAAACCATGCGCATCATCAACAACTAACCACGTATTATACTGTTGGCACAAGCCTTTTAACTCAGTTAACGGCGCTTTGTCACCGTCCATACTAAACACACTTTCGGTCAGTAATATTGATTCGGGATGACGAGTTAACAACTGCTCAGCATGCTGTAAATCATTATGCTTAAAGCGTTTAAGGCTTGCACCTGAATCCTTTACGCCGTCAATCATTGAAGCGTGGATTAACTTATCCGCTATGACGACATCATTGCCATCAACAAGTGTTTTAAGTAATGCTTGATTTGCACTGAATCCAGAGCAAAACAATAACCCAGCTTCATGTCCTGTGACCTCACACAAGTGTTTCTCTAAATCATGATGCGCTTGACTGTAACCTGAAACTAAAGGTGACGCCTTGCTGCCCACGCCATAACGATTTGCACCTTGATTTAAAGCGGAAATCATTTCAGCACTAGTGGCTAAACCTAAATAGTCATTGTGACTAAAGTCAATCACATGTGAAGAAACGTCTGTCTGATTACGCTTTCTAAGCAAGCCATCTTGATCCAGCTGTTGCATGCGCTGATTGATCTTATCGAGTAACGGATGACTTGCCATAAATACAGCCTGCTTTTATAACGAACAATTCTCTTGAAAATTCTTAAATCGCACCAGCGTCAAAGAACTGCTTAGTCGCCTTATCTTTTTTAGCATTGGCCTTAGCTAATAAAGCGCTATCAGATTCTATATTGGCAGAGGGGCCTTGTTCAGGATGAAGACCTAAACGCTTAAATAACGTCATGTCATCATTTTCTTCTGGATTCGGTGTCGTTAATAACTTGCAACCATAGAATATCGAATTTGCGCCTGCAAAAAAGCACATAGATTGCAGTTCATCAGTCATGTTTTCACGACCTGCCGATAAGCGAACTCGTGATTTAGGCATAATGATCCTAGCCACAGCGATGGTGCGTACAAATTCAAGTGGATCGAGATCATCAATTCTTTCAAACGGTGTTCCAGCTACCTTAACTAACATATTAATTGGCACTGAATCAGGGTGCTGCTCAAGATTCGCTAACTGTTGTAAAAGCCCTGCACGGTCAGTCGCTTTCTCGCCCATGCCAACAATCCCGCCAGAACACACTTTCATGCCTGAAGCACGTACATTAGATAAAGTATCAATACGGTTTTGGTAAGTACGCGTGGTAATAACATCACCATAGTATTCTGGCGATGTATCTAGGTTATGGTTGTAGTAATCAAGACCCGCATCAGCAAGTTCATCTGACTGCTCTTTTGACAACATACCAAGTGTCATGCAGGTTTCCATGCCTAATGCTTTTACATCCTTAACCATTTGCGTTAAATAAGGCATGTCACGCTCTCGTGGGTTTCGCCAAGCTGCGCCCATACAAAAACGAGAAGCGCCAGCGGCTTTAGCACTTTTAGCCTCAGTCAACACCTTTTCAATCTCTAATAAACGCTCTTTTTCAAGACCCGTATCATAACGAGCACTTTGAGGGCAATATTTACAATCTTCTGGGCATGCGCCAGTTTTTATCGATAATAAACGACTAATTTGTACTTCGTTAGGATCAAAAGTTTCACGATGAATACTGTGTGCTTTGAACAGTAAATCATTCATAGGTAAAGCAAATAATGCTTCAATTTCTGCTTTGCTCCAATCGTGACGGATCGCTGACGATGACATGGTTAATCCTTTTTATTCATTTTATATTCGCTTGTTGTTGGGTTAGGATACCTTGAGCATGTAAACTGTCAATGCTACCAAGCAACACAACTTGACTAACGGTTAAAATATGAACAGCTCATTGCAACAATCTTCAGCTAATATTGATTTCCAATTTGATAAAAAACATATATGGCACCCTTATACTTCTATGCATAACGCGGCAAAAGTAACTGGTGTGGTTAGTGCAGAGGGATGTGAGTTAACCCTAAGCGATGGCCAAGTTGTTATTGATGGCACCAGTTCTTGGTGGGCTTGTATCCATGGCTATAATCGTCCTGAAATTATTGAAGCCATGCAGTATCAATTAACCACATTAAGCCATGTGATGTTTGGCGGTATTACCCACGCACCTGCCGTTAACTTGTGTAAACGCCTTGTGGATATGACGAGCCCTAATCTGACTAAAGTATTTTTAGCTGATTCAGGATCAATTGCAGTTGAAGTTGCGATGAAAATGGCAATGCAATATTGGCAAGGTAAAAACCAATTCAAAAAACAACGAATATTAACGGTTAAACGCGGCTATCACGGCGACACGTTTGCCGCGATGAGCGTATGCGATCCTGATAACGGTATGCACACCATGTTTGGTGACGCAGTCACCGAGCAATTGTTTGCCCCAGCGCCGACGTCTTCTTTTGGAGAAACTTTAGCAGAAAATGATACTGCTGCACTCGAAGCCATATTACAGCAACATCACCACAATATTGCTGCACTGATTATTGAGCCTATTATGCAGGCAGCGGGTGGGATGCACTTTTATTCTGCTGAGTATTTAAAAGCAATTCGACAACTTTGTGATCAATACAATGTACTTTTAATCCTGGATGAAATAGCCACAGGTTTCGGCAGAATTGGAAAGTTATTCGCATATGAATATGCCGAAATCGAAGCTGATATTTTATGCTTAGGCAAGGCGTTAACGGGGGCTACATCAGTTTAGCAGCGACAATTTGCAGCGATGAAGTCGCTAATGGCGTTAGTGACTCCCCTGCCGGTGTTTTTATGCATGGTCCAACTTTTATGGGTAATCCGCTCGCCTGCTCTGCTGCAGATGCCAGCTTAAAAATATTACAAACGGGTCAATGGCAACATCAAGTGGATGCCATCGAAAAGCAAATGAAGCAAGAACTAGCTGAAGCAATTGAATTTGAACATGTCATAGATGTACGAGTACTTGGCTCAGTTGGCGTAATAGAAATGAACAGTGCCATTAACACCGGGGCACTACAGCAAGCATTTATTAAGCTTGGCGTATGGATAAGACCTTTTGGTCATGTACTGTATATCACTCCGCCATACACGATTAGCTCTGAGCAATTAACCACATTGACCCAAGCTTTGAAAACCATCGCTAAAAACATCACATTAGAGCAAGCTACGGCTGATACATTCAGTAATGGCTAATTATTTATCTGTGCAGCAACTCGCTGCAATTAATCATATTTTAACTGCTATAACCACTATCGTTGACTTTTAAATTGACTAGAGCCTGAAATATATAAAGTCGCCAGACCTAGAAACAATTTCTGGTTTGGCTACTTAGCCTCTGCAAACATGCGCCGCATACCATAAAAGCGACTCATTAAGCTGATTGATACTAACTCCATGTTTGAGCTATGACTTCACAATCAGTGTTACCCTGCAAATTTTTCGAATGCGATTAAAAAGTGCTATATTACCTGTGCTTATTGCAAGACACCACACCAACCACCATTACCAAAAAGCATTACCAAGCAAACTTACCAATTAAGACACATCTTTAGAAAAAATCAAAAAATTACATTGTTTTAATATAATCAAATCAACAATCTGATGATTAATTCAGCACTAATCGCTACTTTTAGCGACTAACACCTAACCAATCAACTTAAAACCTGACATAAACAAGCAGCCAACACTTTCCCTCCAATTTAGCTGTCATTGAACTCTGCCACCAATCATTACCAGATTGGTAATAACATGTTGCATTAATTGGTAACGTGTTATATAAATGTTTCTGTTGTTTAAAATAACAACAATTGGTCATACCAAAAAAGGTAAGACCAAAGGGAATAATTTTCGGGGGAATTATGAAGCTCAACAAAATAAGTGCAATGTTTAGTGCGACTAAAAATAAATCAACTAATATAACGATTTTTGGTGCGACACTAACAGCTCTACTGTCTATGCCGACCTTCGCTGCTGATGCTGAAACTCAAAATGCAGAAACAGACGAAATTGAAGTCATTGCAGTTAAAGGGATATTTGGCAGTTTAAAAGCAGCTAATTTACTAAAGCGAGCCGATGATCGTATTGTCGATGCTATTGTTGCAGAAGACATTGGTAAATTACCTGATAATAACATTGCAGAAGCTCTGCAACGAATTACAGGTGTTTCTATTGGAACTGACTTCGGGGTGGGTGAGTCAGTAACAATTCGAGGCGTATCTGAAAACTTGATACTACTTAATGGTCGCTCTACTGCAGGTGCTGGTCGTGGCGGTATTGGATTGGATGACTTTCCTTCAAGCTTTTTGAAAACGGTTGAAGTCATTAAATCACCTACACCTGACATGATTGAGGGTGCTTTAGGTGGTACGGTAAACATGCAAACTATTCGTCCATTAGAGCTGTCAGAACCGCTTGTGGCAATTACGCTTGATGGTGAATATTCAGATAAAACAGAAAATACTGCACCAAATTTTTCAGCTGGTATTGGTAATAACTGGGATTTAGGTGATGCAGGTACATTTGGTGCTTCAGCTAACCTTGCTTATTTAGACCGTGAACTACGCCGTGATGAATATTTCAACAAAGTTGATTTGCTCGATAACATCGATATTAACGGTGACGGCGTTGTTGATGACTCAGGTGGACCTAATGGCAAATACTTACGCAGAACGCAAAGCACGTTAGAGCAAAAAACAGAAGAACGTGAACGTACAGCTTATGGTATTTCACTACAATGGGAACCTGTTAGTGCTGAAGCCAACATTTACCTTGATTTGAATGCAACTAAACTTGATGGTGGCCAATCTGCATACTCTATCTTAGATGTGGGTGGTAGCTCTGTAGCAAGAAGTGATTCTTACTATGACGCTAACGGTCAGCTACATAATTACGATTTAGATGGTGTCCTTGTAATTCCAAAAACTTGGAGTGACTTTACGACATCAGATACCACCTCTCATGCCCTAGGTGGTGAGTGGTTTATCACTGATAACATTGAATTATCTGCTGAATACTCAATATCAAAATCTAAAGAAAAACAAACAGCAAATGAATTTAACTTACGTCCAATTGAACGTACAGATCCGACCCTTGATCTTGTAACACATACCAGTACAGGTAGTTCTTTTACGGGCAGTGGCATTCCTGGTTACACATATGCTGATTCAGGTATGTTAACTAACCCTGATAACTTAGTATTTCGTGAATTCTTCCATAAAACACTTGAAACTGACAATGAAGAACAAGCATTACGCTTTGACTTCAAAATCTCTGACATTGGTGTAGATTGGGTATCAGCAGTAAAAGCTGGTGTACGATTTACTGATAGAGATTATAGCGCCAACCGCTATGACCTAAAACCTATCAACGGCAACACTACCCTTAAAGATTCTTATAAAAAAGCAACCAATGCTGACGGACTCTACAGCCCTATTTGGATTGATAATCCTGTACTGGCTGACAGCATGAAAATCGTTAACATGAGTAATTCATTTGACCAAACAGGTGTAAATGGTCAAAACGATTTAATGACTTACAATGTTTATGATGCTGATTTACTACAGAACACTGAAGCCACTTACGCATTAGTTCAACAAATGCTGCAAGGTACTTCTTATGCCATGAACGGCTCATTAGCTGACAACATGGTAGAAGATAATGGTGCATATAAAGAAATTAACGAGAAAACCAGCGCTATCTATGCTCAATTCCATTTGGATTTTGATGATTTAACTGCTGTATTTGGTGGTCGTTATATTCAAACAGAATTAGAGTCTAGCGTTGTTGCTTCTGTTGATGCCAATGGCAACAAAATTCTTGATACTGGCGAAAACGATTATTCAGATTTTCTCCTAGCTTGAATGTGACCTATACCCTTACAGATGAAACCTTAATGCGCTTTGCTGCTGCAAAAGTTATGCGTCGTGCAGACTTTGATGAGCTAAGCCCAGCATTATCAATTGATAACTCATTAGTGACTGGTACTCAAGGTTCTTACCAACTTGAACCATACCGTGTGACTCAATATGACTTATCTGTTGAACACTATTTTGGTGATGGTGGCATTGTTTCAGCTGCACTTTTCTATAAAGACGTCAATTCATTTACACAAACAGACAGCAGCTGTTTAGCTGATCCAAGTACTGTAGATGGCCAAAACACGACAGAATGGGGCAACGTTTGTTTACTTGATACAGCAGGTCAAAGCCAAGGTGACGTAAACTTTGCAACCGAGGCACAAGGTTTAGCCTACGTTGACTCAGAAAAAGCTGCGGGCAGAACAGGTATTGTTGTTGATACTGACGTTAATGGTGGCAGCGGTGAAGTAAAAGGTGTTGAGCTAGCTTATCAACAACAGTTTACCTTCTTACCAGGTTTCTGGTCTGGATTTGGTGTCAATGCCAACTATACCTATGCTGATAGTGAGCAACCTGATGGCAACCCACTGCTAAATATTTCAGAGAATACAGCTAACGGTCAAGTGTACTGGGAAAATGACGACCTTCAATTCCGTCTAGCATATAACTGGCGCGATCGTTACTTATATTCTCAAGCAGAGAAACGCGTTCAAACAGTTGGTGCATTAGGTTATAACGTATTTAACCAAAATGACCCATCAGCAGATAACTTTGATGCGACTGTGGGTAACAACTACCGTGAAGCTCGAGGTCAATTCGACTTTTCTGCAAGTTGGGATATCAATGAACACTTCACTGTTGTTGGTAATGTTGTGAATTTAACTGGGGAACCAATTGAATACACTACAGAGCTAGATTCGGTATGGAAGTACAGTGAATCAGATCGTCGCTATACTGTTGGAGTTCGTGCTAGATTCTAATAAGCCACACTTAATAAGAGCCTTCCGCTACGGGTAGGCTCTTTCTTCAACAATCACCTTTCCATTAATGACAATAAATTTAGCGAAATTACATAACAACACAACTTAGCTTCACAGGTCAACTTACCAATTTAACTTTTGGTAAACCAAAACCCAACAAATTGGTTGACAATAAATTTATTATTAACTAATATTGGTAATAAGCTCGATTTAGATAATATTTACAAATACTTAATAGAATAGAGCATGTAAAACAATTAATTGCATATTCAAAAATGGACAGTTAATCCATGCAGTTAATTGACTCGCACTATTAAGCGTTGAGCAATCTTTGTTACTCAGATAAACATATATAAAAATTTTAGGAGTTAGATATGACAAAGCCAATCATTGGTTTCATCGGCCTTGGTCTTATGGGCGGCAACATGGTTGAGAACCTACAAAAGAGAGGTTATCAAGTCAATGTAATGGATCTAAGCGCTGAAGCTGTTGCACGTGTTATTGACCGTGGCAATGCAACTGCTTTTACATCAGCAAAAGAGTTAGCTGCTGCCAGTGATGTTGTTCAGTTTTGTTTAACGACATCAGCAGTGGTAGAAAAAATTGTATACGGCGATGATGGCGTATTAGAAGGTATTAAACCTGGCTCTGTGCTAGTTGACTTTGGTACATCTATCCCCTCTTCGACTAAAAAAATTGGTGCTGCACTTGCTGAAAAAGGTGTCGGCATGATTGATGCGCCTTTAGGCAGAACACCTGCACATGCTAAAGATGGCCTACTTAACATTATGGCTGCTGGTGACATGGATACTTTTAATAAAGTGAAACCATTACTAGAAGAGCAAGGCGAAAATGTATTCCACCTAGGCGCTTTAGGTGCAGGACATACAACTAAATTAATTAATAACTTCATGGGTATGACAACGGTAGCAACCATGTCGCAAGCATTTGCGGTGGCAAAACTTGCAGGTGTTGATGGACAGCAGTTATTTGACATCATGTCAGCAGGACCTTCTAACTCGCCGTTCATGCAATTCTGTAAGTTCTATGCTGTCGACGGTGAAGAAAAACTTGGCTTCTCAGTTGCAAATGCCAATAAAGACTTAGGTTATTTCCTTGCAATGTGCGAAGACTTAGGGACTAAATCTCTTATTGCTCAGGGCACTTCTACTAGCTTACAAGAAGCGGTAGATGCAGGTTTAGGTCAAAATGATGTTCCTGTCATTTTTGATTATTTCAGTAAGTTAGAAAAATAATATCGACATCGATATTCCTAAAAGATTGATCGTTTTATTAGCTACACCGTTTAACTGAGTTTTAAAAGCCCCTTATCTAGTTTGATATGGGGCTTTATTTTTCTAGTCGCATGTTCTCAAAATCAATGTAATTAATCTTACATACCGACAAAGCCTGGCTGTTGTTCAACATTACTCAACCACTGCCTTATATTCTCAAAGGGCGTTATATCAAAGCCACCTTCATGGGCGACATGGGTATAAGCAAATAAGGCGATATCGGCTAGACTGAATTGTTCTCCTAAGATAAAGGCTTTGTTGGCTAACTGCTCATCTAGTAATCTCAACACTTGTCTACCCTTAACATGTAAAACATCATATTCAGCTTGCCGCTCAATCGGCATGTTCTGATAAAGACGAATAAAACGAGCAACGGCTATACAAGGTTCGTGGGTGTATTGCTCAAAGAAAAGCCATTGATACATTAATGCTTTATCAAACTCATCAGTCGGTATCAGCCCAGACCCTTCAGCTAAATACCCTATAATGGCATTTGACTCTGCCAGCACCCTTCCATCATCAAGCTCAATAATAGGCAGCTTCCCTTGAGGTGATTTTTTCAAAAATGTTGCCGTTTTAGTTTCACCAGCCATTATATCGATATCTCGCCAACGATAAGCTTGATTTAGTAACCTTAGCGTTAACTTTACCTTGTAACAATTTCCCGACTTTACGTCACCATATACAGTTATCATCTTCATCCTTGCTTTGGTTAAATCTCTCACTATTTGATCATCTATTTTACTAGGCTTGAAATCAACGCTCTTAATGCAGCAGGTTTCACCATTTTAGCCATGTAGTGATAGCCACGCTTTTGTACATCATCAATGAGATCTTTGTTGGTATTAGCAGTGATTAAAATGCCCGGTAAATGCTCACCGTATCGAGAGCGAATTCCATCCATTGCATCCACACCGTTTTGATCATTATCTAAATGATAGTCAGCTAAAACGATATCTGGAGCTACCCCTTTGAGGCCTAATTTAATCCGTGCATCAGCCAAATCCGTGGCACAAACAACATCACATTTCCAACGAGTCAGTAAACTTTCAAGTCCCGCTAAAATGGCTTCTTCATTATCAATACATAGCACTTTCACCCCTGCTAGAGGCTGAGTTGGCGTCGGTACCGGTTTCACGACTTTCTCTGTTACCGTTTTGCCCAACGGCACCATTATAGAAAATACCGATCCTTGTCCTAACTTTGATGTCACTAAGATTTGATGGTCCAGCACTTTACTGATTCGGTCAGCAATAGCTAAGCCGAGCCCTAGTCCACTAACGTTGCGACTACTTGGATGATTTAGACGTTTAAACTCTTTAAAGATTTCTTGCGTTTCATGTTCATCAATACCGCAACCAGTATCAAGAACTTGAATTTCAATAAAATCACCACGATGACGACAACCAAGTAATACTCTTCCGCCTTTTGCATAGCGATAGGCATTGGTTAAAAAGTTTTGTAACACTCGTCTTAATAGGGATAAATCAGAATTAATCGTTGCATTACACGGCATCATATTAAATTTAATTTGATTGTCAGCAGACATGGCTTCAAATTCAACGGCTAAGCCATTTAGTAATTCTCCAAGAGAAAAATCTCGACGATTCACCTCTACCATATCTGAATCTAATTTAGAAATATCCAACAAGTCAGTTAATAATTCGCCAGCAGTGCGAAGTGAATTATTAATATGAGAAAGCGTGGTTTTTCCTTCCAAATCCAAATTCGGATATTGTGCAAGCGATGCTGTAAACAAACGAGCCGCATTTAAAGGCTGCATTAAATCATGCCCAACAGCGGCTAAAAAACGACTTTTAGAGGCATTCGCCATTTCTTCTTGGGCTTTTGCTTCAAGGAGTTCACTATTGAGCATCGCGAGCTCATAAGTACGCTCTTGTACTCGAGATTCTAATGTTTCATTCGCTTCTAATAAGGCTTTCTCTTGCTTGCGATATTGAGTAATGTCAGTAAAGGTCATCACAAAACCGCCATCAGGCATTGGGTTGCCCTGAATTTTAATCACTTTCCCATCTTTTCGCTGCCGCTCAGATGTGTGCTCAGTACCATTACGCATATGTTGCACGCGTATGTCGACTTGCAACTCTATGTCGCCCTCACCACAGTAGCCTCTGGCAGCATTAAAACGGATCACCTCGCTAATTGGCATGCCCTGTTGTAAAAATCCTTCAGGGTAATCGTACAGCTCAGCATATTTAAAGTTCCAAGCAACTAAATTCAAATCTTTATCGACCACACTCATGCCTTCATAAGCGTGCTCAATTGCGCCTCTAAGCATATCTTGGCTTAAAATAATCTTAGATGATGCTTCATCTACCAAGCTGAATACTTCATCAAGGGCTAAGTCACGACCTTGTAATACTGAATCCATTACCAAAGAGGCACTAGAGGCACCTAATACCCCAGCAAGCATATGCTCAGTGTGCGACACTAAAGATTGGTCAGCCATTTTATGCCATGAATCACTACGCACAGCATCTGGCGAGAACTTACTAAAGCTTTCATATGCTCTAGTTGGGCTGACAAATCGACTGGCGAGAATTAACAAGTCTTGCTGGGAAATGGCAGTGTGTTTTCTGTTAGCGTCTTTTTTGTTTGAATCAGATTGAAGTGAGCCCGGATTGATAAAATGGCTAGCTTGAATACGCTCAGCGACACCCGCTCTAAACCATAATGAGCCTAATATATAACAAATAATATTAGCTAATAGGGCAATAAGCGTATCGTCAACCTCTGGGCTAATTGAGGCTAATAAGCCTGTTTCTTGCCCTAAACCTACACTGCCTTCAAATAGGATATAACACCATAAAGAAAACCCAACCGCTAAGCCTAAGAATACCCCTGAGCGATTACCATACTTCCAATACAATCCACCGAGCAAAGCTGGTGCAAGCTGAGCGAAAGCACCGAATGACAATTGTCCTAAATGAGATAATGACTCACTATTACCGAACAATAAGTAACTTAAGTAGCCTAATGAAAGAATGATAACGATGGCAAGACGGCGAGCATTAAGTAAAAAACGAGCAAATTGGTTAAAATTAGTTCCACTCACTTTATTCGTGCGTAGCATGAAAGGAACAATCCACTCATTACTGATCATAATACTTATCGTCACCACAGCAACAATTACCATGCCCGTTGCCGCAGATAATGTGCCTAACAACGCAATCACCGCTAGTACCGGTTGATCTAGTGCTAAAGGAAGATTAATCACGTAAGTGTCGGCGGCCACACTGTCGCCGAGTAATAATGTGCCAGCTAAGGCTAATGGCGCCACAAACAAGCCAAACATGGCGAGGTATAATGGGAATATCCAACGTGCTTTTTTAAGTACAGACTCTTCAGCACATTCTACCACCATGACATGGAATTGCCTTGGCATACATAAAAATGCGGCTACACCCACAAACATCTCAGGCAAAAAGAAGTAATATTTAATGAGCCATGTTTAATAATGTCTTTTTCTGCCGCCTGCTGCCAAATATCACCAAACCCATCAAAAAAGCCAAAAGTAATCACAAAGCCAACAATTAAAAAAGCAGCTAGCTTCACTAATGACTCGAATGCAATAGCGACCATCATTCCAGGGTTATGCTCTGTTGCATCAAGCTTTCGTGTACCAAATAAGATAGCAAAGATTGCTAAAATAAATGTCATGACCATGGGGACGCTGACATCATTTAATGGCATGTTTTCAGGCTGAAATAAATTCAAGCTAAAGACCATCGCTTTTAACTGCAAAGCGATATAAGGCATGATCCCAAATAAAGCAATAAGTGTCACAATTGCAGCAAGGGTTTGAGATTTTCCATAGCGAGCGGCAATAAAATCTGCAACAGAGGTGATATTTTGCGCTTTTGATATGGCTACTATCTTACGAAGCATGCCAAAGCCTAAAGTAAAAACCAAAATAGGCCCTAAATAAATCGGTAAAAAAGACCACAAATCATTAGCAGACTGCCCCACAGTGCCTAAAAAGCTCCACGACGAACAGTAAACCGCTAGACTTAAGCCGTATATCCACACTTGCACCTTTTTGGTGATTTTACTAAACCAGCGTTCAGCTCCCCACGCTAAGATAAACAGCAAGGAAACATAGCAAATTGCAATTACAGCAACGACTAAGGTCAAATTCATAGCATTCTCTTTAATTATTTTTATGCTTAATATTTGTGCAATAAAACCGTTTCACGAATACGTCATGCTAACATGCGCAACAGGTTAAATATTAAGGATATTTTAAAACTAGACCAAGGTCTAATAGTGTTAACCTCACCTTGCAGACAATACTCTCGTAACGCTAATTTTGACAAAGGGAAGCCCTATGAGCTCGCAGTCTCTCTATAAAGTACCAGCAGATTTCGCCAACAATGCACTGGTAGATAACGATAAATATAAAAAAATGTACCAAGAATCAGTGGTAAATCCAGAAGGGTTTTGGAGAGAACATGGTAAGCGTATCGATTGGATTAAGCCTTACACCAAAATCAAAAAGACCTCTTTTGATGATCATAACCTGTCTATCAATTGGTTTTATGATGGCACATTAAACGCCTCTGCAAACTGTTTAGATCGCCATCTTGAAAAAAATGGCGATAGAGTTGCCATTATCTGGGAAGGCGATGATGCAAATGAGCAGCGTAAAATTACTTACCGTGAGTTACATACTGATGTGTGTAAATTTGCCAATGCACTTCGCAGCCAAGGCGTGTGTAAAGGCGATGTCGTCACGATTTATATGCCAATGGTGCCTGAAGCTGCTGTAGCCATGTTAGCTTGTGCTCGCATTGGTGCTATTCACTCAGTGGTATTTGGAGGTTTCTCTCCAGACTCCATTGCATCTCGTGTTATTGATGGCAAATCAAAAGTATTGATTACTGCCGACGAAGGTGTTCGTGGTGGTCGTAAAATTCCTCTTAAACGTAGTATTGATGACGCACTGAATAATCCAGATGTTGATTGCGTCGAAAAAGTTATCGTACTCAACCGCACAGGCGGAGATATCGATTGGGTTGAAGGTCGTGATATTTGGTGGAGCGATGTAATGGCAACAGCTTCAGAGCATTGCCAAGCCGAAGAAATGGGCGCTGAAGACCCGCTTTTCCTACTTTATACATCAGGCTCAACTGGTAACCCTAAAGGTGTGCTGCACACAACCGGTGGTTACATGGTTTATGCATCAATGACACACGAATATGTATTTGATTACAAAGAAGGCGAGGTTTATTGGTGTACTGCCGATGTCGGTTGGATTACTGGCCATTCCTATATGGTTTATGGCCCACTGGCCAATGGTGCAACGATTCTTATTCACGAAGGTGTACCTAATTCTCCAGGTCCATCACGTTTAGGTGAAATGATTGATCGTCATAAAGTGAATATTCTTTATACCGCACCGACATTAATCCGTGCACTGATGGCTGAAGGCAAAGAGCAATTTGACGGCTTTGATGGCAGTTCGCTTCGTGTAATGGGCTCAGTAGGTGAACCTATCAACCCTGAAGCTTGGCGCTGGTATCACGAAGTCATTGGCCATGAGTCTTGCCCAATTGTTGATACTTGGTGGCAGACAGAAACTGGCGGTATCTTAATTAGCCCACTTCCTGGAGCAACCGATGCTAAACCAGGCTCTGCGACTCGCCCATTCTTTGGTGTGCAGCCAGCCCTAGTTGATAACATGGGTAATATTTTAGATGGTGCAGTTGAAGGTAATTTGGTCATTCTCGATTCTTGGCCAGGCCAAATGCGCACGGTTTATGGCGATCATGACCGTTTTGCATTAACGTATTTTAAAACTTTCCGAGGCATGTACTTTACTGGTGATGGTGCCCGTCGTGACGAAGACGGTTATTACTGGATCACGGGTCGTGTGGATGACGTTATTAACGTATCCGGTCATCGTTTAGGTACCGCCGAAGTTGAAAGTGCCCTTGTTTCACATGAGCTAGTTGCTGAGGCCGCAGTAGTTGGTTACCCCCATGACATCAAAGGTCAAGGTATCTACGCTTATGTGACCTTAACTAAAGGTATTGAAGAAACGGAAGAGCTTCGTCAAAACTTACGACAATGGGTTCGTAAAGAAATCGGCGCGTTAGCTACCCCAGATTTGATTCAATGGGCTGGTGGTTTACCTAAGACTCGCTCTGGCAAAATCATGCGCCGTTTCTTGCGTAAGATTGCAGCAAACGAGGTAACAAACTTAGGTGATTCTTCAACACTTGCAGATCCTGCGGTAATCGATACCTTGATAGAATCACGCTTGAATAAAGCGGAATAATATCCTAATCAATTAACTGTCCTACCCACCTTGAGAAATCCTAACCAGATTCTCGTTGCCCCCTCAATTGAGGGGGCTTTTTTATATCAATTTTTTATACAGCCTAAATTAAGGGCTTTATTTCATGCTAGAGTAACCATTTATATCACTAGCAATATCACTAGCAATATCACTAGCAATGTATGCTCCGTGAATGCGATGAATTTGATTATTAATTTGAACATTATTCAATAACGATAAAAACCTATGACAGCTGTAATATCCCTTCGTGATTACCAACAAGATTCTGTTGATGCCGCTATAAAACACTTTAAGCAAAGTAATGACTCCGCTGTATTAGTATTACCAACAGGTGCTGGTAAAAGTATCGTGATAGCAGAACTTGCAAGAATAGCTAGAGGCAATGTTTTGATATTGACTCATGTTAAAGAGCTAGTCGCTCAAAATGCAGAAAAAGTGGGATTACTGACTCAAGATGCCAGTACCTATTCAGCTGGATTAAACCAAAAAAAGCGGTAGGTAAAACGGTTGTGGCTAGCGTTCAATCAGCTGCTAGGGCACCTGAAAAATTTAACCAAACTTTCTCTTTGGTTATTATTGATGAATGTCACCGTGTTAGTAACGATGAAAATAGTCAGTATTGGCAGTTATTGAATCATCTGAAAAAAATAATCCGCAACTAAAATTACTAGGATTAACGGCAACACCATACAGATTAGGACTAGGCTGGATATTTCGCCATCATTATCACGGTAAAGTCGGCAACACAGAAAAACCTATTTTTGAACAATGTATTTTTGAATTGCCCATGCGGCCACTCATTAAACGTGGCTATTTAACAGCACCTAAGATATTCGATGGCTTAAGCGCACAATATGATTTTAGCCAGGTAACTCCTTCAGAGACGGGCGAATATCCACAAAAAGAAGTCGATGATTTATTAGACCATCAAGGCCGAGCTACCACAGCAATTATTAAACAGGTTGTGCAACTAGCAGAACACCGTAAAGGCGTACTCATATTTGCGGCAACAGTGCGTCATGCAAAAGAAATAATGAAGTTACTCGATGATAGTGCAGCTTTAATTACCGCTGACACCCCTCATACAGTGCGTGATGATATTATTTCACGGTTTAAGCAGCAAAGTCTTAAATACATTGTCAACGTAGCGGTACTTACTACAGGCTTTGATGCTCCACATGTAGATTTAATTGCTATCTTAAGGCCTACGGCCTCTGTGAGCTTATTTCAGCAAATGATTGGCAGAGGCTTACGCTTAGCAAAAGACAAAGAGGATTGCCTAGTCATTGATTATGCGGCTAATGGATATGATCTTTATTTTCCTGAAGTTGGCCAAGTCAAACCCAACAGTAAATCTGTCCCAGTACAAGTACACTGCCCCGTTTGCCAGTTTGCTAATACTTTTTGGGGTATTGTCGATGCCGACGGTGATATTGTTGAACACTTCGGACGACGCTGCCAAGGGTTAGTCGATACAAAACAGGATACACATCAGCAATGTGATTTCAGGTTTCGCTCTAAATCCTGCCCTGATTGTGGCGCTGAAAATGATATTGCAGCGCGCATTTGCCAAACATGCCAGTCAACACTCATTGATCCAGATAAACGATTGAAACAAGTTTTATCCTCTCAACATCATCATTTATTCAAATGCCAAGAGATGCATCTCATCGAAGATGATAAAAAGCTGATAGTGAAATA
Organism: Shewanella sp. ENK2; assembly: GCF_043568515.1. NCBI lineage: Bacteria > Pseudomonadati > Pseudomonadota > Gammaproteobacteria > Alteromonadales > Shewanellaceae > Shewanella > Shewanella sp. ENK2. The sequence goes on along the minus strand of NZ_CP171406.1, from coordinate 3,888,346 downwards.
TTTCGATATTGACGCTAATGAATTTAAAGAAAGCTTTAGAATGGAAACACCTGCTCAACGGCGCGCCTTATTTGCAATTTTTATTGCTCCACACTCGCGCACGCCTGGGATGAAACATCCACAATTCTCATCACCTCAACAAGTTGTTGAACACCAGAAACATTTTAAAACGCCTGATTTTCTGTTACTAAAAAAACAAAAGCATAAGTGGGAATTAGTGGAAAAGTTTTTTGATTATAAAGGACGATTTAAAACCATTAATGAAAACAGTTTTGTTTGAATTGAATGAAATTATCAATTCGATAGAACTTATGGTATAAATCGTCAAATCAAAAAAAGGAGTCACTATGTTTGTTGTAATTTTTGGCCGTCCAGGCTGCCCTTATTGTGTTCGTGCTGTTGAACTATCAGAAAAATTAACTGAACAGCGTGACGGATTTAAGTTCAAGTATGTCGACATTCACGCTGAAGGCATTTCAAAAGCTGATTTAGAGAAAACGGTTGGCAAGCCTGTTGAAACAGTGCCGCAAATCTTTGTCGATGAAGTGCATGTTGGTGGTTACACTGAATTTGAACAGTACGTACGTTCAAACAACTTATTGGGCTAATTAGATTAAAAAATCAATTATGCACAAATGAAAAAAGGGTTAATTCAATGAATTAACCCTTTTTTGATGTCGTAATGCTACCTTAGAAAATGATGAGCTTTTAAAGCACGTATTTAGCAGAGAACAAAATACGGCTTAGGTCACCATCACTTCCATTTTCACGTTCGTTTTTCGCGTACATATACTCAACACCAAAGGTCAAAGGCTTGGTTGGTGAATACAATAAGTTAATATAACTTGAGTAAGACTCAGCATTTACTAAGCTACTCGATAGCATGGTATCGTTATCAGCTTTAAATGCTGACACAGTGACACTCGTACGCCATTTGTCATTCCACCAATGGCGGTAAGCGGCATAGCCACCGTAAGAGCTTATCGCTTGTATTTCGCCGTTAGCATCAAGATTACCAGCATTGGCATAATTCAACGCCATATAACGCCCTAGGCCTTCACCGTAGGTTGCTGAGAATTTAAAGTCATCGTTTCCGACCGGGATAATACCGGCAATACTCGCACCGTAACCCATTTCAGTTGAATCTACCGCCTGCCCATCAACATTTTCTTCAACATTCAATTGACGTAAAATACCAGCCACAGAAATAGCAGTCCCGCCTTCTGTCTTAAAGTTATAACGAGCAACGACATCTGGCACAATGCCACTACCACTGGTGAGTCGTGTTGCCGTACCAAATTTATTTACAGTCGTTTCAGGGTTTTCGACTGCTATTTGAAATCCACCATTTGTATAGCGAATCATCGCTTGTCTAACAAAAGGTGTACCTTCGGCTGCACCAACAAAATCTAAGTTTTCAGGCAATGCGCCAGGATTTTGGAACGTTGTCCATGTTTGACCGACTGTCCAGTTATCATAACTAATAAAAGCTTGTCGAATACGTGGTGAATAACTGTTAGATACACGTTCATTACCGTCAGTATGAGTCATGAAATCTAATTCAATAAAACCTGTTAACTTATGACCATCAAAATCTGAAACCGTTTTAAAATTAAAACGAGTCTCTCGCGCCTGAAAATCGACAACTTGTTTACCATTACCCTCTTCGCCATAAATAGTACCAGGCACATAAAATTGACGAGATAAACTTCCTGAATCGGGTGCGCCATTACCATAGTCACTGAACATCACATCAGCTTTTACGTAGCCCCCAAACTGCATATCAGTATCTGCATAACTAACATTACTTAATGCCAGCATTGAACAACCGATTAATAAACCATATTTTGCTTGTTTCATCATGCTCTCCCTGTTCTTATCATCTAAAGCAATATGACCCACTTAACAAATAAGCAACATTAGCAATAGGTCTATTAGACAAAAGTAGATGAGAGAAAGCTAAAATGATTAGCAGGTTTGCAATTAAATGGTAGATAACATTAGCAATTTGAATACGTTAAGACTGCCCAGTAAAATTAATAGCTAAGCAGTATTCTTGTGAACAAAAGAATACTTATTCATGAGGCGATAAAGTTGACAAAAAGTACAACATCAACATATAAGAGTTGAGTTTATTGTAAGGCTGAATAAATTAAAAAAGCTTGAATATGAATAGATTAAAAACGGTAGGACAATAGAAGAACTGAATTAAAGCCGAACAGGCAATCTCACTTTCAGAAAAGTGGTGGGTCGTGAAGGATTCGAACCTTCGACCAATTGGTTAAAAGCCAACTGCTCTACCAACTGAGCTAACGACCCATCTGTATTTCATTAAAACCTATGTTTTAATTGGAGAGAAAGCCAACTGCCTAATTAAACTAAACAACTGAGCTAACGACCCATCTAGTTTTACGTAACGATTCATTACGTCTGAATTAAAGCCTGACTGGCAATCTCACTTTCAGAAAAGTGGTGGGTCGTGAAGGATTCGAACCTTCGACCAATTGGTTAAAAGCCAACTGCTCTACCAACTGAGCTAACGACCCATCTATTTTTTATTAAAACTTATGTTTTAATTGGAAAGAAAGCCAACTGTCTATTCTTGTTATCAAGAGCACAAACAACTGAGCTAACGACCCATCTAGGTTTTGCTTCTAAATCTATGCCTAACTGGCAACACTTTTAGAAAAGTGGTGGGTCGTGAAGGATTCGAACCTTCGACCAATTGGTTAAAAGCCAACTGCTCTACCAACTGAGCTAACGACCCATCTATTTTTCATTAAAACTTATGTCTTAATTGGAGAGAAAGCCAACTGTCTAATCTTGTTAACAAGAGGACAAACAACTGAGCTAACGACCCATCTAGTTTTACGTAACGATTCATTACGTCTAAATTTATGCCTAACTGGCAACACTTTCAGAAAAGTGGTGGGTCGTGAAGGATTCGAACCTTCGACCAATTGGTTAAAAGCCAACTGCTCTACCAACTGAGCTAACGACCCATCTGTACTTCATTAAAACCTATGTCTTAATTGGAGAGAAAGCCAACTGTCTAATCTTGTTAACAAGAGGACAAACAACTGAGCTAACGACCCATCTAGTTTTACGTAACGATTCATTACGTCTAAATTTATGCCTAACTGGCAACACTTTCAGAAAAGTGGTGGGTCGTGAAGGATTCGAACCTTCGACCAATTGGTTAAAAGCCAACTGCTCTACCAACTGAGCTAACGACCCATCTGTATTTCATTAAAACCTATGTTTTAATCGGAGAGAAAGCCAACTGCCTATTCTTGATAACAAGAGCACAAACAACTAATCTAACCACCCCTCTAGTTTTACGTAACGATTTATTACGTCTGATTTAAAGCCTAACTGGCAATCTCACTTTCAGAAAAGTGGTGGGTCGTGAAGGATTCGAACCTTCGACCAATTGGTTAAAAGCCAACTGCTCTACCAACTGAGCTAACGACCCATTTCTGCTTCTTAGATTAAGTGAAGACTATAAATAGTGTTCAATCAATCTGTCATCTAACTAAGTTAATCTAACCTGTTTAATGACCTCAGAACGTCGCTCCGTTCTGAGGGCGCCTATAATACCTTTTTCATCTTCGCATGCAAGTGCAATTTATGGTTTTTTTGCCGTTTGCACTAAAAATAAACTAAGAGGCTGTTTTTTAGTTAAATTAGGCTTACAAAGCCGACAATTGTTGTTGAGCAAGTCTTGCAGAGGCACTATTAGCGTATTCTTTTAACACTCGGTTATAGAATGTCTTCGCTGTCGCACTGTCACCTTCTTTTTCAGCGATCATGCCTAACTTAACTAAACTATCACCACGTTTATTAGAGTTAGGATATTTATTGACCACGGTATTAAATGCAACTTTAGCTTCAGCAAAAGTACCTTTATTGAATAACAACTGGCCTAACCAATAGTTGGCATTGGCAGCATATGTGGAATCTGGGTATTGTTTAATGAAGTCACTAAAGGCCGGAATGGCTTCATCGTACTTACGCTCTTTCAATACAAGGTTCACGGCTTGCTCATAGCTTGCAGTTTCCCCTAGAGTAGACTGAGTGCCAGCAGATGTAGCTGTATCAGCGACAGAGACAGTGGTCGACGCCGCACTCGCTGATAAATTAGCAATTTCTTCATAAAGCTGGCGTTGGCGCTGCAACATTTGACTAATTTGATAATCTTGCTGTTCAGTAATACCACGTAACTCAAGAACTTCACGTTGTAATGCATCTAAACGTTGTTGCGCTTCAAATTCAGATTGTTGTTTTGCTTTAATAATACGTTCTAAACGAGATAGTCGATCATCATTTGACCCGCCTGCAATATCTTGAACAGGTGCAGGGGCAGCGTTAGCACCTGCAGCTACAAACATCGCAGCAACTAAAACAGCATGTTTCATCAATAAACTCCTAAACTGGCCGGCATAGCCGGCCTTCCGTTATCGCTTTTACTCTTCGCGATTAATAAACTAAAACACCGCGGCGGTTTTTTGCAAAACCACTTTCACTGCGTGAAAAATCTAATGGCTTTTCTTCACCATAACTAACAACACTCATTTGGCTAGCTTGAACACCCATACCTTGTAAGTATTTAGCAATAGCTTTAGCACGACGTTCACCTAACGCAATATTGTATTCAGGAGTTCCACGCTCATCAGCATGACCTTCAATTAATACACGTACATTTGGGTGCTCAACTAAATAGTTTCCGTGAGCTTGAATAATTGCAGCATTTTCACTTTGTACTTCACTACGGTCAAAATCAAAATAAATAATATTTTGAGCACGTAATTCTTCTTGCTCAATACGTTGCTGCTCTTCTGGAGTTAAGATTGGCGCTGCGCCACCTGTTTCAACACCACCAGAACCATATTCACCGCCAGTGGTTGTAGTAGTAGAACCACTAGTTGAACCACTTGCGTCAGTTTCAGATTCTGAAGTTGTGCTACATGCACCTAATGCCATTACAGGTACAACAACTAACATAGCTTTAAACAACTTATTCAGATTCATGGGTAATCCTTAATTAAAATTTATAGAAATGGAGACCAGGCTGGCGATTTCACTTCACCTTGGCCTGCTGGTAGTCTTGCTTTAAAACGTCCATCCATAGATACCGCTGCTAATACTTGCTTACCGCGATAGGTTGTACCATAGATAACCATGGTTCCATTAGGTGCAATACTTGGTGACTCATCAAGTTGAGTTGAAGTAAGCACTTGCATAAAGCGAGTTTGAAGATCCATTCTCGCAATATTAAATTTACCATTAGTACGATTTACAAAAATCATACTACGTCCATCAGGAGTGATAGTACCGCCTAGGTTCCACTCACCTTCAAACGTCACACGTGAGATTTTTCCAGTACTCAATTTAACTTGATAAATTTGAGGTCTGCCGCCACGTTCTGAAGTAAAAATCAATGACTCTCCATCAGGCATCCAAGATGCTTCTGTATCAATAGCGTAGTGATTTGTCACACGTTTAAGTGCCTTTGTCGCTATATCAATCACGTAAATTTCAGGTTGTCCATCTTTTGATAATGTAACAGCTAACTTTTTACCATCAGGCGAAAAGCTTGGTGCACCATTAATACCTTTATGGGAGCTCACCTTAATACGTTCTTGAGTATAGATATCTTGAACAAATATTTCTGCTTTACGATTCTCAAAACTCACATAAGCGAGACGACGTCCGTCAGGAGACCAAGTCGGTGACATTAACGGTTCAGGCGAACGCAATAACATTTGCTCGTTATATCCGTCATAATCAGCGATCATCAAGTGATACGGTGATTTCTCCCCCTGTTTGACAACCACATAAGCAATACGACTTAAGAAGGCACCACGTATTCCAGTTAGCTTTTCATACACGATGTCACTGATGCGATGACCATACTGTCTAAATTGCGACTCACTTATTACCGTTTCACGGCTTTCCAATAATAAGTCACTTGCAGGTACTGGACCTTTGTCAGACTGCAACTGCGCTTTGACTAAGTCGATTAAGTCAAAACTCACTAAGTACTGATTAGTACCATAAGGTTTAATCGAACCGACTAAGAGTGCATCTGAAGCCGTTTGCTCCCACCCTGTTGCAATGAATTCGTTAACAGTACTGATATTCGCTTGCGGTAGACTGCGAGCATCCAATGGACTAAATGTACCACTACGAGCTAAATCACTTGTAACAACATCACTAATTTGTGTTGGCGCTGGCCCTCTTCCTTGCCATACAAAAGGCATAACCGCAATGGGCCTTGCGGCATCAACACCTTCAGTAATAACAATATCTAGCGCTGCATTTGCCGTGGTACTGGTTAAAAATACAAAAACTGTTAACCATTTTGCCAAAATCTTCATGTGACTCCTTTAATTAAATTCCGGTGATACGGTTAAATTAATTTCTTTCATTTTATTGTAAACATCTTCTTCAGAAGAAACGGGTAAACGCCCCGCTTTATTAATTGCAGCTTTCGCAGCACGGCAAACGACTTGATCGCCGCTTAACGTTTGGCTTGCCGTCACAAACCCATCTTTTGCGAGTCGAATAAGTACTTGGCAACTTTTACCACGCATTGACTCATCAACCACCAAATTGCGTTGAATCGTTGATTTAATCATTGCTGTATATTTATTGACTTCTGACGTAATTTGCTTTGAACGTGTTGCCGATAAAGCGACTTGCTCAGCTGCCATTGCTTCAGCCATTTCACGTTCTTGACGAGCACGTTCAGCTTCTTCAGCTTGGCGTTTCCGTTCAGCTTCTTCTTTACGTTTACGTTCTTCTTCACGCTTTTTCGCTGCTGCAGCTTCTTCAGCTTTACGTTTTTCAGCGGCTTTTTCTCCGCAGCTTTACGCTCAGCTTCTTTTTGCTTTCTTAATTCCGCAGCTTTTTCAGCTTTCGCTTTTTCTTCAGCTTCTTTAAGTTTTGCGGCCTTAGCTGCATTATTCGCTTTTAATGTCTCTTGTTCTTTTATTCTGCGTTGGTTCTCAAGCTGCTTTATTCGCTCCTGCTCTTTTCTAACTTCTTCCTTCGCTTTGCGGGCTTGCCTATCTAACTCTTCTTGACGCTCACGCTCTTTACGTTGCGTTTCAATTCGCTGTTTTTTGAGTTTTTCAGCATGCTCATTAATACGTTGTTGATCAACGACAACAGCTTGCACAACTGGCTCAGATGATTGCGCTTGAGGCAGATGCTTTGGCTTGTCTTCAAAGCTGATACCAAGAGCTAACGCAACAATAACACCAATATGAATGCCAGCTGAAATAGTAATAGGTAAGGTTAATTCTGATTTTACAGCCACTGAATTACTCCTTAGGTGAATCAGTCATTAGGCCAACAGCAGGCACACCTGCGCCCTGTAGACTGACCATTAACTGAATCACATTTTCATAAGGAATTCTTCTATCAGCCTTAACAACGACTGGCCTTTCTGGCTCTAGCTGGATCATCGCACCAACTTGGATAGAGATCTCATCCAAAGACAGCGGATCATCACTTGAACCACTCCCCACATTTAAGAAATACTCACCAAACTCATCGATAGAAGCAACGATTGGTGGTTTACTTTCTGCAGGTAAAGGTTCGGCTTCGCCTTGTGGCAATTCTACTTTTACGCCTTGCGACACGATAGGCGCTGTGACCATAAAGATGATCAGCAACACCAGCATGACGTCAATATAAGGAACAACATTGATTTCGGCGACCGGACGACGGCGCTTACGTTGATACATTACACCGCTTCCTTCTCACTGTAGGCTTGGCGTTGCAATATGTTAGAGAACTCTTCCATAAAGTTTACATGCGCCATTTCTAGTTTTTCAACTTGTGTCGAAAAGCGGTTATAACCAATTACGGCAGGGATCGCTGCAAATAAACCCATTGCAGTTGCAATTAATGCTTCAGCAATACCTGGTGCTACCATAGCTAAGGTAGCGTTTTCAACTGCACCTAAAGCAATAAACGAATTCATAATGCCCCATACCGTTCCAAATAAACCAATATATGGGCTAGTTGAGCCAATGGTAGCTAATAAAGGTAGATGGGTTTCTAGTCTTTCAACTTCACGAGATAAACTCACACGCATCGCTCTAGATGTGCCATCCATAACGGCTTCCGGTGACTTACTATTTGCCTGACTCAAACGAGAATACTCTTTAAATCCTGCAACGAATAACGCTTCCAGTCCCGAAACCCCTTCACTTCGCGCAGATAATTCTTTGTAGAGTTTATTTAAATCCACACCTGACCAAAATGTGTCTTCAAACTTAATTGATTTAGCACGAGCTGAGTTTAATAGCTTCCTGCGCTGAATAATAACAGCCCATGATGCTATAGATAGACAAAGTAAGGTCAGCATTACCAGTTTGACGAGGACACTTGCCTCTAAAAAAAGACCTATAAAAGAAATTTCAGCTTGCACGATTAAACTCCTGCACAATATTTAATGGGATAGCTCTTGGGCGCATACGAGATAGCGCGATACAAGCAACAATAATGGTTCCTTCACAATAACAGTCACCGTTATCGTCAAGCAAACGCTGCTTAAATACCAAAGAGGCTTTTTTTAATTCTATGACCTTTGATTCAACAAATAAGTTCTGCTCAAACCTAGCTGCAATTCGAAAATCTAACTCAGCATGCTTAACCACAAAAGCAATATCATCAGCTAAAAGTGTGCTTTGTACTACTCCCATCGATTTAAGCCATTCAGTTCTTGCTCGTTCAAAGAAATTTAAATAATTTGAATGATACACAACGCCACCGGCATCCGTGTCTTCATAATAAATTGAAATTGGCCATGTAAACATAATTAGCGATTGTGAATTTTGCGTAATAAAAGATGGCTTACTATACCGAGTACCACCACGCTTGTGAATAAAAGGACACGGCTATAAAAGGTTTATTTTAAAGAGCGATGATTAATTTGCCATTAAACTTAGGGCTTTTGCAGCGATATGCCTAATAAATGAAGAATGTTTAATGTTAGCTATTGATTCATTTACAAACATTTAACTTTTAAGCGTTCCTCATTCGAGTTAGCCATTGAAGGAGGTTCATTACATAAAGGGGATGTTTAACAAAGTAAACTAGAGAACAAACATAAACGTTTTCCAGTGTGTTTATTAGTCTAATTTATAAGTCACTCATATAAAATCGTTAAGTCACAGTAGACAGCAAGAATGATTAATTTTCATTTTTAGAAAAAGTCATGAGTAATGAGTAATGAGTAATGAGTAATGAGTAATGAGAGTTTATCAATAGTGATGCGTAAATAATTTGATGGGTAATTAGTTAAAGGAGTACTAAAAATTCTATACACACATCGGTCATTCAATAGGCTATTTCTGCGATAACTTTACCAAAAGAGCATTTGGATAAGAATATATAGTGCTAAAAGTTACTTATGCTGTTGTTTGTGGATATAGCGATAAAGGATACAAAGTCATAAAGGTGACTAATATCCGCCCAAAAAGCGGGTTAATTATACAGAGCGACCTCAACTTTGTTCTCTGTATAGCAAAAAATTATAAAAAGATTAACGAAAACATCAATTCTAGCTAGTCACTAAAGATACGATTCCCCCATCCCTTACCAAAGCACTAAAAACCCCATTAACAAGGGAATTCAGCAGTATTTCTTATTATTAATTTATTTTGTATTGTTAGTAGAATTGTAAATTTAACATTTATACATCAATTGAAATAAGCACAAAAACAATTAAATATGCATAACGAATGAATATAAACGGCCATTTTAGGTATTCTGGTTTAATTATTGTGATTAGTAAAAATTTAACGACATTGTAATGGATTAGAAATACTTATCTGAAGCTGTAATTTTTCTAGTTTGTCACCTTAGAGTAAACTCTCTAAAATTCATCTTGTTTTCAGGACATAGCTTATTTAGTTATTGAAAACCAAGAACTCCTAGTTGATGTACCCCAATACCTCAACTTATCCCTGGTTCTTATGCTTGACTTCCTTCCTTGAATTTGTGAATACAAATTGTTTGGCCCACTTATTTTAAGTGGGCTTTTTTTACCTTAAATTTATCATCGACTTTATTCTAATGAGTCTCAGTTCATTAAAATGCAACTTACTTTGTGGTGCTGCCATCATGATGTTCAATCAATGGCTTAGAAAACTAAAAAGGCTTAACGCTGAGTTAAGCCTTGAAAGAGATTGGGGCTGCTAGAGTCGTGATAGGCAGAAATTGAAATTTAAATGCTCTTGGAAATTTTGATCACTACGCGGCGGTTACGTGCTCTTTCTTCAACAAGATCGTTAGATGCAACATGACGACGTTCACCATGACCCGTCTTATGAATACGACTTTCTTCAATGCCACTTGCAACAAGAAGATCTGCAACTGTGTCTGCACGACGCTGTGACACCCTTTGATTCACAGAGCGACCACCATAACTGTCAGTATAAGCATCAACAAACACTAACTCTACATCAGAATCATAGGATAAATACTCTTGAACACGTTTCAGCTGCTGTTTTGAAAAACGGGTTAAATTAGTTCCACCCTCTTCATAATTGAGCACGGTAAACGCTATATCATCAAAACCGTAAGGTAACAGCGTCGCTAAACAAGAACGAAACTGACGGTACTCACCACCAAAATTTGCCGAAGATAAGCCTACAGCGACTTTGTCAGATTGATTATACCAATCTGCGTAGTAAAAAGTCGGTTGCATGCCTTTACTTAATTCTGACAACATTGACCAAGCCGCTTTCTTTGGGACTTCACCATTAAATTGTTTTTGATATTTAAGTTTAGTGATCGCTTTTTCATTTACGCCAGGACGCCACTGAGGTGCTTTACTAATTAACTCAGCATTAGTCACTTGATCGGGCTTGTTCCACATATCTAAGGTAAAATTAAGGTTTAAATCTTTACCTGCTTTGCTAGTAAAAATAGCTTTGCCATAATCAGGGATATCATGTTCTAAACGGCATTCAATTGGGCTGTTTTCACTAATGCGCCACATAGAGTTATCTAATGATGCAACATAATGCTGTAAGTCTGCTTGTGCAGAACTTACTAAACAAAAGCTTGATACTAGAATTGCCTTACGCCACATAAAAAACACCCTGTTTGCTAGTCACAATATTCTATCGGCATCGTTTTATGTTTCTTTAGCGTAGAATTTACTCATTCACACATGACACTGGCTCTCTCTTTTAGCATAATAGCCACCATATTAAAGAAAGAGGTTTTTAATGAGCGATATCTGCGACGCAAATAAATTCAAACACCGTTTTAGAGGCTACTTCCCTGTTGTTATTGATGTTGAAACAGCTGGATTTAATGCCGCCACTGATGCGTTGCTAGAAATAGCGGTTACCACCCTTAAAATGAATGATGATGGTTTTATCGAACTAGATAAAACACTTCACTTTCATATTGAACCATTTGAAGGCGCTAACCTAGAACCCGAAGCACTTGCTTTTAATGGCATTGATCCAACAAATCCATTGCGTGGAGCCGTTGAAGAGAAGCAAGCTTTTCTAGAAATATTTAAGCATGTCAAAAAAGCGCAGAAAGCCGCTGATTGTCATCGCTGTATTATTGTGGCCCATAATGCTGCATTTGATATTGGCTTTGTTAATAAAGCCATAGAACGAAACGATTTAAAACGCTCACCTTTCCACCCGTTTGCGACTTTCGATACCGCCACGCTTGCTGGACTTGCAATTGGTCATACAGTGTTGGCAAAGGCCTGTAAAATGGCAGGAATTGAATTTGACAATAAAGAGGCTCATTCAGCCTTGTACGATACAGAGCGCACTGCTGAGTTATTTTGCTACATCGTCAATAAATGGAAGACTTTAGGCGGCTGGCCAATGGTTAGCGAAGAGCACGAAGAAGAATCAATTAAAGAAACATCAGAAAGCTGATTGATATAAATAAAAAAAGCTGCCGAGGCAGCTTTTTTTATGTCTAACAAACCAATATTAAAGCTTGTCAGAGTTATCTTTTAGGTAAGAAGCAACACCTTCAGTTGTTGCAGTCATGCCTTTGTCACCTTTTTCCCAACCTGCAGGACATACTTCACCGTGCTCTTCGTGGAATTGTAATGCGTCAATCATACGTAGCATTTCATCAACATTACGACCTAGTGGTAAGTCGTTAACCACTTGGTGACGAACTTGACCTTCTTTGTCAATTAGGAATGATGCACGGAAAGCAACACCAGCTTCTGGATGTTCAACGTCATATGCTTTACAGATTTCATGTTTTACGTCAGCTACTAATGTGTAGTTAACTTCACCGATACCGCCTTTTTCAACGGCAGTTTTTCTCCAAGCGTGATGAGAGAATTGAGAATCGATTGAAACACCGATAACTTCAACACCACGTTTAGTGAACTCTTCAATGCGGTGATCAAAAGCAATCAGCTCTGAAGGACAAACAAAAGTGAAGTCTAGCGGGTAAAAGAAAACAACTGCTGGCTTACCTTTAATTGCGGTAGATAGATTGAAACTATCAACGATTTCACCAGTACCAAGAACCGCTGCGGCAGTAAAATCTGGGGCCGGACGGCCTACTAATACGCTCATTTTAAATCTCCATCTATGGATTGAAAAAATTAACACAATACCTGTTTAAAACTGATAAGCATTATACCCAAACAAATACAATATGCGAGATAGCTCACATACGTGTTAACGATTAACACGACGAATGTAGGATAATTGCGCTATACCTTACCGCTAATTGAATAAAGACATAAGCCTTTTAAGATGAAATATGGTTTACTTGATGAAAAATACTCCATATCAATCCTTTTTTATTCCTAAAAAAATTTTCAACATCCTTACACGCCTTGTTACATCAATCATAAACCCTACTTACAAGCATTCAGTTTTCGTAAACTCAACCGAGATAAACTGGACATGAGGTTTTATACAGACAAGAATGATTGCACTATATCTATCTAAATAAAAATTAAATAAGAAAACTTAAATATGAATGCAGTCGTAATTGCTGTCACCTTAATGCTTGCATTAAGTCTCATGCGTGTGAATGTTGTTATTGCACTAACGGTTAGCGCCTTGGTAGCGGGTTTAGTTGGTGGACTTGATATTCATCAAACAATAGGAGCCTTTAATGACGGCTTAGGAGGCGGAGCGCAAATCGCCTTGAGTTATGCTTTGCTAGGGGCTTTTGCTGCCGCGTTATCGCATTCTGGTTTAACGACCCTTATTTCGCATAATATTATTAAAAAAGTAGGTAAAGAGCCTAACAGCACCAATACTTTGGTCGTTCGTTGGTTATTACTTGCCTCAATTTTATTAATGGCGATTAGCTCGCAAAATATTTTGCCGATTCATATTGCCTTTATCCCGATCCTTATCCCGCCGCTACTTCATGTGCTTAGTAAACTGCAAATTGATAGACGACTTGTCGCTTGTATTATCACATTTGGTTTAGTGACGACCTATATGATTCTACCAATTGGTTTTGGTGGCATATTTTTAAATGACATACTATTAGCCAATTTAAACAATAATGGCCTAGAAGCCGTAAAAGAACAGATCCCTGCAGCTATGCTACTGCCGGCACTCGGAATGATTGCTGGTTTATTGACTGCGGTATTCATCACTTATCGAAAACCAAGAATATACGAAGTAAAAGATATTACTGTTGAGCAAGAAGAAATCAGTATTAATAAGAAAACCATTTTAATATCGTTAGTAGCGATAGTTGCAACACTGGTTGTGCAACTCCAAACTGACTCAATGATTTTCGGTGCCTTAACAGGTTTTATCATTTTTCGTTTCTCTGGAATTATCAAACCTGACGTTAGACAAGACATGTTTAATCAAGGTGTGCTAATGATGGCCAACATTGGTTTTATTATGATTGCAGCTGCAGGCTTTGCTGCAGTCGTAAAATCAACGGGTGAAGTGAGCACTCTTGTAGCTTCGCTTGGTGACATTATTGGAGATAATAAAGCATTAGCTGCATTATTGATGTTAGTAGTAGGCTTGTTAATTACTATGGGTATTGGTTCTTCATTCTCAACCATCCCTATCATCGCCACGATTTATGTGCCACTAGCATTAACATTTGGATTTTCTGTTGCTGCCACGATTGCATTAGTTGGCACTGCTGCCGCATTGGGAGATGCGGGTTCACCAGCTTCAGACTCTACATTAGGCCCTACCGCTGGCTTAAATGCGGATGGCCAACACGATCATATTCGTGACAGTGTTATTCCGACGTTTATTCACTACAACATTCCCTTAATCGCCTTTGGCTGGATTGCTGCAATGGTATTGTAGTAGATAAAATATAAATACAAAAAAGGGAGCCAATGGCTCCCTTTTTACAACACATCAAATGACTCTTTGATTATTTAGTACCGAAAATCTTATCTCCAGCATCACCTAAACCAGGTAAAATGTAACCTTGTTCATTCAAACAATCATCAATAGATGCAGTAAATAACTCAATATCTGGATGCGCAGCTTCTAATGCTTTAATCCCTTCTGGCGCAGCAACCAATACAAGTGCTTTAATCGAAACACAACCACGTTTCTTAAGTAAATCGATAGTAGCAATCATCGAGCCGCCTGTTGCAAGCATCGGGTCAACAACAATCGCAACACGCTCATCTACATTACTAACAAGTTTATCAAAGTAAGGAACCGGCTCTAACGTCTCTTCATCGCGGTAAATCCCTACCACAGAGATTTTGGCACTGGGCATATGCTCTAGCACGCCGTCCATCATGCCAAGTCCAGCTCGTAGAATTGGCACAACCGTGACCTTTTTACCTTTAATTTGTTCTATCTCAACAGGGCCATTCCAACCATTAATCGTAACTGTTTCAGTTTCAAAATCCGCAGTAGCTTCGTAAGTTAATAAACTACCCACTTCCGTTGCCAGTTCACGAAAACGTTTAGTACTAATGTCAGCTTCGCGCATTAAACCCACTTTGTGACGAATTAACGGATGTTTTACTTCAACGACTTTCATTTTGCACTCCTAGTGATGAGATATTTTTTGCAAATTGTTCAAATCTTAGTTTATTTATCCTCGATATAAAACATAAAGTTTCATAATTGCAAACAATCTCACGCTAACCAGCTAAAACCATTACAGAAAACTGTTTTCATAAACGTATAAATCCAAATGATGACTTTCGACGGCATTCACAAGCTGATAGAATACCGCCGCATAAAATCCCATAAAACGATGTACCCTAGAGGATCCTCCGTGAGCACTCCTACACCACTTAGTTACAAAGACGCTGGCGTTGATATCGATGCTGGTAATGCATTAGTAGACAACATTAAAACTGCGGTTAAACGCACTCATCGTCCTGAAGTCATGGGCAATTTAGGCGGTTTTGGCGCATTATGCGAACTACCGACTAAATACAAGCACCCTGTACTGGTTTCCGGCACTGATGGTGTTGGTACTAAATTACGTTTAGCGATTGATTATAAAAAGCATGACACTGTTGGTGTTGATTTAGTTGCTATGTGTGTCAATGATTTAATCGTATCTGGTGCAGAGCCTTTATTCTTCCTCGATTACTACGCTACAGGTAAGCTCGACGTTGAAACAGCGACTTCTGTTGTCAATGGTATTGCTGAAGGTTGTCATCAATCTGGTTGTGCGTTAATTGGTGGTGAAACGGCTGAAATGCCAGGCATGTACGAAGGCGAAGACTACGACTTAGCAGGTTTTTGTGTTGGTGTTGCTGAAAAAGAAGCAATCATCGATGGTACAAAAGTACAATCTGGCGATGCACTTATTGCACTAGGTTCAACAGGGCCTCATTCAAATGGCTACTCGTTAATACGTAAAGTATTAGAAGTGAGCAAAGCCGATCCGCAGCAAGATCTAGCCGGTAAGCCACTTATCGAGCACTTATTAGAACCAACTAAAATCTATGTTAAGCCATTACTGAAATTGCTTGAGCAAACTGAAGTTCATGCAATGGCACACATTACTGGTGGTGGTTTCTGGGAAAATATCCCACGCGTATTGCCAGATGACTGCAAAGCCGTCGTTAAAGGTGACTCATGGCAATGGCCTGTCGTTTTTGACTGGTTAATGGAAAACGGCAACATTGAACAATTTGAAATGTACCGTACCTTTAACTGTGGTGTGGGTATGATTATCGCTCTTCCTGCAGAAAAAGTTGAATCAGCTTTAGCGTTACTTAAAGCAGAAGGCGAAAATGCTTGGTTAATCGGTGAAATTGCTAATCGTCAAGGTGACGAAGAGCAAGTGGAGATTAATTAAATGTCTGAATGCTGTCGCGTTCTTGTTCTTATTTCAGGCAATGGAAGTAACTTACAAGCCATCATTGATGGTTGTGATGATAACGTCAATGCTGAAGTCGTCGGTGTTATTAGTAATAAAGCCGATGCTTACGGTTTAGTTCGAGCTCACCATAGTGAAATTGATACTAGTTGCGTTATAGCCCGTAAAGATGAATCGCGTCAGCAATATGACTTGCGCTTACAAACTGTTATTGAGCGCTATCAGCCTGACTTAATTGTACTTGCTGGTTTCATGCGGATCTTATCAGATGAGTTTGTTAGCCAGTATTTAGGTAAAATGATTAATATCCATCCTTCATTATTGCCTAAATATGCTGGTTTACATACGCATCAAAGAGCGATTGATGCGAAAGATACTGAGCACGGCGCGAGTGTTCACTTTGTGATACCAGAACTTGATGCTGGCCCTGTGATATTACAAGCTAAGGTACCTGTATATGATGAAGATACTGTTGAAACATTATCTAGTCGAGTACATGAACAAGAACATGCCATTTATCCGTTAGTCGTTAAATGGTTTAGCTTAAAGCGGTTAACAATGCATGATAACTGCGCTTTCCTTGATGGTGAGAAAATTGGCCTTCATGGATACGCGCCTGATTAACCCTGTATTTGCATCAAGATGCCATAAAAAAATCTCGCTATTGCGAGATTTTTTTATGGCAAATATCATTACCTCACAGGCAACTCCATTCCCGCGAACATCTCATCAATTAATTGCTGATCTCTCAATGCTACTGCTTTTTCAACAACATCTCGGGTTAAATGAGGCGCGAAGTTATACATAAAGTCATACATGTAGCTTCGTAAAAAACTCCCACGTCTAAAACCTATTTTAGTCGTACTATGGGCAAATAGGTGTCTGGCATCAATAGCAACTAAATCTTTATCTATCACGGGATCAATCGCCATAGAAGCAATCACCCCTACGCCTAAGCCAAGCCTCACATAGGTTTTTAATACATCAGCACTGGTGGCACTGAATACGACTCTTGGCTCTAGTTCAGCTCGTTTAAACGACTTTTCAATCTCAGAGGCTTTATCGAAACCAAACACATAAGTGACTAAAGGAAACTCTGCTAAATCTTCTATTGAAAGTGTTTTACGATTAGCCAAAGGATGATCACGCGTTACTACAATCGAACGATTCCAATGATAGCAAGGCAACATAATTAAATCTGAGTATAAATGCATTGCTTCGGTCGCAATGGCGAAATCCGCATCACCTCTTGCTGCCTGCTCACTGATCTGAGATGGCGTGCCTTGATGCATGTGGAGATTAACTTTTGGGTAGCGCTTAATGAAAGGTTTAATCACTTGCGGAAGCGCGTAACGGGCTTGAGTATCAGTTGTCGCAATGTTGAGCTCACCTTGATTCGGTTGTGTGTACTCTTCAGAAACCTTTTTGATACTCTCGACTTTTCCTAGGATATCATTTGAGATATCAATCACTAGCTGCCCAGCAGGTGTGACGTGGGTTAAATGTTTACCACTACGTCCGAATATCTGAATACCAAGTTCATCTTCTAACATACGAACTTGTTTGCTTATCCCAGGTTGCGAGGTATAAAGGTCTTCAGCTGTCGCTGATACATTTAAATTATGCTTCACCACTTCTGCGATATATCTTAATTGCTGTAACTTCATAATACGACCTTCACTCTGATCTGAGACTAAACAACATTGATACAAACCAACACACTGTTATAGCTAAATGTTATAGTCCATCTGGTTTATTAATGCAAATAGTAATAACGAGATTGAGAATTTTGCATGTTCTCAGCCTGTAATGTTACCCTTGCTCACAGAGTCGACACATCTCGCAATTATCAACAGATTGAATGACTTTTTGTACGACACAAGCGATGACATGCGCTAAGATATAATCAATTAATTAAATAAAAGTGGTAACCAGCCACTCTGCTTTCACACAATTGAACGGAAACCATATGACCTTTACTTTGGTATTGATCCTTCTAGGCGCACTATTTATCCTCATTATCGGGATTAGCGTCATTCAGCAACAAAAAGAACGCGCTGAAGCTGAACGAAGAATGGAGCTTAAACGCCAACGTGCCATTATTGATGAAACAGAAACCGTATTATCAAATACTGGGCTCGCTTCTTTTCCTAGCAGTGTAATCCTTGTTCTCTATAAACGTATTAATGAAGCCTTAGAAGTCTCGCTAACACATCTGGAAAATCAGCCGCAACAACTTGACTATCAGCGTCGTCTATCTGATATTCAAGCTCAAATAACCACATTAAGTGCTAGCCCTTCTCAAGCGCTGGCAATTGAAAATTTCCGTCTGCCTGATAATGACAAACAAATTTTAGAATTGGTGCAGATGCTGAAAAAATTAAAAGCGATTGTGAGAGCTGAAAATAACAAAGGTAAACTTGAACCTCAGGTATTTACTGATGCAGAGAACCGAATAGACAGCTATCAGCTTCGCATTAATGTCGAATCAATGCTATCAAGAGCAAGAGCTTCTAATTCGCTAAAGCAATTTGGCTCTTCAAAACAAATGGTTTCTAAAGCGCTGGCAACCCTACAAGCGATTAAAGCCAAAACACCAAACGACCCATTCATTAGTCGTAAAGTGGATGAAGCAAAAGAGCTATTAGAAGAAATAAATTCGCAGCAAAAACAAGTCACTCCAGAAACGGTCAATACACCTAAGAATGACGAAGATGATATTGATATGTTATTCCAGCCAAAGAAAAAATGGTAAGTAGTTGGTGAGATAACAAAGTAGTTGGTGAGATAATAAATCCGCCGCCCCCTATTTAAAGCCTCGCCAGGGGCTTTTTTTATATCTGTGTGTTATTAATACTAACCACTTCGTTAATATAGAGTGACTCACAACATACCCTATTACCAAGCCTACCTCCCCCTCATTTAAAACTAAGCCTAGTTGACTTAAAAACGATGAAATAAATGATTTTCAAGGCTTTAATATATTCTTCTAAGCGGGAACAAATCTCCTTGAATTAAGGTATTCATTTTATATTCAATCATAAGCTGTGATTGCTGCTCACAAAAAAATGGAACCCGAAGGTTCCATTTATATAAAAGCGATTGAAACAAGCTGAGCGATTAACGCCTTAGCTATGAAGCTTTTTTCTTGACTGCTTTTTTAACTGGCTTTTTCTTGGTAGATTCACTCACCCACTTGCCACCGATAAACTTAGATGTCCATCCAGTCGCTTTGCCATCCACTTCAGTAGCAACGTATTGCTCTTTCGTTTTGCGGCTAAACTTAACGGCAGCTTTATTACCGTCATCATCAGTAACTGGCGCATCAGCCAAAAACTGATACTTAGGCCAAAGTTGTTCACGATAGCGAACCAACTCTTCAACTAATGGCGCACGTGTTTCCCGAGATTTAGGGAAAGTACTTGCCGCAAGGAAAATACCAGCAGCACCATCACGTAAAACAAAGTGCGCATCTGATTTAGTACATTTTAAATCAGGTAAGAAGATAGGGTCTTCTTTTGGTGGCGCCGCTTCACCACTTTTCAGCAGTTTACGGGTATTCTTACACTCGGTATTTGTACAACCAAAATACTTACCAAATCGGCCGTTTTTAAGTTCCATATCATTGCCGCATTTATCGCACTCAATGATCGGCCCTTCATAGCCTTTAATTTTGAATTGTCCCGCTTCGATTTCATAACCGTCACACGTTGGGTTATTACCACAGACATGCAATTTACGGCCTTCGTCAATTAAATAGCTGTCCATCGCTGTGCCACATTTACCACAGCGATGTTTAGCGCGTAATGCATCCGTTTCAGCATCTTCATTATCGCTAACGGCTTCTTCACCAGGTGTTAAATTCATGGTGGTTTTACAGCGCTCTTTTGGCGGTAAAGCATAGCCTGAACAACCTAGGAATACACCTGTTGTACCAGTTCGAATTCCCATAGGACGACCACAAGTTGGACACTTAATATCTTCAGCAAGTACCATCTCATTAAGGCGCATACCGCCTTCTTCAGGATCGAGTTCAGCTTGTTTAAGCTGTTTAGTTAATTCAGCATAAAACCCATCAAGCACTTTTTTCCACTCTAACTTACCTTGGGCAACATCATCGAGCGTTTGCTCCATGCTGGCGGTAAAATCAAAGTTCATGATGTCACTGAAGCTTTCGACTAAACGGTCGCTAACAATTTCACCCATTTTTTCAGCAAAGAAGCGACGGTTTTCAACTTTAACGTAACCACGATCTTGAATGGTAGAAATAATCGTCGCATAAGTCGATGGACGACCAATGCCTCGTTTTTCAAGTTCTTTTACTAATGATGCTTCACTAAAGCGTGCAGGCGGCTTTGTGAAGTGTTGTTTAGGCAATAAGTCCTTAAGATCTAATACATCCCCTTTAGCAACTACTGGTAACGTATTATCTTCTTCGTTCTTTTACCCATTGGCGGTTGCACTTTTGTCCAACCATCAAATCTCAATGTACGACCACTAGCTTTTAACTCGTAATCACCCGCTGTGACCGTTAAACGAGTTGCATCATATTTAGCTGGAGTCATCTGACATGCTACGAATTGGCGCCAAATAAGCTCATAAAGACGCTGAGCGTCTCTTTCCATATCTGTTAAGGATGCAGACTGAACTATTACATTAGACGGTCTGATAGCCTCATGCGCCTCTTGAGCGCCTTCTTTACTACCATAACGAATAGGTTGTTCAGGTAAATACTTGTTGCCGTAATCATTGGCAATCATATCTCGTACACCATCAACCGCTTCTTTACTCAAGTTCGTTGAGTCGGTACGCATATAAGTAATATGACCAGCTTCATATAATCGCTGTGCCATCATCATGGTCTTTTTAACACCAAAACCAAGACGAGTACTCGCGGCTTGCTGTAATGTCGACGTTATATACGGCGCAGATGGTTTGCTTGACGTGGCTTTGTCATCACGACCTGTAACAACAAACTTAGCACCTTTTAGCGCATCCAAAGCAACTTGCGCTTGCGCTTCATTGATTGGACTAAAAGCGGCCGACTGGAATTTAGCCACTTGCATTTTAAGCTTCTGAGCTTGAGATGTTGCTAAATCCGCATGCACATCCCAAAACTCTTCAGGAACAAATGCTTTAATCTCGCCTTCACGTTCAACGACTAATCGAACAGCTACCGATTGAACTCGACCAGCTGACAAACCACGAGCCACTTTTTTCCAAAGTAGCGGGGAGACCATAAAGCCTACAACACGATCGAGGAAACGACGTGCTTGTTGGGCATTAACCATATTGGTGTCAAGAGCAGAAGGTTCACTGAATGCATCTTGAATCGCTGATTTAGTAATCTCGTTAAAAACAACACGTTGGTAACGAGACTCATCGCCACCAATGATTTCTTGTAAGTGCCATGCAATCGCCTCTCCCTCTCTATCCAAATCGGTTGCGAGATAGATATGGTCAGCTTTTTCTGCAAGGGCTTTTAATTCTTTAACGACTTTTTCTTTGCCAGGCAAAATTTGATATTTGGCGTCCCAGCCTTTTTCAGGGTTAATCCCCATACGAGCCACTAGCGCACGTTTATCACGTTGCTGCTTATATTTGGCTTTTTCTTCAGGCGACATTTTCCTGACTTCAGCTGGCGTTTTAGTTGCCACTTTGCTGTCAGGCGATGATGATGTAGGCAAATCACGGATGTGACCTACACTCGATTTAACGATAAATTCTTTACCAAGGTATTTATTAATAGTCTTGGCTTTGGCCGGCGATTCGACAATAACTAGCGATTTACCCATAGTTTTATTTGCGCCAAAAAGTCTCTGATAGATATAAATTGGTTCCATATATAGAGTGTTGAGACGAATGTTTCAAGTAAATAACTCTAATATGTGTCCAGCGAGCCATTTTTTAATCAATTATAAAAAAGGAGAAAAAATAATATTGCGTTAATAAAAAGTAATATTTCATTATTTAGGGTCTAGCAAGTAAAACTTGTGCATGTTTAGTCACTTTTTCATTTTTTGAGACAATTGTCACTGCTTGTTAACCCCTATTTCATCAGTATACTGGCAATATTCTTGCTGTAGCTATCAGCAAATCACGCGATAATTACAATAATAAATATTTTAAGGATAATAAATGAAGCACTACGAAGCGAACTTTGACGGACTAGTCGGACCAACGCACAACTATGCAGGTTTATCTTTTGGTAATGTAGCCTCTTATAGTAACGCAGCGCAAGCATCAGATCCTAAGGCAGCGGCAAAACAAGGCTTATTAAAAGCTAAATCATTAGCTGATTTAGGTATGGTGCAAGGTGTTTTAGCACCTCAAGAACGTCCTGATATCTATTCGCTTCGACGCATGGGATTCTCTGGCTCTGATGCAGAAGTGCTAAATCAAGCAGCTAAGCAAGCACCTGCATTACTCAACGCATGTTGCAGTGCATCTTCTATGTGGACAGCAAATGCCGCAACTGTTTCACCTAGTGCCGACACCCGAGACGGTAAAGTGCATTTTACTCCAGCAAATCTCGTTGATAAGCTTCATCGCAGCATTGAACCTGTTACAACAGGTAATATTCTAAAAGAAACTTTTAAAGATGAACGTTTTTTTAAGCATCATCAACATTTACCTGAGCACGCAAGCTTCGGTGACGAAGGAGCTGCAAACCATACTCGTCTGTGTAATGATTACGGTCATTCAGGGGTTGAGTTATTTGTATATGGCCAAGAGTCCACAAATTCTAATGCGGTTAAACCTGTTAAATTCCCAGCAAGACAAACACTTGAAGCATCACAAGCGGTAGCTCGCCTGCATCAACTAGATGAAGAAAGTTGTGTATTCATGCAGCAAAACCCTCACGTTATTGACCAAGGTGTTTTTCATAATGATGTGATTTCAGTAGGCAACCAAAATGTTCTTTTTTACCATGAACAAGCATTTTTAAATACTGATGTTAAGTTTGATGAAATACGTAAAAAAATGAATACTGATGTTCATTTCGTAAAAGTTTCAACTGAACAAGTATCTATAAATGATGCCGTAAAAAGTTATTTATTTAACACGCAAATTATTACCTTACCAAATGGCGAAATGGCAATTATTGCCCCAACCAATTGCCAAGAAAACCCAGCAGTATTTGCTTACCTAAATGAATTAGTTACCTTAGGAACCCCAATTAAACAAGTACAGTATTATGATGTGAAGCAAAGCATGCAAAATGGCGGCGGCCCAGCTTGTCTTCGATTACGTGTTGCAATGAGTGAGTTAGAAATATCTGCCGTCAATCAAAACACATTAATGAATGATGCATTATTTAATAAGTTAAATAACTGGGTAGAGAAACATTATCGTGACCGTCTAGAAGTTAAAGATTTGGCGGATCCTCAGCTTATTATAGAATCTCGTACCGCATTAGATGAATTAACTCAGATATTAAAACTTGGCAGTGTTTATCAGTTCCAAAGATAATACATAGTTTGAATAATGACATAAAAAAATGCCGCTCAATGAGCGGCATTTTTTTAACTAGTGCTTGCTAAATAATATTGATTGGTATCGAAATAACCTCAGTAACAGTTCCTAAAGGTGTTTCAACTGTAACGCTGAATGTTCCGCTATTAGGCTCATCTTCACCTTTTAATGATACAGAGAACGAACGGCCACCATTATAGTTAGAGCTAGGCCAAGTATATTCGGTCGTACTTGTTACGGAACCAGCTGAAGCAGCAAACTTGACTGTTGAACCTGCTGGAAGCTGCTGGTTATGGATGTCTGACAAAGTAAAGTGAACACTTGCTGCACCTTTTCCTATTATTTGAATAGGGAAGCTAACTAATGAACCATCAGCATCATAATAAGCAGATACATGTTCTCTGATAACTTTAATAGGATTACCATCTTCGTCTTCACCCATTATTTCGTCTTCAATTTCGACTTCAGTAGGCAAAGTAGCGATAGCTTCACTGCCAGACATAACAATCACT
This sequence comes from Shewanella sp. ENK2, assembly GCF_043568515.1. Classification (NCBI taxonomy): domain Bacteria; kingdom Pseudomonadati; phylum Pseudomonadota; class Gammaproteobacteria; order Alteromonadales; family Shewanellaceae; genus Shewanella; species Shewanella sp. ENK2. The sequence continues at coordinate 3,864,041 of NZ_CP171406.1, read as the reverse complement.
ATACTGCGTCTAACAAAAAGAGACTTAGAGTTACTGACACCATCTGCACAGCCGGCATGAACAGGATCTGAACATAATACGCCATTATATAAGCCATCAGCCGTATCAAAAAGAGTATTAACATTGAAGTCAATCAACTCTTCAAGCGCACCACCATCAAGGCCTTTCATTGCATCTTCAGCCTGTGGATTAAATACGGTATCTTCATTGTAATCATTAAATGCATCATCTAAATCAAATTTTTCACCAGTTACATCTGTACCAGTTAAAAACTCATTCATTTCGTCAGCATCAAAGCGACCATTACCATTTAAATCAGGAAAAGACTCTTCGCCAATAGCGGTAGCGGTAATTGTTGCGCGGCCGCCATAAGGTTGACCATAATAGTTTCCGTAAACAATATTGTCTTCTTCACAAGTCGCATCTTCTGACTTATCTGTCAATTTATAACACTTTAACTTTGCTTGAGGACTACGTATCTGTTCTCCCAAAGCATTAAAGAAACTATTTCCTTCAGGCCTTGGCAGCTGTGATGTCCAAGTTACTGAACAAGCTCCGTTTATAGTCTGACAAGCATCTTCTATTGAACCACCTTCCGTAGTAAATGAAACCGTCGTTCCATCTGGCACTGGGTTGTTAAAAGCATCTGCCATACGAGCTGTCACTTCTACTTCAGTTCCTTCATGATTCCAACCTTCTGCATTACGAATAGTTGAAGATAATGAAAAACTGTCTTGATCTGGTATCCCTGTTGAGATAATCAGTTGCTTAGACTGACTTGAAATAGCTGGAACAGCCCCGTTATCAACTGTAGCTGTTACACGAACAGAAGTAGATACTGTACCTGTAGTTACAACAGTCTGCACAATGCCTTCATTATTTGTAGTTGCAGTTATTGGGTCAATCGATATTCCACCCACAACAGTATTTAAAGAGAAATCTACTGCCTGGTTGGCAACGACATTACTGTTTTTGTCTAATACTTGGAATTTAACAACTGAAGACTCAATACCGCCAGTTCCAAGAATACCGATATTTTCAGGTTCTGCCGAAACGAATACGATACTACCAATATCCGATTGAAGAACATTAATCGTCGCAACAGCAGATAAGCTTATACCGCCTGCATTTGCGGTTACATTAATTTGATCTTCACCTACACAGCCTTGCGCAAGGTATGTTGACGTCGCCATACCGTTAGAGGAAGAAACTGGTGTACTTAATTGTGCTTGAGCAGGATTACTTGTAGCGCAAGTCGATGAAAAGTTAACATCAATAGGTTGATTAAAAGGATTTCCATCTTCATCTTGAATAAGAACACTAACTGTTGCTGTTCCACCTGCAGATAAATCAGTAGTACTAACTTCTGCAACACCTTCTTCAAATGGCGAGCCACTACCCATTTCTACATTTGTCGCACCGACAACAACGATGACTTCACCTTTTTCACCTGATGCTAAAGATGCAGTTACAGTACCTGCTCCCAATGAGCTTCCTGCATAAATGTCTACAGATGCTTTACCTTCTTCATTAGTGACAGCAGATGTAATTGGTAAATCGCCTATTTCAGAAGAAAAAGAAACAATTGTCGGCTTATTAATACCTGTTACAGTTGCCACTAATACACCAGGAACTAGAGTACTAATAGTATCGACTTCATCACCATTAGAATTAAATAACTGTAAGGTAACTAAAGCACCACCTCCTGCTTCACCACCGTCACCTACCATGGTAAATGCAGCACTATCAGTCTCACCTGATTCAATAGTCGCAGATACTGAGCCCGAACCTGCAATCTCAGCTGAAAACAACTTAATTGTAGCAATACCATCAGCATTAGTAACAGCTGTAGCTGTTGTTACATCAAAGCTACCTAAATTTGCGTCGTTCAATGCAAATGTAACTAATTCACCCTCGAGTGCACCAGTTAGTGAATTTGAAACTAACGCAGTTAAAGTCGACCCTTCAATAGCTGAAATAACATTAGTAGACAAAGACAATTCAACAGTCGTGACATTTGCTCCTCCACCACCATTACCATCCCCTTTCATCGTTATCGCTAACGCATTAGAGTCCCCATCTGCTGTAGAAGCAACGACACTACCCGATCCTGCAATATTTGCTGAAAAAATGGAGATAGTAGCAACACCATCAGAGTTAGTTACAGCTGTCGCTGTTTCGTTACTAAATGTCCCTAAGTCTGTATTGTTTAATACAAAGCTGACCAATGTCCCAGAGACTGCGCCTTGAGTTGAACTTGTCACGGTTGCAGTTAAAACTGCACCAGTTGTTGCATCAACTTCAGCTCCATCTGCCACAGATGATGTTAATTCTACACTGATGACTTCAACAGGATCTGTTCCCCCGCCGCCATCATCTGAAATACTTCCCCCACCACTACAAGCAAAAAGAAAAATCGAACTTAAAAGCGCTAAAAATAGTCTTTGTGCTGACCTCATTGTCAGTCTCCCTGTTACATTAAAATCGTACTTATGATTTATAATAGTTACTTACCGGTCGATATTACATAAAAATATCGTAACTTTCTTGTTACTCTAATGTTTTCTTCGGCATTTTTCCTTAAAAACTTTAACTTTTATGCCGTTTCATATGATTTATTTTCCTGCTACGCTTTAAAAGATAAAAAATAATAATCATCAAAAAATTGATGATAAAGATTGAAGGAAGTGGTTTTGAATAAAAATAGTAAGCTTGGTTTAACAAGCAAAATACTTATCGGTATGGGTGCGGGTATTCTTCTCGGATTAATTTTGAGAAATTTATTTCCTGAAAGCTTATTCGTTAAGGATTATATTACCGAAGGCATTTTACATGTCGTTGGTACGATATTTATCTCCAGTTTAAAAATGTTAGTTGTCCCATTAGTGTTTGTATCACTAGTATGCGGAACCAGTTCATTGAGCGACCCTTCCAAACTGGGTCGTTTAGGTGGTAAAACTATCGCTTTTTATATGTTCACTACCGCTATTGCGCTGACAGTCGCTATAACGTTAGCTATTATTATCCATCCAGGTAATGCGTCCCTTGCATCCTCAGCAATGGAATTTAGCGCAAAAGATGCACCTAGCCTGTCTGAAGTTGTTATCAACATTGTGCCAACTAACCCAATTGAAGCCATGAGTCAAGGTAACATGCTGCAAATCATTATTTTTGCCGTTATCTTTGGTTTCGCAATTTCACATATTGGTGAACGTGGCGCTCGAGTATCAGCGTTATTTAATGACTTGAACGAAGTGATTATGCGCGTGGTAACTTTAATCATGCAGCTTGCGCCTTATGGTGTATTTGCCCTCATGGCGAAATTAAGTCTGACCTTAGGATTAGAAACCTTAGGCAGTGTTGTTCAATATTTCTTCTTAGTTATATTTGTACTGCTGGTTCAAGCATTAGTCGTTTACCCGACCTTATTAAAAACATTTACTGGCCTTAATCCGTTTATGTTTTTACGCAAGATGCGTGACGTGCAATTATTTGCATTCAGTACTGCAAGTTCCAATGCAACGCTACCTGTTACCATCGAAACCTGTGAACACCGTTTAGGCGCTGATAATAAAGTCGCTTCATTTACCTTGCCTTTGGGTGCAACCATCAACATGGATGGCACCGCGATTATGCAAGGTGTCGCGACGGTGTTTATTGCACAGGTATTTGGTATCGAATTAAGCTTAATGGATTATGTCACTGTGGTTGTAACGGCAACCTTAGCGTCTATTGGTACTGCTGGTGTTCCTGGTGTTGGTTTAATTATGCTTGCGATGGTACTGAACCAAGTTGGCTTACCAGTTGAAGGCATCGCGTTAATTATTGGTGTTGACCGTTTACTCGACATGATAAGAACTGCGGTAAACGTAACAGGTGATTCCGTAGCGACTGTAGTCATAGCGAAATCTGAAGGCGAGTTCAGCGAAGAAACTTTCAATGATTCTCAAGCAGGTAAAGTTGGCTCTAGTTTTGAAGATCAAGTTAAAAACGCTTAATGAGTAATTTACTTTTGCTTTGACTTCATACAAAGTAAGCTTGATTTTGCATACGAAAAGGGTGCCTTAAAGGCGCCCTTTTTATTATTTAAAATAGAAACAAAACAATCAATACCAAATAACTCATATTTGACTCGTATATGACTCGTTTAAGGCTCATATAATAGACACCTTGCCTTTTTTATCGTTAATCTATGACCATATAAACTGTTTTCAGATAAAAATGCGTTCATGTAAAACCTGGTTTAACAAATACTCAAATGGAATTTAAATGGATTTTGCTCTTCTATCGACTCTCGCTGTTATACACAGCCTAGCTCTTATCAGCCCTGGACCAGACTTTGCTATCATAGTCAAAACAGCGACACAGCAACCGCGGCGGATTGCATTAATGTGTGCCTTTGGTATTAGCCTCGCCATACTAATACATAGTCTACTTTCACTATTAGGTATCAGCTTAATGATCCGTCAATCTGAGTTTGCCTATTTTGCAGTGCAAATTATTGGAGCCTGTTACCTTGCATGGATGGGATTTGGTGCTTTATCTTCTGCATTATCATCATTCAAAAAAACACTAAAAACGAAGAAAAAATTTCAGTGAACCATCATCTTTTGAGCATAAAACCCAAGACAAAGCCGCCAATCAACCTAATAATAACGATTTAGAACATTTAACATTTTCATCAGCTAAAGGATTCAAAATTGGGCTTTATACAAATTTGCTTAACCCTAAGGCTTTGATCTTTTTCATCACAATCTTTACTGTTCTAGTCACACCACAGGTTACACTAGCTACAAAAGTAGCTTCAGCAAGTCTATTATTCACGCTTTCCCTTTGTTGGTTTAGTTTTCTTGCTATCATTCTTACAAAACCGCAGATACAACATAAAATGGCTAAAGGCAGCCTGCTCATTGATGCTATAACAGGCATTATATTTATGGGTGTCTCAATCACTATTTTAACGAATTTAATCAATCAACTTATTGTCTGATAAACAATTACAGATTACAGTCAGTTAAGGTTAAGTATCGTCGGGCTAAGATGCCACTATGCCTATCGCGTTGTACTTTTCTTAAGCGATCATTTAATGCAAAGAAATATTACGATTTCACCAAAGAGTATTTGTTATGAGAATTTTGGTAATAGAAGATGACCCAATTTTATCCCACCACTTAAATGTGCAATTATCTGAATTAGGTAATCAAGTACAAGTGGCACTGACGGCAAAAGAAGGTTTTTATCAAGCAACCAATTACCCTATTGATATCGCTATTGTTGATTTAGGCCTACCTGATAAAGACGGTATGACACTCATATCAGATATCCGTAATGCCGATGTTAAAGCGCCTATTCTTATTCTAACGGCCCGAGTTAACTGGCAAGATAAGGTTGAAGGATTAAATGCAGGTGCAGATGATTACTTAGTCAAACCATTCCAAAAAGAAGAGTTAGTTGCTCGACTTGACGCCTTGGTAAGACGGAGCGCTGGGTTTGTAAAACCGACCATAAGTAGTGGGCCACTACAATTAGATTTAGCGGCAAAACAAGTCACGCTAAATGCTGAGGTTATGGAAGTTACTGCATTTGAATATTTAATTCTTGAATACCTCATGCGTCACTGCCATGAAGTTGTAGCCAAGCAACGTTTACTTGATGTCGTTTACGGTGACAAAGAAGGTGACCCGAATACCATTGAAGTCATGGTCAGCCGTATTCGAAAAAACTTAATAAAGGCGGTATGGATAACCCAATCGCTACCATCCGCGGTCAAGGATATAAATTTAACCTACCATGCAGCTAAGGTTTAAGCCCAAAAAACGCCTTCTCACGAGGATGTTTATTACCTCGTTAACTATCATCGCACTGGTAGGCTTTGGCCTTGCATGGTCAGTAACCATTCTTCATGCGCAAAACAGTTATAATAAAGAAACGGCTCAGCTTATCGCTGAAATGCCGCAAATTGCAGCTGAGCTACGTGAACACGACCTTATTCCAGCCAATAATAATTGGTTAATGGAAAACAATAAGCAAAAACGCTATATGATGGCCAGCTGTAGTCAAGACTTTGCAGACGTATGGACCTCATCACTCGCTACCGATGCTGGGTTAACCAATATATGTGAACGATTTGAATCTATTGTCGACTCCAATCCCCCTTACTTTCTAAACATGTCAGATAATCGTTCCTACTTTGCCTATCTACTGCCCGTTGAACTCAATCAAACCCAATACAATATGGTGGTATTAAAAGAAGCTGACACCGTAGAGAACGACTTTAAACGTTTTAAAAAGTTGACTTATTTACGTCTTGGTGTCGTCATGTTGCTTGCGTTTATATTACTGATTAGTGCGGCCTATTGGGGAATGCGCCCACTGACGAGGCTCAAAAGTGAATTACAAGCAATTGGTGACGGCAACAAAAAGTCACTATCAGATGGTTACCCACAAGAATTAGAAGGGGTAACTCAAGCATTAAACCAACTATTATCGCAATCGAGTGCGCAACAAGAGCGTTACCAGAATGCCATGAATGACTTAGCCCATAGTTTAAAAACGCGCCTTGCCGCTGTTCATGCAATAACTGATGACGCGACGTTGTCAAAATCAGATGCCAGTGAAAAAATCATGCAGCAAGTGGGACAGATGGATCAGTTGGTAAAATATCAATTAAAACGCGCTTTAGTCGGTCGTCAAGGGCTCGTTCAAGAACAAACACCAGTTCAACCTATGATTGAGCAGTTGTCGCAAATGTTGTTCAAGATTTATCAAGAAAAAACGTCAAATTTAGCAGTCACATCGATTCTGATATTAACTTTCCTATTAATAAAGGAGATTTAATGGAACTGTGTGGCAACCTAATGGAAAATGCATTCAGGCTTTGTATTAGTGAAGTTATTGTTACTGCGACAATTGATAGTGAGGGGCATTCAATCCTTTGTGTTGAAGATGATGGACCTGGCGTTGATGAATCATTAAAAGCACGCATCATTCAACGAGGAGTGCGCGCCGATACCCAATCACCAGGTCAAGGCATCGGTTTAGCAGTGTGTAACGAAATTGTCAGTAGTTACCATGGTCTATTATCAATCACCGAAAGTGAGCTTGAAGGGGCTAAATTTACTATCAAAATCCCCCTCAATAACAATAAACACTATTTACTGTTTAATGGTGCATAGAGCTGCTCTGCCCGATTAAACATAATCCAAGAGGTGGCGATATATTTATCACCACTTATTGGCTTATTACCTTTATGGGTGTGAGTGAAACCCGCCGGGGCAATAACCATGGTCCCTTTTTTAGGTTTAATGCTTTTCTGTTGGTAAAAAACTCCGTCTCTCCGCCCTCTTCTACATCGTTTAAATAAAACATATAAAGTAGTACTCGATGTAAAGCTTCATGTGAACCAGATTGCGGAAAATGCTCAGAATGCCAATGAGGGTAGCCCCCAAGCCCCATAGGATATTTTTGCAAATTTACATTGCCACTTCGATACAAATACTTGGTTAGCGCTTCTGCTCGAGGCACACCTAAAGCATCAAAATTGTTGGGTTGTAAAGTCACTGCTTTTCCATGCTCATCAGCGACAGCTACTGACACCGCTCCCATTAACGCCATCGAATATTGAGTAAAGTATGAAGCCGCATGCTTAAGCGTTAATTGTAAAATTTCATTTCTTAGTGGCGCTAAATCAGCATGAATGTCTAAGGTTAAATCAAAACTATGTTTTTTAGCCTTATCAACACCTTGACCAGTTTTACCTTCAATGACTCCTGGGTGCTGTTCAAAAGCGGCAATCAATCGATCGCATAAATCTTCATCTAACGCATTTGGTATGACTTCAATAAAATCCATATTAAATAAGCACTTTTTATATCTGTTTGGTAATATGCTGCCATGGAAACTGTCGATTAGCAAAAGGGATGAGTACAGATGGTTAGCTACATAATAACAAAAATATATTTAGGTACCTGTTTTAACCTATGAAAAACACAGTAAAAGTTTCAATCGATGAAATCCAAGTCGGCAATTTTATTTGCTTGCCTGTATCTTGGAAGGATCACCCATTTCTATTTAGTCGTTTCAAGGTTAAAAGTCAGTCTCAAATCGATTTAATTAAAAGTTTAGGTATCGAAACCGTTTTATTCGTGCCTACTAAAAGCGACACTGAGTTACGTGATAAACCCGCTAAAGATGCAAAAGAAGTACTTACAGATACTGCTTCTCTCGATAAGCTCAAGCTTGAAATGGATCAGTACAAACATGATCAAATTGAAACACAAAAGAAGCTTAGAAGAGGACTTAAAAAGACTGAGCAACAGTTTGACCGTTCATTATCAATTATGCGCTCTAGTATCTCAAAACTCGGTAGTCGACCATTAAACGCTGTCAACGATGCTAAAGACATGGTGAGCTCGATGACCACTATGCTGCTTAATTCTGATGATTTAGTGTTACATCTTATGGGTGATGTCAAACCTGGCGATTTAATATATCACCATTCACTGAATGTCTCAGTGCTTTGCATGATGTTAGCAAAAAGCCTGAATTGGTCGAGAGAAGAGATTGAGCAGATTGGCTTAGGTGCCCTATTTCATGATATAGGCAAACTTAAAATTCCTAGCAATGTACTGAATAAACAAGCTCCCTTAAATAAACCGGAACAAAACCTTATTAAGCAGCACCCTTTAATGAGTCTCAACTTCCTTAAAATTGCCGATACTTTTCCTGAAGAAGCTAAACCCATGATAGCCAATCATCATGAGTTTCTGAACGGTTCTGGCTACCCCAAAGGACTTAAAGGAGATGAGTTAGATAAATACTCCCAACTTATCACGGTAGTCAATGAGTATGATGATTTGTGTAACGGCACTAAGACTACAAAAGCGAAAACGCCTTATGCTTCTTTAGGTTATATTTATAAAAACTATAAAGATAAGCTCAATCAAGAATATGTCGGCACCTTAATCAAAACCATTGGTATTTACCCACCTGGTAGTGTTGTAGAGCTTTCAAGCGGTCAATTTGGCATGGTGATGTCTGTAAATATAAATAAGATTTTATACCCTCAAATCATGCTATACGACGCACTCGTTCCAAAAGAACAAGCACCAATCATTGACTTAGAACGCGAAGAAATCAGTATTGCACGATGTTTGCCGATATCAGCATTACCCGAGAATATTCTAAAATATTTAAGCCCAAGAGAGCGCATAAGCTATGGTATTGGCCAAGGGTAATCCTTATTAAAACAAGCATAAAAGTCTATTTAACAGATACAAAAAAGCCATTAATAACTTAACGTTACTAATGGCTTTTAATATTAACAAAGGACTTAAACAGGTTTTATAACCAGCCTTTTCGCTTGAAGAATAAATATGTACCACCGGCACTAGCTAACATCAATCCTATCGCCATTGGGTAACCGAAACGCCAATCTAACTCTGGCATATTAACAAAGTTCATTCCGTAACTACTTGCAATTACCGTTGGTGGTAAAAACACCACGGCGGCAACCGAGAATATTTTAATAATCTTGGTTTGCTGAATTCCACTGAAGCCCATGGCTGCGTCGAGCAAAAAATTCAACTTATCAAAGATGAATTGGCTATGAGGCATTAACGACTCAATATCCGACAACATCTCACGAATATCCTTGATATTTTCTTCAGATAAATGATCGCGGTAGTAACGTTGGATATATCGTAATGAACGCTGAGTATCGAGCAAACTTAGACGGATTTTACCGTTTGAGTCTTCTTGCAGCGTGATCATTTTGAATACTTCATCTAACTCTTCATCATCAAACACTTTTTCGCTTACATCATCAAGAACAGAGTAAACGTCTTCAATTAAATCAGACAAGTAATCTACTTTTAGATGGAACAGCTCTAGCATTAATCCTTGAGGCGTGGTGGCATCCAAACGGCCAAGACGTAGATAGTTGCGTAATAAACGGATCAAACCGACATCATCTTCACGGATAGTCAGTAAGAAATCCTTTCTCAAGTTAAACGATACGTTAATCGCTCGCACATCCGAGCCAACACGTTGCGGGAATAACGAATTAATATGCAATCCATCTTTACTTTGGAAAAAACGAGCCGAGGCTTCAATTTCGTTGATGTCTTCTTCGTCGGGAACTTCCTCGACCGAAAACCGACTCAACCATTCCCTTTCATCATCATTGGGTTTGAACATGTCTAACCATAATGTTTGTTCGGGTATACTGTCTTGAACATTCAGTTCGTGAACAGTTAACTTGCGATTTTTATAAACATAGGCAGTAATCATGTATCCCCCACATAGTTATATTTTCATAACTATCAATATTAGGTTTAAATTTGTCGGCTAGTGTACTTAAATAAATTCAAATTTAAATCTTTAAATGTATTTATGCCTAAATTAGCTCTTATATGTACCGAAATCGTTAAATGCATATAATAAATGCAAAAAAAACGCCCATATGGGCGCTTTAATTGAATATTGTTTCTTTATTCACCTTTAAGGCGGCGATCTAACTGATCTTTCAAGTTAGCTGGAACACCCTTAATAAGAATGGTGTCAGAAATAGGATCGTAGATAACTCTCTCACCTAAATGGCCGCCATCAAAGCTCAATGTAACGCCACCACCAGTACCCGAAAACTTCTTCAAGGTGCGTAAACTGGCTTTATCAGCAGGAAACTCCTCATCTAACTCGTAAGCGCCGCCACAAGCAAAGTCGTAAAACGAATCCATACCAGAATCGGCCAATTCATCAGCCAAATCTTTTACTTCGATATCCGCGCCTTCATCGGCACGCTCACTGCAGTAATCAAACACTTTATCACGACATTGTTGACGCTCATCTTTAGTCAATTCACTACTGGCGACAAAATCTTCAACTGCGTGCATTAATGTTTTATTCTGCGCCTTAGTATTAACGCCTTCAACACAGCCCATGAAATCCAAGAAAAAGTCTGCCACTTTACGGCCCGCACGACCACGTACAAACGAAATATATTTACGTGAATCTTTATCTGCTTGCCATTCTGTTAAATCAATTCGAGCTGCCAACTGAACATTCGTTAAATCAAGATGGTTGTTTTGCGATAGTTCCATATCATCTAACACCGTCATTGACGATTTTGCGTTTAACAATGCCACGAATAAATAATCACTTGTCATGCTGGTATAGCAAGACATCAACAAAAAGCCGCCTTGACTAAAGTCATATTTCGCAAGTTCTTCTTGAAGTAACTTACTTGCAGCACTACTAAACTCAACAAATCCTAGTTCGCCGCTTCGATATTCATTTAATGCGTCAGAAAAAGCAGGGTTGGCTTCACCATCTTCACCGTGTGTGCCAAAAAAGCCAAAGCCTTTACCAGCTTTACCCGTATAGGTTTGATGCAACTCTTCTAGCATAGCTTCTACAGCACTGCTATTTAGTAGAGGTTGTGGTCTTAAACGACAACTGAGTTGACCCTGACTGTCTTGGGAAATTTCGTGGATAATTGCTTGTTCGATATTGATGCTCATAAGCCCTAACTGAATCTGTAATATATGGAAGCGAAATAGCGCTGAATATCATAACAGACACGTTAAAAAAGTCTCAAAAAATATTACGAAAAATGCCAATAGCTTCAAGTGCCAATTTTAGTTAACTCAACCGCTATATTTATTTCAATTTGTACTTAACAAGGCCATTAAATTGCTAAATTTCGACGCTATTTTCACCACAATAAACTACAGCAAGATAATATGAAATCCGATATAATAGGCGGCTAATTCATTACTTTTTGAACTTTTCTGATTATGGCTATCCAATCTAAATATACCAACACCCAAGTTGAAGCGTTAATTACTGAGTTATTAGCAGTACTCAACAAGCATCAAGCACCGACTGATTTAAGTCTGATGGTATTAGGTAATTGTGTTTCACATTTACTAGAGAACAAAGTACCTAGCGAATCTCGTCAACAGGTTGCTGAACAATTTGCAAAAGCATTGGCACAATCAGTAAAGGCTGACTAAGCCATATTAAAAGGTATTTTAATTTATCAAGGATATGTTAGCTTTGAAGCATATCTTTGATAAAGATAGGATTAGGAAAACAACTCCGCATGGTTGAGCGCAAAAAACAAATGACTCGCGATAAAGTATCGCGCCTCGTTAATTGGGGTCACTGGTTTGCCTTCTTTAATGGCTTTTTAGCTATGATAGTCGGTGCCCGTTACCTCAGTAGTGTGGGTTACCCTGAAACCTTTATTGGTTGGGGCTATCTTGCCGTTAGCACCATTGGTCACTTCAGTTTTTTAGCTTTCATTGTTTATGTAGTCTTTCTTTTTCCTGTCACGTTACTATTACCTTATTCTAAAATTTTACGAGGCTACGCCGCCCTCGTCGCGAGCCTAGGCTTATGTATCTTATTGTATGACACAATTGTCTATGACGATTATGGTATTCATCTAAGCCCCTTCGCATTTGATTTAGCTTGGACAGATCTGAATGCATTATTAAAAAGTACCTCCTATATAGTGACTCCCATCTCGATTATATTAATCGAGCTAACAGCAGCTAACTTCATATGGAAACGCATCGAAAAGCTGGAGAAGAAACAGCTTGGCAATAAAGCAATTGCTTTTGTCGGTATTTGCTTTATCAGTAGCCATTTAGTTCATATTTGGGCTGATGCATCTGACGTAACACAAATTACCCGTTTTGATGATACGTACCCTTTATCATACCCAGCTACTGCAAGGTCATTCATGGAGAGCCATGGTATTGAAGGCACCAATATAGAAGATAATCGCTACCAAACTAAGTCACGTAAACTGAGTTACCCTGTTAAGCCATTACAATGTAAAACGCCATTAATCCAAGAGCAGCAACCTAATGTATTGATAGTCTCTGTCGATGGTTTACGTGCAGATATGGTGAATGAACAAACCATGCCGTTTCTGACGGAATATCAGACTGATAACAAACAATTTATTGACCATTTTAGTGGTGGGAATCAGTTTAAGACGGGAATTTTTTCAATACTGTATGGCCTTCAGGGCAACTATGGTGACAGAAAAGAGTTTTATCATACTGCACCTGTTATGACACAAACCCTTGCCAAAGCAGGTTATCAGCAAGCTATTTTCTTACCACAAGATAATGCTAATCCGTTTATCGGGCGCGCTATTTTTGATGAGCTAACACCGTTTATCAACCATAGCGATGAAGGCAGTGCTAAAACAGATAGTAAAAATGTGGCCCAGTTCGTCAATTGGCAAGCATCGCAGCAGTCACATTGGTTTTCAATTGTGAACCTCACGGCTCCAAAACATTATGACACGCCTATTGGTTTTTTAGGTATCGAAACCGTTAAGCCTCACATAATATTGAAACCTGCAGAAAAAGTACTTTATAACCAATACCGACAGTCATTGTATTTTATCGACCAGCAACTCAATCAACTAATTGATAGTGTTGATAAAGATACAGTCGTGATGATTACAGGTACCCATGGCCAAGTGTTTAGTAGTAACCCATCAGAGGTTAACCAGAATTTATCCCCTGGCAACGTAAAAGTGCCTTTTGTTATGCATTGGCCAAAAGCAGCTGCAGACACTGTCACATACCGCACCAGTCATTACGGCATAGTGCCGACTATTATGAGCCAAATCTTACATTGTAATAATCCATCTACGGATTACAGTTCTGGCTACAGCTTATTGCAGCCAAGTGAACAAAGCTGGGTCTATATTGGAGATAGTCGTACATTTGCCATCTATCAAGATGCTGAAATCACCGTTTTAGATCGACACGGTAAATATCAAATATATGATATTAATTATGACAAACGACTCAAGCGCAAGTTGAGCGCACCTGAGTTAATTCAAGTCATGCGTGAAGGCCGCCGGCTATATAATCATTAACTCTTGATAAAAATACGCTATAAATTGAGTGATTAAGAGCTGACTTAACAAAAGGTTAACTGACTATATATCAGTCAATTAACCTTTTTTATTTAAAAATAAGTTGCGCCTAAAATGACGAGTTGTTAGTTTATTTACGCATCAGAAGTAAAGTCATCGGGATATGGCCTAGTCCGGTAAGGCGCTTGTCTGGGGGACAAGAGATCACAGGTTCAAATCCTGTTATCCCGACCAATTTTCACTCTTAATTTCATTCATAGTAAGTCTTCATATTAATAAAATATTTACGACCCACACGCTGTTTTTCTCGTTAGCTCTGACTAAGAAGATTGCTGTTTTTTGAACTGTATCACCCACGCTGCGATATTATGTGACCACTTCGACAGAACAACCTAAATTGATTGCGATATATTGCGTCAGCAAAAATCAAAATAGTTAGGAGAGCAGAACCATGTGGTGGAGAATTATATTCATTTCATTAGCGTATGTATTACTTGCAGCGCATTTTCTTCGATTTGGACAAATGCCACTTGCAATCACTTGCGTCATGCTACCTTGGTTATTATTGCTTAAGAACAATATTATTACCCGAGTCATTCAATTAGGCTTAATCGTAGCGACTGTGATGGTTTGGGGCGTATCAACTTACCAATATATTGATATGCGAATAACAATGCATGAACCTTGGCATACACTCGCCATTATCATGGGTTCAGTTATCGCCTTTAGCCTTTTTGCAAGTTACTGTTTCAATGGACTGGTTAACCCACCCAGAGCCAAGAACTGTTTATTTCGCTAAAGTCTGAACAAGTCACATTCAAGCTTAGTCTAACTATGATAATTTAAATAACCAGCTTGGTACAAAAGGGTTAAACTAAACCGCGCCTATAACGCCAATAGCAAACAGGGTTTGCTATATAAAACAACACCGGCATTGCCGGTGTTGTTTCTTTAAAAATCAATTGGCCACATTAGTTAATAAATCAACTCTTAAGCCCCTGTGACATAACTAACGTTTTAACAGCCATTTTTTAATCTGACTTCTTCTTAGCCATAATAAAGCCGCAAAAAGAACGAAATAAATACTCGGCTCGATGATTTCTGATTTTACAGACCAATAGAAGTGTATTGGCGCTAAAATCGCGATAACATAAATCCAATTGTGTAATTGCTGCCAACCTTTTCCCATTTTACGTTTTATTGCTTGAAACGAGGTCAAAGCTAGAAGCGCTACAATAATCAACGCCACCGCGCCGACCAAAATATACGGCCTTTTAACCACTTCTTGTAACAAATAACCCCATGCAAAAAGTAAATCAAGGCTAATAAAAGCAGCAATATGTAAGCTTGCATATACAAAAACATACAAGCCAATTAATCGCCGAGTTTGCAGTAACACCCCTTGCTTCAAAAATTTAGCTAATGGTGAAACTACTAAGGTAATGATTAACGAATTAATTGCACCCATCCCAGTAAAATGGATGATGTATTGCACTGGATCGCCACCAGCATTGTCAGTCATAACTAATAAAACTAAATACACTATTGGAGATAAAAAGCTCACATGCAGTAAGCCTTTTATCCAAATTAGACTTTTAGGTGTTAACCGCTTCAATAGAACTTCCTTAAATCTAAATCTTTATATAAGTCAGCCACCTGTTCTGCGTAGCCATTAAACATTTGCGTCGGAATACGTTTTGCAGAGAATAAACCGCCTTCACCAATGCTGCGCTCTGTCGCTTGTGACCATCTAGGGTGATCAACCTGTGGATTCACGTTGGCATAAAAGCCATATTCATGGGGTGCTAGTTGGTTCCAACTGGTAGGAGGCTGCTTATCTGTTACTCGAATTTTCACCACAGACTTAATGCTTTTAAACCCGTATTTCCAAGGTAGAACTAAACGAACTGGTGCACCATTTTGTGGCGGTAAAGTTTTTCCATATAAGCCAACAGCAAGGAACGGTAACTCGTTCATTGCTTCTGCAATGGTTAATCCTTCTACATATGGGTAGTGGATCCCACCTCCCATTAGGCGATTTTTCTGACCGGGCATTTGATCTGGGTCGAATAAAGTTTCAAATGCAACATGCGTTGCCTTATTTGACACTCCAGCCATGGTTAATAGTTCAGCTAACGAGAAACCAACCCAAGGCACCACCATTGACCAAGCTTCTACACAACGAAGACGGTAAATGCGCTCTTCTAAATCAAACTTGGTCGTCAGGTCATTTAAGTCAAGTGTTAATGGTTTATCCACTAAACCTTCAATTCGCAACTCCCAAGGATTGACCTGAAAACCTTGTGCATTTTCAAATGGGTCCTGTTTACTGGTACCGAATTCGTAAAAGTTATTATGGCGAGTAATTTTATCTTCTGGCGTCAGTATATCGCTGATTTGAAATTGGCTTGGCTTGCTGTAATCAAGCCCTTGAACAGCAAAAGCAGGTTTATCTTCGCTGCCGAATAAGTCAAATAACCCAGCTTGAACCTGCCCTGGTAGACTTGCTCCTAACGCGCCTAAACCAAGTGCTTTTACAATCTTGCGTCTATCAGCAAATACGCGCTCTGGTGTTACTTGATTTTCTTTTAATGCCCAACTTGGCGTGTTGGCAATGCCTTTTGTAAACCCTTTTTTTGCGACCATAACGCCTCCTAAAGCAAACCTATTCTACAAAGTCATTCTACTGTTAAATTATTAGACATGTTTATACGGCAATTAATTTCAAATAGTTTACAGTTTTTAAGCTATTGAGTTTATTAATTAAGCGCTTAAGTATGAAATCACTCGATGTTGGCTTGCGCCATGTGCACTGCCATGAGAATCTTAAGCATTCATTTTTAAGCTGGCCGTATTCATGACGCTTCCTACCTCTTTATCCATTGCTGAAATCATCGCCCTCTGTGCTGTCGCCTTTTTAGGGTTATTAATTGGTGCGCTACTTAACCAACGTTTGACCCGCCAACGATGGGAGCAACATCGAGACAAACTCCAAGCTGAAATGGCGCAGTTTGAATCAGATATGGCGATAAAACAGCAATTACTTCAACAACAAATCGACGACAAAGAACTAGCGCTGCATAGTGCTAGAGAAAAAGCAGAAATTTTAATTGCTCAGCTTTCAAAACTTGAAGCCCAAGCTGAAAGGTTACCACTTCTAGAGCAGCAGCTTAGCGACGGCCAACGTAAGTTTATGGAGACTCAACTGGCGCTGTCTAAATCAAATGCGATGCAACAAAGCATCCAATCACAAGCTAACACTGAAAAAGCGGCGCTCAATGACAAAATAGCTTTACTAGAAAGTGCAGAAGAACGATTAAAGTTACAATTTGAAAACCTTGCTAACCGCATATTTGAAGAAAGAAGTGAAAACTTCAAACAACAGAATGTGACACAAATTGATGGGGTTTTAGGGCCGCTAAAACAACAGTTAGAAGGATTTAGGCAGCAAATCCGAGAGTCATATACTCAAGAGCAAACTGAGCGAAGTGCGTTAAAGCACCAACTTGATCACCTCAAAGATCTTAATCTTAAAATGAGCCAAGACGCGATTAATTTAACTAAGGCTTTAAAAGGCGATAACAAGCAGCAAGGCAATTGGGGTGAAGTCATATTAGAGCGTGTTCTGCAAGAAAGTGGTTTACGTGAAGGACACGAATACGACACTCAGCAAGACTTAAAAGATGATGGCGGAAAGCGATTTAAACCAGATGTTATCGTCCACCTACCTGAACAAAAAGATGTCGTTATTGATGCAAAAATGTCATTAATAGCCTACGAACGTTTTTTAATAGCGAGGATGAATTAGTACAGAAACAGGCAATTAAAGAGCTTGCACTATCAGTTCGCCAACATATTAAAGGTTTAAGTCAAAAGGATTACCACAAGCTGCATGGCTTAAAAAGTCTCGACTATGTGTTGATGTTTATTCCAATTGAGCCTGCGTTTTTACTGGCGTTAGAGTCAGATCCGAGTTTAGTCAGCTATGCACTCGAACATAATATTATGCTGGTCAGCCCAACTAATTTACTCGTCGCACTTCGAACGATTAACAATATTTGGCGTTATGAATATCAGAATCAAAATGCCCAAGCTATCGCTTCGCAAGCCGCAAAAATATATGACAAATTATGTGGCTATGTAGAAGACATGGATAAACTTGGCCGCGCATTAGACACTGCAGATAAAACTTATCAGCAAGCCATGAGTAAGCTGTCACAAGGTAAAGGTAACCTAATTAGACAAGCTCATGTAATGCAAAAATTAGGTGTTGAAACCAGTAAAAATCTTGACCCGCAATTAATTAATAAAGCGTTAGATGAGTCAAAAGAGTAGCGAGTAATTGAGTAAATGAGCAGCACTTTATAACAGCAGATCAAAAGTGAATATTATCATGCAGGTTTATAATGATGAGCTAGTATTTAAAGGCTCATCATCGTTACTAATATAACCTTTAAGCATGATATAAATGCCATGTACAAACATGCTCTAATATCCGATGAGTAGATGAAGTCGTTGAGTAAAAGTTTATTTAAAATACGTTCGTAACAATTGGTTTCGCAACAATGTCGTACTGGGACGGAGGTTCTCATTATTATGCGTAACAGTGTGTTTTTTTAGTTAGTGTATTTATTGGTCTGTTAATGGCAGGGCTTAGCTTGCCGGTTTCGGCTGCAAAAACAACTTATACCACTGAGCAACAACTTTATCTTGATGCCCGTAAAGCACTCGATAAAAAACAAATGAAAACCTACCAGGCGCTGCGAGAAAAACTTGGTGAATATCCATTAAATGTCTACCTTGACTACCATGAAACTGGAAGTGACATCCTGTCGCTAAACGGCGAAGATGCCCATATCGCTATTGAGAAATATAAGAAAACGCCCCTCTATAACACCCTACGCTACCGTTATCTAAAAAATGCAGGGAAACGAAAGCAATGGCAGAATTTTTTAGCCATTGCTCCGAACACGCCTAACGATATTGCATTGCAATGCTATTACTATCGAGCGCAACTTTCTCAAGGCAATAAAAAAACCGCCTTCGATGGTGCTGAGCGCATGTGGCTTTATGGCCGTTCACGACCAAAAGAATGTGATGTCCTCTTTAACGAATGGACTAAAGCAGGAAAACGGACTCAGGCATTAATTTGGTCAAGAATGCTATTGAGCTTTAACGAAAATCAATATGGTTTAACTCAATACCTTGCCAGAAAAATAACCAAGAATAAGAAAGAAGCCGACTTACTGATTTCGGTTTATCGAGACCCCAATAGCTTACGCTATACAAAAAAGTTTTCATCAAGCTCGCCTATCGTTGGTGATATTGTCAATGTAGGCCTTAGAAAACTTGCTCGAAAAGATCTCAAGCAAGCCGTAAAACTGTATAACAAATATGATAAAGCTAATCGCTTTACTGCCATCAAGGGTCAGCAACTTAACCGGTACATCGTCAGAAGAGCGCTAATCCGTAAAGAGGCTGATTTACTTGAACACATTGATGCCAGTTTGCCCATATTAGATTCAGATGATCTATTCCAAATACGTTTACGTTGGGCCATCAGTGAACAAGATAATGACAGCATAAAACGTTACCTTGCCTTACTCAGTGATGATGTGATTGATGACAGCCGTTGGCAATATTGGTCTGCCAGAATGGCATCTACTGATACAAACAACGCCCCTCAAAAAAACACCACTATAGAACAACTCAGCAAAGCTCGTAATTTTTATGGTTTCCATGCGGCGCAATCAATCAACTCACCGCTTGCGATGAACGATGATAAGTTACAGTCCAATCCTATGCTTGCCGCTAAAATCAATAATGACCCAGCAATGGCCAGAATAGTTGAACTCATTGCAATTGATAAAACCCGAGATGCTCGAGGTGAATGGGTAAGCATGTTACGACGACATGACAATGCCATGCGAGCTGAATATGGTTTATATGCCTTACAGCAAGGTTGGTTTGATTACAGTGTCGAGGCCAGTATTCAAGCGAAACAATGGAACAGCTTGCAACTTAGGTTCCCTAATGCAGCACAAGACTCATTTGAAAAAGCCAGTAAACAGTACCAAGTCGATATTGATGAGATACGCGCCATAGCCAGGCGTGAAAGTGCATTTTACCCTTATGCGACATCCGGTGTAGGTGCAAGAGGATTAATGCAACTCATGCCTGCAACAGCAAAAGAAACCGCTCGTAAAAACAAACTCAGTTTTAAGAACAAAATTCAGCTTTATCAAGTTGATTATAATGTGCAGTTAGGAAGTGCCTATTACAGCCAATTACTAAAACAATTTGACCAAAATCGAGTACTAGCCACTGCCGCATACAATGCAGGACCGCATCGAGTGACTCGGTGGCTTAAAGAATCCAACGGGACGCTGGATGTTATGAGCTTTATTGAGACGATTCCATTTAAGGAAACTCGAGAGTATGTTCAGGCTGTTTTAAGTTACCGAATGATTTATCAGCATAATAAAAACATTAACGCCAGTATGTTTAGTGAACAAGAAATGGCATTTGCATACTAAATTACACTTTTTCAGTCTTAAAACTTGTTAAATCCTTTCCTTATATTTAACGACAAGGTAACGTAATCAATTCGATGTATTTGTTACTGGCAGTATAATGTTACTGCCAATTAACTAATGGAGTAATGCGTGCCTGCGTCAAAACTACAACAATTATTATCGCAATTAGAAACGGTATTATTAGGAAAACCTCAGCAAATAAAATTGGCCGTCGCCTGTATACTTGCAAAAGGTCACTTACTGATTGAAGATTTACCAGGCATGGGAAAAACCAGTTTGTCTCAAGCGCTTGCGACCTCACTTGGTATGAGCTATCAACGGATTCAATTTACCAGTGATATGTTACCTGCTGATATCCTTGGTGTTTCTATCTATCAGCAACAAACACAAGAATTTCAGTTTCATCCTGGGCCGATCTTTAATCAAATGCTATTAGCTGATGAAATCAACCGAGCAAGCCCTAAAACACAAAGTGCCTTACTTGAAGCAATGGCTGAAAGGCAAATTACTTTAGATGGCGCAACCCATGCCCTTCCCCAACCCTTTTTTGTTATCGCAACGCAAAATCCCATTGAGCAATCAGGGACATTTCCGTTACCAGAGTCGCAATTAGATCGCTTCATGATGCGCATTTCAATTGGCTACCCCAATGAACAAGCTGAACTTGAAATGTTAAAAAGTGATACGGCCAAAAACACCGCTACCACTATGCCGCAATGTTTTACGCCGGATGAACTCATTACTCTTCAATCACTCGTGCAAAAAGTCAGTGCATCGGATGCTGTACTTAAATATTTAATTCATTTGGCACAATATTCTCGAGAACAAGCTGACGGAAATGGCCTATCACCCCGTGCCAGCATCGCTTTACTTGATGCAGCCAAAGCGTGGGCATTTATGCATCAAAGAAACTACGTGGTACCGGAAGACATTCAAGCGGTATTTCATTGTGTAGCCGAGCATCGAATTCGTAATAATAACCCAATACAAGGCCAAGCTATCTCAGATCAAATATTGGCTAACGTTAATCCAATTAGTTAGTGACAATGAACAAGAACATCGGTAATTCTGCTCATTATCAAACTCCGCCCAAGTGGTATTCTCGCTTTATTCCTAAAGTGATAAAGCAGCGCTGGGCGCGTTGGTTAACACGTCGAATCCCACCCAACCAACAAGTGACGTTAAGCCATAAAAGCATTTTTATCCTACCGAGTGCCTTTGGTATCGCATGGTTTATGTTAATCGTCGTGCTTTATTTATTCGGCACCAATTATCAAAACAACCTAGTCATTGGCTTAAGCTTATTACTCGCAAGTGTGCTGCATACGTGTATCATTTACAGTTATAAAAACCTGGCAGGTTTAACATTAACAGCCTCTATGCCGCCAGAGAGTATCGCGAACACCAGTTTGGCATTTCCGGTTGTTCTTTCGAGTAAACAAAAAAAGGATTTAAGCCACACAAACCACCAGCAGATTTATTTAAACTTTTCTCAGCAGCGCCATATTCGTATTGGTGATGTCGGTGAATCCTTCAACGCAACGGTCGGATATTCGCCTCAAAATAGAGGACCATTCAATCCAGGTCGTATTCAAGTTTCTTCTAACTTCCCATTGGGTTTATTTCGCGCTTGGTCCTATGTTGATTTAAACATCGAGCAGCTCATTTTCGCAGAGCCATTGCAAACAACCGTTTCACTTACCAGTTTAGATGATGACAATAATACCGAGTTTGAACACGGTAAATTACAACCAGGAGTTGATGATTACAAAGGGTTGAAAACTTATGTTGAAGGTGAATCCTTAAAGCAAGTGGCATGGAAACAATGGGCGCAAGGGCGTGGCATGCTCAGTAAAGAGTTCGCTCAGCCAGAAGGTAAACCCGTATGGTTAAGCCTAGCGGACACACAAGGTGATGATCTTGAACATAAACTCAGTAAATTAGCATGGCAGGTCAACGCGTTATCACAAGCCCATCAAATATTTGGTTTAGCATTAGATAATCAAATCATCGAACAAGACAGCGGCGAGTCACACCGAAAACAATGCCAACAATTGATAGCAAGTTATGGTTATCGAGATATTACCCGTTCAACACAAGGTGAACTCGATGAAAATTAGCGATGATTTTAATGAGAATATTAGCCGTAACACCTTATTTTGGCTGTTGCTAACTAATGCCTTGGTATTATCACCACTATACCAAGACGCCACACTGTGGAGCATTGGTATTTGCTGTATATGCTTTGTTTGGCGCATCGGCATTTATTTTGGCAAAGTCGCGGCCCCGCCTAAATTGCTGGTCACCAGTCTGGCTATTGGCGCAGCGATAACATTAGGTTTAGTGTCAAAAGAAATCGGTATGCTCAATGCACTCGTTAATTTATTGATACTTGGTTACGCCTTAAAATACATCGAGATGCGCCAAATACGTGATGTAAAAGTGGTTGTTTTAGTCGGGTATTTTCTCATTGCCTTCGCCTTATTAGAGCGTCAAAGCATGCTTGATACGGTGCACTTACTCTTTGTTTCGCTAATCAATACCTGTGTACTTATCAGTGTTTATCAACATGCGACTCGTAAGATAAACTTCAGCTTTGGCGCTAAAGTGTTACTCCAAAGCCTTCCTTTGGCTATCTTGCTTTTTATTGTATTTCCTCGCCTTGGCCCTCTTTGGTTAGCGCCCAGCATGAAAAATGCGACAACAGGCTTATCTGATGAAGTGTCATTGGGCGATATCAGTAAACTGACGCGCTCACCTGATTTGGCATTTAGAGTGGGTTTTGACAACGAATCATCCAACGCCAGCAAGATCCAACTTATCCCTAATGAGGCGTTATATTGGCGTGCCCTTGTAATGGAGAATTACGATGGTAAAACGTGGAAACAAGCAAACTTGCGTAAAAATGCGCAGCAGCGAGCTTATCGCGAGCGCAAGCAAAGAGCGATGCCAGCTCAAGTTGAGCAATCCAATTCGCTTAATTATCAAGTGATCACTGAGCCGACTTATCAGAAATGGTTATTTGGCTTAGATCAGGCATTTTCAGAAACGGATCACGTTGTTGAAATGGATGACTTTCGCTTATATTCCGTCAGGAATATTGACCAACGTTTCAGTTACCGCGTGACTTCTTACCCTATGAGTATGCTTGAGCCTGTGCTAACACCACTGACTAAACGGATAAATCTATCACTGCCGAAAGAAACCAACCCTCAGACTCAAGCTTTAGCTCAGCAGTTCGTAAAAGATTACCCGGAGCCACTGCCTCGCATTAACGCTATGATGCAGTATTTTAATCAACAGTCTTATTTTTATACCTTGAGTCCACCGCCGTTGGGCAACAATCAAGTGGATGACTTTTTATTTAAAAACAAAGCAGGATTTTGCTCTCACTACGCATCAGCGTTAGTGTTTATGGCACGCTCCAGCGGAATACCAGCACGTATGGTGGCAGGTTACCAAGGTGGTGAATACAACCCTAAAGCCGGTTATTACAGTATTTATCAATATATGGCACATGCTTGGACTGAAGTATGGATTGAAGGCCGAGGTTGGATAAGGTTAGACCCGACTGCGATGATTGCACCTGAGCGGATCTTGGATGGGTTCGATGCCATGTTTACAGGTCAAGACAGTTACCTTCAAGATAGTCTTTTTACCAGCTTACGAGTAAAAGAAATTCCTTGGTTAAATGACATTCGTCTACAGTTAGCCAGCTTAGACTTTTACTGGAGTGTTTGGGTTTTAGGTTTCGATGAGGAACGTCAGCAGCAAGTGCTAAGTGAACTATTAGGTGAGGTCAATACCAGTAAAATCATTATCTTAATGATTGTGAGCTTTAGCATCATCGCACTGGTTATTGCGTATTATGCAGGCGTATTTGCATTAAAGCCTAAACAAGATCCATTAATTAAACGCTATAGCCATATTTGCTCAAAATTTGCTGACAAGGGTTACCCAAGAGAAACAATGCCTCCACAAGCCTTTGCAAACTTTATTCATCAAGCTATTCATCAAGAGCAGCCACAATTAGCTGCTGATTTTAATAAAATGACCGAACACTTTATCGCACTGCAATATCAAGTATTAAATGATAAGCAAGCCCAGCAACATCAAACATTATTTAAACGTTATTTTAGAAAAGTTAAGCAAGGTTTATAGCGATTAAAGCGCCTTTCGAATTTAATTAGCATTAACCAATATTTAGGTTAGCTAATTATAGATTGGCTCAAGACAAGCGAATCTAGGGTTAATTCAAGCGTGAGCAAGCTTACCCATCTCAATCTTTCCTCGAACTTTTGTCATCACAATCAGGCATCCGAAAACAAAATCTCATCAAGCGACGCTAAAGAATTCAGGAGGCAAAGCGATGTTCATTGCACTAACTTGTCAGACTCTCGTCAGTAAGCATAAAGACAACCGTGGTTTTATTGCGATTAGGCGTATTTATGACCCAGTAAAATGAGTCCTACATAAAAGTCTTTAAAACGACATTACAACCACTTAGAATGGTTTTTATCATCAGCTTTCGAGTCAGTTATGCTTAGATTAATTCAATCAAATCAGATGGAAGTGTTATCGGAACAACTTTCTAAAATGTTGGCAATTCCACTTGATTCAACGCATTTACTGGCCAGTGAACATATCTTAGTACAAAGCCCAGGTATGTCGACTTGGTTAAGGCTTGAAGTCGCTAAATACAATGGCATTGCTGCAGCGCTTTCATTCCCATTGCCTTCAAGTTTTACTTGGCAATTATGCCACGAACTTTTACCTGATGTTCCAAAAGACAATGCGTTTACTAAAGCTGCAATGACGTGGAAGTTAATGGACTTGTTACCCAAGTTATTAACGGATGAAGATTTTGCGCCATTAAAAGCTTACCTTGAGCAGCAAGAGAATACACTAGTCGAATCCACTACGACTAGCAATGAACTCTCACCTTTATATGCTCAACATCAACAACATTTTGATGCGATGAAGCTATACCAATTATGTGGTCGAATAGCCGATATATTCGATCAATATTTAGTATACCGTCCACACTGGATACTTGGCTGGGAGCAAAATGAGCATCCTTTGTCTCTTGAAGATAATCAGTTATGGCAACCTAAACTGTGGCGAGCATTAATTGAATACAACCAACATCAAGTTAATGCCAGTTTGTATCACAGAGCTAACTTGCATCAGGATTTAATTACAGCACTACAAAACCCAAATACGGTAATCGAATCTCTACCTGAACGTTTATTTGTATTTGGTATTTCATCTATGCCTCCGCAAACGTTAGAAGTGCTATATCACCTTGCAGAACGTATTGAAGTTATTATGTTCTCACTCAGCCCTTGCCAGCATTACTGGGGGGATATTGTTGACCCGAAAGCCCGTGCTCGCATGACGCTTCAGTATGCCAATAAAAAGCAGCTTGGCGAGCAATGGGAAGAAAAACTTGAAGTCGGTAACCCTATCTTAGCGAACAACGGCAAAATGGGCCGTGAGCTATTGGATTTAATGCTCGCGCTACCTGCTGAGCATACTGATTTTAGTTATGATTGTTATATTGAACCCAGCCAATCCACCGATGAGTTAAGCCTACTACATGGTTTGCAATATGATATTTTGCAAATGGAAACCTTAGGTGAGCCATTAGGGCCAGATGCGCATTTTTATCAAAACACCGAAGCTCGCAGAACATTGCATTCAAGCGACGATTCCATCACATTGCGCAGCTGTCATAGTCCATTGCGAGAAGTCGAAACGCTGCACGACCACCTTTTACATTTATTATCAAATGATGCCGACTTATTACCAAAAGACATTGTGATCATGATGCCAGATGTGGCCGCTTACGCCCCCTACATCGACGCTGTTTTTGGCACAGGAAACAGTCAGCAACAACATGGCAATCGCTATATTCCTTATGCCATTGCTGACCGAGGCGCTGCGCAAGAGTCTCCATTAATCAATAGTTTTTTAAACTTACTCAATATTAATCAAAGCCGCTTTGGCTTAACTGAGATTGTTAGCATTCTTGAAGTGCCAGCCATTTTACGTAAATTTCAACTCGATGATGACGGTTTACAGCTTATTAGACGCTGGTTAGATGATGCTAACGTTCGCTGGGGGCGTGATGAACACACCCGCGTTCAACAGGGTGTACCAGGTTTTAATCAAAACTCTTGGGCTTTTGGTATTACACGGTTAATTCAAGGCTACGCGTTTAATGATGAGTCCTCTATTTATCATGACACTTTGCTGGTTAAAGGGGTTGAAGGACAGTCAGCACAAACGTTAGGCTTTTTACTTAACTTTTTAGAAGCCATTGACGAATACCAACTTCAACTTGCAACCCCTTGCCCTACGCTTGAGCGTATTGAGCAACTCTATCAACTGCTGGAAGTATTCTTTGAAGCTGATGATGACGAACGTGAACAAGTACAAACCATTCGCGAAGCGCTCACCGCCCTAAAGGATGAGTTAGAAGCTGCAGGCCATCAAGGTTCGCTCGATATTGAAGTATTAAAACAATGGTTTAATCATCGTCTTAACGAATCCCGTGTGGGTCAGCGTTATCTAGCGGGCAGCGTTAACTTCTGCACCCTTATGCCAATGCGCTCCATTCCATTTAAAGTCGTTTGTTTACTTGGTATGAATGATGGGGTTTACCCACGAGTTCAACACCCTGTTGGCTTTGACTTAATGGCGCATAACGGCGCAATGAAAGGTGACCGCTCTCGTCGTTTAGATGACAGATACCTATTTTTAGAAGCCTTATTATCAGCTCGACAACAACTTTATATTAGTTACATTGGCCACTCTGAGCGTGATAATGCTGAGCGTATTCCGTCAATGTTAGTATCTGAGTTAATTGAATATTATCAGCTTTGTTATTTTGCGGATTATCGTTTACTCACGAATAATAAACAGCGCAGAGATATCAATAACGATGACGCAAACCTCGCCATTATTGAGCATCTAATTATTCAGCAACCATTACAGCCTTTCGACGCAAAGTTATTTTCCCCAAGCGAACAGCACTCAACAAATAGCTCGCCATCATTAATGCAAAGTTATAATCATCAATGGTGTCCGCCACAACATGATCCCAGCGCAGAAAGTCAACGCCCTTTTATTGCAGCTAAACAGACCATCGATATTGATTGGCAGCTTGAAGAAGCAATGCCCGCCCAAGCAACAGCGGACGTAGCTAATGCAGATATTGGCCGACACACACTTGAGCTTTCAGCCTTGCTTCGGTTTTATCGCAGCCCAGCACAATTTTTTAAATCGCAGCTTAAAAGTAGATTTCAATCTTCGTATTCAAGCTGATGATAATGATGAGCCGTTTAACTTAGATTCACTCGAGCGATATAAACTGCAATCGTCCCTGCTAGACAGTGCGATTAGCAACCAGTTAGAGCACGCAGATATGGAATTTATCGCCCAATTAAAAGCCAGCGGCGAGCTTCCGATGCGTCCTTTTGATGACTTGTTGCTTAACCAATATCAGCGAGATATCGCTCCATTAATTGGTCGAATTCAATTTTTAACCGCGGACCAAGAAAACACGCGAGAAGTTGATGTTGATTTGTGCTTTAACCACATGCCGTTGAATCAACAGCAAAACATTCAAGTCAATGTCGTCGGTCGTATCGATAATATTTATCCTAAAGGTCAAATTAATTATCGACCTGGCACAGCCCATGGTCGTGACTTTTTACGAGTGTACTTACGTCATCTTTGTATCAATGCTTCTGGCATTGAAAAAAACAGTTACCTATTAGATATCGGTCATTTTCATGCCTTTACTGCCATAAAGCAGGCTCAAGCCCAGACACTGCTACAGCAATTTGTGCAAGGTTACCTTAATGGTCAAAACAAACCATTATGCTTTATGCCTCGCACAGCCCTTGCCTACGTTGAAGCCGAAGGCGAGCATGCTGACAAGTTATTAGCAGCTCAAAGCCAATGGATAGATGAGCAAACAGAATTTGGCGAAGGTAACGATCCCCATAACAAACGATTATTTCAATTCCCAGATGACTTTACCGAAGTTGAGTTTGGCCACACAGCGATGCAATTATTGAGTCCTATGCTGAGTGTGTATCACAAAGGAACATTAGCAGAGTTAGATGAATACATTAGCGAGATCACCAGTGTTAACACAGAGGGCAGCCACTAATGACCAACGTCACTAAGCTTGACCCGCTCACTTTACCTTTTGCAGGCAGTAGCTTAATCGAAGCCAGTGCTGGTACAGGTAAGACCTACACAATATCGGGTTTGTACTTACGCTTGTTATTAGGCGATAGAGACAAAGCGCCATTAACTTGTGAACAAATTTTAGTGGTGACTTTTACCAATGCGGCAACAGAAGAACTTCGTGACCGTATTCGTAAACGTATTCAAGTGGCATTTAAATGCTTTCTTGGTCTTGAAACCGACGATGCCTTCGTCAATGCCCTTTATCAACAAATGCCTGTCGACGAACATTCAATGGCATTAAGGCGATTAGATTTAGCCTTAAAATCATTAGATGAAGCAGCCATTTTTACCATTCATGGTTTCTGTCAGCGCATTCTATCGGATATGGCATTCGAGTCATCTTTACTGTTTGAGTCTGAATTTACTCTGGATGACAGTGAATTTTTACATCATGCCGTTCGAGATTTCTGGCGTGAGGCCTGTTACCCACTACCGCCAGTATTAGCCCAAGTCATTGCAAATGAGTTTGGTAGCCCTGATGAACTAGCGAAGCAATTACGGCAATTATTAGGTGCAACCCAAGCCAATACTTCTCTTGTTACTAAAGACTTTAACAAGCTCACCGCAGAGCTAAGTCAAAGCTTATCTCGTTTTAAAATGCGCTGGAAAGCAGATAGTGAAGCAGAACTTGAATTACTACACAGCTTGCCTTTAAACGGCGCAAGGTTTGGTAAAAAAGCCGATGATTACCCCAAACTTGCTGCCATGTTCGATAAACTAACTCATTGGGCTAGTGCTGAACACGCGAGTTTGCCACCAATTAAAGAACTTGAAATGCTGGCATTATCAGGACTTAAACTCAATAAAGGCGGTGAAATACCCACACCTTCTGAAGCACCATTATTGGATCATATCGAGCGCTTATTCGACTTAATTAACCAAATTAAACCGGCTTTTTTAGTTAAAGCCAAAGAGGGTATTAAGTTACGTTTTGCTATGCAAAAAGCGCAGCGAAACTTAATGACACCAGATGACTTACTGATGACTTTAGCTGGGGCGCTTCATTCTGTAGCCACTAACGAAACTAACTCAGAAGCTAACTCAGAAAATGACCCAGAATCTGACGACATGGCAATGGCATCAAATACACAAACTGCACAGCAATTAGCAAAAGCGATTTCAACACGCTTTCCTGTGGCATTAATTGATGAATTCCAAGATACTGACCCACTTCAATTTGCGATATTTTCAGCGATTTATCAGCAACAGACTCAACTAGAAAAACTGAGTTTACTCATGATAGGCGATCCTAAGCAGGCCATTTATGCTTTTCGTGGTGCCGATATTCATACTTATATTAGTGCAAGAAAACAAACTCAATCGCATTACAACCTTGAAACGAATTATCGCTCATCAACCGCTTTAGTTAATGGGGTGAATCAATTATTTAGCCAGCACGATGATCCTTTTATCAGCGATGCGATTCCTTATGATGTCGTTAACACGCCAAAAAGCGCCGATACAAAAATACTTACTGAAGCGAGTAATGACCGCTCAGCTCTTCGAATAAAGTTATTATCTGAAAATGAAAGCGGATTAAACAAAACCACCGCTAGAAAACAACTCGCAGGTGATGCAGCCAGTGAAATTAAACGACTGCTCACTGAGTCTCAAGCAGGACAATGCCACCATAATGGTAAAGCACTCGTGGCTAAAGATATTGCTGTATTAGTGAGAGACAGAAATGAAGCGGCCGTGATGAAGCAGGCATTAAGTCAGCGTAATATCGGCGCAGTTTTTTTAAGTCGTGATAGTGTTTTTAAAACCCAAGAAGCTTTTGAACTCGCTATCATTCTGCGAGCCCTTGCCACACCAAAAGATGAACGCTGTTTGCGAGCCGCAATGGCGACTGAACTCATGGGTTATAACGCCTTGCAAATTCATCAGTTCAATCAAGATGAAGAGCAGCGACAGACCTTATTAGACACCTTCGCACAATGGTACCAATTATGGTCTAGGCATGGGATCATGCCTGCACTGTTATCATTGGCTAATGAAACTCAGCTTATTCGACGCTTTTTGTCTCAAAGTCATAGTCATGCAAAAATTGACAACAAAATTGAGTCAAAGAATGATATCAGTCAACTTCATGAAAGTGGTGAGCGACGCTTAACCGATTTTCGTCATCTCTCTGAGTTATTGCAGCAAAAAGCCACAGAACTTGATGGCAGTAGCGCACTGATTAATTGGTTTGAGCAACAATTAATTGAAGCTCAAGGCAGTGATGAGCAACAGTTAAGATTAGAAAGTGAGCAGAATCTTGTTCAAATTGTCACGATTCATAAGAGTAAAGGCCTTGAGTACCCTGTTTGTTTTGTGCCTTTTATCAGTTTAGCCCGTGACAATCGCAGAAAGCCGACACCAATGCTGTATCACCAAGATGATCAACTCATTTGGGATGTAGAAGGCACCAAAGAAGGTTGGGAGCAATACAAACAAGAAAACCTCGCTGAAGATTTACGCTTGTTATACGTCGCCCTAACCCGCCCTGTGTATGTATGCTATCTCTATATAGCCAATCACAGCCGTATGTTAAAAGCAGGCATTAGTAGTCAATTATTTGAGACTGCAATCGGTTATTTACTTGGCATCACCAGCAAAGATTGCGATTTTGAACAGCTAGAACAGCAAGCACAAAAATTACTGCATCTGGAATCGGATGATGAACTATACCGCTGTGCAATCAGTATCACTGAAATTAATCAAATCGATGAGTCCGTATTTGTTGACAGCCAAACGTCTTTAGAAGCCTTAGCTGCCAATACACTCAATCGGGACTACGATACGCCTTGGCGTGTCGGAAGCTATTCAGGTTTAGTAAAACACTTAGCTCATGAGAAAGTGTCACCTGGCGCTGACGATGAAGATTTCAGCCAAGAGCTACAAGTTGCATTTGAACCCAGTAATGACATCAACCCATTTGATACTGAAGCAGAAGCTAATGCCATTAATCGCTTCACCTTTGAACGTGGTGCCAATGCGGGTAGCTTTATGCATTTAGTAATGGAATTATTTGACTTCACCCAAGCCGATATTGAACTTGCTCCTGCACTAGAAAAAGCCATGGAGCAATACGGTTTTGATAAAGAGACATGGACGAATACCTTAACCGAATGGTATCAGCAAATACTGCATACTCCATTACTCACCGGCTTTATCGACAATGATCAACAACTGCTGAACTCAGATGGAAATATCATTAGCTTAAGTGAGCTAACGCCAAAACAAACATTGGTTGAAATGGAGTTTTATCTACCAATTACTCGTCTTAAAGCCCAAGGGTTAAATACAATATTATCTCAATTTGGCTACGATGCTGGCTTTGAGTTTGATGAATTACAAGGCATGCTCAAAGGCTTTATTGATTTAACCTTCGAGTACCAAGGACGTTTTTATATTGCCGATTACAAATCGAATCATTTAGGTGAAAATTTTAGTGATTACGATACTCATGCAATGGCAAAAGCCATCAGCAGTCACCGTTATAATCTGCAATATATTTTGTACACCTTAGCGCTGCACCGTTACTTAGCATTAAGGCTTCCGCAGTATGATTACAATACACATATTGGCGGTTGCTTCTATCTATTTTTACGTGGAATGACACCACATGAGCCTCAATCTGGCGTCTTTTTTGATAAGCCTCCTCAAGCGCTTATTGACGCATTAGACAGGTTATTTCAACAAGGTGATGACGCCTATTTGGAGTCGCTAAAATGAATTCAATACTCCAATTACAAGCCCCCATTCAACAATTACTGAAACACTGGCAACAACAGGGTCTTATAACGCCTCTTGACCGCCATTTTGCGTTAGAAATGGTAAAAATGCAGCGTAATCATGTTGATGCCAGTCATAGACAGCAAGGTGAAGCCTTTTTACTGTTTATATGCGCCTTATTAAGCCAGCAACTGTCTAGCCAACACAGTTGTTTAGTGATCAGTAATATCAACCTCGAAAACCCGTTATGTGAACAACTGGCTTCATGCCAAATAAAAATTAATCATGGGCAGTTAGAGGATGAAATCAAACAACTAAGTTGTGTTGGTGAGCCCGAAGATAATTTGCCATTAATCATTGAATATGGACGCCTGTATCTAAACAAATACTATCATTTCGAGGCTCAAGTTGCTCAACGGCTTAATCAAATGGCAGCTATCAACATAGTGGCCAATACTGAGTTACTGCCAGCCTACCTTAATGATTTGTTTGATGAGCAAGTAAATAATAAACAGAACAACACGAATGAACCTCTCATCAATTGGCAAAAAGTGGCTACAGCAACCGCATTAACTAAATCTTTAGCGGTAATTACTGGCGGGCCTGGAACCGGTAAAACCACCACAGTCACCAAACTATTATTATTGCTATTAACTCAGTCATCATTGACCATCAAGTTAGTGGCGCCAACAGGGAAAGCTGCCGCGAGATTAAGTGAATCAATTAAAGCGTCAAAAGCAAGGCTAGCAAGTCAGGTAGAACAGACTGGTAAACAAGAGCTTAAAGATGCGCTAACACGTATTCCTGAAGAAGCAGCGACTTTGCACCGGTTATTAGGCGTGATTCCGAATTCTCACACCTTTCGCCATAATAAAGCCAATCCATTGCGATTAGATTTATTAGTCGTAGATGAAGCGTCCATGGTGGACTTACCCATGATGCATAAATTGCTCAGTGCATTACCACTAAATGCACGGCTAATTTTATTGGGCGATCAAGATCAATTAGCCTCTGTTGAAGCTGGCGCAGTCCTTGCTGATATCTGTTCTGGCCTTCAACAGCATCAAGTAAATGCAAACACTGCGACTCAGCCTTGGCAAATGCGTTACTCTGCCGAGCAAGCTCAGTTGCTTGAAAAACTGACCCATCAACCCACCAGCCAATTCGTTCACCCCCAACCTATGATTGGTGACAACCTTTGTATGTTAATGCACAGCCACAGGTTTAAAGGCGATGCTGGTATTGGTTTATTAGCGAGTGCTGTTAATTATGTCGATATTGCGGGAATTCGCCGAGAATGGCAGCATGGTCACCAAGAGCTCACTTGGATTGAACATCAGGCTCAAGCTACAACTCAAGGACATTCTCCTGTAGCAAGCACGAGTAAAACCCAAGCAAACACTCAAAGTCTGCAACTGCTACAGGTATCTGTTGCAGCTTATGGTCAGTACTTGCAAATGATCCTTGATAACCAATATGCCTATACGCAACTTGAATCTAGCTCAGCGGCGCTGGAAAACTTACATAGCCCAACAGCCATTATCGACAGTTTTAACCAATACCGCATTTTATGCGCGATGCGTTCAGGCGAGTTTGGCGTAGATGGGATGAACCTTGCGATGACCAATGTGCTTAAAGAAAATCAATGGATCAAGCCAAGCCAAGAGTTTTACTTAGGTCGCCCAATCATCATTCAAAGTAATGATTACAACTTAGGCTTATTTAACGGTGATATCGGGCTTATTTTACAAGACGAGCAAAAACCAGAACGCTTAATGGCTTATTTTGTTAAAGCCGACGGTAGCTTATTAAAAGTACAGCCAGCTCGTTTACCTAACCACGACACCTGCTTTGCGATGACCGTACATAAAAGCCAAGGCAGTGAGTTTGAACAAGTGGCTTTTGTATTACCGCAAAAGCCCAGCAACGCTCAATGGCAATTGCTTACAAAAGAACTTGTTTACACCGCAATTACTCGTGCTAAAGAACACTTTATTTGTTTAGGCTCGCCTTATGTTTTTGAAAAAGCATGTCAACAGGTCACTTCAAGGGCATCA
This sequence comes from Shewanella sp. ENK2, assembly GCF_043568515.1. NCBI lineage: Bacteria > Pseudomonadati > Pseudomonadota > Gammaproteobacteria > Alteromonadales > Shewanellaceae > Shewanella > Shewanella sp. ENK2. The sequence continues at coordinate 3,829,557 of NZ_CP171406.1, read as the reverse complement.
GGTTTAGCAATAAGGTTATGGGGCACTCATTAATACTGAGTCGTTAATATCGAAATAGTTAATCACGAATAACTTCATTTAAACCCATTTAGCAGCCTATATCGCATCAGAGACTGCTTGTTAATTAGATTGTGGTTACCTTGTCTCGTTTGTGGTTTTAGTTGCTGTATTTATTGAATAGTATCGACCTATTACCACTGTCAAAATGCCACCTAACACCACTAGAGATGAAATCACTAGACGATAAGTTATCGGCTCTGCCACAAATATCACCCCGCCTATTGCAGCAATTATCGGCACAGATAATTGGATCACTGCAGCTTGGGTAGCGCTTAACCCCTTTAGCGCAATATACCAAATACTGTAGCCTATCGCTGAAGTTAACCCACCAGCTATGGCAGCCAATATTATCCCCTGATAAGTAAAATGTAATCTATCAAAGGCCACGATGATTAGCACTAAAACCAAAGGTAATGTACGAGCAAAGTTATAAGCTGTATCCAAAATTGGCGCTTGAGAATGTCGCCCTTTAAGGGTGTAAACTCCCCATGCAACACCTGACAGAGTCATCAAAATAAAGCCATTAAATGACGGTGAACTGACGTCAGGTAACACAAGATAAATTAACCCTGAAAACGCCATCAAAATACCAACCCACTCGGCAAGATATAAACGTGTACCAAATAAAAGCGATATGGCTATCATCGTTAATTGCACTGAACCAAAAAGTATTAGGGCGCCAGTGCCAGTATCCATAGTGATGTACGCATACGAAAAGGTCACTGCATAAATGAATAACATAATACTGGCAAACCAACTGCCCGAAACTGGTTTAACGACCTTTAACAGATTAATTGATTGCCCATGACTGAGTGATTTAACACTAACAATGATTAACAGCACTAAAGCCCCAGTAATCAGTCTTACTGCGGTAAAGCTTGCCGCATCTATCGCCTCTTCTGCTAGGGCCAGTCGACTTAAAACAGAGTTAGCCGCAAAGGCAATGATTGCTAGCACGGTTAACAAACAAGTCTTTAAAAGAGAATCGGTAGCTTTAGACGTCGATGAGCGTAAAGTTGACTGAGAAATTGCAACCACCTTAAATCGTAAGTTATTTTGTATAGATACTTATCATATAAATTAGAATATATAGATAAGATTATCCGCATTAGTTTTAGCTATATTTCACCTATAGTAAAAGCACTAATAAATATTATTTAGATGACTTTAATAGATTAAAGCGCTTTCTCCATCACGATGTAATGTGCCATGCTTAAAATAGGTATTAAAAAGGCTTACAACAGATTCCGTTATAAGCCTTTTATTGAGTATGAAGTCCACCATAGAGCCAAAAAGCGTGGCGCTAAAAACTATCACCTGGTATGCGTACCCAACCTTCCATTAACACCCGTGCACTTCGGCTCATACTGGCTTTATCAACTTGCCAGTTCCCATTATCTTCACTGGCCTGTGCACCAACTTTTAACGTACCTGAAGGATGACCAAACACCACTGAAGTTCGCGGTTTCCCGCCAGCAGCTAAATTAACCAATGTACCTTCCACTGCCGCCGCGGTACCGATTGCAACAGCAGCGGTGCCCATCATCGCATGGTGCAACTTCCCCATAGATAATGCCCTTACCTGCAGATCAATATCCGCTGCACTGATCGCTTTTCCGCTAGACGACGTGTAATCGCTAGGTGGAGATACAAAGGCTATTTTAGGCGTATGTTGTCTTGCTTGAGCCTCATCGATATGGTCAATCAAGCCCATTTTTACTGCGCCATGGGCACGAAGCATCTCGAAAAAAGCGAGCGCCCCTTCATCATTGTTTATCGCATCTTGTAGCTCATTACCTACATAACCGATATCAGCAGCATTAATAAAAATGGTAGGAATACCAGCATTGATCATCGTTGCCTTAATGGATGAATTAGCAGATGAGATTCCTTTAGCGCTAAACTCAGCAATTGATTGTGGCAAAACTAATTCATCAACGACATTCCCAGTTGGAAACATTGCTGCATCTGCATCAGCTGGGGCAAGAAAGTCCACCAAGACTTCAGCAGCCGGAAACGTCACACCGTCAAGCTCAAAGTCGCCAGTCTCTTGTACTTCACCGTTAACCATAGGTACATGGGCGATGATGGTTTTACTGATATTAGCCTGCCATATTCTCACCACGGCAATACCGTTTTGAGGTATACGACTCTTATCAACCAAACCATTTGAAATGGCGAATGATCCAACGGCTGCGGTTAAGTTTCCGCAGTTACCGCTCCAATCAACAAAGGGTTTATCAATGGCAACTTGGCCAAATAAGTAATCAACATCATGATCAGCTTGCTCACTCTTAGACAAGATAACCGTTTTACTGGTACTGGATGTTGCGCCGCCCATACCATCAGTTTGCTTGCCGTAAGGATCTGGACTGCCGATGACTCGCAGTAATAAGTTATCGCGGGCTTGACCTGCAACTTGAGCCACTTGGGGTAAATCAGTGAGGTTAAAGAAAACACCTTTACTGGTCCCCCCGCGCATATAAGTTGCCGGAATTTTAATTTGTGCAATAGTAGACATCTTTTATCCTAAGATGAATTAGCTGAAATAAAGCAAACGTTAATCAGTTAATGCTTTAATCAGCTAATGTTAAAGCTATATGTCAACACTAAGAGGTAGTGACATGTTAGCGTTAATGAGTTGCCTCTAAGAAGTCCTTAGCAAAGCGTTGTAATATCCCGCCCGCCTCGTAAATAGACACTTCTTCAGCCGTATCTAAACGACACTTCACAGCAACAGTCACTTGCTCACCATTGGCACGTGTGATGATGAGTTCAAGCGCAGCGCCAGGAGTTCGCTCACCAACAACATCATAGGTTTCAGTGCCATCAATGTGATAAGTATGACGATTGTCACCTTGGGTGAATTCAAGTGGTAATACACCCATGCCCACTAAGTTAGTGCGATGAATACGCTCAAACCCTTCAGCAACAATAACTTCAACACCAGCAAGGCGCACACCTTTTGCCGCCCAGTCACGACTAGACCCTTGGCCGTAATCAGCGCCTGCAATAATAATCAACGGCTGCTTACGATCCATATAGGTTTCAATTGCTTCCCACATGCGAGACTCTTGTCCTTCAGGTTCAATACGAGCCAATGAGCCCTGCTTAACTACTGACTTGCCATCTTTGCCTATTGTCGTCACCATTTCGTTAAATAGTTTAGGGTTAGCAAAGGTGGCACGCTGTGCAGTAAGGTGATCCCCTCGATGCGTTGCATAAGAGTTAAAGTCAACTTCAGGTAGGCCCATTTTAGCAAGGTATGCACCTGCAGCACTGTCGAGCATAATGGCATTTGAAGGTGATAAATGGTCAGTTGTGATGTTATCGCCAAGTACAGCTAATGGCCGCATTCCTTTCATGGTGCGCTCACCTGCTAATGCCCCTTCCCAATAGGGAGGACGACGAATATAAGTACTTTGTGGGCGCCAATCATATTGCGGATCAATTTTTGCTGAGCCTGTGCCATATTCAACTTTGACATCAAACATTGGCTCATAGACTTGACGGAACTGTTCAGGTTTAACACTTTTAGCAATAACCTCATCAATTTCAGCATCTGAAGGCCATAAATCTTTCAGGCGAATATCATTACCTGCGCTGTCTTTTCCTAGCACATCTTTCTCAATATCAAACCGGATTGTCCCAGCGATAGCATAAGCAACAACGAGCGGCGGCGATGCCAAAAACGCTTGTTTTGCATAGGGGTGAATACGGCCATCAAAGTTGCGGTTACCAGATAATACGGCTGTTGCGTATAGGTCTCGGTCAATCACTTCTTTCTGGATAACAGGGTCAAGTGCGCCACTCATGCCGTTACAAGTTGTACAAGCAAAACCCACAATACCAAAACCAAGCGCTTCAAGTTCTGGTAACAAATTGGCATCTTCAAGGTAGAGTTGCACCGCTTTAGAGCCTGGAGCTAATGATGTTTTCACCCAAGGTTTACGCGTTAGCCCTTTCGCATTGGCGTTGCGAGCAAGTAAGCCTGCTGCAATCACATTACGAGGGTTAGACGTATTAGTACAGCTGGTAATAGCTGCAATAATACAAGCGCCATCAGGCATTAAACCTGCTTCATTTTCGACATCGCCACTGATACCTTTTGCTGCAAGATCTGTCGTTGAGACTCGGCGGTGAGGGTTTGAAGGCCCAGCGATATTACGCCCGACAGTCGAAATATCAAATTTCAGAACCCGTTCATATTCAGCATGTTTAAGTGAATCAGCCCATAAGCCATTGGCTTTTGCATATGTTTCAACCAGTTCAACTTGCTCTGCGTCACGACCGGTTAATCTAAGATAGTCGAGCGTTTTATCGTCGATATAGAACATCGCGGCTGTCGCGCCAAACTCAGGCGTCATGTTTGAAATAGTCGCGCGATCGCCTAGTGTGAGATTTTCAGCGCCTTCACCATAAAACTCAAGGTAAGTAGAGACCACTTTTTGTTCACGTAAAAACTCAGTAATTGCCAGCACAATATCAGTTGCGGTAATACCGGGTTGGCGCACGCCAATAAGCTCGACACCCACAATATCAGGTAGACGCATATAAGATGGACGACCCAGCATCACGCTTTCAGCTTCTAAGCCACCGACACCAATAGCAATAACACCTAATGCATCAACATGCGGTGTATGACTATCAGTCCCAACAAGTGTATCCGGAAAAGCAACGCCTTCACGGGATTGCACAACTGGTGACATTTTTTCAAGGTTAATTTGATGCATAATGCCGTTACCTGGCTGAATAACATCAATATTTTCAAAGGCCGTTTTGGTCCAGTTAATAAAGTGGAATCGATCGTCATTACGTCGATCTTCAATAGCACGATTTTTCTCAAAAGCATCTTTTTCAAAACCTGCATGCTCGACAGCTAAAGAGTGATCCACAATAAGCTGCGTTGGCACAACAGGGTTTACTTTGGATGGGTCTCCACCCTTTTCAGCAATCGCATCGCGTAGTCCTGCTAAATCCACTAATGCAGTTTGACCTAAAATATCATGACAAACTACACGCGCAGGATACCAAGGAAAATCTAAATCGCGCTTGCGTTCAATAATTTGTTTAAGTGAATCTGTTAAGGTTTCAGGAGAGCAGCGTCTAACTAAATTTTCAGCGTAAACGCGTGATGAGTATGGTAGTTTTGCAAAAGCACCAGGGGAAATAGCATCTACCGCAGCTTGAGTATCAAAATAATCTAGTTGGGTGCCTGCAAGGTTTTTTCTGTATAAGGTATTCATGTTAGCTTCCATGATCCACGCACTATGGCGTTAGCTGGAACAAAGTAAAAAGGTTAACGTGTCGCATAAATCAAAAGTGCTGTCAAAGGACAACACGTTAACCTTCCACCATTATCTTTGTGCAATCGGTGTTACAGTGCGAGGTTCTGAACCAGTATAATCAGCACTTGGGCGAATAATACGGTTATTTGAACGTTGCTCCATCACATGTGCAGCCCAGCCTGTGAGGCGTGAACAAACAAAGATTGGCGTGAATAACTTCGTTGGGATCCCCATGAAGTGATAAGCAGATGCGTGGAAGAAATCTGCATTACAAAAAAGTTTTTTGGTATCCCACATGAACTCTTCACAGGCAACAGAAATATCATATAAGCTAGTATCACCAAATTCATGGGCTAACTTTTCTGACCACGCTTTAATGATGACATTACGTGGATCCGACGTGCGGTAAATCGCATGTCCAAAGCCCATTATTTTTTCTTTACGTTCAAGCATGCCAGCCATTTGTGTTTTAGCATCTTCTGGCGAAGTGAACTTTTGGATCATATCCATTGCAGCTTCATTTGCTCCACCATGCAGTGGACCACGTAAAGTACCAATTGCACCTGTAATACACGAGAACATATCTGATAATGTTGACGCACAAACACGTGCTGTGAAAGTTGATGCATTAAACTCATGCTCTGCATAAAGAATTAACGACACGTCCATCACTTTACGGTGCTGCTCCGAAGGTGTCTCGCCACGTAATAACTTTAAGAAGTGACCGCCAATTGAATCTTCATCAGTGACACAGTCAATCTCAACGCCTTCATGGCTGAATTTGTACCAATAGCACATGATTGCAGGAAAGGCTGCTAACAAGCGATTTGCAGCAGTGTTTTGTTGGCTAAAGTCAGCTTCCGGTTCAAGATTACCAAGGAATGAACTGCCTGTACGCATAACATCCATTGGGTGTGCATCGGCTGGAATACGCTGCAATACTTCTTTTAACGCCTGTGGTAAATCACGCTGCTCCATTAACGCCGCTTTGTAACTTGCTAATTGATCTACCGTAGGTAATTCACCGTTAAAAAGTAAATATGCGACTTCCTCAAAAGTGGCATTTTCAGATAAATCAGCAACATCGTAACCGCAATAAGTCAACCCTGAACCCGATTTACCTACGGTGCATAATGCTGTTTCACCTGCGCTTTGGCCACGAAGTCCTGCGCCACTTAATTTCTTGTCTACCATAATGATGTCCTATTCTTTTATGTTTTTAATTGTTATCTGTAGGGGCTAAGCCGCTTTGTCTAATTTATCTATTTACCAGAAACTTACTTTGTTCCAAAACAAGATTTGTATACTTTTTAAGCAAACATTATATTCTTACAGGTCAAGATAAATGGGTAAAATTACTTGTTTTTACCTTCAGCAAATAAGCTATCTAACTTTTGCTCGTAATCGTGATAACCCAAGTAATCGTATAAATCCATACGAGTCTGCATCGTGTCGACAACCGCTTTCTGATCGCCATCAGTCAAAATAGCGCTATAAACTGTTTCAGCTGCTTTATTCATCGCTCTGAATGCACTTAATGGGTAAAGCACCATGTCTGCGCCCCATTCGCCTAATTGCTCTTTATTCCACAGTTCTGTTTGGCCAAACTCAGTAATATTGGCCAAAATAGGCACATCTAGTGCTTCAGAAAAAGCACGATAATGCGCTTCGGTCTTAACCGCTTCAGCAAAAATACCGTCTGCGCCTGCTGCTACATAAGCCTTTGCGCGTTCAATCGCCGCCTCTAATCCCTCTTGGGCGAACGAGTCTGTGCGTGCCATGATGAAAAAATCTGGGTCGGTTCTAGCATCGACTGCCGCCTTGATTCGGTCGACCATTTCTTCAGTTGATACAATCTCTTTATTTGGACGATGACCACAGCGCTTTTGAGCCACTTGGTCTTCCATATGCACGGCTGCGGCGCCGGCTTTCTCCATATCACGGATAGTTTTCGCAATATTAAATGCACCACCCCATCCCGTATCGATGTCGACCATTAAAGGTAAATCACACGCGGAGGTGATTCGTTGTACGTCAACTATCACATCATTTAATGATGTCATGCCTAAATCCGGTAAACCGTATGATGCATTCGCAACCCCGCCACCAGATAGGTAAATAGCCTGATGACCAATTTGTTTTGCCATCATGGCAGCATAAGCATTAATGGTACCGACGATTTGTAATGGTTTATTGTCAACTAAAGCTTGACGGAACTTTTTACCAGCACTCATGATTTCCCTCTCTATTGTTATTGTTTGTACTTGAGCTGTATTAGCCCACAAATATTGATACTTTCTAGCGATTGTTTTGCTTGTCGTTATCGAGCTTATTTTCGATATTGGCTTTTGAATACATAATGTGTCGGCGCATCAGCATTTCAGCTAATTCTTCATCACGGTTCGCAATGGCTTTAACGATATGTTTATGCTCATCAAATGCTGTTGTCACCCGTGGCCCAGCCATGCCTAATTGCACTCGATACATACGAATAAGGTGGTACATACCATCAATCAGTACTGAAATAAGATGCTTATTTTTGCTACCTAGAATGATGCGATAGTGGAAATCCACGTCTCCCGCTTCTTGATAGTAAGACTCGCCTGATTGAACTTCGTCGAAATGATGATTTAGTAAACCATTCAAGTCGGCAATTTCTGCGTCAGTCATGTTTTTTGCGGCAAGTCTTGCAGCCATTCCTTCAAGCGACTCACGTACTTGATACAGTTCAAGTAATCCTTCTGGCGACAACGCAACAACTCGAGCCCCTACATTGGCTTTTCGTTCAACCAAATGACATGACTCTAAGCGATTAATCGCTTCACGAATGACAGCTCGGCTTACTTGATAGTTTGTCGACAATTCCGTTTCACTCAGCTTTGAGCCTGCAGCAATTTCACCTTCAACAATATCCTTTCTTAACTCAAAAAAGTTTTGTCCGCTGCGGTAATGGGTTGTTCGTTGAAAAATGTCATCGTTACTCTACTGTCAAATTACGACTAATTGTCGACAATATAGTCTCATTTGTTCGTAAACTCAATATAAAACCCACACATTGTCGACAAAGGTCTAACGTTAACGTCAATTAATCGGTACATTTTATTGTTAGAAAAAGTCACTTCAAACAGAATGGGAAAGCATGTTGTCATTTATTAACAATATAAGCACAATAGGAATACAATCGAGGGCGATAATTAATTACAATAATATCAAGGCTTAATATGGAAACTAATGCTGCAACACCTAAGGTTAACCCTGCGGAGAAAAAAGGCTTTTTAAACAGCATTAATCATTTTCGCGGGATTGCGATTATTTTTATTGTGATGGCACATTGTTACCGCCCCGCAGGTTGGCAATTGGAGACTTTAGCGGATAAAGCATGGTTCAACTTAATGATGAATGGCACAGTCTTTTTTGTCTTTATCTCAGGCTTTTTGTTTCATCACGTGTTTTACCATCGCTGGGACTATAAAAAATACATGAAGAGCAAGACCAAGTTTGTATTTGTTCCTTATCTACTTTTATCTTTCCCTTGGATTATTTGGCACATAACTGCAGGAACAGATCCTGCTTTGCATGTTTTATATGCCGATATAGACAAACCAGCCGTAGCTGCAAGTTGGTACGTTATAACAGGCAGAACGTTAACTGCTTATTGGTATATCCCTATGGGAATGATGCTATTTGCGCTTTCACCTTGGGTGATGCATTTGATTAAACGTCAGCATGTGTTAATCGTCGCGATTCCCCTCTTTATTATTGCGATGATTATTCATCGACCCGAATCGAACCTTAATGCAATTCAGTCGTTGTTTTACTTTTTACCTGTATATCTGTTTGGTGTTTGGGGATCGGCACACCGAGATAAGCTATTTCCGTTTATCGATAAATACTGGTTAGTGATGTTGGTATTAGCCATCTTGCTAGCTGTCGGTCAAGCCTACTGGTTTGGCGCTGGGGTATTAAATAAAGCCGCGTTTGAGTTCACTGTGCCGGACTTAATGTTGCCGCAAAAAATACTACTTACCTTGGTCATTTTAGCGATTTTAAATAAATTTGAACATATTAGTATTAAGCCACTGCAAAAACTCGCCGAAGTCAGTTTTGCGATTTACTTTATTCACCCCTGGCTCACAACACCTTGGTGGATGATTTACGAAAGCCCCGACTTATTTGGTTTTAATGGACAAGGAAACATTCTCACAACCTTGATTGTGACCATGGGCGTTATCTTCATTTCTTACTTTATTGCTGTTGCCCTTAAAAAGGTGCTCAGCAAAAAAAGTCGTTATTTAATTGGCTGGTAATGCTATGTAAACCAACACTAATCGTTTAAAAACACAAAGCCTTATTCACAGTAATAAGGCTTTTTTATGTAAATTTGCTTAACGTATTAGTTTGATTAAAAATTAATAATGCTTATTGATGAATAGATAAGCAGTTACCACAAACCTTTCTTGCGTTGAACCTTGCCAGTTCATTATCATGAACCTATTAAACTGGTAACGACTATTTCTTCACGAGGCATTATGACGACTTTTAACGTTCTCCTTATTTGTGGTGGTGGCAGCGCTGAACATGATGTATCTGTGTTATCGGCTAACTTTTTTGAATCGTCATTATTGCAATCTAATAAAATCAATCTGTTAAGAGTTGAGTTAGATAGCAGCGGTCATTATTTTGATAATGAAGGTAATAGTTGTGAATTAACTAATCGGTGTGAAGTACGATTTGATAATGATGTCAAAGCGCCATGGGCAGTGGATTACGTCATTCCTTGTATTCATGGTTTCCCTGGTGAAACTGGCGATATTCAATCTTATTTTAACTTAATTCAATTACCTTACTTTGGTTGTGAGTCAGAAGCATCGAGTAATTGTTTTAATAAAATCACCGCCAAAATGTGGTTTAGTGCACTGGGCATCCCGAACACGCCTTACATTTTTTTGAATGACTATAATCAATCAGCTATTGAGCAAACCCAAGCAGCACTATCTAAATGGGGCTCAGTGTTTGTAAAAGCAGCTTCCCAAGGCTCATCTGTTGGGTGTTACAAAGTCGATAGCCAAGAGCAAATAGCACAAGTGTTAAAAGATGCATTTAGTTTTGCACCTTCAGTTGTGGTTGAAAAAACCATCATAGCTCGCGAGTTAGAAGTCGCAGTATATGAATATCAAGGTAACGTCATCGCCACGTTACCAGGCGAAATTATATGCGCCGACAATACTTTTTATACTTTCGATGAAAAATACAATGCTTCAAGCAAAGCTCGAACTGATGTAGTTGCAGGAAATTTATCACAACAAAATATCGATAAGATCAGAGATTACGCCTTAAAAGCATTTACAGGTATGAAGTTACGTCATTTGTCGAGAATTGACTTCTTCTTAACTGATGACGGTGAAATTTTATTAAATGAAATTAATACCTTCCCTGGTTCTACACCCATCTCAATGTTTCCAAAAATGATGCAAAATCATGGTGAAAATTTTACCGACTATCTCGTTGGCAATATTGAAACGCAGTTAACATCTCTTAATACCATTCGTTAATTTGATTAACTGTTAGCGGGACATATTAATCGAAATAATATTGGAGAATGTTTGCTGTTGGCCAGCATTTTCCAATTCATCGCGCCATGGGTTCTCTTGAACTTTCACCATGTAAAAATGTTCTCTATAGGTATCAGTCACAAAGGCAATGCCATGCTGCATTAACTCATAATGTATATCGTGAACAAACACCAAAGAAAAATTTTGTCTCCCAGTTAATTGATTAATATCTTCGCGGGTTAAACTCACCCCAGTTTCCAACTGCTCAAATTGTAATTTAAGCCAATTAGCAAAGTCTTTAGAACTTACCATCGACATAGTCACCTCCAAACAAAGCCCAAATATATTTCAGCGGATATCTCATCCGTTGAGAGCTAGCTGAATAGTCAAAGTATAGTTTGTTATGGAAATGTTGTTTTGAAAGCAGACAATTTATAGACTAAAAGGACATAAGAGTAATACTTTAGTGCTCAATCATTTCAAGTTCAGTGACACTACGCTTAATGGGTTAATGCCGAAATGTTCAACCAATTCATCCGATATCCCATTGTTATTTATTAATAATAGGCCTTTAAAAATTTTGATTTATGTAATTACTGGTCATATATCTGCGTCAATTATCACATTATTGTCAAATTAATGACTAAAAGGGTTGATTTAAACGTACTGTAATAAGATTATTGAGGTTGCTACTTTAGTAGTAAAGTTTTCACATTCAAAGCATATTATTAAACATAAGATTACATTAATAGGAATAAACAAATGCTCAAACAACTCTTTGTGATTATGTTGTTGGCTCTAGCAGGATGCAGCTCTAATAACCATTTCAGTGATATCACAACTTCTAATGTCGCTGGACAATACTTCAACGATGATGGTTTCGGCAACCAAACTAACCTGATTTTACATGAGAATGGTCGCTACGAATCTACTATAGAAGGAGTGGCTGGAGTTACAAGTTATTCACAAGGAACTTGGTCAAACATAGGTAATAAGATTTCTTTTTCACCAGAAAGTAATTCAGATAAATTAAAGTTATCCATACAACCTATGGAAGTTGTTGAACAAAACCATGAGCTATTACTAGTACCTGTTAGAAAAGTTAACCTTCATCAGCAATTAATGGCAAACTTTGGAAAATCCACTTATACATACAATCGCTAAAACTTTAAAATATTGTATTAGCCTACCTACAAGGAAGCACCGTAGGCTTCATTAATCCTCACCATAAAACCATCTTGATACATTGAATTCAGTGCCTCAACTAATGCATCATGCTTTGACTCTTCTAACTCTCGATTACACGCCATAGCTCTCAGTGCAGTATAAAAAATCAATTCAGGCTCACCCAATTGCACTTTAGATTGATCCATAATGGTTTTGGCACTAATGATTTCAGATGCCCAAAGTTGAATCCTATCTCTTTGTAGCTTTTTAATATTGAGATTATCATCGTTGGTCAGTTGTACTTGATATTCAAAAGACGTTAAGTATTCTCCAATCCCACTTCCTAAAAAGGTGCCTATTGAATAGGGTTTTGCATCTTGTAAGGTAATTAATGGTAAGGATTTATCCTTGGCACTAAACAAACCGTAACGTGAAATTAATATTGGTCCCACCCAGCGAAACTCACTCTCTCTTGCTGGGTTCTATCAATGGGTAACACACAAACACCTTGGCTGCGTGACGTCATGGTCAACCCTCTTTTCAAAGGATTGAAAATAATCTTATAGTCAATATCTGCCCGAGAGAATAATTCATCAATGATTTCTATAATCATACCTTTATGAGTAGTATCGGTTTGCTCTGCATAAGGTAGGTGTTGATAGGTATAAATGGTAATCTCTTCTGCATCGACCCATTTAGGAAAACAGAACAATAATGAAAGTAAAACACATGTTTTTCTACCAAACATTGATTGCCTCCTCAAACGGTAAGGTTTTACCTTTTACTGATGTTTCCTTGACTGGTTTCGGGGAGCCTGGTTGATTTAGCCAGAAAGAAGGTGAGACTTTAGGGTTCACTTTAGGACCACATGTCATCTTGCTTGATTGGAGCTTAATAAGATGCTCATCAACTTTTTCAGCTAAGTTATTCATGCCTTGGACAACACTGACTTCGCCCGTCAAAATGTGACTTACGGCTTGCCACCAGTAACCTGCCATCCCAGGATAGTCAGGAACATTGGTTCCCGTTGGAGTCCACACATTGCGTGCTTGACTACGATAAAACTCAACGAGCCCGCCTAAATACTTTGCCTTATCAGTCATATAATCAGAATCAATATCTGATTGACGGATTGGTGTTGACCCAACAATTGTTTTTCTTAATGATACCGTTTTAGATACAACAAATTGCGCATATAACCACGCCGCGAGTTGTTGCTCTTTTGGTGTATGATTTAAAAATGTCCAAGCTCCAGTATCTTGATAGCCAGACTTCATACCTTGTTGCCAATACTTCCCTACCGGTGATGGTGCAACTCGCCATTTGGGCGTGCCATCTTGATTCATCACAGGTAAACCTGCTTGGGTGAAATCAGATACAAATGCGGTGTACCAAAATATTTGTTGAGCAATATTGCCTTTTGCCGCCCAATCTCCAGATTCTGAAAACGTCAATTGCTGCGCTTCAGGCGGTGCATACTCTATTAACCAATCTTTGTATTTTTCGACCGCATAAATAGCTGCTGGGCTATTTAGGGCGCCACCTCGTTCAATACTTGCACCAACTGGATGGCAATCTTCAACTCTGATCCCCCACTCATCCACAGGTAATCCATTAGGCAGGCCTTTATCACCCACCCCTGCCATAGAAAGCCACGCATCCGACATACGCCAACCTAGAGATGGATCTGATTTACCGTAATCCATGTGGCCATAAACCTTCACTCCATCAATAGAATGAATATCATGGGTAAAAAAATTAGCAATATCTTCATAGGCCTGCCAATTTTGTGGAACACCCAATTTATAACCGTATTTGGATTCGAATAATGCTTGATAAGTTGGATCTGCAAACCAGTCACTGCGGTACCAATATAAGTTGGCAAACTGCTGATCTGGTAATTGATAAATTTTACCATCAGGGCCTGTGGTAAATGCCAGCCCAATGAAATCATTCAGTGCAAGAGTCGGCAGAGTATACTTCGCAGCGTGATCGTTCATTAATTCAGTGACAGACTTAATATTTTGCTGTCGGAAATGACTACCAATTAAATCACTGTCACTAATATAGGCATCATACAGACGCTGACCAGTCATTAGCTGAGCAGATAGCTTCTTAATCACATCATCTTCATTAGTTAACTCATGGATGACATGAATACCCGTAATGTCATAAAACGCTTTTGCTAATACATTAGATTCATATTGATGAGTTTTAATACGTTCTGAGATGACACGTATTGTCTTGCCCTTAAACGGCGCAGCAGTATCTCTAAACCACAATAATTCTCGTTTTTGCTGTTCGATTGATAATGTTGATGGTTGGAACTCAGATTCGAGCCAAGTGAGAGATTTAAAGTTCAGCGTGTCATTTGCAACATGACTACTGGCAGTATTGCTTGTTAGCTCAGATAAGTCAGTCTGAAGTTGAACAGGAGTAACAGGTTTTTCTTCTGTCCCCTCAATTAACGCTAATAGGTTTACTTGAGACTCAGCATACAAAGGGGTAATTGACATCAGAGCTAATAAACCCAACAGGCTAATTAACCATTTAAAGGAGGATCGAGAAATGTTTCTTTGCATGCTTCCTCTTCAGTTATTGATGTCAAAAATAGAAGGTGTGATTAACTACAACTACGACTGCAATTACAACTGAATCATTAATATATTTAATATACGTTAACCAAATAAAAAGGCCAGCATATGCTGACCTTTATTAGTGAATTTAATGATTTATTCAAATCAAATAATCATTAAAACCCTTCAACTCCAGCCATGTCAGGCAATTGGTGAGCAATCCCTTTATGACAATCAATACAGGTTTTTTCACCACTGGCTAATGACGTTGAATGCATTGCTGACGCACGCTTAGACTGACGAGTAAAGTCCATATAATCAAAGTTATGACAGTTACGACACTCTAGTGAATCGTTAGCTTTTAAACGATCCCATTCATGCTCAGCTAGCTCTCTTCGCTTAGCTTCAAATTTTTCCCGAGTGTTTATCGTACCAAAAACTTTACCCCAAACTTCCTTAGAAGCCTGCATTTTACGGGCAATTTTATCCGTCCAGTTATGAGGGACGTGACAGTCAGGGCACGTCGCACGTACACCACTACGGTTAGTGAAATGAATGGTTGTTTTCAACTCTTCATAGACGTTATTTTCCATTTCATGGCAGCTAATACAGAAAGCTTCAGTATTTGATACCGATAACGCCGTATTAAAACCACCCCAGAAAATAACACCAGCAACGAAGCCACCAAGAGTCAGAAAACCAAGACTATAGTGAACACTTGGACGGCGAATAACCTTCCAAATCACTTTAAGATTTTCTAGTAGTTTTGCAATCATACTTGCTCCTAGTGCTCGTTCTTAGCAGCGTTTTTCATTAAATGTTTTACATCAATGAAATCATTTTCTACCAATAACTTGGCATCTAATTGCGATACATGACACTGGGTACAGTAGTAACGACGAGGCGATAAAGATGCCAAGAAGTTATTTTCTCTATCCATGTAATGCGTCACACTCACCATAGGTGCTTGGGAATGTCCTGTGCTATTCCTAGCATGACATTGCATACATTTGTTGACCTTCAAATCAATCTGGTAACCGTCAATACGATGTGGAATGATCGGAGGTTGCATTGGGTAATTACGCACTTGCTTAACATCAGAGTTAATCACCTTCTGCATAGCAGGAGGTGTTGGCTCAACATCAATTGGGGCAAGGCGCAAAGTAGCAACTTTATCTTCTGGTATTGGTGCAGTTTCAGCTAATGAGCTAAAAGAAAGACCCAACAAGACAATTACTGATAAAACGTTACGTGTTTTCATGGTCATTCTCCTTAAGCTTTGACAATCTTAACCGCACATTTCTTAAAGTCTGTTTGCTTTGACAATGGATCTGTCGCATCAAGCGTTACTTTATTAATGAGCTGGCTAGCATCAAACCAAGGAACAAACACTAAGCCCATTGGTGGCTTATTACGACCTCTGGTTTCAACACGAGTCTTAATCTCACCACGGCGAGAAATCACTTTAACTTCATCACCTCGACGTAACCCACGCTTCTTAGCATCATCAGGGTGCATAAAACACACTGCATCAGGGAAGGCTTTGTAAAGTTCAGGGACACGCTGAGTCATAGAGCCTGAATGCCAATGCTCTAGAACACGACCGGTCGATAGCCAAATATCAAACTCTTCATCAGGCATCTCTGGTGCGGGCTCATAAGGTAATGCAAAGATAATAGCTTTGCCATCAGGCTTACCATAAAACTCGAACCCTTTACCTGCCTTAACATAGGGATCCGCACCTTCACGATAACGCCATTTGGTTTCTTTGCCGTCAACAACAGGCCAACGTAAACCATGCTCTTCGTGATAACGATCAAAGTCAGCTAAATCATGTCCATGACCACGACCAAATTCAGCGTATTCTTCAAACAAGCCTTTTTGAACATAGAAACCAAAATGTTTTGCTTCATTGTTCATGTATTTAGGATCGGTATCGCTTAATGGGAACTTCTCAACATTGCCATTTTGGAACAAGACTTCGAACAATGTTTTACCCTTATATTGAGGGTTAGCAGCAAGCACGTCTTTTGACCATACTTCATCAGTCGTAAAGCGTTTTGAGAACTCCATTAACTGCCATAAGTCAGACATCGACTCACCCGGTGCTTGTACCATTTGATGCCAAAACTGAGTACGTCGTTCAGCGTTACCGTAAGCACCTTCTTTTTCAACCCACATTGCTGAAGGCAATATCAAATCAGCAGCTTGGGTTGTCACAGTTGGATAAGCATCCGATACAACGATGAAGTTTTCAGGATTACGATAACCTGGTAGCCCTTCTTCATTCATGTTGGCTGCAGCCTGCATGTTGTTGTTCACTTGCACCCAGTAGCAATTTAAATCACCATCTTTAAGACGACGATTTTGCTCAACTGCGTGATAGCCAGGTTTAGGCGGAATAATCCCGCTTGGAATATTCCAAATGTCTTCAGCAAGTTTACGATGCTTAGGATTTGTGACCACCATGTCAGCAGGTAAACGATGTGAGAAAGTACCCACTTCACGTGCAGTACCACACGCAGAAGGTTGACCAGTCAACGAGAAAGGACTGTTACCTGGGGTTGAAATTTTTCCGACCAGTAAGTGAATGTTGTAGATTAAGTTATTACACCACACACCACGAGTATGTTGGTTAAAGCCCATGGTCCAGAATGATGTAACCTTCTTTTTAGGGTCGGCATACAACTCGGCAAGCTCAATCAACTTGTGCTCTGGCACACCGGATAGCTTACTGACACTTTCAACATCATAATCTGCAACAAACTTAGCAAACTCTGCAAAATCAATTGGAGTTGAATCACCTGCAGTATCGACGTTTTTAGCTTTCTTTTGCAGTGGATGAGATGCACGTAGACCATAACCAATATCCGTTTCACCTTTACGGAAATTAACGTGTTTATTGATAAAGTCTTGGTTCACTTTGCCGTTTTGAATAATGTAATTAGCAACAAAGTTAAGAATGGCCAAATCGGTTTGCGGAGTAAACACAATAGGCAAATCAGCTAAATCAAATGATCTATGCTCAAAGGTAGATAGAACAGCAACTTTCACATGGGGAGCGCTTAGACGTCTATCTGTCACACGAGTCCAGAGTATAGGATGCATCTCAGCCATGTTTGAGCCCCATAATACGAATGCATCAGCCGCTTCCATATCATCGTAACACCCCATTGGTTCATCAATACCAAAGGTACGCATGAAACCACCTACAGCTGACGCCATACAGTGACGCGCATTCGGGTCAATATTGTTTGAGCCAAAGCCAGCCTTCATAAGCTTAACTGCTGCGTAACCTTCCCAAACTGTCCACTGACCGGAACCGAACATGCCTACAGCGGTTGGCCCTTTAGCTTTAATGGTCTTTTTCCATTTTTCAGCCATGGTATCAAAAGCGGTATCCCAGCTTACTGGAGTGAACTCGCCATTCTTATCATATTGACCATTTGTCATACGTAACATTGGTGTTTGTAGACGGTCACGGCCATACATAATCTTAGAAAGGAAATAACCTTTAATACAGTTTAAACCACGGTTAACTTCACTTTTAGCATCACCATGAGTAGCAACCACCTTACCGTCTCTAGTAGCAACAATGACTGAACAGCCCGTACCACAAAAACGACATGGCGCTTTATTCCACTCTAACTTTGTTTGCTCAGAACTCGTTATTAAATTACTTGCTGTCGCAGGTAAAGCCATTCCAGCAACGCCAGCAGCGGCAATCGCGGCATTGGCTTTCATAAACTCACGTCTGTTCATACTCATTCTTCACCCTCTTCTAGCTCTTCGCTTTGGTGATAAACCATAGTGGCACTTAACACACCAGGGATTGCGTTAATGGTCGAGATATCATCCATTAAAGAACGCTGAGTCGGTCCTTCAATTACCACGACAATTTTCATCTCATTGTTTACTGACAATTCAGCATTTTCCATCGCCATAATTTTTTGGCGAACTTCAGCCATTTGCTCTGGTTGAACTTGCACAATCAAACTGGTTACATGGATTTCTTTTTTGCTCATTAGCACTCATTCTCTATTATTTTTTGTTATTAATTAAAGACTAACCGGCACCTGGCGGGCCTGAAAGGATTTGACTAAACCAAATGGTAAAGCCAAGTGCACTAACTAAAAGTGCCGATAAAATAGGCGCTAAAAAAACCGTTAGGAAAATAAAGATTTTCAACTCTAAGCTTTTTTCGCTTTGTGGATCTGTACTCATGGAGCCTCCAGCAGAGGTTTCAAATGAAAGATATGTAACCTAGTTGTTACTGATCATGATTCGGAAGAATTTTATCTTTAATCAATGACTAAACTATATACTCACAAATTGGTAAAACGAATTTAAGTTGATCTAGATCATAAAATTCACCAAACATTGACCTGCATAGCTTTATATTGACCAAAATAATTAAACGGAAAAATGATGTTAGCGTTGTTAAATGCCAGTTTACGTTTTACACATTGTTTAGCACTTTAGTATATATAGCTGCTACACATAAAGTTATCAACTTGTTAATGGCATTTCGATGTAATTAAAATGACAGGTGAAAGGCATTCAGATAATGATATTTACATCACGTAAAAAAGATTTGAAGGTGCTTTAATCAGCATAAATGAATACAAAAGAATCAATGACAACTGAATGAATATTCAATTGTCATTAATCAAAGTCCGTTTACACTAATTTATAGCGTAAAACTTTAAGGGATTTTTGCTCATCAATATCAGCAAAAATAGTCGGGTTATCTAGACGCTCGATAAATTGTAATGAAGGCGCAGTTTCAGATACTTGCTCCATTAAAAATCGCATCCTAATTCTGGCGCATTCAAACAAAGCAATACTTCGCCGTTTTTGACTAGCAGTTCAGGTAAACGGCGTAAAAGCCTTACATAATCTTTAGTTGCTACAAAACTGCCTTTTTGATTACTTGGCGGATCTGCAATAATTAAATCATAAGGGCCTAATTTAGTCAGTTTTCCCCACGATCTAAAAATGTCATGACCTAAGTAACGTGCCCCGAATCAAAACCATTCAATAAATGATTCTGTTTACCAATGCTTAAAGCACCTTTACTCATGTCCATATTAACAACGTCAGTCGCTCCCCCTGTAAAGCCACAACAGAAAAAGCACAAGTATATGCAAATAAATTCAATACTTTTTTATCTTTACTTTGTGTCTTTACCCAGCGTCGTCCGTTAGCCATATCAAGGAAGATTCCGTGATTTTGGCCTCTTAATAAATGCACTAAAAATTGAGCACCATTTTCAGTGACAACATGTTTTTCTGGCACTTTACCTGCTACAACTTCCGTTATCGTTTGGCCAGCGTTGCGATATTGAAATACTAAATTAAATGCAAGATCACTCTGGTATTTCTGCCATACCAGAGTAATGCATTCAATAAGCTCATTACGGTTAGTTTCATTTAACTCTTTAAAGCTAGTTAACAATAAAACAGGATTAAACCAATCTAAGCATAAGTGCTCTAGACCTTCAAAACGGCCACCTCTGCCGTGAAAAATACGGCATAACTCATCGCTAAGTTGCGCTTGTGCTAACGCTTGAGTAAGCGGAAAGTCTTCTACTGAATTTATCTTCATTATCACTATTAATTTCTTTTACTGTATTTAGATGCAACACGTATAATTAGCATACGCATTGCCTTTAAAGTTCGGTCTCTACCTCAAAAGTAAGCCTTTATGCTTTATCAATTGGCTCGGATGTAAGCTTATCTGATGAGTCAATATCAATTTGCGGCTGATTATCTTCGTCTGAATCAACATCGGATAATAAAATAGCAAACCATTTGCCACTTTCACTCGATTCAAGTGCGATTTTTACAATCATGGTCAGTGGAACGGACAGCAACATACCGACTGAGCCCAATAGCCACCCCCAGAAAATCAATGACAAGAAAACCACTAAAGTTGATAAGCCTAAACCACGCCCCATAAAGCGAGGTTCAACCACATTACCCATAACGGTATTCGTGCCCAAATATAATAAAGCTGTCATCCCAGCAGCACCTGGACCGATTTGGATAAAGGCGAGTAACACGGCAGGAATAGCAGCAATGATTGAGCCGATATTTGGAATGTAATTTAATAGAAAAGCCAGCACTGCCCACAATAACGCGTAATCAACGCCGATAATGCTTAAACCAATACCAACAATAATACCGGTGCCAATACTGACTAAGGTTTTGATAACCATATACTGATTAACTGAATGCAGAAACTTATCAATCTGTTTTAAGCGCATATCAGGATCATCAACCGCTAAATGAAACTTCTTCGGTAATGACTGAGCTTCAAACAACATAAAGATAACGGTCAAAATAATTAAGAATAAGTTAGCCATAACATTACCAAGCCCTGACAGCATATTCGTTGTCATGCTTAATGCCATACCTGGATCAAAATACTCCAGCACTTTATCTTTTGAAATATTGATATTTAACGCATTAAGTTTTTCAAGTACCCATGAAAACTGCTCAATAAGTTGTTGACGGTACATTGGCATTTGATTTGAGAATTCATTTATCGAACTGCCGACTAAGCTGGCTAACCACAACCCCATTAATACAATAAATATCATTAATAAAATGACCGAAAGCCATTTAGGCACTTTATATTGCGTCATAAAGTTGATAGCTGGATTACAAATTACCGCTAAAAATGCCGACAGTACAAAAGGAACCACAATAGGACTAGCTGTTTTTATACCTGCTAAAATGACCACGAGGCAAGCCATAACAGCAAAGCCGCGCAATGCCATTGATGAAGAGTTACCGCCACTCATAATGTAAATCCTTTCTATTGTCAGTATTGATGGTGAAGTTGGATCATCAGTTTGCTGCACTACAAAAACGACTAAACATGAAAATAATGCTTAGTTCCATCTCGTTCAAAATCAATGACACAGCTTAATTGAATAAGGTTTAACCAGTAAACTGGCTTAATTATAATTACTTAGCATTATACTCATTATGCTTTATCAGGATATGAATAAATGAAAGCTAATTAATCCAATGGATTAAAATAGATTATCAAACTCAAGCTGTACCAAAGCTAAATATTCAATGAAAATATGTTTGATCTAGGAGCTTGATAAAGTCGTAAATATCTATGAGGTCTGCTTTTTTTGCGCTAAATTAACTATAGCCTGAATATCAGATTAGTTAACTATCAATGTAAATCTACACGACAAGTAATGGTGAGTATATGAACATATTAATGACTGGAGCAACAGGGTTTGTTGGGCAACAATTAGTGAAACTATTGAGCCAAAGTTCTGAATCCCATCAGCTCACCATTATTACCCGAAACAGTCAGAATGCTAAAAACATATTAGGCAACAACCACCAATACCTCAATAACCTAGACAGCCTTCAACATCTAAATGAATTTGATTGTGTTATTAATCTTGCAGGTGAGCCCATTGTCGGTAAGCGTTGGAGCCACCAGCAAAAACAAAAAATTTGTAATAGTCGCTGGAATATTACCGCTAAACTAAGTCATCTCATTAAACAAAGTGATACGCCACCAGAATGTTTCATTAGTGCATCAGCGATTGGCTATTATGGCAGGCAAGGTTCAACGGCTGTTGATGAGCATAGCAAAGCTCACGACGAGTTTAGCCACCAAGTGTGCAATGAATGGGAACATTTAGCCTTACAAGCTCAATCTGAATCAACTCGAGTTTGTGTCCTTAGAATAGGTATCGTCTTGGGCAAAAACGGAGGGGCTTTAGCCAAAATGCTACCGCCATTTAAACTTGGGCTGGGGGGGCCAATTGGTAAAGGAGTACATGGTGTAAGCTGGATCCATATCGATGACTTAACCGCACTGATATGGCATTTAATGTCGACGAAATCAGCCAAAGGGGTGTTTAATGCCACTGCACCAAACCCTATAAGCCATAAACAATTTGCACACTCTATCGGACAGAGTTTAGGCAGACCAGCAATAATCCCAACACCGGTTTTGGCTTTAAGATTGGCCATGGGTGAAATGGCAGACTTAATTGTTGAAGGCCAATTTGTGATACCCAAAAGGACATTAGAAAGTGGTTTTCATTATCAGTACCCTGATATTAACCCTGCTTTAGATTCCATCCTTAAAACATAATCCTTGTAAAACAGTTACGCTTTAACTTTTTACCAAGGTTTTAATTCTATTAATAAACCAGTCATACCTTTTGGGTTGTGGCCGGTGTTTTTTGCGGATCATAAATAAAGGCTCTTTTACGACTTTTGGCAAATTAGCCACGGTAATATTACCTTGCTCATAAACACTGTTTACTGCAAATTCAGGTAATACAGTAAATCCTAGCCCTTTTGTTATAGGCATCAATATTTGATTTAACTGATTAACGTAACTGGTTAACGGTATATCATCTGCTGAATAATCATCAAAATTACAGCTCATCACTTGCTGTAAGTAATGCTTGGCATCTGGATGTGAAACCAAGCCTAATGTTAATAACGTCTCAAAAGATAAGTCATCGGCATCAACAGACTTAGGTAACACCATAAGCAACTTCTCAAACCCAACTGGCGTGACTTCAAGCTCTGGATTTGACACAAATTGAGTAACGATGCCAATTTCTATGTCGTTGTTTAGCACTTGTTCAACAATGCGTTTATTCGGCGCAGCTTCAATGGAAACATGTAGTTGAGGATGTAATAACTGGTAATCAATAAAGTCTGGATAAAGCCACATGGCTAGTGAGCCTGAACAAGCAAACCTGCACTCCCCGATAAATGCTGAATCAAGCTGTATATCACTTAATAATTGCTCTTGTTGCTTTAATAGCTGTTCACCATATTTCTGCAATTGCATTCCGGCATCGGTGAGTTCGAAACGTTTACCAAAACGCTGGATCAACTGCGTATTAAGTTGATTTTCTAACTTCTGAATATGCTGACTAACACCAGGTTGAGTCATAAACAATTTGTCAGCAGTTTGTGTAAAGTGACCTGTTTCGGCTAACTTTAAAAACGTTGTTAACCATTTTTGATTTATCATGATGATTCCATTAAACATTACCGGCATTGTCTATTGCCTTAAGCTATTAAGATACCATAATCATTAAAAAAGGAGAGCATCAGCTCTCCTTAAAATTAACGTGCATACTATATAAGGGACATCAGCCCGCTTTTAGTAAATCACTGCACGAGCGATTCAATAGCTGCCTACAACGCCACATACCTAAAGTGGCAACCACAGCTGCACCGGATAAAGGTGCAATTGCCCACCAAGGCCAGTGCATGTATACAACTAATTCAAAGACTTGTGTTTTAAGCATATAAAGGGTGAATTCAGCAACAATCACCGCCAATATACCCGCTATTGCGCCCAATAAGGCAAACTCCAAACCGGTTGCAGAGCGCAGTAACCATCCAGATGCACCAAATGTTCTTAACACCGCCAATTCACGCTGTCTAGTGGCCATTCCCGCTTCAGTTTGCGCAATTAATACCAAGGCACTTGCCAATAATACTAACGCAAGCACTAAAGATAAGGATAGCGACACTTGCTCAATGATTTGACGTAACTGCCCCACCATAGCCCCGACATCAATCACTGATATCGTAGGGAATTGCTGGATTAATTGCAGCACAACCCCATTCGCCGTTAAATCACTGCCATTCGCTTGCAAATCTTCATCATTAAGATGGAAACTTGCCATAGAAGTATAAGAAAACGGCTCTAATGCTTTAGGCCTGAAAATCATAAAGAAATTTGGCTGTAAGGTTTCCCATTGCACTTGCCTAAAACTGGCAACCTTAACACTAAACTCTTGATTATCAATCGTATAAGTCATAGTGTCACCAAGGGATAAACCTAAGCGTTCAGCAACTTCGGCCTCAACTGACACCTCATCATCAGCTTGGTTAAACGTTCCTTCAATGATTTCATTATTAGGCGGAAGTGTTTCACGATACGTCAGGTTCAGTTCACGTGAAATCCCAACACGTCCTTCAACTCCGTCTTTCTCTTCTTGACGAGAAATCAGTTCCTCATCGTTGATATGGGTTAAACGGCCACGGATCACAGGATAAATATCAGTTGCATTAATATTGTGCGTTGTTAAAAAATCATCCAATGGTTTAGTGTCTTCAGGAGCAATATTGACCAAAAAGTAATTAGGTGCATTTTCAGGCAACTGCTTTTGCCATTCATTTAACAAATCTTGTCTGAGAGCCAAAATTGTTAGTAACAAAACAAGCGCACTACTAAAACCGACTAATTGAACCGCATTTTGTCTTGCACGACGTCTAAGACCTGCAAGTGCTAACTGAAATGGGTTGGTGGTTTTCATACCAACACTATGGCCTAAACGGATCATCACAAATCCAAGCACACTGAGTAACACACCTAAAAGTAATACCGCCAGCACTACGGTCATAGTTAACGCAATGCTTTTTGAATATAAGTATCCCAGTAAGGCCATCGCACCAAGGCTCAATAGCAAGTGGAGCCACATGCCAAACTGTAACCCTTCTAATTGACGCTGAAGCACCCGCAAAGGTGGAATGGCTAATAGTCGCATTAATGGGTAGGCAGAGAACATGAATGCGCTGATCAATCCGGTACTCACGCCAAGTAACAAGGGTCTTGAATAGGGGGAGAGTATGCAGCAATTTCAGCAGGCAAGAATTGATTGATGGCTAAATCTAACATTACGCCGCCAATTAACCCTAATACGATCCCCACTACAGTCACTAGCAATAGATGGGCACCAAACAGCATTCGAATTTGCTTTGCAGATGCGCCAAACGTTTTTAGCATCGCAACAACGTCATAATGACGTTGGCAATAACGCTGTGCAGCAATACCAATAGCTGCACAGGCAAGCGCAATACCTAATAAACTCGCTAATAATAAAAATCGCTCAGCACGTTTAACGGCTGATGCAATAGGTGAATCCCCAGATTGAACATCAGTCCAGCGCTGACTGTTATTTAGTAGTGGTTTAGCTTGGGTTTCAAATTGGGTTAACGCCGCGGCCTCACCAGCAAATTGGTATACATAACTAACACGGCTACCAGGTTGAATAATACCTGTAGCTTCAACATCATCTAAACGCATTAACAGCACTGGTGAAGAGGCAAAGGGATTAAAGCCAGCATCGGGTAATCGGCTGATTTCGGCAGATAAATTAAGTTCAGTATTACCCAGCTCCAGTGTGTTCGGATAGCCCAATAAGCCACCTAATCTATTTTCATACCATGCTTCACCAGTCTTTGGCAGTCCTTGGGTAACGCCTGATGATAACTCTATCTCGCCACGCAATGGATACCCGTCACCCACCGCTTTAATTGTCACCAGTTGAAAATTATCACCCGAATACACCATCGAGTTGAATTTCATGTTTGTCACATGCTGAATATTCAGAGATTCAGCCATGGTGAGCACTTGCTCAGACAGAGGCACCGGAGAATCAATAATACGATCTGCAGCAATAAAATTAGCCGCTTCACCATTAATAGCGACTTGTAAACGCTCACTGACTCTTGCTAAACCGCTCACCGATAACACGGCTAAGGTTATCGCCAATACAATGAGTACTAGTTGCCCTTGCATCAATTCTCGTTTAAATAAGCGCCAAGCTAATTGTAATTCCATTAGCTAACCTCCTCAGAAATCTCGACAGCATGATTAACATGGCTCTCAGAGATATCTGACTCAGCATTTGGTTCTGATAAATGACCACTTTCCATCACTAATTGTCGCTTACAACGCTTGGCTAGCTCCAAATCATGAGTCACTAATACCAGCGTGGTATCACTTTCTTGGTTTAAGGCAAATAACATGTCTGCGATTTTGTCGCCATTAGCACTATCCAGGTTTCCTGTCGGCTCATCTGCAAATAATACTTTGGGCTCACAAATAAACGCACGAGCGATCGCTACACGTTGTTGCTCACCGCCAGATAATTGTTTTGGTAAATGTGTTAAACGATGAGAAAGCCCGACACGCTCGAGCATCTGCTCGGCTTTTTCGCGAGCTTGAGCCACGCCAGCAAGTTCTGCTGGTAGCATGACATTTTCTAACGCTGTGAGTGTGTCGACTAACATGAAAGACTGGAAAATAAAGCTGACTTTTTGTTTTCTAAGTGCCGCTTTTTGTTCTTCGTTTAATCCCGATAACGCCTGTCCATCAAGGAGTATTTCTCCAGATGTAGGTGTATCAAGCGCTGCAAGCAAACCTAATAAGGTTGATTTCCTGAACCTGATGGGCCGAGAATCGCAATACTGTCACCTTGCTTGACATCCATATTAATGCCATTGAGGATAGTAAGCTCTCCCTCTTGGGTCACCACTGTTTTTTTGAGGTTAGTAACGTTAATGGCACTGGAATTATTTGCAAAAGTAGTCGACATACGATCCTTCTTATTTTTATCGGCTAAACGCCTGCGTTCTGCGGCGTTAATGGTTGTTGTTTCAACAATGTTTATTTCAACTTCTAGCTATGCTGCCACGATTTTAATCTTAGGTGATAGTCTAAGCGCAGGTTATGGCATGTCGGAAGAGCAAGGTTGGGTACAATTGTTACGTAATCAATACCCTGAACATGACATTATTAACGGCTCAGTTAGCGGAGAAACCACCGCTGGCGGTTTGCGTAGACTCCCAAGCTTACTGGACTCTAGCGCATTTGACCTTGTTGTCGTAGAGCTTGGAGGCAATGATGGCCTTCGAGGATTCCCTCCAAATAAGCTGAAATCAAATCTTACAAAAATCATTGAGTTGTCTCAAGATAACGGGGCAAAGGTTTTATTAACAGAGATTATGGTGCCACCTAATTACGGTCCAAGATATACCAGCATGTTCAATGATGTCTATCATCAATTAGCTGATGAATTCGATATCGAATTAGTGCCTTTTTTCATGTTAGAAATAGCACCAAACCCTGACTTAATGCAACGTGATGGCATTCATCCAAATGTTGAAGCTCAACCTCGAATTACGCAATGGATGCAACCCTGGATCATTAATGCACTGAAAAAGTAACAAAGGTTAAAATATTTCATTCAAAATCACTTAAAAAGTCTAAAAAAGTAATTTTATTTTAAGCTTTAATGATTAAACTGGATATTAAATGGATTTGTTTAAAACGTTATAAATACCAATGATGCAAAGCACTTACTTTGCTTGTCATCTAAATTGGTAACACCCTATGGCTAAAAGGAAACATTATGTCCGTCAGTCGTCAAAAGAAAGTGTATTTACCGACCGCCACCCGTAAAAATCAATATATTACTGTTGGCTTTACCCTAACTGATGAATTATTAGCGTCATATAGTGATTTAACTAATTGCTATCAAGAGTTTAGTAAATTAGTTTTTCAAGTCGCTGATAAATATGAACTGTTTAATGTTCATGTGGTTGCAAGCGATAAACTCCCTATGGTGCGTTTTCACAGTGAGGCTTATTGCTTAACAACAGAAGAGCAATTACGCTTTTTCTACAACCCTGCACATCATGAAGCAAATCGTCTTCATACTTTGCCTGGTTACCGAGCTAAAAAGCTAAAAGTGGTTTTTCTTGCAACAGGTACCGAATTACGTAGTCATTCAGCTGAGTTTCACGCTAAAGTTCAGCAGTTTTTAGCTGAGATCCAGCCACTATTACCAGTTCAAGATGTACCAACAAAAATACGAGACCACCAGCACATCTCTTATGACTTTTTTGCCAAAGCAAAAGGCTTAAAAGAATCCTATGCTTACAAACTACGTGCTGTAGATAGTCGCTATAAACGCCGTGAGTGTAACCTACCTGAGTCGGTTAGCGCGCTTAACTACGTCACGGTCAGCTTACCGATGGGACGTCGAATCAAAAAGCAATTAGCAGCAGAAAATGCGACTAGTTTTGGTGAAAAATATCAACGTGTTGCTGACCACTTCATCAAAGCAACCAGCGATAATAAATTAAACCGTGTTGCCATGGTCGCTAATGGTAAAGTGCCTCTCGTCAGAAACAGTAAATACGAGCAGCTAAACAGCACTGCAGAATTCCAAATGGTTGGCTTTGACCCAAGTAATGCAGCACCAGACCCTATTTGCCATTGGGATGATACTAAGCTTGCTGAAGCTATCCGCTTTGTTATTGTCGCAGCTAAAGAAGACCAAAAAGATGAAGGCTATGGCCGCTTTATGAATCAAGTTCAAGATGCGATTCGTCAGTTCACCAATCAATTTGATATGGATAAAGAACACATTGATGTGATTGTTCGCTTCCATCAGCATTTAAGTTATAAAGCGTAATATCGGCAACCTTAATTGCTGATTGCTGCTATCTAACTTAAAAGTAAGCTAATTAGTAAATTATTTAAAACGACAGCATTGGCTGTCGTTTTTGTTGAATAAACCATTTTCACAACAAGTCATTCATAGAACCAAAAAACATATGTTATAAAAATGTGGCCAGATTTCACATTGATTAACAAATAACAAACAAGGCATGTTGGAGTCATACGAATCTAATCGTATCCACTCCATCGGCGGAACAGATAGGAGTAGGAAGACATAATAAAAAGCAGGAGATGCTATGTTCAACAAGAAAATGCCTTGGCTGGTACCTACCCTTGTAGCAACAGCCGTTACCCTAAACCTAAGTGGTTGCGGTTCAGATGATGATGAACCAACCGTTACCGAAACCCCGCCCGTAGTTCAGCCTCCAGCAGAAACAGGCCCCACTTTCCCAGAAGGGGCAATAATGGTTGAAGCAGGTGATAATCTCACCATCAGTATTCAAGAAGCCTTAATTAATGCCCAGAGTAACGATGTCATTGTCCTTCCAAAAGGTAATTTTAAAATAGAATCAACATTATTGTTTGATGGTGATGTCGACGGCGATGGCAGTTTTGCTAAAAACATTACCATCATGGGCTATGGGCAAGACGAAACCGTTTTAGATTTTTCAGAAGCCAATTCGGGTGATGGCATATTCGTTCAAAATGCCGTCAACATCATTATTCAAGACTTATCAGTAAATGAAGCAAAAAATAACGGTATTAAACTCAAAAATACCAACGGCATTATTTTACGTCGCCTTGCAACAGTATGGGAAGGTGAGTTAGATGAGGGAAATGGTGCTTATGGCCTTTACCCTGTTGAGTGTGAAAACATTTTAATCGAAGACACGTATGTACGAGGTAGTGCCGATGCCGGTATTTATGTCGGGCAATCACAGTACATCGTTGTCCGTCGAAACATAGCAAAAGAAAACGTTGCTGGTATTGAAATTGAAAACTCAAAATATGCTGATGTTTATGACAATGAAGCTATGGGCAACACAGGCGGTATTTTAGTATTTGACCTACCAATTAATAACCACCGCTATGGGTCAAGTGTTCGTATTTTTAACAACAAAGTATACGATAACAATACCTTAAACTTTGCTAATGCATCCTCTAATCCAGCTGGTGTTCATATCGTACCACCCGGCACAGGGGTGATTGTGTTGTCCACCGATGATGTCGAAATTTTCAATAACGAAATCACTAACCACGACACTGTTGGTCTCACCATTTCAAGCTTTTTCATTGCCGAGCCCGATATCAGTACCTTTGTCGGAAATTACGGTCAACCGGGCCAAGCCATTGATGATGGTTGGCGCCCTACTCCTCGAAATATTTCAATCCATGACAATGTCATCACAGATTATGGCCAAAAACCAAAAGGTTATTTAATTGAAGACATTATCAAAGCTTATGTACTAACCCATGGCGCATTACCGGGTATTTTATATGATGGTTTGGGTGAAATGTTGTCAAATAATGGCACAGCTGCATACCTAGGGCTACAAGAAACGCCATTCAACCCTGATGGAAGCGATAATGTCTGTGCCCAAAATAATGGTGATGTCAGTTTAGGACGGTTATTTGCCAATAGTAATACAGACATGAACATCGCTGACGTCTTATATGAAAAAACACAAACTGACTTAATGAATTGTGCCCAAGTCAGTCTACCGGTTCACACTGTGACTTTCGGCGATGAAATATTTGGTTGTGGTGTGGATGATGATACAGAAGGCTGTGATGGCGGAAACTTAATCGGTGGAGGCGGCTCTATTGGCGAAGGTGAAGGTGGCCTTGAAGGTGATGGAGATCTGAGCCTATGTGCAGCATCTGGTGATAACGTCAGCTGGGATGCTTTACTAAAAGCTAACTGCCCTAAGTTATCGGACTACAACTTATTTGCAGATATGACCAACCCAACAGCGTCGCCAAACTCGAACGGTTTACCGTACGATCTTAACACGCCTTTATTTACTGACCATGCTACTAAATATCGCTTTGTATATTTACCTGATGGCACCAAAGCCGATTACACAGAGAATGAGTCTTTTGACTTCCCTGTAGGGACTGTCATCAGTAAAACGTTTGCCTTACCGCAAAATACTAATAACCGCGGCTTTGCGAATGAAGATGTGATTGAAACCCGATTGCTTATCCATCGCGAAACAGGTTGGAGCGCCCTACCTTATGTATGGAAAGCCGATAAATCTGATGCCATGTTGGCAAAAGCTGGTGCTATCCAAGGTAAGCAAGTCACGCATAATGGAGAAATGTTAAACTTTGATTATGTTGTACCGAGCATGAATCAATGTAAGCAGTGCCACCAATTCAAACCTGATGCCAACAGTAATGCGGTATTCATGCCTATTGGTCCAAAAGCTCGTCACTTAAATCGTGATTATGCCTACAGTGATGGCGTCATGAACCAGCTATCTAAATGGCAAGCAGCAGGAATATTACAAGGGGTACCTAACTTAGCCGATGTAGATAAAGTTCCAGAATATCAAGATGGCGATGACTTAAATATTGCATCAATGTCAGATACTGAACTCATGGCAGCAGCTAAAGGTTACTTAGACATTAACTGTGCGCATTGTCATCGCCCCGAAGGTAATGCATCTAATACAGGTCTAAAATTAGAGTATTGGAGAAGTTATGACGATGACGCAGGTTTCTCGCACGGCACGTGTAAGTCTCCTGTTGCCTATGGCGGTGGCAGTTTAGGCTATGATGTTGTGCCAGGTAAGCCTGAAGAGAGTATCTTGCACTTCCGTATGGAGACCAATGACCCAGGTGATAGAATGCCAGAAATTGGTCGTAGCTTGTCCCATGATGAAGGTGTGGCTCTTATTAGCGAATGGATCAAGCGACTACCTGCTGCGTCTTGTTCTTAGACTAGCAGTAATCTATAGAGGATGAGCGAGTTTCATCCTCTTCTTTTCATCCGCCATTTATTAACCCACTGCATTAAACCAGCAACATTGAACCAGCAACATCCAATTCAAGCCACCGCTAACACTAGGATACTCTCGATGCCGCATTGTCCTTTATTCATTCAGAAAAAATTATTCATAAAGCTGTTAATCATAATGACCGCTTTTACATTAATTGCTTGTGGCGGCTCAAACTCAAGTGACACAGATACCAGCTCAACAACCCCATCACTCCCAGATACAACACCAACGACTCCCGCTCAACCAGATGATTCTGATGATGTGTGTTTGCAAACCAGTACTGAGGTCAATTGGGCGGCGTTAATGGCTAAAGACTGCCCTCTATTAAGTGATTACGGCTTGTTTACCGACCCCAGTACCCCCACTCAATCACCGACAGAACCTGGAATAGCATATCAATTATCAACGGAATTATTCTCCAATTATGCCAGTAAATACCGTTTCCTATTCTTACCTGACAACCAGCAATTAACTTACATGCAAGAGCAGGTTTTTGATTTGCCAATAGGCAGCGTGTTAGTTAAAACATTCGCTTTGCCTTTTGATACACAAGCAACAGGCGAAGATAACGAAAAGTTAATCGAAACAAGACTATTAATCCATCGAGAAACAGGCTGGACTGCCCTTGCTTACCAATGGCAGGCAGATGATAAAGCCGAATTAATAATTGCAGGCGCTAAAGTGGCACATACCCTCAATAATCAAGGCGAGTCCATTAGCTTTGACTACGCTATCCCCAGTAAAGTTGAGTGTAAAATTTGTCATCAAACAACACATTTGGACACCAGTATTATTCGTCCTATCGGTCTTAAAGCTCACTTACTCAACCGAGAAATAGCAACACAAACGGGTATACAAAATCAATTAATCTTATGGGTTGAAAAAGAGTTACTCAGCAGAATGCCGGCACTCGACACAGTCGATAAGTCATACCCTTTGCATGATAGTTCCGCCTCTTTAACAAATCGTGCCAAAGGTTATTTAGATATCAATTGTGCTCATTGTCATCACGAGGGCGGCTTTGCCAGTATTTCTGGTTTAAGACTGAATTATAACGTCGACCATACCTCATTCGAATACGGTGTATGTAAGCAACCTCCAGGCTGGGATGGTGGGCCAAATGGTTTGGCTTACGATATTGTTCCCGGAAATGGAGAGCGCTCAATTGTTCATTATCGCCAGCGCTTAAATGCGCCAAAAGATAGGATGCCACCAATAGGACGAGAAATCATTCATACCGAGGGAACGGAGTTAATTAAACGTTGGATAGACAGTATGTCGCCGACCATTGGGCTTTGTGAGTAAAACGGGATTACTCCATGTGTAACTGGTTAAGCCTTAAAAAATGTCCAGGAGGATAACCTAACCAATGCTTAAAACTCTGCCTAAAATGACTAACATCGCCATAACCAAGGGTTTCAGCAATATCTTCAATAGACAGTTCATCAGCTAAAATAAGGTTAATTGCTGCTTGGCATCTCACTTGATCGACTAATTTTTGATAAGTCGTGCCAGCAGCGGATAGCTTTCGCCTTAGGCTTCGATCACTCATATGCATGGTTGATGCAAAGGGTTCTAATTTGGGGGAGTCGGCATACAAACTCGTATATGAGTTAACACCTCGTCAATGAAAGAAATACCATCAGGTACCGCTATTTGAGAAAGTTGATCAAATTGATAATCAAGCGGCGTGTTCAACACATCAAGGTTGATCCCCCATTCAAAAAAATCACAATCAAACGTCATTTGCGCCCCAGTAATTTGGCTTAAAAAAACTGTGGCATGCGGCGAAGAGGCAAAATGAATTTCGTCAATATTTACTGACCCTTTAACGAGTTGCCTTGCAGCACCCAATAACGCACATACGCTATGTTGAAACTGAAAAGAAAATTTATCTGCAGAGACTTTACCCGTGTTAAGCCAGCGTACCCAAAGTGTTGAGTCTTCTACTCGTATAAGTGTATCGGAGAAACTGCCAGCAAGATCGGGATTTTTAATGACAAACGTTAAGCATTCACCCAAGGTAGTGAACTGGTCAAAGAAAGGAAGTAATACATCGAGCGTTGAAACTTGGTAACTTGCCCCTAGTCTAGCGCCGATTTCATGATCTGGGCTTAAAGTGCGTAATTGCTCCATCGCAAACTCAACTTGCCATACATAAACAAACTGCATAGCGCTGAGTTCCAATGGCCCTAAGCCCAGTTGCTGGTATATTTCATTAGCAACACTCTCACCGAGGTGAGTTTCAATAAAGTTCAGTAAATTTCTCAATTCAAAAGCGGGATAACATTGGTCACCCACCTTCATATTGGCTTTATATCCTGACTCTTGTTGCATTTATACCCTTGTTATTTAATTGTGCTTTCGCGTTCCATCAAACGATTAATAACACCATCAACCGATAATGACGCTCCATGTGCGATTTTATCAGCAAGCTTTTTCTTCATTTGATATTTAATTTTAATAACTTGATGCTCTTTAACTAAACTCAAAATAACGTCATCACTGGTAGAAATAGCATCAATTAACCCTAACTCAATAGCTTGCTGACCATACCAATGCTCACCAGTTGCGACCTTAGCAATATCCATTTCGGGGCGATATTTGCTCACAAACTCTTTGAATAAAACATGGGTTTCTTCAAGCTCTTCTTGAAACTTCTCGCGACCCTCATCTGTATTCTCACCAAACACAGTTAATGTGCGTTTGAAGTCACCTGCTGTATGCTGCTCATAGTCGATATCATGTTTTTTAAGTAAACGACTAAAGTTTGGTAATTGCGCAACAACGCCAATAGAACCAACGATAGCAAAAGGAGCGGCATAAACTTTATCTGCGACACATGCCATCATGTAACCACCACTGGCAGCCACTTTATCAATACAAATTGTCAGTGGAATATTGGCTTGTTTTAATCTATCTAGCTGACTTGATGCCAACCCATAGCCATGGACCATGCCACCGCCACTTTCGACATTTACTAATACTTGATCATCTTTTTCTGCTATGGTTAAAATCGCAGTGATTTCCTCACGTAAAGAAGCAACTTCCCCAGCATCAATGCTGCCTTTAAAGTCGATAACAAACACCTTTGACGGCGTTGTTTCATCTTTTTCAGCCGCTTTTTCGTCAGCTTTTAGTTGCTTTTCGTAAGCCTTGTATTGTTTTTTAGAGAGCAGTTCTTCCTTTAACTCTTTTTCTAGCTGTTTAAGCTCATCGGTCATATTCGTTAACTTTAGCTCACCTTTGTCTGCTTTTTGTTTCATGCTGCTAGCTAAAACAACAATGACAACTGCAAGGATGGCGACAACGATAGTGACGGCTTTAGCGAGAAACATGCCGTACTCAGATAAAAACTCCAAAATACACTCCATAAAGAAAAACGTTATTAGCGCTATCTTAGCAGGAACTTAAACCATGTAGACAATAAAAAACCCAGCTAGTGCTGGGTTTTTAATCAATTAACGATGAAATATCATTAATTAGCTACAAGGTACAAGCACATCAGGATTATCAACAAGAATCGTCGCAGCCCCTAAGCCTGCAGTCTTGGCAAAAGCAGCAACTTGAGATTGCATTTCAACTGTTGCTAGTGCAGCCATGCCATCAGTAACGCCATCAATTTCATCAGGGCTCACTAGCGAGCTGTGATGACCTTTAGCGAAACGAACAACACCAGAACCTGCATTAGTTGAACTGACACAACCTAGACCTAAACCAGAGATTAACGGCTCAGTACCTGATAATGGGAAACCTTCAACCATATTAGGTAATACTTGATCAGGTAAGTTACCCGCACCATCTCCTGCGACTTCAATAAGGTGCACAGGTAATTGTGTATCAGCAAGTGCTGCTGCATGGTTTAATGGGTCTGCTGAGTCAACCGCCGTTTGTACTGCGAAAGCGAATGTTGGAATGAAGGCAGAGTAAACGGCTTGAACTAGTGCTTCATACTCAGGTGTACCAGGCTCATAGCCCGCTTCATTAGCTTCTTCAACTAACTCCATGAATGCTTCAGTACCTGTCACAGTATCAAATAATACTGGTCCAAAAGTAGCTGACCCCGCAAATGAACCTGCTAGACCACCTGCTGGTGCCACTAATGATGCCGCATTAATACCATAAGCATTAGGTAATTCAGTACCCGTTGTAGGGTCAACTAAACCAGTTGAAGCGTACGTTGATAACGTCGTACCTACAATGCCACCTAAGCTTAAGCCTTGAGCACTGATTTTACTGATATCAAATACTTGCTGACCACCCGCTTGAGCAATTTCTGTATACATACCAGTTAACAGTAGACGTAAACTTAAATGATCAAGGGTTGCTTGACGGAAGTTATCACGCACAGTAAGCGTACTCGCCACATTGACAAAAACTAATGGGTTACCGTTGGCATACTGAGGACCAAACAACTCGCTCGTTGCCGAGATGTCATAAACGCCATTACCTGTTGCATCGTATGAGCGATCGCCATGAAGTGGCATATCAATCGCAATCGTCGCAACACCAGCTGCAGCATAAGTACCAGCGTACGCTAATGCCATTTGCTTAGTTCCACCAAGACCATGTAAAGCCATAACCGTTGGCCAACCATTCGTCGGTGCAGCAAAAGGTAATCCAGCTTGTGCACTAAATGCCGCCAATTTAGCCGCATTTGGTAAGGTGATCTGAACTGTAACGTCTTCATAGCCCATTATCGCTGGGATAGGGTTAAACTTGGTTAAATGTTTAGTTGGATCGGCATCAGTACCGTCGTCTAACTTCCAAATTTTACCTGCCATAAGCGCAGGATTTTGCAGCGCAGCAGCTGGGTCAACGCCTTGAGCGACAGCTTGAGAACTAAAGTTAGCAACACTCATTGAGCCAGAATCAAGTGCTAATAATACTGAAACAGGACTATCACCATAAGCATGCCAACGACCATTTGGCGCTGTAGGTGCACCATCAACAATCGGAATTGTACAACTTGCAGAAGAACAATCACCGTAAATAGGCATACGAACTACTGCAGTATAAATTTCTGCTATATCAGAAACGACATAAGCAAGGCCATCTTCAACCGTTAAACCAGCCGCTTGCGCCACAGTAACCACACCACCGAATCCGTTATCCATTGGCATTGGAGGCTGAACAAATGCAGGCTTGTATGGATCGCTTGAAGCCATTAACAATTTAGTTGTCTCGTAAACATCTGCAACAGACTGCGTAGTGAATAAACCTGAATAAGAAACAGTTTCAGCATCTACACCGTGTTCAGCAGCTAACCCTTTCTCGTAGCTATTCACTAAACCTTGAAGTAAAAGTTGCTCATCAGTTTCTAACGGCTTAGTGTCAATATCGAGTTTCAGTAATGTATAAGTACTTGATGGTTCAATAGAACGACCTGCAGAATCTTGAATAAGATCCGTCGTTGCATAAATATATGATTGATTAGGTTTTAAGGCTTTAAGCGGCACAATGGCAATTGTGTTACCTGAAGCTTGCGCGATGAAGTCAACGCCAAACTGAAGTTCTGCGCCAATCTTACATGCTGAAAGTGTTAACGCATCTGAACACTCTGGATCAGTTGATAATGCGCCACCAACAGTTGCTTCAAATAGACGCACAGCGCCAGCTTGGAAAACAGAAGCAGCATCGATTGTTAACATCTCACCTGAATTATCAGTCGCAAGATCAACTGTGATTGAAATTGGAGATGTTGTAGACCAACCATCTAATGCACCTAAGGCAAGAGTTGGGTCAACATAGTCAATACCGTCTTCACCAGGAATCGCTAACGTACCATCTGTTGTACCGTTAAATAAAAGGTCATTTGGTAATGGCACTTCACCTGCTGCAGGATCAAATACCATTTGAGAGAATGGAATGAGTGGCTCGACAGAATCTTTTGCTTCATTTGTACTATCTTCACTACAGCCGCTGAGCCCAAGAGCAGATGCAATAGCAACACCCAATATGAGTCTTTTCATCTTTTTTCCCCAAATCTTGTTGTAATAATTTTAATTTCCCCAAAAATTGGTCACAATAGCGTAAACACATGACCATAAGGACATATTTTTGTCCTTAACTCATCTCAAGTTAACGTAAAATTATTGAGTTAGCTACATATTTGTTACATGCGAAAGTGCTACACGTTAACATTTATCAGTCATTTGTTTAAAACGAACGTTTATCTTTTGTTCGAATCTAGATTTGACGTGCTTTTGCGGCCGAAGGAAAAATTGAACCATGTTGGAATATCAAGCTAAAAAAGATTTACTAAAAAATAAAACAATTCTTGTTACTGGCGCTGGTGCTGGGATAGGTCGTGTTGCAGCAATTAATTTTGCAAAACATGGTGCTACTGTCATATTACTAGGTAAAACAGTCAAAAAATTAGAAGCCGTTTATGATGAAATAGAACAAGCTGGTTATCCAAAACCTGCCATCGTCCCTTTAGACTTAAAAGGAGCCACAGAGCAAAACTATAAAGATATGGCTGATACCATCGCTGAACAATTTGGTCACCTTGATGGCGTACTACATAATGCCAGCTTATTGGGCGCTTTAGGTCCGTTTGAGCACATTGACTTAGCGTCTCTTGAAGATGTGATGAAAATTAACGTTATATCCCAAGTGATTATGACTAAAGCATTACTGCCAATTATGCGCTCTGCCCCTTCTGCTTCATTGGTGTTTACTTCTAGTAGTGTTGGCCGTAAAGGGCGAGCTTATTGGGGGCCATATGCTTTTTCAAAATTTGCTACTGAAGGCATGATGGAAGTTTTAGCACATGAGTGTGAAGGTACCAATGTTCGTGTTAATAGTATTAACCCTGGTGCAACTCGCACAGAAATGAGAGCAAAAGCTTATCCTGGGGAAGATCCATTAACCTTAAAAACAGCTCAAGACATCATGCCAGTATATTTATATTTAATGGGCGATGATGCAAAGGATGTTAATGGTCAGCAGCTTAATGCTCAATAAGTCAGCCCTTTCAGCGACAATAAACAAATTAAATTGGTCATAAATTAGCGATAAAAAAGGGAGCAAACGCTCCCTTTTACTTTTGTGCTTTTTTAAAGCGAGTTAAAAACTGATTTGTTTCGCATTTTGTTCCACCAGCTTGTCACCAATACCCGCTACTTGAGTCAATTGATTAAGATTACTGAACTTACCATTTTTAGCACGGTAATCGATAATGGCCTTTGCCTTAGATTCGCCAATCCCTTTCAACTGCTGTAATTCAGCCGCGCTGGCTTTATTGATATTAACCTTAGCCATTTTTGAACTAGTCTGCTTAACAGTGTCATGTTGAGCAGCAACCTGTTTAGCAGTGCTATCCACTTGCTTTGCATGTAAGGGGGATTGGTACATCACAGAAAGTGCGCAGGCGCATATAACGCCCACTAAAAATGAGTGTTTCATGTTGAACTCCTTTAGTCCTATATTAAGTCGATCTGCTTCCTTAATTCCTTGATCGACACTGCAGCTACTTAAGTAACAACTAAATAACTGTCATAAAACTGTAGTCAAAAATCACAACAGGTCAAATTTCACCCAACTTAATCCTATTTTTGTCCGTTAACGTGGCTCTGATTCGACTTTGTCTTTCGAAGAGCTGAGAACCGAAGTCGAAAAACGCTTCAATTCACCCAGAAGCTGCTGATGTATCTGCCCAAGCTTAGGTCGGTTAGCCTCTTTAAATTTAAGAGGACGACATAGATTCATCGCCTGATATCCCAATCTAGCGGTTAGCAAGCCCCCCTAAACCTTGTGCAAGTCTTGCTGAGAGTTTTCCGGTCATTTCAACGGATAGTAGCTGTGTACCTAAATCCGTTACGACTTCTGTTGTACCCGCATACACAATATTGACGATGATACTTCTGATAAGTTTTATTCTGCTCCAGTAGCCAAGTTCGATACCGTAAATATCTGCGATTGCATTAATCATTCGTTGATTACGCCACAATATAATTGCCATATCCAAAACGGCAAGTGGACTTGCAGCTAGCAACAGTGCAGATTCAGCAGCAAAGCGGCTCACAACTTGTTTTGCTTGCTCATCACGCTCAATCACCACTAAGTCATCAAACAGCATGACCATTTCAGCGTCATTATGTTCCTGAGAATTTATCGCAAGGTATTGTTGCTTACCTTTAGAGTCAGGGTATTGCTGAATCAAGGGGTCGATGAAGCCCTTAGCTTCACCTCTTTGCATACTTTGACCTAGGCGCTCACCGACTTCTTGAGCATCTGCAACCCCTCGCAGTGCTGTCAGTTTTCGCCATTCCGACAGCGTAATGCTCAGAGCCCACGCGCAAACAACGCCCGTAACAGACATATAAAACCCAAATAGCCATGGGCTTTGTGTAAGCGCATTATTCAAGCCTAAAATTGT
Source organism: Shewanella sp. ENK2 (assembly GCF_043568515.1). Lineage (NCBI taxonomy): Bacteria > Pseudomonadati > Pseudomonadota > Gammaproteobacteria > Alteromonadales > Shewanellaceae > Shewanella > Shewanella sp. ENK2. The sequence continues at coordinate 3,789,258 of NZ_CP171406.1, read as the reverse complement.
TTGAACAATCACCATAGCTAACATGCCGACTAAAGAAAGCTTTGCAAGTAACGACCAGCGCTTGGGTGATGACTTAGCCTCAAGGATATCAATATCTTCAGCCAATTCCGTCAGTGCATTTTCACAAATAAACTCAACTTCTTCAAAGGATTGACTTGGCTTTACATCAGTTTGCCCTTCAACAGAATCAGAACTAAAAACCTGTTGTTTTTTTAATGGAGTGTTCGATTTCGTCTCGTTTGGCTGGTTCATTATTGTAATTTGTCCCCTAGTAAAAACTGCAGCAAGTGATCTAAACGAATATGCTCAAAACGCGGGTCTGAGATTGATGACTGAGTAATTTTAGGTGGATTAAATGACACAAAGTTAAACCCTTGCTGGTGCCAAAAATTATCATCTGGTAGGGTTTGCGGCACTTCACCTGGGAATATTGTTAGCAGCTTATTGCCTTGATCCAATCCCCTAACCACTTCTTGCTCGCCACTTGCTGTTGTGACCATGCCATGTTGTGTGGCTTTAATTGCACTAATCGCCATAGTTTCGACTTCGCAGCCCTCATAATTGGCAAAATGTTGGCTGTGTTTTAATAAGTCACCCAATAAGTTAAGCACATGACCTTGTTGATCACGTGTCACTCTATCCACTTTACTCGCAGCAAATAATAACTTATCAATTTTAGGAGAAAACAACCGCTTCAGCAGGCTTGATTGACCAAAATGAAAGCTTTCAACAATACTATTTAGCGCATTGCCCATATCTTTAAATTGAGCTTTACCACTGTTTAAGCCATTAAAACAATCCACCAACACTAATTGACGATCGAAGCTGGCAAAATAATCACGATAAAATGGCTTTACAACAACGGATACATATTCTTGATATCGGTTTTTTAACACTTGGAAATAGCTGTTTTCTGGAGCAGATTCAAGTGTCGCTAATTGATCCGAGCTTAAATTAATCAATGGGAAAAATGCCAGCAGCGGAGTGTCAGCAAACTCACCTGGCAGTAACATACGGCCAGGCTGCGCAAGATAAAAACCATGTTGATGAACCAAATCAAGTAATAGTTTTTGATATAAATCAGAAATTTGCTTTAATTTATGCTCATCAGCTGTCTCGGTGAGCGCTAGAGCATTGAGCGCAACTTCAAAATCTACAAAATGTTCAGAATGTTGCAAACGACTCTTTACTTGAATTTGTGATTCTACCCATTGCGAATACGGTTGCTTAAGCATAGGTAAATCGAGCAGCCACTCTCCAGGATAATCAACAATATCCACATATAAGGTGGCGGTTTCGGTTAACTTAGCAAGTAACCCTTTTCTTGGACGATATTTAATCGCTAACCTAAGCTCAGAGATATTTCTGGTTGATGCAGGCCACTGTGCTGGTGATTGCGTGAGCGCATTTATCGCCCCTTGATAATCAAAACTAGCAATCGCAAGATCAGGCTGCATTGCTCGCTTAATACCAATCAACCTATTTTCTCGAGACACTTGCCATAAAGGTAATGGGTTATTTTTAACATTACTGCCCGCATGCAACATCTGATTGACTAAGCCAGTAATAAACGCTGTTTTACCTGCACCAGATAATCCCGTAACAGCGAGACGAACATGCCTATCTGTGCTTCGGTGAACAATTTGCTGGGTCTTTTTAGAAATTTTACTGATAGAACGATCAATAAAGCTCATATTGTCTCTCAAAATTCAATGAAATAGCATTCATCAGCTGCAAGAAGTTGTTAAGAATTAATATAACATTAAGGTAAAAGCAGAAAAACTCAAGGGCGGTAAACCGCCCATTGGAATGATTAGTCGAGGCCAATAATGATGAACTTAATTACCAATATTTTTAAACGCGCCTTACGACTAGATTAAACTAAAACAACCTTGATACAGCAAACTACAAGTTATTGATTTCTCTTTTTAAATCAAAATTATCAGAAGTCACATGGCGTTCTAGTCGTTGCAGTCTTATTTCTAAAGCATAAAACTGACTATTCACTTCATGTAAAGCTCGTTTAGCGGGTTCTCCAGCCTGCCAAACCTTCTTTTTCACTCCAATATCCTTGTGGTTTTTCGCATGTGTTGTATCTTCTGGTTTAATGTCCAAAATCATCCATAGTGCTATGTATATGACGATTACCGGACCTCCGCCACCCAATAAGAATATTGAGATGGCCAATACACGCACTAACCAGGTTTCAAAGTTGAAGTAATCGGCAATCCCTGCACATACACCTGAAACCTTACCAGTTTTGGGAATACGGTATAAAGTACGACCGTTAGCTTTGCTCATCTTTTCCCCTCCATTCTGGTGCTTCTGTATCTAAAATAGCTTCCAATGTTTCGATTCGCTGACCCATTTTATCTGCTTGGGCAATTAAATCATTTAGTTGAGTAAACTCCGCCTCAGTGAGCCCCTGGCTCACTTGTCGCTTGCTGCGATAATGAAGAACCAACCAGATAGGTGCCACAATTACTAAAAAAATGATAATTGGGGCAATAAGAAGATCCATATCCATAACTCACCTCTGAAAAAAGTTTACTTGTCTGATTTAGTTTTTGATTTAGGCGCTGACTTTGCTTTAACCTTCGCTTTTAACGCTTCAAGCTCTTCATTAACAGAGTCTTCAGCTTCTAATGCGGCGAATTCATCAGCCAGATTACCTTTTTTACCTAGGTCATAAGCTTCTACTTGTGACTCTAAGCCTTCTACACGGCGCTCGTAGTTTTCAAACTTCGCCATCGCATCGTCAATTTTGCTCGAATCAAGCTGCTTTTTCACTTCTAGACGTGAAGAGGCAGTTTGCTTGCGCATAATAATCGTTTTTTGACGTGCTCTTGCATCATTAAGCTTCTCTTGAAGTTGTTCAACTTCTTGCTTAAGACGGGCAATATGCTCTTCAACTACTTGAAGCTCCATTTCAAGTGTTTCTAGCATGGTCACTGTTTTTTGTTTCTCAACCAGTGCCGCTTTCGCAAGGTCTTCTCTATCTTTAGATAAAGCAAGTTCTGCTTTTGCTTGCCAGTCGATAACTTGTTCTTGTACTCGGCTAATACGGCGGAGTAATTCTTTCTTTTCTGCTAATACTTTTGCAGACGTTGAACGAACCTCTACCAGCGTGTCTTCCATTTCCTGAATAATCAGGCGTACCATTTTTTCTGGATCTTCTGCTTTATCTAATAAAGCGCTGATGTTTGAATTAATGATATCTGCAAAGCGTGAGAAGATTCCCATAATGTTTCCCTCAAATATTTTGTTAGTGTCGAAGTTTATTATTCACAACCTGTGCCAACTTTACAAAAACATTATATTTCAATGATATAACCAAAAAATTAACTTTTTCTTTATTTTAGTGCGTTAGCCAACTATTATGATTTTCACCACTTGTTAGCGTATTAGACTAAAAATTACAGTGACTAGACAATTTGAGCAAGACAATCTTATCGGACAATCTAATGCTTTGTTAGAAGTTTTAGAACACGTGTCTAAAGTTGCCCCACTTTCTAAACCCGTATTAATCATCGGTGAACGTGGTACAGGTAAAGAGTTAATTGCCGAGCGTTTACATTACCTATCTGCACGCTGGGATCAAGAGTTCATTAAACTAAACTGTTCTTCTTTAAGTGAATCTTTATTAGAAAGTGAGTTGTTTGGCCATGAATCTGGTGCTTTTACTGGGGCTAAGGGTAAACATGAAGGCCGATTTGAACGTGCGGATGATGGTACGTTATTTTTAGATGAGCTTGCTAATACCTCTGGTCTTATTCAAGAAAAGCTATTACGTGTAATTGAGTATGGTGAATTTGAACGTGTTGGTGGCAGTAAAACAGTACAAACCAATGTTCGTTTAATTTGTGCGGCAAATGAAGACTTACCAACCTTGGCGGAAAATGGTGAGTTTCGCGCAGATTTACTCGATAGACTGGCGTTTGACGTTATTACCTTACCTCCGCTTCGCTGTCGTACAGAAGATATTATGCCGTTAGCGGAATATTTTGCTGTCAGTATGGCAAGACAACTTGATTTAGACTTTTTTGGTGGTTTTAGTCCTGTCGCTATTGAGCAACTAATGAGTCACCGATGGCCGGGTAATATTCGCGAGCTTAAAAACGTGGTCGAGCGAAGCGTTTATCGTCGTGGCTCAGAAGGGGATGAAATTGACCATATTATTTTAGATCCATTTGCTTCCCCTTACCGCCCGACAAAACGTGTTAGAACACGAGAGCGTCAACAAGAACCTATCGCTAAGCCAAATATGATTGATGATGCACCAACATCATCTGAACAAGGTACTAATGTGGAGCCTAGTACTTCAAACAATAATGCTGCAGACAATAAAGTAACCTTCCCGATTAACTTTAAGGAACACACAGAAAACTACGAAGTTGAATTATTAAAAAGTGCTCTTTCTGAAAGCCAATTTAATCAAAAGAAAACAGCTGAGTTACTAGGCTTAAGCTATCATCAACTACGTGGGATATTAAAAAAATATAATCTGTTGGAGAAGGCTTAATATGATATTTGCTCCCAAGTTATTAACACTGCTAAAATAGACACTTATAGTCTAAATAAAATGATGAAAAAATGCGTGTAAATACAGAACGCTGGAATCCATTAGCATTTCTCTGTGTACTATCTTTTTTAGTCACAGCTTGTGGTGAGCTTAATGTTCCGTCAGGGATAGTTTATTGCTCTGAAGGTAATCCAGAAACATTTAACCCGCAACTAATTACATCAGGCACGACGATTGATGCAAGTTCACATCAGCTATATAACCGCCTAATTGAATACAACAATGACTCTTCTGATTACATCCCATCTCTTGCCACTGACTGGCGCGTATCAGAAGATGGTTTACGTTATCACTTCACTTTACGTGAAAACGTACAGTTTCAATATAATGAACTGTTTAACCCGTCTCGCAACATGAATGCGGATGATGTCATTTTCTCTTTTGAGCGAATCATCAATATTGAACATCCCTACCATCTCGTCAGTCGTACCGGTTATCCTTTTTTCCAAAGTATCGACTTTTCCACCTTAGTAACTGACATTGAAAAAGTGAATGACCATGAAGTCATCTTTCACCTTGCCTATAAAGATGCCTCTTTTTTATCTAATCTTGCCACGGACTTTGCCGTAATTTTATCTGCTGAATATGCTGAGCAACAACTCGAGGCTGGCACACCTGAAAATCTAGATTATTTTGCCATTGGCACTGGGCCGTTTTATTTAGCTGAATACGTCAAAAACGATTACATTCGCTTTAAACGCAATCAGTATTACTGGGGAAAAAATGCAGAAATAGATTTACTTGTATTTGATATTACTCCTAAAAGCGAAGCAAGGTTAGCCAAGATTATTACTCAAGACTGCCAAGTCTCAGCCCTGCCTAAAGCCAATGAGCTTAAAGTCATAAGCAAACATAAGCACCTAGAGGTCAGTACAAAACCAGGGCTTAATGTTGCATTTTGGGCATTTAACACCCAAAAGCCTCCTTTAGATGATGTCAGAGTTCGCCAGGCTTTAGCCCATGCTGTAGATAAACAGAATATCCTTAATGTGGTGTACCATGACACAGCTGTTGCCGCGACAGGTATTTTACCACCAGCATCCTGGGCTTATTCAGAAATTGAAGATGCTAATGATTTTGATCCAGAAAAAGCCAAATATTTACTGGATGAAGCAGGAGTAACGGACTTAACATTTGATATTTGGGCGATGCCAGTGGTGCGGATTTACAATCCTAATGCACTAAAAACAGCCGAATTGATTCAAGCAGACCTTGCCAATATCGGTGTTAAAGTCAATATTGTCAGCTATGACTGGAGTGTATTTACTCAGAAGTTAATTTCCAGTGATTATGATTCCGTACTGATTGGCTGGAATGCCGATAATACTGATCCAGATAACTTTTTTACCCCTCTATTAAGTTGCAGCGCATTAGAATCGAACAATAACCGTTCTCGCTGGTGTTCTGCAGAACTAGATAATATATTAGCCAAAGCAAAAGAAACACGCGTGATGTCAGAGCGTAAGCAGCTTTATAGACAAGCTGAGACGTTAATCACCAAGAATGTTCCTATGGTAAATCTTGCTCATGCACAGAAGCTACTGCTTAAGAATACCGACGTTGCGGTTAAAAATGTCAACCCATACGGCGGAATGTCTTTCTCCAATGTGCAATTAGTTAATGAGGAGAAAACTCGCTAATGTGGCGCTACCTACTCCGACGAATTAATCTATTTTTTGCCACTTCATTAGTCATGATGGCAGTGCTATTTTTTGCCACAGGTATGTTCCCTGTAGACAAAAGTTATGCATTAACAGGTATTCAAACTCCGACAGCCGAGCAACAAATTCAGGCCACTGAAGATTTTAATCTCGATGGTAACCAACTGAGTCAATTTATTGCTTACCTAAGTCAGCGCTTAAGTGGCAATTTCGGTATATCTATCAACTCTCAACAAAGTGTCGCAGACGAATTGAGTGCCGTTTTACCCGCCTCGTTTGAGTTGTCTATGTTTGCTGGAGTCATTGCGATCTGCTTTGGCGTCCCTTTGGGGGTATTGGCGTCTTTAAGTAAAAGTAAGTCGATTCAACGTAGTATTTTAGCCGTAACACTAACAGGCTATTCAATACCTGTATTCTGGTTAGGATTGACATTATCTCTATGGTTTGGGGTGCAGCTTGAGTGGTTACCCATTTCCGGGCAGATAAATTTACTATATGAAATAGAACCCGTTACTCGGATCATGTTGATTGATATTTTATTGTCAGAAGAAAGCTATCGTATGTCAGCTTTTAAAGATGCACTTTTACATATCATATTACCTGCAGTAACGTTAGCAGTCTTACCCTTTACTGTCGTCATTCGCATTACTCGCCAAGCAATGATGACTGTTATGACTCAAACGTATATCCGCGCAGCTGAGGCTCGTGGGTTAAATACTTACCGTATTTTAATCAAGCACGCCCTTCCCAATGCGCTTATTCCAGTTCTGAAAGCCTTTGGGTTAATGCTCGGTTCATTTGCCAGCTATGGTATCGTTGTTGAAGTTATATTCTCATGGCCTGGTGTAGGTTCTTGGCTTATCAATGGAATTTACCAGCGCGATTACACAGTGATACAAGCTGGGATTTTATCGGTTTCGTTATTGATTATCTTTTTAAGTATTATGATCGAACTTGTGCATACCTCTATTAACCCAATTAATAGGAAAGAAATGTATGCCAATTAATCACCTCTATAAAGAGGAACAGATCACTTCCCCCTTAAGGGAGTTATGGCGTTCATTCGCTAGTAACCCCTTTGCTGTTGCAGGTTTGTGGGCTGTTATTTTCTTATTGATACTTGTCGCCCTTGGCCCTTTGCTGGCTCCTTTTCAACCTGAGATGCAAAATCCAAATGCGATATTACTACCACCGTCTTGGGATCCAACAGGCCATGTTTCCCATTTTCTCGGCACTGACGACTTAGGCAGAGACTTATTCAGCCGAATTTTACATGGCGTTCGACTGACTTTTGGTATGTCGCTTATCGTTGTTGTCTGCGCATTAGTCGTGGGGTTTATTATTGGCTCTTTGTCAGGCATGATGCGTGGATTAAAATCCAGTATCCTTGGCCATCTATTTGATGCACTACTGTCCATCCCATCACTCCTACTTGCTATCTTGGTGGTGGCAGTTACAGGCCCTGGTTTAAGCAATGTTTTTTGGGCTGTTGGTATCGCATTAACACCACAGTTTGTAAGGGCTATTCACCAGGCGGTTCATGAAGAACTGCAAAAAGAGTACGTCACTGCTGCAAGGTTGGATGGTGCAAGTTCACTGCAAATTTTCTGGTACGTCATTATGCCCAATGTATGGGAAGTGGTGATCATACAAACCACCATTGCGATATCGGTGGCGATTCTTGATATTGCTGCATTAGGCTTTTTAAACCTTGGTGCTCAAGCCCCAAGCTCTGAATGGGGCTCAATGATTTTTCAAGGGTTAAGCAGTTTGCTCATTGCACCTTGGACAATCACCATTCCAGGCCTTGCCATTTTGTTTACCGTTTTATCCATCAACTTAGTGGGTGACGGACTACGCTCGGCACTAGCGCCGATAAGAAACTAAGCTTATGCCATTACTCGATATCAGAAATCTCACCATTGAGCTTGATACGCCACAGGGCAAAGTCAAAGTCCTTGAAAAGGTCAGTTTAACCATTAACCCTGGTGAAATTCATGGTTTAGTTGGAGAGTCTGGTTCTGGCCGAAGCTTGTTAGCAAAAGCCGTACTCGGAGTACTTAGTCCGAACTGGAACATCATTGCAGATCGTATGATGTGGGATGGGCAAAACCTCATGGAAATGTCGACAAAACAGCGCCGCAACCTAATGGGCTCTGATATGACGATGATATTTCAAGACCCATCAGGTAGTTTAGATCCGGTGAAAACCATTGGCAGTCAATTAATCGAGTCGTTAACCCCCAATAAAGCGGTACCCTTTTGGCGACGTGCTAAAGACACGCGATTAACGGCGCAAAAGTGGTTGCATAAAGTGGGTATAAAACACCCTAAACGCATTATGAAAAGCTACCCTTGGGAGCTATCGGAAGGTGAATGCCAAAAAGTCATGATTGCAATGGCTGTCGCAAATCATCCACGTTTGTTAATTGCCGACGAACCAACAAACTCGATGGAGCTTAGTACTCAAGCGCAAATCTTCCGTTTATTGTCCCAGCTTAACCAATTGCAAAACGTTTCAATTCTACTGGTTAGCCATGAATTAGAAACGCTAGTTAAATGGTGCGATCGCATCAGTATTTTGTATAGTGGTCAAATTATGGAAACGGGGCCGGTAGCTGAGTTAGTTACCTCCCCTTATCATCCATATACAAAGGCTTTATTCAAAAACTTGCCTGAACATACTGGCAAGTTAAAACACAAATCATATTTACCTTCTATGCCAGGTTCATCCCCTTCATTGCAGCACTTACCTGCCGGTTGTCGGCTCGGACCTAGATGTCCAGATGCTGAGCGCCAATGTGTAATACAGCCGAGTCTTACTCACGAAAAAGACCGCTATTATGCCTGCCACTTTCCATACAAGAATGAGATAGAAGATGACAACGCCATTACTTAAAGTAACCGAACTAAGTAAGCGCTATTTTACGGGCTACAAGCGCTTTAAAGCTCAGTACAACCATGCGCTGTCCCCTGTCTCATTTGAATTAGAACGAGGCCAAACACTCGCCATTGTTGGTGAGGTCAGCTCAGGTAAAAGCACCTTGGCTCGTATGTTAGTTGGAGCAGAATCACGTTCTGGCGGAACCATAGAGTTTGAAGGCGAAGCGCTAGAAGCTAAAAACTTAAAACAGCGTTGTAGATTGATTCGAATGATTTTTCAAGACCCTAATACATCACTCAACCCGAGGTTGACCATTGGTGAGCTACTTGAAGAACCACTTAGATTTAATACGGCAATGCCAAGAGCAGAACGAATCGCTCAGGTCGTCGATACGTTACGAAAAGTCGGTTTATTGCCAGAGCACGCCAGTTTTTACCCTCATATGGTATCGGAAGGACAAAAACAGCGGGTCGCAGTTGCTAGGGCATTAATGCTTAATCCTAAAATTATTATTGCTGATGAAGCATTAACCTCACTCGATTTATCGGTGCGTTCGCAAATTTTAAACCTGCTGTTAAAGCTACAAAAAGAGATGGGGTTATCTTATATTTTCGTGACCCACAACCTTAATGTCGTCCGACACTTTAGCGACAAGGTGATGGTGCTCAATAAAGGGGTATTGATTGAAAAAAATACCACTGCAGAATTATTTGAAAACCCGCAAGAAGAATACACTCGAAGACTCATTGCTGAGCAAGCTCAGTTAACCGCAAAGCGATAAACTGCTCCAACCACTGAGTTATTTTGGCTTTTTTACTAAAAATAAGTGCCATTTCGATGGCTAACTATTTATCCTAAGGCCAATGTTAAAGGAAAAAGAAAAATTATGATTATTAAACCAAAAACACGCGGCTTTATTTGCACCACAACTCACCCACTAGGATGTGAAGCAAACGTCAAAGAACAAATTGAACTAACCAAAGCCAAAGGTAAAATTGCCAACGGCCCTAAAAAAGTATTAGTTGTCGGTTCTTCAAGTGGTTATGGCTTATCATCACGTATTGCCTCAGCTTTTGGTAGTGACGCAGCCACCATCGGTGTATTCTTTGAAAAACCAAGCACCGAAACGAAACCAGGTACAGCTGGTTGGTATAATTCAGCTTATTTCGATAAATTTGCTAAAGCTGAAGGCCTGTATTCAAAAAGCATTAACTGTGATGCGTTCAGTCACGAAGCTAAGCAAAAAGTCATTGAGCTTATCAAACAAGACTTAGGCCAAATTGATATGGTCGTTTATTCACTGGCATCACCAGTTCGTAAACTACCTGATACTGGCGAAGTCATCCGTTCAAGCCTTAAACCAATTGGTGAAACTTATACAGCAACGGCTGTAGACACCAATAAAAACACCATTATTGAAACATCTGTAGAGCCAGCTACTGAGCAAGAAATTGCCGACACCGTTACGGTAATGGGTGGAGAAGACTGGGAATTATGGATGAATGCACTTAGCGAAGCTGGTGTATTAACCGATAATTGTAAAACAGTTGCTTACAGCTATATCGGTACTGAAATCACATGGCCTATATACTGGCACGGTGCATTGGGTAAAGCCAAAATGGATTTAGATAGAGCTGCACATGCACTGAATACAAAGTTATCTGCGACTGGCGGTTCTGCTAATGTTGCTGTACTTAAAAGTGTAGTGACTCAAGCAAGTTCTGCAATTCCTGTTATGCCGCTTTATATTGCCATGGTCTTTAAAAAGATGCGTGAAGAAGGTGTGCATGAAGGCTGTATGGATCAAATTTATCGCATGTTTAGCGAACGCTTATTCCGTGAAGACGGGCAAGCTGCAGCAACAGATGACAGTAATCGCTTACGTCTTGATGATTGGGAATTACGCGAAGAGATTCAAAAACATTGCCGCGACTTGTGGGCTGATGTAACCACTGAAAATTTAGCTGAATTAACAGATTATAACGAATATAAAGAAGAGTTCTTGAAACTGTTCGGCTTCGGTATAGACGGTATTGATTATGATGCAGACGTAAACCCTAACGTAACGTTTGATGTCATCAGCTTATAATTTAACGTCGAGAGAATGTTAAATAACAGCAGGGGTTAACCTAATGCTGACAATTAAAAAATCAGCCTCAAATGAGGCTGATTTTTTTAAAATAACTGGCTAATAAACATCCCTAGTTTTACGAGCACACACCCACCCGCTCCCATCATAAATAAATACATATAGAAAAAACCAACGCCCCCCATTGAAGGATCGTTATGAGCTTCTATCGACACTTTAGACACAGCAAATATAAAACAAAAGTTGAGTAGTAAACTGATAATAAAATAGTCACCGAATACAGGGCTAAACCCACCTAATGCCGCAAAAGGCATGATCAACAGATCTGAAAATTCAGTTTCATTGGTTTTATACACTTCTAACGCTCGACTCAAGGTCCAAATGATGACCCCGATAAACATGCATAGCGAAACACCTAGTGCGCTAAATACGCTATCTAGAGACAATAAAGGCGTTGCGACTTCCGAAGAGTTTGAAGTATCTGAAGCACCAGAAAAAAACTTATTATTATGTAGCCGATACCAAAGTTACAAAACCAAGCTGTACCAAAAACAAGCAGACTTTTTACTTCTACAGCGTTACCTGCCGTTTTACGTATGATTTGACTAAGTGCGATACCTAACAGCGCCACAACAGTTAATATGGCAAACGCATAACCAAATTGCTCAAAATAAAAGAATGAAAAACTGGGAGGAATGGTAATAAAGGATTGATGAAACTCATTATCAGACTTTGATTTTTCGTTTGATTTGTAGACAGTGTAATAAATAATGAAAGGTTGCAAAGCCATCAATAGCATTGCTAAATAGTTAATATCCATATCGTACTTCATTCCATTTTATCGATTGTAATCTTATCAAGGTAGTCAATTACCTTAAAATTATTATACTCATTTACACCTACTTGTATAACGCAGTTAACTTAAAAACAAACAAATCACAAAACACTTTCTGAAACAATAATAGAAATCATTAGCCGCTGACACTCAAGTTTACGCTCTTAAATAAAAAGGCCAAGCTGATGAGACTTGGCCTTGTGGGGATTTAGGGATGATGAATCTAGTTAATTGCTATTTCTTTTCAAGTGCGTGTTTAGCTGCATTTTCGCCAGCTTTACGTCCAAATACCACAGTTTCAGCAATAGCGTTTCCGCCTAAACGGTTATGGCCGTGTAAACCACCTGTCACCTCACCAGCAGCAAATAAACCATCCATTTTCCAGCTTTGCAAGTTAAGCACGTTTGCATCGGTATCGACCGCAACGCCACCCATAGTGTGATGGATACCAGGTGCAACTTTAACAGCGTAAAATGGTGCTTTAGTTAAGTTAATTGGCATATCTTCACGACCAAAAGCCTCGTCTTTACCACTTGCTTGATACTTGTTGTAATCAGCTGCTGTTTTAGGTAAATCCTTCATACCTGTTATTTTCGCAAGTTCTTCAATGGTATTTGCTTTACTTAGCATTCCTAAATGCTCGTAACCACGGACCATTTTCTTTTTCTCAACTAACTGCTCGTCAAATACCAACCAAGCATATTGATCTTTTTGCTTCAAAATCGCATCAGATGCACGGTCGCGAGTTGTTAATTCACTGATAAAGCGTTGTCCATCTGTATTCACCATAATAGCGCCCACACCACGCACGGTTTCTGAGATAAGAATACGGCTATCTTTACCAATGGTAGGATGCGCCTGAACCCAGTCAATGTCAGTCATCGATGCGCCAATTTCTTTAGCCAGTAATACACCGTCACCCGTTGCGGTCACGTTGTTTGAGCTGGTCATGTCTTTCATGGTTGGACGATAATAAGCCACCATTTTTTTGTTCATACCGTAGCCACCCGTTGCTAACACAACAGAATCCGCAGCAACCATGTTATAACCAGAATGACGGCCATGCACCACAACCCCAGCGACTGATTTATCGTCATTTAACACAATTTTTTCTATACGAGAGTTAACACGTACAGGAATATCACGCTCTTTTGCTGCAACACGTAAAGTATCAATAATATGTGGGCCAACAGATGCACCACCTGAAGGACGATGAGTACGTTCAACACGTGCGCCTCCAGAACGTTTTAAGTCATCCATATTTGCACCTAAAGACTCAAGCCAAGCAACAGCACCAGCAGACTCTTCAGCTAATATTTGTACCAGTTTAGGGTCGTTTTTATAGCGACCACCTTTCATTGCATCTTCTGCATACCAATCAACAGAATCTTCGATGCCTTTCGCTTTTTGTTGAGGAGTACCGACAGCATTGATACCACCAGCTGCTAACATTGAGTTCCCCCTGTATAAGGTGCTTTTTCAAACAATACGACATTCGCGCCTGCCATTTTGGCTGAAATTGCAGCGTTAAATCCAGCAGAACCGCCGCCAACAACAATCACATCAACCGTTTCTACTGGGCCTTTATCAATGGCTTTTTGGATTTTGTCTTGGTTCCAATCGCCATCCCACTTTTTCTTCTCTTTAGCATCGGCAAATGGCATTTCCATTTCAAAGTTATGGCAGTTATTACAAGTTAGTTCAGGTTTAGCGTGCCCTGTGTGACAAGACGTACAGTTAATGTCGCCAAGATGAGATGCATGAGGATCAAACGCTAACTTGTCATTGACTAAATCAGCATAGCTACCATGGCAGTCCTGACATTGGGCATTTTCATGAGTCTGGCTATCCGTCATTGATTTCTTAATGTCTTTCATCTTTCCAGTGACGTGACAAGTTTGACAATCACCCATTTCAGTATGAAAAGAGGCTAAATCATTTTTTGCAATTGCACTACCAGACGTAAGCATCATCACTGCTACTGCCGAAGCTAAGTATTTAAGTTTCATGTGTCGTTCCTTTATGAGTTTTTTATATCTCGCTTTTTGTTGCAGCAAGATTACTCACTAAGAGGTAGCAAAACTTCGATCTTCATCAAATTTAATATTTGGTTAAGTTTTTATGAAAACCTGTTCAGTTCTCCTTAAACCGCAACAAAAAATAAACAGCTGTGACCCACGTTCAAATAAATAAAATTTGAAATCTCTACGATATTAATCAGCAAATTTAGCAAGCCAAAGTCCGAAAATCTTTTTGATTATTTATACAAATAGAAAAACAGATTAGGCACTTAACAAGAATCACATAATAAAAATTTAATTCACTAATTAACTAAGTCATAACGTTTTTCAAAATAAGACTTATATAAAATTTATTTATAGAACATGGGATTGAACATGAAAAAAACGACATTATCACTAGCACTATTAACAATGTTATCTGCAAGCTCATCTGCTGCACTGGCTGATTCTCCACAATTTTATGGCCGTTTAGAAATGGCACTGACAGAATCGGATAACGGGGCAACAACACAGAATGGAAAATCTGGCACTGTGCTTGAAAATAATTTTTCTAGATTAGGCGTTCATGGCAGTGAAACAATTGCTAATGATATTGAGTTACTTTATCGCGTCGAGTTACAAGTTAACGCAGCAACAAATGAAGGTAATGATGACTTATTCAAACCAAGAAATACCTATTTAGGTTTAAAAACAAATCTAGGTACAGTGTTAGTTGGTCGAAACGATACTGTCATGAAAACCTCCAAAGGTACTGCAGAAGCATTTGCACTAACTAACGCAGCTTATAACCGTATGATTGCAGGCCAAGTTCGTAAAGCTGATGGAATAACTTATTACTCTCCTAAAGTCGCCGATTTAATTACTTTTAATGCAACTTATTTATTGGATGATAATTATGCTGAATATGATGAAAACGGTGCTCGGACTGATTATAACGAGCAACAGTATGCAATAAGTCTTATCGCAGGTGACAAGAAACTCAAAAAGCAGGCTTATTACCTCGCAGCAGCATATAACACTATTGGCGGCGTAGACGCTTATCGAGGCGTGGCGCAGGTTAAACTTGGCAACGTGAAATTAGGTGGATTATTCCAAAATACTCAAAGCCAAGCTTACAGTTATAAAGAAGGTAACTCTTACTTCCTTAGTGCCATATATAATATCAATGGCGTTAATCTAAAAGCTGAAATTGGCAAAGATGAAGCTGGCTTCGGCAAGTATTTTAAAAATAGTGCTGCCTCTTCAAATGAATATAACCGTGCTACTGATGTCGATATTAGTTCGTTTGTAATTGGTGCTGACTACCGCTTCGCGAAGTCGACAATGGTATTTGCTCATTACGCTAAATATGAAGGTGAATATCGGGTTGAAAATACAGGTCCCGTTATTGATTTAGAAGACGACAATATTTTCACAGTCGGTATTAGATACGACTTTTAATGACTTTTAACAGCGCTGGAACCCCTCCCTTTTCTAGCGCTGCATTTTAAGTTAAAAGTTTTTACGAAAACTTGAGCGAGGTTACAAAAAAGACATGCTAATGTCTGATTTTAGGATGGTTTTTAAATACTCAGTTATAATCACTTATATCATTTAAAGACGGTGCATAATTGATGAAAATCACCCTCAAACAATTAACCATTTTTAAAGCTATTCATAGTAATGGACAGATCTCGAAAGCAGCACAAATGCTACATATGTCTGTCCCTGCGGTGAGCATGGCGTTAAAAGAGCTTGAAAGCTCTCTTGGGACTCGATTATTTGAGCGTAGCAGTAACGGACTGACTATTAATGATAATGGTGAGGTCATTTTGCCCTATGCCAATGAGATGCTGTCTAAAGGGACGCAGTTAGAGCAAATGTTTGCAGAACGTAATGCAGTCGGTGGCACAATTAAAGTCGGCAGTAGTAAAACCGCCGGTAACTATATTTTATCTCGTAAAATTCCGCAGTTTAAAAAGCTACATCCTTTGGTTGATATAAAACTGGTTATTAATAACAGTTTAACGATTGAAAAAATGGTCTCAGAAAAAGAGCTAGATTTAGGATTTGTAGATGCCAAACCTGGGCTTAATAACCTTCAGTATGAGCAATGGATTAAAGATAAAATTTGCCTAGTAACAAGTTGTGATAATCCTATTATTAATGAAAATATCACTGCAGAGGTGCTATCAGAACAATTATGGATTCTGGATGAAACCATGTCAGTATCGAGATTACGTAATACACAACTACTGAAAAGCGCTAGAATCAACATTCAGCACGAATTATCAATGAATACGATGGGAGCGATAAAACGCGCGATAGGTACAGGTATTGGCGTCAGCGTCTTGCCATATCTGGCTGTTAAAGAAGAAATAAAGCGTGGTGAAATTGTTGAATTACAATTAGCGAATTGGGATTTTCAACGTAAATATTGGTCAACATACCGCAACGAAGAGCCCCTTACTGCTTTATTGGAAGAGTTTATTAGATTCTGTAACCAATAAGCCTCACTTTTAAAGGTTGCCTGCACGATAATGATCACTCAAGACCCCGTTATTTTTGGCTTATTGGCAACCATTATTGGCTTGGTATTTTTTACCAGTACTTCATCACATCCTATATGGCGTCAAGTATATCGATTTATCCCTGTGATGGTGATGTGCTATGTCCTCCCTTCACTACTTAATACCCTCAATATTGTTGATACCAGCCACAGTCAACTCAACTCCATTTCATCTAATTATCTTATGCCAGCTTGTTTAGCCTTGTTGATAATCAGTGTCGACATTAAAGCAATTTTATTGCTTGGGCCTAAGATTGTTATCTTGTTTTTATTAGGCAGCTTTGGCGTCATTATTGGCGGTCCATTAACCTTATTGTTGTTTTCTTATATCGCCCCAGAGAGTATTAATTGGGTTGGTGCAGATGCGGCTTGGCGTGGTATGGCAACACTTGCTGGAAACTGGGTAGGCGGAACGGCTAATCAACTGGCGATGAAAGAAGTGTACGAAGTCGATGATAATCTATTCGCCATTATGATTTCTGTCAATGTGGTTTACTCAGCAATATGGATGTCATTTTTATTAATTTGTGCCAATCACGCTAAAGCCATTGATAAAACAATAGGCGCTGATGCCAGTCAATTTAATCAACTAGTCAATGTCACTGAAAACGCTTCAAAGACTAAACTGCAACTCCCAAGTTTACATAGCTATATGCAAATTTTTTGTGTTGCTTTTGGTGTAACTGGACTCGCACATTTTGGGGCAGATATACTCGCCCCATTTTTCGCTGAACATTATCCTGCAACTGAAAAATACAGTTTTACCTCTAGCTTTTTTGGGTTGTTATTTTAGTCACCACAGTGAGCGTCATATTATCTAATACTCGAATCCGTCATCTTGAAGATCTGGGCGCCTCTAAAGTATCCACTGTGATGCTTTACTTTCTGATAGCCAATATGGGACTACAAATGGATTTAACCATGATTGATGACTTCCCAATCTATTTTGCTATCGGGTTCATATGGTTAACCATCCATGCACTGGTGGTCATTATTGCGGGGTTATTGATGAAAGCACCGGTTGCTTATATGGCGATGGCAAGCCAATGCTGTATCGGTGGAGCAGCCTCTTCACCTGTGGTTGCAATGGCATTTCATCGTTCGTTAGCACCCGTTGCCATCATGTTTTCAGTATTTGGCTATGCTTGGGCAACATACATGGCGTGGATTTGTGCCGAAATGATGAGAATCACCGCACATTAAATTCATCTAGCAGTTAATCAAGGCCTAAATAAACTCGTGTGGCCTGTTTTGAAGGCTCTGTGATATTAAGCTGTTCAAATATCAATGGCACATTTTTTAATCGTTGATTTGTTGAACTCAACCATGCTCCATAAAGATACTTTAATTTACGCTCTAGCTCTTTATCAGACCCTAGATGTATAAAAGAAGCATACTTTCCTTCAGGTATACAAGAGTAATAAAAATACTCAGAGTCATTGATAGCAGGCCCTATGCGTTGCTTCTCTAGTGTGTTGATACTCACTGCAATATCAATATGCAATTGCTCTGTTGATTTCGGTTTGCTTTGATATACAAAGTTGAATGTTCTACTGCTTGTAGGAGACAGTTGATTGGCTTGACGAAATGCTCTCATCGCCTGAATAGTTTGCGGTAAATACTGTGCTTCAGCCTGATGGCTAATCATTGCGAGATCAATCTTATCAAGTTTACAGTTGTCGACATTCACATCAGCAGCAGTTAAATCATTATGCCCTTCTGATAACGTTTTTAGCGGTTGCTGCTTTTGAAAAAATTGCCCCCAATTAGGTTGACGTTGAAAAGCTTGCGGTGATTGACCAATGGCTTGTGTAAAGTCTGTAATAAAGGCCGTTTCACTTTGATAGCCCACAGACACAGCGACCTCTTTAATTGAAATTGATTTATCAAAGCCTAATTGTTGCCCAGCTTCAAGGTTTCTCAGTAAAGCAATATATTCAGATGATGACGTGTGAAATAAACTCAAAAAAATAAAATCAAAATGATATTCAGGCACCTTAGCAATATCAGACAGTACAGATAAAGCTAGCGGCTTTGACAGGTTTTCATCAATGTGTGCTAACACCTTTTCAAATCTTTGATTAATTGTTTCCATTGACTAAAACTGATTCCTTCTGATTATTGTGCATCTTAATGATTTAACTCGAGTAACGTATTTTACTGTTGAATCTGTTGCCAATTTAAAAAACCGAAATCTGCTAGTGCTAGCATCTGCTTGTCTTCAATCGTATCTCCATAGGCATAAACTGTATCAAAAAGGTCCAGATTAAATTTAGATTTAACACGCCGAGCCTTTTCAGAGCCTGAGCAGTCACCACCTTTATACATGCCGGTTAAACGTTTACCTTTGGTATTTAGTGTCGCACAAATAAGATGATATTGATGTTTTTCGCACCAGGGACCTAAATAAGCATCAAGAGAAGCTGAAACAATAACAATGGTATCACCCTGCGCTTTATGCCACTGCAGACGCTCATAAGCTTGCGACATGACGTGTTTATCGAGTGTGTGTGCGTAGGCAGCACCTTGTTGATAAATTTCTTTCTTATTACGCCCACAGAAAGCAAAAAAACTGACGATAGAACGTGTTCTCGAGCCACCTAATAGTTTACTTTTATACATTAAGATTACTGGGAACAACAATACTGAGCATACTATACGACGCCATTTGGGTGCACTTAAATGGATAAAAGGAGTATAGGTATCGTTTTCGGTGATCGTGCCATCAAAATCGAATAGCGCAATGTTCATGAGCATCCTTCTCATCTAGCTGTAAAATAAAATACATACCAAAAATAATTAAATAAAAACCAAAAAAAGCCAAGGATAACCTTGGCTTTTTAATGTTAATACCCGGTTTTATTCAGCAACTGGGTACTCAATTTTTGCTTTTGATTTAAGCGCAGCAATGACAGAGCGGTAATCAGCTTCACTGTATTGCGGAGCTAAACGTTGCTTAATTGAATCAATAACGTTGCTATCAATCCCTTGTGCAGCATTCACTTTATCAAGTGCAATTACCGCAAAGCCATTCGCTAAAGCTGCTGTATCAAATGATACACTGCTTGCTTCAGGAGCAGGCATTTGGAAAGCCTTCGTCGTAATAGCTTGATCGATATCTTGATTGAATCTGGCTAATTGCGCTTTAGTCGCAATAGTCACATCAGTGATTTCTTCGCCAGCTTTAAGTTTAGCAAGATACTCATTGGCTTTTTCACTCGCCTGAAGGTTCGCTTTATCTTGAAGCAAGCGCGCTTCAATACCAGACTTAACATCCGCTAATGGTAACGTGCCCGCATCTTGATGCTTCAATAAACGGATAACAACCACATGATTAGGAGCAAGTTCAATCACTTCACTGTTCATGCCACTGGTAATCACTTCGTCAGAAAATGCAGTGCGAACTAAATCAGGGCTACTTAGGTTAGCCGGAGCATTGTCACGAGAAAACAACCCAGTCGACTGAACAGTCGTACCTAATGCTTTAGCTGTTTCATCTAACGTATCTGGCACTTCGTAGCTAGTATCAGCAAGAATGCTTTGTAAGCTATAGAACTCATCAACTGCTTTCTTGTTTTGTAAATCAGCAACAATTTTATCTTGAACTTCTTCAAACGGTGCTGCTGCACCAGATTGAATATCAAGTAGCTTAACGATGTGGTAACCGAATTCACTTTTAACAATCTGTGAGTAATCACCTTGTTTTAGTGCAAACAGTGCTTCATCGAATGCTGGGTCCATCACACCTTGCTCGAACCAATCAAGTTGACCGCCTTGCTCTGCACTAAACTGATCATCTGAATCAGTTTTTGCAACTTCTGCAAAGTCTTCACCAGCTTGTAATTTAGCTAAGCTTGCTTCAGCCTTTGCTTCATCAGCACTATCATCACCAGAAGCAAATAGAATATGAGCCGCTAAACGTTTTTCAGCTGTTTGATATTGTTGTTTGTTTTCTTCGTAGTATGTACGTGCTTCATCGACAGACGTATCCATCCCTTTAGCAAGTTCAGCTGCATTTAACTCAACATATTCTAAGCTCACTTTTTCTTGATCCATAAACTGCATCAAGTTGCTATCATAGTAAGCTTTGATCTCTTCATCCGTCACACTTGCCGCAACTAAGTAAGGAGAAGAATCAACGACTAAATAACGAATATCACGAGTTTGGCCTTGAATTTCAGCAAGTTGCTTAGCTTCACCATCCAACACGAATTCACTGCCCACTAACGAAGTCAATAACTGACGACGAGTCATATCGGTACGCATCATGTCACGGAAGCTATTAGTTTGATAACCAAGCTGACGTAATACTGCTAAGTAGCGCTCGTTATCAAACACACCATCGGTTTGGAATGCTGGTTCGTTAACAATCGCTTGTTTAATTTGTTCATCAGAAACACGAAGACCTAAATCTTCAGCTGCTTGAGTCATTAACTTATCAGCGATCAGGCGGTCTAATACGTTCTGCTTGATACCGTTCATGTACGTATCATCAGCAGATAATGCATCAAACATTTCGCCAAGCTGTTGCTCTAAACGGCCACGTTCATTTTGATAAGCTTGTTCTAGTTCATTTGCGGTAATGTCGTCGCCATTAACAACGGCAGCAGCTACATCAGTTGATGTACCTAGGTAACTACTTACACCAGCAAATGCGAACGAAAGGATCACTAACACTAAAATACTTTTAGCGACAACGCCTTGTGAGCCTTCACGAATTTTTTCTAACATCTGAATTCTCGCTTGTTGCGATTAAAAAAATAAAAAGGCGCACCACTTGGGGATGCGCCTTCTTGTAATTTATATGGAGTTATCAGACGCTACCTCGGGTATGACCCAATTCCTCCGATTATTAAAATTAACATTGTTATTCTTAATAATCTTTTCGTAAAAAGCACTGCCAAAACAGTGCTTTTTAACTATGCCTTACAAAAGGCAACGATATTAACTATTCTTAGTTAACAGCGTCTTTTAGAGCTTTACCCGCTTTGAAAGCTGGGATGTTAGCCGCAGCAATCTTAATTTCTGCACCAGTTTGTGGGTTACGGCCAGTACGCTCAGCACGCTGACGTACTTCAAAAGTACCAAAACCAACTAGAGAAATTTTATCGCCTTCTTTAAGTGCTTCAGTAACAGCACCAATGAAAGAATCTAATGCACGGCCTGCGCCAGCTTTAGAAATGTCAGCACCAGAAGCGATTTTCTCGATTAGTTCAGATTTGTTCATGTCATCCCCTTGAATGTTTATTTTCGCGCCGCAACCAAATCCGTCTTTAGAGCGGTCTGCGGAGGCTTTTTTGTTATAAGTTTGATACCACACCAAACTTAGTTGGAAAACCAAAAAATGTACTTGGATACAGCTCAAAGTCAGTTGCGCCAAGGGTTTGGTGCTAACTGACTCTCCACTTATCTAGGCTACCACAGCTTTACAGATTGTTAAGCCCCTTTTTTCATTTTTTTAGGTTCAAAGCAACTTTTTTTGCTAATTAGCTACTTTTTAACCACTTCAAAGCCTTTTACTGGCTTTTCTAAGGCCAATTCAAGTACTTCATCGACCCATCTGACTGGGTGAATCTTAAGATCGGCAATGACATTGGCTGGAATTTCTTCCAAATCACGCTCATTTTCTTTAGGAATAAGTACAACTTTTATGCCGCCACGATGTGCTGCAAGTAACTTTTCCTTCAAACCGCCGATAGGTAGAACTTCCCCTCTTAGGGTAATTTCACCTGTCATGGCCACATCACTCTTAACCGGATTACCCGTTAAGCTTGATACCAACGCAGTACACATTGCAGCACCCGCAGATGGTCCATCTTTAGGCGTTGCCCCTTCAGGAACATGCACGTGGATATCACGTTTTTCGTAAAAGTCACTGTTAATGCCTAATTGTTCAGCGCGAGCACGAACAACTGTCATCGCAGCTTGAATAGACTCCTGCATAACATCACCAAGTGAGCCAGTATAAGCAAGTTTGCCTTTACCTGACACAGACGTCGCTTCAATAGTCAGTAAATCGCCACCAACTTGCGTCCAAGCTAAACCAGTCACTTGACCAATTTGATTATTAGACTCAGCTTTACCGTAATCAAAGCGCTGCACACCGAGGAATGATTTCAAGTTGTCTTGATTCACTTCGACAGTTTTAACAGATTTATCTAAAAGAATCATCTTAACGACTTTACGGCACACTTTTGATAGCTCGCGCTCTAGTGAACGGACACCAGCTTCTCTAGTGTAGTAACGGATCATGCCAATAATGGCGCTATCATCGATATTAATTTCTTTTGGTTTTAACCCGTTTCGCTCGATTTGCTTAGTCAATAAATGCTTTTTAGCGATATTCAATTTTTCATCTTCGGTATAACCCGATAAACGAATTACTTCCATACGGTCCAATAACGGTCCAGGAATATCCATTGAGTTCGATGTCGCCACAAACATCACGTCAGATAAGTCGTAATCAACTTCTAAGTAATGATCATTAAACGCTGCGTTTTGCTCAGGGTCTAGTACTTCAAGTAGCGCTGATGATGGGTCACCACGCATATCTGAGCTCATCTTATCGATTTCATCTAATAAGAATAATGGGTTTTTAACACCCACTTTGGCCATTTTTTGGATCACTTTACCTGGCATAGAACCAATGTAAGTTCGACGATGACCACGAATTTCAGCTTCGTCGCGTACGCCACCTAAGGCAACGCGAACATATTTACGTCCTGTTGCTTTAGCAATTGATTGGCCTAATGACGTTTTACCAACACCTGGAGGCCCTACTAAGCAAAGGATTGGTCCTTTTAATTGTTTAACTCGACTTTGCACGGCAAGGTATTCAAGAATGCGTTCTTTTACTTTCTCTAACCCGTGATGATCGGTATCTAAAATAGCTTCAGCTTTTGACAAGTCACGTTTGATTTTTGAACGCTGACTCCAAGGTACAGACGTCATCCAGTCTACGTAACTTCTTACCACTGTCGCTTCTGCTGACATTGGCGACATCATTTTTAACTTATTAAGCTCAGCTTCCGCTTTTTCTTTTGCTTCAGCCGGCATTTTGGCTTCTTCAATCTTGCGGCCTAAAACTTCAAACTCATCTTGACCTTCATCAAGATCGCCAAGTTCTTTTTGAATGGCTTTCATTTGCTCATTCAAGTAATACTCACGTTGGCTTTTTTCCATCTGCTTTTTAACACGGCCACGAATGCGTTTTTCAACTTGAAGTAAATCTATCTCGCCTTCCATCATTGCCATTAAATATTCAAGACGTTCGCCAACATTGATCATTTCAAGCACTGACTGTTTGTCTTCAAGCTTTAGCGGCATATGAGCTGCCATAGTATCAGCAAGACGGGCAGCTTCTTCAATACCAGTTAAAGATGTCAGTACTTCTGGTGGAATTTTTTATTTAGCTTGATGTAGCCTTCAAATTGGCTAATAGCACTTCGAACCAGCACTTCTTCTTCTTTATCAGCTAACTCTTCAGACGCTAACATTGTTACGTTTGCGACAAAGAATTCATCTTCTTGTGTGTACTCAGTGACTTTAGCACGCTGACCACCTTCAACTAGCACTTTAACCGTGCCGTCAGGTAATTTTAATAACTGTAAAATAGATGCAACGGTACCAATTTCAAAAATATCGTCTTTTGCTGGCTCGTCTAAATCAGCTTCCCGCTGGGCGACCAGTAATATTTGCTTATCTTGTTCCATCGCTGATTCAAGGCATCGAATAGATTTCTCTCGTCCGACGAATAGCGGAATTACCATATGGGGATAAACCACTACATCTCGAAGTGGCAGCACGGGGAGTTCGATATGCGCTTCACGCTCTTGGGTCATAGTTCGATTCCGTTTGATGAATGGATTATATAATCAGTATATTGGGATGTTTCTAAGAGTTTCAATGGGCAATACGAAAAAAGGAGCCCAATGGACTCCTTATTTTTCAACTATTAGCAAAAGCGACGAATTATTGCTCGCCACCAGCAACTTGGTTGTCAGCATTTTCGTAAATCAAGATGGGGGCAGACTCGCCTTTGACGACAGATTCATCGACAACAGCTTTAATTACGCCCTCAACTGAAGGAATATCATACATAGTATCAAGTAAGATATCTTCAATGATTGAACGAAGGCCACGAGCACCGGTTTTACGCGTCATCGCTTTATGAGCAATGGCTTTTAAAGCATCTTCACGGAACTCAAGTTCAACCTCTTCCATCTCAAACAATGCACCATATTGTTTTGTTAGTGCATTTTTAGGTTGAGAAAGAATCTGTACTAGCGCTGCTTCATCTAATTCAGTTAGCGTAGCAACAACAGGTAAACGGCCAATAAACTCAGGGATTAAGCCAAACTTAATCAAGTCCTCAGGCTCAACTTTGCCTAACGTCTGAGAAATAGTGACTTTATCAGCTTCACCCTTAACTTCAGCGCCAAAGCCAATACCTGTTCCAGTTAGCCCACGTTGTTCAATAACTTTTTCTAGCCCAGCAAATGCACCACCACAAATAAATAGGATTTTAGACGTATCTACTTGCAAGAACTCCTGCTGTGGATGTTTACGTCCACCTTGAGGAGGCACAGAAGCAACAGTACCTTCAATTAGCTTAAGCAAAGCTTGCTGAACACCTTCACCAGATACATCACGGGTAATTGATGGGTTGTCAGATTTGCGGCTGATTTTATCGATTTCATCGATATAGACGATACCGCGCTCCGCTTTCTCAACGTCATAATCACACTTTTGCAGTAGCTTCTGAATGATGTTTTCAACATCTTCACCTACGTAACCCGCTTCAGTTAGTGTCGTTGCATCAGCCATAGTAAATGGCACATCTAATGAACGAGCTAACGTCTCAGCTAGCAGTGTTTTACCACTACCCGTTGGTCCAATAAGCAAGATATTACTTTTACCTAGTTCAACACCTTCAATCGGCGTGCCATTGCGTAAACGTTTATAATGGTTATAAACGGCAACTGACAGTACCTTTTTAGCTTGGTTCTGACCAATAACGTAATCATCTAAGTGCTCACGCAATTCGTGTGGTGTTGGCAACTTGTCTTGATCACGCTTTGGCGAGATCTCTTTAATTTCTTCACGAATGATGTCATTACATAACTCAACACATTCATCACAAACATATACCGAAGGTCCAGCGATTAGCTTTCTTACTTCATGTTGGCTTTTTCCGCAAAAAGAGCAGTACAGTAGTTTGCCACTGTCACCGGTACTTTTATTATCGCCCATTACCCTACCTCTGTTGCAGCCTGTTCACTGTCTTTAGATACACTCTCTGTGTATTATTTGTACTACACAGAAACAGTTAAATATTTTTTATACGCTATTCATCACAGAATAGCGTACTCAGGCCTAAAAATCAGCTACGCTTTTCAAAAACTGAATCAACTAAACCATAATCAGCAGCTTCTTGTGCACTCATGAAGTTATCACGGTCTGTATCACGCTCGATAACATCTAATGGTTGCCCAGTGTGTTCAACTAACATTTCATTTAATTTATTCTTAATGCCTAAGATTTCTTGAGCATGAATTGCAATGTCAGACGCTTGGCCTTGGAAACCGCCCAAAGGCTGGTGAATCATGACTCGAGAATTCGGCAAACAATGACGCTTACCTTTGGCGCCACCCGCTAATAAGAATGCGCCCATGCTGCAAGCTTGACCAATACATACAGTGCTTACGTTCGGTTTAATGAACTGCATTGTATCGTAAATTGCCATACCTGCAGTGACAGAACCACCT
The DNA here is from genome assembly GCF_043568515.1 of Shewanella sp. ENK2. Classification (NCBI taxonomy): domain Bacteria; kingdom Pseudomonadati; phylum Pseudomonadota; class Gammaproteobacteria; order Alteromonadales; family Shewanellaceae; genus Shewanella; species Shewanella sp. ENK2. Next base: position 3,762,871 of record NZ_CP171406.1, on the reverse strand, counting down.
GGCGAATTAATGTAGATTGAAATATCTTTATCTGGGCTTTCTGATTCTAGGAACAGTAACTGCGCCACGATCAGGTTAGCCATGTGTTCTTCAACCTGACCAACCAAGAAAATTACTCGCTCTTTTAATAAACGAGAGTAAATATCATATGAACGCTCACCTTTAGCAGTTTGTTCAACAACCATAGGTACAAGAGCATTGAGTACAGATTCTGGCGCTTTATGCATTTTATATTTCCCTAAAATAAAAATGGCTCGTATGAGGAACCTCATACGAGCCATTATAAATGGCGAACCGCCAATCAAGTCAAGCGATGGTTACGCTTTACCTGTTGCCTTGTTCATAAATTCTTCAAATTCGACGTCTTTAGTCGTCACTTTCGCAGATTTTAGTAAAACTTCAACAGCTTGCTCTTCAAGCGCTACGTTGCGCATGTTTTGCATAAGCTCTTTGTTGCCATTGTAGTATTCAACCACTTCACTTGGATCTTCATAAGCTGAAGCCATTGAAGCAATAAGACCTTGAACACGTTCGTCTTCAGCTTGAAGCTCGTTAGTTTTGATAACTTCGCCAAGAAGTAAACCAATTTTAACGCGACGCTCAGCTTGCTCTGTGAATAAATCAGCAGGAAGCTCAGGCATGTTCTCAGTTTGGCCACCAAAGCGTTGCATAGCTTGTTGACGAAGAACGTTAACTTCACCGTCTACTAGTGCTTTAGGGATAGTGATTTCGTTAGCTGATAATAAGCCTTCGATAACTTGCTCTTTCACATTTGCTTTTAGCGCTTGCTCAAGTTCACGAGTCATGTTTTTACGGATTTCAGCTTTAAGTGCGTCTAAACCACCTTCAGCGATACCGAATAAAGAAGCGAACTCATCGTTAACTTCTGGTAATTCTGCAGACTGAACTTCAGTAAGTGTAATAACGAACTTAGCCGCTTTACCTTTTAAGTTTTCAGCATGGTAGTCTTCAGGGAAAGTCACTTCGATTTCGAATTCATCACCTGCTTTATGACCGATAACACCAGTTTCGAAACCAGGGATCATACGGTTGCTACCAAGTTCTAATTCGAAGTCGTCAGCTTTTCCGCCTTCAAACTCTTCACCATCAACAGAACCAACAAAGTTCATTTTAACTTTATTGCCTTCTTCTGCAGCAGTTTCAACGGCTGCGAAAGTAGCGTGTTGCTTGCGAAGTGTTTCAATCATAGTGTCAACGTCAGCGTCATTAACTTCCGCTTGTGGTTGTTCAACTTCAATTGCGTCTAGACCCGTTAATGCTACTTCTGGGTAGATTTCAAACGTTGCAACGAACTCAAAGTTTTCGCCTTCAGTTTTACCTGGAGCAAAAACTGGTGCGCCTGCTGGGTTTAACTTTTCAGCCATGATAGCTTCGATAAAGTTGCGTTGCATAACTTCACCAGTGACATCTTGACGAATAGCAGCGCCGTAGCGTTGCTTGATGACAGAAACTGGTACTTTACCTGGACGGAAACCAGAAATCTTTGCACGCTTCGCTTCACGTATTAAATTGTCTTTAACTAATTTCTCAATTTGTTCAGCAGGAACAGAAATTGTTAGGCGACGTTCTAGGCCTTGAGTTGTTTCAACAGAAACTTGCATTGTTTTACCTCGAAATATGTCTGACGTCCTTTGTAATAGTCGAAAGCTCAACTATTAAATATTCGTTTCTTGATTATTAATGTTTACTAATAAAAGCATGATACAGCAGCTTTTCAGCGCTATTACCTGTAGTAATTCGTATTAGATATTTATCAAGACGCGACATTATAGCGACCGATTACAATAGAGTCGAGCCTGAAAATGCGGTTATATGGGGATTTTAGACATAAAAAAAGCGACCTAAGGTCGCTTTCTCTACAATCGTGCAATTTTAATGCATAATTTGGGGTGACTGATGGGGCTCGAACCCACGACAACCGGAATCACAATCCGGGGCTCTACCAACTGAGCTACAATCACCATAATTTGGTACGCCACTCAGGATTCGAACCTGAGACCCACGCCTTAGAAGGGCGTTGCTCTATCCAGCTGAGCTAGTGGCGCTTGGCTTACATACTTATTTTGTATACCTGCTAGATAAATAGTAAACTGATTTGGTTTTCAGTTTAACTTTCCCAGCTTATTCATAAAGCGTTAACTTTACAAATAGAAATTTGGTCGGTGATAGAGGATTCGAACCTCTGACCCTCTGCTCCCAAAGCAGATGCGCTACCGGGCTGCGCTAATCACCGAGAAGTCTTGCTAATCAAGGTTTATGCATTAACTTAATGCCTTAACTGCGAGAACGGAGCGCATATTAACGAGTCACTTTACTATCGTCAACGATTTTTTTTACAAACTTGTTCAGCTGCTGTTTTTACACACAAAAAATTCTGTTTTCAATAAATCACTAAGTCAATAATCATGACAGAACTATGGCTGACTGATAGAATACGCCTCGTTAAAATTCATATATCATCGCGCCATATAAAGGAAACTATACCCCCATGACTGCCCAAAATATTGATGGCAAAGCGATCGCACAATCTATTCGTAGCACGTTAAAAGAAAAAGTGCTGGAACGCAAAACTGCTGGCAAGCGTATTCCGGGCCTCGCGGTTATCCTAGTCGGCGCTGATGCAGCGTCTCAAGTTTATGTAGGTAGTAAACGCCGCGCTTGTGAAGAAGTTGGCTTCGAATCTTACTCATATGACCTTGAAACAAGTACAACTGAAGCAGAACTATTAGCCTTAATCGATCAATGTAATGAAGATCCTAAGATTGATGGAATTTTGGTACAACTTCCCTTACCCGCTCATATTGAAGATTCAAAAGTGATTGAGCGTATCAGACCTGATAAAGATGTTGATGGGTTTCACCCTTATAATGTTGGCCGCTTAGCACAACGTATTCCTGTATTACGTTCATGTACGCCAAAAGGCATCATTACCTTAATAAAATCTACGGGCGTAGATACCTATGGCTTGGATGCAACCATTGTTGGCGCTTCAAACATTGTTGGCCGCCCTATGACACTTGAATTACTCCTAGCGGGTTGCACTACAACAACTTGTCATCGTTTTACAAAAAATCTAGAACAAAAAGTACGTCAAGCTGATTTACTGGTTGTCGCTGTAGGAAAGCCAGGCTTTATTCCAGGAGAGTGGATTAAGCCTGGTGCCATAGTTATTGATGTAGGGATTAACCGACTTGAAGATGGTCGTTTAGTTGGTGACGTTGAGTTTGATATTGCAGCAGAAAAAGCTGCGTTCATTACACCGGTACCTGGCGGTGTTGGCCCAATGACAATCGCAAGTCTACTTGAAAATACGCTTTATGCTGCCGAACAGTATCACGATTAACTGTAAATGCTTAATAATTAAGCTTGCTTTGTTTTGACTCAAAGCCTACTGATAATAAGCCTATAAACAAAAAAGCCTGCTAAAAATAGCAGGCTTTTTTATCACAAGGACTTAACTACGACTTCTTTCGCCAAGTTGTGCCTTCTTCACCGTCTTCAAGTACGACATTTAATGCATTTAGTCTATCGCGAGCAGCGTCAGCAGCTGGCCAGTCTTTCTCTGCACGGGCTCGATTACGCTCAACTATCAGCGCTTCTATCTCTGCCACTTCATCATCGCTACCGTCACCTTGGAAGAATGCATCAACATCACGGTTGATAATACCCAACACATCTGTCAGTGACTTAAGGCTCACACCCAATGCACTTGCCTGAGCCATATCCACCAATTTCAAGCGGTTAATTTCACGCACCATATCAAAGATTACAGAGTAAGCTTCTGGTGTATTAAAGTCATCGTCCATTGCTACAGTAAATTTATTAATAAATTCTGTAGCTGGTGCTGCCTCAACCGTAAGGTCAAGCCCTTTAAGTGAAGTATAAATACGTTCAAGAGCCGATTTGGCTTGTTTTAAATTGTCTTCTGAATAGTTCAATTGACTGCGGTAATGACCTGACAATAAGAAATAACGTACTGTTTCAGGATCATAATGGGCTAATACATCACGAATAGTGAAAAAATTACCTAATGACTTGGACATTTTTTCTTTATCAACCATGACCATGCCAGTATGCATCCAGTAATTCACGTATTGTGAACCGTGGGCACAGCAAGACTGAGCAATCTCATTTTCATGGTGTGGGAACTGCAAGTCACTGCCACCACCATGGATGTCAAAATGCTCGCCTAAATGCTTACTGTTCATCGCAGAACATTCGATATGCCATCCAGGACGACCTGGTCCCCATGGCGACTCCCAAGTAGGTTCTCCTGGCTTTGACATTTTCCACAATACGAAATCCATAGGATCACGCTTTGTATCTTCAACTTCTACTCGTGCGCCAGCTTGTAATTGCTCAAGATTTTGACCAGATAAACGTCCATACTCAGGAAATGAAGAAACGCTAAATAGCACATCGCCACTTTCAGATACGTAAGCATGATCTTTAGCAATCAGCTTTTGAACCATCTCGATGATTTCTTCGATATGTAACGTTGCTCTTGGCTCAAAATTAGGTCGCATCATGTTCAATGCATCAAAATCATTATGCATTTCACCAATTAATCGCTCAGTTAACGAATCACAACTTTCATTGTTTTCAGCGGCACGCTTAATAATCTTGTCATCAACATCGGTGATATTACGCAGGTAATTCACTTCGTAGCCGCGGTAACGTAAATAACGAACGATCATATCGAAAGAAACAAAAGTACGACCATGGCCAATATGACATAAATCGTAGATGGTGATACCACATACATACATGTCAATTTTTCCAGGGTTAATCGGCTTAAATTCTTGCTTATCACGACTCATACTATTGTAAATTTTCAACATCGATGGTTCTCTTTTACTCGTTTTGATACCAATATAATTGGGATAAAGTCTATCATGAGCAATACTGTTTTGAATACTGCACTTTAAGCCTCACGTTAGATAAGTTAGAATCCCGCAACAATTTTTATCAAGGTATTTTAATATGATCACTTTACACACCAATATGGGCGACATTAAAGTTGCACTAAATACAGAAAAAGCGCCTTTAACTTCTGAAAACTTCATGCAGTACGTTAAAGATGGTTTTTATGATGGGACGATTTTTCACCGTGTAATTGATGGTTTCATGGTTCAAGGTGGTGGATTTACCGAAGACATGGTTCAGAAAACTCCTAAAGCAGCGATTAAGAACGAAGCGAATAACGGTTTATCAAACAAGATTGGTACTCTTGCTATGGCTCGTACTTCAGATCCTCATTCTGCTACAGCACAATTCTTTATCAACGTCAGTGACAACACTTTCTTAGATTTCAAAGCAGAAACAGGCCAAGGCTGGGGTTACTGTGTGTTTGCTGAAGTTGTTGAAGGTTTAGACATCGTTGAAAAAATTAAAGGTGTCAGCACTGGCAACCGTGGCATGCATCAAGACGTGCCATTAGAAGCTGTGGTTATCAACAGTGTAAGCGTGGCTGAATAAACGCTAGTGCATACTGTATTTATGGGCGATTTGCATTTAAGTGCAGATCGTCCTGATATTTCCAAAGCCTTCATTGAATATCTCAACTCAGACCTCTCTGAGGTTGAAGCTTTATATATTATCGGTGATTTATTTGAAGTATGGACCAGTGATGATATTGCTGAGCCGTATACCGATGAAATAGCCGCACATATTAAATCAGTCTCAACCAAACTGCCTGTTTACTTCATCCATGGCAATCGTGACTTTATGATAGGTAATGAGTTTGCTTGTCGCTCTGGGATGATTTTATTGCCAGAAATTAACATACTTAATTTATATGGCATTCAAACCGTGGTTCTTCACGGCGATAGTCTATGTACATTAGATAAAGCCTATCAACGTTTTCGACGCTTTCGTAATTCTACTATTGTAAAGTGGATTTATCGTCACCTTCCTAAATCGACTAGACAAAAAATTGCTGCAAACATAAGACAAAAAAGTCGAAACAGTAACCAACAAAAAACCTACGAGATTATGGATGTTGAACCATCAGCGGTTAGTGAATTATTGACTAAAACCAATACAACTCGCATGATCCACGGCCATACTCACAGACCTGCAATTCATGAACTCGACAATCATAAACAGCGTATCGTCGTCGGCGATTGGTACGAACAAGGCAGTATTCTTATCATAAAAAAAGACAGTGCGATGTTACAACAACTGCCTTTTACAACTCAGCGATAGTCAATACAGGCCTTAATTCGGCTCAATTCAAGATATTTAAGATTAATGCGTTAATTCGAGACTAGATTATGTGGTACACCACTATGAAACTTGAAGTCTTCATCATTCGATTGAATAAGCTCTGCTTCAACATTTGCAAAATATGCTACTCGTTCATTGATATCAGTTTTACTTATAGTTTGCGCTAAAGATAAATAGTCCTGATAATGACGGGCTTCTGAACGTAACAAAGAAATATAAAACCTTTCCAAATCTGCATCTAAATAGGGTGCGATTTTAGCGAAACGTTCGCAAGAACGCGCTTCAATAAATGCCCCTATGATTAATTTATCAACGAGCGCGTCAGGTTCAAAAGTTTTCACATGCTTCATCATTCCTTTCGCATATCGCCCAGCTTCTAATAATTCATAAGGAATGTTTTTCGCATCCATGAGTTCTAACACTTGATAGAAGTGATGTAATTCCTCCTTAATCAGCAGCACCATTTTATCCACTAAATCTTGGCCGTAGTCACAATCAGCTCTGACCGTAACTTGCTTTGAAATATTACTTTTACCTGTAAGTGTCTCTAAGGACCCTTGCTTTTTATAAGCAAATTCTTCGTAAGGCTTGATCCACCCACTAAGCTGGGTTGCGCTGTCTTTATCTACGGCGTATTTGCGAATTAAAAACATAGCACTTTGAGCGGCTTTTAATTCACATAGTAAGTGATCTCTTAAAAGCAAAGACAAGTTTTCAGGCTTTTTGGCTTCATCTACCCATAACTGTGGTGTATCACATTTTAAAAACGCCTTAATTGGCTCAAGTAATTGCTGCATGAATGATTTAAGTAGTCGACTGGATTTGCAGCTATTTTACCTGTAATAGCAAGATTTCTACAGATAAAAGCGTATTAGAGCTTGACGAATGGATGCTTATGTTCAATAAATAGTCTATACATCTTCGTAACAATAGTTGCTAAAGTTGTATTTCGATTGCCTTTAATGGATAAACTTCTATAGGGATGAAGTTATTATTGGCTTAAATCACTCAAAAAGCAGAGTCATTTAAGCTGGTATGTGTGGGACTGATTAAGGCGATTGATATATGGGGCTATGATCAGTTCGTCTGAAGTTTGGCGAGCTATGTATGAATGCTAAACAAGGATAATAACAATGATATTAAATCACTTAATGGGGCTATACACTCATCCAAAGGAAGAGTGGAAGACAATTGAACGCAATCACGAAGCTGTAAAAAGCAGTCTAAGTCATATTTTACTTATCGCTTTAATTCCTTCTGTATGTAGCTATATTGCTACTGCCTACATTGGCTGGCATCCAGCTAATGGTGAACCTTTATTTTTAACACCGCAAAGCGCAATGTTCATGTCTGTCGGTATGTATTTTGGCTTAATCGGTGGCGTGCTTGCACTTGCCTACCTATCTTATTGGATGGCAAAAACATTCGATGCCACGCCAACCTTTACTCAAGCGTTGGAGCTGGCCGCCTACACTGCGACACCTTTATTTATGGTAGGTATTTCAGTACTTTATCCAGTGCTATGGTTTATTATGCTCGTTGGCTTAGCAGGCTTAGCTTACTCTGTTTATCTGCTATATGCCGGAGTCCCGATCATAATGAATATCCCGGAAGAAAAAGGCTTTATTTACGCAAGCTCAGTAGTGACTGCGGGCTTGGTATTATTAGTTGGTCTAATGGGTAGTAGTGTTATTCTTTGGAGCATGGGTTTCGGCCCAATGATGCAATAGTCACAAATCGACTATAATTAAAGGCGCATTGGCGCCTTTTTTATTGTGTGGATAAAACATTAGTTTATTCGCTTGAGAATGCGTCGCTCTTAATTGCCATGTAATAGACGATCAATTTTTATCTATAGCGGCACAATAAGCCCTATCGTTAAGGGAACACATGACTAAAAATACTTACCAAAAAATTCTGTTTGTCGCACTGTTGTTGTTTGGACTTTTCGCCATTAATTATTGGGTAAAATCCTCAACCGATGAAGGAAGGGTTCAGTCTGAAATTAAGCCAACAACTTCAAATTCAAAACCTGTTGCTGAAACGACATCGGTTCAATCAAAATCGGTGCAATCAAAATCACATCAATCAGCCAAAGACATTAGCTTAAATTCATTAGATGAACTAATTAGCCTTTTTGACTCACTTAATTACAATACCGAAAGCTGGAAAGCGGGTGTACGAGAAGTCCCTCGCCTAACCTTTGAGCGAGTCAGTGAGAAGTGGCAGCAAACGTCCAATGAAATTCCAGTGCAGATGAAAAAGATGGTATTTTTCAGATTAATGGCGCCACTGATTTTAATCAGTAATGAGAACATTCTTAACGAACGACAAACTGTCGAGCAAGCTTCACTTGATGATAAATCACTCATCGATATCGCAGTTAAATATAAAGTAATCACTGACCAAGACAGTGCACTAACAGAAGAACAAAGACAGCAATTATTAAAGCGCGTCGATATCATGCCGCCATCGCTTGTATTAGCTCAAGCTGCAGAAGAAAGTGGTTGGGCAACATCCCGGTTTACCGTTGAAGGTAATGCCTTTTTCGGACAGTGGGATTTTAGTGGTAACGGAATGATCCCTAAGCAGCAACGAAAAGAGTTAGGAAACTATGGTCTAGCAAGGTTTGATACACCGCAAGCTTCTGTAGAAGGATATATGCTAAATATTAACACTAACGCAGCCTATATTAAGCTTAGAGAGCTTAGACGAGATTTAAGAGCCGATGACCAACCTATTACGGGAATACAATTGGCTTCTACGCTAGATAAATATTCAGAACGCGGGCAAGCTTACATTGACGGCATACAGCAGATGATTCGTTATAATAAATTAGATCAAGTTGATGAAGCCTACTTGAGCAATGACAGACCATTACACTTGATTTCATCCAATCAATAATACCCTTTGGATTTAATTAACGAGTAAAAACAAAAAAGCCAAGGTCAACACCTTGGCTTTTAAATATGACAACATGTCATTTTATAATTTATGCAAAAGAGTCACGTAAAGGCACTGTTAAATTGAAAACTAAATGCTCAGCTGTTGAATCTTTGTTATCTGCACAGAAGTAACCTTCTCGCTCAAATTGATAAGCCTTCTCAACTTCAGCATTTACAAGACCTGCTTCAACTACACCATTTACGACAACTAAAGATTCAGGGTTAATCACCTCATCTACAGTATCAAATGCTGCAGGCGTTGCTTCAGTAAATAATCTATTGTAAAGGCGGAACTCTGCTTGCTTAGCCGTTGAAGCTTCAACCCAATGAATCACGCCTTTTACTTTACGACCATCGCTAGGATTTTTACCTAATGTCTCATTGTCGTAAGTACAGTAAACAGTAGTCACATTACCGTCTTCATCTTGATCAAAACGTTCAGCTTTAATCACATAAGCGTTACGTAAACGAACTTCCTTACCTAACACTAAACGTTTGAAATGCTTATTTGCAGACTCACGGAAATCTTCAGCATCAATAAACAATTCTTTACCAAATGCCAATTCACGAGTACCCATCTCAGGCTTATTCGGGTGCATAGGGGCATTAATTGTTTCTGGTGAATCCGAAGGATAATTTTCAATTATCACTTTAATTGGCTTTAATACAGCCATTGCTCGTGGTGCATGCTCATTTAACTCTTCACGAATACAGGCATCAAGCACCCCGCCTTCAATCAAGTTCTCTTGTTTTGTTACGCCAATACGCTGACAAAACTCACGAATAGATGCAGGAGTATAGCCACGACGACGAAGTCCAGCAATCGTTGGCATTCTAGGGTCATCCCAACCATTCACTAAGTTTCTTTCAACCAAGTCATTTAATTTACGCTTCGACATCAAGGTATATTCAAGGTTTAGTCTTGAAAATTCATATTGACGCGTGCGGTTTGGTTGATTGAAATCATCTAAATGATCTAATACCCAATCATATAGACGTCGGTTATCTTGAAACTCTAAAGTACATAAAGAGTGAGTGATATTTTCGATAGCATCTGAGATACAATGCGTAAAATCGTACATTGGATAAATGCACCATTTGTCAGCAGTTTGATGATGATGTGCAAAACGGATCCGATAGATAACGGGATCACGCATACACATAAATGGTGAAGCCATATCAATTTTAGCACGTAAAGCGCACTCACCTTCTTTGAATTCACCTAAGCGCATTTTTTCAAACAGCGCTACGTTTTCTTCAACACTGGTATCACGGTAAGGACTATTTTTACCTGGCTCTTTTAACGTACCACGGTACTCACGTGTTTCTTCTGCATTCAAAAAACACACATAGGCAAGCCCTTTATTAATTAACTCCAACGCATATTGATGAAGTTGATCAAAATAGTTAGATGAATAACGAATTTCACCCGCCCAATCGAACCCTAACCAGCGTACGTCATCCTGAATTGAGTGAACGTAGTCGATATCTTCTTTTTCTGGGTTCGTATCATCAAAGCGCAAATTACATTGACCCTGATAATCTTTTGCAATACCAAAATTTAAACAAATAGACTTTGCGTGACCAATATGTAAAAAACCATTTGGCTCCGGCGGGAAACGTGTATGCACGCTATCGTGCTTTCCGCTTTTTAAGTCTTCATCAATGATATTACGAATGAAGTTACTTGGACGTACTTCGTTGTCCACTTGACTCATAGAGTTCCTCTTAGTGCACGGTGGTTAAATTTTCAGACCTTCGATGATCCTACAGTTTTACGTGAGTTACAATGCCTGTTTGATAAAAATAATCATCAGAAAACAAAAAACCAGCATTTACTAAAATGCTGGTTTTGATTTGAACATTATTTATGCTTATTCGGTAATGACTCGCACACCAGGAATAATCTGTTGATTTTTCTTACCCTGCTTTTTAAGCCAGAAATAAAACCCAACCAATGCAATACTGAAGAATGAAATCCAGCCAATTGATTGAACAGGGTGCTTGGCTATATTTGCACCTTGATATACAACAGTGGCACTGCCATATGCTAAACCAAAGGTCCATAGCGCTGCAAAACGCGCCCATTTAGAGCCGAACTCATTGACTAATGCTCCCATTGCTGCAACACATGGTGTGTAAAGTAAAACAAATAACAAGTAAGCAAAAGCAGCTACCTTAGTGCTAAAACCAGCTTGTAGTGCACTGAAGGTTGAACGATCAACCCCTGCTCTTCTGCAGCTTCATCGATATTTTCTACATTACCTACATCAATCGACAATGGATCTTCTGGTGCAATGCCGAATAAGTTTTCAGGAATGGTATCCCATGCTTCTGAGAAGCTTTCAGATAGACTTGCAAGCTCTTCATCACCTTCTGTTGGATCTGAATATAAACTATTAAGCGTTCCAACAACGGCTTCTTTAGCAAAGATACCTGTAATAATACCTACTGTTGCCGGCCAGTTATCTTGCTCTACTCCCATAGGAGAGAATAACGGCGTGACTTTTTGGCTCAGAACACTCAATACCGATTCTTTACTGTCTTCATGACCGAAACTACCATCGGTACCAATGGCATTCACAAAGTTCAGTAGTGTTACAACAATAACAATCGTCTTACCTGCGCCTAGGATAAAGCTTTTAGTACGTTTGGTCGTACGTGAAAAAACCGCTTTCGCCTTTGGCATTTCATAACTTGGTAATTCCATCACCACAGCACTACTGGTACCTGGCAATACTGTACTACGCAGTAATAAGCCGGTACCAATTGCGGCTAAAATACCAATGATGTAAAGTAAAAATACAAGATTTTGACCCGAGTCTGGAAAAAATGCTGCAGCAAATAAGGCGTATACAGGCAAACGAGCACCACAAGACATAAATGGTGCCATCATGCCTGTGACAATTCTTTCTCGCTCGCTGCCTAGTGTACGTGTCGCCATAATGGCAGGAACGGAACAACCAAACCCTACAATCATTGGAACAAACGCTTTTCCAGGCAGTCCAATACGACGCATTAAACCATCAACGACAAAAGCAGCTCTAGACATATAACCAGATGCTTCAAGTACTGACAATGCGAGGAACAATGCGGCAATAACTGGAATAAAGGTTGCCACAGTTTGTATACCTTGACCAATACCGCCAGCCAAAATAGTTACTAACCACAAAGGTGAGCCAATAGATTCTAATAAGGCGCCAAATTGGTCGACAAATACTGCACCAGCAGTAATATCAAAGAAATCAATAAAGGCGCTACCAACGTTGATACTAAACATGAACATTAAGTACATCACCAGCAAAAAGACTGGCACACCAAGCACTGGGTGAAGAATGATTTTATCTAGTTTGTCGCTTGCACTTTCATGCTCACCGACGCTCACTGATGCATCAAATACTTTTTGAACAAAATCAAACCTTGTCGTGGCAACAAGTACCTCAATGTCGGTACCTGACTGTTCAGCGATTTGAGTACAGTTGTTTACTACATCTTTAAGGCTGGTACTATCACATTGTCCACAGCCATTGCCATTACCCAGCATGGCTAGTGCACGGCCACGGCTCAAGTTTTCAGCATGTTGTTGTAACGTTTTAACACCGGACTCAATGGACTCATCGTAATCTAGTACCAGTGGAGATTCAGTGACCTCACCTTTTAATAAACTCAGCACTTGATCTTGAACTTGCTTTATATCTGATTCGTCTCTAGAGCAAACGGCAACAACAGGGCAACCTAACTCTTGGCTCATTCGTTCGATATCAGCTTCAATACTAAGCTTTTTAGCTGCATCGATTTTGTTTAACACCACAACCATAGGAACACCAAGTTCTCTTAGTTGCACAGTTAAATACAAATGGCGTTCAATGTTAGTTGCATCAACAAGGTTAATAATCCCATCAACTCTTTGATCTGCTAAATATTGTTGAGCAATTTGCTCATCAAGGGAGCAATCACAGCTGTTGCCAGCTGGCAACAAGTCATAAATACCTGGTAAGTCAGTAAGATGAACATTGGTATTATCTAACGTGAAATAGCCTGTTTTCTTTTCAACTGTAACACCTGACCAGTTACCAACTTGCTGATTCGCGCCTGTTAATGCATTAAATAAAGTTGATTTACCTGCATTTGGATTACCTACAGTGACGCAATGAAATTCTTTAGTCATGTGCTACTACCACCTCAATGATATCTGCTAAATCGCGACGCATGCATAAACGGCTACCGCGTAACTCTAACTCTACACCACTCCCCATTGGTGCTCGGCGTAACATTGTGAACGCTGTATGAGGTGTAATCCCCATAGATAACAACTTCCGCTTTACTGTTTGAGGTAAAGAAAGTTGACCGATTTCAGCGATCTTAGCCGTATCCCCAGGATTGAGTTCACTGAGCTTCATTAGACATCCACCTTGCGTGCAAAATTTTATAATTGATTAATTTTATATTAGCCATTTACGCAATACCTTTACCTAGATCATGTTTTATAAGTGGAAACGAGAATAGTTTTCAATTGTATTGGTAATTATGTGATAAAAGCCCGAGTTTAAGAAGTGATTTTATGGCTTATTTATGTATGGCGTAAAATTCGCAATTTATTTCATTTAACCTTGATTGTTTAAATCCTAATATCAGATTGAAGCAATCCAAACAGGTATTCATCTATTTGCCTGTCACCAATCTTATGGTTCTGTCTTAATAACCCTTCTTGGATAAATCCACACTTGCGCATTACCTGAGCCGATCCAATGTTATCGACAGCACAATAACCGATAAACTTTTGAATATTGAATTCGTGTATTCCCCAATCGATAACCGCTTTTAAACTTTCAGTGCCGTAACCTAAACCTTGTTGGTTGGGACTTATTAAGTAACCTACTTCAGCACGATTCATCGCGTCGGACTCTTTATAAAAACCGGTTAAGCCTACAAACGTCTTATCTTGTATTGTTTCAATGATTAAGGTTAACCACTCACCTGAATCGTATGACCATGGTTCCAACCGTTGCTTAAAAGTCGACTCAATATCCGCAGTAGAGGTAACAGGCCGAATATGTGTTAACACAGTTTGATCAGAATTAATTGCTAGCACATTTGACCAGTCGTTTTGCTGAATTGTTCTAATGACTAACCTATCTGTATATAATGCAATCATTTATCAATTCCATTGATTAAATTTATTGAGTAACAAAAAATAAAAAAGGCAGCCAAAGCTGCCTTCGACGATTAAGAGTTAAATTAACCGCGGCTTGTTACTTCAAGAAGGTGATACCCAAATTGTGTTTTCACTGGTCCTTGAACTTCGTTTAATGGCGCACTAAAAACAACCTCGTCAAATTCACGAACCATCATTCCTGGCCCAAAAGAACCTAACTCTCCACCTTGTGCTCCAGATGGGCATGAAGAATTTGCTTTTGCAATTTCAGCGAAATCGGCACCCGCTAGAATTTCTTGTTTCAATTGCTCACATTGCTCTTCTGAGCTAACTAAAAGGTGTCGTGCAGTTGCCTGTACCATGATGTACTCCTACTAATTGTAGATAAAATTGCTAAAAATATAGGGAGTAAAACTCCCTATATATATTCAACTAACAAGCTAACAGTTATTCGTTATTTTGCCAATTCAGATTCGACCCAACGTGCTATCTTTTTCTCCATCACAGCCATAGGCAATGAACCAGTGGTTAAGATTTGATCATGAAAACCTTTAAGATCAAACTTGTCACCTAATTCTGACTCTGCATCAGCTCGTAATTTTAATATAGTAAGCTGACCAATCTTATACGAAAGTGCTTGTCCGGGAATCGCCATATAGCGCTCAACTTCAGCAACAATATCTGATTCTGCCATTGGAGAGTTATCTTTCATATACTGGATAGCTTGCTCACGACTCCAGCCTTTTGAATGTAAGCCTGTATCAACAACAAGACGCATCGCTCTTAGCATTTCATCAGATAATTTACCGAAATATTGATACGGGTCTTTAAATAACCCCATTTCTATACCTAAGTACTCAGCGTATAACGCCCAACCTTCTTCAAAAGCAGTATAGCCCTGAAAGCGTTGAAATTCAGGGATTCCAGTTAACTCTTGCTTAATCGCAATTTGGAAATGATGTCCAGGAGCTGCTTCATGCAGTGATAAAGTCGTCATACCCCATTTAGGTTGAGCCTTCAAATTATAAGTATTGATATAAAACACACCCGGACGAGAACCATCAACCGCAGGCGACTGATATGAAGCACCTGCTGCTGATTTTTCTCTAAAGCTTTCAACAGGTTTAACAATGTAGTCAGCTTTTGGCATGACATTAAAGTACTTAGGCAGCTCTTTATTAATACTGTCTTTTAATGCCATGTACCCATCAATTAAACCTTGTCTATCTTCAAAGAAATATTCAGGTTCGCTTGATAGCGATGCAAAAAATGCTGTTAAATCGCCTTCAAAACCAACTTGCTCTCGCACTTTATCCATTTCAGATAAAATTCGACTTACCTCAGAAAGACCAATTTGATGGATTTCGTCAACAGGCATGGTCGTTGTTGTGTGACGATTAGCTAATGTCTGATACCATTCCTTGCCATTCGGTAATCCCCACCAACCGTCAGATGCGCGAGCATGCGGTAAATAGGTGTCTTTGAAATAATCTCTTAATTGGGTCAGTGACGGTAGAAGCTCATCTTGGATAAGGGCAGTATATCCCTTGGTTAACGCAGCTTTATCTTGGTCACTGAAGTCTTCAGGTAAAGACGAAATTGGCGTGTAAAATAAACTATCGCTTGCAGTTTCAACTAACTGAGCATCAAGTTGTGGAATTATTCTTTCTACAAGCACTTTAGGCAGTACAACTTTGCTCTTAATACCTTCATCCATTCTTACTTGAGCTAACTTAACCCAATTGATGAAGCCAGATAAGCGACCTAACCAGTTTTGATAATCTTCTACCGTTTTAAAAGGTTGCGCACTTTCACCACTACCCAATTGCACCATGCTAATCACAGTGCTATAGAACTGATTCATCGGCATGAAATGTTCCGGATAACTTTCAGCAACAAGATCCATATGCCTATCATAAATAAACATATCGAAGCTGAGTTGCAGATTTTTAGGTAACTTATCAGCATCTATTGCTTTGGCTTGTTTTAAGTATTTTGAATTCAGCTCATGACGCTGTTTTAAATATTCTTCTGTTAACGCGCCACCAAATTGGTCATTGTAATCATTAACACCAACATAGGTTGCGTAGATAGGCTCTAAAGCAAGTACATCATTAAAATAATTGTCAGCCATTGCTTTGTAAATATCTTCAGCTGATTGCTCTGTAACCGCTTTGGCTGCAGTTTCTGTTGTCACAGTATTAGCAGGAGCTGAGGTTGCTTCGGGTTCACTGCAAGCTTGCAACAACATAAGTGATGAAACTGATACGGCGAGTAGCGTTTTTTGCATAATAATTTCCCTATGGATGGTAATAAACCTATTACCAAAAAATGATCCGATACTTTGTAGTTATTATGTGTAATTTATCTAAATTTAGTGAATAACTCTAACGGTAAATTGTAACTTAGAATAACAAGTTACCTAAGACATAAACCATAAATGAAAAGTAAAAAAAGCCCCATAAGGGGCTTTTCGATATCAACAAACTTACAAAGTAATGTTGTTGATACGTGCTTTTTCTTTAATATAAGAAATATAGCTATTTGCGCTACGTTTTGTCTTACTGTGTTTAGCAGCTCGATTTGCACGTTTATAAGCAGATTTGTATTGCTTTAGGCTTAAGTGAGCTAACGTTAGCTCAAGTTCAGCATCACCAGGCTCATCTAAACCAGCTGCAAGTGCTTTTTCAAACACTGGAATTGCAGCTTTAGGCTGTTCAGCGATAGCTAAGATTTTACCTTGTTTAAGGTATAACTCAGCATCTCCTGTTAACTCAGCAGCTTGACCATAGAGTTTAGCTGCTTGCTTGAACTCTTTAGCGTTATGATAGAAACCAGCTAAGATTTTAATAGACTTTTCAGACTCTTTAATCAAACCAGACTTCATATGCTTTTCATAAATTTTAGCAGCATTATAAGGCGCACCATTTTGCGACATAAGTTGAGCTAAACGAGTGATGTTACCATCTGTCTCAAGAAAACCATTTTTATAAGCTAAATCATAAGTTGCTAAAGATTTAGTATAATCTTCAGTCATCAAATAGAACTGAGCAAGCTGAACCCATAGACGTTTATCGTCTTGGAATAAAGGCACCATAATCTCTAGTACTTTTACAGCCTCTTTATACTTCTTTTGGTTGAAGTATGAAGTCAATTTCATTTGATAAAGGCCTTTATCAGGTTTTTCCATCAAGGAAAGACCTTTGTCAGCCACTTCAAGTACTTTATCCCACTGCTTAAGTTCACTGTAAGCAATACCAACACGGCGGTATACTATTGGGTCAACTTTACAAGTAAAATCCATCCACTTGTAGTAGTAAGGAATCGCTTCCTTAAACTGTTTTTCTTGAAGTAATAAATCAGCATACAAACGTAATGTTGCAGCGTGATCTGTACCACCAAGAATATCAGCATCTACAGCAGTCTTTAAGTACTTAATAGCGGTACTCATTTGACCTTTTTCAGCATAGAAAGAGCCAATCATGCGACCAATATAAGCTTTGTCGAAATCATTTTTTGTATTGACTTCGAGTAAGATCTCAATGGCTTCGTCAAGTTGACCTTCTGTATATCTTTCAAATGCTCTTTGAACTTTTTTACCAGCACTTGCACCAACAGCTCTTGATTGACGCTCTTCGATTGGACATTTTTCAGCAGCTTGCGCGGTTGAAACAGCCAATAAAGAAGTACTACATAAAGTCAGCATTAATGCACTAGCTATTGTATTTACTTTACGCATTATCTACCTCCTTTATCTAGAGTGAAGTCAAGTTGAACTGTCATGCCAGGAACCTTCATCGCCTTACCATCAATGATTTTAGGCTTGTATTTCCATTTCTTCAGAGCTCTAACTGCTTCTCTGTCGAAAATACGCTTAGGTTCTGCTTTAATAACTTTAACGTCTTCGATTCCGCCTAGTTCGTTAATAGTAAACGAAAGTTGTACATAACCTTCTTTACCATCACGAGCAGCAGCAATTGGGTACTGAGGATCAATACGTACAATTGGTGTTGCATCGCCGTCACGCGTCATCATATTACCGAGTTTAAAGCCTGTGCTCGCACCACCAGCCACTACACCACTCATGTTAAATGCCATATTCGTATCAATATCTGATGACGTATCTGGCGGAGTAGTTTCCGGCTTAGGCGGTTGCTCAGGTGGCGCTGGCGGCTTAGGTTTGACCCTTGGCTTATCCTGAACTTTCGTATCCTGCTTCTCCATACTGATCTCAATAATAGGAGAATCAGTTTTGGTGTCGGCGCGCTTAGCGCCGCCACCGACCAAGAAGGCCATGAAGATAAACAAGGCGAAAGTAACAGCAGCACCTAAAATGAGTGATACTATTGCTCTCAGCATATTAGTCTTTCCCCGCTGAAATCGAAATTTTATCGATACCCGCTTTCTTAACGTTGTCCATTACTTTAACAACAAGGCCATGTTCGGCTTCTTGGTCTGCTTCGATTAATACCGCCGCTTCAGGTGCTTCAGCTAACATACGCTCAACGTTTGCTGTTACACGCTCAATGTCAACCTGACGGTTTTCCATTTTGATAACGCCAGTCTTACTAACACCAATAAAGATGTTCGCAGATTTTTGTTGTGTCGCCGTAGAAGCTTCAGGTTTCTTGTAATCAAGGCCTGATGGCTTAATGAACGAAGTCGTCACAATAAAGAAGATAAGCATAATGAATACGATGTCGAGCATCGGAGTCATGTCTACTTGTGCTTCTTCTTCTACATTTAAATGCTTTTTACGTGCCATTTTAAATACTCTCTCTAGTGGTGCGGCAAGCTATCTTTAAGCTTTTCAAGACTGATTTTCATTTTTGCATCTAATCGAGTGCTAAAAAATACACCAGATAATGCTGCAACCATTCCTGCCATCGTTGGCATGGTTGCCATTGAAATACCAGCCGCCATCATACGAGCGTTACTCGTACCATGAACTGCCATCACATCGAACACTGCTATCATACCGGTTACGGTTCCTAGTAGACCTATCATAGGACAGATTGCTACTAAGGTTTTGATCATCAGCATACGAGCATTCATATCTTGTTTTGCTTGGGACATCCAAGCTTCACGGATACGGTGCGCATACCAAGAGGTAGAATCCTCTCGATTATTCCATAAGTCGATAATGCCTTTATGCTCTTTTGGTGCTACCCAATTGACGTACCAAAAGCGCTCGAGCATCAATACCCACATTAAGAATAAAACACCTGCAACCAACCAGAGGATATCTCCTCCGGTGGCCATGAAGCCCCTGACAGAGTCCCAAACATCCATCAGGATTAGCATCATTAGTCAGCCCTCTTCTCAGCATGTACTGCGATAATACCAGCACTTTGCTCTTCAAGAACTTGAACAACTGTTTTACTACGAGCTACAACGATTGCATGCATAAGCATCAATGGAAGTGCAGCAACTAGACCTTGAACGGTTGTCATCAATGCCATAGAAATACCACCAGCCATTAAGCGTGGGTCACCTGTACCGAACAATTGAATTGTTTGGAAGGTTGCGATCATACCAGTTACTGTACCTAGTAGACCCATCATTGGAGCGATAGCTGCCAGTACTTTAATGATTGAAATACGAGCTTCTAAAGCTGGTGTTTCTTTCAGAATAGCTTCGTCAAGCTTAAGTTCAAGTGTTTCAACATCAACATCTTTGTTTTCTTGGTAAACTTTAAGTACACGACCTAACGCGTTGTTACCAGGATTATCAATGTTCTTACGTTGTGCTTTAACTTGTGAACCTACGATGTAAAGCGTTACTAGACGTTCGATAGAAATCAACGCACCAAGAACAAGAATACCGATAATGATGTAACCAATTGGTCCACCAGCTTCAATACGCTCTTCAATAGTCGCTTTTTGTGTGAACACGCTTAGTAGAACACCACGAGCCGGGTCAACGAATAATTTTTCGTAACCAGAAGTTGCGCTAGTGAATGATTTAACGCTAGAAACTTGTGCACTACCAGGTTGTTGAGATAGTTCTTGAATCAAGCCTAAATCAGCGTTGTAAACAACATATTGGCCATCAGCAAGTAAGTTGTATGCACCAACACGAGTAACTGTAGTTGTATGAACGTTACCGTCCAAACCTGTTACTTCAGCGTCGAAATTAACAACTTTGCCAGATTCAACCATTTCAAAAAGTTGTGCTTCCCAGAATTGCTCTAACTCGTCAATTTTTGGAAGTTCTTTACGAGCACCTAGTTCAGCAATAAATGCGTCACGGCCTGGGAACTGAGCAGTAATGTTAGAAGCAACTAACTTACCAGCGAAATCACCAGCTTCACCTTTAACTACACCGAACATTTCACCTAAGTCACCAGAAGCAATTTTACGATCTTCTTCTAACTGAGCGATTTTACGTTCGTTGTCAGTGAAAGCTTGAGCTAAATCTTTACCACGTTGAACTTCAGCAGCCAAAGCAGCTTTTTCACGCTTTAAAAGAGCGGCTTTATCGCCACGCTCATTTAAAAATTCAGCTTCACGCTTTTTGTTAGTCTTATTCGCGTTAGCACGATCTGTTTGTACTTGTTTTAATAATTGGTCAATCGTCTTTGGTGCATCAGCAGCACTAACCATTCCTGAAGTTAGAGACAAAGTTGCAGCAACGATTGCTGTAGTAATAAACTTTTTCATTATTGCGCAGCCTCCGCAGCAGGGATTGGTAAGGCGAATAGAATCAGGAGCACCTTGTCCACGAGCCTGTTTAATTGCTTTGCTTAAGTTACGAAGATAGCTATCTTCTAACTTATCCCAGCTTTTAGATTCTTCGTTATACATCCAAGCCGACTTTTGGTCTTGGCTTTGCGCATACAAGCTAACACGGCCAAAGTTTAAGAAATCTACTAAGACTTCTTTGCCATCTAGCTCTAATTGACCTGTTTCAGCAATTAACTTTGAGCCGTATTCACGTTCAATGTTATATGCGTCAAGAATTAGACGATATTTTTCAGCTAGTGTTACTTCAGCGCTGTTAAGAGTATCCTTTAAGCGTTGAACACGAGCTTCACGTGCGTCTTGATTGAATGGCAAGTCTAAAGCAATAAATTGCTCTAATGCTTCAACCATTTTAAACATTAAAGGAACAACACCTTGTCTAAGAGCATCAACACCGTCGATATCGTCTTGGATCAGTTTCATTGTTGCTTCTTGGTCTGCAACTAAGCCTGCAACGTAATCGTTGTAAGATTTTAGTGATTCACGTTCGTCAGCTACTGAGCCATACTCGAAAAGCATGTCTTGTGCTTGATCAAAATATTTATCTACTTTGTTTTGAGATGCAGCTGCATCGGCATGAATTTTGCTATCAGCTTTTTGTACATCGCTTAGAGGATCTGCAATCACGAAGTTGCTGCTAGCTAATGCAAGCGCGCCAACAAGTGCAGTAGCGATTTTTGTTCTATTGCTTACCTTGGACATAGTTCCCAACCAATTTATAGTGATTTAGAAAGCTTAACTAATGAGTAACAACTAGGATTATATTGTTAATCCTGACTGATACTGCTAAGTCTATCTTTCTCTTGTGATTGTTAGTTTTTTCTTCCCTATTCTATACCTGCTAAGGCATAGACCCGCTCGCATCATTTCACAAAATGTTGACCTGTGTCAACATTTGAGAACATCAAAAACTACTGGAAAGACGTGTTAAACGCTCTTGATTAGTCGAACGTTGTATTTTTAAGCAAAGTGAGACTGAAATAGAGTTGGAATCTTGGTGACTAGCTTGAATTTTATCAATTATAAAGTCATTTAATTTATAAGGTAAATAACTAAGTTCATCTAAAATAGAATAAAACTAATATAAATATAAAAACAAAAAATCCCAATACGAGTTCGTATTAGGATTTTTGTCAAAAAAATGATTGATCATATATTAGTATGAGCTTGTGTTTGTCCTTTTCTCCATGCTTCTCGTAAATCTTGTTCACTCTCTTTTCTAAGTTCGTCTGATAACTCGCGCGTCATACAAGTTTTTCTTTTCAAATTACTCCCTGTTTTCGCTACATATTCACATACTAAGTCTTCATCATTGTAACTGACGGTATCATCAGTATTCTGTGCTGCGCAGCCAGATAATAAAATCAACAAGATTAAAGCTGTAAATTTATCCATGATTTACTCCATTAAATTGAAAAAAGACATGGTTTTTCAAACCATGTCTATCAGATTTACTTACTAAATTTATTTAAAAACTAATTTTAGAACTTAACGCCAACACCTAAGTACAAGTGTCTACCAGTTGTAGCATATGTACGTGGGTCAGTATTGTCATTGAAACCAGTCGCCGCATATGGTGGGTCTTGGTCAAATACGTTGCTGACTCCAATAGTAGTACTTACGTTATCAAAGTAATAAGTAAAGCGTGCATCATGTACCGTTTGACTATCAACTGTACGAGAATCACTTAAATCATCAAGATCTGTAGAACCATCATTGTTAGCATCAAATGGCTCTAATGCTTCACCAATGTAACGGATCTTCCAGTTAGCTGACCAGTTATCTTGTGCTAAGTTAATGTTGAAGTTAGTTTTCCACTCAGGGAAGTTACCATCACCACTTGTACGACGGAACCAACCAGCGTTTTCAATCGTTGAACCATCAGCTTGAGTGATTTCGTATGTGTCATAGTATGTAGTATCTAGAACGAAGCTTAAATCACCGATACCAGTTTCAATACTGTATTGAGCATTGAAATCATAACCTGATGAATGTACTCCACCCACGTTAATGTTACGATTATCAATATCACTTGAGTTACCATATAAACCAGGGAATTCAGGTCCATAACGAGTAATTAAGTCACAATAAGTACCTTCTTCAGCACATTTATCTAAAATTAACTGTTCACCAATTGTAGAAATTGCGTTATCTAAATCGATATCCCAGTAATCGAGCGTAAATGATAAATTATCAACAAAACTTGGGCTCCAAACAGCACCGATAGTTACAGTATCTGCCTCTTCAGGTGTTAAATCTTCATTACCACCTAGAGTTGAAGATAATTGGTCACCAATAGGCTCAAAACCGCCTGCAGGAACGCCATCAGCGATACAGAAAGGAGTCGGGTTTGTAGCACACTTATCTGAAACTAAAGGACTGTTATCAGAGTTACCAGCGAACAACTCACTCGTAGATGGTGCACGGAATGCTGTAGAAACAGTACCACGGAACATTAATCCATCAATTGGAAGCCAACGAAGACCAAGTTTATAGTTAGTTGTGTCACCAAATGTACTGTAATCAGAATAACGGATAGCACCATCAATTTCTAAGCTTTCAGCACCAACTACACCAGATAGTAATGGGAAGTTCATTTCTGCATAAAGCTCATCAACTTCGTAGCTACCTTGAGTTTTTTGGCGGCTTGAACCACTAGTAATACCAAGTGCAATTAATGCATCTGGTAAATCTGCGCCTTCTTCTTCACGGTGCTCAGCACCAAATACCATACCTACTGGACCAGCAGGAAGCTCGAATGCATCACCAAATACACTAGCACTTAACACTGTTTGTTCATTAGAACCTAAGTCATGTGCTTCGAACGTAATATAATCAAGCATTTCTTGAGATACTTGAGTATCTGTACCTGGAATACCAAATGTATTTAAAGAAACACAATCAGCGATAGGAGCATCAGCAGTACCACAAACAATATCGCCATTTGCATCCATAAACGATGGACCTACAGCTAAGCTAACTTTTTCAAAGTTAACACCACCTGCACCGGCTGTGCTAGATGAGTTTTGACCGTAAACGTAAGACACTTCATAACCCCAAGTGTCAGCAAACTCACCAGCGATACCAAATACACCACGTACAGTATCAACTTCGAATGTTGAATCACGTCCACCAGTTTCAACCATACGACGACGCCAATCAGCAATATCAACTGTCTCGCCATTGTCATTTTTAGGACCTAACTGTTGGTTCCAATAGTTGTCAGCAGAATAAGTTGCATCTGTCCAACCGAAGAATGCAAGAGGTGCTAATGGTAATGGAGCAAGTTTAGTTTTAGATGTACGACGGTTAAATGAGACTTCAGAGAAGAAACGCACAGAATCATTAAAGCGATATTCAGCAGATGCATACATACCGTAACGCTCTTGAGGCGTTAAGTGATAGTTTGCAGGTGCATAGTTATAAGTATCTTTATCCCAATCCCAGCAATCATATCCTGTAGGGTTTGTGAAATCAGAAGGGTCAGATTGACCTGGGCCATTTGCTGCGCCATGAGTAAATGAATTACAAGTTGCGTCATCAATGCCATTATTTACGCCGTTATAACGACCCCATGGTGGCGCAGAAGAACCGCCTTTATCTAACTCGCCAGTGGCTGGGTTTAAGTCATATTCAAAAGCTGACCAATCACGGTCACCAGACATTTGCTCTGTTTGCTCTGTGTAATATGCACTTACTACCGCATTTGCTTTGTCACTACTTACACCAACTGTGAAATCTACAGTTTTAGTTTCGCCATCCCAGTTCTCAGTAGAACCGTCATAAGAAACGTTAGCTTCGAAACCTTCAAAATCATTACGAGTGATGATGTTTACAACACCAGCAATTGCATCAGAACCATAAACAGCTGAAGCACCATCTTTTAACACTTCAACACGTTTAATGATTGCAACTGGAATAGTACTTAAGTCAGCAGATGCGTTAGCACCAGTACCTGAGTTAACCATACGACGGCCGTTAACAAGTACCAATGTTCTTGCGCTACCTAAACCACGTAAAGAAACACGTACTGCACCAGAACCACCGTTGTTAATAGCAGTGTTAGTTGCTGCACCAGCAACTGCAGGAATTTCTTGTAAGATATCACCGATGTTAGAAATACCTGATTCAACAAGATCTTCTCGTGTAATAACTTGGACAGGGTTAGCACCTTCCATGTCAACACGTTTGATTCGTGAACCGGTAACTTCGATGCGTTCAACTTTTTCACCTTCTTCAGCAGCAAATGCTACTGGAGTGGTGAATGCTGCCGCAGCCGCACCGCTAATCATTGCTAGACGCACTGATTTAGCTAATAAATTCTTATGCATTGTCAATCTCCCTGGACTTATATCTTTCTTATTTTCCAAACTCGGTAAAACCGAGCTGGTGAATGTGTGCGAATTACACCGCCACTACATTTCAAGAGCAATAAAATCACAAATGAAACATTAATTCAACATATGTTTCATTAACATAACGAGAGTTTACTTGATAATGGTAGTTAATCTGTCCATTTTAGTGGACAGTATCAGATGATATAACTACCACCAAACCATAAGACATTGATAGGTAACAGTTTTATTTATTAACAATCAGAACTAAGCTTATTAACATTTTGTTTTCAAATGAACGGTATTTAAACAGCTTCATTTCATTGCAAATGGTGAAACACATACTTACTGGTACAAAGTTTTAACATTTAACTTCATCTTTTTTATTCTAAACAAAAAAAAGCACCCTTTCGGGTGCTTTTTATCAGTGATTAAACTACTAAAGCGTATATCTGATACCGAAACCGATACCATCATCATCTGATAGTTTCATTTCAGCTTCTTTTGAGCCAGTGAAATCACTGTTATCGATACGACCTTCAATATAAATTACAGTGTTTGCATCCCAGATGTAATGCAAACCAGCAACCGTGAATTGACGTTTGAAAGTATCACCGTTGTATTCTGCTTTATATTCGTCACCAGCATCTAAGATGTTGTATGAAAGAAATGCACGGATGTTGTTATCAAAGCGGTATGATACTAACGTCTCAACACCATATGCTTCAGAAATTAAGCGACCTAAATTGTCAGTATCGTGGAATTCTTGTTTACTGTAGTTTGCAGCAGCATATAAGCCTTCAGCATCCCAGCCACCGCCATATGTCAAACCAAAGCCATAAATGATGTCAGTTTCTTCGATTTTTTCGTTTTCGACAGTTTCACCTTTGAACTCACCAACGTTCACACCGGCAGTCACAACAAAATTATCGGTAGCTTGGTAAGTAAGGGCTAAGCCATATGTGTTGTTATATTCAATTGTCGCAACAGTTTGTTGAGCACTGATCAACGGAGCCACTGGTTCGTCACCAATACTTCCATCTTCTAATACATCAAACTCATCTTGTTTTAACTGAGCTTGAACTGCAAAGCTGAAGTCACCAAATGCATTACGGTATTGAACCGTTTTATCACCACGACCTGTACCGTTTACAGAACCATCACCTTTGTTATATGTGTAAGTACCAGAAGCATCACCATCCCAAACAAAACCGTAGTTAGTGTTATAAACGACGTCGTACCAAGCACCCCATTGCTTACCAATCGTCAGCGTACCGTATGTATCATGGTTTACACCTACATAGCCTAAACGGTTCGATAAGAAGTCACCATTCTCATAAGAAAGTTGGTCATTGTTATAAATAATTTCACTGTCACCAAATGGATTTACGCCCCACTCTAGTTTAGCAAACGCATTCCAACCATCGCCCATTTGGCGATCAAAACCAAAGTTAATGCGTGATGCACCATTGACTACTTCTGTAGTGTCTTGACCGTGATAAACACGTGCATCAATGAAGCCACCAATTTCTACTGAGTTCTTGTCATCTTTATAGATTTCAATTGCTGAAGCTGTTGGTACGAACATCACTGCTGCTAGTGTCGAAGCGATTAAAGTCTTTTTCATCGAGCTAAACCTTCCCATTTTAAATTCATCATTGTTGCTGGTAACAGTCCATTTTGTTTGTATTATCCTTTCAACAAAGGCTAGCATGCTGAAATATCACGAAACAAAGAAATGAGCGCAATTTCCGTATGAATATACTAAATGCACACATCAAACAGTACAATCAACTACCAAACTATTCAAAAATAGTAACGAATAACCACAAACGCAATATCAAATAACACTAAATTAACATTATCTGATGACTGCTAAGACTATCAAACCCTTCCCCTAATAAGGCTAAAACTGGCTCCGCTATCGGCTTTATCTGCTTTTCGATGTAATAGTCATAATCTATTGACTCATTTACAGCAGTAATAGGCTGAGCACCATTCAGTGTCATTCGGTACTCAATTAACGCTCCTCTTCTACCTTTATTCTTATCACCTGTGATCTGGCAAAGCCTAATGGCAGCTTTAACGTGTGGTGAGGATTTAGCGGTATATTCTTCTACATGACGTTTCAATCGCTTTCTAAATATCAACTCATTATCGAATTGACCCAAAGCCAATTGCTCAAGTTGCTCGTATAGATAAGATTTAACGTCACCATTAGAAAACAATAAAAAATACAAATGGTATTGGATCCTTCTCGCTAACGGACTCCAATCACTTCTTACTTGCTCCATCCCTTTGAAAGTAAGAGAGAGTTGCCCTTCGGCATCCTTTGATGCGCCGACGTAACGCTTTTTACTGCCAGCTTCTGACCCTCTTAAGGTCGGCATAACAAACTGACTAAAATGACTTTCGAATTCTAGCTCCAAATGACTAGTTAAAGCGTATTCATCCATACAACGCTGTTGCCACTTAACTGTCATATCATGCGCTAGTTGCTCTCCTAGCTTGTTGATATCTTTTACTTGATGCTTTTCACCCAACCACACAAATGTTGAGTCTGTATCACCATAAATAACCTTATAACCCAATTCTTCAATCCAAACTTTCGTTTGTTTCATAATTTGATGGCCACGCATTGTGATAGAACTTGCCAGTTTAGCGTCATGAAAAACGCACCCTTTTGAGCCTAAAACGCCATATAAAGAGTTCATGATAATTTTAATTGCTTGAGAAAGAGGTTTATCATTATCTTGTTTTGCTTTTTCTCTTTGCAAAGAAAGACTAGCAATAAGACCAGGTAAAATTGCATTATGACGATTAAACTTAGCTTCCAAAAAGCCGTCAACATCATCTTCTAAAGGGTTGAATTTTGCTTCAACAAGACTTTTAGGGTCAATTAAGAAGGTACGTATTATTGAAGGGTACAAACTTTTAAAATCGAGGACTAATACATCTTTATAAAAACCTGGAATGGAGTCCATGACATAGCCACCTGGAGATTCTAAACCATTGCTGGCCGCTCTCGCTGGTGCAACAAAACCACTTCTATGAAGATGCGGTAAGTACAAGTTATTAAATGCAGCGACCGAGGCACCTACTCGCCCAAACTCAAGACCCGTTAATTTTGCTCTTTCTAATGCAAAAGCCAGTAATTGGGTCTTTTTAAAGATATCCCACACTAATCTACAATCAGTTAAGTTATAAAAAGCTAATGCTTGTTTGTTGTGCTCAAAAAGGTGACATATTTCTTGCCCACGATTTTCAACATGATCAATGGCCTTGCCTTCGTTTAATAAGTGCTGAGAAACATGCTCTAGTGAATAACGCTCGAATTGATAAAAAGCCGCTTTTATCCAATCAATACCATCAAGTACAACCCGTCCAGGCAGCGATAGTGTCTCAGGACGATACTTATCTTCCACCTTCCAAGTCAGCGCTTGTTCATCGCGACCGATTAATAATGCTATTTGATGTATTTGACAACGCTTATACAGTAGCGCCAAATCAAAGGTCACCACCGCCCAACCAATAATGACATCAGGGTCATACTCTTTGAACCAAGTTATCAGAGCTTTAATTAATGAGACTTCATCGCTCACCCAGTGAATGTCATCATCGCTTAATTTGTCGCTATCAAACTTTTTGTTATCTATTGATTCAGACTCTCCTACCATGATGACTTTCTGATAAAGGTCGGTTTGCTCATCTAGCGCTGAATGTGAACCATATAAACCAACAGAATACAGTTCACCAGTTGGGCTGCATTCAAAATCTAAAGACACCATTGAGACAGGCACATTAACTTCTGTTCTTCTGGCTTTGCTTGCTAAGTAAGTGTAAGTCCTTGGATGATTATCAGTGTTATACGGCGGCTGTGATAAAGGAGCATTAATGGCAAATTCAGCTTGTAATGCTATAAATCTTTCTATTAAAAAACGTTGTTCAGGTCTAATATCTGCTTCATAAATTTCAATACCAGCGTCATTAGCAATGCGCAGCACCTGTTTTAACATCGTTGTTGATTTTACATAAACACAAGACACATCTTCGTAATTAAAATTTTTTAGGCTTACCGGCTCAATTCTTATACCAGTACTAAAATGACTTAAAATGAACTCAGAATCTATCTGCTTACAAAAGCAAATAACATCAAACTGCTCCACCTCAATGATTGCAGGACCGTCAGCTGTTTTTATAAAATACTGCAATAGTAATCGGCCATGTCGATAAATGGCGTGTCGGGTGAGTACGAGCCCTTTTAGGGTGTTTTTTGCAATTGAGTGTCCATGGATTAACAAGATTACTTTACATATTGAGTGTGATTAACTGAATAAGGTCATAGCCATAGATATTCATAACATCTAAGATCGAGCCCTTCATTATCCAATTTGAATCCTGTCGCTAAAAGTCTTCGCTTAGCTTTTAGCTAGATTATATATTTCGAACAACTAAAATCACTGTTATTATGTACAGCATATAACAGCTAATACAGAATTAGTAAGTAAAGATTGCTAATGGACCCTACATGCTAACGGATCATATCAAAACCCAGATCCGCACTATCTATAAAGATATTGCGACTGCGATGCCAAATTTTCGTTCTCGCAGAGAGCAAAACTTTATGGTGGCAGAAATATCAAAAACCCTAGCTGGTGACTATGATAAACAACGACGCATTTTGGTTTGTGAAGCAGGAACTGGTATTGGTAAATCCCTTTCTTATATTCTCGGAACGATTCCATTAGCTTTGGCAAGTAAGAAAAAGGTCTGTATCGCGACAGCAACAGTAGCTTTGCAGGAGCAGTTATTGCACAAGGATTTACCTTTCTTTTTGCAACAATCTGGCGTTGATTTTAAATTCGGTTTAGTTAAAGGCCGCCAGCGTTACGTATGTTTAGCTAAACTCGCTGCCATGATAGGTCCTGAAGACACATCTCAGATGGCAATGTGGCAAACTAAACCAGATCAAAGTCAAATAGATCTCCTCAAAGCCCTACATCAAGATTTTAACGACAATAAGTGGAACGGCGAGATTGATACATTAAAAAAGCCTATTCCTGACTTTTTATGGCAGCAAATTTGCTGTGATAAGCACAGTTGTCATCGGCAAATGTCGAGCCATCATCACTGCCCTTTTCATAAAGCTCGTGAAGATGTCGAAACCTGGGATGTACTTATTGTTAATCACAGTTTGCTGTTTGCCGATCTAGAGTTAGGCGGTGGCGTGATTTTGCCAGAACCTGAAGACATGTTTTATGTCATCGATGAGGCTCATCACTTGCCGACGGTAGCAAGAGATTTTTCAAGTGCTCAAGCAACATTGAGGGGCGCGAGTGATTGGCTTGAAAAGGCGTCAAAGACCTGCTCCAAACTTCAAAATCAACTTAAAACCACACATATTATTGCCCCTGTGCAAGCAATGCTCGATCACATTGGCGATTTAGTGACTCAGCTTAATCAAGTTGCCCATTTTTGCGACACACAGCCTAAACTTTTTGCCAACCCAGAAACGCGTTTACGATTCGAAAATGGCAAGCTTCCAGAGTCTTTACTAATACAAGCAGAAAACTTAGCAACTACATCAAATCTTGCAGTAAAACAATTTACCAAGATCCAAAGTGTACTGAATGAAGCTATCAAAGATGGTGAACTACCAAAGCATCAATCAGAAGCTGCTTTATCAGAGGCCGGCTTTATACTGCAAAGGTTAGAAAATCTCGCAAAACTCTGGAAAATGCTCGCAAAAGAGGATTCCAAAAAAGGGGCGCCAATGGCTCGCTGGGCAGAGCTCATTACCGGTAAACAACAAGATTACCTATTTTGCGCATCTCCAATTGAGGTCGGTTTTATGCTTGAGCATATGCTCTGGCAAAAAGCTGCAGGCGTTATATTGTGTAGCGCAACATTAAGAGCCTTAAATAATTTCAATCATTTCGCTCAGCAAGTCGGGTTGTCCCTAAATGATGGTAGTCGTTTTTTAGCCTTGTTATCACCCTTTGATTATCAAAATAATGCGACATTGTTTATTCCACAAATGGAAAATGAGCCCACTGAAGATGCTTTTACAGATGAACTAGCAGAACAAGTTATCGCACTCGTAGAAGACGAAATGGCGACATTAGTACTGTTTGCCTCTTATTGGCAAATGGAAAAAGTAACAGATAAGGTCAATGGTAAAATAGCCAAAGACCAGCTGTTTGTGCAAGGAACCATGCCAAGGCAACAAATTTTAGAGCAACACAAGCTCCGCTGTGACCAAGGTAAGCCCAGTATTATTTTCGGTACAGGAAGTTTTCAGAAGGGTTAGATTTACCCGGTGATTACCTTACCAATCTGATTATTACCAAATTACCCTTTGCAGTGCCAACTTCACCAGTTGAACAAGCGCATGCAGAATACATTAAGAGTAAAGGTGGTAATCCATTTTTACAGCTCACCATTCCAGATGCATCACGCAAATTGATCCAAAGTTGTGGTAGATTACTCCGTAAAGAAGATGATTATGGTCGCGTCACCATTTTAGATAGGCGTCTTATTACTAAGCGTTATGGTAAATCATTACTTGATGCACTTCCGCCATTTCGTAAAGTTATAGAATAGGTATTTATTTGGAATTTCTGTTAGATCCTAGCCATTGGGCGTTTTTGGCTGTTATTGGATTAGTCGCTGGTTTTATTGATGCCGTAGTAGGAGGTGGTGGATTGTTATCAATTCCCGCACTACTGACTATGGGCATTCCGCCTCATTTAGCCTTAGGCACAAATAAGCTGGCAGCATGTTTCGGCTCATTGACCGCAGGATATACTTATTATAAGCAGCAACTCATCAAACTTAGATTTTGGCGAACCGCCTTTATTACCACTTTTATAGGTGCTGTATTAGGCAGCATTTTAGTGTATTTAATCGACGCCGCTTGGCTCGAAAAAATTCTTCCATTGGTTATCATCAGCATCGCGTTTTATACCTTACTCAGTCCAAAAGCAATGGGAGATAATATTTCTGTTGCGCCTACGCAATCGCCATGTAAAACGAAACAAGCAGCTCAAGGGACTCTACTAGGTTGCTACGATGGTTTTGCTGGTCCTGGTATTGGTGCCTTTTGGACAGTAAGTAGTATCAGGCTGCACAAGCTACCTTTATTAAACAGTTGCGCCCTTGCTAGGGTCATGACGTTTGTCAGTAATGTCACTGCACTCGTTATTTTTGCCCTTTTAGGTGAAGTTGACTGGATACTGGGTCTATGGATGGGAGTGTGTATGATGGCGGGCTCATTCATTGGCGCGAAATCAGCAATACGATTCGGAATTCCCTTTGTCAAACCACTCTTTATTATTGTCGTACTAGCAATTGCAGCTAATCTTGCTTGGACAGCATGGTTATGAGAAATACAAATCAACTAATTCATCAATTAAAGCAGCAGCTCAATACACTTGAACGAGATGCGTTAAATCATGACCAGCAATTGCCTTCACAACAGAAGAAAATGCTGCAAGACATTGAAAGATTTAATTCGCAATTATTTATTCAGCAAGGTGCTCAGCTCACACCCTGTATCCAACAACTTAAAAAAGATATTGTTCAATTAGAAAAGCAACTTTCTCTAAAATTAGACATCAAAATTATCGAGTTAAGTTGCCAAAGAATACAAGACCGCTTTACTGCATTACGTCGAGCTTTAGTGACGACCAATATTAATGTAAAAACAGCTGAACAAAAACGTGCCAACAACCGTGCTAGATATGCGAAGAAACAACAGCAGCAACATGCCGACAGTGGATTTGCATGGATAGCTAATAATGTGATGAAAAATAGCCACCAGATTTACCAAGAGCTTAATAAACATTTGAATTGGGCTACAACTTTTGAACAAAAAATTGCAGAAATGGAAACTAAGCTTGCAAACTGTCACAGTGCTGACAAAATCACGATACAAAATGAAATCCTTTCTCTGCACCGCAGATTAGGAAAGTGCCGTCAAGCAATTAGCTATATTGAAGATAGGATTCAAATGTTTGAACGACCGAATCGAAATACAAATCGTTAAGGAGCAACAATGAAATTTACACTGCCGCTGAGTGCGACATTACTGGCTTTTGTCACTTCAACTTCTGTTATTGCAGCAAATCTCTCCATTCCTATGTCTTTTGAATATCTTGCTTTAGACGGCAAAGAAATTGATACCAATATGTTCTCGCATAAAACTAACCTTGAGTTAGATAACGGCCAGCACAAAATTGCAATTCGTTATCATGATATGGTTGATGATGATTTCAGTGATAGCCAAAGTTTTATTAAATCTTCACCATTTATTATCGATATCAAGGTTGATGGCGATTACGAGTATCAGTTAAAGCCTATCGACGGCGACTATGTCAAAAAGCCTAAAGCCTTTGCCAAAGACCCTCAAGTCGTAATTTCTCGAAAAGATAACGGCGCAGTATCATATACAGTAACTCAAACAGATTATAAAGAGAGTAGTTTTATTTCCAATTTGTTCAACGGTAATCAAGGCGAAGATATTGATACCTTGTCTGCTTCAGCAACGGATAGTAATACAAAATCTTTACCTGTCGCTAAAGTTACACCTAGTGCGACTGTTGCAGCAACAGCACCTGCTGTAGCCACTAGTGCAAATGAAGTTAACACGACTAAAACAAGCAGTGCAAAAGTTAACGCCGATAGCCAAACAGGAACACATCCTGAGCAAATGCTTCAATATTGGTGGCTTCAAGCTGATGAAGAAACTCGTAAAGAATTTATGAGCTGGGCGATTAAACAGCTATAACTTTTCTTCATCCCCTCTGCGCTTTCGGTTTTACATTTGGGCATACCACTTGTTTATCACACCAGCTACTCTAAGCTGGTGTTACCGAGTGCGCACCGTTTTCCAACCACGAAATATCAATTATTGCAGCAATATTTAATATCAAGCGGCATAGCCAATACAAAAGACTTTCACTCTCCTACTAAAATTTGCATAGACCAACTAAAACAAGTTCATGATCCCGATTATGTAGATGGCTTTTTAGCTAACACACTCGATACAAAACAAATGAGGCGGATTGGTTTCCTTGGAGTGAATCATTAGTAGACAGGACCTTACATGCAGTTAATGGCACTGTACTTTGCGCTAAATTGGCAATCGAAAATGGCGTCGCTTTACACTTAAGTGGTGGTTACCATCATGCCCACCAAGATTTCGGTAGTGGCTTCTGTATTTTCAACGATTTGATATTAGCCGCATCGACTATGATCAATTCAGGTAAAGCCAGTAAAGTGTTGATCATTGACTGTGATGTACACCAAGGAGACGGCACTGCCACATTAGCCAGTAATAATACTAATATTGTTACTTGCTCATTTCATTGCCTTAAAAACTTCCCAGCGCGAAAAGCAAAATCAGATCACGATGTTGAATTTCACAAATATACCAATGATGATCAATTTATCGAGACAATAACAGAAGTTGTTCCCTACCTTATTAATATCCATCAACCAGATTTAATCCTTTATGATGCAGGCGTAGATATCCACATTGACGATGATCTAGGCTATCTCAACATTTCAACCGCTGGAATTTTAGTCAGAGATACAATAATTTTATCTACTGCAAAAAAGGCTCAAATCCCAATCGCGGCAGTTATCGGTGGTGGTTATAGCCGCGATGAAACTGAATTAACCCAACGCCATAGCCAACTTTTTATTGCAGCCAACTCAATCTAGTTGCAAACTGATATAAAAGTAGCGCCATCGGAGTAAAATATGCAGGTTGATATTCGCAATTATTATGAAGTCTTATTAATGGAAATATTAAGAGATGAAGGGTTAATGGAGGAACTGCCAGAAGAATACCTTGCCGACTTATGCTGCGTGACGTTAAATCAGTTGCCTGTTCGCTATATCAGACATCTAGTCGATACGTATTTTTTTGAAGATTATAATGAACTTCAAAATATGAAAAAAGAAATACAGGCCGCATTAGAGAAGTCTAGAGAATTTTTAAAATCGAACTTAAAAAGACGTTTAGCTGAAGAAGAGGCTGAAGCAAAAGCTAAAGTTGCAGCATTACCAAGCGTAGAAAACACATAATTGGTGTTAATAGATACAAATATTAAAAACTGGCTAGTAAAAGATAAAACGTAATAAAGAAGATAATAAAGAGAGGATTTGGAGGTTCCCCTAGAGCCACACCTCGGCACATGAGTCACCTGCTGCGGTTGCTCCCTTCCGGGCCTGGCCGAGTTCACAAGTTATCATTGCGAGGGGACCCTAAGGTCACCATAGATTTCACATTAAACGCTTCTTTTAATGTGAACGGCAGGATTATCCCCTAAGCCCCTGCCATGATCAAGCGAAATTATGGCTCATTCGATATGAACATGACTGTTTGCACAATCATTGCCCAATTTGCACATAATTTATCACAACTAAGGTAAATGCATGTTTATGCAATAACTTTAAATTTCAATACTAAATTCATTTCAAAAGTGTATTGATTTGGCCGCTCATCATTAATCGCGCAAAAAATATGAGATCTACATCACAATTTCCTTAAAAAGCTTGTAGTTGACCATTAAAATCAGCCAAAAATCACCTGATTATGCATACATTTTTTAACTAAAAGACCTATTATTAGTAATGGCAATTTTAGACGTAAGTAATGTATGTGATGGTACATTGAATAATGGATTTATTCGTTATGCTTACTGAAATTGAATATTCCTAACAGCTTAATAAAACACTGAAAAACTACAATATTGCAACGGATGAGCAATAACACTCCCGCCGGCATAACATTTTCAATATGCCAACTTGCAAATTGCAGATTTCAAAATACCTCTTTAGGCATACTAAGATCTTAATCACAGTGATTATAGAACTAAGTGAATAAAATAAAGAGGCTTATTAAAAGCTTGGATAATGTCCATACACTTGATTTTATGATGAAGAATCAAGTACGAATAAAAATCTCTTGCAGGGAACAATGATGAAAAAATTCAATTTCAATACTACTGCTAAAGCGGTATTTAGTGCTGGCTTAATGGCCTTCGCTTTATCCGGTTGTGGCAGTGACGGTACCGACGGTAGTGATGGTGAAGACGGTGTTGTAGGCAAACCAATTGGTTCTGTTTCAGCGTTAACGAGCACAATTACCACAGCAAGCGTTGATGAAAATCAATTCCTAACTGTTGATTTTAAATTAGCTGATGCAAACGGTGTTGCTCTTACAGGTCTAACACTTGCTGATATCGCCACGATATCTTTCGGACGAGTTGGTTCTGCAAATGAGCCAGGTGAAGACGAAATTGTTAATCCAAGTGTCGATAGACAAATTTGGTTAAGTTACTTCAATAAAGACAAAGGCGATGGTTACTTCACAGGCTCTAGCTACTTTGACGGTAGTAAAAGTGAATGTGAAGATTGCTTCGTTGACAATAAAGATGGTAGCTATTCAATTACAATTGATAAAGCAATCGACACTCTAGATAAATACGACTACATGGCAGACGCAACCAACGGCGTTTACATGTCTATCAAAACAACCAACAACGAATCACAAACGTTAGTTAACAATAGTTTCTTCTATTGGGTACCAGCAACTGATGTAGAAGTTGAAAAACCACTACAAATTCTTGCAAATTCAGATTGTCAAACCTGTCACCGTGCTGATCAAGCTGGTGAATTATCAATGCATGGCAGTAAACATAATACAGAAGAAGCATGTTCTTTCTGTCACACTGATTACAACAGCTATAGCAAACAGGATACCGATAGCGAAGGTAATGCAATTGGTGAAGCGTATGAATACGATGGTTCAATCAAAGGTATGGTTCACAGTATCCATACTGAAGCTAACTTCTCTGACGCGGGTGTTTACCCACAAATGACATCAAACTGTTTAACTTGTCATAATCCAAATGAAGAGTTTAACTTAACTGATAGCTGGAAAGCTGATGTTGATACCACTGCATGTTGGAGCTGTCATAGCCCAAGCCCTGCTGCTGAAGCTGCCGGTGTTCCTGCTTCACATCAACAAGGCAATAACTGTTTAACTTGTCATAAAGACGGCGAACGCGCTCGTGGAGCAAATGAAGCCCATTACGCATTAAACAGTAATTTCTTAGCAACAACACTCAAAGTTGAATTCAACTCTATGACTGTTGCCGATGATGAATCAGAAATTAAAGTAAACTTCACAGTGAAAAATGGTGAAGAATTAGTTGCGATTAACCAAATTGATCCTCGCCCATACCAATATGGTGGATTCAACAGTGCTATCGTCATTAATGGTGTATTAACTGATGACTTCTTAGTGAACTACCAAAAAGTAGGTTACGACACCTTTGTAGAAGAAGCGGATGGTTCTATTACCTCTACGGTCAGTGCTGATAGCTTTGATATCGCAACATTGATTGATGCAGGTTCAACTATCGTACTAAGCAGTCAACTTCATGTTTGTTCTCACAGAGGCGTCATCGAGTACTGTAACGAAGAAGATTTAGATGCTGGTGATCAGAGTGCTCCTTACGTAACCTCCGACACTTATTACTTCAACTTAGATGGTACAGTTGTTGAAGAATCACCACGTATGCAACATGCAGAAATGGCAGATTGTCAGCAATGTCACACGACTGAAATCACTCACCGTTATACCAATGACATTGATGGCTGTGCTTCTTGTCATAATGGTACCCGTGCAACATCAGGTGGTGAATCTTCTAACCTAGCATTTAAAGTTCACTCGAAGCATTACGTTTATGACTCAAGCGGTTCGTTATTCTTCAAGAAAACTGAATGTCAGGCGTGTCATGGTGAAGATGGATTCTCTATCCAAAACATCACTGCTGAATCTACACCAGTTGCATTTGGTAAAGATGACAATGGATTGTTAGTTGTATCTCCACAAACTGCAGCTTGTGTTAGTTGTCACGTACCTCCATATGGTTTAAGCGAATCAACTATCCAACACATTGAAACTAATGGCGGTGTTGTCGGTACGATTGATTCATTAGGTGTTCCAGAAGCTGACTATGATGCATTGAATGTGGTTGAAACATGTTCAACTTGTCATAACGATGGACAAATCCTTGAAGCACACTCTAATTGGGGTGGACAGTAAAGGTTAATTAGCAAAATAAAGAGTCGCCAATGTGCGGCTCTTTTTGCTTTTTACTGATTTAAAGCGAGTTAGAACGACAAATATTATACCTCTTTATAAATAGACCGATCTGCTTCACAGTATCAGTCTAGATTTAAAGATTTTTATCTTGTTGTGGATTAACCTTGTAAGTGATGAATTTAAAACCCAAAAAGCTGAATTGACTCAAAAGACTATGTATCTAGGCACTAAATAAGCCAAGTCAAATTTAAGCAATGTCTTAATACGCAGGGACAAATGATGAACAAAAAAATTCAAAAATAGCACTAATGCTTGTAGCAAGTGCAGTCAGCGTAGCCTTAACAGGCTGTGGCAGTGACGGTGATGATGGTAAAGATGGCAACCCTGGTCTTCCTGGTGGAACACCAGCAGAAGCAATTGAGCAGCTTAATTTAGAAGTGCTGTCAGTGACTTA
The DNA here is from genome assembly GCF_043568515.1 of Shewanella sp. ENK2. Taxonomy (NCBI): domain Bacteria; kingdom Pseudomonadati; phylum Pseudomonadota; class Gammaproteobacteria; order Alteromonadales; family Shewanellaceae; genus Shewanella; species Shewanella sp. ENK2. Next base: position 3,723,868 of record NZ_CP171406.1, on the reverse strand, counting down.
TGCCGACAATATCCCTACAGTTAAAGTTTATGCGACTAATGAAGATGATGAAGCAGTAGTCGGATTAAAAGACTTTTCAATTGAAAATGCAGCTCAGCTTATCCCTGCAGGCGCTAGCGGCGCAGGAAACAGCGCGAACTGGCAGAAGCTTGGCTCAACCTCTACTTTTGTTGATAACAAAAATGGTAGCTACGACTTCACTTTCGAAAGCTTCGATACAGATACATTCAATTCAGAATTAACTCAACGTTTTAATGTTGTTGCAGAAGCTTCAACGTTATTAGATGGTGTTACAGAAGTACCGGTCAGTGAAATTGTTGCTGATTTCGACGGTGAAGGTTACGAAGCGCTATACACTAAAAATATCGTATCTCACGAAGCGTGTGCAGCATGTCACGCTGAAGGTGAAAAGATTTACCACAAAGCCACTACGGTTGAAACGTGTATTACTTGTCATACCCAAGAATGGGCAGATGGCCGCGGTAAACCTGAAGTGGCATTCGCTCACTTAGTTCATAACGTTCATAACTCAAATAAAGTGTGGGGCCGTAATGATTATACTGCCGAAACTGCACACGCTATCGTTCAAGACAACTGTCAAAGCTGTCACATTGAATCAGAAGAGTTAACTGAATGGGGTAACTGGACACGTATTCCAACAATGGAAACTTGTACAAGTTGTCACACGAACATTGACTTCAAAGCGGGTGAAGGTCATTCACAACAGTCTGATAACTCAAACTGTATCGCATGTCATAATGCTAGCTGGACAGAAGAGATTCACACTGGCGATTTCGTACAGAAAAAGCCTTCATTGATATGTACGGCATGACATCTTCATTAATCGTTAATTCAGACAAAACAGCCACGCTGTCTGTCACGATTACTGATGCTGCGGGTACTGCAATTGATGCATCAACTCTCGTAAGCAAAATCCAACGTATTGAGACTATCACTAACGTGGGTCCAAACTTCCCAATCATGGGTTACAACGCAAGCCCAGGAAACGGACAAGCAAAAGTCGCTTACGACTTGGTTAGAAATGGTGAATTAGGTGAAAATGTTTCTGTAGAAGCAGGTGCATTACAATACACCCTACCAGCCCTCCCGTTTGATGAGTACTCACCTGCTGGCATCCAAGATACTGACACTGCATTTACTTTCGTTGGTTTAGAAATGTGTAACGACGGTACTGAGGCGGTTGATTGTGGTGAAGATATTGCTACAACAAGTATGAAAGCAGACTTAGTATTTGGCACTTTCTCAGGCGAAGCTCCAAGCATGCGTCATACTGATTCAGTCGCCTTTAATACCTGTGAAAACTGTCACGGTGAAACATTTGAAATTCACAAAGGCTACCATGCAGGTTTTGTCATGACTGAACAATTAGGTCGCGAAAATGACGAAGGTGAAGTAGTTGTAGGTGTTGATGCTTGTGTGACTTGTCATACTCCTGATGGCACATACGCTTCAGGTGGTAATCAAGGTGCACTTGAAATGAAACTTCATAGTGTTCATGGCGAGGAAGGTATCATCAGTGATTGTGCGCAATGTCATAATGACTTCAATCTTGATGCATTCAAACAGAAAGGCGCATTAGCTACTTCAGCTGGCGAATACACAACGCCAATCACAGCCACTTGTGCTTCTTGTCATGGCTTCGATGAAATTAAAGCTCACGCAGAAGGCCAAGGCGCTGTTGTAAATGGTTCTTACGATGATGCCAATGCTTCAGCTCAACTTGAGTTCTGTATGGGATGTCATAAGCCAACTATCTTCGATCACACTGCGGTGAACATGTAATTGTAATATCAGGGAGAAGCTCGCTTCTCCCTTTTACAACTATAAATACATCTACATCATGGATAGATTGGGAAGCCTTACTATGAAAATTAAAATGAAATTAAACTCTTTAATCCCAACCTTTATGGCAATTGCACTGCTATCTCTTGGGATGTCTCATTCGGCCTATGCGTCGAAATGGGATGCCAAAATGACACCTGAAGAAGTCGAAGCTGTATTAGACAAAAAGTTCGAAGAAGGAGTTACTCACCAAAAGGGGCTGACTCTTGCTTAATGTGTCATAGACGCTCGGAAAAAGTGATGGACCTATTTAAAGGCGTTCACGGTGCAATTGACTCTTCAAAAAGCCCAATGGCAGGTCTTCAATGTGAAGCATGTCACGGCCCAATGGGTAAACATAACCGTGGCGGTAATGAACCTGTCATTGCTTTTGGCCCAGACTCAACGTTATCTCCTGAAAAACAAAACAGTGTTTGTATGGGTTGTCATTTAGATGACGAACGTATGTCTTGGAATACCAGCCATCACGACAATGCTGATGTTGCTTGTGCATCTTGTCACAGTGTTCACACTGCTAACGACCCTATTCTGGATAAAAAGACAGAAATGGAAGTGTGTACAAGTTGTCATACCAAGCAAAAAACTGACATGAACAAACGCTCTAGTCATCCAATGAAATGGAATCAAATGACATGTAGTGATTGTCATAATCCACATGGCAGCATGGCTGATTCAGACTTGGTTAAACCAAGTGTGAACGAGACCTGTTACTCATGTCACGCTGAAAAACGCGGCCCTAAACTATGGGAACATGCTCCAGTGACAGAAAATTGTGTCACTTGTCATAATCCACATGGCAGCGTAAACGAAGGAATGCTAAAAACTCGTGCACCACAACTATGTCAGCAATGTCATGCCAGCGATGGCCATGCTAGCAATGCATATTTAGGGAACACAGGTATGGGTTCTAATGTTGGTGATAATGCCTTTACTGGTGGCCGCAGTTGCTTAAATTGTCATAGCCAAGTACATGGTTCAAACCACCCTTCTGGCAAATTACTTCAGCGTTAAGGATGTACGACTATGAAATTTAAACTGAATATTATCACCTTAGCGTTAGTTGCCAATGCTGGATTTGCAATGGCAGCAGATGGTTACGGTGTCGGCAATGCCAATACAGATAAAGTTAAATTTGATAAATGGGTCTGTAAAGGTTGTGCTGTAGAAACGGGTGTTACTGGAAGTGTTGGTGTTGGCGTTGGTTATAACAGTGAAGATGATATTCACTCAGCTAATGCTTTTGGTAGTGACAATGAAATCGCGCCTAAATTAGATGCTGATGTTAATTACATCGGAGAATCGGGTTATAGAGCGAAAGTTGAAGCAACAGATCTTGGCTTAGATAATGGCCGTTTGGATGTAAATGTTGGTAAATTAGGCCAGTACAACTTCAACCTAAATTACCGCTCATTAGCGACTTACAGCTCAAACACTGTTATGTCTCCGTATCAAGGTATTGGCGGTTCAGACCTCACATTACCAGATAACTGGGTCACTGCAGGTTCAACTGACGGTATGTCAGAGCTATATAGTAGCCTTAACCCATTTGAGCTTTCTTTGAAACGCGAACGTGCAGGCCTTGGTTTTGAATATCAAACTGAATCAATGTTGACCACTTACGTTAATTATCAACGTGAAGAAAAAACCGGCACTAAGACAGCTTCAGGTAGCTTCTTCAATCAGTCAATGATGATTGCAGAGCCTGTTGACTACACAACTGATACCATCAATGCTGGTATCAAATTTAGCGGTAAAAACTGGTTCACAAGCTTAAACTACGATGGCTCTATCTTTAAAAATGATAATGCTGAATTAAGCTACGATAATGCATTTAATCCGACTTTTGGTGCTCAGACTCGTGGCTATATGGCACTTGATCCTGATAACGAATCACATATCGTGTCGCTGCTAGGTCAATACACTGAAAATGGTACTGCTGTTAGCGGTCGCTTGATGTTCGGTCAAATGAGCCAAGATCAAGACGTGGTAACGTCTGGTTATGGCTATAGTGTGCCAACTGAATCTGTTGATGCTAAAGTTGATTTAACCGGCATGACATTAAAAGCAGTCAGCCGCGTTAACCGCTCTGTTCGAGTATCGGGTAGTTACGACTACTCTGACCGTGAAAACAACACGAATATTGAAGAATGGACTCAAATCAGCATTAATGATGTTAACGGCCAAGTCGCTTATAACACCCCTTATGATCAAACAACTCACCGTGCAAAAATTGGTGCTGACTATCGCATTAACCGTGGTATGAAGTTAGACGGTGGTGTTGATTATAAACGTGATGAGCGCAGTTACTCAGAGCGTGAAGTCACTGAAGAAAGCACTATTTGGGCTCGTTACCGCTTAAACAGTTTTGAAAACTGGGACATGTGGGTAAAAGGTAGTTTCGGAAGTCGAGATGGTTCTGATTACCAAGCTTCTGAATGGACCTCTTCAGAAAATAACGACTTACTACGTAAATATTATTTAGCAGATCGTGATCGTAGCATGGTTGAAGCTCGTGTTAGCCATACACCAATCGATGCATTAACAATTGATTTAGGTGTTCGTTACGCATTAGATGACTACACTGATACCGAGATTGGGTTAACTGAGTCAAAAGACACCAGTTACGACGTTAATGTAAACTACATGTTTAACAAAGACGTTATGCTAAATGCATTCTATAACCATCAGGTTATTGAGTCACAACAATCTGGCAGTAGCACGTTCTCTGGCCCTACTTGGCAAGCTGACATCGAAGACACCGTTGACGTTGTTGGTGCTAACCTAAGCTACAACAACTTAATGGATAGCCGTCTACGTTTAGGTCTAGATTACACTTACTCAGAATCAGACAGTAACACTCAAGTACGCCAAGGTGTGACTGGAGACTACGGTGATTACTTTGCAAAAGTGCATAACGTTAATTTATATGGTCAATACCAAGCTACTGAGAAAATGGCTTTACGTCTTGATTATAAAATTGAAAAGTACCTAGATAATGATGCAGCAAATGATATCGCTCCTGATAACATTTGGAATGTCATGACCTTTGGAAGCAACAGTCACGATTACACTGCTCACATGATTATGTTAAGCGTCAACTACAAGTTGTAAGCGATAACACGATTAAAAAAAGCCTGCTATTTAGCAGGCTTTTTTGTTTTATCTATTTACTTTTGTGCTCACATTCTCATTTAACGATAAATAACTCACGATTGCTAAATTAACAAAAGCTATTCTACTCATTGTTGATTAAAATCTGAGGAATGAGAACATATAGACACATTACCATGCTTAAAAAGTCCCTAATCATTTCGAGTTTGCCATTATTGTTATTGTCTGCACCAGCGTTTGCATCCACAACAACCATGGCCAACAACAGCTTATTGGTATTTATCGCACTTATGGCTTTTGTGACCATTAATGCCGTTGTGCAAACCTGCTGCTACTTTTCTGGCCAATATGTCCAGTCCAGCTTTAGCCATAAACATGTAACCATCTCGGTTATTATTCCTCTCATAGCATTGATAGGTTTTATTAATCAATATCAGAGTTTTGCGCAGTTTATTCTCTACTTTGGCGTTGTATTACTATCGATTGGTGCTGCTTTAATACCTTTACCATTAACCAATAAACGCCCTCCTTCACGCTTTTCAGCATTGATTCTGCTTAGCGGTGCCATCATCATTTTGCCTTTAAGTATTATTGTGGCGCCGATTAGTCTATTTTCAATCGCGCTTTGCCACATTGCTTTGAAACAATCGCAAACACCACCTATTGCCAAATTTGCGACATTATTGACATTAATTACCGGTTACGGTTTATTGATTTATTGGTTATTTCAATTCGTTAATCAAATCGCAGCCTAATCCAATTTGTGAGTAACTCATGTATGTAATTGACAGTGCTATCGCCAATAAAATTGTAAACAGAACCATGAAAATCATTGGCCATAATATCAATGTGATGAATGCTCAAGGGGTTATTCTAGGATCGGGAACAAATGAGCGAATTGGCGCTGTCCATGAAGGTGCGTTATTGGCTATAAGCCAGAATCGTAATGTAGAAATTAATCAAGAGATTGCCCCAAGTTTACATGGGGTTAAATCAGGGCTAAATCTTCCCCTACATTATCAAGGGCAAATTGTCGGCGTGATAGGCATTACCGGCAACCCATCAGAGTTAGCTCAGTATGGCGAACTACTGAAAATGACAGCAGAAATGATTGTCGAACAAGCCAATCTACAAGATCAACTACAGTGGCAAAATAGACAAAAAGAAGAATTCATTTTGCAACTCATTCGCGCCGAAGAAAAGGACGTTGATCAGTTAACTCACTGGGGGCATCAGCTTAGTATTGACGTAAAAGAAGAGCGTGTTGTCGCCATTATCGAAATTGAATCTGTAAACCAGCAGCAGGTTCATAATAACCAAGCACTAAAGCAAATGGTGCATTTACTGCAGTATCCCGACAGAAATAACTTGATTGCAATGACTTCACTCAATCAATTAGTCATTTTGAAGCCTGCCTTTTTAGATGGACGCCAATGGGATCCAGCGCTCGAAAGCCATCGTATCGATAAGTTATTGCAACGTATCCCCGCCAACATGGAGCTAAAGCTCAACATTGCTTTAGGGCATTTCTTCGGTGGTGTAGAAGGAATAGCAAAATCCTATCGAACCGCGAAAGAAACCCTTGCCATTGGCAAAAGTCTTAACCCAGAGAAAAATAAATACTTATATGAAGATTACGCACTGCAAGTCATCTTTACCGGACTGAAACAACATTGGCGTGGTGACGCCCTAGCAGCACCTTATTTAAAACTCGTCCATGCAGACAAAAATGGCGTATTACAAAAAACCTTAGCGGTTTACATTCAACATATTGGCGATCATAAACGTTGTGCTGAAGTGCTGTTTATTCATCGCAACACATTGAGATATAGACTGGATAAAATTCAGCACATAACTGGAACAAACTTACAAGAATTTCAGCATTTGCTTAATCTATATCTTGGTCAAATCATGTTTCAGGCCTAAACCATGATAGTTTTCTTCAGCTGAAACAATCAAAAGTCACCAAAACAACCAATCACAGCTCACAACCTGTGCACCTGCACAAACAAATACCCTGTATGCATAATAATTCTGTGAAATAGCACAAAGCAAATAGATATCATTTTTTCAATAATACGCCTACAAAAACAACATACCTTAATACCCTAAATAGAGTAGTTATCAATGAGCATGATTTTGATATTAATTGGCGTAATTGCATTTATTGTTATTGCGACATCTAAATTTAAATTACACCCTTTTCTAACACTAATTTTAGCTTCTTTTTTAGCAGCCTTTGCTTATGGTTTGCCAAGTGCAGACATTGCTAAAACTATCACCACAGGCTTTGGTGGCATATTAGGCTATATTGGCCTTGTTATCGTGCTAGGTACTATTATCGGTACTATTCTTGAAAAAAGTGGCGCTGCCATCACCATGGCTGACGTAGTCATTAAAGTGCTTGGAAAACGCTTTCCAACATTAACCATGTCCATTATTGGTTATATTGTCTCAATCCCAGTATTTTGTGATTCAGGTTTTGTCATTTTAAATTCATTAAAACAATCTATGGCAAACCGCATGAAGGTATCGAGTGTATCAATGAGCGTAGCTTTAGCTACAGGTTTATACGCAACCCATACTTTTGTGCCACCTACACCAGGTCCTATCGCTGCAGCCGGTAATCTCGGGCTAGAAAACCAGCTAGGGCTTGTGATTGCTGTCGGGGTGTTTATTGCCGCCATTGCCGCACTTGCAGGAACATTATGGGCAAACCGCTTCGCAAACGAACAACCCGATGGCGAAGGTGCAGAAGAGCTTAATGACAAACTAGAAGATTATGAAGCGCTAAAAAGCAGTTATGGCGAACTGCCAAGCCCAGCTAAAGCCTTTGCACCAATCTTTGTGCCGATACTGCTGATTTGCTTAGGTTCAATAGCCAACTTCCCGTCGGCACCATTAGGTAAAGAGAGCTTATTTGATATTTTAATGTTCTTGGGCCAACCCGTTAATGCACTTATGATTGGTTTGTTGTTAGCCATTCCGCTACTAAAAAGCACTGATAAAGTGAAAGAATTCAGCGAGCGTATTAGCCAAGGCTTAGTCGTAGCCGCACCTATTTTGTTAATTACTGGTGCAGGCGGTGCTTTCGGCGCCGTTCTTAAAGCCACTGAAATTGGTACATACCTTGGCAGTAGCTTATCGGAACTTGGTGTCGGTATTTTCATGCCATTCATCGTCGCTGCAGCACTTAAATCAGCACAAGGTTCATCGACTGTTGCCTTGGTTGCTACTTCAGCGCTTGTCGCTCCGTTGTTAGGCGATATTGGCTTAGCGAGTGATATGGGACGAGTACTCACAGTGATGGCGATTGGTGCAGGTGCAATGACAGTGTCACATGCTAACGACAGCTTTTTCTGGGTTGTTACGCAATTTAGCCGCATGAGTGTTAAACAAGCTTATCGAGCACAAACAATGGCAACTCTAGTACAAGGTCTTACCGCAATGACCCTAGTGTACCTACTCAGCCTCGTTCTTCTATAAATACCCTTTCGTCCCACTCAGCTCTTTGCTGAGTGGGACTTTCTAAAACCTAAGAGAATTGTTATGAAAATAGTCATTGCCCCTGACTCATTCAAAGAGAGCCTTAGTGCATTAGGCGTTGCTAATGCAATAGAGGAAGGATTTAAACGAATTTTCCCTGATGCAGAATATTGTAAAGTACCAATGGCCGATGGCGGCGAAGGCACTGTACAAGCAATGGTTGACGCAACTAACGGGCAATTAGTGACTCTTCAGGTTACAGGGCCAGATGGTCAACCGGTATCAGCGCATTACGGTATCTTAGGGGCTGAGAATTCAGTAGAGGGGAGCGATAATCTCGCTCCCCAAAAACTGACAGCAGTCATCGAAATGGCAGAGGCTTCAGGGTTGCATCATATTAAACGCGATCACAGAAATCCGATGCTTACCACCAGCTACGGCACAGGTGAGTTGATCCGAGACGCGCTTGATCGTGGCATACGCCACATAATATTGGGACTAGGTGGCAGTGCGACCAATGACGGTGGTGCAGGTATGGCGCAAGCGCTTGGTTTTACCTTACTCACCAACCAGGGTAATGCTATAACTTACGGCGCAGCAGGTTTAACCCAATTGGCAAGTATTAATACTGATGAGGTTCACCCGCTTTTGAGCAATTGCCAAATCGATGTGGCGTGTGATGTTGACAACCCGTTATGTGGCCCTAACGGCGCCTCGGCAATATTTGGCCCGCAAAAAGGGGCGACGCCTCAAATGGTAACAGAACTCGACAATGCCCTTAGACATTTTGCATCCATCGTTAACAACACCAGCCAGTTATCCTTAGTTAACGATATAGACTTATTTCCTGGTGCAGGGGCAGCTGGCGGAATGGGATTTGGGGTAATGGCATTACTTGACGCTAAATTACAGCCTGGGGTTGATATTGTCGTACAAGCCGTCAAATTAGCTGAAAAAATGGATAAGGCAAATCTTGTTATCACAGGTGAAGGCAGAATGGATAGTCAAACCCTCAGTGGTAAAACACCTATGGGCGTGATGCAACAGGCGATAAAACAAGATATCCCCGTGATTGGTATTGCTGGGTGTTTAGGTCAAGGTGCTGAGGATATTCTGGCTCAGGGCATGACAGCGATATTTCCAATCATTCCTTCGTTATCCCCACTGGATGATATTTTAGCCAATGCCCATAATAACTTGGTAAACACTGCGCAAAATATCGCCGCAAGTTTGAAACTATCAATATAAAAACGACCGTTTGAAGCAAAAACTTGCTGCCAAATAATCCATGCAGTAAAGTTAGCCCTCATAATCGCCATGAAATCACCTTCAAAAAGAGTGATTCATGGCTGAAAAATAAAAATGATGGCACGATTAAATGACCACTAAGAACGACCGCAAAGCCCAAGCATCTGAAGATAGTCTATTACGTATTTTTACCGTACCAGAAGATGCAGAATCAACGTTAAGTATCATTGAACAAAAGCTCTCTGAAGATTTAGCGGGATTCTTGGGTAAAAGCATTGCTGCTTTAGAGAAACCTTTATCACTGATTGAACAAGACTTCAGGACATTTCAGATCCCTGATGCCCCACGCTTTGTTTCTGATTATACTGATGAAATCATGCAAAACTTGGTCGCTCACTCAGTACATACCTCTGCCCCGAGCTTTATCGGTCATATGACATCGGCATTACCATATTTTGTACTGCCACTGTCTAAAATGATGGTTGGCCTGAATCAAAACTTGGTCAAAATTGAAACTTCAAAAGCTTTCACCCCGCTTGAACGCCAAGTCTTGGGCATGATGCACCACCTTATATTTGGCCAAAATGATTCGTTTTATGAACAGTGGATGCATAGTGCAAACTACTCTTTAGGCGCCTTTTGTTCTGGTGGAACCGTTGCCAATATCACCGCTCTGTGGATTGCACGCAACCAATTATTGAAAGCAGATGGACATTTTAAAGGCATAAACCGTGAAGGTTTACCCAAGGCCTTAAAACATTATGGTTTTGAGGACATCGCCATACTGGTATCTGAACGCGGCCATTACTCCATTGGAAAAACCGCTGATTTGTTAGGGATCGGTCGTGATAATATCATCAGTATTCCAACCACAGCTGACAATAAAGTTGATGTTACAAAAATGCGTCAAACAGCCAAACAGCTAGCCAGTGACAATATAAAAGTCATGGCAATTGTTGGCGTAGCGGGTACTACTGAAACAGGTAATATTGATCCCTTAGCTGAGCTTGCTGAGTTAGCACGAGAACTTGATTGTCACTTTCATGTGGACGCGGCATGGGGTGGCGCAAGTTTATTATCAAACAAATATCGCTATTTGCTTGATGGTATAGAACAAGCTGACTCTGTCACAATCGATGCCCATAAACAAATGTACGTCCCTATGGGCGCGGGTATGGTGTTATTTAAAGATCCGGAACTTGCCAATGCCATTGCTCATCACGCTGAATATATTTTACGTGTCGGCTCTAAGGACTTAGGGAGTCAAACCCTTGAAGGCTCAAGACCTGGTATGGCTATGTTAGTCCATGCCTGTTTGCAAATTATTGGCGGTGACGGCTATGAAATTTTAATCAATAACAGCCTTGAAAAAGCCCGCTATTTTGCTGACTGTATTGTCGAACACAGAGACTTTGAGCTTATTACTCACCCTGAATTGTGCATTTTAACCTATCGATTTGTACCGCACTCAGTACAACAAGCTATTGATGATGCCGTTGAACGGAGTGACGTTAAGTTTGTCACAACATGTAATGAACTTCTCGATGGCTTAACCCAATTCATTCAAAAGCATCAACGTGAACAAGGTAAATCATTCGTGTCACGTACACGGATAAAACCAGCCAAATATCTGCGTAAAGACACCACAGTATTTAGAGTTGTTTTAGCTAATCCGCTTACCACTGAAACCATATTAAAAGACGTGTTAGCGGAACAAAGCGATATTGCACAGCTTGATAAGCAGTATCTGCCACGGTTACTAGAATTGTGCAAAGTCACCTAAATAAGATAGGTTACACTCCATTCGTCTTCATAAAAAACCAGCCAAAAGGCTGGTTTTTTAACGCTAAACATTAACGCCGCAATACCTTAAGTGTAGCCTTCTTCAACCTCTATCGGCTGCACAATATAATCACTCGCTTTTAAACCAAACCATTGTGGTAACGTTACTCCTAGTGCCACAGATGAACAGGTTCCACAAACGATCCCGACGAATAATGCAACAGAGAAGCCTTGCAAGCTGTCGCCAGCCAAAAGCCAAAGGCTTGATACAGTGACTAATGTTGTCCCCGATGTGACTAAAGTTCTTGAAAATGTTGCTTTAACAGCGTCATCAATAATAGGAGCCGTCTTAGATTCTGGGCGCATTCTCATCAACTCCCTCACTCTATCAGCAATAATGATTGAGTCATTCAATGAGTAACCAAGCACCGCCAATAAGGCCGCCAATACCGTTAAGTTAAACTCCAATTGAAATAGAGAGAACACGCCCAATACGATAACAATATCCGTGATCAACGCCATTAAAGCACCTGATGCCAATCGCCAATCAAACCGCATACTCAAATACACCATAATTAATAATAAGCATGCAATGACCGCTAAGCCGCCCTGTTCAACCATTTCTTGTCCAACTTGTGGGCCAACAACACTGTTGCTGTATACTTGCACGGAATCACTGACTGGTAACAGCTGTTGCGTAATACTGAAATCGGGTAATTCATCATGGTTATAACGGATTGTCCACTGACCTGCTTGCGCGCCTTGAGTCACTTGCACATCTTGTTTAAGCACTTTATCTAAATGCGCTTTTAACTCACTACTTGCCACGGTTTGGTCAATCGCGACTTCAGCCACTACTCCACCAGTAAAATCGAGCCCCCAGTTAAACCCTTTAACGCCCATAATCGTCATTGAAACGACTAATAGTATTAAAGATACCCCTGTCATAAAGCATCGTAATTGGGTCAATATTGATGTTGGTGCCGTTAAAGACAATCTCTCAATTAATTTTTTCATTATATTTTAACCATACGACGCTGATCGCGTCCCCAAATAAGATTAATGATGACTCTAGATAAAAAGATCCCAGTGAACATACTGGTTAGAAGACCTAATCCCAATGTAAGTGCAAAACCTTGGATAGGACCATTACCAATCGAATAGAGTGCGATAGCAACAATCATAGTGGTTAAATTAGCATCCCAAATGGAAGAGAAAGCGCTATCAAAGCCTGTGTTTATAGATTGAGCAAAACTGTAACCTTGTTTCATTTTGTCTCTAACACGCTCAAAAATAAGCACATTGGTATCAACGGCCATACCAACAGTAAGTACTAACCCTGCGATACCTGGCATAGTGAGTACTGCGCCAGGAATTAAAGCAATTAACCCGACTAACATGACTAAGTTAATGCACAATGCTGAATTAGCAACCCAACCTAAGCGACGATACCATAATGCAATAAACGTCAGTGTTAATCCCAAGCCTAATGCTAAAGCAGCAAAGCCATTCTTAACATTTTCAGCTCCAAGAGTAGGTCCTATGGTACGCTCTTCAACAATGGTGACAGGTGCAGTTAGCGAGCCTGCACTTAACAACAAGGCAAGTTGCTGCGCCTCAGCAAGATTTCCACTACCAGTGATCTGAAAACGACTACCTAACTGAGCTTGAATCGTTGCAACACTAATGACCTCACTGTTTTTAATGCTAGTACCATCTCGACCTTGTGTGTACTCGTTATAAACCGTTGCCATAGGCTGGCCAATGTTTGCCCGAGAATGATGTGACATTTTTCTCCCCCTGAAGAATCGAGCACTAAATTCACTTCTGCCAATCCCATTTCACCAATGCTAGCCCTCGCATCAATAATATGCTCACCACCGAAGATAGCGTTTCTATTGAGGTAAACAGGCTTTCCATTTTCATCATTAATAACTAATGCACCGGGTGAGCGTTCACTGACTAAGCTATGAAATGATAATGATGCGGTTGCGCCAATAACGTCCTTAGCTGCAGCTGGGTCTTGTACGCCAGGTAATTCAATCCTTATTCTTGATTGACCTTGTCTTTGTACCGATGCTTCAGTAATCCCTAAATGTTCAATTCGACTGCGCATAATTTGTAAATTTTGTAGCACTGTAGATGCACGTAACGCGTCTCTTTCTTCTTCGGTTTGACTCAATATTAATTGATTATTACTGACTGCTCTTTGCCATTGCGGAAACTCTTCACGAGCAACTGAAATCGCCTTTTGTAAGCTTTCTGACGACCTAAAACTTAAATAAACGCTATCATCGACATGGCGACCAGTTGAGCCTCTGACTTTAGCGCGAAACTCATCCATAACCACCTGCCGGTGGGCGTGATAAACAGGCTCCATATCCACATCAAGTAAGAATTGCACTCCACCACGTAAATCCAAACCTAACTTGATTGGCGCAAAGCCTAAGTTGGTTAGCCAATCAGGTGCTGAAGGTTCCATCGCTAGCGCAATAACTTCACCCTCAATGAGGTGCTGCTCCATAACATCTTTTGCTTTAGCTTGTTGATTATCATCTTGTAATACAATAATCGTTTGTCCATTTGTTTGATGGATAGCTGTTGTTGCTATATCGGCCTGAGTGAGATATTTCGACACAGCGAGAACATCAATAGTTTGGTTAGGATGCTTAATATGTACTGAAGCCTGTTCGCCGTACCATGAAGGTAAAGCGCTTAAAAATAAAATCACGATGCTGACGCTCAGCACGATATATTTCCAAATCGCATTACGATTTAGAGGTTGGTGTTGTTTTTTGTTCACAATAAAATTCTCTGACAATACAAAACACAAGGCACTGTTCGAGCTTATTGATAACGCATGGCATTCCTTAAAGGAGCTTCGCGGTTCAATAATCAAAAGCGCACGGTAAAGTTCCGATAAATATCGGATTTCAAGCCAAAGAAATTAAGCTAGACGTTGATGGTTATGGCTATACAGACTATTGCCATCTTTCCAACCGGAAACACGGGATATTGCGGAGCTCAGCTGGCTGGTCCAGTGATTAACAAACTTGGGAGTTGAGATTGGAGCAATATAGCGATTAAAAATCATCGGTTCAAAAAAAGCGATGAGAAGGGAGTAATTGGGTTTTTCGCCGATACCTGCGCGGTTATCATGACTCACGACTCGGCGAAAATCATTGAGAAAATCAAAGCGCTCAATGTCACTGATAAGTGGCAAATCTTTTACAGGCTCAATGTGAGTTTGATTAAAGCTGGTTTCAAGCTCTGTGGGTAAAGCGACATCATTCACAATGGGATTAATATGGCTAACTTGATAACTTATTGAAGACCCAGAAACGTGTGAAGCTGGGTTTCCCTCGGCAGCAATCATCGTGGAGAATAAACTCAACGATAAAAATAACACTATAAATGCTAAGCCACGGGTTATCACAATGCTATTCCTTAATGATGTAGAGCGATTATAGGCAATCACTTACAAGTTAACACTCAATTTTTAGAGTAATAAGACTCCCCCTCAGGACAAAGAAGAAATAAACTATAAAAATCAGATAACTACATAAAGTTAATAATAATTAATAACAAGCGACTCATTCTACAAATAGTTTTATAAAGTTAACCTTGTTCTATCTTGTCCCCATGACTTGGCGGCGTAGAGGTCACCGTGAATACCAACTCACTATTATGTTGATTACTTAATTGGTGGGCTTTACCAGCACCGACATGAACCCCTTGCAACGGATTAACAGTCAATACTTCACCTTCCACTTCTATCGTTGCTATACCCGATAAAACGAAAAAAAACTGCTCTGATTTCTGGTGAAAGTGTCGAGATTCAAAGCTACCTGGCGGCACACGCTCTTGGATAACACTTAATTGCTTTGATTTCACCAGATGCCAACCATCACAATTATTTCCCCATATATAATGCTCTGCTGATTGCTGACTTATAACTGACAAACTTGCTCCTAGATAAGTTAGATAGTTCTTTAACGGTTTGAATAGTTACCCTAATCAATCAAGATACATTATCCAACACATATTTGGCCATTTATAAAAAACGCAAAGTCCGTTAATTCCAAATTTTGAAAGCAAAAAGCCCACTACAAAATAGCGGGCTTTTCTAAATATGGCTAAGAGATAGGGATTTGAACCCTACATTGATCGCTACAAACCTTTTAACTCTCTAATCAAACTCACTCAAATTCTAGAAAGCAAAAAGCCCGTTACTTTGCAGTAACGGGCTTTTCTAAATATGGCGCAGAGATAGGGGTTTGACCCCTACATTGATGCGCTACAAACCTTTTAACTCTCTAGTCAAACTCACTCATGTTCTAGAAAGCAAAAGCCCGTTACTTTACAGTAGCGAGCTTTTCTACATATGGTTCAGAGATATGGGTTTGAACCCTACATTGACACGCTAAAACCATTTCATTAAAAGTTCGAATCCAGACACAAAAAAGCCCGCTACAAAATAGAGGGCTTCTCTAAATATGGCGGAGAGATAGGGATTTGAACCCTACATTGATGCGCTACAAACCTGTTAAGTATATTCCGAACTAACTTAAAACCCAGAAAGCAAAAAGCCCGTTACTTTGCAGTAACGGGCTTCTCTAAATATGGCGGAGAGATAGGGATTTGAACCCTAGATGGGCTACAAACCCATGCCGGTTTTCAAGACCGGTGCATTCGACCACTCTGCCATCTCTCCGAACGCCGTGAATAATATAAGTATCAGCGGTCATTGTAAACCGTAAATTTTGAAAAATTATTCAAATGGTCATCAAATCGTCTTTTTAGATAATAATTAACCAAAACAAACCCACATTACGCAGTTAACCACGCCAATAAATAGGCTTATTTAAAATAGGTAGCGATTGTTATACGAATCATTTCAGCCATATGACGATGATATGACGACATAGTGTGCTAAAATCGCAATTAATTATTTCTAATACTTGTAGCTATGACCACAACTTTGATCCCGACGTCGCAACTTGCACCTCAATTCACTTTACCTCAGTCTTTACCGAGCACCGTTTACTTAAGCCATTTGCTATTAGGTCAAGAGCGAGCTGTAGAAGCTTTTCAGCTAATGACTAAGCTTGAGAATCAACATCTATTCTTGGCTGATTATGCGGGTATCGATCGTCAATTATTAATAAAAGCGATTGTCGAGCAAGCTGATACGCCATCTGACTCCTATTTAGTGGCCAGCAAAACACCCACTGAGGATTTGGATTTTAGTTTTCGATGGCAAACAGCATTGCCTGCAGCATCAGTTGGTATTATTGCAAGCCAAAATAAGTCATATCATTACCTCAGTGGCTCTATTCGCCGCGCTGAACTAATCGGAAGAATGGTTAAAACAGACAAGTCTAGCCAATATAAGGCAGGGATATTAGCCAGTCACCATTATGTATTCATCGACGTAGAGTCATTATGGAAGCGCGAAGCGCTTTAGGAATTTGTGATGCAAATTCTCCAAGATAATTGCTACAAAATTAACAGTGAACTTGCCCCTATTCCACTTAATTGTAAAATCATTTTAGTGGGTAATGCTAACTTATTCAGTCATTTGCGCTCTGAAGACCCGGTATTTTTAAAGTACTTCCCTTTGCTGGCTGAACTCAATTCAGAATTAGATCTAACCCAATACTCTGAAGCCCAATATTTACAGTGGTTACATAGCCTCGCAAAGCAAGTCGACGTTACATTAGAAACTTCAGCCCTAATGACGTTATTTTGGCATAGTGCAAAGCTCACTGAACACCAACAACGCTTAAGCCTATCAAGCATTTTATTATCACAATTAATGCTTCAGGCAGCGAGTTATACAACATCAAAAACGGTCAGCGGCACGTCAGTAACCAAAGCCATAAAACAAGCTAAACGTCGTCACGAAACCTCTGAGCTTTATGCCGCTCAAAACTTTGCAGATAATTTCATTAATTTGCAAACATCAGGTGAGATGATAGGCCAAATAAACGGATTAACTGTGGTCGATACCGACGATGCAAGCTACGGTGAGCCAGCCAGAATTACCACAACAGTTCATTATGGTGACGGCGAAGTTATCGATATTGAAAGAAAATCTGAATTAGGCGGTAACATTCATACTAAAGGCATGATGATCCTTTCAGCCTCTTTGTATCGTATATTCGGCCGCGATGCGCCATTACATTTGAATGCCAATATTGTATTTGAACAATCCTATCAGGAAATTGATGGTGATAGCGCCTCACTAGCAGAATATTGCTGTCTAATGTCAGCAATTGCGGAGCAACCTATTAATCAATCGATTGCAGTCACTGGCGCACTTGATCAATTTGGTAATGTCCAAGCAATTGGTGGGGTGAATGAAAAGATTGAAGGTTTCTATCGCTTATGTTTACAACGTGGATTAACCGGCGAACAAAGCGTCATTATTCCAAAAGCAAACGTTTTACAACTGAACCTGTCTCCTGAAATTATTGAAGCGGTTGCAAATGGTAAATTCCACATTCATGCCATTGAGCATATGGATCAGGCCATCAGTTTGTTAATGGGCATTGAAGCAGGCCAGAGAAATGAAGACAATGATTTTCCTGAAAAATCTCTTTATGGTTTAGTTCAGCAGCGCTTAGAAAAAATGGCGGGACAAGATGAAGAAGAGATTGAACCGTCATTTTTACAACGAATTTTAATTAAATTACGGATAATCTAGTGATCGGAGTTGTTTAGCTTACACGTGTTCGCTATCTTGTCTGCCTATTCTCGAATAAGTGGTAATTTTTAAATGGTAAAAGCTAATAGTTTCACAAAAGAAGAGCTAATCGCTTGCGGTAACGGTACCCTTTTGCGCCTAACTCACCTCGCTTACCTGTTGATAATATGCTGATGGTCGACAGAATTACCAAAATTAATGAAGATGGCGGTGAATTTGGCAAAGGCGAAATCGTCGCTGAACTCGATATAACACCTGAGTTATGGTTTTTTGATTGCCACTTCAATGGTGATCCCGTTATGCCTGGTTGCTTAGGTTTAGATGCCATGTGGCAATTAGTTGGTTTTTATCTCGGCTGGGAAGGCGCTGAAGGTAAAGGCCGTGCACTGGGTGTTGGTGAAGTTAAGTTTACTGGTCAAGTATTACCAGATGCCAAAAAAGTCACTTACAAGTTAACTTTAAAGCGTAAAATACATCGTAAGTTGGTTATGGGAATTGCTGATGCAACAATGGAAGTTGATGGCCGCGAGATTTATTCCGCTACTGATTTAAAAGTCGGTATTTTCAAAGATACATCGACTTTTTAAGCAAGTTTTTAATTGTCCGTGAATAAAAGTATCTAATCAGTTTAAAGTCTCTTTAGCTGTCATTACTACTTACTCAGAGCAAATATGATAAAGATATAGGTTGATACTACTTTAAAGCCCTCAACATCGTTTGAGGGCTTTTTTAATATGTGTTTCCTTACTATTTGTTAAACAATCCACTTAACCTGCCGTCAACACCTTCACGCCACCCGCCTAGCCATTGTGATTTAGAATCTAAAGTTCCATAAGGACAAATTTCTTTCGAGCGTCCAGCAATGCCTGCTTGGAATCCTTTAGAAAAAGCTCTATCTAGTCGATCTCTTTTTTGTCTTTTCATTAACACATCCTCGTTTTGTTAATTAAGCTTTTGGGTCGATAAATACCAAAGCTTCATCATTAGGAATAGGCGCTTTTTTAGACAAGATCAATGTCGATTTATGACAAATTTATGGGATTTTAATTAACGTATTGAGAAAAAACAGAAAAAAAATCGAGGAAAAAACCTCGACTTTTTATTCAAAAAATGCTCAAGCTAGTTTGCTTTTCGACGACGTAACCAAAGCAAAGGTAAACTTAACAACCAAGCCCAAGATGCAGCACCTTTACGCTCATATGGCTCGTCTTCTACTAAGTCAGACTCAGTACAGGCTTCTTGATTTCCTGCTGCTGGCTTAAGTACGACCATACGAGTTAAGAATGAAGTAACAGGATCGCCATTACCATCAATCTCAAATAATGGTGTACCGTTCTCACCCAAAATCAAATTACCATCAGTATCATATTGGTAAACTGGTTTACGAACAAAAGCAGTACCAACAATCGTACCTTCTTCATTGATACTGTTTGCTTCTACCACATAAAACTCAGAACCATAGGTAAGAATAGAGCCGTCACCATCAATCACTTCAATTGGGTGACGTGACCAGTTACCGTCTTCATCTTGTTCATAACCTTTTGACTCACAGGTCAAATTGTCATTGATATTGATAAATTCATTATCATTCATGTTGAACAAGAAGGCAGCTTTCGGACGTGGCTTATCTTTATCATAAGTCACTTCAATATTACCGACGACTTGTCCGGCATTGTTAATCGACTTAGGCTTGCTGGTTAGATCTGAGATGCCGTCTTGAAAGTCATCAGGAATAACAATTTCTGCACCTGGATCATTAATATCGTAATAGAAGAACTTTTCACGTAAGTAGCCACTGATGTATTTTTGTAAGCTACCAATCACGATACCGTTATCGTTAATATCGTATGCAATCGAGCTATAAACTGTATCACTGAAAATATCTGGATCAATCCAGTTATATTGGTAGTCACCATTGCTATCTTTTTGCCAGTAGGCAGCATCCTGGTACAAGTCATCTTCTTTACCATTACGGTATGTATGAGAGCGACCGACGACCACACCATCATTATTGATACCTAAACCTTGAGCAATGTAGTTCAGTGTTGAATCTTCGTCAGGTGTTAGCCCCAATGGAAGTTCTACGATGTTATCCTCAGGTATCGTATTATCAGCTTCAATTTGCCATACATGTGCACGTGTTTGGTAAGAAATATTACGTGTACCGTTTGATGGGTATTGATCTGCCTGAACACAGATTTCTACTGGAACTGGAAACTCAGCATCTTCGTCTTGGCTTGCGTCGATACAATCATCGATACGACCTGCACTGTACTCAATGATATCAGTACTTGCATAACCTGCGACTAAGTTATTATTGTTAACGGCAGCTGCTGCTGACCAACCACCTAGCTCAACAACAAAGTCATCTTCTTCACGAACATAAGTTTCGTATGAAGGGACAAGTTCAATTTCAGTACCGTCTGCGGTCACAGCCACGCCACGCAGTTCAAAATCTCGGTAATACCAAAACTCTTGATCTTCGTCAGTGCCTTCGTAATCAATGGTTTTTTCAGGCGCTGTGTATGAACCCACTTTCACTTCTGAATCGTTCATACCATAAAAATAGGTATCAACAGAGTTAACCACTAACTCGCCTTCATCATCAACTTCTGTTGGTGGTGTTGTACCATTAATGCTGTAAAAGTTTGGATTCCATGGAGACTCAGGGTCATTTTCTTCCGCAGTGAAAGTGAAGTTATTCGCCACAATCGGTAAAAATACCGAATAGACAATCGCTTCTTCTGGCGCAATACCATCTTCAACGTCAATAACATCATCTTCGTCTTCATCATCAACAGATAATTTCTTTTTACCTTTTGATACGCCAACTAATTCATTATTTGCATTAACAGCTAATGCATAGCCACGGCTGGTTCCGTCAACATTTCCTTTGAGATCAAAATCTTCAATATTAACGATTTCGTATACGGGTGCTGCTTGAACACTTCCTATAGCGCCTAGCACACTCAAGGCAACGACTGATAATGCCTTATCAAACTTCGACTTCATTTTAATTCCTATTGTTATTATGCGCTTACTTCAATGACTCGAGTTCTTCCCAACGTTCAAAGCAAGTGTCCAATTCCTGTTCTTTTGTTGCCAACGCTTGTAACACTGTGTTGACTTTATCTTGTGGTTGGCTATAAAAATCAGCCGAAGCCACAGTATTTTGTAACTCTTCTACTTCTTGCTCAAGCTTCTCCATTTTGGCGGGTAATTGATCTAACTCCCGTTGAAGCTTGAACGATAATTTTTTCGGTGCTGCAGCAGCCACTTTCTTCGGTTTTTCTTGCTTAGTTTCTGCAGGTGCTGATGGTATGACAACAGATGTTGCTTCAGGTTCCTCAGAATAAAATTTAGCGCCTTGAGAAACTGCATCATTATAGCCGCCAACATATTCGTGCCATGCACCATTACCGGCAAACCACCAACTACTGGTGACCGTATTATCAATAAATTCACGGTCATGACTTACAATCAGTAAGGTACCTTCAAAATCCGTTAGCAAAGACTCTAACAATTCTAGTGTCTCAACATCAAGGTCATTGGTTGGTTCATCAAGAATAATTAAGTTTGCAGGTCGTAACAGTAAGCGCGCTAACAATAACCGGTTTTTCTCACCACCAGATAAGGCTTTTACTGGCGTCCTTGCTCTGGCAGGTGAAAACAAGAAGTCTTGTAAATAGCTCAAAATATGGCGGTCTTGGCCATTAATGGTGACAGTACTTTTACCGTCGCCAACATTTTCTTCCACTGTTTTTTCAGGATCTAGCGCTTCACGATACTGGTCAAAGTAAGCAACCTCAAGTTTAGTGCCGACTTTAACTTCACCAGATTGTGGCGTTAACTGCTCAATCAATAACTTAATCAAGGTTGATTTACCACAGCCATTAGGACCAATCAGTGCAATTCTATCGCCGCGCATCACGGTTGAACTGAAGTTTTTAACTAAGTCTTTTTCAGGCAGGTTGTAATTTACATTTTTAATGTCGAAGACTAACTTACCTGAACGCTCTGAGTCACTGACATTCATCTTAGCGTTACCTTGACGATTTAAGCGTTCACTTCGCTCAACTCGTAAGGCTTTTAGCGCTCTTACTCGGCCTTCATTACGGGTACGACGAGCCTTAACGCCCTGTCTAATCCAGGCTTCTTCTTCAGCCAGTTTCTTATCAAAATGAGCATTTTGTTCAGCTTCAACACGTAACCACTCTTGCTTACCTTCAAGGTACATTTTGTAGTTACCAGGCCAAGATGTGACGACCCCTCGGTCAAGGTCGACAATCCGTGTTGCCATGCGGTGAATAAATCCACGGTCATGGCTCACAAATACGATAGCGCCTTTAAAACTTAATAAAAACTGCTCAAGCCATTCAATGGTGTCAATATCAAGGTGGTTAGTTGGTTCATCAAGGAGCAATAAATCTGGCTCGCTTACTAATGCACGAGCTAATGCAACCTTACGTTGCCAGCCACCAGATAACTCATTAAGTGGCTTATCAGGGTCAAGCCCTAGCAGTTCACAATTCTGTTTAATACGTGAATCTAAGTGCCAGCCATTGTTATGATCAAGTGACTCTTGTAAACGAGTCATTTGATTAAGCATTTTTTCCATCGCATCAGGATCGGCGGTTGCCACATCATGTGACAATTGGTGGTATCTATCTAATTGTTCACCAATCTCTTTAAGCCCAGCTGAAATATACTTATATACTGTACCCGTTTCTGCTTTAGGCGGGTCTTGCTGTAAGCGGCTAACATTGACATCAGAGGCAATATTGAATTCACCATCATCGAGTAATACGTCACCAGACAATACTTTCATTAAACTCGACTTACCTGCACCATTTCGGCCTACAATACAAACACGCTCACCCGGTAAAATGGTAAAGTCTGCGTTTTTCAATAATGGTGTGTAACCATACGCTAAAGAACCATTATTAATACGAACTAAACTCAAACGACGCTCCTAATAAAATCAGTTAGCTGTGACTCATCAAATGGCCAAAACAGCTCTTTATCACCCACAGATACCACTGGAATTGACACGCCATAGCGTGCAGCGAGATTTTCATCATCGCAGATATCAATATGTTGATAATGAATACCTAATTGCTCAACCAGAGCCTGAGCAATTTCACACAGATGACAACCATCTGTGTGATATAAAATCAAATGACTTTCTGTTGTTTTGCTTTGCAAACGATACCTCTTTGCGTCTATTTATTTAGCGTAAGGAGATTTTGCATGCGTAATTAACCACGTGTTATGGATATGCGGGTTGCGCTTATAATCCATTGGCAAGGTTTGGCTATCGATATTTTTAATATCCATTTTGTACTGGCTTAATAAATCGATGTCCATCTTAAACTTACGCTTGTTATTAGAGAAGATGATCTCACCATCTGGGCTAAGTAACTTAATTAAATCAACCAATAAAGCGGCGTGGTCACGCTGAACATCCCAACTGTCCTCCATTCTTTTAGAGTTGGAAAAAGTCGGTGGGTCAATGAAAATCAAATCAAATTGCTGGTCGCAATCTTTAATCCATTGAATGCAGTTAGCTTGTTCAAATTGGTATTGTCTAACATTGAGATTATTAAGCTCAAAATTCTCTTTTGCCCAAGCAAGATAGGTATTAGACATATCGACGGTCGTTACCGACTTAGCACCGCCAAGTGCAGCATGGACTGACGCAGATCCCGTATAAGAAAACAAATTCAATACACGCTTGCCAGCAGATTTCTCGCCGACCAATTTACGCGTTAAACGATGGTCTAAAAATAGGCCTGTGTCTAGATAGCCAGTCAGGTTTAACTTAAAGCGCGCATTATATTCTTGGGTAATAATCTCAAGCTTTTGCTCATCAAGTTTTTGGTATTGATTAGTGCCTTTTTGACGTTCACGGGTTTTAAGGGTAACTAAATCAGGGTCAATACCTAACGCAGCAGGCAGCGAAAGCAATACATCAGTAAGACGACGTTTGGTAACAGCCTCAGGAATACTTGCTGGCGCTGAATACTCCTGAATCACAACGTGATCGACATATTTATCAATAGCAACGTTATATTCAGGTAAATCGGCATCATAAATACGGTAACTATCGATACCCTCTTTTTTCGCCCATTTAGTCAGTTGCTTCATATTCTTTTTAATACGATTAGCAAATGCTGGCGAAATATCAGCAATATCGACGCCTTCTGGCAATACAGGCGCTTCACGACGGGTGCTTTTAGCGTGTAAAGTGTACAAGTTAAAGCCACACTCTAATGCACCATTAAACATCTTCATTTGTTTATCGGCTTTAAGCTTCAAGGCTGACAATAATTCGATGTCACTACATAGCATTGCGATTTTCCATCCGCCAAAGTCTTTTTTGAACTTATCCCCAAGTTGGTAATAAAGTTGTAATAACTCAGTGATGCTACCTAATCGTTCTCCGTAAGGCGGATTAGAAATTAAAAAACCTTCAGTAACTGGTGGGGTGACATTCAGCGCATCTGAAACGGAAAACTCGATCAAATCAGCGACACCGGCATTTTCAGCATTTTTCTTAGCTAATGCCACTAAGCGAGAATCGATATCAGATGCAAAAACTTCACTTGGCAGCGAGTCTTACCCAAAGAAGCACGTGCTTTAGCTTCCTGTAGTACGGCTTGCCAAACTGCGTCATCATGACGTTGCCAATGCTCAAACCCAAAACGTGCACGTTGCAAACCTGGGGCGATATCTGACGCCATTAATGCCGCTTCAATGACGACTGTTCCACTACCACAAAATGGGTCGAGCAAATCCGTTGGGTTGGCTTGCCAGCCACTACGGGCCAACATATTCGCTGCTAGATTTTCTTTTAGTGGTGCTTCACCTGTTGTGGCACGATACCCACGTTGATGCAATGAAGGTCCAGAAAAGTTAATCGATACTGTTAATTGATTATTTCTAAAGTGGGCGTCAATTCTAAATTCAGCATTTAACCGTTCAACGTCAGGACGGCGCTCGCCATCATCACGAAAACGGTCTACGACTGCATCTTTAATTTTTAATGCACCGAATTGCGTATTATTGATAAAGCCACCCGTACCATGGAAGTCGATACTGAATGTACTCTTATTAGAAAAATGCGACGGCCAATCAATACAGTAAGCTGCGTTATAAAGTTGCTCGGCTGACTCACAAGCCCCTTTATAGATAACCACGACAATGCGACTCGCTAGTCTTGTCCACAATGTAATTCTATAGGCAAGCTCAAGTGGAGCAGAAAAATATACGCCCGCAACGCTTTCCTTAACATCAGTAGCACCAAACTCTTTAAGCTCATTGGCTAAGCTATATTCAAAACCCTTAGGGGCTGCAGCAAAAAAATTTAACATGGAATTGGCAGTCATCATCTCACAGATATAATTAAGTCGGCATTATATACCTAATCAAGAGTTCAAGTGAGAAAATGTGGTTGAATTGGATAAATACTCATCTTTTTAAGACAATTTAATTCAAATTACCTCACCAAATGGGTCATTCTCACTAATAAGTCGTTCCCTTAGCCCAAGTATCGCTCGGTCAATAGGCAAGCGACTCAGAATAGAGATAGCGGATTTGGCGATTAAAACGACTGAATATGACTAAAATATCGATTTATGCTCATTAACCCAGCAAACAATCATAAAATTGTCATTATGACTTGCCAAGTACAGCTTAGCTCGTTATAGTTCGCCCCGCTTAAACGGACGCGGGATGGAGCAGTTTGGTAGCTCGTCGGGCTCATAACCCGAAGGTCGTTGGTTCAAATCCAGCTCCCGCAACCAATTTTGTAATGGTATCAATTGATTACCAATATAATGATAGCAACAAGGTATTATAGCTAAGCTATATCGCACTGTTTAAGCAAGATAGTTTATATTCGGACGCGGGATGGAGCAGTTTGGTAGCTCGTCGGGCTCATAACCCGAAGGTCGTTGGTTCAAATCCAGCTCCCGCAACCAATATAACCACTATCATTATTAAGTACGGACGCGGGATGGAGCAGTTTGGTAGCTCGTCGGGCTCATAACCCGAAGGTCGTTGGTTCAAATCCAGCTCCCGCAACCACTTAATAACAAAAGATAAAAATCGGACGCGGGATGGAGCAGTTTGGTAGCTCGTCGGGCTCATAACCCGAAGGTCGTTGGTTCAAATCCAGCTCCCGCAACCAATTTTATCAATACCTATCTTATTTAGTTATTTCCCCTTGTTATACTTCTGTTTATTTCTTAGTTTGTTATTACAATTAAAGAGTTTAGTTTTTGATATCTACCCAGTTTATGTATCTATCTCTACGCTTTGCTATCGATTGCGCACATATTCAATGCTCGTGAAATATCTTCTATCAAGTCCTCTACGTTTTCCAATCCGACAGAGATACGCAATAGATTATCGGTAATGCCGGCAGCAGCTCTGGCTTCTGGGGTATATGGCGAATGAGTCATAGAAGCTGGGTGCTGAATTAACGACTCTGCATCGCCTAAACTGACAGCAATAGTAAATAGTGACAAACTATCGACAAATTTGATTGCCTGTTTGATGTCTCCTTTTATTTCAAATGCAATCACCCCGCCCGCACGTTTCATTTGTGAGCCAAGAAATCCATGACCTTGATGAGACTTAAGCCCTGGATAGAACACCTTTGCTATAGCTTGATGCTGATTAAGGTATTCAGCTAATATCTCTGCATTATCACAATGTCTTTGTAATCGCACATCTAAGGTTTTTATTCCACGCAAAATTAGCCACGCGTCATGTGGCGAAAGTACGCCACCAAAATCTTTTAAAATCTCATACTTCAATTTGTGGATATGCCCCTCAGAACCGCACACTATTCCGGCAATAACATCACCGTGACCATTTAGATATTTTGTGGCACTGTGGATGACCATGTCGACTCCCATGTTAATAGGCTGCTGTAACAATGGCGTCATAAAGGTGTTATCGACAATCGTAATCAGGTTATTGCTTTTGGCGATATCGACGATGGCGCTCAAATCGAACACTTGTAAGTGAGGGTTCACAGGGGTTTCACAAAATAATAATTTGGTATTCGGTTGAATGGCCGCTTCTATGGCTAAAAGATCACTAAAATCGACGAAGGTTGTTTCAACCCCCAAACGGGTTAACTGACTACTTAATAGAGCGAAAGTACAGCCGTAAATCGCGTTTGAGGCAATGAGATGATCACCTGATTCCAAATGAGTCATAAGCGATGCCGATACTGCAGCCATCCCAGACGCACAGGCAGCTGCTTGTTCAGCCCCTCTAACAAAGCCATTTTACGCTCTAACTCATTGGTTGTCGGGTTACCTAAACGAGTATACATGTATCCAGCTTCATCACCCGCAAAGCGGGCTCCTCCTTGCTCTGCATTATCAAAAACGAATGTCGCACTTTGATATAGTGGCGATACCAACGCTCCAAGCGCATCTTTCTCGTGCCCTGCGTGGATGGCTAATGTGGCTAAATTCGATGGTTTATGCATCTTTTTCTCCCTTCTTACCCATTCATTAGAATTGTGATTGGTGTGGGTAAGTCAAACTCAAGATACATGTGCTGATAAATTAGCCAATGCTAAAACGACTTTTTGATATCTTCAAACTTGTAAAGCCAAGATTACGAAAATCCGCAAGCCCTTTAATCAAGCCTTTTCCACATCTCCTCTTCAACGAGATCTTCACCATCGTATCTTTGTGTATGCCACTCATTTTCTTTTAACATAAATAAAAAGCGATAGGACTCTCCTGGCTTCACCCCAAATGAGCTCAACGTCGGAAACTCGGTATATTGATTATTAATTAACTCGTAATGACCACTAGCACTTGCCCAAAATGTCTTTTTCCCGCCCTCTTTTTTCATTGTCGTGAAGCTAAAGTGCGTTGCCGACACAAGCTTAATAGCAGATAAATTAAGTGTCTTATAATCAACCCATTGTTTATTCTCATTGAGGTACTTGCCATCAAACAGCGCCCAGCTACCAATCAGAGGATTATGAAGGGATTCTTGCTTAGGCTGATTTTGGCCTATTGCTAAAGGTATACTTGTTAGCATGATGCAAAACAGCCCCAAAACCTTAAGGTTTTTAGCCTTGGTTAGACGCCCTAATTGACGATATAACTCAGTGAATTTAATGTTCATCTGCCAGTATCCATCCTATTGCATGAAATTTAGGTGCGATAAGTCCGCTAAAACAATGCGTTAAAGTAATACTGTTATGATAATCAAGTTACACCCGGCGTATAGCAGACATAAGTCTATGTTTGGTTTGTAAACTTAAGTCATACTAAAGAAAAATTATTCACGCACTTAAGGTTATCGTGATGAAAAAACAGACTGAGAAACAAAAAATGCTAGCAGGCCTGGCATATGATGCGTGGGATGAAGTACTTCTAGCTGCAAGAAATCAGGCAAAATTAGTGTGTCATCAGTTTAATCAGCTCAGTCCATTGGATAATGATAAACGCCAAGCCATGCTAAAAACATTACTTAATATCACTGGACACTGTCATATCGAAGCAAACTTCTTCTGTGACTATGGCACTAATATCACCATCGGCGATAATTTTTATGCCAATCATAATTTGGTTATTTTAGACGTCTGTGAAGTCAAAATAGGAAGCAATGTTATGTTTGGCCCTAACGTTATGTTATCAACGGCCACACACCCGATTGATCCTATTGCACGCCGCAATACTGAATTCGGAAAGCCGATTACGATAGGAAATGATGTTTGGTTAGGCGGAAATGTTTCTGTATTGCCAGGCATTACCATTCACGATAACACTGTGATTGGTGCAGGAAGTGTTGTGAATAAAGATATCGCCGGCAATGGTGTGTATGCCGGCAACCCTTGTCGTTTTATCAAACCAATCGCTTAGCACAATGTGGTTCATTGGCTCAACTTATTGATTTTATTTAGAGACAATTAACATAAGACTAAAGCGACTGCTTTAGTCTTATCATGCCTTCATCAATACTGATTAGCGCTTGATACCCAAAATCGTTTTTTGCTGCGCTAATATCAAAGTAATGACTGGTTGATAATTGCCTTGCTACAAATCGTGTCATTATCGGTTCTTGCTGTTTCTTTAAAAGGCCATATAAGCCTTCTAAAACCACTCCTGCTGCATAGGCAACCCCTGCAGGTACTCGTTTTTCAACGGGGGGATATCAACACAAGCTAAAATTTTATTAAGCATATTAGCCATTGTTATTGGTTCATCATTACTCAAGAAGTAGGCTTTACCAGCACAGTTTGCTTGATGACTTAACTCTACAGCGGCAAGAATATGTGCAAATGCAGCATTATCGACAAAGATCGTATCAACTAACTTATCTTGCTTGCCTACTAGTTTTAATTTGCCTTTTTTAGCACGCTCAATCACCCTTGGAACCAAGTGCGGATCCTCAGGCCCCCAGATTAAATGAGGTCGTAATGCTGTGGTTTTAAGCTCTTCACTATTTGCATCAAGAATCATCTTTTCTGCTAGCGCTTTTGAGTGGCCATAATAATTTAAAAATTTAGCCGCATATGGCGCTGATTCATCAATTCCTGCTTCATCTTCACCAGCAAAAGTCACACTTGGGGTACTGGTATACACAATACGGTCAATTTGATGGGTTTTACTCGCCCTAATGATATTGGCGGTGCCATTAACGTTAGGTTCAAAATAACTATCTCTAGTTCCCCAAACACCGGCTTTTGAAGCAACGTGAAACACGAGATCGCAGCCTTTCATAGCGTTAACCACCCCATCATAATCAGCAAGATCACCTTTAAACATCTCAACACCCATTGCAGTGAGTTCAGGGTAATCACCACGGGCAAATCCTACGACCTCAATTTGCGCGGCGCGCAGACGTTTACAAATACTCTTACCTAGAAAGCCGCCCGCTCCGGTAACAAATACCTTGTTTGCCGTTTGCTTAAGTGCTGCTAATGCCGTTTGTTCTTGAGGCAGTAAATCAGTTAATTGAAGCTGAGCGCTATTTACTGAGGTCATTGAGTTCGCTTCCAAATGAGTTAAGGGCTTATTTTCAATTTGAGTCACTTACGCTTCCTTCCATTGTGCTTGTGCCCAAACTGCCAGCTTTTCGCGAAATATTTTTGCATTATGGCGGACATCAACAGGAAAATCTGGATGAATAAGGAATCGACTGATCCCCACGGTATGAGAATGCTTTTCAGCGATTGCTAGCAGGTCACTATAGAGAATTTTGCTATCTGAACAGGCGAGGCCTTTATCTAGTTCAATACACAACAAAGGAAAAGTTTCACCATTTATGCTGATAGGAACAAGTGCAGAACGTTTAACCTGCGGATGGGTATTGAATACTCTTTCACAGGGAATAGAAAAATAACGTTTTTTATCTGAACCAGTTTGGTCAACACGATGCGCCTTGCGGCCACACATCCATAACTGCCCTTCTTCATCAAGATAGCCAACATCGCCCATTCTATGACGAATATGCTCACCATCTGAGATTTTAGCGATTGCAGTTGCACTTTCACGATGATAATAACTGCGGCTCACCATTGGACCTTTTACCACAATTTCACCAATGCTACCGCTATCGAGCATCAAGTTATCATCCCACTGTTTAAGCGGGTTCTCGGTGATATCAATAATCGCAATTTCAACACCTTTAATCGGGTGACCCACACAAATTCCTAAGCCGTTATCTGTTGCCTCTGTGGTCTCAAATAACGCCGAACTCGGCATCATACTAATGGGTAACGACTCAGTAGCACCATAAGAGTTTAGCACTTCAACACCGCTTCTCAGCATATGACTGAAGCGCTTTATCGAAGCTATTGTTGCT
Source organism: Shewanella sp. ENK2 (assembly GCF_043568515.1). Taxonomy (NCBI): domain Bacteria; kingdom Pseudomonadati; phylum Pseudomonadota; class Gammaproteobacteria; order Alteromonadales; family Shewanellaceae; genus Shewanella; species Shewanella sp. ENK2. The sequence goes on along the minus strand of NZ_CP171406.1, from coordinate 3,692,823 downwards.
GGGGCGCCAGCTGAAATTACGCGTTTAACGCTATGTAATTTATGCTGTTTATTCTCACCTGCTTCACCTAATCGCTCCAGTAAAGCTGGGTTAACAAACATATTTGAACATTGATACTTTTCAATTGCCGCAAACAAGTAATCAGGGTTGGCGGTAATCGGTTTACTGGCATCCATAGCTGGCACAATCGATGCCATTCCAAGCGCTGGACCAAATAATGAAAATAACGGAAATGTCGCTAGGTCTCGCTCACCAGGCTTAATGCCATAATCATGTTTCAATGCTTGAATTTGAGCTTCAAACATCTCGTGACTATAAACCACCCCTTTGGGGTGCCAGTGCTACCACTGGTAAACAATATCGCCGCCATGGCATCTTTTGCCAATGCAGCAATGGGATAAGGTGCAGAGGCCGTATTTTGGGGTAAGTCACTTATCGCCTTCGCCCCTGCCAAAAAGCATGCGATCCGACTGTCTCCCACATTGAGGCATTGTTTAACTGAACCTTTACCCCATCCAAGAATGCGCCTTGCAATATTTGCCTTCGTAATACCGATAAAAACATCAGGTTGCGACTCTTCAAAACATTGTTTTAGGTTTTTTACGCCCATTCCAGGGTCAACCAGAATGGGAATAATTCCTGCTTTGAATAAGGCAAACGTCAGTACAAAAAAATCAATACTTGGTGTCACCATTAATACCGCTTTCATTCCAGCTGAAATACCATCGGCATTTAAGCGATAAGCCATTTCATCGGATTGCGCGTTTAGCTGGTTAAAATCGATTTCTTGATATGACAGTGTCGATGATGCCGTTTGCACGGCAACGGCAAGTTCTGTTGGAGAGTGAACAGCTGCATGCTGAAGGTGCTGACAAATGTTGGCCGAAGGTAAAGTCATAATGTTGATGTCATCTTATTGGGGATACCTGTAACCACTGAAGTATCTCATTAGTGTATTAGTTATCTCTTAAACCTATAGAGCATTCATTTTAATAAAAAAGGGCATTGTTAAAATGCCCTTAGATACTACAACGTTCAATATTTTATAGATTAAGATTGAGGTTGCTCGGCCATAAAATGTTGGATTAAGCCAATCACATCTTCACTGGCATCTTCTAAAATGTAATGGCCACAATCATCAAACTCACGTACTTGGGCATGAGGCATGTGTTGGCGCCATTTATCAAGAAAATGCTTGTCGAATACAAAGTCCTGTAAACCCCAACAAATCAAAGTCGGTACATTCGAGAACTGCGGTAAACTATCAGCAATACTAGAAACCAAATCATAGTTTCTGTCTTCTGGTTTTAATGGAATATCTTGCACAAACCGTAAAGTCGAAATACGATTTTTCCAGTTATTAAACGGAGCAACGTAGGCTTCTCTTACTTCTTTTGGCATTGGGTTACGTTTAACGCCTACGTATGATGCAATTGAAGAAAATGCGTTAAAGCCACGAACTAAAAAAGTACCTAGAATAGTTTCACGACATACCCAAAGTGCCCAAGGAAACGGCTTTGATTCTGGCAAGTGGAAAGCCGCTGTATTTAAAAATACTAAACGCTTAATTCTGTCAGGGTAACGAGCAGCATAGCCCATACCAATCATTCCGCCCCAATCATGAACAACCAAGGTAATGTTGTCTTTTACGTCTAGATGATCAAGTAAAGCTTCCAAATCATCAATACGATTTTTAAGCGTATAATCATAATCTGGATCGTCAGGTTTATCAGACAAACCACAACCGATATGATCAGGCACGATACACTGATGAGTTGGGCTTAATGCACCCACCAAATTACGGTAATAATAACTCCAGCTTGGATTACCATGAACCATAACAACAGGCTCACCTTGACCTTCGTTGACATAATGCAATTTATTGCCATTACGGTCTAAGAAATGGCTATCAAAAGGTAATAAATTCTCTAACATGATGCTTCCTAATCTTTTTTTATTAATCCTAAATACACAGCTAGCGAACTACCACTTGATGCCAAGCATCATACAGTTGAGTCCGCTACCTATTCCTAGGAAGCTCACTTGATCGCCAAGTTTTAAAAAACCTTGATCATGGGCAATTGCAGCAGTGACAGGCAGCGAAACGGTGCCCATATTGCCTAAGGTTTCATAAGTAGGGAATTCTTTTTCATGCGGGATATTAAGCGCATTTAAAACTTGCTTGCGGTTTGAAGCACCGACTTGGTGACAAATCACTTTATCAACTTGTTCGACTAACCAATCACGTTGGGTTAAGAAATGCTCCCAAGTGTGTTTAGCTAAGTCGACACCTTCTTTAAGTAATGTGACAGCGTCAGTTCGCATAAACTCACGATACAGCTTCTGGCTCGTCTCCTGTAGCCCCCACTGACATAGCTCGTGATGCTCTGGTGCCGATAAATGACTTGCACCTAACAATTGATGCTGACGAGTGTTTTTAAGCGGCAGGCTTCCATCGGTTAAAATGACGGCAATGGCACCTGAACCACCTGTTAGCGTGGCAAGAGATTGGGCAAAGTTTTGCATAGTTGGGTCTGACAACATGTTATCAATCGTCACCTCAACAATGTCACGTGCAGATTCACACGATACCACCATGCCCGCTTTGATTTGGCCTAACTCAATACGGTTTGCAATATCTAAGATACCTGACAGCACACCTAAGCAGGCATTACTAATATCATAAATCGCTGTATCTTTTGATACGCCAAGCTCTGCTGCAACTCGACAAGCCGTAGCAGGCTCATGTTGGTCACGACATACGCCGGTATAAACCACTGCACCTAAGTCGCTAACACTAATGCCTGTCTCATCGACCGCTTTTCTGGCAGCACAAAGTGCCCCATCAGATAAACGATAACCTTTCGGCCACCAGCGGCGTTCTTTAATACCGGTTAATGCGGCTAATTGCCCCATCGGGATACGAAACTTTTGATAAAGCGGCGCAAGGCGAGATTCTAGGTCTAGACTTGACACCACTTGGGGTGCAAGTTCATAAGCCATACTATTAATAAAAACGCGGGAATATTTCATGAAACCGTATCAATCGCTCACTTTAAGGTCGCTATCAGCAACCGAATTTATTGGTATTTGTTATTAACCCGCCATTTGAACAAGAAAAATCCAAATATTCAATACAAAACCACTTTACGGGCCATTTAAATCTACTTCATTGAGACATGAAAACAGAAAAAACAGCCCAAAAAATCAGAATTAATACTAAACCATAAAAATTTTAGATTAATAAACAGTAAGTTAAGCTACCATTCGAACAAAGAAGTCTGCTATGGCTGCTTTTTAGCCTGAATTAAACAATTTCTGGGTGTAATACTGTTTGCACAGAATTCAAACATCTCAACCTGATAACCATGTTGTTCTAAAAAGCACACTCTATCTAATAATAACCACTGCTCTATTATTAGACGAAATAGGTGCGCGACTAGATCGATGCGACGCGTTAATGCCTGTCTGTGCTCACCTTTGATAAGGTAGTCATCAAAATCAATTGACCCGTTAAGTGCAACGCCCTTTTGGTTGGCTGCCCATCGACAAAACTCATCAAAGCTTGCGGATAATTGACTGCGTTTTACGCTGGGAATGGGTAAATATCGGCCGCTACCAGTGATGTCTCTTTGTAAAGAATCAAACCCCAAGCGCCAGCTTATTTCTTGATGTCGTAATAGCTGCTGCTTAGGGTTAGCAATAACACTTTGCTGTAAAGGCAACTGCAAGTCATGACGTGAAAACGTTAACCCCGAGTCTTTAGCTACATCAGATAGTGCCTGATAGTGACTTGCTTGGATTAAATGATAACAACAAGGCGAGAATGAAATAGCGCGAGTCGACGCCTGTACAGCTAAATCAATCAGCCTTACATGCAAATCACCACAGGCATGCAGCGCAACCGCATGCTGTTTATTAATTAAAGGGCTATTCGTTATTTCAAATACATCAGTGCAAGTAAACGTTTGGGGTAAATGCCATTTATCAGCAAAGGCTTGCCCTTGCTCACATAAGCTTTGCTGCCATTCTAAGCTGGTTACCTTTGTCGCTTTTTTCTTCGCTAAATACCGCCCTAAATGCCCCTTCCCCGCACACCATTCAAGAATGGGTAAATCATCCGCAGGAATAAAGTGAGCAAACGCAGTAATTTGTTGCCATTTGCGCCCTTTGATATGCGCGCTAAAATGACTAAGCTCGCTTTCAGTTAGTCCCTGCTCAGCAATCTTGTTTTCCATTTGATTAACGCTAACTTCAACCTGAGCTTTTACCTTACTGGTGAGTAGTTCAAATAAGCCATCTATGCTCAAGTTATTTGATGCTAAATCAAGCTGTAAACTTGGCAATAAACACTCAACTAAAGCAGTTTGATCTGCGTCTATTGTATCAATTTCACTGTCATCAATTTGCCAAACTGCTTTCGCCAGCTCTGGGAATTGTGTCTCCCAAGGTAACTCGGCACACTCAAAAGCCTGCACTTGCCACAAAGGGGTAAGTAACAATAAACAATCGCTTCGAATCGATAACTGCTCACTGAAAGTAAGACGATGAGTTGCTGATGTATTTACTTTAGCAATAGACAATATTTCACCTTGTTAATTGTTAACTACCGAGTTGTTCTTATTGGTCGCCATTCGTTTACCCAACCAAACACCTAAACCGAGTGGTGCGAAAAATACTGTAATTAAAAACAAAATGAAATACACAATGACACTCTTAATGGTTTCAGTGATCTGTTGAAACACTAATTCGACGGTTTTATGGCTCAATGCGTCTAAATCTTGAACCGCCGCAGCTCGCTCATCTGCAATCATTTGAACGAGTGCTTCCCGCTCGTGAGTAATGATTAACGCCAATGAAGCACGCTCTTTAGATAACTGCATTAACTTATCATCAGTCACTTGACTTAACTGCTCAATAAGCGGGCTTAGTTCCGTGCGCATATCAGCGGCAAGCTGTGTCATTAACTCAGGGGTTTGCTCCATTAATGCCTGAAATTTAACGGTAGTTTGACTGATATCTGTCAGTGCCTTTTCAACATCTGCTGCATTAACATCAGAATGTAACGCATATAGTTCGGCTTTCCAGCCCAAAATTTTCGGCATTTGTTGGGTTGTCATCGCCATACGATCTGACATGTCACTCATCACTTCAGGCATAGAGCCGAATGTGGTTATCGCTTCAAACTCAGATATATTACTAAACTCAAGCCAATCATTAAAAGCTGAGGTTCGGCTAAACGTCAAATCACTGATTGGGTTTTTAGCTACGTATTGCTCAACAAATTTCTGATGCTGTTTAAAATTACTCACATTAAATCCCTTTGCCGTTTTAGCAAATCGAGCCGATAGACGTTGACTCGCTTCAATAGCAATATGCTGATGCCCCCCAAAAACCTCGCGTCCCGCACCAGTTGTAAAATAGTGGTTCATTTGCTCAGTAAACACCCAAGTATCAATCATAGCTGCAATCGGGGATGCCTGAAAAATCGCGCGTTGTAGGCTTTGCTCTGAATAAATTTTCCACATCAGAGTATTAGATTTTATTGCCACATCATCCGTGTCATTAGCAATTAAATCTGCGCTGGATTCAACCTCTGTATAAAAGTTATAGCTATATTCACGGCTGAACATACGCATATTAATTTGCTCTTTAGGCAAGGGCTCTACGCCACTTTCAAGCTTAACCTCTAATAAAGAGCAGCCAGTTAATACGCTGACGCTCACTAACAACAATAACACTTGAACCAAACGGTTAACGGCTGAACTTTCCCATGCATTCATGGTATTCTCCACACAAATAAGCAGCAAAACAACAAACAAACACCAACAGTTATCCATAGCTTGCCTTACAAATGAAACACTTGTGACACAGCTATAGGTTTAATTTAACTATCTGATATATATATAAAATAAATATTATCGAGACTAGTTATTTTTACATTTTCTGTCTAGGGCTAAATGCTATTTGGCTCAGTAGAATCCAGGTTTATTAATTCAGTATAGGATGTTTATATGCACTCTCCTTGTGTCGCTAAATGCGGTCTCAATGATGACGACTTTTGTATGGGATGTTTTAGGCATATCAATGAAATTGTAGGTTGGGGTAAAGCGAGCGAAGAACGTCAGCAACAAATTTGGGCTTTACTTCCCGCAAGAAAGGAAACCATGAAGGGAGGCAATAGTCAGCAAGTTATCAGTCGAGAAAAATGGCTTGCTGCAGAAGGAAAGCTTACCTAAGCAAAAAGGTTACCCATAGGTAACCTTTTGTTTTTTTTTATCGAAGAACACTTTATTTTTTCATCATCGATTTCAAATCAGCAAACGGATTGTAAGTCGCCGCTTCTTGTTTTACTTCTGTGGTACTGCCATAACGGATCAACTCTTCAAAGCGTGAGTGCTCGTTATCATGGCAATAAAGACACAATAACTCCCAGTTAGAGCCATCTGATGGATTGTTGTCATGATTATGATCAACATGATGCACCGTAAGCTCACTTAAGTTCTTATGAGTAAATTCTCGTGTACAACGTCCACAAACCCAAGGGTAGAGTTTTAACGCTTGTTCGCGGTACCCCTTTTCTCGGCTGGCTTTATATTCTCTTGCTTCCGCTAAGACTTTATCGAGTTTGCTTTGAGTACCTGACATCAACTTTCCAACTTTTGTTTATTGACCATTCGTGGCTAATTGTAAATATTAACCTAAAAAATTACCCCAAGGATAATCTCAGTTATCCGTTGGGGCAATGGTTTCTATCACAAACGCATTTAATAAAGCTTACATTACCGCTAAAGCCAATATGACTACTCTGTTACCAATTCAGAGTTCGACAGATGTAAATAGTGTAGATAACGTTCATATTGATTAACAATATCTGCAATGATTTGCTCTTGGGTGTACCCCATAACATCATACTGCTGACCACCGTGCTCTAAAAACACTTCAACACGATAATAGTCTTGTTCGCTATCAAACAACTCAACATCCGCACCATTCATATTAAACGCACGTAACCGCAGCCCATAAGCAAATGGCAGAGTATCATTATCTTCATTACCGATAACCAACCTGACACGTTGCTCATCTTGGGTGATTACAGCAGCGATATTTTTTTGCAAAAATATTTGCTTCACTTGGTCAAGACCGGGCTTGGCGATGTTATCTAAAAACTCTTGTGCATCTTGATGACTCGGCTGAGAGACAAGCACATCAATGCGATCTTTCCAACTCATATTCGCTTTAGCAAATTGCACACTGGTATTATGAGATTGGACACTGTTTATCTTCAAATAATCATCTTGTAAGGCTCTAAACAAGCCGACACACATTAATAGCATGACAATTAAAAACGGCATTGCACTGGCTATTGCCGCAGTTTGTAATGCTTGTAACCCACCCGCAATTAGCAGTACCGATGCAACAACCCCTTGTAAAATAGCCCAAAAAATTCGTTGCCATACTGGAGCACTATTGTCGCCACCAGATGTAAGGTTATCAATCACCAACGAACCTGAATCTGACGACGTCACGAAAAATGTCACCACTAAGAACACGGCAATAATTGATAAGATGTTCGAAAAAGGTAAGTGTTCAAAGAACTTAAATAGCGCTACTGAAACGTCACTTGAAACAGCATCCGACAAATAGGTTGCACCATGATTCATTACAGCATCGATTGCGGTATTACCAAATGCCGTCATCCATAGGAAAGTAATTCCTGAAGGAACAAATAACACCCCAATCAAAAACTCACGAATGGTTCGTCCACGGCTTACTCTGGCAATAAAGGTACCGACAAATGGGGACCATGATATCCACCAGCCCCAATAAAGTAGTGTCCAACCACCAATCCAATCTTCTTTTTGATCGTAGGCATATAAGTTAAATGTTTTACCCACAATGTCACTTAAATAGCCGCCAGTGTTTTGCACAAAGGCTTGCAATAACGCAATTGTCGGGCCAAGTAAAAGCACAGCAACCAAGAGTAACAAAGCTAACCCTAGGTTTAACTCGCTGAGCCTTTTAACGCCTTTATCTAAGCCTGAAAACACCGATAAAGTCGCCACGCCAGTGATGGCAATAATTAAGATCACTTGGACAGTGATATTGTTTGGCAATCCGTCAATTAAATAGCTTAAGCCTGAGTTAACTTGCAACACACCAAAGCCTAATGAAGTCGCGACACCGAACATAGTGCCTAATACTGCAAATGTATCAACTGCGTGACCGATTGGACCATATATGCGCTCTCCAATTAACGGATAAAGCGCAGAGCGAGGTAATAGTGGTAACTTATGTCGATAAGAAAAATACGCCAAACTTAACGCCACAATGGCATAAATCGCCCAAGCGTGAATACCCCAATGAAAGAAGGTAATTTTCATTGCTTCTTTTGCGGCTTCTATGGTTTCAGGGCTGGTATCAGGTGGCGCAAGAAAATGCATCACAGGCTCAGCCACACCAAAGAACATCAAGCCAATTCCCATACCTGCAGAGAACAGCATGGCAATCCAGCTTTTGTAACTATAGTCTGGGACGGCGTGATCTGGACCTAACTTGATATCACCAAAACGGCTCATCATAACGAACATGATAAAGATGATAAAAATTGCGACGCCTACGATGTAAAACCAACCAACTTTAAGTTGCAGCCAAGACTGAACCGTTTGGAAAAAAGCAGCGGATTGCTGTGGCCAAAAAGCACACAGGAGAACCATCATAGTAATAAGGGTGACAGACGAAAAAAATACAGGCGGATTTATACTAGCCTTAGGTAACATTAATACTCCTAGTTTGGAGTGAAAAGATATCTAAGCTAACCTAAGCGCTAAGTCGTTCAAAAATCTATTTGTCGAACTTAATGCTTTGATTAACTTATAAACTAACCTTCACAATAGCACAATCTAATGGATGTTTTTGTCTTACAGCACACGCTTTAAGCAAAAGTTTACCCGCAGTTAACAACTGTCAGAATTAAGACACATATAAACACAGGTTCATAACATTAAATTTGCTCTGCAAGTTAATGTAACAGCAAGCCCTCGGACTAACATTTTGAGTTGACTGTAAGATGTTAGTACTAGGTGATGAGGATGTCGTGCTTTAAGCAACAGGATAAATGACGAGTTTTCAGTAAGCTCAGGGGCAGTCCATTTATCCCTGAGCGACTTAATATGCAGACATCGACGAAAATAGCATCTATTAGTTTTATCCTTGCTAAAGGCCGCTCACAATTAAATGCGTATTAAGACTGGCATCTAGATTAGCTTAATACTTATTGTCGCTATTTTTAGCCTCAAGCTCACTGTCTACTAATGTGTCTTTGGCACTGTCTTTAATAGGCTTTTTAGCGTTAGTGGCTGTGATTGATTTTGCCGAAATTCCAGCGGTTAAATTAAAGCGCATCGCATCTTCAAACGACCAATCAACTTCAATTAAATCTTCTCGTTTAACTAAACTCGTAACACCAGCCATTTGATAACTCAACTGAAATAAAACCGGTACCCAATCCCCGTCTGGTAGCGCGTCTGTTAATGGTTTAGGCGCGGTTTGGTTCATAATAAAACCAACAACATAACCACCGTTTGCCTGTTTAATCAGCACGGTCTTTTGGTTTTTTGGCTTACCATCGCTTTTCATTAACCCTGCAATATCACGAATACTGCCATATACCGACTTAAACAAAGGAAACTTCATTAATTGCTGTTCAAGCCATGAATATAACCAAGCAAACGGACTAAACGAGAATAGTAACCCCGAGATAAAAACCAATACTGCAACCAGGATAAACCCTGTGCCAACAAAAGCGTTGTCCAGTTCGACAATATCAAGCAAGAAATGACCTAAGCCATCTAAAGAGATAAATAAAGACCAGAATAACCAAAGGCTGAGTACCATAGGTAACAGATTAGTTAGGCCTCTAGAAAGGGTGTTTTTCATTACGTCCACGCAAATAGAAATCAGGACGAAAATGGTAGCACACAATGCTCATAAGCCATGACGTATATTCATCACAGCTAAATGAGCAAAGCTGGCTTTGTGAGCTAAATCACGAATAGATCTACAAAGCCATCTTTAATCTGCATCAACATACAGTTATAGCGAGCGAAAACTGCTATTTAGGCGCACTCAGTTGCAGCCATTGATTTCGGCCTAACTCGAGTACAACGCCCACTGCCAGCCCTACAGCTGTATTAATTGCCAAACACGCTAATGCCGTTGAAAAAATGACAAAAATACAAAAGGGCTTGCCATCGATAAATCGCTTAGACCAAGCGAGCTGCGTTCCTGCAATAGCAAGCAAGCTTCCCAACACCGCTAGGGGAATTAACGATAAAACAGTCGCAATGCCCTGCCCCCAAAAAATGGCTATGAATAAACACGTTCCACCAAAGATTGCCGGTGCTAACCATGTTCTAGCACCAAAGTGATGTTGAACAGCAAGTCCTCCAGCGCCATGGCACATTGCTGCGCCGCCAAATGGCGCCATGAGTAAGTTTGACCAACCTGAAGTTTTTGCAAAAGCTTGTGGAGTAAACTTGTCACTGTCTTCGGGGAATTTGTCTTTAGCCATTGCCGAAATCGCAATGACAGCGTTAGTTAAGGTGAGTGCTAATTGCGGTAATACTAACAATAATGCAGCTGAACTCCACTCATTAGACTCAGGCCAACTGAATTGCCAACCTGTGGTTTGAGTAAAGTCAAAGTTCGGGCTAGATTGGCTAAATAATTGCCATAGAATGCCTAGAAAAATCACCAAAGGCATAACCAAATACTGCATTGGCATAAACCGACTTAAAAACAAAATACCAAATGCCAATAAGCCTACGCCCCATGTTTCACTCATCATGAAACCGCCCATCCACATCAACTGAATACCTATGGCGAGTTGAATACCGATACTGATGGCAGGCGACAATTGTTTTGCCATCCACTGAATAATACCGCTGTATGCCAATATCAGAAGGATCCCCCCATCAACATGGCAGATGCTTGCAACATACCGGGGGTTAACCCTTCAGCAATCACTAGCGCGCTTATCACTTTCATCGGTTGGATAGGAATAGGTCTTCGATAATAAAAAGCAGTAAAAATTGCAAAACAACCAAAGCCTAAGAATATGCCTTGGGGGAAAATTGATTGAGGGCAATAAGCCCAAGCACTAAAGGAAGAAAAGTGCCTAAGTCCGCAAAAGCACCACTGAACTCACCTGAAATTTTGTTGAAATTATTAAAACGGTTGGTCTTACATCTCATATATCTTGCCGTAGGGATTGGATACTGAAATATAGCAATTTGAATGCCAACAAAAATAATGTGAACTAGTTCAAAATAATGCTGTGATGTTAATCGTTTAGCCAAAAACAATAGACATATTGACCCACACAAAAATTCTTTAAAAGGTCAATATGTCCAAATTAGTCATTCTTAATATGATGACATCGAGGTTAGTGAACTCAGATTTTCGCAATAAAAAAGCACCTCGAAAGGTGCTTATTAATTAATGAGTTATCTAGAGCTCACTCAAAGTTAGTTTGCCTTACTTATTATAAGTTAAGATCTTTTTCCATATCTTCGTATGAAGTATGGCGAACATCTTTACCTTTAACGAAGTAAATAATGTATTCACAGATGTTTTTACAGCGATCGCCCACTCGCTCAACAGCACGAGCAGCCCAAAGAACATCTAGTACACCAGGGATAGAGCGAGGATCTTCCATCATATAGGTCATCAATTGACGAATAATCCCTTCATACTCTTTATCTAATTTGGCATCTTCTTTGTGTAACTCAAATGCATTATCTGCATCCATACGGGCCAAAGCGTCCAAGGTTGAATGCAGTGTACGAGTAGCATGACGCCCCATGTTTTCAATGCTTACTAGCAATGGTTGTTGATTGTTCAAGCGCTTATCTAACGCAGCTTTAGCAATACGAACACAGGCATCTCCGATACGTTCAAGATCGGTAATGGTTTTAGTGATTGTGATAATCAAACGTAAATCACTGGCTGCTGGTTGGCGTTTAGCGATGATACGAGTACATTCTTCATCAATAGACACTTCCATGCCATTAACACGGTGATCACCATCAATGACTTTTTGCGCAAGCTCAGCATCTAAAGAAGCAAGTGCATCTAGAGATTCTTCTAGTTGGCGTTCAACTAGGCCGCCCATGGCTAAAACACGGTTACGAATATCTTCAAGTTCGGCGTTAAATTGACCCGAGATATGCTTATTTAAACTTTTGTTTTCCATTACTGTATCAACCTTATTCTTTACTATATTGACCTAAGCCATCAGCTCTAATGCAATAAATTTAGCCGTAACGACCGGTAATGTAATCTTCTGTTTTACGCTTTTGTGGCGTAGTGAAGATAGTATTAGTGTCAGCATATTCAATCAGTTCACCCATATACATGAATGCCGTTTGATCTGATACACGTGCAGCCTGTTGCATGTTATGCGTTACGATAACCACAGTATATTTTGATTTAAGATCCGTGATTAACTCTTCAATCGTTAACGTTGAGATTGGATCCAATGCCGATGTTGGTTCATCAAGCAGCAATACCTCTGGCTCAATGGCAATGGCACGGGCAATAACAAGACGTTGTTGCTGACCACCAGATAATCCGAAGGCGTTATCGTGCAAACGGTCTTTAACTTCATCCCAAATTGCTGCACCGCGTAATGAACGCTCGGCGGCTTCATCTAACTCACGACGGTTACTCACCCCTTGCAGGCGTAAACCGTAAACCACGTTCTCGTAAATCGATTTTGGAAACGGGTTAGGACGCTGGAACACCATACCGACATTACGACGAAGTGCAGCAACATCAACTTTCTTGTCATAAATATTTTGACCGTGAAGTAAAATTTCACCGTCAATATGACAAGTTTCAACTAAGTCATTCATACGGTTAATACAACGTAAAAGCGTCGATTTACCACAACCACTTGGACCAATAAATGCTGTCACTTGGTTTTTCGGGATTTTCATGCTCACATCAAATAGAGCTTGTTTATCACCATAACGTAAATCTAAATTACGAATTTCTAGCGCAGTATCCTGTGCAGGTAGGTTAGCTAAATCGACAACTTCAGATTTAATAGCGCTTTGATCAATAGAAATCATTTTTCTTTTTTCCTCAGGATATCGCTAATTAGTGTTCTAGCGAACGGAATTTTTCACGTAAGTGATTACGTACACTGATAGCTGTTAAGTTAAGTGTCACAATCACAGATACTAATAAGAATGAAGTGGCATAAACTAATGGTCTTGCCGCTTCTACGTTAGGACTTTGGAAGCCAACGTCGTAAATATGGAAACCTAAATGCATAAACTTACGTTCTAAATGGATAAACGGAAAGTTCATATCAATAGGTAAAGTCGGTGCGAGTTTAACAACACCCACTAACATCAATGGTGCAACTTCACCTGCTGCGCGCGCAACAGCCAAAATAAGGCCTGTCATAATTGCAGGACTCGCCATTGGAATAACAATTCGCCATAAGGTCTCAAACTTAGTCGCACCTAGCGCTAAACTGCCTTGACGCACTGCACTTGGGATTCGGCTTAAGCCTTCTTCAGTCGATACAATGACCACTGGAAGCGTTAGAATCGCTAACGTTAATGCTGACCAAATCACACCTGGCGAACCAAAAGTGGGTGAAGGTAGCGCTTCTGGATAAAACAATTGGTCTAATGAACCACCAAGCATGTATACAAAGAAGCCTAAGCCAAAAACGCCGTAAACAATTGACGGAACACCCGCTAAGTTAATTACCGCGATACGGATCATCTTAGTAATTGGACCCTTTTTAGCATATTCGTGTAGGTAAATAGCAGCGATAACCCCAAATGGCGTTACAATAACGGCCATCAGCATCACCATAAATACCGTACCAAAGATAGCTGGAAATACCCCACCCTCAGTATTTGCTTCACGTGGGTCATGGCTAACAAAGCGACCTAAACCGACAAACCAATGTACTACTTTATCGAAACTGTTCATACGATTGACGTAGCTAACGTCTAATACTGAATCTAACTTGAGCGTGACTTCTTCACCGCGCATGTCTCGAATTATCACAGAATCTCTTGCCGCTTGGTCACGCAACGCGAATAAGTCTTTTTCCATGACTAAGTAATCTTGATTGAGCTTTTCTGTTTGTGCATCTAATTCAGCTTTACGCTCTGGGGTTAATTTACCGTCTAACTCATAACCACGTTCTTTTAAACGTAAACGCTCAAGAGCATAGTTAACTGAACCAATCTCAGACTTTTGAAGCTTTAACGCCTGCTCGCCGATGGTCACAGCACGGTCAATGTGCTCTTCTAACGCGATTTCGATTTGCTCGCCTGATAATGGTAAACGTTCACCATTTTCAATCACAGCAACCGGGTAGCCGTAGAAGTTACCATTTTTGGTACGCTCCAACATAGCGATATCAGTAGGCTTTTCACGACTAACAATGTCTGTAGCCAAAATCCAGCGAAAATCCAAACCAACGAATTCACGGTTACCTGTTTTCACTAGATAGCGAGTGACAAACTCACCAGGATGTTCGTTAAACTGATGACCTGCTGAAATCAATCGTTCAGTAGGCACTTCTTCACGGTCATAAATCTCACCAATTAAGGTTGATTTAACACCATTATTATCTTCAAGTTGCCATTGATAAATATCGGCAGGCCAAAAGTAACTTAATCCACGCCATGCAATTAATAACAACAAACCTAATACTGCAATCAAGCTGATACTGACTGCACCACCGGTCATCCAAATCCATGGAGAACCCGATTTAACCCACTTACCCATTGCTCAAACCTCTCAAAGCGATTGGCGAAATATTCATTATTATTTTCATCTTCATTCCTTAAAGTGAGCTGTAACGTTCACGTAGACGTTGACGTACCACTTCTGCAATGGTGTTAAAGACAAAGGTAAATACAAACAAGACGAATGCCGCAAGGAACAATACACGATAGTGCGAACTACCAATGGCAGATTCAGGCATTTCTACCGCAATGTTAGCCGCTAATGTCCGCATACCTTCAAATACACTCCATTCAAGGATTGCGGTGTTACCTGTAGCCATCAGTACAATCATAGTTTCTCCCACTGCACGACCAAGTCCCATCATCACAGCGGAAAAGATCCCTGGACTGGCTGTCAATAGAACCACGCGAGTCAGAGTCTGCCAGTTCGTTGCACCCAGCGCTAATGAGCCATTTGATAAATGACGTGGCACTGAGAAGATAGCATCTTCAGCAATTGAGAAAATCGTTGGAATAACAGCAAAGCCCATCGCAATACCGACAACAAATGCATTTCGTTGGTCAAAGGTAATCCCTAAATCATTGGTAATAAATTGGCGAGTATTACCATCAAAGAAAGCAATCTCAATCACTGGACTGATTTCGAATGAGAACCAACCTACAAACAAGATCACAGGTATTAGCATGATTTCTTGGTAAGTTTCAGGTAATCGTTGCTTCCACGAGTTTGGTAACCAGCTCCAAGTAAATGCACTTAGTAAAATACTGGTTGGTAACAATGTCAGTAATACTAAAATGCCTGGAAGATGGTCTTCAATTAACGGCGCTAACCAAAGGCCCGCTAAGAAACCTAAAATAACCGTAGGAAGTGCTTCCATAATTTCAATGGTTGGCTTAACAACACTACGGACTTTAGGCGACATGAAGTAAGCGGTATAAATTGCACCAGCAATCGCTAATGGCACAGCGAAAAGCATCGCGTAAAATGCCGCTTTCATGGTACCGAATGCTAACGGCATTAAGCTTAGTTTTGCTTCAAAGTCATCAGAGCCTGAAGTTGACTGCCAAACATACTGTGGCTCTGGGTAACCTTCGTACCAAACTTTTTGCCACAAAGCACTCCAAGAGACTTCTGGATGGTCATTGTCTACCGCAAATACATTCAAGCTATTATTCGCTTCAACAATTAATGCATTCGAACGTGGGCTAAATGCCATTGCTCCAGGTTGTGCAATATTAAACGTTTCAGTGAATAAATTACGCTGACTGGTTGTATAAAGCAGTGATAGCTCACCTTCAGGACTCACTACAGCAAAGCTTTTGCGATAAAACTCAGTTGCAATCGTCTGTACAGGTGAATCAATCTCAAAATCACGAATTTTTTGGTATAAACGACCACTTCGGCTACTAACCTGAAAATACTGGTCGATAGTACCGTCTTGGTAATTAACAAGAATCGAACTCGCACCAGCAAGTAAGCTCACATTAGAAACTTTGTTTGAGCCATCTTTAACATCAATAACTTGCAGCAATGACGGTTCATCAGTGTCGCGAATATCATAAATGAAGATTTTGTTTGATGTAGGCAGGATCAACTGGCGATGATCAGGTGTCATTAACGCCGTTAACGCATCTTTAGGCGCATCTTCAACAACGGTCAGATCTGAATACCATTCAATTTCTTCGGTCATCATGTTTTCTTCGCCTTCAAGACGATTTAACTTCCATGCACCTTGATTATCTTGGTATGCAAAACCAATGCGACTATCGATATAGTCAAAGGCTAAGTGATGTAATGGCTGACCTTCATCAACCATAATCGGTGTTTCACCTAATGGGTAGCGTAAACGTGGTGTAATTGTTCGCACGTTATCAGGGTAAGTCACGCCAAAATCAACCCCAACGATTAACGCCTCTCCCGTACTTAATCCAAGCGCAAAACGTTGCTCATTTGGTTTAGCTTTGGCGCTACTAACCACTGTCGCCCCTTCAGGAAGCGGAGGCTGAAAACTCTCAATTAACTGTTTACTGGCTACTGAATAAAAATCAACTTGGCCATTTACCAGTACGCGATAAGCTATTTCATTTTGCTCATCACTTCCCACCATTAAAGTGGCAGTCTCGGTATTTTGATAACTGATTGTTGATACAGGTTCAACATCAGCACCATCAAAAATTGGCTTAATAACATACAATAAGTAAAAGAAAATCAACAACAAAGCGACAAAAACCATGGTTCCACCCACAGTTACACCCACTTCAGCTGCCTTATCCGTAAATGCTCTTCGATTCGCTTTTCTGCCTACTAGCAGACTCTTCGTCTCAGAACCAGGTTGATTGACCTGACTTTCCATTCAGAACCTCTATAATTAATCGTCAGCGAAATTTCGCTATGATTGTTTAATCCGCTGTGATACTAAATAAATAGCTGTTTTATTTACCTTAAGCGTTTGTGATTACAACTCAACAATTGTCAGTTCAAATCAGTACGTTTAAGTGATTAATTGATGACATTTTTTAGATGCCTATTTTAATTGGCTGAATTATATGACGTATATATGACAGTAGTGTTACAGGCGATTTATTTGTTAAACATTTGGGAGTTTCTTTTATGTTACGTTATCTAGTTACCTTGCAAGCCCCTGATAGAAAAGGGTTAGTTGAACAGATTGCAAATGTTATCAGTCGTCACAACGGCAACTGGCTCGACTCCGAAATGCGCCATATTGACGGCGTTTTTGCCGCAATATTACAGTTAGAAGTATCGGCATTAAAATGGGATACCTTGCTTGAGTCTTTGGAGTGTATCGAAGGGCTAAGCTGTACATACAGTAAAACGGGCCACATAGCAGAGCCGATTAAACGATTAAGTTTTAATTTAGTAGCCTACGACCGTGAAGGCTTAGTGCTTGAAATTTCAAATAAAATAAATGCACTTGGTATTAACATCGAGCAATTTAGTAGTCAGCAAGAAACTGCAGGCCACAGTGGTATTGCATTGTTTAGAGCCACCATGGGTTTAGGGTTATCAGATCCAAGTCAGGAAGAACAACTCACAGAATCACTATATGAACTCGGTGACGATGTGGTGTTAGATAAACTCAGTAAAAGCGCCTAGCTCCTTTTGTTTGTTGCGTTAATGAATATATTAGCGCAACAGATATCCCTTCTATTCAATCTAAAAAACCGTTTAAATTTACTGACTACCATCTGTTAGACTACTAACAAATCATAACAAAAATGAGTTTAGAGATGTTAGGAACGTTATCAAAAATGCGCACTCAGCTTGATGAGCAAAATGGAGTGCACTATCAATTACCCGTAGGGGATGCACTCTTAGAGTTAAACCCTTTAATCGGTAAAACACTCACCTTGACCCATACGGGTAAAATTTTATGCTCAAGTTGTGGTAAGAAAACCAAAAAAAGCTACTCTCAGGGACATTGTTACGTGTGTATGTCAAAGCTTGCTAGCTGTGACTTATGCATCATGAAGCCTGAAACGTGTCACTTTGATCAAGGTACTTGCCGTGAACCTGAATGGGCGCAAAGTCATTGCTTTGTTCCTCACTTTGTCTATTTATCTAATACATCTGGGATCAAAGTTGGCATTACGCGTTACACGCAAATACCGACTCGCTGGATAGATCAAGGCGCCACACAAGGGTTACCTATCTTTAAAGTTTCAACTCGCCAACTTTCAGGCCTTGTTGAAGTCGAATTGGCAAAACTGATTAATGATAAAACCAATTGGCAAGCCATGTTAAAAGGTAATGCTGATGATGTTGATTTAGTCGATATGGCCAATCAATTAATCCCAGAAATTGAAGCAAAACTGTTAGAGATAAAAGAGCAAAATCCTGACTTTGTGATTGAGCGACTCAATGATCAAATTCAAGGTATTCGCTTCCCTATTACCGAGTTCCCTAAAAAAGTAAAATCTCATAACTTTGATAAAACACCTGAAGTAACGGGAGTTTTGCAAGGTATTAAAGGTCAGTACCTCATTTTTGACACAGGCGTTATCAATATCCGTAAGTTCTCATCATACGAAGTGAATGTTGACACTGAATAACACTTCAATTGAACGTTAAACTGAATATAGGCTAAATAAAAAGCCGCAGAACATAGGCTCTGCGGCTTTTTTATAATAGTTTCTCGCTCAGGAAAATCGTTACATCGTATGATTAGGGATAGAGTTCAGCATCATACCAGTCAATTTATCAAAGCGGATCTCACGATCTTCGATAGGTTTTCCTGTCTCTGTAAACCCTTGTGCTAACACTTTCCAAATAGGTTGAATACGATTCGGACTAAACAAAGCCACCAGTACAGATCCTTTTTCAAAATCATCATCAATACCTGATGTTGATAAGCCAGCAACGAGACCTGCTCTTTTCATGATTTCTGCGTCACTCATTTCCGACTCTAGCGCCATACCAAAACCAATAAGCACATTTGGATTCTCATTATCTTTAGCAAAATGGTAGCCCTTTTGCTCCATGATTTTTGCTATCGATTGACGCATATGTCTCACTAATTCAGCATCATCAAGTTTATTTGCACTATGAACAGTAAACATCGTTGGGTGCCAAGCAAAGCTCTTTGCTTGCGAAGAAATAAAGCCAAGATCTCCTGAAGTCACCATTGTGATTCGACTAGGAGCAGGCTTGATGACCTCTTCTTTGGTTGCACAACCTGAAATCAATACAGCGAAAAGACTTATACATAAACACCATTTTTTGCTATTCATTCACATTTAGTCCTGTAGTCAGCAAGTTAGCCTATCTTTATTGTATCAAGCTATTGAAATTTCGTTATCAATATAACACTTAAACCCTAACCTAACCTGACTCAATTTCAATAACAAGTTATGTCATGTTACCAGTAAAAAACTACACACAAGATTAGCAAGCTATAAACGATTACAGTACAAATGTAAAAGCGCCATCCACGAAAAATGTAATTAACACTAGGTTAGCCAGTATATTCCCGTTAAGATGATGACCTATTAGCACTGCCGTATTGATATATTTTACCGATTTATGGAACTCGTTTTTACTATTGCAATATTCGCTTTTTCTGCAGGAATTACACCCGGCCCAAATAACATCATGTTAATGACGTCTGGCGTTAATTTCGGTATAAAACGCAGCATGCCACATTTACTAGGGATTATTATTGGCTTCCCGAGTATGGTGGTCGCTATTGGCTTAGGACTGAGTGCCGTCTTTCAAGCCTACCCAATGACGCATCAAGTCATTAAAGTTGCTGGTATCATCTACCTACTTTACCTTTCTTGGCGCATCGCTAATAGCTCAAGCAACCTAGAAGGTAAACAAACAGCTAAACCATTTAACTTCTTTCAAGCTGCTGCATTTCAATGGGTTAATCCTAAAGGCTGGATTATGGCTGTCGGCGCCATCGCTACCTTTACTGACATTTCACACGCTTTAATTCCGCAAGTATTAACCATTGCAGTGGTATTTTTTATGGTGGCATTACCTTGTGCCTCAATTTGGTTAAGCTTTGGTATTGGCCTTAAAAAACTGCTTAAAAACGAGCGTCAGCAAAGAATATTCAATATCTCAATGGCCCTGCTATTAGTGTTATCTATCATACAGATGGCTTTACCTGATTAGTCTTACATTGAATAAACAACACTGTTAGTAAGGCTGTTAGCTATAACGCCGAACGTTAGTTTTAGCGTAAGCCCGCTATGACGAATTGAACATATGACAGGAAAGAACATGCAAGAGCAAAGCGAATACCATATTGAAACAGCAAACTGGGTCAATAAAGTGATCATGAAATACAATATTTGCCCATTTGCACGTCGAGAAGTTGAAAATAACAGCATCCGATACATTTGCAGCGAAAACACTAAAGTCAAACAGGTGCTAAAAGACTTTCTGTCAGAATGTGAATACCTAGATAACCATCCCGATACCGAGACCACACTATTCGTTTTACCCCGAGGTTTTGAAGGCTTTTATCACTATCTCGATCTTGTCGATTTAGCCAATGCTAAATTACTCGAAAATGACTATGAAGGTGTCTATCAACTTGCCAGTTTTCACCCGGACTATTGTTTTGATGGCGAGCCACAAGATAGTCCCACAAATTATACCAACCGCTCACCTTATCCAACGATTCACATAATTCGTGAAGCGAGTATGGAAGCCGCTTTAGCTGAATATGATGAGCCAGAATCTATCCCTGAGAGGAATATCGCTTTTGCTGAACGTAAAGGCACTGAATTTTTTACTGTATTATTAAAACAATGCAAGGTAGGAAACGAGATTAAATAAACATTACTCGGTATCACTCATTTGGTAATGTCGAGTGACATTGACAGTAAGCCGCCCCCAAGCTGACAGCTTCACTCGTGCTTGATGCACTTCGAATGCCATTTGATCTGTAAACACTTCATCGACATTATACTTATTGGGATTTTTGTTATCAGGAAGCACTTCAAAACTAACGCAGCCAGACTCTGCTAGCGTCAGCTTGCGGTGCAAAGGTAAGGCTTGTTTTACTGCGGATAAATCCTCATCAGCCACTAAAATATAGCCTGTTAATCTGACTCTACTCAATTCATCTTCCTTGAAGTTGGGTGATAGCTAAAACTAAACGACAACACTAACGCTTAGCTTTGTTTTTGCGCTTATTGTAATCCTACTTGTCAGCAGAATGATTTACACCATCATTTATCACTACATCGCCTAATTCATATGGGTTCACTCCAACCAGACACCCAATGTTATAGCCATATTCATTGGGATTGGAGCGTCGTTGGTGATGTGTATAGATGCCACATTTAGAGCAAAAGTAATGTTTAGCGGTATGAGTATTAAATTGATAGCAAGTTAAATGCTGCTCGCCTGCAATAATCGTTAAATTTGCTAAAGGAACAGAAGCCACAATGGCACCTTTACGGCGACAAATAGAACAATCACAACGTCTGGGATTTTCTATTCCATTAGGGAGAAACAATTCAATGTTCACTTCGCCGCAATGGCAACGAGCAATATGCCGCAGCTTAATAAGGATTGCACCAACTTTTTGTATCATTAATCAAGCCTCCATGCTTTAAATATACTTATCCAGAGTAACGTTATAGCATGCACATCACTCAATCCAGATGCCTATTTTTAAAATAGAAGATTGAAAATACAAGTTTGAAAAAACAAGATTGAAACCTAAAAAGCTTCATTTACATTGAAATAAAATCCACTGTCGCCATCACCAAAGGCCAAGTCTAATCTAAGGTTAACTCGCGGTTTCACTTCAAAACGATAACCAATGCCCGTGTTGGGTAGCACATCAGATGACGCTAATTCACTAAATTTATCAGAAATAACCCCAGCACCTACCCAATATACCATGCCATGACGACCAGATAAGTTTTGACGATATTCTACTTGAGCAAGGAGCATTTGCTTATCGCGATAACGACCTGAGGTGTAACCTCGTAGTAAATCTCCGCCGCCAGCTTTAGATAGCTGATCCCAAGGTACATCACCATGGGTAAATCGACCACGTATTTGCCATGCCAGAACGTCACTACCTGCAACTGGATAATAAGTGCTGTATAGAGCATTAACGACTTCAAAATCTGTTTTGCTACCTAAGTCTTTACGATATACACCGACATCTATCTGAGCAATTTTTCCCTGTTCAGGATTGAGTACATTATCTCGGCTATCATAATTGGCCAATAAGTTAATACCTACGCTGCGTGATGATGCTTCTAATGGCGTGATATCAACTTCAGATTCTAAGATATCTATACTACTGGCTTTGGCATAACTGAAGTCAAAACCTGCTCCAACAAACAAATTTGACGACACCCGCTGAAGGAACATTGGATTTGCACTAATCACTCTGCCACTAAAATCAGTACGATTCTCATCTTGATAGTTTTCATCATACCCAATGCCATAAAACACATCGGGAATATCTGACAATTCGGCGTTGAGATATAGGCGCTGCCTATCTTCATTCAGAAAGGTTTTATTTTCAATGGACACACCTAATGCGCCATTAATAGAGGCTAAACCATTAATGACCAACGAAGATAATTGACTTACCTCATCGTCAGGATCAACTTGATACAAGCCTACAGCAGAAATGCCAACACCTAAATCCATTTCAGGATTGTAAAATGGCCCTGGTAAAAAGCTAAAATCAATAGGTTTACTCGGGTCAAATTCGCCATCAGCCCCCAGCTTTTGTAAAAAATTTTCTACCCAGCCGAGCGCTTCATTGTCGTCTTGAAATGGCACTTCATCAGCACCGTTAGCCTTATGCAGCTCTTGTTCTGTGATCTGTTTAGTCGCGCCATTCACTGATTGAGACTGTGCTGCTGACACACTAAAACTCAGCATGAGTGAAATTGACAGAGGTAAAGTCGGCAAAAGTAACGCTGAACGCCTGCAAGCATGATTGCGCTTTGAGCTCACTGTAACAGCCAATCTGCTTGCCACAGAATTAATTAGCTTCATTAACGTGTCCTTGGTTTGAGCTATCAGCTTGTTTCAGTTGTTTCGCTAATGGCAACTTAGGGTACTTAGCTAAATGTTCAGCTAACATGGCTTGATCTCGAGTTTGGTTATAACGAGATAACTCAAGAAACTGCTCTTGTGTAAAACCTTGCTGCCAAAGCGATGCAGGCACATGATCAAATGAGGCTGAAAATTTAGGGTCTACGAATAGCCATTGCTTTGCGACTTCATCAATGACAATCCCGTGAACAAGATTGGCAAGCTGTAACTCATGCGGCTCAACCGTTTGCTCATAAAGAGCGCTGATCGCTGGCCATGATTTACTGATAAATGCCAAGCCCTTAGGCACGATGTAAGGTGATTGTTCATCTCCTAATTCATAGTGACGTTTAAGCAGCATGAATTTATTCGGTAACGGTTCGTTTGAATCCCACCAATAACCATCAATGGCTTCAAACATGGCATCAGTTTGTTGGGCAGAAACGGGGGCTAACCAAGCGATGGTTGCAGAAATCCACGTTGTCATATGAAAATTATATTGCTGACGTGTCATGGCTAAATTATTGGTGAGCACTGCAAGAGCGATTTTCGCCCCTAACATATTCGAGTAAAGATCTTCAGGTGAATACGCCGACACATCTTCGGTCCAGGGACTAAAGCTACGATAACCATGGTATTGAGCTATCTCATGGGCTTCTGCCATAGAGTAAGCCAAACGAACCGCTATACTTGCCGCCAGTTCCCAGCGCTCAGTAGCGGTTAACTCGCTGACGTCAAACGCCGCTAACTCAATGGTTCTTGGACCGATTTCAAACGGCAGCTCAATAGTTTGCGCCTCACCTAAATAAGGCTGAATGCGGTAAAACAAAGCCACAGCGTTATCAGCAGTATCACGCACATGAGCGAGGTCAATAAAGCCACCTTTTAGGGTGTACACCAAACCGTTATTCTCACCACTTCGGCCAGCATTCGGCGCCGACTTTTGATGGCTAAAGCTTCCCGCTTCAAACGCATGAGCACCAATATCATCCAGCTCAATCGTATTGGCATGTCTAAAAAATGGCACCGGAATCGGTCCAAGTTTAACTTTCTGGCCACTACCAAATGCACAACAAGGTCTAACACTTGTCGGTAAAGGTAAAGCTGCTTGCTCTGGTAATTTGATGTCCTTGAGTAATGCGTTGTCAGGCTCATTATCAAGCGCTGCTTCCACTGCCACATCAGATGGCGTCGCACTGACTTGCCATTCACTGCTTGAGCAGCCACTAGCGATAGTGATTATTGAAAGGAGTAATAGGTTTTTGTTGAGAAACTGCATCATTTTATAAAATCTCGGATCATTTGATTGATGAGCTCCGGAAAGTCATTCGTTAACCCGTGGGAAGCATCAGGAATAATGATAAGTGGCGCATCTAGAAAAACTGAAAACTCATGCCCTTTCTCTAATGGAAACACCTGATCGTTTTCACCCCATATCAATAAAGATGGAGGCAAGTTATCTCTGAATTCAGCAGGTTCCAATTGATTTCGATACGCAGGTAATGTGGTAATCAACGAGCGTTTTTCTTCGAGGTAATTCGCAAAGTATGTTTGATAGATTTGTTCATCAATAAAGCTTGGGTACCAAGGGTGTGCGACAAAGGTATGTTCCAAAAGATGCCTTACACCTTCTTTATCTTGAGGCACAAACACCGCTTCAGGGGTTGTTTGGCCTAATCGCTCACTCATCGCATCCATATCTGCATCACTAAAGACAATCCCCGGACTGGCAAGCATCATCGCTTTTTTTACTTCTGGCGCTTTAATCATTAAGTCAAACGTCACAAAGCCACCGAACGAAATACCAACAAGGTTTACTTGTTTAAGCCTAAGTTCACTTATAAGCTGTTGAATCGCCAAAGTTTCGCTTTCAATGGTTGCTGGAGCATGGCTATATGAATCGCCAAACCACAATAAATCAGGAACAATAATATGGTAATCGACGACAAGATCTTGCATGGTTTCATACCAACTTGTCATGCCTGTACCACCAAAACCATGGAGTAAAATGATTACTGGAGCCTGTTCATTGCCCCCTTGCCAATAATGTAATTCCCCTTCCTGCGCTAGCGTTAAATGGTTTCGGTCAAAACCAGCATTAATTAGCTGATTTTGCTGATAACTATCCACCATAGAGACGGTCGAGCAACCGGAAATGAGCCAAATAACGATACTGGTAATCAATAATCGCATCAGTATTAAAACCGATACCCAATGGAGGCCATAAAGCTTGTACGAGTACCAAAACCACCCTCAAGCAACAAGTCAAAGCCAGCGCCAAGGTGTAATTGAGCCCCCACCAAGGTGTTCCATTTATCAGCTAGATGTTGGTTAACTTCAAATTTACCATCACCTATCAAATCACCAATACTCGAGTCACCGATAGGAAGAATATCTTTAAGGTAGCCACTGAATGTCTGTTCAACGTTTTGGTACATACCACCGACCCATACCTGCAGATCATTACCATATACTTTGGTGCGATAGCCCACCCTTGGCGACACAACTATCGTGCTGATTTCACCATCGAGAATATCCAGATCTGTATTGGTATAATTCACATCCAATAACGCAAACCAGTTATCAATACCGCCAACAATGGTGCCGCCAACGCCATAGGTTGTTCCTTTAAAATTTAATTCAAAATCAAAAGGATCTAACTCAGGGAAAAAAGGTAAATCGACATCCACTTGCACATTGGCGACGCTACTGCCTTTTGTATGACCAATAACACCATACAAGTTCAAAAATGGAAGCACCCACATGTCTGCCCGAAACGTTAATGTTTCAGAGTCTTGTAGTGCTTCGCTGCCATTAATCGAAATCTTGTCATCAATAAAGTCCCCTAATCCTGTAAAGGCAACACTATCGACCACTAAAGGCTGTTCCATCGTCATATAATTGATGCTAAAGCCATAAGGTTTTGGGAGTTCGTAACCTAAATCAATCGCTTCTTGTGCCCAAATAGGGAAAGCACGTTGGTATTTGGGAGTGACTTCTATCGAATCTTCAGCAAAAACGATATGACTAATAAAAAGCGTCGAAAGAGCAATAACAAGAGTAAAAGTTCGTAGCATTAGAGCGAAAAATCCTTAACAGCTTCAATGTTAATCAACATTAAAAACATTGAGATAAATAAATAAGTGACTCATTCAATGCTTCTGTACTGGTAAAATTAATCTCAGCATTGATGATAAAATAGACAGATAAATTTGGGAGCGAGGATGATAGAGATGAAGTATTAATTTAAAATTAAAATTGAGCTAAAAGGAATATGGATGTTTAAGAAATCCAATATCTTGACAATGCCACTAACAGCAAGCCCGAGCAATTAACAACCACCCAGATGACCCACCACAAACTTAACATGTGTATCAAACTGTTATTTATTCGTTTAGAAAGGATAATGACGGACAGCCATAGCTTCAGCTTGATTTGCTAATACGTGTGGGGAGTCCGTATTTCAGCGCGTGTTCAGAGTGTTTGTCGACATAAGAGTGAGTTATAAATTAGCTTTTGAATGAACAGATTCAAAATTGTGGTTAAGCTTAACGAGATGACAATATTAATAAAATACTAAAAATCACAACGGATTTTCCCGTTATCATTAAGAGTCAACACTGCACGTTTATTGACTTCAAGATTAGTCACATAACCACATCGTCCATCAAGGGTTTCACCACTCTTAAGCACTAGCTGATACTGATAATCACCATCAAGTTGAGCTAAGTCATAGTAGATTCGATTTTGCTCACCAATGTTTATCTCACCAAAATCGAGACGACTATGTGGCAATTGAATGACTGCTGAATCAATAACAAATTCAGAGCTATTCTTAACTGTCACACTCGGGCTGACATAAAAATATGACCAATACATTAGTGCAACAGCTGCACAAATCCCTAAAGAGACTTTAGTAAAAATGCCTAACCAACGATTACCAATGTCTAACTTTTGATCGGTTGAAAATAACATTTACGTTTTTGTTCCTTTTATAGAAAACACCAAAGGAATTGATTGGCCTTTTACAATAGAGTGAAACTGGTTCGGTTGCTGCTCAATTAAGTTTTCAAAGCAATTATAAGGGCTATAAGGATATTCATTGACACTATCAATGCGAATACCAGCTTGAATCAAAGCGTTAATCACTTCTCCCAATGAATGTGCCCAAGTCACCATCGTCTGCGGTGTATCATCTTCTACATCAGTATAACTGCCTTCAGTGACAATATCTGGCTTGGATTGATGAAAATACGGATACCCCTCTAGCACATCCTGTACAGGATGAAATTCAGCCATATAAAAGGTGCCACCGGATTTTAAATTATCTGCTATCACTTTTGCCCACTGAGTCAAACAAGGCAGCCAACAAATAGCGCCAAACGAGGTGAAGACAATATCAAAACTATGCTGACTATAAGCTGAATAGCTATAAACATCTGAGCAAACAAAATCAGCGCTTATTTGGCATTGTTTAGCCAGCTCATTCGCTTTATCAATGGCTGTATTTGATAAATCAACACCAGTCACTTTAGCCCCTCTTCTTGCCCATGACAGCGTATCTAACCCAAAATGACACTGAAGATGTAATAACGACTTATCCGCAACATCATTGAGTTCTGCGAGCTCAATTTCAGTCAGTGTGGTTTCGCCAGCAAGAAAGCTTGGAACATCATAAAACGATGAGTCAAAATGCACTTTTGCTCTTTCATTCCAAGCCTGTTTGTTTGTCGTTAAATAATCCATTTAAACTTAATCCGTTTTTAAATGCCCAACGCCGTATTAAACTGATTCCTTTATAGCGTATTGCACCTCTATAGTACATTTTGAGTGTATATGTAAGCACTTGACTTAATTTCAGCAACCTTAATGCCTTTTATTTTATTATCAAAATCTAGAATACATTAGCTTTTTCTGAATTTGTTTACATAAAATGGTGTAAATA
Source organism: Shewanella sp. ENK2 (assembly GCF_043568515.1). Taxonomy (NCBI): domain Bacteria; kingdom Pseudomonadati; phylum Pseudomonadota; class Gammaproteobacteria; order Alteromonadales; family Shewanellaceae; genus Shewanella; species Shewanella sp. ENK2. The sequence continues at coordinate 3,664,550 of NZ_CP171406.1, read as the reverse complement.
AAAAAGCCGACAACAAGTGCCGGCCTTTGTTACGTCAATTTTTCTTAATTTAAACAATACTCAATGCGATTATTACTGGGTAAGTGTAAATTTCTGAACTTGTTCAGACATCGCTGCAGCATCTTCAAGTAAGGTTTCATTGAGTTGGCTTAACGCATTAGCAATTTCTTGAGTTTGATTATAAATCTCACTGATTTTCATCGCATTTTGATTCACTTCTTCGGCAACAGCTGCTTGCTCATGAGTTGCTGAAGCAATTTGTTGATTCATACTGTCAATAACATCAACATCCGCCACAATTTGTTTCAACTCTTTGCCCGCATTTTCCACTTCAATAACGCTTTCATCAGCACTGACCATGCCACGTTGCATGGTTTTAACGGCTAACTGAGCACCTGATTTAAGCCTATCAGTCATCCGCTTGATATCGTCCGTTGATGATTGTGTTCGTTGCGCTAAGGTTCTGACCTCATCAGCTACAACAGCAAAGCCTCGTCCTTGCTCTCCCGCTCTTGCCGCTTCAATGGCCGCGTTAAGTGCCAGTAAGTTAGTTTGCTCTGAAATCGCGCTAATGACATCCAAAATAGTCGCAATAGATTGCACATCTTGATCTAATGTCTCAATCGCATTTGAGGCTTCACTGATTTCGCTGGCAAGATGTTTTATCGATACCGTCGTTTGTGAAACGCCCTTATTACCAATATGTGCCTCTTTATTGGCAGACGTAGATGCATCTGATGCTTGCACCGCATTAGCCGCAATTTGAGTGACTGTTGCACTCATCTCAGTCATAGCCGAAGCCACTTGCTCAGCCTCTTGGTAGCCAAGTTCAACATCTTGCTTCATGGTCTGAGTATGACCATTAACTTGCTCAACCACACTCACCACTTGCGAAGCACTTTGTCTAACTTGAGCGATTATCGTTTCAAAGTCAGTCATCATGGCATTAAAGGCGGCTGACAATTGGCCGAATTCATCTGCAGATTTGTGCTCAATCCGCGTACTTAAATCAAAATGGTTACCCGCATGGGTGACTTTATCAAATAAGTGACTCAAGCTCTTATTCAAGTAATTAGACACTGATAAACTCAACCATGCTAGCAATACTATCGATATTGTTAATGCCAGTAATGATGTCCACATCATTTGGTTTGCTGAATCCAATCTTAGTTTAGTTAACTTAATCAAATCATCAGCTAAGAAATGTTCAAAGTCAGTTAGCACGTTAATTCTTGCAGTAGAAGTGCTAAACCAAGTTTCCGGATTTTGGGCGCTGATATGAGTGACGTCGTGAGAAAAAGCGATATCACGTAATTGCTGCACCGCTGACTCTTCTCGAGATCGTGAAACTTGTTCAAATTGCGATATCCAATCAGCAGTCGCTAACGCCTTAAAGCGTTCACCATAAGTATTTTGTTCAGACACTAAAGTGACAAACCTGCTAAAAACGCCATCTTTAAACCCTTGTTGGCCGAAGGTTGTGCTAAGTACAGCACGCTCAATACCTGCACGTTCTTTTAACTGTAAAAACGCACCAAATGATGCCAACTTGAGTGATAATTCACTGTCAGTGCTTTGCATTGCCGTTTCATCAACAACCGATAACAATGCCGTATTTAAACCTGTGTAATACTTCACTTCATCAGCAACCGTAACCGTCAATGAATCAACAGAACGTCTCATTGACTGCAATTGCTGCAACTGGTTGCTAATTTGTCTCAAGGTAGCACTAATCTGAACAGGAAAATCATCAACATTTGGAATGCTATTAAAACGACTTATTTGTCTATCAGACATCCCACGCTGCTGAGGTAGCGCATCGGCAAATGATTGTCCTTGTGAACCAATATAGCCGGCACTCATGCCACGCTCTTTTTGTAACTCATGGACTAATGCACTATTAATTACAGCGAGCTCAGTTAACGAAAGTACCGTATTTAATTCTGATTTAGTTTCATATTTATTGTGAACAAACATGCCACCATAAATCAGACAAATCAGCAGAGGCGGGACAATTAGCAATAGCAGTTTATGTAGCGTTTTTAGATCGGTAATCCATTTCATTGTATCTTTACCCTTAGAGTAAGTGCTCCATGCAATTTATCGCAATAAATTACATGCTTTGATGTAACTAAGGCGACTTAATTTCTTTTCAAATTAGTATGAGAATATCGTTCGCGCAAAAAAAACCTGTAAAACTCTATATGAGTATTACAGGTTTATCGGCTATTTAAATAAAAGCTTTAGCTTAACCTTCAACGCCTTTGCTTGCTAAGAACTCATCATAAGTTCCTTTAAAGTCATTAATGCCTTGTGGCGTCACTTCAAGAATACGAGTAGCAAGAGATGATACAAACGCACGGTCATGAGATACAAACAACAACGTACCTTCATACATTTCTAACGCGTTGTTTAATGACTCAATTGATTCCATATCCATGTGGTTAGTTGGTTCATCAAGCAGCAAGATATTTGGCTTTTGCATAATAAGCTTACCAAAATACATGCGACCTTTTTCACCACCAGATAAGACTTTTACTGACTTTTTAATATCGTCAGAACCAAATAACATACGTCCTAAAATACCACGTACTGTTTGGTCGTCATCTTCAGGCTTACGCCATTGGCTCATCCAATCAAACAAGGTCATATCATTAGCAAAATCAGCTTCATGATCCTGTGCATAATAACCAATGTTTGAGTTTTCTGACCATTGAATCGTACCCGCATCTTGTGGTAAATCATGAACTAAGGTACGTAACAAGGTGGTTTTACCCACGCCATTTTCACCCAAAATAGCAATTCGCTCGCCAACTTCAGCCATCATGTCAAAACCAGAGAATAGCGGCGTTTCGTCAAAGCCTTTAGCTAACTGTTCAACCACTAATGCGTTACGGAACAATTTCTTCTCTTGTTCGAAACGAATAAACGGATTCACACGGCTAGATGCTTTAACTTCTTCAATTTTAATCTTATCGATTTGCTTAGCACGTGATGTAGCTTGCTTTGCTTTAGATGCGTTAGCCGAGAAACGAGCTACGAAGCCTTGAAGTTCTGCAATTTGTGCTTTCTTCTTGGCATTATCTGACTGTAGACGCTCACGAGCTTGCTGCGCTGCCATCATGTATTCATCGTAGTTACCAGGGTAAACACGTAGTTCACCGTAATCGATATCTGCCATATGGGTACATACAGAGTTCAAGAAATATCTATCATGCGAAATAATCACCATGGTGCTATTACGTTGGTTTAGCATTTCTTGTAACCAGCGAATGGTATCGATGTCCAAGTTGTTGGTTGGTTCATCAAGTAATAATACATCTGGGTCTGAGAACAAGGCTTGTGCAAGTAGCACACGTAATTTGAAACCTGGTGCAATTTCACTCATTAAGCCAAAGTGTTGGTCAACACCAATACCGACGCCCATCAATAAGTCACCAGCACGAGATTCAGCAGTGTAACCGTCCATTTCGGCAAACTGCATTTCAAGTTCAGCCACTTTAATGCCGTCTTCTTCACTCATTTCTGGTAATGAGTAAATACGATCACGCTCTTGCTTAACTTCCCATAGCTCTTTATGACCCATGATCACAGTATCAACCACTGAATAAGCTTCATAAGCAAACTGATCCTGGTTCAACTTACCCATGCGCTCGCCTGGATCAATTGACACATTACCGCTTGACGGCTCAAGGTCACCAGTTAGGATTTTCATGAAGGTGGATTTACCACAACCATTGGCTCCGATAAGACCGTAGCGGTTACCGCCACCGAATTTAACTGAGATATTTTCAAACAGAGGCTTTGAACCAAACTGCATGGTGATGTTAGCTGTAGTAATCAAAATGAGATTCCAAAATTCAAGTTATGATAAAAACAAAAAACCAGTGCCGAATTATGTAACGGCTATAACGTTCAACGAGTATAGCGGTTATTGCTCAGTTAGCACTGGTTTCTAGCCACCCTTAATTAGTTAAGCATGGCCATATTAAATAGGCGGCGTACTATAGCATTTCAGCTTATTTTTTCAACTTAACTTAGCCACAAGGCGCCATAAAACAGGCGAAATTCCATGAATTTATTAAGTCAAAAAAGACAGATGGGGAATATTAAAGGTCAGAACCAGTCAGTAACTGAAAATGAAGGGAATAACAGACTATTTCTTTGCGGTGAATTTTCGAGTAAACCAGGCAATAGTGGCGCGTTGTTGTTGTTCACTTAGTCCAAAATAAACACACACCCAAGGAGAGATCAAAAAATACCACGGCATTGTCATGCCTAATTCAGCATTATATTGCAGATAAAAGAAGCCAAAATAAATCACGCCAATACCAGCAATTCCCACTGTCAGCATGGTTAGCTTCATTGCTTTTTCTAGCCTATCCATTTTGCAATACCTTTAATTAATCTGTGAAATACCCTGAAAAAGAGTTGTCAATAACACTCGCCAAGATGGTAACAATAATCGCAGTAATAAAAAAGCCAACCATTAACGGGTTGGCTTTAGTCTGAGTCAGTAGCAATTACATGCTTAAACCGCCATCAATTTCAAAAACGCGGCCATTTACATAATCATTTTCAACAATAAACTTAACTGTTGCAGCCACTTCTTGTGCTTGACCTAAACGCCCAACTGGCACCATTTTTTCAAGACGCTCCAAGGCTTCTGGTTTCATACCAGCGGTCATTTCTGTTGCTATTACACCTGGCGCAACTGCGGCGCTTCTGATGTTATAACGCGCAAGTTCTTTAGACCAACCAACACTCATTGCTGCGACACCAGCTTTAGATGCAGAATAATTTGACTGACCAATATTACCTGCCTTAGCAATACTAGAGATATTAATAATTACCCCTGCTTGCTTTGAATGAATCATCGCTGCAGCCGCTTCACGCCCACACAAGAAAGTCCCTGTTAAGTTAACATTGATGACCGATTGAAATTGCTCAAAAGACATACGGTCAGTCACAAGGCCTTCTTTTGCTTTGATCATCATACCATCACGAAGAATACCTGCATTGTTAACTAATACGTTCACTTGACCAAAATCTTCAAGGATATAGTTAAAACCTGCCACGACGTCTTCTTCATCAGTAATGTCTAAGGCATAACCTTGTACTTCTGTTGTCGCTCCTAAATCAGCACAAGCACGTTCTAATTTTTCTTGATCAACATCGATAAGTGCAAGTCTTGCGCCTTGAGAGGCAAACTCTTGCGCCATCGCTAGCCCTAATCCACCTGCTCCGCCAGTAATGACAACAACTTTATCTTTAATTTCCATTAACTGGATCCTTTCTTAATTTATTAAAATCAATCGTTATGATTTCTTATCCGCTTGAGCAAACTGCTCAAATATACTTGAAAAATCGCGGCGGCCATTACCTTGTCTCGCATGGTTTACATATAAACTACGTGCTAATGCTCCCATCGGCGTACTAGAATTTGACGCCAATGATGCTTGCTGAGACAAGCCTAAATCTTTCACCATCAAATCAACCATAAATCCACCTTGGTAATCATTTGATGATGGCACATTGTCCATGACATCTGGACAAGGATTATATTTCTCTAAAGTCCAGTTACCACCGCTACTGACTTTCATGATATCAGATAACACTTTAGGGTCTAAACCATTATCAATACCCAATTGCAAAGATTCACTCGTACCGACCATCAATACCGACAACAGCATGTTATTACAAATTTTAGCTATTTGACCTGCACCCGTTGCTCCTGCGTGGAATATGTTTGCCCCCATCACAGTTAATACCGTTTGTGCTTTTTGATACGCGTTATCTGAGCCACCACAAATAAAGGTTAATGTGCCCGCTGCGGCGCCAGCTGTGCCACCAGATACAGGCGCATCCATAAACTCAATGCCTTTTGCTTTCGCGTGTGCCCCCACTGTTTGCGCAGTGCCAGCATCAATGGTCGAACAATCAATTAACACTGCACCTTCTGCTACAACATCCAACAATCCTTTATTGTCAGCATCGCCAATATACAAACTATGAACATGCTTTCCAGCGGGCAACATAGTTATCACAAAATCTGCCGAAGCCGCAGCGCCACAGGCAGTTTTGGCACTAAGCGCACCTTGAGATGTGAGTGCGTCTACCGCTGCAGGAACCAAATCAAAAACAGTCACGGTCATGCCTGCTTTAATTAAGTTTACAGCCATAGGGCCACCCATATTACCGAGTCCAATAAATGCTACAGTTGCCATAATAATGTCCTTTTACATGTCTTTTAATGGGTGATTGTCATTATTCCAAGGTGACGTTAATAGCTGTGTCACCGCCTCTGGTGTCACATCACTTGCGTGAGGAAAACGCCATTGTGGATTTCGATCTTTATCGATTAACAGTGCTCGTACCCCTTCACAAAAATCACCGTAAGAACAGCAATTAACACTGATACCTAATTCCCATTTAAAGCACTCAGCTAAGGTTTTATCTTTACCGATACTGGCTTGAGCAAAAATTAAAAACCAACTTAACGGGCTACCTGCTAATGCCGTTTTTTGTGCGCGCTTTAGCCAATCAAGTTCAGTATCTAAACTTGAAATTTGATGATGCACTTCTTCGATTTCACCGCTCATGAGTTGATCAATTTCAACTTGGTATTGTGCTAGCAGACTATCGCCCATACTCGCTGTCGCGTTTTCCTGCATTGAATTAAGTAAATCACTTAGTTGTAAGTGATTTAAAGCAACATCATCACTCCAACTTACTTCAGCTATAGCATCAAACAAGGGTTCTTTATCATCACTACTTAAAAAGTGATTGCCTAATCCGACGTAATGGGCATCAGCAGCGGTCATGTTGTAAGCCGTTAATCCCAAGAATAATCCTGTTTTACCAGGCATTCTATTAAGGAAGTAACTACCGCCAACATCTGGATATAAACCAATGGTAATTTCGGGCATTGCAATACGGCTTCGCTCAGTTAACACTCGGTGGCTGCCGCCAGCCATAAGTCCTAAGCCGCCGCCCATCACAATTCCATCTCCCCACACTAATACAGGCTTTCCGTACTGATGTAATAGGTAGTCAAGTTGGTATTCTTCGCTAAAAAAGTCACACGCTTCTTGAGTCATTGATTGAGGATTAACCATAGAAGCATGATAAATTGCTCTGACATCACCACCAGCACAAAAAGCTTTCTCACCAGCGCCATCGAGTACAACAAAAGCAATATCATTGTCTTGCTGCCAAGCTAATAACTGCTTAGTCATTGCTTGCACCATACCAAGATTCAGTGAATTTAACGCTTTTTCAATATTAAGCGTAACTACACCAATCGACTTGCCTGATAGTGTTCCTAATGTTTGAAAAATCACATCTTGATTCATTAGTTATTCTTCCAATTTGCAGTGCGTTTATCCAAAAAGGCATTGACGCCTTCAGCCTGATCTTCGGTATCAAATAATCCTACAAACAACTCACGCTCTAGGGGTAAAGCTTGGGTGCGAGGCATGGATCTTCCAGCTTGAATTAATGTTTTACATACTTTCACGCTGCTCGGTGATTGACGAGCCACTTTTGCCGCAAGCGATATCGCAGCAGTTAATGATTGACCTTGTTCAACCACTTCTTCTACTAAACCAATCGTTTGGGCTTTAGCTGCATCGATTCTTTCGCCGCATAGAATCATTCTTTTTGCCCAACCTTCCCCGACCAAAGCCGTTAAGTTTTGTGTACCGCCCGCACAAGGTAGCAAGCCGACTGTGGCTTCAGGTAAGGCCATTTGTGCTTGCGACTCGGCAATGCGTAAATCGCACGCTAATGCCACTTCTAGCCCGCCACCCATAGCATAGCCATTGATAGCCGCAATAGACACGCCACGAAAGGCGCTTAATGTTTCAAATGCTTCTCCAAAACACTTGGCCATTGTCGCAGCATTGCCTTTATCGCCGTCGGCAAATAATTTTAAATCAGCACCTGCTGAGAAAAACTTCTCTCCTTGACCTGTAATCACCAGCGCATAAATATTATTGTCTTGATTTAGGCGTAATACGATATCTTTAAGCAACATCAAACTGGCTGATGTCCAGGTGTTTGCTGGCGGGTTATTTAAGGTCAAAATGGCGGTATGACCATCAATGGTTTCTACGATAGCGGGCCCTGTTTGGACAGTTGTCGTCGTCATGATTTAATCCTTTAACAATAGTGCATGCGCGTTAATGCTCCGTTATCGAAGCGGAGCAAGCTGGCAACTTATAAAATTGCGTGTGAATTCTCATCTAATAAACGGCGAGCAATGATTAAACGCATGATTTCATTGGTGCCTTCCAATATTTGATGAACACGTACATCCCTAAAGTGTCGCTCCAATGGGTACTCACGGATATATCCGTAACCACCGTGGATTTGCAGCGCACTATCACACACTTGAAAACCAATATCGGTGGCAAAACGTTTGGCCATGGCGCAATAAGCCGTTGCTTCAGGGTCATTGTTATCAAGTTTAAATGCGGCTAAACGTACCATTTGTCTTGCAGCAACAAGCTCAGTCGCCATATCCGCTAGCTTAAATTGTAACCCTTGAAAAGCGGCAATGGGTTTACCAAATTGCTTACGCTCATTCATGTATTCTGTCGCGCGTGCTAATGCCGCTTGCGCAGTGCCAACTGAACAAGTCGCAATATTAATGCGACCACCATCAAGGCCCTTCATGGCAAAGGTAAACCCTTGTCCTTCATCGCCTAACAAGTTGGCTTGTGGCACACGTACATTTTCAAAACTGATTAATCGAGTTGGCTGTGCGTTCCAGCCCATTTTTTCTTCTGCTTTACCGTATGTGATGCCTGGTGCATCAGCTGGAATCGCAATCGCTGAAATGCCTTTAGCACCAGCGTCACCGGTACGACACATAACAACTAATAGCTCAGTCTCACCGGCGCCAGAAATAAACATTTTCGAACCATTAATGATGTAATCATCGCCATCTTTAATCGCTTTGGTTTGCAAAGAAGCGGCATCACTACCTGCACCTGGTTCTGTTAGGCAATAAGATGCTAATAATTGTCCTGTCGTCAAACCTTCAGACCATTGCTGACGTAAGGTTTCGGTTCCCCAAGTTGTTACCATCCATGTGGCCATATTATGAATGGTCAACATGGCGGTTGTTGCAGTGCAACCTTGAGATAATTCTTCGAAGATAATTGAAGCATCAAGGCGAGATAAACCCATGCCACCTTCTGACTCTGGTGAGTACAATGAGCAAAAACCTAACTCACCCGCTTTTTTAATGACATCTTTTGGAAAATAGTGCTCTTCATCCCATTTTGCAGCAAATGGTGTGAGTTCTTCAGCAGCAAATTGACGAGCGAGATCGGCGAACTGGCGTTGGTCTTCGTTGAAATTAAAATTCATGTTTGAATCCTTTTTTACTATGACTCTATGGTCATTTGAATTGCCACTATCAGTGGTCACTTAAGCTAAAGTTCTGCAATAGATTTGTGTGAGCTATATTGCTCTGTTTGCAGATATTTAGGCGTAGTATGTTGTTTAGTTATTCAGCTTCCTGCTGAATGGCATGTCTCGGCAGGCCAAACATTGCGGCCTTATTACAACGTCGATAAAAGGCCTTCTCCCATCAGAAGGCCTTTATCAATTACTTAAGATTAATACTCATATTTGGGCCACTGACGACTTCATCATCAAACCAGCGAGAGGTAATGGTTTTGGTTTCAGTGTAAAAACGAACCGCTTGCTTACCATAGGCGTGTTGGTCACCATAGAAACTGCCTTTCCATCCCGTAAATGAGAAAAATGGTAATGGCACAGGAATAGGGACATTAATTCCCACTTGGCCAACATCAATATGATGTTGATATTTACGTGCTGCACCGCCTGATGCTGTAAAAATAGAAGTGCCGTTGCCATAAGGGCTGTTATTAACAACGTCAATCGCTTCATCAAGGCTTTCAGCTTCCATACAACAGAGTACAGGACCAAAGATTTCTTCTTTGTAGATGCTCATGTTTGTGGTGACATTGCTGAACATGGTTGGGCCAATCCAGTTACCAGACTCATATCCTTCAACAGTAAAATCACTGCCATCGAGTAAACACTCAGCGCCTTCTTCTTTACCTTGAGCAATCAGTTTTAGCACACGCGCTTTAGCAGCAGGGCTAATGACTGGACCATAAGCCGCATTTTCATCATTCCATAATCCTGGGCGTACTTTTGCTAGTGCTTCTTTTAGCTCAGGGATCCACTCTTTGGCAGCGCCGACAAATACAGCAACAGAAATCGCCATACAACGTTGACCCGCCGCACCAACAGAGGCGCCTACCATGTTATTAATCACTTGCTGCTTGTTCGCATCAGGCATAATCACACAATGGTTTTTCGCACCAGCAAAGGCTTGAACACGTTTTAAGTTATCGGTACCCGTTTTATAGATGTATTGTCCTACACCGACAGAACCGACAAATGAAATCGCTTTAATTTCTTTATCATTGAGCAACACATCAACTGCTGTTTTATCGCCATGGATCAGTTGCAGTACCCCTTTTGGCGCACCCGCTTCAACAAATAGCTCAACCAAGCGTTGTGGCGTCATTGGATCTTGCTCTGAAGGTTTTAAGATAAAGGTATTACCACACGCAATGGCCAGCGGGAACATCCATAATGGGATCATCGCTGGGAAGTTAAATGGGGTAATACCCGCACAAACACCTAATGGTTGCGTGTAACTATAGGTATCGATATTTCTTGCCACATTTTCAACCGTTTCGCCCATTAACATTGAGGCGATGTTACATGCGTGCTCAGCGACTTCGATGCCACGCCAAACATCACCTTTAGCATCTTCAAAGGTTTTACCTGTTTCTTGGGCTAGTATGGTTGCGAGCTCGTCATGATGCTCTTTTAGCAAATGTTGATAACGCAACATCACTCTGGCACGTTCAGAGACCGGCACTTCTTTCCATGTTTTAAATGCTTCTTTAGCACTATGAATCGCTTGATTAACTTCCTCTATCGTGGCGGCATTAATATTGGCAATCGGTAAGTTATTTGCAGGATTGGTCACCGAAATCTGTTGAGTTCCCATGCCTTCGGTAAATTCACCGTTGATATAATGTTTCACTTGAACTGTCATCTTGCTTCCTAAATCCCTGTAGAGCCCCAAAGCTCTGTGAAAGTGAAGTACTGCCGGCTTGTTATTTTTGACTAATTACTGTTACTTATTAGTGTTACGAATAATTGTCTAGCTCGTGCAGCACTTGAGTCTTGTTGAATGATTTTCTAATCGATTGTTACACTTAAACGGTTATAGCGAGATAGTTATACTTCAATTGCCATTGCCGTTGCTTCGCCGCCACCAATACATAATGACGCCACGCCTTTAGATAAGCCCTTGGCTTTTAACGAATGAATTAACGTCACAAGTACACGTGCCCCAGAGCACCCAATAGGATGGCCTAATGCGCAAGCGCCGCCATTGATATTGACTTTAGATTCGTCAAGTTGCAATTCGCTAATAGCTAACATAGTCACCATGGCGAATGCTTCGTTAATTTCGAATAAATCCACATCAGCTTTAGACCAATTTACTTTATCGAATAGCTTGTTCATGGCACCGACTGGTGCAGTGGTAAACATTGAAGGTTCTTGAGAATGAGTGGTATGGCCTTTAATTGTCGCCATAATAGTGAGACCTAATGACTCCGCTTTTTCTCGGCTCATTAACATTAAGGCCGCAGCACCATCTGAAATAGAGCTTGAGTTAGCGGCTGTAATTGTGCCGTCTTTAGCAAATGCTGGACGTAGTGAAGGGATTTTTTCAGGACGCGCATTGCCTGGCTGCTCATCCGTATCCACTGTGACATCACCTCGACGACTTGAAATTGTCACTGGCACGATTTCATCTTTAAACGCTCCAGACTGAATCGCTGCGTTAGCCTTTTCTAAAGAGTTCAGTGCGAATTGGTCCATTTTTTCACGAGTTAAGCCAAAATCATCAGCAGTTTTTTGGGCAAAAGTCCCCATTGCACCACCTGTGTAAGCATCTTCAAGGCCATCGAGGAACATGTGGTCCAAAACTTTGCCATGACCCATACGCATTCCACTACGCGCCTTATCTAATAAATAAGGCGCTTGAGTCATACTTTCCATACCACCAGCAATAACAACTTCTGCACTACCCGCTTTGATTAAGTCGTGCGCCATCATCACGGTCTTCATACCTGAACCGCAGACTTTATTGATGGTCGTTGCACCAACACTTAAAGGTAATTCAGCTCCTAATGTCGCTTGACGAGCTGGCGCCTGTCCTAAACCTGCAGGCAATACACAACCCATTAAGACTTCATCAATTAAATGAGTATCAATCTGAGTGTGACTGACTAACCCTTTAATCGCATTGGCGGCTAATGTTGGAGATGTCACTGCTGATAATGCGCCTTGAAAGCCACCCATTGGGGTTCGCTTAGCAGCAACGATAACGATATCTTGTGGTGATGAATGTGTGGTGCTCATAACTTCTCCGCTGTAAACCGGCAAATATTCTGGCCGAGATTAATACACAGTAAAATGTGATCTAGTTCAATTATCACACTGTGACGTTTACGCTAACGTAAAGCAAGAAAAAATCGTCAAATTCATATTAAGATTTCAACACGGCTGTCATTGAAAATTTACAAAAACGATATACCATTAATAATTAAGGGGATTTATAACTAGGATCGCCAAGTTCATTGTTGTCAAAAAGTGAGTTAGCTTATACGGGGAATGAATCGCTGCAGATTATGATGGGAAGAAATAGATGGGAAAGAAATAACAGTGGTGACGTGCAGGTTTTAAGGAGCATCAAGGTTAATTGAGTTGCTAATGCCCGTTTAGTGGAAAGCCATCAAATCAACACGCATTGGATCAATAGGAAAATATCACATCGAAAAGGTTTGATTACGGCCATTTTGTTTCGCTTTATACATACCAGCATCCGCTCGTTTTATCATCTTAGATAGTGAATCTAGGCTTTCTTCAGTTCCAAGATCTTGCTCTGCAAATTCATCTTGCTCGCTATGCTCTATGACAACTCCGTCGACTTCACTTAGTTGGCTTACAGTAACCCCTAAGCTGATGGTAAATTTCACTTCGACATGATCAAAAGTAAATGTTTGCTGCTCAATACTGTTACGAAGTCGCTCAGCCACTTCAACTGCTTGGTCTATATTGGTATTAGGCAAGATTAATAAAAATTCTTCTCCACCAATTCGGCCTAATACATCCGTTTTTTGACCCAATTTCTTGCTTTTCGTGCCGCTGCTTTAATTGTTAAGTCCCCGATATGATGACCGTATGTGTCATTAATCATTTTAAATTTATCAATATCAAAAATGATAACCGCTAATGGCTCAGCTCGTTTTAGGGCAAGACTAAATAACCTATTCCCCTGCTCCATGGTGTAACGTCGATTTGATATCCCTGTAAGATAATCTGTTTGCGAACGGCGTTTAAAAAAGCGGCGAGACTGAATTAAAAAAGCCGTTGCAACAAGTAAAACCACAATAATCAAACTGGTAACGATTAAGGTTAATTGAGATATTTGCTGCTTATCTGTTTCTGACTTTAACTTCAGTAAATTAATCGCAAGCTGATTTTCCAGGATTTGGATTTCATATTCAGCGACTTTTGAATTGTGCTCTAGCGACGAGTAGATAACGTCTTTGTCCATAATGGAGGCATAGGTCAAACGTTCATGATTTAAGCTCGACATCAACAAATTAAAGCTGGCTAAGTACTCTTGTTCGGAAAACTGTTTAAGCGCCATTATTGACGTTTTGAGAAAAGAAGAGCTCGCCGCAAATGTGTCAGAGTTTATAAATACATCAGCAGCGTCATAAGCCATCTCTGGCTGCTCTTGCTGCATATAAGCTAAAGCGAGATAGGCATACATTAAGCCAATAAAATATTGTTCATTAGTGGTTGAGCTTAACTGTTTAGCGTTTTGTAATCGCTCAATTGCCAACTCATGATCATTATTATAATAACTTAGCCGACCCGCATTAAAATAAGCGAAAAATAAGAAGTCGTTAAATTCAGGATGCCGCTTGGCTAAGTCAAACAGGCCGACAACATGAATTTCAGCCGCTTCCCAGTCTGACATTTTTATCGCCTCACCAACCAAGTTGTGCAGCATATTGAACATGTCTTGAATATCGTCAACTTCACTCCATAACTGATAGGCTTCATTGAAGTATTCATAAGCGTATTTATGTAATCCATTAGAGCGGTAAATCGCGCCAGTTGAGTTATAAATCATCGCTTGCTTGTTCGGAGGGAAATGGTGCTTCTTGGCAATCAACAAAGCTTCTTCAAGGCGCTGTAATCCTTGCTCAAACACTTGTGTGTCAGTGTAGCAAAAAGCGCTTTGCGTGAGTGCTTTGGACAACACGATAGGAGAGTCAATAGCGCGTGCTAATTCGAGTGCATATTCTCTATCAGGGCAATAGCGCTCTTTATCATTAACCTGTAAATATTTAATGAATGAACGCTCAATATAACTGATAACTAAAATATCTGAAGTGGCAACTTGCTCAGCAGATTGAATCGCTAAAGAATATGATTCAACGGCATCATCTAATTTGTCTAATGCCTCTTGTTCAATCGCAATTAAATTGAATATATGGGCATTATCAATTGGGTTCCACGAATGGTGTTGCTGAGCTTGTTGTAAATACTCAAGCTTTTCCTCTGGCGCAGTAAACTTATCCAGCGCTTGTTTAACTGAATCTAATGTCATGACGTGAGCATCATTTGACTGTATCGCTCGCTCTGAATTGTCATTGGCATAAACTGGAGTAACCAGACTGATAAAGCTTACCAACGCAATGAATCGGCTTATCGATAGCACTCGGTAATAACAAAGGTGAAATTCAATCAATGGGCGCCTCAACATCTGATTTCGCTATGCCCCTGCTTACCATTTAAGCTTTGTGATAAATCATGGTCTGCAAAACAAGATTTAAACTGTCACAAGGGTTAACAGATTGTATCAGCATAAGTGAGTTGCTTCGATATGACAATGTAGCGAAGACCGCAGGCTTATGCTTGAATCAGTGCTAACGCTAATGCGATTAGATAATTAATCTGTATCTAGCTTAGTTGCCATAATTTATCGGTAAAATCTCAGGACTATTGATATTTTTAACTGATTACTTGCGTATAAAAATAAATATGAAAAATAAAAAAAGCGCTGAATCTCAGCGCTTTTTGCAGAAGTAAAGTGGCTTATTAAGGCCACTCATTAACTTCGCTATTGGTGAATCATCTGCAATTAACTGCAAGCTTTATTTCAAGCTGTTTATGCAAAGAGGCACTACTTTTGGATCATTACCGCACCAACACTACGATCTTCACTTTGATTTAATAAGCGAATTGTTAACCCGTATTCAGGAATATTACGTCCAGCATCAAGTAACTCGCCGCCAGAGTAATCACGAGAATCTCTAAAAGTACGTTGGGCACGAGTACGGTTGTCATACATAGTGATGCCATAATCTTCAGACAAATCGATAAACATTTTTTCAGGTCTATCGATTCTAAATGTCGCATCGTGGATTTGGTAGCGTGTCGTTGCAACATTACCATTGCTCCATGACAAGGTATTTTGATCAGCATCCACAACACCTAAGAAACCGTCACCAGGGTGAACACCAACCCAGTTATCTGAATATTGATTATCCACGTACCAAATGAGCATGCCCTTTTCATAGGTCATTGGCTGTCCAGCAACATTGATATGCGCTAAACCACTGTCGACACCATGATGAGTACGCCACTCAACCAAATAATAGTGCTCAGTTTCAGAAACGCCCGTCGATACATCAAATCCATTTAGCATCATGACTTCTGGCATCACATCAGCATTCGCTGTCGCAACAATCGTTTCATCGACCACAATGTTTAAATCATCAACGTACATACCAGGGTTGGATACCGCGCCATCAGTTTTATACATTACGTATAAATCAAATGCCTCACCCGCAAGCGCGGTGAGATCAAATTCAGCATCAATCCAGCCCGCTGAATTACCTGTTATACCGTTACCCAAATTAGTATCATTCGGATTTGTGTTACTGGTGATATTGCCTTCAAGCATCATCTGACCAAAGCTACCAACAGCAATCACATAGCCATAATCCCAATCAAGCTCGATGTCATACCATGTTTTAAACTGCACTGCAGCAGTGGTTGCATCAGTTAAATCGACAGAAACGGCCATCAGGTTTTCTAGATTATCTCCAGAACCACTAAAATACGCATATTCACCACTTGTTGGCACAGTGATAACTTGTTGCTTGTTTGGCAGACTCACCCTAATCACATCATGATTAGTGCCTTTACTGGATGCTTGATCTAATAGACCGACGACACCTCGACGAGGAATATCATCAAAATTCACCACAGCACCGTGTTGCCAATTTCCACCAAGGCTTGCTTGTAAATACTCTTTTGCGAATGGACTAAAACCAACGGGCTCTGTGCCGCCGATTTCACCCGCCCAACTACCAGATGACATAATAGACCACATAGATACCGGCTCACCTTGGCCAGTATATTGAGTGTCATATTCATCAGGTAACCCTAAATCATGACCATATTCATGGCTAATGACTCCAACAGCACTGTCAATCGGAGCGATAGTATAGTCAAAAGCCCCCATTAGTCCGCCCCAATAAGGCGCTGAACTTGAAGAATCAGGGATCCCAAATACTCCCCCTAAATTCCAACGATGTGACCAAATAGCATCTTCACCTACTTGACCACCACCAGCTTCCTCCCCCACTGCTGAATGGAATACCATCACATGATCAACCAATCCATCTGGCTCCCAGTAATTACCATCACCATCAAGATCATACCTGTCTTCAATATCAAATTGATTTAAGTCAACATTAGGATCTTGTGAGGCTGCTGTTAAAGCTTCTCGAATTAAGCTTCTCGCATCACCATCAACATTGTTGCCATAGAATGCCGCAGGCATTTCTGCCATATACCAACCAGCAACATCGCCAGTGACGGTATAACTGTCACCTGACTGTTTTTCATAAAATTGTCTAAACGAATTAGCATGATGACCATTCGGCGCAACCCAACCATCGTCACCAAAAAGGATTTGACGATAATGGTCTGGGTTGTAATCCTCATAATACATACCTGTTTCATCAGGTAAGATAGAATTATGCACAAAGTCAGGGAACTCCATCAAAATCGCTAAAACACGTGCTTCTCGTGTTTCACCTTCATATACTTCTTCTTGAACATTCGCAGGACGGCTTCGCATCGCATTGGCTGTTAGCTGTCCTTTTGACGCTTCATGCCGTTTATGATGTTTAGCCTTACCTTTAATTTCATTAGTCATGGGATACTGACTGACTACTGCAGCATCGAGCGCTGCGGCATTTAGTACCGCTTCTGATTGACGTTTTTTAAGGTAGGTTTTTAACGCTGTTTCAGCTTCTTTTAAGCTAGCACTTTGCGAGATTTTGCCTGATTTTTTGAGCATTTCTATTAACTTCTGCTCATCGGCAATCACTAAATCGAAAGCGCCCGTTTGTGGCGTGGGAGCATGCTGTGCGGCTTGCAAGGCTCCAGATAACCCAGCAATAGCAAATGCTAGCGGGAGTAGTTTCTTGTTATTCAATTGAATACCCTCATTAAATTTCAGATCCGTTTGAAAAGTAATACTCAGCAAGACTCAGCTACGTTAACTAAGTATTCAAAAATCCTAACCGAAGAAACAACGACACGACACTGGTTGGGCTTGATTTCAATCCCAAGTATTAACTTGTGCTAAACAACTAATTATTTTGGGTATTTTTCAGGTAATAAGGTGAGACTAAAAGCGCCACTTAGTCATACTAAATGGCGCCTTTAATTAAACGAATGACTTAATATTGAGACATTAACGACCGCTTTCCCATGGCGTCATTGCACTCATGTCAGATAAATCATACGGCGTTAACTGATAAACATAATAATTAAGCCAATTACTGACTAACAAACTGCCATGACTATGCCATTTGGCAACGGCGTCATTTTTAGGGTTATTGTCACGATAATAGTGAGTGGGAACACTTGGATTTAGACCTTGCTCAATATCACGCAGATATTCGTCGTTTAACGTCGATTTTTGATATTCAGGATGACCCATTACAAACAAGTTTCGATTATTTCGACTTAACACGATATAAGCTCCAGCTTCTTTTGATTCAGCCAATACTTCTAAATCAGCATGCTGCTTAATATCATTAATATCCATTTCAGCGAAACGTGAATGAGGCGCAAAAAATTCATCATCGAAACCACGTAATAACGGATGTGGTTTATTACAGCGACTGTGGTTAAACACACCAGAACGTTTCTTCTCTAGCAGTTTTCGATGTAAATCATATAAGTGAAACAAGCCCGCATGGGCAGCCCAGCATAAAAACAATACCGATGTGACATGCTGCTGAGACCAATCGATAATTTCTTTTATGTGTTCCCAATACACAACATCTTCAAAGTCTAATTGCCCTAGTGGCGCACCAGTGATAATTAGACCATCATAATTGCGTGTTTTTACCGCTTCGAAATCACGATAAAAAGTGTTCATATGATCAATTGAGGTGTGTTTTGAAGCTTTATCATGGATACGTAATAAATCCACATCCACTTGCAAAGGCGTATTTCCTAATAAACGTAACAACTGAGTTTCTGTCTCAATTTTATTAGGCATCAAATTTAATATCAGCACACGCATTGGACGAATATCTTGATTCGCAGCCCGTGTTTCGGACATAACGAAAATATTCTCTGATTCTAAGATTTCTGCAGCGGGTAAATTATCTGGGATTCTAACCGGCATCAAAGCACCTTTTTAACACTATAAGATTCGGTACTTGGAAAACATCAACAACACACAACAGTGTTGCGTCCGATATTTATCACTCATTACCGACTTTATTTACGATAAGATTAATAGCATCATTACTATTAATATCAACTACATAAGATTGAGCATTGATAAACCAAAGCTTACCTTCCACCTCAATACGGGCACCTACTGCATAGGTATGTCCCTGCTGAAATTGATCGCGAGCAAGTTCAAATGTAAATGCATGGGGCGTCGTCACTTCATCTGAAGTCATTTCAGCCATAACAATCGCTTTCGTATCTTGCAAAGACACATCTTTAAGTTGCACTTTAATAACTGCGTTATCAGGTAACGCGATGCGCTCTCGATACATGATCTCACCTGATACTCTGACAAGATCATTGTGCGAAGCACATGCACCTAATCCTAAAAGCACCACTACCGCGACAAGCACTCCATTAAATAATCGCATCATTGCCTTGCTCATTTCAGTCTCCTTATCATACATAAAGACTTCTAGAAGTCTATACGTCTTATATTGAATAATATTCTTGCTTGTTATCGAAAGCAGTTGTTTTTATCATAGGTCATCATTTCGAAGCCTTAAAGCGCATGACACAAGCAAACGCAATAATAGTGGGCGCTAGCTCACATCTTAGTAAAGAAATCGCCCGTAAATTGGCCGCAGAAAATGTTGCTTTAACACTTTTTGTCCAAGATCCAGACTCATTAAAAGAGTTTGCTTCACAACTTGAGACTGAAGTTAACGTTTTACCGTTAAATATTGAGCAGCCTGTTGAGATAATTCGCCAATTAGAACAAGAGTGGCAACGAATTGATGGCGCACATTTGGTCTTAATAAACACAGGGCTAAATGGTTACAACGAGACGCTGCCATGGCAACTTGAGCAAGATATTATTGACGTCAATGTCACTGGTTTTACTACTATTTGTAATACCACTTTCCGACTCATGCGAGAGCAAGGGTATGGCCAAATTGCCGCTATTAACTCAATTGCCGGACTGAGAGGTGGACCAAGCGTTGCTTACCATGCATCTAAGGCGTATGCACAGAACTACCTTGAAGGCTTGAGTATGCATGCCCAGCGCCTGAAATTACCCATCACCATTACAGATATTCAATTAGGCTTATTAGATAAGGCTGCGATGCAGCAAAGTAAGTTATGGCTCCCGCCTCTTGCTAAAGTGGCAGATCAGATAATTGCAGCAATGAAAAAAGGTAAACGTAAGGTATATGTGACTAAACGCTGGCGTCTGGTTGCCTGGTTAACCATGATGTTGCCAGAATTTATTTACAACACCCGCCACTGGAAAAACAAAAAGAAGAAATAGCCTTAGTTAAAAATGGCGTAAAAGTTGATTTAATACTGTCTCGTCAATCAATAAAAACAGGAGCTAAGCTCCTGTTTTTTTTGATAACAATAACGCTCTGACTTAGAACTTGTAACCTACGCTCACCATATAAACCCACGGGTTTATATCAGTTTCAATTGTCACAGGTACTGAATCTGCACCACCGTTTGGCGCGTAGTTAAAGCTTGCATCAGTTGAAATCTGTGCATACCAAACTGAAGCATTAACTAACCAGTTTTGATTAATGTTGTAGTCTAAGCCTACTTGAGCAGCTAAGCCCCAAGAGTTAGACAAGCTTAAGTCAGATAAACGACCATCAACACTGTTGGTAATTTCATTGTCAAAAAAGTTAGTAAAGTTAACACCTACACCAATATACGGGCGTAATTTAGATTGCGCATTACCAAAGTAATATTGTGCAACTAAGGTTGGCGGTAAATGCTTAGTTTCAGCCACTTTCATGCCAGCAATTGAGATGTCATGAGTAAAAGGCGTTGCTGCTAATAATTCAACTCCCCAATTATCTGTCAGCATGTAGCCAAAATTTAAACCAACTTGAGTGTTGTCATCAACCGAGAATTGGCCTAAATCACCCAAGTCTGGGGTATCAACATTTTGACTTTCATCATTCGGCGCGACAGCAACTGCCCCTACACGAAAAATAAAATCACCCGCTTGGTGAGCAAAAACAGAAGAAGAAATACCAGTAGATAATAAACTGGCAGCGACAATACTTAAGGCTATTTTTTTATTCATTGTGACAACTCCATGTGCGCAACATAATTAGTGCTTTGTGCAAACACTGTTAACAATTGCCGCTACACTGCCAGAGTATTTGATTAACAATATTGATCTAAATCAACAAAAACACCTATACCAAACTAGGTAAGCAACATTAATGACTGAGATCACATTTACCTAGCAGATTTAGATAACACGCATTTAATATACAGCTATAAATCCAGCATATCGTATTAAAAACGAACAAATTTCACTCAATTCTAGGTATCGCATAAATATTCAGGCAAAATAAATAATTCACATATTGACAACAATTTCATCTATCTAATTGGTATAAGATTTGTTTTATGCCACTAAGATGTTAACCATCAGAAATTTGTTACATAAGTGATACAATCAAATTTATCGACTTTCTTTTTGGAATCACATCGCTTTGTCGCGCCTATCAAAACAGATTTTTATGATAATTAGCTGGCTATTGTTGTTTGCCAATATTAACTCTACTCAAGCGAGTACGGTTTTTGAGCAAGCACCGAAGCAAGCTGAAAGTAAATCAGAAACGGCAAGCGACTCAACCGTAGAAGCTGTTCAAAAATTAAACCAAACGCTACAAAAGCCAACGGTGAGCAAAGCGCTACTGAAGACTCTCCATGCTATAGCCGCTCACAATCAGAACTACCGTTAGATAAAACATTCGCTTATTTGAATACCAAGTTTTGCGAACCCGCTATCTGGTTTGACAGCTTTTTTGTCGATGATCGTATAGAGGATGATGGACGAGCAGGCACCATCATTCGCTGGTATAACGACTTCTCTTATTTTGAAAAGGAGGGGTTTAAGTATCGAGCTAACTTAAATGCGCGTTTAAACTTGCCGGGAATGAGCAAGAAATTAAAGCTTATTTTTGACTCCACGGGCGAAGATGATCCTTTCTCTTTTATTAAACGTCCTGATGAAGAAAGAGATGTTGATGTCGGCTTACGATATGACTGGTATACAAAAGAAAGAAGTAGTTTCAATATCAAAGCCAGTTTTAAACCTAAAATTGAAGCGCGCTACCGTTACACTTTACCGATTTCGGACAACAGCCTTTGGCGATTTACACAAAAGTTATACCAGGAAAAAAGCGTAACAGGTGAATCTACAGAGTTAGATTATGAGCATGCTTTTAACCCTCAATTTTTGCTCCGTTGGCATAGTGCAGCACAATATGAGAATAAAGGTAACGGTTGGAAAATAGGCACTGGTTTACAGCTTTATCAATATATTAGTGAGACACAAGCCATTAGCTATCAAGCAAAAATAAATGGCATCAATAAGCCCTACCATTATATTGATAAAGCCAGTATTGGGCTCACATATAGACAAAGTTATTTGAGAGAATGGTTATTTTTTGGCATTACGCCTGAATATACATGGAGTGAAGATGAAGACAGCGAGCGCTTGAATCAAGCCGTTTTGACTGTCACCATCGAAGTGTTATTTCAAAATGTTTGAATTAGCTATGCTAACTAAACGAATTAAAGCTCTAACGACAAATTCTGGTACTCATTAAACCAAGGCTTGCTGGCAACTCGCTCCATAAACACTGACTCATCAGCTTTAGGATTGTAATTTACAGTCAAATTAAATAGACAAGGCAAACCGAACACTGACTCAACGACAATATCACCATGCTCATCGAGCTTCACCCCAATCGCTGTTTGCAGTTCAGGCCAATAAGACATCGCATCTTTAGCAGAAGTATATGCAGGATGCTGGTTTTTTATGTGCATTCTTGCTTGGTTTTTAACGGACCAAGGGAATGAAGCCATTTCTGCCAAGGCAAGTTCGATTAACTTGTCACGATAAACACTGGTTTCTTCATTGCAGTAATAAATCACGTCAATATCATCTAATACTGATTCTGCAGCGCCATGCAATTTATCCCACACTAAATTACGAACAAAACCTGCAGCAATATACCAATCATCAACCTCAAGCTCTTTAAACATTTGCGCAGTAAGATCCAATGCTTTCATGCGCATTGGGTCGTTTGTAATCCACTGTTTTATTTGAGATTCAAAATCCATGATCTATTCCGAGTGTTATTTGTACTATTCAAATTAACCTCAGTGTACCGATGCTAATTTGCAGATTTAAAAACGGTAAATCAAAAGCTACCACTTTATCGGCTTAATAAATGAAGAACTTTAATAATTTACATTTTGATCGATAAATAACGCGACTCTTTCGACAAAAATTGCTAGACGACAATATTGACAAAAGCAACATTAACAGATGCTAATATTAATGAGCTAAGTTAACTGATTTTATGTCACAAAGCTATTAATAAACAACGCGCCATTTCAAGTTGATAGGCAATAAAATTGGATAATATAAAGCAAGTTTAAACACGAATAACGCACAGAAAGAAGCAACAGCCAGTCAAATGATCAGAGCATGTGATTGTAGAACACGCTCAACATTAACTGGCTATGTAGCGAAAGAGTCACCAAGGTTTAAGTGGCATCTGCCTGCTGTTCTGGAGCGGCATCAGCAAAAGCAGTTTGTTGATTACAATACGTCCAAACTCTTAAAATGTTCGGGTAATCAGTTAAATCAACATTGAATCGTTTAGCATTATAAACCTGCGGGATTAAACATAAATCCACTAACGTAGGAGTATCACCGAAGCAATATTTGCCAGAGTGAGTCTTCATTTGTGATTCTAATGCTTTAAAGCCAATGTGGATCCAATGGTGATACCACTTCATTTTAGCTTCTTCATCTACACCCATCTCTTTCACTAAAAATTGCAACACACGCAAATTATCTAATGGGTGAATTTCGCAAGCAATAGATTGCGCCATTGCACGAACAATCGCCCTATCCTTTGGCGTTATTGGCAATAGTGGGCTTTGAGGATACTGCTCTTCTAAATATTCAATAATTGCCATTGATTGAGTAAGGCAAAATTCCCCGTCATCGTTAGAGTCGACAAAAGCGGGAACTAATTGCTGAGGGTTTAACGCTGCAAACATCTCGCTATGCTGCTCCCCGCCATTGTTCACTAAATGCACAGAAACCTGTTCTGCCACCAGTTGCTTTAAATTGAGTGCAATGCGTACTCGATAGGCGGCACTTGAGCGCCAGTATCCATATAGTTTCATTTTATCTCCTTATCATCATTGAGCTAACAGCCTAATGAGCATAAAAAAAGCAATAACGCATAGCGCTATTGCTTTAGGGTATTAAACCGTAACGACTAGCCTTTGTACTCAACCACTTTTTGGTCTATTGAGCCAAAGATACTGTTGTTTTCTTCATCAAACATTTCGATTCTGACAGTATCACCGAAATGCATGAATGGAGTTGAAGCTTTGCCATCTGCAATGATTTCTAACATACGTTTCTCAGCTAAACAGCTAGAACCTGCACTGCGATCATAGTTTGATATCGTGCCTGAACCAATCACAGCACCAGCGCATAATGGACGGGTTTTAGCCACATGAGAAACCAGTTGGCTGAAGTTGAACGTCATATCAACGCCAGCATTGGGTTGGCCAAATAGGTCGCCGTTTAAATGTGTGACTAATGGTAAGTGAACTTTACTGTCTTGCCACTTATCACCTAACTCATCTGGGGTAATCGCAACAGGAGAAAATGCACTAGAAGGCTTAGATTGGAAAAAACCAAATCCTTTAGCCAACTCACCAGGAATTAAATTACGCAGTGACACATCATTCACTAACATCAGTAATTTAATATGTTTAGCTGCATTATCGGTATCAACACCCATTGCAACATCATCCGTAACAACGGCAATTTCAGATTCGAAATCAATGCCAAACTCTTCGCTTGCCATTTCAATATCCGCTTTAGGTGCGATAAAGCAATCAGAGCCACCTTGGTAAACTAACGGATCTGTCCAAAAAGACTCAGGCATTTCAGCACCACGAGCCTTACGAACTAACTCAACGTGATTCACATAAGCACTGCCATCTGCCCACTGGTACGCACGTGGTAAAGGTGACAGACAACGTGACTCATCAAAATCGATAGCATTATCCATTTGACCAGCATTTAACGCTTCATACAGCTCTTGCAATTGAGGATTAAGTAAATCCCATGCATCCAATAGTTGCTGCATGGTATTGGCAATAGCAGGAACGGCAACGGCTTTTGATAAATCTTTACTCACCAACATAAGTTGGCCATCACGGCGGCCGTTGTTGTAACTTGCAAGTTTCATTTTGACTCCTAAAGGGAACAAATAAAGTTGATACTAGATTTTAAATTGTTATTTCTGGCAATCTGTACCTAAGACGCTAATGAAGCATTTGCCGAACAGATTGCGGGTTAATATCAACGAAAATAGCGTTATAACGCTAGGAATACATTAAGCTCAGCCAAATTAATATAGCGTGAGATAAATCACACTTTGGTTAGTTGACGGTGATTTTGTAAAGCTTTTAATACACAGTGCAAGATAGTGGCAATATCAGCAATATATGCCTGAAAAATACCATAATGCCAGCATTTTGCTGGCATTATATCGTTACAGTCTGTTTTACCTAATGAACCTTAAGTTCACGGCTAACGCTTTTTAGTGATTTTGTAATCTCTAAGTTTGTTTGCAATCGCCGTATGAGAAACACCTAACTTTTTGGCTAATTGTCGGGTACTTGGATAAGCAGGATATAAACGCCTTAACAATGACGCTTCATATTCTTTCATTGCTTGATCAAGGCTACCCTCAAACTCTTCATCAAAATAACCAAAACCTTCAGCGTAAGACGGCAGTTTAAGCTGTTCAACGGTTAATTCAGCTGATCCATCCCACATTGAAACCGCTCTAAAAATAGCGTTTTTAAGCTGACGAACATTCCCAGGCCACGCATAGGTAAACAGGTAATCACGACAAGAAGCTGAAATACGGCGTAGTGGGCTTGATAGCTGCTGACTGTAATGCTCTAAGAACATTTCAGTTAATGGGATAACATCAACCTTTCGCTCGCGCAGCGACGGCATGTGGTAACTGAGTACATGAATTCGGTAATATAGATCTTCTCTGAACTCTCCAGACTGACAAAGTTCTGCTAGGTTTTTCTGTGTGGAACAAATAATACGTACATCAGCACGGACTTCTTCATCGCCACCAATTCGTCTGAAGGTGCCATCTTGTAAAAGGCGCAATAACTTAACTTGCGCCGCTTTTGACATTTCGGCGATTTCATCTAAAAAGACGGTGCCGCCTTTCGCTTCTTCAAATAAACCACGCTTGATAACTTGTCCATTAGCGACAAAGCCAAATAACTCTTCCTCAGCCACACTATCAGGCAAAGCTGCACAGTTAATTGGTATAAACGGGTGTTCTCGGCGCA
This sequence comes from Shewanella sp. ENK2, assembly GCF_043568515.1. NCBI lineage: Bacteria > Pseudomonadati > Pseudomonadota > Gammaproteobacteria > Alteromonadales > Shewanellaceae > Shewanella > Shewanella sp. ENK2. The sequence goes on along the minus strand of NZ_CP171406.1, from coordinate 3,638,192 downwards.
TACTGGCATCATGGCTTGCTTTAGCCATTAACTCTTTACCCGTTCCCGTTTCACCAGTGATCAATAAAGGCGCATCAAGTTGTGCCATACGTTTAGCTTGCTTCAGGACATCTTTCATCTTATCGCTAACAGCAAGAACATTATCAAAACCCGTTGTTTGATTTTGAAGTGCATTAAACTGTTTACCTACTCTGGCAGGCGATTTAAGTGATACAACTGCACCGGCTAAGATACTGGCATTGTTTTCATCTGGTAAATAAATCGGGAGCATTTCAGCTAGATACTCGTTACTACCAATTTGTACTCGGGTAGCTTGAGCTAAGACAGGTGCTTCTGTTAACCAACGAGAAAAGTTAAAGCCTTGAACCCAGTGATTTAGTGATTCATCAATAACTTCATGCTCTTGCATATTCAAGGTCAACAATGCAGATTCATTGACGATACGAATACGCCCTTTGGAATTAATAGAAAATACCGAATCGGGTAACGTTTTTAATAAGGTTTTTAATGCATAATGCTCTTGCTCAGAAGGCATAAACGATACCGTTCGTACATCATGAACACTTTCTACTTTTCTAATAAGTGGCATTAATTCGCTTAAGGTTTCAAACCCAATTTCAGCGAATTGTAAATAGAGAAAACCTTTGTTACTAGCATCAATTGCAATCAAATTAATGCCATAAGTCTCTAATACTTCAAGAATATCTTTCGCAAGGCCAATGCGATCTAAACAACTCACTTCCAAACGCATATACAACTATTCCCTATCAGTCATTTTGCAGCAATATACGAGGATTCAAGGCAATAACCATTCAAAATTGAATGAAAATTGTCATCCTTCTTTATTTGTGAGCGATACGTTAAAAGGTTATGCGGCTTGTGGCAAGTGTTGTTTACAGCGGAATTGTAACAGATGACGTATTCCAGCAGGTTACGTTAACGTAACCTGCTGAAATTAATAATGAAGCTGACTAGTCTATCAACTGGTCGGTTTTCGCCGCCATGATAAAATCATTTTTATGAAGTCCTTTAATTGAGTGTGACCACCAAGTCACTGTCACTTTGCCCCATTCCGTTAAAATACCAGGGTGATGAAACTCTTCTTCAGCAAGTTCAGCTAATTTATTGGTAAAAACCATCGCCAACTTGAAGTTCTTGAACTTATACACACGCTCTAACTGATTAATTCCGTCACGATTCTCTACGGTCCATTCTGGGATCATTTGACCGAACTCGACCATTTCTTGCTCGGTCACTTTTGGGGCATCAATTTGGCAAGCTTCACATTTTAACTCTGATAAATCAGACATAACTACTCCTGAGTTTTTTTGTTCTTTTATTCGTATTAACTTGCAATCGTCTTTGGGGCAAATTTAGGTTCAAGTAACCCCAACTGACGTGCTTTTGTCACTGCAGCCATAATGTCCATTTGAGCGATTTCATCCAAATAGTCGACGCTGTCAATCACATAGTAAATAGGTTGCATAATATCGATTCGATAAGGCGTTCTGAGCACTTCTATCAAATCAAATGGCTTACGTTCAGGTTCATCACTTAACGCATATAAGGTCTCGCCAGGAGAGCTTAAAATCCCCCACCATAAATATTAAGACCGCCGTCAGCACTTTTGACTAAACCAAATTCCACAGTAAACCAATACAGTCTAGCTAAATATACCCGCTCTTCTTTTGATGCAGCCAGACCTAGTTGACCATAAATATGTGAAAAGCGCGCAAATGCAGGGTTCGTCAATAACGGACAATGGCCAAAAATTTCATGAAAAATATCCGGTTCTTGTAAGTAATCAAACTCTTCTTTGGTACGAATAAACGTGGCAACGGGGAACTGTTTACTCGCTAGCAATTCAAAAAATTTTCCAAAAGAAATTAAAGCCGGCACGCCCGCGGTCTTCCAGCCTGTCGTTTCGGTTAGCACTTTATCGATTTCTTGTAATTGCGGCACCCTGTTGGTCGGCATATTGAGCGCCTTAAGGCCTTGCATATACGCATCACATGCACGTCCTGGCATGTTAACCATCTGACGCTGATATAACTCATGCCAGACATCATGTTCTTCATCAGTGTACTGAATATAACCCTGACTATCGGGGATTTTAGCTGTGTAATTTGTTGCTTTACTCATAAGTGTCACTTTACGTAAACTTCTCTGCCTTCATAGTGAGCTAAGGTTTCATATTTGTTAACAGGCTCACACTTTATTGATTGGCAGTTTGATAGCTAAAAACGTAAACCATTCGCTACAAAGTCAATATTGATAAAGAATAGTAATTTAAAAACAGATACTTAAAATGTAGTTATAGTTTGACGAATGAGTTAAAGGCTATCAATGTTGCAGGTTTTTTTGTAGCGCATCTTAGAATAATGCTGCTATTTACTGATTATTCGAATGGATATCAGTAACAAAAGTTATATTCATCACGCTAAGTTAAGTACAATAGTATGAGCAATTACTTTTTACTCCACAGTGTTAAGGACAAACCATGGCAATTCTAGTGACTGGCGGTGTTGGCTATATCGGCTCTCATACTGTCGTAGAACTGTTAGATGCCAATCAACAAGTGATCATTGTTGATAATTTATCGAATGCCAACGTTAATGCGCTCGACAGAATCCGCCAAATTACAGGGAAAGATTGCACTTTTTATCAAGGTAGCGTGCTCAATAAAGCCCTGTTACACAAAATCTTTACCGATCATGTTATCGACTCAGTGATTCATTTTGCTGGCTTAAAAGCGGTAGGCGAGTCTGTCACTAACCCGTTGCAATATTATGAAACCAACGTCACAGGCTCCATCATACTTTGCCAAGTCATGGCTGAGCATAATGTAAAAAAATTAGTCTTTAGCTCATCAGCCACTGTTTACGGCCTACCTGAAAGTCTGCCAATTCGAGAGGATTTTGCCACAGGTGCTACCAACCCTTATGGGCAATCTAAACTTATGGTTGAGCAGCTATTGGCTGACTTATACGCTGCAGATAACCAATGGAATATTGCTGTATTACGATATTTTAACCCTGTTGGTGCCCATAAAAGTGGGTTAATAGGCGAAGATCCCAGTGATATACCCAACAATTTAATGCCATTTATTTGCCAAGTCGCGATTGGGAATATCAAAGAATTGCACGTTTTTGGGAATGATTACCTCACACCTGATGGCACTGGTGTTCGAGATTATATTCATGTCGAAGATCTTGCAACAGGCCACATCAAGGCTTTAAATAAACTGTCTGAAAATCCTGGCATTGTGACTTACAACCTTGGTACAGGTAGAGGTTATAGCGTCATCGAGTTAATTACGGCATTCGAACAAGCCAGTGGTAAGACAATACCTTATCGCTTCACAGATCGCCGTACTGGAGATTTAGCCGCCTATTTCGCTGATGCAAGTTTGGCGCACAAAGAACTTGATTGGCAGCCCACTCATACCCTTGAGTCAATGGTTAAAAGTAGTTGGCAATGGCAATCCAAAAACCCTAAAGGTTATCGAGAATAAACACGAAATGAATCATTGTAAGGCTGGAAATAAATCATGAGCCAATCCATTAATCATAGCCGTAGAAACCTATTCAGACGCAGAAAAGACAATGCTCAACGTCCACCATGGGTGATAGATTCTATCGAGTTTACTGACGAATGCACTCGTTGTAATGCCTGTATCGATGCTTGCGAAACCAAAGTGCTTATTAAAGGAGATGGCGGCTTTCCAGAAATTAAATTTTCTGAAGATGAATGCACTTTTTGTCAGCAGTGTGCAACCGTCTGTGAAGAAAAGATTTTCGATGTATCTCAAGCTTTGCCATGGACAATTAAAGCGTCAATCAATGATTCATGCCTGACCTACAAAGGTGTGTGGTGTCAAAGTTGCAAAGATGCATGCGATCCTAGAGCTATTACATTTAAGATGGCAGTCGGTCAAATCCCTAAACCCATTATTGATATTGATGCTTGTACTGGCTGCGGCGCATGCGTATCTCCTTGCCCTGCACAGTCAATTACCGTGACAGAACCTCACGCTAAAGCCGAGTAATTGAGGCTAATTGAGTGACCGCCGTCAAAAAAAGTCCTAACAGTCAAAATTTAATTGTTTTTTTTGCATTTAATTGTCGCTATATTAAATGTTAAATATCTATAACAAAGTCATTTTCGCCGCGCTTATCAGTTTTATTGCGGCCTAATTATGCGAAAAGAGAGTCTACATGTTTAGTAAAAAAGTCCGGCAAACAACCTCAGTTTTATCGCAAACGACTGTGAAGTCACGGGTAATATCAAAGTTGTTGGGGACGTCTTGATTGCAGGCAAAATCAACGGTGAAATTCGTGCAACAGGTAACGTAACAGTAGAATCAACAGGTGTAGTGACTGGTGGCGTGATTTGTGTTGAAGCATCAGTGTCAGGCTTGATGACAGGTAATATTACGTGCGATAAATTATCAATCACCAATACAGGTACGTTTGATGGTGAAGTTTACAGTAAGCGTATGGAAATCTTAGATAATGGTCAGTTTATCGGATACCGCAAAGCTTATGACGAAAGCGCTGAACATCAGTTAATCTCAAATGAAAAAGTGATAAGTGATTCATCAGAAGAAAAAACTGATAACCCACAACTTTCTGCAGCCGTGACAGCTTAGTTTTCACTGAAATGTGTTGATAACTGTATTAATAAGCTTTGTTGTTGTTTCAAGTGATGTTTGAACCATCACCCACGAGACAATAACAAAGTTTACGTTACTTCTTCTCCTTCTCCACCAAACTCTTGCTGCCACTCCCTTAGTAAAGCCACAAACGCCATTGGTGCCCTATCAAGGCTATCTACAGAAATATATAAATGAAACCCGAGATGACTTTCAAGTGTCTGACAGCGATGGCCAAACATTGCTAACACGCCTCTGTAACGATCCCCATTAACGACCAAAGGAGTAAACTCAGCGCCTAGGTAGGTTTCTAAGCTTTGTAAGTCTTCATCTTGTGTCGCTGCCGTCATCAATAACGGGCGCTGCTCAGTTAACAGACCTGTCGCCAATCGTGGGGAAATATTGTCTAGAATGGGGTTAATTTTTTTGAGCTTAAAGCCAATGTAAGGCAATTCGATTAATTCAAGGTTTTGAGTCACTCTTGATACATCAATTCGCTGGATATTGTTCCACCCGATATGGACAGTACCGCGTCGATGGAAATATTCGACTCCAGCCTGTGTTAACTTAAAACTGGCACTAGGTTGGTTAATTTTAGCGATACCTAAAATTAAACTCACACTGCCAAAACCAAATAACACAATGCCGATCCCAAATAGGTGTTTTGCAGTGATAAATAACACTAGGCTGATAAATAACGCTAGCGAACCGAACACGGTTAAGGTTATACCATTACGCTTACCAAATGGACTGATTAATAATGTGTTTTCTTGAGTCATGTTGCCAACGTTTAGCTTGTAAGGATTAAAGGTTGTTATTCAAAGGTTTCAATCAAAAACCGTTTTATTTTTAGCCATTCCATCCCGACATATTCATGAATCGACCGTTGAGAAATAAACAAGTTTGAAGCGCTAAACCGCCACCAATAGCCTGTAGAACTGATAAAGTTCGTTGGCGCAGCCACTGGGAATAGATTTTCTTGGCTAAATATTTTTATCGATCTTGGCATATGAGTCGCTGAGGTAACCAGTATGAATGGTGTTTTTCCTACCAGCTGCTTCATTGCTTGTGCTTCTTCTATGGTATCTAACGCTGTTGGAAAAATAGTAATGCTTTCAGCTGGCACCCCAAGTTCAATGGCTGCACGTTTCATGATCATCGCATGGGGCGTTGGGGTAATTCCGCCGCTCCAACCACTGACGACTAAGGTACATGGTCTGTCTGCGATATCTAGCTGTCGTAGACCTTCCATCAACCTTGCAAGTGCGGTCGATGATAACTGCTGTACAGCACTGATCTCGTTATTTTCAGTATGGCCTGAGCCTAACACCATCACATAGCATTGATAATTTTCATTTTCATCATAAGCAAAAGACAGCGGAATTTCGTTCACTGAGTACCTTGACTCTAAACTATGGGATAGCGCAGCAGATACATATGAGTTACTGAAGACCAATAAGGTTGAAAAGCCTAAAAATAGACACAGCTGTCCAATAACTTTTTTATGTTTACTGCAGTAACGCCAAATGAGTAGAGCCATGAGCAAACACAAAAGTGTAAATGGTACAGGCATGACTAATTGTGAAAGTATTTTTTTAAGCCAAAACATTAAGATACCCAAAGATTATTCGCAGCAATATATTAGCTTGTTAAGGAATAGATTACTAATACCTATATGTTATCCAGTCACGCTCCATATTTCACCAACATCATATCGTCACCAATATGATGAACATAAAATTGCTTTAAGCATAAAAAAGCGACCCTATGATAAGCGTCGCTAATGTTTTTATATGCTTTGAATTTGAAGTGTAATGCCCTAAATAATCAATACAAAAACAAATCATAAAGGTTCATTAATGGCTATCTTTACCCCATAGCCACGCTGCGCCACGTACACCTGATGACGCACCAAACTGGTTTTTGACCACTATCGTGTCGCATTCACGGCCGACGACATATTTAGGCAACACCTTAGGCAACTCTTTGTAAATGGCATCAATGTTCGATACCCCGCCACCTAATACAATAACGTCAGGGTCAATCATATTGATTAAGTGGGCAAGAGAGCGTGCTAAACGGTCGATATAACGAACAAAAGCTTGAGTAGCCAAGGGATGCCCTTCAGCCATCATCTGTGAAATTTGTATTCCACTGTCAGCCTCACCTCCAGCTCGGCGAAAATCTCTTACCCAGCCAGTCCCCGAAATAAAGGTTTCAATACAATCTTTATTGCCACAAAAACACGATGTTGAGTTGAACTCATCAGGCGTCATCCAAGGTAATGGGTTATGCCCCCATTCACCGCCGATACCATTCCCCCCGCCGTGGACTTTGCCATTAATAGATAAACCACCGCCACAACCCGTTCCAATAATCACGCCAAAAACCACGCCTTTTCCTGCTGCGGCGCCATCTACTGACTCTGATACTGCAAAGCAGTTAGCATCATTGGCAACTCGTACTTCTCTATCAAGACGGGCGCTCAAATCTTTATCTAATGGATGTCCATTAATCCAAGTAGAATTTGAGTTTTTAACTAATCCTGTAAAAGGTGAAACAACGCCAGGGATCCCTACACCAACTGAGCCTGTTTGCTGAGTTTCAGCTTCAGCTTCAGAAACGAGTCCAATTATCGCATCTAAGGTTCCAGGATAATTTTTTGGGGTAGGAACACGTTTACGAAATAGCTCGCTGCCATTATCCGCTAACGCTACTAACTCGATTTTTGTCCCGCCAAGGTCAACACCCATGCGCATCATAGCTTCACTCTCCATTTAATTATAATCTATCATTTAACACGTAGATTCACGGCATTAACCCAACGAGTGATAATGAGCTGTCATGTATGACGAAGTCAGGACTGTCGCTCAAACCATTTCGGTGATGCCGCAATAAAATACGGGTTTAAAATATCTTCTTTTTGGTTGTAATCTAACGGTGCTAAATCTGGGTGGCGTAACACTTGTCCACCTGCACTTTCTAATACTGCTTGCGCCGCCGCGGTATCCCATTCACTTGTTAGCCCCATTCTTGGGTACACATCAGCTTTACCCTCTGCCACTAAACAAAATTTAAGCGAGCTGCCGACACTTTGCATCTCATGCTCACCAATATTAGCGACATACGCTGCTACGTCAGGGCTGATGTGCGAGCGACTACCAACAACAATCGGGTTTTCACTAATAGGACGTTGGCTGATATCGAGCTTAACTCGCTTATCACCTTGTTCTAGCCAAGCACCTTGATGGCAAATACCTGAATAACACGTTTCTAGGACTGGCGCATACACCACTCCAGCGATGGCTTTACCATGATGTATTAGCGCAATATTGACAGTAAATTCACCATTTCGTTTTATAAATTCTTTCGTTCCATCCAGTGGGTCTATGAGCCAATAGGTGTTCCATAATTGACGTTCTTCCCACGGAATATCTGCAGCTTCCTCACTCATGATTGGAATACCTGCAAACTGACTTTCAAGTCCTGCGACAATAACATTATGACTTGCAATATCAGCAGCCGTGACTGGGCTGTCATCCTGTTTAGTGACGACTTGCAAGTCTGAAGATGAATACACCTGCATAATGGCATTACCAGCGTCTTTAGCGATGCTGATAACTTGCTGTAACTGATTTTCTGTTATATCAAAAGGTTGATCTATTCTCTGGCTACTCAAAGGTAACTCCTTGGAAAATATCGACGATTAAGTCGTAAATAATCAACACATTATGCCATTGAACAAGGTAAATATTTATAACTATTTAGCTTGTCTTAGACATTAATCATTAGCCTTGCTAATACCGCTATTGTTACTCATTTGTAATAACAGGTTTGATAGTAAGCCAAGTCGGATAAGCTTGAAAGCCTCTAACCCTTGGCTGCATTCGTATTCAAACCTGAATGTTATTATCCTTTTAGCCACAAAATGGTGGCTAAAAGGCTGGAGTTATCCAGTGACGCTACTGTAACTAACACTTGTTATCTTAAAAGTATTGTCCCATTTATTTAACCAGCTGCACGTTATCCACCTGCATTACAACACCATTTTGATTGCCCCATGCAGGGAAAATAACTAACGGCGTATCCACTTGCGTTAATACCAAGCTTGAACCTGTATTGGCGACGAGATCAGCTAACGCAATACGGTAATGTGTCCATGCGCCAACTTCAGGCGCTGGGATGGCAAAATCTCCTGAACTACATGGATGGCCACAATCGACTTTAATATTAAAATCGCGTACTTCGCGAGGGTCTGTTATGACGTTAAGATCAAATTCGACCGCAGCAAAGCTACTGACATCTTGCTGCAAGCCTGTACTTTGAAAATACACCACAGCCTCATCGGTATTAAAACTAAACTGGTTGACAATGCCATGGTCAGCACCGACGTCTAGTTGCTCAATTGCAACGCTGCCTGATGCCGCATAATGACCAATAATAAAAGGAGCTTTTACTTCATCATCATAAATAATAAGCTCATTAGCCGTTGATACTTGATATTCATAACGGACATTATCGATTTGTAAGCTCATATTGCCTAATGGTTCAATGACAAAGGGATTTGATACTGATGCTAAATCAACGAAACTTCCTGGAGAAAACCGATTACCACTGGCAACAAGTTCCGCAATAGGTATACGGATTTCTGTCCAAGTATTCAATTCAGGTAAGCTAACACTCACATCACTAACATTCGGCCAACCACTATCAATTTTGACCAATAACTCAACGTCGTTGTCTGTGCTTAATAGATTTAAGTCAAAAACTAAAGTGCCGTTTGCTGACCAATGTGACAAATCAGCAGTAGGTGGATAACTAAAATAAGCATTACCTGTCGCGCCAACTTTATCTAGCTGAAGCACTTCCCCCTTTCCCTCAACAGTTACCGTTTGTAATGTCACCGCATTATCAGGATTGTAGCTATCAAGACTTAACCCCTCGGCGAGTCCTTCGTCATATAGTATGAATTCTGGCCCCGCACCTATATCTGTTGATGGCACAGTAATTTCAGGGGCAACATGCCCTTCAACAATCTCAGCATTGTCACCTACGCTGGCACAACCAGCCCCAGTTTCGGGTGACACACTGCACTCATAAACTCTAACGTAGTCCACTTCTAATACTTGCGGGAAAACACTTTCATCAACCCCAGTGTTATTGACATTACCCGCCCAAGTTCCACCAACTGCTAGATTTAAAATCATATGAAATGGTTGATTATAAGGAGCATCTTCCGCTGCATTAGCGAGATTACCATCACTATCGACGTATTGACTGTACCAACCTGTTGAACGTTGAGTTGCAAAGTGGACGTCATCAACATACCAACGAATTTCATCCTTCTCCCACTCAATGGCATAAACATGAAAATCGTCAGCTGGGTTAGCCCCATCAGGTAAGCTATATTCAGCGCCAGAGTACACATTGCCAGGCCAGGCTTTACCGTAATGCAAAGTGCCATGAATTTTAGCTTCGGGATCAGAGCCTTCAGTCACCACTTTAAGGTTAACCGCTTCCATAATATCGATTTCGCCGGAACCAGCCCATGGGCCATAAGCCCAATCTGTTGGCAACATCCAAATCGCTGGCCATGTACCTTGCCCTTGCGGCATTTTGGCACGGATTTCAAAACGGCCATATTTCCAGTCACCTTTGTTCGTCGAATCTAATCGTGCTGATGTGTACGCTTGCTGTTTTGACGTATCGTTTTCATCATAATTAGGATCGCCCAATGCAACAGCAGGACCACTAAAATCTTCTCGCTGTGCAGTAATCACTAACTTTCCATCAGCAACTTGGCTATTTTCGGGACGCTGGGTATAACATTGCTGCTCCTCATTGCCTCCGCCATAACAATTATATGCGAGGTTCCACTTGTCTAAATCGATAGTGGTACCATCAAACTCATCGCTCCATACCAAATTCCATAGGTTTTCTTGTTCTTCGCTGTTATCGACAGGTGCCGTGTCTTCAACAACATCTGTGGCACTGTCAGAGCCGCATCCTAATAACATGGCTGCAGCGAGACTCACACTTGTGATAGTTAAAACTGATGCTCTTTTTTTCATTTTCCCCCAAGGAATACTCAAAAAACACGAAAAAAGATCCAGCAAAATCCCCTACAAAATTAATTGCAAGTTCACAACAGTGCAGGAATAACTTGCCAGCTAGCATTATGCTAGCCGACAAAACAAAAATTATATTAGGCGTCTGGGCAGGTTATTGTGGCTGTTTCTGCCGCATTAGGCACAATCAATAAGTCGCTAAAGTTAATCTCAGCGCTCCCATTGGTTGCCAAATAGAAAGGTGTATTGATGTTACCGAAATTCACGTCTTTATTTGCAAAGCACTTCAAATCAACACTGATGGTTTGCCACTCACCTACAGCTGTATTTAAGGCATTAGCAATATCCACATCTGCGCGGCAATCTCGGTCACATGCAACCCCTAACATCACAGGCTGCTCAACTTTATTGGTGGTTTTAATTAACACTGACAGCGCTGAATCGGCGTTTGAGTATGCTCGTAAATCACGAGGAAAGTTACTGATTAATCCAACAAACCCAAGGCCTGTACCATTAAAACTAACTAAACGAGCATCTTCTTGAACAACTTTATCAAAAGTTCTGATCGTCACAACATCATTACTTTGAATGCTGCTACTGACAGTATCGGACGATGATTCAGTACCAATCATTAATCGCCAAGGCGCTTTTACTGCACGTTCAAACAATGCTAATGAAGTTAACTTCTCCTCTGCTGCAAAATTATCTTCTGAAAGCGCATTAGACACGTCACTCTTCTCGCCATACTTCAGGCCATAGCCATAAGCGAATAAAGGCTGATAATTTTCATCATGGACATTAACTTCTGTTTGCTGAGGTCGAGTTGGCCACGAAAATGAAAGTTTACCGGTAAAGTCATGATTTACTTTGCCGTCTTTATCACTAAATAGCACTTGTGAAACACCATCACCTTCAGTACCTGGAAGCCAAGCAGCAACAAATGCATCCGATGCATTTAGCTCAGGATTCACCCACATAGGACGACCACTGATAAAGATAGACACAACAGGAATACCTCGAGACTTAAGTGAACGAAGTAATGCTAAATCACGTTTATCACCACGTTGGTATTCAAGGTTATCAATGTCACCATTACCTTCTGCATAAGGCTCTTCACCGAATACGACAATAGCAACATCTGGTTTATTGTTTGCATCAAACTGACCATCAACATTAAGTGTTACTTGGCCACCAGCCGCTGTCACATCTTTAGCAATACCAGCATAAATAGAGGTTGCACCTGGAAAGTCTTCATTTAGATTATCGGTGCCTTGCCAAGTGATACTCCACCCGCCAGATTGCTTACCAATATTATCTGCGCCATCACCAGCGACTAAAACGTTCATTTTTGGAGAAAGTGGTAACACATTATTATTGTTTTTCAGTAAAACTAACGATTCGCGTACTGCTTGTCTGGCGACATCACGATGTGCTTTAGCACCAATAAGTTCAGTTTTACCTGAAATTTCACGGTTAGCAGGACTGGGTTTTTCGAACAAGCCAGCACGAATTTTCACTCTGAGTATACGGCTAACTGCATCATCTATTCTTGCTTGAGGGATTTCACCATTTCTCACTTGGGCAATCGTATTCTCATATAATGGTTTCCATGCACTTGTAGGTACCATGTACACATCCAACCCAGCATTTGCCGCTTGCGCACATGACTCATTAGTACAGCCATCGACTTGTCCATGACCATTCCAATCCCCTACAACAAAGCCATCAAAGCCCATTTTGTCTTTAAGCACATCATTCAGTAGGTATTTTTCGCCATGAATTTTCTTGCCTTGCCAGCTATTAAACGACGCCATGACGGTTTGAGCGCCAGCAGTCAATCCACCCACATAACCTTGAGCATGAATATCAAATAGCACTTGCTCAGAATCTAGGTTTTGTCCTTGGTCTATCCCTTTTTCAGTCCCACCATCTCCTAAGAAATGCTTCACTGTGGAAATAACATGTTGATCAGATAAAAAGTCATCTCCGACCTTGCCTTGAAGACCTTCGACGATAGCATGAGAGTAGGCTTTAACTATTTGTGGATCTTCAGAATAGCCTTCGTATGTACGTCCCCAGCGATCATCACGTACAACAGCAACCGTGGGGGCAAATACCCAATCAATACCTGTTACCATTACCTCTTTAGCGGTAATGGCGGCTATTTCACGAATTAAGTCTGGATTATTCGCCGCACCTAAACCAATGTTATGAGGGAAAAGCGTAGCGCCAATAACGTTATTATGACCGTGTACGGCATCTGTGCCCCACATAGTTGGAATTGCATTGCCATCAACACTGTCATCTATAGATGCTTGGTACATATCTTCGGCGAGTTTAATCCAATCTGCAGGCGTGGCATGTTTATCATTATTAGGATAGGCGCCACCACCATTAAGGTAAGAGCCAAATCCATAAGTACGCATATCCTCAACGGTAATATCACGGATCTCAGGTTGGATCATCTGCGCAACTTTCTGCTCAAGTGTCATTGTCGCCATCAAATCAGAAATTCGCTTCTCAAGCGCAGCGTCTTTTGTGAATGGAATCGCTAACTCCGGCCAAATAGAAATGTCACCAGAAACAGTCCCAGAAACAATCTTATTGGACGTCGTTTGTGACATTTCAGCTACAGGGGCAGGTTTATCATCACTTACCTTTGGTACTGATTTCTTTGTATCACCTTCGCCACATGCCGATAAACCCATCACGACAGCTAGCAGAGTGAGTGGCAAGGTTATTTGCTTATTTGCGAATACGTTAGTTGCCTTATCCATAATATTGCCTTTTCTATCCAATCTGCCTTCGCAGAAGATTAATTAATAAAAAACTTGTGTCATTACACTTGTGGACGCTTTGCCTTGCTGCCAATAAGGCCATAATGGGCAATAAAGGCATAACAAACTAACGGTAAAATAAACGCCATTTGAATACCAAATGAGTCAGCTAGCATGCCTTGTAGTAGCGGCACAATAGCCCCACCCACAATGGCTAAACACAGTACGCCTGAACCTTGACTGGTGTGTTGCTTTAAATCGGTCAGTGCTAAACTGAAAATCGTCGGGAACATGATTGAATTGCATAATCCAACCAACAACAGAGCCCACATCGCAGTCGTGCCCTCAGCAAGCATCGCAACTGCAACTAATAGCACGGCGCAAGTTGCATTAAAGGCGAGTACTTTACCCGCCGCAATTTTTTGCATGACTAATGCGCCAATGAAGCGTCCGACCATGGCACCACCAAAGTAATACGCAATGTATTTAGCCGCTTGCGCTTCAGTAAAGCCACCAATATCAGGCTGAGTCAAAAAGTTAATCAAAAAGCTACCAATACCCACTTCAGCGCCCACATAAACAAAAATACCTACTGCACCTAAAACAAGGTGTGGAAACTTCCAAGCACTGCCCGTATCAAAAGAAGACTGTTGGGTGTTTTGTTCACTGATACCAAGTACAGGTAGCTTTAAAACAAAGAAAATTATCGCCAGTACACACAATGCACCAGCTAACATTAAATAAGGAACTTGCACAGTACTTGCTTGATGAACGGCTTCAATGGTTGCACTTTCAACAGCAGCTGAATCATCACTGTGACTCATATTGCTAAGAATGAGGTAACTGCCAAAAAACGGCGCGACAGTGGTACCAAGCGCATTGAATGCTTGGGTCATCGTCAGTCTAGAAGAAGCGGTTTCAGCTGGGCCTAACGCACTGACATAAGGGTTCGCTGCAACTTGTAAAATTGTAATACCAGCAGCCAATACAAAAAACGCGCTTAAAAACATCCAATAAGAGGCATAGCTAGCTGATGGATAAAACATCAAGCAGCCAACGCAGGCAATAGCAAGCCCTGTCACAATGCCTTTTTGATAGCCTATTTTGCCAACTAAAGCCCCAGCAGGTACGGAAACAATAAAGTAAGCACCGAAGAAGCAAAACTGCACTAACATGGCTTGGGTGTAACTTAATTCAAACATACTTTTTAAATATGGAATTAAGATGTCATTTAAGCAGGTCAAAAATCCCCACATAAAAAATAATGAGGTTAATGCCATCAACGCAAACTTAAAGTTACCGCTTTGATGAACACTTCCCATTTCTGCAGACTCTGCATTTAATGGTGCACTGGCCATGTCATTCCCTCTTTAATTATTATCTATTTATGGTCGATGACTATCTAAGCACTGTAGCTGTACACCTTTAGTAGTACGCAGATAGGCTGTTTCAAGATTTATCTAAATCAATTATTGACCTTTTGTTAATTAATCACTAATCTCGATGTAAGCGCTTTCATTTTTAACATATCGATAACGAAAGTCAACGCTTTTTGTAAGTAATCATTGTAAAAACACTTAGGTATTTCCCTGAGTAAAAGACGCTGAAGTTTCGTTGACACAAATACGCCTGAAACATATTAAGTGAATAATAAATATGAAAATTTCTCTACCCGAAAATTCTAAAATGCACTCAAAATCATTTACGTTTGGAGTGGCAACTGCCTCTTTCCAAATTGAAGGAGCAGCAGATTCTCGCTTGCCTTGTATTTGGGATACCTTTTGTGCGACTCCAGATAAAATTCGAGATGGTTCAGACGGTAAGCAAGCCTGCGAGCACGTTGCGCTTTGGAAAGAAGATGTCAATTTAATCGAATCTTTAGGTGTCGATGCTTATCGTTTATCACTTTCGTGGGGAAGAGTGATTAACCAAGATGGCAGCTTAAATCAAGATGGGGTTAACTTTTATATCAACTTAATGGATGAATTAAACCGTCGTGATATTAAAGTGTACGTCACCCTATATCACTGGGATCTACCTCAACATATTGAAGATGAAGGTGGCTGGCTTAATCGAAATACGGCATACCTTTTTCAAGACTACGCGGACAAAATTACTAAAGCCTTAGGTGATAGAGTGTATTCCTACGCCACCTTAAATGAACCTTTTTGTAGTTCATATCTAGGTTATGAAATTGGTATTCATGCACCAGGGCTTGCTACCAAAGCTTTTGGCCGTAAATCTGCGCACCATTTATTACTTGCACATGGATTGGCTATGCAAGTGATTCAAAAAAATAGTCCCCAATCTCTTAATGGTATTGTGCTTAACTTTACGCCTTGCTATCCACTGACCCAAAGCGCAAAAGATAAAAAAGCGACACAGATTGCAGATGACTACTTTAACCAGTGGTATATCAAACCCATTATGGATGGTGAGTATCCAGCAATCATTAACGATTTTGCAGCTGGTGATAAACCCGACATTGAACCAGGCGATATGGCAATCATTAGTCAGCCAATCGACTTTTTAGGCATTAACTTTTATACCCGCGCCGTTTATCAAGCATGTAGCGACAATCAATTTGTCCAAATAGATATGAAGGATGCCCCTAAAACAGATATTGGGTGGGAAATTTATCCAGAAGCCTTCACTGACTTATTAACCAGTCTCAATAATACCTACTCATTACCTCCTATTTATATCACTGAAAACGGCGCGGCAATTGACGATCACATTGAAGATAACTCCGTTAACGATATTGACCGCCTGGAATATTATCAAGCCCATTTAAACGCTGTAAATAATGCTATAGAGCAAGGCGTGAAAGTTGATGGCTATTTTGCTTGGAGCTTAATGGACAACTTTGAATGGGCTGAAGGCTATTTAAAACGCTTCGGAATAGTGTATGTTGATTACCAAACACAAAAACGCACCATAAAGCGCAGTGGCTTAGCTTACCGTGACTTTATTAATCAACGCATTGATTAATCGATAAATACTCAAAACCCTACTTAAAAAGAATAATAACCCGAAAGAGGTTTTCAATGATTAGCGTTAAAGAGAAAATAGCCTATGGATTAGGTGATACCGCCAGTAACATCGTGTTTCAAACCGTGATGTTATTTTTAACCTTTTTCTATACTGATATTTTTGGAATTTCGCCGGCATTTGTCGGCACCATGTTCCTTGCTGTGCGATTTATTGACGCAATAACCGATCCGCTAATGGGCGCATTAACCGATAGAACCGAAACAAAATGGGGTAAGTTCCGCCCCTACCTTATTTGGTTTGCTCTGCCCTTCGGTATTATCAGTGTTATGGCCTTCACCACGCCAGATTTAGCGGAAGAAGGCAAGATGATCTATGCCTTTGTTACCTACACCGCCCTGATGATGGTTTATACCGCCATTAATATTCCTTATTGTGCATTAGGTGGCGTATTAACCGCAGATCCAAAAGAACGTGTTTCCGTCCAGTCTTATCGCTTTGTGTTTGCCATGATTGGTGGATTAATGGTGTCGGCATTAACCTTACCTTTAGTTGAATATTTCGGACAAGGTGATCAAGCTAAAGGTTATCAGCTTACGATTGCGGCAATGAGTGCCTTGGGCGTAGTGATGTTTATCTTGTGCTTCTTAGGAACCAAAGAGCGCTTACATCCTCCTAAAGATCAAAACCTCAGCTTCAAAAAAGACTTTAAATTACTCTGGCAAAACGATCAGTGGCGCATTCTTTCAATCGCTGCGATTTGGTTATTATCAGGTATGGTATTAAAAACCAGTTTAGCGATTTATTACGTTAAGTATTATTTGAATATGCCTGACTCCATTACCTTATTTATCACGCTTGGAATGATAGGTAATATTTTTGGCTGTATCTTAGCTGAGCCTTTAGCCAAACGAGTCTGTAAAGTAAAAGCTTATATTACCATTCAAATTATTGCTGCTGCGTTATGTATAGCAGCCTACTTTGTATCGGGTGAACAAGTGGAAATGGCATTTGCGCTGTTCATTATTTGGGGCTTCACCTTCAATATGGGCACCCCATTGCTATGGGCTAAAATGGCGGATGTTGTCGATTACGGCCAATACAAAACAGGCGTTAGAATTACTGGCATGATTTATTCTTCAATCATTTTCTTTATTAAGCTTGGTGTTGCAATTGGTGGCGCGGCTGCTGGTTGGTTACTGGCTTTTTATGGCTATCAAGCAGATGTAGAGCAAACAGAAGCGACACAACACGGTATTTTGATGTCATTTACCCTTTACCCTGCTGCCGGCTCTATCATCGTAGCCATCGTAATGAAATGGTATACCTTAGATAACAAAGCCGTAAGTCAGGTTCATGCTGCGATTACAGAATAACTATCAATAGGTTAATAGATAAAGCTGTTAGTATAAATTTACTCAGAATTGTATATAGTTAACAACAAACAGCCTTGATAAAATTTACACTATCAAAAGAAAATGCTGTCAAATTGGCCTGATGATTGAGTTACATTCGTCAATTTATCTGTTTTTTTGATGATTATGCTAAAAGGTTCATGCTAGTCTTATCGGCGTTTTTCGATTTTGACTAGCAAAACAAGTATTAAATAGGGATATATGGCGACTATATATGATGTATCAGTGTTAGCAGGTGTTTCGCTGGCAACGGTATCAAGAGTGATGAATAACAATACTAAGGTCAGTGAAAAAACACGCCAAAAAGTATTAAGCGCAATGGATCAGTTAGGTTATCGACCTAATACCATCGCTCAATCACTAGCGTCTAGTCGCTCAAACAGTGTTGGAGTCTTAGTCTCTCAACTTGATGGTCCATACTATGGCCCTATGATGACCGAGATTGAAACCGCGCTTCGAGCTGGCAATAAGCACGTTATTATTGCCGCTGGCCATAGTGTTGAATCACAGGAAAAAGACGGTGTCGAGTTTTTAATGAGCCGTGGCTGTGATGCGTTGATTCTAGACGTTGAAGCTGTCGATGATGAATACTTGATAAATCTACATAAAGGCAACACTCCCATTGTTCTCATTAACCGCTATATTGAAGAAATCAGTGATTGCTGTGTTTATTTAGATAATGAACTGGGCGGATATTTAGCAACCAAGCATATTTTGAGTCAAGGTCATACTGATCTTGCTTACGTTTCAGGCCCGTTATATAAGCTAGATGCTCAAGACCGTTTACTCGGACATAAACGAGCGTTAAAAGAGTTCAATGTCGACTTTAATAAGACATTATTTTATGAAGGTAACTTCCGTGAATTTGGCGGCAGTGATGCGATGAATCATTTATTAACCATCGATAAGCCTTTCACAGCGGTGGTATGTGCCAGTGATCAGATGGCTTCAGGAGCGATTGCAGTTTGCTTAGAAAGAGGCATGAAAATCCCTCAAGAACTCTCTTTTGTTGGCTACGATAATATTCCTTTTCCACAATATATTTCACCAAAGCTCACCACAGTGAACAACCCCATCCATGAAATGGGTAAAATGGCTGCTTTTTGGGTGCTTAAGCATGTATATAATGACCCTAAAGCGATAGTCGAAAACACCTTCATCCCGCAACTGATAGTGAGAGACTCTGCGACATCACCACACAAGTAACCTTCGAAATTGAAGACGTTAAGGGAGTAGTCTAACTCGCTATTCCCTCATATACTGTTTCTCTATACGTTTTATATTACCCCGATAACCTTAATACTATGCCAATATCCTCTCTGCTATTCCTTTAAACAGTTAGAGTTTCCGTAGTAATGAGTACAAGCACAACAGGCATCTCGCCTATCATGATACCCAAAGGTGTTAATATCACCCTCCTTTATCGTTTACTCGCTACCGCTTTATTCCCTATAACCTTCTACTCGCTTTACCGTTATACACTCTGCACTCTGCACTCTGCACTCTGCACAGATTACTCTACCTAAGTTCTCTGCCCTGGCACTGTTATTTTTCAACCGTGTTAATTTCGGTTATTCACTTATCAGGCTTAGTACTCAAGAGCGAACTGACTGATTAATTGAAGCTCAAAAGTGCTTCAGCGTTGCCCAGAGGCTAACGTCTCTTATTAGGTGCCCAAAGTAGCCAGCTGAAACATGAGTAATCGCACCAAATAACGGGCAAAGAAACCTTAAATCGGAACCAGTTAAATCAGTATATTGTCTTGATTTAAAAATGATGATTTTAAATTTGCAACAAACCAAACTCCCTACCTTAAAATTTACAATAAAAATGTAAGCGCTATCACAAAAATATTTCTTTTTTATTTCAACAAAAAAAAGCACAAAAAATTAAATTAAACCAATTAAAACAATAAACTAAAAAATATCACTTTATCCATTTACAAAAACAAGGTTAACAAGTTGTGACTTTTTGTCGTAATTATTGTTGACGCTGTTAACAAATTAATCTAGTTTTATGTAAGCGCTTACATTAACTTTTACATAAAGGCTTTTAAAAGCGTTTACAAATGATGAATAAAACACATTACGTGAATGCGTAATCCGAATAAAAAATCAGAGAGTAGTAGCCTGAGATCTAGTCGAGGGGAGACTTAGATGAAATCTAGAACATTCAAAAAGACCAGAATTGCCACTAGTTTGTCGGTAGTACTGAGTGCAAGCACCATGATGCCTGCATTTGCAGCAGACGAAGTCGCTGCAGATGAAAACATCGAGGTGCTTCAGGTCACTGGTATTCGTGGAAGCTTAATTAAATCAATGGATTTAAAAAGAAGCTCTGACGGTATCGTTGATGCGATTAACGCAGAAGATATTGGTAAATTCCCGGATAGTAACTTAGCAGAATCTCTGCAACGTATTACTGGTGTATCTATCGACAGACAAAATGGTGAAGGTAGCCGAGTGTCTGTTCGTGGTTTCGGTGCAGACCAAAACTTGGTTATGCTGAACAATCGTCAAATGCCAGTAACCACAGGTTCGCGCTCATTCGACTTCGCCAATATTGCTTCTGAAGCAATTAGCGCTGTTGAAGTTGAAAAAACCAGCCAAGCGAAAAACTCAACGGGTGGTATCGGTGCAACCATTAATGTTCTAACTCATCGCCCTTTAAGCTCTCCAGGTCTTAAAGCCACATTTGGTGTTAAAGCCGTTGATGACACATCAACAGATGAAGGCTCTGTAACACCTGAATTATCAGGTTTATATTCAAATACCTTTGCTGATGGCAAATTTGGTATCTCTATTTCTGCAAGCTACCAAGAACGTGAAAGTGGTAATCAGCAAGCTCAAGTAGGTACAGGCTGGCGTAGTTTCCCTGGTATTGTTGACCAAGATTGGGGCGGCGATAACGCTGAATGGGGTGGTGTTCCAAAAGATGATAATCAAATCAACCGCCCAGGCGAAGATGACGTATATGCAGTTCCTCAAACCACAGTATACCGTTTTGAAGAGCAACAACGTACCCGTACAAATGGTCAATTAGTACTGCAATATGAGCCAATTGATTCATTACGTGCAACTTTAGATTACACCTACATGCAAAATGATATTGATACCCAATCTCATGATGTTTCTGCATGGTTTAACTTCGTACCAACACAAGAAAGTACTTGGTCTGACGGCCCAGTATCTTCTCCACTTGTTTACTCTGAAACTTACCCTGATGGCGGCGCCGATTTATCAATGGCAGCTGGTGATTACGGTACCCGAGATGAAAGTGGCTCATTAGGCTTTAACTTAGAGTGGGATGCTACTGATAATTTATTCTTATCATTGGATTACCATACTTCAGAAGCTGAACGCTCACCAAACAACAAAAACGGTAGTAACAGTAACTTAAGTACAGCAGCATTTATTCGTACAAGTGCAGCGACTGACTTTACTGGTGATGTACCCGTTCTCGCTGTGGGTGGCGGTAATGCTGTTCGCCCTGAAGATATGCGCGTGACCGGTTCCGTATTTGGTAATGCACGCAATAAATCTGAAATTGAACAATTACAAATTAACGGTACTTACGTATTTGAAGAAGCGGGTAGTATTGATTTCGGTATCGCTGCAACTGACGTTAATAACCACTCTCAATCAGTTAACGTTCAACGTAATGACTGGGGTGGTGTAGGTGCTGAAGGCGACTTTGACCCTTCATGGTTCCCTGCAGATAGTGTTCAAGACAAGTTTGATGGTTCACAAGGTGACTTCTCTGATTATCAAGGTTCTGCCTCTATTGACCCACAAGACGTTATCTTCTTATGGGACTTTGAAGCAGTAAGAGCACGTGCTGCTGAATTATATGGCTCAACGGCGATTGGTGATTGTGGTAATGGTTTCTGCCCATCGACTGATTACGCTAGCGATACTGACCGTTTCACTCAAGAAGAATCTCAATCTGCTTACGTACAATATAACTACGAAGGCGAGCTTGGTGATATGCCATTTGATGTTCACTTAGGTTTACGTTACGAGAAAACCGATGTTGAATCTAAGTCTGCAGTATCATCTTACGATCAAGCTACTTGGATTGCGGAAACTGAGATTGCTCTAGAAAGTACAACGGCTGATAACCGCGTATTTGGTACTCAAACAGGTTCATACGATTACTTACTACCAAGCTTTAACTTCAACATTGAAGTGGTAGAAGATATCTATTTACGTGCAGCTTACAGTGAAACCATTGGTCGTCCAGATTATACCTCTATTCAAGGTGGTACGTCGGTAGGCACACTCGCTAACCGTGGTGGTGGTAGTGGTGAAAGTGGTAACCCAAGTTTATTACCGCTTGAATCAACTAACTATGATTTCTCTGGTGAGTGGTATTACGCTGAAGGCAGTTATGTTTCTGTTGGTTACTTCCGTAAAGACGTAACAAACTTCATTGATAGTAACCCTGTTAATTCAAATATCTACAACATTCCGGATCCATCAAATGGTGTTTACGTTCAAGAAGCCATTGCTGCAGGTGCAACAACCGCAATTGAGCAACGCCAGTGGATTTATGATAACTACGGCGCAACAGATCCAAACGTTACGTTAAACCCTGATAACGGTAATATCGAAATTACAGGTAACCCTGGTGACCCTGATTTAAATTTCGTGATTACCACACCGTCTAACAGCAGCGACAGCTCAGTTATTGATGGTTGGGAGTTTGCGGTACAGCACTTCTTTGGAGAGTCTGGTTTCGGTATGCAAGCTAACTACACGTTAGTGAATGCGGGTGATTCTTATGACAACTTCAACTTAAACCGTCCAGGTGATGAGCCGCAAAACGTATTAACTAATATCAGTGATACAGCTAACGTTGTTGCTATCTATGAAAACTACGGTTTCTCAGCTCGTCTTGCTTGGAACTGGCGTGATGAGTTCTTGAACTCAACTGGAGACGGTACAGGTGCTAACCCATCTTACACTGAAGAATACTCGCAAGTTGACTTCAATATTGGTTACGACATCGCCGCAGTTGAAGGCTTAACAGTATTCTTCGAAGGGTTAAACATTACTGAAGAGAATACTCGAACTCATGGTCGTTCAAGTACTCAAGTACTTAACTACACACAAACAGGAGCTCGATACAGTCTTGGCGCTCGTTATACATTCTAACGTGTGCACCTTTTGCAAAATGTAAACTAAGGTCGTTTGAGGTGACTATTATGGTCACCTCTTTTTTAAGCTACATCCGTTAGCAACAAGGACGTTGCACCTTTTTTAAATTTCATTTTGATTTTTATTAATACAAATTATTACGCTATACCTCTTGTAAGTGATTGAAAAATATTCAATGCTAAATAAACTCAAAACCACATTAATCTTAGTAACAAACATTTCAATACAGCCTTAACGATAAAACAAAACAATAATAGGCAGATTATGGAACACGCGATAAGAGACATCATTATTGTTGGCGGCGGCACTGCGGGATGGATTACCGCTGGCATTTTGGCTGCTGAACATAACGCTGACAATGGCAAATTATCGCCCTCCCCTAAGCTCAACATTACATTAATTGAATCACCAGATGTTGCCACTATTGGTGTTGGTGAAGGCACTTGGCCTTCAATGCGCACGACGCTGAAAAAATCGGTATCAGTGAAACTGAGTTCTTAATCAGCTGCGATGCAAGCTTTAAACAAGGCTCTCGTTTTATCAATTGGACCCATAGCCCAGACGCTGATCTAACCAAGCAACCCCGAGATCATTACCTTCATCCATTCAGTTTGCCAATTGGCACTAACGAAATTGATTTATGCCCTTTTTGGCTGCCTCACCGTCAACAAGTCAGTTTTGCTGACGCTGTTGGACAACAAAATCAACTGAGTATGCAGGGCTTGGCACCTAAACAAATTACTACCGGTGAATACCAGTTTCAAAACAACTACGGTTACCATCTCAATGCGGGTAAATTTAGTCAGTTGCTGCAACAACACTGTACCGAAAAGCTCGGTGTGACTCATATTCAAGACCATGTCAGCGATATTCAAAAAGCTGAGAATGGCGATATTCGTTCATTAGTCACTCAACATTCAGGCGAGCAGACAGCAGACTTATTTGTTGACTGTACAGGGGTAAAATCTTTGCTACTCGGTGAGCAAATGCACGTACCGTTTGTATGTCAAAAATCAGTGTTATTTAACGATTCAGCGTTAGCGATTCAAGTCCCTTACCCAACTGATGATACTGAGATTGCTTCATGCACTCATTCAACCGCGCAAACCAATGGTTGGATATGGGATATTGGCTTGCCGACAAGACGTGGTGTGGGCCATGTGTATTCATCTAGCCATACTGACCAAGCGCAAGCTGAACAGCAATTGATTGACTACTTAAGACCCAGTGTCAATGTTGACCTCGATAACCTTGATACTAGAAAACTATCAATAGCACCAGGTCACCGAAAAATTTGCTGGAAAAACAATTGTATGGCAATTGGTATGGCATCGGGCTTTATTGAGCCGTTAGAAGCCTCTGCATTAGCATTAGTTGAATGGAGCGCCAATACCTTAGCGCAGCAACTACCTGCCAATAGACAAGTTATGGATATTGTTGCCAGTAGAGTCAATCAACGATTTTCTCAGCATTGGCAACAAATTATTGAATTTTTAAAGTTACATTATGTATTAAGTCAGCGCAGCGATAGTGATTATTGGCATGATCATCGAGAGTCATCGACCATACCAGAATCATTGCAACAGCAGATAGCTCTATGGCGAACCCAAACGCCCAATAAGCATGATATTCAGCACACTGACGTGTTATTTCCCGCTGCAAGTTTTCAGTTTGTATTATACGGAATGGCGTTTGAGACCCATGTGCCAACTCACCTAAAACCAACGCTTCAACAGCGTGCTCAGCAATTGTTTACTGAAAATATCAAGCGAACCCAGGGATTAAAGCAAATCCTGCCAACCAATCGCGAGCTGCTCAATAAAATTCGTCAATATGGCTTGCCCCATATTTAGCAACAAGATAACAATAACTGTTTTCTTTTGAACAATTGAAAAACAGCAAAAACCAATAATATTTGATTAGGATGTCAGCATGAACAAACCAGTATTACTCAACAGTGTCGATCATAAAGATATTAAAATTATTACCGAACGCTCAGAAAAGTACGGTGATAACCTATGGTATACAGTGACTTTTCCAGCTGAATTCAGAAGTGTTCAAGCGCACTATCCCATCTTTTTTCAAAAAGACAGTAATACAGGTCAGTTTTACTCTGTTGCCATGTTTGGTTTTCAACATAAAGAGAATTTGTTTTTACAAGATGGCAAATGGCAAGCATCTTATATCCCGCTTACCGTTCGTCGTCAGCCATTTTTAATCGGCCAACAAACTATTCAAGAAGACGGTGTAGAGCAAGTACAACGTGTGATTCACCTTGACCCTAATCATCCTCGTATTAATGAAACTGAAGGTGAGCCGCTATTTTTTCCATACGGCGGTAATACACCGTATTTAGATGAAGTCGGTGAAATGCTTGAAGTGATCCATCATGGGTTAATTGACAGTAAACAGTTCATTGAAACACTCATCAAGCTAGAACTGCTTGAATCATTCACTTTAGATATTGAACTTGATAATGGCGCCAAACACCAAATGATAGGTTTTTACACCATCAATGAAGAAACCTTAGCAAGCTTACCTGCCGAAACTTTAGGTGAGCTGCATCAAAACGGCTATTTGAACGCAATTTATATGACATTGGCATCACAATCCAATATCAGACAATTACTCAACTTTAAAAATGCACAATAGATAGCAATGTCTCGTTAGGATTATTTAAAAGGTTGTAGTCAATGGAAAAAAAGCAGGCAGTCAGGGTCATTGATAACACTGAAATCAGTCATATTTTAGAAGTGATTGATAACACAGATGAGCCTGTGATTTTTAAAGGCGCATGTGCCCATTGGCCTATTGTGCAAGCAGGACAACAAAGTGCAGAAGCCGCAGCACAATACTTACTGACATTTTATCAAGAAGCACCAGTTACCGCCTATTATGTTTCCCCGGAGCATAAAGGGCGTGTTTTTTATAACGAGCAAGTCAATGGTTTTAACTATCAAGCAGCGCAGCTAAACTTACGCCAAGTCATTGATAAGCTATTTACCCATAAAGACGATGCCTTTCCACCCAGTATTTATATGGGATCAACAGAAATTAATCAGTTTCTGCCAGGGCTTGCTGCTGAAAACAGTCTAACATTTGACAAGATTCATCCTCTGACAAGTGTGTGGTTAGGCAATCAATCTCGTATTGCGGCGCATTTTGATTTTCCTCAGAATCTAGCCTGTAACGTTGTGGGAAAGCGAACATTTACCTTATTCCCTCCTGAGCAAGTAGGTAATTTATATACTGGCCCAATGGAATTTGCACCCGGCGGCCAAGAAATCAGTATGGTGGATTTTGATAATCCTGACTTTGAAAAATTCCCCAAATACCAACATGCCCTCAACGCTGCTCAAACTGCCGAGCTAGAGCCTGGCGATGTACTGTATGTTCCAAGCATGTGGTGGCATCAAGTCAGTGGTATCGAAGCTTTTAATGTACTCATTACCCATTGGTGGCGAGATACACCCGCTTACCTAGGAAGACCCAATAACGCCCTAGCACTGGCAATGCTCAGCTTACGCTCTTTACCTAAAGCGCAACGACAAGCTTGGAAGGCGCATTTTAATCATTATATTTTTGACCATGATGACGATGACGTATCGCATATACCTGAGTCAGCTCAGGGCATGCAAACTAAGCCACTGGATGAATTAAACGCACGTAAGTTAAGAGCAGACTTAATAAACAAGCTCAAGCGGTAATCGCCTCTGTGATACTAATGTGCGGCCATTTGATTTACACAAACAGCAACTTAACGAACAAAATCAACAACGAAAATAAAATTACCTCGGGTATAAGTTGATTCAAAGGACATTTTGTTATGCAAAAGCAAGCTTCAAATACAACAAGTTCAAACAAACCGATTAAAAAAGTCGTGATTGCCGGTGGTGGTACTGCGGGTTGGATGGCTGCAGCTGCATTAACAAAGTTACTGGGAAAACACCTAGAAGTGGTGCTGGTTGAGTCAGACCAAATAGGCACCGTTGGAGTTGGTGAAGCCACGATTCCAACGCTACACATCTTTCACCGTTTACTTGGCATTAAAGAACAAGATGTCATGGCTGCGACCAATGCGACCTTCAAGCTCGGAATTGCTTTTGAAAACTGGCATGACGTAGGTAAAGATTATATTCACTCCTTTGGTTTTTTAGGCAAAGACTGTTGGGCATGTGGATTTCAACATTTTTGGCTCAAAGGGCAACAACGCGGTATCGTTAGCCAAATTGGTGATTACTGTACCGAGCATTTAGCGGCTCGTGAGGGGCGTTTTGCCGTATTACCTAATCAAGATTACAACCATGCCTACCATATGGATGCCACTTTGTACGCCAAATTCTTAAGGGGTATTGCTGAGCAACATGGTATCACCCGAATTGAGGGCAAAATTAAAGAAGTCCTCCAGCATGATGATACTGGTAATATTCGTGGATTAGCCCTTGAATCAGGAGACGTTATCGAGGGTGATTTGTTCCTTGATTGCACTGGATTTAGAGCTTTGTTAATTGAGCAGACTCTCAATACCGGGTTTGATGACTGGAGTCACTGGTTACCTTGCGACAGCGCCATTGCGGTGCAAACTAAAACCACTGAAAAACCGATTCCTTATACTCGCTCAATTGCGCGAGAGTCAGGCTGGCAATGGCGCATCCCACTGCAAAGTCGGACAGGCAATGGCTTAGTATTTTGCAGTAAGTACATGAGCGATGAAGAAGCTAAAGCCACCTTGATGGACAATATCGAAGGTGAACCATTAACAGACCCTCGTGTCATCAAATTCCGCACAGGTAGCCGCCGTAAAACCTGGCATAAGAACTGTGTTGCTATAGGTCTATCTTCCGGGTTCTTAGAACCCCTAGAGTCCACCAGCATTCATTTAATTCAACGTGGCATTGTGCGCTTATTGCAAATGTTTCCTTCTCAAGGGCTCGTTGAAGAAGACATTAATGAGTTTAATGAACAAACTCGCACCGAAACTGAAAATATTCGCGACTTTATTGTTTTGCATTACAAAGTCACTGACCGAGCTGATAGCCGATTCTGGCGTTATTGTAAAAACATGAGTGTACCTGCATCACTTCAACACCGAATCGATATGTTTGATGCATCTGGCAAAGTATATAAACATGGTAATGAGTTATTTGGTGAGAGCTCTTGGATTCAAGTCATGATGGGACAGGGTCTTGCTCCAAAGCAATACCACCCAATTGTTGACATGATGGAAGATGATGAGCTAGAAAACTTCCTTGCATCAATAAAGGCAAAAGCAAAACAAAAAGTGGCAAACTTGCCTGATCATTATGATTTCGTGCAGCATTACTGCAAGTCAAAAATGCTGTAAGTCTGCAATGCAGTGAGTAAGTTAGGAACGTTATTAAGTCACTAAATGAAGTGTAAAGGTAGAGTATGACCAGTTCTCAATCACAGCGTCAACGGGCGCAAGATATGAAAAATCTCGATTCATTGGTGTTAATCAACAAGCCTTTGAACCCTGAGATCCATTATATCGGTGAGCAGCAAACGCCTGTGATTGTTATCGATGACTTTACAACCGATTTATCAGCGTTACAGAATTATGCTAACCAAATCGACTTTAATCTCGATAAAGGCTCTTACTATCCAGGTGTTAGAGCCAAGCTCCCTAGAGACTACGTCATTGAAGTGCTAAATCAGGTATTTCAGCTGATTTACGATGTCTATAAAATCCCTAAAAACTTGCGTATCAAGCCGCAAGCGACCTACTTTTCATTGATAAACCGACCACCGGAAAGTTTAACGACTTTGCAGCGTATTCCTCATTTTGACACCCCAGCACCATATTATTTTGCATTATTACAATACCTTAATGACAGTACACATGGCGCCACGGCTTTTTTCAAGCATCAACCAACAGGTTATGAGCGAATTACACAAGCGAATATGGATAATTATTTTCGCGCTGCTGAGCCCTATTTACAGGCGTTAGCGCCCTTT
Organism: Shewanella sp. ENK2; assembly: GCF_043568515.1. Taxonomy (NCBI): domain Bacteria; kingdom Pseudomonadati; phylum Pseudomonadota; class Gammaproteobacteria; order Alteromonadales; family Shewanellaceae; genus Shewanella; species Shewanella sp. ENK2. The sequence continues at coordinate 3,609,152 of NZ_CP171406.1, read as the reverse complement.
CCTGGGAAATACTTCGTTGACAGTAATGAATACTACCAGCAATACCATCAAGTCGATTACAAACAACATCGATTAGTCATTTACCCTGGAAACTTATTGCACTCAACCTTAGTTGATCAACAAACGGATATAGATAGTAATCCAAGTTCCGGGCGCTTAACCGCCAATATATTTATCAATGTGACATAAGCGTTGAGCAAATTATCTCGTTATTCGAATCCACTAATTCGAAATCAGCTGCAGTGAATAACCAAATTAAATAAAAATAATCAGCAAGGACTCTGACATGACAATGAAACATCGCCATAAAATGAAAGCGCTTACAAAAGGTATTAAACACGCCCTGGTTGTTTCCCTTTCGGCATCAATGCTTATCAGTACTTTCAGCAGTTTCGCTCAATCAGATGGGATGAACACTAATCAGATCCATGCGCTTTCTGTATTAAGCCAATCTGAGCAGCAGCGTTTACAGACTCGACTATCGAAAGTAGAAGCTGAAATTGAAAGATTACTGCCACAACTGACTTTAGAAGAAAAAGTCTCCTTAGTGCATGCAGGGGGTAAATTCCATATCCCAGCTATCGAGAGGCTCAATATTCATGAAATGTGGATGTCGGATGGGCCTCACGGCGTACGCTATGAAATTGACAGAAATTCATGGGCACCAGCTGGCTGGACTAATGACTACTCGACCTATTTACCGCCACTTACCGCTGTCGCAGCAAGTTGGGATCAGAACATGGCGAGCTTACATGGCAACGTGCTTGGCGCTGAGGCTCGCCACCGTAATAAAGACCTGATACTCGGCCCAGGTGTCAACTTGGCTCGTTTACCTCTTTACGGTCGTAATTTTGAATACATGGGTGAAGATCCTTATCTCGCTGCTGCCTTGGTTGTCCCCACTGTCAAAGCCATTCAAGCCAACGATGTTGGTGCAACTGTCAAACACTATGCGCTAAACACTCAAGAATTAAATCGCACTGGAGTGAATGCAAAACCCGATGAACGCACATTACGTGAAGTTTACCTGCCCGCTTTTGAAGCTGCTGTTAAAGAGGCCAACGTTTATGCCATCATGGGAGCATATAATGAATTTCGCGGAACTAACGCTAACCAAAGTCATCACCTTATTAAAACCATCTTAAAAGGTGAATGGGGCTACGAGGGCGTGTTATTGACTGACTGGAATGTCGATATTAATACCTATGACGCTGCGATGAATGGCCTTGATATTGAAATGGGCACAGATGTCGCAAGTTATGATGAGTATTTTCTCGCAACACCGCTGCTAAACATGATAAAAGCTGGCAAAGTGCCTGAGTCAGAGCTTGATGATAAAGTACGCCGAATTCTTAGAGTACAATTAAGTATTGGCATGATGGATAAACAGCGATTGTCAGGAGAGCGTAATACTCAGGCTCACCGAGATGATGCGCGCACCATCGCCACTAATGGCGTGGTACTGCTTAAAAATGACGGTAAAGTGCTGCCTTTAGATGCCCAAAAAGTTAACAATATCTTAGTGCTTGGCCCTAATGCAGATAAACGTCACGGCTTTGGTGGCGGCTCATCAGAAGTAAAAGCACTGTACGAAATCAGCCCATTAGACGGACTCAAGGCCAAGTTTAAACAAGCTGGAAAAAACGTTAATATTCAGCATATGCGCCCTGCAAGTAGTCAGTTTATGCCTATTCCTAATGATTACCTTACGACACGTCATTGGACAGGCACCCCTTCTTGGCAGATTAACTACTATGCCGATAAACAACTTAATCAGCTAACCAGTGAATCTTGGATTGCCGATCCCCAATTCGATGCCAAAAATCGGCCTCAAAACGTTGAAATAAAAGCCAATATTAAGCCTGTTGAATCAGGTAAGCATACCTTAAAAATACTAGCGGATGGCGATGTTAGCCTTGCTGTTAATGACAAGGTATTAGTCAATCAAAAAGCAAATCCAGCCAACATTATCGAGTATGTCATTGATCTCACTGCTGATGAGACCTATGCCATTAGATTAATTTATCAAGGTCAACAGCAAGTCACTTTAGGCTGGGAAACGCCAAACAGTTTATATAACGATGAAGCTGAATATTTAGCAGCAGCCAAAAATGCCGATGCCGTGTTGTATTTTGGCGGCCTGAGCCATGCTGATGATCGTGAGTCCATTGATCGCCCAGATATGAAGCTTCCAGGTCAACAAGATGAGATTATCAATAAACTCCTTGCGGTTAACCCGAATACTGTTGTGTTTATCATTGGTGGCTCGGCAGTTGAAATGCCATGGGCAGACAAAGCTAACGCTATTACTTGGGGCTGGTACGGCGGAATGGAAGCGGGCCATGCTTATAGTGACATCCTCTTTGGCGATGCCAACCCAAGTGGAAAAATGCCTATCACTTTACCTAAGTCATTACAGGACACCGCACCAATAGCGTTGAATGACTACAATGAAACAGAGTCGTTATATTCCGAAGGAGTGTTTATTGGTTATCGCTGGTTTGAGCAACAAAAAATTGCTCCTGCATTCCCTTTTGGCCATGGCCTATCATACAGTCAATTTAGTTATGACAATATCAAGCTATCTAAAAGTACAATGGCTGAAGGTGGCACAATGACCATTACAGCAGACATTACTAATACTAGTGGCATTGATGGTGCCGAAGTCGCGCAACTATATCTTCATGACATAAAAGCCAGCGTATCGCGTCCACAAAAAGAGCTAAAAGGTTTTGATAAAATATGGCTCAAAGCGGGCGAAACGGGCCAAGTTAGCTTTACTTTAACTCAGCGAGACCTGTCTTTTTGGGATATTAACTCAAATGATTGGCTTGCAGAGGCTGGAAAATTTACTGTAATGCTTGGCTCATCAGTAGAAGATATTCGTTTGCAAAAAAGCTTTAACTATCAAAAATAGCAAGACGGCTTGCTAGACGAATCTTATCCAGCATTTAAAACAGCGTATACCGATTGAGTGGCTCACGGTTTACGCTGTTTTTGATTTAGACCTTTGTAACATCATTAAGTGAAATTGTTTTAAATACGCCTAATAACCCGATACCAAAAATCACATAAAACAACTTCATTGCTGAAAACTCTACTGTTACAGCAGATGCCTCAAGGTGACTTGAAAGTGCTTTAGCTGAAAACACCTCAACGACAGTTAATAGAAACGGATACGTAATCAGTAACAAAGCGGAAAGCTTCAATAGATGAATAGACGTTGGCCGCGCGATAAACCCAGCAATGCTTACTAAAGATAAGCCCATCACGGTATTACTCAACAATAATAATCCTGCAGCGACTCTAACTTGAGCTTCATTAGCATCACCAGCAAAAGGATAAACCTCGACAATTTCAGTCAAATAACTTGCGGGTTGAATTAATCCCCATAATGGATACAAAACAACGACGCTTGCAGCAATATATAACAATCCTTTGATAGCACTCATTTTCCTTCCTTTGATGTTTATATAATGTTCATTTTCTAACGTCTGTTTACTATAGGCTCGTATTTTATACGTCATATTTTATGTAAACATTGGCCATTTTTAAGACATTAATGCCAGCTTCAAGTTCAACCGTCAGCCCTAATCTTTAAGCTATTGTTTTTTGGGTTTCAACATAAAAGCAACGAGAAGCAACATCACAAAGGCAAAAATATCAAATAAGTACCCCTTTCCTTGCTCAATTTGGCCAAAAGGAAAAGCAAGAGAAAAAGGCGCATGAAAAGGAAAAAACTCAAACGGAGTCAAGGGTCTAATTACCTGCGATGCCATGAGTAATAACACTAAGCTAATACCTCTTTTATCACCATAAAGACTACTAAGCGTGCCAATAATGGGAATAACAATAAATACAATGGCATAAATAAATTGTTGCCAAATTGTCTTGTCTGCATATGAAAACAATAATAAACACCCTGCTATCAAGGCATATATACTCAGCGTGATGGTGGTTAATTTGTGTACCACTTTCAATCCTTGTTTTGCGAGAGTCAATGCCAAAAAGTATTCACTAACAGACTCTATCCCATCTGTTTCATCCGTTAATCCGTTAATCCGTTCTTATGGTTAATGCGCTTGTAATGACAGCTTCTATTTCACTGCAACCATGTCAATAGTGCAAATATTTGATACTTCTAGCCCTAATATGAGTATTTAGGCATCGATTGATGCCATAGGATTAACACTATTAATTTAACAAGATAACCGTTTTTAGTCGCCAACACAGGGAAATAGTGACATGAATAAGAATCGCCAGATAAATCGATGCCCTATTAACCGTACTGAGCAGTTGCCTGATGTTTTTGAACAAGCACGTATAACAAAAGGAGTGGAGTTCATTGAAGATCAGGATGATCCTGTCACGATGATTTTAGGGTTAAAAGACGTACGAAAGTGTGCTCATAACTGGAAGATATTCCAATCTGGGGCAGTTCCAGGACGCATCGTTGTTCCTTCAGAAGTCAGTATTAGAGAGACAAGGCAAATCCCTTTTGAGCTCGACCCGCCAGAGCATAAGCATTTTCGTGATTTACTTAATCCATGGTTTAAAAGACCATTGGAACAAGGCTATATCAACTCATTACAACAAATCATTGCAGAACTCGTTGATGATGTTATTCACCATGGTTCGACCAATATTGTGAGCGAATTTTCGCTAAAACTACAATCTCGGGCACTCACTTTGCTTTTAAATGTACCTTATGAAGAATCCTTAGTCTGGATTAATTGGGGCTCCCATGTGTTTCGCAGTAACGAGTCAGAGTTAGACGGCGAAAAAGCCGCAATCTTATACGATTATATTGATAATCAAATTGAATTAGCCATAAAAACGCCAAGCGACAGCCTTTACTCATCCTTACTTAATGCCAGTATCGACGGGAAAAAGCTATCTAAAGAGCAAATTAAAGGCGTGATGATATTAACCTTTGCAGGCGGCAGAGATACGGTGATTAATGCTGTCACAAATACCATCGCCTACTTAGCCAGTCAGCCATCATCTCTTTCTAGACTCAGAAAAGAGCCCGAAATTATACCCAGAGCAGTCGAGGAATTAATTCGCTATTTTTCACCGTTAACTCATATGGGCCGAGTCGTTACCCAAGATACAGATGTGGCTCAGCAGGGAGTGACAGCTGACTCACGAATATCACTTTGCTGGGCTTCAGCAAATCGCGATGCCTCGGTTTTCGAGCAGCCAAATGAGGTCATTTTAGATAGAAAAATTAACCCTCATGTCGCTTTCGGTTTTGGCCCCCATAACTGTCTTGGAGCCACCCATGCAAGGCAAATAATCAAGACGCTCATCACGACACTAACCAATAAAGTTGACACGATTGAGGTGCTATCACAACAAGATAACATCGAAGACTGGGGCGCATTTCAGCGAAAAGTCGGCTATGAGCAACTGAATGCGATATTCAGTCCTTACCGATAACACCACACTAAATATAGAAGGAATTTACCATGGCAAAAATTACATTTATTACTTCAAATGAACAATCAACAACAGTTGAAGGACATCAGGGTTCAGTCATGGAGCTAGCAGTTGAAAATAACATTGAAGGCATTGATGGAGATTGTGGCGGTGTTTGTTCTTGCGCTACCTGCCATGTATATGTGGCCTCTAATCAACTTGATAAAACAGGTGCTATCAGTGAAATCGAGAAAGACATGTTAGAGCTTGATGATAATGTCACAGAATTAAGCCGGCTTTGCTGCCAGATAACGCTATCTGATGACGTAGACGGTCTTATATTAACCGTAGCGCCATAGTGTTAGTGCAATAGTGTTCGTGCAAAAGTGTTAGCGCGATAGTTTTTGCAATAGTTTTTCGCAATAGTCGCGACCCACTCATTTAACCCAATAACGATTAACTTCAACCACAGTATTTGATTAAACAGGCCAAATATGACTATTCAACTTACTGATAATGCAATACAGACGTTAACCAAAAATGATACCTGTGTGATCATTGGAGCAAGTCATGGCGGCGTTAATCTTGCTTTTTCACTGAGAAAACAAGGTTGGCAAGGTAATATTATCTTGATTGATTCAGATCCAAATTTGCCCTACCACAGACCTCCTTTATCGAAAGCTTTCTTACTTAATCATAATGTGAATAAATGCGCTAGCCATGAAAACCATCTTGACCCCAGCAGTATTCAACTAAAATCCCCAGATAGTTATCGCAAGCAAAACATCACCCTTAAATTGGGGCTCACGGTAACGGAAATTAATAGAAACGCCAAACAAGTAACATTAAGTAATGGTTCAAAACAAGCTTATGACAAGCTCGTATTAGCCACTGGAGCAAGACCTTTTATTCCACCAATTTCGGGCTTAAAAGCTTGTAAAGAAGCTTTTTGTTTAAGAACCGTTAGTGATGTCAGCCGCATTAAACAGGCCTTAGCTACAAGTGAGCAAAAACGCGTCGTTATTATTGGTGGCGGTTATGTAGGACTAGAAACCGCTTCTTCATTAAAAAAGCTTGGTGCAACGGTGACGGTATTAGAAAGAGAGCCACGTATTTTAGCTCGAGTCACTGCCCCACTAATGTCTGAATTTTTACCCAATTGCATCAAGAAAATCAGGTTGAGGTATTAACCGACAAGTTAGTTCAACAAATCAGCACATCAAATTTGAATGATGATAAAAATATGCCATTAGCACATAAGATTACCTGCGCAGATGGCAGCAGCTATATTGCGGATGTCATTGTGATTGGCGTTGGTATTACAGTTAACACTGAGCTTGCCAAAGCGTGTGGGATTAAACTCGCATCTGATATGCCTAATGAGCAGGCTAATCATAATGAAGCAAATGGCCGTGATAAACCTAAAAGCACACCTAAATCTGGGATATGGGTAAACTCTTCATTGCAAACCAGTGACGAGAATATTTTTGCAATTGGTGACTGCACATATCATCACAATCCACATTATGACCGTATGATTCGGCTTGAATCAGTACAGAACGCGGTTGAACAAGCCAAAGTTGCAGCAAAGGTGATTGCACAAAATCAAAAAGATCACTATTTAACAGCGCATTCAATGCGTATTGAAGCAACATTGAATGATATTGAAAAGTTAACATACCAAGCCATACCTTGGTTTTGGTCTGATCAATTTGATACTAAATTACAAATGGTTGGCTTAGCTCAAGGCTATGACGAAGTCATTAAACAAGTTGAAAAAAACAAGCCAACGTCATTTTCAGTTTGGTACTTTAAAGGAGATACTTTACTCGCTGTCGATGCTATCAATCATGCAAAAGCCTATGTGCTTGCCACTAAGATTATCCCAAAAAAATCCAATGTAAATAAAGCTAAATTACAAAACAGCTTATTAGCGACGAAAGTGGAGCAGCTCATCTTAAATTAATAATGAATATACTGATTTAATTAAATAATACATTAGTTTCGATGACTTTGCTCATCAGCAATTTGCTGAACAAGTAATGCCATTATCTGCTCAGCTTTTTGGGGCTCACCTGAAGCTAAAAGTATATGTGCTGCGCATTCTGCAGTACATAATCCCCTTCAATTTGATTTCGTCTAAGTTGATAAATCGACTCATGCTGGCTAGATATCGAGATTTTTTGTAACGTCTTTAGGTAGTCACTGCGATTATATATTTTGCGTGCCTCTTGCCATGTTGCGTCTATGAGTATTAACGCATCAAACTTATCTTGATTTGTTTTTTGCTCTTGCTCTCGGTTTTGATCTTGGTTTCTCTCTTGGTGCTGTTCTTGCCTATGTTCTTTAATTTGCTCAACGTTTGTATGCATTTGGCAAAGCGATTGTTGAACCGTCGCTTCTGGTACTTTCGCATCACTGAGTTGTTGATTATCAGGATACAATAAACCCACTTTATACGTGTTAATCATATTCAGTAATTGAAGATCAGGGTTTACTCTATCCCAAACCACGACCAAGGCATCATCTTTTAAAATGGTGGTCACGCATCTGCCAGTATTATTTACCCGACTGATTTCTTTTTGGTGAGTAAGTAGCACTATCTTCATATAAGGAGCCAAGGTAAATAGGAATAAGAATAGGGATATCGCAGTATTTGCAGTCTATTTTACAAACTGAATGTTATCACTATTCAGAGTGATAGCTCCAATACACTAGCGAAAAAAACAGGTACAATTCAGCAACGAAATACCTTAAAGCACACTCAGCTTGATTGATAACAGCGATAAGTAGGGAACTTAATAAACATGGAATTGCAGCAATCATTAAGTCTACTCTTTACCATGTTAGTGCTGGCTATCATTCCAGGCCCAGTGGTATTTGCAATTATTTCACGGTCATTTTCACATGGCCTTCTTGCGGCTATGCAGCTGTTTTTAGGGGTATTAATTGCTGATTATATTTTCATTTGCACTGCTTTATTTGGCTTATCTGCTTTAGCCAATGCAATGGGGCCCAGTTTTATCGTCATAAAATATGTCAGTGCGGCTTATCTTTGTTGGTTAGGCTTTCAATTATTTCAAGCTCAGCGTCAATCTAACCCAATGGCCACAGGGATAAAAACATCGGCATATCAAAACCTAATGACAGGATTAATGATTGGATTAAGTAATCCCAAAGCGATTATTTTTTATGTTGGCTTTTTCCCTGCGTTTGTTCCAATACATACCACATTAAACGATGTTATTCTTGTCATGCTGATTTCAACATTGGCATTTGGCAGTATCAATTTGGGCTACTCGTTAATGGCCACACAGGCCAAAAAAGTATTTCGTTCAGCTAAAGCCATCCGGGTGATTAATCGCACCGCTGGAAGCATCATGATTTCAGCTGGCATACTAATCGCAATCAATTTATAGCCCAACATCAAAGCGCAGCTTATTAATCGACTCTTATTCCATTTCACAGACACAGTAATGTTAACCACGCGATCTATTGTTAAATAATCGACCGCATTCACGCTGCCAGTGTTCACATTTGTTACAACGCTGGTGTTATTTCTCTTATTAGCAAACAGAACACTTAATACATCTCATATTCAAGGTTAAAATATTGATTAAATATCAAACGTTTTCTAACATTATCTACGCCTTGCCACTTATGTAACTAGCTCAATAATCAAGTTGGAGTTAATTACATCATGTCCCAAGCGAGATAATAACAAGTCAGGGGGCTAAAAATGATAATAGAAGTCAAAGTGCACTGCAGTCATTGCAAAGAACACATCATGACTAATACTCGCTACTATCCTGATGGATTAAGCGGATGCTTATGCCCAAGTTGCCAAACTCATTGTGACTTTACCCAAACAATAGTCGAAATGCGGTCAGTATCTAAGTGGTACAACCCATTTAGCTGGGGTAAAACGGTTCCTTTGTATTAATAATTGTTGGTTAAAAATATTAGTCAAGCTGTATTGTTCAGCCTGTTTTGTTCAACTTCAGTACAGCTAATACCAATTAGCATAGCATCAAGTTTTTCGTCACCATTATTTAAACAGGGGTTATCATGCAAATTCAATCTTATACTGCCGCTCAACAAATGAGTGCGAATACTGTTAGCCCAGCCAATAGCACTCAACAAAATACGTCAGTAAATAAGCCGTCAAGTGAACCGGTCAGTCATCTTAATACGATTCAACGAGACTCAGTAACGATAAGTGCTCAAGCCATGGCCTTATCACAAAATCAATCAGAGCCTGAAACACAACCTAGCTTGCCAAATAACGGCGAAAAAGTGGAGAACTATGTCCACTATAAAAAAGCTCAGACCCAATATCAGTTTTACTCGGACTTAGCAGGCGTAGCCAATGGCAGTGACGATTCGATAAGTGCAACTTCAGCTTATATCATCAAGAATAATGATGATGCCAGAGCTGCAACTGTCAATGCAGCAAATATGAATAATCAACAAAACATGTTAAATGCTTATGTTGAAACAACAAAAAGCATAAATGAAACTGTGTAAGCAGCGAACAAGCAACATTATTCACATCTAACTCATCACTTGTTTCAATACTTACCTAACAAATTGAAAAATTATCTTCAGTATTAGTGCTCTAATTCAATAGGCTGTTATCATTAACGATAACAGCCTTTTTTATTAGTTGATGTATTTGTTCATCTTAAAGAGTACCTAATGAAGTTAAAATTTTTAGCAGGGATAGCATTACTTAGCAGCTTTTCAACACAAGCTGCTTGGTGGATTGAACCTACCGACTTACCGCTTCGCGCTGATATTCAATTACTTGCTGATACAGGTATCATCCTTCAGCCAGTCACCACCTTCCCTCTAATGTGGTCAGGGATAAAATCTGATTTAGATAATGCCGTTGATAGCCCAATGACTGTGCATCAAAAAGATGCTTTTCATCGGGTGATGCGGGCCTACGACAAAGACCATCAAACGGTCAGTTTAGGTGCCAGCCTATCAGGGGCAAACGAGGAAGCTCGCTTTATTGGCTATGGTAATGATTACCGCGATAAAGCCGAAGTAGAGTTCACCGCTGAAGTCACCAAAGACTGGTTTAGTGGGCGCTTAGCTGCCAGTTATCATTACGATGCCATTGATGGTAACGAGTCCCGATTAGATAATAGCTTTGCTGCCGTTAAGTTGGGCAATTGGATTGTGACTGGTGGTGCAGTCCAAAAATACTGGGGGCCAGGTTGGGACTCAGGTTTAATACAAACAACGAATGCACGTCCAATGCCAGGCATAACCTTTTCTCGTAACAACAGTAATGCATTTGAAACGCCTTGGCTTAATTGGATTGGCCCGTGGACTTTCACCACAAGCTTTAGCCAAATGGAAAGTGAGCGTTATGTACCTGATACCCAGCATTGGGGCGCTCGAGGTACCTTTAAACCTATATCTAAACTAGAGGTAGGTTTTTCATGGACCATGCAATGGGGCGGCGAAGGTTATGGTAATAGCCTTTCAGACTGGTGGGATGGTTTGTTTAACGGCGGTGTTAATGAAGGCGATAAAGAAAATGGCCAAGAAAACATGCTCGCAGGTTATGATTTCAGATGGTCAGATACCGCATGGGGAGTGCCTTATGGCATTTACTACGAGCGTATTCATGAAGATTATCACAAAGGTAAAAATCGTTTAATTAATGCATCAAACATGGGTGGCGTTGATATTTTCATTGCCGATTTAAACACTCGATTTTTTGCTGAATACTCAGATACTGCAGCATCATGTGGCGTCGAATCTGACGTTTATAACTGTATGTATGAGCACGGTTTTTACAAAAGTGGATATCGTTATTATGGCCGCAGTCTGGGCAGCACCTATGATAATGACTCAAGAGTGGTGGTATTAGGCGGGATCACTCAGCTTGAGCATGGGCAGAGCCTAAGCACCAAATTCCGTTACGCTAAACTTAACTTTGATGGAGTAGATACTGGCAATCCTTCTGGTGGAAACCCAGTTTCACCAGGTCGTTACGAGCGCTTATATCAACTCGATGCCAGTTACCATAGACCATTCTATGCAGGTAAGTTAAAAGTCGGCGGTACCATTGGTTACAGTGAATACCCAGAAATTGATACCAGTAGTGACTGGGAAACGACCTTTTATGCAGGTTGGGAACGAGATTTTTAATTGCTGAAAATCGTTTTCACTTAAAAAGCCCATCATATGATGGGCTTTTTATTCGAACCTTTTACGCTATCTGCTTATTTTCTATCTCTGTTCAACTACTTCAGTGATTAAATAATGCCCTACAAACCTTTGTCTTCCCACTGCTGTTTTTTACGGTAAATCGTTGAAGGACTGACATCTAATAAAGCAGCCGCTTTGGGGATGTTGCCATCACATTGTTCAATGGCGGTTTCAATGGTGATTTTTTCAGTAAGCCACAAAGGTTGAATATCTTCTTCCGATTCAATAACGTTTATTCCACTATTAACTGGCATATTGTTATCAACAATACCATCCGATGTCGCCGCTGCGACGGTACTCTCACCAACAGCATGCGCTTGAGGTTTAGCATGAATATCTGTCACTGTTGCGCTCGTTACTGCTGTTTGTGCAAGTTGTTCACTGACCTCGACAGATTTAACATTGGCTTGAGATAAAGCCGCAGTCACTTGAGCGGGTAACATGGTAATCGCAACTTCATCAGCCACATTTAACACTACGACTTGGCGAATAATATTTTGTAATTGCCGCACATTGCCAGGCCATGAATATAGGCCAAAACAACGTTCAACCTCTTTGCTAAAGCCTTTAAAGTTTTTGCCTTCTTCTTTGCTGTATTGCTTTAATAGCTTTTTAGCAATAGCAATAACATCTTTACCGCGTTGTCTTAATGGCGGTAATTCAATCGGAATAACGTGAAGACGATAATATAAATCTTCTCTAAAACGCCCTTCTTGCACTTCTTTCCAAGGGTCTCTGTTGGTTGCACTAATAAAACGCACATCGACTTTTTCTTCTTTGCTGCCACCCACACGCTGAAAAACACCCGTTTGAATGAACCGTAACAGCTTACTTTGCAGTTCTAAATCCATTTCACAGAGTTCATCAAGAAATAACGTACCACCGTCTGCACGAGTAGCTGCACCATCACGATGACTGACAGCACCAGTAAATGCCCCTTTGGTATGGCCGAAAATTTCACTCTCAATGAGATCTTTCGGAATTGATGCACAATTTAAGGCAATAAATGGAGCTTCTGCTCGAATTCCAGCTTCATGAATCGCCTGTGCGCACACTTCTTTACCTGTGCCACTTTCACCCACAACAAACACAGAAGCCTTACTGTTAGCAACACAATCAATGGTGTTGTATACCGTTTGCATTGCCAGTGAGTCACCGATAAAACCATGAAAATTGGTTTTCGGTAAACTGTTCTCATAATTGGAAACTAACGCTAATAAATCCCTTTGCTTTAAGGCATTACGCACGGTAATCGATAAGCGTTTACTGTCGAATGGTTTGATCAAAAAATCAAATGCACCTGCACGCATTGCATCTACAGCGAGATCAATCGTGCCATGGGCGGTGATCATAATAACGGTAATATTTGGGTATTCTTTTTGCACCTTCGTTAAGATATCCATTCCTGACATGTCAGGTAGCTTGATATCTAATACTAATAAGTCTGGTTGCTTGCGCGCTAATTCTTTTAACGCATCTTCACCAAAGTTAACAAGAGTGACTTCAGCCCCTTCTGCGCAAAGGTACTCACTATAAAGTGCGCCTAAGGACATACTGTCTTCTACAAGAATGGCACTAAAACCCATTTGTTCATTCCTTATCATTCATTCGATTACTCTGATTTTTGAGTAATATTAAAGCGTTGCTGGATCAGGTTTAAACTCTGTTCAGCAACGGCAAAAATTTCATTAAATAACGCATCTAAAGGCTCATCTTCTGTTCTTGAAGCCGCTTCTAATCTAACAGCAACATCAGCTAAGGTCTTAGCGCCGAAACTACCTGCACTACTTTTAATGGTATGCACTTCCGTTTCGATATCATGACGACTTCCTTGAGGCGTTAAGGCTTTAAGTGTATTAACCCGCATTATCGTCTCGTGATAAAACACTTGCATCATTTTGGCTAAGCTAGCTTCACCCACAGCTGAGAGTAATTCGTCAAAAACAGCCTCATCTAACAAAACCTCTGTGAACAATTCATCTGTGTCTGTATTTGTAGAGACTTTGGGGGCGGATAATTCAGTATTTTTTTCGCTTATTTCAGCTGTCACTTTATCTTTATTTTCAACTTGCGACTTGTCATGAGTTAACTCTATTTGCATCCCCATTCCCATTGAAGATGCCTGCTTTACTTGACCTAACCAATGACTCACACCTGAGATTAAGTCAGATTTATTCACAGGTTTGCCAATACAATCAAGCATGCCAACGGCTTTACACGCAGCGATTTCTTCACTAAATACATTGGCAGTCATCGCCAGAATAATTTGATCTGGTTTATGAGCTAATATCTTTTGACATGCCTCTAAGCCATCCATTTCAGGCATTCTGATATCCATCAATATCAAATCAAAGTCTTGACTCAGTGCTAATTCAACAGCTTCTACGCCATTATTGGCATAGGTCATTACAGCGCCTTCATTGGTGAGCATTGTACCTGCGACCATCTGATTAGCAGGGCTATCTTCAGCTAATAATAGGCGGCAGCCTTGAGGTAAACTAGCGACTTTCTCTAATGGCTTTTCATGTTTATTTTCAGCTGTCGCGCCACTAATTAAACTCAATAGCATTGCACGGCTTAGCGGTTTACTCACCGATTCTTCAATGCCCAATTTTTCTATCAGTGATTGCGCATCATTATTAACGCCAGTGGCAAGAGCTGCGATATAGCCAGTTTCGAATAAATAATCACTGTGTAAAATACTGACATCTTTTTCTTTAGCAGATAAGAGACATGCATCATCGAGCATGATTAAATCAAATCGTCCACGCACTATTTTACTATTAAATATATCGCTAACATGGTGCTCATACTTCGTTTCAACACCATATTGACTGTACTGTTTCTTAATCAGTTTACACAAGGTTTCATCGGGGTGAATAAGAAGTACACGCGGGTGCTCTGGTAAGCGAACATTGTGATTACTGGCTTGACTAGATTCATCTAACAATACAGATAAGGTAAATTGGCTACCTTCACCCAGCTTACTTTCAACCACTAAGTTACCGCCCATCATTCGAGCAAGTTCTGAACAAATCGCTAAACCCAAACCTGTGCCTGCGTAACTTGTGGTATGAGTATCATGAACCTGAGAGAACTCTCTAAACAGTTTCTCCTGCGAGGCATCACCAATACCAATACCTTGATCAGTGACTCGACAACATAATTGCACTTTATCGATATCACGATTTGGGATCCAAACTTCCACAGAGATACAGCCCTCAGTAGAAAACTTAATCGCATTATCTACTAAGTTTTGCACTACCTGCCTAATACGCTGCGCATCACCCACCAGCTTTTGCGGTACATTTCGGTTGATATAACTGGCTAAATGAACCCCTTTATCATGGGCTTTATGGGATAAGATTTGTAATACTTGCGCTACTAACTCGTCAGGTTCAAACTCTTTGGGCTCCAACACCATTTGGCCCGCTTCAATTTTAGAAAAGTCCAAAATGTCATTAATGGTACTTAACAGCACAGAACCAGCTTCTTTAGCCGTCCTAGCGTACATCCTCTGACCTTTCTCTAAGCTAGAATCAAGCAATAAATCAACACTACCGAGCACCGCATTAAGTGGTGAGCGGATCTCATGGCTCATTGTTGCTAAGAAGCGAGATTTTGCCTTACTGCCCTCTTCGGCTTGCTCTTTAGCTTGGCGCAGTTCTTCTTCTTTTGATTTCTGTTCTGAAATATTACGTAAGAAAGCGGTGTAATACATTTCGTCATCTAATTGAATCGGTATAACCCGCAACTCCACAGGGAATTCGTCTCCTGCTTTATTATGTGCTGGCACTTCTATTCGGTTATTCAACACTGGCCCTTCACCGGTTTTACGATGATGATCCATGCCATTTTTATGCGCCTTATGGAACCCTTCAGGTATAATCAAATCCTCAAGTAACTCGCCTAAAGCTTCCTCACGCTCGTAGCCAAACAACTTCACAGCTGCAGCATTAAACTCTTCTACTCGCCCGGCGATATTAATCGTGATTAACGCATCGTGGCTGGCTTCTAATGTTGCTAAATGAATTGATTGAGTTCGAGCCGCAGATGCTTGTTCCTTTTTAAGTTCAGACATGTCTTTAATAAAGCCAAGAAATAACACATCACCATCGATTTCCATTTTGGAAATAGACAACTCAATCGGAAAAAGGTGGCCTTCTTTATGTTGAGCTTTTAATGCTCGTCCACCACCTAAGCCAACAATTTTGGCGTCACCGCCTTTTAAGTAATCCTGAATATAACCATCATGCATAAACCTATCAGCCATCGGCATGAGAATGGATACATTCTGGTCTATTAATTCTTCTTTTTGATAACCAAATAAACTACTTACCGCTTTATTGACTTCGGTTATCACACCGCTAGTGTCAATAATCACAAAGCCGTCTGCTGCAGAATCTAAAATGGTATTTAATCGGACATTGGCACCTTGAAGATCGTGGCGCTGCTGATCTAAAAATTGCAGCATTTCATTAAAGGCATTGGTGGTATCTGTAATATCTTGAGTGCCTGGCTCGTTAACTTGAACCCCTGTATCGCCTTCGAGAACTTGTTTAGATGCCCGCTGGATATTGAACACATGTTTGATAAGGTTAAGTCCCTGATACCAAGATAAAATGGATATCAGCACAATCACGAGCAGCATCAAGGCACTATATTTAATCGCGACACCATTAACGCTGTGATCAAACTCGTCAGTATTCACCATTACCTTTATTGACACCCCACTGCCATTATTAGATTGAGCTTCAATAGGTACTAGGTTATCGGTACGAACGGGCTGTTCAATTAAGGCAAACTCACCAAGATTATTGCGCTCAGCGGCATATAAGCGTTTATCAGCTTTAAATACTTGCACTGATTCTATATGGCTTATTTGGTGTTCTTCGAGGGATTGCTTGAGTAAAAGAATGGATTGGCGAGGGTCATTCACATCAACACTATTGGCGACGAGTATTGCGGACAGGTGACCTTGCTGTTGGATTTCGGCTTGATTCGCGGTCTTTATTACCCCTAAGCTATTATAAATTAGCATCAGTAATAGTGCTGATTGCATCAATCCAATCGCAATGATGGCTTTTAATCTGAAAGACAAATTCCTTCTCCTATTGCATTTTGCAAATCAATCCATGTTTTCAAGCTGAAAAAGCGCTGACAGAGCTGACAATAACCACGCCACAACTCACTATGAATCACCTTGTTGCATTTTGCAAAAAATTATTCGCAAAATGAAAAAACATGAATAAACCTAAACAACAACATACGCTATAACACTGATATTAAACACTAAAAAAATTTAGGTACAGTAATTGCTTTTATCAGACATATCTCTATATTTTTAGGAAACAGCTATGCAAAATGCAAGTACAACGCCCAAAAGGTTGTCAATATTATTAGTTGAAGACACTTTTAGTGAGCGTTACTACATAGCAAGTTTACTCCAAAGCTTTCAACCTGATGACATCGAGTTTGAAATAACTCAATGTGAAGATGGGTTAACAGCACTTGATACCTGTAAACTGCATGATTTTGACTTAATCATCAGTGATTGGCGTATGCCCAATATGACGGGTGTAGAATTATGTAAACGTTTAAAAGCCTCAAATAATCCCGCTTTTTTCCTTTTGCTTACTGGCAACGATAAAACTGAAGATATGGTTTATGCCATGGAAACTGGTGCTGATGACTACATTACTAAGCCTTTTTTAGCCTCTGTTT
Source organism: Shewanella sp. ENK2 (assembly GCF_043568515.1). NCBI lineage: Bacteria > Pseudomonadati > Pseudomonadota > Gammaproteobacteria > Alteromonadales > Shewanellaceae > Shewanella > Shewanella sp. ENK2. Next base: position 3,591,779 of record NZ_CP171406.1, on the reverse strand, counting down.
TAAAGGTAAAAGTTTTAGCCGCAGTGAGGTTAATACAAGCCAAAAAAAATATTAGATAATAACCAAAAGTTAGAAATTGAATTAAACAACAAGCAAACTGAGCTTGAGCAAGCAGCGACTTTACAACAATCTTTACTGCCCAAAGAAGATTTATCATTCGATAATTGGCATGTTAAGCATTTTTTTGAACCAGCAGCAGAACTTGCTGGCGATATTTTTCAGTGTTTTAAAATTAATGAAGAGTGGATTGGTTTTTATGTGATTGATGTATCTGGTCATGGCGCTAGAGCAGCAATGCTAAGTTTCACTCTAGCTCAAGGCTTATCTCCTCAAAGAATGGATTGGCAGCTTGCACCAGAAGTGTTAATGCACAGATTAAACTTATTGTTTGATGACCCCGCTAATTTAGGCCAATTTGCCACGGTGATCCTTGGTAAAATCAATATTAAAACTCATCAGGTTTACATGTCTAGTGCAGGCCACCCTATGCCTTTAATCATTTCCAAAAATGATGTCCAAACATTATCTGTGCCTTCTGGCCTCCCTATTGGTATTGATAAAAACAGTCAATATTCAACCGGTGAGTATCAGCTTTATCCAGGCGAACAGTTACTGCTTTTTTCAGATGGTGTTTATGAAGTCAATAATCCACAACATGGCATGTTTGGCTTAGCACGTTTCAAGCAGCGTTGTGCAGAAGCCAAAAATTTGCCTGCCAATAAACTACTTAAACACCTTACTTATGTATTAAACCTATGGAAGCAAAACCAACCTCAGGATGATATGTCGCTGTTATTGTTTACAGCACCCGAAACTTAGTCACTAAGCTTATGAATTACACAGGCATAGTAATGAGAAAAGTATCGCAATGAACAGGCTAACGCTATTTTGTAGCTGTGGTGCCAAAATACAAGAAAATCAGATAATTAAGATTGATTGATGCCAACGTTGATAACTAAATCATTTACTGCAAAGTAACCTAAACCATAAAGTGCTATAGCCACTTTTAAGGACTAACAATGAATAGTTTACAAATGAATTTAAACTTACAGCTCATGACACCTGAACAGATTTATGATGAAGTTGAGGCCTTTTTAATTGCCAACGAAATTGCCTCTCTGCAAAGGTTCAAATTAATGCTCTGTATCTTGGAGGCCGTTAATAATGTATCGCAGCATTGCCCTGATAACACAGAGGATGTGACCTTGTTAGTGCAAAATAACAAAGACAATATCGTCGTTGATATTCTTGATACTGCAGAGTTTGTTGAGCTTTCTGCACCTAAAAAGTGCCCGACTAACGATAGACCTAATGGCAGAGGCCTGTGGATCATGGATCAATGGATGGACAAGGTAAACAAGAAAGCCACCGTATTAGGCACTCACCTGCGACTCTCATTAGAAAAGGCAGCAATTTGATGACCAACAAATATTGCACAGCCCCGAGCAAGACTGGCTACAAGTTTACATAGAACAAGCTTATTGCTGAATGATACTGAATTCGACCTCCATCATTATTGTTTAAGCTTGTAGCCTTACTATTTGTCACCACTCCACTATTGCAACTTCTCATGCCGTATTCTCGTTCCTTTAATCATTGATAGAATCGAAACACTGTTACTTCTCTCAGCTCTTGCTTCTCTTTGCCTCTTATTTATATTTGCTTTTTATTAAGCCTGCTTATTTACCCTTTTATATCACTTAACACATAACTTCAATATTGCGCTTTATCTCCATATTTAAACACCAGCATTCCAGCCTCTTAAAAATGTAATAGCCAGTCACAGTTCTGCCTCAGATCAATTGATATGCGTTCATTTTGCAAATTGCAAACTGCAAATATCATCAAAAACCTCTGTTGCAAACAGCAATTTCCCTCTTCGCAAACAGCAAATTCAAATAGCAAAAAAACAAAACCAACCAATAAGCGACTGAAATAAAACGAATAAAAAGTTGGCATAGTACCTGCTATTAAAGACTACAAGCTTCAAATAAACAATACATATAGAAGCATCATTACAGTCTAGGAGCACGTTATGAAATTTGAATTAAAAGTAGCGCAACATGCGAGCGTAGTAACCCTACCAATCAGAATGTTTATGGCGCACACACCAACTTATAGAGCCGCACTTGTTGATTATATCGATAGAGGTCATACCCGTTTAGTCATCGATATGCAGCACCTTGAATATATCGACTCTAGTGGATTATCAGTGCTTATATCTGCAAGAAATCAAGCACTCAATTATCAAGGCAACATTGTTTTGTTATCGCCAACACCCGCAGTGAGATCACTGATTGAACTAACACGTTTACATCATATTTTCGAAATCTTTGAAACGGAAAAATTAGCACTCGAGTTTTTACGTCACAGCAGCATTGTCGAAGAGTCTGATTTTGATAAACGTGTCATCGCTGATTTAGCCAGTTAATAAAAACTGACAATAACTGAAATTTTTCTAAACTAAACGTAAAGGGAATAACGCAATGAAAATGATTAATACTCTAATTTCAATCGCAATGGTCGCAAGTTTAACCGCTTGCGTCACCCCTTCGCAGCCAGCGCAACAGGACGTTTGTGATTTAGAAAAACAACTTACTAGCTGTCACTATTTTGGTCAGCAAACACCTTACAATCGAAAAGTCAGTGCGGTTACCTCAAACCATACCACTTTTCCAACCGCTCCAATCTTTGGTGACAAAGCCATGATTGTCGATGCAAGTAATCAAGCATTGTCATTATCAGTAGGTGACAAAATCTCGATTAACATCCTAAACGGTGAAGAATTCAGTAAAGATGTTGAAGTGGATGCCGATGGTAATATTTATCTACCTTACTTACCTGCAATTGCAGCAAAAGGCTTAACACTTAAACAGCTAAATACATATATCAATAAGCTACTAATTGATGAAAGGTTAATGTTAGCTCACGCAGTGCGCATTAGTATTTTACCTATCAGCTGGGCGCCAATTGAAATTACGACTTCAGGTGCGGTATTTGAACCTGGTCAACACATGATCAATAAGAAACTACCGATAGAACTAAAAGATGACGGTAGTAATTATGCTGGTGACCAAGCTATTAATCGTAGTATTGGTGCCGCTGTAAAATCTTCAGGTGGTGTGCGCCCTGATGCTGATATTTCTGCGATTAAAGTTATCCGTAATGGTCAGGTTTTCAATATGGATTTACGTGGTATGCTAACAGGTGAAAAAGTACCCAGCATGACATTAATGGCTGGCGATCATGTTCATGTTCCATCGACACATTCATTTAATGATCAACTTGCTAGACCTTCACAATTGACAGCTCCAGGGATCAGGGTATTTATGTCAAATTTAACACAGCCAGCTAGCTCAAACAGTCAGTCAGCGGTCGATCGTGAAGCAACACGTTTTCCATATGGTACTCGCTTACTCAATGGGGCTATCGCAGCTAACTGTGTGGGTGGTGCGCAATCAACTAACGCAAGTCGATATGTGATACTTGTAACCAAAAATCCACTTTCAAATCAAATTGATGTTGTTGAGCGTTCAATTGATGGACTAATACAAAGCGCTTGGAATGATCAATCAAACCCAGTGTTACTTCCTGGTGATGGCCTTGCATGTTATGACTCTCGTGTTACCAACATGCGCGAAATAGCAAGAACAGTGACTGAGTTAGTCGTACCAACCACCCTTATTGGATGGTTGTAAGGAGTCAGCAATGAGCCGAATTCATGATGAAGATAAGACTCAAACCAGCACGGATAGCCAACAAGCGGCTCCTGTTATAGAACAGGCTATTGAAAAAGCCATTGCTGATAGCCAGCAACACACTGACCAACAAAATACTAAACAAGAAAAAGCCGACGACAACAATGACGAAACGAGTGAGCAAACAAGTTTCTCTGAACTTGCTTACTTATATTGGATAAAACGCGCCACATTAGAAGGCAGTAAACTGACGCCTAAATTGCGTAAACGCCTTTACCTTAAAACAGGTTTTGGCGCATTACTCATCATCTGGTTACTGGCAGGCATTTTCATTATGCTCACGCCAACGCAATACGTAAGCAAGTGGGTACTTATTTTACCTGGTGCAGCAGCGGGATCATCTTTAAGCCTTGATAGCTTAGGTCAAGCAAGTACCTCTAGTATTTCGCCTTACATGAGCTCTGCCATCGATCCACGAGAAAACTACAAAGCAATTTCAATGAGCACCTTGTTAATGCAAAGTGCAGCTCACTATCTTGATGTTCCAACATCAGCCATTAAAAAGCCTAAACTAAAACTACCTAGTCAAACAGGCTTAATGGAATACAGTATTAAAGCTGACAGTCCAGAAGCAGCTCAAGAGCGAGGCTGGGCAATGTATCGCTCGTTGCAAAATATTTTAGATGATTTACGCGCAGACGAAATTGCTTTACGTGAAATAGGGATAAAAGAAGGCCTTAAAAGTTATTCAACTCGAGTAAAAGAAACCCAAAAGCAACTTTTAGATTTTCAATCTGAGCGCGGCTTAGTCACACTTGACCAATTTAAAGAGTTAGCGATTACTATCGAACGTCTGAGACACAGTAAAGTCACTATGCTTGCCGAATTACAAGGGTTAAATGCAAGTTACTTTTTATACGAAAACCACTTGGGTTTAAGTGATGCCCAAGCAGCAATGTTGCTAAAGCTAAATAATGACAAATTGTTCCAACAATTAGTTGAAAAACACAATACTGCAAACACTATGTATATCGAAAATGCAGGCAGATTAGGTGCCCGCCATCCTGTTTTAGTGTCATTAAAAGCAGAGCTAGACAGTATTTTAGACAGCATGAAAAAACGCTTTAATACCGTGATCGGTTTTCAAGATGAAAAACTACTCATGATGCTCACTGTTGATGACGTTGATGGTCGAGCTGAAATGATGCAAGAATTCATCACACTCGCCTCTAATCGCAAAGCGACCCAGTCAGAAGTTGACTCGTTAACTGCTCAAATCAATCAATGGGAACAACGTTTACAACACAGCAATGACGATGCAGCGAAACTTGCAGACTTACAGCGAGAACATCAATTAGCTTCGGCAGTATTAACTTCAGCCATGGCAAAAATGGATGTTGGTAAATCAGATATTTACACCGCTTACCCAATGTTGCAGTTACTGTCAGCACCAAGTTTGCCTGCATCACCCGATAAACTCGCCATTATTTTGATTATTTTCGGCGGTATATGTGCATCATTCATGTCATTAGTAGGACTAAGCATTTTATGGATTCGCAAACCATTATTACGGAAAATGTTGACGAAAAAATCATCTACAACTGCATAAGTTTTAGTTACTTATTCTGGTTATTAGGTGCGCTTTACGTCATTGCACCTGTGATTGCTTGGATTCTATTTTTGCGACTTCTTGTCAAAAAGTTAGATAACCAACCCGCATTTCGTATTAGCATCACACATTATGTTTGGGTACTAGGCATGTGGGTCATGTTAATTGCGTTGGTTGTTGGCCACCTACAATTTGGCCTTGGCACGGGCAAACTTATAAAATCCTCCATTGGCTGGGCTAAAGGTTGGGCTTTATTAGCGATATTCCCTTTAATCGGTTGCTTACCTATTCGACCTGAAATTATTTACCGCGCAAGTTGTCGAGTTTGCAAACATACCATTATGTTATTCCCTGTGTTTGTATTTGCTTGGGTCGCTGGTTTACCTAGCACTTTATATGTTTCCCCTTTAAGCATCATTGGTGGCCCAGGGCCTGAGTTTTTTAGTGTCAGCCTTTATGAAATTGATCCAGGGAGCGGCGTACCACGTTGGCGACTATTTACTCCGTGGGCACCTGCACTGGGGATGCTAGGGAATTTGTACTTTATTTTTGCCTTACAAGAAAAAATGCAACATGGAGAAGATGGGGCTACGGCGGCAGTTTACTGATGATCCTCATGTCACAGTCTCGACTTGCCATTGTCTGCTACCTTGCATTAATTGGCTTTTTTACGACGTTACGCTTTGTGCGTTCTCCTTGGTTGTACTTATTGCTCAGCCCTGTGATGTTATTTGTCGGTGTTATCGGTGAATCCACCATTTCTAAAATTGAGCAAAGTATCGATGCAGTTAAAGCGGCTCGTGCCGACTCTACTCGAGTAAGACAAGCTTTGGCAGATATTGCTGTTGAACGGTGGATGAACGAAGCAGTTGTTTTTGGCCATGGTATTGTCGAGCGAGGCCCACATATGGTGGAGTATATGCCTATAGGTTCGCATCACACTTGGTACGGATTGCTATTTGTTAAAGGGGTCGTAGGTGCTGTCGCGTTAGCCATCCCTATGTTAGTCACCTTTATCACCTTGCTAATACGCCTTTTTAGCAACCCATTAGCCAAAGTAGGCATGGCTATCTTACTTATGCTAGGACTGTATACCTTTGGGGAAAATTTAGAAATTCTCGCCTATTTATTTTGGCCAGGCCTTATTGTATTAGGCATGGCCCTTCGCGCTGAAGAGCCTGACGACGTATTTGCTAAAGCAGATGCACTGGATGCTCAATAACAAATGAATGCTTATAGCTTTTTAAGAATAAATTGGCACCATTGAACATCATCTCTTGCAGGCACGTCTGCCTGCCCTCTAATGCCAAGTTTAAATTCAATGACTGATTGCCATTCATCTGAGCCAATATCTGGACCATGTCCTTGGCCGTCACCAGCACTCACTTTTTCAGCAATAACTAAAAACTCCTGCTCTCCACACTGTTCCAGCATTTCTACCGAAACTTGTTCTTTTGCAACAACGTCTTGCTCTTCACCGCAACCTATCAGAAACCCAGATACCAGAAATGTACCAATCAATAACCTTAGGTCTGGGAAGCTCATTTTGATTGCTTTTGCTGCTTTTAATTTTATTGCTCTTACTTTAATCACTATTTATACCTCAAGGTTAATCGCTCTATCCCAGCACAAGTTTATCTTTAAATATCACTTAATATGAAGTCACTTAATATAAAGTCACCTAATATGAAGTCACCTAATATGAAGTCACCTAATATGATCTCATATCCATCGCGTTTTTAAATTATTAGCGTACTCATCACTTGAGCTAGACAGACATCAAGCCACAGACTTCCTTACTGACAGCGTGAAATTTCCTCCAAAAAGCAGATTTATTGCAAATTGCATTCTGCAATCCTCCACTTTCAAAATGCTAACTTCACATATTCAGCTTTAACAAACAAAAACAAAACAACACAAAATCAACAACTTAAAAGTTGGCACAATAACTGTAATACCTAGGTATCAACGCAACTTGCTCTCAATGCTAAACAGCAAAATGCAATTTAATATCAAGGATAGCGGTCATGCAGAACATCACTAAGCTTCAATCACAATCGAAGCAAACACTGAATCAAAAGCTAGCGCTTAATGAGATGCTTAATCAAGGCATACGTTCATTAGGTAAAAACCTTTTATGGTTAGCTAGTGCACAATTCAGCGGTCGAGTAGTGAGACTAGGTGCAAGCGTTATAACGGCTCGATTATTGACCCCAGAGATATTTGGTCAAGTCGCAATCGTATTAACCTTATTTGAATTAATCTGCACTCCTACAAGACGTATCACTTCCGCTGCGTTAATTCGTATGAATGACAGCGACTTTAGTGACAACCTTGCCAGCGCTAACCTTATCAACCTTGCCAGCTGTGTGATTGCATTTGCTTTAATGAGCTTAATCAGTGTTCCACTTGCATATTACTATCAAGATACGCAATTAGTGCTGCCGATTATCTTTGTTGCATCAAGCTACCTACTTTTACCTTTTGGGATGATGTACGCAACGGCCAACTTACGTAATAACAATATGCGTAAAGTGGCAAGTGCTAACTTATGGCAAACCATAGGTGACGGCGTGTTAACAGCAACCTTAGCCTTAAGCGGTTTTGGATTATGGGCCATTATTATCCCAAAAGTGGTGATGGTATTGGTTTGGATATACATCCATAAAAAAGACACTAAATTACCAGTAAGCACTCAAAAGCCGTCTGCCAATCAAGTTAAAGCACTACTTAACTTTAGTGTACCAGTAAGTTTAAGCGACTTAATTAATACCCTAAGACAGAGCATTGATTACCTTGTTATTGGCTATTTCATGGGTGTTGAAGCACTTGGCGTTTACTTCTTTGCTTACAACGTCAGCTTGGGCGTCAGTCTTGGTCTAGTACAAAGTTTTGGCACTGCTTTTTACTCTCACATTTGTGGCAGTAACCCAACATCAGATGATCAGTCAGCACAGCAGAAATATCGTAGTAGTGTCATAGCAATCACTGCAATTGCTGCGCCAATCATTATCTTACAAACCAGTTTAGCGCCATTGTATGTCCCTTTTGTCTACGGCGAGCAATGGATAAGCACAGATGCAATTTCGGTTTTCGTATTTTTATGTTTAAGCGGTTTAGTTCGTCCGATGGCTGAAGCAGCCAGCCAACTACTGTTGGCACATGGACACAGCCACTTAAATTTCAAACTAAATATCTCTATCACCGCCCTTTTAACTCTGGTTATCAGTATCGCTAGCCAGTTTGATTTAACCACCGTCGCATGCAGCGTAATGGTGACTTACTTAATCATCATGCCTTGGCTTTGCTGGTACAGCAGCCGCATCACTTTTACTCAATCAACTGTTATAAACAGTTAAGGAAAACACTATGTCTCCAAGAATCTCAGTCGTCATGCCAGTTTATAATGTTGAAAAATTCGTTAAATCAGCAATTGAATCTGTATTGAGTCAAACATTTGATAATTTTGAATTACTTATTATTGATGACCGCGGCGATGACCGCAGTATCCAAATCTGTAAACAATTTGTTGGTGACCCACGTGTGCACATTATTCGTCACGCTAAAAATAAAGGGTTAGCAGCAGCGAGAAACACTGGTATACGTCATGCACTAGGTGAGTATATCGCTTTTATTGATTCCGACGATTTATGGCACTCAGAAAAACTAGCTCGTCACGTGGCACATTTAGAAAGCGATCCACAAATCGGTGTTAGCTTTTCTCGCTCAAGTTTCATTGATTACACAGGCAAGTTTATTGATTTTTATCAAATGCCAAAACTAACTGATATTGATGCTGCACACTTATTATGTCGCAACCCTGTTGGTAATGGCAGCGCACCAGTCATTCGCCGTACTACATTAAATGATATTCGCTACCAATCAATGAGTACTGCAGAACGTTATAGCTGTTATTTTGATGAGAGCTTCCGTCAATCTGAAGATATTGAATGTTGGTTACGTATTGCTGCAACTACCTCTTGGAAAATTGAAGGCTTACCAGAGCCACTAACATATTACCGTCTAAATCATGGTGGTTTATCTGCAAATCTAATGAAACAATATGCTTCGTGGGAAAAGATGATTGAAAAAGCACGTGATTTCGCCCCTACGCTACTTTCACGCCATGAGAAAGCCGCGCGTGCTTACCAGTTACGTTATTTATCAAGACAAGCGATTCGCTTAGGTGATGGTGCAGCTGCGGTAAAACTGGTAAACCAAGCGATTTCGACATCACCAAGTATTTTGCAATCTGAAACGGGTCGTACAGTAACCACTTTAATTGCAGCTTATGCGCAATGGGTAATGCCTTCTTGGGGATACCTGGTTATCGAAGGCGTCGGTCAAAAATGTATTAGCATGATGCAAAAACTTCGCATTGCGAAAGATGGCGTATCAAGTGAGTTTATGCAAGACAACAAACTGTAAACGCATCACTGACCATAAAATGCCTTTATAAGGCCAAGATAAACTTGAGTGAATTATCGATATATGAAAAAGCTTCCCTGTTTGGCTTTGCAGACTTGTTTGCAATCTGCAAAGCCGACTTTTTTCATTATGGTAATCGCCTGTTTTTATCCATTCCTTAATACAGCAAAATCCAAAATAAATACATAAATAACAACAACTTAAAAAGTTGGAACGCTTCCTGCTTTACCAAGGTATCAATTACGTCGATCCTGTGTGAGGCAACATATGAAAACTGCACCTAACAACACTCATTCAAATAAAACGCCTATTAGCATCTTAGTTTTCGACTGGGTTGTGGCATGCAGCATTCTGATCTTATCAAGCCCGATTTGGGTAGTGAAAGTGGCATTCCTTGCCTGTTCCAAGCACCCTATTTTCGAAACACTTTTTATTCATTCTGGTGGAAAGGAAGTTGCGATTCGGACATTCTCACAAGGCCGATTTTCGACACTTCCTTTGCTGTTCAGTGTCTTAAAAGGCCAAGTTGGATTGTTAGGTACGTCATTTGAGTACGCTGTATTTGAGCCAAGCCACGCTAACCAGCGCCCAGGGATCTTATCAGTTGAACAAATGCAGCGTCGTATGGGCATTACGCATATCAATACTAACCCCAACACAGTGCCAACATTTGGCCTCTTCGGTTATGTATCGAACATTTTTAAATGCCTAATCAGCAAGTTAGTGGTTGTTTCAACACAATTAAACTACCCAAAACAATTTAATCTTTTAGGCGTCGATATCGATAACAACACCATGGATGAAAGTATTGAGCTACTTATCCATTCGTCACAATCAACTAGCACTAAACAATTTGCTTTCGTAAATGCTGATTGTTTAAACATTGCAGTGAGTGACTCTGACTATCGCGATACGGTAAACCAATGCGACCAGGTGTTTGCTGATGGAAGCGGTATTAGGATTGCTTGCCAGCTACATCATATCGGCCTTAAAGATAATGTTAACGGCACAGATATGCTGCCATTACTTTGCGAGAAAGCATCCTTAATTGGCATCAAATTATTCTTCTTAGGAGGCAAAGGTAACACTGCCGACGAAGCCGCAGCTAACTTGGCTGCGCAATATCCAAACCTTGAGATTGTAGGCTGTCACCACGGTTACTTAACCGATGAAAATGAGCAGCAAGTTATTGAACAAATCAATCAATCTGGAGCGCACATCTTGTTAGTTGGCATGGGCGCACCTAAACAAGAGGCTTGGATACGTCAGCATAAATCAGCACTTAGCGTTGGAGTTGCTGTTGGTGTGGGTGGATTATTTGATTTCTTTGCCAATAACGTTTCTAGAGCACCAATCGCAGTAAGGCAAGTCGGTATGGAGTGGGTATGGCGCTTAGCCCAAGAGCCAACACGTATGTGGAAACGTTATGTGGTTGGAAACCCACTTTTTATCGCTCGAGTATTAAAGCAAAAACGTTTAAGTCATGCATCTATTGAACAAGCACCTACAAACATTGCAACTAATCTAGGCCAAGTGAACAACCAACATAAGCGTCGCTGGTATTTCTTTAGAATTAAATGTGGTCAATTTGCAAAACGCACATTTGATATTGTGGCCGCTAGCATTTTGCTAATCCTATTGGCGCCTTTGTTCCTACTCACCGCCTTATGCATCCGTGTTGAATCAAAAGGAGCAATCTTTTTTCACAAACTCGAAGTGGTCGTAATAATCAACCATTCACGATGTGGAAGTTCCGTTCAATGTATATTGATGCTGAAGAAAGACTAGAAAAAATCAAAAAAAACAATGAAATGCAAGGTGGCGTAATCTTTAAGATGAAAAAAGATCCGCGTATCACCACGATAGGAAAACTGATAAGAAAGGCTTCAATTGACGAATTACCGCAACTTTGGAACGTATTAATTGGTGATATGTCACTAGTTGGCCCAAGACCTGCACTACCTAATGAAGTAAGCCAATATCAGTTAAGTGACCGTCGCAGATTGGGAGTTAAACCAGGTATAACCTGCATATGGCAAGTTAGCGGACGTTCAGATATCCCTTTTGATAAGCAAGTAGAACTCGACATTGACTATATCTACAAGCAATCACTAAAAGAAGATATCAGCTTGTTATTGAAAACCATTCCGGCAGTACTTTTGGCGCGCGGCGCCTACTAGGAGACATTATGCAAGCTATCGTATTTGCAAATCGTACAGGCAATGAATTAGCCCCTTTAAATCAACAATACTGCCCAGCGCTTTTGCCCGTTGCTAATAAAGCATTGGTTGAATATACCTTAGAAGACTTAGCGTCAGCAGGTGTTACCGACGTGAAGCTAGTCATCTGTAGCGACGCAAAAAAATCGAAAGTCAACTCGGAAATGGTCAGCAATGGGGATTAAAAATAGATTACTTCTTAAGCAAACCTGAAGAGCAAGTTAATAGCGTGCTGTCTCGCATGAGCATCAACAAAGACACCCAAGCATTAGTGGTTCGTGGAGATATGTTACGCAGTCCTTGTTTGGGTCGTTTTATTGAATTTGCCAGTTTAATGCCATCAAAGTTTGTGCATGCAAAAATGTCACAGCGTAATCCAGCAATGATGATGCTACCTGCTGGTTGGAAACATCATGAGTTAATGAACTGGCCGCTTGAGACGAAAGAAGTTAACCATGCAGATAGTGTTGCGCAGTTACTTCATGGCGAATGCTTTTACTTAGATAGTTTAGCTGCCTATGTTGAAGCATCTGAATATGTTATCAACAGTCGTGATTTTTGCGTTAAAGGTCGTGCGATAGCGACAAACAATACCAAGCAACATTTGATTGTTGAAGCGCAATGTCAATTACCTGATTTATCAAAAACAGATGTATATGGCGCCATCGGCGAGTTTACAAAAGTATCTCCAAAAGCATCGCTTACTGAAGGCGTGGTTGTCGGTGAGTACTGCTTTATTGAAGATAGCACCATTCAAAACAGCATCATATTACCTAACTCATATGTCGGACCACAGCTCAGTGTAAACAATAAAATCATCTCGCAAGACTTGATGATAGACCCGCAAACCAATAGCTGGACTCGTATTGAAGATCCCAGTCTTATTGCCAAGTCAGTTCAAGAGCCAACGCAATACAATACGTTAGTTCAGCGTGCAGGGTTACTCATACTATACGTCCTATTATCGCCGCTTTTACTGACGTTATTTTTATGTGCATGCATTAATAAACCCAGAAAACCCATAGTAACAGACACCGTTGTTAGCAATGATAATCAACCGATTAAAGTACACAAGTTCAATATTGCTAGCCCTAGTTTTGCATTATTACCTCAACTTTGGAGTGCAGCAAAAGGAGACCTCAACTTGTTTGGTGCCTCAACGCAATTCCAAAGCAAAATCAATAGCTCAACGCCATATGGTGTTTATGGACCAGTACAACTTAATTTTGATGAAACAACCCCAATAGAAGAAGTCCAAATGGTTGAAATAGAATTTGAACAAGCGAATAAACCACAATATTTAGTCAACCTGTTGCAACAGCAAATGAATAAAGCCAATACGGACATCGTTATAAAAGGTTAACCCTAATACTCATTTATCGCATGAATACGATTAAGGAATATCATTATGAAAACGATTATAACTTACGGTACTTTTGATTTATTTCACTTTGGTCACGTTAGATTACTGGCTCGTTTAAGCGAAATGTGTGACCAACTTATTGTTGGTGTGTCCACCGACGAATTTAATGCGATGAAAGGCAAAGCTGCATTTTTCAGTTATGAGCAACGCAGTGAAATCATTGCTGCTTGTAAATATGTATCTAAAGTCATTCCTGAGCAAAACTGGCAACAAAAAAGCACCGATATAGAGAAATTTGATGTCGATGTTTTTGCTATCGGTGACGACTGGGAAGGTCAATTTGATCATCTAAAAAGTCAATGTGATGTGTTATATCTTACTCGTACCGATGATATTTCAACGACTGAAATTAAAAATAATCTTGCAGTGCCTGCTTAATCGCAGGCAGGTAACATTTTTAATAAATTTCTTTTATATCTGGCAGTTAACTTGATTAGTGCTATTCTGTATTTAACGGACTTTTCAATTGTTATGGGATCATAAATTGGGCCAATACATTGTCAACAGCATCAGGTATGTAGTCACTCAATCCATCTATTTTATTGCAGCCTTGTTTCCAAGAACTCAAAAGGCTGTGATGGGAAGCTACAAAAACAAATTCGCAGATAATAGTAAGTACCTATACCTGCATTGGCAACAAGCGAAAACGATTCGCTCTATTTGGATTTCCGGTGACAAAGATGTCATTGCTCAACTGACCATTCAAGGTTATGAAGCTTATTATCGTTGGAGTATAAAAGGCATTTTCCATGCCCTTACTGCCAAATATTACGTGTATAACAGCTATATTGGAGATGTGAATCAGTACTTTGCCAATGGAGCTGTCAAGATTAATTTATGGCATGGCTCGCCATTAAAACGTATTGAATATGATATCAATAACGGCCCATTATTCTCGGTTTATCACCCTCAAAGCTTGCATCAAAAGTTTGTCTCCGTAACGCAATACCACCAGCAAAGAATTGCTCCAGATTACATGATTGCACCAAGCGATTTAGTCTCAGCATTATTTGCTACAGCTTTTCATATTAGCGAGCACCATATGTTGTTATCGGGCAATCCTCGTACAGATTTTTATCAGCGATACCCTAAATCAACATCCATAATACAAACATTGAAACAGAATAATAATGTGTCGCAGGTGTTATTGTACGCCCCTTCTTGGCGCGACAGTGGCATTGCGGGTGATAGGGAAACTCGCACTAACCCTTATCTACAAGCCATTAATTTTGAGAGCTTATCGGAAGCACTCGTCTACAATAAGCAGCTATTATTATTGCGCTTACACCCTAATGAAGCTGATTTAGCCAATGATATTAGTCACTATCCAAATATTATTAATATCTCTGATTGGCAAGATACTTATGAAATCATCAATGACGTTGATTTACTGATCACAGACTATTCATCTTTATACATAGACATGTTGCAGACCCGAGCCGACATTGTGTTTTTTCAATTCGATCATCAAGAATATCAAGCTGATAGCCGCCAGTGTTACCCCTACGCAGAGAGCCTCCCCATGGCAGGCGAAGTCATTTTTGAATTTGATGTACTGTTAAAGTATTTGCACACCATGGGTGAAAGCCCCAATATTGCCTCGTTAACACACAAAAAAATAGAGCTGAGTTAACTCAGCTCTATTGGCAATATCAGCATATTGAAAGCTTTACTGTACTTGATAATTTAGTCAGTCAATCTTAGCAGCTGTATTATCTCAATAGTGCCAATAAGTCATCGGCATTGCCTTGCCACTGACTTTTGGCACTTCCAGCGAGAATACTGTCAGCAAGACTTTGTTTATGTTGCTGCATTTCTTGAATTTTCTCTTCAACTGTACCTTGAGCAATTAGCTTATAAACAAATACTGGATTTAGTTGACCAATGCGGTGCGCTCGATCGGTCGCTTGTTTTTCTGCTGCGGGGTTCCACCATGGATCAAAGTGAATCACAGTATCTGCAGCGGTTAAATTAAGCCCTGTTCCGCCCGCTTTTAAACTGATTAAAAACACCGGCACATCCCCCTCTTGAAACGCATCGATTTCATCTTGGCGCTGTCGAGTTTGACCAGTTAATTTACTATATGGAATACCCATATGAATAAACTCTTGTTCAATCAATGCCAGCATACCTGTGAACTGGCTAAAGATTAGGATCTTTCGGCCTTCTTCAACCATTTCTGGCACGTTTTGCGTCAGCCAAGTTAACTTCGCATTATCTTCAACGTATTGAGCTTGTTCTAACTTAACCAGTCTAGGATCGCAACAGGCTTGGCGTAGTTTTAATAACGCATCTAAAAACTCAATATGACTGCTTGAAACACCTTGTTTTGCAAACAGTTCTCGCAGTTTTTTCTCCATCACTAAGCGGATACTTTCATATAAGTTACGTTGATCTTTTTCCAGTTCAAGGGTTTGTACTATGATGGTTTTTTCAGGTAACTCCGACATCACTTCGTTTTTAGTACGACGTAGTAAAAATGGCGCAATTCGGTTTAGCAAAATAGCTGACTTTTCAGTATCAGCTTGTTTCTCAATTGGGCCACGAAACTCTTTATTAAAGTAAGCATGTTGGCCTAATAATCCTGGTAAACAAAAATCCATTAACGACTTTAATTCACCTAAATGATTTTCTAACGGTGTGCCTGACAAACACAAACGGAATTGACCTTTAAAAGTCTTTAACGCTTGGGTCACCTTTGCTTGCGCATTTTTGATTTGTTGTGCTTCATCTAAAATAATGTGCTCAAAGCTATATTCGCTATACACCATTTCATCACGTAAAATCAGAGGGTATGTGGTGACAATGACATCAAACTCTTCGATTTTTTCGAGTAATGCTTGACGCTTGTTGCCATGAATAACCAACACTTTTAGCTCGGGAGTAAACTTTTGAGCTTCTTTATACCAGTTACCCACTAAACTAGTAGGACAAACGATAAGACTCGGTCTTGGTGTTAATGACGTCGTGCTGCTCGAGTCAATATTTTGCGCTTTCATCTGTTTGGATTTTAATAAAAATGCCAATGTCTGTAACGTCTTACCTAAGCCCATATCATCAGCAAGAATACCGCCCAGTTGATATTCTTTTAAAAAGCACAACCAATCAAACCCTTGTTTTTGATAGTCTCGCAAAGTGGCATTAAGCCCTGTGGGCAATGCAACTGACTCAATCCCTTTAAACTCGGCTAATTTTGTCGCTAAATGCCTGACTCTTTCACCATTGAGTAATCTAATATCGCTTTCTGACAATTCATTAAGCAAATCAGCTCGGTTACGTGGGACTTCGAGAACATCACCACCGCCTCGCTGAAATAACTCCTGAATCACCGAAATTAGCGGCTTAATTGTTTTGGCTTTAATTTTGACAAACCGTCCATTTGGCCCGGGTAAAATAAGCTCTTGCTCATCATCAGGCTCACCATTTTGCTGGAGCCAACGGGCAACAAGGCTCAACAGCGGCACACTCTGCCCTTCGATATCAGCATTTAACGATAACGAAAACCAACCACTATCTTCATCGTCATCTAAATCTACCTCAATATCTGCATCAACAATGTTTAAGTCAAAGTCAGCAGCAAACTCCACGTTATAGCCTAAATCTTCTAAGGTCATAATGCCAAAAGTCGTGAGTTGCGCCCACTCGTTAACCATCTCTGGCATTAAACCAAGGCTAAAATAGCTAACATGTTGATTGTTATAGGTCAGGATACTGTTATCAATCGCCTGTAACTGTAGGCTTTCAAGACATTCAAGTGCTTGAGCTTCTAACTCAAGTTCTCGATGTATTTGATATTGCACCTTACCTTGTTTGATAAGATTAATTTTTTCTCGGCTTTTTCTACCAGCAATGCTGATATCACCATACAGAAACTCGACTTGCAGCACAGGCTGCATGATAGGACTGTCATTTAGCTGTGCCATCGTAAAGGTTAGCGAGACTTTGAGCGGATCTTCTATCTCATGAAATTCAATCTCACTGGGAACTGGCACACTTTTAGGTGAAAAATGACGCAGCATTTTATCGCTAATATCATCCACCTTATCTAATGGCACTGGCGGCATTTGCTGCAGCAGCTTTAATTTATCTACTGATAAATCCGTGTCTAAATAGCCAACTTTTAAATAATCTAAGTCAACGAACATTGGTGGGTTGGTAGCGATAAACTCCCAATTATCTAACTCTGGCATACTCATGCTAATTTGAGTATGACGGGCGTCAGTTTCTTGCCAAACAAAATCAGGAGCCAGTTTAGAAGTTAACGTTAAAGGTGTGCGATTCTCTTCCCAGAAGCACGTACCAAGTTCAAGCATTTTTGTTAATGCAAGAGCGCAAATTTCGCCCTCAAGGTATATTTTTGAAGCACTTTTTGAAGAAGATAACAGCAAGCTAATAATCTGACTATCTTCAGGGCTGATCCACCAAGGTAGATGATATTTAACATCATTTAAGGCAATTTTACTGCCCTTATTAAACTGTTGTTTTTTATTTAGCTTACTGCGCTTAAAGTCGACAAAAATGCCATGATGGTCGCTAGAAAGCGTGAAAATAATTCGATCTTTTTCTTCATCTTCTTCTGTGGCGTGCACTAAATCTTGCTTTTCAAGTTGCATCAGCCACTGGCTTAATCGTTGTTCTTCAACTGGTTTTTTATCAATTAGCGCTAACAAGGCGGCAGCAACATGCTTACAGTTGGAGCCGACAGGGCAAGTACAATGTGATTTCATCACGATTTTGTGATTTACATTTACCAGAGTAATGTCTTGGCGATAAGGCTCGATCGCAGAGCCAGCCACATAAGATTCAACATTATGATTTTCTTGGCTTGCGTGCACTTCAAGCACTCGGCCTTCAATGAGATAATTCTGCGCTTTTTGTAATTGAACTGATGAAAATAACTTAGCAATCAACTCTAAGCTTATTTTGATAGGAAGATTAAACAATTTGGCCGACATGACTATCCCATACAAGCAGTAACCACATGGCTACTCAACAACAAACGTAACTAGCCATTGTATGGAAGAAGATGGCAAAATTCTACTGTAATTAGTCATCTTCAAAAAAACCATCAACCTTGCAATAAATACTCTTCTGCAGCCTCTATTGAGCGTGGTTTACCAACCAACATGATGATGTCATTTCGCTCGAAAACCCAGTCTTCTGGTGCAGGACTTATCTCCTCGCCTTTCCTTCTTACCGCTCTAAGTTCAACACCTAACTGAGACCAAGGGATTTTAGCGATGCGCTTACCAACCGCATTAGAACCAGTATCTAACGACACCGCATGCAGTAGCTCTAAGGTCATATCCGTCTCAGCCCCAGTAAAAAAGCCATGAAGATATTGGTAATGGTTACGCCTTTCTGATTCTAATCGCTTAATAATTCTTGGTAGTGGCACCCCACATTTGTATAGCACTTGGGATACCAGCATTAAGCTGCCTTCAAGCTTTTCGGGAATAACCTGCGTGGCGCCCATCTGTTTTAAACTATCAAGCTCTGCATCATCCGTGGTTCTCACTAAAATCTTAGTATCTGGCGCCAATTTGCGCGACAGTGCCAGGCAATCTTCCACTTGGCGAGACTCTCCAAATGTAATGACCACCATGCTGGCACGACGTATACCAATTTGTTTTAATAACCCCATTTTACAAGCGTCACCGAAAAATACAGGTTCGCCAGCATTCTTAGCTTCTGACACTCTCGTAGGGTCAAGATCTAACACCACAAATGGCACTGCTTCTTTTTTCAAAAATCGGGCGATGGTTTGCCCCACTCGGCCGTAACCAAGAATTAATACTAAATCCCCGTCTTCTGGTGGCGGCAATTGAAACTCATCTTCAATCTGTTTTTTACGTGATGTTTTACCTTCGATAGCCTGCGCTATTTCAACACTGTTTCTGATAAGCCAAGGCGCAATTGACATAGACAAAACGGCCACCATGACAAAAATGGTACTCATTTGAGTTTCTAATAGCTGATAATTAACCGCCAACGCTAACAGTACAAAACTAAACTCACCCACTTGTGCCAAGCTAATGGCTGTACTTAACGCCACTTTAAACTGTTCACCGCCCAACTTTAAAATACCGAATACCACGACAGTTTTAGTCACTAAAACAGCAACTAAAATTAATAGAATTTGCCACCAAAATTGCGCAACAATCGTAAAATCTAGCAGCATACCGATAGAGATAAAAAACAGACCCATTAAGAGATCTCTAAATGGTCTTATATCAGCTTCAAGTTGACGACGATATTGACTCTCACCCAATAACATACCCGCAATAAAAGCACCGAGCGCCATCGATAAACCTAACCACTGAGTAAAGGCTCCTGTGACTAATACAACAACTAAGGTGGATAACACGAACAATTCATTTGAACGAGAACGAGCTACTTCGTCAAAAATTCGAGGTAACACCCACTTACCGAAAGACATCAAACCAATGAATGCCAAAATGCCTGTAAGCATACCCCAAGCAATATCTAGAAAGCCTATCGGCTCACCATTGGTTGATAGTAAAGGTAAGATAATTAATAGCGGCACCACTGCAATATCTTGAAAGAGCAGCACACTGACAGAGAGCTCGCCGTGACGTCTTCGCATCCACCCTTGCTCGTTAACCAGCTTTAATACAATCGCCGTTGAAGACAATGCAACTGCAGAACCAATAACAATGGCTGAAATCATATCTTGGCCAAATAGCAATGCCACCAAACCAGCTAAAAGCGCAGTAAAGGTCACTTGCGCACTACCTAAGCCAAATACCGTTCTTCGCATTGACCACAACTTAGGTACAGAGAATTCAAGCCCTAAACTGAACATCAATAACACAACGCCAAGCTCAGCCACTGAATGCATTTGCTGCTGGGTGAACCAATGAAAACCGCTAGGACCGCTCACTACTCCTGTGAGTAGGTAAGCAAGAATGGGAGGTAAACCAAATCGCCTTAGCAGTGAAATAGCCACAATAGCTATCACGAGCATTGAGAGAATATGGATAAAGATGCTGTGCTCCATAAATGCGAGTTCTCCGAGTCAATAAAATAGCGATCCAATGAAACAGTCTATTAACAATAAAACCAATTAACAATAACCTTATGATAATTAGTAACTAAAAATATCAGGCACAGTTTTTGCTTACATTTTGATACAGGTAAAAACAATTTTATTTATATGTTTCGCATTCGCATGTATTTGCATCAAATGAGGTAGTAAAAATGGATTACGCCATAGCTTCACAGCCATATCCAGAACAAAACTGGGGAAAATCAGCGCCTTACACAGCTGGCAAAGATCACAACTCAGATAATAATTTGATGGAAATCTTGCAGCAAATGCACGCAAGTTTAGAGCCAAGAACGGTATTTGCCAGTTACGGCAAGTCACTAGGCCAATTATTGCCGATCCAAGGTGTACAACTGAATCACCAGCTAAAATTAAACTGGGGTCGTTGTCATGGACTTAATCAACAAAGAGTGATTAGCGGCTTTGGTGAGCCTTATAGCATCAAATATTACCTCAGCTCGCCATTAACACCCGACCAATTAATACAGCTTAATGAAATTGAAAAATTGTTTTGCCAACCATTTTTAAATGCAACTAAGTACAGTCAAATGTCGAATCAAGCCATGTTTGATGCGTTAACAGGCTTAGGGAATCGCTATTATTATCGACAAAGTATCAAGAGCGCATTGGCCAGAGCCAACAGAAACCAAGGTGATATCTCTTTGGTCGTGCTCGATTTAGACAACTTTAAAAGTGTAAATGATCAACACGGACATAAACTTGGCGATACGATTTTATCTTCATTTGCTGAACTGATTAATGACGCTATTCGAAATACCGATCAAGCTTTTCGTATTGGTGGTGACGAATTTATAATTATAGCTCAAGGAAATGCACTCGAAATGACGCCTTTGTGTCAGCGTATCATTAACACCATGGACTCACATCCGTTAATGAGCACTTTTCAAGTTAAATGCAGCTTAGGCGTGGCAAGTTCAAGTGGCGCACAAACCCAAGATAAACTGTATGAAAGTGCTGATATGGCGTTATATGAAGCCAAAGATGCGGGCAGAAATTGTTTTAGAATTTGCAATGACTAAGTTATGAATAGACAAAACTTAACAGAGTTAAACTATTGATAATAAATCACAAAAACTGTTGTTAGTGTTTAGCTACATTAGCAAATCACTTTAACGTTGAGCGTTCTTAGTGAGTAAAAAGATTGCCGTTTTATACTAAGTTACCTTGAAGAAATGCAGTAAGTGTTTGTAAACGTTAATCTGATGCCTGCATTTTATAGTTTAATAGTAAACCGATTTCATCAGCTTTAGCTAAGTAGCGTTTATCGACCCACAAGCCAATCGCGGCAACTAACACTTCGCCATAAAAAACCAAAGCTACTTTATCCCTCATCCAAGGCGGAACGGCAAGTTCTTGCCATATCTTTTTAAGCTCTCGTCCTTTATCCCTAAAGTGGGGTTGACAGCGGGTGCTCCCTTTCGCTGTAAAGACAATGCTAATCGAGGTTAAATCCGTTATCGATAGTCGCGCTCCTTGAGTACTCGCTCCCACTGAGACATGTAAAGGTTGAGGTGATTGCTCACCTTCTAAATTATTTATAGATAGACTGGATAACTTAACAGTACAAACCTCTTCAGTTCGCATGTCTAACCGCTGAATCGCATTAGTCAGCAACTCAGCATCAATGCTCTGTGATGCCTCTAAGTCCTTTTTACTGATCTTGGGTACAACATAGGCACATCCAGCAAAACGTTTAATCGAATATCCGGCACACTGGACATCTACGTTGGCATCATTAGCAGCGTACAATAGTTGATTCACAATTTGCTCAAGCTGCGACTGAGACGGTAATTTGTAGCCTTGAGCTAAAATAAAACCGCGTAAAAGCAAGTTTTGCCATTCACTTGATTGTTCTTTGAATGTTAATAGCGCTAAACCAGGGCCTGATAAACTAAAACTCGGAGAGTACGTAATGAATTCAGGAAGTCGCTGAGTCACTTCAGCGTCAACGATAGATTGCTGCTGCGCACAAAGCTGCGCGCTGCGAGATGCTGTTGCAGCAATACTCGGCCAACGTTGCTTTAGTCTAGGAATGATATCTTGACGCAGAAAATTTCGATCATACTGGGTGTCTAAGTTACTCTCATCTTCGATATGAATTAATGACTTATCGATTGCAAATGCCTCAATGTCACTACGAGAAAAGCCCAGCAAAGGTCTAATGACCCAACTTTGTTGATGAAATGCTTGGATGCTCCCCATAGCTGCCAACCCCTTCGGGCCTTGACCACGCTTTAACGCTAGTAATAACGTTTCAAGCTGATCATCTTGATGATGGGCCGTTAAGAGAATATCACCGGGATTAAGGTACTTTTTAAAAACTTGGTAGCGAGCATCTCGGGCGATTGCTTCAAGACTCGTACGAGATGTTTTAGTCAATGAGACATGTTCTACTTGAATAGGGAGTTGATATTGACTCGCTTGTGATACACAGTGCTGCGCCCACTCATCTGCATTTGGGCTTAAACCATGATGCACATGGACCAATAAACATGAAATATGCGGGTTTTGCTGGGCAAACTGGCTCAAGCCGTAACAAAGACACTCAGAGTCAACCCCGCCGCTGTATGCCAGTACAATTTTATTCGATGAATGATGAGCAGCATTAACAGCACCAGCTGGGCTGTTAATCGGTAACAAAGCTGATGTGTGCTGCTTAATCGCTTCACAGATATTAATGATTTTCATCAGCTTGTCCCTTTTAACATACTATGATTAATCCAGTGCGTTACTCATCGCACTTAACACGACAAAGTTACGCAGAGTTAACACTAAAAAACAATCTTAACGTTACTCGAGCCGACCAAGCTTTCAATTGCTAACATCAGCTCATCGGTAGGATTAACACGCCACTCATCCCCTAAACGTAATTGCCCTGCGGCTTCACGCTGCTGATAATTAATCACTACTGGTACGCTACCATTTTTCCAAGGCGAAAGCGCTTGTTCAAATTTTTCCAGCCACTCAGGGTTAATATCCTCAGCTGTAACATTAATTTCTACCGCATTAGCAAAGTGACTTCTCGCCTCACCGATTTCGATAATATTGCGTGCAGTCATTCGGTTACCGCCAGCAAAGTCATCAAAGCTCACTTCACCTTCACAAATCAAAATACGATCTTTTTCTAAAAGATGATTAAATTTCTCAAATGCCTCAGTAAACAACATGACTTCTAATCGCGCACTTTTATCATCAAGAGTGACCAAGCCCATTTTTGAGCCTCGCTTGGTGATCATCACTCGAGTAGCAATAACTAACCCTGCAGCTTTAACGGTTTTACCGCGATCAGTTGGGTGAACGTCTTTCAATCGTCCAGAAGTGTATTGTCTTAACTCTTTTAAATACTGATTAATTGGGTGACCAGTAAGGTATAAACCTAATGTGTCACGCTCGCCTTCAAGCCAAACTTTGTCAGGCCATGTAGGACATTCGACAAAGCTTTGTTTGTTATCTTCTGGCTCAGAATTAAGTAAGCCAAACATATCATTCTGGCCAATGGCTTCAGCTTTCGCATGTTGAGCAGCGGCTAAAATCGCTTCAGGTAAGGTCGCCATCATGGCCGCACGATGTGGGCCTAAATTATCGAGTGCTCCTGCGCAAATTAGCTTTTCAATCACCCGCTTATTTAGCTTTTTAAGATCGATACGAGCACAGAAATCAAACAAATCGGTAAATGGGCCATCTTTACGCGCATTTAAAATCGATTCTACAGGGCCATCACCCACCCCTTTAATCGCACCAATCCCATAAACAATGTTTAAGTCGTCATCGACAGTAAACTTGAACAATCCTTTATTCACATCAGGTGGTATAATTGGCAAGCCCATACGCTCACACTCATCAACCAAAATCACAATTTTATCCGTGTTATCCATATCAGCGGACATGACTGCTGCCATAAACTCTGCAGGATAATGGGTTTTTAGCCACAAGGTTTGATATGAAACTAGCGCATAAGCAGCCGAGTGAGATTTGTTGAAACCGTAACCCGCGAACTTTTCTACCAAGTCGAAAATTTTCATCGACAATGGCCCATCAACGCCATTCTTAATTGCGCCAGCTTCGAAAGTACCCCGTTGCTTAGCCATTTCTTCAGGTTTTTTCTTACCCATAGCACGACGAAGCATGTCCGCGCCACCTAAGGTATATCCAGCCAATACCTGCGCAATTTGCATAACCTGTTCTTGGTATAAAATAATACCGTATGTCGGCTCTAGTAAGTCTTTTAACGACTCATGTTGATACTCTGCATCAGGATAAGAGACTTCTTCACGGCCATGCTTACGCTCAATAAAGTTGTCTACCATGCCGGACTGCAAAGGTCCTGGGCGGAATAACGCCACTAATGCAATCATGTCTTCAAAACAATCGGGTTGCAGACGTTTAATCAAGTCTTTCATACCACGAGACTCCAACTGGAATACCGCCGTGGTTTCATAGCGCTGCAATAATCTAAATGATTTAGGGTCAGTCAAGCTAATGGATTCAATTCTGACGGGTTCTTCCCCTGCTTTTTCTAAGCGAGGGTTAATCATCTGCAAAGCCCAGTCGATAATAGTTAGGGTTCTTAATCCCAAGAAATCGAATTTAACTAAGCCAGCCGTTTCAACGTCATTTTTATCAAACTGAGTCACTGGGTTTAAGCCTTCTGCATCACAATATAGTGGTGAGAAGTCAGTGATGACTGTCGGTGAAATTACAACACCACCAGCATGTTTACCCGCGTTTCGGGTCACACCTTCAAGGCGGCGACACATGTCAATAAGCTCTTTGACATCTTCATCGCTATTATAAGCTTCTGGCAGTGAAGGCTCGACTTCGAACGCTTTAGCCAGTGTCATGCCAGGCTCGGCTGGAATCATTTTGGTAAGCCGTTCAACAAAACCATAAGGATGACCTAACACCCGCCCAACATCTCGTACTACCGCTTTTGCCGCCATAGTACCGAAGGTAATAATTTGAGAAACTGCATCACGGCCATATAAATCGGCAACGTGGTCAATTACCTCATCACGGCGATCCATACAGAAGTCAACGTCGAAATCGGGCATGGATACACGTTCAGGGTTCAAGAAACGTTCAAATAACAAATCGTATTCTAATGGATCTAAGTCAGTAATTTTAAGCGCATAAGCCACTAAAGAACCGGCACCAGAGCCACGCCCTGGCCCAACAGGTATGCCATTATCTTTACCCCATTGAATGAACTCCATTACGATCAAGAAGTAACCAGGGAACCCCATTTGGTTAATCACTTTTAGTTCAACATCGAGACGTTCATCATACTCAGGACGTTTCTCTTTACGCTCTTGCTCGTCAGGGAATAAAAACTCTAAACGCTCTTCCAGACCTTTTTCAGACACTTCAACCAAAAAGTCTTCAATGGTCAAATCGCCTGTTGGGAAATTAGGTAAGAAATATTCATTTAAACGAATCGTGACATTACAGCGTTTGGCAATTTCAACACTGTTTGATAATGCAGATGGAATATCAGCAAACAAATCACACATTTCATCTTCGGTTCGGAGATATTGTTGTTCACTGTATTTTTTAGGTCTACGAGGATCGGCTAACGTAAAGCCGTCATGAATCGCAACCCGAATTTCGTGAGACTCAAAGTCGTCGGCTTTTAAAAACACCACTTGATTAGTTGCAACAACAGGTAATTCATTTTCTGAAGCCAGTTTAACAGCCATATGAAGATAACGTTCTTCATCCGGTCTGCCCGTTCTGATCAACTCTAAAAAGTAACGGTCATGGAAGTGGGTTTTATAGAATGACACCAGCTCTTCAACTTGCGCCATGTTACCTTTCAATAGCGCTTTACCAATATCGCCATCTTTAGCACCTGAAATCAGCAAGATGCCCTGATTAAATTTAACTAACCATTCCTGATCGATGACCACTCTGCCGTTAAGTTGGCCACGTAAATACGCTTCACTGATTAATTGAGTTAAGCTTTGATAACCGTCATTGTCTAAGGCGATAATGGTAATAGCACAGTATTCATCTGCAAAACCTGGCACTTTCATCCAAAAGTCAGCGCCGATAATCGGTTTTATTCCCGCGCCATGACAACCGCCATAGAATTTTACTAGACCACAAAAGTTATTCTGGTCAGTAATTGCTAATGCTCCCATACCAAGTTCTGAGGCTTTCGCCAGAATAGGTTTAACTTTTGCCACGCCATCAGACATGGAAAAATCACTGTGAACACGGAGATGGACGAAACGAGGATCGGACATAGAATATGAGTATCTTTGAAATGCATGATTAAAAGGAAAAACCGCTGACCAGATTAGCAAACTACGCCAATTTATAATAGCGAAATTAATATCAATCTAAGCGGAAAGTCAACGGTTCAGCCCTGACCTCGTAAGTTGAAATTACAGGGCTTCTTAACAAATAATAATCTAAAAATAATGAGGTAAAAATAATGAACTAAAAGTCATCGCTCATCATGACTGATTAAGAATAGCCATCACTGGCTTAAAACTTTTGCGATGCTCAGGTAATACGCCGTGTGCTTCTAATGCTTCGAAGTGAGCTTTTGTTGGATAACCTTTGTGATTAGCAAATCCATATTGAGGATATCTGGCATCTAATGCATCCATTTCACGATCGCGAGTGACTTTAGCGATAATTGACGCTGCGCTAATCGCTGCAACTAATCCGTCACCTTTTATAATCGCATGGCTTTGAATACCAAAATCAGGGGTACGATTACCATCGACTAAAACCTTTT
Source organism: Shewanella sp. ENK2 (assembly GCF_043568515.1). Classification (NCBI taxonomy): domain Bacteria; kingdom Pseudomonadati; phylum Pseudomonadota; class Gammaproteobacteria; order Alteromonadales; family Shewanellaceae; genus Shewanella; species Shewanella sp. ENK2. The sequence goes on along the minus strand of NZ_CP171406.1, from coordinate 3,564,567 downwards.
CTGGTTGAATGGATAATCCAGCAACAGCTCGCTGCATTGCTAACATAGTGGCGTGCAGAATATTGATATCATCAATTTCGGTTGGCGTTGCTCTACCAACACTGACGGCTAAGGCTTTATCTGTGATCTCGTTAAACAATAACTCTCGACGCTTTTCTGATAGCTTTTTAGAATCATTTAACCCCGCTATCGGCTGATTAGGATCAAGAATAACAGCGGCAGTCACCACATCCCCTACTAAAGGACCGCGGCCGACTTCATCCACACCTGCAACAACACCACGAGTGATATACGCAACTTGCTCTGGTGTAATCCCTTTAATGACTGTCGGTATTCTGCTCATGATTTCAATTCTTGCAATGGAGAGTGGCTTATTAATTCGATAACAGCGTCTGCAGCACGATCGCTGGCGTTGCAGCGAAGGGTTTCATGGATTTGCTCAAACTCAGCTTTCAATGGCGTAAAGTCACGATTTAGCTGTTCAATCACAGCTGCAGAAATATTGTTCTCGTTACATTCATCTTGAACAATTTCAGGGATTAACGCACGACCCGCTAATAAATTTGGTAAAGAATAGTGCTCGACCAACATCAGTCGCTTTGCCAAGGCGTATGTCATCGCATTAACACGATATGACATCACCATCGGACGCTTAACAAGCATGGCTTCTAACGCCGCTGTACCGGATGCTAACAATATGGCATCTGATGCCGCCATCACAGCACGAGATTGTCCTTCAACCAATTCGATTTCAAGATCTGGCGCAAACTGTTTAAGTGCAGTTATAAACTGTTCACGGCGAGCTTGATTAACCAAAGGCGTCACAAATTTAATATCTGGATAGGTTTGCTTAATAATGACTGCAGCTTTGATAAATGGTTCGGCAAGTTGCTTAAGTTCGCCACCTCGTGAACCAGGCAAAATCGCTAAATATTCCGCTTGCGGATCTAAACCAAGCTGCTCACGTGCTGCAAGCTTGTCGCTTTCCATGGGAATATCATCAGCTAAAGTGTGACCAACAAAAGTACAAGGTACCTGATGCTTGTCATAAAATGCTTTTTCAAACGGCAGTAATGACAGCACCATGTTGGTTGCTTTTGCGATTTTAAAAATACGTTTTGGACGCCAAGCCCATACAGATGGACTGACATAGTGAACGGTTTTAATCCCTTGTGCTTTGAGTTTAAGCTCAAGACCAATATTAAAATCGGGTGCATCTATGCCAATAAAACAGTCAGGTTTTTCAGCACAAATATTTTTAATTAACGTCGCGCGCACTTTAAGCAATCGTGGTAATCGCGCGAGGACTTCAACAATTCCCATGACAGCAAGCTCTTCAAATGAAAAGTAACTCTCAAAACCGAGCGCTTCCATTTGCGGCCCACCAATACCGATAAATCGTGCATCAGGGTATTGTTTTTGCAGTGACTTTATTAATCCTGCACCTAAAATATCGCCGGAGAGTTCTCCGGCGACCATTGCAAATATACGAGGGGTATTATTTGTCATGTTATCTTCTATCGAATGATCCCGCGAGATGAGCCATTAATAAACTCAACCATCCCTTTTACATGTTCATCTGATTCAGCATCGGCTGTGATTTCAGCTAATGCTTCTTCAATTGTCAGGTTTTTACGGTACAACGATTTATACGTACGGCGAATAGCATGTTGAGTTTCTTTAGTGAAACCACGGCGCTTAAGACCTTCAACATTCAAGCCACGAGGGATTGCTGGACTACCTGCTGCCATTACAAATGGCGGTACATCTTGGAAGATAGTAGAAGAACCTGCAGTAAACGCATGAGCACCAATATGAACAAATTGATGTACGCCTGTCATGCCGCCTAAAATTGCCCAGTCACCGACGTGTACATGACCAGCAATTGACGCATTGTTAGCCATAATAATGTTATCGCCTAATACGCAATCATGAGCAATGTGCACGTAAGCCATCAATAAATTGTTCGAACCAATACGCGTTTCACTGTTGTCTTGAATCGTGCCACGATGAATGGTGACATTTTCACGAACAATATTGTTGTCGCCCATGATTAATGTTGTTGGCTCACCAGCGTATTTTTTGTCCTGACATTCTTCACCAATAGATGAAAATTGAAAGAAGCGATTGCCCTTACCTATGACGCTTGGGCCTTTAATAACCACATGGGAACTAATCCAAGTATCATCGCCGATTTCAACATCAGCGCCGATATAACTCCAAGGACCAATGGTAACGTTGTTACCAATTTTTGCATCGGGATGTACGAATGCTAACTTATCAATCACTTGTTAATCTCTCTGCGTGCACACATTATTTCGGCTGAACAAGCTAGTTCACCATCAACAAATGCCTGTCCTTCAAATACACCAATCCCTCGGCGCTCTTTAATCATTTTAACGTGAAAATGTAATTGGTCCCCTGGTGAAACAACACGTTTAAAACGGGCTTTATCAACACCAGCAAGTAGGTATAGCACATCTGGAGAAGGATCTGGGCTCATGGTTTTAAATGCAAGTAAGCCAGTAGCCTGTGCCATTGCTTCAATAATTAACACGCCGGGCATGACAGGTTTAACAGGAAAATGGCCTTGGAAGAAAGGTTCGTTAAACGTCACGTTTTTGATCGCATGTAATGATTCACCAACGGTGTAATCTAAAACACGATCGACAAGTAAAAATGGGTAACGATGAGGAAGATATTGAAGAATTTCTTCAATATCCATTGTATTCAATTGGTTTGCCACACGTAATTCCTCGAAATGGCGTTAACGCCATTTACTGCTAATCTTTTATTTTTTCTCAATCTCTTTCACACGATTGAACAATTCATCTAAATGGCGGAAACGAACCGTATTACGTCGCCAGCTCTTATTATCCATTGCAATTGTAGCAGATGAATACAGACCAGGCTTACGAATTTCGCTTGTTACATTGGTACTGCCAGAAATATGTGTGCCATCCGCCACTTTAAGGTGACCTGCAATTCCACTTCCGCCGCCAACAATACAATATTTGCCCAAAGTTGAGCTACCGGCTAAGAAAGACGTCCCTGCAATTGCTGTATTTTGGCCTACTACACAATTGTGGGCGATTTGGACTTGGTTATCGATGATTACGCCATCGTGAATTTCAGTGTGTGACAATGCGCCACGGTCAACTGTAGTACCAGCTCCGATTTCGACATTATCACCAATTCTCACGCCACCTGTTTGTGGAATTTTAATCCAGTTACCGCGCTCATTGGCATAGCCAAAACCGTCAGAGCCAATGACACAACCAGAATGAAAGATACAATTTTGTCCCACTATCACGTCATGATAGAAGGTGACATTTGCCTTCAAACATGTGCCAGAACCAATAATTGATTGCTCTGCGACAACGCTTCCAGCACCGATTTGCACATCATTGCCAATAATCACATTGGCATCAATCACGACATTCGCCGCAATAGCAATATTTTCACCTAATTGGGCAGAAGCATGAATAACTGCTGAGGGGTGAATACCTGTTGCCACTTTCGGGGTGGTATCAAGTAATTGCGCTACGCGTGCAAATCCTACGTAAGGATCTTTTAAAACCAAAGCATTACCAGAGTAATCTTCGGCATCTTTTTCACTCAATAACACCGCACCAGCTTGAGAAGATTCAAGCTGTGCACGGTACTTACTATTGGCTAAAAAGAAAGTTGATCTGAAGCAGCATCTTCAAGGGTCGCAACTCCGGTTATTTCCAGAGAATCATCACCCAAAATCGTTGCGTCCAACAGCTGACCAAGCTCTTTTAAAGTCACAGTTTTCATTAGTTGCCTTTACTTAACGCTTGAACAACTTTGTCGCTGATATCAGCTTCTGGCTTTACAAAGATTACCGCACCACGTTGAAGAACGATGTCATAAGACTCTTTCTGTGCAATGGTGTTGATTGCTTCTTGTACTTTAACTAAAAGCTTGTTTTGCTCTTCACCTTGACGACGACGCATATCTTCATCAAGTGCTTTGCCTTTTAGTTGGAAGTCAGATTTTAACGACTCCATTTGACGTACAAGATCTGTCTTTTGGCTGTCGCTCATCAACGCGCCATCACGTTGCTGCTTCTCAACCATAGTACGCATTTCTTCTTGCATTTTTTGTACTTCAGCAACACGGTCACCAAATTCAGTTTTTAGTGATTGTGAAATTTGTTCACGTTGAGGTAGTTGCTCAAACACTTCGCCCATATCAACCACAGCAATTTTCTCAGCATGTGCCATCATAGGTGCACTTAAAAATGCCATTGTTACTAACGCGCGATTTACCATCTTTTTCAAAATAGACTCCTTGTTATTATCAGCAAAACTTGCCGAGTGTATTTGTTTTAGAACGTTTTGCCAATATTGAACGAAAAGATCTCAGTTTCATCATCTTCGTATTCTTTAATCGGCCAAGCCAAGCTAAACACCATAGGTCCCATCGGCGATAGCCACTGAACACTCATACCCCATGAGGCACGTATTCTGCTTGGGTCACTATAATCTTCCAATTTATCAAACTCATCGGCTGGAAGATATCTATACGAGTCATAATCGAACTCGGTATCCCATACGTTACCTGCATCAACGAAGAAGCTGGTACGTACTGAATTTGAATAAGCTTCATCCAAGAATGGAGTCGGCACAATCATTTCCATACTGGCAGTCGCAATTGCGTTACCACCAATCGATCTTCCTGAGCTCACTTGTACTCTATTTGGCTCACCCGGTAATGAACAGCTGTCACCAGAAGGATCTGGAGAACATGGTTCGCTACCACGGTATAAATAGAATGAACGTGGACCAACAGAGTTTGACTGGAAGCCACGTAATGAGCTACTACCACCTGAATAGTAGTTTTCCCAGAAAGGAAGAATTTGGTCATTATCATTAAACTGGCCATAACCATTAGCATAACCCAAACGTGCACGGGTCAGTAATACAAAGCTATGATTACGAGTTAATGGGAAATAGAAGTTGGTATCTAAATCTGTTTTAAAGTACTGTAAATCAGAACCTGGAATGGTCGCTTTAGCGCTAAAGCGCTGTGATGAACCATCGGTTGGGAAAGTACCACGGTTTAATGTACTGCGGCTCCAACCACCATTTAGCTCAAAGTTATCAAAACTTAAATCAGCATTAGGATCATCTGACTCACGATAAACATTATAGAAACGTAATGCTTGTTCGTAAGCAGAAATTTCAGAAATTTGGTTATGACGGTAACCAATACCACCGTTCAAACGGTTGTATTCGTTAATCGGGAAACCTGAATTTAATGCAATACCATAAGATTTGTTTTTATAGCGCTCAAGGTTAGCCTCGTTCGCATCAAACTCATTCCAATAAATGCTACCACCTAAACTCACACCATCTTTAGTAAAGTATGGGTCAGTGTACGAGAAGTTTACATTCTTAGAGTATTTGTTGGTGTTTAAGCTGACGCCAGCTTGGTTACCTGTACCTAAGAAGTTACTTTGCTGAACACCAAACTGAAGGCTCAGACCAGATTCAGTACCGTAACCAACACCTGCGTTAAATGAACCCGATGGTTGCTCTTTAACGTTAAATGCGACATCGACAAGATCATCACTTCCAGGTACCTGAACAGTCTCTGTATCAACGGTCTCGAAGTAACCTAGACGGTTAAGACGTGCTTTTGATTGTTCTACTTGTGCAGAGTTTAACCATGCACCTTCCATTTGACGTAATTCACGACGCATTACTTCATCTTTTGTCACTGTATTACCAGTGAAATTAACCGAGCGAACGTAGACACGTTTACCAGGGTTAACATTGATGTTTAGGGCAACTTCTTTAGATTCGTCATCAATTTCAGGGTAGGTCTTCACTTCTGGATAAGCATAACCAAATCGGCCAAGGTATTTGCTGTACATTTCTTCGGTGAAAGTAACATCGCCACCGTTGTAAGTATCACCTTCTTTAATCGGCAAAATCGCTTTCATTAACTTTTCACGGCCCATTAGCTCACCGGTTAAGTTAACTTCAGAAACCTGATATTTCTCACCTTCATCAACATTGATGGTGATATACAATCCTTTTCTGTCAGGTGTCATCGCAACTTGTGTGGAAGTAACCTCAAAACGAATGTAACCTTGGTTATGATAGTAGGTTTTTACCGTTTCTAAATCTGCTTGTAGTTTTTGCTTTTGGTATCGACGTTCGCCGAATAAATCCCACCAAGCAACATAGTCTTTAAGCTCTAATAAACCGATCAATTCAGCATCTGAAAACACGCTGTTACCAACCACGTTGATTTGGCGAATTTCAGCCGCAAGACCTTCGGTGAAGTTAAACTTCAGCTCAACGCGGTTACGCGGTAAGTTAATGACTTCAGCTTCTACTTTTGCGCCATATTTACCGACACCGTAGTAGAAGTCTTGTAAGCCTTTTTCAATCCCCGATAACATGGTTCTATCGAGAGACTCACCTATTTTAATACCTGAGCCATCTAAACTTTCTTGAAGCTGCTCATCTTTAATGTCTTTGTTACCTTCAAAGGTCACGGCACTAATTGTCGCACGCTCTTTGACTGTAACGATTAACACCCCATCTTCATGAGCAACGTTAATCGTTTCAAAGTTAGTTGAGGCGTACAAGCTTTTAATCGCTTGCTGTAATTTAATTTGATCTACAGTATCGCCCACTTTAACGGGGAGACTAAGCAAGGCGGCACCAAGTGCAACTCGCTGTAAACCATCAATCTGGATGTCGGTCACTTCAAATGGTTGGAAAGTATCTGCCACACCATTGCCTGAAAATGACGCACCGACTAAAATCATCGAGGCAAAAAGTTTATTAAATCTCATAGAGCACTTCTAATTATTTGTGTTCCCTGCTCAGAGTCTGGAAAAATCATTGAAGATGGCAATGCTCATCAACAACAGCAGCATAACTGCACCAAACCTGAATCCTATGTCCTGAACCTTTTCTGGTACAGGCTTACCCGTAATCACTTCGATAAAGTAATACAGCAAGTGTCCCCCATCGAGTACTGGCAAAGGCATTAAATTAATAATCCCTAAGTTCACACTGATGAGTGCGATAAACCCAAGAAAATACACTAATCCATAGTCTGCGCTGGTGCCAGCACCTTGAGCTATTGATATAGGTCCACTCAGGTTTTTCACCGACACATCGCCGGTAAATAATTTTCCAATCATCTTAAAGCTGACAACAACCAGTTGCCAGGTTTTATCTGCAGCTGCAGCAAAGGAATCTACTATGCCATACTCAAGCTGGAAGCGCATACTTTCAGGCCAATCAATTTGAGTTGGGCTTACACCAACAATGCCAATGGTTTCTCCGTTTGCATTTGTTTGTGCTTGCGGAGTGACAATGATAGTTAATTGCTTATTGTTACGTGCGATGGTCAGGTTAACGTCTTTGTTTGCAGACGTTTGTATCACATCAACAAAATCATTCCAATCTTGATAAGGTTGTCCATTCACCTTGAGTATTTCGTCACCCAACTGCAAACCAGCGATTTCGGCCGCACTACCGTTGGTTACAAGCGCAATTATAGGCTTAATTCCTGGGCGATATATTCCTAGACCCATAGCCCCAATAGGTGACTCTTTGTCTGGATCAAATTGCCAATCACGGATATCTAGTGTGTAAGTTTTTTCTGATGCTGTTGTCGATGATAAAGGAACTAAGCTAATGTCCAGTTCTTTACCGCCAATATGGCCAACTAAAGCAAGGTTAACTTCTTCCCAGTTTCTAACTTTCTGGCCAGAAACTGCCACAATTTGCATCGGTTCTTTTAGCTCAATTTGAGCGGCTGGAGTATTTGCTCTTGTTGTATCAATAACAGGTTTTAGTGAAGGGACCCCAATAAGATACATTAAATAAAGTGCCACAATAGCAAATAAAAAGTTTGCAATCGGTCCTGCGGACACAACCGCGATCCGTTGCCAAACGGTTTTACGGTTAAATGCCTGATCTTTTAACTCTTCAGGCACATCCTCAACTCGCTCATCGAGCATTTTGACGTAACCACCTAAAGGGATCATGGCAACGACATACTCAGTGCCATCTTGACCCACTTTACGCCAAATGGCTTTACCAAAACCAATAGAAAAACGTTCTACTTTGATGCCACAACGACGTGCAACCCAAAAATGTCCGTATTCATGTGCAGTAATCAAAATACCCAGTGCGACAATAAATGACCCCAGGTTCCATAAAAAATCTAACATTGTTCTCCTACGAACTAGTTAATCGATTTGATTGCTTCGTTTGCGATTATACGAGCTTGCCCATCTAACGCCATAATATCTTCAATCGTACCTAATGCTGAATGTGATACCCGTTCTAAACATGACTCATTAACACGAGCGATATCAGTAAACTTAATCTTTTCATTTAAAAAAGCATCAACAGCAATTTCGTTTGCTGCATTGAGTACAGTCGTAGCCTCTTGACCTTGTTCACATGCTTTCATCGCAAGAGCTAAACAAGGGAAACGTTGATAGTCAGGTTCACAAAAGCTTAATTCTCGGACTTTGAAAAAATCCAAAGGTTCAACTCCAGCGTAAATTCTTTCTGGAAAAGACATACAATGCGCAATAGGTGTGCGCATATCAGGGTTACCCATTTGTGCAATCACTGAACCATCTTTGTATTGCACCATGGAGTGAATCACGCTTTGAGGATGAATCACCACTTTCAATTGCTCTTTATTGGTATTAAAAAGCCAGCGCGCTTCAATAAATTCAAGCCCTTTATTCATCATGGTGGCTGAATCAACAGAAATCTTAGGTCCCATAGACCAATTAGGATGATTACATGCTTGTGTTGGTGTCATTGCACTTAAAGCGGCAATATCTGAAGTCAGAAATGGTCCACCAGAACCCGTTAATAAGATATGGGAAATACCAGATGCTGTTAAATCACAGGTTCCGAGATTAGCTTGAATATCGGCAGGGAGGCATTGAAAAATTGCGTTATGCTCACTATCGACTGGCAGTAGCGTCGCATTATTTTCACGCGCAGCCTTCATAAAAAGTTCACCAGACATCACCAGTGACTCTTTATTAGCTAATAGCACCCTTTTGCCCGCTTTAACCGCAGCGTAAGTTGACATTAACCCCGCTGCGCCAACAATTGCAGCCATCACGGTATCTACTTCAATGCCTGTAACAAGACTTTCAAGTTCATCGGCGCCTGTGGTGACATCAATATTGAGGTTTGCTGGTAACGATTCTTTAAGCGCTTGCGCCGCAGTTGAATCCACCATATGCGCGACACGAGGTTTATGCTTCAGACACAATTGAAGCATCTTTTCTACACTGGCATTGGCAACTAAACCATAAACGCAGTATTGCTCTGGATTATGCTCAATAACACTTAGCGTACTGCTTCCGATAGAGCCCGTGGCTCCAAGGATGACCATATTTTGCATGGTTGATTAAATCCAGAATGCGAGATAAATGAAAGTAAAAACAGGTAATGCTGCAGTCAGACTGTCCATTCTATCTAATACACCACCGTGGCCCGGTAAGATTTTTCCTGAGTCTTTTATATTAGCTGCTCGCTTGAACATACTTTCAGACAGGTCACCAAATGCTGAAGCTATTGCCGTAATTAAGGTAACCGCAATTACAAGCCCAAGCTCTTGTTCTGGTGAGTAATACATAACACCTGCCACAACCGCCATAGTCGCAACTAAACCACCACCAAGGCCTTCTAAGGTCTTATTAGGGCTCACTTTCGGCATCAATTTATGCTTACCTAATGAACGTCCAGCAAAATAAGCTCCTGTATCAGCTGCCCAAACAATTAGCATGACTAAAAAGACTAAAGTACCACCAAAGTAAGGATCAACATTAGCACTGATTGACTTAAGGGTGATAAGTGAGACAAAACAGGGAATTAACGTTAACTGTCCAAACATTGATTTTAACATCGGACTGGCTTGCCAAATGCTGCCACTTTTAGGATAAGTAAACACTAACAAGGTGCTAATTACCCACCAAAAAAGGCCAATTGAAATGACGGCTAAAAAGATAGGATGAACTTGGCCTTTCAGCCATAATGCCTCAACTGGGACAAATATATTAAGTGCAATGAGAATTAACGAAACCGTGACGGTAAACGTCCATTGAGTGACTGTACATTGTGGGTCAATAAAACTCCCCCACTCTTTTGCTCCAATCATAAAAACAGGCACGAGTGCCCAAGCAAAATATTCTGCTGGTAAAAAGAAAATGGCACCTATCACTAATGGAAGGAGCCATAGTACAGTCATAATTCGTTGTTTTAACAAAGCAAAAGCCTCTTAAATTTTTTATACAGCTCGTATTTCTTCAATTTGACTGCCAGTCAAACCAAATCGACGCTGCCTACTGGCAAAAACGGCAAGTGCATCTTTAAAAGCTTGCTCGTTGAAGTCTGGCCACAAAGTCTCAGTAAAGACCAATTCTGCATATGCAGCCTGCCATAAAATAAAATTACTGATACGGTAATCACCGCCAGTTCGTATCATTAAATCTACTTCGTGCTGTTCACTCATACACAGTTGTTGATTTAACGACTCTTCTGTCAATTCACTTGACTCAATCTCGCCTTGGGCAACTTTATCTGCAAGCTTTTGAGCTGCTTGTAAAATATCCCAACGGCCACCGTAGTTAGCTGCAACATTAAGCACTAATCCGGTATTTTCTGCAGTGTGTTGTTGTGCTTTTTCAATCTGTTTTTGTAAACGTGCAGAAAAACGACTGGTATCACCAATGATATTTAATCTTACATGGTTATTATGCAGTAGTTTAATTTCTCTTTGTAATACTGAGAAAAACAACTCCATTAGTAAACTGACTTCTTTATCTGGCCTGCGCCAGTTTTCACTTGAAAATGCAAATAAGGTCAGTGACTCAATGCCTAGTTGACTCGCGACACTCACAGCTCGGCGTACAGCTTTTACACCAGCCTTATGACCAAACACCCTTGGTTTTCCTTGCTGCTGAGCCCAGCGGCCATTACCGTCCATAATAATAGCGACATGCTTAGGTAGCGACTGCTTTACTGCTTCAGATAATTGCCCTGGCAATTGTTCTGATGACGCAATATCAGCACTCGACTTTGTTTCTGGCTCATATCCAACAGTGGATGACATCTATTACAACCCTTTCAAATAGACAAACGCCGTGTAGTATAACCTTACACGGCGCTTTAACTCTAGCTTTGCTAGGTTGAGAATTAGACTTCCATCAATTCTTTTTCTTTAGCAGCTAAAATTCCATCAATATTCTTGATGCTTGCATCAGTGAACTTTTGGATTTCATCTTCGCTACGGCGAACATCATCTTCAGTACACTCTTTGGCTTTCTCAAGCTTTTTTAACTTCACTGATAGCATCACGACGTACATTACGTACTGCAACACGACCATTTTCAGCTTCACCACGTACGACTTTGATGAAGTCTTTACGACGTTCTTCAGTCAGTGCAGGTAGTGGAATACGCATTGCGTTACCAGCAGTCATTGGGTTTAGACCTAAGTCTGAACTCATGATCGCTTTCTCAACAGCTTGAACCATAGTGGCATCAAAAACAGTTACATTTAATGTACGAGAATCTTCAATACCAATGTTTGCCACTTGCTTAAGTGGTGTCATTGCACCGTAATATGACACTTGAATTGAATCAAGTAGGCTTGGGTGAGCACGACCAGTACGTACTTTAGCCATTTGGTTTTTAGTAGCTTCAACACATTTTGTCATGCGCTCTTGAGCATCTTCTTTAATTGTATCAATCACGATAAATATCCTTTTGGTCACAAATACTTATTACTTAAGCGATAATCTGAGAATGGCACATAGTCGTTGCTATGTCGATATTCGCTCATTGGTATACATTTAGTTTAAACAAATAACCTTTATGAGATTATTTCGTTTTAATATGCGTACCTTCATCTTCACCCATGATAACACGGCGTAAAGCACCCGGTTTATTCATGTTGAAAACTAAAATAGGCATATCGTGGTCGCGGGCTAGCGTAAATGCCGCTAAGTCCATTACCTTGAATTCATTTTCTAATACTTCGTCATAGGTCAAAGTATCATATTTAACTGCGTCAGGATCTTTCATTGGATCAGCAGAATAAACACCATCAACTTTTGTGCCTTTAAGTACAACTTCTGCTTCAATTTCGATACCGCGTAAACAGGCTGCTGAATCAGTTGTACAAAATGGATTACCTGTACCAGCTGCAAAAATAACAACTCGGCCAGATTTTAATAAACTAATTGCCTCTGCCCAGTTATAGTCATCACAAACACCTTTTAAAGGAATTGCAGACATTAAACGTGCATTGACATAGGCACGGTGCAGTGCATCACGCATCGCTAGGCCGTTCATCACAGTTGCAAGCATCCCCATATGGTCACCAACAACACGATTCATTCCAGCTTGTGCTAAGCCTTCACCACGGAATAGATTACCACCACCAATAACAACACCAACTTGAATACCTAACTCAACCAACTCTTTCACTTCTTGAGCCATACGGTCTAAAACTTTAGGGTCAATGCCGAAGCCTTCTTCGCCCATTAACGCTTCGCCGCTTAGTTTTAAAAGAACGCGTCTAAATGCAGGTTTTGGATTGGTGCTCATAATTTTTTCCTGATTATAACAAAACCGCAGCGGTTGCTGCGGCTTTAGGGGATGAAGAGATAATTACTTATGCTTTTTTAGTAGCAGCAATTTGTGCAGCAACTTCTGCAGCGAAATCTTCTTCTTTCTTCTCGATGCCTTCACCAACTTCTAAACGGATGAAGTTAGAAACAGTAGCGCCTTTCTCTTTAAGAATTTCGCCAACAGTTTTCTTTGGCTCCATGATGTAAGCTTGGCCAGTAAGAGAGATCTCACCAGTAAACTTCTTCATGCGACCGATAACCATTTTCTCAGCGATTTCTTGAGGCTTACCTTCGTTCATCGCGATCTCAACTTGAAGTGCTTGCTCACGAGCAACAACATCAGCTGGAACGTCAGTTGGGTTAACGAATTCAGGCTTAGAAGCAGCAACATGCATTGCAATGTGCTTTAATGTTTCTTCGTCAGCTTCACCAGAAACAACAACACCGATACGGTCGCCGTGACGGTAAGAAGATTGAGAAGCACCATCGATGTATTCAACACGACGAACATTGATGTTCTCACCGATTTTAGCAACTAGCGCAACACGAGTTTCTTCGAATTGTGCTTTAAGATCTTCAATAGTTACTTTAGAAGCAGCTGCAACAGCTAATACTTCGTTAGCGAATGCTAAGAAGTTTGCATCTTTAGCAACGAAATCAGTTTGACAGTTAACTTCTAATAAAGCTGTGTAACCTTCACCTGCTTGAATAAGGATAGTACCTTCAGCAGCGATGTTACCTGCTTTTTTAGCAGCCTTAGCAGCACCACTTTTACGCATGTTATCGATAGCTAGCTCGATATCACCGTTAGTTTCAGTTAGTGCTTTCTTACAATCCATCATGCCAGCGCCAGTGCGGTCACGAAGTTCTTTAACTTGGGCAGCAGTAATTGCCATTGTTAAATCCTCTATTTTAAATTCGTCTAATATTGCATTTAAAAACAGGGGCCCATAAGGCCCCTGTTCACCAATTAACTATTGGTACATAAGGGGGATGGTAACCATCACACCTTATTAAACAGTTTCTACGAAACCGTCTTGCTCAGCTTGAACAGCTAAATCTTGACCGCGGCCTGAGTTAGCAGCTGCAGCAACAGAAGTAGTGTACAAACGGATAGAACGCATAGCATCATCGTTACCAGGAACGATGTAGTTAACGCCGTCTGGAGCAGAGTTAGTATCAACAACAGCAACAACTGGGATACCTAGGTTGTTAGCTTCTTTAATAGCAATATGCTCATGGTCAGCACCGATAACGAATAATACGTCAGGTAAACCGCCCATGTTTTTGATACCGCCTAAAGATTTTTCTAACTTCTCTAGCTCGCGAGTACGCATTAACGCTTCTTTCTTAGTAAGCTTGTCGAAAGTACCGTCAACTGACTGGCTTTCTAGCTCTTTAAGACGCTTGATTGACTGACGAACAGTTTTCCAGTTAGTTAACATACCGCCTAACCAGCGGTGATCAACGTAGTACTGGTCACAAGAGATTGCAGCTTCTTTGATAGCTTCGCCAGCAGCGCGCTTAGTACCAACAAAAAGGATTTTACCTTTTTTAGAAGCAACGTTGCTAATGAACGCTAATGCTTCGTTGAACATTGGCACAGTGTGCTCAAGGTTGATGATGTGAACACCATTACGTGCACCGAAGATGAAAGGCTTCATCTTAGGATTCCAGTAACGAGTTTGGTGACCGAAGTGAACACCAGCTTGAAGCATGTCGCGCATTGAAACAGTAGTCATTTTATATACCTTAATTTGGGGGTTAGACCTCCACGAATCCCATACCTTCGACTCTTGCTTGCTAAAATAGCGCACTAAGAGCACCCCGAAGAATGTGTCGATACGTGTGTGATTTAGTATTTAGTTAAATTGCCATCTATAACATGTATAATGGCCGCCATATTTTACGCTTAGTGAACCAGTAAGTGAAGAAAGTATTTATACTTAATTCAAATGACTCGTTCATTAAGACTTAAACATAACGGCGCGCTTTATACCATAACTGGGTAAAAAGCACAAATTTTGACAAATTTATTTACGCCTTTTTTGACCGATACAAGGGTAAGAGAATATTCATGAGCATAGTCATCAAGACAGCAGAACAAATCGAAAAAATGCGTGCTGCGGGTAAATTAGCAGCAGAAGTACTGGAAATGATTGCACCTCACGTCAAGGTTGGTGTGACCACAGATGAACTCAATGATATCTGCGCTAAATACACCGAAGAACAAGGCGCGATTTCAGCACCATTAAATTACCATGGTTTCCCCAAATCAATTTGTACTTCAGTCAATGAAGTCGTTTGTCATGGCATTCCAAGCGGTTACCAACTCAAGAATGGCGACATTCTAAATATCGATATCACTGTCATTAAAGATGGTTTCCATGGTGACACATCAAAAATGTTTTTAATTGGCGATGTTAGCCCGAAAGACAGACGTCTTGCTCGTATCGCTCAAGAAAGCTTATATCTTGCGATTAAAAAAGTACGACCTGGTGTTAAATTAGGTGAAATTGGTACTGCAATAGAAAAATTCATCAAAGCAAGTAAATCAGGCTTGGACAAATACTCAATTGTGCAAGATTATTGTGGTCATGGAATTGGTGAAGGCTTCCATGAAGAACCTCAAGTGGTTCACTACAAAAACAATGACAATACTGTATTAAAAGCCGGCATGTGTTTCACAATTGAGCCAATGATTAATGCAGGACGTTATACAACTGTTTTAGATAAAGAAGATAACTGGACAGTCACCACGTCAGATGGTAAAAAATCAGCTCAATGGGAACATACCTTACTCGTTACAGAAACTGGTGTTGAGGTATTAACCTTACGTGGCGAAGAAGACTTCCCAAGAACGATATAACTTAAGCACTCAATAAGGACATCAATGAACACAGCGCTGGTAGCAAAAAACACCCTCATCGAATTCAACCAGCGCTTATTGGAGCAATTTACTGCTAAACAGCCAATTACGGACTTAGTTCAGCAGCGCTGCCAATTTGTTGATGCTCTTTTACTCGACAGCTGGCAAAAGTTTGGTTTAGACCAAGCATCTATTTGCTTAATCGCTGTGGGCGGTTATGGTCGAGGAGAACTGCATCCGCATTCAGATATCGACCTACTACTGCTATCCCAATCTGATGAAACCAGTCAGCAAGCTAAAGATGCCATTAGTCAGTTCATCACTTACCTGTGGGACTCTGGGTTAGAAATTGGCCATAGTGTTCGCACTATTGCAGATACACTTTCTCAAGGTGCTCAAGACATCACTATTGCTACCAATCTGTTGGAAGCAAGGTTATTAATGGGTGATAACCTTTTATACGACGAATTATACGATGCTATCCGCCAGCCTGACTTCTGGCCTTCACAAACATTCTTTTTAGGCAAAAAAGAAGAACAAGATCTGCGCCACGAAAAAGCCAACGCTTTTGATTTAGAGCCTAATATCAAATCTTGCCCTGGCGGTTTAAGAGATATTCAAACCATTGCTTGGGTAGCGATGCGTCATTTTGATGCCGCCTCATTACAAGATTTAGTTGAGCATGATTTCCTAACTCCTGTTGAATTAACTGAGCTGCTCGAATGTCGTGATTTTTTATGGCAACTACGCTTTGCTCTACATATGACGTCGGGTAGAAATGAAAACAGGCTGCTATTTGATTTACAGCGCCAAGTAGCGACAGCAATGGGTTATGAAGATGCCACTCAACTGGCTGTTGAGCAAATGATGAAGCGTTACTATCGCACGGTTAGACGTGTGATGGAGCTGAATGAAATGCTGTTGCAATTGTTTAAACGGGCAACACTCAATCAAACGACGTCATTAACGATATACCCTATCAATAATCAATTTCAGCGCCGCGGCCGTTATATTGAAGTTTTGGATGAAAGTGTATTTGAAAACCAGCCAGAACAAATTCTTAATCTCTTTTTACAAGTGGCACGTAACTCTAATATTCAACGAATATATGCCCCGACGTTGCGCCTTTTAAGGCAAGCAAGGCGTAAACTCACAGGTCCTTTGCAAGATAACCCTGAATGCCGCAAGTATTTCATGGCAATATTAAAGCATCCTCGTGGAATTGCCGCCTTGTCATTAATGCATAAGCATGGGATTTTATCTTCTTACTTACCTGCGTGGCGCAAAATTGAAGGCCAAATGCAGTTTGATTTGTTCCATGCATACACTGTTGATGAACATACACATCGATTGCTGCTGAATATCGACCGATTTGCCCAAGCAGATCAGAAAGATGAGTTTCCACTCGGGGCGATTTTGATCAACCAATTACCAAAGAAAGGGTTATTGGTGCTAGGCGCAATCTTTCATGATATTGCTAAAGGCCGTGGCGGAGACCACAGTAAACTCGGCGCGACTGATGCACTTGATTTTTGTAAGTTACATGGATTAAGCGATCATGACGGACGGCTCGTGGCTTGGTTGGTCGAAAATCACTTGGTGATGTCGGTAACAGCGCAGCGTCGTGATATTTCTGATCCTGATGTTGTCGCCACTTTTGCTGATAGAGTGCAAGATGCTGTGCATCTCAGTTATTTGTACTGTCTAACTGTGGCAGACATATGCGCGACTAATCACAAAGCATGGAATAACTGGAAAGGTTCATTACTGCGAGACTTATATTTTTCAACTCAAAGGGTGCTGTCGCGCGGTAAAGAGAAACCTATTGATGTTGCTGATCGCGTATTAGAAATCCAACAAAAAGCGCAAAAAGAACTACTTAGACGTGGCCTTAAACAAAAAAGCATCAACGAGCTGTGGCTGCGCTTTAAAGACGATTACTTTTTACGCCATCAGCCTAATCAAGTCTCGTGGCACACAGAAGCCTTGCTCAAGCATGACAAGCAAAAGCCATTAGTGCTTATTTCAAAGCATACGACTCGTGGCGGCAGCGAGCTATTTGTTTATGCTAAAGACAAGCCAAAGTTATTCGCCACTGTGATGACAGTATTAGACAATAAAAATATTAATGTTCATGATGCAAATGTCATGACATCAAATGATGATTACGCCCTAGATACCTTTGTTATCTTAGAGCAAGATGGCGAACCCATCACTCAGCTCTCGCGAATTCAATCGATTAAAAAGTCGCTTGAAAAAGCATTAGCGAGCCAAAAACCTAAACCACCTAAATTTAGGAAAATGGCCCGTATCATGAAACCTTTTAACGTTCGTACACAAGTGAGTTTCTTGCCAGGTGCAAAGCATGATACAAGTATGATGGAGCTTATTGCATTGGATAGTCCAGGATTACTGGCCAAAGTCGGTGATGTATTATATCGCTGCGATACCACGTTATTATCAGCTAAAATCACCACTATTGGCGAACGAGCTGAAGACTTCTTCATTCTGCAAACTTCAGATGGACAAGCGTTAAACAAAGAACAACAAACACAATTATCCGAAGCGCTTTCAGGAGCGCTTTCTCAACCTTTACATCAATAAACACAATTTGGGAGATAGTAATGGAGGCATTACGCCAACGCATAGAAGCTGCATTTGAGGCTCGTCAGGACATCACACCTAGCACAGTTGAGCCAAGTGTTCGTGCAGATATCGAAACTGTCATTAGCATGCTTGATAAAGGCCAAGCTCGTGTTGCAGAGAAGATTGATGGCGAATGGCACGTACACCAATGGTTAAAGAAAGCAGTACTACTTTCTTTCCGTATCTTTGACAACGAAGTGGTTGAAGGTGGTGACACTAAGTACTTTGATAAAGTACCGCAAAAGTTCTCTGATTACACAGCTGAAAGATTTAAAGAAGAAGCAATCCGTGTTGTACCACCTGCAACGGTACGTAAAGGTTCATTCATCGGAAAGAACACCGTACTCATGCCATCTTACGTAAACCTAGGCGCATTCGTTGATGAAGGCACTATGGTTGATACATGGGCAACAGTAGGGTCTTGTGCTCAAATTGGTAAGAACGTGCATTTATCTGGTGGTGTCGGCATTGGTGGTGTACTTGAGCCATTACAAGCTGGCCCAACCATCATTGAAGATAACTGTTTCATTGGCGCACGTAGTGAAATTGTTGAAGGCGTTGTTGTTGAAGAAGGCAGCGTAATCTCAATGGGCGTATACATTGGCCAAAGCACACGTATTTTTGACCGTGAAACTGGCGAAGTTCATTACGGCCGTGTACCTGCAGGTTCAGTGGTTGTATCAGGTAACTTACCTTCTAAATGTGGTACATACAGCTTATATGCGGCAATCATTGTTAAGAAAGTCGATGCTAAAACCCGCGGAAAAGTCGGTATTAACGAGTTATTACGTATCGTTGATTAATATTAATCATCTGATAAATGATTCAAAAAAGGCCTCGAAATGAGGCCTTTTTTATAAACTTAATATTTTACTGTGACTATTTGCAGTAACAAAATACAAGCATAATTAGAACACTACTGTCTTATTGCCATACACCACAACTTGCTCATCTAGTACCAATTGTAAGGCTTTACTTAGAACGCTTTTTTCAACATCTCGGCCATTATGTGCCAATTCTTCTGCACTAAAGCTGTGATCAACATTAATCACATCCTGCTTAATAATCGGCCCTTCATCTAAACAGTTATTCACAAAGTGCGCAGTTGCACCAATAATTTTTACCCCCTCTCCCATGCTTGTCGATATGGTGATGCACCGATAAAGGCTGGCAAAAATGAATGATGAATATTAATAATCGTGTTTGGATAATGAGCAACAAACTCTGGCGTCAAAATACGCATAAATTTTGCTAATACAATATAATCAGGCGAGTACTGCTTAATGATTTCTAAAATGGCCATTTCGTGTTGTTGTCTATCAATCCCTTGATGGCAAACATGATGAAACGGGATATCAAACTTTTCAGTTAATGCTTGCAGGTTATCGTAATTACCAATAACTGCAGCAATTTCCACATCAAGGCCGCCATAATAGGACTTCATTAAAATATCACCTAAACAGTGCGCTTCCTTGGTCACTAAGATCACGATGCGCTTACGACCAGCATCTACCAATTTCATATGATTTTGCTCAGGCAGCACCTGCCTAAGATCGGCTAGCAAAGCATCGTCATCAATATGACCTTCTAGCACAGTACGCATAAAAAAGCGTCCTTGTTGATGGTCAACAAACTCGGTGTTTTTAACAATATTTAGGTGGTGGGCAAAACATACCCCTGTAATTTTAGCAATCAAGCCTTGTGCATCTTCACAATCAGTAATAAGAATTTTACGATCTACACTTAATGCAGGGGTATCAGATTGGTTTTTTTCATAACTACACGACTCACATCAATTTTAGCCAATAGGCCTTTCAAACTAAATTAATTCATTAATAACACAGCTAGGGCAAGCACAAGATAAGAACATCAATATTTATGGGTAATTTGATAAATAAGGTAAGTCATATACAGAATATTTAATTTAAAGGGGGAATAATTATGAATTGTTTATCTTATACGCTCTAGAGATGACCAATAATACAGCTCATTTAGAAGATATCCCTGCCTTAAGAAATATAAGCCTGAGCAAGCATTACTGCCTTGTATCCAAGTACCTTTGTAGTAACTTGCGTAAACTTTCTGCTTTTGTGCCAAAAACGACCTGCACGCCCTTACCTACTTTAATCACTCCCTTAGCGCCTAATCTCATTAAACGTGGCTTATCAACTAATTTAGGATCAACTACAGCTATTCTTAGGCGGGTTAAACAAGCATTAAGCTCAATGATATTTTCAGGACCACCCAATGCACTGACCATTGCACGTAAACTTTCTTTATTTCCGGTCTCTTCTGCTGCTATTCGCCCTGGGGTTTTCAAGTTAAACGCAACAATACTGACCCTAAATATCAAATAATAGATAAACGCCGTTAATGGGCCTAAAAACCAAAACCAACTGGTATTACTTGATTGTGCAAATAACACGCTAAAGTCAATCAAGCCATGAGAAAACACCACACTGTGGTTGATATCAAGCAAGATGCAAATCGCATAAGCCGCACCAGTTAATAGCGCATGAATAATAAATAACAGCGGCGCGACAAACATAAAAGCAAATTCAATAGGCTCAGTGATACCAGTCAACCAGCAAGTTGCCGCAGCAGAAAGCATAATTCCCGCAACCCGATTTTGTTCGGGTTTATCAGCGCAGCGCCAAATCGCAAGCGCTGCGGCAGGTAATCCCCACATTTTAATCAAGTAGCCTCCCGCTAGATTTCCCGCTAAAGGGTCGCCAGCAAGATAACGTGCTATCTCACCTCTAACCATTTTACCTTCATGGAAGTACTGACCCACTTCTAGATAAAATGGTGCATTCCAAATGTGATGAAGCCCCAGCGGAATCAAAAAACGTTCTATCGTGCCATAAACGGCAAAAGCTAATGCAGGATCTTGATAAACGGCCCATAGTGATAAGCTATCTATCTGATAAGCGAGCGTCGGCCATATGTGAGCCAACAAAAATGCCAATGCCATTGCAAAAGGAATAATAAGCAAACCGGCACTTCGCTGACCTTCAAAAAATGAAAACATCGCAGGCAATTTGACATCTTGGCTCATTCTCACCACAAAACATGTCATCGCCCCCACTAAAATACCGCCAGCAATACCTGTATCTATGGTGTCAATTCCCCATAAGGGTCGAGCAGGCAATTGATAAATTGCAGTAAATGCCCCCATTGACGAGATAAAAACACCAAAACCAAACACTGCCACAAAAGCCGCTATACCTTGGTCTTTACAAAAGCCAATGGCAATTGCTACCGCAAATAACAATGGCATCATGGTGAAGATTAAATTACCAACAGCTGAAAATACCGTTGCAAGTTCTTGAGGAATAAAAGGAAGTGGATTATATGACAAGCCCAACATCACACCAGCAGCAGGTAAAATGGCAATAGGAATGAGCAGCGCCTGACTGAGGCGCTGAGCAAATTTAAACCACTGCTGACTTAATCGTCTTATTGATTGAGAGACTGAGCGGCTGAGTGCCATGTTGATATCCATTGCACCGCGTCAGTTTCTGGCTCCATGGTTTCACATGCATCAATATCTAAACGCGCTGTTAGCGGTTTGGCACCAAGTTCAGCAAATAATTCATCGAATTGTTTAGCCGCGCCACAGAAAGTCTCGTAACTTGAATCACCTAAACCAATAATGCTGTAACGTAAACCAGGAAGATAAGGCGCTGCGGACTTCATTTCAGCAAACCAAGGCGCAATATCATCAGGTAAATCACCCTGACCTGTAGTTGAAGTAACTATGATTAATAGTTCATCTTCCTTAGGCACAAATCCCGTTAAATCAGATGATTGAATAAGGTTAGTTTCAAAATCAAGTTCAGCAATTTTGCTTGCAAGTGTTTCAGCAACAAACTGAGCACTGCCATATACGGTGCCAAACACTAAATTAACTTTTTCCATGTTATACTTCTCTTCAAGTTAACTAACTTCTATTATTCACTTAGCTAGCGGCTAAGACATGAGGTTGATAACTTCACCATACTGTATTCTCACGCTAAGCTGCAAGTATGAAATACAAACAAAAGTAATAACTTACATATACGTTAAGGTTACTGTTATGCGTCAAGCCAACAGGCACAGATTGTTTAAGCTGCAACATAAGTCCGCTCATATTAGGCGTAACTTCTATTTTCGGTCTGAGCAACAAGATACCAGTAAGCCACTTGAGAAGATTGAAGAGTTTGAAAAGCTTAAATCAGTTTTACTTGAGCATACCAAAGCACCTTTTAAAGCCAGTTAACGCAGACGCTTAAGCGCTAAACCCGTATCGAGAATGGTTATATTAAGTGCATAAAAGATACGTATGCTGTGAGCGGAAAGATAATGTAACGCATTAGAAAGAGATACTGCATCGAGTATCTCTTTGATATTTCTAATCTAAGCCTAAATTAAGCCTAAACCAAGCCTTATTAAGCCCACACCAAGCCTTTATATTGACTAGAGCCAATTAAGCTATGTCTAGGGAGTATCAATATCCAATTGTTCTTGCCAACCAAATTGGTCAAATAAAGTTGACCATTCCTCCTCAAGCTCTGTTTCAATATGCATTAACTCGTTGGTCACCGGGTGAGTAAACTGCAGCGACTTAGCAATTAACCAAAGTCGGTTAATTTCAAAGTGGCTTCTAAAAAACTTATTTTGTTTACCATCGCCATGAGTCGTATCACCAATAATTGGGTGACGTAAATGAGCCATATGGCGGCGTAATTGATGCTTTCGACCAGTTTGAGGCATTAATTTAATCAAACAAAAACGGCTGGTAGGATATCGGCCAGAGCTAAAAGGGATCTCAGCATTTAATAACGGCTCATAGTCTGTAACAGCATCTTGGGCAGGTTTATCTTTACGGGCTTTTTTATCCGCGACTTCATCCAGCTCAACCTTAAGGGCATAATCTAGTCTCGCTGCTTCATGCATATTGCCACGCACTAATGCTAAATATTGTTTCTTCACATGATGTTGCTCAAATTGCTCACACAAGGCCCGTGCTACTTCACTACTTTTGGCAAACAACAGCACACCAGATGTCGGCCTATCGAGCCTATGTACCGGAAAAACATGACAACCGACGAGATCACGAGTAAGTTGCATCGCAAAAAATCGCTCTTTTCTTGCCAAGTATGAGCGGTGAACTAATAAACCTGCAGGCTTATGAATCGCAACGATATGCTCATCTTGAAATAATATTTCCAATTCTGGCGCGACTTCATCATTCTCAGCGTCTTCAGCAACCTCAGTATCGGTACCAATATATTCATCATCAGCAAACGGGCTTATGTATTTTTCTTCAGTCATCACTTTCACCTTATTGACCCGTTAACAGATTATCTAATACAGCTAAAAGCTTGGTTAACTCAGCGAGTTCAGATCGATTGCCCCACACATGCTCAGCCATCGGAGCCAGTGAAATTTTGCTAGGTAACGGCGATTGTGTTTGGATCAACATCGACATCTTAGGAATAAAAATAAATTGCAGCCATTGCTCGAAACGTAACGTATCGCAGGCAAATGGAGCGACACTGGCAAGCTCAGCATCAGATGGTGATTGGATTGACCATAAATGATTGATTTTAAGTTGCTGTTCCAGCGACTCTAGTAATTGAACAGTTTGAATATAAGGCATAACAGAAGATTATCGCTTAAACGGTTTGAAAATATCACAGGTGTTTGTGCGACTAATCATATCATCAGGCGGCAGTTAACCCTATAATAGCGGCAAGTTAATCGCGAAAAATAAGCTCTCATGACACAACTCGAAACCTTAAGCCAATTCCTCGACACTGCTAATACCCAATTTCAGGTTTATGATTTAGGCCGCAGAGTAGCCAATATCGACCCTGTGCTATTTAGCCAAATTGAAGCGCTAAACACGCCTTACCCATATCCAATTCAAGGTCACGCTCAATTTGCCATTGTATTTTGGCGTGAAGACCAGCCACCTTTTATCTGGTTTTTAAAGCTCCCGTTAGATGAGCGAGGATTACTGTCACCAGCACAGCGTAGTCAGTTCATTAAAATGATTTTAGAAGCACTTGGACGTGATCCAACAAAAGCGTTAACTGATGAAGAACAAGAACGCTATGCCAATCACCCATTTAGCTTTAAACCAAGCCAAGAAAAGTTAGCATTATTTAACGCATTGGTAAAAAAACAGCTAAGCCAACAAGCATCTGCACAATTTGAATATGCGGCTCAATATTTTGCACAGTTAGATGAAACACAAGCCCAAAGCGATAATTGGCAACAATTGGGTTTACAGGGCATTGCTGATGTCTGTGTTCGTTTAGACAAATTTGATCATGACAAACACATCAATGCATCATTTTCATTCGCGCCTTTAGAAGTACAAGCTGCTGTGTGTCAGTGTTTAGAACATGTCACCATCTCAAACTCGTTGGCCGAAACCATTTTTGATAAATTATCGGCAGCAGACATTGAGCACAAACATATCTATCTGCGAGCGCTATCGTCTCAGCCTGAATTAACCCAAAAAGCCATTAAACAGTTGGTTAATTTTCAGCAATTAGATGAAAACTTATTGATCACTATTGCAGCAAGAAGCTGGATAGCATTAAAAGATGATGCAACTCGCAAACTTTATCTAGAAGTTTTAGCCAATCAACCTCAAAACTTCTTTAATCAAGTATTTGCTGATATCGTAGCAATACCAAGCCTGCGAGAATCGCTATTACTAGACTTAAGAAGTACCGACCGCAGCGCCACACTTTCTTCCGCCATTGGCGGATTATTTAGGGCCGTAAGCCAATGATGTCAGATTTTATATTAATCGTTGCCGTTGTAGTGGTCGCTGCATTTTTTTGGCAATTACGCCAAATGGCAGAGATCAGCCGCCGTTATGCTGAAAAGTCTTGCGCCGGTCAGAAGGTTCAGCTGCTTGCTATCGCAATGGAGTCGGCAAAACCGAGTATTGGCGGTACAACAGGGTTATGTTGGCGAGCTAAATTCATGTTTGAGTTCAGCACCGACGGTATTAACCAATACCGTGGCCATATCAACATGCACGGCAAAAAAATTGAAAAAATTAATTGGCCAATTTTTCCGGAGCCTGAATGGATGGACGCACCAATGGCTAAAGGCAAATTTGGTGGTTGCGGCGGTGCTTCGAGCTGCAATTCGGGTAAATGCCGATAATAACGACATTGATGCGCTTTATTATCACTAACGCTATCATTTTGATGGCGTTTTTTATATCTGTCGCTAACACTTTTAAAAACACGATAAGAAGCGTGAAAAGTCATAGTAAAAGTAGAGGTAAAGTAGAGTTTTCACTTACACCAGAATGCGCGAACCAATGCACGCCTTTAAAAGTAAAAAATAACGGTAATTAAAGCTTAACCTTGCCGAAATAAACTTGAGTCCAAACTTTACAAATTCCAAAAGAAAGACCGCGACAATAAATTGCCGCGGCCTCTTGTACTCTTGTTAAGCCTTCCCGCTATTTTTGTGCTCCCTGCACCATCCATGCGTCTAACTTGCTCCGTGCGCTATCCTTATTCAATCCTTGATGTTCCTTGTACACTGAAGTACTGTCCCTCTTACTCGATTATCCCTTGACCGAGCCTGCTCAAATCCTTAAGCGTGTCCTTTAATTCATCCTTGGTTTTCTTCCATGACATCCATGATTCAATCATTTGCATCCAATGCAATCACTGTTATCCATAACAGCGTAAATCCTTTTATTGATGTCCTAAAAATCCTTTTCTACAATAAAACCCTTCATCTTAATGATGTCAGTATCATCCTTTGACACTGCCGTTATCCATAACGGTTGTTTTACTGTCGTCGAGAAAGTGAATTCTTAATCATCATCCTGATGAACAAATTATCTTTCTCTTGCATTTACTGCTTGGGTATATTTTAAGAGATGAACGAATAAATAAATATGCACAAAACAGCAAATTAACAAAAAAACAACACTACAAACTTTGAATAAATAGCATAAAGCTAAATTTATCAACAGCTTAAAAAAACCGCTTAGTGTAAGTCTATTTTAAAAGCGATTATTCTCACATCTCTTGTGAGATATCTCTTACAAATCGGGTAGACAAATGCACTTTTGAAGCCGTTAGGTTGTTCACATATTTAACAAATGAATATCTCATATAATAAAAAGCGCAACCCTAACATGTAAGGTTGCGCCAGTTTTACGCTTTGTTAGCCATCCTGCTAAGTTGTGCTCCCTGCTCCATCCTTGCGAATCGTCTTGCTCCTTGCTCCCTTATTCCTTTTTTACTCAATATCCTTGTATATGCCTTTTAAGCCATACTTGAGTTCTCAATCCTTTGAACAGTCAATCCTTTTGACCGAATCTAACTCCTAAAATTACCTTCCTAGTATTTGCTTCCTGCTACCCATATCTTCCTGACTTGGGGTCATCCATGTTTCAGTTAATCCTTAACTGAGCTTTTGCCCACTCCTTGAGCGTGTCCTACTTTCATCCTGAAAATCATTACATGTATTAGTATCAATAACTCTCATCCTGAGTGTTAATCGCCAAATACTTTCTAAGCACTACTATTACTGTTCACTGACTTTTAAAAAGTTACTTCCTGTAACGATTTGTTTGGTCATTCAATTAATTGCTTAGTGACTTTATTGTATTGAAATCATGTAATAGAAAAATGTACAAAAGTGGATGAAACAAAATATTCACAATAGCCAACGTTAAACCAAAAATCTAAACTATTGTTTTAAAAGAACATAAAAATTAAATAAAAGAAATTAACTCGATTAAAGAATATGAAAACCTACAGTAAGGTGAGAGATCTCTTACATTCCTGATTAACACTTAACCTAAGTTTTTCTTGAGGCCGAGTTTATCTTTTAACATTTGTGCAAACATGACCCAGTCAGCAAGTAAACTATAAAAGGGGTACTCAAAGGTGGCGGGTTTATTCTTTTCAAAGAAGAAGTGACCAACCCAAGCAAAGCCATAACCGATTACGGGCAATGTCCATAAAAGCCACCATTGTTGTGATAACAACACTATAATCAACATGACCACAATAATTCCGCTACCGATATAGTGAAGTCGTCTGCATGTTACATCTTGATGTTGAGATAAATAAAAAGGATAAAAAGAATTAAAGTCTTGGTATTTTTTCGTGCTCATTTTCCATCCTACCTAGCGATAAAATCAATACGCTCACTATATAAACTGCGAACCGAGTTATTTACTCGAATATATCAATACTTCGCCATCTACAGTGCCGATCGTCAGTTGAGAAAGGTGCTGAAAACCCTCACGGATAAATAACTCACCGTGTTTAGGATTGTTAATAAACACGCCGATACCATCGAGTTCAGGTTGGTCATCACACCAACTTAACACAGCGTGAATCAATTTAGCGCCATTCCCTTTACCCTGTTCAATGGGCGATAACGCTATAAACTGCAGAATGCCATATTGATTACTTGGTAGGCTTTCTAAAATACTATTCTCTTTGTTGATTAAAGCTTGCGTGGAGCTCCAACCGGTTCCCAGCACCATTTTCAAACGCCAATGCCAATAGCGGCTTTCACCTAATGGCACTTGATGAGTAATCACGCACGCAACACCAATCAACCTTTCACCATTAAACCAGCCAATTAAAGGCTGCTCTTGCTGCCATAATTCAGTTAATTCTTCCCTGATAGCGGCACGTAATTTTTGCTCGTAACTGGCTTTATTAGCTGTGGACAAGGCTTCAATGAAAAACGGATCATCATGATAGGCGTTGTATATTATCGACGCTGCCACCCGTAAATCTTCTGCTGTCAGGTACACTGCACGATATTCCGCCATAGTAGTCTGTTCCATAATTTCAGTCTCATTGAAGTTCAGTGAATAGTTACAAGTTAACAAGTTTGAAACATATTGCAATTTTAATCCGCTCGCCTAGGCTTAATGCAGATAAGTCCATTCACTTCTTAATAAGGACGTCATCATGGATACCACCTCAATAACGTTAAACCACCTATTTGAACAACTCGGACTGGATGCATCATCGACTGGAATTGAGCACTTTATTACTACGCATAACATTCCTAACGAAACACCAATTACCCAAGCTAGCTTTTGGAATGAGGCACAAAAAGCATTTATTACAGAGGCCTTAACGCAAGACGCCCAGTGGTCAGAACTCGTCGACCAACTGGACGTATTATTAAGGCAATAACAGTAACTACAGACTAGATTTTTTGGTAAGCCGTATCGCCCCAACCAACTAATTTATTATCACTGATCACCACAGGAGTACATTCATCCTTAGTGGTTTTACCATCACCTTTGCTCCACTGAGTACGATAAAAGAATACATGGACTTCTTTTTTCGGACTGTCTGCGTCAGCTTGAGTAACATAAGCCTCACTGAAATCAGCAGTACCCATTAGAGTCGTTACTTGATCTCGCGCCATACCAATCGTCAACTTAGATAAATTAGTACGATTAGTTTGTTGTTGTTTTTCCCAATAAGAACTGCTGCGATTACCTTCGTGATCACCCACATTCAACACACAACCACTCAATGAAAGACTGCTTACAGCCATTAACAATGCTAAACCCAATTTTGCTTTCATGATACTTCCTTATTATTAAAATGATTCTCACGTAATTTCTACTCAAACTGTTTTTGAGATACGTTATAATGTTGTCCATTATGATTAAGCTAAAAGCATGCCAAAAGTTATATTATTGATTTTATTATATTTTTAAAATAACATTTGATTAAATCATCATTTTCACCAATCAACATTGAGGATTTTCACTAATTATGAGTCCAATCGAACAAGTCCTCGCAGCGGCCAAAACCATTGCAATGAATGGCCACACTCCGACGATGGCATTAGTAAAAGGAAAACTGGGTGGTAAAGTGCCAATGCCTTTGTTAATCCAAGGCTTGCAACAGTTTAAAGCTATCCCAAAAGATCAGTGGCAAACCTTGCCAGACCTGGGCGATGCGCTAGAGTCGACCAAACAAACAGCCAATACTGAGCGACAACAACTTGAGCAACTATTTCAAACGCAAATTCAACAAATGAAAGCTGACTTTGACAAAAAAATTGAATTGCTAGAACAGCGTATCGCCCAATTAGAAAATCAATCATAAGACTGTTATTAGTTTAAATTGGATTGACCACAAGACTTTTTAACGACACCCAAACACTTAACACATTAACGGAACCCCCATGTTTGTCACTGAGCTCAGATTTGAATGTTTTGCGGATACTACCATCACCGCGGCAGAAAAAGCCATCAACCATTATCTCGAATCATTACGAGCAAACGGTCAAATATTGGGAAGAGAATTTGCAGTCGCCTTTAACGAAGGTGAGTTTAAAGTGCGATTGTTGATGCCAGAAAAAACCAGCTTAGCAACTCGTCACAATAGTCCTTGGACTAAACAAGCCTTACAACAATTAACAGACGCAAAACTATTAGCACCGCGCGAGAAATATATAGGCCAAGATATTAACTCTGAAGTAAGCAATACGGAGCAGCCTAGCTGGCAAGTGTTATATACCAGCTATGTGCATATGTGTTCACCTATCCGATCTGGCGATAACTTGCTCCCCATTCCACTGTATCAGCTGCCTGCAACCTTTAACGGCGATCATAAACGCGTCATTCGCTGGCAGACAGAGTGGCAAGCCTGTGATGAATTACAAATGGCTGCGGCCACAAAGGCTGAATTTGCAGCATTAGAAGAAATTACCAGTCATCAAAGTGATTTATTTAGACGGGGCTGGGATATCAGGGGCAGAGTTGAGTATTTAACTAAAATCCCAACTTATTATTATTTATACCGTGTCGGTGGCGAAAACCTTGCCAGTGAAAAAACCGAGCTTGTCCACGTTGCGGCTCAAAAGCGTGGCGTTTAGATGAGCCATTATTAGACATGTTCCACTTTAGGTGCGAGCCATGTCGAATTGTATCGAATATCTCATGGGATCATCAGTAAAATTATCTTCTCGTCAATAGATACTAATACAACGAGTTAGCTGATAACGCATTATCGGTTCATTCAATAAAAAAGCCAGACCGCATCTATAGCCTGATCTATAGCCTGGCTTTTTTATTTTATGTCCGAATAAGCAATTATTTCTTGCCTTTAATCAAATCATTCCACATCATTTTCATTCGCTGCCAAATACCTGGATGAGCAACATATTCCTCTACAATCGGCTCTACCGGCGGCGTTACTCGTGGTGTTAGCGCATCAATAAATTCCGCAAGACTATCGGCTAATTTATCTTTGGGCCTATCACCTGGAATTTCAATCCACACACTGCCATCTTCATTATCGACAGTAATCATCTGTTCGCCATCGCCTAAAACGCCAACAAACCAAGTTGGTGCTTGTTTAAGCTTTTTCTTCATCATTAAGTGGCCAATCACATTTTGTTGCAAAGATTCAAAATCTTGCTGGTTCCAAACCTGCAGTAACTCCCCTTCTCCCCATTTAGAATCGAAAAAAGTGGCGCAGAAAAAACTCACCATAAAAGGCATTAATATCTTGATGAAGCTTAATGTCTAATGCATGTTCTACATTACTGAAATCTGAATTACTTTTTCGTTTTACCGCTTTCCAAAAACCGCTTCGTCAGATTCAAGATCATACTTGCCTTCAATACAAGCGGATCCTTGCCCACATGGGAAATAACGGGGTAACTCGTCTAATACATCCTGATAAGCTTGTATATAACGGCTAGAAAAATGTTCCAATGAAGTTGAACAAGACACTTAAGATGCTCCAGTTTTGGGTTATAATAAAAGTCTATTTTGACACGGAAACAGACTAGATGACACACAATCACGACCCCTATAGTGATGCAGATGCACTTAAAGGACTCACTTTAGGTCAATCGACGCAATATCAAGCAGAATATGATGCTTCACTGCTGCAAGGGGTTCCTCGTAAACTTAATCGCGACGCTATTGAATTAACTGATAATCTGCCGTTTCAAGGGGCAGATATTTGGACTGGCTACGAGTTATCTTGGTTGAACGCCAAAGGTAAACCTATGGTCGCAATGATTGAAGTTTACCTTGCTATCGAAAGTGATAATTTAATCGAATCAAAATCGTTCAAGTTGTATCTAAACAGCTTTAACCAAACACGTTTTGACAGTGTAGAGCACGTTCAGCAAACCTTAACCACTGACTTAAGCCAATGTGCTAATGGTAAGGTAACAGTGAGAGTGATTGAGCCTAAGCAGTTCAATACTCAACGTATTGTTGAACTACCTGGCAATTGTATCGATGAGCTTGATATTGAAGTCAATGATTATGAATTTAACCCTGAGTACTTGCAAGACAGCACTGAAGAGAAAAATGTTGTCGAAACACTCACGTCAAACTTATTAAAATCTAACTGTTTAATCACTTCACAGCCAGATTGGGGAAGTGTGATGATCCGTTATCAAGGCCCAAAGATTAATCATGAAAAGCTATTGCGCTATTTAATCTCATTCCGCCAACATAATGAATTTCATGAGCAATGTGTAGAGCGTATTTTTACCGACCTAAAACGATACTGTCAATGTACTAAACTCACTGTTTATGCTCGTTATACTCGCCGCGGTGGATTGGATATTAATCCATTTAGAAGCGACTTTGAGCAACCTCCAGAGACGCATCGATTGGCTAGGCAATAACAGTAAAACGATTAAAACTGCTCATATAACACAGCAGTTATTAGCACAATAAGAGCTAGAAACTATAAAGCCTGCAATCGCAGGCTTTATTCATTTTTGAACACTAATTTCGGCACTAATAAATAAGCACTAACGATTAGGAATTAGCATACATTGTTAAGCATATTTGCCGATAATCGACATTAAATCTTCAACATTTCTGGCAATATAATCTGGCTTAACGCTCCAACTTCTAGGCTCAGACTGACTATAAGCTGCAGCTACAGAAATGACTTTTGCATTGTTTCCAAGCGCTACCTGTAAGTTACGCGCAAACTTAGCATCGGCTTCGTGATCGCCAATATACATCAGTAACTCACTGTCTGTATGTCCTAATATTGATTCAACACACTTAACGCCGCCAAAAGGGTGTGGCTTTTGATTACCGCTAGACACATCATCATAGCCAACAATCGCCTTAAACGGAGCGCCAATGTCATTGTTATTTAGTACGCGACGAATATTTTTCTGCGAGTTTTGTGAACATATTCCGTGATGATAATGAGAAAATTCCTGCACGACATCCTTGATACCATCAAATAACATCACCTCAGTTTCATTCCTCTCTTGATACTCTGCCCACATGCTACCCGCTTGGAGCATTTCCTTCTCTGTTAATCCATAGTAATCAACATAGAGTTGCTGCCAATTTTTAGCGCCATGATTCGCTTCATGGTAAAGCGCTTCAGTTAATAAATACTGAGGTAGATTATCACCAGTTAAATGAGGTGCGACGATAGATAAAATAGCTTTGGTAATATCAATATTTTTTGGCACTGAATTAACTAAGGTTCCGTCATAATCCCAAAGTATTGCATCTAATTTCATTGTATTTCCCACTGATTAATAAACTGAACAAAATAACGATTCTTATTTATATCAAAAATTAATACCAAAACAATGCAGACTGAAAATTGTCATTTTAACGCGTCGATAGCTAAAAATATGATAAGTAAGTGCTCGATAAAATAAGCGGCGTAGGTGTAAAAAACAACTATTATCGTTGTAGCCCCATGAGCTTGTTAAATACTCACCACAAGAGTTATCACCATGAATCAATAAAGTTAATATTGAGATTGAAATCTAAGCAATCCCAGTTTGACCTTTATATCAGGTGACTTTTATATCAGATAACTTCTATACCAAATGATTATTTAAATCGCTAAAGTTATTAGCTGTGCATCTATCATTTGGTATCCGTATAATATGGTATCACTCAGGTTTAAGATTAAGAGCCACCGTTAATGCCAAACACCAACCAAGCCTGTCTAACAGGTTTAGAACAAAATGCGACTCAAAATGCAGCCTCGCATCCCCAAGAGCCAGCCCAAGAATCTGTCCAATCAAGTCAGCAAGACCTTCAACAAGCTCATCAACACTTTAAAATATTTAAACCCTTTGGTTTTTTGAGTCAGTTTGTGCCAGAAACACGTAAGAAAAAACATCTGCTGGCAGAACTCTATAACTTTCCAGATAAAACCATGGCGATTGGTCGACTAGATCATGACTCAGAGGGGCTACTGTTACTCACAACAGACGGCATGATGAGCCATAAAGTGAGAAGTAAAGGCATCGAAAAAGAATATTATGTTCAAGTGGATGGCGATATCGATGACAAGGCGGTATCACAACTACAAAACGGAGTTGAAATTGGTATCAATGGCACAAAATATCTCACCCTGCCTTGTAAAGCCTTTAAATTGGCACAAGAGCCACAGCTCCCCTCTCGTGGTCGTAAAATTCGCGATCCAAGGCATGGGCCAACCAGCTGGGTATCAATCACCTTATGCGAAGGTAAAAATCGTCAAATTAGAAAAATGACAGCAGCAGTAGGTTTTGCCACATTAAGGTTAGTTAGAGTCAGAATTGGCGATATTCATATTGACGCCATGCAAGCAGGTGATGTTATTTCTCTGAGCAATTTTGACGCGGTTATTAATAGCGATAATTAACGATCACTTTCTAGCAAGTACACCTTTTCCATTGCAGTCTCCACTAACTCACGTAACCACTTCGTTGCCGGATCTTGTTGATTACGGGTCGGCCAAATGCTGTAAATTGAAATCAATTGGCTTTCGAACGGCAAATCCATCAAGGTCAAATTAAAGATAGATTGATAGTTTTTAGCATAGGTATATGGCGCAATGCAGATTGCATCGGATTTACTGACTCCCGATAACATTGTGAGCAAAGATGATTTTTCGCCATACATATGGCGCTCAGGTAAATGCTCTGTAGAAATAATCTCTGCTACCCGTTGATTATGGCGATGTAATCGGTAAAACAGATGTTTAGCAGCAAAATACGACTGTTCATCAATACCGTTTTTAAATTGAGGATGGTTCGCCCTCGCCACACAAACGAGCTTTTCGGTAGCAATTTGTTTGCTGGAAAATGATGCTTCGCTCGGCGCCACAATATCTAACGCTAAATCAATATGCTGTTTTTGAAGCGCTTGATATAAATTACCTTCATCAATAATCGCTTCAGTAAAGATGATTTCAACGCCTTTATCAGCCACCGATTTTTCTATATCTGCCTCAATCAAATCAATAATTGATTCATTCGCACTGACATGAAAAACACGTTTTGATTGCTGCGGGTCAAACGCTTTAACGCTATTAATACACTGCTCTATATCGATTAAAGAAGGCCCTAATGTTTGGTGTAAATGTTGGCCTATTGCGGTAAGAGCAATACCTCGACCTTGCCTGACAAATAACTCAGCCCCAACAAGGGTTTTAAAGCGGTTAATTGCATTGCTAACAGAAGATTGGGTTAATGAAAGGTGTTCAGCTGCAAGTGTAATTGATTGATAATCACATACACTACAAAATACCCTAACAAGATTAAGATCCAGCTTATGCAGCTCTTGTTGACTCTTTTCTTGTTGCAGCTGTTCTAATTGTAATTGCCCTAAACCCTGCTTCACTTTTACCACCTTAATACCTGATTTATACAAATAGATTTCCAATTTAAATGCACATTCAAGCCATTGATTAACGCCCAATACATTCATACAGTAAATGTACTAACCATTCTTAGCTATAGTTATCTTTATCATTTTTGTTGTTAACTTATATTCAACAACAATAAATCCTAGAGGCTTACATGAGAAAATCATTACTTGGTTTAGCGATAACCTTAACGTTTACCACCCAAGCTTTTGCAGCTCAGCATGAACACGACCATATCACTGTTGATTACCATGGTAAGCCCGCAACCCCTTTCACCGCTGAACATAATAAATCAGTGGAAAAAACTTTAAACTTTGATGACAAAGCCGCTTTTGAGCGATTTAGTAAAAACAAAATCGCATCATTTGATGAGGCTACAGCTAAAGTTTTGCGAGCAGAGTTTAGCTTTATTAGTGAAGAGTTACCTGACTCCGTTAACCCTTCTTTATATCGTCAAGCACAGCTGAACATGGTGCCAAACGGGCTATATAAAGTCACTGATGGTATCTATCAAGTTCGCGGTACCGACTTATCTAATTTAACGCTTATCCGAGGTAAAACGGGTTGGATTGCTTATGATGTATTACTCACCAAAGAAGCGGTGCAGCAATCGTTAAAGTTTGCCTTTGCTAACTTACCTGAAGGTGAGGATTTACCTGTTGTCGCGATGATTTACTCTCATAGCCATGCCGATCACTTTGGTGGAGCCCGTGGTGTGCAAGAACTGTATCCTGATGTCAAAGTGTATGGTTCATACAATATCACCTCAGAAATTGTCGATGAAAATGTCCTTGCAGGTAACGTGATGAGCCGCCGCGCAGCATATCAATATGGTGCAACATTGGGTAAACACGACCACGGAATTGTAGATGCTGCACTTGCTAAAGGCTTATCAAAAGGCGAAATCACCTACGTTAAACCTGACTATGAACTAAACCATAATGGCAAATGGGAAACCTTAACCATTGATGGTCTTGAAATGGTATTTATGGATGCCTCTGGCACTGAAGCTGCCAGTGAAATGATCACCTACATTCCGTCAATGAAAGCGCTGTGGTCTGGCGAATTAACTTATGATGGCATGCACAACGTGTACACCTTGAGAGGAGCGAAAGTACGCGATTCTTTAAAGTGGTCTAAAGACATTAATGAAATGATTAACGCCTTTGGTGAAGACGTTAACGTATTATTTGCCTCTCATTCAGCGCCAGTTTGGGGCAATAAAGAGGTTAATCATTATCTTCGCATGCAGCGTGATAACTATGGTTTAGTTCATAACCAGTCAATGCGTTTAGCCAATAACGGCGTGGTTATTCAAGATATCGGCGACGCTATCATGGAAACCATACCTCAAAACGTTCAAGACGAATGGTATACCAATGGTTATCACGGCACCTATAGCCACAATGCCAAAGCTGTGTACAACATGTACTTGGGTTACTTTGACATGAACCCAGCCAATTTAAATCCATTAACTACCAAGGCAGAAGCAACAAAGTTTGTTGAGTATATGGGCGGTGCCGATAACGTGGTGCAAAAATCAAAACATGATTTTAGCCAAGGAGAGTATCGCTTTGTTGCTACTGCGCTCAATAAAGTCGTTATGGCAGATCCACAACACGATGCGGCGCGTGAATTACTCGCAGACACTTATGAACAACTAGGTTACCAAGCTGAGGGCGCAGGTTGGCGTAATATTTACCTCACTGGAGCTCAAGAGTTGCGACTTGGCATCAAGCCTGGCGCGCCAAAGTCAGCCTCTGCAGATATTATTAGCGAAATGGATATGTCGACCTTATTTGATTTCCTTGCGGTTAAAGTTGACAGTATCAAAGCTGCTGAACTTGGTAATATCACTTTAAATGTAGTGACTCAAAACGGTAATCAAACAGACACTTTATTTGTTGAATTGAGTAACGGTAATTTAAGTAATATTAATGTCGAGTCACCAAAACATGCAGATGCAACTCTGACAGTAAATAAAGCTGATGTGGTTGGCATATTGTTAGGCAAGACGGATATGAAAGCACTGATGCAGTCAGGTGCGGCGACAATGGAAGGTGACAAACAGGCTTTCGCTAAAATCGCTTCGACTCTAGTGCAATTTAATCCTGATTTTGAAATCGTTCCATTAAAACATACTCATTAATTAGGGTCTGTTAAATGATGAGAGTCTAGTGGCTCAGAATAAATAGTTTAAAACTAGACAGTTTTACCTATCAGCTGGTTTGGATGCGTGATTCACAACGTCAAGCCAGCTGATTTTTTTGCTTTCAGCTCAGGAAATAAATCGTCTGAATTTGTAGATCCACCTCCTATACTCACGGCAAAACGATACAAATGATCAAGCTTTCCTAAATAACAATGCCACTGCGGGGCAATGACAAAATCCGCTAATAAACCATCAGGGTCAATCGCCTTTAATAAGCTTAACGGGATATTTTGTTGTATCGCAATCGTCTCATCGTTAACTTGCAACTCACCAACACTCATGGCAGATAAATCAAACGCAAAAGATTTTAGCGATAAAGCTAAGCCTAAGCCTTTCGCTTTTATATAGGACTCTTTAAGCGCCCATAAATCAAAAAGCGTTCTCTGTGTTTATCTTCAGATAAAGCGAGTAATGCACTCTCTTCTGGTTTCGAAAAATAGTGATTTAGAATCGAATGGATATTCGTTGTTTCACGGCGGCGCTCAATGTCTACACCAAGTTCTATTTCTCCTTGCTGCTGAATTGCACCGTTAGTTTTTACTACCCCAATTAACAACCAGTCACCACTGTGGCTCAGGTTAAACTGCAAACCGGTATCCGCAAACTGCTCCGCCGTTAACCTCGGCTTACCCTTCTCACCATATTCAAATTGCCATTCATCAGGTTCAATACTAGCAAAGCGCGATAACACGCTGCGTAAATAGCCTCGCACCATTAAACCTTGGTCTCTAGATAATTGCTGAATAAAACGATCAACCTTTTTAACCTCATCTTCAGGCAGCCACGAACGAACAATAAAAGCACTCGACTCATCTAATAAATCAGTATTAAGGGGACAGAAAAATAATTGAATGGCGATTGGCAGCTTCAAACTAGGCTCAGGCTAAATAGGCAATGCACCATTGTCGCTTGTTTTAGGAAGCAATTTCAACAAGCAAGGTAAGTTATCAATGTGATTGTGGCGTTAATACGCTGATGTGTCGACGCTAAAGCGTGGGCTCACTGAACTAATTTTAAATAATATAGAACAGTCTTGAACTATCTTTAAATTATATAAAGCAGTCCTGAACTATCTTGAAATTATGTAAATAGTCTTGAACTATCTTTAAAATAATATAAAACACTCCTGAACTATCTTTAAAATAATATAAATAGCCCTTAGCTAACTTTAAATAACCTAAATCAAGCTTAATTGACTTAATGAAAAAAGGGTTGAGCAATGCTCAACCCTTTATGGTTTTTATCTTATAACAAGCATTAAAAATTACTCAGCCAGTGCTTTTACCGCCTTTTGAGGAAGCACATCGTAGTGACTAAAGTGCATCGAGAATTGGCCTTCGCCACCAGTCATCGATTTAAGGCGAGTGGAATAATTACTCACATTCGCCAGCGGCGCTTCAACACTCACTTCCACTAAGCCATTGCTATTTGCTTGGGTACCACAAACGATACCTCTTGAAGAGCTAATATCCCCCGTAATTTCACCCACATGGTTTTGAGCCACATGAATTTGCATATCAACAATGGGCTCTAAAATAACAGGTTGAGCCAGTTTTACCGCTTCCATAAAGGCTTTTTTACCCGCCATGACAAAAGCAATCTCTTTTGAATCGACACTGTGATGCTTACCATCAAGCAAAGTGACCTTCACATCCTGTAATGGGTACCCACCCATTTCGCCCGCTAACATGGCTTCGCGCACACCTTTTTCAACAGCCGGAATATACTGAGTTGGCACAGAACCACCCACCACTTTGGAGACAAACTCAAAACCTTGTCCACGCGCTAACGGTTCAACTTTCAATTCAACTTCACCAAATTGGCCAGAACCACCAGACTGCTTTTTATGACGATAACGATACTCCGCCTCAGCCATAATGGTTTCTCGGTAAGCCACTGCAGGCATATCGGTATCCATGTCCACATTAAATAAATTTTGCGCTTTCTCTAAAGCAATTTGAAGGTGTAAGTCACCTTGTCCTTGCAGCACTGTTTGACCTTCTGCTTCGTTGCGACTGATTTGTAAACTCGGATCTTCGGCCACCAGCTTATTTAATACTTCTGATATTTTCTGTTCATCACCACGGCGTTTAGCAGATACTGCCAATCCAAAAATAGGTTGCGGGAATTTAAGCTCGGGTAAATGGAATTCATCTTCATCATGGCTATCGTGAAGCACAGCTCCCACAGATAACTCTTCAAGCTTAGCAATGGCGCAAATATCACCGGGCAAAGCTTGATTGACATTAATTTGTTTATCGCCTTGAAGTTTCATTAAATGAGACACTTTAAACGGCTTGCGTCCGCTACCAATAAACAATTTCATTCCCACAGAAATTGTACCTTGATACAAGCGGAAAACTCCCATACGGCCAAAGAATGGGTCTATCGCTACCCTAAATACATGCGCTAAAACATGATCAGAGGCTTTTTGAGTGACATCAATCGGCTTAGCTTCATCGCCGTAGCCTTTAATAAATTGCGGCGGATTCGCTTCAAGTGGATTGGGCATTAACTTAACCAGTATCTCTAATAACGAGCTGATCCCAATATCTTGTTCAGCGCTAGTAAAACAAACTGGCACTAAATGCCCCATTCTTAACGCTGTTTCTAAGGGCGCATGCAGTTGCTCTGGAGTGAGTGATTCGCCTTGTTCTAAATAAAGCTCCATTAAGGATTCATCTTCTTCAAGTACGGTATCAACAAGTTCATCTTTAGCTTGAGAAGGATGACTGAATAAGGTCTTCGCCGTATCATCGCAATTTAAATAGCAATCAACGACACCATCAGCTGTGGCATTGGGTAAGTTAACCGGCAAACAACGATGACCAAATTGATGCTGAATATCTATCATCACATCTGATACTTTCTGTTCATTGCCATCCATGTGATTTATCGCAATGACCACCACTTTTCCTTGGCTTCGGGCTGCTTCAAATGCTCGCTTAGTGACGGATTCAATGCCAACACTTGCATTCACCACCAATAATACTGATTCAACACCTGGTAATGGTAATAGTGCACGTCCAAAAAAGTCAGGTAATCCGGGAGTATCGATGAAATTGATGTGGTGAGATTGATAATCAAGATTTAAAAATGAAGGTTCTAAACTGTGTCGATGAGATTTTTCTTGGGCAGTGAAATCAGCATGATTTGTGCCCTTGTCGACCCTGCCTTTTAAACTTATAGCATCAGCGCGAAACAGTAACGCCTCAAGTAACGAGGACTTTCCTGCGCCTGTGTGTCCGAGCACTGCCAGATTGCGGATTTGCTCAGTGGTAAACTCAGCCATGTTGGCCTCCTTTGTTCACATTATTAAACTATCCATATCTTTGTCTTACTATGTTTACATTTGACGATAAAACACCCATAAATTCAGTATAGATCGGTAACATTGTTGAATAATTGACTCAGATCACTCTTTACAGCCGTAACGTTTTTTATAACAAAATCACCCATTCGGCTTACAAGTGTTAGCTAATTCTGGTCGTATCAGTGATTAATTAGTTTCGGGTGATTGTATCGGCCCGAAACCTCAGGTACTCTGCATGCTCGATTGTGCTAAAACGCTAATTTTGAAGATGAACAAACGTTAATCTTCACGTTTTTATACCGAGTCCCAACAGATTGTACGGAGTATTCATCGAACTATGGCAGTCCTGAAATGACCGCAAATAGAAAAGCTCACGCTGTAACTCAAACAGCCGCTAAGAAAGCCACATCAGAAACCGATGTTGCGATGGCCCCTGTTCGCCATCGCAATGCAACAACGACTCCTGAAATGCGTCAATTTATTCAGACTTCTGATTTCAGTGTTAGTCAATTGGCTAAGATTCTTAATATCTCGGAAGCCACTGTCAGAAAGTGGCGCAAGCGCGACTCAATCAGTGATACGCCCAATACTCCACATCATTTGAAAACCACTCTTTCATCAATGGAAGAATACGTGGTTGTGGGACTTCGTTATCAATTAAAAATGTCACTGGATAGATTGCTTCACGTCACACAACAATTTATCAACCCTAACGTCTCTCGCTCTGGTTTAGCCCGATGTTTAAAGCGCTACGGCATATCAAAACTAGATGAATTTGAAAGCCCTCATGTGCCTGAGCGTTATTTTAATCAGCTGCCTATTGTTCAGGGTACAGATGTAGCGACTTATACGCTGAACCCTGAAACGCTCGCTAAAACCCTTGCATTACCTGAAGCGACACCAGATAACGTTGTACAGGTTGTATCGTTAACGATTCCACCTCAACTCACTCAAGCTGACAGTTATTCCATTTTGCTCGGTGTCGACTTTGCAACCGACTGGGTGTATCTCGACATATATCAAGACAATCACACACAAGCGACAAATCGTTATATCGCTTATGTGTTAAAGCACGGCCCGTTTCATTTACGTAAGTTATTAGTCAAAAATTACCACACCTTTTTAGCCCGCTTTCCTGGCGCAACAGTTTTACAATCTACGGAAGCGGCAAACCAAAAAAATAAATCAGCTAAGGATCAGCTGAACACTGGAGACTCAAAATGAGCCAAGCCCCTACAAATCCTGAGACCTCATCTCAAGATAATAACGAGTCGCAAGATACAAGACTGAATAAACGTCTTAAAGACATGCCTATTGCCAT
Organism: Shewanella sp. ENK2; assembly: GCF_043568515.1. Lineage (NCBI taxonomy): Bacteria > Pseudomonadati > Pseudomonadota > Gammaproteobacteria > Alteromonadales > Shewanellaceae > Shewanella > Shewanella sp. ENK2. The sequence goes on along the minus strand of NZ_CP171406.1, from coordinate 3,522,867 downwards.
TGTCGGCATGGCCAGTATCTTTGCCAACTCTCGTTACCTGAATAAGTTTTGGGACTTAATCAGCGAAAAAATTGATGCTATTACCGAAGTACCTGATACCCACTGGCGCGCTGAAGATTACTTTGATGCTGACAAGAGCACGCCAGACAAGAGCTACTGTAAACGCGGTGGTTTTATCCCTGAAGTGGACTTTAACCCAATGGAATTTGGCCTGCCGCCAAATATCCTAGAACTGACTGATACTTCGCAATTACTATCGTTAGTGATTGCCAAAGAAGTGCTTGCTGATGCGGGCGTCACCTCTGAGTACGATACCGATAAGATTGGTATTACGCTGGGTGTGGGTGGTGGTCAAAAGATCAATGCAAGCTTAACAGCGCGCCTGCAATATCCTGTATTAAAGAAAGTATTTAAGAGCAGTGGTCTAAGTGATGCTGACAGCGATATGTTGATCAAAAAGTTCCAAGATCAATACATTCACTGGGAAGAAAACTCATTCCCAGGCTCACTAGGTAATGTTATTGCTGGTCGTATTGCTAACCGCTTTGACTTAGGCGGCATGAACTGTGTGGTTGATGCGGCCTGTGCAGGTTCACTTGCAGCAATGCGTATGGCGTTAACCGAACTGGTTGAAGGCCGCAGCGAAATGATGATCACTGGTGGCGTATGTACCGATAACTCGCCATCGATGTACATGAGTTTTTCAAAAACCCCAGCGTTTACCACCAATGAAACGATTCAGCCATTTGATATCGACTCAAAAGGCATGATGATTGGTGAAGGCATTGGCATGGTGGCATTAAAACGTCTTGAAGATGCTGAGCGTGACGGTGACCGTATTTACTCAGTCATTAAAGGGGTCGGCGCTTCATCTGATGGTAAGTTCAAATCAATTTATGCACCTCGACCTGAAGGCCAAGCTAAAGCGCTGAAGCGTGCTTATGATGACGCCGGCTTTGCACCTGAAACCGTTGGCTTAATTGAAGCTCACGGAACAGGCACTGCAGCGGGTGATGTGGCAGAATTTAATGGTCTTAAATCTGTATTTGGTGAGAATGACTCAACCAAGCAACACATTGCTTTAGGTTCAGTTAAGTCACAAGTGGGCCATACTAAATCAACTGCGGGAACCGCGGGTGTGATTAAAGCGGCGTTAGCACTGCATCATAAAGTGCTGCCGCCAACCATCAACGTCTCTAAGCCTAACCCTAAGCTTAATGTTGAGGATTCACCGTTTTTCATTAACACTGAAACTCGCCCTTGGATGCCTCGCCCTGATGGCACACCACGCCGAGCGGGTATAAGTTCGTTCGGTTTTGGTGGCACAAACTTCCACTTAGTATTAGAAGAATACAGCCCAGAGCACAGCCGTGATGAGAAATATCGTCAGCGCCAAGTAGCACAAAGCTTATTGATTAGAGCTGACAATAAAGCTGAGCTCATTGCAGAAATCAACAAGCTTAACGCTGACATCAGCGCGCTTAAAGGCACAGATAACAGCAGCATCGAACAAGCTGAACTTGCCCGCATTGCTAAACTATATGCTGTTCGCACTTTAGATACTTCAGCAGCTCGTTTGGGTCTTGTGGTCTCAAGCCTTAATGAATTAACCACCCAACTTGGTTTATCGTTAAAGCAGCTAAGTAACGACGCTGAAGCATGGCAACTACCATCAGGTACGAGCTATCGCTCATCTGCGCTCATCACGATTAATGCAAACCAAAAGACGACTAAAGGTAAAAAAGCGGCTAACACACCGAAAGTAGCAGCATTATTTGCAGGTCAAGGTTCTCAGTACGTCAACATGGGGATTGATGTTGCTTGTCACTTCCCTGAAATGCGCCAGCAATTAGTCAAAGCCGACAAGGTATTTGCAAGCTTTGATAAAACGCCATTATCGCAAGTGATGTTCCCAATTCCAGCCTTTGAAAAAGCTGATAAAGATGCACAAGCAGCTTTACTCACCCGCACTGATAACGCGCAAAGCGCCATTGGTGTGGTGAGCATGAGTCAATATCAACTGTTCACACAATCAGGTTTTAGCGCAGATATGTTTGCAGGTCACAGCTTTGGTGAACTGTCAGCATTATGTGCTGCAGGTGTAATTTCAAATGATGATTACTACCAATTATCATTTGCTCGTGGTGCTTCAATGGCAGCATCAGCAGTTGATAAAGATGGCAATGAATTAGATAAAGGCACGATGTACGCCATTATCTTGCCAGCTAATGAAAATGATGCAGCAAATAGCGATAACATCGCTAAATTAGAAAGCTGCATTAGCGAGTTTGAAGGCGTTAAGGTGGCTAACTACAACTCAGCCACTCAGCTTGTTATTGCTGGCCCAACACAAAGCTGCGCCGATGCAGCTAAAGCCATTGCTGCTTTAGGCTTTAAAGCTATCGCGCTACCTGTTTCTGGCGCCTTCCATACACCACTTGTGGGACATGCGCAAAAGCCATTTGCTAAAGCCATTGATAAAGCTAAGTTCACGGCGAGCAAAGTCGACCTGTTCTCAAATGCCACTGGTGACAAACACTCAAGTGACGCTAAATCAATTAAAGCCGCATTCAAACAACATATGCTGCAATCAGTGCGCTTTACTGATCAGCTGAACAATATGTACGATGCGGGAGCGCGCGTATTTGTCGAGTTCGGCCCTAAGAACATTCTGCAAAAACTGGTTGAAGCGACCCTAGGTAATAAAGCTGAAGCGGTATCCGTTATCAGTATCAATCCAAACCCTAAGGGCAACAGTGATGTGCAACTTCGTGTTGCAGCTATGCAACTTAGCGTTTTAGGTGCGCCACTCTCAAGCATTGACCCTTATCAAGCTGAAATCGCAGCTCCTGCGGTACCAAAAGGCATGAACGTTAAACTCAATGCAACCAACCACATCAGTGCACCTACTCGTGCCAAGATGGAAAAATCATTAGCAACAGGCCAAGTAACCTCTCAAGTTGTCGAAACAATTGTTGAGAAAGTTATCGAAAAACCTGTTGAAAAAGTAGTAGAGAAGATCGTGGAAAAAGAAGTCATTAAAACTGAATATATTGAAGTTGCCACATCTGGCGCAACAACAGTGTCTAACGTTGCGCCTCAAGCAATAGCACCTCATGCATCAGCTCAGGCTGCTCCTGCTTCAGGCAGTTTAGAAGCGTTCTTTAATACACAGCAACAAGCCGCTGAACTGCATCAACAATTCTTGGCCATTCCACAACAATACGGTGACACCTTTACTCACTTGATGGCAGAGCAAAGTAAAATGGTTGCTGCAGGCCAAGCCATTCCTGAAAGCTTGCAACGCTCGATTGAGTTATTCCATCAGCATCAAGCGCAAACGCTGCAAAGTCACACCCTGTTTTTAGAGCAGCAAGCTCAGGCAAGCCAAAATGCATTAAACATGCTTACGGGTCAAACACCTGTTACAGCTCCTGTTGTTAACGCACCAATTGTTAATTCACCAGTAGTTGAAGCGGTGAAAGTAGCACCTCCTGTACAAACTCCTGTCGTAAACACGCCAGTAGTAAAGGCCACACCTGTAGCTCAACCTGCTGCGATGGCCGCTCCAACCCCACCTGTAGAACCAATTAAAGCACCTGCTCCTGTAGCCGCTCCTGTAGTAACAGATTCTGCAGTAACTGCTCCTGCTGGCTTAAGCGCAGGAACAGTTCAGAGCGCGCAAACAGCCCTGAGCCCGCAAACACCCCTGAGCTCACAAAAAGTTCTGGATACTATGTTAGAAGTGGTTGCTGAAAAAACCGGTTACCCAACTGAAATGCTTGAATTAAGCATGGATATGGAAGCAGACTTAGGCATCGATTCAATTAAACGTGTTGAAATCTTAGGTACTGTTCAAGACGAGCTGCCAACACTGCCAGAGTTAAGCCCTGAAGATTTAGCCGAGTGTCGTACATTGGGCGAAATCGTTGACTATATGGGTAGTAAACTACCGGCCGCAGGCGCTAAACTTCCTGCAAGTGCCGCTGAAGGCTCTCAGCTAACAGCAGCAGGTTCTGCCCCAGTTGCGTCACCAGTTCAGTCTTCGGCTTCAGCACCAGGCCTTAGCGCTGAAACAGTTCTGAATACCATGCTAGAAGTCGTTGCAGAAAAAACAGGTTACCCAACTGAAATGCTTGAACTAAGCATGGATATGGAAGCGGATTTAGGCATCGATTCAATTAAACGTGTTGAGATCTTAGGTACTGTTCAAGACGAACTGCCAACACTGCCAGAGTTAAGCCCTGAAGATTTAGCCGAGTGTCGCACTCTTGGTGAAATCGTTGACTACATGAACTCTAAGCTACCCGCTGCTGGTTCTGCCCCAGTTGCATCACCAGTTCAGTCTGCGGCTCCGGTATCTGGTCTTAGCGCTGAAACAGTTTTGAATACCATGCTAGAAGTCGTTGCTGAAAAGACTGGTTACCCTACTGAAATGCTTGAACTAAGCATGGATATGGAAGCGGATTTAGGTATCGATTCAATTAAACGTGTTGAAATTTTAGGTACTGTTCAAGACGAACTGCCAACACTGCCTGAACTCAGTCCTGAAGATTTAGCTGAGTGTCGTACTCTTGGTGAAATCGTATCTTATATGAACTCTAAGTTACCAGCTGAAGGCTCTAAACTACCCGCCGCAGGCGCTATGAACAGCACAGCCGTTGTAGCTCCAGTTGCTCAAGCTTCTGGTTTAAGTGCACAAACAGCCCTGAGCGCAGAGCAAGTTCAAAACACTATGATGACTGTGGTTGCTGAAAAAACCGGCTACCCAACTGAAATGCTTGAGTTAAGCATGGATATGGAAGCAGATTTAGGCATCGATTCAATCAAGCGTGTTGAAATTTTAGGTACAGTTCAAGACGAATTACCAACACTACCAGAGCTAAGTCCTGAAGATTTAGCTGAGTGTCGTACACTTGGTGAAATCGTTAGCTATATGAACTCTAAGCTACCAGCTGAAGGCTCTAAACTTCCTACAAGCGCCGCTAAAGGCACTCAAACACAGGCCGCCGCAGGCGCTGCTGCACCTGTAACACAAGCATCTGGTTTAAGCGCACAAGAAGTTCAAAGCACTATGATGACAGTGGTTGCTGAGAAGACCGGTTACCCGACTGAAATGCTTGAATTAAGCATGGATATGGAAGCGGATTTAGGCATCGATTCAATCAAGCGAGTTGAGATCTTAGGTACAGTTCAAGATGAACTTCCGACGCTACCAGAACTTAACCCAGAAGATTTAGCTGAGTGTCGTACACTAGGTGAAATCGTATCTTATATGGGGAGTAAACTACCCGCCGAAGGCGCTAATACACAGGCCGCAGCAGGCGCTTCTCAAGTAGCAACGGGGTTAAGTGCGCAAGAAGTTCAAAGCACCATGATGACTGTGGTTGCTGAAAAAACCGGTTACCCAACTGAAATGCTTGAATTGAGCATGGATATGGAAGCGGATTTAGGCATCGATTCAATCAAGCGTGTTGAAATTTTAGGGACGGTTCAAGACGAGCTTCCGGGCTTACCTGAATTAAATCCTGAAGATTTAGCAGAGTGTCGCACCCTAGGCGAAATCGTATCTTATATGGGCGCTAAACTGCCAGCCGAAGGCGCTATGAACAAAAAGCAAGCGAGCGTTGAAACTCAATCTGCACCCGCAGCAGAGTTAGCAACTGACTTACCTCCTCATCAGGAAGTTGCGCTAAAAAAGCTACCAGCGGCGGATAAGTTAGTTGACGGTTTTTCAAAAGACGCCTGTATCGTTATCAATGATGACGGCCATAACGCAGGTGTTTTAGCTGAAAAATTAGTAGCAACAGGCCTAACCGTCGCCGTTATTCGTAGCCCTGAGTCAGTGACATCTGCGCAATCACCACTTAGCAGTGATATTGCCAGCTTCACTTTATCTGCGGTCAATGACGACGCGATTAGCGATGTCATTGCTCAAATTAGCAAGCAGCATAAGGTCGCCGGTTTTGTTCACCTGCAACCTCAACTAACAGCACAAGGAGCTTTGCCTTTAAGTGATGCTGGTTTTGTAGCTGTAGAACAAGCTTTCTTGATGGCTAAACACCTACAGAAACCATTTGCTGAGCTAGCAAAAACTGAGCGTGTCAGCTTTATGACTGTCAGCCGCATCGATGGTGGCTTTGGTTACTTAAACACGGCTGAACTTGCCAAAGCAGAGCTAAACCAAGCTGCATTATCAGGTTTAACTAAAACATTAGGTCATGAGTGGCCAACTGTGTTCTGTAGAGCAGTGGATATTACCCCAAGCTTTGAAGCTGTCGAGTTAGCACAAGCCGTTATTGCAGAGTTATTTGATGTTGATACAGCAACAGCTGAAGTGGGTATTAGCGACCAGGGTCGTCATACCTTATCAGCTACCACTGCTGCTCAAACCCGTTACCAAACCACATCATTAAACAATGAAGATACAGTGCTGGTGACTGGCGGAGCGAAAGGCGTCACATTTGAATGTGCCCTTACCCTTGCCAAGCAAACTCAGTCACACTTTATCTTAGCGGGTCGCAGTGAGCACTTAGCGGGTGATTTACCAACTTGGGCAAAGAGTGTCATAGCGGCTGCGCCTAACGTTAGTGAAGTAAACACAAGTCAGTTAAAAGCTGCTGCGATTGGTTTTATTCAATCTCAAGGTAAAAAGCCAACACCTAAGCAAATTGATGCCTTAGTATGGCCGATTACCAGCAGTCTAGAAATTGATCGTTCATTAGCAGCATTTAAAGCTGTCGGTGCAAGTGCTGAATACATCAGCATGGATGTCAGCTCAGATGCCGCCATCAAACAATCTCTTGCAGGTGTTAAACCGATTACAGGTATCATTCATGGTGCAGGTGTACTCGCTGATAAACACATTCAAGACAAAACCTTAGCTGAGTTAGGCCGTGTATATGGCACTAAAGTATCGGGCTTTGCTGGCATCATCAATGCAATTGATGCAAGCAAGTTAAAACTGGTTGCTATGTTCTCATCAGCAGCAGGCTTCTATGGCAATACAGGCCAAAGTGACTACTCAATGTCTAATGAGATCCTCAACAAGACAGCACTTCAACTTGCAGCAAACCACCCGCAAGCAAAAGTCATGAGCTTTAACTGGGGCCCTTGGGATGGCGGAATGGTCAGTTCAGCATTGAAGAAAATGTTTGTTGAGCGCGGCGTATACGTGATTCCACTAGATAAAGGCGCAAACTTGTTTGCTCACAGTCTATTGTCTGAGTCGGGCGTACAGCTATTAATTGGCTCAAGTATGCAGGGTTCAAGCTCAGCAGATAAAACAGGCGCAGCTGTAAAAAAGCTTAATGCGGACTCTTCGCTTAATGCCGAGGGTTCGCTGATTCTTTCTTTAAATAATGCTGCAAGTCACCGTGTTGTGAGTAACACGGTGAGTGTTGAACGAGTACTAGACCCTGTTGCTATGCCCTTCCTTGAAGATCATTGCATTGCGGGTAATCCAGTACTGCCAACAGTATGCGCTATACAATGGATGCGTGAAACTGCGCAGCAACTGTGTGGCCTGCCTGTGACTGTTCAAGATTATAAATTGCTGAAAGGCATTATTTTCGAGACTAAAGAGCCGCAAGTATTAACGCTGACATTGACGCAAACTGAATCAGGCTTAAAAGCACTGATTGCGAGTCGTATGCATCGCGATCCAGTGGATAGCTTGCTAAGACCTCAGTATCAAGCAAACCTTGTGATCAATGAAGCCGTCATTAACGGTCAAGCTTTAACAACACAGCCAACTATCGTTGCGGATGCACAACAGTTGGCAAGTGCAGGTAAAGTGATTAGCACTGACAGCGAACTTTATTCAAACGGTAGCTTATTTCATGGACCACGCCTGCAAGGCATCAAGCAAGTCTTGATTGCTGATGACACGCAACTGGTTTGCAACGTGGAATTACCACAAATTAGTTCCGCAGATTGCGCAGGCTTTGCGCCTAATCTGTCCATAGGTGGCAGCCAAGCATTTGCTGAAGATTTGCTACTGCAAGCCATGTTAGTGTGGGCACGAATTAACCATGATTCTGCAAGCTTACCGTCGACTATTGGTAAGTTAACCACTTATGCACCATTTGCATCAGGCGATAAAGGTTACTTGGTGTTATCTGTGCTTAAGAGTACCAGCCGCTCATTAACGGCTGATATTGCACTTTATCATCAAGATGGTCGCTTGAGTTGCACTATGAGCAGTGCAAAAACAACAATTAGCAAACGCTTAAATGAGGCATTTCTTGCCCCTGCAAAAGCAATTGCTGACTTGCAGGAGTCTGTGTGAGCATTCAACTGACTGCAAAAACGGCTGCAATCAATAGTATGCGTATAGCCTTAAAACTGGTCGCGAATGATCAAACATCACTCGCACCAGCACAAAATGCTGATGACATATTTGCAGCCATAAAACCGTGTTCATTAGCGCAGGTCATTGGCGAGTCTGCCATTGACCTTGAAATTGATGTATCAAGCTTAGATGCAGGCATAGATAACCTTGCTACAGCAAGCCAACAAACGCTTAGCTTTAGTGATTATTTTGCCCAAGCGATTGCCCATATTGAGCAGCAACATACTGTGTTACTGAGCCATCCAGCAATACCGTATCGAGTATTGATGATGCCAGCGATTGTTGCAGCTAAGCATCGCTGTCATCCCCATGCCTTTTTAACGGGTTTGGGAGAAGCTGATGATATGCAATGCGCTATGCAAAACGCTTTAGCACAAGCTAAACGTGAGCACATTACTCCTACCTTGGTCGATGTCACTGAGTTAACTTGTTATAAAGACAAGTTTACTCAGCTTGTCATGTTGATAAGCCGTATTGCTGCGCGTCGTTTACCTGACACTACATTGCCTACTGTCACTAGTGACAAGCTGGGCAATAGCAATCAAGCCAATGCCAAATATTGGTTTACCCAAATGCACCAAAACCGTGTTGCTAGCTTTAACTTTACAGAAAATGGCAAGCAGCATGCTGCCGTTTTTGTTCAAGGTACTGAACTGGCACAGGCCAGCTCGATGCTTGATGAAAACAGACTATTCTTCCCCTTAGCAGCCAATACATCTGCTTGCATGCTCCAATCTTTGCATGAGCTATTAGTGGCGCTCAATAGACTTAATCAGCAACAGAGCAATCAGTTAGACAGCCAGCGGCTTCTAAACAAGCCTAGCCATGTTATCTCTTTAATGCTCAATTACTTAAAGACATTTGATCAAACCAAACCCTTGTCTGCAGTTATCATGGCCAACTCTGTAGTCACTGCAATCGCAGAAATTGAGGCCATGTTAGCCAAAATCAGTACAGCAAGTGATGACACCTCTGGATCGATAAATGAACTTGAGTACAAAACACCTTCGGGTAGTTGTTTAACCATCACTCAGCATGAAGCGCTTGGTCGCAGCGGCCTGTGTTTTGTGTATCCGGGTGTGGGTACGGTTTATCCGCAAATGTTTGCACAACTGCCACAGTACTTCCCCGCTCTGTTTGCTCAACTTGAACGTGATGGCGATGTAAAAGCCATGCTTCAAGCTGATTGTATTTATGCAGAAAATGCCAAAACCTCAGACATGAGTTTAGGCGAGCTTGCTATTGCTGGGGTTGGCGCAAGTTATATCTTAACCAAAGTGCTTACCGAACACTTTGCCATTAAGCCTCATTTTGCAATGGGCTACTCTATGGGTGAAGCATCAATGTGGGCCAGCCTTAATGTCTGGAAAACGCCTCACAATATGATTGAAGCCACTCAAACTAATAGTATTTTCACCTCTGATATTTCAGGCCGACTTGACTGCGTCCGTCAAGCATGGCAACTCGAACACGGTGAAGATATTGTTTGGAATAGCTTTGTTGTGCGTGCTGCGCCGACTGAAATAAAAGCCGTGCTTGCCGATTACCCTCGCGCATATTTAGCGATTATACAGGGTGATACCTGTGTATTAGCGGGTTGTGAGCAAAGCTGTAAAGCCTTATTGAAACAAATCGGTAAACGTGGCATTGCAGCAAATCGTGTCACAGCCATGCACACGCAACCCGCCATGCTTATTCGTGATAATGTTCAAGCGTTTTATCAGCAAGCTTTGCACGACCAAGATGTGCTTAATGCACAAGCAAGTAGCATCAAATTCATTAGTGCTGCGAGTCAAATACCTATTTCATTGACCAGTCAGGACATCGCCAATTCCATTGCAGATACATTTTGTCAGCCACTGAACTTCACTAAACTGGTGAATAATGCTCGTCATTTAGGTGCACGTTTGTTTGTTGAAATTGGCGCAGATAGGCAAACCAGTACCTTGATAGATAAAATTGCCCGTACTGCAGCTAATACCGATTCACATTTAAACGCGCCACTGTCAGCCATTGCAATCAATGCCAAAGGTGATGATCAAACAGCACTGCTTAAATGTATCGCTCAGCTTATCTCGCACAAAGTGCCTTTATCTCTACAATATCTAACTGAGAATTTATCCCATTTGTTGACCGCTAGCATTGCTCGCGAAAACCGTCAGCAAAGCCAAACCGCTCAGTTAGCTCCACAATTAGAAGGAGAACAATCTTGAGTTCTCAATCAAATGTTCCCAAGATTGCCATTGTTGGTTTAGCAACTCAGTATCCCGATGCGGATACGCCCGCTAAATTTTGGCAAAACTTATTAGTCAAAAAGACTCTCGAAGCACAATTAGCAGCCAAAAGCTCAATGCAAACCCAGCTGACTATCAAGGTGTGCAAGGTGAGTCTGACCGTTTTTATTGTGATAAAGGCGGCTACATTCAAAACTTCAGTTTTGATGCCAATGGCTATCGTATTCCAGCTGCGCAGTTTAATGGTCTTGACGACAGTTTTTTATGGGCAACAGACACAGCGCGTAAAGCACTCAATGATGCTGGTGTGGATATCACTAACAGTCAAGATAATGCGATATTAAATCGCACTGGTATTGTCATGGGTACCTTGTCGTTCCCAACGGCAAAATCTAACGAATTGTTTGTGCCGATTTATCACAGCGCCGTTGAAAAAGCGCTACAAGATAAGCTACAACAACCAAGTTTCACATTGCAGCCATTTGATAGTGAAGGATTTAGCGAGCAAACAACGCCAGCCTCTTTGTCTAACGGCGCCATTGCTCACAATGCATCAAAACTAGTGGCCGACGCTCTAGGCTTAGGTGCTGCCCAATTAAGCCTTGATGCTGCTTGTGCAAGCTCGGTTTACTCATTAAAACTTGCCTGTGATTACCTACATACAGGCAAAGCTGACATGATGCTTGCTGGTGCAGTCTCTGGCGCTGACCCATTCTTTATTAATATGGGTTTTTCCATTTTCCATGCCTACCCTGACCATGGTATTTCAGCGCCTTTTGATAGCAATTCAAAAGGGCTATTTGCCGGTGAAGGCGCTGGTGTTTTAGTGCTAAAACGCCTTGAAGATGCTGAGCGCGATGGCGATCATATCTATGCCCTAGTGAGCGGTATCGGGTTATCAAATGACGGCAAAGGCCAATTTGTATTAAGCCCAAACAGTGATGGCCAAGTTAAAGCGTTCGAGCGTGCTTACGCCGATGCTACCATGCACGATGAAAACTTTGGCCCAGATAACATTGAGGTGATTGAATGTCACGCCACAGGCACTCCTTTGGGAGATAAAGTGGAGTTGACTTCAATGGAGCGCTTTTTAGCGACAAACTCAAAGGCAGTAACACGCCACTGATTGGCTCAGCTAAGTCGAATTTAGGCCACTTGCTCACCGCTGCGGGTATGCCAGGGATCATGAAAATGATTTTTGCAATGCGCCAAGGCATGTTGCCACCCAGTATCAATATTAGTTCGCCAATTACATCACCAAATCAGATGTTTGGCCCTGCTACATTACCTAATGATGTATTGCCATGGCCTGATAAAGCGGGCAATCGTGCTCGTCATGCTGGTGTATCAGTATTCGGCTTTGGTGGTTGTAATGCCCATTTATTGATTGAGTCATATCACGGACAAACTTCAACAGCTCCAGCAGCTAATACCATTAATGCACAGTTGCCTATGCATATTACTGGCATGGCATCTCACTTTGGGCCGCTGAATAATATTAACCGCTTTGCCAATGCAATAAATCAGCAACAAACGGCCTTTACTCCGCTACCGGCAAAACGCTGGAAAGGCTTAGATAAACATCCTGAGTTATTGCAACAGCTTGGTTTGGCGCAAACACCGCCAACAGGCGCTTATATTGATCAGTTTGATTTTGACTTCTTGCGTTTTAAAGTGCCACCTAATGAAGACGACCGCCTGATCTCGCAGCAGTTATTGTTGATGAAAGTTGCAGACGAAGCGATTCATGATGCCAAACTTGCATCTGGCAGCAAGGTTGCTGTTCTGGTTGCGATGGAAACCGAGCTTGAACTGCATCAATTCCGTGGGCGAGTTAATTTGCATACTCAAATCGCAGCCAGCTTAAATGCGCACGGTGTCAGCCTATCTGACGATGAGTACCAAGCCCTCGAAACCCTTGCGATGGACAGTGTTTTAGATGCGGCCAAGCTGAATCAATACACTAGCTTTATTGGTAATATTATGGCGTCGCGGATCTCATCGTTATGGGACTTTAATGGCCCAGCCTTTACGATTTCAGCAGGCGAGCAGTCGGTAAACCGTTGTATTGATGTGGCGCAAAACCTATTGGCTATGGAGTCACGTCAAGAGCCGCTAGATGCCGTGATCATCGCAGCAGTTGATTTATCTGGCAGTATTGAAAATATCGTCCTGAAAACGGCAAGCCTCGCTAAAACAGGTCAACAACTTCCCCTCGGTATTGGTGAAGGTGCGGGTGCAATAGTACTGCAGTTTGCCGACCAAACAGCCACAGACTCTGAGCCACTGGATTTAATTCATCAAGCACTTGGTGCTGTGGACACACCATCTGTGGCAATATCAGGCTCAACAGAACTAAGCAGCAGTGATTCCCTCAACAGCCACGGGCCGTTAAACAGCTACGCTACAATCAACAGTTTATCATTTGGTCACATCAGCCAACTTGAAGCCATCAGTGATGAATTACTCACCCCAGTGGGCTTATCGACAAGTAATATCGGCATGCTAGAGCTAAACCAAGCTCCAGACTTAACCCATATTGATTCAGCACAAGCGCTATCACAACTTTATAGTCAGTCAGCAACAACTCAAGCCAAATCATGTATCGGCCATACTTTTGCCGCTTCAGGAATGGCAAGCTTGCTGCACGGACTGCTCATTCAAAAACAAGATGCGCATTCAGACCAAACGGTTCAACCCTTAAATACCATTGTCGCCACACTCAGTGAGAACCAGTGTTCACAGCTACTGATGAGTCAAACTGCTGAACAGACCTCGGCTTTAAACAGTCGAGTTAATACTGATATTGGGCAGCAAACCACTAAGAAACTGAGCCTTGTTAAACAAGTGAGCTTAGGTGGACGTGACATTTATCAACATATTGTCGATACGCCACTCGCTGACATTGACAATATTCGCGCTAAAACGGCAAATCTTATCCCTGCCGCAACCAATACAACGACGAACATGCTTGAGCGAGGTCAGTTTGTGTCACCACAACAAGCTCCTTTAGCACCAATGTTCGACAAGAATAACGCTATGACAACAGAGACTTCTATGCCGTTTTCAGATCGTTCTACCCAGTTTAATCCTGCTCCTAAAGCTGCAGCGCCTAATGCCAAAGATAGTGCCAAAGCTAATGCCAACGTGACGACCACAAACTTCACAGCAGCAAACCAAGTGCCACCAGCACATTTAACGGCTTTCGAGCAAAATCAATGGTTAGCCCATAAAGCGCAATTAGCATTTTTAAACAGCCGTGAACAAGGTTTAAAAGTGGCTGATGCACTCTTAAAACAACAGCTTGCTCAAACCAATGGGCAACCCCAAAGTGGTTTCACCCAACCTATGCCAGCAGCTAGTGCGACAGTGCAAGCTGCAAATGTATTAGCGCAGCCACTGGCATCACAAGCCCCTGTTAAGCGTCCAAATCATGCCTGTGTGCCACCTTACACAGCGCCGACTCCTGCTGATAAGCCATGTATTTGGAACTACGCTGATTTAGTAGAATATGCCGAAGGTGATATTGCCAAAGTATTCGGCCCTGATTACGCTGTGATTGATAACTACTCGCGCCGTGTTCGCCTACCGACCACTGATTATTTGCTGGTATCTCGCGTGACTAAACTCGATGCGACCATGAATCAATATAAGCCGTGCAGCATGACAACAGAGTACGACATCCCTGAAGATGCGCCGTATCTTGTCGATGGTCAAATTCCATGGGCGGTCGCCGTTGAATCAGGGCAATGTGATTTAATGTTAATCAGCTACTTAGGGATTGATTTTGAAAACAAAGGTGAACGTGTTTATCGCTTACTTGACTGTACCTTAACCTTCTTAGATGACTTACCACGCGGCGGTGACACACTGCGCTACGACATCAAGATTAATAACTTCGCTAAGAATGGCGACACCTTACTATTCTTCTTCTCGTATGAGTGTTTTGTTGGCGACAAGATGATTCTGAAAATGGATGGCGGTTGTGCAGGCTTCTTTACCGACCAAGAATTGGATGACGGTAAAGGCGTTATTCGCACCGACGATGAGATTAAGCTGCGTGAAACTGCGCTAAACAATCCTAATAAGCCTCGCTTTGAGCCATTATTGCATTGCGCCCAAACTGAGTTTGATTATGGTCAAATTCATCATTTGTTAAATGCAGATATTGGTGGCTGTTTTGCGGGTGAACATCACAACCATCAGCAAGCTTCAGGTAAGCAAGATTCACTGTGTTTTGCTTCTGAAAAGTTCTTGATGATTGAGCAAGTAGGCAACCTTGATGTTCATGGCGGCGCATGGGGCTTAGGCTTTATTGAAGGTCATAAGCAACTGGCACCTGACCATTGGTATTTCCCATGTCACTTTAAAGGTGACCAAGTCATGGCGGGTTCATTAATGGCTGAAGGTTGTGGTCAATTACTGCAATTCTTTATGCTGCACATTGGTATGCACACGCTCGTTGAAAATGGCCGTTTCCAACCACTTGAAAATGCTTCACAAAAAGTGCGTTGTCGTGGTCAAGTTCTGCCGCAGCACGGTGAACTGACTTACCGGATGGAAATCACTGAAATTGGCATTCACCCTCGCCCATATGCCAAAGCGAATATTGATATTTTGCTTAACGGTAAAGCGGTTGTCGACTTCCAAAACTTAGGTGTCATGATCAAAGAAGAAAGCGAATGTACGCGCTACCTTAATGATACACCCGCTGTCGATGCCTCAGCTGAACGAGTTAAGTCAGCAACCAATAATATTCTATACCCAGCGGCTTCAACCAATGCGCCACTCATGGCTCAACTGCCTGATTTGAATGCCCCAACGAATAAAGGCGTTATCCCACTGCAACATGTTGAAGCACCGATAATTCCAGATTATCCAAATCGTACTCCTGATACCCTGCCATTCACGGCGTATCACATGTTCGAATTTGCCACTGGCAATATTGAAAACTGCTTTGGGCCAGACTTTAGTATTTACCGTGGTTTCATTCCACCGCGCACACCATGTGGCGA
Source organism: Shewanella sp. ENK2 (assembly GCF_043568515.1). Taxonomy (NCBI): domain Bacteria; kingdom Pseudomonadati; phylum Pseudomonadota; class Gammaproteobacteria; order Alteromonadales; family Shewanellaceae; genus Shewanella; species Shewanella sp. ENK2. The sequence continues at coordinate 3,507,265 of NZ_CP171406.1, read as the reverse complement.
CTTACAGCTAACGACTCGTATTGTTGATATTCAAGGTAAACGTGGCGAATTGAAAAAGCCGTCATCGTGTATCGCTGAATATGAAGTGCCAACCGATGCGTGGTATTTTGCTAAAAATAGCCATGCATCAGTGATGCCTTATTCAGTGTTGATGGAAATTTCACTGCAACCAAACGGCTTTATTTCAGGCTACATGGGCACAACCCTTGGCTTCCCAGGGCAAGAGCTATTCTTCCGTAACCTTGATGGTAGCGGTGAATTATTGCGTGACGTTGATTTACGCGGTAAAACCATTGTCAATGATTCTAAGCTGTTATCTACCGTTATTGCCGGAAGTAACATCATCCAAAGCTTTAGCTTTGACTTAAGTGTTGATGGCGAGCCTTTCTATACTGGTAGCGCTGTATTTGGCTACTTTAAAGGTGATGCACTTAAAAACCAGTTAGGTATTGATAATGGCCGTATTACTCAGCCTTGGCATGTTGAAAATAACGTAGCGGCTGATATCACCGTCGATTTGCTTGATAAGCAGTCTCGCGTATTCCATGCACCGACAAACCAGCCACATTATCGTTTAGCGGGCGGTCAACTTAACTTTATCGACAAAGCTGAAATCGTTGATAAAGGTGGTAAAAATGGTTTAGGTTACTTGTCTGCCTCACGCACCATTGACCCAAGTGATTGGTTCTTCCAATTCCACTTCCATCAAGATCCTGTCATGCCAGGTTCATTAGGCGTTGAAGCCATTATCGAGTTAATGCAAACTTATGCCATCAGCAAAGACTTAGGTAAAGGTTTCACTAACCCGAAATTTGGCCAGATTTTATCTGACATCAAATGGAAGTACCGTGGCCAAATTAACCCATTAAATAAGCAAATGTCGTTAGATGTGCACATCAGTGCAGTCAAAGATGAAAACGGCAAACGCATCATCGTAGGCGATGCCAACCTGAGCAAAGACGGGTTACGCATATACGAAGTAAAAGATATCGCTATCTGTATCGAAGAGGCATAAAGGAATAATAATGACTATTAGCACTCAAAACGAAAAGCTTTCTCCATGGCCTTGGCAAGTTGCGCCAAGTGATGCCAGCTTTGACACTGCCACTATCGGTAATAAATTAAAAGAACTCACTCAAGCTTGTTATTTAGTGAGTCACCCAGAAAAAGGCTTAGGTATTTCTCAAAATGCCCAAGTGGTTACAGAAAGTATTAGCAGTAGCCAAGATCTGCCTGTTAGTGCATTTGCCCCAGCATTAGGTACCCAAAGTTTAGGTGACAGTAACTTCCGCCGTGTTCATGGTGTTAAATACGCTTATTATGCTGGTGCCATGGCTAACGGTATTTCATCAGAAGAGCTCGTTATCGCACTGGGTCAAGCGGGCATTTTATGCTCGTTCGGCGCAGCCGGACTCATTCCATCTCGTGTTGAACAAGCCATTAATCGCATTCAAGCAGCATTGCCAAATGGCCCATACATGTTTAATTTAATTCACAGCCCAAGTGAACCAGCGCTAGAGCGTGGCAGTGTTGAGCTGTTTTTAAAACATAAAGTGCGCACGGTTGAAGCATCAGCATTTTTGGGTTTAACCCCGCAAATTGTCTATTACCGCGCAGCAGGTTTAAGTCGTGATAGCCAAGGTGAAATCGTTATCGCCAACAAGGTTATTGCTAAAGTAAGTCGCACAGAAGTGGCGAGTAAGTTTATGCAACCAGCTCCCGCTAAAATGCTGCAAAAACTGGTTGATGAAGGCTTAATCACCCCAGAGCAAATGGCGCTCGCCCAATTAGTGCCAATGGCTGATGACGTGACAGCAGAAGCCGATTCTGGCGGCCATACTGATAACCGTCCATTAGTGACCTTATTGCCAACTATTTTAGCGCTTAAAGATAAAATCCAAGCCGAGTACCAATACAAAACCCCTATTCGTGTCGGTTGTGGCGGCGGTGTCGGCACCCCTGATGCAGCACTTGCAACCTTTAATATGGGCGCTGCGTATATTGTGACAGGCTCAATTAACCAAGCTTGTGTTGAAGCGGGTGCCAGTGAACACACGCGTAAACTACTTGCTACGACTGAAATGGCCGATGTCACCATGGCGCCTGCTGCTGATATGTTCGAGATGGGCGTTAAGCTACAAGTGGTAAAACGTGGCACCTTATTCCCAATGCGTGCTAATAAACTTTATGAGATTTATACCCGTTATGAGTCGATTGAAGCCATCCCTGCCGAAGAACGTGAAAAACTTGAAAAGCAAGTCTTCCGCTCGACCCTTGATGACATTTGGGCAGGCACAGTGGCGCATTTTAATGAACGCGATCCAAAACAAATCGAGCGCGCAGAAGGTAACCCTAAGCGTAAAATGGCGCTTATCTTCCGTTGGTACTTAGGTTTATCAAGCCGTTGGTCTAATTCTGGTGAAGCTGGCCGTGAGATGGATTATCAAATTTGGGCCGGTCCAGCACTTGGGGCCTTCAACGAATGGGCAAAAGGCAGCTATTTAGATGATTATACCCAGCGAAATGCGGTAGACTTAGCAAAACACTTGATGCACGGCGCAGCTTATCAAGCGCGTGTAAACTTACTTACCGCTCAAGGTGTGGCACTGCCTGTTGAATTACAGCGTTGGAGCCCGCTTGATCAGGTTAAGTAAGCCTGCCAAACGTCATCAAGCTAAGTCATTTGGATATAGGTAGCGGTAATGAGCGAAACACAAAAACTTGATTTTTCAGTGGTTAATGACACAACACTTGAGTCGTTCAACCAACAAAAAAATCTGATTAAACGCATGCTAAAAGGCAATAGCGCAACATGTGCTGAATGTAACAAGCCACTAACGCTGCAATTACCGCCCAATACTAAAAATGCCAAACCTGCCGAAAAAGCACCTGGGATATACTGCGCAAAAGGCTGCACAGATATTGAACTGGATATGGAAGCAGTGGCACTTTTAAAGTAATACGATGAAATAACCCATAGATTATTTCATCATTACCATTTAAAAAAGGCATCGAAAGATGCCTTTTTTATGGCAATTAATTGACCACTTTATCAAGTGGCGACTTACCTAATCACTCACCAAATAAGTTATTTAGAATTGAGAGTTTAGGGAATGCTGTTACTGATACGGTTCAAATTAGGTAATTAAAATATACTTCATTGCTTCACGGTTCCTGCACGGTTTCTGCATTTTAATCACATAACATTAAAAACTCATATTAGCCATTATCAACTACGGGTTAACTTAGGAGTTTACTTATGTTCAGTCCCCTTCTCTATTCACTTTTTAAAACGGGATGTAAACCATTTCGGCAACTATTAATTATACCGCTTACTAGCTTATGCCTATTAACTGCTTGTGATAGTTCTGATGAAACCAGTAGCGAAGAGACTGTAATAACAGTACCTGACACTGAAATTGAAACACCGGTTGAGGAGTATAGCGACACTGATTTTGAAGCAAGCGATTGGACCGATGATACCCATAGCAAAAGTGCAGATGCCAACTTTGATGAAGTGTTTGCTGACAATGAAGTAAAACGCCTTGATGTGGTGGTCACTGAAGATCGCTGGACCATCATGCTTAACGATATGACTGATACTTATGGCACTTTTGGTACAACGACGAATTCAAACAATCTTGTAGATACAGATGACAACCCCATTATGGTACCAGCTGATATTTATTACGAAGGCAAACAGTGGTATCGAGTTGGTATCCGTTTTAAGGGTAACTCATCACTACAAACCAGTTGGCAACAAGGCGTACTCAAGTTGTCTTTTAAGTTAGATTTTGATGAGTTTGAAGACTACTACCCGCAAATTGACAATCAACGATTTTATGGCTTTAAAAAGTTAAGTCTTAAAAATAATTACGATGATGAATCACAGTTACGTGAAAAGGTCGCCGCCGATGTATTTAAAGATGCAGGTTTAGCCGTCTCTCACACCGCTTTTTATACTTTATATATCGACCATGGTGATGGCCCTGAATACTTTGGCTTATATACCCTTGTGGAAGAAGTCGATGACACGGTAATTGATACTCAATTTAATAGTGATGATGGTAACTTATACAAGCCTGAGGATGATGGCGCGACCTTTATTGAAGGATCTTTCAGTGAAGACAGTTTTGAAAAGAAAACCAATGAAGATGATGAAGATTGGTCAGATATTTTAGCTTTATTCGACGCATTACATGATGATACTGCAACTTCCGATCCTGTTACTTGGCGTGAAAACCTTGAAGCTATATTTGATGTTGATGTGTTCTTGAAATATCTCGCAGTGAATGGCGTAATTCAAAACTGGGATACTTACGGATTAATGCCCCATAATTATTATCTTTACAACGATCCAGACACAAACAAACTAACTTGGATCCCATGGGATAATAATGAGGCATTACAGACGGGTAAAATGGGCGGCGCACTAGAACTTGATTTCTCTGATTTAGACTCAAATTCTTGGCCATTAATAGCCAAAATCTATGCTGATGACACTTATCGACAACGCTATAACCAGTATTTATCTGACGTTATTAGCAATAGCTATGAAACCAATAAGATGCAGGCAATTTATGACAGTTACTCAGCATTAATAGAGCCTTATGCCACAACAGAGTTAACAGGTTACTCATTTTTAGAGTCTGCAAATGACTTTTATCAAGCAGTTGATGATTTATCTGAACATGCTGAAAGTCGAACAGACGCCGTAATCGATTACTTAAACACGCAATAGGTTGTAGATTTTTTCTGTCATTTTTACCGACGCAATGAAAACGAAAGCAGCACTGGCTACTTTCGTTTTTGTACCTATCAATGCAAAACCGTTTACTAGCGCACACTTTTTTATTAAAAAATAACACCTTAACAAGTCATTGACCTAAATCAAACATATTGTGACAAAGCTGAGGCACTATGCCTCTTTATTTTTTAGTTTGGTTATTTCCAATGAGTGATATCAAGGCAAACAATATAGAGCAACCGCTGACGGACGAGTGCATTTTACTTTCTACCACTGATTTGAATGGTAATATCAAATACGCCAATCAAGCCTTTGCAGATATCTCTGAGTTCACGACAGATGAACTGCACGGAAAACCACACAATATTGTTCGTCACCCTGATATGCCTAAAGCAGCTTTTGAATCCTTATGGCAACGGGTCAAAGATGGAAAACCTTGGTTTGGTATCGTTAAAAATAAAAGCAAAACAGGTAAGTATTATTGGGTTAATGCCTATATATCGCCAGTCTTTGAAAACGGCAAAATGCATGAACTACAGTCTGTTCGACGTAAACCTTGTCGTGAACACATCAATTCTGCTGAAAAAATTTACAAACAGTTAAATCAAGGTAAAGCCCCCAGAGAAACCACAGCACCACTGCTTAGCTTTACGGGGTCACTTTGTCTTTGGGCAACCGTTATTTCTTTGATAGGGGTAGTATCTTCGCTCTTCATGCCAACTTTGGTCGCCGCTTTTTTCATTCCATTAATGGCTGGATTTGTCATGTATTACTTAACGAGGCCGTTAAAAGAACTTGAAAATAAGGCCACAAAAATTATCGACGACCCAATTGCTTGCGGGATTTTTTCATCAAGTCAGCATGAGTTGGGCAAAATTGAATTAGCCTTAAACTACTTAGTCACTGAAATGGGTGGTGTTGTCGGCAGGATGGCAGATTCAGCCACCTCCATTAGCGAAGAAAGCCAGCAGCTTAATCAAACTATATCGACCACTCGTGAACGGGTTAAAGAACAAACACACCAAACCCGTCAGGCCGCAACAGCAATGGAGCAAATGACGGCAAGCTTCACTGAAGTTAATCAAAATACCCGTAATACAGCACAAGAAATCACCACCAGCCAAGAGGCTGCTAGTAAAGGTCACGATAGTATGGACAAAGTAGTCAATGCAATTGGCGAGCTTAGAAAAGAAGTGGTTCATTTCTCAACGGTGGTCAATACAATTGAAAAAGACAGCCAATCAATCGCATCGGTCCTAGGAGAGATTAAAGGCATCGCAGAACAAACGAATTTATTAGCGTTAAATGCTGCCATTGAAGCGGCTCGAGCAGGTGAGTCTGGCCGTGGGTTTGCCGTTGTGGCGGACGAAGTTAGGCAATTATCAATTCGCACCAGTGATTCCACATCAGAAATTGAACACATAGTCACGAACTTTCAAAAAACCACAAAGGAAGCGACTCAAGCAATGGAGTCAGGTCAATTGCAGGCCGATTTATCAGTATCCTTAGCAGAAGAAGCGGATGACACTTTTGCTCAGCTCCTTAACTCAATTAATCGCATACACGAAATGGCTGAGCTTAACTCTTCAGCCATGAACCAACAAACAGCGGTCGCAGAAGAAATTAGCCAATCTATTTTACAGATAGATGAGATTTCAAACCTGACCTTAATTCAAACCGATGACACCCAAAACAAATGTGAACAAATGAGCCGACTAGCCAATAAAACTCGTCATTTATCGAGACAATTTTGGACGCAAACAATCGAACGCACCAAATAAATACCTCCAATATTACCCAAAGCGTCATAACCCACATGTTGATTATGACGCAATCTTGCTCAACACTGATTAACTTCCCAATGTATGTAGATGACGAGAGATTTAGCGGCTGATTGACTATTGCGCCCTCTTTCTGGTTGTCATTTTTTCCTGTTGTGACAGTTTATTTTTTGATAAGACTTTTTAATTTTAAAAATGCCCTAATATCATATATACAGTTAACGTTAAGCCATGCTTATAAAGCCGTTTAAAGCGATTCAAAGTGAGGATACACAATGACAAACGAATTTACTCCACCTAAAAAATGGGTAATGGAAGAAGAAAATGGCGGCAAGTTTGCCAGTATAAACCGTCCTGACTCTGGTGCGCGCTATGATAAAGATTTACCGGTTGGGAAGCATGCACTACAGCTTTACTCTATGGGCACCCCTAACGGCCAAAAAGTCACGATTATGTTGGAAGAGCTGTTAGCCGCAGGGATCACTGACGCAGAATATGATGCTCACTTGATTAGTATTGGTGATAGCGATCAATTCTCATCAGGTTTTGTTATCGTTAATCCAAATTCAAAAATACCGGCATTATTAGATAACAGTACCTCAACGCCTATTAATGTATTTGAGTCAGGCGCTATTTTACTTTACCTCGCTGAAAAATTTGGCTGCTTCTTACCAACAGATTTAGCTGCTAAAACCCAAGTCATGAATTGGTTGTTTTGGCTGCAGGGCTCGGCTCCTTATTTAGGTGGCGGTTTTGGTCACTTTTATGCTTACGCCCCTGAAAAGTTTAAATACCCTATCGACAGGTTCTCTATGGAGGCCAAGCGTCAACTTGATGTACTTGACAAGCAATTAGCTAAACACCGCTTCTTGGGTGGTGATGAGTATAGTATTGCCGATATTGCGACATGGCCTTGGTACGGAAATTTGGTGCTTGGAAACCTATATGAAGCAGCAGAGTTTTTAGATGTTGAAAGCTACCCTAACCTAATGCGCTGGGCAAAAGACATTGAACAACGTCCAGCTGTCGCGCGTGGCAGAATCATTAATCGAACCTGGGGAGAAGAGTGGGAACAACTAGCGAATCGTCATAGCGCCGAAGATATTGATAATGTGCTTAAACGTCAGCCATAACACTCACAATTTCACAATCCATTGGTAGATCACTCAATTTTGATAATGTGAGCCTATACCTTTGATGTGATTCACCCCTATTGGGAATGAAGTTTGATAAAGCGGTAAGCACACCATCAAGTGCTTATCGCATTATTGCTAACCAACAACCCCTTTACCGATTAACCACTTTCAAGCTTTTTCCAACAACATAAGCACGTCGGCTGTACGTCTGGCGGTAAAGTAATGATAAAACCACAATGCGGGCAAAAATCCCCAACATTTAAACGGACATAAGATTGTGTTTGCTTATACATCAGCATCGCTCTTCTTTTCGATTATATTGAGGTGAATACATCGCCATTAGCTGTGCTTCTACAGCGCCCCTTACACAAACAGGCTCACCATTTAGCGGACTAGGTACAGTTACGTTAGTCGCAATCCATAGCTCCATATCACGTATTAACTCCTCTTTAACTAACCTGCCAGCCGTACCATGTGACCAAATACGTTTTCCAAGTAGACCACTCTCGCCGACATATAAAACCTGATCTCCTTTCTTGAAAAAATACACCCCCTAAATGTCTCTTGGTAACAGAGAAAACCAATGCTTTCTTGTAGCGTACTCATTACCTTCAAAGTCATATAAGCCATAAGTTTCGCTATTACGATTAACAAGCCATGCTTGAGATAAACTGATATTAGCGATAAGAGTAAAGGTAATACTGCCCATTTTAAAGGTATTCATCGACGACCTCAGCGCAGTTAAACCCCAGGTACATCTGGCCATCAGGCCTCAACTTCGAACTTGTTACAGCATTATCACTAACAAACTTGGTATAAATTGTATCTACTCTTTTAACAGGCTTACCAAATAGCACTCGAGTATCTACTCTTTTAACAGGCTTACCAAATAGCACTCGAGTATTTCCTCCGATAGCAGATACCAGTCGACTACCTAGCATCTGATGTTCTTCAGTTTCTATCTCATCTAATATGGCCTCAACTTGATAAGCCACTGAAATTTTACGATTTGCATTGATGACATAAACCCAATCTCCTTTTGAGATTAACAAAAGTCATCCCAGCCATATTGGCCAGGTGCTAAATCGAAAAAAGCATTGTTACCAAGCGATGCATATATTTTTCGGTGTGGACGATCAACTATATTTGATACAAGAAATTTTCGCATAATGAATAAAGGCACGTAGTACACATGTGTATATACTAATTAAGTTTCCCCACAAAGTAAACCGTACCAAGTACCCTTACTGTTTATTGCAATATAGATCATATTCAATTAACGCTAATCATAACGACCTTTTATTGATTTCATTGAATTTTAGGCGCAAAGTTAACTATGTAAACCAGCTAATTAGAACGCTTAAAGAGTTAAAAGCGCACACTGGACACATAGAAAAGCAAAATTGCACCAGTACTATCAGCACCTTCATATGAGGTAAATATGAACAAGCTACTAATACTTAGAGCAGTGACGGGGATTTGTGACACCTTCAACCTCTGCAAAAGCACCCACTTTAATACCAGCCAACTAAACTTATTAGCGACAGCGAATCGCCTCATCGCTGCATGCTTTAACAGCAAAAGTTCAGCTAACGCTAAAATCAAAACAGCAAGCATCATCATTTGTTACTTATTTAACGGCATTGTTTTTAGCGTACATGCAACGGATGAACATCTTGACAGTACAAGGCATCTTCAAACGATTTCCCCGCTTAAAACCGCTTTGCATTTGGAGACCTATTTAGGCGGGCATAGTACAAATTTAGCTAACAAAGCCGCACTTTCGTTTGAGTTCGGTCAGAGAAATAGCCAGCATGTTTGCCATATAACCACAACAGAAGAGCATTTAATGCAATCCAATAATTTACTGGAAAACATTAATTTAAGTGAAAAATATTTCTTCTTTGACTGTCAAATTGATAATGATTTTTATGTATTATCTAACCAATACCGTACTTATGCCCAAGTGATAATTAAGCAACCTGACATCAACTTTCCAATGTCGATGCATATAGAGGCTAAACTTGTCACAATTGATGGCAAGCTGCTCAATGTCACCAGTGGTGATATCTCACTTAAACGGAAATAACTCACATGGAATTTGACACAATAAGAGATTATTTACTGACTAAACCTTTTGCTACAGAAGACTTTCCATTCGGAGAATCTACTCACGTTTTTAAAGTTCACTCGAAGATGTTTGCACTAATGTCATGGCGAAATGATGCTTTGATGGTTAATGTAAAGTGCGATCCTGAAGACTCATTCGCCCTAAGAGAGATATTTAGCAACATTACGACGGGATATCATATGGACAAGAAACATTGGATTTCTATCTATTTACAGTCAACAGGGAGTGATAAATCTAAAGAATCTCGATTAATTCCAGATGGCGAGGTATTGCGCATTATTGATAATTCATACCTATTAGTCGTCGACAAACTTCCTAAGAAGCATCAAACAGCCATCAAACTGCATTTATAACGAACAAATCAAAGCCTTTTATAGGATTTGAGCAAGACTATTTTTCAGAAAGCAGAGCTGTGTGCACTATTTTTTCGATAGTATTTTCTTGCTCACCCAAGAACTGACAACCAAACTCGACGCCATTTTCGAATAATTTAACATTACACACTCTGGCTTTAATGGTGAGGTTTTCTTGTTCTGTAGCCTCTGTCACGATTTCAATCTGCTCTCCCTCTGTTAACTCATCTTTTCCACCTTCACTAACTTCAATATGACAACCTGAAAGTGAAACATCGGTGATTTTAACTTGCCATTGGTTATCACCTAAAGCGATATTGGCGGTTAAATCTGTCAACACACGTTTGGTCGAACGTAAATTGTGAATAACCATATTATCTGGGAAATTCAATACCATAATACGAGATGGCTGACTCAAGGTTTGTTTGATTGTTGAAATAAATGCGATTACAGATGCCTCATGACCTTCCACTAAACCACGAACAGTCACTTGTGAGCCCTGAGTAATGTACTGGCTGTAGCCTCCCAATTTATTTGCATCTGGAAATTGAATTAGTATGAATTGTTCAGGTAGATAACCGATAAAAATGGTACGAAAACGCCCTTTTTTACCTGCAGGAGTCACAATATCAATATTGACAGGCGTACCAGCCAATAAGTATTTAAATTCTTTAGACAAACCCTCTTTAGTATTGATTTGTTTTGTGGTCATTTTACCTTCCCTGAACCTTTTATTTCCCAATCAAAGATTAGCACAAGATTTAACATACACAACAGTGAGTTAACCTTAATTAAATGTTATTCATGTGCTTGCACCTCCTGTATCTAGAGGTCTATGGTGAATATCACAAGGTTAAGGTTTTTGATGTAAAACATAAAAGACATTGCACCAAACCTGAATATTGACGGTCGTCAGATTCAGTCGCCTCAGCCGTTGACATAAGGTAACGGAGTTAACATATGAGAAATCTAGAATTATTCAGCACAGCATCTATCGATCACTTACTTTGGTCTACCTGCACTGACTCACCCAGCTTAGACTCTCCAGCGTTAGACGTATTTACGGATTTTGATGTAGCACGTCCTATTGTCGTTGATGCATCCACCAGCGCAGTGGGCACAGCAATAATCATGGAACAAACCCATGCATTTATGAGGTTAGTTGTTGATAAGAATAATAAATTTTTAGGGGTAATAACGCTGCAAGAATTGTCTGACCATAATTTATTTGTTACCGCGAAAAAGCTGGACCTTACTGTAGATGAGCTTTTAGTCACCGAAGTGATGGTGCCAAGAGAAGAGCTACAAGCGTTTGACTATCAACAAATTTCAACAGCCAAAGTCAGTGATATAGTCAGGCTTTTGCAACAAAATAATTTGCACCACATGCTAGTCATCGATCATGAATTGCATCATATCCGAGGGCTGATTGCAGCGAGTGACTTAGCCAGAAAACTCAATATGCCAATAGAAATACATCAACGGCCTTCTTTCAGTCAAATTTTCTCTAATGCCCATTAATGATTTTGCCTAAACGATATAAATCACGAAGCCACTTACCTGACAAATCTCAGGTAAGTGACGATAAACCTTATTGAATATACGCAGAAACTAGCCTTGCTGTGTTAGTTGGCTTTCTTGTTCAACAAGCTGATTATCGAAAGCAACACACTGATTTTTACCATAAGTCTTAGCTTGATATAGGGCCAAATCCGCTTTTTGAATAATCTCTTTCGCCGAGGTGAAGTTGTTAGGTATGCAAGAAGTAAAGCCTAAGCTCAAGGTGACGATTTTACTTTTAGATCTTGGGTGCGGGATGCCGAGTTCGGCAATTTTCAAACGAATATCTTCAGCGAGTTGCGACACACTTTCTTGCTGTCCGTAACAAATAATAGCAAACTCTTCACCGCCATAACGGCATACCACATCGGTTGAACGCACACATACGTCAGCTATTGCTTGCGATACTTGTATTAAACATTGATCTCCTTGGTAGTGGCCTAAGAAGTCGTTATAAGCTTTAAAATAATCAATATCACACATGATTAATGACACTAATTGTCGCTCTCTTCGTGCTAGATTGATAATAAAGTCCAATTGAGAATCGAACTCTCTTCGATTGTTCAGCCCTGTTAATGCATCAAGCTTTGAAAGCTTAAACAATTTAGCACTCGTACGTTCACGCTCAATAATCCCAAAAAGTAATTGTGCATTTCCGCAATCGTCTCGAAGTATTGCTCTCGCTTTACTCGTAAAGTAAAGGATCTCACCTTGGTTAGCGTCATAATAAGGAAAACGATTATGGTATTCATCGATACGCCCTAAGCGCAAGTCACAGTAATCTTCAAAAATTCGCTTAGCTTTATGGGCATCTTTTACCGCAATATTTTTATTGTAATCCCCAGCGATAGGACAAGTCTTACTAACAGAATGTTGAAGGGTATTTGAGTCTAAAGAGAACATGTCACGCATGTTACTGTTGCAGTAAAAAACATTACTATTATCTTCTAAATCTATTAGCCACCAGGAAACACCTGAAAAGCTTAATAGCTCTTGATAAAGCGTATAATATTTTTCAATTCGCTTATTTGGAAACGTCATAATTGATTAGCCACTTTGTTCAAGCTAACCATTAGTCACTTACGCAACTAACTTTCCCTTTAGCAAAATGAATCAGCAAAACTACTATGATTATAGACCCTGTTTACGTAATTGCCTGTTTGCCGCTCATTTAGCTCAAAACAATGCCGCTAATAAATGCATTAAACCGCTGTCCACCTATGTTCGATACACGGGTTAATTTGGGATACTTGCTCTGCTAACTGCTCATGTGATGAATAATCGACATTAGCCCAAAGCTTAACCTCAAACACCGAGCCTAAAGCAACCTGGCCAACGCCTTTAGGTGTACCTGTCATCACAATGTCGCCATCCACTAACGTCATAAATTCATTCACCAAAGCTAGAATATCGTCAGCACTGTACATCATTAAATCGCTATGGCCGAGTTGCCTGACTTCACCATCGATTGTCAATTGAAAGCAAAATGTAGCTCCGGCAGTTAACGACAATGAAGATAAACTGACAAAACCACTAAACAGAGCCGAGCCGTCAAATGCCTTAGCTCGCTCCCATGGTAGCTGTTGTGATTTAAGTTTGGACTGCAACTCTCTCTTGGTTAGGTCTAATCCCACCCCTACCCCATGAAACATCCCATTACGCACTGAAAAACATAGCTCTGTTTCAAAATGAATCGGCTCTTGATGAAATGAGATCAGCTGCGTAGAAATCGCAGAGTTAGGTTTTAAAAAACCACCATATCTGAAGGCACCTCATTACCCAGCTCATGGATATGGTCCACATAATTACGACCAATACAGATAATTTTAGACGGTGACGTCGCTTCACTATTTGAGTCATATTGAATTGTGTTTAACATTTGCTTAAGCCTCTAGATATCAATTCCTATCAGCATATTGATTTAGTTGAATCGAATCAAACATGTAAAGTAATTGAGAAGGCAGAAAAATTGTTTTATTAAACTGAGGTATAACGGTGATTCTGAATTGAGTAAAGCATTAACATAGACATAAAACACTGCAATACAGGAAGATACTGCAGTGTTTGAAAGTCAAACTAAGGTTTAAGCATATGTTGAGATAAACTCGTCTAAATGCTCATTGGCAATTTCAATATCATCACCAACAAACTGAGCAATATGAAATAACGCTTCGCCTTCGTTAGCGACTGGAATATTGGTTAAGCCAATAATAATGCCATCGGTTGGAGAACGTAACTCAGTGACTTCTCCCCCAGTGGATTGACCACATTGGCAAGTAAGCATCCTTTGCTCACACGAGCCCCTATTTTGCGTTTCACATTCACCAATCCATCTGCTTCACTTCGTAACCAATAACTGCGGCTCGCATTAATAGATGCTGTTGGTTTTAGTTTACTATTCAACATCCCCAAATAGCGCATCACATTCAGTACACCAGTGACACCAGACTTTATCGACAGCTCACTAAACCTTAGGGCTTCACCTGCTTCATATAAAATACATGCGATGCCTTTTTCATTAGCGTAGCCACGCATCGAGCCTTTTACGGACTTTGAATCCATAATCACCGGAGCACCGAAAGCCGTAGCCATTGCCATCATAACTTCATCATCAGTATCACAACGGATCTGCGGGAAGTTATCACGATGAATAGCACCAGTATGCAAATCAACAATATGCGTTGCTTTAGACATCAACTCGCTTGAAAACAAATGCGCTAAACGGCTCGCTAATGCGCCTTTTGCACTCCCAGGAAAGCAGCGGTTTAAATCACGCCTATCTGGTAAGTAGCGCGATTGATGAATAAAGCCAAACACATTAACAATGGGTACAACCATCAAGGTTCCTGTCAGTGTTCTGATGCTGATTTTATCGATTAAGCGTCGACAAATTTCGATGCCATTCAGTTCATCACCATGAATAGCAGCGCATACTAATAACACTGGCCCAGGTTTCTTACTATGGAACACCTCAACATGCAGCTCTAAAGGCGTGTCGTTATACAATTTTGCTGCGGGCAGTTTGATACTGGCACGGGTACCAGCATCAATACTAAACTCACCAATTGTGAACGCTTCACGCTTAGGCGCCATCAACCCATTCCTTTGGTTTTGGTGCTTTTGGCTTTGGCATTTTTTTCAATAAATTGAATAATTTTATCTGCGACATCAATACCCGTTGACGTTTCAATTCCTTCAAGACCAGGCGATGAGTTCACTTCCATCACTAAGGGCCCATGCTTTGAGCGTAAAATATCAACACCCGCTACATTTAGCCCCATCGTTTTAGCTGCACGAACCGCTGTTGAGCGCTCTTCTGGGCTTAACTTAACAACAGTGGCTGAGCCGCCACGATGCAAATTAGAACGAAACTCGCCTTCTGCCCCCTGACGCTTCATTGCCGCAATGACCTTATCGCCAATCACAAAACAACGAATGTCGGCTCCACCTGCTTCTTCTATATACTCTTGCACCATAATATTGGCTTTTAACCCCATAAAGGCTTCAATAACACTCTCTGCCGCTTTACGGGTTTCGGCAAGTACCACACCAATCCCTTGAGTCCCCTCAAGTAGTTTAATCACGCATGGTGCGCCGCCAACCATATCGAGTAAATCAGGCACGTCTGCAGGCTTGTTCGCAAAACCTGTCACAGGTAAGCCAATGCTTTTGCGAGATAACAACTGCAATGAGCGTAATTTGTCACGAGAACGTGAAATTGCCACCGATTCATTCAATGGAGACACGCCCATCATTTCAAATTGACGTAATACTGCCGTTCCATAAAAAGTAACTGAAGCACCGATACGTGGAACCACCGCGTCAAATTTGGGTAATTCTTCACCGCGCATATGAATGCTAGGCGCCATCATATTGATGTTCATGTAACATGCTAATGGGTCTACGATTTGTACTTCGTGACCTCGTGCAACCGCCGCTTCTTTAATACGGCGAGTTGAGTATAAATTCTCATTCCGAGACATAATTGCAATGCGCATGGGCTTAAGCTCCAAGTAAATACGTTGCCGAAGAGTCAACTAAGTAACGCCCAGCAAGCGCTCTTCGACCCAAAAGCATTCTAAATTGCATGTTGTCACGCTGTGTTAACGTGAGTTCAATATCAAATTGTTGCTCGCCAATAATAATTGGCGTTTTAATGACATATCGATTGGTGATATGCCCACCAGAATCTTTCACGTGTCGACGATCAAATACCGCGAACTCATGTATGACTTCTCTATTTGAATCCTGTTCTGGGTGTATCCACACCTTAATCCAGTCTTGTTCATTTTTAATAAATGGTTTAATTCTAAACGCATGTAAACATGACGTCTTGGCACCGGTATCAATTTTCATATTAACCCGTTCATTGCCAATTTCAGGAAACGTCGCCCATTCACACCAGCCAAGAATATCTAATGCATTTTTTGTCATGTTTAACCCTTGCATAAAGAATTTAATCATTCGTCACATGCCATATTACAGCCTCAAAGAGCGATAACACGGCTTCAATTAGCTGTTTTAAACGACTTTAACCAGTCAGATTAAACAAAAACAGCCTAGCGACAAGGTAAAAAGCCATTATAAAAATGACCCTGTATCAATTTGGAAGCGCATAATACTCCTAAAGTTGATAATTGCTACTAAAAAAAACACTAAAAAATAAAAAAATTATAGGTAACAGCAAATAAGATAACTTTTTCAATTATATGAAACAGCCAAAACAATAAGAAAACAAAGCAATATAATACTATTTATCACAAGTTAATTGAGATATGTTGATTTATCAAACAAAATTCGCCTTATTAAATCGAGTATAAATCAACCAGATGTTTTTGCAGCTATTATTTACCGCTAAACAAAAAACACAGCGCTAACTCCCAGTATGAAAAACATCGAAAATGACTATTCAACCTGATAAATTAGCAAAGTTTTTATACTTTTTAGCGCTAACATTTTAGGATTCCTCATGTTTACTCAACACAGCTTTGACTTTTTAACTCAGCTTGCCGATAACAATAATAGAGAATGGTTTAAAACGAATCAGTTACGCTATGAAGAAACCGTCCGCACACCTACATTACAATTTATTGAAGCCATGCAGGGGCCTATCCTTAAATTTTCACCACGATTAACTGCTGTGGCTAAAAAAGTGGGTGGCAGTATGATGCGACCACAACGAGACAGTCGCTTTAGTAAAGATAAAAGTCCCTACAAACTTAATGTTGGAATTCAATTTAGGCACTTTCAAGGGAAGGATGTACATGCACCTGGTCTATACCTGCACCTAGCAAATGATGGCTGTTTTATCGCTGCAGGTATTTGGCATCCCGAATCTAAAGCCTTAAACGCTATAAGGCAGTGCATTGATGAAAACCCTAATGGGTATAAAAAAGCCTTAGTAGAACTAAAACAAGCAGGTTTTGAGTTATCAGGGGATAGCTTAGTCAGACCACCAAGAGGTTTTAATAAAGAGCATCCACTCATTGATGAATTAAAGCGAAAAGACTTTATCGCCATCAAACCCGTTTCTATTGAACAAGTGTGCAGCGATGACTTTGTTAACTTTTGCACTCAAGAATTTGAACACACGCTCAAATTAATGCATTACCTTTGCTTTGCCCTTTCATTAGATTTCTAGATCCATGAAGCTGCAGGAGGTCGTTTTACATTGAATAAAATGACTTCCTATCATTAATCTTTTTAAGCGCATAGTGGAGTAAAACCTACAAACAGTGCGAACTCTCGTACTGTAGTGATCAATAGGGTTATTTAACGCCTCATACTCAATAGTGATAAATCACAATTTAATCATTAAGTCACTGTACCTTTAGCACGCAACAACCTATATTATTCAATAAAATAGCTACAATTATTCAACACCTCCTCTTGAGCAAGAAGTAATGGCAGGGCTGCTAATGATGAAAAAACGCCGCTATGACGGGTTAATAACCCTAACGAATCAAACAAGAGTATTAACCATATTCGCTTCCGCTTTATTCTTACTATGTATCCCGTCAACTTTTGCTGCCTCAGCCAATGTAAAGTCAGCAGTCAATCGCTCAGAAACGCCTAATACTGGTACTGAAAAGTTATTACTTCCCTATGTATTTAGTACGGACTCTATGGGCTTAAACATTGGTTTAGGTGCTATGGTCAGTGGTTACCACCAAGAGCAAATGACAATTGGCGGTACTGTGTACGGCGGGGATGTCAGTTATGGTGCGGGGGGCGGAGTCTGGAATTACAAAATCCCTAAAACTGAGCGGTTCTTTTTAAGTGTATACGGCTTTTTAGGCTATTACCCACAACAAAAGGCTTACGCTGGTGGCGCAAGTAATTTTATCCCGGCGGATACACCTTTACCTGGTAGTAATGACTCGTCGAATGAGCAGTTTTTACAAGCAGATGGTTCATCAAACTGGTGGGAAATTAAACTTGAATACGCCCTACCAATAGGCGCTACACGTGGTAAAGGCCAAGTCACTTACGAGTTAACGAATGGCTTACTGACGTCAAAGCCTTCCGGCGGAGATAAATGGAACCCATTTGAATCAGGTGCAACTGTCGCCGTACTCAGACAATTTAATCGTTATGAGAGCTACGAATTTGAGGATGAAGTGCTCGATGGTACCATTCATGCGCTTGAGCTTGGGCTACTATATGACAATACCGATTTTTCAATCAATCCAAGTTATGGTAGCAAGCAATATGTGGCAATATCTCACGATTCAGGTTGGTTAGAGTCCGTTGACTCTTGGACTTTTATTGAGTTTGAAGCCAGTAAATACTTTTCTTTTGGCCAATCTGATTACGCATCACAACGAATACTCGCTATGAATTTTTGGACAGGCTATTCACCTTCTTGGGAACTTGAATACGATGAAGCCGGTGCCAGAAAGGTAAATAATAACGCCCCTTATAGTGAAGGCGCCTCATTAGGCGGATTTTATCGCATGCGTGGATTTGATAATAATCGCTTTCACGATAAAGCCTCTATTTATGCGACAGCGGAGTATCGTTACACCTTAAAGTACAATCCAATAGAAGATGTGAATTGGCTTAAATTTTTACGTTTAGACTGGTTTCAACTCGTTGGATTTGTTGAAGCTGGCAGAGTGGGTGAATCTTATACTGCCAGCGAATTACTCACCGACATCAAATATGACTATGGAGTGTCATTAAGAGCCCTCACAGCGGGTATTGTAGTGAGGCTTGATGTCGCGCAATCAGATGAGAGTACCAATGCTTGGGTTATGGTGGATCATCCATTTTAGTCTTGTGACTCGAGATAGCGTCTATCTTTAAAACCCTTACCCTTCGATATCATTGTCATTAACAGCTCGGTTGAATACTCTGTAGGATAGATATTCAACCGATTTTAAAGACATGCTAAAATATGCCATTACTTTTAAGTGACAAACATGCTTTGTCACCTTTGCCACCCTTGAGTCAGCCATGCCAGTAGCACCACAATCAAACCTTATCGCCACCACTCCAGCACAAAAACGTGCTTTGAGCTATTCAACCACCATCAAAATGTTATTTGATGAAGTGTTAGATACTAAAATGCCCGCTGACCGAATCGTGGCTAATTACTTTCGTGAACACAAAAAGCATGGTTCAAAAGATCGCAGAGTCATTCGCGAAACTTTATTCGGCCTATTTCGTTGGTGGGGCTGGCTTAAACAAATAGGCTCACAACACGATGAGCAAACTTGGTTCGCAATGCTCAGTAGCTGTGCACTGTTAGAGCAACACATGTGGCGTAATTTTGCGGAAGCTTGGCAACATTTTGCTCATCTATCACCAGAGCAACTAGCGGTGATATATGGACATGTCGAAGCCACAGGCGAAGCGAATACTTACACTGTTATTGAAAAGAGTCTGTTACTCAATACTATATTTACAGGGAAAACCGTTAAGCCAAGTCAACTATTACCAGACTGGTATTGGGAGGTTTGCCCGATTGAGTCAGCTGAGCAACAACTCAAACTCGTTGAGGCAATGAGCTCTCGACCGCCTATTTGGGCAAGGGTGCAAAAATTAGCGACAGATAAAGCAGTATCCCAATTACAACAAGATGGCATAGATGCAAGCTTGTGCGAATACTTTGGTGATGCCATTAGTTTAGGCAGTAAAAGTATTAACTTAAATGACGTAATACTGTATAAAAATGGCCAAGTTGAAATTCAAGATCTTGCATCTCAAGTTATTGGCAATGTGTGTAAGCCCAAAGCAAATGAGCAATGGTGGGACACGTGCAGTGGCGCTGGCGGCAAGACCTTACAACTTCGTTCACTTATGCTGCAAGACGTTGAAAATGATTCAACAGGGTCGATTACCTCATCAGACATTCGTACAAAAGCACTAGAAGAGTTAAACAAGCGCGCTAAACGAGCAGGTTTTGATAGCATTACAATCGCTAAATGGAAGTCTGACAATTTACCTGTCTCAGAGAACTACTTTGATGGTGTATTAGTCGATGCACCTTGTAGCTGCACTGGTACTTGGCGCAGAAATCCAGACATGCGCTGGATTGATGATAGAAGTTGTGTGGATGATAAACCTGCCTTGCAATTAGACATATTGAGTCGTAGTGCTAAAGCCGTAAAAACAGGCTCACATCTTGTTTACGCTACTTGTTCATTATCACCTTTAGAAAATGAAGCCGTTGTAGACGCATTTTTATCTAACAATAAAGACTTCAGTTTAGTAGTAAGCACTCACCCTTTTACAGGGCATCAGAGTGAACATATTACCGTATGGCCATATGAAGCAAACAGCGATGGAATGTATGTCGCGAAGATGGTTAAGAAGTAGTGCTTTTGATCTAAAGATGCAAAATTATAAAAAGATTAAATGAAATATATATAAACGCGCTTCAAACAATGAGTTTATACATCTTCTATAAATTTTTAACCAATCGTTTAAGAGAGTCCTTCCATTCTGGGGCTACTATGCCCCAGATATCATGTATTTTTTGACAGTTCATGACAGAATACTTAGGCCTAATTGCTTCGGCTGAATATTCATCAGAGGTTATCGCAAATACGTCTGGTCTAGATGTTATCTTTTGCTGAAACACGGCTTCATCTAAGATATTCTCAGTTAACTCATACCAGCTCATTGCTGTATCGCCACAATAATGAAATATGCCCCAATCAGATTTACCCTTTTCGATTGCCAGTATTATATGACAAATGGTTGTTGCTAAATCGTCGGCATAAGTGGGACAACCTAGTTGATCTGAAATCATACTTAACTGTGAATGTTGCTTGGATAAAGACATGACAGTCTTAGCGAAGTTACGCCCAAAAGAGCTTACTAACCAAGCTGTACGAAGGATAATATATTTGTCGGATATTTGCTGAACTAGCGCTTCACTCTCACATTTCGATTGCCCATACACATTAAGCGCGTGTGCTGAGTCAGTTTCAATATAAGGCACTGAACTATTCCCATCAAAAACATAATCCGTTGAAATATGAATTATTGGAATCGCTAATGCTTTAGCTGCATTAGTTAGATTAGCTACGCCAGTAACGTTAACTTGTTGACAGCGTTTTGAATTATTCTCAGCTGATTCTACATCCGTGTAAGCTGCAGCATTAACGATAATGTCGGGAGAATGCTCAGTGACAAAACCTGATATAGACGGGAAATGACAAATATCAACGTCTTTTTTTGAGGAGTACACTAAATGCAGTGATGCCTTATAAACCGCACAATGCTCATTGACGTGAGCAATAATGCTCTTGCCTAACTGGCCTTCTGCACCAACTAACCACACTTTCACAAAGCCAAATCCTTTAACTGAAACCCGCACTGATCTTTCATTGATAAAATGGGATCATTTATCGGCCAGGTTATTCCGATTTCTGGATCATTCCATTGTACGCAGGCTTCATGCTGTGGCGAGTAATAATCTGTACATTTATACTCTACATCCGCAATGCTAGATAAAGTAAGAAAACCATGGGCAAAGCCCTCAGGTATCCATATTTGACGTTTATTTTCTTCTGACAATTCAACGCCAACCCATTGGCCATAGTTTTCTGAGTCAAGCCGTAAGTCCACTGCGACATCAAAAATATGCCCTCGTGTCACACTAATAAGTTTACCTTGAGGTTTCGGGTGCTGGAAGTGAAGCCCTCTTAATACCCCATACTTTGATTGTGAGATATTAGATTGAACAAAGGGTTTAGTCATTTCGAGTATTTGCATATACCGGGATGATTGAAAGCTTTCATAAAAGAACCCTCGCTCATCATTGAATACTCGCGGCTCGATTACCTTTACATCAGGCAATCGGGTTTTAATAACCTTCATCATCGCTTTCCTTTGCAAGTTGAAAAAGGTAATCACCATAAGCAGTCTGTTGATGCCTTTGTGCTTGTTGCTTCAACACTGATGTATCTATCCAATTATTGATAAAAGCTATTTCTTCTAAGCAAGCAACTTTCAACCCTTGTCGCTTTTCAACAGTTTGAACAAAGTGGCTAGCCTCTAATAATGAATCATGAGTGCCAGTATCTAGCCAAGCAAACCCTCGGCCTAATATTTCAACATTCAATTGGTTACGTCTCAAGTATGCTGAGTTTACATCGGTAATTTCTAACTCTCCACGACTTGATGGAGAGATAGATTTAGCGATTGAAATGACTTCATTATCATAGAAATATAAACCTGTTACCACATGGTTTGATTTGGGGATATTCGGCTTTTCTTCAATACTATCAACTTTTCCCTTTGCATCGAAACCTATTACGCCAAACCGCGTTGGTTCGCTAACTCGATAACCAAAAATTGTCGCACCACTCTCTATAGAAACGGCTTTATTGAGTTGCTCACTAAAGCTTTGACCATAAAAAATATTATCACCTAACACGAGAGCAACATTACTGTCCCCAATAAAAGACTCACCGATGAGAAAGGCTTGTGCAAGCCCATCAGGTGAAGGCTGAGTTTCATAACTAATATTAATGCCAAATTGATGCCCATTACCAAGTAACCGTTTAAAGTTATCAATATCCTCAATACTAGAAATGATAAGTACATCTCGAATACCTGCCAACATAAGTACAGATAAAGGGTAATAGATCATTGGTTTATCATAAACTGGGAGTAGCTGCTTTGAAGTACCAAAAGTAATAGGGTAAAGTCGACTCCCGCTGCCACCAGCAAGAATAAGCCCTTTATAATTAGACGACTTTATTAGCTTCATTTAATTGTTACACCTCTTTCAATAGGCGCATGTTGGTAATCTTTATCCATAATATTTTGACACCAAGACAAATGGGTTAGATACCACTCCACCGTTTTGCGTAAACCTGCCCTAAATGACTCTTGTGGATACCAGCCCAGTTCAGTTTGTATTTTCGTAATATCAATAGCATATCGAATATCATGTCCAGGTCTGTCAACAACAAAATTAATTAAGTTTGCATATGAACCAATATTAGCTGAACACGGTTTTAGTTCATCCAACAGTTCACAGATTTGACTAACGACATCCAAATTCGTCATTTGATTTTGGCCACCGATATTGTAAACCTCACCTACTCGCCCCTTTTTTAGTATTTCATACAGAGCACAAACATGGTCATCGACATGTAACCAGTCTCTGATTTGGGAACCATCTCCATAAACCGGCAATGACTTCATTGCTAATGCATTTAAAATCATATGAGGAATAAGCTTTTCAGGATATTGAAACTGACCATAGTTATTTGAACAATGAGTAATAATAATCGGTAAACCATATGTCCGATGCCATGCCGTTACTAAGTGATCAGAAGCCGCCTTTGACGCGGAATAAGGAGAGCTAGGCTTGTAAGCAGTTATTTCATTAAAAGCTTGGGCATCTTGTTCCAAATCACCATAGACTTCGTCAGTTGAAACGTGAATAAATCGAAACTTATCTCTATCTTGCTTACTTAACGACAACCAATAGCTTTTACTAGCCTCAAGTAATTTAAACGTACCTACAATATTTGTTTCAATAAACTCTGAAGGACCATCTATTGAACGATCAACATGACTCTCAGCCGCCAAATGCATCACGGCTGTAGGTTTATATTTATTAAAGATTTGCTTAAGGGCTATCTCATCACAAATATTAGCGTGAACGAAGTGATAACAAGAATTGAGCTCTACACTCTTTAAAGAGGCTGAATTGCCAGAATAAGATAAGGCATCTACATTAACCACAGACTCATTAGTTGAATCTAAAATATAACGAATTAAATTGACGCCAATAAATCCGGCACCACCTGTGACTAAAATCATATTTACCCTGTTCAAGCAATAATGAAGTAACTAACGAATCACATTAAATAGTCTGTGATAACTACGCTGTAGTCACTAATTATAAATGGATTGTATCAAATAAAACAAAAATGCCAGCGTTAATTACGCTGGCATTTTAAAGTTTAATCATGTTATCGCTAAAGCGCTAAATCACCAAATATGAAGTAAAAGTCATTCACAAAAGTAAGTTTTAACCCGCTAGCTTCACAGCATCTGCGATAGTTTGAGCTTGAGTTTGAGTCATTTCTGCACAAGTAGATTCAACCATCACACGAATTAGCGGTTCAGTGCCGGATTTACGTAATAACACTCTGCCACGTTCGCCCATGAATGTCTCAGCAGCTGACACAGAAGCTTGAACAGCATCAGATGCAATTATTTCATCAGCATTATCAGCCTTCAATTTAACATTTATCAATACTTGAGGTAGCTTGGTCATACCAGACTTAACTTCAGCTAAACTTTTTCCTGACTCAATAATGGCATCAAGAACCTGAAGAGAAGCTACAATACCATCTCCCGTGGTGGTATGTTTAAGACTTAAAATATGCCCTGAACCTTCGCCACCAAGTTGCCAGCCAGTTTCTTTTAACTGCTCAACAACATAACGATCTCCAACCTTGGCACGTACAAATGGAATATCCATTTCTTTTAGCGCGATTTCTAAACCAAGATTTGACATCAATGTTCCAACAACACCACCTTCAAGCTCTCCTGAATTTTTAAAGGCTTGTGCAAGTATAAAAATAATCTCATCACCATCAATGATATGTCCGTTGTGATCAACAAACATCACTCGGTCTGCATCACCATCAAGCGCAATTCCTAAATCAGCTTCATGTACCATTACAGCAGTTTGCAAGCTATCTAAATGTGTCGCACCACAACGCTCATTTATATTAAGACCATCGGGGCTATCGTTGATACTAATCACTTCAGCACCTAGCTCAGCATAGACTTCTTTAGCAATGTGATATGCTGCGCCGTTGGCTGAATCTACAACGATTTTTAAACCGGTTAATGACTTATTTTTATCGAATGTACCTTTACAAAACTCAATATAACGACCTGCAGCATCGCCAATTCGGCGAACTTTACCGAGTTTAGCTGAATCAACACACGTCATAGCGCCATGGTTAATTGCTTGATCTAGTAGGTGTTCAATTTCTAGTTCTTGAGCATCATTCAATTTTGTCCCAGAATTTGAAAATAACTTAATGCCATTATCATAATAAGGATTGTGAGATGCACTGATAACAACACCTGCATCAGCTCTAAATGTAGAGGTTAAGTATGCAATCGCTGGAGTCGGCATAGGTCCAACTAACGCACAGTTTATGCCTGCAGCAGAGAAACCTGCTTGCATCGCAGTTTCAATCATATAGCCACTGATACGAGTATCTTTACCAATAATCACTTCTTTGGTGCCTGCTGACGCTAAAACCGTCCCAGCAGCCCAACCTAACTTCATTGCAAATGATGGGTTAATTGGAAACTCACCAACCTTGCCACGCACCCCATCGGTGCCAAAATACTTACGAGACATAATAACTCCATCGGCCAACGTCCCATGTTGACCATAATACAGCCTAAACAATTAACTAGTAATTATAAACGAAAGAACATAAAAAACTTATATGATAAAAACCTTTTCTTATCTTTAGGAAAAAGCATCAAAACATTTCAGCTAAATAATAAAAAATTAAACTTTTACATACTTAATCTGAGCCAAATAAGTCTCGGGTATAAACTTTTTCGGCAACATCTTTAATTTCATCAACCATTCGGTTAGAGACTATGACGTCACAACTGTCTTTAAAAACTTCAAGCGATGTGATTACTTTAGAATTGAAGAAATTATCTTCTTTTAAAACAGGCTCATAAACAACAACTTCAATACCTTTCGCCTTGAGTCGTTTCATTATCCCTTGAACGCTTGACGCTCTAAAGTTATCAGAGCCTGACTTCATAATTAATCGATAAATACCAACACATTTGGGTTTGCGTTGTAGAATCGACTGTGCAATGAAATCTTTTCTAGTCGTATTAGCATCTACAATCGCCTCAATAATATTATTTGGTACATCAGCATAATTAGCTCTTAATTGCTTGGTATCTTTTGGTAAACAATACCCCCCATAGCCAAATGAAGGGTTGTTGTAATGATTGCCTATTCGTGGATCTAACCCTACACCTTCTATAATTTGACGTGAGTTTAAACCATGCGACTCTGCATAAGAGTCAAGTTCATTAAAGTATGCCACTCGTAACGCAAGGTAAGTATTTGAAAATAATTTAACTGCTTCGGCTTCTGTAGAATCAGTGAACAACACATCTATATCTTTTTTTAAAGCAGCATTAACAAGTAATCTAGCAAATATTTTAGCTCGTTCCGAACGTTCACCAACTATTATTCGAGAAGGATATAAATTATCATAAAGTGCTCTCCCTTCCCTTAAAAACTCTGGACAAAATATGAGATTATCGCAGCCTAATTGTTTTTTGATGCTTGCGGTATAACCTACTGGAACAGTAGATTTTATAATCATTGTCGCTGTAGGGTTAATAGACATTACATCTTGAATGACTCTTTCTACTGATGATGTGTTGAAATAGTTAG
The DNA here is from genome assembly GCF_043568515.1 of Shewanella sp. ENK2. Classification (NCBI taxonomy): domain Bacteria; kingdom Pseudomonadati; phylum Pseudomonadota; class Gammaproteobacteria; order Alteromonadales; family Shewanellaceae; genus Shewanella; species Shewanella sp. ENK2. The sequence goes on along the minus strand of NZ_CP171406.1, from coordinate 3,480,625 downwards.
TTTCTACGTCATAGTCTGTTGGCGTGGCTATAATGACATACTCTGCATTTTTATAGGCTAACTCGTTATCTAAAGTGGCTTTGAAATTAAGGCTCTTATTTGCTAAAAAATCCTCAATTTCTGTATCTGAGATAGGTGAAATACCATCATTCAGTTGAGCAATCTTTTCTTCAACAATATCGAGCGCTATAACCTCATTATTTTGCGCCAATAGTATCGCATTAGATAACCCTACATAACCAGTACCAACTACAGCGATTTTCATATCTTCCTTCCGTTGATTTAACATAAGTAGCAATCTAAGCTAATAGTATCACCTAATACAACTATCTGTAGTCAGGTGAAATGAATTAAAATTACATATAACTAAATATCAATTCAAAGCCTTTACAAAAAACTGTGTTGCTGTTAATTTTTTCGCATACCATCTCCTGAGATAATGAAAAAACCAACTCAGATGAGTTGGTTTTTCATTGACCTACATAATAATTCTAAAGCAATGGTTTTATTACGTCAGCAAATTCTTTGCCTAGCTTTTTATCACGAAGTCCATATTCTACGAATGCTTTCATATACCCGAGCTTATCGCCACAATCGTGTGACTTACCGGTCATATTAAAAGCCTCAACTCTGTCTTGCTCAATTAACATATCAATCGCGTCTGTTAATTGAATTTCATCGCCAGCCCCTGCTGGAGTTTTAGCAAGTAAAGACCAAATTTTTTCAGACAAAACATAACGGCCTACAACAGCTAGATTTGAAGGAGCTTTGCCGATAGCAGGCTTCTCTACCATAGCCGTAATTTTGGCAGACTCACCTGGTTCGATTTCATCACCATTGCAATCAGCAATACCATACTTATTCACTTCATTATCTGGTACGGGGGCGACCATAATCTGACTTGCAAAACTTGTTTGATAACGAGCTATCATAGCAGCAAGGTTATCTGTTTTCTGGTTAGCAGTATATTCGTCTAATATGACGTCAGGTAAAACTACAGCAAATGGTTCATTTCCAATACAGGGCTTAGCACATAGTACAGCATGCCCCAGCCCTTTAGCTTCACCTTGGCGAACACTGATAACTGAAACATCTTTTGGGCAGATTGATTGAACTTCCTCTAAAAGCTGACGCTTAACACGTTTTTCAAGCGTAGATTCAAGTTCATAAGATGTGTCGAAGTGATTTTCAATGGCATTTTTACTGGCATGAGTGACTAAAACAATTTCTTTAACGCCAGCTGAAACACATTCATTAATGATGTACTGAATGAGCGGTTTATCTACAATTGGTAGCATCTCTTTAGGGATAGCTTTTGTAGCTGGCAACATTCGTGTACCAAGCCCTGCAACTGGAATAACAACCTTCATAAAAAACCTTGTCTAGTGGTAATTAGATTAAAGATAAAAAGCAATTTTTTTGCCAACCTAAGCTAACTTGATAACATTCTCACTTGAATCAGATATTTTTGCTTTTTGATGATATAGAAGATCGCAAATGCCATCTGTTGGTGCGAAACCTGTTGGTGTTGAAAGCAAAATATCGCGAATACTTTCATGATCGACATTGTGACAAGCTTTATCGAGACACTCTAAAATTTTAGAATACTCATTCCAACTTAAGTTTAACTCGTTCGCTGTCATGATCCGCTCATGTTCAGTACCGGTAACATCATCACCAATTAACAGTTCTTCATATAGCTTTTCGCCAGGTCTCAATCCGCTAAACTCAATTGCTATATCTCCTTCTAGATTGTCATCATCACGCACTTCAAAACCACTTAAGCGGATCATTTTAGATGCTAAATCAACAATTTTAACTGATTTCCCCATATCGAGAACAAATACATCACCGCCTTTCCCCATTGCACCAGCTTGAATGACTAACTGAGATGCCTCAGGTATGGTCATGAAGAAACGAGTAATTTCAGGGTGAGTAACAGTAACAGGACCGCCATTTGCGATTTGAGTTCTAAATAGAGGTACAACTGAACCTGATGAACCTAATACATTTCCGAACCTCACCATACAAAACCGAGTTTCATGCTCTTCCTTAGCAAAAGCTTGTAATACAAGCTCAGCCATTCGTTTCGTGGTGCCCATCACATTGGTAGGGCGAACGGCTTTATCTGTTGAAATTAATACAAACGTATCTACCTTGGCTGCAATAGCAGCTCTAGCAGTATAAAGAGTTCCAAAAACGTTGTTCCTAATTCCTTCAATCACATTATGTTCAACTAATGGAACATGTTTGTAGGCAGCAGCATGATATACAGTCTGAACCCCAAATGACTCCATGATGGTTTGTACTCTGTTCTCTCGTTGAACAGAACCCATCATAGGTAGAATTCGAACATCCAAGTTTAATTCTTGAGCAATTGACGTAAGCTCTCGCTCAATTGCATATAATGAATATTCTGATAGTTCAAAAAGTACCAATTTCTTGGGGGATTTTTTTAATATTTGACGACAAAGCTCTGAACCAATAGAACCACCAGCTCCGGTTACCATAACCACTTTACCGGTAATGTTAGCCATCAATAAATCTTGACGTGGGGCAACTGAGTCACGCCCTAAGAGGTCATCGATCTCAACTTCTTTAATGTCACTATAAAGCTTAGTGCCACTAACTAGTTCAGCCATAGCTGGTATCGTTAATACTTGTATAGATAGTGGTTCTAAACGAGATAAAATATCTTTTCTTTTGGCCCTGGTAGCACTGGGAATAGCCAACAACACTTTTGTTGCCGCTTTTTGCTTAATCAGTTTTCTGATGATTGATGGTGAATGTACATGCACACCTTGTATAACAGTGCCATGCAGAGATGAATCGTCATCAACAAAAGCATAAGGATGGTACTCATGACTTAATACTAATGAATTGAGTAGTTGCCTTCCACTGACTCCTGCACCATAAATTATAACAGGTTCACCGTTACGCTTTACACCTGAGCCGACCATTGAACGAATAAGCGCTCGGGTTCCTCCAACAAAAACCAATGCAAATGCAGCATAAATAATTGGAACCGTTCTTGGAAGTTGTGCATCAGAATAATAAGCAAATAACACCATCAAGATAGTGGATGTCATCACACCAAATAGAATAGCTGTTAAGGCTTGCATGCTCATATAACGCAAAACAGCACGATAAAGACCTAACTTGATAAAAGCTAGTATGGTTAAAGGAAGGATGGTTGCAAACAATAACCAGTATTGACTATTTTGAATAACTGAAACATCATCAAGCCTGACGAGTAAAGAAGCCCAAAAAGCAAAGCACAAAAACAAGGAATCAATGGCAATACTTACTGCACGTTTTTGCTCACGAGGCAAACGAAACAAACTCTGCAAAAAATCCATTTTTCGCTCCATTAAATTTAAAATCATTATGTATTACTTCTAAAAATACAAACACAGAATATATTCTATACTAGAAGAAAAATCTATTATAGTTAAATTCTCTATACCTAAATTATTATATATCACCCCAAATTTAAAAACGAAAAAAAAACAAGAACAACAAACAACTTACACAATCAACTTAACAGCATTTAAATTATTGGTTAAATTTTAACAAAAATGCTAAAATAAACAGTTATTGCTATTCTAGCGAACTCAACAAATGCCAGTATTCCAATTTAAATTTAAGGGGTTTCCGAGCTATTCTCTGTCGACATGAGACTAAAAACGGACAATATCATTGTGCTTGAGACAGTGTTGACTAAAATAAGAAAGCCTTAAAGCTAATGGTAACCACTCAACTGAAAGTTTTGCTTACCACGATAACTAAGTATATTTACAAAAAAATGCTTGTTCTTAAGCAAATAAAAAGACATTTCTAACCAAAGATTAAACTTAATGTTGCTAATATATTTTCGCCTTACCCATTAATACCTTAGCACAGTCTTTAGCTTAAACTATTGATTAAAATGTGAATATTAGAACTTACAGGTTAATAAATTATCTTTGTGACTTTAAGTTAAAAATCCACCTTCTGAAGAAGGTGGCTTTAATATAACTTCTTAAATTATTAATATATAGGTTTGCAAATAGCCCTAAATTCTCGACATAATCGAAAAATACGAATTATTTTACTGCATCACCAGAACCGCTGCCTGTAACTGTCATCAAGATATACTTGAAGTAATCTTTAACAGTTAGTCTATCAATCATCTGCTTGTCAGTTTTCGCTAATAAAGCGGGTGTGGACATATCAATATTTTGAACCTGAGCTAAACCTGTAACACCGGGTAAAACATCATAAACACCTAATGCATCACGTTCTTTAATCAATTCTTCTTGGTTAAATAAATTTGGACGAGGACCAACCAAGCTCATTTCCCCTTTAACCACATTAATTAATTGCGGTAACTCATCGATCTTAGTTTTGCGCAGAAAACTACCCAACTTAGTTATAGAAGTATTACTAGCTAAGTGACTAGCCACTGACTTCGTTTCTACAGACATAGTGCGGAACTTAATCAATTTAAATGGCTTTTTATTTCGGCCTAAACGGGTTTGAACAAAAATCGGCGACCCTGTATCAAGTAATCCGATAATAGTAACGCTAAGTAGAATAGGCCAAAGCAGTAACAAACCCAAAAAGGCAGCTAAAAAATCTAATAAACGTATCATTTTTTATTCTCAGAAAGTGAAGCCATTGCTTGCTCCATTGTGTAAGGAGGAATCCATCCTAACATTTCTTGAGCATTAGATGAGTCAACTTGTAAATTACCAACTAATTGCTCCACCATTGCATGCTTTCCAATTAACTTGCCAACAAATCGCATAAGGCCTACAGGGACAGGGATCTGATATAAACTTCTACCCAGCCCTTTTGCTATTGCATTTGTAAACTGTTTAATTGAAACTGTTTCACCCTCTGAAGCGAGAAAAATACGACCTGCTGCATTTTGATGTGTCGTACAAGTGACCAAAAGGTGAGCCAAATTTTGAACGGATATAAAGTCTCGCTTATTTCCAGTTAAACCAAAAGGCAAAACAGGAACTTTATCTATCAACCTCATTAAAGCTCCAAAATTACCTGGAGCGTTTGGCCCATAGACTAATGTTGGCCGAACTATAACCAGTTCCATGTCGGTTTCGTTAGCTATTTCTGTTAATGCCTTTTCTGCACTGAGCTTTGATTTGGCATAGTCATTTTGTGGACAAGGAGTACTATCAACTCTGAATGCTGTATTCGATGTTGAGGTACCATTGACCCCAATAGAGCTTACGAAGACGAATCGCCTAACTCCTGATTTTGCAGCTTGCTTAGCTAAATTCAGAGTCCCTTCAACATTAACAGTTTCATAATCCAGCTTAGTAAATTGATTTGAATGAGCTAACCCAGCTAAATGAATCACACTATCAATATCGATAAAAGCATTATCCCATTCTGTATTTTTATCGAGTTGCTCTATGTTAAAAAAAGGACTGAAATCAGATGTTTCGTGTTTACGAATAACGATCTTCAAATCTATACCTGATTCTATGACAGCTCGACCAACAAATCCCGTAGCCCCCGTTAATAGTGTCTTCATACTTGTTTATTTCTCTTTCTGATAGCGTTGAGTACATAAGCTACGTAGCAAGTTAATCTTTTCGTCAAAGGTAAACTTTTTACTCCAATGTAAACTTTCAATGTAAGCCATAGCATTTTAAGCTTGTTGCTACTAACGCTTCCGTTTCTGACTCTGTACTTAACAAGTGGGATATTAAGACCATGTGAAACATAGCCCTGGCTTAACAGGTCAATCCATAGCTTTAGATCTTGCCTTGCACGAATAGTACTGAACCTAATAGCACCATGCACCATTTCCAAGTCAATCATCGCGGTTGATGTTCCAATTTCCGTATGTTTTAGATTGTGCTCTAGATCAACCAATTTAGATGCTTCTACTTTTCCTGCACGGGCTTGGCCATTTACACTAATAAAAGTAAAAGAAGTATGTGATATTGGCGCTCCCTTCGTAAGCATATGATTGATTTGTTTCTCCAATTTGTTGTGCTCCCAAAGATCATCGGAGTCTAAAAATGCGACAAACCTACCTGAAACTCTATCTAAACCGAGATTACGACTAACACCAGCACCTCCATTCACTTTAGATAAGACTAATTTAATCCTTCGTTCTTTTTTTGCAACGCTATCTAAAATATCTGGTGTATTATCGTTAGAAGCATCATCAACAACAATCAACTCCCAGTCCTTATGCGTTTGTTTTAAAACACTATCTATAGTTTCTAAAACAATATCGCCTACATTATATGTAGGCATAATAATTGATACTTTCATTCATAGCTCTTAATTTTTTTGACAAATATGATGATAATTTAATCCGAGCCGAACAAATCACGTGTATAGACTTTATTAGTTACATCTTTGATTTCATTTACCATACGGTTCGAGACAATAACGTCACAGCTTGCTTTAAACTCGTCCAGAGACTTGATGACTTTTGAGTGAAAGAACTCATCCTCTTCCAATACTGGCTCATAAACTACAACTTCAATACCTTTGGCTTTTAATCTCTTCATAATGCCTTGCACACTCGATGCTCTAAAATTGTCAGAACCCGCTTTCATTATCAAACGGTAAATACCAACAACCTTGGGATCGCGCTTTAAAATCGATTCGGCAATAAAGTCTTTACGAGTACTATTAGCATCCACGATGGCACTGATAATGTTGTTTGGTACATCCGCGTAGTTAGCACGTAGCTGCTTGGTATCTTTTGGCAAGCAATAACCACCGTAACCGAATGAAGGGTTGTTATAATGGCTACCGATACGAGGGTCTAGGCATACACCTTCAATGACTTGACGTGAGTTTAGGCCATGAGATTCAGCGTACGTATCAAGTTCATTAAAATATGCAACACGCAAAGCTAAAAAAGTGTTGGAGAACAACTTTATTGCCTCTGCTTCAGTAGAATCCGTAAAGAGCACTTCAATGTTGTCTTTCTCTGCCCCTTCCACTAATAGGTTTGCGAACAATTTCGCACGTTCACTTTGTTCGCCCACAATAATACGAGATGGATAAAGGTTATCATGTAATGCAAGGCCTTCGCGCAAAAACTCAGGAGAAAAGATCAAATTTCCGCAATTTAACTCTTGTTTAATACGGGTTGTATAACCAACTGGTACAGTTGATTTTATCACCATGACAGCATTCGGGTTAATGGCCATAACATCTTTAATTACCGCTTCAACTGAAGTCGTATTAAAGTAATTAGTAACAGGGTCATAGTTTGTTGGAGTAGCAATTACTACATAATGAGCATCAGTATAAGCAAGCTCTTTGTCTAATGTCGCTGTAAAATCTATATTTTTATTCTCTAAAAAATCAGTGATTTCTGCATCAACGATCGGTGATTTATTATCATTTAATAGCTTCACTTTTTCTTCGATGATATCAACCGCTACCACTTGATGATTCTGTGCCAACAACATAGCATTAGAAAGGCCAACATAACCTGTCCCTGCAATAGCAATTTTCATATTTATCCTTTAAAAACCTTATTTTATTACAAAATCATAGGCAATAAATATTTACCTGTGCTTTATATTGGTAAGTTACTTAACGATAATCATATTGAACAAACATTAGCCAGTGCAGTATCAACATAAAACTTTGCATGTATTAAATCTGAAGATTCCGCATAACAACGCAGTTCAGGTGCATTACCTGATGGGCGGAGATGTATAACATCATCATTTTTAAGAGTTAATCGTAGTCCATCAGTGAGGTCTACATCTTTAATCGCCGCATCAACAAAGCCAAGCTTTGCTAATAGTTCCTTAGGAGCAAGTTTACCTTCATTTAAAATAGCCAAACTTTTTTCTGTTGCAAAGTTTTGAGCACGGTCACTATAAGTTACCCGCTTAGGTAAAGCTGAAACTAAAGTTGAAATACCATGATTACCAGCTTCAGCAAGAAGCATAAGTGCAGGTAGCAAGGCATCACGGGTAGGTAAGGCTTTTAAAATTTTACCATTTACTAATACATCGCTACCTAGCAAGTAACCGCCATTTGCTTCAAACCCGGCAACAGATATATGATCTTTTGCAAGTGTTGCAAATTCAGCAATTACATAAGGAGAACCAATCTTAGTGCGTACTACATGTTCAAATTGATTAAGAGCTTCGATCACTGTATTACAACTTACAGGCACGGCAAGGGATTTGATGTGTAAAGCTTGTGAGCAGAGCGCTCCCAAAATGTCACCACGCAGCCACTCACCATTTTCGTCTGCTATCAGCGGACGATCACCGTCACCATCAGTAGAAAAAATAGCGTCCAATTGATAATCTTTAGACCATTTCAATGCTTTTAATTTATCAACATCCGATACAGCTTCTGTATCAATAGGGGTGAATTCATCACTACGTTCCAGTGAAAAAACCTTAGCTCCTAAACTGGTAAATAAAGGGCCATAGAGATCACGCCCGGCACTAGAGTGCTCGTACACCCCAATACGTTTCCCACTAAGTAATGTTGCACTAAATAGCTCTGTGTAACGGGTGATATAATCAACCGATGCTCGAGGGCTTATTTCCAACGTTGGCAAAACATTAATCGAAGAAAATTCAGTATCGGCGTTTAAAATTTTTTGCTCATCAGCTTTACTGATTTCTCCATCTGGTCTATAAAATTTAAGACCATTACGATCGAATGGGATATGGCTGCCTGTTATCATAATGCTAGGAATCTTATCTTGCATCGACACATAAGCAAGCGCAGGTGTCGGTATGACTCCATAATAAACAGCTTCAATACCCAATTGTTCCAAAGCACTAACACAGGCCTGCGCCATAGCCGGACTACTTGGGCGGTTATCAATAGCAAGGGCAACGGTTTTAAATTCAAATTGCCCTTGCATGCACTGCATAAATGCATGTGTAAAAGCTGCGCAAACATTCGCTGTAAACTGTTCTACTAGGCCACGCGCACCGCTGGTACCGAATTGAATACCGGAGTCTTTAATTATTTTTGAGCTAATTAACATACTGGGTCACTTTAATTAATTTTACTTCTGGCTTTATTACCAAATACCACTGTGGGATCAATAAGCTATTGATCTAAGATTTAGAAAAGAGCAGAGTTACTTCAATACAAAAGAAACAACTGTAGATTTAAAGTGCAAAAAACCAATAAATAATGAAACTATTATGGGCTAAATATCTTTCTCTGAACCTACTCTTTACTGAGCTTCGTTAAACTAGCGAGACAGAATAATGAGTCACCTTAGCAAAATTAAACTCGTCCATATCTATCTTCAAAACGAACAATATCATCCTCACCAAGGTAACTTCCCGATTGAACTTCAATTAACTCAAGTGGAAGTACACCAGGATTTTCTAATGCATGAATAACTCCAGCTGGAATGTAGGTAGATTGGTTTTCAGTCAGTAAAAAAGTCTTTTCACCATTAGTCACTTTTGCGGTACCCGCAACAACTATCCAATGTTCGGCGCGGTGATGATGCATCTGAATAGACAATTTTTCACCAGGCTTAACTGTTATGCGCTTTACCTGGTCGCGCTTACCAAAATCAATTGAATCATAATGACCCCAAGGACGATAGACTTGCCTATGGATGTCAGCTTCAGTTCGGCCAAGCGCTTTTATTTTCTCGACTATCTTTTTAACATCTTGTACACAATTTTTATTAGCAACTAAAACTGCATCTTTAGTTTCAATCACAATGCAATTTTCTAAGCCAACGGTTGCAATTAATTTCTGCTCTGAAACAATCAAGTTATTCGTTGAATTATGGCTAATCACATCACCTTGATTCACATTGCCATTTTTATCTTTTTTACTTATATCCCAAATAGCCGAAAAGCTACCTATATCATTCCAATTAGCATCAAGTGGCACTACTACAACCAAATCTGCATTTTCAGCCTCGCATAGCGGTTCCATTACAGCGTAATCTATTGAATCATCAGGGCACGCAGAAAAAGCTTCTTTATCGACACGCACAAAATCCATGTCTGCTGAAGCATCAGTTAAAGATTGCTTACAAGCAGCAAGTATGTCCGGACGATAAGTTTTTAACTCTTCGATATAACGTGAAGCTTTAAACATAAACATACCTGAATTCCAGTAATATTGACCGGAAGATAAATACTCCTGCGCTGTTGCAATATCCGGCTTTTCGACAAAACTATCTACTCTAAAGCCAGCATGTAAAGATGCGGAATCACTATTACCTTCACTGACGAGATTATTTGCAGCACGAATATAACCATATCCAGTTTCAGCATGCGTAGGAACTATGCCAAAAGTAACCAATTTACCAGCCTCAGCTAAAGGAATTGATTTCTTTATTACATTTTGAAATTCAGCTTCATTTTCAATAATATGATCTGCTGCCAGTACCAGCATAATGCCATCATTGCCTTGTTCAAGCAGTGATAAAGCAGCTAAGGCAATGGCAGGGGCTGTATTACGACCAACGGGTTCTAGAATAATTTGGCCTAGAGCATCAATTTCACGCATCTGTTCAGCCACAATAAAACGATGTTCTTCATTACAAATACACATAGGCGCTTGAATATCTAAGCCATTTAAACGTAACATCGTTTCCTGGATCATAGTATGTTCTGATGCCACTTTTAAAAATTGTTTTGGCATTAGCTTGCGTGATAACGGCCATAAACGACTACCTGAACCGCCAGCCATAATCACTGGAACAATCTTTGAATTTAACATAACCACTTCTCTATATCCGTTTTAAACTCAGTTATTAAAAACTTCTCTCGTTGCTTATTAAAGTCAACTTTACTAATTGTATCGGTATCAAAGTCATTGATCGCGTTGGACATCTTTTCTATCGTATCAAATTCAAAAAACAACTCATAACCTTGAAGCAATGAAGATACAGCTTCGTTTTTAAGTGAAAATACAGCTTTACCATATATTATTGCATCTAGTGCAGTTGCTGAGGCTGTCAATTGGTAATCTTTTTTCCCAAAAAATAAATGAAGCTATGTATGTTCTCAATTGCCCTACTGAATTCTAACTCTGTATAAATCCTATCCCACAACTGGAATGAAATTGAAGTTGAATAATCTATTTTAAAATCATTTTTAGCTCTTCCGATGACATGTACCTTAGTTGATTCACTATGTTCAAGATCGTATACACTGTTACAATTTTTTGAGTCATCTCTAATTAGGCCTACCATAGCAATATTGTGGGTTTTCTTAGGTATATCAGTAGGAAGTTTATTTTCACTACAAAAACTGGAGCGAGGGATTGGGTGAGGTATCGAGCACACGTTAGTATAGCCAAGCAATTGGAGTTTACTTTTGATGTGCTTACCTAAAACCAGTACTTTGATGTTTTTGCTATTTTCCATTCTATTAATTGCGTTGATAAATAAATTACCAAATCGTCGCCTTTCATTCTTTTCCTTAACCAGCGATTCTAACTGGCTATGAAAAACAATTCTAATTTTAATCAGAGGGATATATCTTAAAAAAGAAAAGAAAAAGCTTTGAAAGTTACTAGTCCCTAAAAGCACTATAGTTCTCCCCGTAAATAAAATATAAGGAAGTAGAAGAATGAAAAATAGAGTTTTAACAACCTCTCGATTAAATAATCTAGCCATAGAAGATGAACAAGTTCTGTCTTTCAAAGGATAATTAAATGATCTATGATCTTTAGAAATAAACTTTGAATGAATTTCATTCAGTAGAAAAACAGCATCTTCTTTATTAAAGTAGTCTAGAAAAGATTCAACAAACATTGAATGCTCACTACTGTGAGCATATGTATCACAAACGAAATATTTTGACAAAATAATCACCGAAAATAATTTTAAAAGACATAAAGCATCAGTTAATAAGAGCTACTTATATAGCACAACTTGACTTGCCCTACCTAGATGCGAGCTATCAAACGAGAGATACTTCCCGCAATGAGAAACTCTTGGGTGTAAATCAACTCGATCTACACCAGTGAATCGCATTGGACTAAGAATTTTAGCGATCAACTCTACTTCATCAAAGCCTTTAACATCGCTACTGACTTTATATAACGCTTGATTTCGACTTTTATCTGGATAGGTATCGGTATAAAAATTCCTATCATTTAGCACTGTTGGATGTCCGTCTTTCAATAGAAACTTAGAATCTATACTCGCGGTTTTTCCGGAGATAAGGTTAAAGAGCTGATATTTATACTTTTCAGATGTTACTGTGTTTGCGAATGCCAAAACACAATCATTGCCTAACCAATCAAGATGTGAAACCATACCACCAGTTCCAACCTTTGTTATACTCCAATCTAATAAACTCAGAACATAAAGTTGGGAAGTATTCCTAAGCTTATTTGAACTCCTAAGAAGAAAGTACATTTTATTAGAATCTGGACTAAAATTGGTATGAGAAAAATACTCAAATCCACGATCTAATAAACCGAATGGTTTCAGAGCTTCTCTGGAATTATGAAAATCAATTGGTATTTCTAAAACAACTTTACGATTATCTATATCATATAACCTTAGCGTCTTATCCAAGCGCTGCTCATCGATAGTCGAGTTAAACTTATAACCATAACCTTCTAAACCCATACCGAATGTTTTAAAACAAATCATTGAAATATACTTGCAATTTCTGGATAAAGAAAAAAAGTGACCATCAATTGAATCTATTAATTCGCCATTAATATTTCTGATAATAGTTTTGGGTTCATCATCAAGCATGTCATTATATATAATGCTATCATTATTAAACCATGTTGCTAAGGATCCTTGTTGATTGTTGAAACAATTTGTTGTTACAACTTTCTTCTTCTCATCCTTAAAAACATCGGTAATAAATATGTCTGCTGACCTAGCTACTCCGCTCTTAAGGTCATGAATATTTTCATGTGAAATCACAAATCCAAGTTCGTTAACTGACGCTCTATCGTGAAACCCAAAGCGCCCTTCTACGATTTTATAATTATAATCAGATCTAACGTAAAACTTTTTAGAAAAAGAGAAGGTAAATAAAAAAATGCTTGATATAAAAACTTTAGCATATTTTTTAATGGTCTATTATTCTTCACTTTGTTATATACAAATTGTTCAAAACTCAAATTAATCACCAAATGAAAAGAAAAGAAGATACATAACCACCAATGAAATGCACACAGATAATTACAAATTAAAAAAACTTATTTGGCTAATTTTTCTTTTATGTAGTCCAGCGATCGCAATACCTCACAGACTTCATTAACATTCAATTGAGTTGTATTGTGAGAGGTATAATCATCGATATTATTCAAATCTGGCTGCCCATCTAAAATATATTTATCATAGTTAAGCGAACGATTATCAGCAGGCACCCTATAAAATCGCCCTTCATCTAGTGCTTTACAAACTTCCTCTCTAGAAACTAAGGTCTCATATAATTTTTCTCCATGGCGTGTTCCAATTGTCTTGGTTATTATTTCCTTTTTAAATACAATCCCTAATGCTTCACTAAGTGTAGAAATAGAACAAGCAGGAGCTTTTTGAACAAAAATATCACCTTGCTCACCATTACTGAATGCATGTAAGACTAGATCAACAGACTCACCTAATGACATTAGGAATCGAGTCATGCTGCCATCAGTAAGCGTTAACGGCTCACCTTGTAGCATCTTATCAATAAATAGAGGAATAACTGAACCACGAGATGCCATTACGTTTCCGTAACGTGTTGCACATAAAACAGTTTCATTTTCTCCTAAGCTTCTAGCTTTCGCTACAAGAACTTTTTCTGCCATGGATTTAGATATACCCATCGCATTGATCGGGTACACTGCTTTATCTGTACTAAGTAAAATTAATTTCTTTACATCGTTTGCAACAGCCGCATTGATAACATTTTCGGTGCCAATGACGTTAGTTTTAACTGCTTCCATAGGATAGAATTCACAAGAAGGTACTTGTTTCAATGCTGCAGCATGAAAAACATAGTCAACACCTTTCATTGCATTCAATATTGATAATGAATCTCTAACATCACCTATTACAAATCGTAATTTTGAATTATTATAGGCGATTCTCATATCTTCTTGTTTTTTCTCGTCTCGACTAAAAATAATTATACTTTTAACATCTGTTTTTAAAAATCGATCTAAAACAGCATTTCCAAAAGAGCCCGTACCACCAGTGATCATCAATACTTTGTTCTTAAACATTCTTTCCATCCAATTTAATTAAAATTTGCATCAGGGTAGTTGCAATAAAACCTACTTGTTCTATTGAAAGCCAAGGTCCGCAAGGAACAGCTAATACATTACTATAAAATTCATTTGTGTTTTCAAGTGAAATTCCTTCAGGAAAAGCACTATATAAGTGGTTATTTATATGCATTGTCGATAGTTCAATATTTTCAACCTTCGCTAACTTTATTAGCTCTCTCTTAATTGTGCTATCAACTAAAATAAGAAAATTCCAACACAACTCCATATTATTGAAATTTTTATGCCGCACAACTTGGATGTAATCTGAATTGCTAAAAGCATTTTTCAAGTACTTAACATTTCGACTAAGTGCTTCTCTAAGAGCTTGAGATGATCCTAGTGAATATAGAGCAAGTAAATTAGCAACATTAGAATTCGTACAATTGACGCCAACCTCTTCAATATCACAGCCAGGGTCAATTTCCCCTAAAGAGTCCCTGAATCCTAAAGGTGGAATACCTAATCGTTTCAGTTTATCAGCTCTAAGTAAGTCAGTGTGTTTTCTAAAGACTAAAACACCGCCATCAATACTATTAATTAGCCGGTTAGGATAAAGAGAGTAGACAGTAATGTCGGAAAGATTGCACACATAACCATGTTCATCTTTTGAGTAAATTAGTGCATTACAGTCCTGAATCACCCTTACATTGTACCGATTACATAGCTCGTTAATTGCTTCAAGGTCATCAACGTAACCTGATATGTGGTAATTTAAAAATACTTTAGGCTTGTATTTCCTAATTTTTCTCTCTAAATCGGCTAAACAAATATCTGTGCTGTTTCTCTCAAGATCAACCCAAGCAATACGAGCACCTAGTGCGAGTACTGGTGAAGTAGTGTTTAAACAGGAGAATGATTTACATAGGACAACGTCATCTATATTTATATCTGCAACTCGTAAGCCCATTGAAATTGCAGATGAATAGTTATTGATTATACTAACATTAGCGCATTTCAGTTGTGAGGTGATTTCACTTATCAATTCTTGCTCATATTTTCCTGCAGCAATTGCCCCCGAAGTAAAAACCTCACTGATTATTGGCAGAGTATCACTAGACAGTTGGGCTTTGTAAAGACTTAGCATACTTAACTCCTTCACAGACAGCAGCTACAATTCTAACTCTTTCTTGTTCGTTAACCCACCAACCACATGGGATATGTAACATCCTACTATAAAGATCATTAGTCTCAGACATTTCAAGTGCACAATCAAAAACCTTATGATTATGATTTAATTTGTGTAACTTAGATGCCGAAATACCACTAGAGTTTAAGTACGCCTCTAGCTCAGTTGCTACTAATGCATCTTCACAAATCAAAGTATATAACCAATAAGAGGGCTCAGCATTTTTAGGTGATTTCGCGAAGTTTAATCCAATTACTTTTTCGAAATGACGATCAAAATACTTGCCATTAAAAATATGAGCGTCTAATCTTTCTGAAATATAGTCAAGCTGAACGAGCCCTATTGCGGCAAATACATTTTGATAGTTATATTTATAACCAACCTCAGTGATATCCAGCTTAGTTCTGGCAACTCCCTTTTCCATCCCGAACCATCTGACTTTCTTAGCCCGTATAAAATTATCACTATGTTTACAAACTAAAAAGCCACCATCAACAGTTGTAAAGTGTTTAATCGCCTGAAATGAGAATATAGCATAATCACCAAATGTACCTACTGACCTGCCTTCAACCTTAGCTCCTAGAGCATGAGCACAATCCTCAATTAAGACCAGGTCATACTTGTCACATATCTGTCGTATTCTTACTATATCAGCAGGGTAACCTGCATAATGAACGACGATAACGGCTTTGGTTCTATCAGTAATAGAGGCCTCAATTGCTTTTGCGCTAAGATTTCCACTCTGTAGGTCAACGTCTGCAAAGACTGGATCAGCCCCGACAAACTTAATAGCCAAATTCGTAGGTTCAGCAGTCAAACTTGTGGTGATAACTTCGTCATCAGCTGACACACCGGCCAATATTAATGCGGTATGAAGTGCAGCAGTACCACTACTCATTGAAAGTGAAGTAGTAGGTAATCCAAATTTTGATATGAATTTATGTTCAAATTTGTAAACTGCTTCACCTTCATTAATAGGAGCTCCACCATAAAGTGCTTCCTCCAATTTTGGCATAAGGATTTCTTTCGGCGGAAGTGCAACGCTTACTAAAGGAATCATATTCAATCTAAATACTCCGTACTCAATTTCACAAATGTTTATAAAAAGCAGACAAGTCCGCTTAAATTAATTTCTGCTTAAATATTTTATATCTAATTATGTTACTAACATTATTCCACGCCCCAAATAAGTTAACACCTTGTTAAAGCATCCCCCTTCGAGCGATGATCAATAGCACTATTACTGCAAAAGCACCAAATTGATTATTAAAGTAAATGGACAATAAAAACGGAATAATACATAGGTATAAATATGAGTAGTTTATTTTTGATACATAATAAATGAATACCCCCCATAAAAAACACTCCGAATATTCCATGAAAGAATGGTAATATAGCAAAAAAATCATGAGCAGAGTGGAAGCGACCAGTTCTAATTTCATTTTCGCTAAACGCGCTTGATAAATCTATTCCTGAAAAATAACCTAATGTATCTTGATACCAGCCACCAAATCCTTGGCCAAACAAAAAGTATACAATGCTTTTTCCATTTTCCTGAAATATCAAATATAGTTCAATCACCCTCACTCGTGGAGACATTGGCAAAATTCCCAACATATCCATATTAAAGGAAAATATAAAATTAAAAAGTAACCAAACAGATTCAAGTTTATACAGTAGTAAGCTGTTAAATTCATATAGTTCATCATATGATACAAATAATAACATTAGTAAAAAACCTAAAACCAACATGCTTAACACTGTAATTCTTTTAATTGTTACTTTTGTAATTAAAGATAGAACTATTACGGCTAAAATTACAATAATACCTTTACCACCAGATGCACCAGTACTTGCTAGATATATACAACACAATACAGAAAAAACTTCTAAGTATGATATTTTTCTTTCACTAATCATTTTATATATCAGTATAGGCGAAAAGTATGCTACTTCAGTCATACCTGGAACAGTAGAACTACCATAAGAGCTAGAAAACCCAAGTAGATAAACTGAAACAGAAGCTATTGGTGCCATTAATAATAAAGAATATAAAAGCTGATATATTTTTTCTGTATTTTTTAGCATCAGTACTGATACTAAAGTTAAAACTAGAACTGATATATAAACAAAGTATGTTAGCATTTTTATGAATGAATATTCATTAAAAGCTAAGCCATAAAAACTTAAAACAGCCCCTGATAATAAAAAGTAAATTAAAAGGTAGGACAAGGGTTTACTTTTAGGGCTTACTCTAACAATTCCGTTTTTCAATATACCATAGCCAATTAATCCGACTAAAAGTAGCTGACTAAAAGCTAACGGCCCTAGCAATTTGAGTCTTGAATAGTTATACATATCCATAGAACCTTCGCCTGGATTTGTTAACTGAGAATATGGAATTGCCAACGTTGTGAAAACGAACATGATATGGAAATACAAAATCTTATCATATTCTTTATTTGTTACCAAAAGGAAACACATGAAAATAATTTGAGGAACTGATATTATTAGACCTAGTGGCGATTCATGGAATATTAAATTCACAATCGTTAATAAAAAACAGTAAACGTGTGTTTTATTCATGAAAAACCTTATAAATATGATGAAATATTTTTCACACTTACCGTTTTAACATCATAACCTAGTTTTCTAAATTTATATTTATATTTACTATATAATTGCCCAATTGACTTCTTAGCTAACTTCGCAATTAAAATTCGATATTTACTCTTTAAAGTTAGCTTTTTATAGCCTTCAATCCAAATATGTTTTAAGTGAGGCTCATATGCAAATAGAGCTGCATACATCTCATAAAAGTCTATATGATGCATCGCACCAAACATTTGATGCACTTCAATTGCTGTCTGAGGGTAAATAGTTCGCTCACTCCACAATTCCGGAATGTTTTTATCCCAACGCTCTTTTATGCCGTCTCTAAGAAAAGGGATATCATCAATTTTTGCATAGTGACTCTTACTCGCAGTCATACCACCGCCAGAGCCCCTGCTTGCTCCATATAATGTTACTGGCCATTTCATTACATGAAACTTTTCAATTACCAATGCCAACGATATAGCTAATGATATATCAGGACATGAGCCAACGACATAATGACCTGTTTTTTTCTTTATTTTTTCTAATACACTTTTTTTCGTTATACCATGGTAAACTCGAGGTAAACTGCCGATAGAAACCCCGCCTCGCGAGTAATATTTCTCTAATTCCAAACTGCTTGTTTTTTCGTTAATTTCCTTATTAACTTTTTGGGGTATCCACAACCTTTCTTTATCATGATAATAATTAACTTGACTAAACTCTACCGTATTCCACCAATAGTGGCCAGCATCATAAGTTAAGTTATCTATATCTTTCAATTCCATTTCTGAAATTATTTCCATCACACTTGGAGAAACAAAGTCATCATCGCCAATAAACAAAATATACTTACCAGTTGCATTACCTATAGCTAACTCTGTATTGTCGGAAACAGGTAAGTGACCTAAATGGTGGTAATAACTCACTTTATCATTATTCAAGATATCCGTCGGCAATAGGTCTGTATCGTCTGAATTATCTTGTATTACAACCTCGTAATCCCCTTCGAGAGTTTCTAGAATACTTTTAACAACAGGTATTAGTGTCGAAAATCTATTTTTCGTGGGTATAACAATTGAAAGAAGCATACTTTTTACCTATTACTTGCATTAGAGCCAAAATAAAGAAACCAAAAGAAAGAGCCATTATTAAATCAACAACCCAAAATAAGTCGTTATTAAACACAGATACAAACTCAAATGAAATGAGCATAACAAATCCAATTAAAATTGTGCTCATAAATTTATACAAAGACAATTTAAGACCTTCATATTTAACTCCTATCACTACTGTTAGAACTAAATAATAAATCACATTTATTATTAACCAACTATAAGCGGCCCCCATTATCTCATAAGCATTAATAAGTTTGGTTAATGCTATCGGAGTGATAACCATAAATACAAAGCCTAAAATCATATTAGGCTTATTATATGCATTGGCTAAGCCTAAATGATAAGGAAGAAGCTGAAGACACAAAAAAACGTACCAGTACATAAGATTGGGATGAGAATAGATGAACTCTCCGCAATATAAGCATCATTAGTCCATAATAAAATAATATCGTATGCATAATAACAAAGGGTCAAAAGAGCAGATATAGATACTACTGACACGAAATAATTTACTTTTAAATATAAATCACTTAATTCATCAAACGCTTCATTTTTTACTAGCTTAGTAAGCTTTGGGTAAAATGTTATTACTATTGGTAGACAAATACTATATAACAACATCGATACACCGCTTGCAATAGAATAAATAGATAATGATTTCACACCTAACATATTTGAAAGCATAAACTTATCTAATTGAGTAGTAATTACCGACATTATTGAAACAATAAAAAGACCACCTGCAAATTTTTTTATACCTGCTAAATAAACAAAGTCAAATTTGAAACAACGTGGATTCCCTATTTCCATCCAGTATCGATTTCTAATAAACAAAAGATACATTAAAGATATTATTAGTTGATAAAAAAAATAATAATAAAGGTCTGTTGACCACATAAATATTACTACAGGACCAAACAATCGCGTTATACTAAACCCAACCGTATATGTATTGACCCTTACATACTTTTCAAGTCCCATATAGCCAGCGCGATAAACCACTGTACATAACTGAGCACTAGCGGCTATTACCATCATAATGATCATAATTTCATTCTGGGAACTAGAATAACTTGAAGAAGATATAAGAAGTTTGGATATTTCATTAGAACAACTAAGGACAATAGCTGATATTATTATAAACAAAGCTAAATAAATTATTTCTAATGTCTTTAAAGCATTTCCCATATCTGATGCTTTATCAGCTCTTGCTATATCACGAGCGAAAGAAGGAGATAATCCAGCATCCGCAACATTTATAGCTAAAATAATAGAAGTATATAAAGCGATTAATCCATATGATTCCAAGCCGAGAAAATTTAGGTATACAGGAACTACAATAAGATTTGCAGCTATTGACCAAAATCTACCGGCTAAATTTGCTATAACATTTTTTAAATTTTTTCTATTTAACATGCATGGCCTAGAGTACATCAGACAAATGAGTAACGATGTAATTTTTATCAAATGCTAAGATAAACCAATAACAGGTTCTACCGAACCATAATACAAGGATTAAAATCAAGTGATTATAATACATATTTTATTCCACTTATAATTAAAGTGAACTTTGAACTTTCTGATTCTATAGTTATAAAAAATCCAACCTTGAAAGATTGTCATTTTTTAGAAACTGCCACATTAATATTGATTAATTCTCTGAAAGACTACTTATATCAATGTAGGAGTCCAACTAACGTTCTAAAATATTTTTACAATTAATTTTGAAAAATCTAAATTTATTAAATTCACAATTAATTAAGTTAGGTATATTTAAATCAATATCTATTTCAAAAACATTTAGCAGAGAAGATTTATTTTGCTATTGTTCGCCCAACCCTTTTCGCTGGGACACCTATTACTTTAGTATTCTCTGGCACGTTTCTCATCACTAATGAATGGGAACATACTAATGATTCTTGTCCAACATTAATTCGATTAAGTATAACTGAATTAGGTGCTAACCAAACTCCGTCATCAAGAGATGAACTACCAGCCATAACCACGCCAGTGGTAAGAACACAGTTTTTGCCTACCCTACAATTGTGTGCAATAAAAACTAATGCATCGATCTTAGTTGATTTTCCAATTTCAGTATAACCATCAAATAAACTATTAGCTATACACGCATTTGCACCTACGGAAACGTTATCGCCAATTTTAACTCCACCAACATGCTGTACTAAGTATGGAACTTCACCATTATACAAAACTTGAAGTCCCTGGGTACCAATCACAGCTCCTGCATGAATAACTACATTGTGCCCTATAACAGTTCCTTTATGGATCACAACATTCGCACCAATTAAAACATTATCTTGAATGATTACTCCCTCCTCAACCACAGCTGTCGGGTGTATCACCACATTATCTCCACATTCAGAAACTAATGGTGCTGTGTAGAAGTCTGTTTTTTCATATAAAAAAGCATGTAGTTTATAAAACTGCTCTTCAGGGTTATCTACAATAAAAAACGTTTTATTTCCTTTTACTTTTGAATCCAAAAACTCAAAATGTTGTTTAGAAATAAAAACTGCAACTATTTCTTCTTGATCAATAAACTCTAAGTAGTTTTCATGGCCTATATAAGACAGATTGAAACCATTAAGCTCTCTATTAGCTAAGTTCAATCCATTAACTACGACATTAGGCCCAATAAAATCAACCCCAAGTATATCGGAGACACTTTTCATATCTATACTTCTATAAGTCATAAATAAATACCTTCACCACCAAATAAATATTGTATCTAATTCACAATAAAAAATCACTTAAACGTTTTGATTTTTGTCACTCTGACCGAAAAACAAACTTTGAAATCGCTCCATTGGAATATCCTGAACATTATAAACCTACAAACCCTCCATGTATTATTAACAAAAAACCTTCAAGCAATAATCTATAAGCCTATTAAAAATAACTATCCAGAAAATGCTTCATTTTTAAGGAGTCTTTACATGATTCTTTTGTTGAACGAAAGCTTTCCCGAATAGAAAAGCCCTACTTATGCAGTACTTCCAGCATCTACTGTAAATGTAGCTCCAGTAACACCAGATGCGCTCTCAGACATTAAAAACAACGCCATACTAGCAGCATCCGACACATTAGCTAACCTTCCTAAGCAACTGCGCCGCGTGATTTTTTCAAGTTTATCTCCAACTAGGCCTACCGTCATATTTGTCTCCATATAACCAGGAGCAAGAGTATTAACTGTAATTTGCGCTTTTCCAAGTTCACGTGCTAAAGATTTAGTAAAACCACCAAGTGCAGACTTAGTTGCACCATAGACACTAAGCCCATTAAAACCGGTTGAACCTATGATTGAACCAACGTTTACTATTCTTCCTGTTTTATTAAGTAGCATCGATCGCGATACATACTTGGTAAGCAGAATCGGAGCCTCTACGTTAACTTTTATTACTTGCGCAATATCAGATTCATGCATGGTTGCTAGCACACCGTCATGACCTAGTGCTGCATTATTTACCAAACCATATATACGACCATTCTCTTTGGTCACTTTCTTGACTAGCGCAGAGATTTCTTCAGTTTTAGCAAAATCGAATTGATAGAAACACACTTGTTCTGGGTATTCGGCTTGAAGGCTTTCATATTCTTTTGTAGCTGTTCGACTAATACCAATGACTTTATTACCAGCTATAACTAACTGCCTTGATATTTCCAGACCTAACCCTTTAGCAGAGCCAGTAACAATTACATTTTTCATTTTTTGTTCCTAATTTTCTTTCCTGTAGAGCTAGTGGTTATCTCATCTACTAGTTTAAACATAACAGGGATTTCAAATGGTTCCAGCTTGTCTCGACAAAAAGCGATTAATGCAGCTTTCAACTCTTTACTAGACAGAGTCTCACCGCCGCTAAGCACTACATCAGCAGAAACTAAAGCACCTAACACAGGGTTCTGTTTGGCAAAAACTTTGGCCATAGACACAAGCGGACTATCTTCTAGTACAGCCTCGACTTTCTCTGGCATCACTTTGTTGCCGCCAACGTTGATCGAGCCACTTTCACGCCCAAGGAAAAGTACCCTATTACCTTTAATCTCAACTAAATCGCCTGTATTTATAAAGCCATCTTGGTCAATATTTAAATCTCCTTTGAGGAAGTCAGAACACCCATGCTGGCTTTTTATCCACAACAAGCTACCTTCAATTTTCAATTGACATTTAAGCTCTGTTTCTTCAGTGAGGTAGTTAATAGGAAAGCCTTCTTGTTTATCTTTAACAGCAAACCCCACACCTGCCTCTGTAGAAGCATAAATGTGGATGATATTCGTATCAGGAAAACCATTCGATAGCGCAGTTAGAATATTTTGATTGCTAATCTCCCCCCTAGAGTGATTC
Source organism: Shewanella sp. ENK2 (assembly GCF_043568515.1). NCBI lineage: Bacteria > Pseudomonadati > Pseudomonadota > Gammaproteobacteria > Alteromonadales > Shewanellaceae > Shewanella > Shewanella sp. ENK2. The sequence continues at coordinate 3,457,197 of NZ_CP171406.1, read as the reverse complement.
GTTTGAGAGGTACTCTTTTATGCGAGGGTACCATGAGCGCTTTGCGCCAAAACGAAGGGGTAGCTGATAGACAATTTACATGATTGTCTACATACAGTTGGATTAATGTGGCTATCGTCTCATTTTTAGATGGAACAACTAACCGTGAACCTGCCACTAAAGCTTGCAAGTATACTTGTAGACCTGCAAACCTGTTAATATCATAGGAAAGGCCCCAAATAAACTCTGTGCCACGAGCTATGTTTTTTTGAGCTGTCGCTGTCAGAGAGTACAAGGAATAAGAAGCTAATTTAGGTTCACCTGTTGTTCCAGATGTTGCAAGTATATAACTGTTAGAAACTTTTACTCGCTTTTCTAGCGAGTCTAAACGAGTTATTTTTTCAACAGAACTGATTTTGCCATTTCTTAAGTTGATTTTAAAATCAATAGCTGCTGATGCATATAATTCAGATTCTTTATCTCCAATATCATCTGGCTGCAAGAATATATGACTACAAATAGCATCCAAGGCAGGTAAATACAGCGCTAAAGATTCTCTATCTTCGGATAAAATTGCACAGCTTTTACTTACAAGTTCGGGAAATCTGCTCTTTAGAACGGTACACAATCCCAACATATGACCAAATGTATAGCTTGTATTTTTAAAATTAAGAAATACTCTTTCACTTGGTATTTGACGTAGATAATCTACAATTTTATTATGCGATTCGGTTTTCATAAATAGCTACAAACTCACCAAATGTTGTCGGGTAAACTGCATCTTCCATTTCCTGAAATGGGTCAAAGTCTAATTCCTCTTCAAGCAAGGCTACTAAAATAGCAAACCCCAATGAATCTAGACCACTTTCGAGTAAAAGCTGTTCATCTGCAATAGTTTCATATCGCTTATCGACGTCTGTCTGTTCTAATGCTTCGTTGAACTTTTCTAATATAATTTTTTTCATTTAATTCTCCTGAAACTTTATTATTAAAATGATACTGAAATAAGTGTCTTTACCAATTATTTAAACTGAGAGAGTATCAATAATTTTTTATTTCGGTTTAATTAATATTCTACTTAATGATTAAGAAACTGTATTATTTGTCTAAAAACAAATTCAATTTAGACATTGTGAATTGAATATTCACACTTTCCAATCTCAGTCAGTAGAACCAAGCAGAGACACTTTTAACCCATTTTGAGACAGTCACTCTTATTTGTAAGTGAGCACTATCCCTTATAAGCCTTATATTTAACTGTTTTTCTACTTTTATTTTAAAACAGTACCAATAGGCTCTTTCTTTTATGTATCTTTATTAATCTTCTTTTCTTACAAAATGTCTGATTAATACAATCATTATCGCTAACATAGCACCCAACATGGTACCCAATACGCAAATCAATACGCGTTTAGGACCAGTTTTTTCTTCAGGCACTAGTGCCGGGTCAATGGTTTTAAATACATATTCTTCACGAACTTCAGCAAACATGATGGTTTTAGTTTGCTCTTCGATTAACTGGTATAAAATAGTACGAATATCAGCAACATTAGTTTGAGAAATTTGATTTTCTAAAAATGCTGTACTTCGCTGAGCTTCTGCAACATCTCGTTGCTTCATCTCTAAATTAATATCTTCTACTAACCACTTAACCCATTGCTGGGCAATGGTAGGAGACAAATGCTCAACAGAAACTTTTACCATTCCCGTTTCTTTATCTGTGTTGATTGTAAGTAGCTGACTGAATTCTTTATACGCTTCTTGCATTGAAGGTTCTGGTTTAAATGGCGCTTTAACTTCTCTTACCCACTTATTAGCAATGGAATCAAAGAGTTCAACATCATATGTAATTGAGTTATCTACCATATTCCAAGAGTCAACGGCCATTAGTTCAGGAAGAATATTGTGCTTTTGAATAAACTCACTAGTAAACTTTCGCGACTTAGCCACCTCAATAGCCATTTGAGTTTTATCAACTCCGCCACCGCCACCAAGATTTATACCAGCCATACTAGCAAGGCCACCAAATTGTCCAGCAAGAGCTGATAAACCACCTCCTTGCTCTGTATCAGCAGGCGATAATAGCGCTTCAGACTTATAGGTATTTGGTTGACTCAACGCAAACACAACAGAACCAATAGCAAATACAGTCGTAACAGCAATAATCAGCCACTTGCCTTGCCAAATAACGCTAAAAAGCTCTCTTAAATCAATTTCATCGTCGTTATTACTTTGTTGATTAACATTGAAATTTGCATCTGAATAATTCTGCGGAATCTGTTTTGTCATCTTGTTTAAATAATAAAAGTAGAATCTACTTATATTACCTTTCCCTCAACTTACTTTTATTAAAAGTTAAAACCCAAATAAAGTAGTAAAATAGTTACCTTATTTGGGCTGCATATATTATTATATTTCCAAAAGTATTCGGTCGTTATAAACCAGATATTGTGGCCACAGCTACAGCAGTGTTGTAAATAATTTGAGTGACTTGAGTCCAAAGCGTAAGATTATCTTTGTATTCTGTATCGAGTGGAACAATAACGGTATCGCCAGCAGAAATTGCAGCGGTTTTACTAAACCAGAAGTTCTGTTCAGGTAACATAACGGAACCATCAGCTTTAATGATATAAGTTCTATCGTCATCCCCGCGCTCACGAGCTCCGCCAGACATAGCTAAGTACTGATTTAATGTCATACCTTCTTTAAATCTATGTGTTGCCGGATGCTGCACTTCTCCCATAACAGAGACAATCTGTTTTACTGTCGGTACATAAAGCACATCTTTATCTTCTAATTGTAAATCAGCTTGTTCAATACCGACTTGAATAGCATTTAAATCAACAACTAAACGACCGAGAGCTTGGATATTTTCAAGATCAGTTAGCATCAACTGCGCTTCAGAATAATTAACTACAGTGCCGTCTTTTGAAACACCACGAGTTGCAATATCACGACGTAGTTGATCAGCTAACTTCTTTATTTCTAGTTGTTCTTGTTTTCTTACTGATTCACGCACAAAAACTGAAGCTTGGGGAAATGCATAATCAGTAAAGCCGCCAGCACGTTTCATCACATCAGCTAATGTTTCGCCACGGCGAATGTTGTACACACCGGGGAATCTCACTTCACCTCGAATTTCAACAGATTTTCGCTCTTGCCACTCAGGAGTTGTTAGCACAACCAGCATATCTCTGCCTTCAAGTGCTAGGTTATCTTCTGCGACTCCATTAATAGCGTTGCCAACATTAATATGTAAATGCTGTATATCTGAAATGCTAGTATCCGTTTCTGTACGGGTTAATTCAGCACGTGCCGTATAAGCGCCTTCAACTAACCCCCTGCAGAAGTAATTAAATCACTGACTCTGCCGCCAACACTTAAAGGATAAATACCAGAATGCTTCACTTTACCAGTAACGGCTATAACGTTAACTTTTTCTGATACACCACTTTGCAAAGATAACTTGGTAATTATTGGGAATAATAACTCTTCACGACTTAATGAAGAGCTGAGTTTAATAAGATCTCTGTCTTCAAATAAATTTGACAACATTTTTGAGACTTCGTCTCCGACAAGCTTCTCTTCCTCGTCTAATTCAGCAACAGCTCCCGGCATAACCACACCACCAATGTCAGTTTTACCTAACACTGAAGATTGCTTATTAACATTCATTGATTTGAAGCCAGCTTTAAATAAATCAGACCCAATTAAGGAATCACTACTTAATTGTTTGATTTTTTTGCACGATTCAATACCAATTTATTTAATTCATATCGATTAACAGAAGAGTCATCATGGTTAAACACAATCACTTTATCTCTAGCATTTAAGGCGATATTCTGTGTTACATCTTGTTGAGCAATTGCTTTACCAGGGAGAACTGGTGAACTTCGATTCTGCCAAATTTATCAACTTCGCGAATCACAAGTCCATAATTCAAATCTGCTGAGATCGCTAAATCTCCCCAAATGGTTGGAATTAAATCATTAATCTTTTGTCCTTGGAACCATTGATACTTTCCTGGCCTTACAACAGCACCAACTAAAGTAATTGCATCTTCATACTGGGTAGATGCACTTTTAACTCTTATAAAGTCACCCGGTTTAGCTTGTTTTTGCTTTGCTTTTTCTGACGTCAAATCAACATTAACAATGGTTTTTAATCCATTTTGATTATAACGCTCAATACTGCTTCTTCTAGGATATGCACCAGAATTAACCCCTGCAGCCATTTTGATAACGTCATTAATGGTTTCATTTGACTTAATTTCGTATACCGCAGGTCTTCTTATCTCGCCAGTAACGCTTACGCGACCTCCAACAGAAGGAATAAATACAACGTCACCAGAACGAAGGTTAATATCTTTTGATGCATCGCCATTTAGCAGTAAGTCATATAAGTCAAATGAGGCAATCAACTTACCTTTACGTTTAACTTGGATATTTCTTAAACTACCAATTTCATTGACACCGCCAGCAACGAACAAAGCCTGAGTAATAGTAGACAAACTTGATACCGTATATGCTCCAGGTTTGTATGCATCACCAGCAATAAAGATACGAATTGAACGAAGCTCGCCCATGGTGATGTTAGACTCAATACCAATCATCTGCTTGCTAATTCGCTCACTTAGATACTCGCGTAATTCGACAAAGGTTAATCCGACGACTGATATAGGACCTAACTCAGGAAATTGGATCGTCCCATCACGCCCAATAGTCAGTGTATATTCACGGTTATCTTTTCCGTAGAGTTGAACATTAACTGTATCTCCAGGACCTACTAGATAATCACTCGGAACAGGAACATCAGACACAGGAGAAAAAGTCATTGGCTCGCCAGCAAACATGTCATAACCAAAAAAGCTAATTCAGCTTTTTTACTATCTTGCTCGAAATCTAATTCAGACTCAGTGCGTTTTTTCTCTTCACTTTCAGATAAATCTCTATTAGCACCACGTTCTGGCATTTGCGTTGATTCAGTAAATTGGCTTGAACCGCCAGTTTGGCCACTTAATACTGAAGTATCTATGCCATATTGTTTTGCAAGTCGTTGCTGTTCTGATGCGGGTAATGATTTAAATTGTTCAATCATTTGTGGAGACGGAGTCACCGCTTGTGTAGGTAAACTGAATAGTATTACAGCGCTCACTGCGGCAATGGCTAAACTTTTAGCTTTTTGAAACACCTTATAAATCTCCAAGTTAAGACGAACAATTTATCTTCAAACATACTATATTTAAGACCCGCTACCGACCCACGTGGTGGCCAGAGGCCTTCGGCTTTCACTAAACGAATGAAATTATTCATTCGATGTCCTTCGGACACGCTACCGACCCACGTGGCGGCCAGAGGCCTTCGGCTTTCACTAAACGAATGAAATTATTCATTCGATGTCCTTCGGACACGCTACCGCCCATAGATTACGGCTTCTATAGTGCCCATCGAAAATTCGATATTCATATTTGTAAAAAACAACTGACTAAAACAACCATTTTGTACTAGTTCTTTTTAGTAAGTCGTCTCAATTTCGAAATGTACTATATCTTATTCTATGTTGTTTGTTAGTTGAAAAATTCAAATGACTCTAGTGGACTCATTGATAGCAGTATTCACTAAATCGGATGTCGCTACCTTCCTGCTAATCACACTCATTCAAAATAACAAACAAAACACCAGCCAATATTTTACACCATCAAATTGAAGGCCAAAACAATAGCGAATGTCTTACAGAAAAAGTTGTCAATATCTCACCCAGATGAAGCTTTAAAATCTATTTGCTCACACAATTACACAAACAGCCTCTAAAGTACTTTTTTAATACTTGCTTCTTCTACTGACATGCGTTTTTGCTGCCCCATAATATTAAATAAAACGAAACAGCGCTTTTCGGCATTTTTCTCTTCAAAAATCGCTTCTAAATCCACAAATGGCCCGTCAGTAAACTTAACTTTATCGCCGTGTTGCAAACTTTTATCGATATCCGGCTTGTGTTGTTTTACTCTATTTTTAATACCTTGAATGATCCTGTCATCAATTGCTGTCATATCTTCACGACAACCAATTATCCTTGACGCACCACGAGTTGAGTGAATGCGGCTAACGCTCACTTCTGTAGGATCAAAATAGATAAATAAATAACAAGGGAATAGAGGCACTTCAACAAGCTTGGTTTTTCCTTGAGATGTTCTCTCTTCTTGAATGACAGGTAAATAGCTTTCAATTTGTTGCATGGCTAAATTTTGTTGCGCACGTATTTCATTACGTGGTTTACAATATAACAAATACCATGACTTCATCTTAATTACTCTTCATTCATCCAGTGGTGACTTCCTTTATCACCAAGCTGCAGATTTTAGCAAAGCTGGTAATGTAAAGAAATGTCTTTTGGCTTTTATGCTCCTATTTGGCGAGTTTTGATACAAAAAAAGACTTTGCAGCTATGTAAACGCACATTCCAAATTGCATTCAACTTTAAATAAAACGAAATACAAACAAAAAAGCCACCTCAAATACCAGGTGGCTTAACAATCACTAATACAATGTTTTACTAGATTTCTATCAAAATCTTGCAGAGATAAAATGCTAAACTAAATAACGTTAAAATTAGTTACTCTCTGGCTTTGGCGGAAAATTCAACATCACTTGCCCTATCGCATGATTGATAATTTCAACGCGTTCTTCAGGAGTATTTTGGTCGCGAATCGTATCTGCAACACTGCCACGCCAAACTAGCTTGCCAGTTTCTTTATCAACAAAATCGATAATTAACGTGCCAACTTCATATTCACGAACTGTTGTTTGCGTGTTGATACCCGCACCACCCCAGCCACGACGCCCATAATATGGGTAATAGCCATAACTGGTGTTGAATGTGTCAACGTTAATCTTTTTATCCACTTTGGTAAGGTAATTAACAAGTATATCGGCGTTTTCAACGTCTACCTTAGATAAGCCTTTTTGAGTCAGCTGGTTATTAACTGCATCTCTAACACGTTGATCCATCAAACCATCAAGATGGTATGTGCTGTCTTCAGTTTTCTTTTCTACCCAAGCAAAACTTTTGTATTGGTCGAACGAAACTGCTGGATCATAATCAGAGTTCGTTTTTAATGTACTACACGCACTTAATGCTAAAACAGCTGCGGCAACGAAAAGCTTTTTCATAGTGTCTCCAAACGATAACGAGCTAAAGGCTTGTTTCATTTACGATGTAAGATGGATTCATAATTAATATTTAGCTTACCTAGGTAAGTCTTAATCATCAACCGATAATATAAACAAAATGTGTCTAAACAAGCCAAATGCAATGCTTTGGCTTTCCATCGTTTTATTGATAAACAATTAAACGAGTATCAAGTCAATTTATCCTAAAGCGACAAACTAAGGAGCTTTAGCGTCCTGATTTAGTTTGCTAAACTGGTACTAACACCCAATGACTTCTGTTTATTATGAGAATCGATCCAAACATATCATTAGTTTATAGCACTGATGGCGGCAAAATAGACCAGCCAAAACAAGAAGAAGTAATTCCTCAAGGTGATGGGATTGTCCGCATACATAAAGACAGCAAAGGACGTAAAGGAAAAGGCGTAAGTGTAATTAAAGGCTTAGGGCTTGATGCTAAAGCGCTTAAAGCGCTAGCTCAGAAGCTAAAAAACAATGTGGCTGTGGCGGAACAGTAAAAGGATTCGATATCGAAGTACAAACTGACGATAGAGAAAAAATCAAGTTACTGCTAGAGAAACAAAATTACACCGTGAAGCTTGCTGGAGGTTAAAGACCTCAATAACCTTAATTTACAAATTTTAAGGTATAGCTTTTATTTTTTAAAACGTTTGCCGCATTCTATTTTAATTTGTGAAAGGAAAACTTATGGATAGCTTACAAGGTCACCTTTTAATTGCTATGCCGTCATTAGAAGATACCTTCTTTGAACGTTCTGTTATCTATATTTGTGAACATAACGATAAAGGTGCAATGGGCGTGATGATTAACCGCCCTACTAATATCGTAATTGATGAGTTACTGGACCAAATAGGGCTAACCAAAGAGTCCGAACTGAGTTTGGATTTAGAAGGGCCGGTGTTGTTAGGTGGCCCTGTCGATACAGACAGAGGTTTCGTATTACATACACCACAAGAACAATGGGTTAATAGTGAGGCAATAAGCGACTTTTGTATGCTTACCACCTCACGTGACGTACTGAATGCCCTCGGCACTAATGAATCACCATCACAATTTGTTGTGGCATTAGGTTACTCAGGTTGGAGTAAAGATCAGCTTGAACAAGAACTTGCTGAAAACTCCTGGTTGACGATACCCGCCACATCAGAGTTACTATTTTGCCAAGATCATGAAGCATTATGGGCAGAGGCAACTAAAAAGCTCGGATTTGATATTTGGCAAATCTCTTCTCAAGTCGGTCATTCATAATACTAGCCACAATTGTTTAGCTAAATGTTGAACATTATTTTAAGACTAATATAAGGCATTGATTTCTATGCAATCAAAAACCGTTTTAGGTTTTGACTTTGGTACCAAAAGTATCGGTGTTGCTGTCGGACAAGAAGTTACAGCAAGCGCCGCTCCCGTGTCAGCCATAAAAGCTAACGACGGTATTCCAAATTGGGATGAAATAGAAGCAGTAATCAAAGAATGGAAACCTGACTTTATTGTTGTCGGGTTACCGTTAAACATGGACGGAACTGAGCAGGAAATGACTCAACGGGCACGAAAATTTGCTAACAGAGTCAGTGGCCGTTTTGGTATTAAAGTCGTCACCCAAGATGAGCGCTTAACCACTACCGATGCCAAAGCTCGTTTGTTCGAACTTGGTGGTTATAAAAAGCTAACAAAAGGCCAAGTTGATGCGGTATCGGCCGTGTTAATCATCGAAAGCTATTTTGAAAACCACTATCTTGAGAACTAATAATTTGAAAACTAAATATAGTTGATAACCACTATATTGAAAATCAAGACTCAGATTAATGCTTTCTGCTTTAAAAGACAGTCAAAACAGTAAAGTGCAATATCAACAGAAAAAATAAAGGAGCCAAACGGCTCCGTTAATTTACTTATAACTGCCAATTAAAGGTATGGCTTAACCAAGTTCGCCATCATATTAATATGGGCATCATTGTCATTCAAACATTCGATATAGCGGAACTTCTTACCTCCCGCCTCTTCGAAGACTTCACGATTTTCGCCTTTAATTTCTTCTAAGGTTTCTAAGCAATCGGCACTAAACGCTGGGCACACTACGGCTATATCATTAACACCTTCTTTAGGTAATGCTTCCATTGTTGCATCAGTATAAGGCTGTAGCCATTTCGCTTTACCAAAACGAGACTGGAAAGTCATGACGTATTCTTTCTCGTCTAAGCCTAGCTTTTCTACCACTAATCGCGTTGTTTTTACACAAAAGCAATAATATGGATCGCCTAAATGTAAATTACGCTCTGGCATTCCATGATATGACAATACTAATTTTTCAGGCTTTCCGTTAGCATCGAAATCAGCTTGAATTGATTCAGCTAATGCATCAATAAAAGTCGGATCATCATGGTATGTATTAATGAAATGCAGTGCAGGAATGTAGCGCCATTTACATAACTCTTTTGCAATTGCATCAAATGCTGATGCGGTTGTTGGTGCTGCATATTGAGGATATAGCGGCAATACAATCACTCTATCAATTCCATCCTTGTGCATTTTTTGCAGTACTGATGGCGTTGAGGGGTTACCATATCGCATCGCTAAATGAACTGAGGCATCAACATCGTTATCTTCAAAAACTTTGGCTAACTTTTGCTGTTGACGCAAACTGATATCCATTAAAGGAGAGCCTTCGTCTGTCCAAACTTCTTTGTAAAGCGCCGCTGACTTAGCAGGACGAACACGTAAGATAATCCCGTGTAAGATGATCATCCATACTAATTTCGGAATTTCGACAACACGTGGATCTGATAAAAACTCAGCAAGGTAGCGTCTAACTGCTGAAGGGGTTGGTTCATCTGGCGTCCCCAAGTTCATTAATAATACGCCAGTCTTACCGCGAGACTTGTGACCGTCTTCTTTACTTAAACCAGAAAATTTATACAAAACTATCTCCGAAAAAAGTGATTCACCACTTTGTTGCTGAGGTTCAAACAACAATATGGTGAATTTTAGAGGCTATTAACTAACACAGTTATTGATTCCTTAGCTGCGTAATCAAAAGCAGCGTAATCAAACTGTAAACAAATAGTTTCAATAGCAATGAAAATTTATAAAACAGACTCTATCGCTTTTTTCATCTCTTCGCTATCCGGTTTTACTCTAGAGTTGAATTGCTGCACACTTTCGCCATCTGCACTAACTAAGTATTTGTAAAAATTCCATTTAGGTGCTGCGGTTTTGTCACCTAAATAGGCAAACACAGAATTAACATCATTACCTCTAACTGCCGATGTCGATACCATAGTAAAAGTCACGCCATAGTTTAAAAAGCACACATCTGCAGTTTTTGCTTCATCATCTTCTTCTTGAAAAAAGTCATCTGATGGAAAGCCAATCACAACGAGATCATCCTGATATTGTTTGTGAACCGCCTCTAATGCTTCAAATTGAGGGGTAAAACCACAATTACTGGCCGTGTTAACAATAAGCACCGGCTTTCCTTGAGTTAATTCACATAAATCAACCGTCTCTTCAGAGTGCAACTTGCGCGCTTCTACATTTAAATAGTCTGGGCAAGAATTAGCAAAAGTAACGCCGCTTAGTAATGTAGTAGAGGCTAGCAGGCTTGTTATTAATAATTTGTTTTTCATAATATTCCCTTTTGAAATTCTTTAATTTTTTACAATACCTTGATGGTAAGAAAGTTAGCATGGATCTTGTTATACCAATACGGTATAAATCTGCTGAAGGTTCAACATTTGTTGAAAACATTTTAGCTAAATTAAAAACAAAAAAACCAAAGTAAACGATAGCTTACCTTGGTTTCATATTATGAATCACTGACAGGCATTCAGCATTCAACTAATCCATGTCTAACGTGACACCATCCATAATGCCAGAACTGCTACTCTCATTATTTTGCAGTTTTATCATTAGGCGTAAATCGTTTGGAGAATCAGCATGATGCAGCGCATCTGCATAGCTGATTTCTTTTTCCAAGTATAAATCCAATAACGCTTGGTCAAAAGTCTGCATGCCCTGCTCTCGTGACTTACTCATGGTTTCTTTGAGTAAATGCAGCTCATTTTTTGCAATCAAACTCGCCACACGAGGAGTGTTGATTAACACTTCAATAGCAGCGCGACGCCCAGAGCCATCTGATTTAGGCACAAGCTGTTGAGCGACAATGCCACGTAAGTTTAACGACAAATCGAACAAGAGTTGGTTATGCTTGTTTTCAGGGACTAAATGCATAATACGGTCTAACGCTTGGTTAGCATTGTTAGCATGGAGTGTTGCCATGCATAAGTGACCCGTTTCAGCAAATGACAGCGCAAACTCCATGGTTTCTTGAGTTCGAATTTCACCAATCAAAATAACATCTGGCGCCTGACGAAGTGAGCTTTTAAGCGCGGCATCAAAAGAGTCAGTGTCTATACCGACTTCTCGCTGAGTAATAATGCTTTTGCGATGGTCATGCACAAATTCCACTGGGTCTTCAATCGTTAAAATATGACCTCGAGCATGTGAATTACGATAACCAACAAGCGAAGCCAACGAGGTTGATTTACCAGTACCGGTACCACCGACCATAATAATCAGACCACGTTTACTCATGACCAAATCTTTTAAAATAGGCGGTAGCTTTAAATCTTCAACTTCTGGGATTTTTGTTTCAATACGGCGCATCACACAACCAGGTGATTCACGTTGCCAAAAAGCACTAACACGAAAACGGCCTAATTCTTTAGCCGCAAAAGCAAAGTTACATTCACGAGATTCATGAAACTCTTGTTTTTGCACGTCTGTCATTAAAGACTCTACAAAATCTAACGACTGCTCAGGCGTAAAACTGCTTTCTGATAACGGTCTTAATTCACCATCAATTTTTGCACTCGGCGGAAATCCCGCGGTAACAAATAAATCTGATGCTTTACGGTCTACCATGACCTTTAAAAAAGGACGAACATCCATCTGCTTTATCCCTTAAAAGTTAGCTTGTTTATTTGAGCTTTTAGACATCGCATCATCACGGCTAATTAAGCCACGGTTAACTAAGTTTTGTAAGCATTGCTCAAGTGTTTGCATTCCGTGCGCCATACCGGTTTGAATAGCCGAGTACATTTGCGCGACTTTATCTTCACGAATTAGGTTTCTAATTGCAGGTGTGCCCATCATAATTTCATGGGCAGCGACTCGGCCACCACCGACTTTCTTAATCAAGGTTTGCGAAATTACCGCCTGTAATGATTCAGATAACATAGTACGTACCATGTCTTTCTCACCCGCTGGGAATACATCCACAATACGGTCAACGGTTTTAGCCGCAGAAGTTGTATGCAAGGTACCAAATACTAAATGACCGGTTTCTGCTGCTGTCATTGCTAAGCGAATGGTTTCAAGGTCACGCATCTCACCAACCAGAATGACATCAGGATCTTCACGAAGTGCACTTCGAAGCGCCGCTTCAAAACTATGGGTATGCTTGTGTACTTCACGTTGGTTGACCAAACATTGTTTGTTTTGGTGAACGAATTCTATTGGGTCTTCAATGGTTAATATGTGATCATGACGTTCATTATTAATATAATCGACCATCGCAGCCAATGTGGTTGATTTACCCGAACCAGTGGGCCCTGTAACCAATACAAGCCCACGAGGAAAACTCGAAATCTTCTTAAAGATTTCAGGTGCGCCTAACTGCTCTAATGATAAAATATCACTTGGAATGGTACGAAATACCGCACCAGCACCACGAGATTGGTTATAAGCATTCACACGAAAACGAGCTAAGTTAGGCACTTCAAATGAGAAATCGATTTCTAGATGTTCTTCATAGTCCTTACGTTGCTTATCATTCATGATGTCATACACCAGACCATGAACTGCTTGGTGGTCTAAGGCAGGTAGATTAATCTTTCTGACTTCACCATCAACTCGAATCATCGGCGAAACACCTGCTGAAAGGTGTAGATCCGAGGCATTGTGTTTTACACTAAAGGCAAGTAACTCAGTTATTTCCATGGTCAATGACATCCATTTAAACAAATAAAAACAATATGACAACAATAGCAGACCGAATATCAATCGCCCAGAGCCAAATTGCTCAAGCGGCGCAAAATTGTTCACGTAACAGTGAAGAAGTCACTTTGCTTGCAGTAAGTAAGACAAAACCTATTTCAGATATTATTGCCGCGTATGAAGCTGGCCAACGTTGTTTTGGTGAAAACTACGTCCAAGAAGGTGAAGAAAAAGTCATTGCACTTGAGCAAGACTACGCTGATATAGAGTGGCATTTTATTGGCCCGCTTCAATCAAATAAATCACGGATTGTTGCTGAACACTTTGACTGGATGCACACTGTGAGTCGAGAAAAAATCGCTAAACGATTAAATGAACAGCGGCCAGCAACTAAAGCACCTTTGCAAATATGTATTCAAGTCAATATCAGTAATGAAGACACTAAGTCTGGGCTGCAAGCCAGTGAAATAAACTCATTAGCAAATGCCATCAGTCAACTTCCAAACCTAACTTTGCGTGGCTTGATGGCAATTCCAACGGCTACTGATGACATTAATGTGCAAAAAGCAGAATTTACCAAGCTTCAAGCGCTTTACCATCAACTGCAAAATGATTATCCAACGGTCGATACACTGTCGATGGGAATGAGCAATGACTTAGCCGTAGCAATTGCTCATGGTTCTACCATGGTAAGAATTGGAACCGCCATTTTTGGCTCTAGAAAATAAATAAGGTTGCCGTTTCATCCTAGGCTCCTTTAGTACGATTAAATGCGTATAAGTTATGAATATTTTTTAACCTCTAGTGACTTGTAAAAAGTCACTAGCACCCAAATATATTATTTAACCGTATTTAGAAATGTCGTATGAATACCAATAAAGCATTATCTGTAAACACATTAACCACGACTCACCCTACAATAAAAGCGATCTTAATTTATGACTCAAGCAAAAATCTGTTTTATTGGCGCAGGAAATATGCCTCGTTCAATTATTAGCGGACTGATTTCAAATGGATATCCTGCAGAGCTTGTGCATGCAACTAACCCAAGTGTGGGAAAGCTCGATGCGTTAAAAGCTGACTTTGGCATCCAAGTGTCTCATGACAATATTGTTGCAGCTCAAGCAGCAGATGTGATTGTGCTCAGTGTGAAACCGCAATTAATGCAAATGGTTTGTGAGCAAATGAGCCACCTAGATTTATCAAGTAAGTTAATGATTACTATCGCGGCAGGTATTCCAGCATCTCGCTACCAAGATTACTTTAAACAACCCATTAAACTCGTCCGCACCATGCCAAATACCCCAACTCAAATTGGTGCTGGCATGACAGGACTCTTTGCAGATGAATCGATTTCAGCTGCTGACAAACAAATATGTGAAACCTTAATGCAAAGCGGTGGTAAAACAGTTTGGGTAAAACAAGAAGATGAGTTAAATCAGGTCATCGCACTTGCTGGTAGTTCACCCGCTTACTTCTTCTTATTTATTGAATCTATGATTCAGCACGGCGTTAAAACGGGCCTAGATGAAGCCACTGCGCGCGAGCTTGCCCAGCAAGCTGCTTTAGGGGCTGCCCAAATGGTGGTTCAAAACCCACAGCTATCACTTGAAGAGTTACGCACTAATGTCACCTCAAAAGGTGGGACAACCGCTCAAGCAGTTGACACTTTTGAGCAAGGAAACTTACGGGGTTTAGTTGACCAAGCTATGACAAACTGCAAAAAACGCGCAGAAGAAATGGCAAAAACGTTTTAAATTAATGCTGTTTCAGCCAAACTGATGATATTCCATTACGTTTGGTAACGTATTAAGGCAATATTCAGTAAGAAATCCGATAATAGGCTTTATTAATTGATGACTTATTAACGTGATTTACTGCTAAACGAGTTATATCAGCTATTTAAAAATTGTAACAACAGGGCTCAACAAAATGAATGCAATGCAATTTCTGGTCACCACCATCTTTGACCTCTATTTAATGGTGGTCATTTTACGCTTTTGGTTACAACTCGCCAGAGCCGACTTCTACAATCCTTTTAGCCAGTTTGTAGTTAAAGCAACACAACCTATTATTGCTCCAATGCGCCGCGTTTTACCTTCAATTGGTAGTATTGATACTGCTTCAATTGCACTGGCATTTTTAGTGGTTGTGCTCAAATTTGTCACACTAGGTCTATTGGTCGATTTTAAAATCGATGCCGTTTCACTCATCATCTTGTCAGCAGTATCGGTAATAAAAGAAGCTGGAATGCTGCTTTTCTGGGTATTGATTATTCGTGCATTGTTAAGCTGGTTCAATCAAGGGCATAACCCTATTGTGATGGTTATGGATCAACTTACAGAGCCATTTTTACGCCCGGTACGTAAAATATTGCCTCCAATGGGTGGTCTTGATTTATCAGTCATGATTGTTCTGATTGCAATGAACTTTATCAATATCTTATTTGCGCAATACATTCCATATTGGAACATAGTGTAAAGGCACTCATGCTTATAAGTACTTGGCACCTTTGCTTAATATAGTCAGCAATACTTAAGCAATATTTGTAACTACTTATCAGTTAATAATTAAAGGGCTATAGCATTAATAAGGCCATTACTCAGCAGCAAGATGATTTGCTGCTGAACCTTTATGTTCAACCAAAAGCTAGCAGAGATAATATCGTTGGCTTGCATGGCCATGAGTTAAAAATCGCAATTACGGCGCCACCTGTTGACGGTAAAGCCAATCAACATTTAATCAAGTATCTCGCTAAATCCTTTAAAGTCAGTAAATCGGATGTAATGCTGCTAAAAGGACTTCAAGGGCGCCACAAACAAGTCAAAATAATCCGACCAAAACAGCTACCAGAGGTAATATCCACCCTTTTGAGTTAAGCTCATTTCAGCTTTTGTACTTATCATTTTGTATCTACAACATGCACAATATAATCAGCATCTTACATTTCGAAACGATTAAAATAAGGTCGGCGAAGGGAAAATTCTCTATACTTATAAAATAAAGATTATTGTTAAGCTTATGTGCTTGCAAGCTGTTCAGTCAGTAAACACATAAGTTAATTGAGGACGTTAGTTATGTTGCGAACAATTTTATTGAGCTTGTTACTCAGCCTTACCGTAATAAGTCATGCTTTTGCTGAGCAAAAACAGCAAGTCGGAAATTTTGATATTCACTACATGGCGTTAAGCAGCACCTTTATCACGCCTAGTATTGCCAAAACCTATGGTATTGAACGAAGCAATTACAATGGCATTGTTAATATTGCAGTGTTAGATACCAGCCAAGAAGGCAACCCACCTGTTGCAGTTGAGATATCAGGGATAGCTAACAACTTACTTGATGCAAGAATCACGCTTGATTTTAAAGAAATAAAAGAAGGCAAAGCCATTTATTACATTGCGCAAGTTCCTTACCGCGACGATCAAGAAATTAATTTCAACATAGCCATAAAATATGGCAATAAACTCAATACTTCAGTCAAGTTCAAACAAAAATTCTATGTTGAATAGTTAGGCGGAGCCCCAATAACAGTCTGATATGAATTAAAGCCAATACCCTTCAGTATTAGCTTTAATTCATTTGGTCAATGGATAAATAATCTTCCCAAAGCGTTACTCTCTTGATTCAAACTATCTATCATTTGTGCCCTTAGGTATCATTAGCAAAATTTTTCTTATCAAGGTCTTTTCATGCAACAGATTGTCTTAGCCAGTGGCAACAAAGGTAAGCTTAAAGAGTTCGATCAAATGTTGGCTAAATTCAACATTCAAGTTTTACCGCAGAACCAATTTAACGTACCAGAAGTGGCAGAAACAGGAACAACTTTCATCGAAAACGCCATTATCAAAGCAAGGCATGCCGCCGAAGTGACTGGCAAGCCAGCCATTGCTGATGACTCTGGTCTTGAGGTGGATACATTGCAAGGTGCACCTGGAATATACTCAGCAAGATATGGCGGTGAAAACGCTACAGAAAAAGACAGATACTTAAAATTACTCAATGCTCTTGAGGGTCAATCAAACCGCAATGCACGTTTTCAATGTGTACTGGTTTATATGCGTCATGCAAAAGATCCAACCCCTATCGTTTGTCAAGCTGCATGGGAAGGACAAATTAGTATTGCGCCACAAGGCGAACAAGGTCATGGCTACGATCCTGTATTTATTCCACATGGTTTTGACTGTTCAGCAGCAGAACTGACTAGCGAGCAAAAAAATCAATTAAGCCATCGTGGTTTAGCCTTGGATTTGCTAGTAGATGCATTAAAAGCGAAAGGAATTATTTAATTAGTATGCTGACGCTTCCTCCGTTAAGTCTTTATATTCACATCCCTTGGTGTGTACAAAAATGTCCTTATTGTGATTTTAATTCCCATGGGCAACATGGTGAGTTACCGCAGCAGCAATATGTCGATGCGCTATTAGCCGATTTATCTTTAGACTTACATTACGTACAAGGCCGTAAGCTTCATAGCATTTTTATTGGCGGTGGCACGCCATCATTATTTGAGGCTTCGCAAATCAAACGTATTCTTGAGGCCGCTAAATCTCAAATAGGGTTTGAAGACGATATTGAAATCACAATGGAAGCGAATCCTGGCACCTTAGAACATGATGACTTTGCCGCCTATCAAGCAGCTGGAGTGAATCGTTTATCCATAGGTGTTCAAAGCTTTTCAAAAGATAAACTCAATTTACTTGGCCGTATTCATGATGAAAATGAAGCCGTTACTGCTGCAAATACGGCGTCAAATGCAGGTTATCAAAGCTTTAATTTAGATCTTATGCACGGCTTACCCAATCAAAGTTTTGATGAAGCTATGGCAGACATTGATACGGCGGCCAACTTAATGCCGCCTCATCTTTCTTGGTATCAATTAACTATTGAGCCCAATACGCTATTTCACTCGAAGCCACCACAACTACCTGATGACGAAAACCTTTGGCATATCTATGAGCAAGGGCAAAAGAAATTAGCACAGTTAGGTTACGAGCAATATGAGATTTCAGCTTACGCCAAACCAGGTTTTCAGTGCAGACATAATCTTAACTATTGGCAATTCGGGGATTATCTGGGTATCGGTTGTGGCGCACACGGTAAAATCACCCAAGTCCAACAAGATACGATTATCCGCACCGTAAAGATTAAACACCCTAAAGGGTATTTAGCTACTGATAACTTTACCTTTGAGACTAGCGTTGTCGAGCATGAAGATAGGGCTCTGGAATACTTAATGAATAGGCTCCGTTTAATGACCCCTATTCCAAAAGCAGAGTTTGAACAGCGAACGGGGTTATCTCATACAGTGCTTAATGATGGAATGAAAAAGTCTATCGAACGTGGTTTATTAACTGACTCTAGTACGCATTGGCAATTAACCACCAAAGGGCATATGTTCGTGAATGATCTTTTGTCGCAATTTATCGACTAACTTCACTTACCTATTCCTGTAACAATACAGCTGTTCTCAAAGCTGCACATATTAAAGCCACTACAACTACAATTAGTGGCTTTTTTATTCCATTATTACTTTTATAGATCATGACGAAAGCACGCTAAATCTCCCTCGACCTCATTCAGCAACAATTAATACACAATTGCTAACATTTCACTTTACCTTTTTTTATCCTGCTCTATTAGGATAACTATCAATATTACTAATATTGACTCTATTTCACTAAGTTAACGGACATTTTATGCGACTAAAAACAAAAACGACACTTATAGCCGTTGCCCTATCAAGCCTTTTATCTACTTCAGTTATCGCTCATGGAACTCACGGACAAACGGTAATGAGCCCAACTGAATCGACTAAAAAAGCGACCACTGAATCAGAAAAAGCCAATGAGCTATTTGAAAACATTTTCATGGAAAATGTCATGTCTAGCCCTATCTCTCAAACCTATATGCGTATTAAAAAAGATTACGACAAATGGGGTGATTTTAGTGAAAAGGCGCAAGACGAAGACTTAGCTCGTGCCAAAAAGCACTTAGCACAGCTAGATAGCATAGATGTTAGCAAACTCGATGAACAAACTGCACTAAGCTACAAGCTAATGAAGCAAGGTTTAGAGCAAGATATCGCTGATGATAAATGGCGCCACCATACTTACCCAGTCAATCAAATGTACGGTAGCCATACCTTCATAGCGACCTTCTTAATCAATCAACATCAAGTTGCCAGTGTAAGCGATGCAGAAGCCTACATCAGTCGTTTAAACGGCGTTAAGCTTGCCAGTGAGCAACTCGTCGAAGGTTTAAAACTTCGTGCTGATAAAGGGATTATCGCACCTAAGTTTGTATTCCCTTATGTCATATCTGACAGCCAAAATATCATTACTGGTGCTCCTTTTAGCGATACTGAGGAAAAAAGCACGCTATGGGCTGATATCAATAAAAAGGTTGCTGCATTAGATGCACCACAAGCAAAAAAAGATGAGCTACTTGCAGATGCTAAACAAGCATTACTGACCAGTGTTCAACCTGCATATACCAACCTTATCGCCTATCTTAATGAGCTTGAGAAAAAAGCTGATACACGTGATGGTGTCTGGAAGCTACCTGAAGGTGATGACTTTTTTAATATGCGTTTAAGTCGTGTGACTACCACTGACATGACCTCAGAAACTATCCACAAGTTAGGCTTAGCGGAAGTCGCTCGTATTCATGACGAAATGCGTGCAATTATGAAAAAGGTGAAATTTGACGGTGACTTGCAAGAGTTTATGGCCTTCATGCGTGATGATGATCAGTTTTACTACCCTGATACTGCAGAAGGTAAAACTCGCTACATGACTGAAGCTAAAGAACTTATCGACAACATGGAGTCACGCCTTGATGAAGTCTTTAACATCAAACCAAAAGCTAAACTAATCGTAAAACAAGTCGAAGCCTTCCGTGAGAAGTCAGCAGGTAAAGCGTTTTATGATGCACCTGCACCTGATGGCTCTCGCCCTGGTACCTACTACGCAAACTTATACGATATGAAGGCCATGCCAACTTATCAAATGGAAGCATTGGCTTACCATGAAGGTATTCCTGGTCACCATATGCAAATCGCTATTGCTCAAGAACTAGAAGGCATTCCGAAGTTCAGAAAATACGGTGGCTATACTGCATATATCGAAGGTTGGGGCTTATATACTGAGTACTTCCCTAAAGAAATGGGCTTGTATGCCGATCCTTACTCTGACTTTGGTCGCTTAGCAATGGAATTATGGCGAGCTTGTCGTTTAGTCGTTGATACGGGTATTCACTCTAAAAAGTGGACGCGTGAACAAGGTATTCAATACTATGTGGACAATACACCTAATGCGGAATCTGACGCTATCAAAATGGTAGAACGCCATATTGTAATGCCAGGACAAGCAACGGCATACAAAGTTGGTATGATAAAAATTCTAGAGCTACGTGAAGATGCTAAAAAGCAATTGGGTGATAAGTTTGATATTCGCCAATTCCACACACTGATCCTAGAAAATGGCCCTGTACCGCTAGATGTATTAGAAGCGAAAGTAACTGACTGGGTAAATGCCAGTAAGTAACAACTCGCTGACTGCTTTCTTTCAAGACAAAAAAGCCACTGATATCAGTGGCTTTTTTATATTATCTAATTCACATTCAAGCCGTTGGCTGAATAAAAAGATAGCTTTATATTCTGGGTTAGGAATATAGGAAGAATCTAGTCACTCAATCTCACATTAGCAGCTAATGTAACAAAGTAAGACTATTTGAAATCAACACCCTAACACTGTAGCTAGGTTATTTTAGATAAAAATAACCCCAGCACAAAGTCTGGGGTAAACCAATATAAACTAGGATGATGGTTTCAAAGCCGGCATTGTTCTAATTTTAAAACCGTTGCCAGCAGTGATTCAAAACTTGCGAAGTTGCTGGTTTGCACATTTTGATGAAAAGGGGTCATTTCTCAACAAGATGCGTGACTCAAACCATTCCGAATCAACTGAAATCTATTGTATTGATTTAAGAACATAGTTCAAGTCGTACCGTTTAAATTGTTTTAGCTACAAAACAAAAAACACACTGTACATTTTTCAAACACAAACAATTAACCACCTGTTTTTTAATGAAAAATAAAAAAGCCGCACAATAATGAGCAGCTTTATTTTAAATTTCGAACAATGTTTCCATATATTCTTACGTAATTTAACCCTTATATGCGTATTTATTTACGTAATTTGTATAAGTGATCAAATTTAGCATCCCAGTATGGCGTGCTACCAATGTGCCCCTTAATAAAGTCAATGAATGCGCTGACTTTTGGTGCAAGATGTTTACGACGAGGGTAAACCGCTTGAAGTGGTAAGTTATTGGTTAACTGCCAATCAGGTAGTAAAGGAACTAAAGTCCCTTGCTCAATTTCATCTTCCATGAGGTAACTTGCAAGATACGCAATGCCTAAGCCGCTGACAGCGGCGGATTTAAGTGCAGGTGCATTATCAACACGGAAGTTACCAGAAACACCGATCTCACAGTAATCTTCACCTTTCTTGAACTGCCACATACTGTGTTCATGCCACTCACCTTGATATACAAGACAGTTATGATCAACTAACTGTTCTGGGCGAGAAATTGTGCCATGTTGAGCAATATACTCAGGTGATGCAGCTAAAAGGAACTGACACTTCATTAAAGGACGTGCCACCATGCCCAAAGGTAATTGCTCAGACATAGTTAATAGTAAATCTAACCCTTCGCTGACCACGTCAACCTTATGATCCAATAAGCTAACCTGTAGCTCTAACTCAGGGTGTTTAGCCATAAACTCAGGTAATGCAGGGATAATATGCATAGTACCGAACGACTGCGAAATACCTACTTTCAATACACCACGAGTAGCATCATTAAGATTGTGCACACTCGCCACGGCTTGCTCTGCATCTCTTAGCAGCTCTTCACCTTGGATATAAAGTAAGTTCCCGGCCTCAGTAAGACTCAAACTACGTGTAGTACGTTGAATAAGTTGAACCCCAAGTTTATGTTCAAGATCAGCAACCTGAGTACTTACTTTGGATTTAGATATACTCAGTCTTCTCGCTGCAGCGCTGAAACTACCAGCACGGGCAACATGAGTAAAAATAGCAATAGGTTCTAACAGTTCTAACATTGGAGTCGCCTTACGCTGTTTACGACATTAAAAATAGTTTTTGGTATGCAAATAACTGTAACTTGCCCGAAACAAAACTGAGCAAAAATCAGTCAGGAATGCAGTGTAAAAATAATACACAGAACACCAAAAAAGAAATTAAATACAGATAATCCGTTATCTTGAATAACCAACCAAAACTAAAACAATAAGTTAATAGGTTAGCAATTCAGTTTTATAATTTTAGGAGTATACCAAAAAAACTATAAATGGCTCTATATTTATAATATACAATTTTTTTATCAGAACAAATAATTAGTTTCTTAGAAATGTCGTTGAATAAGGGGATTAAGCGGATTAATAACGAAAAAGCCCCTGCAAAAGGTTGCAGGGGAAGGTCAGGTACATTTTAACAATGCTATAAATTGAACAATCAAGATAATGAATAATTACCGCTAAAGAATAGGTAATTGTTATTACCTTAAGCTTCACTCAAGCTTAAAGAGTCACTCAAGGTAAATTACTCATATAACTCGTGATCTAATGTTGCTAATTGGTAATCAGACAACTGAGGGATAGACTGGCGCATCTCACCTTCTATAATCATAAGTTCTTCAAAGTCTTCGCAAATCTTTTCAGCTTTCGCTTCGATAGCCTCTGATTGCTCAGCAACTTGTAACTCAATATCCTCGCCCATTTTTTCCATTTTCTTTCCGAACGAGTCCATTTTCTCTTCGAAACTACCGCCTTCTGAAGACATCATTTCAGCACCAAGGGCCATCATAAAGCTGCCCATAGAATTTTCTATCATCGCTTCCATTTCTTTCTCGAAGTCTTCATTAAATGCTTGCTCAATTGATGATTCAGTCGCTCCTAGATAGAATTTATCGCCTTGCTGATAAGCAGCTTCATCCAAACGGCTTTGAATGCCTGCTAACATTTCATCAAGCTTAGCCCCTGTCGCATCACCAAAAATTGGCGTAAGCGCTAAACTCACAGCATCGGTGGCAAGTACGACGACTTCATTAACGAGATCGATAATTTCTGGAACTTGCTTAGATAAGCCTTCAGAATAATCTGACACTAAGTTTTGTTGCTGAGCGTTAAGTTTAATTTTATTACCTTCAACAAATAATTCGCCCATTTCGACACGATATAACTCTTGGCCTTTTTCACTAACGAGTAGTTTTTGCGGTTCTACCGTCACATCATAATTTAAGGTTACATTGCATTGCTGATCTTCAATTGACAGTTTAGCCATTGCAGGGTTGAAGGCGCCAGCTGTAAAAATTAATCCTGATAATGCAATGCCTTTAAGTAACCCTGTGTTGGTATAATTTAACGTTTTCATTAGCCATTTCCTTGCTGTTAAACAAATACAATCTTTCACGACTAGACTGCATTTTTAATAATAAGTGAACCCAAACTCTATTAAGTGACTTAGCGCCAGTTAAAGAACGCTTTACTTAATCCATATAAAGCACACAGCGTGCCAAAATATATAAATCATTATATTTCAAATAATTAAGAAAATGTTCTAGCAACAAATTAAGCGGAATTGCTAAAAAAGTTTACTCAGTTTGCGTGAAATTAACCATAAAGTGGTTTATTTCACACATTAATAATATAAGTTCATCAGCGCTTTTATGCACCGATAGCAGAATATAGATAGCCTAATTAGAGCAGGTTATAATTCAGCCTTCTTGGCTGAAGGTTTTGAACCGTAAGATTTTGAACCGTAAGGTTTTGAAACCTAAAGTTTTGAAACTGAAAGTATTGAGACTGAAAGTATTGAAGAGGAAAGACTTGAAATACGACGTATTGAAGTAAAAGCATTAAGCCGCTTTTAAAATATCGAGCGGCCTAGAGATTGCGAAAGGTGTTCTAACATGTGTGTGCCAGCCAGTGAGTTGCCATTTTGATCAAGTTCAGGTGACCAAACACAAATGGACATGTCTCCAGGAATTACAGCAATGATGCCACCGCCTACGCCACTTTTACCCGGCATACCAACTCGATAGGCAAACTCCCCTGCACCATCATATAAACCTGATGTTGCAAGCAAAGCATTCAGCTGACGAGTTTGTACAGGTGTAATCAACTGATGACCTTGTAAGGTTTTCCCTCGATTAGCTAAATAGAACATCGCTTTTGATAAATCCGCGCAGTTCATTTTTAATGAACAGTAATGAAAGTAACTTTTTAATACCGTATCAACATTACCTTCGAAATTTCCAAAAGATTTCATTAAGTAAGCAATAGAGGCATTTCTAGCGCTGAATTTGAACTCAGAGTTAGCCACATTCTTGTCAAAACAAATATGTGAGTTACCACTAAGCTTTCGTACTTCTTCCAACATACGATGCTTAGGGGCGCTTTGTCTTGCTTGAATTAAATCGGCAATCACTAAAGCACCTGCATTAATAAAGGGATTTCGCGGGATCCCGCGTTCTAATTCAACTTGTACAAGCGAATTAAAGGACTGCCCCGAAGGTTCTTTACCTACTCGACACCAAATTTCATCTTCAGAATACAAACTCAACGCCAGAGTTAAACTAAATACTTTGGAGATACTTTGAATTGAAAATGGCTCTAGATAGTCGCCAGCGCCCAAAGTTTGACCATCAGCTGTGGTGACTGCTATGGCAATTTTATTCGGATCGACATTACCCAATGCTGGTATGTAGTTTGCGACCTTCCCAGAACCAATAAGTGGCCGAACTTTGTCGACCACTTGTTCTAGCAATATTTGCTCAGGCATCGGCTATATTAGCCCCACCAGATATCATAAAGTGCACTAACTTCAAGTTGAGGCACTTTTTTCGATTCCCAAAATGCTTTCACAGCAGCAACGTCTTCTTCAGTACATTTACCGATTTGCTGCGTTGCAATAATACCTTCCCACATTTTATGACCGCCGCCATGGAAGCCTAATTTACGAGGCTCGATAACTTGATCGATAAACTCGTCAACAGCTTTATCAATATCCTCTTCAGAAATTGATTCTTCGAACGTCCAGTTGACATCAAAACCAAGTTCTTGGAACTCATCAACGCGTAACTTTTTACGTAAACGGCGAGTACGATTCTTAGCCATGTTTTTATCCTAGTTAGTATTAAATAAAGATATTGTTATAACAAGTTGAGGAATAAGCTTAGCTTACTCGCTCAAACATCAAGTCCCAAACACCATGACCTAAGCGATGGCCTCGAGCTTCAAATTTAGTTAATGGGCGATGTTCAGGACGCTCAACGACAGTATTTGTTGCTGACTGGTTTTTATAACCATCAGCAGCAGACATCACTTCTAGCATATGTTCACTGTAATTTTCCCAATCTGTCGCCATGTGGAAGACACCACCAATTTTAAGCTTACGACGGATTAGTTGAGCGAACTCAGCTTGTACGATACGGCGCTTATGGTGACGTTTTTTGTGCCATGGATCAGGGAAAAATAGTTGGACTCTCGCTAACGAACCATCAGCAATACTATTTTCTAATACTTCCATCGCATCATGATGATAAACACGTAAGTTAGTTACCCCAGCTTTACCAGCATCGACTAAACAAGCACCAACACCCGGTTTATGCACTTCGATACCAATATAGTTTAGTTCTGGCGCAGCGTTGGCCATCTCAACAAGTGATGCCCCCATGCCAAAACCAATTTCTAACACTGTATCCGCGTCACGATTAAAAATCTCAGTAAGATTGATAGGTTCAGGGGTATAATCTAAGCCCATCGTTGGCCAATATGACTCAATGGCTTGTGCTTGACCTTTAGTCAGGCGCCCTTCTCTTAATACAAAACTTCTAATCTTACGAAGATATTTACCATCTTCGTTATATTCAGCGGTAGTAACGTCGCTCATTATTGCCTCATCAATTGGGTGCTATATAAAGTGGCCCAATGTGTCACTTCAAATCATAAAATAGTCAGTAAGTATATCGTAAAATGAGTATGACTAAACTACTTAAGCCACTTTGATAGCAAGATTCTTATCGTTATTTTGGCAATTTACATATATTGAACCACTAAAAATCACTTTAATGCTTCAATCCTCCATTTTAACGAGTATTTTGTTGCAGCAAATTACATGCTGACTTGTTTAAGCTAACCTTGCCATATACACTGCCTCGATGAAAAATGTTAACTCTTTTTCCGAGCGTATCATCGCTTGGTACGATATCAATGGCCGAAAATCCTTGCCATGGCAATTGAATAAAACCCCATATAGAGTATGGATTTCAGAGATCATGTTGCAGCAAACTCAAGTTGCTACCGTGATCCCGTATTACGAAAAGTTCATGTCTAGTTTTCCAACTATCGCTGACTTGGCTGCAGCAAGTGAAGATGATGTGCTTCACCATTGGACAGGCCTTGGCTATTACGCACGAGCAAGAAACCTTCACAAAGCGGCTAAAACAGTCTGTGAACAGTTCCAAGGGAAGTTTCCCGAAAACATAGACGATGTCATCGCACTTCCCGGTATTGGTCGCTCTACCGCTGGAGCAATTTTGTCACTTTCCCTTGGGCAACATCATTCCATTTTAGACGGTAACGTAAAGCGCGTTCTAGCAAGACATGGAGCCATAGAAGGATGGCCTGGTAAAAAGTCTGTTGAACAACAGCTTTGGACGCTTACCGATAAACTGACACCCAAAAAAGAGATACGAAAATTTAATCAGGCAATGATGGATATAGGTTCTGCGGTTTGTACTCGCAGTAAACCTCAATGTGAACGCTGCCCTGTCGCTATTGATTGCCAAGCGCAGCTATCTGGCAGACAAACCGAGTTCCCAGGGAAAAAACCTAAAAAGACGATACCGACCAAGTCAGCATTTATGTTGGTGCAACAGCATCAAGGCGAAGTAATACTTTTTAAAAGGCCACCTGCGGGTATTTGGGGAGGGTTATGGTGTTTCCCTCAGTTTGAGTCACAACAAGCTTTGCAAGATTATGTTTCTAAAGAATTTAGCGATAAAAACATTGACCATTGCGAACCTGAGTGGCTTGCTGGGTTTAGACACACATTTAGTCATTTTCATTTAGATATTCAACCCGTTTTAGTAAAGATTGAAACAGAACAAAATAATCGCCCATTTGAAAACACGACAATGGAACAAAACCAGACACTCTGGTATAACATACATCATCCAGCTAAAGTCGGATTAGCCGCAGCAACAGAGCGGATTTTATCTCACTTAGTCGCACTTTCAGCAGCAGATCCAACATCAGGATCCCGTTAAGGAAACATCATGGCTCGTAATGTTAATTGCGCATATTTAAACAAAGAAGCAGCAGGACTCGATTTTCAACTTTATCCAGGTGAAGTCGGCAAACGTATTTTTGATTCAATTAGTAAAGAAGCTTGGGGTTTGTGGCAAAAAAAGCAAACGATGCTAATTAACGAAAATAAATTGAACATGATGAATGTTGATGACCGTAAGTTCCTCGAAGAGCAAATGGTTAACTTTTTATTTGAAGGTAAAGACGTTGAAATTGAAGGTTATGTACCACCAGCTGAAGATGAATAATTGTTAACGCTGGTTTATTGCTTGTATCAGTTCAACCTGCGCTGATACAAGTTTTCTTAATATAACTGTTTTAATAGTCATAAGCGCTAACCTCCTATTCGGTCAATTTTCTCATTTGGTTGCTATTACTATCTCACTATTACCATCTCACTATTTCTCTGATTGCTAAAAGTTCCCTTTATTTTCAATTGTTCTTCATCAAATGTTAAAACCGTGACCCCGCTATTAATAATTAAATAAACTCAACAATATGTCAGGTAGGCAACATTAAAAATGGCTATTTCTCTCTATAATATGCAGCATATTACCTTAAAGAGATTTTGTATGTTTAAGCCTCTCGTTCATTCAATTTTAGCACTAAGCCTTTGCTTATCAGCTCCTGACTTAGCCGCTGATCCACTAGGTATGAAACCCATTCCACTACCGGATGCGCCTTTAGGTTATCTCGTTCATAACCCATATGAAAATGCACCGTTAACAGCATTAGTGACGCTTAATGGTCATAAGATCTCCAATGTGGAAGTGACAGTTCATGCTAAGGATGACACGGGAGTTGCGATTAACTATCAAGTCGATGACATGCGCGTCATGAATGAAGGCGGTGTGCCAATTTTTGGTTTATACCCTGCGCTAATGAATCACTTTACCGTGAAATGGACCGAAAATGGCCAACAACATAGTCATGATTACCAAATGCTTACCCCTGATATTGATATGGGCTTTTCCGAGAGCCAATGGGCCAAAGCCCCTATCGTTGAAGTTGAACATGTCGATGCAGATTTTAAAGACCGCTTATATTTTGTAAATTGGACCAACCCTGACGGTAAAACAGGTCAATTAGCGCACAATAATCCCGACGCACCAGGTGCTTTTTCTTGGGACGGTAAACCAGGCTTTTTTATTATTGATACCGCGGGCGATATTCGCTGGTATTTAAACCCGTATACCACTCATGACTCAAAGAGTTTTGAAAATGCAGGTTACGCCATGGGAATGAACATAACCGCCGATGGCAATATGGTTTGGGTACAGGGTCAAGGCTGGAAGAAAATGTCCTTAATGGGCAGAATGATATCTGAGCATAGCCTACCAGGTAACTTTATCGATGCATCCCATGAAGGTATTGAAGCTAGCAACGGCAACATCTTTATCAGAGCCGCCGCCAAAGATTATCGTCGTCCTGATGGCATGCTAGTTAACACGATTAGAGATCAAATCATCGAGGTCGATAATACCGGAAAACTAATTGATTACTGGGATCTAAACAGTATTTTAGATCCTATGCGAGATGATGCTTTATTATCATTAGATGCTGGCGCAGTGTGTTTAAACATCAATGCAAGTCAAGCGGGACACCAAACTACACTAGAAGATTTAAAAAATGCCCCCTACGGTGATATCCACGGCGTTGAAACGGGTCGAAATTGGATTCATGTCAACTCTATCGACTACGATAGCAGTGACGACAGCATTATTATCAGTTCTCGTCATCAATCCGCTGTCATAAAGATAGGCAGAGATAAGCAAGTTAAATGGATATTAAGTCCAGCTAAAGGCTGGTCAGAAAAGTTTGCCAGTAAACTGCTTACTCCTGTGGATGAACAAGGTAATAAGCTTAACTGTAACGAAAAAGGTTTATGTCGCGGCACTAATTTTGACTTCTCTTACACCTCACATACTGCTTATTTAGTACCAGAAAAAGGCACACTAACGGTATTTGATAATGGTGATGGACGTCATCTTGGCCAGCCTATGTTTGCCACTGAAAAATACTCTCGCTCAGTTGAATACAAAATTGATGAACAGAACCTCACGGTTCAACAAGTATGGGAATACGGTAAAGATGAGTTAGGTTACGATGGCTACTCACCAGTGACCTCAATCGTAAAATACCAACAAGATAAAGACAGCATGATGAGCTACTTTGCATCTGCAGGGTTATTTGGTTTAGGTGGCGGTTATGGCAACCTTAAAATGGATGACACCACAGGTAAAGTTCAGTCGATATTAGTAGAGCATCGTTACGGCGAGACGAAACCTGCCGTTAGAATCAATATTGGCAGTCATGATTTATTTGCTACGGGCTATCGTGCACAAGTCATTAAAGTACAAGACATGCTTAAATAAGATGCTTGATTAAATAAGCAGCTCGATTTAATCATCTCTATTTATAATCATTATTTCTTAAACGCCTTTCTAGAATCTAGAAGGGCGTTTTACTTTTCACTCAAGCGCTATTTTTACTAAACAATGCCTTACCAAACAATACCTTACAAAACAATGCCCTACTAAATCATGCTTTAACTTGGTAATGGTTAGACTTTGATAACAAGAAACCCCAATTTCCCTGCCCTCTATCGTGATGTTGTAAATCCTCTAAAGTAATCCGTAAACCTTTAGCAATCGCGATTAAAACTCATCGCTAACCTTCAGTATTTATACTTAAAAAAACCGCACAATTTTGATGCCACAGCCATAAAAAACTCAGTTTAGCCCAAATTAACACTGGTCAAAATTTGATTAATCATTTACATTCTAACAACAATGTAAGCGCTTACACTGATTATTAAAAATAAATATCAATAAAAATCAGTTAGCTGAAAGTGGGCTTTAAAAGCAAATTGGATGGAATCAACCAAGGTAACCATAACAATGGCTCAAAATATCGAACAGACTAATACCGTCTCTGAAAAATTATCGCTAAAAGAAAAAATTGGATACGCCCTTGGGGATGTGGCATCTAACTTTTATTGGCGTGTATTTGATGTATTCCTCTTTATTTTTTATACCGATGTATTTGGTATTTCAGCTGCTGCAGTCGGCACTATGATGTTGGTTACTCGCCTTATTGATGCTTTCTCAGATCCGTTGATGGGAGCATTAGCCGATAGAACTTCCACTCGCTTTGGTAAGTTTAGGCCTTATTTATTACTGGGCATTATCCCTATCGCCGCGGCAGGTATACTCACTTTTACCGTTCCAGATCTGGGCGATGATGGCAAGATTATATGGGCGTATGGCACATATATTTTCATGATGTTGGCATACACGTTTATTAATGTGCCTTATGGCGCCCTTTTAGGTGTAGTCACCGCAGACAGTCAAGAACGTACTACCTTGACCAGTTTTCGATTCATCGGTGCTTTTTCTGGTGGCACACTCGTCGCTTACCTGACTCCTGAGCTTGTGACCTTGCTAGGTAACGGAGACCAAGCCCTAGGCTGGCAGCTGACAATGGGGTGTTATGGCTTAATCTCTGCTGTTTTGTTTACGCTCACGTTTTTCGCGACCAAAGAACGAATTTCACCACCCGTTAATCAGCAAACCAGTATCAAACAAGACCTGATTGATCTATCGAATAATAAACCTTGGTTAATATTATTCTCACTAGCACTGATTATTATGTTCACCATCACTTTGCGCGCCAGCACCGGGACATTTTATTTTAAATATTACGTCGGTCGAGAAGACTTAATTGGAACATTCACGGCTGTATATATGATTTCATTAGCGATTGGGGCAGCATCTACACCAATACTCAGCCGCTATTTTGATAAACGCAGTTTATTGATTGGTTTGATGAGTTTAGTTGCTGTCTTTTCGGCAGGTTTTTACCTGATTCCACCCAACAACATTACTCTAATGTTTATCATGCAAGCCTTAATTGGTTTCTGTCTTGGCCCCAAATCACCGCTGGTGTTTTCCATGTATGCAGATACTGCAGATTACTCTCAATATAAAAATGGACGCCGAGCAACAGCAATGATTTTTTCTGCCGCTGCTTTTTCGCAAAAATTGGGAGGAGCATTTGCAGGCGCCATGATTGGTTGGCTCTTATCTTCAATGGGCTATGTGGCCAATCAGCAGCAATCACCAGACTCTCTGATGGGAATTTTACTACTGAACACATTAATTCCAGCCATATTTGCATTATTAGCGGTTTGGGTTGTTAAGCATTACAGCTTAAACGAAGCCAAAATGGCTGAGATTTCTCAGCAATTATATGCAAATGAAAACGCCAGTAACCAAGATAAGCCTAAGGCAAAAATAAGCCAGCCAAACCTTCATACTCAAACAACAGCTCAGGAATAAATAGTGATCACTTACCATCAGGCAAACGGTGCAGTCAGCCTAAACAGCCCAACAAGTATGCCAAATGCATGTGGCTTTTTATGGAATAAAAAAATGATGATTCAAATGAATTGTCGCGGCTATGCCGTTGCCCAATTTATGCAACCTGAGCCTGCAAAATATGCTCATGGCCCTGCTCTTGAAGCTAAAACTTTTATGCAGCCTGAGCATCCATATTTTAGCCATCATCCAGGAAGATTCTTTTATATAAAAGATAATCAATCTGGTGAGTTGTTTTCTATTCCTTATGCCCCCGTCAAGCAAGCTACTGACTCTTTTGAGTTTATTGTCGAAAAAGAAAAAATCAGCTGGCACATCACTCACCTTGATATCGTTTGTGAGTTATCACTTACATTAACTACCACTGATTGCGCTGAACTTTGGCAACTTAATATCACAAACAATAGTGGTCGCTCACGTGACTTGAGTATCTACAGTTACTTCCCTGTGGGTTATATGTCATGGATGAACCAATCTGCATATTTTGATGCCGAGTTAAATGCCATTTTGTGTGAGTCAGTAACACCGTATCAAAAAATAGAACAATACTTTGCCCATCAAGATTTTAAAGACACAACGGTATTAATGAGTGATATTGCCCCGACAAGTTACGAAACTCGCCAAGCAGTATTTGAAGGTGAAGGCGGGCTCAATAACCCTGATGCTATCATCAATCGAGCATTAGCATCTAAACCTGCTCATTACCAAACACCGGTTGCTGTGATGCATTATGATTTACCTTTGCAAACGGAGCAGCACTTTCAAGCCAACTTTGTTTTTGCCCCTGTAAAAGATAAGCTTGAAGCCAAGCAATTACAACAACACTATTTGGGGTCTCCTGAGAAACGAGAAAAAATTAACAAACAATACCAAGAGTACATCGCTCAAGCTGACCAACAACTGAGTATAACTAGCCCTAATAAGGAATTTGATAACTTTATTAATCACTGGTTACCAAGGCAAGTTTTTTACCATGGTGATGTCAATCGGTTAAGTACGGATCCGCAAACCAGAAACTACCTTCAAGATGCAATGGGAATGGTTTACCTGAAACCTAATGAAACAAAAGCCGCATTCGTTAAGGCGTTATCGCAGCAAAATAGTAGCGGTAAAATGCCTGATGGTATTTTATTAAACCCAGAGTCTGAACTTAAATATATCAACCAAATCCCACATACGGATCATTGTGTTTGGTTAGTTATTTGTATTACCGCATATCTTGACGAAACAGCAGATTATGAATTCTTACACCAGCCTATACCATTTGCAGATGACATAGCGCCTAAAACAGTTTTCGAGCATATTGAATTGGCATTGACATTTTTATGGTCTCAACGAGATCATCGTGGTCTGAATTACATCAATCAAGGTGATTGGTGCGATCCGATGAATATGGTCGGATATCAAGGCAAAGGCGTATCGAGCTGGTTAAGCTTAGCCAGTGCTTACGCCATGAGGTTATGGTCTAACGTTGCTAAATCAACAGGTAATGCTAGCCTTGCCGAATCATTATTACAACAAGCGAGTACAATAAACCAAGATGTGAATCAACATTGCTGGGACGGTGAATGGTTTGCTAGAGGCATTACCGATGCTGGAAACTGCTTCGGTGTGAGTCAGAATCAAGAAGGCAGGATTTATCTCAACCCGCAAAGTTTTGCAATGCTATCTGGTGCTATCGATAACAACCAATGGCAGAAAATGAAGTTGCAGATAAAACAACAACTTCAAACGCCGTTTGGCATGATGATGCTTGCGCCTAGCTACACCCATATGAATGAAGAAGTTGGTCGCTTAACCCAGAAATTTCCTGGTACTGGTGAAAACGGTTCAGTGTACAACCATGCTGGTGCTTTCTATATTTTCGCCCTATTTGAGCGAGGAGAAACCGAAGCTGCATTTGAATTACTGCATACAATGATTTGTGCAGAATCAGAAGCAAATGCCCTCTCTCGTGGGCAACTACCCGTCTTTATCCCTAATTACTTTCGTGGAGCGTATTTTCAGTTCCCTGAAGATGCTGGTAAATCGAGTCAATTATTTAATACTGGTACCGTTGCATGGATCTATCGCATTGTTATTGAGCAACTCGTTGGCCTTAAAGGCACATCAAAGGGGATAAAGATAAAGCCTCAGTTACCTAAATCATGGCCAGAGCTACATGTCAGTCGACGATTCAGACAAGCCCAAATAACGATGCAGGTAAGTCAAACAACCACCGTTACTACACAACAAGTTTGGGTTGATGATGTGCCACTAGAAAGCGATGCCAATGGCGAGTTTAATTTTGATGTTTTACCTAAGCAAACATACCGGTTAAAAGTATTACTGCCTATAAGTTAAATTCAAGAATGACTCGCCAATATGAAAAATTAGATGATTGAATTGATAGCTTTACGCTATTCAATATAGGTAAGCTACCGGTTGATATCATCGACATCAACCGCGGTAACATATCAATTCTCGGCTGCGATTAAACTAACACGGATTAACACTATGGAATGGTTCAACAAACATGTCTCCTTCATAACAGGACCGACATTCACCCAAAAGCATATTACACAAGCAGCGATATCACTGCTCTTACTCCCAGCGTTTTTTTCATCGTACAATGTGCAAGCCACTACTGAAGACAGGTTCACTGAGTATGTCCATCAACCTATTATGGTCAATTATGCCAATGAAGAAATTAACATTGATGGAGTGCCGAATGACGCGGATTGGCAACATGCAAACTGGTACCCAATCGATAACATGATCATTGGTGCTGCAATAGATAAAAATGATTTTAGTGGTCGCTACAAGTTGCTTTGGCGCGAAGACACGCTCTATCTACTCACTGAAGTCATTGATGATGTGTTATTTGATCAAACCGCGGATCCAACTGTACTGTATTGGGATGACGATACCGTTGAAGTGTTTTTAGATGAAGATGCCTCGGGTGGTGAACATCAATTTAGCCACAACGCCTTTGCTTATCATGTTGCTTTAGACAGACAAGTTGCCGACTTTTCAACTCAAAAACAAGCAATGACATTCAATGAACATATTACAACTGTTTGGTCTCGCGATGAGGCCAACCCACAAAAAGTGTATTGGGAAATGGCAATTAAGGTATTCCCTGACAATTATAATGATTCATTAACAGCATTTGATGACCATCAAGTGTCGCCAGTCACCCTTAGCGGTAATAAAAAACTCGGATTCATGCTAGCTTATTGTGATAATGACGGCAGTAAAATGAGGGAAAACTTTATTGGCTCTCACCCCATCAAAGCCGTGAATGGCGATATGAATCGAGGGTATAAAGATGCCAATGTATTTGGCCATATTATATTAACTAACAAGCAAAATTAGCCAATCCACCTCCACTGACATACAAAAAACGCCGCTCAATAACTGAGTGGCGTTTTTGTGAATAGCCCGACTAATCTTTTTTCAGTCGATTAAGTATTCGATTGCGCAATTGACGTTATTGTTTAATCCCTTCAATAACGAGATCTAAGCTCACATTCGCTGAAGCTGGGCCTAGGTCCATTTTTATCCCAAAATCTTTCATTGCAAATTCTGTCGTACCTGCAAAACCTGCTCGATAACCACCCCATGGATCTTTACCTTCACCAATGACTGTCGCATCGATTGCCACAGGTTTGGTCACGCCGTTTAGCGTTAAGTTACCATTTACGACCACTTTCCCATTGCCTTTATCTTCAACAGTCGTTGATACAAACTCGGCCTTAGGAAATTCACCCGTATTTAAAAAATCACTTCCACGTAAATGCTTATCACGTTCTGCATGATTTGAATCAACACTGGTTGTATTAATGGTTACTTTAACCTTAGTATCGTTGACCTTATTAGCATCGTAGCTAAAGTCACCACTAAAATCATTAAAGCGCCCTGTCACAAAGCTATAGCCTAAATGATTGACCTTAAATTGAATTGATGCATGCGCTCCTTGAGTATCAATTTTGTAGTCAGCAGCATTGGCCATTGCAGGTACCAACAAGATGGCGCCAAATACCGTGCTAATCAGTTGCTTTTTCATTATCTATTCCTTTATATAAATTAATCATGTGATTAAAAGTGATGAAGTATAATTTTCCAACGCTTGAGTGAAATAAGTACTCGATAGGCTACTTCGGTTTTACGGGTTTTATCATTCTTGTCAGGGTGCTATCTTTATCAATAAGTTGATGCTTAATCGCTCCAGCTGCATGAATCACAACCAAAGCAATTAACCCGTATGCAAGATATTGGTGAATAACACCTGCAATGTCTTCTTGATTAGTGATAAAGCTACCCAAACCAGGTAATTCAAACCAATCAAATACCATTACTCCCCTGCCGTCGGCTGTGGAAATCAAAATGCCACTTGTCATTATCAGTAGCATCAATAAATAAAATGCCCTATGAGTCCATTTGGCGGCCTGTTTTTCCCAATGTTTGTGTGATGAGTTAGCCTGTGTTGTGACAGAGATAAAGCGCCATAAGATGCGTATTAGTGTTAAACCAAGTAGCAGTACTCCGACACTTTTATGGATATTAGGCGCAGTTTGATACCAGCTGCTGTAATACGTTAAATCCACCATCCAAAAACCTAAACCAAACAAACCTAAAATAGTTAATGCGCTAACCCAATGAAGTAATATTGTGAATAAGCCATATCCATCTCGTGTATTGACCAACATGTTTCGTCATCCCTCATATTTGATAGAAATGAGTTTATAGATAAAAATATAAAATAAAATGGCTAAATTTCGCTACAATCATTCGATTATTTAGAACGTTTATAAAATACTAAATACCAAGTAAGCTGGTTATTTCTAACAATGCCGAGTTTTATATTGACAAAAAACATGCATTTTGAACATTTACTAGCCGAACAATAAAAAACTTGTAAAAAGCACTTGCGTCAATAAAACCATCCCTATAATATGTGCGCACTCCAAACGGCACAGACACTAATGACCAAGTTAGTTTCTTGTTTGAAGTAGTTAACTAACGCTTAGTTTAGTTGCCCGAATAGCTCAGTCGGTAGAGCAGAGGATTGAAAATCCTCGTGTCCCTGGTTCGATTCCGGGTTCGGGCACCACAATTTAGCCGGCATAGCTCAGTTGGTAGAGCAACTGACTTGTAATCAGTAGGTCCCGAGTTCGACTCTTGGTGCCGGCACCATATACAGAATAGCCACTCAAATGAGTGGCTTTTTTGTGTCTAAAATTTAAGGCTAACTTGTCCCATTTCCCATCGTAAAGGTGTATTTATTTCGCTAGCGACTAGAGGACAATAGAATTCATCAAAATTACAGCACCAGCTTCCACTAGTCTTATACTCTTACTATTACTTCTATGCCTACTCTTACTCCTACAGTACCAAACAACGATTTCGTAGTGTGTTTAGTTCAAATTTAATCCAATAAAACACAAAATTGCTGTTTTATTGATTGATCGAATATAAAAGCGTAAAAAGCACTTGCACGATAATCACCATGACTATAGTATGTGCGCACTCCAAACGGCAGAGATACTAATGACCAAGTTAGTTTCTTGTTTGAAGTAGTTAACTAACGCTTAGTTTAGTTGCCCGAATAGCTCAGTCGGTAGAGCAGAGGATTGAAAATCCTCGTGTCCCTGGTTCGATTCCGGGTTCGGGCACCACAATTTAGCCGGCATAGCTCAGTTGGTAGAGCAACTGACTTGTAATCAGTAGGTCCCGAGTTCGACTCTTGGTGCCGGCACCATATACAAAATAGCCACTCAAATGAGTGGCTTTTTTGTATCTAATTTTTACTATTTTACCCATCCCGAACTGCCCCTTTATCATTTAATAAAGTAACCATTCACCTCATCATTTATTTGCCTGACTAATTTGCCGGATTATTAAGCAAATTTTCTATCAGTGCATATACTGATATTTCCTCATCTTTATGTAAACAATCTCGTAGTTACTTGTTTAATCGCTAATTTAGCTGTTAACTTATAATTAGTGTTCAAAAAATCTACACTGTTCTTCAATCATATAGGGAAATAAAAATGGTAAGAATGAAAAAACTCCTCGGAGTCACTGCTGCGATAACATTAGGAATGCTATCAACCAGTGCTACCGCTGCTAGTAAACCTAATATTCTCGTCATATGGGGCGATGACATTGGGCAAGCAAATGTCAGTGCTTATACATTTGGTTTGATGGGTTATCAAACGCCAAATATTGATAGTATCGCCAAAGAAGGGTTAATGTTCACTGATTATTATGGCGAACAGTCTTGTACTGCGGGCCGTTCTACCTTTATTACAGGTCAAAGCGTGTTCCGTACTGGATTAAGTAAAGTTGGTTTGCCTGGCGCTGATATTGGCTTACAAGCAGAAGATGCCACGATAGCGGAAATCTTAAAGCCTATGGGTTATGCCACGGGTCAATTTGGTAAAAACCATTTAGGCGACAAAGATGAGTTCTTACCTACTGCCCATGGTTTTGATGAATTTTTAGGAAACCTTTATCACCTTAATGCAGAAGAAGAACCTGAAAACGTTGATTACCCAAAAGATCCTGAATTCTTAAAGAAATTTGGACCTCGAGGCGTTATCAAATCATCAGCTGATGGCAAGATTGAAGATACTGGTCCATTAACGAAAAAAGAATGGAAACCATTGATGATGAAACCGTTTCGGCGGCAATTGACTTCATGGAAAAAAGTGTAAAATCGAAAAAACCATTCTTTGTATGGTGGAACGGAACACGTATGCATTTCCGTACCCATATTAAGCCTGAACTTCGTGGTGCAAGCGGCGTCAGTAATTATGCTGACGGTATGATTGAGCATGATAACCATGTTGGTCAACTGCTTAAAACTGTCGATAAACTAGGTATCAAAGATAACACGATCGTATTTTACTCAACCGATAATGGCCCACACATGAACACATGGCCAGATGCGGGTTTAACTCCGTTTAGAAGTGAGAAAAATACCAGCTGGGAAGGCGCATTCCGTGTTCCTGCGATGGTGAGATGGCCAGGTAAGATTGAGGCTGGTAGCGTTTCCAATGAGATTATGCACCATATGGATTGGCTACCTACCTTCGCTGCAGCGGCAGGCGATAGCAAAGTAAAAGAGAAGCTACTTAAAGGCTATAGCGCAAATGGCAAAAAGTTTAAAAACCATCTTGATGGCTACAACTTCTTACCTTACCTAACAGGCAAGGCAGATACCGGCCCTCGTGAAGAAATCTTTTACTTCACTGATGATGGTGATTTAGCCGCTCTGCGTTATAAAAACTGGAAAGCAGTATTTTTAGAGCAGCGTGTGACAGGTACATTACAAATATGGGCAGAGCCTTTTGTTGAACTACGCTTACCTAAGATATTTAACCTACGTATGGATCCATACGAGACTGCTGACCGCACGTCTAATACCTATTATGACTGGTTAATAGACAGAGCATTTTTATTAGTGCCTGCGCAAGCTTATGTGGCTCAATTTTTAGAAACATTTAAAGAATACCCTCCAAGACAAAAAGCAGCGAGCTTTAGCTTGAAGCAAGTCATGGAGAAACTAGAAAAGCCAACTAACCATTAATCAGTTTATTGGCAAATTGTAGTAAGAGCCAAATGTAGTAAGAGCCAAAGCTTATTAGTGTAATAAAAAAGCCACTCAATAGAGTGGCTTTTTTGTGAAGGGATTACAGCTTAAAGCCGTTTCATGACAGTATTATAAGGCTGTCGGTAACGCCATACACTGCATTGAAAACGCTTATCTCAGCTATTTCCAGCTTGTCATTTTATAGCCTTTAACCGCATAAAATAAAATGAACAGATAACAAGGGATCATCACCATATAGCCGCCTTGCATACCTAAAGACGTCGCAGAGCTTGTTAGCCCCCAAAATACCGGCCCAAACGCGCCACCAGCAATCCCCATGATTAACAAAGCAGAACCAGTACTGGTTAATCGACCCATTCCTGATAATGCTAACGGCCATACTGCAGGCCACACAATCGCATTAGCTAACCCTAGAAATGCAATGAGTAATAAGGTATCTGGCAGCTCAGCTCCACCAAATGGTACCAATATCATATTAGCAATGGTGTATGACTCACTATCACCAAATACGATACCAAAAGATAATACTACGCCTAAAATAGCACTGATTAATAACGCATTAGGTTGCGAAATAAAACGAGGAATACAAATAATACCCAAGCTATAACCGATAACCATACAAACCATTGTATAGGATGTCATCACGCCATAGTTTTCGACACCCAAGGTTAATGCGTAAGTACCAATGGTATCCCCTGCTATGACTTCAACGGCCACATAAACAAATAATGCGACAACACCTAGTGCAAGGTTGGGTTTAGCCAGGGCTTCTTTAATCTGTCCTTTTTCAGAAGACTCGTCTTCTTCTTGCTCGAGTTCTGGTAAAGGAGATTTTTTAACAGCAAACGCTAAAATACCAATAAACACCGCCATACCTAAGTAAGGAAGAATTAGACTATTCGCCATTTCATCGATTTGAATTTGGGTTAATGTTGTTCCAACACGGTCTTTAAAACTATCTAAAATCAGTGCTGTAAATACCATAGGCGCAATCACACCCGCCCCTTTATTGAGAATGCCCATTACACTTACACGGGCAGCAGCTGATTCTTCAGGGCCTAAACGAACAACATAAGGATTCACAGCGGTTTGTAGTAACGTTTGGCCAGTACCCATCACTAATTGCGCTAATAAGAATAAAGGAAATATTTGGGTTTTAGCCGCAGGTATAAACAATAAACCCGCGATCATCATTATCCCCATCCCTAATGCCATACCACTTTTATAGCCGACTTTACGAATAACCCAAGCAGAAGGCAGGGCAGTAAATGTCACAGCGATATAAAAAGAGAATAAGATTAGAGATGCTTGAAATGGGCTAAGTTGAAGGATTTGCTTCAGATAAGGCATCAAAGAGCCATTTAGCCAAGTGGCAAATCCCAATACGAAAAAGAGAATTGCAACGATAGCCATCGGCAGAACACTGCTTTTTTGCTGACTGTTATTCATTGTAGTTTCCATAAACCTGCTTCTTATTGTCATTAATTTTCAGCAGCAATATCCATCACTGCCCCATATGAGTCTTATTGTTATTGAGGTTTTAGCACCACTATGATGACGAATTGTTAATTCATTTCATAGTCATTGCGCATTTCATGTTAAAACATCCACACCACAAAGACAACGCTGTCATTCCTTTAACTGGTAGAACCATAACAAGTGAAAATCAAGCTCAGGAATTTATCCTACTAGCTAAGCACTTATCTATTTAAGTTAAATTCGGATGAAAATTTTCCGTCGATATAACCATAACAATACTAACCATTGCACCAGCAACAAACTGACCACTGACATTAATTGCTGCCAGTTTTGAGGTAATGCTGTGATGACTCCACCCAATAAGCTTTGAGAAAAATACTGCCAGTTCATTAAACTTGAAGCTAAATAAATGATGATAGCGTTCGTGCCAATCACCACAAAAAATAACGACCACTTCTGCCATTTGAGCACATCAATAAGCGCATAAAAAATGGCTAAAAATACGATACTCCAACCAGACGTCACCAATACAAAACTGCTTGTCCAAAGGTCTTTATTAATCGGTATGACAAAATCAACTAACCAAGCTAGTGAAATCAGCAAGCAACCCGCAATCTTTAGTAACAACACTTTTAACCAGTCAGAAGAGAGCTTACACGCAGATATGTTGGTATTAACCAACAGCTGACCGACAAATACACCGACTAAGCCATTTACAACTGCAGGAAGCGTTGACAGCACCCCTTCAGGATCTAAAGGACGGTCTTGATAAGAAATACCTGGCAATAATAAACTGTCCACATAGGCGTTAATCGAATTATCTTGAGTGAATTGTCCTGGTAGCCCATTAGGAAACGGGACATATAATTGCAATAAGCCATAAGCCAATAAAATGATAACCGCTATCGCAGCCTGTACCCGCAGGCTTGTATGCCAAACCAGCATTGCCCCAATAAACCAAGCAAAACCGATTCGGGCCAATACACTGGCATATCTAATTTGTTCAGGATCCGCAGGGACACCAGTACCCCAACCATGGTTATAAAGCACACCTAGTAGGATGAGTAATCCAAGTCGCTTTATAGCATGACGATAAAAAGGTAGGCGTTCGCTCATTGGCAGTTTATCCAACCTTTTTGGAGACAAGCCTAGCGCTACACCGGATAAGAATATAAACAGCGGGAAAATCACATCATAAAAGGTAAAGCCATGCCATTGACTGTGATGCATTTGGCCATCAAACCATTGCCAACCTGACCAGCCAGTTAATAGCAATAATCCTGCAAATAGCCCTTCTCCCCCAAAATCCAAAACATGTCAAAACCACGCAATGCATCAAGAGACATTAAACGTGTTTTCGTTTTAGGTTTATCACTATTTATTCTAGTTTCAGAATGTTGAACATCACTTCTTGACGTGTCACTTACAGTCGAATGACTAACTGGAGCATTCATTGGCGACTACCTAGCCCGCTGTGGGCAGTCAGAAGAATACACTAACTCACCAGCTATATAAGTTGCACTGACATTATTTTGCGTATTCAATAACACTAAGTCAGCTTGCTGACCGACTGAAATTCGGCCTAGCTGAGGTTTCTGTAAATATTGAG
The DNA here is from genome assembly GCF_043568515.1 of Shewanella sp. ENK2. Lineage (NCBI taxonomy): Bacteria > Pseudomonadati > Pseudomonadota > Gammaproteobacteria > Alteromonadales > Shewanellaceae > Shewanella > Shewanella sp. ENK2. Next base: position 3,414,569 of record NZ_CP171406.1, on the reverse strand, counting down.
ACGGATAAAGTGATGCCATTCTTAATGCTTCTTCATGGCGTAAACCTAGCATGCGCACAGTGTTATTCACTGCACCAACCATATCTAATACACAACCTGCAAGTTCACCTGTTGTTGCATTAAGTCTGTCGCCTTGCCTTATAACTTTAGTGCCAAATAATTCAAAGCTAGCATTATCACCCATACCCACTGGCGGCATCGCATCAGTCACCAACATCACTTTACCTTGCTGTTTAGCCTTAATAGCCACTTTCGCTGTTGCACTATGCACATGGTGTCCATCAACAATTAATCCGCACCAAGCCTTTTCGCTTTCTAGCGCAGCACCTACCATGCCAGGTTCACGGGAACCAAAACCTGACATTGCATTGAATAAGTGTGTGAATCCATCTGCGCCTGCATCCAACGCAGCATTAACCGTCTCGTAATCAGCATTTGAATGCCCTAGGCAGACTTTTACATCATGTTCGACTAATGTTTTTATCACCTCAACTGAAACGTTTTCAGGTGCTAAGGTGACAAGTTTGATACCTAAATCTGGGCGAGCAAAAATAGCCATCTCAGCCGCAGAAATTTCACGAATAAAGGATTGAGGATGTACCCCTTTTTTAGGGACACTCAAATGCGGCCCTTCAAAATGAATACCCAATACCCCTGGTGTTTTAAGCTTAATGGCTTCTGCAACGGCATCGGCCGCTTTTTCCATTACCTCAACTTGATCAGTTATTAAGGTTGGTAAAAAGCCAGTGGTTCCAAACTTCGCATGAGCATTGCCTATGATGCTGATACACTCAGGTGTAGGTTCAGCATTAAATAACGCCCCACCTCCACCATTAACCTGAACATCAACAAACCCAGGAACTAGCGTTCCTTGTAAATGAGTCACATTTTCTAATGCATCTTCATTCACCAATTGCAGATCCAGTCCCTTTTCAGCTATAGCGTTGATAGCAGTGATCATCCCATTATCTATGGTAATCGCAGCTCGCGGCTGAAATTGCTCGCCATCAAAATACTTATCTACAATTAGGGTTTGTTTCATCTTGAGTCTCTTTACATCTAGGCTTAATTAACACCAATAAGGTGAGTAAATATCATCAACTTACATTACAAGGTTTGTGTTACTTTCTTGAGGCCTTCAGGCTGATCTGGATCAATGCCACGCGCAACCGCTACGGCGGCGACATCAATATAAAAACGCTGCAACAGCGCCAGTGGCGCAATACGCGGGTGAATATCATTTGAGGTTTGATTCAAATGAACCACATCAGCACCACGCTCAGTGACGTTATTTACTTGCTCAACATGGCTTTCTAAAGACTCATCATTGATACAAGCGTCAACAATGGTCAGCTTTTTCTCAACTAATGTCACCGGACCATGTAAAAACTCTGCACTACTAAAGGATTCGGCATGAATAGAACACACTTCTTTCATTTTAAGCGCTAGCTCTTTCGTAACGGCATATCCAAGACCGCGGCCTAAAACAACAAGATTCTTAACTCCCTCTAAAGACTCTGCAGTCAATTGAGGTTCTGCATCTACTGCTGTTTGAAGTGCTTTAGGCATTGAATCTACAGCCGCTGCCAATGATTCACTTTGAGTCCACTCTGCAGTTAATTGAACAATCGCTGAAAGTGTCGCTAAATAGCTTTTAGTGGCTGCTACTGCTTTTTCTTCACCCGCTCTTAGAGGTAAAACAACATCAACGATATCTTTTATCGGCGCGGTTTCATCATTTACTAATGCCACACAAAAAGCACCGGCGTTTTTTGCCATTCTTGCTTGCGCTAAAATATCAGGGCTTCGACCTGATTGTGAAATAACGATGACTAACCCGCCTTCAAGTTGCAAGCTTTTACCGTATACGCTGGCTACCGATGGTGCAGCAGCAAATGTTGGAATACCTACTTCAATTTCAAATAAATATTTTGCAAACACACCCGCATGATCTGAAGAGCCTCGGCCAACAATCATTACAAACTTAGGTTTAAAATTACGCAGCTTCTCACCAAGTTCCTTAGTTAGCCCCGCATTAGCAGCTAATTGTTCAGCAATTTTTTGCGGTGCAGAGCGAGCTTCTAGCTCCATAATGGTATTTGTCATCGGTATAACCTTTTTCAATATTGTCGAATAAATTGGAAAAATGACTAGCTGGTTGAATTGTTAACCTATTAGCCTTGATGTTTGCTGTATTGCTGTTGTGCGAATAAGATGGCGCCGATTTCAGGTTGAGCGAGCGCTGGCTGAACCTGCTGCCCGACATCACTATCAAGCCATTTTTGTAAGGGCTCAGCTAAACCGCCGATCATTGAAAAACGACGCGGTTCGAGTGTAAAAAGCTTACGTGCCATATCACTGATATATTTTGCACCTTGTTTAACAATCTCTATCGCAACAACATCACCTTGTTCGGCACTTTGAATTACCAGCCGAGCTAATTTGGCATACGTACTCGATGATTGACCTGCTAGGTTTTCAACAATTCCGATAGCGTCTGAGACGTTAAAATGCGCTAAGATTAATTGCGTTAACTGACTGTCTTGCGCAAACCCATCAAGGTTTAATAAAGCATGTTCTGCGGCTTGTTGACCTAGCCATGCACCGCTACCTTTATCGCCTAAAGCAAACCCATGCCCACCAACCAGTAAGCTTTGCTCTCCAACATGTGCGTAACCGCAAGACCCTGTGCCAGTAATAATGACCGCGCCATCCTCACCGTTGTGCGCACCAATACAGGCAGTATGTAAATCGGTAGTGAGATACATATGAGCAAATGGATGCTGCCATTCATTTATCAATTGATATAGGCGAGGCACATTGACCCCTGCAAGGCCAAGGCCTGCGACTAACGTCTTGATATCAGCTTGAGTTAGGTTTGCGTCTGCTATCGCTAAGTCGGTTGATTGGCGGATTGATTCGAAAGTTTGTTCTAAGCCGTGAAGGGGTTAGCACGCCCAGCAACACCAGTTCCAATCACACCCATCTTAGGAGAATAAATCGTGGCGCGACATTTACTGCCTCCGCCATCAATACCAATAAAAAGCTGTGATTCATTTTGCAGGTTAACGCCCATGATATCCCTCTTATCTCTTCTATTTGAGCCCAAGATGATGACTAAAAAACAACGTTATAAAGATGCACAAACTAACGTTATAGGTGGCCCTTTGAATAAGTTAACTTTATGTTACACCACAAATGACAGCGTTGTCATTTATTTTTTAGAACTAAGATAAATAAGCATCAAGCAATAAGCCTAACACTCTGTTTACAAAGAAAATAAAATAGTAATCGTTTAGTGATTAATTAAAGAGAATCAGACTTAATGGTATAAAACAAAGCAAAAAGGCGTTAACAAAGTGTTTAACGCCTTTTAGTGAAGTGCAATATTAACTATCTACAGCAATAAACTTCTGCCTTTTCGTTTACCATCAGGAGAGATACTTCTCACTTCCACTTTGCCATTCACAGCAACGGGCTCGGTATAAGGAAGCCACTGTTTATTATTGACACGATACTCAATTCTCAGTCCTGGAAAAGCGATATTGGCATGTAATTTACCATTAATAACTTTAGCCCCCACCGTTGGTAATCGATAAGCAATGTTTGCTAAATCAAGCTTGTGAAGCTCTTTTTGTCCAAGTGCATTTGCAAGTTCATTCCATTGCTGCTGTTGTTTGAGTCGCATTTCCGCAGTGAAGTAACCAGAATCTTGACTATAAATAGCGCCTTCATATCGATATGGCACTTCCCAGCTTCCTTTATGCCATGCTTTTTCTGCCAACATTAATAATCGTGGATAAATCATGTATTCAGCGACATCATCACTGCGCACTGTTTCGCTCCACAGTTGACCTTGAATACCAGTAAAGCCTTTTCCTTGTTGTAACGGGCCTGATATGTCATTCCCCTGCTCATCTTGTTGAACGGTATCATCAGCGGTAAAGGCTTGGCCTTCGATGTCAGTCCATTGTTCAGCATTGGCAGGAAGGTTATCTGGCATAAATGAAAATATTTTTTGACTATTTTGCGCACGTCCAGCCCAGTAATAGCCGTGCTCCTTAGGATCTGCTTCATATGGGAAGTCGAAATATAACACCTCAGGATTTGACAATACGGTATCCCAACCTAGATTTGCTTGTTTATGAGCTCGCTTATAACCTTGATGTGATATGACATCCCAAATATTAGACTGTGCATTTTGAGGCATATTTGCGGGGTTAGTGTGGCTCATACCATCACTCCAACCTGCAGGTTGAATACCTTTGTCAGCTAACGAATTTGATAAGCGTTCAATAAAGTAGGCACCTAAATCATCAACTGATGTCACGCCTTTATCGTTATTAGCAACAAAATCAAGACACTGAGGAGATTGCTTCCACGCACCAGCAGTTTCATCAGCGCCAATATGGTATCGATTTAACGGGTGATCCGCAGCTTGGTGAAGCTTGGCTATTTCGCTGATGACTTTATCAACAAAGTGAAACGTCGATTCCATACAAACATTTAAGGTATTGTCATTATAATATTGCACTGACGAGTACACTGTCTTATCTGCAGCATCTGACAGTAAATACTCTTTAGCGGCTTCACTATCCCCTGCTTCCATATAATGACGATAGCGTGCATCCATTGATTTAATTGCAGCCCTTGAGTGACCAGGCATATCCATTGATGGAATAACTTCCACTTGACGAGCGGTGGCATAATTCAATATCTCGATATAATCGGCTTTACTGTAGTAACCATTTACATCGCTATCCGCAAATGGGCCACTGCCTAATTGAGGTATAAGACATTGTGTTTCCGTTAAATCATGGCAACGCTTGCTACCCACATTGGTTAACTCAGGTAAACCATCGATTTCTAAACGCCAACCTTCATCGTCAGCCATATGCAAATGAAGCTTATTTAACTTATAAGCCGCCATTTGATCAATCAGGTCTAAAATCATTTGCTTACTATGAAAGTTTCTTGCGACATCAACATGCATACCTCGAAATTGATAACGTGGCGCATCAATTACCGTTAAGGTATTTATAGATAAGTCATCTGCAGATAATAATCCGGTAATTGATGCAATACCATATGAAAAACCAGCTTCATCAGCCGCTTGAATCGTTAATTCAGATTCTGTAATTTCAAGCTTGTAGCCTTCTTGCCCAATTGTTGAAGATGTCTCCAATTTAAGCGGGATGCCACCAGCAAGCTCATTCACACCAAGCCTTGATAGGCGCGCAAGTGATGCTTTTACAGCCTTTGGGTTTACTTCATTGTAAATAACATTAATCCCCAAAGATAAATCCACAGGCTTATTGGTGGAGGTAACAACAATGTCAGCTGGGGTCGGAATGATACGGTCAGTGACATAACTGCTATCAAGGGTTACATTTTCATTGGTTTGATAAAGTACATCTGCTTTCGCCCAAACGAGTGCATCTTTTTCTGTACGGCGGTATTGCTTATCAGCATCGGTAAACGATTCCACATAAGGACGTTGCTCCATGCCTGTTTCAGGGTCAATTATGAGCTTTGTACTGCTGATCACAACAGGCGTTAACCCGTCGACGGTAATATAGTAGTTTGGCATTGGATCAGTTTCAGACAACTGCCATAACTCGCCACGAAACCCTAGAGTCTTTATTTCGCCAGCTTTAAATCCAGTAAACGCTTTTGTGGGTGTAATTTGATGTAAATCGCCTTGAACACGACTAATGTCAAATTCAGGATTTAACACAGCTTGAACGGGTCTCATTTGGCTATAAAAAATGGACCAGTTACCATTAGGGTAATTAGCAGGAGTTGAAAAATCGATTTCTGCGATAAAGCAACGTTGGTCTTTTTGATCCGCTGAACATGCTTGCTCAGGGATATTGGTGACCACTCGATAAGTGACTTTTAGTTCATTAGCGAATTGATTGAGTGAGGCTTGTGTCCAAGAGGATTGTTCAATGTTGGTTTGACGCTCAGATGACCCGCCCTGACAACCTACTACCCCAAGTGACAATAATAAAGCCGTTGCGATGATGGTCTTTTTCATAGTTTCCTCAGTTTATCCCTAAGCTAATGATGTAACGCAATATGGTTTACGCTATTTCTTAATCTTTAACAGCCTTTATTTGTCATAAACTTGCCAAACAGGAACAAGAAAGTTTTATGTTGTTTAGTCAATGTCTTATAGGTCAACTTATCTTATTCCTTCCCAGATTTGTATAGTGTGTCTCAGTGACTGAAACCGAACGAACTAATGACTATGTATCATAAAAAAGGCAAAAAAATAGCTGGGAACAAAATATGTTACCCAGCTTATACTCGTTTCTGGGGAGAGACTAAAAGTATAAAAATTAATTGTATTCCGCCCGACCGGAATACAATCAAAACATGAGTAGAAGACCTCTACCTTACTCATGTGGACCTTAAAACAACGAATCAAACAAGTAATGACAACGCTGTCATTAGTAATCTACAGAATTAGCCATCAAATTTCTACATTTATTTGACCAAATCACACAGTTAATTAACATTCTTTAATTTTAGTATTTTAAAACAGTTACTTATTTAAAACCTCTACCTTAAAAAAGCTTAATTGGAATTAAACAGTAAACTCATGAGTCAACTTAGTGTTTTCATTGATATACCAAACATAAAAAAGGCACTGTGAATCGTAATTGACTCACAATGCCTAGATGTTTGCCCTGTATGAGGTCTGTTGCCGCAAGGTAAGCCGTACTTACTTTACAAAACTCACTAGAGTAAATGACAACAATTACGTCATTATAAATTATGCTTTAGACATAATCTCAGTGCGTGCTAAACGGTTCACTTGATTTAGTGATGCAAGATGACCGTAGATAGGACCTAGAAGACCACGTTTTCTAAGTTCTAAATAATCTTCGTCTGAAAGCTCATTAAGTTTTGCTTCATCAATTAAGTATAGACCATTGATATTGCGTTTTTCACCAGCAACATCTACCGTTAGCGTTTGCGTAGTGAGTAACTCTTTTTCTGCAAGGAAACCTAGAATGTTACGGCTTGCTTGATCTTGTTCAAAGTGAGCAATAAGCGCTTTTTTACGGTTTTCTAGGTATTCAGTTTCTTTTTCGCCTTCGAATAATGCTTGGCCTTCTGTTTTACTAACTTCAGCAGCACCTTCACGAATACCAATCCAAACTTTATCTTTAACGTCTGGGTTTAATACTAGTCCGAGTGGGTAATCACGTACAACAGCAGGGATATACAAACCTTGCCATTTGCCATCTTTAATACTTAAATTTTGGCCTGGCTTTAAGCCCAGCATCGCAACGGCTTGGAACTCACCACTATCACTGTTTTTAACAAATACAATTGGGTATTCAGTTGCTGCACGACCAATTTCGTGCAAAGTTACTGGAACAATGTGCTGATCAGCTACATGGTTAAAGCTCGATGGAGTGATTTTTAAATCACCGTGTTTTGCATGTTCAAGTAACGTAATTTGGTTAGACATCTTGGCTCCTTCAGGCGCTTCTAATCAATAATGATTTACATAAAAATTCGGGATTCAAGTCCCTTTTAATAAAAATTTCTTTTGAAGATTAAATTCAAATCCCAAAATTTTTAAATGATGCTTTGTTTAAATGACTCACTATCTAGCTTGATATTACAACTTAGAGTGACTCAAAAAGCCCATTATCATTTAATCTGCAGCTAACGTTACCGTATCAAGAAATAAAGTACCACTGGCTATGTTATTTATTTGGGGGCTTTTAGATGGTTTTCAAGCCATATTGCTTTATTTTATCTAATAAAACACGATGCTCAGGTAATTCTGCGGCTAACCCTTGACCAATCCGTCGGATCTGTTCTGTTTGTCTGCTGCGCTGCTAACAAATACTGTTTATCACATTGATTTACTTGTGTAGCGTATTTCATTCCGTATAACACATATAAATAATTATCCACGTTGAACACTTCATAACGAGAAAACAAGTCGTCAGTCAGAGGACTAAAGTTTTGCCATAACGCCATCTTTTGCTTTAAAGGATTAGGGATTGAATCAGGACAGCGGTTATCTCGCCAGAAGTCACTGTCTTGTCTGTCTGAAATACAGTAATGCAATTTAGCAAACTCAACCACTCGCTCCCAAGCGTAGCCCATTGTGTGATTAAATCGCTCGGCAAGTGCAGGCATTTGCGATAATGCTTGTGGTAATCGTTTCGAGAGATAGGCAGCGGCAAAGTCGGTTAACAATATAGAGGTAGCCTCAATAGGCTCTAAAAAACCTTGTGCAAGCCCCAATGAGACACAGTTTTTAGCCCAGAACTTTTCTCTATAGCCAACTTTCATCGGAATTTCTCTTGAAGAAAGTGAAGCTAACTTACCCCCTAAATATCGATCAAACGTTTCTTCAGCTTGTGCTGATGTCATATGATTATCTGAGTAAACAAAACCTGTTCCTCGCCTTTGCGGCAGGGCGATATCCCAAACCCAACCAGCTTGGTGGGCAGTAGCAATCGTATAGGGCGGGATAACTTGTTCTTCAGTGGTAGGGACTTGCGCAACGATTGCTTTATTCACAAACAATTGCTTAGATTTATCAATAAAGCCAACCTTTAGCTTTTTAGCAAGCAATATCGACTCAAAGCCACTTGCATCAACATAAAAATCAAAAGCTAACTCGCCTAACGAATCCGTTTTCAAGCAAGTTAAATTGCCCTTCTCATCGATATTGGCATCAAGCACATTGGCTTTTAGGTGAGTGACATTAAATTTTGTTGTCGCATTTTTAGCTAACAATTGTGCAAATCTTGCTGCATTTAAGTGGTAAGCATAACTAACCTTGCCGCCATATTCTGGCGTGGTAATCAGTTTGGGGGCTTTGAAGGCATCACAAATAAAATGCTGAGGAGAAACGGTAGCAGAGAAACTCTGCTGATTAGTTGCCTGTTGCTTGGTTTGTTGTAACCAATAATCGGTAAGGTTCTCCCCTAGCGGGCTTGGTACGTCAAACAAGTGATGGTAACTGTTATTGGCACCATGAATATCTTTATCAAGCCAATTGCAAAACTTAATTGATTGCTTAAAGCTTACATCACATTCACGAATAAACTCAGTTTCACTGATACCGAAGCTTTGTAACGATTGTTTAATCGCTGGTACCGTTCCTTCACCAACACCAATTGTCGGGATATCTGGTGATTCAATCAGCGTGACAGAAACATCAGCTAAATGCTGCGCAGCTTTTCCAATATGGTTTGCTGCTAACCATCCTGCAGTTCCACCACCTACAATCACTATTTTTTGTACTTTCATTCAAACCACCAGCTTTGCAGTTAATGACTTAATTTAATAAAAAGCCTAGCAATTTGCTAGGCTTTTTTGACTCGGCTATGAATTAATTAACCGATTAGAAGCGTAGGTTTAAGCCCACTTTATAACGAGCTTCACCTTCAAAGCTCCAAGCTGGGTAACCACCTTTTAGCTCTGGTTTCACATCCGCACCATCTGGTGCAACACCTAACTGAACACTGTCCTCTTCAAGTAAGTTAACTACTTCAAATGAAACACCTAAATATTCAGTAATGTTATAGTTAGCACTTAAATCCAATGTGCCATAATCTTGGTGCTCACGGTTACCATAGAAACCAGGTAATTCGCGGATCATGTATTCACTACGCCAGTTATAAGCAACACGAGCCGAGAAGTCTTCCATCTCGTAATAACCCACTAAGTTAACTGTGTGCTTAGAAGAATCAGAGAACACGCTAACTTCGTCTGGGTAATTTTCAGGTGATGCGTCTGAGTCAGCAAAAGTATAGTTTGCAGAGTAACCAAATCCGTTATCGAAACCATCTTGGATTTGTAGTTCGACACCTTGAATTTGACCGCCAGTACCGTTTTTCTTGGTTGACTTAGTCCAATTATCTTCACCTGAATCAGGGTCAATAATACCGATACTTTGGTCAAGAATTTGATCAGAAGTAACAAACGAACTGATATCCTTAATAAAGTATGCCGCACTCATTAATCCATCAGGGCTGAAGTACCATTCAACGCCTAAGTCAGCTTGAGTCGCTTTAAATGGCTCAAGGGCAATATTACCTGTGTTGACGACTTCGTTACCCGCTGTTCCGTCTGCATAACCCGCTAACGCAGAAGATGCAAACATGTCACCGTAATTAGGACGTGAGATAACTTGTCCTGCAGAGGCACGAATTATCACATCACTAGCAACATCAAAAGCAATGTTCATGCTAGGTAAAACATCACTGTAACTTGCATCAAGTGTGCTTAAGTTATCTGCATAAGAACCGTCAGCTTGAAGTGCATAATAATCTGATGACGCATCGGTAGAAATATAACGTAGGCCAAAGTTACCGCGGATACCGTCGGCTTCAAAATCAGCCATTAAGTATAATGCTAAGTTTTCTTCGTTAATTGTACCGTAACCTGACTTATAAACGGTTCCGTCTTTACTGAAACCACTGATTGCCGCTTTTGCATCTTTTAGCATTGCGTCAAGGTTCGGCTCAGGTAACGTGTAACCTGCACCTGAAGACATTGAACCGCCATAGTAAGCTGTTGCATCTTTTGAAGTGACATCAGCATTGACTATTGCAGGATAAGTCTCTTGCTTAACATCATGATCAGCCCAGCGCACACCTGTTTTAAATGAGGTAATTGCACCTAAATCAACAGGAATCGTAAAGTCAAATTGTGCATAAGTTTCTTCATCTGAGTTAGGTTGTTTCTTTAAAGACCAACCTGCTGGCGCTAACTGACCACCAAAATCTTCTGCACCAAATGATTTATTTGCTACATCAATTTTAATGACTTCACCAGTCGCATCATAAGTACCAGCATAATCAGCTGGTGTACCTAACCAAAAACCATAGTTAGCAGTTAAATCGGTACCACCTTCAGATTTAGTATTACCAACACGGCCTTCCATAGTGAAACTATCGGCTTCATATTTGAAATCGAAATCTACGGTATTTGAATCCATGCTTGCTTGGCGAGCCCAAGTTTGTGCCCAACCTGGGTTTGCATCATCTGCACCACGGCGATAGAAGGTACATGTACCATTGCTATTTTTTTGCTCACAAGCAGCATCTTTATCATCTGGGAACATTACGAATAAAGACGTGTTAGCATTGTTTGCTTTCATGTCTAAGCTCATTAAGTTCAAACCAAACTCTAAATTATCAGTTGGGTTATATTGGAATACACCATTAATCGCTGTACGTTCACGATCTTGTTGGAATGTCGTAGGGACGATATCACCCCAACCTAGCAATGATTCAATACCATTACGTTGGTAAGTTGTTTCAGAACCCGCTGCAGAAATTAAGAAACCAAAGTTTTCGTTTTCATTTTTCCAGCTGTATAAGCCAGATAATTCAGGATCAGTTTCTTCAGAGATTGTGCCGTAATCACCTTTAGCACTTAGGAATACAGTGTTGGCATCTAGATCTAATGGTTTACGTGTTTTAACAATTACCGTACCGCCCACGCCACCTTCAGGTAAATCAGCCTGAGATGACTTATATACTTCAATCCCACCGACCATTTCAGGCGGTAGTAAGCTGTAGTTAAAGCTACGGTCAATAGACTGTTGATCATACCAACCAGTAGAAGCTACTGAATGTCCGTTAAGTAGTGTACGTGTTAAGCTGCTTGAAGCACCACGAATTGACACTTGCTGGCCTTGGCCAAACTGACGGTTTACAGCTACACCTGGTATACGGCCTAATGACTCACCCACGTCACCATCAGGAAATTTACCAATATCTTCTGCAGTTACCGCATCAACAACTGAGTTTGAAAAACGTTTTTCATTAACCGAAGCCTTCATCGAGGCACGCATGCCTTTTACTTCGATTTTTTCAATGTTTTCTTCAGCAGTCTCAGCATCAGCAGCCACTGCTCCTACTGAAACCATACTGCCAAGCAAAATAGCAATGTTAGTTGCTAAAACATTTTTCTTAAAATTAATAGGTCGCATCTTCATTTCCCTTCCATAACTTTATTATCGTTTTTGGATACATAACCATTCCAACCGGAATGACAACGCTGTCATGTCTAGAGCAAACATTACACAATTATTAACAGTCTTGCCACAACAAAATAACTTTACTGAGCATTTTTTGTTATAAAAACAATTAAAGAAAGATAGAAATGCCCACTTAAACTATTAAAAAACAAAGCCTTGAGAAAAATAATAATTTGTAGCATTTTTGATACAAGCTCTTTATAAAAGCCACTGTTCAAACCAGATAGATAATTGGAGATTGCCTAATTAAGTAAAAATAAGCACTATTAGAGTTATATGAGCTACCGTTATTTCGTCAAGTACACGGTTTGAAGACACGTTATTAGGGGATAAATGTCATCAAATTGAGATAAATAACTGTTAAGCTACTCGCCTGAATAAAAGAGCTATAAACAAATGAAAGTAACCATCAATGATGTTGCCAAACATGCTGGCGTATCAATCAAAACAGTATCAAGAGTCACGAACAAAGAAAGCTCTGTAAGACAAGCCACCATTGATAAAGTCAATGCCGCGATCAATGAGTTAAATTACCAACCCAATTTAGCTGCCCGTAATCTTGCCAGTACTAAATCTTACGTCATCGGCTTTATCTACGATAATCCCAACGCTTATTACATTATTGATATGCAAAATGGTATTTTGTCTGCTTGCCAAGACAAAGGTTACGAATTACTTATTCACCCGTGTGATGCAAAATCAGCGGATATTTGTGATGAATTAACTAAGATGGTTAAGCATTCACGTTTGTCTGGTCTAGTATTAACGCCTCCGATGTCTGAGGACCCTACTATTTTAGCTGCACTTGATGAAATAGATGCCAACTACGTCCGCATTATTGCAGGAGAAAAAGCCTGTGAAGACAATGGATTAGCTGTTCTAGTAAACGATAAGCACGGCGCTTTAGAAATAACACAGCACCTTATTGATATCGGTCATACAGAGATTGGATTTTTAAGTGGTGATCAGCACCATGAATCAACCAAAGAACGATTAAGTGGTTTTAAAAGCGCATTAAAACAAAACCAACTGAGCGTAAACACTGACTGGGTACTAGATGGTCAGTACTCTTTTGAATCTGGTGTTGAAAATGCCAATAAGTTAATAAATTTATCTCAGCGTCCTACTGCAATTGTCGCATGTAACGATGAAATAGCCGCAGGTGCTTTATTTGCCGCAAGATTAGCTGGATTAGATATCCCAAAAGATCTTTCCATCGTAGGCTTTGAGGATAGTCCATTCTCACGCCAAACTTGGCCTAAACTGACGACGGTGCATCAACCTAACGTCAAAATTGCAAAAGTCGCAACTGAATTACTAATTGCTAACAGTAAAGAGACCGTAGAAAAACGCTCAATGGTATTTACTCCAGAGCCCGTCATTAGAGACTCTTCATCGACTCGCTAATCATAGTTGTTAGTGACAAAAAAGCCTCTAAAATTTAGAGGCTTTTTTGTTGTTCAAAATGTCAAAGATTAAACAGCTTCTTCGTTTTCTTCGCCCGTTCTTATACGAATAACACGTTCAATATCAGTAACAAAAATCTTACCGTCACCAATTTTACCAGTTCTTGCCGTATCAACAATCACTTCAATTGCTTGATCTAACTGTTCATCTTGGATGACCAATTCGATTTTAACTTTAGGTAAAAAGTCCACCATGTATTCAGCACCACGATAAAGCTCTGTGTGGCCTTTTTGACGACCAAAGCCCTTAACCTCTAGAACTGTCATCCCAGTAATACCTATTTCCGCAAGTGACTCTCGCACATCATCAAGTTTAAACGGTTTAATAATGGCTTCTACTTTTTTCATCAATCACTCCTGTTTATAAGAGATGCGAACTCTTTAGGTAATTATGCATTTGAACTTAATAATGATTTTTCGTTGTTTATGTTACTTGAAACAATTTGGAGATTCATCTGAATTACATATTTATTTTTTACTTTGAAGCGGCAAACTTCAAAAATCACACTATAGTTAAAACAATTATTGAAAGGACTCAGTAATTATAATTGACAACCAAGGACGGAAATCAATGAAATTCTCTCGCTATAGTAATGGCTTTAATCTAATCGAATTAATAACAACCATGAGTATTTTTAGTTTACTCTCTATGATTGCTCTTCCTTCATTCAAAAATTTACAGCAACAACTCAGAGTTGATAGTAATTTAAGAACCATACAACAGTCTATGCAATTTGCGCGCAACATGGCCATTAACTACGGGACAAGAGTCACTGTATGCCCTTTATCTGAAGGTAAGTGTTCCAGAGATTGGCAAAGTGGTTACGTTATTTTTACTGATTCAGGAAAAACTAATGAATTTAATAGTAGTGATGTCATCCTATTAGAGGTAAATCAGTTTAATCAGGAAGATATAGTCCAATATAATAGACTAGCAGTTCGCTATCAGCCTGACGGCCTTGCATCAGGTACCAATGGGACTCTCACTTATTGTCCAGAGTCTCATAATAGCCCTAACTCCAAAGCTCTCGTTATAAACCAAGCGGGTAAAGTCCGGTTCTCAACAAAGAAAACAATCATTTGTAAGAATTAATGGTCTTGTAATTTTAACCTAAACAAATCAATGAATTTATTTATCCTGTTGGTTATACTTACAATTATATAACAAAGGATATTACCAAATGATACATAAAACGAAAGGATTTACGTTAGTTGAGCTTATGGTTACTGTCGTAGTTTCCGCTATTTTAATCACTATTGCGATTCCATCTTTTTCTTCGTTATACGAAGGTCAGCGGGCAAGTAGTAATATGAGCACGATTAAATCAAGCCTGCAGTTTGCTAGGAGTCAAGCGGTAAGCTACGGGAGCAGAGTATCGATATGCCCTTTTAATGGCACAAGTTGTGGCTCAGATTGGACTCAAGGGTTTAGCATATTTATTGATAATGGAACTTTAGGTTCTTTAGATAGTACGAACGGTATTCAAGATACAATTTTAAGAACCGTTGATAGTTTTAACAGTGACGACTTTATTAAATCCTCTGCCTCTCGATATACATTTAATACCGATGGACTAATGAATTTAGGACTATCTGGTAGTATTGTTTATTGTCCTGGTTCTACCACAAATCCAGACTCTAAAGGCATATCCATTGGTATATCTGGACGAATATCTGATATAGAATCATCTGTTGATTGCCAATAAAGTACATTGGCAATCACCAAAACTATTAATTTTTCTCACAATCAATATTAAATGTGACTTTTAAAAGTTCAATTAAGCTGCAGACAGACTCTTTTAATGTCCAAACCTAAAATGAACTTGTCAAACAAGTTCATAAAACAATCAAACCACAGCTTAATTAATATGTACTTATTTCCTCATCCATTTTTTGTGCATTTTTTGATTTAAATGGCTCCTCAGTTAGAACACATTGCTCTATCCCTCTAACGACAGCTCTCTTTCCTGAAATTGTACTCACTTCTTGAGCCAAAATAGCAGCCTGTTCTTGCACTGCTTGACTCGGTAACCAGAAGAAAGTCGCAATATCGTTGCCATAATTTGTCTCAATAAAACATTTATATGTATTATTTTTTTCGTCTTCTTCAGCGAAAGTCGAAAAACTAGTGATCATTAAAAATAAAGCCATTGCTTTAATCATTTCCAACACTCCTTTGGCAACCGAATTCCTGTATCTGTCAACGTAATAGAAACACAATTTGGGTCTCGTGTAATTTGACTTCCTTTAGCAGATGCAGTCAAAGTAAAGCTTGTATTATTAACAACTACCGAGTCTATTTGATAATAATTATTATCAACTACCCAAGGGTCGGCATTTAAACCCAATTTAGTCATATCTGCAGTATATTTGCGATTATCTAAATAAAACTGCTCTTGTCTATTTGCTACATCCATCAAGCCTGCTAGGCCATCAGCTCTGGCTCCTTTAGCCACAAACTGAGTATAAGAAGGGTAAGCAATTGAAGATAAAATACCAATTATCACAACAGCAATCATTACCTCGATTAATGTAAAACCATTTCTAATCTTCATCTAACTTACTCTTCTATATGATAATAAATTTTATTAACGCCTAAACCACCACCAATACATTTATCATCACCCGGTGGACAGCCATCATCATTGGGCTCATCAGCTTTCTTCATATCTTCTCCAGCAGCACCAATTCCTATCAAATACATGTAGCTTTCATCTTCGCCGTTTGGAGGTACCACTAGCTGCGGAGTATCAGGAACTCGGTCACCCATTTCTAGATATTCTTGAGTATAAGAGCGAGTGCCTTTATGAAGATCAAAGCCATATAAACGTCCTTTACCTGATACTAAACATTGATTTGCTGATTCAGCGACCCCTGGTACATATGAAGTAAAGAAAACTCGACCTTGCACAATAGTAGATGCTGATAAGCTTTTCTCACCTACTCCTCCAAAGCTATAATACCATCCACGTTTTTTACCAAACTCGATATTTTCATCTTCAGTTGATGGAGCAGCACTAGAAACATCATATAAGTTCGACAAATCTAATGCTTCAGGAATCTCACTACCCGTAACTCCAGTGAAGGATTTAGTAACAACATTCCTATCTTGTAAAACAAAGAACTTATCAGCACGCGAAGTGTCGAGTGGATGTGGCCTGTGTCCTGTACCAACAGTTACAGCATCATAAGGGACATTTTGATACGATCGAATAGTACTAGTGCCATCCGAAGTCGTTACTGTCACATCAGATATATTTGTGAAAATAGTCTGAGCTACGGCTGGTTCAGCAAAAAATCGCCTATCGTTAGTCTGTGATGCTCCACCTAAACTAGCAAATTTATGTGCAGTCCAAGGGGAAGTTGAATCATCAGGTGAACCACCTGGCAAATCCATACGCCACACGTTTGCACCTGTATCTGTAGCATATATACGATCTGTTAAACGATCATTATTACTATCAAGAATAGCCACCCTATTTGGAATGCTATCAGCAATTCCATCTAGTTTAGTTTTATTCGTTCCTGATTCAGTTCCAAAATGATGAACGAGAGCCCCGGTTTCAGCATTTAAAACGTATACACTACGACCATTTGTATCATCAGAGCCAACTCCATCACCATCCTTAGTCGAAGGGTTATAACCTCCACCTATAACAACAACCGGTAAAGCAGTTTCGACCGACGTGCTTCCTGATGGGAAACCAGGAACATAAGTTATTACAGGCTCTGACCAAGATTGACCCATTTCTGACATTCCTTGGGAGTCAGGATCCACTTTCCACAAATATTTAGGAGCATCAGGGTTAGTAATATCTAGAGCATAATAAGACTTACCACCACGGCGCATCCCAACATACAACCAAGCTTTTTCGATTACACCACTAGCAGTTCTTTTTACATGTGCAACAGGAGAGCTATCAATACCATAAACAGAATGAACCCCAGTAGGGACATTTGCCCTTAACTCTCTAAGGTTTGGTAATAACTCTTGAGGCATAAACGCCCAACTCTCTTCAACTTCATCACCTTTGTCTTTGAACATATGAAGAAAGCCATGGTTAGTGCCAAGTATTACTCTCACATCCGGTGAACCTTCAGTACCGTAGTTAATTGCTAGGGGTTTCGAATGTAGTGGGTCACCCATAATGTCTTGACGGTTTTCAGTTGTTGAATTATTGCCATTATCATCATCTACATCGACACCAGTCGCCCAATCAAACAGTTTGTCCAATTCAGACTTATCAACTCCCATAAATAATGCCAACTCATCATCACCAGAAATTCCAGTGCTATTGCTTGCATTTGTTTTAGTAAATGCTTGTAGTTCTCCTCCTGAACCAAAATTACCATATAAGGTTCTGTTAGAGGTCCCTTGTAATATTAATGCTGCACCACCAATAGCGACATCATTACCATCTCCTCCCCCACTTGTAGCTTGACAAACTGATTTTGCAGTCCAAAAAGAACAAGCCGATGATTTAAGATTTCCATCATCACCTATTGCATTATTACCATCTTGATCTACTACATCACCAGATCCAGTTACTTTAAACTTCTTAAGATTGCCAAACCATCGAGGCCCTTTATTAGGTAAGAACATTGCGTAATAAACAGAATCAAGGGTTTGTGTTCTATCGAAGTTATTACTCGAAATAGAAGGTGATGTGAAACTAGAATTCGTTTCCAATATATTTGAAAAAATAGCTTGTAATGCTTCTTGTAGTTTTTGAGCATCCGCAGCTGAATAATATGCACCATTACCACGTAACGCAGTTTCTTTAAGTATGGGTGCTGCGCTAGCTGCGCCAGAACTAAAACCAATAGTATAAGTATTAACTGTTTGCGTGCCGTCTAGACTGGTATTAACATCGTTATTACTTATCCATCCTGCAAGAGCTGGTAGGTAGTTCCCATCGTATTTATCTGCAGTTGTTACCCCATCTAAAGCAAGAACTTGACTATCTGCATTATTATCTCTTGTTGGTTCACCATCAGTTACGTAAATGACATAGGCTTTGTCTTGGCATTGTTTTCCAACAAAAGGCGAGTCATAACTGCCCCCAGTTTCAATACTCGTATCACGTAAAGGCGTTCTATATGGGTCATCATTACCAAACCAAACACTTTTGCCCGCAAAATAGCGGTATGCTTCATATAAGTTTTCACAAAGAGGAGTATATCCATCAGCGTTCAAGTCACCAATAGTCGTAAGAAGTTTACCCTTTGTTGCTTCAGTTGTTGGTGATATGCCATAGACAATACGACCACCACTTCTCGAACCATCTTTATCATTACGGTTAAATACTGACAAACCAAAATCCACACCAGGAGTCGTAACGATTGTATCCTCAATTACACGTTGAGCAACATCCATCCGAGAATAGCTCTTTTGAGATTTTGTACTGTGGTACCAGTTAACATACTTCTCTGTATATAACGTTATTGGCTGACCAGTACCAAAATTTGTTAACTTCGCTTTTTCTATTGCGGCAGCTAGTTCATCAGCAGTTGAAGTATTATCTGCTGCAGTATATCTAATAGGATCTGCACTCGTACCTAGACCGTCTACAGGAAAACCCCAAAAGTTAGTATTATTGTTGTAATACACTTCTTCAGCGATATCTTCATAACAATCGACCTGCTGAATTCCAGAACCATCTGTTAAAGGCAATTCAGACCATGTACCATTTTCGCCGATGTATTTATGTTCACGAATATAGCCAGTAAACATACCGTAGTCTTCAAGATATTGCTCTCCGACGTCACAGCCATTTACTCCATGTAAAAAGTATTGATTACTAGATGCAAGAGGAATATCACTACTACTACGAGTAAAAAACAGTTTGGTATTTTGTAACAGCGAACCATCACTATTTACATTTTCGTCACCACGAACATATGGGACATCTGTGGTGAAATTTGTCCCCATACTTCCTGAAGTATCAAATATAATTAATACTTGAGGTCGAGAGCCTGAACGGGCTGTTGACTCAAAAACATATAATTCGGTGTCATCAGCAAAGCTATCAGCACAAGTACCAATAACCGCGAAAATAAGTGTACTTATTAGTAAATTTTTCATCATTAACTCCCTGACAACACTTCTTGTTCAAAGCCCAAGACTATTGTTACTTGTCCTAAATTGCTTCGTCCAAAGTTTGCAGAACTGGAAACTTCAAGGCGTTTACAAAATATTTCAACTGAATTAGCTTTAGCTGAACGCTGGCAAACATCATCTCCGACGCCCATTGTCATCGGTGTAATGGTGTTCTGAACACCTAAAGCTGCATCATTCATGACAGTTTCGGCAACCATATTAGCCATTGTTGCTCCGCTATTATCGGCAAGCATTTTTTCTTGACCACCTTGCACTGATATCATAGCTTCAATTCTTTCAGAACCTGCTCCCGCCATTCTAAGTGACTGGGTCGAATTAACAGCTAAAGCCACACCTATCACGGTCATAATAACAAGCACGATTAAGGAAAAAAATAGCACTATTCCTTGTTGTTTTTTTAATGAAATCTGCATGTTTTCACCTAAATTAAATGTTCATAAAACTTAATTTCTTATTAATACAGGGTTTTCAAGTACTACAGTCGTTGAAACCACTTTTCTTCTATAATTGTCATTCAATGGACCAATAGATTTATCACCCAATTTATAGGTCACGTCGTTGGTATAGTCTTTATCATTACTTGACGTTCTGACGAGTAAAAAGACCCTTAGTGATACTAAGCGTTGGAAAAAAGCATTATCCCACATCAATGTTGTTACATTTTGGGCTGGCATATAACTATCGGCAGTATCATCACCATTACTATCAAAACCATACAAAATTCGCATGTTTTCAATTCCTTCAACTAACTGTTCTTCGTTATTCATACCATTACCAATAGACAAAGTTCGTCTTTTTAAAATTGGAATATCACCGTCTTCTTCGATGTAATAAACATGATGTTGAAACTCCCAAATACGACTATTGAGTAACGTAGGAGGCGCAACATTACCATTGAAAAACTCTATCTCATTGGAAGTTGAAGCAGCATAATAACGTGATGTATTCATAGCCGCTGCAGCTACAGATGGTCCGACTAAACGCTTTAGTTGAATAACATCAGTATTAGACTTAGGTGTTATACACGCTAGGCTTTCTGAACTCACACCAGCTTCATAGCCCCATAATCGTCTAAAATGAGAAGGTTGAATATTCGGGAAGCTTGAATTGTTAGCTCCAGCACCAACACAATCATTTGCAACTGCAGTAGCTGTAACCCTTGTATTCATCCCAAGGTTTAAATCAGTCCCTGTGATATCTCCAAAGAAACCGAGTTGACTTAAGTCTCTTTCAATAATTGTAAGCGCGATGCGTCCATTCTCTTGCAGTTGATTAAACTGACTGGTTGTAGAAACATTGCTAGAAGACATACTAAACATTGTAAAAATACCAATCGTTAAAAATAAACTGATCACCATTGTTACCATTAACTCAACAAGCGATAGCCCTGCTTGATATGTATATTTCTTGAACATTATTAGAGCCTTATATAATCGCTGTTTCAATCACTAATGCACGACGCCTATCACTTGAACTACCACAACTTTGAGCAAATGAGCTACCTTCAGATAACCCATCAGAAGATGCTCTAATTCCTCTCCAAGTAACAACAACAGTGACATCGCGTCCACTAACAGCTATACAAGCAACTGAAGTATCAAGTCCCCCCACGTTAGAGCCTGATGACTTTTCAGTATCTCCTTGCAGCATTCTTTCCCATTGATATAAATCCCACACTCTAGTTTCAATACTCGTGCAAATGCTATTTGCTCCCACACTGACATCACATTGTTTTGCAGGTGCAGAGGCGGTGCCGGAATATGTTCCAGCATAATTTAGTAATTCAGAACGATTCATTCGCATTCGATTGATAATGTCGTTGGCATAGTAAGAAGCTTGAGTTTGCTGAAATGATTCGAAGCTACCGCGTTTTGAGACGATATGCAGATTAAAAATTCCAATTAAGCCTACGGTCAAAATAACCAAGGAAACTAAAACTTCAATTAAGGAAAATCCATTCCTTTTCGCTGACATGAGTGTCAAACCTCCATTTTCTGCCAGTATATTGACAAAATGATTATAATTATTTGTTTAAAATCTAAAACTTAGATACAAAATACTACAATGTAAAATAAGAGTCGAGCAAGATGTAATCAAAACTAACAAGTATTGTATACTAAATATTAGCTAAAGATTAAATTTAACGATCTATAGAGTATAGACTAATTACTCATGCTTTAGTTACAGGCACAAAAAAACCGCAAGCCAGAATAGCTCACGGTTTTATAAATAGCTTATTTTGTTTTCGTATCAGGCCTTTAAGCTGTCATTATTATCTAAGCTCGGCGGGTACGGCAAAAACAGTATCTTCTTTTCGCCCTTCCACTTCGGTGATGACCGAAGGCTCAAATTTAGCGATAGCATCAACCACTTGTTGAACAAGTACTTCTGGCGCAGAAGCCCCAGCTGTAACCGCAACTTTAGATACACCATCAAACCAAGCTTGATCAACATCGGCTGCGGTATCAACTAAATAGGCTTGAGTGCCTGTTTTTTCTGCAAGCTCACGCAGTCTATTGGAATTAGAGCTGTTTTTAGACCCGACGACAATCATCAAGTCAGCATCAGAAGACATGTTTCGAACGGCATCTTGACGATTTTGAGTCGCATAACAAATGTCGTCTTTTCGCGGCCCTTCAATAGAAGGAAACTTCTGTTTTAACGCTTCAATAATGTCTAATGTATCGTCCACTGATAGGGTTGTTTGAGTGACAAAGCACAGGTTGTCAGGATCTTTAACCTCTAATGCCGCTACGCTTTCCGGTGACTCAACAAGATAAACGCCACCTTGCGGATTATCATACTGACCCATAGTACCTTCAACTTCAGGATGTCCTTCATGGCCGATTAAAATACACTCGATTGCTTTACGGCTGGCACGGGTTACTTGAAGATGCACTTTAGTTACAAGTGGGCATGTTGCATCGAAGACTTTCAGTCCTCTATGCTTAGCTTCTTTTCTTACCGCTTGGGATACACCATGAGCACTAAAGATCACGATGCAATTGTCAGGTACTTCATCTAATTCATCAACAAAGATTGCACCACGGTCTTTTAAGTTTTGAACCACATATCGATTATGTACCACTTCATGACGGACATAAATCGGCGGTTCAAATAACTCTAGTGCTCTTTCAACGATACTAATCGCTCTATCTACACCTGCACAAAAACCACGTGGGTTAGCTAACAATATATTCAATTCAGGAGAAGTTGGGTCAACTTTTAGCATGTTAAAGTACCTCTACAACTTCAAGTTCAAAAGTGACTTTTTGGCCCGCTAAAGGATGGTTTAGATCAACAGTGATGGAGTCACCAGCAATTTCACGCACCATACCTGGTATTTCGCTACCACCAGGACCACCAAAACTGACTATCACGCCCACTTCTAATTCCATATCAGCAGGAAAGCGGTTTCTATCCATATGATGGATAGCATCAGGGTTTGCTTCACCAAACGCATCAACTGGCTCTAAAGTAAAAGTGTGATTATCACCTTGCTGCAATTGGCTAATTTGCGCCTCAAATGCAGGGCTTAAGCTGCCATCACCAGTATTAAAACGAGCAGGCTTACCAGACGCTTTTGTACTATCTGCTGTAGAACCATCCTCTAGAAGGATATTCATATGACATAAAATAGAACGGGTTAAAGTGTGTTGCTCAGACAATGTAGCTCTCCCTAACTTTCTGTCGGTGGTACTTCAGGCTTGAATGATTCCCAAATGATCAATACCGCACCAATAAATATACCTGCGTCAGCAATGTTAAATGCAGGGTAATGACTTGTATTCCAGTAGAAATCGATAAAATCTACTACATAGCCATGCATTAAACGATCAACTAAATTGCCTATCGCCCCACCAATAATCAGCGTATAAGCTAAATTTGAACGCCAAAGTGATGAAGACTGTCTTCTTAACCAAACAGTTAGCAGCACACTAAAGCCAACGGCAATAATGGTAAATAACCAACGTTGCCAACCACCTGCTTCACTTAAAAAGCTAAATGCTGCTCCGTAGTTACGCACATAAGTAAAATTAAAAAAAGGTAAAAGCTGTATTGAATCATACAGCTCAAAATTCGCTAACACCCATTGCTTAGATAGCTGATCAGCAAAAAAACCAATACAGCTACCCAATACCAACGAATGCCACTTTCTTTCCAAGTCGATGGCATTATAAACCCTTAAGCAAAATCACGATGTTCGCCATCGCCTTCGATGTTAGTAACACAACGACCACATAGTGTTGAATGTGACTCGTTAGAACCAACATCGTCACTGTAGTGCCAGCAACGTTCACACTTTTCAGCTTCACTTTTTGAAACCATTAATTTAAGCGAGCTAAGCTCAGTTTCAATTGAATCAGCAGAAGCATTGTCTAATAACTCAACTTTCGCTTTTGAAGTGAGTAAAACAAAGCGAAGTTCGTCTGATAACTTACCAAGTTGAGCTGCTAAATCAGCATCAGCAAACAGAGTCACTTCAGCTTCTAAAGAGCCACCAATTCGCTTATCACGACGAGCTTGTTCTAATACTTTATTAACTTCATTACGTACAGTCAGTAACTGCTGCCAGTATTCATCACTCAAGTCATCAGCTAAAGTCACTGACTCAAGCCCTTGGTACCATTCTTCAGTAAAGACAAATTCTGTGCGCTCACCTGGTAATAATTTCCAAACTTCATCAGCAGTGAAACTTAGTACAGGCGCAATCCAGCGTACCATCGCTTCGGCAATATGGTATAGCGCTGATTGACAACTACGACGAGCATGGCCATCTTGCTTAGCTGTGTATTGACGATCTTTAATAATGTCTAAATAGAAACTACCTAGCTCTACAGAACAGAACTGCATTAGCTTTTGTGTAACAGAGTGGAAATTATATTGATCGTAAGCTTCAATAATTTCATTTTGAAGTGCAGCTGCGCGGCGTACAACCCAACGATCTAGTGACACCATATCTTCTGTAGCAATCATGTCTGTTTCAGGGTTAAAGCCATTCAAGTTAGCCAACAAGAAGCGAGCAGTATTACGGATACGACGATATGAATCGGCACTGCGATTTAAGATTTCATCAGAAACCGTCATTTCACCACTATAATCGGTTGCTGCGACCCATAAACGAAGGATGTCTGCACCCAGTTTATTGATAACTTGTAAAGGAGCAATCACGTTACCCACTGATTTTGACATCTTGCGACCTTTACCATCAACGGTAAAGCCATGGGTTAATACTTGCTTATATGGCGCTTTGCCATTCATTGCAGTTGAAATCATCAATGAAGACATAAACCAACCACGGTGTTGATCACTGCCTTCTAGATATAAATCAATTTCGTGACCATTAAATTCCGGACGAGATGCAACCACTGACGAGAATGTTGAGCCAGAGTCGTACCAAACATCTAGAGTATCAGTCACTTTACGGTATTGATCAGCCTCATCACCGATTAATTCACTTAGCTCAAGATCCCACCATGCTTGAATACCTTCTTGCTCGATACGATGAGCAACGCGTTCCATGATAGAAACACTATCTGGGTGTAACTCTTCAGTTTCACGGTTAACCAGTAAAGTGATTGGCACACCCCAAGTACGTTGACGTGAAATACACCAGTCAGGGCGGTTTTCAACCATTTTTTCGATACGACTTTGGCCCCAATCAGGGATCCATTGTGTTTTCTCAATTTCAGCTAACGCCTGAGGACGCAAGCCATGGTTATCCATCGAAATAAACCACTGTGGCGTAGCGCGGAAAATAATAGGTGTTTTATGACGCCAGCAATGTGGGTAACTATGACGGTAAGCAACATGGCATAATAACTGGCCTTTCTCTTCCAGTAATTCAACCACACCTTTGTTTGCTTTAAACACGTGCTGGCCAGCAAAGAACTCAGTATCCGCTTTATAAACCCCGTTATCACCAACTGGATTTGCAACTTCTAAACCGTATTTTTGTCCAACCACGAAATCGTCTTGACCATGACCAGGTGCAGTATGAACAATACCCGTACCAGCATCAGTCGTAACATGATCGCCCAAAATAGCAGGCACATCGAAAGACGAAAAAGGATGCTGAAAACGCATCAACTCAAGCTCAGCACCTTTTGCAGTACCAATAACCTTATGGCTTTCAGCTTCGAAACGCGTTAAGCAAGACTCAACAAGTACTTCAGCCAAGATTAGAGTTTTAGTTGCGCCATTTTTAGTAAACTCAACCAAGCTGTAATCAAGATCAGGGCTTAATGATAATGCACGGTTTGCAGGTAGTGTCCAAGGTGTTGTTGTCCAGATAACTGCGGCAACTGGAGTCTTATAGCCTTCAACGCCAAATTTAGCGGCTACTGCTGCTGCATCAACAGCATTGAAAGCAACATCAATTGCTGGTGAAGTTTTGTCTTCATATTCAACTTCAGCTTCAGCTAACGCAGAACCACAATCTGTACACCAGTGAACAGGTTTAACACCTTTATGTAAATGGCCACTTTCAATCACTTTTGACAAAGAGCGTACAATGTTAGCCTCGGTGCTGTAATCCATTGTTAGATATGGGTTATGCCAATCACCTAAAACACCTAAACGAATAAAGTCATCACGTTGACCGTCTACTTGTTTAGCTGCATATTTACGACATTCTGCACGAAACTCAGCAGCAGAAATCTTTTGGCCAGGCTTACCAACCTTTTTCTCTACCATAAGTTCGATAGGCAGACCATGACAATCCCAACCAGGAACGTATGGCGCATCAAAACCAGCCATTGTTTTTGACTTGATAATGATGTCTTTTAAAATTTTATTGACTGAGTGACCGATATGAATATTGCCATTCGCATATGGAGGGCCATCATGCAAAATAAATGGTTTGCGTCCAATTCGACTGTCACGAATTTTTTGATAAAGTTCGTTTTGAGTCCAACGGTTTAACATTTCTGGCTCACGATTAGCCAAGTTACCGCGCATCGGAAAATCTGTTTCCGGCAAATTCAACGTAGATTTATAGTCGGTCATTGATCCTATACCATTAATTGGGCTGATTTATTTCAACCTGCATCATTGCCAAACAAAGCTTTTGCTTCATTTGCATCATTCAAAATTTGTTTCTTTAGTGCCTCAAGTGACTCAAACGGATGTTCATCACGGATTTTAGCAACTAATTCAACTTCTACTCTTTTACTGTATAAATCACCATCGAAGTCAAATAAATGGACTTCTAATTGGCAAATTTGGCCGTCAACCGTCGGTCTAAAACCAACATTGGCAACGCCTTCATATATATCGCTATCATCCCAATACATTTTTACGGCAAACACACCTCTTACGGGTGACACCTTTCTCTTTAATGCAATATTGGCAGTCGGAAAACCTATGGTTCTACCCAACTTTTGCCCATGTGCCACTCTACCCGTTAGCACAAAGGGATGACCTAATAATCTTCTTGCTTGCTCTAAATTACCAAGAGCAAGTTGTTCTCTAACAGCTGTGGAACTCACGCGTATCGAACCTAAAATGAAGCTTTGGGTACTCACAACAGTGAACCCAAACTTTTTGCCAGCTTCAAGTAGCATATCAAAGGTGCCAGTACGATTCTTACCAAAACAAAAATCATCACCGACAACAAGGTATTTAACCCCTAGTTTTTTTACTAGCAAATCTTCAATAAATTGCTCAGCTGGCTGATTAGCAAAACGACTATTAAAATTGACGCACAATAAACGGTCAATACTTAATTCATCAAGCAGGCTAATCTTATCGCGAAGCAAACTGATTCTTGCTGGAGCATCTTGCTGACGAAATAACTCTTGAGGTTGTGGCTCAAACGTCATAACAACTGCGGGCAATTGAAAGTGCTTAGCTTTATTAACTAAGTTATTAAGAACTTGCGCATGGCCTCGATGCACACCATCAAAGTTACCAATAGTGAGCACGCACCCATGATGCGAAGGTAAAATATTGTGTATACCGCGGATTAATTCCATTACGCCAATTAACTGCAACTGTAAATCGGCTGATTATATACTAGATAGATTTGATTATCAGCACTCATGATTGACGTTTCATCTTCCAAGGTCTTAGCCCCATTATGACTAGGCTCAATAAATACACAACTGCGCCAGAAACAATCAGTTTTATAAGAGTCAATATCTTCATCATCATGTCCATTGCAAGCCACTCACTTTGAACAGGTAGTGTATTTAACAACAATACTGCCATAAGCCCTGTCGCAATAATCACTTTGATGAAAAATATGACAGTTGATTTCGTTACTCTATAAACACCAGCAATGTGTAGCCCACGGTATAACAATACTGCATTTAACAATGCCGATAATGACGTTGCAATTGCAAGTCCAACATATCCAAATGGAATGGCAAAAATAATATTGAAAACCATATTGCTTACCATGGCAATAATGCCGAATTTAACCGGCGTTTTTGTATCTTGACGAGAGTAATAACCTGGTGCTAATACCTTAATCATCATAAAGCTTAATAAACCACAACCATAGGCCACTAAACTATATGAGGCCATCTCAACATCACTGACTGAAAAAGCGCCGCGCATAAATAGCACCATTAACATAGGCTGAGCCAATATGATAAGCCCAAGCATCGCGGGTGCGCCCAACAGCAAAATCGCTCTTACGCCCCAATCCATGGTCTCACTAAACCCTGTGCCTTTATCATCAACATGCTTTTTTGATAACGCAGGTAAAATCACTGTAGCAATGGCGATACCAAACAAACCAAGCGGAAACTCCAACAACCTATCAGAGTAATAAAGCCAACTAATAGAGCCCGTCATTAAAAAAGACGCTATAAAGGTATCAAACAATAAATTGATTTGAGACACCGATACCCCAAACAAAGCAGGGATCATTAATGTTCTAATTTTAACAACACCAGGATGGTGCCAACCCCAACTTGGTTTTACTAAAGCATTCTCTTTTAGTAAAAATGGCAACTGAAACAAAAATTGTACTAAACCACCAAAAAATACCCCCATGCAAGAGCCAGTTCAGGTTGCTCCATTGTTGGCGCAAAATATAATGCAGCAACAATAATGGTGATGTTTAAAAAAACCGGGGTAAAAGCAGAAACGGCAAACTTGCCTCGGGTATTTAAAATCGATCCCGCTAAAGCAGTTAACGTAATAAACCATAAATAAGGAAAGGTAATTTTCAACATTAATGAAGCGAGTTCAAATTTGCCAGCATCAGGTCCATCATTTAACCAGTCATAAAACCAACCACCAGCAAACAGTGCAGCTAATAAAGGCGAAGCAATAACACCGATTAAAGTCACAATACTAACAATGCCACCTAAGGTACCAGCAACTTTAGCTAATAACTCACGAGTCTCTTCGGGTGTATTTTTTTGTTGGTATTCAGTTAATACAGGAACAAAAGCTTGAGCAAATGCACCTTCAGCAAACAGTCTACGTAAAAAGTTAGGTATTTTATTAGCAAAAATAAAGACATCAGCACTACTACCAGCCCCCATTAAATTCGCAATAACAACATCACGGATCAGGCCTAATACTCTTGATACCAAAGTCATCACACTGACTATTGCACCCGATTTTAATAACTTTTTACTCAAACAGCCTCCGAAGCAGCTTGCTATCGATATTTTAAACGTGGATATATCTCAAATTTTCCATTCTACTACTGTCTATGCGGTAGAAGAACTGTTAGAATGCGCCACATCTTACACGAGTTGGGTTGAAGATCACCGCGCAAGGTAGTTATATTTGTTTATTTGACGATATTTCTGCCATATTCATTGACAAAATGAATAAAAGCAGGCATATTCCTCGCCCTCAAAGTATTAATCCCAGTTTTAGGAGTTGCACCTTGGCTAATAGCAAGTCTGCAAAGAAGCGCGCGCTTCAATCTGAAAAACGTCGTCAGCATAACGCTAGTCGTCGTTCAATGTTACGTACATACGTTAAAAGAGTTATCGCTGCTATCCAAAGCGGTGACCACAAAGCGGCTACAGAAGCATTCGCAGCAGCACAACCGATTGTTGACCGTATGGCGACTAAAGGTCTTATTCACAAGAATAAAGCCGCTCGTCAAAAGGCACGTCTAAACACAAGAATCAAAGCACTTGCTGCTTAATCTAGTGATTTAGTTTTTAAAAAACCGACTTAGGTCGGTTTTTTTATATCTAAAATAAATGACTCACTCAACTTTGACACTATTTGAGCCTATCCCCCGATTACATCACTCTTAGCTCAAGCCTTCACTATTTTTAATACTTACATTCAGTGTAAACATATACAATTAGGCTTATTGTAGCTAATAAACAACATTCAGATCATGGCAACCCGCATTGGCTGCTAACGATATCCAGCAAAACTCCCTTCAAAAGTATTTACCGCAATAAAAAGCTTTTACGAGCCTTCTTGAAAGCAAAAAAACGCCTCAACAGCACTTACCTAAGTAAGTAACTGACTAAGACGCTTTTAGCACTGAGCAGATACTAAGCCATTAGTGGCAGTATAAGTTATCCAGTACTTTAATCAGCTCACGAACTTCATCACTTTTAAGTGAATAGAAAACAGTTTGAGCTTCTTTACGTGTACAAACGAGATTATCTTTTCTTAGCCAAGCTAAATGCTGCGATAATGCAGATTGGCTTAGGCCCAGTTTTTTGTTCATCTCACCAACGCACATTTCACCTTCATTAAGCAAATGACATAAAATAAACAATCGGCGTTCATTTGCTAGTGCTTTAAGCATTACTACAGCATGATCTGCACGCTGTTGCATTAATTCTATATTCATCACGCGCTTGGTTCTCCTCAATCATCTCCCTCGCTAATATAGCCTTCCCTAACAAATAGGGCAGCGACATGAAGCACACTTTTTGGTAGATTGTTTTTAAAAATGAGACTTAGCTAATAAAAATGAAGGAAACTCATGAAAAACTACAATAAGGCACTCTTTGCAGGAATGGTTTTTACTGCGTTGTCAGGATGTCAGAATCAAACTAATGATACCCAAGTAACTAAAATCGAGAACACTAAAGATAATGCGGTAAGTCAACAACTAGTCCTAAAAGCTTTAGATTCATCTTTAGGTTATGAAATCGTTGAATCACTAACAGTCGAAGTGGGCCCTCGATTAGCTGGTTCTGAAAAAGATATTATTGCCGTTGAGTGGGCGATGGATAAACTGAAAAGTTTAGGATTTGATAAAGTTTATAAAGAATCAGTTCAAGTCCCTGCGTGGTATAGAGGCAGTGCGAAAGCTTCAATCACAGCTCCCTATGAACAACCACTTGTTATCACTGCACTAGGAGGCAGTGTTTCAACGCCAGAAGAAGGCATACAAGCAAATATTGTACGCTTTGACACTCTTACCGATTTACAAGCGGCAGATCCTGAATTAGTCAAAGGTAAAATTGCATTTATCGACCATAAAACCGAGAGACATATTAGCGGTAAAGGCTACGGAAAATCGGTCGGAGGTCGTTCTAGAGGCGCTGTTGCTGCAGCAGAAAAAGGCGCTGTAGCTGTCGTTATTCGCTCAATTGGTACCGATCATGACCGCATGGCGCACACAGGTATGATGCGTTATAAAGATGGGGTGAAAAAATTCCTGCTGCTGCGTTGTCAGCACCAGATGCTGATATGATTAATTCAATGCTCAAGCGTGATGACAATATCACCCTTTCACTTAACTTAACGTCGAAAAATTTGGGTGTAGCAACCTCTTACAATGTCATTGCTGAAGTCACTGGTAGCAGTAAGCCAGAAGAAATTGTATTAATCGGGGCACATCTTGACTCATGGGATGAGGGGACTGGCGCCATTGACGATGGTGCTGGTGTCGCCATTGTTACTGCAGCAGCTAAACTTATCCAGGATTTACCACAAAAACCTGCAAGAACGATAAGAGTTGTATTATATGCAGCTGAAGAAGTTGGCCTTGTCGGCGGTAAAGCTTACGTAAAACAGCATAGTGATGAGCTGGAAAAACATTATATTGCAGCAGAGTCAGACTTTGGTGCAGGTAGAATTTATCAAATCGATTTTAACGTTAACCCAAACGTATTTGAGCAAGTTCAACTTGAACATCAATCAATGACTATCAATGGTGTTAAACTTGGTAATAACCAAGCGTCTGGCGGCCCGGATGTCTCTATGATGCCAGGTTTAGGTGTGCCAGTGGCATCATTAAGGCAAGATGGTACTGACTACTTTGATTATCATCACACCCCTAACGACACGTTGGATAAAATCGATCCAAAAGCGCTTGCCCAAAATGTCGCTGCTTATGCTCAATTTGCGTATATCATGGCGCAATCGGAACTTGATTTACGCCCTTTAGCCAAAAAAGAACCAAAATAGCCTTTTAGCAAAACTGTTAGGCAATAAAAAAGCAGCGAAATCGCTGCTTTTTTATTGTCTGTTCGTTTTAAAAAAACGGTTAGCTAATCCAACAGTAAAAGGTTGATACTCAACCTCTAAACACGTTCTTCACGTAAGAATACAGGCGCTGCAGGCGTTGATAATTCTTCGCTGTAATAATAACCATCAACATCAAATTGTTGTAACCCTGCTAACGATTTAATGTCATTTTCAATAATATACCTTGCCATCAAACCGCGCGCTTTTTTGGCATAA
Organism: Shewanella sp. ENK2; assembly: GCF_043568515.1. Classification (NCBI taxonomy): domain Bacteria; kingdom Pseudomonadati; phylum Pseudomonadota; class Gammaproteobacteria; order Alteromonadales; family Shewanellaceae; genus Shewanella; species Shewanella sp. ENK2. The sequence continues at coordinate 3,382,318 of NZ_CP171406.1, read as the reverse complement.
AAACTAATCACTTTATATTGACCATTTTTACAGTCTTTAAATGCTGGGGTAATCAATGTTGCATTCAGTTTTTTAGGTTTTACCGCTTTAAAGTATTCGTTCGAAGCCAAATTAACAATGATATCGTCTTCTTGCTCAGCAACAGCCTGATTAATTTCATCGGTGATCACATCCCCCCAAAAAGTGTACAAGTTTTTACCTTTAGGGTTAGCTAAACTTGTGCCCATTTCGAGGCGATAAGCTTGCATCAAGTCAAGTGGCTTAAGTAAGCCATACAAACCTGACAAAATCCGCAAATGTTGTTGTGCTTTACTCACTTCTTTTTCAGACATTGAGTCAGCATCTAGCCCTGTATAAACGTCGCCACGAAAAGCAAACATCGCTTGCTTGGCATTGTCTAGGGTGAAGTTAGGTTGCCACTCGATGAACCTAGCTGCGTTTAAACCTGCAATTTTATCGCTAACTTTCATCAGCGAAGCAATATCTATAGGAGTCAACTCACGACACACATTAATTAATTGTTGGCTATGATCTAACAACGTCGGTTGTGTAAAAGACGCTGTGTTAGCCTTGGTTTCGAAGTCGAGAGTTTTTGCTGGAGAAACTAATACTAACATCGTTAACTATCCTATTAAGCCGTAAAGTACATTCTTTCAATTTACCTCTATGATACTGGGCTAAATAAAAAAACCATGCAATAAATGCATGGTTTTTTAGATTGCGCTAATAGAGTTTAAAAATCCCTAGCGAGGGTCAACTCTGTAGCCAATAACAAAGATGCCTATTTTGATGACTCAGCAGGCTTATTCTTCCAAATGCCGTCTTCTAACTGCTCTGCGAGCTCAGGGAACTTATCAGTATCAAACATCGGCTCTTCACCAGCTTTAATCTGTTGACGATAGTCATTAATCACACGAACAGCTAAACCTGATAATAATAGCAGTGCAATCATATTCACCAATGCCATTAAGCCCATCGACACGTCTGCTAAGTTCCAAACAATATTGATTTTTGCAACGGCGCCAAACATTACCATGCCAAGCACAACTAATCTAAAGATTGGTAATGCACCTTTCTTATTGCCAGATAAGAACATGACGTTAGTTTCAGCGTAAGAATAGTTAGCGATAATTGATGTAAAGCAAAACAGTAAAATAGCAAAAGCAATAAATGCTCCACCCCAGTCACCAACATGCGATGACAGAGCGTTAATGGTTTTAGCAATACCGTCGCCACTCCCAGCTGCATCACCTGACAATAAAATAATTGCCGCAGTAGCTGTACAGATAACGATAGTATCAACGAATACACCCATCATTTGCACAAAGCCTTGCGATGCAGGGTGGTTAGGATTTGGCGATGCGCTTGCCGCAATATTTGCAGCACTACCCATACCAGCTTCATTCGAGAATAATCCGCGCGCAATACCTGCTTGCATTGCTTGTGCAACACTATAAGCAACACCACCAGCAGCGGCTTCTTGCCAACCAAACGCACTGTTAATCACCAACATAAATACTGCAGGTAGTTGTTCGACATTCATCAATACAACCACTAATGCAATGGCGATGTAAGCTAATGCCATAACAGGTACAACAATCTCAGAAACTTTAGCGACTTTTTTAAGGCCCCCATAATCACTAAACCGCTTAATACAGCAATTGCCACACCCACATAAATCGGGTTCAAATCAAATACAGCAGTCATTGCACCAGTAATTGTATTAGCTTGAACTGCATTAAACACTAAACCAAAACAGATTATCAGTAGGATTGAGAATAGAATTCCCATCCAACGTTGGCCAAGTCCTTTCTCCATATAGTAAGAAGGACCACCGCGGTACTGACCGTCGACATCTTTTACTTTATAAACTTGCGCAAGCGTTGACTCAATCATTGCGGTTGCCATACCTAGCATCGCAATTGCCCACATCCAGAAAACTGCGCCGGGACCAGCTGCACCAATTGCGACAGCAACACCTGCCATATTACCGGCGCCGACACGGGCCGCCATACTGGTACAGAAAACTTGGAAAGAAGATAAACCATTGCGACCTGGACGGCGGCTAATGGATAAAATTTTGAGACCATGCGCAAAATGCGTAATTTGGATGAAGCCTAAGCGTACAGTAAAAAATAAACCTGCGCCTACTAGCCCATAAACTAACAATTTACCCCAGAGTAAATCGTTCATGAAATTCACAATCGTTTCTAACATTGCCATTTGCTTAAATTATTCCTTCGAATAACTTTATTTTGTAAAAAGTTGGCTTGTGATTAAGCATCAAAACAAACGCTTCGGACAAAATAAAATTATCGTATTATTTTAATAAGAGCACTCAAGTTCAATTCAGCAGGTATTTCATTTGCTTATCACATTGAATTTCAGTGAGCGAAATATTAGTTATTTATTATTTAGGATTTGATCGAGTTAACTTTACTTTTTTTAGGCACGAATGCCTAGCAAACTTTCTCAATTCTTATCGCTGATTTTTCGGTGCAAAAAATTAGCATAGAAGATCTGAACCAGCAGGTGATCAAGATCACACTTATCTAATTAGCAGCCTTTAGCTGCATCTCAAATAACAATCCTACGCCCTTCACACCCATAAGCTTTAACACAAAACCAACTTTAACCCATTTTAATTATAAAAATATTTAATAAAAAGTTAGACAAAGACCACATTATTGCAACCAAAATAAGAATACAGTGTTCTCATTAAGTATCAAATCAACTTAAATCTTAAAAATACTGAGGTCACTATGACACAAGCAAATGAAATCACTTCGCTGAAAAAATTTGTTAGAGCAACGAACTTCCTTGCCACATCTCAAATCTACCTAAAACAAAATGTATTGTTCAAAAGAGCATTACAGCATGATGATATTAAGCCAAGACTGCTCGGCCATTGGGGCACTTGCCCAGGTATTAACTTCGTATACGCCAACGTCAATCGCCTCATTGTTAAACATCAAAGAGATTTCATCTACTTGGTTGGCCCAGGTCATGGCTTCCCTGCTGTACAAGCTAACCTTTTTGTAGAAGGCTCATTAAGCCACTTTTATCCAGAAACCATTCCTTATAATGAATCTGGCATTGAAGATATTTGTAAAAAATTCTCAGCAGCTTATGGCTACCCTTCTCATGCTAACCCAGAAGCACCAGGTCAAATCCTTGAAGGCGGTGAGTTAGGTTACTCGCTCTCTGTCGCATGGGGCTCAGTGCTTGATAATCCAAATCTTATCGCAGCATGCTTAGTCGGTGATGGTGAATCAGAAACAGGTCCATTAGCTGCATCTTGGTATGCTAACCGACTTGTAGATCCTGCAACCAATGGCGCAGTACTTCCTATTGTTCATATCAACGGTTACAAGATCTCTGGTCCGACTCGCATGGGACGTATGGATCACGAAGAGCTTGATCTTGAGTTTCGTGGCTTAGGTTATCACCCAATTATTGTCGATGATGAGCTTGAAGAAGATGTCTTTGTGCAAATGGCAAATGCAATGGATCTGTCTTATGAAATGATCAATGACATTCAAACTCGCGCAAGAAATGGCGAAGACGTCTGCAAACCACGTTGGCCTGTTATTTTAATGCGTACAGCTAAAGGCTGGACTGGCACTGCAGAACACGGTGGTAAAAAGCTTGAAGGTAACTGTGAGTCGCATCAAGTCATCGTTAATAAATGCGCAACGGATCCAAGCCATCTTAAAGCATTGAATGACTGGCTAGAGAGTTATAAGTTCGATGAGTTATGTGACATCAATGCTGATGGACAAATTAGCTTCGATAAAGATATTCAATCGCTTATACCACCTAAGCACTTATGTTGCGGTAGACAGCATCTAAGTTACGGCGGAGAAGTTGTACGTGCTCTAGCGCAACCTGACTTAAAACAATTGAGCTATGGGCCAGAAACACCACGAGGCACTCGAGGTGTATCTATGTACAAAATGGGTGAATGGATGCGTGATGCGCTCAAATTAAACCGTGATCAACGTAATTTACGTATCTTCAGCCCTGATGAAACCTACTCAAACCAACTTCAAGCTGTATTTGAAGAAACAGACCGTGCTTGGCAATGGCCAATTAAGAGCTGGGATCAAGATATGGCAAGAGACGGTCGTGTCATCGAATTACTGTCAGAAAACTTGTTATTCGGCATGATGCACGGTTATACCGTAACAGGTCGCCATGCAATGTTCCCAACCTATGAAGCCTTCTCACAAGTTGTGTCTTCAATGGCAGATCAATACTGTAAATATGTATATGCAAGCCAAGGGGTTCATTTCCGCAAACCTGTGCCTTCTTGTAACGTTGTGTTGTCTTCTTTATTAGAACGTCAAGACCATAATGGCTACTCTCATCAGAACCCATCCTTTTTAGGGGCAATGTTAGAGAAACACCCTGATATTATTTCAGCATACTTACCTGCAGATGGTAACTCGACTCTAACGTACACAGAGCGCGCTTATGAAGATCGCGATAAGTTAAACATCTTAGTTGCAGGTAAAAAAGAACTACCACAATGGCTATCGTTAGATGAAGCACGTAAGCAAACTCAAGACGGTGTCATGGTTTGGGATTTTGCATCGGATGAGAATCCAGATGTGGTTCTAGCTGGCTGCGGTGATTATGTCACCCAGGAATGTATGGCATCTTTAGTACTTATCCGTGAGCTATTACCTCGAGTTCGCATTCGTTTTGTCAGTGTAACTGAACTCAATAGTAATGGTTTAGGTAGTCGAGACTTCCAAGCTAAACCTTGGATGATGGATGAAATATTTACTGAAGATAAAGGCGTGGTATTTAACTACCATGGTTACCCAAATACCATCAAGAAACTTGTATTTGATTATAAAGGTAGTCGCCGCTTTAGAATTAAAGGCTACGAAGAAGAAGGTTCTACTACGACACCATTTGACATGGGTGTCCGTAATGGCACCTCACGTTATCATTTAGTGATAGATATGGCTTACAAGCTATTCCAACAAGGTGTAATTGATGAAACACAGCACGTCGCCATCACAACCGATATGTTACAACGCTTAGTTGAGCACCGTAACTACATCAAAGCAAATGGTGTAGACCCTCAAGAAATTGAAAACTGGGTGTGGACTCGATAACGGTTAGTAGATAACGATAACTCGACTAGGATATAAAGCGCCATTTGGCGCTTTATATCCTCAAATTTTATTTACCTCACCTCAAATGCGTCACTTCGAGCAAACTACACAATTGTTAAAAAGCACGCCTTACTTGCAACATTCTTACGAACTCCCTCCCCTTAAAACAGCCCAAAAAGCAAAGATTGTTAAATTAATACCAACATTGTTCTTTATTACTATGGAAAACCATTGAAATTACGACGATAATTAGCACGCTGACAAAAACATAATAGGAACACCACATAAGCGTCAGCGACACTTGTATCAAACAAATTATTTACATGTGTTTTGGTGGAGTAAAATAACAATGGACTTATACATGATGAAGAACACATTAAAAGTAGTACTACTCACCTCATTGTTACCTTTTGCTGCTTCAGCAGAGCAAGAGTTAACACCGTGGTATGTCGGTGGTGGTCTTGGTGTTAATAATTACGAACCAAACTGCGATCAAAAAACAATGAAAGTATGTGGTGAAGACGACCCTTATGCATGGGATGTTTTCGGTGGTTACTTATTCAATGATTACTTTGGTGTTGAACTCGGTTACCGTGATTTAGGTCGCGCAGAATGGACTGACTACAGCAACAAACGTAATGATGTTGGCGCTAGAGGCATGGCATTAGGCTTAGTCGGTTTTTATCCATTTGCTGATAAGTGGAGTTTATCGGCTGAAGCTGGTGCGATGAATTACCTTATCTCAAACAAGAAAAACTATAATACTGAATATTATAGTGACAGTGGTATAGCACCATACATAGGTGCAGGTATTGGATATAACTTTACTGAAAACTTAAAGTTACAAGCTAAATATCGCCGCTACGAAAACTTAGATGACGATAAATACAATACCCTTGATATGGAAAGTAATTACTGGGGTCTTGAATTAAGCTATCGTTTCGGTGTTGATAAACCCGCTCCAGCGCCAGTCGTTGCACCGGTTGTTGCTGCACCAATTGATTCTGATAACGATGGCGTGACAGACGATATGGATAAATGTCCAGACACCCCATCGACTCACAAAGTAGATGCCCAAGGTTGTACTATTTATGAAGATGCACCTATTTCATCTCGTATGGAAGGTGTTTATTTTGATAATGATTCTGCAGTATTAAAACCTGAATCATACACTCGTCTAGAAAAAGGCGCTAAATACTTAAAAGATAATCCGCACACAACTGCAGTGATTGAAGGTCATGCATCGTTAGTTGGTAATGCTGATTATAATATGGATTTATCTGAGCGCCGTGCACAAGCTGTTGTTGACGCTTTAGTTGAAAAATACGGCATTGACGCAAGTCGATTAAAAGCCGTTGGTTTTGGTGAAGACAATCCAATTATGGAAGGCACATCACCTGAAGCTAACAAACAAAACCGTCGTATTGATGCTGTAGTAAGTGGTGCTGAGAAACGCCCTGTACTAAAATAAGTACCAAAGCTTAATTAGCCCAAATAAAAGTCGCTGCTTGCAGCGACTTTTTAATTTTGAAAGAAAAGTGACATATTTAAAAACCACAGCAGCAAAGGGATGTTATCGGTAACAATTATTTTTAATCATTATTTATTACCTAAATAGCTAATAAATCAGGTATTAAATAACAAGATTTCATGTCTAGTTGCTCAAAAATTACTTTTTTATGTAATTTTTTTACAAATACAGTTGGAAAATACAGTAAAATCGCTTCTAATAACCGCATTCAACAAAACAACTTTGTTACTTGAGAGGGAAATTTCCATGGCGAACACGTTAGCTCAACTTAAAGCACTGACAACTATTGTTGCAGACACTGGCGACATCGAAGCAATCAAACGTTACCAACCTGAAGATGCGACAACAAACCCTTCTCTGATCTTAAAAGCAGCTCAGATCCCTGAGTACGCACCACTAATTGATGATGCAATTAATTGGGCTAAAGCTCAGTCAAATGAAGTAGCGCAACAAGTAGAAGACGCAGGCGATAAATTAGCAGTTAATATCGGCGTTGAAATTCTTAAAATTGTCCCAGGCCGTATTTCGACAGAAGTTGATGCTCGCCTTTCATTTGATAAAAATGGTTCAATTGAAAAAGCACATAAGTTAATCAAGCTTTATAAAGAAGCTGGTATCGATAAATCTCGTATTCTTATTAAACTTGCGTCAACGTGGGAAGGTATTTGCGCAGCAAAACAACTTGAACAAGAAGGCATCAACTGTAACTTAACTTTACTATTCAGTTTCGCTCAAGCACGTGCATGTGCTGAAGCCGGTGTTTACTTAATCTCACCTTTCGTTGGTCGTATTTTAGATTGGTATAAAAAAGACACGGGTCAAGATTACACTGCTGAGACCGATCCAGGTGTTGTATCAGTAACCGACATTTACAATTACTACAAGCGTCATGGGTATAACACCGTTGTTATGGGCGCAAGCTTCCGTAACATTGGCGAGATCATCGAACTTGCTGGTTGTGACCGCTTAACCATTGGGCCTGCATTACTTGAAGAGCTTGCTAATAGCGATGCAGCTATCACACAAAAGTTAGCACCAGCTACGTCAGTTGAAGCAGCACCAACCCCACTTACTGAAGAACAATTCCGCTGGGAATATAATCAAGATCCAATGGCTGTAGATAAATTAGCAGAAGGCATTCGTAACTTTGCCATTGACCAAGGGAAACTTGAAGTCATGTTAAACGAGAAGCTAGGCTAATTAATTAATCAATGGAGTGATTTGCATGACCCATTTAACTCAGAGTAATACCTGGCAGCAGTTAATTCAAAATGCATCTGTATTGCCTCATATGCGCGAACTTTTTGCTCAAAACCCTCAAAGGTTTGAGCAACTCAGTGTTAAGGACTGTGGTTTATTACTAGATTATTCTAAAAACCGCATTAATGATGAAACCTTATCTTTGCTGTTCAAATTAGCTAAAGAAGCTAACCTAAGCGATAAGATTGCAGCCATGTTTAATGGCGACATTATTAATAACACAGAAGGCCGTGCAGTACTTCATACGGCACTTCGCAGTAAGCCTGAACAGGTAATAATGGCTGAAGGCAAGAATATCGTACCTGAAGTACAGCAGACACTGGCTAAAATGCAGCAGTTTGTTGAATCAGTGCAAGATGGCCACTGGAAGGGTTATACCGGTAAAACCATTACTGATATTGTCAGCATTGGTATTGGCGGCTCCTTTTTAGGTCCAAAAATTGTCTCTCAAGCATTACGCCCGTACTGGGTTAAAGGTCTTAATTGTCATTTTGTTGCCAATGTTGATGCCACCTCTATCTGTGAAAAGTTAAAAGGTTTAGATGCAGAAACAACCCTGTTTGTTATGTCATCTAAATCATTTGGCACTCAAGAAACCTTAACCAACACGCTTAGCGCTAAAGATTGGTTCTTGGCGAATGGTGGCTCGCAGACTGATGTTGCAAAACACTTTGTTGCAGTGACTTCAAACGTCGATAAAGCCACAGAATTCGGTATTGACGCTGAAAACATTTTCCCTATGTGGGACTGGGTTGGCGGTCGTTATTCATTATGGTCAGCAATTGGCTTACCCATTGCCTTGCTAGTCGGCTTCGACAACTTTACACAGTTACTAGACGGTGCTCATCAGATGGATACACATTTTGCTCATACACCACTTGAGCAAAATATGCCTGTCATTATGGGCATGCTATCAGTGTTATATGGCAACTTCCATGATGCGCAGTCTCATGTGGTATTAACCTATGACCATTACCTGCGTGGTTTACCGGCTTACTTCCAGCAACTTGATATGGAAAGTAATGGTAAATCAGTCATGCTAGATGGTACTCAAGTTGACTTTAGTACTGGTCCGGTAATTTGGGGCGGTGAAGGCACCAATGGTCAACATGCTTATCACCAATTACTGCATCAAGGCACTGCACTCATTCCTGCTGACTTTATTATGCCGCTTCAAAGCCATAATCCGTTAGGTGAACATCATAACCAACTTGCTTCTAACTGCTTTGGACAAACCCAAGCATTAATGCAAGGGCGCACGTATGATGAGGCATACGCTGAACTTGCAGAGAAAGATATGCCAGAAGCAGAAAAAAGCCTTATTTCACAGCACAAAGTCATGTCAGGCAATAAGCCTAGCAACACATTATTAATGGATAAGCTAACCCCTACCACTTTAGGTGCTTTAATCGCACTTTATGAGCATAGAACCTTTGTTCAAGGTGCTATTTGGCAAATTAACTCTTTTGATCAATGGGGAGTTGAACTTGGTAAGGTACTTGGAAATGACGTTCTTGATAGGATTGGAGCTGAGAAAGACGCTTCAGAGCTAGATTGTTCGAGTAATGCATTAATTAATTTATATCGACAAGGTCAGATATAAACCCTAAAAAAGCCAGCATAAGCTGGCTTTTTTATTCCCTCTTATTTCTTCACATAGCACAAGTCACTAAATTAGCCAGTAAAGCTTCATTAAATTGTCAGCCCGCATTAACAAAAATGAAACAAAGCTATTGCACAATAGCGATGAAATATGATACTTATTTGCATAGAGACATCATAATAACAAGGGAGGTTTACCATGGATCGTTTAGACTATGGTGGTGCGCTAGACCAAGTTGTTGAAAGACCAACTCGCTCAAAAAGCTCAAACAAAAAACGTAAATGGCGGGAGATAGAAGCGTTAAAGGACAAACAGCGTCTACTCAAAGAACTTCAAGACATTGATACAAGTTTTGATTTTGATTTTGAAACAATGCCATTATAAGCATTAAAACTAATTGAATAGTTATTCATAAATCAAAAAATAAAAAGAGCGCATATAGCGCTCTTTTTTTGTTTCATTTAATTAACATTTCAAACTAAGCCTATGTGCGCTTTTAAATCTTCAAAGATACTTTCATCATTGTCACTAAATAAAGGATCATCCACTAATTGCTTTTCACATTGAGATTTAATCGTATCCCAGTCCTGCGCGGTGAGTTGTTTTGCAAATAAAGGAAACAATTCACTTTCTTCGTAGTGCATATGGCTGCGCTGAATATCGACATAAGCTTGCAAATCTGTCACTAACTTTTCACGAGAAATAACCACATCAGATAGAATAAGATTCAAGCTATACATTAATGCACCAGAATACTCAGCAAGCTTTGTGTGTTCTTCGTGTAGTTGAGTATTACAGGGGCTAGAAAATTGTTTAACAAAGTAATTGTAAGTGATGTCTTCTAAAGGGTGATGACTATGCTCAGCATAGACTTGCATATATTCGACAACATCTCTGATCAACGAAAAGTTAACCGCTTCACCTTGGGAAAGTTTGTGATTTTTTTAGCTAATACATCAAGTAAAACTGCAATATGCTTATGATCATTCATTAGCCTTTTCAATATCATTTTATCCATAACCACAATTCCTTCATGTATATAGATTAATCACACTTCGAGTATTTACAATCTACACTAGTGGTTGAATTCTTGTTATGACGAAGATCATAAAATAAATGATTGTAATAACCCCCTTTAAAAACAATGAAAAAGCATATTCCTGAACAATTTTTACCATAAAAAAAGCACCTTTACGGTGCTTTATAGCTTTAAGCCCTACTCGTTAATTTAAGGTTTTAAATAAGTGTGCTTTTAATTGCTCAAAGTCAGGTGCTAATTCCGCTGACAATATAGGTTTATTAACCACCGCCTCAAGTTCTTTAGGTAAAGGAAGGTTAATATGTAATTGCTCATCCACAACATCCTTAAACTTAGCAGGGTGAGCTGTGCCTAAAAATATGCCTGTTTCGTTAGCCTTAAGCTCATCTGTCAAAGCTTGAGCCGCAATCGCAGCGTGTGGCTCTGATTGGTAGCCTAATTGGTATAAGTCACTTAACGCTTTGGTGGTTTGCAATTCCGTTAACGCTACGCCTGTTATCGATGATAATGGCCACCCCATTGTTTCGCATATTGCTTCAACTCTTGGCCAATTTGATGGTTCAGATACATCCATAGCATTAGACATCGTCGCAACAGTCGCATTTGGCGCCCAATCACCAGCTGATAAATAACGAGGAACGGTATCATTTGAATTAGTTGCAGCGATAAAACGCTTGATAGGTAAGCCCATCGCTTTTGCAAATAACCCAGCAGTTAAATTACCAAAATTACCACTAGGTACTGACACTACAATCTCGTCGTTACCTTTTTGCTTTGCTTGTGCAACCGCTTCAAAGTAATAACAAATCTGTGCTAATAACCGACTGATGTTAATTGAATTAGCCGAGTTTAAATGTAGCCCATCACGAACATCACTATCATCAAATGCTTGTTTTACCAAGGTTTGACAGGCATCAAAATCAGCAGTTACCGCAACAGTATGAATATTGCGTCCCAATGTAGTGAACATTTTTTCTTGTAGCTCACTGATTTTGCCTTTTGGGTACATCACCACAACTTGTACGGCATCTAAGCCATAAAAAGCATCAGCAACTGCCGCGCCGGTATCTCCAGAAGTCGCCGTTAAAATCGTTAACTTTTTATCACCAGCAAGTAAATTAACGCACTGGGCCATAAAGCGTGCACCAAAATCCTTAAATGCTAAGGTTGGTCCATGAAACAATTCTAAACAAGCGCGCTTATCATCAGCAGCAACTAACGGCGCTTCAAAAGTAAATGCATTCTCAACTAACTTATCAACACTTGCTTGACCGATTTCATCAGCGAGCCAAGCGCCCAGCACTTTCTTGCTTCGCTCAACAAAAGGAAGCTGTAGCAGCTCATCAATATTCGATATTGTTGGTATTGATTTAGGGAAAAACAACCCTCTATCCTTTCCAAGTCCAAGTTGTACCGCTTCACTGAAACTGACCACTTGAGAAGGATGTTTTAAATTATATAATTCCATTTTGGTACGCCTATACAATAATAATTGAGTTACACACGACGGGTGCCAGCATCGTCGAGTTGGCGAGACATGGGCAAAACCACCAGCCTGTGATAAATAATGTTTCTCAAGCCACGATTTAGCTTGCTCTGCAACGGCTAAATCATCGGTCACAGAAAATAAAGTCGGCCCACTGCCTGAAATACCTGTTGTTAGCATACCCAGCTCAGCTAATGCCTCTCTTGCTGCTGTATAGCCCGGAATAGCACTGGCACGATACGGCTCAGCCATAACATCTTTTAGCACACTGATGGCTAATGAGGCGTCTTGCTGATAGCTTGCATGAACAAAAGCACTAAGGTTTCTTGCAAAGTCAATCGCCACGGACTTGTCATATTGCTCGGGTAATAGCGCTCGCATTTTAGCCGTCGACAATGAAATCCCTGGATAAGCAACAACCCAATACCATTGTTTAAAGCTAGGGATCGTTGCGCAGACCTGTTGTGGAGTATTCAACATGAGCTGCATTCCACCTAAATAACACGGTGCCACATTATCAAAGTGAACACTGCCAGAAATCATACCTTCAAACTCACCCATTAATAATAACAAGGCTTGCTGGTCAAACGGTTGTTCAAAGTGTTCATTAAGCGCATACAAAGCGGCAACTACTGAACTGGCACTCGAGCCTAATCCACTGCCGACTGGTAAGTTTTTTTCGAGCCTAATAGCAACACCTTGTTGAATAGCTAGCTTTTTAAGAAAAAATTCAGCGCACTGATAGACTATATTGTCTTTTCCATCTGCAGGTAACTTATCTGCCCAAACGCCTGTTTGAGAGTAATGTACACCAGACTCAGCTGACTCAATCATCACCCGGTCACCAAGTAAGCTTCCATCAATTGGAGCAAGTGCAGCCCCAAGTAAGTCATAGCCGACACCGACATTCCCCATAGATGCTGGTGCATAAACTGTTATGCTCATAGCCCAACCTCTCGTGTCCAATTAAGCGTTCTTAATACATCTGCAAATGCGCCTGCAGCTGTTACATCAGTTCCAGCGCCATAGCCTCTTAGCACAAATGGGATAGGCTGATAGTATTGGCTGTAAAATGCTAAGGCGTTTTCGCCGCCTTTAACACTGTAAAGTGGATCACTTGAATCCACTTCAGCAATACGTACATAGCACTTTCCATCTTCAATTTGACCAACATAACGCAGTAACTTACCTGCAGCTTTTGCTGTTTCAACTCGCGCACTCACTTCAGCATCAAGTTTAGGAAGGTTTGCCATAAAGGTGTCGATATCCCCTGATGCATCGAAAGATGCAGGTAATACTGACTCTACGATGACATCATCTAGCTCAAGTTCCATGCCCACTTCACGCGCCAAAATTAAGACTTTTCGTGCGACATCCATACCACTTAAATCTTCACGAGGATCAGGTTCAGTAAAGCACTTTTCACGAGCAATCGACGTGGCTTCAGATAGACTCATGCCTTCATCTAGCATGCCAAAGATATAAGATAATGAACCAGATAATATGCCATTAAATCGTTGCAATTTATCACCTGCAAATAACAGCTTTTTCAAGTTATCAATAACAGGAAGCCCTGCACCGACTGTTGTCTCATATAAAAACTGACGACGTTGCAACAACGCTGTGCTTCGCAATTGTTGATAATATTGATAATCACGAGTGTTGGCTTTTTTATTTGGGGTAACAACATGAAAACCAGCGTTCATTGCATCGACGTATCTGTCTGAAACCAGCTCACTTGAAGTACAATCCACTAACACAGGATTAAGTAATTGCTGCTCTTTACCCCAAGCAAACAAAGCGGGTAGATCATAACTTGTTTGACAATCAGCGAGTAAAGCTTGCCAATGTGTTAAATCAACACCGTCACTGTTTAACAACATTTTACGAGAATTAGCGATGCCACACACTCGCATTGTGATGTGCTGCTCTTTCAGCATTTGAGCTTGTTGGTGAATTTGCGCTAATAAACCCGCTCCCACATTGCCCGCCCCGACGAGGAACACATCGAGATATTGTTGAACATCGAAAAAAGCTTGATGACAAGCTGCAATAGCATGCTTAGTTTTACGTTGTTCAATCACAGTCGAGATTGAACGCTCAGATGAGCCTTGTGCAATCGCTACGATGTTCACACTGGCTTTAGCTAACGCACTAAAGAACTTCGCCGCCGCCCCTTTATGAGTTTTCATGCCATCGCCAATTAATGAAACAATCGCTAAATGTTGTCTTAGCTCGATTGGTTCAAGCAGCTCTGACTGGATTTCTAATTCAAACTCAAGCTCAAGCGCTTGTTTGGCCTTTTCAGCTTCATCTGTATTAACACAAAAACTAATGCTGTATTCAGATGAGCTTTGCGTGATCAAAGAGACTGAAATACCACTGCGAGAGATGGCATCTAATGTCCGACTGGCCATACCAACCATGCCTTTCATTCCCGGGCCAGAGATATTAAACATTGTTTGATCGTCAAGGTTTGAAATAGCCTTAACTTGCAATCCGGTCTTGTCAGTCTCGTTCGATACTAAAGTGCCAGGCGCAGAAGGATTAAAACTGTTTTTGATATAACAAGGGATATGATACTGAGCTATCGGTGCAATGGTTTTAGGGTGCAATACTTTAGCGCCAAAGTACGACAGCTCCATGGCTTCTTGATAACTTAACTGTTCAAGTAACTTAGCATCGGCAACAACACGGGGATCAGTATTATAAACACCATCGACATCAGTCCAAATTTCACAACTTGATGCATCTATACATGCAGCCAAAACTGCAGCTGAATAGTCTGAGCCATTTCGACCTAAAGTGACCGTTTTACCTGACTCATTTGCCGCAGTAAACCCAGGCATAATCCAAACTCTTGCCTCTTCTAAATTTAATGCAGCAAAACGTTGTTTACTTGCTTTAATATCAACAACTGACTCTAAAGGCTTACCATGAGCTAAAAAAGCTGCCGAGGATCAAACTGTGCAGCAGTCAACGATTTAGCCTTCATAACCTGCTCCATTAACGCAGCAGAAAGACGCTCACCCGATACAACAACTTGCGCCCTTACATGGTCAGGACATTCATTCAACAAGGCGATTCCAGTTAATTTATTCTTCCAATCCGCCAGTTGCATAACCAGCTTTTCATCTAAAACTTGTTTCTGCTCAGCAGAAATAAGCGTCTGTGCAGCATTGGAAAATAACCCTATAAACACCTGCTCAATTTGAGTTAACGTCGCGCTGTAGTCCTTACCTTGCTGCGCTAAATCCACTAATTCTAATAGCCCATTTGTTACGGTTGCAGGCGCAGACAAGACTGTTGCAACAGACTCTTGAGCCGATGACTGCTCAATAATATCTGCCGCCATGAGGAAACGTTGCCAATTGGCTAACGAGGTGCCGCCAAACTTCATTACTTTCATTTTATTACTCCATTAACTCGTTAGCTTTAGCTAAATTTATTCATAATTTATGCATAGAAACAAAAAAGCCCGCTTCTTTGTGGGAAGCGGGCTTTCGATAAAATCTTTAGGGTGTACTTAGCCCGCCCCCACAATAGTAATTGTGGTGGTTGTAGTAATAATGGTAGCTACAACATATTGATGGACATTCATTCGAACACTCTACTTATTTAAAATTTGTTTTCTTTTGTACTATTTTTGCTATTAAATTGAAAAAAACAATGCAATTAACACGAGCAAATATGTACTTGTTTTGAATTAATAACAGAATTGCTTTTTTTGCCCTCTGTTGTCAACCCCTAATAAAGCTTTATTTTTAACCGCTTATTCCAGATTGTTCTAATATCGTTGAGAAATAAACTGCTAATGACAGTTTTTATCCGCTAATAATACAAAATCCCGCATAAAACCCCTGTTTACGTAAACGTAACCCCCTGAGTACACAAACATAAAAAAACCTACAAAACAGCTACTTAAACTGTACAAAAAAGGGCGAATAAAGATAAAAGCATGAATAATACGATTACCAGTACTGATTATCCGTCAACTCAACAAAATAAGATGTTTTAACCTCCTCTATCATCAACTTGCTTGAAATTGTTTCATTTTAAACAAATTCAGAAACATGTGATTGAATAAGCAAAAGCAGATACAAATCATCGCACACAAAGTTAAAAAGTATTATCATGCCGCCACATTAAGAATTGGAGTCGATATGAAAATCACAAAACATTCAGCAGTGACTATTCACTACCGCTTAACAGACGCTAATGGCGAACTGATTGAAAGTTCATTTGAAGCAGAACCAATGGTTTACCTTCATGGCACAGAAGGATTAATTCCGGGTCTTGAGGTTGAACTTGAAGGCAAAGTTGCTGGTGATAAATTCGATGCAAATATCCCAACAGAACAAGCTTACGGGGAATACCACGAAGGCCTAAAACAAGAAGTGCCTTTAGAAGCTTTTGGTGATATCGAAGATATCGTTCCAGGTATGCGTTTCATTGCAGAAACAGAAATGGGTCAACGTCCTGTTCAAGTGACAGAAGTAAAAGATACCGTTGTCGTTGTAGACGGCAACCACCCTCTTGCAGGCCAAGCCCTAAACTTCAGTGTCGAAGTGATGGATGTTCGTGAAGCGACAGCTGAAGAAGTGGCTCACGGACATATTCATGCAGCAGGCGGTTGTGGCCATGATCATGCTCATGAACACGAGCAATGTGATACAGAAAAGCCTGGCTGTGATGGCAATGGTGGCTGTGGTTGTCACTAACTCAACAGCGGGTGTGAAGTGCTTAATGCTTAATTCAATGACTTAGGCTCTCAGCACTACGCCAAAAGTTTGAAATCAAAGATACGTTAGCCAATTTCATGGGTAACGTATTTTTTTTAAGTTATTATTTAAGGAGTATAAAAAAACAGCAGTGAGTATCGACAAAGATTATAGCGTTAATTTTTGATACTAGCTGATGATTAATAACAAGCGACGGAGTGCTTATGTTAATTAAACCAATCTATGAAATCCTACCATTAACTTATCTGGTTATTGGGGCTGGAAGTGTTGCCCTATTAAAAGAACCTTATGCCATCATAGCATCGTTACTGGTATATTTTTATGGCGCTCACATTTGGAATCAACGCTCGCGTAACCGCCGAACCGACAGGAAGCGAAAACGTATCGATGGGATTTTACCTGAGAGTATTTATGGTTATTTACCCTTCATTTACATTATGTCTGCGGGACTTATATTTCGATTCCTACCACGAGATTCAGGTGTCGTATTCTCTATCTGTTTATTGACCTACGGTTTATACATTTTACTGCGCCGAATTAGCTACAGGCACCATAAGGTCCCAGTCGTTAAAATGCAGCGTTGGTAATCAAAATCAGATCAAAATTATCCTTACCTTAAAGACCCATTTATCATTAACGAGCCTTACAAAATCATATTACGGATCAATTCACGGTGTTCATTATTCATATTTTTTAGATAATTTGAACATCGTGTAATTGTAGCAATACTGACCTGATAATCTGCTGATATTTGTCGCTGACTGAGTTCACCTTGAAGTAGTAATTGGAAAACTTTTAAACGACCTGCAACGGCACTGCGTTCTTCTTCAGTTAATAGCAATTGAAATAACACATTCAACTCGTCTGAATCAGGATAACTCAACACCTTCTCAATCACGGATTCCCAATTTGCGCGCATATTGCTCTCTTTTAGTAATGCTTCAACAGTACAAAGTGTACCAAGTTTTTCTCGATAGAAATAAAAAATTTTGAATCTTTTTTATAATTGCTAAGTTTTACTTTTTTTACTTACAAATAGACACAAACAACACTCGCACTCAGTTCAAAATTATGTGTAAAATGTGACATGAACCTAGATGACATTTCTTAACCATATAACTAGAAAATAAGAGAAAGCTTATGAAAAGCCAGATATTAGCAATAGCAGTGAGTGCACTACTTATACCAAGTGTCAATGCGCACAACTTTGAAGATGCAGATGACGCGATTGATTATCGTAAATCAGGATTTAGCTTAATCCGTTACCAATTTGCAGACATGGGTGCCATGTTGAAAGGTAAAAAAGATTTCGATCTTAATGTTTTTCAAACTCGTGCAGCAAACCTTGAAGCGTTAGCAAAAATACCACATGAAGGCTTCATTGATGGATCTGACAAGGGCGATACTGAAGCGCTAGCCAAAATCTGGTCAAACAAAGCTGACTTTGATGGCAAAATGACGACTTTCCAAGAGAATGCCGCTAAGTTATCAGTTGCTGCTCAAAGTGGCGATAAAAAACAAATCAAGCAGGCTTTTGGTAATACCGGCAAGAGCTGTAAAGGTTGCCACGATATGTATAAAAAAGATTAATTAATTTAATTAATCAATACAAATTAAAAGCCCACTACTAAAGTGGGCTTTTTGATCTTAACAAATCAATATAAGAATAATTAAGTATCGATTTATAAGAAAGCAACAATAGGTGCAATCAGCCAATACCCAATTACAGCACTTAATATAAGCACTAAGCTGATCGCTAAGATAGATGAAGCCATTTTCGGCGTATTTGGTAACATGCTTAACTCTTCATCTGACAGCTTTTTATTACCAGAAATCATCGCAGAAACTAAATTATTGCCTCTAATGGCATAAATCAATATGACTGAAATATGGAGGATGATACAAGCCAAAATGACGTTAAAATTGACTTTATGCAGCCATGTAAACCAACGACTAACATCTGAAGAAACCATTGAATATAGAGGACCTTCAGTAAATATGTCGTCACTAGAAAATAGACCACTGACCAATTGAAGGCTTAACACGGCCAGCATAAACAATACCATGTAGCCACCTAATGGGTTATGACCAACGACTGGTGAAGTCTTTTTTCCAGTAACATAGGCCATAACTTTTTTAGGGCCTGCAATAAAGTCACTAAAACGGGAAGTTTCACTGCCTATAACACCCCATAACAGCCTAAATATAATCAAAACCATGAAGCTATAGGCACATATTTGATGCCACTCCATTTCTCCACTATCGGCAGTCCACCAAAGTGAAAATAATAACCCAACCGTTAACCAATGGAATAATCGAGTTGGTATGTCCCATACCTTAATTTTCTTTTGTTCTATACTCATATTATTAGTCATCAAAGTTCATAGATTGTTTAGCAGTATAAAGACACTAGACATGCTCTCATAGAGCTCTTGCGTAAAGAAGCGTAATTTTTTATGTCAATTTAACCGCTTATCAACTTATTTAGCCAAGGCTGTACAAACTAGGTGAGTTCCATGCTTGCCCATTCATTTTTACAGTAACATCGGTCAACTATCAGTAAAAAGAGTGACACTCATAAGCAAAGAAAAAGAAGTGATGGAGCAAGAGAGGATTTATGAGGTCATTTTATTATAAAAAGTGGGTCAAAAATGAATCATCACTTGGAGGTGTAAGTCATGTTATCCATTCCAATATGAGCCGATTAAAACAGGAATTCAAGCAATTTTACTGAGTTTTTTACCAAAAACGTCTAAGCGATCAAATATGAATCAAACAGTCTATTATTGGATTAAAAACGTGATTTAGATCACACTTTTTGTTTATAAGCTTGGTAATCTGAACTTAAGCAAACAACAGAAGGTTCGAAATATGCTGAAAATCACTAGCAAGCAACTTGAAGTCACTGCACCAATTCTTGAACGTATTGAAGGACAGTTTGAAAAACTCACACGACACGATATTCAATTAATTAACCCACACGTTATCATCACTCAGGAAAAGCAGATCTTTAAAATTGAGTCTTCTGTAGGCTTGCCAAGTGGAGAATTATTTGCCCAGGCGAAAAACGAGAACCTTTACGCAGCAATTACTGCAATGGGTAAAAAGCTGGAAAAACAGCTAAATCGCCTGACCCACAAACCACAAGCTCAACGTCACGTTTCGCCAATGGCTGAAACCGATAATGATTTTGAGTATGACTACAAGGAGGAAACAGCAGCTTGACGATCAATTTACATAACAACCAAGAGCGCATCCTCGGATGCGCTTTTTTATGTCTTTAGCATTAATAACCTCAGTTTATCGATAATCTTGAGCATAATTTAATTGACACAACCTGCTCTGCACTTTAGTTTTAATGACATGAACAAATTCATTCCAAGCAATTTTATTTTCTTTTTTATTCAGCCCCCACATTGAGGCGGATTTTTTGTGTAAAAACGAAAATGAAATTAGAAGCCTCCCACTTGGGGGGCTTTTTATTAATTTATTCCTGATGCATACGGCAGTAAGTATCTCTAAGCAGTCTTTATAGAGGCAATAATGAAAAAAGCGCCAGAATTAAATCAAACCCGAGAGCAAATCACTGCCCTAGACAAAGAGTTACTATCACTTCTCTCAAAACGAAGAAGTTTAAGCTTGGATGTTGCACGTAGTAAGGAAGTCGATGTCAGACCTATCAGAGATACCAAACGTGAAAAAGAGTTACTTGCAAGACTGGTGCAACAAGGTCGAGAACACGGTTTAGACGCACATTTTGTTATCTCTTTATATCAAAGCATTATCGAAGACTCTGTACTTAATCAGCAAGCATATCTTCACGGTCGTGCTAACCCTGAAATTCAGCAACCCCAATCGACTATTGCGTATCTAGGTGCTCGCGGTTCTTATTCTTATTTAGCTGCCAGTCGTTTTTGCCAGCGCAGACAAGTGGAAATGATTGATTTAGGCTGTCAGAGCTTTGATGAAATCGTAAAATCCGTAGAGCTTGGTCATGCTGACTTAGGTTTTCTGCCTATAGAAAATACTTCATCAGGTTCCATCAATGAAGTTTACGATGTTTTACAACACACATCTCTTTCTATTGTCGGTGAAACCACCATTGAAGTGGGTCATTGCTTATTGACCAAAGACGGAGCAAGCCTAGAAGATATCAAAACAGTATTTGCTCACCCGCAACCCATTAGCCAATGCAGTCACTGGCTATCACAACACCCTAAATTAACCTTGGCATATCGCTCAAGTAGTGCTGAAGCGATGCAAAATGTCATTGATGCTGACGATAATAGCGTTGCTGCTATTGGTAGTGCAGAAGGCGGAGCGCTTTATCAGCTAAGTGCGGCTGAAAACGGTTTAGCAAATCAAAAAATAAATCAAAGCCGTTTTATTGTTGTGGCTAGAAAAGCTGTCGATGTGCCTTCTCAATTACCCGCTAAAACAACCTTGATTATGGCTACAGGACAAAAACCTGGTGCGCTAGTTGAAACGCTACTCGTACTCAAAGCTCATAATATCAATATGAGTAAATTAGAGTCTCGCCCTATTCCTGGAACCCCTTGGGAAGAGATGTTTTATTTAGATGTTGATGCAAACTTAGCAACTGCAGAGCTTCAACAAGCGCTTAAAGAGTTAGAACGCTTAACACGCTTTATTAAAGTGCTAGGTTGTTACCCATGCGAAACGGTAAAACCAACTCAATTAAATAATAGTCAATTACTTATCGAGCCCGTCAGCTCAAAAGAAACCAGTGAAAAAAGCAACACTCTCGATGATGCCCCAAAACATTCAACTTTATATCGCCAGCAAAAAACGGTCATAGAGGTTAAACAATTCAACGTCGGCAAAGGCGAGTTTGCGGCCATTAAACAACTTGATATTCCAATGGCGAATGATGCCTTTGCAGCACAAGTGAAACAAATCAAAGAAACAGGATATCAAGCAGTGTTAATGCTTAATACTGCAACTGAAAGTGTTTCCTTATCTGAGATAAAGCAATACTGTCACTTACTAGACCAAGCAGGCTTAACTAGCGTCGTGGAAGTAAATTCAGTCAGCGAGATTAACGACACGGTGAAAGTAGCTGATATGGTCTACATTTCAGGCAAAGAAATGTATAACGATGAATTATTATGTTCTGCGGGCTCAGTGACAACGCCAGTATTGTTAGAGCGAAATACGATGGCGAGCACCGTTGACTGGCTTGCATCGGCAAACAAAATCCTGACGCAAGGTAATCAGCAATTAATACTCGTTGAAGCTGGTGTAAGAAGCTTTACAACACCAGAGCAATTATCTCTAGACCTTGCAGGTTTAATTGAAGTTATCGCACAAAGCCACTTACCAATACTTGGGAACACTAGTTTTGCAGTTGAAGATAATCTCGTCAGTCAACAAGCTAAAGCGATTAAACAGCTAAGTGCAAACGGACTGATTATAGGCAATAAGCAACTAACCGACACAGCACAACAAACTGAACTTTTACATCAATTGCATCAATAGCAAACTTGTTATTAAAATCTAGCTTCTGTTAGCTTTAGTTAGCTAAATTAACAAACAACAAAAAACCGAACTAAAGAGTTCGGTTTTTTATTTTTAGTCTTACTGTATTTGACCTTACTTTAGGTGCAAGGCTTTAGCCGTTGTTTAGTACATATTCACACTGTCATTTAGCCCTAACCAACCTTTAAAAATACGGTAGCTAAACCAAGTTAAAGCAGCCAAAAAAATCGGGATGCTGAGCCAGAGCAAAGGAATAAAGTAACCAATCAACAATAAAGTGACTAACCCAGTAATACTGTTACGTTGCCAACGTAAATGCGATGACAGCAATGAATGTGTCGCTATATTAGTTTGTGACAGGTTAATCAATAAACTAAAGAAAACAGGCAAAAAGAATAATGGAAATGCGCTCATGAGCGCGTATAAAAAGTGGCCGAGTGATAAATCTTCTGCGGTATAAACCTCAGTCTCTGTCATCAGACTTCACTCCTATTCACGTTAAATTTAAGGGAGTTACTCAGCGTAACTCCCTTATAACCATAATCCTAGTTTCGTCATTTCGCAATATTTAGCTGACTTTTACAACCGAATTGAAACTAATTCGTTTTCATATCATTAACTGACTGCAACATTGCACGACTTTCATGTTGAAATTGTGGAGCAAAATCACCGAACCATTTAGCCACATCTTTAAACTGGGCAACGAAAGCCTCACGATTACCAGTTTGAAGTAATGTCAGCGCATCACGATAATTATCAAGATAATCACTAATCGCAACTTGGCTGCCTTCTTGTGCAAATATTATATCGGCATACAACTCAGGATCTTGAGCAAACAAGCGACCAACCATCGCTAACTCAAGACGGTAAATCGGAGAACTAAACTGCAATAAGCTCTCAATATCAGCCTCTTCTTTACACAGATTCACCCCATAAACAAAACTGGAAAAATGGCGCATTGCTTGAACTAACTGCATGGCTTTATCATGCTTTTCGGCATTTTCATTGACAATTCGAGCACCCCAAATGGTTATTTGCTCAAGTAGCCATTGATAAGACTCCGCTCCACGGCCATCACAAACAACCACAACTTGTTTCGCTAAACTGCCAACATCAGGACCAAACATTGGATGTAAGCCAACTACAGGGCCTTTATGGGCTGCTAACATTGCATTTAACGGTTCAGACTTAATAGATGTTAAATCAGCTAATATGCACTGCTCAGGTAAGTTATTTAATTTGTCTCTGATCAGATCGCATGTAATCTTGATAGGCACAGTGACAATCACCATTCCAGCACCATCAAAAAGTTCATCAGCACGATGCCAATCATCTTTATCTAAGCTTTTAACTTGATAACCAGACAGCGTCAGCATTTGACTAAAAAGCCCACCTAATTGACCTTCGCCACCTACAATAACAATATGACCAAGATCCGTTTTAACTTGCTTGAAACCAACATCCTTCTCATTTAAATAAGACTCACGCATTAAACGACGCAAAATATCTTCAATAAGTTGAGGAGAAATATCCATCTCACTCGCCTCTTTACGGCGTTTAGCCAGCATTGAAGCTTCACGTTGCGGAGCATAAATTGGGACACCTGCAGCATGCTTAACCGTGCCGACTTGCGCAACAAGATCTAAGCGCTTTCGTAGCAAATTCAATAACTGCTTATCTACGCCATCTATTAACTCTCGTAAATTTTCTAAATCTAATGTCGTTTTTTCGTTCATGGTAGTTCAATCTCTGCAGTATTGGTCAACTACTTAGCCGCAAAGCGGGTAGGTAAAATTGCTTTTAATGATTCAGCATTACGACGCAATAATGACTCAGTCGTCGCCCAATTGATACATGAATCTGTGACAGATACGCCATAAGCAAGCTCGGGTAATGGTTTATCGCAAGCTTGATTTCCTTCATTTAAATGGCTTTCTAACATCACACCAATTACAGAGCGGTTTCCGTCGGCGATTTGCTGAAACACATCTTCGCAGACTAAGGTTTGTCTTGTGTAATCTTTAGATGAATTACCATGACTACAGTCAATGATTAATCGTGCATTCAGTTTGGCTTTATGTAATTGCTCTTCACAAACGGCGACACTTTCTGCGTCATAGTTTGGGGTTTTACCACCACGTAAGATAACATGCCCGTCTGGGTTACCTGCCGTTTGCAATAATGATACTTGCCCTTGTTGGTTAATCCCCATAAAGCGATGACTACTGGCAGCTGACTTTAATGCATTAATAGCCACATCTAGTTTGCCATCAGTACCATTTTTGAATCCCACCGGCATAGATAAGCCCGATGCCATTTCACGGTGGGTTTGCGACTCAGTCGTTCTTGCCCCAATAGCAGACCAAGTAACTAACTCTGACATGTATTGCGGGCTAATAGGATCAAGTGCTTCTGTTGCCACAGGCAGTTCAAGCTCTGCAAGCCAAATCATCAGCTCACGCGCCATTCTTAAGCCTTTCTCGACATCAAATGATTCATTCATATCAGGATCATTAATAAGTCCTTTCCAGCCTACTGTAGTGCGAGGTTTTTCGAAGTACACTCGCATTAAGATATAAAATTCACCACTTAACTCATCGTGAAGTTTTTTAAGTTTTAATGCATATTCTTTTGCTGCATCGATGTCATGAATAGAGCAAGGACCTGTCACGATTAGCACACGATTGTCGCGCTTATGAACAATATCCGCCACCGTTTGGCGAGCATCTAAAATATATTGATAAGCATGATCTGATAACGGTAACTCATTTTTTAACTCAGCTGGCGTAACCAACACCTTTTCAGAACTAATGTGGACGTTGTTAATCGTATCTTGTTGCATGCTCTATACTCACTTCTGTTCGTGTTAACTCTATTTAAAATACCACTGTAACGCTACACCATTACAAGATTGAGCTAACTATGCCTTGTTCAAGTTCACTTGGCAACCTAAAAATTTTTAATTTTGACTAATAAAACAAAAACCCGCCATATAGGCGGGTTGTTGTGCGAACACTGCATCTAATTTTTCAAGCGGGTAACTATTACTTAGTTGCCAACTTCTCACGGATACGTGCAGATTTACCTGAACGCTCACGTAGGTAGTAAAGCTTAGCACGACGAACACGACCGCGACGCTTAACTTCGATGCTAGCTACTAGTGGACTGTGAGTTTGGAAACCACGCTCAACACCTTCGCCATTAGAGATTTTACGTACAGTGAATGCAGAGTGAAGACCACGGTTACGCTTAGCGATTACCACACCTTCGAACGCCTGTAGACGCTCTTTTTCACCTTCTTTAACACGTACTTGAACGACTACTGTATCACCAGCACCAAATTCAGGTACGTCAGTTTTCATTTGCTCATCGTTGAGCATTTTAATGATATTGTTCATAACTTACTCCGTTCTAGGATTAACTGAGCTTCGACTAAACAGGCTTGTCTAAATTGTTAACAAACTCTGCTAAAAGAGTCTTTTGTTCGCCAGTCAGAGCTAGATTTTCAAATAATTCTGGTCGTCGTAAAAAAGTCCTACCAAGACTTTGTTGCAACCGCCAGAGTCTAATTTTTTCGTGGTCACCGCTTAACAACACTGCCGGAACACCAACACCATCCAAGTTTTCAGGGCGAGTATAGTGAGGACAATCCAATAAACCATCAGAGAAAGAATCTTGCTCTGCTGATGCTTGCTTACCTAGTACACCAGGTACTAGCCTTGCAACTGAATCAATGAGAGTCATCGCAGGTAATTCTCCGCCCGAAAGCACATAATCACCAATTGACCATTCTTCATCAACTTCAGATTGGATGATACGTTCATCAACACCTTCGTATCGACCACATACCAGTACCAAACTCGATGATTGACTTAACTCACTGACACCTTGCTGATCCAGCTTGCGTCCTTGAGGCGATAAGTAAATCACCTTCGCACCGTCACCTGCAGCTGCTTTCGCAGCATGAATAGCATCGCGTAACGGTTGCACCATCATCAACATACCAGGACCACCACCGTAAGGACGGTCATCAACAGTATTATGTCGATCATGTGTGAAATCACGAGGATTCCATGTTTGCAACTCTAACAGTCCGTTTTTAACGGCTCGACCCGTCACTCCAAAGTCTGTAACAGCACGAAACATCTCAGGAAACAGGGTTACAACCCCTAACCACATATGTTGTACCTCGACTTAAAAGTCTGGATCCCAATCCACTAATATCTGTTTACTTTGCACATTCACCTCAAGGATGAACTGCTCAGGGACAAAGGGAATCATGCGTTCCGCTTTGCCAAAAGCATCTTTAACGTTAGCTTTAACAAGTAACACGTCGTTAGATCCTGTTTCCACGATCTGGTCAACACTACCCATGTCATAGCCTTTAGTGTTTGTCACAGTACAACCAATCAAGTCACGCCAGTAGAATTCATCTTCTGACAAGTCTTTAATTTGGTCATGCTGGATGGCAATCTCACAGTTAGTAAGCAGTTGCGCATCTTCTCGGTTGTTTACGCCTTCAAGACAAGCAACAATTGCTTTACCTTGATAACGCCACTGAGCGACCTTAACTTCACGCCATTCACCTTGTTCTTTAATTAGCCAAGGCGAATAATCAAAAATACCTTCAACAGAATCGGTATAAGAAGTGATTTTCATCCAACCTTTAATACCATGACTAGAACCAATTTTGCCTAGTACGATGGGTTGTTGATTACTACTCATCTATTTATACCTTAACGCTATTAAGCAACAGCTTTACGAGCGTCTTTGATCAACTTTGCTACGCGTTCTGAAGTTGCTGCACCAGTAGCAACCCAGTGATCTACACGGTCTAGATCTAAACGTAAAGTTTCTTCTTGGCCTTTAGCTAAAGGGTTGAAAAAACCAACACGTTCGATGAAACGACCGTCACGAGCATTGCGGCTATCAGCAACAACGATATTGTAAAATGGACGCTTTTTTGCGCCGCCACGAGCTAAACGAATGGTAACCATGCGTTTTAATTCCTCTAATGATTTGCTAGTTAGCAAAATAAAAACTGGGACTCCGTGTTCGCGAAGGGCCCCAGAGAAAGCCGCAAGATTTTACCTGATTTTACAATTAATGCAACCAAATCCGTCGTTTTTTAAACCAAGACATTTAAGGTTGCATCAATGAAAATTCAATCTTTACGGGACAAATTGAAAAGTCTTTGTTGAATAAGGCTACGAATCAACGCCCTGGGAACTTCATTCCAGGAGGCATCATTCCGCCCATGCTGCGCATCATTTTCTTCATGCCACCTTTACCAGACATTTTTTTCATCATTTTTTGCATCTGGGTAAACTGTTTCAATAGACGGTTAACGTCTTGAATTTGAGTACCTGAACCTAATGCAATGCGGCGCTTACGCGATCCTTTGATAATATCTGGACGTTGGCGTTCGCCAGGCGTCATAGAGTTAATAATGGCTTCCATTTGATTGGTCATTTTACCATCTTGAACTTGAGCTAATGCTTCTGGTGGAAGTTGGCCTACACCAGGCAGTTTCTCAATCATGCCCATCATGCCGCCCATGTTTTTCATTTGCTGCAGTTGTTCACGAAAATCTTCAAGGTCGAATCCACCACCAGACTTCACTTTCGAAGCAAGCTTCATCGCTTTTTCTTTATCAACACCACGCTCAACTTCTTCAATCAACGACAATACATCGCCCATACCAAGAATACGTGATGCTATACGTTCAGGATGGAAAGGTTCTAGTGCATCAGTTTTTTCACCAACACCTAAGAACTTAATTGGTTTACCGGTAATGTTTCTGATAGATAGTGCGGCACCACCACGAGCATCACCATCGACTTTTGTCAGAATGACACCCGTTAACGGTAGCGCTTCATTAAATGATTTTGCCGTATTAGCTGCGTCTTGACCTGTCATTGCATCAACAACAAATAAAGTCTCAACAGGGTTAATCGTGGCATGGAGATCTTTAATCTCATCCATCATCGCTTCATCAACATGGAGTCGACCCGCAGTATCGACTATCACCACATCAATGAACTTTAATTTCGCATGAGCAATAGCCGCCTTTGCGATATCAACAGGCTTTTGGCTAACATCTGATGGGAAAAATTCAACTTCAACTTCAGTTGCTAGTGTTTCTAACTGTTTGATCGCTGCAGGACGATAGACGTCAGCGCTGACCACCAGTACAGATTTCTTTTCACGCTCACGCAGAAATTTCGCTAATTTAGCGACACTGGTCGTTTTACCCGCCCCTTGTAAACCGGCCATCATTAATACTGCAGGAGGTTGAGCGGCTAAATCTAAAGCTTCATTCGCCTCACCCATTGCCTTTTCAAGTTCATTTTGGACAATTTTAATGAATGCTTGTCCTGGACTTAAACTTTTAGAGACTTCTTGACCTACGGCACGCTCTTTTACGCTATTAACAAATTGGCGTACAACGGGCAATGCAACATCAGCCTCAAGTAGTGCCATACGCACTTCTCGCAAGGTTTCTTTAATGTTGTCTTCGGTTAAGCGACCACGACCACTAATATTCTTGAGGGTGCGCGACAGTCTGTCGGATAGATTCTCAAACATGCTCTGCTGTTTACCTTAAAACGATTCGATAATTGGCGCCTATTATACCCAAACTACTTCAAGATGCGAGATTAGCCTTCAGACAGAGTATTGATGTAGGTCATTATTCGTAAATTATTTGGCGTTAAATGGAGGAAACTGTTAAATTTTGGGTCTTAGGTCACTGCCCTAATGACCTTGGTTCATGTTAATCTAAGATAAATAATTTTGTGCTGATTTTATTTTTAAAAACAACCTGCACTACTAACTTGATAGGTTTATTCCAGATGGTCATTTTTTCAGCTTCGGCTATGTTGTTTTACTGCATCGCACTTGTACTTGTTACGAGTCGATTGTTTCATGCAGAAGGACCCAACCGTAAATTAGTCGCAATCTTTGCTTCTATTGCAGTTGTGCTTCATGGCATAGCACTATCACAAACCATTTATACCGCTGAAGGGCAGAACTTTAGTTTAACGAATGTCATTTCGTTAGTTAATTGGATCATTGCCTTTAGCTTCACCATCATAATGCACCGTTTAAAAGTGATTGTTGTCGTGCCTGTGGTTTATGCTTGTTCGGTAATATCAGTTGCCGTGCTCTGGTTAATTCCACCACAGTACATTATTCATTTTGATGGCCACCCAGAAATTCTCGCCCATATTGTTTTATCATTAATGGCGTACAGTGCCCTGATGATTGCCGCACTTTATGCGATTCAATTATGGCTAATTCAAAATAAATTAAAAAACAAAAAGACCATGATGAGCCCTGGTATGCCGCCATTAATGACGGTTGAAAAGCAGTTATATCACCTGGTTACTATTGGTGTGATGTTACTAACCTTATCTTTAGCAACAGGCTTTATCTTTTTAGAAGACATGTTTGAAGACGGCAAAGGCCATAAAGCGATTTTATCTATTCTCGCTTGGGTCGTATACAGCATCATGTTATGGCAGCATTACACTATCGGTTGTCGTATTCGCACTGCCGTTATTTATACGCTTTCTGGGGCTGCCTTGTTATCGCTTGCTTATTTTGGCGCACGAATAGTAACCGAGCTCATTTTGCGATAACCCGATAATTATTTAATTAGCCGCAAGCAAACTTGACACTTATGACGAATGATTGATACTCATCATTCGTCTTTTTTTACTACATTAACTGGAGCTATTTTTGGACGCTATTTCTACCAGCGCACTCTTCCTTTCTCTTCTGGTATTAATCCTAATCTCAGCTTACTTTTCAGGCTCAGAGACGGCGATGATGACATTAAATCGTTATCGACTTCGCCATCTTGCTGCAAATGGTCATAAAGGGGCACAACGCGCCCTAAAAATGTTGGAGCGACCAGACAGGCTTATTGGTTTAATTCTTATCGGTAATAACCTAGTTAACATTCTTGCCTCAGCAATCGCTACGATCATTGGAATACGCTTGTTTGGTGATGTGGGCGTTGCCATTGCCACAGGTGTACTCACATTAGTGGTACTGATTTTTGCAGAAGTAACCCCAAAAACCGTTGCAGCCTTACACCCTGAAAAAATTGCTTTTCCATCAAGCTGGCTGTTACGTGCCCTACTCTCAGTATTATGGCCATTTGTTAAAGCGATTAACTTAATCACTTCTGGTTTTCTTCGCTTACTCGGCATTAAAAATATCAGTGTAAATGATGCCTTAAGCCAAGAAGAGTTAAGAACTGTTGTTCATGAAGCTGGCGCCCTTATTCCACAACGACATCAAGAGATGCTGATATCGATTTTAGACTTAGAAAAAGTCACGGTAGAAGACATTATGATCCCTCGTTCAGATATTTACGCAATCAATGTTAATGATGATTTTAAAACCATCAATAAACAAGTCACCCAAAGCCCACACACCAGGGTTTTGGTATATCGAGATAATATTGATGATGCTGTCGGTTTTATTCATTTACGTGATGCATTACGCCTGCAGTCAAAAGAAGAATTCAGCAAGTCATCGCTATTAAGAGCCGTTAAAGAATTATACTTCATCCCTGAAGGCACTCCTCTGACTGTGCAGCTATCGAATTTTCAGCAAAACAAAGAGCGTTTTGGATTAGTTGTTGATGAATATGGCGATATACAAGGCTTAGTCACCCTTGAAGATATTTTAGAGGAAATTGTCGGCGACTTTACCACTTCGATGATTACCACTGCCAGCGAAGACATTGATATTCAACAAGATGGTAGCTTCATTATTGATGCCACAATCAACATTCGTGATTTGAATAAAGAAATGAAGTGGGACTTTTCGACAGAGGGACCAAAAACGCTGAATGGAATCATTATTGAGTACCTTGAAGATATCCCTGATGCAGGTACCAGTTTAACGATTGATAGCTACCATATCGAAGTCATAGATGTCTCAGATAATATGATAAAAACGGTTAAGGTCATTCCATTAGTGAAAGAACCCACCAATGAGGAAGCTGAAGAGTAAAACACCAACGCTTTCTTCATCCCATAAATAAAGGCGCAAAATGCGCCTTTATTTATGGGAGAACGGCGGCGTTTACGCTGCTTGTTTTCTTTTGCCTCAAGTGCGCGACGTTTGTCTCGGGCAATCGGCGTAATCTCTTGCTCGAGTGCTTTATTCATACCCAGCATAAAGTACAGTTCAGCCATTAAAAAAACGGACCTATTAATAACTGATTCAAATCATCAATAAAAGCCGGTTTTGCTTTTTCGTATTTATGACCAATAAACTGAATTACCCAACCAATAAAAAATACGCCAACGCCTATCATCCAAGCGCCATTAATTTGTGACACTAATGAGGATGTGATTAACACAGGAATAATAAAAATCGTCAAACCTAAGGCTAGTCCTCTGTGTAATATAAAGTAGTAAACTAAAGTGCCTATGGCGAATAGAGTTGCTACGTTCAGCTTAATGCCCTCTTCAGCGAATAAGACAAAATTAACAGGAATAAGATTAAGCAACAAAAAGACTGACCAAATAATTAACGGTACACCGACGAAGTGGGTTCGAATGTTTTTTGGGTTTAAATGCACACTTTTATAGGTTGCGAGTTGTTCTACGGCCGATTTCATCTTGAGTCCTTATTATCATTATTATGTAACACCTTGTTAACTTACCTCAAGTTAGCAGTGGAGCTCAAGCTCTAGGTTTTTCAATCAATGCCTTTAGACCAGTTATTTAATTTTCGGCACAAATAAAAAAAGCGCCGAAGCGCTTTTATAAAAACTAAAATGAGTTATTGTCGATTCAACTCGTTAGGACTCAATAACCACGGTAGCAACTGCGTAGTGCTGCTCATCAGCAATTGTCAGATGCCCGTTTGTGGCGCCGAGTTCATGCATTCGTGCAAGCGCCCCGTCGGTAAAGCTCACTTGCGGTGCACCACTATCGTTATTACTGATGTGAATATGCTGAAACGATACACCTCGGCCAATACCTGTACCTAATGCTTTTGCTGCCGCTTCTTTTGCAGCAAATCGCTTTGCAAGAAAACGATGAGGCGCACTTGAGGCTATATACACTTGTAACTCTACTGGTGTGAGTACTCGCTTTGCCAGCTTATCTCCCAAACGGGCATACTGTTGTTCAATGCGATTGATTTCAACAATATCTGTGCCAAGTCCCTTGATTGCCATTACTCGCCTCTGCGACCTTCTAGCATCAGTTTCTTCATATCTTTAACTGCGACAGCTAAGCCATCAATTGCTGCTCTAGCAATCACTGCATGACCAATATTCAGCTCATACAGTTCAGGAATAGCAGCAATCGCTTTGACATTGTGATAATGCAAACCGTGTCCCGCATTCACAACTAAGCCCTTGCTATGCGCATACTTAGCCATTTCAGTGATACGTGCTAATTCCAATGCTTGCTCTTCATCAGTTTTAGCGTCAGCATAGCAACCAGTATGAATTTCAATATATGGAGCACCAGAGGCCACAGCTGCATCGATTTGCGCTTTATCAGCATCAATAAATAAAGACACCTTAATCCCATGGCCTGCTAAACGCGTCACTGCATCAGTGATTTTATCCATCTGACCGGCAACATCTAAACCACCTTCAGTCGTTAACTCTTCACGCTTTTCTGGAACTAAACACGCATAAGCAGGTTTAACATCACAGGCGATAGAAATCATTTCTTCAGTCACAGCAAATTCAAAATTCATTCTGGTTTTTAGCGTCTTTGCTAAAAGATATACATCTCGGTCAACAATGTGGCGACGATCTTCTCTTAAGTGAATAGTAATACCATCTGCACCTGCATGTTCTGCGACTGCTGCTGCATGTACAGGATCTGGATAATCTGTACCACGCGCTTGTCGTAGAGTAGCAATATGGTCGATGTTAATTCCTAATAAAATTCCACTCACGGTAGCGCTCCTTAATCACAATAATATTTAGCGTAAATGGGTTATTAACCTCATTCACCTAGCTTAAATGACTTCTATAAATTCACTTAGCTTATTTTTTAATAAATAGTTTTCTACTTAGTAATGGCTTTGTCCCCAATAACGGTGACAAAAGTAATCTCATTAGCCCTTTTGCTTGTACCAAGTTTTCAGGCGTCAATGTCTTAGCTTTAAGGTTAATCAGCATTTCGCCTGATAACAGTTGCTTACTGTGGGTAATATGCGTGCTCGCTTGCTGAGCAACAGGTAAGAAACCTTCATCAGCGATAATACGGTAACTCATCACTGGTTCAATTTTTTCACCCTGAGTATCATAATCTAATGAAGGTAACGCCCCTAGTTCAGCTAATAATTCCATTTCAAAATAGCGCAGATGCTCGGAGCTAAATTCGCTCGCAAGCGACATAATGCAACGGTGATAATGAATAAATAGACCTTCTGCATGTTGCCCAGAATCAAGCACCCTTACTAACAACTCATTAAGATACATCGCGGAATACAAGCTGGTAGAAGTTAACGGTAATGCAGGGGCAGCAGGCTCTATTTGGGTTATAAATTTAAGGCTTGAATCTGAAGTGTCAGATTTTGAATTGAATTGAAATATCAGTGGCTGAAAAGGTTGAATGATACTTTTAAGGTTTTTTTACCGCTGCCCACCCGAACAAGTGCATCTATGCGACCAACACCATCGACTAACAGATTAACAATCACACTGGATTCTCTGTATGGTCGATGATGAAGTATATATCCGCGTAACATGTTAGTTATGAACAGCGTAAAACAAAACTGGTACTGACACTTGGTTAGTCTTCGCCATAGCCTAAACTGCGAAGTGCACGCTCATCGTCAGCCCAACCCGATTTAACTTTGACCCAAATTTCGAGGAAGACTTTATTATCAAACAAGGTTTCCATGTCTAATCGAGCTTGGGTGGCAATTGTACGAATACGCTCACCTTTATTACCAATTACCATGCGTTTTTGGCCTGTGCGTTCCACAAGGATTAGTGCATTGATTTGATAAACACCGTTATCCATCATCTTAAATTGCTCAATTTCAACGGTAGCATCATAAGGTAACTCGTCACCTAAAAAGCGCATGAGTTTTTCACGAACAATTTCAGATGCCATAAAACGCTGAGAGCGATCTGTCACATAGTCTTCAGGGAAATAAAACTGCCCCTCAGGTAATGAGGCTTGCGCTAAATCTAAAATGCGCTGCACATTGGTGCCTTTGGTTGCAGATATTGGCAATATCTCATCAAAGGTAAACTTTTCAGACAGCTCAGCTAGATAAGGAAATAACGCTTCTTTATCTTTAATATTATCGACTTTGTTAATGGCTAAAACCGTTTTACGCTTACCACTGCCTTGTTGCAGCTTATTAAGCACCATTTCGTCATCTTCAGTCCAAGTCATACCATCAACAACAAATACAACCATAGACACATCAGCAAGAGAACTGGCAGCTGCACGGTTCATTAAACGGTTAATAGCGCGTTTTTCATCAATATGAAGACCTGGGGTATCAATAAAGATGATTTGTTTCTCTTCATCTGTATGAATACCCATAATACGGTGACGAGTTGTCTGAGGCTTTTTAGAAGTAATACTGACCTTCTGCCCAAGCAACTTGTTTAATAGTGTAGATTTACCTACATTTGGTCGACCGACAATTGCAACCATGCCACAAAAAGTCACTTCATATTTGGCTTTTGCAGCTGGTGCAGCACCGTTCATCCTTGCCAATAATTCATCTAAGCTTGGCTCTACTGGCGAGCTTTCTGGCAAGTCTGTTTTTTTGGTCATTTATTAATTAACTCCAATACCTGAGCGGCTGCAAGCTGCTCAGCTTTTCTTCTTGAAGTACTGACACCCGTCACTACTTTATCTAATTCAGAAATACGACATTCGACCGTGAACGTCTGATTATGCGCATCACCTTTTACATCAACCACATTATATTCGGGTAACGGCTTTTTATAGCCTTGCAAGTACTCTTGCAAAATGGTTTTAGGATCTTTTTGATTTATACCAGGTTTAATCTCAGCTAATCGTTGCTTATACCATGTCAGTAATAAGCGTCGACACGTTTCGATATCGGCATCCAGGTATATCGCACCGATGATGGCTTCTACAGCATCGGCTAAAATAGATTCCCGTCTAAAACCACCACTTTTTAACTCACCAGGGCCTAAATAAAGGTAATCACCTAATTTAAACTCTTTTGCAATCACGGTTAACGTTTCACCTTTCACTAAGGTTGAACGCATACGGCTTAAGTCGCCTTCTGTGACTTTCGGAAACTGGTGATATAAAGCATCAGATATCACAATAGATAAAATCGAATCACCTAGGAACTCCAAACGCTCATTATGCTTTGATGATGCGCTACGATGAGTTAAAGCATGAGTCAGTAAATCTATATTCTTGAACTCATAACCTAATGTGCGACATAAACGAGGTAAATTTTTAATTGGTTCCATTACTTAATCGCACCTACTCTGTCAAAACGAACACCTGTTGGCACCCAAGTTGGTAACCAACTACTAGCAGGACGTTCAAACTCAAAGCTTATCCAAATCGCAACCGCTTTACCGACTAAATTGGCTTCAGGAACAAAGCCCCAAAAACGGCTATCTGTACTGTTGTCACGGTTATCACCAATGGCAAAATATTGTCCTTCAGGGACAATAAATTCGCCTACCGCTGTACCAGGCTGTTCAAAGAAGTGATTACTAAAGTCAGGGCGCGAAGGATTAATTAAAATATCATGTTCAACGTCGCCTAATTGCTCAGTGTAACGAGATAAAGGAATTCCTTCTTGAGTAAACTCACCACGATTAACACTGCTTAACTTAATCGCTTTAGCACCAGGACACGCTGACTTATCTTCGCATTTAGGTTGAATCAGAAACTGTTTATTTTGATAAACAACTCTGTCGCCCGGTAAACCGATAACTCTTTTAATATAGTCGATTTCTGGTTGTTTAGGGTATTTGAATACAAACACATCACCGCGTTCTGGTTCCCCTGTTTCAACTAATTTGCTGCGCCAAACAGGATCTCGCAAACCATAGCTGAATTTTTCAACCAAGATAAAATCACCAACAAGCAGTGTCGGTTTCATAGAGCCTGAAGGAATTTGAAACGGTTCATAAATGAATGAGCGAAGGATCAATACAAAGGCAATCACAGGGAAGATAGAGTGAGCAAATTCAACGACCACGGATTCACGTGTGATATTTTCTTTTGCTTCGTCTGATAAATCAGGCGTTTGCGCTTCAGCGAGTGCTAACTTTTCACGTCGTTTAGGGGCGAAGGCTATTACGTCAACAAGCCAAATTAGGCCGCTGACTAAGGTTACAATAACTAATATAAGAGAAAAATGGGCTGCCATTAGGGTTTAAGCTCCTGCCTTAACACTGTATATAGTTCAGTGTATGACACTAATAAAAAGTGATTATCCTATGTCGTGCTGTTAGGTTCACTCTGAGTAATGTTACAAAGTATATAAAATCACTTCATATGGAAAATTAACTTTTGCTCATCAAACGATAAAAACGATTATTAATGCCGGTTAATAATCATTTTTTAACTCACGTTTTTAATGATTTTTTAATAGCAACGCCGCAAGCAGCGGCGTTGTTATCACTCTTAATGTTAAATCAGTTTTCACAGACAAATTAAGAGCTTAGTCATTCAACTTTAACACGGCTAAGAACGCTTCTTGAGGCACTTCGACGTTACCGACTTGCTTCATACGTTTCTTACCATCTTTTTGTTTCTGTAAGAGTTTCTTCTTACGTGAAACATCGCCGCCGTAACACTTAGCAGTTACGTCTTTACGCATTGCTTTGACGTTAGAACGGGCAATAATTTGGCTACCAACAGCGGCTTGAATCGCAATATCAAACATTTGTCTTGGAATAAGCTCTTTCATCTTATCCACAAGCGCTAAACCACGATGGCGAATATTAGAACGGTGAATAACCATTGCTAACGCATCAACACGGTCGCCATTAATCATGATATCTAAACGTACCATGTCAGCAGGCTCAAAGCGGATGAAGTTATACTCAAGCGATGCATAACCACGACTGGTAGACTTAAGGCGATCGAAGAAGTCCATAACCACTTCAGCCATTGGCAGTTCATAAGTCACAGATACTTGATTACCGTGATAAACCATATTGGTTTGTACACCACGCTTTTCAATACACAAGGTGATGACGTTACCTAAGTACTCTTTTGGTACAAGCATGTTTGCTTCTACGATAGGTTCACGGATTTCAGCAATGTTATTGATCGGCGGTAAATCTGATGGATTATCCACATACAAGATTTCACCACGTGTCATCTCAACTTCATAAACTACTGTTGGAGCTGTGGTGATTAAATCTAGATTGTATTCACGCTCTAGACGTTCTTGAATGATTTCCATGTGCAATAAACCTAGGTAACCAATACGGAAACCAAAGCCTAATGCTGAAGATGATTCAGGCTCGAAGAATAATGACGCATCATTCAAGCTTAATTTATTCAATGCCTCACGGAAGCTTTCGTATTCATCAGTAGAAATTGGGAATACACCAGCATAAACCTGCGGCGTAACCTTTTTAAAACCAGGAAGCGGCTCTTCTGCACCGTGCTTAGCATGGGTCAAGGTATCACCGACTGGAGCGCCGTGAATCTCTTTAATACCAGAGATGACAAAACCCACTTCGCCCGCTTTAAGTTCTGGGGTGTCAGTTTGTTTTGGCGTAAAAATACCTACGCGATCAGCATTGTAGTTCTGACCGGTTGACATGACTTTAAACTTATCGCCTTTCTTCAATACGCCATGTTTAATACGCACTAAAGAGACAACGCCTAAGTAGCTGTCGAACCAAGAATCAATAATAAGCGCTTGAAGCGGTGCATCAATGTCACCTTCAGGCGGTGGAATGTCTGAAACGATTGTTTCAAGGACATCCTTAATACCAATACCTGTTTTCGCGGAACAGCGAACAGCTTCCATAGCGTCGATGCCGACAATGTCTTCAATCTCTGCAGCTACACGCTCAGGATCAGCTTGAGGTAGGTCGATTTTATTTAAAATCGGCACCACGTCTAAGTCCATTTCTAAAGCGGTATAACAGTTAGCAAGAGTTTGGGCTTCGACACCTTGGCCAGCGTCAACAACTAATAATGCACCTTCACATGCAGCAAGTGAGCGTGATACTTCGTAAGAGAAGTCAACGTGACCTGGTGTGTCAATGAAGTTCAGTTGATAGGTTTCGCCATCATCAGCTTTATAGTCGAGTGTAACACTCTGTGCTTTAATGGTAATACCACGCTCACGTTCGATATCCATAGAATCGAGAACCTGAGCGGCCATTTCACGGTCTGATAAACCACCACAAAATTGGATAAGGCGATCAGACAATGTAGATTTGCCATGGTCGATATGGGCAATAATTGAGAAGTTTCTAATGTGTTTCATTTGGCTGAAATGACTACTACTAAAATGATGGAAATAATGGTGCCAAATTGTACCTGAATAAGGGGTTAATACCAATCAGAATAAATGACACTGTAGAAATGAATATAAAAAAGCACCTAATAACGGATAAGAATGCGCATTTAACCGCGTTGCAAACTCACACCTTGGCCCAAGTAAGCCGTAATAACTGGGGTGGATTCAGCTTCTAACTTTGATGCTTGTCGCTTACCAAGAAGCCACGCGCCTATTCCACCTAAGGCTCCCATAACCATCGAGCTATAGTCAGGGTTAATTAGTAGTAAATGGCTAAACCAAAGTCCTATTAACGCACCGATAAACAATCCGATTAAAGGGAAAATATAAACTAATAATGCGGCCTTAAGAATCACGCTCTCTGGCAGCGCAAGTTTGAGTAAATCCCCTACTTCACAAGTTTTGTCACTCTTAAGGGAAAACTGTTGGCGCTTAATAGAAAAAGCTTTAGCCACAGTCGAAGTGCCACAATTTTCATTATTTGAACAATGATTACAGGCACTTTTAAGTTCAATTTCAACCGTTACCCACCCCGTTTCATCATATGCAATAACGGTCGCCACTTCTTCTAACATAGATTGTGATAGTGATGCAGAACGACTTGCATCAAGCAACTCGTTTGATTCAAGCTGCGTTGACGTATTGTCATTTGGGGTAGTTTTTGGTGGCGTAGATTGATTGGCCATAATCTTACTTATTTTAAGATAAGACTTTTAGCGATACGGTTTAAGGTATCAGAAGGCACTTTACCGACAGCAACAACTTCAACATTACCGACTTGCTCAACCACCATGGTTAAGCCATTACGTGTAATCAACTCATCAGGCATAGGGCTGTCCCCCATTCTGGCAACATACACAGAGATATTAACTAAGCCGTCTGTCAATGCGATATATTCAACCGACTCGTCGCTACCTAACAAGCGGTGATGGTCCTTAACCACCATATGGAAACCTGCGGGCAACCAGCTAAATTGCCAATTTTGGCCAGCAATACGCTCAGCAGGATTCATCACTGGCGGCAAGCCCTGACGTTCAGCTTCAATTAAAATACTGGCGGGTTCATTAAGTTCTAATAGTTCAATCACCATCATTTGCTCAATCAATTGTTTATCTTGATTGATCATGTCATAACGAAGTGGCAGACGGGTTTCCATATCAATCCATATCTGAGACATGAACCTATGCTCATCAACAGGCATGATTCTAATCATTTGACCTGGACGCCCAGCAATGCGGCTGCGACCTCCTAGCACAAATTGGTAGCCACGCTCAAGTGATGCCACATCTGTCGCAAAAATCGTTGGCCAAATCCCTTGAATGCGGGGCGCATTGATACTGTATGCAGGTTGATCGTGTTCGATAAACGTCACGGTATCAGCTACTCGCACAGCATTTTTAGGAGGACCATTCAAATATTCTAAAAAGGCGACTTCTTTGTCGTTAACCGTGCCGTGTAGATAAACGAGAGGACGGATATGATCCGCTTGTAACTGGATAATGGAAGATTTGTATTGTTTGGTTTGAAGTGCTTGGCTCATACTTTCAAGCCAAGCTTTCGCAGACATTTCTTCTTCGGGGATACCTTCTGCTGCAACAGGGAATACCATTGCAGCAAGTACTAACAGGATTAGACGCAAGCTAACTCCAGATTAATTATTAATGTTGTTATCAGTATCGTTATTGTGCTGTACAACAACACCTGAATTCAACCTTTGTTGTAGCATGTGGTCCTGAATATATGAATTTATTCTGCGACGTTGCTCTACAACATTGTCATTGTTTACAGCCGACTGACTCTGTACTGCACCGGTTTGCAAGCTTACTGGAGAAGCTGTACCAATCAATGGACGAGTATTCAGTACTGGTAGTGGCGAATCAGCATTTTGATCTTGACCGTAATTTTGTACACCAACAATAGCAACCATAGCAACTGTAGCCGCAATCGCATACTGGCCAAATTGCTTGAAGAAAGGAACAACATTGTCCTTCTTGGTTTCTACTTCTGTGACTTTTTCATCATGCTGAGAAACGGTATCAGTTTGCGGTGCAATTATCGCAGGTTCGAGTTCGATAGCAGCAGCAATGCTTGCTGTTAGATCTAAATCAATTGTCTGCGGTAACTCTCCGCGCATAGCATCACCAATCATGTGATAGTTTTGCCATTGCTTATGTGAGCTTTCGTCTGCTGATAACTCTGCTAATGTTTTAGCATCAACTTCGCCATCAACTGCTGATGAAACCCATTCTTGACCTGATTTAAGCATTTTTCACCTGTGTCAATAAAGACTATTACTGTTCCAGCAAAGGCTGGAGTTTCTTATCGATTGATTCCCTAGCACGGAAGATACGTGATCTTACTGTACCAACAGGACAATCCATGATGTTGGCAATATCTTCGTAACTCATACCATCAAGTTCACGTAAAGAAATTGCTATCTTCAATTCTTCTGGCAACGTTTCTAAGGTTTCAAAAATCACCTTATTAATTTCATCAGACAAAACGAGACGTTCTGGTGATGCAAATTCTTTTAATGCATCGCTGCCTTCATAGTATTCAGCTTCTTCTGCATCAACACTGTTAGCCGGTGTTTTTCTGCCTTGAGAAACCAAATGGTTTTTTGCAGTGTTTACTGCAATGCGATACAACCATGTGTAAAAAGCACTTTCACCACGAAAATTAGGTAATGCACGGTAAGCTTTAATAAAGGCTTCTTGTGCCACATCACTGATGTCTGCTTGATTTCTGATATAGCGTGAGATCAAGCTCATTACTTTATTTTGGTATTTCTGTACTAACAGATTAAATGCGTTTTTATCGCCACGTTGTACACGCTCAACTAACTGTTGATCACTTATTTGTCCACTCATCCGAGCCGACTACTCCTAAATCTATAATACTGATTTCTCAGTCGCTCGAATCATATTCACATTAAAGTAGACTCGCATGCTTTGAAAAAGTTCGATATTGAATGAAAAAATTTAATTTTTTATAAAAAATGGCTAAATCTCGCTTAATAGTAATGTCTCAGTACCCAATAAAGCGGTTTTGATTTACCATTATAGAACCATATTAAGTCACCCATGATACCTTATGAAACAAGCAGTTGAACACCAATCTGATATTTTGGTTATAGGTAGTGGTGCAGCAGGACTCACGCTTGCACTCCATCTAGCTGAAAAGTCACAAGTTATTCTCCTTTCGAAAGGACCTTTAGCTGAAGGCTCAACCTATTATGCACAAGGCGGAATCGCCTCTGTATTTGATGAATCAGATACGATTGAGTCACATGTGAGCGACACGCTTATCGCTGGTGCAGGGCTTTGTGACAAAGATGTGGTGACTTATACCGCTGAGAATGCCAAAGAGTCGATGAAATGGCTAATTCAATGCGGTGTTGCTTTTGATAAAGAAGAAACCAGTGACGGCGACCAAAGTTCAGCACCTTATCATCTAACTCGAGAAGGTGGTCATAGTCATCGACGTATTCTTCACTCTGCTGATGCAACGGGTAAAGCGGTCCAAACGACACTTCAAGATCAGGCATTAGCGCATCCGAACATCAAGGTACTAGAGCGTTATAACGCCATTGATTTAATTACGACGAGAAAGCTTAATCGCCCTGGAAATCGTGTTGTTGGCGCATATGTATGGAATCGAGATGCTGAGCACGTTGAAACTGTCACAGCCAAGTTTGTCGCGATTGCCACAGGTGGAAGCTCGAAAGTTTATCAATATACCTCAAATCCCGATATTGCCAGTGGTGACGGTATTGCCATGGCTTGGCGTGCTGGATGCCGTGTAGCGAATATGGAGTTTAATCAATTCCACCCAACTTGCTTATATCATGCTGATGCTCGCAACTATCTGCTTACTGAAGCTTTACGTGGCGAAGGTGCTTACTTAAAACGTCCCGATGGCACACGCTTCATGCCTGAGTTTGACGAACGCGCCGAACTTGCACCCCGCGATATTGTTGCCCGTGCGATAGATTATGAAATGAAGCGTTTAGGTGCCGATTGCTTGTACCTTGATATAAGCCATAAGCCTGCCGACTTTGTCATCAAGCATTTTCCTACCATACATAAACGATGTTTAGAGTTTGGCATCGATATCACAAAGGATCCTATTCCTGTGGTACCAGCGGCGCATTATACCTGTGGTGGTGTAATGACTGACTTACACGGTCAGACAGACATCAATGGTTTATATGCCATTGGTGAAGTGGCCTACACTGGGCTGCATGGCGCGAATCGCCTTGCGAGTAATTCGTTATTAGAATGTTTAGTTTTTGCCCGTGCTGCTGCACAAGATATTGAAAGTTTACTCAGTAAAATTCCAGCCCCAGGTCCCGTACCCCATTGGGATGAAAGCCAAGTCAGTAATTCAGATGAAGAAGTGGTTATCGCCCATAACTGGCATGAGTTAAGATTATTCATGTGGGATTACGTCGGTATTGTTCGTACCGATAAAAGGCTAGAACGAGCATTACGACGTTGCGCCATGCTACAACAAGAAATTCAAGAGTATTACAGTAACTTTAGAGTGAGTAATAACTTACTAGAGTTACGTAATTTAGTTCAAGTTGCTGAATTAATTATTCGCTGCGCCATGGAGCGAAAAGAAAGCCGTGGCCTGCACTATAATGCTGATTACCCAGAGCAATTAGATAATCCTCAGCCGACAATTTTACAACCTGAGCGATAATCGCAATCTCAGCTCGTAATGCTGGCTTGTTTCTCTGTTGAAATAAGCCAGCGTTCTATAGCAAACAGCTATAGCAAACAGCTATAGCAAACTGCTAGCCCATTTAATGTCAAAGCGTAGACTGCAGTTTCACTAACTCTCTACACAAACTTCTGTACTCTTTATCACTCAACATATCAGACCAAACAATCACTAACTGCCTGGTCTTTTTAAGCTTTTTAGCCGCCGTTATTTCGAACTCAATAAATATTACGGATGCAAAAACAGTCACTATTGGTGCTCGCCATTGAATAAATTCATATTGATGATTTAGCTTCCCCACACCTTGTTCTAGTAACACAAATTGAGT
This sequence comes from Shewanella sp. ENK2, assembly GCF_043568515.1. Classification (NCBI taxonomy): domain Bacteria; kingdom Pseudomonadati; phylum Pseudomonadota; class Gammaproteobacteria; order Alteromonadales; family Shewanellaceae; genus Shewanella; species Shewanella sp. ENK2. The sequence goes on along the minus strand of NZ_CP171406.1, from coordinate 3,338,473 downwards.
GTGAAATTGGCGTAAAGTAAACAAATGCTGAATGAAAAAAATCAATGCTATTGTCAGCGTTACTGCAAATACAAGCTGATAAGCCCAATGATGGATATCCGGCCAAAGAATAAAACTCGTCAAACAAATAGCGATAAGCACAAGATGAGAAAGCACTTGGCTGAATGAGGTTGTTAACGTGAACGGCATACAATACTCCTGAAATTAAGCCCGAAATTAATCAGGCTATCTGGGAGTCTCATGGCGAATAAATGGATAGAATGTTTAAGGTTGAGGACGACCACGGACAGTATTGACCATTTCTCTTAGCGCTGGGTCGGGGCAAACTTCGTGGCCCATAAACCATGCAAATAATTCCGGATCTTCACATGCCAGTAAGTCTATGAAGGTTTGTTTATCGGTATCGGAAAGTGTTTCATATTGTGAATCAACAAAAGGTTGAAACAAGACATCTAACTCTAACATCCCACGACGACAAGCCCAACGAACTCTAGCAATATTCATTAATTCCAACGCTATTCTCCTAACATCTTCTGCGGATACTTTATCTTTGATGCGAACTTCTGTATTCAACATCTTGTATTTGGGGATCGACACCTGCAAATAAATCGGTAAAGTCAGTGTCTAAAAGACGCTGAACTGCCGGATGCTGAATCATTCGCTCAGCAAACATCACATGATATTCTTCATGTATATCTTCAGTTTCACCAATCAAAACCATGCCTTGGGACAGTATATCATGTCGATAAATAGATGGAGCGACAAAAATTCCTCGCTGGAATAAACCAAATGCTTTCATCATCGCAGCATCATCGAATTCACCAAGAATACTGACATCAAGGTTTTTTTCAGCAAACCATCGATGTAACTGCTGACCTAGCGATGTTCTTTTACCTGGAATAAGTAACTTTTCTTGCTCTAAACATGCAGGGAAGTCTAAAGATGGTTTAGATGCCGCAAAAAAGCTGATGCCGCACTGCCCTAGTTTCTTAGATAAAATCTCAGGATATTTTAAAGATTCACCAGCCGAGTCAGATAAAATCATATCCAACTTGTGTTCTCGTAAGCGTTGAATGAGATTTTCATGGGTCGATTCATAACAACTTAGGTGCATTGAACCATCATTTGGAATAACAGTCAGTAAGACACGACTCGCAAGTGCTTTTGATAGAGCAGCAGCAAAGCCAACTTCAAATAGAATTGATTCGTCTTTTTGGTAAGCCAGTAAATCCAGCATCTCATAACTTAAGCTATACATTTTGTCTGCATAGCGAAATACCAATTCACCAAGTTCAGTGGGTTCTAGCGAGCGGCCGACTCGTTTAAAAAGACTGCCGTTGAGACGATCTTCTAATGAGCGGATTTGACCTGTTATGGTCTGAGGTGCGAGACATAAAGCTTCGGCGGCCTTAGCCACCGAACCTTTCTTTCTAACCATCCAAAAATAATATAGATGGTTATAATTTAAATGTTGCATGTAAATAAACCAGCTAAGAGCGTTGGTTTATTTTAATCGCTGACAGTCCAACAAGCTATCAATTAATATCGATAACTCATTTAAGTTGTTAACGTTTTTAGCGGCGGTTTGTTCCTGAATAGCTAAAACGATTTCATCTTTATGCGGTTTTCTGTCTGCACAATAACTGCGATTAGCCTCTTGATAACGTTTACCTGCTCGATATTTAAGTGCACGAGACTCATATCCACTATCAGCTTCAAGGCGGCTGCTTGATGCATCAGTGTGATACATCAACGCACCATCTACAACGCCGTCTAAATAACTTTTACATTCGCTTGACTCAACGTTTGCTTGGCAAACATTAAACGAGGTTGCTTGAGCGGGTGCGGTAATCGCACCCATTGCTAAGGCTAACATCAACAGTTTTGTCTTCATTTTTGCTCCGATACTACTTTGCTTTAGCTTTAGGAAGTACTTTATCAAGCCATACATAACCGATAACCGCAGCTAGCATAGATCCCATTAGAATACCTAAGCGAGCAAAGTCACCTAATTGTGCAGGGGCCGATTCGAATGCAAGTGATGAAATAAACACTGACATAGTGAAACCAATACCACACATAATTGAAACAGGGATAATTTGATTCCAGCTAATCCCAGGAGGTAGCTCAGCTAATTTTAGTTTAACTGCAACAAAACTAAACAGTAATACACCTACAGGCTTACCAAGTAACAGACCTAAAATAATACCGATAGTCACAGGCTCTGCTAATGAAGTGATGCTCATTCCCGATAGCGATAGACCAGCATTAGCGAACGCGAACACAGGTAAAATAAAGAATGTACTCCATGGGTGCAAACTATGCTCTAAATGCTCTGAAGGAGATGAGCCATCTTTAGCTCGCAGCGGAATACAGAATGCGATAATGACACCAGCCAATGTCGCGTGTACGCCAGACTTAAGTACAGCTACCCAAAGGATAACGCCTAACAAACCATAAGGGATTAACGAGCTAACACCTTTACGATTCAGCGCCACCATTAATGTGATAGAAATAGCAGCGACAATTAAACTTGTCATTGATAAATCAGCACTGTAGAACAATGCAATAATCACAATAACACCTAAGTCATCCATAATAGCTAGGGCTAATAAAAAGACTTTAAGAGCAACAGGCACACGGCTACCAAGTAAGGCCATAATACCTAATGCAAAGGCGATATCTGTTGCAGCTGGAATAGCCCAACCAACCTGAGTAACAGGGTCTGAGTAGTTAAATGCTAGATAAAATAAAGCTGGAAATACCATGCCACCAACAGCAGCAAAAGTTGGTAATGAAGCTTTAGCAACACTAGATAGTGCGCCTTCTAATAATTCACGCTTTACTTCTAAACCAATCAATAAGAAGAAAAGTGCCATCAAACCATCGTTAATCCATAATAATAATGGCTTATCAATATCTAATGAACCTATACGCACTTGGACTTCTGTATCAAGGAATCCACTGTATAAACCAGCTAATGGCGAGTTTGCCATTAACATAGCCAGTGCTACAGAGATCATTAAAATGATACCCCTGCAGATTCTTGACTTAAGAAATTCTTAATTGCACGTTCCATAATTCACTCCAAAAAAAACAATTAATTCGAGTCTATCGGAATTTTTCAAACAATCATAATCGTTAGTTTCGCATTAATACCTCGGTATTTTCGAGGTATGTATCAAAATGCAGTGAGATTAATCACACAACACCCGCTAAACGCGAAGCAGATCGACGTTTAACTCGGAATATGCGCATTATTCAAGTTTAGGCGCATATTTATTTATTCACAATAAATTGCTCAACTGACGAAATAACATACATTACACTGTTTTAGCTGATGAATTATTAATAAAAAACTATCGAAAAAATCCAGCAAGAATAAAAGGCTATTTATTAACATAATCAGCCAAACAAACTTAAGCTGATATGACTGCTTTCCATTGAATAACTATTAATATTTAATCAGTATAGGAATTCACTGTGAGTTTTAAACAGAAGTGAAATACAGTGTCAAAAGCGCAAAAAATGCTAACCAAGTAGGATACAACTAGTTTAGCTTGTTTTTTAGGCTTCCAGATGCAATCTCAGACAAAAAATGAAGTGAGTTAACACGAATCAGTGTAGTAGTTTATGAAGTGAATTTGAGGAAGTTTAGCTGTCATTACAGTGTAATTTACAATAACCAAATGATTTTAACGGTTTATCATAAGTGAAAAACCGTTAATACAATGAGTTAGCTTATCTGATTAGCATTAGACCGAAAATGGATACTTAATCGCATCATGATGCTGATAACCCACAACCTCAAAATCATCCATTGTCACCCAAGTTTCTAAATCCTTAAGGCTCTTAATGTCTGGGTTAATTTTTAATTGTGGTGAAGGAAATGGTTCGCGAGTTAGCTGCTCATTCTTCATTAGATCTAATTGGTCTTCGTAAATATGTGCATTAATAATTTTATGGTATGCGGTACCCGCCTTATTACCGGTAATTTGTGCCATTAATGCTAAAAAGGTAAACACTTGAATCTGATTAAAGTTAAGCCCTAATGGCACATCACATGAACGTTGATAACTCGTTAGGTGCAAAGTATCACCTAGTAATGAGAAGGTATGTGTATGCATACATGGCCGTAAACAACCCATATCAAACTCACCTGGATTATAAAATGTAATAATCTCACCACGGTCATCAACTCCTTTGGACAAGTTATCAACAATCTTGGCTAACTGATCGACAGTACCACCTGAGGTTTTCTGCCAACGTCGACCTTGAACGCCATATACCCGCCCCATATCGTCTTCTCCTTTACGATGTGGATTAGCAAGCCAGCTAGCATTATCATTCGCGTTCATATCCCAAGTTTTAGTACCCAAAGCTCTAAAATCTGCAGCATTATCATAACCTCGAATATAGCCAATAAGCTCAGCAATCGCAGCTTTATAAAAGCTTTTACGAGTGGTAATAATTGGGAATTGGTTATTTTTAACATCGTACTCTAAATCAGCATTAATGATGGTTAAACAACGTTTTCCAGTGCGTTCATTCTCTATCCAATGACCATTGTCTACGATGTTCTGACATAAATCTAAATACTGACGCATTGTACATTCCTATATAAAAGCTCGATAAGTTTCGGTTACCTGAAGAGACAGTCTCCGATTATTGGGTAGATGATAACAAGAATTTTATGCGGTTATCGCCATTTTTACTCCAATAACCATTAATAACAGTGCAAATATCTTTTTAAGCACAGCAGTCGGCCATACGCTTGCCATTTTTACCCCTAATGGTGCGACTAACATTGAGCTGATAATGATCCCAAACAAAGCGGGTAAGTATATAAAGCCAATGGTGCCTTGGGGTAAGTCAGGTGCATTTAAGCCTGCAATGATGTACCCAGTGGTACCAGCTAATGCAATAAGACAACCCGTTACCGAAGAAAACCCTACAGCACTGCGCATTTGAATACCGCAATAACTCAAAAATGGCACAAACAGTACCCCACCACCAATGCCCATTAATCCAGCAACGATAGCAATAATCGAGGAAACCAAAAATAACACGGTAAATGCAGGCATTTGCTCATTTGCTTTAGGCTTGAATGGGAACGCCATTTGTATGGCCATAAGTATTACAAATATCGAAAATGCGGTTTGTAAATCAGCAGATGGAATTTTTTCTGAAATAAACCCAGACGCTAATGCCCCTAACATGATACCCGGCAACATGGGTTTAAATAGATTCCATGGAACATTTCCACGTTTGTGATGAGCTAACGCAGATGAAAAAGAAGTTAAAATAATTGAGGCTAATGAGGTTGCAATAGCAACATGGGTTAACTGAGATGACTCAACACCAACCCAAGGGAGAAGATATAAAAGGGCTGGGACAATGATTAAGCCTCCACCGATACCTAATAAACCAGCCATAAAACCGACAAATGAGCCCAGTAACAAGCAGATTGAAAAAATCAGTAAAAGATTGTCCACAGTAAAACCTTATCCGTGTATAGCTAAATCGGCTAATGCAAAATGGCAGATAAGCCGTTTTCAGCTAAAAAGTCATTGAGTAATGTCCTGACTTGCTCCCCGTTAGAGAGTGTCAGGGCGGTATCCAAAATTTGTTCTAATGACTGTTTATCAATCCGGCGTAATAAATAATTAATTCGAGCAATACTGCCTTGGTTCATACTCAATTTGTCATAGCCCATAGCGACAAGGAGTAATGCCCCCATGGGTTCACCTGCTAGCTCTCCGCAGATACTGGCATCCAATTTATAGCGTTTACAATCAGTAATTGTCCATTTTAACGCTCTTAACACACCAGGGTGAAAGCTATCAAAAAGTGAGCTAACACTGGGGTTATTTCTATCAACGGCGAGTAAATACTGAGTTAAATCGTTACTGCCTACTGAAACAAAATCGACTCTCTTAGCCACATCTTCTAACTGAAAAAGTAACGAAGGCACTTCTAACATAACCCCAATTTTAGGTTTAGGGATTCTACGCTGTAATTCGTCTGTTAATTCTGAATAAGCTTGTTCTAGGTATAATAAAGTCCTATCAATTTCATCAAGGTTACTGACCATAGGTAGCAAAATTTGTAGCTGTGATGAGTCTACATTTGCCGTTAACATTGCCCGTAGCTGCATCAAAAATAACTCTGGATGGTCAAGGGATAATCGAATACCTCGCCAGCCAAGAAAGGGGTTATCTTCATTGATAGGAAAATAAGGTAAGGGTTTATCTCCTCCCACATCTAATGTTCTCATAACCACAGGTCTATCACGAGCAGCTGATAACACTTGTTTATACACATGAACTTGTTCAATTTCACTCGGAAATCGCTGATGTAGCATGAATGGAATTTCCGTACGATATAGCCCAATCCCATCTGCACCCTCGGCCATGTCGGTACTTAACCCACTTAATAGACCAGCATTCAGATATAACTGAATACGATGGCCGTCCGTTGTCTGAGCAGGTAATGACAATTCAGCTGAGAATTGGCGTTGCTGTTCCTGATTTTCCGAAATTAAAGTGTAATATTCACGAAGCACAGACTCTGAAGGAGAAACAAGAAGCTGACCGCTAGTCGCATTAAGAACGAGTTTTTTATCGTCAATATTAGCCGCAATGACTTGATCAACACTGACAATGGCTGGCACGCCCAATGCACGAGCTAAAATAGCGGCATGGGCGTTAACTCCCCCAAGTTCGGTGACGATCCCTGCTAGTTTCCCTCGTGGAAATTCAGCTAGTAGTGTCGCATCCACTTCTTTAGCAACTAAAATAACAGGTTTTGAAGGGGCTAAATCTAACTTATCTGGCTCTATAAGTTGGCGTAATACTTTTTGTCCGAGTTCGCGAATATCGCTAGCGCGTTCTTTTAAGTAAGGATCTTCCATTGCCATAAACTGATCAATATAGCGAATTGAAACGCGGCTAACGGCAGATTCAGCTTGCCAGCCTAAACTCACCTCTCGTATGTATTCACCACCTAAACTAGCCTCATTAAGCAAAAGTTGTAACGCTGAAAATATAGATGCTATATCATCCACGTTTTCACGGTCAAAACGCTGGGACAAGGCACTGATTGCATCTTTACAACGCTGCATTGCAGCTTTCAGTCTAAGGGTTTCTTGCTCGGTATCGCTACATTGTTGATCTGGCTGCACTAAAGATATCGCGCCGCCTAATACAAATGCATCTGCAATGGCGATCCCTTTAGATGCGCTAACCCCTTTGAAAACGACTTGTTGCTGAACATTGCTAATCGCCGCTTTGTTCTTGAGACTACGAATGACCACCGCCAGCTGCGCTGCCAGCGTCATTAAAAAGGCTTCTTCATTCTCACTAAACTGTCGAGGCTGTGGCTGCTGAACGACAATAACTCCAACCACTTGTTTTTGAAAAATAATAGGAACAGCAAGAAACGCTCGGTACTCTTCCTCTTCTACTTCTGGAAAAAACTTAAAGCGTGGGTGTGTTTTGGCGTCGGCAAGGTTAACGGCTTCTTCTTTTTCAGCAGCTAACCCCACCAGTCCTTCAGAAAGGGGCATTTTAACAAAATTGATGGCGGCAACAGCCAAGCCGTCTGTCGCCGATAAGACAAGGTGTTGTTGCTCAAGAATATATACTGAACAGCACTGAGTTTGCATCGCTAACTTTGTTTGCGAAACCAACTGTGTCAGTGCAGACTCAAGACTGCTAGCTCCAGCAACCGCTTGAGTTATATCCCTGAGCGTGTTTAACACGATTTTATCCCCTATCAGTTTACATTAATTACGGTGTCGCCCTCGTTTGCGATTAGGCTCACGTCCTTGAAACGCTAAAGTGGTGAATGCAAACTCTTTCATAACCTTACGATAAACATCTCGTTTGAAAGAAACAACTTGCCTTACTGGGTACCAATAACTCACCCAACGCCAGTCATCAAACTCAGGGTGTCCACAGGAGTTCAAATTAATACTGTCATCGCTATCTTTAAGCTGTAATAAGTACCACTTTTGTTTTTGACCAATACAAATAGGTTTACTTTCTTGTCTAATCAATCTTTTTGGTAAACGGTATCTTAACCATGAGCGTGTTGACGTTAAAATTTGTACATTTTCCGGCTTTAAACCAACTTCTTCATACAATTCACGGTACATAGCTTGTTCAGGACTTTCTCCGTCATCAACGCCACCTTGTGGAAACTGCCATGAATGTTGTCCAAACCGTCTGGCCCACATAACTTGACCAAATTTGTTACAGATTATAATGCCCACATTTGCGCGAAAGCCGTCGCTATCAATCACATGGACTCCAATGTCACTACAAATTAATGATTAGATTGTTTCATAAAGCACGGCTACGGGCAATCAACTAATAACGGCATAACTTGGGATAAAATTTAAGAATTATTACTTTTATCAACAGAAGGGAAAAATATTAATGCACATTATCCACAAAATCTGTGGATATCTCTGTTCGAAACTCACTAATAACAGTAAAACCTGCATTAAAGAGCATAAGCTACCGTATAATAAAAAAGTTAAACATTCACAATAAAACCATAAAATTCAACAACATAACTAAAAAGAAAGACTAACTATAGTTATCCTAGACAACCAAAGGTCACTTTTTGACCAGGCAAATTACTTATTAATAAATTCATTTTATAGGTTTTAAGTTATACACAAAAAACAAGAGTTTTATTTCATTAATATTAAAATAAAGCTATTTTTAAGCATTGACGAACAAAAAATTATCCGTTAAGTGATACTTTTTTAAAGTTATCCATCAAATCTGTGGATAACTATGTGTGAAATAGTAGAGCAAAAGGAGAGTAACTTCATAAATTGGTAAAACAGATTGACCAATTTAAACAAAAAAACTTATTAATCAGTATATTGGGATTATTTTACTCAGTGAATAACTTTCAATAAAATCGTTGCGCAATTAATGACCAGTAACAATAGATGCGTAAAAACTGCCAAACAAGTAAACTTATAATGACCAAGCCTATTTAGGGGAAAGTAAGCAATAATGATGAATAGCCAGCCAAATTCCATCGCAGAATTAATGCAAAGAGCCAATGATATGGCCGGTGTCTCATTAGGAGATATTGCAAATGAGCATCAACTCAATGTACCTGATAATTTGAAGAGAGATAAAGGCTGGATAGGTCAATTGATTGAGATGGAACTCGGCGCAACAGCAGGTTCTAAACCCCAGCAAGATTTTTTGCACTTAGGGGTCGAACTTAAAACTATTCCCATAGACCAATCTGGTCGCCCTATTGAAACAACTTATGTCACAGTTGCACCGTTAACAAATATCCAGGGCCTTACATGGGAAAACAGTGTCGTATTTCATAAGCTACAACAAGTCTTATGGATACCAGTACAAGGTGATCGAAGTATTCCGGTAGCAAACAGAAAAATAGGCACCCCTGTACTATGGAGCCCAAATCCTGAACAGTTAACCGCGTTACAACAAGACTGGGAAGAGATAATGGAGATGATCGCATTAGGGCAAGTTGAAAAAGTGACAGCTCGACACGGAGAAGTATTACAACTAAGACCTAAGGCTGCAAATAGTCACTCATTAACTGAATCAATTGCAGAAAATGGCTTAATTAAACTATCTAATCCAAGAGGTTTTTATTTAAAGATCAATTTCACCCACCAAATACTAACAAATGCGTTTGGATAACATTACAATAAATCAACATTCATAATCTATTTTGAAAGTTATTAGAATAACACTATGACAAGTAGGGTAATTTTCTATAAACTAGCCTGTCTCAAAATATCAACGGATCAGATATAAACCAGTGAAAGCACGTCGACAGACGAGAAAGCTATTATTTGCGATATTAGCATGGTGTTTAGCCATGGGCGCATTTGTCTTTTTTCGTTATTCACAAGCCCCTGAACTCCCCCAATGGGCTATGGGAAAATCAGACCTTGCCACATTAGCCATCTTCATGGGTTTTGTGTTTGGTTGTCTGCATTGGATGTCGAATTTAATCGCTGACTTTAGTGCAATCAGTCGTTTACCCTATATCTTCTCAGTTATTTTTAAAGGCTTGTTTCTACTGTTAGGCGCAATGACGCTTGCCTATGTTACCCAATTCCTAAATATGTGGGCTATTGAAAATCATCTTGTCACGCTAAGACAAATGCTCACAGCGCACATCCTTTATAGTCCTTCTTTTCAAGCATTAATCATATATCTAGTCGCTGTACGTGTAGGCCTTGCCTTTATCGAACAAATGGCACTACTTGTGGGCCCTCGAGTATTGATGAACATTGGCTTAGGTAAGTACCATCAGCCAAGATATGAACATCGACTATTCCTCTTTGTTGATATGGTATCTTCAACTGCCCACGCTGAAACACTAGGCGACTATCGCTTTAGTCGATTAATTCAAGACAGTTTTAGTATGCTGGCTGATACAGTAACTGATAATGATGCTGAAATTTATCGCTATATGGGTGATGCAGTTTTGATTCATTGGCCTCTTGAAGATGGGATCAAACAAGATCGCTGTATGAATATTTACTACGAATTTAGCCAACAACTTAACTGGCATCGACCTTACTTTGAAGAACACTATGGCTTTGTGCCTAAATTTAAAGCGGCAGCTCATTGCGGCCAAGTTGTTGCTGCTGTGGTTGGTGTTCAAAAGCAAGAAATTAGCTTTTTCAGTGATGTGTTAAATACCTTGGCAAGACTACAAGACCAATGTAACCCGCTAGGTCAAAGAATGCTTATTTCTGGGGAAGTTGCACACCGCCTAGAAAGACAAGATAGTCGATTTGAGTTATCAGATTTAGGCGCTATGAAGCTCAAAGGCAAAAAGCATGAAATTGAAGTGTATGGTGTGAGCCCTAAAAAGCCCTAAACAAGCAACTTAAGGAATATAATTGAATATCCCTAGTTAGCGCCTCTTGCCTTTGCTCCTCTCCAGTTCACCTTAGCTTACTCAAAAGTACAAAGCGCGCCTTATAAACTTCTTATTCCTTTTGTTGTTCCCAGATAAAAAGTAAACCCGTTAGCTACGATGTAAAACGGGTTCGAACGGAACAATCATGGTTTGTAAGAAGCAAGTACCTCTCTAGCCGCTTCTTACCGATAACAAGGTATTTATCTAGATGAACTTGCTAATAAATTCCCTTTCAACAACAGGCTACTCAGGTTTAGCAAGTAAGTTCTCTAGCATTAAGCCTAATGTTCTGAATGTGGCGATTCTGCTAGTTGTTTGACGCCACACCAAGCCGATATCTCGATAAGGGCTTTCACCTGGCGGGTTCATTATATTCAACTCAGTATCTTTTAAGATCCCAGCATCAATTGCCATTTGCGGTAAGAATGTGGTGCCTAATTTGCTATCAACCATTTGAACTAATGTATGTAGACTGGTCGCAGCAAAAGGGTTAATTTTGGCACTATTGCCTAACTGACAAGCAGTAATAGCATGACCAGTAATACAGTGCTCACTTTGCAGTAAGAAAATACTTTCATCTGGCATTTTTTGATAATCAATCGGGTTTATTATCCCACCCGATAACTCTTCATGAACGACCATTTTAAAAGGATCAATACCCACTTTCATACTGTGAAATCCAGTAGTATCTACTGGTAATGCAAGTATCAATAAATCCAGCTCCCCTTTTCCTAATGAGTCTAATAAGCTGTCGGTAGTGTCTTCTTTTAGCAATAAACTCAATTGTGGATAATCTTGCTGACATTGCTTTACTACACGGCTTAATAAGAAAGGTGCAATAGTTGGAATACAACCTAAGCGGATCTCTCCAGTCATAGGCTCACCCTGATTTTTAACCAATTCAACTAAGTCATCAACATCAGTAAGCAGCTTTCTCGCTCTTTCAACAACTTCCTCACCTATTGCTGTGAACATAAATGATTTATGATCTCGCTCGATTAATTGGTAGCCCAGTTGTTCTTCAAGATTTTGAATGCCACTCGATAGAGTAGATTGACTAACAAAGCATGACTTGGCAGCTCGGTTAAAATTTTGCTCTTGGTGCAAGTTAACCAGATAGAATAGGTTTTTTAAACTCGGTAGGTTTTTCATTTAATCGATTACCCTAAGAAGATTTCATTTAAATAATGAATTAAGTCACAACAAATAACAATCACAGCTGCACGATCCATAGCTCAATTTTACTATTCTCAAAAAAAGACCAAAAAAAGCCCCTTGCGGGACTTTTAATGTCGCTATAAACCAGCAGTGATTATGCTTTGGCTTCTAGGAATGCTTTTAATTGCTGTAAATCTGAACCAGCATGCTCAACAATTTCAGCTAACCAAGCGTTGTGCTCAGCTTCCCATGATGACTCTTCACCATGCTGCAGTTTTTGTGCAAACTGCTGAATGCGCTTCAAACCAACTGAACCAGCAGCGCCTTTAAATTTATGAGCTTCTGCGCATAATGTATCTTTATCATTCACATCATTTGCTTTAACTAAACTACCTACATACTCAGGCATTAATTGCTCAAATAACACGACACTTTTTAATAAAGTACCTGCACCAATAGCACTACAATATTGCTCTAAAGTATTGAGATCTAAAATAGACTCTAGCTGGACTGTGGCCATTGTGGCACCTCTTTCTAATTTATTTCTGTAAAATTGGAATTTATAATACTCGCAATAATCGCCTATGCAACAACTCAGCGCTTTTCAAGTCCAATTTTCGTAAACCAATTACATGATTTTAACAAAAAATTAAAATCCGCCCATATAAATCACTGCAAAACATGCAAACTGGTTACTTTTTACACTGTTCCGCCGGTAACATAATGTCCTTGTCCGCCATTCTCGGCTAAGTTTTTGACAATTGCTACTAAGCCATCCCAACGAAAAGCACACCACTCTGGAGCAAGTAACATCGGTTTTTTAGCATATGCTGTGACTCTATGAAAAATTATCTCTTTTGGAGTATGTCTAATTAACTCACTCGCGTAGTGAGCATAATCTTCCAGACTCAACAAAGGCATTCCTTTATGTCGCCAAGCCTTAGCCATGACACTTCCTTCAACAATATGTAATGGATGTAATTTTATACCATCAACACCTGTTGATATAACTTGCGTTAAACTGGAAAGGTAATCTTCAAACGTCTCGTCAGGTAAACCAAGAATCAAATGAGCACAGACTTTAATACCACGTTTTCTTGCTCTTATAACAGCGTCTTTATAACTATCAAAATCATGGCCGCGGTTAATTTTTTTAAAGTTCCATTATTCGCCGTTTGTAAACCAAGCTCTAACCAGACTTCAATTCCTTTATCTTGATAGCTGACAAGTAAGTCCAATATATCATCCGGCACGCAGTCTGGACGGGTACCAATATGTAATCCAACAATGTCGGCATCTTTTATCGCTTCGTCATACTTTTGCTTTAACACCTGATACTCATCGTAAGTACTAGTATAAGCTTGGAAGTATGCTATATATTTAGAGGTAGAAGCGGGTGCATTTGCTAATACTGAACGTTGCTTACCTTGGCTCAGTTGTTCTGAGATGCTGGCCTCAGTCCCTTGCTCATAACTAAACGAAGAAACATTACAGAATGTACAGCCGCCTTTGCCAAGGGTGCCATCTCTGTTTGGGCAAGTGAATTTGGCATCGATAGTCAGCTTTCTGATCCGTCCACCGTATTGCTGTTTACATACAGCACCAAATGTATTCACGTAATCATCTAAACCCACTGCCAATCCTCAATTTTCAAAAAGTGGCCGATGATATACAGCTTAAAGAGTAAATACTTGGTGCTATATCAAGAAATGATGAATTAATGCGATTATTTTTCAACCAATGTCAGTACAACTTCACAAATGGTTAATTTGATTAATTTAAAGGCAACTATCAAAGTGAATAAATACGCAAATTAAATAAATAGTTCACTGCAACTGTGCTTGAAAATAAATTCACTATTTATAAAACTAAATCAATTAGACTAAAGTGTTAACAAAAAGTAAAATCAAAAAGCTGACTTTTTTAAAATTCTTTTTATTCATAAGGTTATACGAACAAAAATACAGTTTACGTTAACGTAAGGCTGGTTTTTTTAACATCTGTAATAGACATAACAATTCATTTTGTTGAGTAATTTAAGTTTGACCTTTATTCATTATCGGGCTAATTTGAGTGGTTCGGGTGCATATCTATGAGAACTTCTCCGCATTATCCGAGTCGTATTAAGTTAGGTTTAGGGAGTTTTTGTATGAGCTTATATCATCCCAGCTTTGAGCGGGACAATTGTGGTTTCGGCTTAATAGCCCAAATGGATGGCGATGCTAGCCATCGTATTGTCCGTACTGCTATTCACGGTTTAGACAGAATGAAACACCGTGGCGGTATTGCATCGGATGGTCGCACAGGTGATGGCTGTGGACTATTAATGTCGATGCCAAAAGACTTTTTTGCTGCTGTAGCAATAGAAAATGATTGGCATCTAAGTCGTAAATTTGCTGTTGGTATGCTGTTTCTTAGCCAAGACCCAGTTAAAGCTGAAGCGTCTAAAGCTATATTAGAAAAAGAACTACAACGTGAAACATTAAGTGTTGCAGGCTGGAGAAAGGTACCAGTCAATCCTGACGTGCTCGGCGAAATTGGTCGCAAGAGCTTACCAGAGATCTACCAAGTATTAATTAACGCCCCTGTTGGCTGGCGTGAAAAAGACTTAGAACGTCGTCTATATATGGCTAGACGCCGACTTGAGCAACAAATTGTCGATGACAGGGATTTTTATGTCGCGAGTCTCTCAGGACAAGTCATCGTCTATAAAGGCTTAATGATGCCTGCAGATCTGCCGTCTTTTTATACCGATCTTGCTGATATTCGTCTTAAAAGTACGATTTGTCTTTTCCACCAGCGCTTTTCAACTAATACATCACCTAAATGGCCACTTGCACAACCATTTAGATTCTTAGCTCATAATGGCGAAATCAATACCATTACTGGTAACCGCCAATGGGCTCGTGCGCGTGCTTATAAGTTTAACTCGCCACTATTACCTGACTTACAACAAGCCGCACCTTTTGTGAATGAAACGGGTTCTGACTCCTCTTCATTAGACAACATGCTAGAAATGCTATTATCTGGTGGCATGGATTTATACCGTGCGATGCGCTTATTGATTCCACCTGCATGGCAAAGTAATCCTGAAATGGATGACGAGTTAAAAGCATTTTACGATTTCAACTCAATGCATATGGAACCTTGGGACGGACCTGCTGGTATCGTGATGAGTAATGGTCGCCATGCTGCCTGTGCCGTCGATCGTAACGGTCTGCGTCCATCTCGCTATGTGATTACTAAAGACAGAATTCTAACCTTGGCATCAGAAGTCGGCATTTGGGATTACTCAGCTGATGAGGTTGTAGAAAAAGGTCGTGTTGGTCCAGGTGAACTATTAGTCCTAGATACGATGAACGGCCGTTTATATTCATCATTTGAAATTGATAATGATTTAAAACGTCGCCATCCATACAAAGAGTGGATGGCTAAAAATAGTCAAACACTTATCCCTGCAAATCAAATTGAAGCAGCTCAACAAGGTGCTAGTCAGTTTACACCTGAAGTATTGCTTCAATATCAAAAGCAATTTGGATATAGCCGAGAAGAGCTCGAACAAGTCATTTGGATATTAGCATCAAAAGGCGAAGAAGCAACCGGTTCAATGGGTGACGATACCCCAATGGCTGTATTGTCTAAGAAGTCTCGTTCTTTATATGACTATTTCCGTCAAAAGTTTGCCCAGGTAACTAACCCACCAATCGATCCTCTACGTGAAAAACACGTAATGTCATTAACCACTTGTGTGGGGCGTGAGCAAAACCTATTTTGCGAGACAACAGGTGTTGCTTATCGAGTGATGTTTGACTCACCTGTGCTGCTATTCAGTGATTTCAACCAATTATTAGGCTTAGATAGTTCTTACTACCGAGCAAACACCGTTGATTTAAATTACGATGCACACGAAAGCTTACAGCAAGCCATTGAACGTGTAACAGATGATGCTGAGCGCTTGGCAAGAAGCGGAACAACGCTACTTATTTTATCTGACAGAGCCACTGCTAAAAATGTACAAGTCATTCCAGCAGCTATGGCTGTTGGCGCAGTGCAGCAACGCTTAGTTGATAAGAGCTTACGCTGCGATACTAACATCATTGTTGAAACAGCTTCGGCTCGTGACCCACATCATTTTGCTGTGTTACTTGGTTTTGGTGCGACCGCTATTTACCCATATCTAGCATATGAATCTATTTCAGCGATGGCAAAAAAGAACCAAGTTGAAGATGATAGTTTATTGATGCTGAACTTCCGTCAAGGCATCGAAAAAGGCCTTCGTAAGATTATGTCCAAAATGGGCATCAGTACTGTAGGTTCTTACCGTTGCAGCCAACAATTCGAAGCTATTGGTTTGTCATCTGAAGTGATTGAATTATGTTTCAAAGGTGTCATAAGCCGTATCGAAGGGGCAAGCTTTGAGCATTTAGCTGCAGATCAAAAAGCACTTCATAAAGCGGCCTACCGTGCCCATGTGCCATTACCACAAGGTGGCTTACTGAAATATGTTGAGGGCGGCGAGTACCATAGCTTTAACCCTGATGTGGTTAATACACTTCAACAAAGCTTAAAAGATAAAGATTATCCAAAATATAAGAAGTTTGCAGAGCTCGTTGATGATCGACCAATCGCGACATTAAGAGATCTAATTGGTGTTAAAGGTGACAAAGCTGCAATCGATGCTGCAAGCGTTGAAGGTGCTGAGCACTTATTCCCGCGCTTTGATAGTGCTGCAATGAGTATTGGTGCATTAAGTCCTGAAGCACATGAAGCACTAGCTGTAGCAATGAACCGTCTAGGCGGACGCTCTAACTCTGGTGAAGGTGGAGAAGATCCTAGTCGTTTTAATAGCGACCGTAATTCAGCAATCAAACAAATTGCATCCGGTCGTTTTGGTGTGACAGCTCATTACTTAGTGAATGCTGATGTATTGCAAATTAAAGTGGCACAAGGCGCCAAACCTGGTGAAGGTGGACAACTTCCTGGTCATAAAGTCAGTGTAGAAATCGCCGGTCTGCGCCATGCAAGACCTGGGGTTACGTTGATTTCACCGCCTCCACACCATGATATTTACTCGATTGAAGATTTAGCCCAGCTTATTTTCGATTTAAAGCAAATCAATCCAAGAGCATTAGTTTCAGTCAAGCTCGTTTCAGAGCCGGGTGTCGGCACAATTGCGACGGGTGTAGCTAAAGCTTATGCAGACATGATTACCATCTCTGGTTATGACGGTGGTACTGGTGCTAGTCCAATTACCTCAGTTAAGTATGCAGGTTCTCCTTGGGAATTAGGCTTAGCAGAAGTGCATCAAGCACTTGTTGAAAACGGATTGCGCCACAAGATCCGCCTACAAGTTGATGGCGGCTTAAAAACAGGTATGGACATCATCAAGGCTGCGTTACTAGGTGCTGAAAGCTTTGGTTTTGGTACTGTGCCAATGATTGCGCTTGGGTGTAAGTATTTACGAATTTGTCATTTAAATAACTGTGCAACAGGTGTGGCAACACAGGATAAAAACCTACGTGACAACCATTATCATGGGTTACCTGAGCGAGTAATGACATATTTCGAGTTTGTTGCTGAAGAGGTTCGTGAATGGATGGCAAAACTTGGTGTTGCCAAGTTTGAAGATCTCGTCGGTCGAACCGACTGGTTATATGCCCTTGAAGGTCAAACAGCCAAGCAACTAGGATTAGATTTAGCCCCTATTCTTTATCAACCTAAAGTCCCATCTGGCACCGATATTACTTGGAAAGAGCTTAATCCACCGGATGACAAAGGTGACTTAAACCTACAAATTGTTGCCGATAGCAGTCAAGCTGTACTTGAAGGCTCAAGTTTCACTAAACAGTACAATATTAATAATACCGATCGTTCAGTAGGCGCCTCATTATCAGGCTTTATTGCAACGAACATTGGCCTTAAGGGCGCTAAAGCTCCGTTATCACTGCAGTTTAACGGTAGTGCGGGTCAGAGTTTTGGCGTATGGAATAGCCCAGGACTGAATCTCACATTGATTGGTGATGCCAACGACTATGTCGGTAAAGGCATGTCAGGTGGTGAAATTATTATTCATCCACCAGTGGGTAGCCCATTTGAAAGTGAAGAAAGTGCCATTATGGGTAACACCTGTTTGTATGGTGCAACAGGCGGACGTGTTTACGCAGCTGGTCAAGCAGGTGAACGTTTCGCTGTTCGTAACTCTGGCGCTATCGCGGTGGTTGAAGGTGTGGGTGACAACGGCTGTGAATACATGACTGGCGGTATTGTAGTGGTATTAGGTCAAACTGGGGTTAACTTTGGTGCCGGTATGACTGGCGGTTTTGCCTATATATTTGACCGTTTCAATCACTTTAGTCGTCGCGTTAATAACGAACTCGTCGATACTCAAAAATTAGAATCGTCAATCCAGCAGCAACACTTAAAAGAACTGATTGAAGCCCATGTCGTTGCAACAGGAAGTGAGCATGCCAAGATGATCTTAAGTGATTTCGAAAACTGGTTAGACTGTTTTGTTTTAGTTAAGCCTAAGAATATTGCCGTTGCCGACTTGCTGAAAATAGAGCAAAAGAGCCCGGAACTAGCTGTTAAGGCGGGGTAATTTAGATGAGTAATGATTTTCAATTTATTGAGGTAGATCGTAAAGATCCCACTAAACACTCTGCAGCAGAGCGTTCGACACAGTTTATCGAAATTTATCAGCCTTTTTCTCAGCCCCAAGTGGCAGAGCAAGCTGATCGCTGTTTAGATTGTGGTAACCCATATTGTGAATGGAAGTGCCCTCTTCACAATTATATTCCTAATTGGCTTAAGTTAGCTGAACAAGGGCGTATCCTTGAAGCGGCAGACTTAGTCCACGAAACCAATACGCTACCAGAAATTTGTGGTCGAGTATGTCCGCAAGACCGCCTATGTGAAGGTGCTTGTACCCTTAACGATGACTTTGGTGCCGTCACTATTGGTAATGTTGAAAAGTACATTACTGATACCGCAATTAGCCAAGGATGGCGACCAGATATGAGCAAGGTTACTCCACGTAAAGAACGTGTAGCAATCATTGGCGCTGGTCCTGCTGGTTTAGGTTGTGCAGATATTTTAAGTCGAAATGGTGTTAAAGCTGTTGTATACGATAAATATCCACAAATTGGTGGCTTGCTTACCTACGGTATTCCAGCCTTTAAATTAGATAAAGATGTCATGCAGACTCGCCGAGGTGTACTTGAAGGAATGGGAATCGAGTTCAAGATGGGCGTTACTGTAGGAAAAGACATCCCATTCCAAACCCTATTAGATGAATACGATGCAGTATTCTTAGGTATGGGCACATATACGGCAATGAAAGCACGTCTTCCGGGAGAAGACAGTGAAGGTGTGATCCAAGCCTTACCGTATCTTATTGGCAACACCCATGAGTTAATGGGAACCCAATGCACAGAAAATCCATATCAAAGCCTTGAAGGCAAGAATGTGGTTGTACTAGGTGGTGGTGACACTGCCATGGATTGTGTCCGCACAGCCGTTCGCCAAGGCGCTAAAAACGTCACTTGTGCATACCGTCGTGATGAAGCCAATATGCCAGGTTCACGCCGTGAAGTACAAAATGCTCGTGAAGAAGGGGTAAACTTCTTATTTAATCGCCAACCTGTGGCGATTAAAGAGCAAAATGGTGTTGTAACTGGAATTGAATGTGTCGAAACCCAAATGGGCGCTGCAGATGAATCTGGACGTCAAAAAGCTGAAATCATTCCAGGTAGTGAACAAGTACTGGAAGCTGATGCCATTATTATTGCGTTTGGCTTCCAAGCAAGCCCTGCCCCTTGGTTTAAAGACTACGGTATTGAAACCAATGAATGGGGATTAGTGAAAGCGAGTAAGTTTGATGATAATCCGTTCCAAACCACAAACCCGAAAGTCTTTGCCGGTGGTGATATGGTTCGAGGTTCAGATCTTGTGGTAACAGCCATTGCTGAAGGTCGTGATGCAGCCCAAGGAATACTTAACGCTTTTGAAGATGCTTAAACAAAAACACATCATGTTTTAATGTGTTAATTCACCTCAAACAAGCTAAAAAGCGCATTGAAAAATGCGCTTTTTTATTAGAAATAATTTACCTATATCACTTCTGCAAATTTCATTTATGCTATATTAGCCGCCATTGAGTTCCGCTTAACCTTGTTCGAACCATTGACGGTCTTCCTTAGCAAATTTAAGCCTTTTATCCTTTTGCCAATTCTCATTTAACATTGGCCTAATTACACATACTGAGAGTTTAATTATGAAAATCGCTATTATCGGCGCCATGGAACCAGAAGTTGCTCATTTAATTGAGACAATGACAGATCCAGTTCACTCAACTGTTGCTGGAATCGAATTTGTTGAAGGTCAATTATCGGGACAAAACGTCGTCGTTACTCGTTCAGGTATCGGTAAAGTGGCTGCCAGTATTGCAACGACACTAGTGATTAATAACTTTAAGGTTGATGCCGTTATCAATACAGGCTCAGCAGGTGGTTTTGTCGACAGCTTAAATATTGGCGATATTGTCATTTCATCAGAAGTACGTCATCACGATGTAGACGTTACCGCATTTGGATACGAAATTGGCCAAATGGCCTCTCAACCAGCCGCTTTCATTCCTGATGAAAAGTTAGTTAATGCCGCTAAATCTGCAATTTCATCCCTAGGTGAAGCACAAGTGATTGAAGGGTTAATTGCCACTGGTGACAGCTTTATTTGCGATCCTGAACGCACTAAAGTCATGTTAAACAATTTCCCGACAATGGCAGCATGTGAAATGGAAGCGGCGGCGATTGCACAGGTTTGTCATCAATTTAACGTACCATTTGTCGTGATTCGTTCATTATCAGACAATGCAAATAATGACTCACCAGTTGATTTTGACTCTTATATTGTTAAAGCAGGCCATTACTCAGCGCTAATGGTTATCGCATTATTAAAACAACTATAATTGTCTTGTAGCAATTCATTGTTAGCATATCTGGGTGAAGATGAATGTTTGATAGCATAATCACTGATAACACGTTTTATGAACAACTGCTTCGCTCAGATGGCAACTTACTAAAAAGCTGCTTGGTGCTCTTTATGGCGCTGCTCATTTCAAGAGTTGCGCCTTTATCTCGCCACCTACATCCTATTGTGTGGTTTCATCAATTTGCTTTACTACTCAGTAAAAAAGTAAACCATCCGCAGCGTTCAGCTCAGCAGCAATTAATTGCTGGAATAATGGCTACCACACTATTAGTTATACCGATTTGGTTTATTATTTACTTTATTCTTTCTTTAGCTGCTTACCCTTGGTTTTTTGACTTTCTCGTGCTGTATTTCTGTATCAGTGACGCTGGATTTAAACCCGTTGCAAAAGATGTCATTAGCGCACTAGAGCACGGACAAAAAGGCTTAGCTAAAACTTACCTTTCCCCTTGGTTGATGCAAAATACAGCCAGTTTATCTGAAATGGGGATATGTAAAGCCACAATAGAACGGTTGCTGATAAGCCCAAGTTACGGCACTGTCGCAACAATTTTGTTCTATGCGTTAGGCGGTACTCCGTTAGTATTGTTACTGCATTTATTCAAACAACTTGAACACTGTTGGCCTAATTACGTTCCGCAGTACCGTTACTTTGGTGCAGCAGTATACTGGATTAACCGTATCGCATTTGCTGTTCCTCAGTGGTTATGGAATCTAACATTAGTCCTTCAGGGCGGCCTTAGTCATCTCGGCGCGATGTTTAAAAAGTCAAAGAACATTCAAGGCGTGTATGGCGCTTCTAGCTTGTATCTTGGCGCAAAAATCTTGCAAATTGAACTTGGTGGCCCCCAGAAGATGACGATAGGAAATGCTGAATATCGTGTCAGTATTACTAAGATTAACCCATCAAGAGTGCCTACCATTGCAGATGTCCGTAATGCAATTAGCTTAACGACTTGGGCTGTCACTTTTTGGTTATCTTTTACCATCGCTATTCCTATTTTATGGACCGCATTAAGGTGGGTTCAATCAATGTAATTTTTAGCGAAAAAGCGTTATCATATCGGACTTAGACGTGCGTTAGCACTATTTAGAGGCAAACCTTTTTGTTAGATAACATCCAAATTTCGTTAACAACACCCGGCTTATTATTTCCTGCAATTTCATTATTGTTGTTAGCCTATACCAACCGTTTTTTTCACTTGCTGCACTGATCCGCAGCCTGAGTGCCTCAGGCAAGCCTGTTGATAATGAGCAAATTAAAAATTTACGCCAACGCATCAGTATCATTAGACGCATGCAAGAAGCGGGTGTTGTAAGTTTTGCTATCTGTGTGATCAGCATGATTTTCATTTATTTAGGTTTCTTCCATACAGGCTCTATTGTTTTTGGCGTTAGCTTATTGTTTTTGCTTTATTCTTTAATCTTATCGGTTATCGAAATCCGCATATCCGTAGATGCATTGAATATCCATATTGAAGAATTTAGCCAAAAGCAACGTGCAAGTTCAGAGCAAAACCATGATTAACATAGAGTGGATATACCTATTCGACTTATGTGGAGCTGCTGTTTTCGCCCTTTCTGGCGCTCTTGCTGCGGGTAAACACCGTATGGATCCTTTTGGCGTTATTGTTCTCGCATCTGTTACCGCTGTTGGTGGAGGTAGCATTCGAGATGCGATAACTGGCTCAACACCGGTTTTTGGATTACTGATTCTAATTACATCATTGTTATTCTTGCGACAGTACTTGCATGTTTTATTTTCGTTAGAAAGCCCCATAAGCTCCCTACTCTTACTTTACCTGTCGCTGATGCACTTGGATTAGCACTGTTTACCGTTATCGGTGCAGAGAAAGCCTTAATGCTCGGATTATCCGGTATGTCTGCAGTAATAATGGGATTAATTACAGGCGTTGGCGGCGGTATAATTCGTGATTTATTATGTCGCCAAGTCCCTATGGTTTTAAGAACTGAAATCTATGCGACTGCATCAATTGTAGGCGGGATTTGTTATACCTTGAGTATTGAAGTCGGAATGGATAGCATTGACGCATTATTTTTTGCAATGTTTAGCACCTTAATTATTCGCCTAAGTGCTATTCGCTGGCATTTGTCTTTACCTGCATTTGATTTAAAAAGTAAGAGGCCCTGAGTGCGATTAATTGGTTTACTATGTAGTGCGTATCTTTTTTTGATGAGCTTTTCATCACAAGCCGCTGTCGGCGAGATGCCAAAAGTACAACAATTAGCAGTGCAATATATTCAAGCATTAACCGATCATGACTATCGTCAGTTAAGGCGTTTTTATAATCGTGATAGTGTATTTTATGATAAAACGGCTAACGTCACTTACACTGGCGGTCGACATATCATTGAGTTTTTAGAGCGTGCTCACGAAGGTGTATTAGAGTATCGTTTCAATATCGAGCATATGTTCAATACAGGCTCATTGGTTGTCTTAATTGGTAATTATCACTTACGTGGTCCAGGTGATCAATTTGGCAAACCAGGTAAAATAATTGAAATAGCAGTGCCTGGAGTTACCACGCTTAAATTTGATTTGAATACTGAAAGAATGACAGAACAAGTTGATTTAATGGACTACCAAACGATGTCTGATCAATTACAATCACAGTAGCCACAGGGTTTATTGACAGCAAGCCATAAAAAAACGACTCATTTGAGTCGTTTTTAGTTTAACGTTTCTCATTTAGTTCAAATTAAACCAGAGTTACTTTAGCAAATTTACGCTTACCGACTTGAAACACAGCGCTCACGCCCGCCTCAAAGACTTGACGAGTATCAGTCAGCTTTTCACCATCCATTTTCACAGCGCCTTGCTTAACCATGCGCATGCCATCAGACGTAGAACCTACTAAACCTGCATTTTTAAGTAAGTTAGCAATCGCTAGGCCTTCACCAGCTTCAAGGTCTAGCTCATCAATATCTTCTGGCATCGCGCCTTTTTGGAAACGGTTGATGAACTCTTGATGTGCAGCATCAGCTTGTTCTTGGTCATGGAACCTTGCAATGATTTCTTTTGCTAAAGCAATCTTCACATCACGCGGGTTCTGACCATTAGTAACATCTTCTTTAAACTGGGCAATTTCTTGTAATGGACGGAATGAAAGCAGCTCGAAATAGCTCCACATTAAATCATCTGAAATAGACATGATTTTGCCAAACATTTCATTCGCAGGTTCACTCACACCAATATAGTTATGAGCAGACTTAGACATTTTCTTAACGCCATCAAGTCCAACTAATAGCGGCATCATAATGACTGATTGCGGCTTTTGCCCTTCCGCTTTTTGTAGCTCACGGCCCATTAATAAATTGAATTTTTGATCAGTACCACCCAATTCTACATCTGCCTTTAATGCGACAGAGTCGTAACCTTGTAGTAAAGGATACATAAACTCGTGAATAGCAATTGACTGGCCGGCTGCATAACGCTTTTTAAAATCATCACGTTCCATCATACGTGCAACGGTTTGCTTAGAGCCTAGACGGATCATACCAGCAGCACCTAATGGCTCTAACCAACTTGAGTTAAACTCAATGCGAGTTTTGGCTGGGTCAAGGATTTTGAAAACTTGCTCTTTGTAAGTCTCAGCATTTGCAAGTACATCTTCACGAGTTAACGGAGGACGAGTATTATTCTTACCACTTGGGTCACCTACCATTCCGGTGAAGTCACCAATCAAGAAAATAACCTCATGACCTAGCTCTTGAAAAGCACGTAACTTATTCAAAATAACAGTGTGGCCTAGGTGAATATCTGGAGCGGTAGGATCTGCACCTAGCTTAATTCTTAAAGGACGCCCTTCTTTAAGTTTTTCTAGCAGCTCAGACTCGACTAATATTTCGTCGGTACCACGTTTAAGTTCTGCTAACACTTGGTCTAAATCAGCCATTTCGGCACCTACTCCTGCAGCTTTAAAAAATAAGAGGCCTATGTTACTTGTTAGCCACATTAATTGAAAGTGTGTACACTAAGGGGATTACAACGAAAAAGAGAAATTGGTACTCAGGTCAATGGCAAAGTTAATCACTTTATTCAAATTACTGCCAAAAGCGCATCAAATTGCACTCAGTTTATTAGTAATTTTCACGATGATTATCGTGCTATTCCCCTCTGATGATGTCCAAGCGTCAAAACAAGTCACTTCTGGTAGTGTTGATATCTCTGCTCGCATTAATGCACAACACACTAATCAAGATAATACTCAGTCATCATCACCAAATAAACAGTCTGAATATTCTGTGCCACTTGCATTTAGAACGCCCACTCCGCCAGGCCAATCTCGTCAATCCACAGCGTCTGAAATGACACGACAAGAGACGGATACCTTAACGCCATCTAAAGACAGTAATCCTATTGCTAACCTTGACCCATTAGCGGTTTCGGATAATACCCTACTATCAACCCCAAAAGACCAAGAAAACGCAGTCCCGTATCGAGAAGCTGACTTACTGTCCCATAAAAGCTATAAAGTGGCCAAAGGAGATACCTTTGGCGGACTGGCAAACCGAGCTGGATTAACACCGCGAGATGTTTATCAAATCACTCGCTTGCCAAAGTCGAAGAAGAATTTATTAAAAATTATGCCCGGTGAAGAGCTCACTGTGACAAAGGATGCTCAGGGCGAAGTGACGCAACTGAGTTATCAGATGGATAAGATTTCCACCCTGGTGATAACGAAGAGCCAAGATAAATTCGAAGAAAAGGTAACGGTTAAAACCATCACCTTAGAAACTAAATTTATCACAGCCAATATAAGCAGTAACTTTTGGAATGCTGCCGCCACTGCTGGATTATCAGCAAATCACATTATGCAACTGGCAAACATTTTTGGTTGGGATATCGATTTTGCCCTGGATATCCGTAAGGACGATCATTTTGCGCTGATGTTTGAAGAAGAATACGTTGATGGTCAATTTATCGGCACAGGGAATATTCTTGCTGCTGAGTTTTACAACCAAGGCGAACGATATACCGCAGTTAGATACACTGACGGAGAGTATTATTCAGAATCAGGTGATAGCATGCGTAAAGCATTCTTACGCTCTCCAGTTGATTTTAAGTACGTCAGCTCTAACTTTAACCCACGCCGACTACACCCTGTGACAGGGCAAGTGAAAGCGCACCGAGGTGTCGACTATGTTGCCGCTATTGGTACGCCAATTAAAGCTGCTGGTCGTGGTAAAGTGGTTGAGGCTAGCTACAACAAGTACAACGGTAATTATGTTTTCATTAAGCATAACGATACTTACACAACCAAATATTTGCACTTAACCAAAAGAAAAGTAAAACGTGGCGATACCGTAAAACAAGGTCAAATTATTGGTACCTTAGGTAAAACGGGCCGTGTGACTGGCGCACACTTGCATTATGAATTTATCGTTAATGGTGTGCACCGTAATCCCCGCACAATAAAGCTGCCAAAATCACAGCCTATTGATAAAAAAGAGAAGTCACAGTTTGATGCGTTAAGTAAGCAATTAATGGCTAAAATCGAGCAAAACAAGCAATTGCATTACGCCAGTAACTCGACAAACTAGCATTCAATGCACAGCCTTGAATCCACCTCTTATCGTAATACTAGAAGTTAATATTTACGGCGATTATTTACCATGAGTATTGGCTGCCTTTTTTATGACTACAAAGATAATGAGCATTACCATGAATGCAACGAACGCTATATCTCAGAAACAAACTCACACAACTCAAACTGACGGCAACAACAAGCAGTCGTCAGGTTACTTCATAGGGTTAATGTCTGGCACTAGCATGGATGGCATTGATGCTGTATTGGTTGACTTCTCAAATAATCAAATCGAGCTAATAGCAACTCATACCCTTGAAATTCCAGCTCATATATTAAATAACCTACATCGTTTATGCTCCCCAAATTCTGATGAAATTAATATTATGGGAAGAACAGATCGCGCAATGGGGCTGTTATTTGCCCAAGCAGTTAATGAGCTAGTCGACCGTGCGGGAATTGATAAGTCAGCAGTTACTGCCATTGGCAGTCACGGGCAAACAATTCGGCATATGCCTAATTTAGAGCAAGGCTTTACGCTGCAAATTGGTGATCCTGAAACCATCGCCGTTGAAACCGATATTAATGTTATTGCAGATTTTCGTCGTAAAGATATTGCTTTAGGTGGACAAGGCGCACCGCTTGTTCCAGCATTTCATCATGCCAGCTTTGCTCAGAAAGATTGTCACCGCTTTATTCTCAATATTGGAGGCATAGCGAACATTACTTACCTCAATGGAGACAGTGAAGCAGTCATTGGGTTTGACACAGGTCCAGGTAATACCTTGATGGATGCGTATATTAATCAAGAGTTACAACGCCCTTTTGATGAATCAGGACAATGGGCAGCCTCTGGTAACACCGACCCAGCGTTTCTGAAGCAACTTTTATCTCACCCCTACTTCGCATTGGATTACCCTAAAAGTACGGGCCGAGAGTTGTTTAACCAAGCGTGGCTTGAACAGCAATTGGCTAACTTCTCTCATCTACAACCTGCTGATATTCAGTCCACGCTACTTGACTTAACCTGTCACTCTATTGCTAACGACATTCAAGCCATTGCTAAAAATGGAGAAGTGTTTGTCTGCGGTGGCGGCGCTTTAAATTTAGAGTTAATGAAGCGACTTAAGCAATTACTGCCTCAACTGTCACTTTCTACCACCAGCGACATTGGTATCGATCCTAAATGGGTTGAAGGAATCGCTTTTGCTTGGCTTGCAATGCGCCATGCATTAGGCAAAACAGGCAACTTACCTGCTGTGACAGGGGCAAAACGAGCCGCTATTTTAGGTAATTTTTACAGCGCTTATTAACCATTACCTTCATTCAATAACATGATGCAGCGACGAGTGAACATACATCGCTGCAGCCTTCCCATTTTCATCACTTAAGCTCCCATCAATTTATCAATGATGTTCAATTGAATTTATAAAGGTTTACTGCTTAACTCTTTGTGGACGTTAATTGTGTTTTAAACAGCAGTATTCAATTTTTATAAGGACATTTAAATGAGTATTCAGCAAAAAATGTTAGCAGAGTTCATTGGTACTTTGTGGCTCGTATTAGGAGGTTGTGGTAGTGCCGTTATCGCTGCGGCATTTCCGGATGTCGGCATTGGGTTATTAGGTGTTGCCTTAGCATTTGGCTTAACCGTTCTTACGATGGCCTTTGCAATTGGTCATATTTCAGGGTGCCACTTAAACCCAGCTGTATCTTTTGGATTATGGGCTGGCGGTCGTTTCCCGACTGCGGAACTAGCGCCATATATCCTTGCCCAAGTCGCGGGGGGATTGCAGGTGCAGGGGTGTTGTTTTTAATCGCGAGTGGTCAAGATGGTTTTAGTCTTGCAGGTGGGTTTGCATCAAATGGATTTGGCGAACATTCACCAGGCGGTTATAGCATGACATCCGTGATGATCACAGAAGTGGTCATGACCTTATTCTTTTTATTAATCATACTTGGCGCGACAGATGCACGTGCTCCAGCTGGCTTTGCTCCCATTGCCATAGGTTTAGGCTTAACTTTAATCCATTTAATCAGTATTCCTGTTTCTAACACATCTGTAAATCCAGCTAGAAGTACTGGTCCTGCGCTTTTTGTTGGAGACTGGGCATTGTCGCAGTTATGGTTATTCTGGGTTGCGCCAATCGCTGGGGCGATTCTCGCAGCTATGATCTTCCGCTTTTTTGAGCAACCCGCCGAGCATTAATATATTGAGTGAGGCTATATCTATCAAAGAGCACCGAGTGTGCTCTTTTCTTTTTCAATTTAGCAGTCAATGTTATCATGACCCAATTGCGTTACTGTACGCCACATTTGCGACACCTTGTTATGAGAGCCAACCATGAGCAGCAAAATGAAATCAATTGCCGACCAACTTAATATGACCCCTGAAGCACGCTATGACTATTTAGTTGAGCAAGTTAAACAAGAACAACAAATCTGGAGCCTGCAAGATCAAGATGGCTGTGTCATGCTAACAACGGAAGATGAAGATTGTATCCCGATGTGGCCTTCTGAAGAAGCGGCAAAACTTTGGGCTGTTGAAGAGTGGAAAGATTGTGAACCACTATCAATTCCATTAAGTGAATTCCAACAACGTTGGGTGTCTGGTATGGAAGAAGATGACCTATTTGTTGCCGTTTTCCCCGTTCAAGAAGATCTGGGGGTTGTTATCCCACCTTATGAACTTGACCAACGTTTAACGCCAAAGAAGCAAGCTAAACATTAATCGAGTTTTATCATTTACGCTGTAGCTGGCTAAATGCTCAATCAGTGCACTTATAATGAGTACTTATAATGAGCATTTATGAAGCGTGCTTAATAAGCTTAGTTTTTAATGCCCTCAGCCGTTGCAGCGCAAATGATGAAGTAAAACAAGGCGTAACTGTCAAAGTAATAAACAAAAGAATAATAAACAATAAAGTTAAGGCGTTATGACTGATAATAAAAACAACCCTCAGCAAGAAACTGAACTTAACACTAATAACCGTACGTCTGATCAACTTTCAGAAATGACAGACAGCGCACCAGCACCTCAAGAGCAAGACAAACCTCTCTTTCCTAAGCGACTCATCGCGTTAATGTGTGTGTATGTTATTACCTCTGTCAGCGGTTTGATGGCTCAACAAGGGGTTTTATTATGCATATTGACCTTGATGATGGTGCTAGGTGTTGCGGGTAGACAAAAAGCTGCACTTTATATGCTGCGAGCCTATGCCATATTACAACTCGCGTTATACAGCGCTTTACCAGCCATCATGTATGATCCCGATAATATCGTTGCTGGCCCCACGACTGTTGATTTTGGATTTATGCAAATGGTGTTATCTGACTGGGTCATCTTTACAGTTTTAATCGTACTTGCATTAATACAGGTATGGATAAGTTTTGATAAAGCAGTTTTAAAGTGGTTCAAACCTAGAATGAACTTTAATATTATCAGCTAATAGCAGCTAAACCCTGCCATTCAGATATGAAAAAAGCCGTCTTTAGACGGCTTTTTTATGACTCGTAAACTGTTAAAAGCTTAAACCGAGAAGCTCGCTCCACAACCACAGGTGGTTGTTGCATTAGGATTTTTAACGAAAAAGCGTGAACCTTCAAGGCCAGAAGTGTAATCAACTTCGCCCCCAACCAAGTATTGAAGACTCATAGGGTCGACAACCAGTTGAACTCCTTGCTTTTCAATCGTGAAGTCACCTTCGTTCACTTTTTCATCGAAAGTAAAACCGTATTGAAAACCTGAACAACCGCCACCTGTTACATATACACGAAGCTTTAATTCAGGGTTCTGCTCTTCTTCTAACAGTCCCTTCACTTTCGTTGCCGCAGCGTCTGTAAATTGAATTGGCATTGCTGCATCTGTTTGTTCAGTCATTACTACCTCTTACTTCAGTTTCAGGTCGGAATTATCTATTACCTGACTAATTTGTTCAAGTATTACTCTTAGTTCTTTTTTAGCTTTCTAGTAACTCTGCGATCTCAAACGTTTGCTCAATACGTCCCCCTTTCACTCCTCGGGTTGCATTGACTTGAACGACAGCTTTAATTCTCTGTAAATCAAACCCTTGAGGTAAGCTAATCTCTGCATCAAACATTTGGAAGTAACGAAAACCAAAATTAAACTTTTCAATGTCGAGATCATTTAATGAAATTTCAATTTGTTCATTATCTTGAACGCCAACAAGTACCACATCAGCCACACCCTTCACGCTATTTTTACGTTTTTGTAGCTGAGTTAAAATCAAGCGTAATTGATAACGGTTTGGCAATAAACCTTTAGAAAGTTCAAGACCATGAATGGCAATGCCATCGACTTCTTTTTCCGGCGACATCAAGCTGCGATAAAATGCCAACTCTTGCTCTAGGTTTTTCTGTTTCTGAATTTGTTTACTGAACATTTGCTTCATATTTGCATTGGCTTCTTTTTCAATCGCTAATGCCATTTCAAGGCGAGAAACCACATGGGATTGACGTTTAAGTTCAGTATTTAGGCTAGTGATTTCTGCCGATGTTTGCTCTGGTTCCACCACCTCAGCAATAAACACCGTGTGGCTTAACACACCAATAAGAAAGCTCACGGCAATGAGTGCAGTTAGATATAAGCCAGACGAGCGAAATTTACGTTCTTGAACTTGCAAGCGGTCAAGCAAGCGATGATAATTTAGCATTAGGTAACAAGCCCTTAATAAAATACAATGACAACAATTCGCCCTTAAATGGATCTTAGGCAATACAGTGCAAATTAAGATAAATAAAGCCGCTATTATTCACGCCAAAGCTGCGACACGCAAATATCTTCGTAATGATTTGAGAGATAAGCTTTCTCAAGCGAAGATTAGTGCGCAACTTTGCGTCATAGCACTGCTATTTGCCATTATTGCATCTGGGGTCATAATCCTATTTCGGCTTGCGCTGGGTTGGGCTCAAGAACATACCATTCCTGAAGCAACAGATTTTTCAAGCGCTGTAAGTGATTGGCGAACTTATTTGCCTATTGTTGGCGCCTTACTCATATGGGTTGTGGCAGGCATTGGTTCAAAGCGGTACCGTCGAATGGGCATTGCTTATGTACTGCATCGTTTCAAGCTACATTATGGCAAAGTGCCGCTTCAATCGGCTCCTGGCCAGTTTTTTCAAGCGCTCATTGCTTTAATCGCCAACTTCTCTGTGGGTAAAGAAGGCCCAGCGATTCACCTAGGAGCGACCAGCGCGAGTTACCTTGCTGAAAAATTCAAGCTTCCTGATAACAGTGTACGTATTATGTGCGCTAGCGGTATTGCTGCTGGTATCGCCGCCATTTTCAACGCTCCACTGGCTGCCGTGTTATTTGTATTTGAAGTCATAGTCCGTGAATACAAAATCCATTATTTTTTCCCCATTATGCTATCAGCAATTTGCGGAGCACTTTCAAGCCAACTGGTGTTTGGTAACATCCACGAATACGATCTCATTACGGTGACTCGTATCCCGCTTGATCATTACCCCATCCTAGCGCTTGGGGGCATCGTACTTGGCTGCGCAGCCGCAGGGTTTAATCATTCATTATTAAAGATGACGGCAATTGGCCAACATTGGCCACTTATTTATCGCTTAATGATAGCAGCAAGTGTCACAACGCTTATTGGACTGTTCTTGCCTCAAGCGTTAGGCTCTGGTGATTTAGCGATTCAGGCAACCATTATTGATAATCCGAGTTTACTGTTTTTACTCGCACTATTAGTGGGTAAAATTATTGCCACTATTGCAGCAATAGGCTTTGGTATTCCAGGTGGTTTAATCGGCCCGCTTTACGGGATTGGCGCGCTTATTGGGGCAATACTCGCACTAGTAAGTGCGATATTTTTTCCATCTATTGCACCATATGTGGGCCTATATACCGTCATTGGCATGACTGCCATGATGGGCGTATGTCTTAGTGCGCCTTTAGCAGCTTTAGTTGCACTATTAGAATTGACCAACGACGCCTCAATCATCCTTCCTGCAATGTTTGTGACCATTCCTGCATTTTTGATTGCCTATCAGGGCTTTAATACCAGCTCGGTCTTTTTAAAACAGCTGGATATTATGGGGCTTGGATATAAAGTCCCACCGGTGAATCAAGGATTACAGAAAAAAGGCGTGCGTGCTTTAATGGATAGACGTTTTGTTATCGTCAATGATAATGACGATCTATTGCTAGAAGTCATGAAACGGGCAGAAGGCAGACCGGTATTAGTCAGAAATGCAGAATCTCAAATTCAAATGTTGAGCCTTGAAATGCAATCCTTTGAAGATTCAACCACCTTGTCACGCCATGTTATGCAAGGATTTCCAGATACTGCCACTCTCAATGAAGTATATGAGTTGCTGTCGATTAAGCGTCGTGGCGAAGTGTATATTTACCGAGACAATAATCAGCATATTGTGGGGGTTATTAGCTGGGCAAACCTATGGCAAGAAATCCGCTCAGGTCAGGTGTAATCAGTATATCAAAACACTGAATTACTCTTAGTTCATCGTCATTACCTATTGTTCTCGTATCGCTAATCTGTGTTATGTCTAAAAAGTGATAAATAATCATTAGCGAGATTTAATATTCATTCACTCTCTGTTAAAATCTCGCCTCAGCCACCCTACATAACCACAGAATAAATAGCCCTATTTATTCTCCTAATAATTGGAAATCAGGCTGATGACACAGTTTAGCGGTTCTCACATTCTTTCAGTTAATCAACTGGATCTTGATGCAATCAATACTATTTTTAATGTCGCTGAAGACATGACGCCTTACGCTTTACGAGAAAAGCGCACTAAGGTGTTAGACGGTGCAATTTTAGGTAATTTGTTTTTTGAACCTAGCACACGTACCCGAGTCAGTTTTGGTTGTGCATTTAACTTACTTGGCGGTCATGTTAGAGAAACAGTCGGGATGGGCTCATCATCTTTATCTAAAGGTGAGTCGTTATACGATACCGCAAGAGTGTTATCGACATACTCCGATGTGATTGCAATGCGTCACCCTGAACCTTTTTCAGTAAAAGAGTTTGCCGAAGGCAGTCGAGTACCGGTCATTAATGGTGGTGACGGCTCAAACGAGCACCCAACTCAAGCACTACTGGATTTATTTACCATCCAAAAAGAATTAAGCCATCATGGACAAGATATCAGCGGAATGCATATCGCGATGGTTGGTGACTTAAAACATGGGCGAACTGTGCATTCTTTATCACGCTTACTTTGCATGTATAAAGACATTCAATTCACATTAATTTCCCCAACTGACCTAGCAATGCCTGACTATGTGATCAGTGACATTGAAAATGCTGGTCATAAGATCACAATAACAGATCAGTTAGAAGGTAATTTACATCAAGCTGATATACTCTATCTGACTCGTATTCAGGAAGAACGCTTCCCATCACAAGATGAAGCGGACAAATATCGCGGTAAGTTTAGATTAAACCACAGTATTTACACGCAACACTGTAAATCCAATACTGTGATTATGCATCCATTACCTCGTGACTCACGCGCGGCAGCAAATGAATTAGATAATGATTTAAATAGCCACCCAAGTCTGGCCATATTCAGACAAGCGGACAATGGGCTACTTATTCGAATGGCACTTTTTGCGTTAACGCTTGGTGTTGAAAACGAGTTAAAACAACACGAGTGCCCAGTTAATTGGTATTCACGAAAAGCTGATAGATAGTCAGCTGAAGAAATTAGAAGGATTTCACATGACCCGCTCAGAAGCGCTTTTTGAACAAGCAAAACAAACCATCCCTGGTGGCGTAAACTCACCAGTCCGTGCCTTTAATGGTGTTGGTGGCTCGCCACTTTTCATCGAAAAAGCTGATGGTGCTTATATTTACGATGCTGATGGCAAAAAATATATCGACTATGTTGGTTCTTGGGGCCCGATGATTTTAGGCCACAACAACCCGCAAATCCGCCAAGCAGTATTAGAAGCGGTAGAGAACGGTTTATCATTTGGTGCG
Organism: Shewanella sp. ENK2; assembly: GCF_043568515.1. Taxonomy (NCBI): domain Bacteria; kingdom Pseudomonadati; phylum Pseudomonadota; class Gammaproteobacteria; order Alteromonadales; family Shewanellaceae; genus Shewanella; species Shewanella sp. ENK2. The sequence goes on along the minus strand of NZ_CP171406.1, from coordinate 3,303,852 downwards.
CCAACTGAACTTGAAGTTAAAATGGCTGAAAAAGTTATTGAAATGGTGCCATCAATCGAACAAGTTCGTATGGTCAGTTCTGGTACTGAAGCCACAATGAGTGCGATTCGCTTAGCACGTGGTTTCACCAACCGTGACAAAATCTTAAAGTTCGAAGGTTGTTACCATGGTCATGCTGATTGCTTATTAGTTAAAGCTGGCTCTGGTGCTTTAACCCTTGGTCAACCAAGCTCTCCTGGTATTCCTGAAGACTTTGCTAAACACACACTAACAGCTGTTTATAATGACTTAGACTCAGTCAGAGCTATCTTCAATGAACATCCTGAGGCTATCTCTTGTATCATTCTTGAGCCTGTTGCTGGCAACATGAACTGCATCCCTCCTGTTGAGGGCTTCCTTGAAGGCTTACGTGCAATTTGTGATGAGTTCGGTGCATTAATGATCATTGACGAAGTCATGACGGGTTTCCGCGTATCTAAAAGCGGTGCCCAAGGCCACTACAATGTGAAGCCAGATCTTACGACGCTAGGTAAAGTGATTGGCGGCGGCATGCCAGTCGGTGCTTTTGGTGGCCGTAAAGATGTGATGCAGTACATTGCTCCTACGGGCCCTGTGTATCAAGCTGGTACGTTATCAGGTAACCCTATTGCCATGACTGCGGGTCTAGCGCAAATGGACGCATTATGTCAGCCTGGCCTTTACGAAGAATTAACCGCTAAGACCAAGCGCATTGCTGAAGGCTTTAAAGCGGCTGCTGATAAGCATGGTATTCCATTAAGCATTAACCAAGTGGGCGGTATGTTTGGTTTCTTCTTTACTGAAGACACAAACCCAATCACCAGCTTTGACCAAGTGACTCAATGTAACATGGATCATTTCCGTCATTTCTATCACTTAATGCTTGATGAAGGCGTTTACTTAGCACCAAGTGCTTATGAAGCTGGCTTCTTATCTATGGCTCACGGTGAAGAAGAGCTTGAATTAACACTTGCTGCTGCAGATAAAGCATTTGCTGCATTAAAGGCGTTATAACCCTTTGCTTGAGCGATGAGTTAAAATAGAAAAAAGGCGCATTATGCGCCTTTTTTATTTTGCTAAATCTTGCTGATTCACAAGTCATTAAGGTAAATGATTATATCGCTGGCACCTTGAACTGCTCACCATCAATCTCAAGTACAACATCTCTTGGTCTAATTTCGATGACCTTTAACTTGCCTTTAATACTGTCACCTTCTTGAAGCTCTTTACCGTCAACATTCAACCAACGATTTTCTGCTGCAGAAGAATATACATGGGCCTGAATAGAAAACTCTGGCACTTGTAGTTGCACACTGGCAGGTAATTGACCATAGCGAGGGATTTCATCTTTTTTCGGTTCTGGGATCGGATCAAGCTTTTGTTCTGTCACAGGTGCATTCGCTGATTGCTCATATTCAACTTCTTTTAAAGCAGCTTCAAACGCTGCCATTAAGTTGTTGGAATTATCTACAACATTGGCATTTTCATCTGGGTTGATTGACGCCTGTTGTGGCGCTTGAGCTTGTTGCTCAAAATTGACATCACTTGCCGCAGCACTCACTTTTAATTTCAGGGCATCTAAGTCTGAGGCAGTTTTGTAATTTGAGTTTGCACCAAGAATAATTGCATCTTCACCATACAGTGCTTGCAGCTCAGCAGCCGTTAACGGAATGTCATTGTTGGCAGCATTAGCGCTAGGTGATTCATAAAGACGAGTTTCCGCTTGAGCAGCTCTTGATACCGATGCTGCAAGCGTTTCTGTTGATGAGTTCGATGTGGTATCTCTTGGTACAGCTCGAGATTTTGCTGGCGCAGATAAACTTGGCTCTGCTTGACTCGCCGTCACAACGCCTCGATTATCATTCAACCGATAATCATAGACCACATCAGTCACAGACTGTTCTTCTCTCTGATTTACCGCCTGTCTTGAACGATATTCAGGTTGGTTTAGCGGCTTTGCAACTGGTAAAGCCACTTTATTAGCGATTCTAATTTCAGCTTGCTTTTCTTCAGCTGAATTAACGTTAACTTGCGAGCTTGTAACAGCAGGCGTGCCGGACACATCAGGCTTTAATAATTTTGCCAGTGCCCACGCTGCCAAAATACCTATTATAATGACCGCAATTAATAGTAAATATTTAACCCAAGATTTAGCAGCGCCAACTTGCTGGTAATTTGCCCTTGGAGTTAATACTGCATCAGGAAGCTCACCCATTTGTTGCTGTTTTTCTTTCGTCACAGCATCTAATAAAATAGACATTAACTACGTCCTGATCTTTGAGTTAACCTTGGCCCTTTCTGGCTCAGATACAGGTTAAGTTGCACTAATGTTTGATTCCCTGCAATACCATCAGCCTTTAGACCATGCAATCTTTGAAAATCCATCAAGGCTTGCTCTAGAGTAGAATCAAAATCATTCACTAATCTTGCCGTTCTATGCTCTATCAATGCCAAACTGTTCTCTAGCCATTGTATTTGAGACAAGCTCGATGTGCGGCTTATTTCTCGAGGCAACGTGCTGTCTGAGTGCCATAACAGTTCAAAGGTGCCACTGAAGTATCGATTAAACCAGTCTTTACTCACCCACAATTGTTGTTCACTGAGTTGCAGTAAAATTTGTTCACCTTCTCTTGCAACCACAACTCCGTAAAAAGGCTGTGCTTGTTGATCTTGAAGATATACCACTGCTGGGTAATTTAACCTTGAAATACTATTCCAATTGCCTTGCTGCTGATGACACATTAAGCCTTGTTGCTGCGCAGCCTGACAAGCGGTTAGCCCGATAATGGGTTGTTTATCCCACAAGGCAAATAAACCCGCGAAGGCGTTATCAATACTGCGGCTTTGAGACATAGCTGCTCGTAATATGGTTTGATTACCGCTTGGCTGTCGAGCTGACTCGCTTGATTGAGTTTGAGGAATTGACTGTTTAGCCCTTTCACCACTCGAAGACATATCTGATGAATTGCCAATAAAGAAGTATAAAGATGAGCCAAAAGCTAACACTAAAGAAGCAGCAATAATCATCGGCCATTTATTTGAACTTTCAGTGGGTAAATCACCTAAAACTTCGGCAGCTGCTAGCTTAACCATATTGTGATCAATCGGCACTTTAGATTGGCCATAACCCGCCATTAAAGCTCTTTCACATAACAGATTGGTTAATCTAGGGATCCCGCCACTGAATTTATGCAATGCTTTACACGCTTTTTTAGTAAATAACGGCTCAAAACGTCCCGCTACTTGTAATCGGTGCTGAACATACAATTGAATTTCTTCAACTGTTAAGGGTAATAAATGATAACGCGCTGTAATACGCTGTGCTAATTGACGGAGTTCTTGTCGTTTTAATAATTGCTGCAACTCAGGCTGACCAATTAATATGACCTGCAATAATTTTTTGGTGTCCGTTTCTAAATTTGTTAACAGGCGCAGTTGCTCAAGTACCTCAGCACGAAGATGTTGTGCTTCATCAATAATCAACACTGTGTTGCGATTATTTTGATGATTATTTAGCAAATACTGACTGATTAAATCTGTTAACTGCTTAATGGATGGGTTCTCACCATAGCTAATACCTAGCTCATCACATAAGGTTGCCAACAATTCTTGTTCAGTCAGCGATGGGTTAAGAATAAAGGCTGTATCGGTATTTTCAGGAAGCTGTTTCAGCAAACAACGTGATACTGTCGTTTTCCCTGTTCCAACCTCACCCGTTAATAATACAAAGCCACCAGTCTCACCTAGTCCATAGGTCAGGTGTGCTAAGGCCTCTCTGTGACGATCACTGAGAAACAAATAATGCGGGTTGGGTGCGATTGAAAATGGATTATCATTTAATCCATAAAATGCTTTATACATCTGGCCAAAAATCCTTATTTAAAACTGACGGCTCACGTTATAGCTTGCGCTGATACTTGTCAAAATTTAGCCGTAGAAATGTTACTCGTGATAAGCTTTAGGTATAAAATTATAATGACGAAGCCAGTAACACAACCTGCTTCTATTTATCTGTTTCATTATCATACTTTGGATGTGTCACTTTATGAAAACCTATCTTGTGGGCGGCGCGGTACGTGACTCACTTCTATCACTTCCTATCAAAGATAAAGATTTTGTCGTTGTAGGCAGTACCGTAGAGCAAATGTTTGACTTAGGCTATAGCCAAGTAGGCAAAGACTTTCCTGTTTTTTTACATCCTAAGACTCAACAAGAATATGCGTTAGCACGAACTGAGCGAAAAAACGGACAGGGTTATGCAGGCTTTAGTTGTGATGCCAACCAAAACGTGACATTAGAAGAAGACTTACTCAGACGAGATTTAACGATTAATGCGATGGCTCAGGATGAGTCAGGTAACATTACCGACCCTTATGGTGGCCAAAAAGATATTGAAGCGCGTGTCCTTAGGCATGTATCAAGTGCATTTATTGAAGATCCGTTAAGGGTATTAAGGGTTGCCCGTTTTGCCGCTAGATTTGCTCATTTAGATTTTGACATCGCGAGTGAAACAATGGCATTGATGACTCAGATCACCGAGTCTGGAGAACTTGAATTTCTCACCCCAGAAAGAGTATGGCAAGAGGTAGATAAAGCGTTATCAACTGAACGACCTGAAGTGTTTTTCCAACAACTTAGAAAGTGTGGCGCTTTAGCGGTTTTATTCCCGGAAATCGATTGCTTATTTGGCGTTCCACAACCTGAAAAATGGCACCCTGAAATCGACAGTGGTATTCATACTATGATGGTATTGCAGGCAGTGACGAAACTTAGCTCTAATAAAGCAATACGTTTTGCAGCTTTGGTTCATGACTTAGGTAAAGGCATCACACCAAAAGAGTTGTGGCCTAAGCATCATGGTCATGGCCAAAAAGGCTTACCTATTATCAAAAAGCTATGTCAGCGCCTTAAAACACCCAATGAATTCAAAGAGCTTGCACTATTGTGTAGTGACCAACATCAAAATATACACAATGCTGATGAGCTAAGGCCTGAAACCATTATCAAAATTTTTGATAAAGCAGATTTTTGGCGTAAACCACATCGCTTAGATGACTTATTAATTTGCTGCCAAGCGGATATTCAAGGCAGAACGGGGTTTGAAAATGCTGATTACCCTCAAAGTGATTACCTGAAAAAGTGTTTCATTCTTGCACAAGAAGTCAATGTACAAGAGGTGATTAAAGCAGGCTTTCAAGGTAAAGAGATTAAACAGCAATTATCGGTTCGAAGAATTGAGGCAATAAAGCAATTTAAGCAAACTTTGTAAGCCCAAACTTAGTGCCTATGGCGCCTAGATATATTCTTTCAATGAATTCAATACCTAAACTAGTCAGCTAAATGTTGAAGCCATTAAAATCTTAATCTGGTGCCGTTTTAAGCAGTTTTAGCCTAAATGATAAGTAAATATGCTTCAATCCATTAGATTTACGATGTTTTTTGTCACTTTTATTGTTATTTAGTATAGCAAAATTTAAAAGCTGTGACATAATTAAACGGCTGCTGGGTATTGTACCTCAGCAATTTATACAACCTATAATGAAGGGATTTTCCATGAACAAGAAAGTATTAATGATTGCTGGTGTTGCTATGACTGCTCTTTTAGGTGGCTGTGCTAACACTACTGCTCTTGAAGAAAGTGTTGCTAACCTAGGTAACAAAGTAGATCAACTATCTGCTGAAGTTAGCTCTTTAAAATCTGATCAAAGCAAAATCGCTGCTGATGTTAAAGATGCAAAAGCTGCATCAATGGACGCACAAGCAGAAGCTAAGCGTGCTAACGACCGCATCGACAACATGGCTTCTTCTTACAAAAAGTAAGAATACATGAAAATTAGCTTATTTATTTAGGTTGATTATTAAGGCTTGATAATACTGATTTGACTTAACCGTCATTGAATATTTCAAGCCTTAATTGTTTCTAGTACGACATCTTTTTTGCTATTTCATTCATCTTCACTAGCAGTAATCCAATAGTAACAACATAACCCTATCAGCGCTTCTTTAGGTGCAGTAACACATAATCAAACTCTAGTTGTTCAAAGCTTGTTTGTTTAATTTGATGCGCCAACTCGTCGTTTACTCGCCAGCTAAGGTTATTCATATCTAATAAAGTTATTGCCTGTTCACCCGATACATCTGCATTAAACTTAATCTCGGTTGTGTTAATTATTTCAACATCTTTCGGTAGATTGAGTTGCTGCGGTTTTTCAAGCAAATTTTGATAGATTTTTTGCTTCAGCTGCCATAAATGTCTCGCGCCTGGTACAAGTAACAATAAAGCGCCATCTGGCTTTAACACTCGTAAACATTCTTTACCTTTTAGCTGCGCCTCAAAAACAGTCACAATATCTATTGCGTCAGATTTAAAAGGAAGCTTTTTAAACGGTGTTAACAATAAATTTGCTGGAGTGGTATCTTTACTCGCTGCAAATAAGGCATTGTCCGCCTCAGATACGCCCCAATGTGTAACATTATCTTCAGCTTGTGCTGATAGTGTTGATAATGATCGAATATAAAAACCATCATTACACTGATAATTCAGATGATTAACTTCGTCTTTGCCTTCCGCTACGTCAGAAAATACGCTCGATACTTGTTTAACTAACGGCGATAAAATACCTGATGCCTTCAAAAAACGTTTTGCTCTAAGCTGCTGCCTACTCTCGGAACTGCCTTTAAATTTAGGCGATGTGACAAACGACCAATAGCCTTGAGCATTTTTATCAATGTGATGTTTGTTATTGCAATAATAACCTTGAGATTGCTCATGTAACTGCAGCGATTCAGCACAAATCGGGCAAACTAATATTGAATCCATAACGAGAAAACATCCTTACAGTGGCAGTATTGGGTATGAGTTTTTCGAAGAAAAAGTGTAGGAAACAAAAAACGGGTGCTAGCACCCGTTTTTCAAGATAGCTTATTTTACAGGAAAATAAAGCCACATAATACGGCGCCTAGCATTAATCGATACAACACAAATGGTGTCATACCAATCTTACTAATGATTTTTAGGAAGAAGAAAATACAGGTATATGCAGCAACAAAAGAAACGGCAACGCCCAATAGTAATTCAGTGTAATCCATGGTGAGATCGCCAGAAATCACGTCTTTACTCATTAAAATAGCCGCACCTAAAATGACAGGAATAGACATTAAAAATGAAAAGCGAGCCGCTGCGTCGCGATTAAGACCTAGCATCAATGCTGCGGTAATGGTGATACCAGAACGTGAAGTACCCGGAATAATTGCCATAGCTTGCGCGAAGCCTATTAATAACGCTTTACGCCAACCCGTTTGATATTCAGTGAGTTCATTACGAGCCATTTTATCACCTACCCATAAAAGCAGACCAAAAATAACCGTCGTAATAGCAATCACACCAGGGCCACGTAAGTAAGTCTCAATTAAGTCTTTTGCCATGAAGCCAAAAAATACCGCTGGAAGTGTCGCTAGAATAATCCACCAAGCTAATTTACTGTCATCGGTGTGAACACCTTTCGTTATACTGGCAATCCAGGCTTTCAACATGGCCCAAATTTCTGTTCTAAAGTAAATCACAACAGCCAACAATGAACCTATATGCACTGCAACATCAAAGGCTAAACCTTGATCTTCCCAGCCTAAAATCTGCGAAGGTAAAATAAGATGAGCTGAACTTGAAATGGGTAAGAACTCTGTTAGCCCTTGAATAAGCGCTAAAAAGATAACCTGAAGCGTTTCCATGTTGTTCCTTTAAATATAATTAACGAGTCAGTATTGCTGGAAAGTCAAATTCTACAGGCCAGATATTCTGACTCGTTTTATCGTACTCTTCCCACAATGACTGGTATGTTTTAGTGTTTTTTGGATGCTGTAAACTCGGCGCAACTTCTGCAAGCGGCCATAATACAAAGGCATTATAAAGAATTTCACCACGGGGAAGCTCAATTGGAAATTGGCAAACCTCGTTGTCATAAAGCAGTAAATCGATATCTAAACTTCGCGGACTAAATTTTTTCTCGCCACGAATACGTCCATTTTGTTTTTCAATACGTTTAAAAGTGGCAACCACATCCGCAATACTCATTTCAGTATCTGCTGCAGCAACCATATTTAAAAAGTTAGTGCCATTAAAGCCCACAGCTTCACTTTCAAACATTCTTGATAGGGTTAATTGACCAAATTGTTCGTATAGGTCAATTAGTCCCGACTGCATGTGCTCAACAGGATCAATGTTGGTGCCCAAGCTGATATAAATACGTGCCATTAACTCATCCGAAATTATACAGAGCGATTATGAATATTTGATTAATTGAAACATGTTAACTGTCAATTAAATGTGATTACCACTTAAATAAAGTCCATTAACGATGGACATCATATATGACCACGTTCAATGACTACGCCGACTGATTTTGCCGTTGGTACTGCACCCGGTTTCATAACAGCGACCTTTACCCACAAAACATTAAATTCATTGATTAAACAATTAGCGACCATTTCAGCAACGGTTTCAATCAACTCTATCGGCTTTTCAGTAATTAGCGCAGTTAAACGATTAGAGACAGTTTCATAACACAGAGCATGTTGATAATCGTCTGAAGCGGCAGCCAGTTTGTTATCCCAAGCCATATCTAAATCTATCAGTAATGTTTGGTGTATTTTCTTTTCCCACTCATAAATACCGATAACAGTTTCAACTTTTAGTTCGCGTATTAATACTTTATCCATGTGAACTCCACGGTTTACACGTCTTTTCATAAATATTTCAGCTGAAAAGGCTGAAAATTAACTCAAATAGCAGTTATTATAGATCTCGTCTTTTTCCTAAGCGATTTACGCAGTAGGATAACGGCTGTAATCTTTGAACGTGTCACGATGTAACAGAGCGTATTAACCCAATTATCAGGTTACGTCTCAAGTGAAATAAATTAATGGGCGATGATACCCTAAGAAGTGAAAGGAAACCAATTTGAGCGCAGTTACAATCACTATTTTGATGATTATAACCGCCTACTTAGCCGGTTCTATCTCAAGTGCAATTCTCGTATGTAAATTACGTGGTTTGCCAGATCCCCGCACGGAAGGCTCGGGGAATCCAGGCGCAACAAATGTGCTCAGGATTGGTGGTGCCAGTTCAGCGGCATTAGTGTTATTTTTTGACATGCTCAAAGGAGCAGCCCCAAGTTATTTTAGCTATGTGCTAGGACAAGATGCCGTTTCGTTAGGCTTAATCGCTATTGCAGCCTGTTTAGGCCATATCTACCCGATATTTTTTAATTTCCAAGGCGGTAAAGGTGTTGCTACAGCATTTGGTGCTATGGCACCGATTGGCGGGGATTTAGCATTATGTTTAATTGCCACATGGATAGTCTTTGTCTTTTTGACTCGTTATTCATCTCTTGCAGCTATCTTAACCGCCATACTCGCTCCCGTTTATACTTGGTGGCTTGATGACAGGTTTACCATTCCTGTTGCTATGCTGTCACTGCTAATTGTAATTAGGCATAAAGACAACATAAAGCGCTTACGTATTGGTGAAGAAAGTAAGTTATCGAGAAAAAGAAAGCATCAACTGAACACAATTGATTTAATCCCCTTCACACTGGATAGATAAAAAATCAAATAAAAAAACCTAAGCCGTAGCTTAGGTTTTTTTACGGGTACTTTAGCCGCTTACATTTAAAGCACCAAGCCTATTACACGTTATAAATATTAAATGGCATCTAAAGTATCTAAAGGCCAGCGAGGCTGACCTTTCACTTCTAAATCTTCGGTTTGTCCTGCTTTTAGGCGCTGTAGACCAGCGAAAGCAATCATAGCACCATTATCGGTACAAAATTCACCACGCGGATAAAATACCTCACCATTGAGCTTTTTCATCATAGTCGCGAGATTTTCTCTTAAACGAGTATTGGCGCTGACTCCACCTGCGACGACAAGTCGGTTATAACCGGTTAATTTAAGGGCTCGTTGACATTTTATCGCAAGCGTATCCACTACCGCTTCTTCAAACGCACGCGCAATATTAGCACGTGTTTGTTCATCATCTGGCTCTGCAGCAATTGTATTGGCAGTAAATGTTTTCAAACCTGAAAAGCTGAAATTTAAACCTGGTTTGTCTGTCATTGGCCTTGGGAACTTGTAACCCGCTTCGACACCTTTTGATGCAAGCTTAGCTAAGCGAGGTCCGCCAGGATAATCTAGCCCCATTAATTTAGCGGTTTTATCGAACGCTTCACCTGCCGCATCATCCACTGATTCGCCTAACACTTCGTATTGGCCGATACCATCGACCTTAACAAGCATCGAGTGTCCGCCAGATACCAATAAAGCAAGAAAAGGAAACTCTGGCGCATCATCTTCAAGCATTGGCGCAAGTAAATGCCCTTCCATGTGATGTACGCCAATCGCAGGTTTATCCCATGAATAAGCTAAAGAGCGACCTACACATGCCCCCACTAATAAAGCACCAATTAAGCCAGGGCCTTTGGTAAAGGCAATACCATCAATGTCATCGACCGTTGAATTGGCCTCTTTTAACGCTTGCTTAATTAATGGGACAATTTTACGAACATGATCTCGTGAGGCTAACTCAGGTACAACGCCGCCATAATCAGCATGTAACTTTACTTGACTATATAAAGCATGTGATAACAATCCTTGCTCGTCATCAAACACAGCAATTCCTGTTTCATCACAAGATGTTTCAATACCTAAAACCCGCATAGCAGCTCATCTTCCTAAAAATGTAAGGGCGGCAATTCTACCTCTTGATGAGAGGTTATTCCAGTCATCAAGGGACTAACTGCAAAATATGACAAGCCAATTACACAAAGTCGCCCATAAAGGGGGTTTACAAAAGCATCATTATCGGTGTAGAATTTCGCACCATTTTAAATAGCCTTGGTTAATCTACCTTTGATGGTAGTGCCAAATTAACTACACCTAAGGGGTGATGGCGTATGCCAATTATTAAAGTACGTGAAAACGAACCATTCGACGTAGCTCTTCGTCGTTTCAAGCGCTCTTGTGAAAAAGCAGGTATCTTAGCTGATGTTCGCGCTCGTGAATTCTACGAGAAGCCAACTTCTGCACGTAAGCGCGCAAAAGCTGCCGCTGTTAAGCGTCTAGCTAAGAAGCTTTCTCGCGAAAACGCACGTCGCGTACGTTTATACTAATCTCATTATGAGCCTAGTTGAACAGCTAAAAGACCAAATGAAAGAAGCCATGCGTGCCAAAGATAAGGCACGTTTGGGGACTATTCGTATGGCATTGTCTGCCGTTAAACAGATTGAAGTGGATACCCGCGAAACTCTGACTGACGAACAAACAATAGCCGTTTTAACCAAAATGGTAAAACAACGTCGCGATTCTATTGCTCAATATGAGTCAGCAGGTCGCCCGGAGTTAGCAGCATCTGAAGCAGAAGAGATTCAAGTTATTGAAACTTTCTTGCCTTCTCCTTTAACAGAAGAAGAAGTTGCGGCAATTATTGATGAAGCTATCGCTCAGGTAGGTGCATCATCCATGGCGGATATGGGCAAAGTAATGGGAGCATTAAAATCTAAAGTTCAAGGCCGTGCAGATATGGGTGCCATTGGCAGCCAAATTCGTGCTAAATTAAACTAGTTAAATTTTAATGTTGAATAAGCCGTGCATTATTGCGCGGCTTGTTTGTTTTATCTACATGGTAATGCGAGACCTATAGCATTTATGGCGATACCTCGTGACTTTATCAATGAGCTCATAGCTCGCACAGACATTGTTGATCTGATTGATCATCGTGTTCCTTTGAAAAAAGCAGGGAAAAATCACTCTGCGTGTTGTCCTTTTCATAGCGAAAAATCACCTTCATTTACCGTGAGTCAAGATAAGCAGTTTTATCACTGTTTTGGCTGTGGTGCCCATGGCAATGCCATCGATTTTATTATGGAATATGATCGATTGGAGTTTGTTGATGCCATTGAGGAACTCGCTGGTAAATTGGGATTAGATGTACCAAGAGAACAAGGTACGGGTCCCAAAAAGATCAAGGTTTGAGTCGCGATTTATATCAATTGATGGAAGAAGCCAATCTTTACTATCAAAGTCAATTGCGCCAGCACTCAGACAAACAAAAAGTCATCGACTATTTAGATTTTCGCGGACTGTCTTCAAAAGTAGTAGAACAATTTGGAATAGGTTTTGCGCCAGATGGTTGGGATGGTCTATTAGGTAGATACCGTCAAAACCAAGCGGCACAAGACAAGCTGCTTACTGCTGGCATGCTAATCGCCAACGATAACGGTAAGCGCTATGACCGGTTTAGAGATCGGTTAATGTTTCCAATTCGCGACCGCAGAGGTCGTGTAGTTGGCTTTGGTGGTCGAGTTTTAGGCGATGGAACACCAAAGTACTTGAATTCGCCAGAAACGCCCATATTTCATAAGGGCAACGAGCTTTACGGCCTTTATGAGTTAAAACAGCGTCATCGAGATCCACAACAAGTGTTGATTGTTGAAGGATATATGGACGTTGTTGCATTAGCCCAATTTGATGTAGATTATGCTGTTGCTTCATTAGGTACTGCGACAACAGCTGAACAATTTCAGTTACTTGTACGTAGTGCTAAAGAAGTCATTTGTTGCTACGACGGTGATAAAGCAGGTAAAGCCGCTGCTTGGCGTGCACTTGAAACTGCACTGCCCTTATTAAAACCAGGTGATGTGGTTCGGTTTATGTTTTTACCCCAAGGCGAAGATCCAGATACGATGGTTCGTCAAGTTGGTAAAGACGGTTTTGAAAAATTAATGCTCGATGCGCTCGACTTGCCCGCATTCTTATTTGAGACATTAACAGCCCAATATGGCACAGATAAAAGTGCACTGGCCAAACAAGCCATTACACTCATTGAACGAGTACAAGATACCGTTCTTCAGAATTTACTCTTAGAGAATCTTGCGCATAAAATTGGTATGAATAGCGCAGATGATTTAAAGAAAAAATTGGGTTTTGCTGTTAAACAACAGCAGCCTATGAATAAAAAGGGCTTACAAGGTCGTGGTACGCCATTGCGATTAGCAATTGCATTATTAGTGCAACGTCCTGAATTAGGGTTTGGCCTAGCTGCTCAACCCGCATTAGCCCATTTGCAAATCCCTGGCATTGCATTGCTCATTGATTTGCTAAACTTAACTCGTGAACAACAGTTTAACAGCGCACAACTACTTGAGATGTATCGAGAGCACGAACAAAAAAGTGCCTTGATAAAATTGGCCCAATGGGACCACCAAGTGGCGGATGAAAACTTAGTTCAGGAGTTTAAGCAAACCTTGATCTGGCTGAACAATCAATATATTGAACAGCGCTATCAAGAACTGAGTCTTAAACAAACTCTAACAAAAGCTGAAAAAATTCAGCTAACGAAGCTGATTTCTATCATGAAAGGCATTGCGTAAGCACATTTTTTATTTCAAAAATGTTCAGTAAAGCAATGTCATGGACTAGCGTACTTTAGTTCATACAGCTATAATTGACGATTTGCTTGGCACTTATGCTTCGGCTAGTGTCCAGTCGTTATTTCAGTTACCCAACTTGGATGATATCTATGGAGCATACTCCGCAGTCGCAACTTAAATTGTTGCTTGCTAAAGGTAAAGAGCAAGGTTATTTAACCTATGCTGAAGTCAATGACCACTTGCCAGCTGACATGGTCGATTCAGATCAGATTGAAGATATTGTCCAGATGATCAATGACATGGGTATCCGCGTTTATGAACAAGCGCCAGATGCCGATGAAATGATGATGTCTGAGGACAACACCGATGAAGATGCAGCAGAAGAAGCAGCTGCTGCACTTGCAACGGTAGAGAGCGAATTAGGTCGCACAACCGATCCAGTCCGTATGTACATGCGTGAAATGGGAACGGTTGAGCTATTGACCCGCGAAGGCGAAATTGTCATCGCAAAACGTATTGAAGAAGGCATTAATACGGTTCAAAGCTCTGTATCTGAATACCCGCAAGCCATTGCGATGATTCTTGAGCAATTTGATAAGTATGAAGCTGATGAACTTCGTCTAACTGATATTATTTCAGGCTTTGTTAACCCAGATGATGACGATGTTGCGCCAACAGCAACACACGTAGGCTCTGAGTTATCAGAAGAAGAACTAGAAGACGAAGATGATGACGGTGATGACGAGGACGATGAAGAAGAAGGTCCAAAAGGTCCTGATCCTGAAGAAGCCAAAGAAAAATTCACCCAATTACGTGAAGCTTACGAAAAAGGCTTATTGGTAATCGAAAAGAAAGGTCGTGATCACCCTGAAGCCATTGGCGCTTTATTCGTGATTGGCGAGCTTTTCAAAGAATTCCGTTTAATCCCAAAACAGTTTGATCGCTTAGTTAAAAGCATGCGCACCATGATGGATCGTGTTCGTGTTCAAGAGCGTTTAATCCTTAAGCTTTGTGTTGAACAAGCTAAAATGCCAAAGAAAAACTTTGTTAAGTTCTTCACTGGCAATGAAACTGATTTAGCTTGGTTCCACGCTGAAAAAGACAGTAATAAGCCTTACGCTGAAGGCTTAAGAATGGTTGAAGAAGACGTTGTTCGTTGTAGCACTAAACTCGCTGCAATCGAAGAAGAAACCGGCTTAATCATCCGTGCTATTAAAGACATCAACCGTCGCATGTCAATCGGTGAAGCTAGAGCTCGTCGTGCGAAGAAAGAAATGGTTGAAGCAAACTTACGTCTTGTAATTTCTATCGCTAAAAAGTACACCAACCGTGGTTTACAGTTCTTGGATTTGATTCAGGAAGGTAACATTGGTTTGATGAAAGCAGTAGATAAGTTTGAATACCGTCGTGGTTATAAGTTCTCGACTTATGCAACATGGTGGATCCGTCAGGCAATTACTCGTTCTATTGCTGACCAAGCGCGTACTATTCGTATTCCAGTACATATGATTGAAACGATTAACAAATTAAATCGTATTTCACGTCAAATGTTACAAGAAATGGGTCGCGAGCCAACACCTGAAGAATTATCTGAGCGTATGCTAATGCCTGAAGATAAGATTCTTAAAGTGTTAAAAATCGCTAAAGAACCGATTTCAATGGAAACACCAATTGGTGACGATGAAGATTCGCACTTAGGTGACTTTATTGAAGATAATACCTTAGAGCTTCCTTTAGACTCAGCGACAAGCGAAAGTTTAAAGAATGCGACTCACGAAGTATTAGCAGGTCTAACAGCTCGTGAAGCTAAAGTATTACGTATGCGTTTTGGTATCGATATGAACACCGACCATACGCTTGAAGAAGTCGGTAAACAGTTTGATGTCACACGTGAACGTATTCGTCAGATTGAAGCGAAAGCATTGCGTAAACTACGCCACCCTTCTCGTTCAGAAATCTTAAAGTCGTTCTTAGACGAGTAAGTCTTAATAGAACTAAGATAATCGAAAGATTAAAAAGCCCGCATAAAGCGGGCTTTTTTGTTGTTATAAATCAGCAATATCTATTCAATAGCCTTCCTATATTGCTTAACAGATAACCAAACGATACTCAGAAGTCAATTTCTGGCAAATTCAGTGGTGACAAGTAACAATAAACTTCGTATACTTCCCTCCGCTTTTGGTAGTGACGACTAACTTAAGTAGGCCCCTTAGCTCAGTTGGTTAGAGCATACGACTCATAATCGTCAGGTCCCCAGTTCGAGTCTGGGAGGGGCCACCAATTTTGATAAGCCGCTTAAAGAAATTTAAGCGGCTTTTTCATGTCTATTTTTCAACAAAATGGAGTTCAACACTCCCAATCAAATAGTCACAGCTTATAACGTTGACCTTTCATGGGCTTTGTCTTTGACTGCTTTGGCAATCTCTAAATGAGTTTGAGCTGCCGTAATCGCTCTGACCGCTCTAGACTTAAACTCTCGTTGATAAAGGGTATATACCACCAGCAAGCTCGCCACAATCAATAGCATAGGGTTCCAGAACCAACACAGCGCCGCCATTGAGAAATAATAAGAGCGTAGACCATAATTATAGGAATGAGCAGCCTGATCACCTACAGTGGCCATTTGTCGGGAATAGGCAGCTAAATTTTTATTTTGACCTGTTGGGTCTATGGGTGCTGCGCCTATCATCACATTCAAAAAGCCATATTGACGCATTGACCAAGTAAATTGAAAAAAGCTAATACAAAAATACCCGCAAGCAAAGCGAGCTTAACTTGCACTAATGCATGATTGGGCTCTGCAGCAAATGGTATCGAGCTAATGACGTCTTCAAGTCGCTCTACTTGCGCAAACAGCGTTAACACACCTGCTAAGACCAGTAAGGTTGTCGAGGCAAAAAATGCGATATTTCGTTCTAAATTGGCCAATAAAGACGCTTCACCTACGCGGATCTCCTTGGTCATAACCTCTGCCATCCAATGAATTCGGTGTTGGTGTAAGCATCGAGCAATACAGTTAGTATTTTTTGCTTTTTTCGAGCAAAAATGGTGTATCCCACCCAACAAAGGAAGAAACAGACAAGCGCTAAAATATCGAATAAAGAAAAAAGCATCGCTCTCAATTGGTTATTGGTGATGTGTTTAATTATGCATCACATTCTCTAACGCTTAAACCGCTTTATTAATAAAACATTATTCGGTTAATTGAGCGGTTAGTGTTACGTATTCAATCTATTTGCTGTAAACGCGCTACTGCATGTAACGCTAAACGCTCGATAAAAAGAGAAACGCTTTATATTGAAACGCAAACATACTTCATTTCAAGGTACTCATCCAAACCGTGTCTGGATCCCTCTCGACCAATACCAGAAGACTTAATCCCACCAAACGGAGCAACTTCAGTTGAAATCAGCCCTGTATTAACCCCAACCATGCCAAACTCTAACGCCTCTGAAACCCGATAAACTAAACTAACGTCGTTTGCATAAAAATATGCAGCTAAACCAAAATCTGTATCATTAGCCATTTCTATCACTTGTGCTTCATCATCAAACTCAAAAATAGGGGCGATGGGTGCAAAGGTTTCTTCTTTTGCTACTAACATGTTTTGCTGGCAATCACTTATCACTGTGGGAGCAAAAAAGTGACCAGAGTCTGTAAGTGGCTTACCACCAACTAATACTTTGCCATTAAGTGATAAGGCATTAGCAATGTGCGATTTGGCTTTATCAACGGCATCTTGGTTTATCAGCGGTCCAATATCAGTCTCTACATCAAAGCCATCGCCTACATTAAGCGCTGTAACCACTTTGACGAACTTCTCAGTAAACTGTTTTATGATCCCTGATTGCACATAGATACGGTTTGCACAAACGCATGTTTGCCCAGCATTTCTAAACTTAGCTTGAATAGCCCCAGTTACAGCAGCTTCAATATCTGCATCATTGAACACAATAAAAGGCGCATTGCCGCCAAGCTCTAGTGATAACTTTTTTACTGTGGGGGCACATTGTTGCATTAATTTAACCCCCACGGCTGTTGAGCCAGTAAAAGATAACTTTCTTACCTGATGGCTTTCACACAAGATTTGACCTACTTTCTTTGCCTCTCCGATAACCACATTAAACACCCCGTTAGGAATTCCTGCCCTATGAGCAAGCTCGGCTAGTGCAAGTGCAGTTAATGGCGTTTGTGGTGCTGGTTTAACAATCATGCTGCAGCCTGCCGCTAATGCAGGTGCTGCTTTGCGAGTAATCATTGCTAAGGGGAAGTTCCATGGCGTAATAGCCGCAGTCACACCTATGGCTTGCTTTATGACGGATATGCGTTTGTCTGCTTGGTGCCCCGGAATAGTCTCTCCATAGACACGCTTTGCTTCCTCAGCAAACCACTCAATAAACGATGCGCCATAATTCACTTCAGCTTGAGCTTCCTCGAGGGGTTTTCCCTGCTCTAACGTCATAATCCTGGCAAGGTCGTCACTATGCTGCAGTATAAGCTGATGCCACTTGAGCAGTATTTGTTGGCGTGCTTTAGCCGTTAACGCTTGCCAAGGGGCTAATGCCTGCTGCGCTGCGCTAATCGCAGAATGAACTTGTGATTCACTAAGTTGTGGCACACAGGCAACAAGCTCATTGGTAGCGGGATTGATTACATCTTGAGTGAAACCAGAATCCCCATCAATCCATTGACCATTAACATAAGCTTGTTGACGAAAAAGAGAGGCATCTTGAACTCGGTGCATAGCATGACCTTTTAACGAAAATAAGTACCTAACCAACACTCAAAAACTGACTCATCAATAATTGGGATGGCTTACTCGAATAAGTTAATAGTAACTAAGTTTCATAGACATAACGACCCAAGATCAATTGTGTATTCAATGATGCTTCAAATGTCGTGCTTCAGCGATGTGATCTAACCGTCATCCAACGTATTAATGCCCTAAATGGATTGCAATCTTATATCAGCGGAGTATCTTTATTATTGATAGTGTGTCTTTAAAGGATTGAAATTAAAAGGATCGATATATGCTTGAAACGGGTTTTAAAGTCCTCTTTGTATTAGTTTTTTTGTCATTGCTTACAAACTTATTTTTTCAGGTTCTCGTGGACTAACAATATTTGAAATGCATTTCAAAGAAGGGAAACTGAATAAACATTCGGGCAAAATACCTGAACGTTTCTCAAGAGAGTGTAAAGCCATAGCAAAAGCTGAAAAGTTAACTTGTACAGTACGTGCTGAAAAGCAAGGTGATGTCAGATTACACGTATCAGCCAACGTGCCAGATAAGTTAACCCAACGAATTAGAAATGTGTTTCCATTTGAATATTACGATAAAAAACAGCCTGATAATTCAAAATTAAAAGGCTAATTGCGATACTGCTAAGGTTATTGTCTTCTTAATAACCTTAGTTTTGCTCAATCTGCTATAGATATTTTAGACAGTTAGCTAGCTTTTTAATAACTCTTTTAAATAACTCTTTTAAATAACTCTTTTAATAACTATGGTTGCTTTTGAATAACCAAAGTCACTTGGGCAACTGTTACCCCAAACTTAATAATATCGCTTTTGTTAATGATAGTATTTTCATCCACTAAGAACATCCAGTCATCAAAGTGCACTTCATATTCTGACTCATCTACAATCAAGTTCATGTCATAAGCCCAACGTAACGCACTGCCCTTAGCTTCGCCTGTAGCAATACCTAAAATATCGTTAGCCTTTCCTTCATATTGGCCATTACCTAAATCGGTAATATGCCAAATTCGGGTTTGTTTTTCCCCATCATCATAAATAAATCGCTCGTCAATAATACCTTGATTATCTTGCCAGCTAGCATCCATCGAGACTGTAAATTTACGAGTCACAGTGCCTGAAAAATCCTGAACAATGCCGGCAGCAGTCAATTTACCAGCAAAAAACTGCTGCAAATCCAATACAGGGGTAGTTTTATCGTAATCCTCGATTGAAGCCGATGAGCAAGACATTAAAGATAAAGCTGCCAAGGTTGCTATGCAAAATGACTTTATTCTATTTAGTTGAGTCATTATTTATTGGCTCCAATTAATTGCTGTCTAAGTTCTGGTCTACTGGTTTGCTCCGAAAGCCAAATATCCAAAAATGCGGCAGCAAACCCCGGTTCTTGAATAATTGGTAATGCTTGCTCATTGAAGTAAAACTGGCCTCTATCTTGGCTGTGCATCATAAAACTTAATCTATCGCCTTCCTTAACATCTGGCCATGCTTGTTCGATCTGCTGTTGTAATCGAACAATTTCTTCACTGTCGATACCTATGTGCTGCCATTGGTCGACCGTCGCTTCAATCAAATCTTCAGCATCAATATCGCGGTGATATTCAATCTCAAGCTTTAAAGGAAATTGGTCTTGTTGGTATTCTCCATCTACAGACATCAATTTTGCGCTATAAATAGAAAACCACAGTAAGTCCATATCTGCCTGCCCTACCATTTTCAACACACTTGATTCATTAGTATCTTGTTTAGTCGCAGGCATTGATTCTTGAACTGTTATAGCTGTCGTTGCAGCTTCAAAATCAGCGGTAACTGCGGCTGAAGAAAATGGGCTCAGAGTCAGGCATAAAGTCGCAGCGATTGTTCGCAAAGAATTCTTAGTATCATGTTTAATATTAAAACTGGCTAACCAACGTTTTTTTGTCGTTATTGATGACGTTAACATTGCCGCTCTACTATATAGTTTCATGATCCTTCCTCCTTTATGACAGCTGATTAAAGACGTTATTTGAATAGTGTTTAGCTTGCTTTAGACCGATAGATTTTGCTAGATGCAAAAAAGATGGAAACAACACAAACCAAATTACAAACAATACAATCGCCGTTGTAGCAGTTCCTTGAGGTAGAGTCACAGCCCCAAGGTTAGCACCACCGATATAACTTAAGCTGCCAAATACGCCACCTAGCAGTGCTTGAATAGCAACGGGCAAATGGTTAAACAGTGCCAGACTGTAATTTAATGAGATAGCAAAATATGCCCAAAGTAGCCCTAACCAAATAGGGAATGAAGCGAACTCAAATATTCCAAATACCGTCAGCAATGAGTCGACTAAACAGCCCGCTAAGGCGCTTACCAGCATAACCTTAAGGTCCCACTTCTTTTGCTGACTCACCACAAAATGCCATACGATTAACAATGCGGGTATGACAATTAATTGGTTTCCGGCTAATACACCTGCCCACCAAATAACCTGAAATGTACAAGCATTAATAATGTTAGTATGGCTTTTCATTGTTAAGCACCGCTTGCTAAAGCAGTACGATACTTGGGACGAACAGCCACCAAATGCACCGCACTCGTTGTGCGCTCTAAAAAGCCACCTTCGCAATAACTTAGATAAAACTTCCACATACGAATAAAGTCTTCACCGTACCCAAGCTGTTTAACTTTTTGCTGCGCGTGATCAAAACGTTGATGCCAGTGAAGTAATGTTTGTGCGTAATCTTTCCCCATATCATCAATTGACCAAACAACCATATCGGTTTGTTTTGCAACATGTTTGTTCATTTCACTTACTGATGGTAAACAACCACCAGGGAATATGTAACGTTGAATAAAATCAACACCTTTTCGGTAGCTGTCATAGCGCTGATCGGCAATAGTAATAGCCTGAATAAGCATTCTTCCCTCAGGCTTTAATAAGGTTTCAAGCTTCTTAAAGAAGCTCGGTAAATACTCATGACCCACAGCTTCAATCATTTCTATCGATACAACCCGGTCATATTCACCAGTCAATAATCGATAATCTTGTTTAAGTAACGTAATACGATCACTCAAGCCTTCTTGCTCGACTCTGTTAGCTGCGTATTCATACTGAGCGTCTGAAATTGTGGTTGTGGTGACATTGACATCAAAGTGTTTCGCTGCGTAAATCGCTAATGCTCCCCAACCCGTTCCCACTTCAAGCAATGTTTGGCCAGGTTTTAAATCCAATCGCTCACAAATGGTGTGCAATTTGTGTAGTTGTGCTTCTTCTAGGCTGGCGCTGTTATGCGGATATAACGCACTTGAATAGAGCATTTCTTTATCCAGAAATTGCTCATACATCGCATTACCTAGATCATAATGCGCTAGAATATTACGCTTAGAGCCTGATGTAGAGTTGCGGTTGAATACGTGTTTGATGCGATTAACACCAACACTAAACCATGAAAAGTACCGCTCAATATTGTCTAAAAGTGCGAGGTTTCGAGCAAACAATTGAACCACTTTAGTCAAGTCTGGACTGGACCAATGCCCTTGGATGTAGGCTTCACCAGCGCCAATTGAACCACCCCAAATAACTTGCTTGTAAAAACTAGGATGAGAGACTTGGATAGTGGCATGTAAATCTGAATCAAAATTGCCAAAACTCACACTTTGTTCTGCGCTAGCTTGATCATCGGAGCTCACAATCGTTAAATAGCCATCAGAAAGATGCGTTAATGCTCTTAATAAAATTTTCTTGGCAAAACCTTCGGAAATAGTTGCTTGAGCTAAGTTGGCACCTGTTGCTGTATTTTCCATATCACTCTCCGCGTCCTACGTTAATCTGTTTATCATTATGATGTTGATATACGTAACAAGTTGTCATTTGGTTTAATTTAAGTTTGCGGGTGAACCACAAACGGGATCCGCTTTACAAACAGTTTTAAAGCTTGCCAATAAATACCCCACATTATTTTCACTGTCATAATAGGAAACCCTATCAACATCTTGCGAATGTTTGCGGCAGTAAATGTTCGACGCTTTAAGTAAAGACTCGCATCAAATAGTTTGTTATTAGCGTCATCTCGGTTTTGAATCGTGACGTTAAGTCGCTTACTGGGTGGGGTAATTTTCCATTGATAATGCATATCAAGATCAAGAAAAGGCGAAACATGGAACACTTTATCAGTGTGTTGTGTATCTTGCAGGTCCACTAAATAACAATGTCGCTCATCCCATGGTGTATTACTCACCTCTGCGAGCATATAGATAGGTTCGCCGTCTTGATAGCAAAAGTAAAAGTTAACAGGACTGAAGTAAAAGCCAAAATGCCTGATTTGCCCAGCAAAGATAACCGAGTCACATTGAGTGCTAGCCCCCAACTGTGTAATGGTCCAAAGCACTCGATGCTTTAAGCCAGCCTCAGGAGACATAACATCACAATCTGCCATTAATTCAATCACTGCTTCATTAGAAAATTGGCTAGTAAGATTGTTTAAATAATCACTTGGATTAAACTTCAGCAAACTCCATTTCGACAAACCAAAAATTTTACTGACTTTTTCTAGTTGGTTAACCTCATCTAAATCTATCGCCATCAAAGCCATCTCATATTCAAAAGAATGAGATTTAGGCGTAAACCGTCTGTGGCTTACCTCTCCTTGGTAAATACCACTTTGGAATTTGTCAGACTCTACCACTGATGTCATAGGCTAATACCGAAGTTATTACATACATCTAAGCCACTGCGCACACCATCTTCATGAAAGCCGTTATACCAATATGCACCAGCAAAATGAGTATGACGCACGCCACAAATTCGGCTTCGCTCTTTTTGAGCTGCCATACTCGCTTCATTAAATACCGGATGAGCATAGTTAAATTTGCGAAGAATTTTACTCTCATCAATCAAATGAGTTTGATTTAAGGTGACACAAAAGGTGGGGGCATCTTTAGGAAGACGCTGTAATATGTTCATATTGTAAGTCACACTGGCGGGTTTATTCGCAATATCACTCGCATCAACCCCTTGTAAACGATAATTCCAGCTTGCCCATGCTGCTTTTCGCTTTGGCAATAGGTTCACATCGGTGTGTAATACAACTTCATTATCTTGATAAGCCATCGCCCCCAGAACTTGACGCTCATCTTCAGAAGCGTCAGTTAGCATAGCTAGCGCTTGGTCACTGTGACAAGCCAATATGACTTCATCGAAGTACTGCACTTCTCCATCGTTAATTTTTATATTGACCCCATCATGCTTACGTTCAATTGACGTTACCGGAGAATTGAGAAACAAGCGCTGTTTGAATGGTTCAATAAGTGCAGGAATATAACTACGAGAGCCACCTTCAAGTACATACCACTGCGGACGGTCGCTGATATTCAACAATCCGTGGTGATGGAAGAATCGAATGAAAAATCGTAACGAGAAGGCACGCATATCGTTAATGCTGGCAGACCAAATGGCGGCGCCCATAGGTAAAATGTAGTGTTCACTGAAAAAATCAGAAAACCCTTGGCTATCTAAAAACTCGCCTAACGTGTCAATTTGATAGTCTTCTGCATCATAAATGGCTTTACATTGATTATTAAACTTAACGATTTCAGCTAGAAATCGATAAAAATCAGGTTTTAATAAGTTACGACGCTGAGCAAACATGCTCCAAAGCGTGTGGCCATTGTACTCTAAACCTGTTTGGGTGTTTTGAACGCTGAAACTCATTTCTGTAGGCAAAGACTTTACATCTAAACGTGCCATTAATTTCTGAAATCTTGGATAAGTACGGTCATTAAATACAATAAAACCACTATCAATGGCGTAGGGTTTCCCTCCAACCTCGACATCAATTGTTGCCGTGTGCCCACCGATATAGTCATTCACTTCAAATACAGTCACTTCATGTAATTGACTGAGTAAATGAGCACATGTTAACCCTGAAATACCTGATCCAACCACTGCAATTTTTTTCATATTAATCCTTTATGATTATTATTGTTTTAGACCATTTATACTGTTCTAGAGGTCAAAATCTCAGTTTTAACCATTTTAAGTGTGCTTCTGCGCTTTAGGCGCAAGTAAATTGTTAATCAATCCCGAAGGTAAACAAGCTAAACATTTCAATATATAGGTAAAACGTTTAGGGAAATGAATCTCATCACGACCTTTTTTCAATCCACTAAAAATATCAATAGCCGCTTGTTGCGCAGAGATTTTCATCGGCATCGAAAAATCGTTTTTATCAGTTAGTGGCGTTGATACAAAGCCTGGGCATATCACACTGACTCCAATATCGTGTTGTGTTAAATCTAACCGCAAGCTACTTGCAAGGTAATTAACAGCGGCTTTTGACGCGCCGTAAGCTTCCGCACGAGGGAAAGGTAAATAGGTCGCACTTGAGCTCATTAAACCGATACGGCCATGAGCAGCAATAAGTGGTAAAAAAACTGTAAACAATACCCCATTGCAATCAGATTAGTGTTAATCACTCTTTCAAATAAAGCGCCATCAAATTGAAGCGGATTATCTATATACTCACAACTCCCCGCATTGAGAACAACGGTTGTTAGCGTTAATCCTTTATTATTCAGCATAGTGCTAAGTTGCATTGATGCTTGTTCTATTTGATATTTATCATTGATATCAAACACTAACGGATATGCACCGCCAATGGTGTTGAGCGATTGCTCATTTCTACCACACGCAAACACATGGTATCCCAGCTCAATATAATGACGTGCTAACGCAAGCCCAATACCAGAACTTGCACCTGTGATTAAAATCGCTTCCTGTTTAGCTGTATTGGTTTTCATGACGATGCCCTAGACTTAACCATCCGAATCAATTTTCCCAATAGTGGAATGGGTTCATATAGCATCTGGCCAAGATCGAAGTAATCACGGTGAGAATAGATTTTATCTGTGAATTGCAGATGGCTCATGCCTTCAACATTAATAGGCTGGCCATGATTCAGCTTAGAATGCTGGTAAGTCATGATCCAAAAAACTGAAGCTTGGCTTGCAGAGGCACTTACTTGCTGTATATCAAAGTTGATAGCCTCAACATTGGCATACATGTTCGCAAAGTACTGGGTCAGATCAGCTAATCCTTCTACTTTATGTAGTGGATCTTGAAACACGATATTCTCACTGTAGACCTGATTCAGAAGGTGCAAAGTATTCTTATTGAGCTGTTGATACATGTTAATGAAGTCATCAACAATTTGCGCCTGAACAGGCGTATCGAAATTCATCGGCTCAGGTAACTCACTAACGGTATTAGTGCTACTGTGCATTTAACTCTCCTTGAACCATTTCACTAAACATCATGTTTAATTTTTAAAAGCTGAAGTACAGTAAACAAAAGCAATTAAAACGAGTAGTTATCTATTGATAATAAGCTTAGTTACTGGATTTGTCTTAAAAATAATCAAACAAAACCTAAATATTTTATATACCCTTAAGTACGTTGAATTAGCTTCTAAAGATCAAAAAAAGCACCTAGGTTACCCTAGGTGCTTTTTACTAATGCTATTCAGCTAAATGATAAACTTAGTATTGATTCACCTGCTTGCCAAAATTGACTGAATAGCTTATTGATAGCCTCTTACCGCAATTGGGTTCCAATGCTTTTCAACTTCATCTTTAATAAACATCTGTTTAGCTTCACTTAGTTTAGCTTCATTAATTCCCACAGCGGCATGTGCTGACTCTTTCGAGCTAATATCTGGATACTCAACCTTGTCCACTTTAAGACCTGCTAATACTTGTGCAAGTACCGCTCTTGCCATTTTAGCTTGAGATGTTGCTCGGCTCAGCAGCATACGGCCTTCGTCTGGGTTATGGGCATATAAACCGTGTGAAGCCATCGCAAAGTCCCAGTGCCATTGACCATGCCTAATAGACATAATCGCACTATTCATTTGCTCCCAATTAGCACCAGCATCCCAAGCTGCTTTCGCTTCATAATGGGCTTTCACTAACAAGCCTTCAACCTCACGAGCCATTGCTTCAATTTCATGCTTATCAGCATCAAGTTGGGCTGTGATCGCTTCTTTGCTTTCATGGCACGCTATACATGTCTTATCAAAGTGCGGTAATGCTTTATCAACTTTATGGTTGGTAAACTCTTCACCTTTTGCATTTTCTTCAACTGGCATGTGGCAAGTAATACAAGTCACATTAGCCTCTGCATGTTTACTGCGGCTCCAGTGTTCAAACTCAGGATGACGCGCCTTGAGTATCGGCGTTTTAGAAATAGGATGGATCCACTCATAAAATCGGCGAGTGTCGTAGTATTTTAAAATGTTGTCAGTATCACTGCCAAAAATCCATGGCATGTTAACGACGTTACTTTTTTCAGGTTGGAAGTAGTAAGTCACATGACATTGACCACATACTTGTGCCCCTTGCATTGATGCATCTTGTTTTTCAAAAGGAATACCTGTTTTACTCATTGCATTTTGAGCATGCGGACGAGGTAGTGCGAGTTCAGCACTGCCATCTATATGACAATCAGTACAGTAAACAACACTATTAATCTCCGTACCTAAGTCTGTAAAGTTAGACGCTGAATACCCTTCAAACCCCATCTCTTTAATTAAACGAGGTGCATCAGGTGTTTTACATGTCCAACAGCTTGCTGACGTGCCTTTTTCACCTTCCTTAGGTGGCACGCCAGTGCGTAATGTGTGGGTGACATCTGCAACCGCAAATTGGTGCCCACGGGGACTGTGGTACTCTTTGGCAAATGAAGAGCCTGCCCATAAGATAATGTTAGCAGGGTAACTTGCTAACATATCTTCTCGCTCTGTTTGCTCTTCTGTTTCGGCCCAAGTTTTATATTGGTCAGGAAACTTAGTTTGATTGATATCTGTTTTGGCGCTTGCAGCGAAGCATGAAGCTAAGCCCAATACAGCCACAAAACTCGCTACACACTTTTTAGTCATCCCCAACACCTTGCTGTTATGTTGTTTAAACAAAGCTAATTGCTTATTCACAGTTTTTCCTTCCAACGTAATAAAATGTCATAGCTCATCAGGCTATTAACCAGGTCGTCCATCAATTCTTGGACGAGATAAAATAGGACTATAATGCCAAACGAATAGCGCAAAGGCCGTAAACCAAAAGCCACCCGCAATCCATAACCAAACCTGTGTATTAGCCGGCATAAGTAGCGGCATCACCGCTCGAAATAAAGCTGCAATAGGTAGGCACGCAAATGCTAATACCATGTTTGGACCTTGATAAATGTTTCTGCTGGTATGTCCAAGTGACACCCTTGAAATCATTGATAAGCACAATGAAGCTAAACAGCCAATGGCAAACAGGTGCAATAAACTCCGATAGGCAAATTCATCATTGATAAACCAACCTAAACCCAACAATGAAATAGGCAAGGATAGATACGATAGATGTAATGACCATAGCATTGGCTCTTTCACTGTTTTGTGCGGTAACCAGCGGCTGATTCTGACTAAGTGCAATACGCCAGCACTTAGCAATAGCACTTGCTCAACCGCTATTGGAAAGATTTTAAAAATGGCTTGTATAACAAGCGTAATCATTAACACAAGTAAGCTTTTCTCAATGGCAAAAATTGGTTCAGCTTTTGGCAGCTTTACTCTCATCGCCGTGAAAAAAGGAATGACTCGACCACCTACTATCGTAATCAACAAAGCCAACCAAAATAACATTCCTTGCCAAATTTGATTAGCTAAAATGAAATTACGTTCTTGTAATGCGTAATAACTCACAAGATTAACCACAAGCGCCACTGTAAGCATGATAGAAAAACCAATATTTTGCCATTGCTTCACACGATAAACATTCCGCCACATGGTGAAGGCTGCAATGCCTAAAAACACGCTATCAAAAAAAGCAGGTAAAAATAGTGGAATATCAAAAGGCAATAACAACAATAGTCTGGCTAAAAACCAACTGGTAAATGTTAAAGCCAACATTGACCCTTTCAAGCTAGGTTGATTAGTCCAAGTTTGTACTGCCGTCAGTAAAAAACCGCACACGATAGCCATTGCAAAGCCAAATAACAGTTCATGTGGATGCCACCATAAAGGCAATACATTTGACCAAAATTGACTATTAAACAAACTGTATTCGGGAATGTACCAACCCATTAACCACAATGGAATATAAAGCATAGCTAACGCCGCACCGCCTAAGAAAAAAGGCCTAAATGCTAATCGCCATATTGCTGCGGTATTTTCAGTTTCTGCCGGATCGTCAATATTTAGCATGATATTCAAACCTTTTAACTTAACGTGAGGAATTACTTTAAAGATGCATTTAAAATATATGTTTATTGTATGTTGTTAATTCTATTCCAGCAATCATTAAAAATGGTCAATGTTACTAACCTAGTTGAAACTGTGATCTCTCGCAAATAAAGGCAATGAACTATTTTGATGACTTTGGTTTAAGTTAGATTTGAAAAGGCAGTGTTAACAACAAAAAAGCCACTTAAAAGTGGCTTGTATTGATAAAAATTAGATAAGGCATTAACGCTTTAGCAAACTTAATACTTCTATAGCTCGCTTGCGTGCAAAGCTGTGCTCAACAATAGGCGAAGGATAGTTCACTGACTTGGCTTGCTTATCACTAAACAAATCATCAAACATTTGAGTGTCTTTAGTAAAGGTAGGTTGGTGAATTGTTTTTAGCAGCGCATCTTTCAATTCAGGTACATAGTGTTTAATAAAACTCGCATCGGGATCAAACTTACTGCTTTGATTCATCGGGTTAAACACTCTAAAATAAGGTTGTGCATCGCAACCTGTTCCTGCCGACCATTGCCAACCACCATTATTCGCGGCTAAATCACCATCAATTAATTGTTGTCTAAAATAGCGCTCTCCCCACCGCCAATCTACGAGTAAGTGCTTGGTTAAAAAACTTGCCACCACCATTCTTAATCGATTATGCATCCAACCAGTTTGATTAAGTTGCCTCATGGCAGCATCAACAATCGGGTAACCTGTTCGTCCTTCACACCAAGCAGAAAACTCTTCAATGTTATTCCGCCATTGAACGGAATCTCCTTTCTCATTAAAGCTTTTTTCTTTTGATAGCCTTGGAAAAGCCACTAATAAATGACGATAAAACTCACGCCATGCCAGTTCATTAATCCAAGTTTTCGCAGGACTAGTGTCGTCCAACAGCGCTTCAGGAAATCGATTAAGGGCAGAGGCTAAACACTGCTTAGCACTAATCACTCCAATCGCTAAATAGGGGGATAATTTACTGGTACTGTCTAAAGCAGGGAAATCTCGCTCTAAATGGTAATCTTGAATACTCTGAGAGCAAAATTGCTCTAAAATGCGTTTTGCCTCTCCTTCCCCTGCACGCCAAAGATGACTCGACTTTTTTCTGCATCAAAGACAATTGCACTTGGCTCGGGTAAGGCCGCAGCAATTGGTTTCGGAACAGCAAGCGGTGCTATAGCCATACCTGCAGTGATCTCACGCCACTTTTTAGAAAAGGGAGTAAAAACTTTATACATTTGCCCTGATAGGTTGTTCACGCAACCAGCGTTAACAATGCAATCTTGAGCCACAAAATCAATTGGAAGTCCTAATTTAAGCAGCTTCTCATCACGTTGACGTTCATTAATTTCGGGTTCTTGAGTCGCAAACACTTTTTCTATTTGGTGTTGCGCCAAAAACGATGGCATCCACTCAACAACATCATCAAATAAAGGAAGGTGCACTACGTGAAGTTTAACCCCAAGTGTTGCTAACCCTTTGGCTAAAATATTGACATGTCGTTCAATAAAATCAATTTGAATAGGAGCAACATCATGGCGGCGCCATTGCTCTGTGCTGACAACATACAAGGCTTCGACTTGTTCGTTGTTCGCTTTTGTTGGACTTGATAACGCAGATTTCGCGTAAGCAAATGCTTCACAAAGCGCTAGGTTGTCAGCAAGACGCAAGTCTTGCCTAAACCAAATGAGTGTTTTCATCATTAAGCCTCTATCTCAATAGGAACAATTATTAATATTATCAGTGAGATAAATTTAGTAGGCGTAACGTAGTCGTAATGCCTCAGGATGAGGATTTAGGTACACCTGGCCTTCAATGTATGGCGTTGGGTACTCACGTAAGTAATGGTTAATCAGGGTTATTGGTACCAACAAAGGCAACACACCTTCACGGTACTTCATAATTGATTCGCTCAACTCTTGCTTTTGCTCTTTTGACAGATGCTTTTTAAAGTATCCTTGAATATGTTGCAGTGTGCTGGTGTGATTTTTTCGTGACGCGATAAGTTTCAGCGCCGTCATAAACCCTTCAAAATAAGTTTGAGCTGACTCATTTAGATCTTCTATGTTGGCTAATATTGGACCTAAATCTCGATACCATTGTGGGCTATGCGCCATGAGTAAATACTTGTAACGAGCATGAAACTGCATCAGTTTGTGCTTTGTCCAACCTTCAGCCTGTAAACAATGCCATTCATGATATGCATAAACACGAGTAATGAAGTTTTCTTTGAGTAAAGGGTCATGTAAACGCCCTTCTTCTTCGACTGGAAGATGAGGATATTTGTCCATCAGCTTTTTGGCAAAAACACCCACGCCACTTTTAGTCCCGTTATTGGTGCCGTATTTATATTCGATAACACGTTCCATACCGCAAGTCGGTGATTTAGCGCAGAGAATATATCCGCCAATAAAATCGAGCTCGCCAACTCGTTTTTCGCTGTATTCGTTTAATTTATCAGTAACATCAATTGAACCGTCTGCACTTTTGACGAAGATTTTATCGCCATCACGCTCTTGACGTATACTTTTTCGTGGAGCCCCCATTCCAATCGCCATTTCAGGACATACACTGATGTAGTCAAAAAATGGGGCTAGATCGATATTACAATAGTTAGAATTTTTATGGCCGCCATCAAAACGCACTTTTTGACCTAATAGGCAGCTGCTAATACCAATTTGAATTTTTTCAGGGTTAAAGATTTCTTTGTTCACGATACAACTCCTTGTGGCTTAATAAGCATTACGTCATGTCATGCTATTGAGATCACTTGTGTCTTTAAATATTAGTCTTTAACTCATTAAATTATAATAAAAAGTAAAATTAATTTATTCTCAAAGTAACATTAGCGAGAATTAGCCCATTACGGCCAATTCTCAATATTAGTCTGCCTACTTAGCAGAATGCTTACCAAATTTTTCCAAGCCCCACACCAGTCCAATACCGACCAATAAACAGGCAATAGCGGCAAGCAGTTGTGACGACTCCCCAGTTAACTGCTCAAACTGCATTGGTGATAAATTTTGCTCAGTTAGAGGGACTTGCTCACCTTTCGAATTTTCACGCCAAGTTAGTACTTCTTTCCATGGCCAGATTTTCCCTAAGGTGCCCAGCATCAATCCAGTTAAAAATAGCAATGTCTCATCATGAAACTTACGTAACATGGCAGACAATACGTGGCTAAAGCTCAATAAACCTGCCACACAGCCTAATGCAAAACACGCAAGCATAAGCACATCAAAGCTTTTAGCTGCCGCTAATACCGCAGGATAAAGTCCTAGAAGTAATAAAATAAAACTACCTGAGATCCCAGGTAAAATCATGGCGCAAATGGCAATGCAGCCTGCAAAGAAAAAGGTAAGGTAACTGACATCAAGTTCAATAGGGTTAAGTACGGTGATAAACCAGGCGAACGCCACACCGAGTACAAACAAGATACAACGTATCAAATTAATCCTGCTCACCTGTTTGAGCATATGCACAACGGAAAAGAGAATAAGCCCAAAAAAGAACGACCACACAGGGATTGGATGATTTGTCAGTAACCATGAGATGAGCTTAGCCAGTGTAAAAATACTGGTCAGAATACCGCCGAAAACAGCGACTAGAAATGGACCGTTAATATGTAAAAAAGCCGCTTTGATACCTTGTTGTTTTATCACTCCAAACAAAGACGGATTGATCTTTCGAATACCGTCTAAAAGTGGATCTAAAATCCCTGTGATAAACGCAATCGTGCCGCCTGATACGCCCGGTACAACATCCGCGGCGCCCATCGCCATTCCTTTGAAAAAATTTAATAGTTGCTGCAAAGCTAATCCTTAATAAAACGCTGAATTTAATTATTTAAAATTGCATTACCTTGTCAAAACATGCGCTTTAACTCAGTGGTAGCTTGTATGATGTTCTTGATGCGTCCTATGACCTAGGCCTATGAGTAAAGTTCTCAAGCCTCATCATTAATTTAAATAAATTATACCTCGATATTCTCTAATCTCTGTCATTAATCTTTTTTCAATTTCCTTGGCATATGTGCAAGGCGTTACAAGG
Organism: Shewanella sp. ENK2; assembly: GCF_043568515.1. Taxonomy (NCBI): domain Bacteria; kingdom Pseudomonadati; phylum Pseudomonadota; class Gammaproteobacteria; order Alteromonadales; family Shewanellaceae; genus Shewanella; species Shewanella sp. ENK2. The sequence continues at coordinate 3,271,356 of NZ_CP171406.1, read as the reverse complement.
ATGTTAAACTAACCTAAACCAACTCATCAGACCAGATGTCAAAATAATTCTAATAAGAGAAGGATCGATATGAGCAACAAGCCTAACCATGTATTAGCTTTATATAACAAAGTAACCAAATACCCATTCGGGAATAAAATTTTCTCGATTATGGTGTCACGTATGGCTCCCTATTTTGCCACGGTAAAGCCTCTCGTTACTGAACTAAAAGTCAATCGCTGTGCTTGTTTAATCAAAAAGCGCAAAGCGGTGCACAATCATATTAAAACTGTACATGTGATTGCTATTTGTAATGGCTTAGAAATGGCAATGGGTGTGATGGCCGAAGCATCGATACCTAAGCACCTACGCTGGATCCCAAAAGGAATGACAGTCGATTATACCGCCAAGGCAGGCAGTGATATTTTATGTGTTGCAGAAGTCACCCCCGAACAATGGCAAGTTGGTGACTTACTGGTTCCTGTCAATGCCTATGACACCGATGGTAATGTGGTTGTTCGCGGCACAATTAAATTGTGGATCTCTGAAAAACCACAAAAATAAGCCTTTCTATTACAGCCTAGCTGTTGCTATCTTTTTGATTCAGTGACTGTTAGGCTTTTAATCATCGATCACCACACAAAAACAATATGAATAGCGAAATGGATTCTGCAGCTCATATTAGTACGCCTACCAGCGTCACCAATACTGGCCCAAATCAAGTCAATACCATCAACGAAAGCCATGGAAACCGTAACCATAATATCGACGCCTTAAGGGGATTAGCTATTCTTGGCATCTTATTCATGAATATATTTTTTATGAATGATAGTTTTTACGGTTATGCCCCGCATTTAATACAGCCTAAGATGGATATATTCACTGAGGTAGTTAGTAATGTATTTCTGGAAGGCCGATTTTTAAGCCTTCTTTCCATCTTATTTGGTGCAGGTTTATTGGTGCAATTTCAGCGCTATGAATCGCAAAGTCTACCTGCTTACCCATTAATGAAAAAACGCCTCTTATGGCTTATGTTAATTGGGCTAATGCACGGCGTATTTATTTGGGCTGGCGATATATTATTAACTTATGGTATCAGTGCTTTTTTAGCGCTTAATTATATCAATAGCGATCTCGAAATACTCAAAAAGCGTGCAACTCAATTTGTTGCTCTTTCACTCATTTTAGTCGCTTTGTTTAGTTTAACAATTGAAGATGATCTGTACTTTCGGGGCTCCGAACTGCACCTTGAGCAATTACAAGAATGGTCAGCTGGCTATTTCAACACCGTAATATTGCAGCTTATTCAAGTGGGATTCATGCTTATCATAACGCCCTTTACACTCATTTGGTTTATTGGCGGCTTGATGATGTGGGGAATGGCGCTTTACAGGCAAGGAATATTTGAACACGGGTTAGATAGAGTCACGTTACTAAAATGCATTACGTGGACCATTATTTTCTCTGTTATTGATACTTTATTGGGTTTTTCATCTAATCCGGTGCTAAAAGAGATCTCCGCAACCACAGTGATAATAAGTGCCATTCCCATGGCGATGATTTATATCCATTTGATCGTTAACCTGTGCAAAAACAGTCCACATGCATTAAGTCGTTTGCAAGATGTCGGTAAACTAGCCTTGAGTTGTTACATTATCCAATCCGTTATTGGCGTGATATTATTTCGCTATATTATTCAATACTATGCACCTGAATTACATTTAAAACTGAATAGAATTGATTACGTCTTTATTGCTGGGATAATCATTGGATTACAGCTAGTGTTTGCCCCATTGTATTTGCGGTTCTTCAAACAAGGGCCATTAGAAGCATTATGGCGAAATCGAGTTCGCCATAGTCAAAACAAGATGACCTCACAGTGAGCTACCTTATGAATAAATGGATTATTAACAAGTCGCTTGTGTGCTCAATCGGCGCAATATTGATGTTATCAAGCTGCGTCAGCTGGGTGGCCCCCAATGTTAAATCTGAACTGGTTGCACTGCAGCGTGGTGAATATCAACTCGATAAGAATCATGCTGCACTTCTCTTTAAAATTCAGCATCTTGGTTTATCGACTTATGTGGGGCGTTTTAATCAGTTTGATGCTGAACTGACTTTTGACCCAGACAATATGACCGCAGCGAGCTTAACCGCCGTAGTCGATATTCAATCTGTTGATATCAACAATCCAGGCTTAGCTGAGACCCTACAAGAACCCACTTGGTTTGATTCTGAGACTTTTCCTCAAGCGGTATTTGCAAGCCATACAGTCACCCCAATATCTGAGAGCCAATTTAATTTTACTGGCAACTTAACGCTTAAAGGGGTCACTCAACCTGTCACATTCAAAGCAACCTTTCATGGCGGCGCAGATAATTGGATGACAGGTAAGTACACTGTAGGGTTTAGTGCCATAGGTCGCATTAAGCGTTCTGACTTTAACATGAGCAGTTATATACCGATTGTGGGTGATGAAATAGATTTAGAAATTTATGCTGAATTTTTAAAATAGTTCTTGCTTAAAGCAGCTCTTGTTTAAAATAACCCTTTTATGGCATCCCTTATGTAAAGTACCCCTTATTAACATCGCCATGAACATTTAACCAAACGAGCACCAATGAAACTATTTGGATTGATATCTTGCCTAGCACTCATCATTACAAGCTTTAGCCTATCTAGCTATTTAGGTTATTACGTGCTGCTCATAAACCTGATTTGTGCCGCCGTGACTTGGCATGATAAACGTGCTGCCAGTAAGCAAACATGGCGAGTGAAAGAGCGTACCTTATATATTTTAGCCTTCATTGGCGCCTGGCCTGCGGGCGTTCTTGCGCAGCAATATTTCCGACATAAAACGCAAAAAACGCCCTTTAAGTGGATTTATTGGGTGATGATTGTTTTAAATATTTTATTAGTTATAAGCATGTGTTACTTGCAGTTAAGACACACAGACATAAATTAACGCAAAATCACCTTAAGCAAGCGTGAGACTTTACCCCAGCACTATCAATCAGTAACATGCGTAAAACGACAATCCACCAGAATACACACGAGAACTTACTATGAAAGTCTTATTGGCTATTTGCGTCATCGCTGGACTCATCTTTTATTTTTTTACTCAATCAAATAATAAAAAAGCAGCTCAAGAAAACATTATTAAAGGTGATGCGTTCTTACTAGAAAATCAGAAAAAAGAAGGGGTTGTAACAACACTGTCAGGGCTTCAATATTTAGTCATGCATAAAGGTGAAGGAACTGAGCATCCTAAAGCAACGGACACAATTACTGTGCATTATCATGGCACTTTGATTGATGACACAGTGTTTGATAGCTCAGTAGAGCGTGGTCAAAGTATCGATTTCCCACTTAATCGTGTAATTCCAGGTTGGACTGAAGGTGTTCAGCTAATGACAGTTGGTGATAAATTTAAATTTTTTGTACCAAGCACCTTGGCTTACGGTAACCGCGCGGCAGGTAAAATTGAAGGCGGTTCAGTGTTAATTTTTGAAGTTGAATTACTCGCGATCAACTAAATCAAGCGTTCAACTAAATCAAAGTATTAACTCAACTCAATTATCACTCTAATACTTAACAAAACGCCCATTAGTCATTGCTAATGGGCGTTTTTCAGCATTAGGTAAATATAAACGTTTACTGCCTGATGTCGATTTAATCAAATGATAACTAAATCTACGCTAGGCCAAAAGGATCATCGATTGATTTAGCGGGTTCAGTGAACCAAACCGCTCCCTTTTCGGTCATGTAAAAATGGTCCTCATGGCGCACGCCAAACTCTCCCGGCACACATAACATAGGCTCATTACTAAAGCACATTCCAGCAGTCAGTTCAGTATGATCATTTAATACCAAATAAGGCCACTCATGGATGTCTAGTCCAACACCATGACCAGTTCTATGGGGTAAACCTGGTACATCGTAACCAGGGCCAAACCCCGCATTTACAATGACCTCACGCGCGGCTTTATCGACACTCGCACAGGTTTTACCAATTTGAGCAGCCTCAAAAGCAGCTAACTGAGCTTGTTGCTCTAGCTGCCATAGTTCACGTTGGCGCTCATTAGGCTCACCAAAAACATAAGTACGAGTGATATCAGAATTGTAGCCTTGTAGCTGACAGCCAGTATCAATAAGTACCGTATCATTTACCTCAAGAGATTTAGGCGACTTAACCCCGTGAGGATAAGCAGTATCTTCACCAAACAACACAATACAGAAATAAGAACCAGCAGAGGCGCCAACCTTTTTATGCGCTTCATGAATGAATTGCTCCACTTCAGCAGTCGTGATCCCTTCACGTAATATGCTAGCTGCTGCAATATGAACAGCCAAAGTCATGTCTTTGGCATGTTGTAATAAAGCAAGTTCTGATGCTGACTTAATCATCCGGCAGCCAGCTGTAATGCTTTTAGCATTGACATATTCAAGCTCAGAGTTCGCTAAACGCATGCCATCAAAAATGAAAAATGCAGTTGACTCATCGATGCCAATTTTACCGGAAGAAATCCCCATCTGGCTGACTGTGTTGGCAAAAAGTGCGTAAGGGCTTTCATCTTCATGCCACGTATTTACCTTACCTTTAATCGCCATGAAGCCTTCTAAAGTATCTAGCTCAAACGCAGGTGCAATATATTCAACGTCACCTGTTGCAGGGATGATGGCTCCAACCATGCGCTCACTGGCGTACCATTTAGTTCCAGTAAAATAGTATAAATTGGTACCAGCATTAACATAAATGGCTTCTATGCCCTGCTGCTGCATTAACTGTTGCGCTTTAGCAATACGTTGTTCAAATTCCACAAGTGCAATACTAACTACATCCTCTGTCATGTCCGATAAACTTGCCAGCGCTTGCTCTTGAGTTTGAGTACCAACTCCAATCGTCATAAATGACTCCAAAAAAAGTTAAAGGTGATGAGATTTTTGTCTTAGTGTAAACTGCAATTTGAAAATGTATACAATATAAATTCATATCAGTATTTACTGGCTTATCGCTCATGTAACATTTGCCCAATATAGTCTTTAACTTGCAAAGCGCCTCGGGCAATTGCGATAATCGCCTTTCATCAATAAGACTGAATCAATCAGCCCTCTCCAACGGAGTTATCATGTCAGACATTATTAATCAGCGCCTGCAGGCCATTCGTGAAGAACTAACTAAACATAATCTCGATGCGTTTATTATTCCTAGAGCTGATGAATACCTCGGAGAATATGTCCCTGAGCGAAATGAGCGCCTACTATGGGCAACGGAATTTACTGGATCTGCTGGGATGGCAATTGTCTTAAAAGATTCTGCGGCAATTTTTGTTGATGGTCGCTATACCGTACAAGTTAAGCAACAGGTTAATGGCGAACTATTTAGTTACGAAAGCTTATACGATACCCCGCAAGTTGAATGGCTCATTGATCAATTAGGCTCAGGTAAACGTGTTGGAATCGACACTCGACTGCATACATTAGCTTGGTACCAACAAGCTGAGCATAAACTTACCAAAGCGGGACTTGAGCTAATCAGTGTTGCAGAAAACCCAATTGATATTCATTGGCATGACCGCCCAGTATTACCTAGTGAACCTATTACCCTATTTAGCCATGAAGGCGCCGGGCGAAATAGCCTTGAAAAACGTCAACAGATTGGTGCACTAGTCGCTAAAGAAGGCGCAGATATGGCATTGATTGCTGCGTTAGATTCTTTCTGCTGGCTACTTAACATCCGTGGCAATGACGTTCCACGTCTACCTGTCACATTGGGTTGTGCATTATTATCAACCAATGGTGATATGACCTTATTTGCTGATATTGCCAAAATGCCAGCTGGATTCATTGAACATGTTGGCGCTGGTGTTGATTTCAAAGATGAGTCACTTCTAGCTGATTCTTTATCGCAACTTAACGGTGTAAAACTATTAGCTGACCCAAATACTGCCAATGCGTGGAGCCAACTCTCGGCCCAACAAGCGGGTGCAGTATTAGTTGCAGGTAGCGACCCTGTCGCTTTACCAAAAGCACAAAAAATGCAGCAGAACTTAACGGAATGCGCGCAAGCCATGTCAGAGATGGCGTAGCCGTTAGTCGTTTCCTTGCATGGCTTGACCGTGAGGTGGCCGCTAATGTGATGCACGATGAAGCGCAGCTCGCTGATAAGCTTGAATCATTTCGTTTAACGGATCCACTTTACCGTGAGCCTAGCTTTGACACCATTTCTGCAACGGGTGGTAACGGCGCGATGTGCCATTACAATCACCTTGATGGCACGCCAAGCCAAATGACCATGAACAGCATTTACCTTGTTGACTCTGGTGCTCAATACATTGACGGTACGACTGATGTCACTCGCACCATCGCAATTGGTCATGTCACTGCTGAACAACAAAAAATGTTCACCTTAGTGCTTAAAGGCCATATTGCTCTTGATCAAGCTAAGTTCCCGAAAGGCACATCAGGCCAACAACTTGATGGATTTGCTCGCCAGTATTTATGGCAACATGGGTTTGATTATGATCATGGCACGGGTCATGGCGTGGGACATTTTTTAAGTGTTCATGAAGGCCCACAACGCATAGGTAAAAATGTTAATGGCGTAGCATTATTACCAGGAATGGTGCTTTCTAATGAGCCAGGTTATTACCGTGCTGATGAATTTGGTATTCGAATTGAAAACTTGGTGGCAGTTATCCCTTCACCGACACTGGTTAATGCTGAACGTGAGATGATGGAATTTGATGCACTCACCTTAATTCCGATGGATAAACGCCTAATTGATAAATCACTGTTAACTAAAGCCGAAATCAATTGGTTCAATCAATACCATGCCAAAGTATTTAGCACGTTATCGCCACTCATGCAGGGCGAAGATTTAACTTGGCTTACTCAAGTGACTAGTGAGTTATAACAACGCCATAAGTCAACGCTAACGAGCACTGAATACCAAGTTTTGAACAAAAACTTGGTATTTTTTTGTGTTTTTGCCTGTTTCTTCAAAATGTCATTAGATTAAGTTAAGAATTAATCAATTATATTTGTTATACTCCGCCGCCGCTTCTTATAGCAGTTATACTGAGCTTGTAAATAACCCGTTGAACGACGTGATAATGATAGGAACATATACCGATGAAATTTGAATCTTTTAGCTTCGCCCCTGAAATATTAAGTGCGATCGCTGATTGCGGTTATAAAACTATGACACCCGTTCAGCAACAAGCTATTCCAGCTATCCGCCGTGGTGAAGATGTACTTGCAAGTGCGCAAACGGGCACAGGTAAAACAGCTGCTTTTGCACTGCCTTTACTACAAAAAATGGTTGAGAACCCACGTGAAGTGCAACACTCAAACACCCGCGCGCTTATTTTAACGCCGACACGTGAGCTTGCTGCACAAGTTGCTGAAAACATCACCGATTACAGTAAAAATATTAACATTGAAGTGCTGACCATCTATGGTGGTGTAAAAGTGGCAACCCAAGCGCAAAAACTAAAGCGCGGCGCAGATATTATTGTTGCCACCCCTGGTCGCCTTTTAGAACACTTATTAGCCTGTAATTTAAGTTTATCAAACGTGGAGTTTTTAGTGCTTGATGAAGCCGATCGTATGTTAGATATGGGCTTTAGCACTGATATTCAAAAAATCCTGCAAGCCGTTAACAAGCAACGTCAAAACTTACTCTTCTCAGCTACTTTTTCAACATCAGTGAAAAAGTTAGCCAATGAAATGCTTAATAAGCCAAAAGTGATTACCGCTGATAAGCAAAACACCACAGCAGCAACAGTAAGCCAAGTAGTTTACCCCGTAGAGCAGCGCCGTAAGCGTGAGTTATTATCAGAGCTCATCGGTACCAAGAATTGGCAACAAGTATTAGTGTTTACCGCAACACGTGATGCCGCCGATGTATTGGTTAAAGAACTGAATTTAGATGGGATTCCATCTGCAGTTGTTCATGGCGAAAAAGGCCAAGGCAGCCGTCGCCGTGCATTGCGTGAATTTGTTGAAGGTAAAGTTCGTGTGCTAGTTGCAACAGAAGTGGCAGCCCGTGGTTTAGATATTCAAAACCTAGGTTATGTTGTTAACTATGATTTACCTTTCCTCGCTGAAGATTATGTTCACCGTATTGGTCGCACAGGTCGAGCTGGTAAATCTGGCACTGCAATTTCATTTGTTAGCCGTGAAGAAGAGCGAACTCTTGCGGATATTGAAAAGTTAATCGATCAGCCTATTCGCAGAATTACCATGCCAGGTTACGAAGTCGGCAGCAGAGAGTTATTGCTAAAACAAATTCAAAAACGTCGTAGTTTTGCCAAAAAACAGCAACGAGTTGACAATGCGGGTGCACAAGTTGTTGCAGAGCGAAACATGCAAGGACGCCGTGTCACTGTTGGTAAATCAACCAGCACAGTTAAGTATAAAAAACTAAAATAGTTCATTAACTTAATATCACAAGCTAATCTAAATTAAGGCGCTACACGCGCCTTTTTTATTGCCCCTCAAAGTTCAATAGCTGTCATTTTTATCGCTGCACACCTAAGATGTAAATTTAAATTCACTTTTAAGTCTATATCATGAAATAAAAACTGTTATGCTCGGGTCTAGTAGATTGTGAAAGTAAAGTCACTGCTATGCACACTTTAAATTGAGACAACAATGAAGTAATGCCTTGCTTGGCATTCAATAAGACTAACCCTTTTTATTTGAATATGGATTTCAGCATGTTAAAAAAACTTATGTTAGCCGCAGCAATCACCTTGTTTAGTTTGCCTTCGCTGGCTAAACCAATAGCCAGTGATGAATACCACGTCATGCCATTAATGAATGGTCAGCAGATCCCAAGTGTTGTTTTACAAGATGTGAAAGGCAACAAAGTAGATTTAGCAGAGCTAACAGCGCAAAAGCCAACCATTTTCTTTTTCTACCGTGGTGGCTGGTGTCCATTCTGTAATATCCAAATGGGTCAGCTAAAAGCGATTGAGCCTAAGCTAATTGAAATGGGCTTTCAATTAGTGGGGATTTCACCTGACTCACCCGCTAAATTAAAAGCATCAATGACTGATAATGAATTAGATTACTTGCTGCTTTCTGATGAAAAAATGGCAGCATCACAAGCATTTGGTATTGCATTCTATACTAGCGAAAAAGTCACCAGCATGTATCAAGCTAAACTTAATGTGGACAATACCTTATGGACGACACCTGAAGGTGACAAACGCCTAGTTCTCCCTGTTCCTGCGGTTTATGTAGCAGATAAAAGTGGATTAGTGCATTTTCAATATATTAATCCGAATTACAAAGTCCGTCCGGCGCCAGAGTTAATTTTGACTGCTGCAGAATTACTGCAAAATCAGTAACCTGAATCTTAGCGTCAACCTTGGCGATAACTTATTGTTGTCGCCTACTCCCTCTTCTTTAATCAGTCTGGTTTAGCCTTTTTCTTTTCTTTTAAACACAATCATTATCACCTTATCAAAAGGCTTTGACATAATAATTATTTAATCGCTGAAGCCAAGTTGGTAGCAGCAATTCAAGCTCCTCTGCTACAATACATCTTATATTATTCGTCTGATGACAACGCCCTATCACTGAACGATTTATCTGATACGGCAATTCAACCTAACGGTGTAAACAAAGTGCAAACCCAAACCTATAACCAAGCCATTTTAGCTGTGGCAGAAGCCGCTCAAATCGCATTAGCAGAGTCTGCAGCAAAACAAAAAGCCAAAAGAACATCCGCCCAAGAAAGCCACTTCTTGTGTGCTTGGTTAGTGGAAATGTATAAAGTTAAACGTTTCCCTAAAATCGTTGCCAATGATATTTCTGGCTGGATTACGTTAGCTCGTAGTAAAGGCGCCGGCGCCATGCTTCCGCAATTGTTTGATGCTATTGCGACTCAGTACCGCCTAGTAGAAAAACCTGCCATATCCCAACATCAAGCAGTACAGGAGTTACTTGCAGAACTGGAAACGGACGACTGGTTTGTTATCGCAGATAGCGCTTTTTCAAATGAGCCTAAAACTAAACTAAAGCTTGCAGGAAATGGTCAATCAAGTTTGGTGGTATGTGAAGATCAACTAGCGCAGCACTTTGAAGGTGATAAACTCACTAAAGCATTGCCAATTTATGTTCGAGGTGACGAAAAGCATTTTGCACAAAAGGCGTTAGATAAAGGCTTATTAGTCAGCCCTGGAAATAAAAAAACCAGTATGATTAAGCACCACAAAACTTATTTAATTGCACCAAACAATCAATTAGGTGAGCTTTGCTTACTTGTCTCTATTTAGTCGTCACCTCAATAAGATAACGCCTTAACGCTAAACAAAGCGATGAGTAACAACGAAATAGCCATGAAGATATGGGCGCTTTAGACAAACTTTTAGCGCCCTATTGAGATTGGATTTATTGATGCTCGTGGGTATGTAACTGACCCACCTCTAAGACAGGTGATGCATCTAAATCTTCAGCATCCATCATACTTGAAATACGCTGCATAGTGGCCAGCATTTGCGACTGTTCCCATTCTTCCATTGATTCAAAACGGGTAATAAAGTGCTCTTGTAGCGGTGTTGGCGAGTCTTTTATGATGTCTTTGCCTTTTTCCGTTAAACTAATCCCCACTTTACGCTTGTCCGTTAATGACCTTGTACGCGTCACCAGTTCACGTTTTTCTAATCTATCTAAAATACTCGTAATCGTGGCAGAGCTGAGATTAATTGTCAGTGCGACCTCTTTTACCATCGCATTATCATGATCTGCAATTGCTTGGAGCACTAATAATTGTGGGCTAGTCAATCCAGTTTCTTTACTCAGCTTTTTTGAATATAAATCAATGGCTCGAATCACTTGCCGCAAAGAGACGAGTAACTCTTCATACTTTTTCATAAGACAAACTCAGTTCAATACTAATGATTTCAATTCTATCAAATGCGTAATCAATCCTAAATACCGCCTTTAGTCTTAATAAAACCCGAACCTGTAAACTTTTCATGCAACATAGGTTGATCTTATTTAACAACTCCGTATCATAATAGTTTGTATTCTAATTATTAGTAGTAAACACATGTTGCAACCACGCGTTTTAAAGTCGTCACTGTTTTCAATCTCAAAATCTAGACTAATAGCAAGAAATTCACTGGAATTCGTTTGTTTTTGGTTAATCCTCGCAAGTTATATATTCAGCCCTTTGTATACAATATATAAATCGTACTCAAACGATAATAATATAAAGTGATGAAAAATTCGTATTTAACATTCGCATTAAATTATTTTTTGATATTGATGTTAACTGGCAATACGATCAATTATCCCAGTACAAGCAAATCCCTCATTCAGCGTAAAAACAACAAGCTGAATCGCATTTGCTGCGCCCAAAGGCCTATACACTCTTACTTACAGGCGTGTAGCAGGCTGTATGAGTATTTTTTAGCTCTAAGAAAACCAATACTGCTGTTGGGTTATTTATCAGCTCTTTTGCTGTGTTTGGTTTCAAGTTCACACCACAATTTTACTTTAGCTTAGTTTTTACAACTTTCGTTGCCGAGCTTTCAGGCCCTACTTTCAATTTATCCCAACGATATTATTCATATTACACTTCATTCAAAAACACATTTATCAGTATCAGTGTATTGATTAACTGGTTCTGCTTAACAGTGCTACAAGGTAGTTTTTCAGTTATTCGGCTTGCCATTCTTTTACGACTTAAATTAAGCATTAACGCACTAGCCACAAAAGTCGCTTTCTTCTTTAGCCGTCTACTACCTCAACAAATAACCCTTAAATTTAAATTAGTTAATCGAAAGCTTGTTAAAAGCACATCACAAGAGGAACTATGTCTTTACGTCACAACACGCGCATCGTAGTCAAAGTTGGCAGTGCCCTTATTGCACCAGGAAACGATGGCTGTAGCGCTAAATACCTTAAAAATATTGCTCAGTTTATTCAAAACTGTCGCCAGCAAGGACAACAAGTAATACTTGTTTCATCTGGCTCTGTTGCTGCAGGGCGACAATGGTTTGATGTTGATTCGCCAACTAAAGCGTTAAAGAAAGCCATGGCAGCGGCAGGTCAAAATGACATGATGGCAATATGGGCTAAGTTACTCGATATGCCATTAGCCCAAATCCTGTTAACTCATGCAGATTTATGTAATAGAGAACGCTACGTCAGTATCAAAGACACCATTGAGTCATTGCTAGAGCACAATGTACTGCCTGTAATTAATGAAAATGACACCATGACGTCTGAAGAACTTAAAGTGGGTGATAACGACAACCTAGCAGCGATGGCAGCGGCGGCAATTGATGCTGATACCCTTATCATGTGCACAGACGTTAACGGCCTTTATGATAAAAACCCACATCAATACGATAACGCCCAACTTATTCAGCAAGTGAATGAGATAACCTCCAAGATATATGCAATGGCGGGAGGCGCGGTAAGCGCAACTGGCACAGGAGGGATGCTAACTAAAATCCAAGCGGCAGAAAAAGCCACTGCACATGGTATTGATACCTTAATTATTAATGGGTTTGAGAATGCCTCTTTTGAGCAACTACTGGCAGGTAAAAACCCTGGCACCCACTTCCTAGCCAATATCGAGCCACTCTCACCCGCGATTCATTGGATGACGCACACTGTGAAAGAGCGTGGTGAAGTCATCATTAATGACACCACAACCACCCACTTTGCAAGTGATGAAGATATGCTCACAAGTGGCAATATCCTTGAAGTGAAGGGGCAGTTTTCGGCAGGAGATACCATCTTAGTATCGACCGATGATGGCACCAAAGTGGCTAAAGCTAAAACCAATTACAGTAGCTGTTTACTTAATTATATCGCTCAAGAACAGGATGACGAGAATACAAGCCAAAGCTATTTTGCGCAAAACGATTCTATTATTTCGAAAGAGCACTTAACCGTATTGGAGAACGAATGAAATTAATTACAGATATTGCAAAGCAGGCCTCTCAGGCCTCACGCTCTTTAGTTAACTTAGACACCGAAACTAAAAACCATATTCTAAACGTTATGGCAGCAGAATTGCGCAATGCGGTGACCACGATCCTCGAAGCGAATCAACTGGATATGGACAATGCAAAACAAAATAACTTAGCCAGTGCCATGCAAGACAGATTGCTATTAAACGAACAACGAATTGAACTAATGGCAAAAGGACTAGAAGAGGTAGCACTACTCCCCGATCCTGTTGGTAAAATCCGCGACTTAGGTGAGCAGCCTAATGGCATTAAGATCAGTAAAATGCGCATCCCACTTGGCGTTGTCTGCATGATCTATGAAGCAAGACCCAATGTCACCGCTGATGCTGGCGCATTATGCTTTAAATCAGGCAATGCCATTATTTTACGTGGCGGTAAAGAAGCATTGCATTCAAGCAAAGCCATTGCCTCAATACTACAAAAAACCTTAGTCAAATTTGATTTACCTGAAGCACTCATTAGTGTCGTGCCCAACGCTGATAGAGCCTTATTAATGGATTTAATGCAACAACGTGAATACATTGATGTCATTATTCCTCGAGGCGGTGAAGGGTTAATTAACTTTGTCACAGATAACAGTAAAGTGCCTGTGATTCAGCACTTTAAAGGAGTTTGCCATTTATATATAGACAAATATGCTGACTTCGAAAAAGCCATTAAATTACTGTTAAACGGTAAGACACAACGAACAGGTGTGTGTAATGCGCTAGAAGGATTAATCGTTCATAAAGCCATTTTAAATGACTTTATACCGTTAGTTGCTAAACATATGGCAGAGCAAAATGTCTTAATTAACGCCTGCCAAACCAGCCTCCCATTTTTTAACCAAGCTCAATTATTGCAAGATGACCAATTTGGTACAGAATATCTCGACCTTGAAATAGCGGTTAAAACTGTCGATAGTTTGAATGGAGCACTGGATCATATCCATCAGTTTGGCAGTAATCATACCGAGGTTATTTGCACTGAAGACAAACAGCGTGGTGAGTTATTTCAGCGCAGTGTTGATGCTTCAGTCGTGATGGTGAATGCCTCATCGCGATTTTCTGACGGTAGCCAATTAGGCTTAGGCGCTGAAATCGGTATTGCTACGACAAAATTACACGCCTATGGTCCAATGGGACTGGAATCGTTAACGGCTGAAAAATTTTTAGTTTCAGGTGATGGTCAAGTTCGAGATTAGTAATATCACCAGCCAATAAATAGTAATCACATTGACGTCCTTGTACTTAAATCAACGGTATTTGGATAAAAATAAAGCCCTTTCGAGGGCTTTACTATTTATCTTCTAAATTAAGGTAGCCAGACATCTTGGCTAAAATGGGTTAAGACTATAACCTTCTTGGGCTAATACGGCATGAGCTGTCATTGCCGACAAAGCCATATCGACACCTGGTAATAATGCCGTGTGTTCTAAACCATAATAAGCAGCGCTTTGGCCACAAATATAAATTTTAACGCCTTGATTTATCAGCTGCTGCACTAACTCTTTATTAGGATTTCCCTCACTAACATCTTTGCCATGAACCTGTTGGTAAAAAGCATCATTAGCCAAGTCAGTTATCGACGATCCATGAACGACCATAGCTAATTGAATATCTTGTGGCTTAACGTCTGCCTCAACATGCATATTAATAAACCGTGCTAAGGTATTAAGGCTACGGTTAACTTCACTGGGCTTAGCAGCTTTGCTCATATCAAATGCCACTTTAAATACCATACCTTTTGGGATCACTAAGCTCGACGTCACTGGCGCAATCTTACCGTATTCTTTTATGGTCGCGCCGGATTTAAAAGCCTCTTTGCCTGCAATGGCTGACGGTGACATCAGCATAAGCGCTCCAATAAATAGCACTGTGCTGACATTGAAAACCTGCTGATAATAGTTAACCATTTAATCTGCTTCCTTGTGGTAATACGATTTATGAAGATGCGTAATAAACCTTTCAAACTCTAATCAGTTAATGTTGATTTAACAAGCAATAGATAAGCTGTCGGTATTTGCCGAGCGTATGCGTATAGCTGAGCAATAACAAAACTATCTTGCACAGATCAGTTTGGTTATAATGGCGCCTGTTGACAGTAGTTATTGTGAACTAACTTTGTCATACACTATTTTTGTATAAGCCATAAACCTTATACCTACAGCATTTGTTTCAGGAGTTCCCATGGCTCGCCAAGTCATTTATACCTTTAAAGGTCAAACCAAAACTATCGCATTCAGTTACGACAAACATCATGATCTTTACGAAGCTGCTGCAGAAGCTGAAGGTATCGACTTAAGCCGCTTTTTAGCGATGGAACAGCAAATAGCGCTCACTTCTAAAAAAGGGGCTCGCGCCGAGAAGGATTTCCGTAAAACTGAGTTTGCTCGCTTTGGCTTTTCAAGCATTAAGTTTGTGCGCGAAGACGACGAAGAAACATCAAATAGCTAATCGATAGGAAATCACATGATCAACACAGAACACGCAAACTTTCCTCGAGCCAGCTTCACGAGACGTTGCGGTGCAATGATTTATGACGGTCTATTAGCCGTTGCCGTTTATATGGTGGCAGGGGCTGTCGGCTTTGGTTTATTTTTAGGCCTAACCAGCACAGGTGTTATCGGCATGAATGGTCACGAGCATGTATCAGATCTACTAAATCAAACACCGCTTTATCAAGGAATTTATCAGCTTTGGTTGGTGATGTGTGTTGTGGCTTTTTATGCGCTATTTTGGAGTCGTGGTGGCCAAACTCTCGGCATGCGAGCGTGGCGCTTGAAAGTTCAGCACCCAAACGGACAAAATTTAAGTTTCATCACAGCCGTAGCTCGCGTTGTATGGTCATTTGCAGGGGTTAGTAACCTGTTTATTTTAATTAATCCTGACAAGCTTGCCCTACAAGATAAAATGACACGCTCCGAAGTTGTAGTGCTATCGGTTGAGGCTAATCAAATGCGCAACTGGCATGGTGCTTAACCGCAATATTAGCTAACGAGAAAACCTGCTCAATCTTCATAAGCCAACTGAATTTTCAGTTGGCTTTTTTAATGGAATTACTGCCTTATCCGATAAAAAAGCCTTTGTGACAGGTGTTGTCCTCTCAAAAGAAGTCGAAAATACTCTATTTACTCCAACAATTCCTGCACAGCAAGTTCAATCTAACTTGGCGTTGGTTAAATACTACGCTATCTTAGGGGACAAGGTGTTGAGTAATCTAAGAGACTCTGTGAAGTGACATCTTAATAAAGGAATATTAAGTTCTCAAAAGGAAGCTGATTAACAGTTGAAATTTTTAACAGCGATTAAAACATTGCTTGTCAATTATCTTAACCGAGGTACTGAGCTTTATGACGATCCAGAAAAGCGTCATAGAATACTCATTATCAATTGGTTCGGGATGGTTGGGTTTTCGATTACATTTATTTTAGGTATCAACGCTCACTTTCAAAATAACGACCGACTTGCCATTGTTCTGCTGCTATCTTGCGTTCTTTTTTTCTTATCTTTATTGAATCACTGGAAGTTTTTAAAACAGTATCGATTTGAAACCTCTGCCACACTCATCCAGCTTAGTTTGCTCGCCTTAATGCTGTATTTAGTTTATAGCGGTGGGGCCAATAACACTGGGCCATTATGGGTTTTTTTAGTCCCTCCTGTCATGATGTTCTTTGGCGGGCTTAAAGGTGGTTTACGCAATACCAGTGTGTTTATCACGTGTTACTGCATCATCATGTTTTACCCAGACAATCAATTACTTGAAGCGAGTTACACACATGAGTTTAAAACCCGTGTGCTGTACTCATTAATTACACTGACTTTCTTATCTGGTTATTACGAATACTCTCGCCATCAATCATTTCAGCATGTAAAGCAATTGAGCGCCAAATTTGAACAACAAGCTTTACGGGATCACTTAACCGATATTCCTAATCGACGAGCCATGATGGAGCAACTTAACTACGAGTATGCCAGAGTCGTTAGAAATAATTATGATATGAGCATACTGCTTATTGATGTGGATTTTTTCAAAAAGATTAACGACAAATACGGTCATCAATGTGGTGATGAAGTGCTTATTAAGTTGGCAAAATCCTTTACTGCCACTTTGCGTAAGCAAGATATGATTTCACGTTGGGGTGGTGAAGAATTTCTGATTTTATTGCCTCACACGGGGTTTAATGACGCATTTGAAGTGGCAGAAAAAATCAGGAAAACTATCCAACAAAACCCAATAACATTCGATGATAAAACGATTGAGATAACGGTCAGTATCGGTATAGGTAAAGCTGATATCCATCATTCTGTTGACTCGGCAATATCTCAGGCCGATGAACATTTATATCAAGCTAAAGAAGAAGGACGTGATAGTGTCTATCCCAAAGTGGACAAAATAGCCTAGCCATTTACATTTCTATTCCCATCATTAACATTCTTTGTTGATATTCCATGAATAAAAAAGCCAGCAACGGCTGGCTTTTTAGGACTATTTTTTAAATAAGATGTCGTTTGTATTTGGCGCAATTAAGTTACTTACGAATATAGTAAAGCGCACCTAAACTAAATAATAACGGCGGCATCCCAGCACTGATGTATGCTGGCAGACCATAAACAATACTCAACGGTCCAAAGATTTCGCTACAGATATAAAAACTAAACCCAGCCACCACGCCTAATAACACTCGTGCGCCCATTGTTACCGTTCGTAAAGGTCCAAATACGAAAGATAAGG
The DNA here is from genome assembly GCF_043568515.1 of Shewanella sp. ENK2. Classification (NCBI taxonomy): domain Bacteria; kingdom Pseudomonadati; phylum Pseudomonadota; class Gammaproteobacteria; order Alteromonadales; family Shewanellaceae; genus Shewanella; species Shewanella sp. ENK2. The sequence continues at coordinate 3,253,663 of NZ_CP171406.1, read as the reverse complement.
CAACCAAAATCATCACAGCGACCGTCACTGGTTGCATAATTTTACGCCAAAGCGCTAATTCATAACGACTAGGATCTTGTTGATTTACTTTCAAGTAATCCAAATAGCCAATGAGTCCTTGAATACTCAAGGCTTCAGGTTTTACCGATACGACACTTAGCTTATCTGGGGTGAGTGTTGAGTTCCACACTCTTTCTTCTTGGTACTCTAGGGTAATCTTTTCTTCTGTGATGTGCGTATTTTTCACATCCATTAATCGCCATACACCATTAGCGAAATTCGCTCGCATCGCTTGGGTCATGGTTTTTAATTTAAGGTCATCATCAAATTCATAAAAAGTGATATTGTTGAGGGTGTTAATGGACTCTACCTCGCCAATATTGACAAATAAATCACCGTCTCTCGCCCATACACCACGATGAGACTTAATCAAACTACCGCCAGATACCTTAGTTGCTTGTAGCTCTTTAGCACTTCGTTCAGCAACTGGAGCGCCCCACTCGCCTAATGCCATAACAATAATCATGAGGGGAATAGCTGTTTTCATTGCAGAAACAGTGATTTGTAATCGAGACATGCCTGAAGCCTGCATCACGACTAATTCTGAATTAGAGGCGAGCATCCCCATACCAATTAACGCACCCAGTAATACCGCGATAGGGAAAAACAACTCAATATCACGCGGAATTAAATACAGCACATAAATTACTGCATCTAACATGGTATAAGCACCACGCCCCACAACTCGCAGTTGATCAACCCATTTAATAATTCCTGACAAACCTGTCAAGATAAGTAGACATAAGGCAGATGTACTAATAATAACGCGAGCAATGTAGAGGTCTAATATTTTCATCATGCCACCTGCTTGCGCTTAAAGCTTTGCAGTAATTTGGCGCCACTTGGACGTTCCTTACCTAACAAAAATAATCCTATCACTAATGCGGACCCATGGATCCACCACATGCCTAAAGCAAGTGGTATAACTTCATCTTCCAAGGCTTTTCGACCTGCAACCATTAATCCGAAATAGCCCAAATAAAGCAAAATAGCAGGGAACATTTTAGCAAACTTACCTTGCCTTACATTGACACGAGCTAATGGCACAGCAATTAACGTCATCAGTGGAATAGCTAGTGGTAACGCTAATCGCCACTGGAACTCTGCAACCGCCTCTGGCCCAGGTGTATCAAGTAGCTCACCCACTGGCAGTGCAGACATTTTACGCCGCCTTTCATCCACTTCTTGCTCTTTAATTTCCATCCGATAACCACCAAACTCAATCATTTGATAGTCGAGGTTTTGAGCGCTACCTTGATAACGAATACCATTATCTAACTGTAATTGTTGACTGCCAAAGCTGTCTTCAACGACACGACCTTGCTCAGAAACAACAATATTAGTTAGGCCTTCTTCGTCTTCTGGATCAGGAAGTTGCGCAACAAAAACTTTTTCAAGTTCATTGGACTTAGATATTTTTTCTACAAAAAGAACCGCCCTACCATTTGGACTTGCCTGAAAACGCCCTTGAACAATCGCAGCAAGACCTGCTTCTGACTGGGCCTGCTCTAATACTTGATTTTGCCTCTCTTCCGCCCACGGGCCAACATACACAGATAAAATACCTGTGAATATTAAATTGGCCACGGCAATCAGTAAGGTAACGCGAGTAACATACCACTCACTGATCCCAACGCCATGGAGCACCACCATTTCGTTTTCGGCATACATTCGCCCGTGAGCAAGTAAAATGCCCAAGAAAAAACTTAATGGCAGCACCAATACCGTCAATTGCGGTAAATTTAGACCTAATAAGGTCAATACTAATGTGGCGGGAAATTCGCCATTTGAGGCATCCCCTAATACACGCACAAATTGCTGGCTAATAAAAATAGTTAATAGCACCAAAAGTATCGCAAATTGCGCTTTTAAAACTTCAACGATCAAGTATCTAAATACAATCACAGGTAGGATCCACTGTCTAAACTTGTCTTTTTGCTGGTATCAGAGTAAGTTCACTATAAAATGTCTGCTTTTAGCAGTTATTGATAGTTTTCTGACCAGCTCGTGAGCTTCCTTTAGTGTAATTCATTTAGCAGCTATAGCAGAAAATTACCAAGGATTTATTTCCTTAAAGGGTTGTAAATATGGCCTAACAGGCCTAATTAAAACATTATCTAATAAATATAAAAATTTGTCTTTAATAATCTAGGAGTGCTCATGGAGTTTAGCGTAAAGAGCGGCAGCCCCGAGAAGCAACGTTCAGCTTGTATCGTTGTCGGTGTATACGAACCACGTCGTTTATCTGGTATCGCGGAGCAATTGGATAAAATCAGTGAAGGTTACATCAGTAACCTACTTCGACGCGGTGATTTAGAAGGCAAGCCAGGACAGATGTTGTTATTACATCATGTTCCGAATGTGCTAAGTGAGCGCGTTTTATTGGTTGGTTGTGGTAAAGAGCGTGAACTTGATGAGCGCCAATACAAACAAATCATCACCAAAACCATCAATACTTTAAACGAAACAGGTTCGATGGAAGCGGTTTGCTTCTTGACTGAATTGCACGTTAAAGGTCGCGATACGTACTGGAAAGTTCGCCAAGCCGTTGAGACGACTTATAACAGCTTATACAGTTTTGACACCTTAAAAACACGTAAAGGCGAAACTCGTCGTCCATTACGTAAAATGGTGTTTAATGTACCGACACGTCGTGAACTAACGATTGGTGAACGTGCAATCGATCATGGAATGGCTGTCGCATCAGGTATGGATTTATGTCGTGACGTTGCCAATATGCCACCTAATATCTGTAATCCTGCTTACCTTGCATCTCAAGCTCGTCAGATTGGTGAAGTTCACCAAAACCTGACAGTAACGACTGTCGGTGAAGAGCAAATGGCTAAGCTAGGCATGAACTCATACCTAGCAGTTGGCCGTGCCAGTGCCAATGAATCCATTATGACAATCATGGAGTACAAAGGCGCTGTTGATGAAACAGAAAAGCCAATTGTCCTCATTGGTAAAGGCCTGACGTTTGACTCAGGCGGCATCTCATTAAAACCAGGTGATGGCATGGATGAGATGAAATATGACATGGGCGGCGCAGCAGGTGTTATTGGCGCAATGAAAGCCTTATGTGAAATGAATTTACCTATAAACGTTATTGGTATTCTTGCTGGCTGTGAAAACATGCCATCAGGTGATGCTTACCGTCCAGGTGACATTTTAACCACTATGTCAGGCCAAACTGTCGAAGTATTAAATACTGATGCAGAAGGACGCTTAGTGCTTTGTGATGTACTGACTTATGTTGAACGTTACGATCCTGAATTGGTTATCGATACCGCAACACTAACTGGCGCTTGTGTGATTGCCTTAGGTAAACATGCCTCTGGTTTATTCTCTTCGCATAACCCGTTAGCTCACGAACTATTAAATGCGGGTGAGCAATCAGGTGACCGAGCATGGCGTATGCCGATTTGGGATGAGTATCAAGAAATGCTTGAGAGCCCATTTGCTGACATGACTAACTTAGGTGGTCGTCCAGCAGGGTCTATTACTGCAGCATGTTTCTTATCTCGTTTCACTAAGAAATATAACTGGGCACATATCGATGTGGCTGGTACAGCTTGGAACAGCGGCGCAAATAAAGGTTCTACAGGTCGCCCTGTGCCATTATTAAGTCAGTTCTTAATTAACAGAGCTGGTGTTGATCAAGGCGAATAAACCTTATTATCCAAGTTAGACAATGCGTTTTATGAAAAAAGGTGAAGAAATCATTCTTCACCTTTTTTATTTATAAATGATTTAAAACTAATCACATCTAAATGTTAATTTAACCGCTGTCCGCCCTAGCCCCACGAGTTGCTTTTAGTGTAAAATCCGTCTTTACTTCGTCAAATATAGTAAAAGCATGCCAAAGACTCTGTTTTACTTAATGCCCGCCATCAATACACAGCCAAGTGCAATCGAAAGTGTATTTTTAAGCGCCTGCCAATTAGCAGAAAAGCATTATCGTCAGCAGCAATTAATTTATATTCATTGCCAAGACAAGCAGCAGGCATACGCCATTGACGAATTACTTTGGCAATTTGAGCCAACGGCATTTGTTCCCCACAATTTAAAAGGGGAAGGACCGGTAACCGGTTCACCTGTGGAAATTGGTTTTGATAAATTAGGCGCGAATAAAAGCCGCCATTTACTCATTAACCTCGCAGATCAAGTGCCATCATTTGCGGTTAACTTTCCGCATATTATCGATTTTGTTGCTAATGATGATGCGCTTAAACAAATTGCACGTGCTCGCTATCGCGAATATAAGCAATTAGGCATTGAACTCACAACAACTGAGTTCACTGGCGTTTAAGTCAGTTGATTCGTTAACAATACCAACTATTAATTTAGATTGAGAAAACAAAAATCCCATGGAAAAAACATATAATCCGCAGTCAATTGAGCAATCTCTTTACCAAAACTGGGAAGAGCAAGGCTACTTCAAACCACATGGCGATGAGTCAAAAGGTAACTATTGCATCATGATCCCGCCACCGAATGTGACGGGTAGTTTGCACATGGGTCATGCATTCCAAGATACCATCATGGATACCTTGACTCGTTACCAACGCATGAAGGGTAAAAATACCCTTTGGCAAGTGGGTACTGACCATGCCGGTATTGCAACTCAAATGCTGGTTGAACGTAAAGTCTTTGCAGAAGAAGGATTAGGCCGCCACGACTTAGGCCGCGATAACTTTATTGAACGCATTTGGGATTGGAAAAATGAATCTGGCGGTACTATTACTAAACAGCTACGTCGTTTAGGCGCATCAGTTGATTGGGACCGTGAACGTTTTACCATGGATGAAGGCATGTCTGAAGCCGTACAAGAAGTGTTTGTACGTCTATACGATGATGAGTTGATTTACCGTGGTAAACGCTTAGTAAATTGGGATCCAAAACTGCACACTGCAATTTCTGATCTTGAAGTTGAAAACAAAGAAAAGCAAGGTAGCATGTGGCATTTCCGCTACCCGCTTGCTGATGGCGCATTAACTGCTGATGGTAAAGACTATTTAGAAGTCGCCACCACACGTCCTGAAACCATGTTAGGTGATAGTGCTGTTGCAGTTCACCCTGACGATGAACGTTATCAATCACTGATTGGTAAGTTCATTTTATTGCCAATCGTAAACCGTCTTATTCCTATCGTAGCTGACGATTATGTCGACATGGAATTTGGTACAGGTTGTGTAAAAATCACACCCGCACATGACTTTAACGATTACGAAGTTGGTAAACGTCATGCCCTGCCAATGTTCAACATATTAACCATCAATGCTGAAATCCGCAGTGCTGCAGAAGTCGTCAATACAGATGGTACAGCAAATAATGAACTTGATAACAGCTTGCCTGAACGCTATGCCGGTCTTGAACGTTTTGCCGCCCGTAAAGCCATTGTTGAAGAGTTCGAAACATTAGGTTTACTTGGCAAAATCGACCCTCACGGATTGAAAGTGCCTTATGGCGATCGTTCAGGTGTGGTAATCGAGCCATTACTGACCGACCAATGGTATGTATCAGTTGCACCTATGGCGAAAACTGCGATGGAAGCCGTAGATAACGGTGACATCAAGTTCGTACCACAACAATACGAGAACATGTACAACTCTTGGATGCGCGATATTCAAGACTGGTGTATCTCTCGCCAACTTTGGTGGGGACATCGTATCCCTGCTTGGTACGACGAAGCAGGTAAAGTCTATGTAGGTCGTGACGAAGCTGAAGTTCGTGCAAAGCATAACTTAGATGAGTCTATTGTCTTACGCCAAGATAACGATGTGTTAGACACATGGTTTAGCTCTGCGTTATGGACATTCTCAACATTAGGTTGGCCAAAAAACACCGAAGAATTAAAAGCTTTCCACCCAACAGATGTGTTGGTTACAGGCTTTGATATTATTTTCTTCTGGGTTGCCCGTATGATCATGATGACCATGCATTTCATTAAAGATGAAAATGGCAAACCGCAAGTCCCGTTCAAGACTGTGTATGTGACAGGTCTTATCCGTGATGAAGCGGGTAACAAAATGTCGAAGTCTAAAGGTAATGTACTTGACCCATTAGACATGATTGACGGTATTGACCTTGAGTCACTTGTGACTAAGCGTACTGGCAACATGATGCAGCCTAAACTTGCAGCTAAAATTGAAAAAAGCACGCGCAAAGAGTTTGCAGACGGTATCGAAGCACATGGTACTGATGCGCTACGTTTCACTTTAGCGTCAATGGCTTCAACAGGACGTGACATCAACTGGGACATGAAACGCCTAGACGGTTACCGCAGTTTCTGTAACAAAATCTGGAATGCTTCACGCTACGTTCTAATGAACACCGAAGTACAAGCTGAAGGCGCTGATGATGATGCTATCGGTGAAGCGTTAGATTGCGGTCAACTGCTCGTTGATGGCAAGCCAGGTGCGATGGAGTTGTCTCTTGCTGATCGCTGGATTATCGGTTTGTTCAATCAAACGGTAAAAGCTTATGATGAGCATATGGCAAACTACCGCTTTGACTTAGCCGCTAACACTATTTATGAGTTCACTTGGAATCAGTTCTGTGACTGGTACTTAGAGCTAACGAAGCCTGTAATGCAAAGCGGCAGCGAAGCACAGCTTCGTGGTACACGTCATACTCTAGTCACTGTACTAGAACAAATGCAGCGTTTAATGCACCCAATGATGCCTTATCTCACCGAAACTATCTGGCAGCGCATTAAACCGCTAGCAGGAGTTGAGGGAGAGACGTTAATGTTGGCTGAATTCCCTGAATTTGATGCCACTAAAGTAGACTCTCAAGCGATGGAAGATCTTGAGTGGGTTAAGCAAGTGATTACGGCTGTACGTAATATTCGTGCAGAACTTAACATTGCTCCTTCTAAGCCACTTAACGCCCTACTACGCGGCGTGAGTGAACAAGACAAAGCACGTCTAGAAGCAAACCAAACCTTCTTCAATACCCTAGCTAAGCTTGAATCTATGACTATTCTTGCCGACGGAGAAACAGCGCCAATGTCGACAACACAGCTTGTAGGCGATATGGAGTTGTTAATTCCAATGGCTGGATTAATTGATGTTGCTAAAGAAGTGGCTCGTATCGACAAGCTACTTGAAAAGCAGCTGGCGAGTTCAAACGTATTGAAGGCAAGTTATCGAATCAAGGGTTTGTCGCTAAAGCACCTGCAGCCGTGATTGAAAAAGAGCGTGCTAAACAAGCGGAATACCAACGAGATATTGAAAAGCTAACCGAACAAAAAGCTGAACTGGCTAAACTAGAAAGTTAACCTCAGTAATACGAAAAAGGCCATCAACAAAAGTTGATGGCCTTTTTTATTTCTTCTATGTCTAAATTGACTTGCACAGTCAAAGCCCTATTTGTGAACGGCTGCCGATCTTAGATGCTAGATGGGGAAACTTATTGCTCATTGACGCTTAAGGTATATTGCGGATATTTAGCCCCTTGGCTAGATTTTTTATTCGCCACAACCTTAGCGCCTATTTCGATGTACTCTCCATCGACACCAGGATTGTCTAACCCCATTGCAGGAAACGTTTTATAAGTGGTATTTTTATAGCGAATTTTAATGTTTTTTATTTGGATTAGCGGCTCATTATTCAAACTAATAAAATTAATCGTTATGGGATCGCTAGTATCAGAAGTAATAAAATAGCGCCCTTGATAATAATCATCATCAAGCAACGTCGCATTGGTTGAATTACCAATCCCGCCTTTCCAGTTCACTACCACAGTAGAACTTGTTCCACTATTTTGTAACACCGTAGGAAATTTAATAGGCTGAATTTCTGTAATAACAATTTGTGCGAAGGCTGAAGAACAACACAGCACACTTAACGCAGTGAACAAGGTCAACTTTATGAGCTGGAGATATCTGGAAGAGTCAATACAAGTCGGCATACCGCTGACCACCCAATTTTATTATTATTTTTATTAGTCATTGATTTTAAGTTATTTTAAAAACAAAAATGTAATTAATAAACCTTAAGAAAATAAAAGCTAAATTAAGTCTATAAAAACATTTTGTATCAAATAGTCTTATCAATATTTTCTCGCATCATCTCAATAATGTTACAAAAAATCAACAAACTCATTTAAGAAAGTCAGACAATGTTGACGAGTTCAGTCTACTCAATTTTTCGTTGAATTCTGTAAAACTCTCAGCCTAAGATCAATATTGTACATTTTTAAATCAAAAGATCGTCTAGATGAAACCTTGTTAGCTGACCAAAAAACAAACAAAAAATACCGTTATATCAACAGCATCACAAAACCAACTAAACTACTCAACTAATAAATAAGATCTTTCATAGCCGATATTATTCTAATTTTCATAGAGTTAAACGCTAGTTTGAAATCTAATACTTTGTAGCTAGTATTTTAAATTAAACTTTAGCAATAACTTATAACTCTTCGCTATATAAAGAAATGCAAGACACAATTGTAACCAAAGTGTTGCAAATTATTTCAATACTGCTATTTTGACTTTGCCCATTGATTAAGTCCTTGTTTAAAAGCGACAAATATCCACATAAAAATTATGGGCTATTAAAATTATAATATTACACCTGGGAACAATAAAATGACTAAAAAAATACTACTATCATCTGTTATCGCCTCTACACTATTTCTTTCTACTCAAGTGGGTGCCGCAGACGAAACAGGTACTGCTAACTTCAACTTAATCTACCCAATCACTGTATCTGAAACGACCCAAATGGAATTTGGTGATGTATCTATCGCTGCTGATGGCCAGTGTGCTCTTGATTACTCAGATACAACTTCTGGAGCTGCATGTGTTGCTGGTGGTAATGCTGCACGTACTGGTGTGTTCAATGTGGCTGCCGCTGACGGAACAGTAAACCTTTCAGTATCTGGTCCTGATACGTCTGTTTCTGGCGTTACGTTTACCCCAACTCTTGCTAGTGCAACGGGTACTGTCTCTGGTAATACGTTAGACGTTGATGTTGCTGGTACACTTGATATCGTTGCAGCTTCAGCAACTGAAGGGACTCACGCACTGTCTTACACTCTTTCAGTGGTTTACTAAACCTGTTATCTGATTTAAGCAATTTACCCTAACCTATATTGCTTACATCACCAGTAACATTGATGAATCCCGCAACGTGGTTGCGGGATTATATTCACCCCACTAACAAACAAAATTAAAATAAGCTCGAAGTAAGCTAACAATAATAATTAATAAATTTGCATTTAATGCATCAAAATTTAGCTGGGCAACAATATGAAAAACTTACTACTTATAACCACTTTGGTGTTAAGTCTTATACCTAGTGTGAGCGCAAACTTACTCGTGACACCAACCCGTGTCGAACTTGACAACCAGCGCAACAAAAGCGCCGTTTTTTCATTAGTTAATAAAAGCAGCGACACCGCTCGCTACGAAATTTACCTTGAAGACAAACAGTTACTCTCCAATGACGAGTTTTTAACTTTAGAGCCTAAAACAAGTCCAACTTCACTTGTCAGTTTCACCCGTTACTCTCCTCGACGAGTCAGTTTATCCCCTGAGCAAGGTGCAAGAGTAAGGCTTGCTGTGCGTCCGCCAAAAGACATCAAAGCTGGTGAATACCGAAGCTACATCGTTTTTCATCAAATCCCTTTAGCCCCGACCACAGTTTCAGACACCACCGAATCCAATGACACGATGAACTTATCAGTCACAGCCTATTTACGTATTGCCATTCCGGTGATCATGAGAGTCGGTGATTTAATCGCAGAATTAACAGTGAACGGAGAATTGCTAGCAAGCCCAGATAATCAGCAACAACTAATTGTTGATATCGGCCGCAGCGGTCAACGTAGCAGTTACGGTGATATTGAAGTGTATGACAGTGCATCTCATCAATTAGTTGGCAGTTTAAAAAATGCATCCATCTATACTGAAAACGATCAACGTCGATTTGCTATAACACTTAACCAAGCAGTAAAACCTGGGACGGATCTACTGATTAGATATGTTGAAAATGACACTTTATTCGAGGCTAAAACAATCGAATCAGTGATCAAATTATAAGGACAGTGTGACTGAAAAACACCTACTTTATCTCGGCAGATTATGCTTTTTCGGCATATCAACCGTATAGCAAAATATACTTTTTGTATTTGTTTATTATTGCTATACATAGAAACAATCAATCCAGGGCTTGAATCATCAACGCCCTGGAGAACCGATTCAATTGATTTTATTGCCAATCTCAATCTCGCCGCCTCAAACAACCAATCCCAACATAAAGAAAGGGAAATCCCTGACAAAGAAGCTACCGTCAATGACTCGTTAACGAAAACGGGCTCATCATTACAGCAAAGCACTTCATTTCAACGTCAAACCAAATCAAAAAAAATGGCGTCAGAATCAATAACAACTACGCCAGAACCTGAGTTAACTATCACATCAAAGCCGATAGCACTTACATCAACAGTATTAACTTCAGCTTCTACTTCAGCGTTAGTCAACCCCGCCATAGTGAACTCTGAAAGCAAGAAAAAGTTAACATTAAGCCTGAAACAGTCTCTTCTAAGACAACATCAACAATTGACTCTGCCCCCATTAATGGCCTTAGCAACCAGCGTCCTAATCAAGAACTTAGTCAACAATCTAGTCAAAAAACTAGCCAACAAGCGACACTATCTGACGCGCCAAAGCTCATTCAAGCTACCTCGCCAGTGACTGTAGCCTCAACAGCAAATAATCCTGAAATAGCATTAGCGAATTGTTCTCGACGACTGACTCGAAGTTACACAAGCTCTGCAGCAAATGAAGAGCAATTTCTTGTCGGGCAGTTTAATTATGGTTCTGAGCAGCTAAGCGATGAGATTTTTATCTATCAAGATAAAGCAACCCTTTACCTGCCAATACAATTTTTAGCCGATAATTTGATGCTACCGTTACAAGTTAACATGCAACCATTAAGCGTGAGCGGCTGGTATTTGACCACGGAAAACACTGTCGATATAAGCCAACACCTCATGCAATTTACTGCGCAAAATAGTGATTGTAATCAAACCTCAACTGACGTCTATTTTGATGATTGGGACATCTATGTCGATATTGAGGTGGTAGAGCAAATACTGGGATTAGAAATTCACTTTGATCATGCTCGTCAGTTACTTGCGGTGAATGAAAATACCTTAATTCCACTAAGTCAGTTGCTTGATAGGCAAAAGCGCCACCAGCAATTTAATCATCAAAAAAATGCCAATGACCAACAAAGAATGCGTCAAGTAACTAGCGAGTATGCCACGATTGGCGATTTGGCGTTACATGCAGATGTCGGCGTCTCACAACGTAAACAAATAGAAACCCAACAACCGAATGTTGATGGGTTTATCCAAGCAAGGACTGATTTACTCGGACATAGTGCCTATGCTGGTTACTCTTGGTCGGAATACGGCGAAACATTTAACGCCTATATAGAAAAAGCAATGGCCGACACTTGGGTTAAATACTATCGACTTGGCAGTATCGACTCCCATAATTTGGCGTTGGTTTCAGGCGCCAGCTCTGGTGAAGGTCTCATTCTTAATGCTGGTGACGCATTTTCAGATGACATTAGATACATTGTCGTTGAAGGTGAGTTAGAGCCAGGGTGGGATGTTGAATTATACCGAAATGGCGGTTTAATCAGTGTCCAACGTGTTGGTGACAATGGACAATATCGCTTTGAACAAGTGCCCTATTATATTGGAACTAACCAATACCAATTACGTTTATTTGGGCCAAATGGTGAAACACGAACAGAGTCCTTTAGTAAACTGCTCGACCCTTCTTTAATGCAAGCCGACAGCTTCGGAATGAACTTTGGCGTGATGCAACGAGAGCAAGATGATTTAAAACAAGTTTATGCGAGTGCGAACTGGGCGGTATCTGATAACTTCTCGGCTGGTATTGCCTTAATTGAGCAACAGGTTAGTGATAACAAATGGCTGTTCAACCCTTCTTTGACTTTCAGTATGTTAACGGACAACAGCGTCTGGCAACTTAATCTCACAGGAAATGAAACTGGAACAGCAGCTAACATTATTGCCCAAGGAAGTAATAGCCTAATTGACTGGCAAGCTGAATGGGCACACTACCAAGACTTTGAATCATGGGAAAATCCAAATAACCAAGTAAAACAACTGGCCAATATTAATGTGAATGGCAACCTAGACCACACGAATATGAGCTGGGGGCTCAATGGCTCATGGCAAGAACAAAACTTTGGTACAGACAGTATTTACCTTGGAGCAACTGTAGCAGGCCAGTTTCAGCACCTAGCATTGAGTAACGAGTTAAGTTGGCAAAACATTGCCGATACACAACGTTGGGCCAATCGATTAGCTCTTTCAGGTCGAGTCTCCGACTGGTACTTACGTAGCTATGCTGATATTGCACTGCTGCCCACAACAGAACTCACTCAGTTAGTGTCTAATGCCAGTACGTCTTTAAGCGAGCAAAGTAACTATCAGTTTGAAGTTCGTTACCAACCAACGGCATTAGCAGAAGTCACGGTGAGAAACTCTTTATCTTATTTTTTAGATACCAGTACCTTAAGGCTGACATTAGAAAATGACTCTGAAGGTGATTGGTTTGCACAATTTAAGTGGAGTAGTTCTGCGCTATTAATTGCACCCGATAACACTTGGTTACTCGACAGAGTTAGCCATTTAAATACTGGAAGTATAAAAATTATCGCTTTTCAAGATGACAACAACAACGGCCTATTTGATGAAGATGAATTGCCACTCAGTGGTCTACGTTTTTCAGGCCATAGTCAAGCTGATAGCGCAACGGATGAGCGCGGCCAGTTATTAATTACCCACATACAAACTTCAAGACCACATCGCCTTGTGCTAAATGAGCAATCACTACCAGACCCATTTTTACTGCCTCAAAACAGCATTTTATTAGTAAACGCTCATCCAGGGAATGTAGCAGAAGTGCTATTTCCTGTGTTATTTACTGCAGAGCTAGATGGCGAGATATTTTATGATGATGGGGTTGCGGCAAAAGGTGTGCTGGTGACGTTAATTGATGACGCTGATAATCAATATCATGCCCGAGTAGAGTACGATGGAGTGTTTATCTTTGAGCAACTGGTACCCGGTCGCTATCAAATTGAAATCAATAAACAACGCCAAGCCACACCAATCGAACTGAAGCCAGGTGAATATGTGACCCTCGCCACACAAACCATTTCTCGTTAAACCAAAACAAGATAAATAAGTGCGCATTTATTCAGCAACAACTAGAATAAATTATGGATTTATTGATGTGGAAACAAGTAAAGCATGTCACTCTTTATGTTGGTGGTTGCCGTTTCACAAGCCCATTTTAACTTAGTGACCCCTGTGTCTATTGAGCAAATTCGACCAATGGATCTTGGAATGATATACAACCAAGCCAACGTTAATTGCCAGTTAGATCAATTTAACCGTCAGGGTAACGGCTGCCTCACTTCCGATAATCAGCTCGGTCAATTTAAAATTCAAGGTAATGGCGAGTCTTCCATTAACGTGAGGGTTTACCCAACTTCCACGTCCAACGTATTATTTACCCCTATTCTGCCCAATGGCAATCAGCAGCAATCATTTGCTTTATCTGAAACAGCAACAATTATCAATGTCGGTGGCAAAGTGGATGTGCTTAACGATGAAAATGTTGGGCAACAGCAATTGTCATACACCATTGAAGTGAATTATCACTAACCGACAAAACAACGCAATGGCTCTTTCTTTCACAGGTCTTTATTGTAAGTGCTAAACAATACTCGCATATTGGCAAGTGTTTCTAGTCAATTGCTCTGATTTCCTGTATAAGCATCGCCTCTAGAATATTTTTCAACTTTCTTAACCAAGCACTTTGTTTGCAAATATCAAAACCAACAAGCTTGCACGTTATAAAAGTCAATCAATATAAAGATTCAATTTTTCATATTTATAAGATGGGCAGGTACGATTATGTCAGACAAATTTTTCTTCAAAGGCCGTCAAACGCCTAAACCTGCCTATGGCGAAAGTGGTTACAATACTAAACGTCAGGCTAAGCTTGGCACTAAAGTTAAGCCACTAACCTTGTCAGTTCAAACCGCAGAAAGAGCTGCGCAAGTACAGCAAATACTAGATGACAAAAACCTGTTTGCGAACATGACTGTTGATGAAAATAACCCTGAAAATATTATTGAGCTAGAGGGCATTATCAATAAGCCTACCGCAGTAACAGCCGAAGCAAAAATTAACCGCAACGATCCTTGCAGCTGTGGCAGTGGCAAAAAATACAAAAAGTGCTGTGGTTAATCATGCCTTGGCTTAAGCAATTAATTAGTACAGCTTAAAGCGACACACTAAGCACCACTTTAGCTATAACAATAAAAATGGAATCAAAACATGTTTTTGATTCCATTTTTTGTTATGAAAATATCTTTATTTTGTGAAATATTATAAGCTTAACTTCGTTCTTATTATACTCAGTCATAGTGTGCTTAATAAAAGGCAACACTTTTATCAACAGGTTAATTAATCAACCAACGTGATACTAGAGGTCAGAGTGAACACAGTCATAGCAGTAAAGTCCTTGATAACGGTGGGCATCTTGTGCTGCGCTACCCTAAGTTGGCCCGTCATGAGTCAACAATTTAGTCTCGTCAACAGTAACCATACTCCTATGGCAAATATGGTGGTATATCTCACTCCTACCTCTCCCTCTTCAGCAAAAAAGATAGCCCCTGAATCAACTCAGCCTCCAATTGAAATACATCAAGAAAACAAACAGTTCAGCCCATATATCACGGTTATTCAACAAGGTTACCAACTCAAATTTGTTAATGATGATGATATTACTCACCACATTTATTCGGCATCAGGCCCCAAACGCTTTTCGTTTAAACTACGCAAAGATAGCACTCAACAAGATATGTTATTTGATCAAGCAGGCCACATTTCAATGGGGTGTAACATCCATGACTGGATGAGCGGACATGTGTTGGTGGTCGATACTCCTTATTACGGCGTGACTGATTCAAATGGTAACGTCACATTCGATGAGCTACCTGATTCTGAATATCAACTCGTTGTTTGGCACCCGCAATTACGGGCAGATAACAATCAATTTAGCCAGACGATAATAACGCCTTTAGCAGAGGCATTAACCATACAAATAACTGCATCAATGGACGACATCCCAACTCAACAAAGTTTGGATGACTTTGACTTTCTGGATGGATATTAATGCGAAATACGTTCAATAGTATTCAAACTCGAATATTCATCTTTTTCATGGTGTTATTAATAGCTGTTCAAGCTATTTCTTTTGCCATTAATTACTATTCGAATAAACGTTTAGAAAAACAGCAGTTAGAAAACCAACTGTCAGTAGCTGAGTTGGTATTTAAGTCAGAATATGACAACCGAAATTACTATTTATCCGCTTTTGCCGAAACGGCTGCAAAAGACTTTGGTCTTAAAGATATTTTTATTGATGGTGACAGCCGCAGTTTTTTGGTGGCATTAAATAATCATCGAAAACGCATCAATGCAGACTTAGCTATTGCAGTTGATCATCAAGGGAATGTGATTGGCGAGCTGTTAACGACAGCAAAAGGACCTAACAAAGGCAAAGTTAATGTTGGACCAGAGCAAGGTCAGCCATTTAGATTCCCGCTCGCAACAGAATTTGAAACCAATAGCCCCATATACCCTCTTGGCGAGCATGTTTATCAGTTAAGGTTTTCACCATTAACCAGTGGCGCAGCAAACATTATTGGCTGGGTGGGCTTTGGCTTTATTATTGGCGACGAGTTAACGCATTCGTTATCGGAGCAAACCGGCTTGAACACAGGATTTTTGCTCACATCTGAAAAAAGTAACCAATTAATTAGCCTCTCCAATACCAGATTCACCCACGAAGACCATCAAGTCATCAGTGACTTTATTGAACACGATCAAACCAATGATGAATACATTTTATGGCAATCAGATTTAGGTGAGGTTAAGCGTGATAGCCAAGATAATGTTCAACTACATGCCTTTATGTATTTGAGTCGCAATGCTGCGCTTGAATCAGCACAAGATCATTGGTTTCAACAATTATTATTGATTTTATTAATGTTGCCGATGTCACTATTTGTGGCCTACATTATTGCTCGAGGTGTCACTAAGCCACTTACATTATTGATAAAACAAGCTCGATTTATTGCAAAAGGTAATTACAATTCAAAGGTAGAAGTTGGCAACAGTGCAGAAATGAAAGAACTCGCTGAAGAAATCACTGCCATGCAACAAGCCATATTAAGCCGTGAAAACAAAATCGCCTTTCAAGCCTATCATGACCCACTGACCAATCTAGGTAATAAAAACGAGTTAATCCGCATCACCTCGAGTTGGTTCGAAAGCAAATCTCCATTAGCAATATGCCTGATTAATATTCGTCGTATGACTGAAATCAACGGTACGTTAGGTCATGTTGTTGGCGATATGGTGATCACAGAAGTTGGCCGTCGATTAGCAAGCTTTGATGAAATAGATCTCGTCTGCCGTATTAACGGCGATGAATTTGTCCTTGCTATTGAGCACACAGAGCAAAAATCACTTACCGCATTAATTAATCATGTCCAACAAACTGTTGAAGCCAATTACTGCTATCAAGACATTTCGTTGCATTTACAAACCACTATCGGCA
The DNA here is from genome assembly GCF_043568515.1 of Shewanella sp. ENK2. NCBI lineage: Bacteria > Pseudomonadati > Pseudomonadota > Gammaproteobacteria > Alteromonadales > Shewanellaceae > Shewanella > Shewanella sp. ENK2. The sequence goes on along the minus strand of NZ_CP171406.1, from coordinate 3,236,910 downwards.
TCAGTTTTGTTTATTACCCAAGTGATCTCGAAACACTATTACGCCAAGCCGACACCGCCTTACAGTATGCAAAGAAACACCGTCAGCATTTACAGATTTACCACCAGCAAATTGATGTTAATACCGTAGACAGACTGCAATTAGTCAACGACCTAAAACCGGCAATTGAGCAAGATGAGCTAGTGTTATTTTACCAACCTAAGCTGAACCTCAAGCTCAATAAAGTGACCCATGTAGAGGCATTGGTTCGTTGGCAACATCCGATAAGAGGCATGATCCCGCCAGATAGCTTTATTCCTATCGCTGAAAAAATGGGACAAATGAATGCTCTAACGAACTGGGTAATCAATCAAGCGCTAGACCAATACCTACTATGGCAACAACAAGGAGTTGAGCTGTCCATAGCAATCAATATTTCAGCTGAGAATTTAAAGGATGATCAATTTTGCCAGCATATTTTGCAAATGATTAAAGATAAGAAAGTGCCTATCGAAGCATTAACACTGGAGATCACCGAGGATGCCGTTGTTGCCGACCCTGAACATGCCATCAAGCAACTTACAGAGCTCAAGCAGCATGGGCTTAAGCTATCAATTGATGATTACGGTACAGGCTACTCCTCTTTAGCCCAGCTAAAACAACTTCCCGTGGATGAGCTAAAAATTGACAAGTCATTTGTGCAAAACTTGATGAGCAGCGAAGACGATAAAATTATTGTCAGTTCAACCTTGCAGCTTGCCCATAACCTAGGTTTAAAAGTGGTTGCTGAAGGCATTGAAGATGAAGGTTCTCTGAAATGGTTAACCCAGCGAGGCTGTGAAATGGGCCAAGGCTTTTACTTGTCAAAACCCGTTGATGCCGAAAAGTTAACCCAATGGTTATCACAATCAAATTACCGTTAACACGTCACTAATCCGTTATAAATAAATCAATAAGGTACGCGGATGAAATATTGGAAAAGAACAGGAAAATGGATTTGTATTTTATGTTTAGCTTGTCATTCAGCCACTGCTGCAGAACATCACTTTTCAGGCCTGATTGATGTAAGAGCCAGTTACACAGATGGCACTGAATCTTATGTCGATGGTGGTTTAGGAAAATTTCGCTTTGATGACGGCACTCAATTATCACTTTCCCAAGTTGGCCTGACCTATAAAGTGGATTGGGAAAACGCATTTTCAGCACATGTGACAGCCAATGGTTATCTTGATAATACCCGTAATGATATTGGTATTACCGAAGCATTTTTAAATTATCGCAGTTTGCCCTGGCAAAATGGCCTTAGGTTAAAAGGTCGATTAGGCTTAATGTACCCTGATTTTTCTCTGGAAAATATCGCCACGGCTTGGTCTTCCCCTTATACATTAAGCTATTCGGCGATAAACAGCTGGTTAGGTGAGGAGTTTCGCCATCTTGGTGCAGAACTCACCCTTGAGCGCTTAGGAAAATTGCATAACTCAAAACATGACTTAGCCTTATCTGCAGCTTTATTCCAATATAATGATACCGCTGGCGCCATACTCGCTTGGCATGGTTGGACACTCAGCTCCCGTCAAACCTTACTCCATGAATCCTTGCCATTAAGTAATATGCCCAGCTTAGCAGGAGGCAGTTTAGATGATCAGGCCGATGAATCAGATCCTTTTATCGAACTAGATGATCGTTTTGGTTATCACGTACATGGTCAATGGCGATTTAAAGGAAATGGCGAAGTGTCATTAGGTTATTATGATAACAATGCCAATACTCTCGTCTTTAAGAATGGCCAATATGCTTGGCTGACAAAGTTTACTCATGCTGGTGTCAAATGGCGTTTACCCTACCAAATCGAACTCATCAGCCAAATCATGTATGGCAGCACGTTGATGCAGTCACCAGAAGCTGTAGATGTGGTTAATAATGACTATCAAGCCGCCTTTGTTTTATTAACTAAACGTTGGGATAAACATCGCCTGACTATTCGAGCAGAAGATTTTGAGGTATCAGACAATGATGCCACGTTCGACGATAACAATAATGAACAAGGCAATGCCCTCACCTTGTCGTATCAATATCGTTTACAAAAAAGCTGGTTTATCCAAGCTGAGTATAACCGTATAGACGCGACTCGTGATGCCAGAGTTGAACAAGGTTTACCCAAAGAGATGCTAGAGCAGCAGTGGCAATTAGCCACTAGATGGTATTTCTAACACCCAGCTGCCGCTTCATTAGCCATGGATTGGCTGTTACCGCTTTTTTACTTCATAACAAATCATGCCTAAGTGGTTAAAAAATAATTTGAAGAACGGTTATCCATAATTAAAAAAGCAGCAACCTGCGCAATAATCAGTCCATATTTCAATTGTGTAACCCTCGCATGACGCCAATCTTCCCCTCAAAGATTTAACATTCAATATAAAGCGCAATTTTTATCACAGTTCTTTTGTATTTTGTTTCAAATTAGGTAAAGTGTCTGCCAGCTTAATGTTAATAATAATCATAATAAAAGGTGAGATATGAGTGAAAATTCACACTCAGGTAACGACCTCAGTGAAGTAAAACAACTTGGGATGTGGGCATCGATTGCCAGCTTGAGTTATATTTTTTGGATCGTCGGCGGCATGGAGCTGGTTGAACGTATCGCATACTACGGTGTAAAGGCCAGTGCTGGTCTTTATGCAAAAGCCCCCACCTCTGAAGGTGGCTTAGGTATTAGCCTTAGCGATTATGGTGTGATCATCGCAATTTGGGCCTTCATGCAAACCTTCATACCTGTCTTTACGGGCGGCATATCAGATCGCGTTGGTTACAAAGAAACCATTTTTGCCTCCACGATAATTAAAATCGCTGGCTATCTTGTCATGGCTTTCTTCCCAAGCTTTTATGGTTTCCTCTTTGGTGCCATTTTGCTGGCGGCGGGTACAGGTATTTTTAAACCGGGTATTCAAGGTACCTTAGTGCTATCCACTGGCAGACAAAACACCTCAATGGCTTGGGGTATATTCTACCAAGTTGTTAATATTGGTGGATTCTTAGGTCCGCTAGTTGCTGTGCATATGCGCCAATTATCTTGGGATAATGTGTTTTATGCCTGTGCTGCCATTATCTCGTTAAACTTTTTATTTCTATTAGCTTATAAAGAGCCAGGAAAAGAAGAACGCCTTGAGCGAAATCGTAAAATTAAATCTGGTGAAATTAAACAAGAAGCGCTATGGCGTGATGCCTTAAACGAGCTTAAAAAACCAGTGGTGATTTACTACATGCTAGTGTTTGCTGGTTTCTGGTTCTTGTTCAATGCCTTATTTGATGTATTGCCTATTCATATTGCAGAATGGGTCGATACCAGTGTGATTGTGACCTCGCTATTTGGCCCCGACGGCACATCTAATGGTTTTTTCCAATTCTGGTTAGGCCTAGATAACACAGGCACTAAGGTCATGCCAGAAGGCATGCTTAACCTCAATGCCGGTATGATTATGACCAGTTGTTTTTTGGTGGCTGCGCTTACTGCTAAATACCGTATTACCACAGCAATGCTAGGTGGTTGTTTGCTGAGTATCCTCGCATTTGTATTTATAGGTGCAACTAATGCGGCATGGATGATTGTACTAGCCATTGCTATGTTCTCTTTCGGTGAAATGATGATTAGCCCGAAGAAAAACGAGTTCATGGGTAATATTGCCCCTGAAGGCAAAAAAGCGATGTACTTAGGTTTTGTGATGTTACCGCAAGGGATTGGCTGGACTCTTGAAGGCTACTTTGGCCCTAAGTTATATGAAATGTACGCATCAAAAGAAGTATTCTCACTACAACTCCTTGCTGAGCGAGGCATGGATGCTGCTACAATTGGCGCTATTCCGCAAGGTGAAGCCTTTAGTACATTAGTGACTTTCACAGGTGAACCTGCTCAAGAACTCACAACCTTGCTGTATAACACCCATAACATTGGTATGGCGTGGTATATCATCGCTGCCATCGGCACTATTTCAGCAGTAGGTATTTTCCTTTACGGTAAATGGTTGTACAAATTACAACAAAGCTAATACCAAACTCTGCATGTAAATAGTAAAAAGCTGACTATGATGTCAGCTTTTTTATGGGGTAAATGTTATTAAAGTAGTGTAAAAATTCAAGGTCATACTTCATGACGCTACACGTTAAACTCTTCACTCTGAACTATTTGAATTCGCGATAGCATTATTAACCCTTTTCTAAGCAATAAAACATAAAAAGGAGCCCTAAGGCTCCTTTAATCATTATGCTAATCACAAAAAGTTATCGTAACCTTTTTAGCATGCTAATAAACCGAAAAATCTTTAATGACTTGTTCCACTATGCATCACGTCAACACCATAGGTTTTACCTTCGGCATGACACGTTGAACAAGACTCAATCGGTAAATCAACCACTGAACCAGGTTCATCCTGTACATAAGCGCCATTACTCTTGAAGTGAGCTAATGCAGAGGCACTCACATGACAACTACGACAAGCTTCAGAGATTGGCGAGATGAAACCAGCATCAGTTTCGACTGAGCGTTTACCTGATGTTAATCCACCATCTGCAGCAAATACGGTGCTATCTTCTTTATGGCAAGCTTGACAGTTATTTAACATTGCAGAGTACCCATTAAGATTGCCTTCAGAATCACGGTATACAGCTGGTTCGCCATCCCAGTAGCCAGCATGGAATCTATGAGCAACAGTAACGAGGTCTCGGTTAGCAAAAGATAAACCTTCAACGACATCCCATATTGCATTGCCATCAGCATCTACTTCGTCAGTTTTATACGATGCTGTAGGGTGATAAGTAGGAGAACCACCTAAGTTTTCGCTATGACAATAAGCACATTGTGTGAACTCAGTGACACCGTGAGTGCTTTTAATATGCGTTAAGTTACCATGACAATCATTACACTTAGCTTCACTAATTGAAGTACGATCTGCATCAGTGATACGCATCTCAACAATATCTGCATCAGGCGTTAGGTTAAAGTACTTAGTCTCAGCCAGATTCGCCACGCCCATTTCAACAATATTGCCATCATCATCTTGGGTACACTCGACAATTTCACTTCCTGAGCCGCATAATTGCACTTCAGCCGTTGCGTAAATTGGACCAACTAATAAATCAGTCGCAAATTCAGCTTCGTTAACGACTACGCCATCAGAACTCATCACGCCACCAACGAAGTCCATTTTAAATCCACCATCGGCACCGTAGCCATGTGACACAGCGCCTGTATCCGCATCTAACGTGCCAATTAATAAACCACGACCTGCATTAGTCATATAATCTGTGATTGACGCATAGGTTGTAGCATCAAGTAAGGAGCCGTTCATGCTCACTTCTGACGTAACGACTAACGTAGACATCCCAGCAGTTACTGAAGCTTCTACTTCTACTGATTGAATATCAATAATAAACTTATCAGCTAACTCATCTCTGCCGCCAACACCATGTGCTTGCATAGGGCTTAAACTGCCCGCACCATGACAACCTGAACATGAAGCATCACTTTCAGGCACAATTCCTAAGTGACCTTCACCAGTTTCAAAATCAACATTGGTATGGCAAGACACACAGGCTTCTGCATAAACATTGTCATTCCACTGAGTACCGTTGTCGTGACAGGTTGTACATTCATTCAACTCTGCAGGGAAGGCAATTTCAGAGAACATCTCTTTAGCTGCACCTTCTAGATTATCAATATGATGACCAGCGTGAATGGTGTGGATCATGGCATTAAAGTTAAGGTTATAACCTAAGGCTTCCGCTTCTTCATCCGTCACTGGATAAGAAGGGTTATGACAAGACACACAGTTTTCTACTTTTTGATAATTATGGTGCGCGCTAAGATCAGCGATACGTGAATCAGTATCTTCATAACCATCTAACTGGCCGTGACATTTAATACATGCCGCATTTGAAACGGAGTCTTTCTCTGAAATTGCGATTTCATTAGTCGCAGGAATAAAGTCAATTGGGGTAGAAAGCAGTTTATCTGAAACCGATGTGCCAGAACTATCGACAATATTATAAGTTCGAACCATGACACGATGAAGACTATTAGCATCGCCATTTTCTAAGACAATAGGCGCATTACCATCATGCTCCCAAGTCCCGGTATATGTACCAGGGTTGGCTTCATCTTCAACGAGAGTACAGGCATCTACCTCTGTTCCCCATGAATCTGCTTTGCCCGTAGGCGTACAGTACATGCTGTAACTAAAATCATTTGCTAAACCATTACTTTCCCAAACAAGAGGTGCACCGGTATCAGTCATATTTTCCGTTTGGTTAGCCACATAAATAGCCACTTGCTCTAAACCAGTAAAAGGTAAAGATTCACCTGCTGAATTTTTACCTGTGGCAGTAAATTTAACAGAAAACTCTTCGCTCCCAACTACAACGATATCTTCTGGTGCAAGCGTTAATATAAAGTCTGCTGCAGATTCTACTGTAGAAACAACATTACCCGCAGGTGTACCCGGTTCACCAGGTGCCCCTGGCTCACCCGGAGCCCCATCTTGGCCATCTTCACCATCACTGCATCCCACTAACCCGATAACAGCCATCAACGCTGTTGCGAGTATTGTTCTCTTATAAGTTCTCATTATCGTATCCCTTTATTTTAGGTATTTGACTCTGCCGTGGCAGTGATTCCAATATAAAAGACAGCCTGTAATATGTATTAAACTTGTGTGGTAATTGTGATTGAAATTTAAAGATTCTTAGCTAAAAATTGCACAATTCGATCTTAGCAATTTCGCTATATAAAACTCACATAACTTATTGCTTTTATTTGATAGTTTGAGTTCAATTTATGATATTTACAATTTTATAATCAGCAAAACTGGGAGGAAAACAAAGTAACAAAATGATGGGTAATAGGTACTATCGTCTGAGTAGAAATAAACTTATTTAAACACGATAAACAAATTCAAAAACCAGACTTATTTTGAAGGATAAAAAAGAAGCCTTTCGGCTTCATTTTAGGCGTTTTTTTCGAGATGCTATGCGTTACAAACTGATCAAATACTTCACTGAGTCCAATATAATTTCTCTGCTATTTTCACAGTAACGTCTATAAGGCGATGAACGTTCAATAATGTTGTACTCAGGGGATAAACATTTACCCACCAATTTTTGTCTTTCAAAAGCGGGGAGCTTTTCTACACGTAAATCGTCTAAGCTACCCAACACTTTGGATTCAGCAGTCGACATAAAACTGAAGCTTCTCATCGTCAATAGATGACAAAACCACTCTGAAACTGAAGTCACTCGGCTGATGCTTGGGGGTTCGATACCCGATTGACGACAATAGATTTCAAACGGATCTAATTTGTCATTAAACCCCTTTCCTTCAAGTATCAAAAACGGATAGTTGCTAATTTCTTCTAAATCAATATAACCGCTGTTCCAAATAGGGTGATTTCGCCGAGCAGCAATAGAAGTAGAAGTAGAAATACCAATAACTTGAGACTCTAATTCAGTCACACATGCCCCGCCAAAATTAATTCCGAGGTCGATATCACCTTGATGAATTTTCTCTTCTGAGTATTCGTTCCATAAATGAAGCCTCACTTTACCCAATTTATCCATCACCTCTTCACGGCCTAAAGACAAAGCCAGCGAATTAATAATGATAGGAGTGACAGCAATATTGAGGACTTTAGAAGAATTGGTTTTATTCCCTGCACAAACAATTCTTTCTATATTTGAGGCAGATTCACAAAATTCACAGATGGGTTGATAAAGGTGTTCAGCTAACGCGGTAGGTTTTAAACCTTGCTGGCGACGATAAAACAACTCGTCGTCAAAGGTCAGCCTAAGTGCTGTGAGGCAGCGGCTAATTTTAGGCGCTGAAACGCCAAGCTCTTTTGCAGCAAGATTGGCAAACCCCGTTTCATAGATAATTTTGAAAACCAATAAACTGAATACATCAAGTTCGCTAATTTTTTTAGTGCTTTTATATCCATGTTATTGCCTGTTTAAATTTCATCAAGCCAAAACATTAGCACTAATATTTACAAAGTATATTGATCCAGTGCAGACTTATTAAGCTTGAATCTGCTCATATCTATCTAAATTATTTCATTAAAATCTCTTCCTCAGTTAAATGACGAAATTTTCCACACTCGAGTTGAGTATCTAATTTGATACTGCCTATCGACTCACGATGTAATGCCAAAACCGGATTTCTAAAGCGCCCAAACATTCGCTTTATTTGATGATACTTACCTTCTTGTAAAGTCACCCTAGCTTGAAAAGTCGATAGAATTTCTAATTTTGCTGGCTTGGTGACTATATCTTCATATCCAAAATGCATCCCCTGTAAAAAACCAGCAATATAGCTTTCATCTAGTGGGTTTGCTAACGTCACCAAGTATTGCTTATTAACCTTAGTATCAGGTGCCATCAGCATTTCAGACCAACGGCTGTCGTTGGTAATTAATAGTAATCCAGTCGAATGTAAATCTAGCCGACCTGCAATATGCATCAAATCCAGATCGATATTGTCAAGTAATGACAAAGCAGTGGGATGGATACGGTCTTTAGTTGCGCTGACGACACCATCAGGCTTATTTAACATATAGTATTGCCGAGCATGATGTTGTAACCATTCACCATCAAAGCGTATATGAGTAAATTCATCAATTTGTAAATCGACAGACTTACAAATTTCACCATCCACTTCAATGCGATTATCAAGCAATAACTGCCTGACAGCTTTCTTAGAAATTTGCAGCTTTTGAGCAAAAAATTGATCTAACCGACTTCGCTTACTTCGCATTTTATAATTTATTCTCAATTAACTAATTAAAAGAATTAACTTATTCCGATTCATTTAGTTACTTCGTTTGAGTTAACAAACCAAATCGAATACCCTGTTTAAAGGCAAAACAATAAAGGAGTAACATGTCTTTGCAACCAGCTTATCCGATTTTACAGCCAGAAATGAGCATTGTAGACCTAAAACAATCCATTACTGAGTTTGATACCTGGTTAGAACAACAAATAAATAGTTGTTCTATCGCAGAAATACTGCAGCATCGAGCGCAGTTTTTCGACATTTTACTAAATCACCTTTGGCAAGCTACCTCGTTTGAAACCAGCACCATTTCCTTAAATGCAGTGGGTGGTTATGGGCGTAAAACACTTCACCCTTTTTCTGATATTGATATTTGCATTATCCATGACAGTGACTTATCAACACATGACGCAAACTCCTTAAGCCATTTTTTAACTCAATTATGGGATTTAGGGTTAGATTTGGGCCATGCAGTAAGACGACTTGATGATACTTTTAAAGCCTGCGCTGAAGATGTCACTATTGCGACAACACTGCTAGAAATTAGACATATTTGTGGCCACGAGAATCACCAACACCAAGTTCTGAGTAAGCTTTATGGCGAAACGATTTGGTCAAGTGAAGCATTTTTTGATGCTAAATATAATGAACAAAAAGTGCGTCACAATAAGGCGCAAGGCACCGCATTTAATATTGAGCCAAATTTAAAGAACAGTCCCGGTGGCATGAGGGATATCCAAACCATTACCTGGATTGCTCGTAAGCATTTCTCTATTGATGGTTTAAAAGATCTACGCCGACTTAAATTTTTAACTGACGATGAATACGCTGAGTTTATGGAGTGTCAAAACTTCATCTGGCGTGTCCGTTTTGCTTTGCATCAGGCCTCTAACCGCTCTGAAAATCGATTATTACTCCAGCACCAAGCTGAAGTTGCACGTCTGCAAGGTTTTGGCGATAGCGGTAATATCGCCATTGAAAAAATGATGCGTCAATTATTTAGAGCCATGAAACGTATTCGTGAGCTAAATCTAATGTTAATGGCTTATTTCGAACGTGAAATTGTGCCACAAAAAACACCTGTGATAATTGAGATAAATGAAAACTTCCAAATTTATAATGGGCAAATTCACGCTCAAAACCAAGACGTTTTTATTGATCGTACCCAAATCATGTCGATGTTTACCTTTATTGCCATTTACCATGAGCAAGTAACGGGTATCACCCCAGAAACATTACGACTATTGCGCCAAGTCCGACGAAGATTAATGGGTGATTTGCAAGATTATCAGGTTTGCCGAGAGTTATTTGTTAGCTTATTTAAGCACCCTCATGGAATGGGTCTGGCAATAACCTTAATGCATCAGCACGGTATTTTAGCCTCCTACTTACCTCAATGGCGTGAAGTCGTAGGTCAAATGCAGTTTGATTTATTCCATGCATATACAGTAGATGAGCATACTCATAAACTACTGAAAAAAATATATGGCTTAACTCAAGATGAAGTGCCAGCAGATCAAAAACTGGCTGCTGATATTTTTGAACGTTTTCAAGCAAAAGAATCCATATTATTTGCAGCGTTATTCCATGACTTAGCAAAAGGTCGTGGCGGCGATCATAGTGAGCTTGGCGCAGTAGATGCCAAACTATTCGCAAAGTTTCACGGGTTAAAAAACTCACAACAGCAATTAATCAGCTGGTTAGTTGAGCAACATTTATTAATGTCTATTACGTCTCAACGAATGGATATACACGACCCAGAAGTGGTTAAAACCTTTGCAAAATCAGTTGGTAGTATCACAAAACTTGATGCACTATATTGCCTCACAGTTGCAGATATTCAAGCAACCAATGACGATTTATGGAATGACTGGAAAGCAAGCTTACTTACCGACCTCTATTTTGCAACGCGAAAAGCGCTCAGAAATGGTTTAGAAAATGTGTTGCAATTAAGAACCCTCGTCAGAGAGCACAAACAAGATGCTTTAGGTATTATTAGTCCTAGTGAAGCTCAACTTAATGAAATAAATACCTTGTGGAAACGGTTGCCGTTATCATTCTTTAGTAATGCAATTCCAAGTGAAATCGCTAAATACAGCCTAGGTATTCTAAGCCACGAACAAGAAAATCATCCTGATGATCACTCACTCATCATACTTGATGACAGTAGCGTTAAAGGCTGTAGTGATGTTTTTGTTTACACTAAAGACAGACCTGGATTATTTATTTCATTATTTAACACACTGTCGACACTAAAAATTTCCGTAAACCAAGCTCAAATATCTAAAACCAAAGACGGATATGTTGTTGAAGCATTTAAAGTGCTCGATTTTGATGGCAAACCTATTTTTAGTGCCCAACGCCGTAAACAAGTCATTAAAAAATTACGTCAGGTACTCGATGACAATATGTCACCGCCTAAAACTCGACCTTCTCGCCATACCAAAAACTTTGATAATAAACCCACGATTGAGTTTATACATTCTAAGAAGGCCGACCGCACACTAGTGCATGTACTGGCATTAGAAACCCATGAATTTATGGGGCAAATTGCCAGTGCCTTTAGAGCACTCGATCTCAACATTCATTCAGCTGCAATTAGTACTGTGGGCGAACGTGCGGATAATGTATTTGCCTTATCTAATCAACATGGCGCTCAATTAACTGAATTGGAGCAAGCTGAACTGCAGGAAAAATTAGTCAAATCGATCACTTCAACATTATAATTGCCCTATCTTTGTTGTATTAGAGCCTTATATGTCTGAAAGTCATAATCAAACTGAAGCCAGTACTATTAATAATGTTGCTGAAACCGATGACACTAATACCGTCGGTTTCAGTTACATTAAAGAATATATCCTTGATAAATCTCATTTTGAAGAAACCTACGACCAATCTGTCGAAGTTAATTTAAGTCCCAAACGGTATCTCAAAGCGATCGCTTTTACTGTTGCAGGATTTTTAATGACATTCACCGATGTGACACCTTATCTTGCCTACTTTTTTATTGGTTTAGGTGGCGTTGAAGCATTACAGGTTCGCTTTAATCGCGCATGGTGGCTAATGAGACAAATGATCAGTAAGTCGGCCAACAATCCCGTTACTATTACGATTAATGAGCAGGGAATACATTCTAAATCTAACTATATTGATCACCTTCTTCCTTGGACAGATATCTGTCGTGCTAAAGAGACCGATGAAGGCTTCTTATTAACCACTCAATCATTAAAGCATTACATTTCTAAGCGTTGCTTAAATGATGCTGCCATAGCGTTTATTAATCTAAAACTGAACTAAAACCATTTTAAGCTGACTAAATAACGTACAAGGCTACCTATGAGCGTAACGAGCTTAAGTCATTAGTAAATTTAAGTGGATAAATGCTTCACATTATTTGTCCACATTTTAATGAGTTAACCATGAAAAAAGATGTCACAGTGGCCTTAAACCAATAATAAGTTCTCAAAGGACAACACATGAAAAAGCCAGCTTTTTATACATTCATTTCATTATCACTCATAGTGAGTTCAGCCAGTTTAGCCAATAATACGCAAGCGCCAATTGATATTGTTAATTCACTTACTGTCGCCTGTGAAACAACAGCAACAGAAGAACAAGTGGATAAAAACGAAAGGCAACAGTTTGTATCTGATTGCATCAATGCTCAACTGATTGAAATGGGCTATCAACGCCAACGTCAGCTAGCAAAAACAGATGAGACAAAAGAAAACATTTAACCTGCAAAAACATTGATATAGCCAAAAACGAACCAACGCACAACCTAAACAACACCAAGCAAACATAAGTATCAGTTTGTATCAAATCAATTAAACAAATTTTTCATTGATTAAATAGGTGTTAAAGTAGCACCTATTCATCGGTTTAATTGATAAATATAGGTTGTTTGTTTTTGATGTATCGATTATTTTTTGCCTTATTTGTATCACAATTTATTCTTTTTCCTGCCATTGCGGATGAACCTTGTCAACTTGACGGTGATTGCGTTGTTGTAGGTGAATGGGATATTAGTGTTGCAGTTGGCTATGGCAATAAAACTAATCCTATTGCCAATTACGACGACATTCCATTATATGCAATACCATCAATAGCTTACTATGGTGAAAGCTGGTTTTTTGACAACTTTAATTTTGGCTATACCCTAACAGAACAAGAAACCTTTACCATCAACTTAGCAACAAGCTATAGCGATGAACGCGCTTTTTTTATCGCTGGGATCCTTCTAATATCTTTCTTCCTCAATCTGCTAATACTGACCCGGTTTCTTCTCTACCTAATATTGGAGGGTTTGGAGTACAGAGTGTTGAGCAACCCGTTGTTTTAAATGAACTTGAAAGTCGAAACTTCACCGTATATGGTGGTGCTGAATTATTTTGGTATGGCCAGTTTGGCGTGCTGAAAATCGCAGCCGCTCATGACTTACTGAATGTCCATAACGGGCAAGAAGTAAATATTAGCTGGAACTATTCTTTAGCTGTGAGTGATTGGCGTTTTGATCTCACTCTAGAAACTGAATGGAAAAGCGCTGAAGTCATTGATTATTACTATGGTATTCGCCCCAGTGAAAATGCATACTGGAGTGAACAATACCAACCAAGTTCAGGCTGGAATAAAGCAATAGAATTAACAACGCGATACCGTATATCAGAGCGTTGGGACTTATTATTAGCTTTGCGCCATGCTCTACTTGCAGATGAAATTATAGACAGCCCAATAATAAATGAAGATTACTCCAACTCCTATTTTGCAGGAGCTGCATATAGGTTCTAACCTTGTTCCTCAAAGAACATAAGGTCTATCACCTTTTCGGTATATTAATACTGATTTTTAGTGCTTTCTTTGCCAAAGCTGATACGCTTATCGGGCAAGCACAGCTTTCGGCTACGCCTCGTTTATGTCTTATTGATGCAAATGATAGTATTTGTGAAATTGACATTGAGCTAAATTGGCAGGTCGAAAACGAACAATTGGTTTGTATCCAGTCAAATTACCAACCTATTGCTCGCTGGTGTAGTGATTCAACTGATGAACACTCGTTGCAAATATCAGTAAGTACAAATGAAGATATTCATTTTATCTTAATAAATAAAAACAATAATAATGAACTGGCGGAAGTAATCCTAAAAGTCACAAAAACGTCTGAGCCCAAAATTCGACGACGTTACCGAAACCCTTGGAGTTTATTTTAATGGCAACCCCCATCAACTCATAGAGTTTTATTGGTTGAAGATGATATTCGTCTTGCCAATTTGATTGTGGACTATTTAAAGTCACACGATATGCACGTTGAAGTTGAGCGACGTGGCGATACCGTTCTAACACGATTAATTAGTTACAAGCCTGATATTATTTTACTGGATATCATGCTACCTGGACTTGATGGATTAAGCCTTTGTGAAAAATTACCTGACTATTTTGCAGGTCCAATTTTATTAATGAGCGCATTAGGCTCACCTGAAGATCAAATTAAAGGATTAGAATTGGGTGCAGACGACTACGTAGTGAAGCCTGTTGATCCTAGTTTATTAGTAGCTAGAATCAATAACTTACTTCGCCGTCAAGCACAGCCTTCAAAACCTGAGTCACACTGTTTAAGTTTTGGTAAATTAAGTATTGATCCTCATACTCAAGCTATTCGCTTGGGGAATACGGAAGTAGACCTAACTAGCCATGAGTTTGAGTTATTATGGTTATTAGCATCACAAGCGGGCCAAGTGTTGAGTCGTCAATATATTTACCAATACCTGCTTAATATTGACTTTGATGGTAAAGATAGAAAAATCGATGTCCGTATTTCGCGTTTGCGTAAAAAGCTAGGCGACAGTATTGAGACACCATTCAGAATTAAAACTGTTTGGGGACAAGGTTATTTATTCGCGCCGGAAGCGTGGAATAACTAATCGAGTTATAGAAGACTTTGAAAAGACTCTTCATCAGCCTATACCTATTATTAAGCTTAAGCTTTTTAGGTATAGGCTGGACTTTAGATAGCCTCTGGCAACAACAAGTCGACGAACACGACAACATAGACTCGCCTTTAATCGCTTTTGCCCTTCTATTGGCGCAACAACCTAAAGCTGATCGACAACAGCAGCTAGAAGCGATCATCGAAAAATACCCATACCCCTTACAACTATTTGAAAAACATGAAATAGCACTCAGTGCTGAAGTGGTGTTCTCTGACAATCAGATCATTACCACCACAGCAGATAAAGATCATGAACTGCAATTCATTGCTGTAGGCGATCAAGTCCTGATGGCTGGCCCTGTGGATGTTGACCCTAGGGGGCAGCTTAGAAACTTGTTCACCATTTTCTTTTATTTATTACTCGCATTTGTTGCGCTAATTTGGGTTTGGCCTTTATCAAAAGACCTTAAAACATTAAAAAAAGCGACCCAAAACTTTGGTGAGGCCAAGTGGAACACTCGCATTGAACTTAATGCAGGTTCACAGGTTGCACCACTGGCCAATACATTCAATGATATGGCAAAACATATCAGTGACTTAATTGAGAACCAGAAACACCTATCCAATGCAGTCTCACACGAGATAAGAACCCCTTTAGCGAGATTAAAGTTTGCTTTAGCGCTTCTACCTCAATACTGCCTTCCTAAAAGTGATGCAGAGCGCAGACAAGCTTTTCTAGATGAAATGCAGTTAGACATAAAAGAAATGGAAACCTTACTGCAAGAGCTATTAACCTATGCAAGCCTTGAGGTTCAACTAGAGCCGACATTAGAAAAATGCGAGCTAGTGAGTCTTACAGAGGATCTCGTCAGCCGCCTGCAGCCATTGAATGAGAAACCTATTCACTTTCATCACTCTATGAATAACATGGGTATTATGGCGGAAACATCGCTTGTCGAGCGGGCCATTCAGAACCTAGTGACAAACGCACAACGATACGCCAACACCGATATTCATATCTATCTAAGTTATGATGAAAGGCAAGTCTATTTAGCGGTAGTCAATGATGGTGAAGCTATCCCAGAAGAAGATCAGCCTAAACTTTTTGAGCCATTTTATCGCAGTAAATCTCAACATAAAGGCAATAAAGGACACGGATTAGGCTTAGCGATTATTAAACGAATAATGCAGCGCCATAAAGGACAAGTGAAGTTAGAAAGTGACCACGAGGCCACGACTTTTACGTTAATATGGCCAAGGTAAATCAAACACCTCAACGAGTTTAATCTAACGAAAAATCCCCAAAATCAAGGTCATCATCTGGCTTTTCATCAAAATCAAATTGAGGGTTAACTTCGGCTTGCTGCTGTTTTACCGCTATTTGATGGGCTTTATATTTTGCATATTGCCTACGACGTTTACGCTGTATACATAAGCGAATAATATTGTGCTTTTGCGCATCACTAAAATGAAGCCAGTTAAAACGTTCATCTCGGTTTCTTAAGCAGCCCACACAATATCCGCGCGCATCTGTTTGACACACACCTATACACGGACTGGGTACCGACAGAAAACTGAGTTGCTCCATAACCTCTTTCGTATTGCACAATAATCATTCTAACTTAGCATTAAATAAGCAGATTGCCATATAACTAAACAATTATTCATCAATTAATCAGTAGCATGCCATCGCTAACATTGGTTAAAGCACTGAATTTGCATTAAGCTAACAGTAAGTTTATGAACAAACTGCCGTTAAATTAATAACTACATTGTGCTTAAAACATTTCATTAAAGCATGAGTTGCAGTCTGAAACGTTCGAATTAATGGAGAGTTTATGTTTTATCGATATATGATGTTATTTACCATGCTACTGTGTCTTGGGGCTTGCCAAAGCACCAATGTTCAGTCTGATTATGATACCAAGTATGATTTCTCTGATCTAAAAACGTTCCATTTCATTGATACGCCAGATCAAGGCGATCCACTAAGCGCTGAACGCATTCGTGCAAATATTCTTTCTACTCTCACTGCTAAGGGGTTTGTTGAACAACAAGAAAATAGCGATTTTACTGTTAGTTATGGCTTTTTAACCAAAGATAAACCTAAAAGCTCTGGGTTATCGATTGGTTTAGGCACTGGCACCAGTGGGAGCCACGGTGGTGTCGGTGTGGGCACCAGTATGGGGATCCCAATCGGTAGTGACAGTGCGAAAATCCAAGTTATTCAAGTAGACATCATCGATGCAAAAGAGAACCGCCTTATCTGGCGTGGAACAGATGAGTTTGATTTTGAATCTGGCGGCGACGAGAAAGTCGTAGAAACCAGTAAAACCATCACCAATATACTGGCCTTATTCCCCCTAGCCCTAAGGTTAACTAAGTAACCAAAGTGTTAAAACAACTTCAAGGTACTTAATCAAAAACAAAAAGTCCGCATAGTGCGGACTTTTATTTTACTGCTATAAGGTTAGCTCGTGACTATCTATTATGGCGCTGGTTCAATTATCGTCACTATTTACTATTGCCATGATTGACTACTACTATCGTCAGTATCAGAAAAATAGCGGTTAATGACCTTCAGCAAACAAGTAGTTCAACCAACCTTGCATACGCAGTAATACTTTACGAATAATCGATACATGAGTGAAATGCTCTGTATAAATGGCAGATTGCCCAGCGACACCCGCAGGTAATGTTCTAAGCAATTCATTTTCATCGTCAAGCTCAATCAATACCAGAGCACGACCACGCTGGAACAATTGATTAGAAGACCTAAGTGCCCCGCCAAACTGTAACTCACCTTCAGCCATGGCTGGTAACACCTTAGCTACTCGGCCTTTATGAACAACCCCAGGCATTGCATCTAAAATAATTTCAGCTTCATCACCTTCTTTAAGACGTAATAATGAGTTTTGCCAAAACGCACCAGCAAAGTATCTATCTTCATCAGGTATAAACGTCATCGCAGGTCTAAGGGGAATAGGCACTGCCATTACACCAGGACGAAGAGCCATTTGCGTAACAACACCGTCAACGGGTGCACGTACCTCTGTACTGTCTAAATTAAATTGCGCCTCTTCTAGTTGCGCTTGAATAACCGCAACATCGGTATTCACCCCATCAATATTGGATTGATAAGCCAATCGATAGCGAATTTCTTCTGCTTCAGCGGCTTTAAACTGTGCTTCAGCAGATAAATATGACTGACGTTTGTTATCGAGTTCAATTTCTGAGAATGGCGAGTTTTTACCACCTTTTCGCTTACCTTCATCATAACGTTCAAAAGCTGATTTCGCTCTATCGCGATTAGCTTCTGCTTGAGTTACACGAGCAATAGCACTATCCCAAGATGCTTTTAATTGCGGTACTGCTTGCTTAGCATCTTCTAGTGCTGCTTGCTTTTGTTTAACCGCAGCAATAAATGGTGTCGGGTCTATTTTAAATAAAACATCGCCTTTCTTCACTGGAATATTAGGCTTCACATTCACTTCAACCACTAATCCACGCACAGCAGGGTTGATTGGAATAGATACAAAGTACTCACGTGCAAAACGAGTATAAGGGTGGTTGTAGTTCATTAAGATTAGCAGTGTACCAATTAACACAATACCGCCTAATACTGCTGTCGGTACTGTCCATTTGGTTAATGGAATCTTAAATATCTTGAATATTGCTACACAAAACGCGGTGTAAGTTAAAATCAGTAGTAGATCCATGATTACACCTCTTGCTTAGGTTGTTGTTCTGTCGTGTTTTCTGAAACCTTGTCAGTTTTTGGCGTCTCAATAGAGGCTAAGCGCTGATTTAAATCTTCAACCTTTTCCATTAACTCGCGTACCTCACCTTCAAGAATTAACTCTCGCTTTTTACCATTACTAAATCCCCAGCCTCTATCTTCACGATACAAGGTTGCCCAAATCCATAAAAATGGCCAAATTGCATGCATGGTAAAAAGACTCACCCAACCCGCTATATGCAATGCATCCTGCTGAGGGTGATTACGTTTCTTGGCAATTTCATAGGGAATATCATGAATTGCAATCACACCGTAAAAAATCACCAGCGCTACAAAAAACAGCAGCCCTAATGCAAAATAATCCAAAAACATATGACTCTCCTATCGACTCATAGCCAGAAAACCAACCAGTATTGTTTTAAGTTAACCTCACCAATTCGCAACCAATTAGCGCAACACAAACGCAACCTCAAGATAACACATGAATATCAATAAAATAACCATAAAACACTGTTTATTCGTTAAAAAAATAACTCTTTTCACGTGATCTTTTACACATTTATAGGCTTTGCTAATCAATCAAGTTTGAATACAAGTTAACATTCTGCAGCAAACTCCCTACAGGTTTCCTAGAAGGTAAAACAATGAACGCGAAGACCCCATTAGATTTTGGTACTGCCGGTACTGAAGGTGCGATTAAAGCTATGCTGCTAGGATGTGGTGAACTAGGCAAAGAGGTAGCAATTGAGCTACAACGATACGGAATAGAAGTGATTGGTGTAGACCGTTACCCTAACGCACCAGCCATGCAAGTGGCACACCGAAGTCATGTGGTAAATATGTTGGATGAAGCGGCGTTAAAAGCTGTCATTGAGCTAGAAAAGCCTCATCTAGTCATTCCAGAAATTGAAGCTATTGCTACTCAAGCTTTAGTGGAACTTGAAGCCACTGGTATTAATATCATCCCTACAGCCAAAGCAACGCAGCTGACGATGGATCGAGAAGGGATCAGACGTTTAGCAGCTGAAACCTTAGGTATCCCGACTTCACCTTATTATTTTTGCGATACCTTAGCTGAATTTACTAAAGCAATTGAAGATATTGGCTTGCCTTGCGTGGTAAAACCCGTCATGAGTTCATCAGGCAAAGGCCAAAGTGTGATCAAATCAGCACAGCAAATTGAACAAGCTTGGCAATATGCTCAAGAAGGCGGCCGTGCAGGCGGTGGGCGCGTCATTGTCGAGGGCTTTGTGGATTTTGACTATGAAATTACCTTACTCACCATCAGTGCAGTCAACGGTATTCATTATTGTGCCCCAATTGGTCATCGACAAGAAGACGGCGATTACCGTGAATCATGGCAACCGCAAGCCATGTCAGCCATTGCATTAGCAAAATCGCAAGAAATCGGCCAAGCGGTAGTCAAGGCATTAGGCGGTTTCGGCTTATTTGGCGTTGAATTATTCATTAAAGGCGATGATGTGTATTTTTCAGAAGTATCTCCTCGTCCACACGATACCGGACTGGTGACGTTAATTAGCCAAGATGAATCAGAATTTGCGCTACATGTACGTGCGATTTTGGGCTTACCTATTACGCAAATTAAGCAACATGGTTCGAGTGCTTCTGCAGTCATTTTAGCTGAAGGTAGCTCAGATAATATTCGCTACCAAGGCGTTGCCAACGCATTAGTTGAGCCTGATACTCAAGTTAAGTTATTTGGTAAGCCAGATATCGACGGCCGCAGAAGATTAGGCGTTGCATTAGCTAGAGATACCGATATTGATTTAGCAATAGCTAAAGCTAAACGAGCAGCTGCAAAAGTAAACGTGATTACCTAGGGCTTGACGACTTATGGCCTCTCTCTTGCCGACATTGAGCTTACTGGCATTAACTAAGTGACATTAGCTAAATGACGGTAGCTTTAAAATTAAAAAAGCCTAACATCTGTTGTTAGGCTTTTTTATGATTGTTGGTTATCACTACATTTTGCAGACCGTGTTAATTTATCCAGCAAAGTCTAGTTAACTTGATGGCAAGGCTTGCCCTGTAAAAATTGTTCTATGTTATTAACTGCTATTGTTAACAGGTTTTGTCTAGCTTCTATCGTCGCCCAAGCAATATGCGGAGTAATGACAATATTGTTAGCTGATAATAAGGGGTTATCTTTTGCTGGGGGTTCAGTCGAAAGCACATCCACAGCGGCAAATAACTTACGCTGATTTAGCGCTAATGCCAGTGCATCCTCATCAATCAAACCGCCTCTAGCTGTGTTGACTAATAACGCACCAGGTTTTAACAAACCTAAACTCTGACTGTTAATGAGTTTATCTGTCGTCTCATTTAGCGGGCAATGCAATGAAACAATATCAGCTTGAGTCAGTAATAACTCTAAGGGTTGCCAACTTACATTAAGAGGTAAATTGGTTTTCTTTGAGCCACTAGTAATAATGACGTTCATATTGAATGCTAAGGCCAATGTAGCAACCTGTTGACCAATATCCCCATAACCCACAATGCCAATGGTTTTGCCTTTTAGTGACATTAATGGTGATAAGGTAAAACAAAAATCTCTCGCATTCGACCATTGACCTTGCTTAACCGCCTCATCATGCAAAGACACTTGCTGGCTATGCTGCAAAATAAGAGCAAACACCATTTGCGCAACTGCATCAGGACCATATGCTGGCACATTCGTCACAACGATATTACGGGAACTGGCCGCAGTCATATCAACGACATTGGTTCCTGTTGCCGTCACACCGATATATTTAAGCTTTGGGCAATGCTCAATAACCTTGTTCGTTATAACGGCTTTATTGGTTAGTATTATATCGGCATCACGACTTCGAGAAATGATTTGATCATGTACAGTGTGCTCAAAAACCTCTATATCCCCGAACTGTGAAAGCGCATCCCAACTTAGGTCGCCTGGGTTAAGCGTATAACCATCAAGCACTACAATTTTCATACTCGCTCACCCACCTATAATTTTACAGTGCTTGAATTTAACCGTGCTAAAAAGCGTTTTTAGAATCTAACCTCTAAACCCACATTCGCTTGCCCTTGCCACATAACATCTCCCGAAATATGCCAAAGACATTCATTAGGACCACAAAGGAAGGTGTTATCGGAATTTATAAAGGTGGCATAACCTCTCACATCAGCAAATAAAGCAACTTGTGGAGTTATTTCAAATGCTGCACCGCCACCAAATCCCATTGAAAATCGCGTTTCAGATGAGTAGTTACCGCTTGGTCTAAGATGAGTTGCACCGACAGTGGCAGTGACGTAAGGTTTAAATTTGCCATTAGGGAAATATAGACTGCCACCTAAATGGAAATAATCGACATCCAGTTCATTAAAAATTTCATCACTAAATGCGCCACTTCTAACATCTGTCGCTTGTGTACTATAAAGGAAGTAGATATTGCCAGGATCTTTTGTGGTTGTACCTATCATGACACCATAGTGCTCTGATTCTGATATTTTCAGTTTGCCAGTTTCATCGGTACTCACTTCTGAAATATCAAATTCAGATGTACCAAAACTGTAGCCGCCAAAAGGTGATACATATATCTCGGCACTTGCAGGCAAAGCCACAGCGGATAAAGATAGCGCACAAATAAAAGAACGTAATTTCATGTGTAACTCCATGTACAACAACCAATGTCATAAGCAAAACACGGTAAATACCGCATTAATCGAATACTAACGCATCCCTCTTGACGCTTTAACCGTTTCATACGCAGATTGAATATCTTGGGCTTTAGATTTAGCAAGCTCCATCATTTCTTCAGGTAAGCCTTTTGCAAGTAACTTATCAGGGTGATGTTCATTCATTAATTTACGATAAGCACGTTTAATCTCTTGGTCACTGGAGGACTCTTGCTTACCCAGTAAAGAATACGCATCATCCAACTGCATATTGTTGCCTTTGCCAGACTGGTGATGATGAAACTCAGCTTGCCAACGACTAAGTAGTGCGTCTAAGTGAGCTTGCCCCAAACCTAACTCTTTGGCAACTGTGGATAAAATTTGTTTTTCTTTACTGTGTAATTCACCATCTGAAAGCGCTGTTTGAATTTGTATTTCTAAAAACATTTGTAGAATTTCACGACGGCCTTGCGCCATAGCTCGAAATTCTTGCAAGGTTTTAACCAAATCAAATTGTGCATCTCGACCAGCTCTGAAGGCCGCTTGTGCATCACGCCTCGCATCACCGGTGAGCTTCATTTGGTCCATCAGCATAGTAGCAATGCGAATATCCACATCGGTTACGTGTCCAGATGCTTTAGCAACATGACCCATCACCATAAATGTAGTGTTAAAAAATTGAGCTTGCCTCTCATGTCCTTTGCGCACTAAATCGGCCAACCCTGCCCGTTTATCAAAAGCATGCCCCAGCCATAAACCGATTAAAGCGCCAAAAAATTTGCCCGCCATAAATCCAATGACAAACCCAAAAAACTTACCCCAAATGCGCATTGAATTTCCTGCTAATTAATCATGGTAAACATGAGCTCACCATGTAATGAATTTATTGATTCTCAATATAATGTGTTAACTGTGTTAATCGCTCGATTGTACCGACATCACACCAATAGGATTGAAAGTGGCTCGCCGCCAATGTTTCACTCGCTAGTTTTTGCCTTAACAATGGTCCTAAACCACTTTTACCCGCTGTTAGTTCTGTGAACATCTTAGGGTGATAAATTCCCATACCTGAATAGGTTAATTTGTCCTGTTCACTTTCAGCTAGCATATTGTCTATTATAGCAAAATCCCCGCTAGGATTATGCGTAGGATTATCCACTAACCACAAAAAAGCATCTAATGCTGAATTTGACGCCATCACATCTATTGCCTGCGTTATATCAGGTAACTTATCGATATAAATATCACCATTAATAACAAAAAAAGGCTCATGACCGATAAGAGGCAAAGCCTGCTTAATACCACCTGCCGTTTCCAGAGCTGTTTGCTCGGCGCTGTATTTAATCGTTATGCCCCATCGACTTCCGTCGCCTAAACTGTCGACAAGCTTATGCCCAAGCCAAGCATGATTAATAATAACGTCTTGAAATCCTGCTTGAGCTAATTTGTCTAAATGGTACTCAATTAATGCTTTTCCAGCCGCCTTTACCATTGGTTTAGGTAATGTGTCAGTTAAAGGTCGTAATCTCTCACCACGGCCAGCAGCTAAAATCATTGCTTTCATTCTATCTCCAACAAAATAGATAACTTATTAATTCGCTACTGATTTCTTTATTTTGATATCAGAGGGATCACTCGCTCTTTAACCCATAAGCCAAACTCTTCTAGCTGAGGATAAAGCGCCGAGACCTCGACGATATAAGTGAGTGTTAACGGAATATCTTTTAAATAACCCGGTTTTGCATCTCGGTGATGTAACCTTGCAAAAATACCTGCGGCTTTGATATGGCGTTGTAATCCCATTAAATCAAACCAAGACTCATACTGCTCAAATGACACAGACTCATCAATGAACTGATGCTGCTGACAAAGACGAAAATGAGATTGCTTTAACTCATCAACGATGTCTTTTGGCCATTTGATATAGCAATCTCGTAAAAGAGACACGGCATCATAAGTCACAGGGCCTATCACTGCATCTTGAAAATCAATCACACCGAGTTGCTTATCCACCAGTAAAATATTGCGGCTATGATAATCTCGATGCATGCCGACATGTGGCTGAGCGATAGCATTTTCTATCAGCACACTAAATGCGTTTGAGATAATTTGCTTATCATGGTCTGATAAAGTTAATTTCAGATGTGTTCCTAACAGCCATTCACTAAAAATAGTTAATTCACGTTCAACAAATTGACGATCATATAAAGGCAGCTCACCTGAGGCGGTAGCTTTGACTTGTGCAATTTGTGGTAGTAATTCGAGTGCTTGACTATAAAGCGGCTTAACTGTTTGCAGATTTAACTGATTAATTAGCTGCTCATCACCTAAATCAGACTGCAAAACAAATCCTGACACATTATCTTGAGCAATAATTTCAGGTACAACTAATCCGACTTTTTGATACGAAATTGCCATATCAATAAAAGGTTGTATTGGCACAAGCTCGATCGGTGAATCTGAGACTATATAAGACTTTGCTAAATGTTTAACTCTAAAATAACGGCGAAAACTTGCGTCTCCACAGATTAGCTCTATCTCGACTTCTGTCTTAAAATATTGACTTAACCACTTCCTAAGTAAAATAAATCTTGTATCAGATAAAGTCATCTCAATGGCTCTTATGGGAAAATTGCTTTATTATAGCCAACATAACACTTGGAAACAGCTAAAGATAACTTGTTTAGCTGCGGCTTTTTTTCGATTCATTTTGTCTAGACTAAGAATTCATAATCATTAATTAAAATGCAGATCCGCTATTTTCTGGCACTAAGCCTGTTACCAAACCTAGTCTCGGCGCAAGAACCTTCTGAAACAGAAACGGTTCAACTTCAATGTGTGATTCAACCGCCTGTTTCTAGTTCTGTTGATGACCGTCAACAACTGACTAATTTATCTCCTGAAGATATTGTCATCATTTCTGATCGCTCTGAAGCTGCTATGGGTGACAAAGCCCACTTCTCCGGTAATGTGAGCTTTAGTCAAGGTTCAAGACACATCAGTGCAGACGAAGCGATTCTTGATCAACGAAACGAAAAATTAGATGCCAACGGCAATCTCATTTTTTCGGACGAACTGTTTACCGTTACCGCTGATTCATTAAATGCCCAAATGGTTACCAATAGCGCAACCTTGAAAGGCGCTAAATATTGGTTACACGGCCAACAAATTCACGGTGATGCAGAGCAACTCAACATTACCGAGCAAAATAACTTAGAGTTAACCAATACCAATTTCACTACCTGCCCTGTTGGCGATGAATCTTGGCTATTAGAAGCCAAAGAAATTCGCATTGATAGCACTGAAGAGTGGGGAGAAATTTGGGAAGCAAAAATGCGTATTGGCGGTGTGCCAGTGATGTATATTCCTTACATGACCGTTCCCGTTTCTGACAAGCGTAAATCTGGTTTTTTATTTCCAGATTTTAGTACCAGTACAACTAACGGTGTTGAAGTCAGTACCCCTTATTACTGGAATATCTCACCTGAGTTTGACCTCACTTTCACCCCAACCTATATGTCAACTCGCGGCTTTTATTCAAAAACCGAGTTCCGTTATTTAGCGGGTGAGAATCAAGATGGTCAATTAAACTTCGAATACTTAGCTAACGACGATAAATTAGATAACAGCCCAGACCGTTACCTTTACCATTGGCGTCATCAAGGTGCCATCAATGACAACTGGCGTGTTCAAGCCAACTTCACTGATGTATCAGATAATAACTATTTCAATGATTTGAATTCTGACGTCAACCGCTCAACTGACAACCAATTATCTCGAGTGGGTGAAATAAGCTATTTTGAGCGAGATTGGGATTTCGGCATGAAAGTGCAAGACATTAAAGTTTTGGGCGAAGATGAAGTGCCTTATCAAGTTATGCCGCAACTTAATTTTAATTACCAAACCAATGACTTTTGGAACAGTTTGGACTTTAAATTTAATTCAGAATTGACCAATTTCCAGCACAAAGAAAACGAATATTCAACTGCAACCCGCTTCCATATGGAGCCAAGCATTAGCTTACCTATTCAAGGACCAGCAGGCTCTTTAACCAGTGAAGTTAAACTAATGCAGACACAATATTGGCAAGATATTGCTGATGATAGTGACCTAGATGACTCCGTTAGCCGTACTATTCCTCAAGTCCGAGTACATGGCCAAGTTAACTTTGAGCGTCAAACTCAAATGTTTGAAATGGATTATAAACAAACACTGGAACCTCAGTTCCAATACTTATATGTAGGATATGAAAACCAAGATGGCATTGGTATCTATGATTCTGCACAACTCCAGGAAGATTACTTCGGATTATTCCGTGATAGACGTTATTCAGGGTTAGATAGAATTGCTGATGCTAACCAAATGACTTTAGGATTAACAACACGCTTATTTGATGATGCTAACATCGAGAAGTTAAAGTTTAGCCTAGGCCAAATTATCTTCTTCCAAGACAGTAAGATTAATTACACTGATGAAAATATTGAGGCAGCGCCTTCAACCTCAGTATTAGCAGCCGAGCTTGATGCGAACCTTTATAACGATTGGTTTGTTAGTGGCGCAGTTCAATTTGATACTGAAAACGGTGATACCAAGAAGAGCGAAATGACACTCGATTTTCGCCCAAGTAATGATAAATTACTTCAGTTCAGTTATCGTTACGTGCCAGATTTATTAAATACCAATACCAACGATAGAGTGAATATTTCTCAGCTCGGTATGCGTACGACCTGGCCTATCAATGATGACTTTTACTTTGTTGGTAATTTTTACTACGACTTGAACGAATCTCGTAGTATTGAAACTTATACTGGGGTGCAATACGAATCTTGTTGCTGGGCAATGCGCCTAAGTTATCATTACCGTATTAAAACCAACTACGATGATGATTTAAACCCGAGTGTTGATGCTCGTGAAGAATTTGAAAGTGGTGTTTATCTAAACTTTATTATTAAAGGCTTAGGCGGTTCAGGTCCATTAGGGGTTGAAGATATGCTTAACGAAGGGTTATTTAACTACCGTAAACCGCTTTACTTAAGGAATTAGCCATCATTTATCCATCAATTGTGATAGATTGCTGAACCTAGTGGAAAACAAATAGTCCTAATAAAAGTTAACAACACTATTTTGGCGAAACGCCAACAATAATTAGAAATTTAAGTGCCAAGGATTCTGTGGATGAAACACTGTAAGAAAATGATTTTTGCTTTATTTACTCTGGCGGTTAGCCAAGTATCAGTTGCGGCGCCTGTTCAGTTGGACAGAGTTGCTGTGCAGATTAATGAAGGCATTATACTCGAAAGCGAAATCAGTCACATGGTTACCTCGGTTAAAGCCAATGCGCAAAAAGCCGGTCAAGGTCTTCCTTCTGACAACGCACTGCGTACACAGGTTATCGAGCGACTTATTCTAACGCATTTACAGCTACAAATGGCTGAGCGAATCGGTCTATCTATTGGTGATTTACAGTTAGACCAAACCATTGAAAACATCGCAAAAGAACAAGGTTTATCTGTTAACCAAATGAAACAACAGATTGAAAGCGAAGGTATGAGCTTTGCTCAATACCGCGAGCAACTACGTGAAGAAATCACCCTAGGTGAAATTCAACGTATTCAGGTTCAACGCCGTATTCAAGTATCACCGCAAGAAATCAATAACCTGGTAAAAATGATCCAAGAACAAGGTCTTAAAGACGTTGAGTTCCAAATGGGTCATATTCTCATTGAAGTACCAAGCAATCCAACAAGTGAGC
The DNA here is from genome assembly GCF_043568515.1 of Shewanella sp. ENK2. Lineage (NCBI taxonomy): Bacteria > Pseudomonadati > Pseudomonadota > Gammaproteobacteria > Alteromonadales > Shewanellaceae > Shewanella > Shewanella sp. ENK2. The sequence continues at coordinate 3,209,042 of NZ_CP171406.1, read as the reverse complement.
AACTTGAAGCCTCAAGTAAACGTGCCAACATCGTGTTAAAACGTCTAAATGATGGTGAAGACTTCCGCCGCACAGCAATTGCATCATCGTCTGGTCCTAAAGCACTTGAAGGCGGTATCTGGGACTACATGAGCATTAATGAAATGCCGACATTATTTGCAGAAGTCGTCACTGATGCAAAAACCGGTGATGTTATTGGGCCAATTAAAAGTGCATCAGGCTTTCATATTATTAAAATCATGGATGCTCGAGGCTTACAAACTCAAGAAATTAATGAAGTTCGCTCTCGCCATATCCTGCTAAAGCCTTCGCCAATTTTGTCAGAAGAACGTGCTAAGGCGATGTTAGAAAACTTCCTAACTCAAATTCGTTCTGGTGAAGCAGACTTTGCTGACCTTGCTCGTCAATACTCTGAAGATCCGGGTTCAGGAGCAAAAGGCGGCGAATTAGGTTGGGCTGAACCAACTGTCTACGTACCTGAGTTTGCACAGACATTAAATAGCTTAGAAATTAACGAAATTAGTGAACCATTCCGTACAACTCATGGCTGGCATATTGCTCAGTTAGAAGAAAAACGTACAACGGATGCAACGGATCAGTTTAATAGTAATCGTGCTCACCAATTGATTTATCGTCGTAAGTTCAATGAAGAACTGCAGAACTGGTTAGACGAAATGCGTTCTGAAGCTTACATTGAAGTTTTTGAACCAGAGATTATTCGAGGTTAAGCTAACTTAATGACACAACGAATTGCGATAACACCGGGTGAACCGGCAAGTATCGGCCCCGATCTCGTTATAAAACTTGCTCAGCAGGCTTGGCCTGCTGAGTTAGTTGTTTGTGCAGATCCTGATTTATTAATCAGCCGAGCTAAGATGTTAGGCTTGCCGCTTAACCTTCGTCCTTATCAGCCAACCCTTGAGCCAAAACCTCAAGAAGCGGGCACATTAACCATTGCACCTTTCACACTGGCTGCTGAGGTTAAATGTGGTCAGTTGGACGAAGCAAATAGTGCTTATGTCGTTGACACCTTGCGTTACGCTGGTGAAAAAAACATGAGTAATGAGTTTGCCGCTGTTGTAACAGGCCCAGTACATAAAGGCATTATTAACCAAGCGGGTATTCCGTTTAGTGGTCACACAGAGTTCTTTGCATTACAAGCAAATTGCCAAGATGTGGTCATGATGCTTGCAGCACCAGGCTTACAAGTTGCGTTGATGACTACGCATATTCCTTTAGCTTATGTTGCTAAAGCGATTACGCGCGATCGTTTACATCATATTATTCAAATTTTGCACCGCGAATTAGTGCAGAAATTTGGTATTGCTTCACCTAAAATATATGTATGTGGACTAAATCCACATGCAGGTGAAGATGGACACTTAGGTAGAGAAGAAATTGATATAATGATCCCAGCTTTAGATGAGCTGAGAGAGCAAAATATTGATATTGTAGGACCGTTACCAGCGGATACTTTATTCCAACCTAAATACTTACAAGAAGCAGATGTGGTTCTTGCTATGTATCACGACCAAGGACTTCCTGTACTTAAATCATTAGGTTTTGGAAAATCGGTTAACATTACCTTAGGTCTTCCGTATATCAGAACCTCTGTCGATCATGGCACTGCATTAGAACTTGCAGGTACAGGTGAAGCAGATTGCGGTAGTTTTACCTGCGCATTAAATAAAGCCATTGAATTGGCCTCAAAAGTAAGTAAATAATTTTCCAATGAGCAATAAAGTACATTTAGGCCACACGGCCAGAAAACGTTTCGGACAGAACTTCTTAACTGATGAAAGCGTCATCAGTAGAATTGTGGGCGCAATTTCTCCTGATAATGATCATGTCATGGTCGAAATTGGCCCTGGTCTAGGTGCATTAACTGAGCCTGTGGCTGAAGCCGTTGATAACTTAACCGTGGTTGAGTTAGATAAAGACCTCGTTGAGCGTTTAGAAAACCACCCTGTATTAAAAGATAAGTTAACCATCAATCAAGGTGATGCGCTTAATTTTGACTTTAGCCAACTGCAGCAAGGTGATAAAAAGCTCAAGGTGTTTGGTAACTTGCCATACAACATATCAACGCCACTGATGTTTCATCTTTTCGAATTCGCTGAAATTATCGAAACAATGCACTTTATGCTGCAAAAAGAAGTTGTACTTCGTTTATCAGCCAGTCCAGGCACCAAAGCCTATGGACGATTAACTGTTATGGCTCAGTACTTCTGTAAAGTCGTTCCAGTATTAGAAGTACCACCTGAAAGCTTTAAACCCGCTCCAAAAGTAGATTCTGCGGTAGTACGTTTATTGCCTTTTGATGAAAAACCATTCCCATGCAAAGATGTCGATGTATTAAGACATGTTTGTACCACAGCGTTTAACATGCGCCGTAAAACATTAAGAAACAACTTAAAGCAAATGGTCACTGACGAAGAGTTTACACAACTCAATATAGACTCGTCGTTACGACCAGAACAAATCAGCGTCGAGCAATACGTTGCGCTCGCTAATTTAGTTTGCGATAAAAGTTAGTCACCTCAAGGGCATTTATATCGTTAAATGCCCTTCTGCTTTTTAGGATGTTGAATGACCTCTGTAGCCTCAAACGTCAAAATTAAAGTTGAAACAAAATACCTCGAAGATCAATCTTCAGCAGAAGATGAAAAGTACTTATTCAGCTATACCATCACTATTATCAACCTCGGTGAAATTGCCGTTACACTAAAAGATCGCCACTGGATCATTACTAATGCCAACGGTGAGACAAGCGAAGTGAAAGGACCTGGCGTGGTAGGTGAAACCCCAACCATAGATCCTGATACTGCTTATCAATATTCAAGCGGTACTGTAATGGAAACGCCTGTCGGTTTTATGGAAGGAAGCTATGGCATGGTGACAGACCAAGGCGAAAGCTTTAGTGCGCAGATCCCAACATTCAGACTCGCTGTCCCAGGAATATTTCAGTAATCCTATGGCACATTATTTTGTTGGTGATATTCAGGGCTGCTTTAAAGAACTTCAACGCTTACTTGCTGCGGTCGATTTTAACCCGTCAAAAGACGAAATCTGGGCTGTTGGGGATCTCGTTGCTCGAGGACCTGACTCGCTTGCAACGCTCAGGTATTTAAAGTCATTAGATAATAGCGCTAAAATCACTTTAGGCAATCACGATCTCCACTTACTGGCGCTACACGGTAAAATCAAAAGAGCAAACCCCAAAGATAATCTCACTGAACTCCTAAATGCCGATGATTTAAGCCAGTTAATTGATTGGCTGCGTGAACAACCTTTAGTTCACACCTTGCCTTCTCACAACATCATCATGACTCACGCAGGCGTGCCGCCTCAATGGGATTTAACGACCTTGTTAGCAGAAGCAAAAGCTGTCAGCGACGCGCTAAAACGAGATGATTATTTAAAAACACTTATCTCGAAAATGTACACTGAAGCGCCTGATTTATGGGATAGTAAGGCAAAAGGTTTACCAAGGTTGAGATATTGCATCAACGCACTCACGCGCATGCGCTATTTATTTCCTGATGGCAGCTTGGATTTTGCCTGCAAAACGCCAATCAGTGATAAACCTTCTGAATTAACTCCTTGGTTTGAATTCGACTCAGTCCTTAAATCTAGCCATACACTCGTATTTGGCCATTGGGCTGCTTTAATGGGAATCACTCACCAAGAAAATGTAAAGGCACTAGATACAGGATGCTGCTGGGGTGAATATATGACACTTTGGCATGCTGAAACGAATGAACAACTCACTCAAGCAAAACTAAAATAATTAATAAATTGTTAAACTAATAATAAACTTAGCCGATAAAGCTATTAGATCTCATATGATCACATAACCCTGAGCGATCTTGAGACAAATTCGGGATAAAATAATAACAGCCGGAGTATGCTATGAAAATTAATGTTGCCACCAGAGTTATTGGCGGTTTTACTGTTGTGACACTGCTTTTAATTGTATTAGGTGGCGTATCTTTACTGACCAATAATACCATTAAAGATAGTACAACAACTTTGCAAGAAGTTAGCTTACCCGCGCTGACTGCAACAGGTGAATTAACAAAAAATTTAAGTGCCCAGCAAATCCAAATTTTATTTGGTTATTACACTAATGAATCAAATAAAATCCCCGCTGTTGAGAAAAAATCCAAATAGAGTCGAGTGAATTTCATAAAACGCTTAACAGATTGACTGCACTGATTTCAGATAGACAAGAGTTCTCAAGTAATTTATCGCAATTAAAATCTAGCTACGCTGGTTTTGAAAAGAACGGTAAATTAATGCTTAAAGAGCATGAAAATGCATTAATTAAGAATGAACAATTATTATCTTTACGTGATGATCTTGAAGACAGTGCTGACGAAGCCTCGTCTATCTTACTTGATCTGATCGATTTAGAAATGAGCGACGATACGACCGAACAAAGCATTGCAGCAACAGCAGGGGTTGTTGACAGTACTTTTATTAATATTATCACCACCATTTATGACTTAGTTGCTGCTACTGATGACAGTAAATACAATGTTATCGTTAAAGAGCTTGAGTACATGGTGAGTGACACGAGAAGAAAGATTGAACATATTAATCTTCAAGGTCGTGGCATTATCAGCGACAGTACATTAGACGATTTAAATACTGAAAGTAACGCAGTATTTGCTTTGATTAATGGTAATAACTCAATCGTTGCCCTAAAAGGACAACAACTTAAACACAATAAACAAGCTGCCAACCTATTAGCTGCAACAGACAAAGATCGTTTAGAAGTCAACGCTAAAATGTTTAGTCTCGCCGATAATATCGAAAACTTCACTAGTCACATTGGTAATAGTGCTATTGAAAATATTGATTCAGCCAGCCTCAAAACTATGTTTGTTGTTGTCTTAGCGATTTTGGTTTCTATTATCGTCAGTATTGCAGTAGTAAAACCACTGACTCGCTCACTTGCCAAGGTTAATCAAGCACTTAACATTCTTGCTTCAGGTGACTTAACCCATAAACTCGACGACTCAGGTCACGATGAGTTTGCCGAGTTAGCGAAGAACTGTAATAGCTTAGTTGATAGCTTACGAAACCTGATTGTAGGTATCTTAGATCGCTCTAATCAACTTGCAGCAGCAGCTGAAGAAACATCAGCAATTACCACGCAAACGACCAGTGGCATTCAAGAACAGAAGAGCCAAGTCGACCAAGTGGCAACAGCAACAACTGAATTAAGTTCAAGTGCTCAGCAGGTTTCAATGAGTGCTGACCAAGCCTTAGAGCAAATTAAGCAAGCTGACGAAGAAACTCAGCACATGCGTAAACTTGCAGAAGAAAACAAAGTCACTATTCTCGCACTTGCAGATGAAGTCGCCAAAGCAGGACAAGTGATTAACAAGGTTCATTCTGACAGCGCTTCAATTGGTTCTATTTTGGATGTTATTAGAGGAATTGCAGAACAAACCAATCTACTTGCACTTAATGCGGCAATTGAAGCTGCACGTGCAGGTGAGCAAGGTCGTGGCTTTGCTGTTGTTGCTGATGAAGTTCGAAGCCTTGCTTCTAGAACACAAGAATCAACCAGCGAAATTCAGCAAATGATTGAAATGCTGCAACAAGGCGCGCAACAAGCTGTATCAGTGATGGAGCTAGGACGCAGCCAAGCTACAAGTTGTGTTGATAAGACAGAGCAAGCGAATTTAGCACTAGAAACGATTAGCCAGTCAGTGCACAAAGCTTATGATTCAGGTAACCACATTGCTCAAGCTGCTCAAGAGCAAAACTTAGTGAGCCAACAGGTTTCTGAGATGCTAGAACATATTGCTGCAATATCAGAGGAAACGGCGACGGGTGCTGATCAAACTGCACAATCAAGCCATCAAGTTGCAATGTTATCTGAAGAGCTACAAGGCTCTGTAGGTGAATTTAAGGTCTAACTGCTATAGATATTCATATTTTACTAAAAAGGCTCTCAGGAGCCTTTTTTAGTGGCTTAAACTTAATAATATAAACTCAGTTCTACCTGGATTTATATAGTTTACTCAACTTGTCAGTATAAAAATCATTTTACCCAATATGCCGAACCGTATCAGCTCGGTTATTATTTCACTCAACCACACTTCCCCAATAATACATCTCACTCATTAAGTTAGATTTCGATAAAGTTTTAACAGTGTCAGTGACAAGTATCTAGGGTGGCTATCTATGTTGACTATTTCTGTTGACTATCTAGGGTGGCAGTCTTGGATAGCAGTCTGTGATAACTGTTTATGATAGCTCACTGTTATCGGTTTCTATTCAAGCCTTTTTATACGCTTCTTTTATTTAAATTCAGATGTCTGTGCTGCTCTTGAGAACTCTTGCTAGTAAAATGAGCGAGACGAAAAAGCTTAGCCATAAAAAAACCGCCCAAAGGCGGTTTTTAATCAGATGTATCTGAGTCTGCTTTACACGTTATGAATACAAACACTCACAACAGTTACATAATGCTAAAGCAAGTCATTCCAACGAGATGGCTTATTCGCCACTACTGATTCGTTGTTGTACTGCAGCAGTGATTGCACTACCGCTATGACCATTTGCATTTGCCCAATCAAGAATGCTTTGTCCGTCTGCTTCAGGAGTATTTAAATCTCCAGCAGGAAGACGTTTTGCAATGTACTCACCCACTTCTAAGGCGTTAGAGTTGTATGCAGTTCTTAATAAGCTATTACCGTCGCAAGAAACACCAGTGTAAATATTGCGTAATTTTACGCGGCTTTCTTTCAACTTTTTACGCAAACGGTTTTTGTCATTAGATTTTACATAATCACAAATGTTCGCGACAAGTTGATCAGTATTCGCTTCGGCAGGGGTTGACACAAAAGATGCTGCGATTAGGGCTGCTAAGGCCACAGGCATTAAACGCATCTGACACTCCTTTTTAGGTATTTTTATTTTTGTACCTGCCATCAAGGGCAAGTATCTATTCAGGGTAACACAGGCCACAATTTAACATTATTTCACCAAAGTGTTAAAGCTATATTGCAATTGTGATTCATTTATCTCAACTACCTTATCTTTTAACGTCCAGCTACCGTCATCCCATTCAGGAAAAAAGTATCACCATCAACCGTTAAGTCGATAAAGGTTAGATATAGGGTATCGGCCAAAGGTAAAATTTCTTTATAGAGTTGTCCGCCACCAATAACAACTAATTCTTCACAACCTGTCACAAGGGCTTTTGCAGCCTCAAAAGAATTGACGCAAGAAACGCCTTCTGGTTGATAGTCGCTTTGACGGGTAATGACGATATTGTGGCGACCCGGTAATGGTCTACCAATTGATTCGAAGGTTTTACGCCCCATCACTACAGGCTTGCCGAGTGTCATAGCTTTAAAATGTTTTAAATCTTCAGGCAGGTGCCATGGCATTTTGTTGTCTTTACCGATTACACGATTATTGGCCATAGCGGCGATCATAGCGATGCGCATGTAAAATCCTTATTTGATGCTGGAGAAATTAAATAATTGGTCGAGTGCGATAGTAAACCAAGGCCGGCATAGCCAGGCCTACTGACAGCGCCCCCAGAATGAAAACTGTTTTTAACCCATTTTGAATAACCATAGTGGTGAGATCTGAACTCACCTGCTCTTGCACACTTAGCTGAACAATTGCAATTAACGTATTATACGCATAAGTCCCTGGTACCATGGGAATGATTGCTGCCACTGCATACATCAGCGGTGGAGCAAGATGTCTTTTAGCAAAACGGATGGTTATCACTCCAACGAGCGCGGCAGCTGCAAATGTGGCCCATTCAATTGGCATATCTAGGTGCAATAACAAGGTTCTAAAACTATGACCGATTGCACCTGCAAGAGCGCAATAAGGTAAAAATCGTCTTGGGACATTAAATACCATCGCAAACCCCATTGCTGGAATTGCAGAAAAGAATGCATCATTAAGTAAAGTCAGCACAAGATTCATGTGATCAACGTCCCTCCAAATGCCATCGCTAGCGTAATACCGATAACCGTTGCCAGTGTAAGTAAAGTGGCATGTCCCCAACGAGATATACCGACATTCATATGGCCTTTGACCATATCAGAAATAGCATTTATCAGTGGGAAACCCGGTACAAGCATTAACACACTTGCAGCCATTGGAATTTTCGGTGTTGAGGTCAATTCCAAAAGGTGACCAAGTTGCGCAACCAAGGTGGTAATAAAGGCGGTGATAGCAAAAATTATCAACAGATTGAAATGTTTTTTCACTAAGGATAAACGAACCGACATGCCGACAGCTGAAGCGATAAACGTAATAAAGCATGCCGCTAAATCACCACCGAATAAATGACAGAAACTCGCACAAGACAAACCAATCATCGCGATGACATATTTGGCTGGATACGTTTTGGGTTCAATTTTTTCTAAACGGCGTTTAACTTGCTTGTCGTTGTAAATGCCTTTTTCGGCCAAGATACAGATGCGTTGCACTTCACATACAATCATCATGTTAATGCCATGCTCGCGTAAACGGCGCGTCGTGGTAATACAACGGCCATGGACAAGGCTGGTCAATACGAGGGAATTTGAAGAAATCGACAGTTCGACACTGGCTAGGCCAAGGGCTTTGCCTAGGCGCTGGCTGATCTCTTCAACAAGATCAGATTCAGCGCCATAAGCTAAGAGAAGTTGTGCACTTCGTACTACAAGACGAGTGATATCATTTTGAGTGTCGGCGTACACAATTTTTCTCTTATTTAACTCAATTTAACGTTGGTAGATAATTTCCACATCATAGTCATCATCGTCGAAATCGTCGTCGAAGTCATCATCGTAGTCTTCGTTAACAGATTCAACATTCGCTTGATGGTAATTATCCCACTTAAACTCGACTTCATCGTCAGGGCTGATTGATTCATCTTCGTCAGGCAATGCAGAAATAAAGTCGAGAAGTTTTAAACTTAACTCTTCAGTATTGGTGCGATTAAATGCTGACATAGTGTATATGTCACCTTTCCAATCGATTTCCTTAACGATGTGCTCCATTTTCTCAGCAAGCTCATCTTCTTGTAGTAAATCAATCTTGTTAAATACTAACCAACGCGGCTTAGCAGCCAATTTAGGAGAATATTTCTCAAGTTCAGCCACAATTGAACGCGCAGACTCAACCGGATCGCTACCATCAATAGGGTCGATATCGATAATGTGTAATAACACACGACAACGCTCTAAATGCTTTAAGAAACGAATGCCTAAACCCGCACCATCTGACGCGCCTTCGATCAAGCCAGGAATATCAGCAATAACAAAACTCTGACCAGGACGAGGGCTGACAACACCTAAATTAGGCACCAAAGTGGTAAATGGGTAATCGGCGACTTTTGGTGTAGCACGAGAAACTGAACGAATAAAAGTTGACTTACCCGCATTCGGTAAACCTAACAAGCCAACATCGGCTAGTAACAATAGTTCCAGCTTCAGCATGCGTACTTCGCCAGGTGTACCTAATGTCTTTTGTCTAGGCGCTCGGTTAGTACTACTTTTAAAACGAGTGTTACCTAAACCGTGGAAACCACCTTTAGCCACTAACAGTTTTTGACCATGAGTGGTTAAGTCACCTAGTAACTCTTCTGTTTCAAAATCAACAGCGCGAGTACCCACAGGTACTTTTAATAACATATCTTCGCCGCCATGACCTGTACAATCACGACCACGACCATTCTTACCGCGCTCAGCGATGTAAGAACGTACAAATCGAAAATCAATAAGCGTGTTCATGTTTTCGTCTGCGACTAAAAATACGCTACCGCCGTCACCGCCGTCACCACCATCAGGACCGCCATCTGGCACATATTTCTCACGTCTGAAGCTAACGCAGCCACTGCCACCGTCACCCGCTTCAACTCTGATTTTAGCCTCATCAATAAACTTCATACATACTCCTGACACCACTTAATGTGCCAATTATAACCTCAAAAGACTGAGATGTGCAGGGAAGCGTAGAAGATTCAATCACCATAAATCGCTTACTGCAAAATAAATAACCATCGATGTAACACACCGAAAATACTTCAATGAAGTTTAGTTAACTAACTCCAACAATGAAGTAAAAAACACAAAAGCCCCGCCAGAAGGCGGGGCTTTCAAAGACTGATTAAAGTCTAGAATTAAGCTTCGATGCTAATAAACTTACGGTTATTAGGACCTTTTACTTGAAACTTAACTTTACCGTCTGTTAATGCAAACAAAGTATGGTCACGACCAATACCTACGTTTACACCAGCGTGGAATTTAGTACCACGTTGACGAACGATGATGTTACCAGCAACAACTGATTCACCACCAAAACGCTTAACACCAAGACGTTTACTTTCTGAATCGCGGCCGTTACGAGTAGAACCGCCAGCTTTTTTATGTGCCATGAGTTAGACTCCTAATATTATGCGCTAATCGCAGTGATTTTAACTTCAGTGAACCATTGACGATGGCCCATTTTCTTTTCGTGATGCTTACGACGATTGAACTTTTGAATAGTTACTTTCTCACCGCGACCGTGGCTAACCACTTCAGCAACAACTTTACCACCAGCTACTAATGGAGCACCAACGTGAACGTTTTCACCGTCAGCAACCAATAATACTTGATCAAACTCAATAGTTTCACCAGTAGCAACTTCAATTTTTTCTAAACGAACTGTATGACCTTCAGCAACACGGTGTTGCTTTCCGCCACTTTGAAAAACAGCGTACATAGCTATTTCACTCCAAATGGACTAACACTCCGGTTCATTATATGTAGATACCGGGTGCTAAAAACTTTTAATGACAATGGGCGCGGAGTCTACGCTAAGATTTACCATCTGGCAAGTGTTAAATGTGAATCAATAAAAAAGCTCGGTTTAACTCCCACAATCTAAGAACAAAAGCTGTCTAAGGCATGAATTTTAGTTAAAATTTGTTAATATACAATTTGAACCTTATATAGTGGGCAATATAATTTGCCTGATAGCCTAATAACTAGAGACCATTATGGATTTAAACGCCATTCGTCAACTAGCTGATAACGACATGCAAGCCGTAAATCAGTTAATTTACAAACAACTTGAGTCTGATGTTGCACTAATAAACCAACTCGGTTTTTACATTATCAATGGTGGCGGTAAAAGATTACGCCCATTACTTTCGGTACTTTCTGCTCGTGCTATCGACTATAAAGGTGAAGAGCATCTTAAGTTAGCAGCTATTATTGAATTTATTCATACTGCTTCTTTATTACACGATGACGTTGTCGATGAATCAACATTGCGTCGTGGTCGTAAAACAGCCAATGCTTTATTTGGAAACAGCGCAAGTGTTTTAGTCGGTGATTTTTTATATACCCGCTCATTTCAAATGATGACCGAACTCGATAGCATGAAAGTGTTAAGAGTCCTTGCCGACACCACTAATATTCTTGCTGAAGGTGAAGTCTTACAATTAATGAATTGTAATGATCCAGAAACCACCGAAGAGAATTATATGCGGGTGATTTACTGTAAAACAGCAAAATTATTCGAAGCTGCAACCTTGCTCACAGGTGTTATTGCTGACGTAAGCGAAGAGCAACAACATGCCCTTGGTGAATACGGTAAATTTTTAGGTACCGCTTTCCAATTAACCGATGATTTACTTGATTACACGGCCGATGCTGATGAACTTGGCAAAAACATTGGTGATGACTTAGCCGAAGGTAAGCCTACACTGCCATTAATTTATGCTATGGCTCACGGTAGCGATACTGCAAAAGCGTTGATTAAAGAAGCGATTGAAAAAGGCGATGGTACGAAAGCAATTGATGAAATTGTTGCAGCCTTAAATGATTCAGGCGCCCTTGAGTACACTAAACAAAAAGCGAACCAAGAAGCTGACAAAGCGATTGCTGCACTGGCCCCAATTGCCGATAGTGAATATAAGACAGCATTAATCTCGTTAGCGAAAATTTCAGTTCAACGAAATAACTAATCTGTATTTGGTTAACTATCTACGCTCTGGAATCTGAGCGTAATTAAGCCAACCATCATAAAATGCCCACTACAACTTAGTAGCGGGCATTTTTATTGCTATCAATACAATTTAAATCGTTAAACTTGCCAATCTATAGGTGTTTGCCCTAACTCTATTAACAGTTGATTTGTTTTAGAGAAGTGACCACTACCAAAAAAGCCTCGATAAGCAGACAGTGGAGAAGGATGTGGCCCCGTTATAACTCGATGTTGCTTCGCATTAATCAACTTACCTTTTTTAATGGCATGAGCGCCCCACAAAATGAATACAATAGGCTCACCTTTATCGTTAAGGGTTTGCATCACTTTATCTGTAAAAGTCTCCCAGCCGGCTTTTGAGTGGGAATGCGCTTCCCCTCTTCAACCGTTAGCACGGTATTAAGCATTAACACACCTTGTTTAGCCCATTTAGTCAAATCACCATGGTCAGGAATGACAAAGCCATTAATGTCTTGTTGGAGTTCTTTATAAATATTCACTAAAGAAGGCGGTGTTTTTACTCCTTGTTGTACAGAAAAACATAACCCATGAGCTTGACCTGCTCCGTGATAAGGGTCTTGCCCTAAAATCACCACTTTCACATCACTCAAAGGAGTCAATTCAAATGCGCGGTATACATCTTCATCGGCAGGGTAAACCGTTTTTCCTAGCTGTCTTTGATGAGCAACAAACTCATTTAATTCACAAAAATACGGCTCCGCTTGCTGCGTTTTAATCAATGTTTGCCAATCGTTCATCTAGGGGGCTACCTTGTAAAAGAGTCAATCTCATTATGGTGTTAATTCGCGAAATACAGCCTTTCAATTACACTTACTAAGACAAAGGTTGAGTCGAAGCAAATAATTAAGAAGATGCTCAATCATACTATGAATCACTGAACACCTATCAACATCCAAGTTTCAAACTTATCCATTAGTGATGGTTATCATTATACTCGGCCAATTAGCCGTCGTCGCTTTAGCTAATATGAAATGATCGAATAAAATGCTCGAGTAAAATGACCGAGTGAAGTGATTCAGGCCCCGCTGATAACGTTCATATTTTCACTAATCCAAGTACCGATGACCAGCTCATTATCAATCAATGGGGTTACCCTGCACAAAACTGGGCTCCTTTTGAAGCATCGCAACGATTCGTTATATCTAGTAACTAACAATAACCCTGTTCAATGCCTCTACCTCTACAATCCTCTCACGCCATTATCAATATATTATGATCCACGTAATGGACAGGTGATTACAGATTCCGCCCCTGATAGCGAATTGAGACTTTATTCTGTCAATAAAATCGGTACACTCATTGCTAAATTAAGTCACTATTACGAGTAGAACTCATGTCAGAACAAAAAACTGAAACAACCATGTACCAACTAGCTGATCAATTTATTGCGCTAGCCAATCAACTAGGTCAAACAGAAAATGATATCGGTAAAGTCGGTACTGCTTTGCGTTTTGCTGCAGCGCGCTACAATGCGTTTGAAGCTGCGATTAAATCAGCCAATCTAGAAGCAGAAAAAGAAAATGCATTGAGCTGGTTCACTGAAGAATACAAAGGCATGTTGAACGAAAACTTAAATGACCACATTAAAAACCCACCGGGTGGTCAACAAGAAGCCAAAGAAGAAAAAGCTGACGATTCTGTGCAGGTCTTCAAAAATTAAGCATGCCGATATTAAGCATGTAAAAAAGCCATCATTACGATGGCTTTTTTGTTGGAGAATTTATCACTAAATAATATCTATAATGACCCTTAAGGCCAGTAGAATAAGCACCACGCCTGACAGCTTATCGATAAGCGCAGCCTTGTCACGTAAGCGAGACAATATCGGCCCATGAGATAATACGACAGCAATGATGGTATACCAGAGTCCATCTACAACCAGTGGGGTTAATACAATTAATGTTTGTCCCGTTAGCGATTCTGCTGCCAATACAAACTGACTAAACAGCGCTAAAAAGAACAACAAAATTTTAGGGTTAAATAACGAAATAGCTAAGCCATCGCGAGCTGCTTGAAGTAATGAAGTTGACTCACCTGACTGTAATTTCTGCTCCATCCCCCTTTAGATTGCAAGGCTTGAAATCCCATCCACGCTAAATAGCACGCTCCAATAAGAGCAATACCATTAAACACTAAAGGTGATTTTTCAAGCACAACGGCCAAGCCCAATAGCGTTACTAATGCGTACACACCAATGCCAATTGAGTGAGCCCAAGCACACACAACGCCGTGTAATCTCCCTCCTGATAACGTATGTCTTAGCACCATAGCTAAACTCGGACCGGGAGACATCGCTCCTAAACAACAGATGGCGAGTAATCCAAGCCATGTACTTAATGCCATTACTTATAAATCCTTCATTCTACCGTGATTATTCATGCTCACTATGCTTGAGCCTTTCTGAGGCCCTATTAATGAGTTCAGCGTTATATTTCCGCGCAGAATAGATAAAAATACTGAAATCATGCCGCAAAAAACGTACGTTATCATGAATGAGCCTTTACAACATTCATTTAACCTCAATTTAAGCAAACCTTGATATAGTACACTGTATTAACATGCTTTTTACTCGAGAAACCACAATGTCATTAATGCTACCGATTTTACTTGGATTATTACTTGCCGGAATTGCTCTACTCATATTTTTTAAAATTAAAGGAAAAAACATTCCTGGTATCGTAATCGTAATATTGGGTTTTATGACAATCTGTTTTACTGGGGTTTATGCTTTTTTGGAAAAAACCGAAGACTACAATGCCTATAAGCGATTGCAGTGGCAACCCCTTAACCCCGCTCAAATTATGCCATTGGTTGAGCAAGGCTACACCGTATTTGTCGATGTCGATGCAGACTGGTGTCTTCCTTGCCGCACCAATAAGGCCAATGTGACCCATCGTGAAATCGTGGTAAACGCACTTGAGGCAGATAACCTTATTTTGATGAAAGGTAACTGGAGTCAACCTAATAAAATGATTGAGGATTACGTTGGTAAAGAAGGTGGAATAGGAACGCCTTTTAACAAAGTCTATGGACCATCACACCCTCAAGGTATCTTATTACCTGTAGAGTTAACCATAAACGCCGTGTTTCAGGCGTTAGAAGCAGCTAAATAATCTCCACGCAAAAAAGACTGCCTAGGCAGTCTTTTATGTACGACGTTAACGTAATTTAGAAAATATAGCTTAACTTACCGTAGTAAAAGCCACCATTGTAATCAAATGGACCACTTTCATAATACACTGCACCTAGCACGCCTTGAGTACCATCTTTTAACTCTTGCGCTTCTTGGTCAAACAAGTTGTTTGCTCCAACAGAAAGCGTTAATTGATCAAACATGGTGTAACTGACTTCTAAGTCAACAGTAACAGCTGAGTCTGCCGTTTCAGAGCCCCAATCTGAGGTATCATCCGCATGGGTTGCATAGTATTCACCAAAGTAATTACCACGCAATGACACACTGATATCATCCCAGGTTTGCCCCCAAGTCAATGTCGCACGGTGAGCCGGAATGCCATCTTCTAAGCGGCGAACTTTACCTTCATCAGTCGTCTCAGGATCGAACTTATCAACACTCGTGTCAGTCCAGCCATACGCTAAGCTGAACATAGTATCACCTGACATTAACTCAGTTTCATAAGAGCCGACAATATCGATACCTTGCGTCGTGGTATCAAAGTCGTTGGTATAATAAGTTACCGCAGAGATGAGCTCAGGGAACTCAACACCAGCATCTCTTAAATCATCATAATCTTCTGGTTCTACTGCAATTTGACTTGACTGAGCAATACGACCTGTCACCTCAATATTGTAGTAATCAACAGTTAAGAAGAAGTCGTCATACTCAAATACAGTACCAATGGCATAGTTAATTGACTCTTCAGGCTCTAATACTTCACCGCCATAAAATGCAGCTAACGGATCGGTTGGAGGCGCAATAAAGGTTTGAATTAAATCACCGTTAACAATAGATGTCTGAGTATTCACGACATTTTCTTGACCAACAGTTGGTGCTCTAAAGCCTGTGCTGTGCGATGCACGCATAGACCAGTAATCTGTGAAAGAGTACTGGGTCGAAATTTTATAGTTTAGTGTATCGCCAAAGGTTGAGAAATCTTCGTAACGAAGTGCAACCCCTAACAACCAGTCATCCGTTAAATACGCTTCAACATCAGCGTAAATACCAATATTACTACGGTCATTTTTACCTGCAGCTTCTGGTCCAAACCCTTTAAAGCCATGAGAACCAATATTGAAGCCTTGATCAGCATAAGGACCAGCTATCCAAGATGCTTCTTCGCCTTGAGTAATTTCAAAAGACTCTTCTCGCCACTCAAAACCCGTTGCAAAACTAATATCTTCAATCGAGCCAAGTGTAAAGTATCGTGAAAAATCGAGATTTACCGTTGTTTCAACTTGCTCATAAGCACCAGTATCAAAATCGGTTTGTGTGTCCTCAGGATTCGCAGCAAGACCGAGTGATGGGTTTAATGAATTATAAAGGCTAAAGCTTGATTTGTTTGAGCCTGTGCCCGCACTGGCATCATACATCCACTCACCTAACTCACCTTCAATACCAGCAAAGAAAGACATATCTTCAATGGTTCCAGCAAATTGCGGAGTATAACCACCTGGACGCACTTGGTTCATAGAGAAACAATTAGCATCAGCAACCATTGCTTGATATGCCGCAGTGTCTAAAACGTTGCCATCTGAACCATCAGCATTTTTCGGGATTGGCACTGGAGCACAGGTTGATTGGTCGCCGTTAACAGCCCCTACTAATAAGTTTTCACCGCCATCAACTGAGTAAACGTTGCCACGGTTATGTGGGTTACGATAATAAAATCCACCAATTGCTTCACGAGAAGACACATTACCAAATGCATAAATACGATGGTTATCATTTAAGTCAAAACCCGCATTAACAAAAACGGTGTAATCATCATTAATTTCTGGGTTACCCCAAACTTGAGCAGGATCATTAACGTAAGTATTGCCTTGTTCGATTAAATTGCCAGCATCAGGACGCTGCACACTGCGACTGGTGGCATCTGCGGTTTTATACTGCGCACTAATATTAACAAAGCCAGCATCGGTCAAAGGTAACCCAATGTTGCCATCGATAGTCGTTGTCGCGCCATCACCTTCATAGTACTCGCCTTGACTGATACTAATTGAACCGCCTTCAGCACTATCTTTTAGTTGGAAGTTCATCACACCAGCAATAGCGTCAGAACCGTATTGTGCCGCAGCACCATCACGTAATACTTCAACTTGCTTAAGTGCAATACTTGGTATGACAGAAATATCCGGTCCTTGAGCACCATCGTTAATACCACCACCTTGGAAAGCAATAACAGAAGCACGGTGACGACGCTTACCATTAACAAGGATCAGGGTACTGTCAGAAGGAAGACCACGTAAATTGACTGGGCGAACAAGTGTGGCGGCATCACTAATAGGTTGGGCACGCGAGTTAAAAGAAGGCACTGATGTCACCAGCATATCAATCATATCAGTTGAGCCATTTTTTCTCAGGTCATCACTACTGATAATATCTACTGGCACGGGTGATTCACCAACAGATCGAGGCGCCGCTCGGCTACCTACTACGGCAATTTTTTCAACATTTTCGGCGACTTCTTCATCCTCAGCCATTGCTGCTGTAGACATAACTGAGCCTGCTAAAGCTACCGTTACAGCAAGACTTAACGAATTTAAGCCAAACTTCCTTTTCTTTAGATTAGTCATCATTTTTTGTCTCAAATTATTATATTTATGCTTGTGACGGGTAATTTAATCAGGTGTTTACAATTAAATAATCGTCTCTCCCAAAATGAAATTCCTTCACTTTCATTTACATTTCTATAACAAATAAAACGTAATTGCTAACTATTTCTACTTCCACTCAAAATAATAATCGCCATAAGCAGGCTAAATCAGGATAAATAACTTAACCTTATGAAAATAACCTACAATTTTAGTTATATTAACTATGATTAAGCTTTTGCTAAAAAAGAATCTACTAATGCTATCGTTATGGTTAGCTCAAAAAACCAACAACCTGCAAATTTAAAAGTTAGATCAACCAACAAGTTAATAGAGTACAAACTCTAGATTAATTAATAAGATAGATGAAGATTGACTATTTTCAGTAGACCTTTTAATGTAATTCAACCAATCTAAACAAGTGTTTGATTTTCTCGAATAACAATAAATCATGAATAAAAGGGACAGTCTCATGGCGTATGACGCAGAATCACAGCTCAACTTAGATCAATACCACTCTCTAGTCGATTTAATCGAAAAGACCTGTCAGCAGTACGGAAATAACATTGCTTATGCGTGTTTAGGAAAGAACACCACATTTAAAGAAATCGAGTCCGCCTCACGACATTTTGCTGCGTATCTACAAAATCACACTGATTTAACTGCTGGGGACAGCATTGCTATTCAATTGCCCAATATTACTCAGTTTGTCATTGCCGCATACGGAGCCATGCGAGCAGGGTTGGTTATCGTCAATACAAACCCACTTTATACAGAACGTGAACTGATCCACCAATTTAATGATTCAGGTGCTAAAGCCTTGGTTGTACTTTCTGATTTGCTACCCACGCTCAATAATGTCGTCTCAAATACAGGTATCTCATTAGTCATTAGTACCCACGCCTTGGATTTAATTTCGCCTCAACCGCAAATAGATACCCCATTCAATAAAATTGAATTTAATCAGATGCTACTTGAAGGTGAGCAATCCACTTTCACTGCTGTTTACCCAAAACAAACAGATCTAGCCGCACTGCAATACACTGGTGGCACCACTGGCTTATCAAAAGGAGCCATGTTAAGTCATCGCAATATGCTAGCTAACTCGGCTCAAGTAAAATCTAGAATTGCCAGCACGATGACACCAGGTAAAGACGTTTTCGTTGCGCCATTGCCGATATATCACATCTATGCCTTTATGGTGAATCTAGTACTCTATTTCGAATCAGGAAGTTGCTCGGTTTTGATCCCAAATCCAAGAGATATCCCAGGGTTAATTAAGACCATGAGTAGCTACCCTTTCACTGGCTTTGCAGGACTTAACACGTTATTTGTTGGTTTATGCCACCAACCAGATTTTCAAGCACTAGACTTTAGCCGACTCACCATTACTATCTCTGGCGGAACGGCGCTTACAAGTGCTGCAGCAAACATATGGCAAAAAACCACAGGTTGTATGATTTCAGAAGGTTATGGTTTATCAGAGACTTCACCTGTCGTGAGTTTAAATGCTCCTGGTTATCAACAATTAGGCACGATTGGTAAACCCGTTCTCGAAACGCAGGTAAAAATTCTCGATATCAATGATAATGAAGTCCCGCTAGGTGAAGCAGGAGAGCTTGCAGTAAAAGGCCCGCAAGTCATGCAAGGCTACTGGAATAAACCGCAAGAAACGGCCAATGTCATGACCGAAGATGGATATTTCAAAACCGGTGACATTGCAGTTGCAACGCCTGATGGTTTTCATAAAATTGTCGATCGCAAAAAAGATATGATCATTGTGTCAGGATTTAATGTTTATCCTAACGAAGTTGAGGATGTATTATCGCAGCACGAATTAATCCTTGAATGTGCTGTCGTTGGGGTTAGTGATGATAAATCTGGTGAGGCAGTTAAAGCCGTAATCGTTTTAAAAGAGCCAACATCTGATGATGCAGCCACAAAACAGCTCATTTCAGACTATTGTCGCAGCCAATTAACCGCCTATAAAATTCCAAGGTTAATTGAATTTACCGAGCAACTACCTAAAAGTACCGTTGGTAAAATTCTTAGACGAGAACTCAGAAAATAACACTTATTGGTAAACAGCCCACGACAATGAGTAAAGTGGGCTGCTTATCTGTTCGTTAGGCCATCAACACTCAAGGCATGCATACCCAAGGTTTAAGCACTCAAGGTTTAAATAATTAGCCTACTAATATTCAAAACATGGTTTGAAATAGCTGGTCACTCATATCTCGCTCTTTAAACCTAGCGCTTTCACCAAATCCTTATATTGATGTGTCAGTCAGTAACTGCAAACTAGCAAACTCTTTATAGGTCTCACTCGATTGCATAAGCTCTTGATGTGAACCAATCGCCACCACTTGACCCTTTTCTAACACAATAATCCTATCAGCATTGATCACTGTCGCTAATCGATGGGCAATAATTAACGTCGTTCTACCTTGCATCAAATTATCTAAGCCTTGCTTAACTTTTATTTCGCTAACAGCATCAAGCGCACTCGTGGCTTCATCAAGTAATAGGATTGGTCTGTCAGCAAGAATAGCTCTAGCAATGGCAATACGCTGCTTTTGTCCGCCAGACAACTTAACCCCACGTTCCCCTAAATACGTATCATAGCCATCCGACAACTCTTGAATGAACTCATGGGCTTTTGCTGTTACACAGGCGTTTATCACCTCTTCTTTTGTTGCATCAGCTCGCCCGTAGCGGACATTTTCAAAGACATTAGTGGCAAAAATAACTGACTCTTGCGGCACTAAGGCATATTGCTCCCTTAGCTGCTGTAAAGTGACTTCAGCCACATCCACTCCGTCTAAAAGCACTTTTCCTGATTTAGGTTGATAAAATCGCAGTAATAGTTCAAATAAGGTGCTTTTACCTGCGCCACTCTCACCAACTAATGCCACTCTTTCACCCGCTTTGATCTCAAGATTAATTCCCTTAATCACATCTTCATTACTACTTGGGTAAGCAAACCTTAACGACTCAAGTGACAAACTGCCATTGATTACAGCAGGCAAAGACTTAGGCGCTTTAACCTCAGGGATATCAATAGGGGTATTGACCAGCTCAATTAGTCGTTCAGCTGCACCTGAAGCTCGTTGTATTTCACTAAAAACTTCACTAATGGTGGCCACAGAGCCCGCCGCCATAACAGCGTAAAACATAAATGCGGATAGTTCTCCAGCGGTAATATTTTGCAACATGACATCTTGAGCGCCCACCCAAAGCACGACAGCAATTGCAGCAATACTTAAAAACATCACCGACGAAATTAATATCGAACGATATAAAATACGAGTTTGAGCAACAGACATCACCGCTTCAACCTGATGATTAAATACATTGCGGTCTTGTTGCTCGTGACCATAAGCTTGCACTGTGTGTATCTCATGCAAGGTCTCATCAATATTAGCGCCTAAATCGCCAACTTTATCTTGGCTCTTACGCGAGTACTCACGCACTTTTTTACCCAGTAATATCACAGGTACAAACACTAAAGGCACAGCAAGCAGTACAAGGCCAGTCAGCTTTAAGCTGGTAATTGCCATCATCACTAAGGCACCAGTAACCGTAACTGATGAGCGAAATGCCATCGATAAACTACTACCAACCACGCTTTGCAATAAGGTACTGTCAGCGGTAAAACGAGAGATCACTTCACCCGTTCTTTGCTCCGCAAAAAAAGCAGGGGATAAATTAAGTAAATGGTTATAGACCTTCAGACGAATATCCGCAATCACACGCTCGCCGAGCCAAGTCATCAAATAAAAACGACAAAATACCGCTGTGCCGCTGATAGCTGTGATGCCCAAAATAAACAAAACAATCTCGTTGAGTCGGTCAGCATTATCTGCAACAAAGCCTTCATCGACCATCATTTTGACTCCTTGGCCAAGAGACAACCAAGCAAAAGAGCCAATAAAAAGAAAAGTAATAGCGGCAACCACTTTTAGTTTATGGGGCTTTAAAAATCCCATAATCCAAGGAAAAACGTCATATTGAGTGGCGGGTTCAGGTTTGATGTTGGTGATATCACTTGCTGAGGTAGAGTTCAAAATAAATACCCATAAACACATAAGGGCATCAATAGTATCAACAAACAACGAATAAAATGAAGGAATAACAATAACAAGTTAATGCAAGAAGTCAGATTGGCTGTAAGGTCAAAAAAGTGGTTACAGGGATACGAGTAACCACATTGAACAAAGAATGAGTTGAGCGCCGACTTACTCTTTTATATTGGTATCAATCGACTTTAGTGAGCGCAAAAAGATCCCTAAACCACCCACACTTAATACCAGAATCACAATTAAATCGAATGCACTCATATGGCTAAAGCGGAAGTTAATAGAACTTATCACACCAAATATTAAACCGACTAATGAACCAAAGGTTAAGATCCAACCCAATATATTCTTCGCATTATAAAACATTAGCCCAATACCAAACATGAAGGGGATCATAATCATCCCGCTCGTTAGATTCATGCCACCAACACTGTATAAGCTATGACTAAAACCAAAAGAACTGGTAACTTTTATTGCTTTTAGCAACATGTAAAAGCCGCCACACATCATGATTAAGCCGATAAAAAACGAACCAATTCCACCTGATGTACCACCTGCACCGTTCATACAACTCCTTTGTAGAAAAACGTAATCTTGTGTTCGATGTTACTGTCAGCGATCTACAATAGCAATATTGTTTCATCTGTAATCGATAGCGCATTTTTCAATACATTGAATATTTAGTGCAACGGCATCCTTTGCAGACTTGCCTTACACTCTACCCTCGCACATTGACAGCTTATCTGCGATAATTGCCGGCTATTTCATGATGGTTGCTTTAGGTAAAAAATAATGACGGTTAGTGAGTTTTCTTGTGCAGGTATTGAATTAGCGTTATTTCGCTACCCTAAGCAGCAAGAGTCAAATCTGCAAGCTTGGGATGCCGCAGATGAGCACTTAATAAAACACCTTGTTGAAACCGCACATATTCCAGCTAATACTGCTATTTTGAATGACAATTTCGGCGCACTTCAATGCGGCCTCACTCGTTTAGACAACACCTGGCCGCTGTGGATTGAAACTGATGCTAAAACCAGTTTACTTGGCGCAGAGTACAACCTTAGCGCTAATGAGTTGGCCCCAACGAACATCACCCGCCTTAATAGCCGAGAGCAACTGCCTGATGACATTAAATTGGTCATTGTTAAACTGCCTAAAAATCTGACTTATTTTACTCAGCAATTACAACGTTTATCGCAAGTATTAGCTGAGGGCACTCAAATTCTAATTAGTGCTAAAGCAAAGAATATTAATAAATCATTACTTGGCCTCATTGAACAAAACTTAGGCCCATCTTCTGCAAGTTTAACGTGGAAAAAAACACGTATCATTACCTGTACTGCTGACGGGATAAAGCGATCATTACTTAAAGAAGTCTCTTGGCCAGTTAAAGAGTTTAATTTAACCATCAATAACTTCAGTAATGTATTTGCTGCCAACAAACTCGATATCGGCGCACGTATTATGCTAGATAATATGCCAGAAGGCGCCTTTAAAACCATCATCGATTTAGGATGTGGAAATGGCATTTTAGGTTTACGTGCCGCACAACTGTACCCACAAGCGCATATCCATTTTGTCGATGATTCTGAAATGGCTATTGCATCAAGTCAGTACAACTGGCAAGCAAACGGACTCAATCATGATCAGGGACATTTTCATTGGGATGACTGTTTAACCCACTTAGATGAAAACGTCAGTGCCGACTTAGTCTTATGTAATCCGCCTTTTCACCAAGGAGAAGCAATTACCGATCATATTGCTTGGCAAATGTTTCTTGATGCCAAAAGACGATTAGCGACAGGTGGTATTTTACATGTTGTTGGCAACCGTCATTTGTCCTACCACATTAAACTAAAACGTATTTTTAAAAATTGCACTACCGTTGCATCAAATGGCAAGTTTGTCATTTTACAAGCCACTAAATAAACGAGAGTTAATCTCATCGATTAACTTTCGTCAACATGGCTATCTCCACGGTACTTTTTCCAAGATTAACAGACTAACTGGCAAGTTTAATGGACATTCGAGTTGTTCAAAACAAGGTCCAATGGATTTGGTAATGGGATATTCTCGTAGCGAGATGTCAGTTTCCTCGCTACGCATTAGTGAAGAGTAAACATGCCGAAATAGACTAATTGCTAAAGCTTGTCTTATTCATGCTGACATAAAATCTAGTGCTATAACTATTAACGCCCTCGCTAGATCACATCATAACCAGCCATAAACAACCATTAGTAGCACAAACCAATGATGACTCTCGCTCAAATGGCCGCGAAACTCAATGAACTATCAACCCGTAATCTGTCAATATTCACCACAACAATTAATTGGTAATAACACACAAAATAAATTGGTTGACAATTAATTTTATTAAAAGATATTATTGGTTTTAAAGCGTGCTCCAAGTCACACTTGCAAGGGCCTCCAGCGTTTACAAATTTAGAACATTTATATAATTCAATGAACTTAAACGCAGATAAAACAGCTGTTAAAGCTTTACCAGCTAAGCCTTTAAGCATAAAAAGTATGCCTTTAAGGAATAAAAACTGGTTCAACAACGCCTATGTTAATTGTTTAAAACATCTATTTTATTAGTTTAACCAGGTTGTGCGCTCCAGATCCCCCCTCGTTTGGAGCGAAAAAAAGGCCTCTCATATCGAGAGGCCTTTTTACTAATATTGACAGAATCATCTTAGTTCAATACAAATAAAATACTGTTTATAAAATACTGTTTATAAAATACTGTTTATAAAATAAAAAGCCTTCTCGTTAAAGAAGGCTTTTAATCTGTTAGTGAAAGCGACTGCGCTTTTACTCACTAGGGACTAATTAACCCAATCGGTTAACCAAATTATCAATCGAGTATAAATCACGTTTTTCGCTGTTCTTACGACGGACTTCTTCAAGTGCTTGAGCTTCAACAGTATCGAATAACACATTGATTAATCTATTAAAGTGCTTATGCATTGCTAAACGTGCTTCTGATGCATCGTTTGCAGCTAACGCTTTATAAATAGAAGTATGCTCATCAAGTGTTTTCTTATTATCTTTACTACAAACACTGTCGTAATCAGTAATTATTTTTTGGCTTGATGCACGCAATGCCCATAGGTTTTGAAATGACTTAATCAATGCACCGTTACGAGTCGCATTGGCAATTATTTGATGGAACATTTCATCAGCCTCTTCGACATAAGACTTATTTTCCATCATTATCAATGTTTTATTTAACTCAACCAATTCTTCTTCAGTGATAGTATTGGCAGCTAACGCAGCAATTTCACCTTCTACTAAGGCGCGAGCTTGAGTTAATTCAAATGCATTAATCTTGTTTGCAGGGTTATTGGTCGCAACAGATTGTAATACATACACACCCGAGCCTGTTTTAACTTCTATTTTTTCGCGCACTTCCAGTGCAATAATTGCTTCACGAATGGTGGGTCTGCTGACATCAAACTTTTCAGCTAACTCTCTTTCTGGCGGTAAGCGACTACCTGGTGCATATTCGCCGTTAGCAATAGACGCTTCAATCTCTTCAACGATGCGCCAAAACATACGCCTATTCTTCATGTCTGGTCCTTCAATAGTTAAAACCAATTAGATTTAGTTATTACTTACCATCATATCTATTTACTAAGTCAACGCAAATCCTATTTGAAATTTTTATTGTACTTGAACGATTTTCGCACTAGCTTAAGTCTAGTTAATAATTTGTTATTGGCAATAACAAAAATAAAAACAATTTGCACAATTGGTAACACAAAGTGGTTGACAAAACACCTTACCATTGGTTAGTTTCTACTCAGACACAAAGTTGTATTTAAAATAGAGTGGTATTTAAAGATCGTGTTTAAAGGATTGTGTTCACATTTTGATTAAGCAATATGTAATCTGGGGAGATTAACGTGAAACTCAATAAAATCAGTAATGCACTGAGATTAAGCAGAAGGCATTTTCAGCCAAAATCTGCACTCTACAGTTCAGCACTATTAGCCTTTATCGCATCACCTGCTTTCGCACAAAATGAAGTTGACGCTGTTGAAGTTACAACGCCAAATGCGCAAGTATCAGAACAAGAAGCAGATAATAAAAATGACAGCCCTGATATGGAAGTCATTAAAGTAAGCGGACTTCGCGGCACAATGAGCCGAAAATCATAACACGTGGTAATGACACCACAGTTGCTGATTATTCTCGCTCAGGCTTTAAGTATTTCCTTGGTGCAAAAGTTAAGTTTTAACCTCAAGTAAAACTTAGTCGTACAGCTCCTATCTCGATGATTGAGATAGGAGTTTATTTCCAAGGTAAAGATTGAACAAAGTAATCAAACGACCTAGCGCTAATAAATATAAAAAGAGAGTCATTATGAGTTTTCAAAGCAAGTCGACAAATAGCCCAACAAACAATGACAAGTTGTTCTCACTTTCGTTAAAGTCCGCGTTTATGCTGAGTTTAGTGTTTTCTTCAAGCTATATTCAAGCCGCTTCCTATACCGTAAGCACGCCTGATGAATTTAAAGACACAGTAAAAAAGCTGGTCGCTGGAGATAACATTATTCTTGCTAACGGTACTTGGCAGGATTTTGAAATTAAGTTTAAAGGCCAAGGTACAAAAGAAGCTCCTATTTCACTAACGGCAGAGACTAAAGGGAAAGTTATCCTTTCTGGTCAATCAAACTTAAAAATGTCAGGTGAATATTTACATGTATCTGGCTTAGTTTTTAAATCAGGTTTCACCCCAAGCAATGAAGTCATTGCATTTAGAACCAGTAAAAACGATCTCGCAAATAACTCCCGCGTTTCTGAAGTCGTGATTGATAATTACAGCAACCCAGATAGACATGAGTCTGATTACTGGGTGTCTTTATATGGCAAAAACAACCGTTTTGACCACAACCATTTAGTTGGAAAGCGCAATAAAGGTGTGACATTAGCCGTCAGATTAAATACCGAAGCCAGCCAAGAAAATCACCATAAAATTGATCACAACTACTTTGGTCCAAGACCGATTCTTGGGTCAAATGGCGGAGAAACATTGCGCATTGGCACCAGCCATTATTCGATGAGCGATTCTTTTACCGTTGTTGAAAATAACTATTTCGACCGCTGTGATGGTGAAGTAGAAATCATCTCAATTAAGTCTGCTAATAATAAAGTTAGCAATAATACATTTTTGAATCACGCGGAACCCTTACCTTACGACATGGCAATGGTAACCTCATCGACAGTAATGTGTTTTTGGGTAATGGAGTAGATCACACAGGTGGTATTCGAATTATTAACCGTGACCAAACCATTACTAATAACTATTTAGAAGGTCTTAAAGGTTACCGATTCGGAAGCGGCTTTACGATTATGAATGGTGTACCTAACTCGCCCATTAATCGTTATCACCAAGTCGTTAATGCTAACGTTCACCATAATAGCTTTATCGATGTCGACCACATTCATTTAGCTGCAGGTAGCGATCAAGAACGCTCAGCAGTACCAAAAGATTCTTCTGTCTCTGAAAATCTATTTGTTAATAATAATCAACAAGCTCCCTTCTCTATTTTTGACGATATTTCGGGAATTTCATTTTCAAACAATATCTCTAATGAACTATCGAATAACGAGATTGAACAAGGGATTAAGCCAACAGAGATTAAATTAACCCGCGAGAAAAATGGCTTACTTTACCCAACGTCAGGTAATGACAACATTGGCGCTCCTAAAAGCCTTTCTCCAACGTTAAAGTCGCAAACAGGTGTTAACTGGTACCCAAAAACAGAGCCAGAAACCGCATTTGATTCAGGAAAAACGCATACTGTTGCTAATGCAGAAGCCTTTATTAATCAAGTGAAGTCAGCAGCAGATGGTGATGTCATTTTATTAAAAGCAGGTCAGTATCATGTTGAGAAAATTCTTGAACTTGATAAAACACTCACCATTAAATCAGCGCAAACAGAAAAGCCCACGATCACCTTTAGTCGCCCAACTTTATTTGAAATTCAAAATGGCGGTAGCTTAAAGCTTGATAGTGTAAAAATTAGTGGTGCCAACAGCTTAGACTCTGCAGGCAACACCGTTGTTAGAACCAGCAAATGGGGCATGTTAACCAACTACCGCTTCAGCATGTTTAACAGTGATATCGAGCAGCTTAATATTAACCATTCGTTCCACTTTTTTGACTCTGGAGCACGCTCATTTGCAAATAACATCGAGATAATCAACAACAACTTTAATCTCATTACCGGTGATATTTTTAGACTCAATAAAGAAACTGACGACTTAGGTATTTATAACGCTGAATATCTGACTATCAATAACAATCACTTCAACCAAATTGAAGGCGCTATTGTGAAGTTGTATCGAGGTGGCACCGATGAAAGCACCTTTGGCCCACACCTAAGCTTTAAAAATAACGACGTTAAACAAGTCGGCAATGGCAAACGCAATAAAACCCATGCAAGTTTGTTCCTCCATGGCGCTCAAGTTGCTGACATCAATAAAAATCAATTTGTAGATAGTGCGTACGTCAACATTGAACACACCACTGGTGAGCCCATTACTAAGGTCACTCACAATCAGTTTACCAATACCGCCAAGCCTAAAGTCACAGAGTTATATGCAATTGGTAAAACCACTGCATTAATCGCTGATAACACGGTTAACCACACTAACAATAAAGCGCAGTAATTATGATTTCTTTATCGATAGCCTTAATCAAACAATCAGCTTTAGTAAAAAGCATACGACGTTCTGGTGTATTTGCTTTCTCAGTCACTTTGTTAGTGTCTGTGAGCGCCTTATTATCACCAGCGCATGCATCACAATCGACACATCCAAACTTAGTTGTAAACCAGCAAGATGTGTTAACTATGCGTGCTGCAATTAAACAACCAGGTTCATTTAAACAAGCATTTGAAGCGCAAAAAGCTCAAGTTGATAGCTTATTAACACAACCGATTTTGGTGCCTGTTCCTGTCGATGCTGGCGGGGGTTATACGCACGAACGCCACAAGAAAAACTATCAACAAATGTACGACGCTGGCATGATGTATCAGCTGACTCAACAACAAAAATACGCTGATTATGTGCGTGATATGTTACTTGAGTATGCCAAACTATACCCAAGCCTTCCTTTACATCCAAAGCGTAAGTCACGCAACGAAGGTAAGTTATTTTGGCAAGGGCTGAATGAAGCGGTATGGCTAGTTTATACCATCCAAGCGTATGACTTTATCGTAAGTTCGCTTGATGACTCTCAGCGAAAAACCATTGAAACTGGCATTCTTCTTCCAGTGGCAGACTTCTTGTCAGTGCAATCACCCCATACCTTCAATAAGGTTCATAATCATGGTACTTGGGCGACTGCTGCTGTGGGGATGACTGGCTTTGTGTTAGATAAGCCTGAGTTAGTAGAAACAGCACTGCTTGATCTTGAAAAATCAGGCAAAGGCGGTTTTTTACGTCAACTAGATGAGTTGTTCTCACCAGATGGTTATTACAATGAAGGGCCATATTATCAACGCTATGCCTTACTACCTTTCGTTACCTTTGCAAAAGCCATCGAGCAAAATCAACCTGAACGCAAGATTTTTGAGTACCGCAATAATATTTTACTCAAAGCTATCTACAGCACAGTTGAATTAAGCTACAACCGTTTATTCTTTCCGTTAAATGATGCAATTAAGAGTAAAGGCATAGATACCACTGAACTTGTGATTGCGGTCAGCATTGCTTATGGCTTAACAGCTAATAATGATTTAGTTGATATTGCAAAACAACAAAACAGAATCTTACTCACTGGAGATGGCCTTAAGTTAGCGCAAGCAATCGATGCGAATAAGCCAAGCCACTATCCTTTTAATTCACGTGAATTCCTTGATGGTAAAAATGGTGATGAAGGTGCATTAATTGTAATGCGTCAGCACACCCCGACTGATCAGGCAATCGTATTCAAAGCAACAGCTCAAGGCTTAGGTCACGGTCATTTTGATAAGCTTACATGGCAATTTTATGATGCAGGCGAAGAAATTGTCTCAGATTATGGCGCTGCTAGATTCTTAAATATTGAAGCCAAAGCCGGTGGACGTTACCTACCTGAAAATAAGACATGGGCAAAACAAACCGTTGCGCACAACACCTTAGTTGTCGACGAGACCAGTCATTTTAAAGGTGATGTAAAAGTGGGTAATAAAAATCACCCTATCGTCGACTTCTATCATCATGATGACAAATTAACGCTAGCATCTGCTCATATCGATACCGCTTATGATGACGTCAATATAAGCCGAACCATGGCATTGGTTTCTGTCAAAGTTGATGACAAAGACACGCCACTTGTGTTTGATATCGTCGAGGTTAATAGCGACAACTCACATCAATATGATCTGCCATTACACTACCAAGGGCAACTAATCGACAGCAACTTTGCTCGTCAAGCTGCAACAGAAAAGTTAACCCCACTTGGTAAGCAAGCGGGTTATCAACACCTGTGGCTTAAAGCGAATGCGACGCCTAAAAAAGGGGTAGCAAAAGTCACTTGGTTAAACGACAACGGTCTGTTTTATACCCATAGCAGTATCGTTGATGGCAATACTGACGTGTTATTTACTCAGCTAGGGGCCAATGACCCTGACTTTAACCTACGTAATGAGCATAGCTTTATTCAACGTACCAATAGCAAGCAACATCGTTTTGTGAGCGTATTGGAGCCCCATGGCGAATATAACCCATCGGCTGAATACACCCTTAATGCCACCAGCAATTTAGAGACCCTAACTTATGAACGTCAAGGTGATCTCAGCATTGTCGGGTTTAGCGTTCTCAGTAATCAAGGTAGTACAGCTTTTGTACTTGCCATAAACCACCAAACCAAGAATAGCTTGGACAACAACAAAGATAACAACACAACCCAGCGCTTTTCTTATCTAGGCAAAACATACAGTTTTGACACTAGATACCAGTTAATACAAATTTCGCAGTAGGAGTTAACAATGAAACAGAGTGAACACTTTTCATTTGGCAATGAAACGGAAATCGAAGATATCGGTGGCGGTCTTAAACGCCAAATGCTTGGCTTTAACCATGAGTTAATGGCCGTCAAAATTTGGTTCGAGAAAGGTGCTATTGGTTATAACCACGCCCATCGTCATTCTCAAGTGACTTATGTTGTTGAAGGGGAATTTCACTTCAATATCGATGGTGTCACTAAAATCCTAAGAGCTGGAGACAGTTGTTTCATTCCGCCCCATGCAGACCATGGGGCAACCTGCCCAACTGGCGGTATTTTAATTGATACTTTCAGTCCTGCTCGAGAAGATTTTGTAGAGGGATTAGCATGAAAATCAACAACCTTCGTTGGTGGGTAATTTTATTGATCGCCATTGCGACAATTATTAACTACATTGACCGTTCTGCACTTAGCGTACTGTGGCCTGATATTGTGGAAGACATCTTCCCTGATGAGTCTGCCCTAGAACGTAAACAGATTTACGCCAATATCTCTATTGTGTTCATTTTATCTTATGCCTTTGGTCAAGCCATATTTGGCAAAATTTTTGACTGGGTCGGTACACGCCTCGGGTTTGTTCTATCAATTGGTGTTTGGTCGATTGCGACTGCGTTACATGCATTCGCTCAAGGCGCATTAAGTTTCAGTTTTTTCCGCGCCATACTCGGTGTAGCAGAAGCAGGTAACTGGCCTGGAGCGGCTAAAAGTAACGCTGATTGGTTCCCAGCTAAAGAACGTGCTTTAGCACAAGGTATCTTCAATTCTGGTGCAGCAATTGGCGGTATTATTTCTATTCCACTCATTGCTTACATGACAGTTTATTTTAGCTGGCAAATGATTTTTGTGGTTATCGGTCTAGTCGGTCTATTGTGGCTTATTCCATGGATTATCTTGGTTAAAGCACCACCTAAGTCTCACCCTTGGATCACCGAAGCAGAACGTGAATATATTCTTACAGGTCAAAAAGTAACTGACGACTCAGGTGAATGCGACCAAGAAGAATATAACCCAACAACAGGTCAACTGTTAAAGCACAAACAAAGCTGGGGCGTGATCATTGCCTCTGCTGCAATCGATCCTATTTGGTGGTTATTTGTATTCTGGATCCCGATTTACCTCAACGAAGTTTACGGTATGGATGTTAAATCTATCGGTATTTACGGTTGGGTTCCATATGTAGGTGCAATGCTGGGAGCTTGGTTCGGTGGTTTGCTAGCGCAAAATCGCATAAAAGCGGGTTGGAATATTAACAAGACCCGTAAACTGACGATCACTTTAGGTTGTTTAATCATGCTCCCAGCACTCATAAGCATGGCGAGTCCTGGTGGCCCAACAACTGCGGTAATCATTATGGCGGTGATCTTATTTGGCTTCCAAACAGCTATTGGTAATGTGCAAACGCTACCTAGTGACTTATTCGGTAAAAAAGCCGTTGGTTCACTAGCAGGTTTCTCTGGCATGGCTGCTAAATTAGGTGCATTAGGTTTAACAGCATTAGTGCCATACCTCACTGCAGACGGTAACTACACACCAGCGTTTGTTATTGGCGCGTCATTAGCTGTTATTGCCATTGTTGCTGTTTGGGTGTTGATTCCTAAAATTGAGCCTGTCAAAAAGCCTCAATAACTTAGCAATATTTTTTTAATCCTTGTGAATAAGGCTCCGTAAATGAAAAACATGTTTTTACTTGGCGAATGTATGATTGAGTTGATGACAACCTCATCAAACACCATGAAGCAATCATTCGCTGGTGATGTTTTTAACACGGCTGTTTATCTAAAGCGCACGTTTGCAGATGTGAACGTGCAATTGGTCACAGCGGTAGGTAAAGACCCATTCAGCCTTAATATGATTCAGTATTTTAAAGATGAGAACATTGGTACGGATTTAGTGTTTACATCGGACACAAAGATCCCTGGTTTATATTCGATACAGTTGGATGAACATGGTGAGCGTAGCTTTACCTATTGGCGTGAAAATGCTGCAGCCCGTCAAGTTATGCAGCACATTCAATCTGAGCAAATAGCGCAATTGTCTGCTGGTGACATGTTTTTCTTTTCAGGCATTTCATTAGCTGTTGTAGAGCCTCAGGCTAGAAATGATTTCTGGTCTATGGTGAAGCAATTAAAAGCATCCGGTGTGCAAATCGTGTTTGACCCAAACTATCGACCTCGATTATGGCAAAGCCCGAACGAAGCCAAAGCGCAATTTGAGCTGGCATTTCATGCCGCCGATACTCTGCTACCGGGTATTGACGATTTTGAACAACTTTACGCCATAAATAACGCTGCTGACATGATAGGTTTTTTAGCCCCATTCGGCATTGACGAGCTCATCATTAAAAATGGTCCTGAATCTGTCGTCGCATTATTTAACCAATCTGAGCCAGTTGAATTTAAGGTAAAACCTGTCACGAATGTGGTGGATACCACCTCCGCTGGTGACTCGTTTAACGGTGTGTATTTAGGGGCAAGAATGAATAGTATTGCGGTATTAGATGCCATTGACCTTGCCTCTAAATCGGCTGCATTTGTTATTCAGCATAAAGGCGCAATCGTAGACAAGGTCGAGTTTAATCAGTTTAGCAAGACATTATCTCTATCGTAAAAAACATTTGTCCTCGTGTTGATGAGTCGCCGATTAACTACTCATTGCTCAGCGGTTCAATTAATGCAGGCTAATGAATTAGCTAAAGATAATTTAAGCTGGGGCTGTACCCAAAGAGCCCTTTTTTATTTGGCTCAACCTACTTTATTGGTATCCACTCCCTTTCAGGTATCAATAATGTAGGTTAGGCCATTTCCTATCTCGCCCCTAACCCCATCAATAAAACTTCAGTTGCCACAATCACCCAAATCCCCAATCTAAGAACCGCATAACATTGAAAGAGTATCTAGCGACAAGAATTAGCAGCTTATGTGCTTACTTCTTTGTAGACGTTTCTTGTTGTGGCGGCGCGAATAACACCGACAAGCGCTGCTTAATCGATAAGTCAGGCTGACTGACATCTTTGAACATATCTCGCCATTCGGCAAAGCTAACCACTATCGGATTCATGCTATTTACCGGTTTTGTAATCCCATAAATAACCGTCGCTTTTTCAGGCTCAAAGGTACCAAATATCTTATCCCATATGATCAACACCCCAGCATAGTTCTTATCTATATACTCAGGGTTTTGACCATGGTGAACTCTGTGATGGGAAGGCGTGTTAAAAATCCACTCAATTGGTCCAAGCGTCTTCACCGCTTGGGTGTGCACAAAAAACTGTAACCCTAAGTTCAGTAACACCACAAACACCACCCAATTAGGTTCAAAACCAATCACTATCAAGGGTAGCCAGAATAACCACATTCCAGCCAATGGATACATTAAGCTCTGCCTGAAGGCTGTACTAAAATTCATATTTTCAGAGCTGTGATGCACCACATGTGCGGCCCACATCCAACGGATCCGGTGACTTGCACGATGAAACCAGTAATAAAAGAAGTCTTGTAACACCATCAATAAGAGGAAACTGAGTACCCCCATCTCAATATCAAATAACTTCCAGCCAAAAAAGTATAAATACACTTTCGCGATTAACAGGCCAGCAAGAATGTCAGTCAATTGATGCATGCCAGCTAAACAAACATTACACCAGACCTCCGCTTTTTGATAACGAGCAGAAAGCGGTAATTTGTGGCGTAAATCCCCTAAAAACCACTCCAATAAAATGCAAATAAAGAACACAGGCGCAAGCACTAAAAGTAGTGCTTCGGGGTGATCGATAATTGAATTCAAATCCATTGAATGTCCATCCTAGTTATTATTATTTTGAACTTATTTTTTGATGTTAGTTTCTGAACCCTGCATGTCGTTATTAAACAAGGCCTACCATTTAGCAAAATGATCTTCTGTCAGCCCAAGCTGGTTTCGTAAAACATGTTTACGGTTATTATTATCAATAATATGGCCACTAAAATAACCAATGTACTGTCTGAAGTTACTTTTCAAAAAGCCAAAATTACGTTTTTCACTACGACAATTTAACGCCCTAAAGGTCAAATCCACTTGGTTATCAGCGGTGCTAAGCTGCCAATAATCGTCACTTACATGTCGATTAAAATCAAACTTAACCGCAGGCAATAAATGTCGCTCGCCATTTATCCAAAGCACATTTTCCGTTGCACCTGTTTCATTTACGCCAGCAGCAAGATTAAGTCCAAGCACGCCATGCTCAACCTGCGCATTGATTGACGCCCAGCGCCAGCTCGTTTCACGGCGCATATACCCCGCAGAGAAGTCATAGCCGCCAAGTGCGTATTGTAAAGGCTGTGGCTCATGCTTAATGGTTAAGCTGCCTTTAACTTTTAAGCCATTGTGTTTTTGGGTGTACGTCCAGCCGTTATACCCCGTTGGGGTACATAAGCTCATAGGTAAACTCAGCACAGGCGGCTCTAACGTTAACTCGGCCTGAATATCGTCAGTTTGAATACTGAGTTGCCATACGCCTTCTTTGATGGAAAAAACAATAGGACCTTGTTTGTGCTTAATACGGGCTTTACCTTGCAAAGGAGAGCGCGAAACCGACATTCCCCATGACAGTGGTTTTAAGGCTTGAGTTTCAGTTAAGCGGTTTTTTTCAATATCATACAAATAACAAAAACTACTACCAACATAGCGGATATCAGCTATAGCAACACCAATGATATACCTAGGCGTGGTGATATTGATAAACTGAAACTGCTTATAATCAAAGTACTTTGCCCACCAAGAGCAAGGCTTATCCATTTCATTGAAATAGTGAAACTGTTTAATGCTTAGATCTGATACCGCACCATCAAAATGACCAAATATAGGTTGTCCTTCAGCATTCATTAGCTTGTCAGGTGCAAGTTGTAAGTGATTCATTGACATACTTATTCCGTGTGTTATCTCTGTATGTGGTTTATTACGCTTGCGCACTAATTACTCTAACGTGAACAAATTAACAGTTGAAGTCAAATAGCGTGAATTTGCGAATAATATTTTTACTGCTCAAATCCTCAATATGGATATCAGGTTACGCTAATTAACTGCACTAATTAGGCTGGATTGGTACTTAAAATCTGTTATTCTGAGCCCACCATTTTTTATTATTTTTAGTTATGAAATCATTGTCATTAGTGCTTTGCTCCGCCCTATTTTTAACCGCTTGCGCCAGTCATACACCCACTCATATTGCACTAAACCCCAATGTGCCTGTATCAGAGTATAAAATTGATCGCTTTGATTCTGTTGCAGTCAGCACCATTGACGTTCGTAAAGCTAACTTTATTGTGAGATTTAACAAAGAAGGCGAAGCTGCAAAATTGGTCAGCCCAAGTGAACCTATTAGGCAACAGCTTGATGACGTATTTAAAAAGGCAATGAGAAATGCTGGTTATCAAGTCGACCCAGCGGCCAGCCACACCGCACAATTCCAATTAGACTATCTACTTACAGATGTCACAGAGTCAACATTCGGTTTTGAAGCAAAAACAGCATTAACTATCAATGTTGTCGCAAAAAACGAGAACCAAGAATTCACTAAGATTTACAATGCAAGAGGCATGTTAAAAGGCCCATTTAGCCCTGACTTTGCCACTCTTGAATTAGACATGAACAAACTCATTGATGAGTTAACCACTAAAATCATAAACGATGCAGAACTGCATCAGTTTTTACAACAATAACACTCACCCCGAATAAGGAAGATCTCATGCTAAAGTGGATTGCTGCCAGCATTTTGTTACTGACATCCATGGTGAGCCAAGCCGCCATTGATATTCAACCTAACACGCTTTACCCACAAGTCGAGTTTGATACCACTATGGGTAAAATCGTCGTTGAATTGGATCGCACCCGTGCCCCGCTCACTGTCGACAACTTCCTTACTTATGTCGTTAAAGGTGAATACGACAATACGATTTTTCACCGTATTATCGCTGACTTTGTTGTTCAAGGTGGCGGCCTGAGCCCTGAGCTTGAAGAACGTGAATCTATGGATCCACTATTTAACGAATCAGGAAACGGGTTATCAAACAGTATGGGCACGATTGCCATGGCTCGTGATAATGATCCGCATTCTGCGACCCGTCAGTTTTACTTTAATGTAGGTGACAATAAAAACCTTAACCCTTCAAAACGCCGTTGGGGATATGCGGTATTTGGCGAAGTCATTGAAGGAATGGCAGTTTTAGAAGCTATGTCTTATGTGCCGACTGGCCATAACGATGAATTAAACTGGCCTGATTTCCCTATCAAAGAAATCAAACTGAATAAAGCGACACTACTGAAAAAATAAAAAAGGGCCATAATTGCCACTTTTTATTAAATCATTTTTTCAACAACAGCTGGAGTGAAACACTGATTTTACTCCAGTTTTTTTAGCCTGTTATCTTTGGTTTACAAATTATTCCAGAACAAAACACTGAATTTTCGATGACAATGTAAATTCGAGTAAATATTCAACAATCCTGACTATACTTACCTAACCTATTCACTGTTTTACTCCCGTGTTTTGATTTCCGTGTGACATCACAAGCTCACACTCTTGTATTCATTTATCAGATTTTGTTCATGGATTGTATTTAAAAAAGGATGTCATCAATGACCCCAAATGACTTCATAGAAACAAAGGCGCCGCAGCTTGCCTATTATGGGAAAGCATTTTTAAATAACCAATTAGAGCACAGCGAAATTAAGCTCTACATGTGGGACGTACTTGAAGAGTGGCAATCTATTGCCGATAGCCCGACTTTCGAACCCCAAACTCCTACCGACACAGAAAAAGTATTTTGGCATCTTCTCCATTGTTTTGACCAATGGCCCGCGATTGTAATTAGAGGTAATCAATTCTTACGTCAACAAGTCGATGATTGCTGCGATTACATTAATATAGGTGGCACAATGCCATCAGGTTGTATCGGTTTACGGCCGACAAATTAACCAAAAGTTTCCCTTTGTTATCCCTGTTTTTATAATAGGTTAAATTTCCAATCAGAATGGCTTGAACCAATGAGCAGCGCAGCATAAGCTAGAGCCATTCTCCTTCAATCAGTTGCCTTAATGTCAGAACTGTTATCTCGTACCCGTGAAGCCTTATCTGTTTATTATCACAAACGTGTCCTTGCAATGTTATTGCTTGGGTTTTCTGCAGGCTTGCCTCTCATGCTGGTGTTTTCCACTCTTAGCTTTTGGCTTAGAGAAGCCGGTGTTGACCGTGCGGCTATAGGTTATTTTAGCTGGATAGCCCTCACCTATGCCTTTAAGTGGGCTTGGTCACCATTGGTTGACAGAATGGCACTGCCAGTATTTACACGGTTATTTGGACGGCGACGAGGTTGGATGCTCTTTGCCCAACTTGGTCTTGTAGCTGCGATATTAGGTATGGCACAAAGCGATCCCCTCGTTGATTTAGAACAGCTAGCCATTTTTGCTCTCATTCTGGCTTTTGCCTCTGCCACTCAAGATATTGTGATTGATGCCTTTCGAATAGAATCTGCACCTCAAGACATGCAAGCGGCATTAGCTGCTGCGTACCAAGTGGGTTATCGCGGCGCTATGATAGTGGCCACAGCTGGCGCATTATCTATAGCCGCATGGGTTGACCCAGGTAACACTGACTATAATTTAGAGGCATGGCAAACCGCTTACTTTGTCATGGCAATGCTCATGTCAGTGGGGCTCATTACCACCTTATTCTGTAAGGAGCCCCAAGTTGATACTAAAGATGCTGATGAGAACGAACGCCAATTAAAGCAAAAATTTGCTCAAAAATACCCGACTAAAATGGCAAGTGCTATGGCCTGGTTATACAGTGCAAGCGTGTTGCCATTTGTCGACTTTTTCAAGCGCTACGGCAAAAGTGCCATCCTGATTTTATTACTGATTTCTTGTTATCGGATCTCAGATATTGTGATGGGAATTATGGCAAATGTGTTTTACGTCGATATGGGCTTTAGCAAAGAAGAAATTGCGTTTTTAAGTAAAGTTTATGGATTAATCATGACTTTACTCGGTGCTGGTGCGGGCGGCATTTTAATTATGCGTTATGGCACGATGAAGATTTTATTTGTCGGTGCTTTACTTGTTGCAGTCACCAATCTACTGTTTGCTTGGCAGGCGTACATTGGTTACAACGTGCCATTTCTAACCTTTGCCATTTCGGTAGACAACTTTAGTGCAGGGATTGCAACTGCCGCCTTTATTGCTTACCTATCCAGCTTAACTAGCAGCGGATACAGTGCCAGCCAATATGCATTACTGTCGTCAATTATGCTGCTATTCCTAAGTTTATTGCAGGGTTTTCTGGGGTATATGTAAACGCATTTGGCTACGTTAACTTCTTTATTGCTGCCAGTTTAATTGGCTTCCCTGTTTTATTGATGATTAGCTTATTACAGCGCTACCCTCCCCTGCCAACAGGCTGATAAGCAAACAGCATCAGCAAACCCTGATGCAAATAGCGCTAACGAAAAAGCGCTGACGTAAATAGTGACGCCAATAAACTCACTTAGCAGAGTTAACAGACTTAACACGTATACAGCACAGCAGCATTCACACGTCATCGAATACAGTTAGTCACAACAAAAAGCCCAACTTAACGTTGGGCTTTTTATACGCATTACATATACAGCACTGCAGTTACCACAAGCCTTTTGACTTAACTTTGCTGGCTCGAGCCAATTGAGACGTTAGCTGAGACTCAGCCAACTCTGTAGCGCCCATTTGAGAGCCACTGACCGATAATCCTTGATTTAGCTTATCTGCTACCGCTTGAAATTGGCTGGTTAACTGTTGTTGTAATAGCAAAATAGACTGCTGAATCGCTTTTTGATTAGTCTCAATGGAGGTTTGAATATCAGTGAATGGCACACGGTCATCTTGAGCTGAAAGCATATTATCAGGCAAGCTTGCCGACATTGATTCAATTTGTTGTGTCAGTGCAGATAGCATTTTTTGGTTATTGTGTTCAACCGATGCTACTTGCTCGCTTAATGTCGTTAGCGCATTACTAATTTCAACACAATTAATATCAACTCGATTAATATCAGCACTGTTAATTGTCTCTTGCAGTTCAGTGGTAAGCTTGCCACACAGCGACGCTTCTAATCCGCCGACGGCTTCTGTTGTATTGAGCTGCATTTTTTCAAAATGGCTTTGATACAAGCTTTGCTGCGCTTGAAGCTCTTGCTGTGCACTCGCCTCCTGCTGCTTTAAGACTTCCTCTCGGTGACTTGCCAATATAGCTTCTAACTGTTGCCATTGAGCTTCCTCTAGACCTTGATGCGATGTGGCAAGGCCAGGCTCTATTGCTGAGATCACTTTCAGTGTCATCAAATAAGCTTATTTGCTTCATTAATCGAGCAGCACTGACGCCATCCACATGATATTGCTCACTAATTAGCCTAGGTAAATCAGCCGAGACTTGGTGCAAATAAAGGCCGCTGAGGTAGATGTCTCGATGAAAGTGACTGCGCCGCTGAAGGGCAATATCTTTATCATCACCACGGCTTTTTTCCGTTTCTTGCCAAGCTCTTAAATTATCAATAGCAAAGCTATGTTGCTTATGTAGCTCTGGCGCTAAATTAAACGTACACTGAATTCGCATAAAAGTTACCTATTAAGCTGCGTGATAACAACAGATCTCACGAGATAGGGCTTCTTGAGGCTGTTCAAGTAACACGATTTTTTCACCTAAGCTTGGGTAAACGTCATGCACAGCTTCTTCAATCAGCATAGCGCCACCGCCCACAAGATAAACGCGGTTAGGGTTACGCATAAAGGTTTTGGCTTCATAAGCAATTGCATTACCGAGTTCTTGAATTTTGTTCTCAATACATTCAAGCACCCAATCAACTTTGCTTAAATCATTAATAACTTCACAAGCAAACTCACGGTCATGACGGTGCTTAATTAGCTCATTTGCCACCAAGTAACTTGCGTCACTATCAGCTGCTGCCAAGGCTTTTCTCGCGGCGTCTGTCACCATAGATACTCCGATAGTGGCATTGCCGTATACACTCGACACGTCATCAAATTCACCAACGATCACGCCCATATCCAAGGTTGTGCCACCAACATCAATGACTAACGATTTAGTAAAGGCATTGATACCAGAATCCACTAACGTTGTTAACACCGCAGGCAAGCTTTCAGGCAGCACTTCAACATCCACTATCTCGAATAACTCACCTTTATTGAGCGAAATTTCACGCAATAAGTTTTCTTTTTTACGGGCGATGTTGGCTTCATTCTTTTGGCAATCATCAGCATTGTAATATTCAGTAATTGGTAAGGTGACCAAAATGCTCACAGGGCATGGCGCTACACCCGTTTGAAGCAAGGCATGATGCACTGATAATAGGTTTAAATCATCGTACTGATATGCCACATGAGTGGTTGATAACGCTCTGTCCGATGTGGCATCAAAGGTGTATTTGGTCGAACCTATTTGATAATTAAATATCTTCTTTCCATTGAGTAATGCAGCACTTTTCCAATCTTTCCTAAACGAATTAGGAGAAGTCACACAATGTACTTTGTCATTTTCAATCCAGCTAATTTTGACATTGGTAGAACCATCATCGATGGCAAATTTCATTTTTGCAGTGCTCATAACGCGAATCTTAAAGTGTCTTAATGAAAGGTGTGCAGCAACAAGGCGACCGCAAACGCTCACAACTTAAATAAAAAATGAATTTTTATCGATTAATGATTTAGGTAATAAAAAACGCCGTAACCTTTAACGGCTACGGCGCTTGCATCATTCAAATAAGCGAATTGAAACTTATCAGTCACGAAAATTATTAAACTGAAAAGGCTGCCCTAATTCGGACTCTTTTGCTAAGCGCATGACCGCTTGCAAATCATCACGCTTTTTACCCGTCACACGAACAGAGTCGCCTTGAATCGCCGATTGTACTTTCAATTTGCTGTCTTTGATTTGTTTAACCAACTTTTTGGCAATTAAACTATCAATCCCTTGCTTAAACTTTACTTTTAAACTGAAGGTTTTACCGCTATGAACTGACTTTTCATCCACTTCCA
This sequence comes from Shewanella sp. ENK2, assembly GCF_043568515.1. Lineage (NCBI taxonomy): Bacteria > Pseudomonadati > Pseudomonadota > Gammaproteobacteria > Alteromonadales > Shewanellaceae > Shewanella > Shewanella sp. ENK2. The sequence continues at coordinate 3,167,115 of NZ_CP171406.1, read as the reverse complement.
TCGCTGATGGTTCAACGTTACGTTTACTTAATTGTATACGTAAAATATCTACCAATTGACGACACTGAAAATCATCTTCAGCTTTCAGTGTAACCACATTATCTTTATGTTCGATTTCAGCTTCTTTACCACGAAAGTCAAAACGCCCAGCAAGCTCACGACGTGAGTTTTCGACAGCATTACGTAGTTCGACTTCATCAACTTCTGACACAATATCCATAGATGGCATTGGAATTCTCCCCTATTTACGATGCCACTATTCTAGCATTTTCCACCACTGGGCAAACCCTCCATAAAATAGAAAACAATAATTATCTGGAAGTTAATGACATTAATCGTGGTATTTTCTATCATTGCTGCATCGAAACGATATTGCATCAGGCTAAGTTAACCACAGCATGAAATTAAAACTTTTTTTTACAGGCGCATTTGTAGTCGCAGTACTTGTGGTGAGTTACTTAGTCTTTTCCAAACCTAATTACCCAGTTACCTTCTCAAATATGGATAAAGTCGGCCATACGGTCAGCTTTTTAGGGTTGGCGTTTCTCGCTTACTTTGCGTTTAAACCTAAATGGTATTGGATGTGCTCTGTCCTCACTGCTTATGCGATTTTAATTGAAGTTATCCAATCCCAAATACCTTACCGAAGCGCCTCGGTTGCCGATGTGGTCGCTGACGTACTGGGGATTGCATTGTTCTATCTTTTTTTATTTGTATTTAGAAAGTACCAAGCGGCTAAATTACTCCCTAAACCTGCTTCAAAAGTATAATCAGCGAGCCCATTATGCTTCAGCCTCACACAACCAAAACGGTTGCCGCCACTAAACCTACGGTTGCCATTCTTGGTGCTGGCGCCATCGGCATGTTGGTTTACAAGCAGTTATCTGAGTTCACTCAGCCGATATTACTCGGTAGGGATATAATCAAAGAACACGCACTGACATTTGAACCTTTTTCAAAGGAAGCCACCAGCGAGACGCAGATCATTGAAGGGATGATTTGCGATGTAAACACGATAACTCACACTCAACTTGCCTCAGTTTCGTTAATCATCGTTTGTGTAAAGTCTTATCAAGTGACGCATGCCATCAGGCCACTCATCGATAGCCTGCCGCAGCAATGCACATTGCTGTTGTTGCATAATGGCATGGGACCGCATTTAGATACCCTCGCTTTATTGGCACAACATCAAAGAGACGACATTAACCTTTATCTTGGCACAACATCGCAAGCGGCATTAAAATGCAACAAGCTTCATGTGCGTCAAACCGGTACAGGTAAGACAATGTTGGGCCATTTAAAAGGCAAAAAATTAACAGAGAAGCAATTGGCACTGTTAACCCAAGCAATACCTGATTGTCACGAAAGCGAGGACATTCGTTTAGCCCTTTGGCAAAAACTGGTCATCAACTGTGCGATTAATCCACTTACGGCCATAGAACAGTGCCGTAACGGTCAACTCGCTAAACCGCAATACCAAGCGCGCATAGATAATATTATCGACGAATGTATCATGGTGGCTAATGCAGACGGCGTAATACTATCCAAACAAGTAATGGTTGAAAACGTCTATCAGGTTATCGCACTGACGGCGAATAACTACTCCTCAATGCATCAAGATATTGCGCACCAACGTCAAACTGAAATACATCAAATTAATGGCTATGTCACGTCACGGGCGAAATATCATCATATTGCTACCCCTGTGAATGACCAACTCGTGGATGATGTCAGCTCATTATAGGATTGACGCTAGACTTATTGATAACAGCCCTGAGCTTATATAAACAGCCTTGAGCTTTAAGATAGCAGCCTTGAGCTTTAAGATAACAGTCCTGAGCTTTAAGATAACAGCCCTGAGCCTTAAAATAACAGCCTTGAGCTTATACAAACAGCCTTGTACTCACTAATAAAAAGCTGCCTTAGTCTTATGACCAAACCGACTTTTACGCCCACTTACCAACCTTTCAGGCCCGCTATTGTTGCAGGGTATATCAGTATGCTGCTTGGGGTTTTATTTTGTATAACCTACTTTGACCGCCCACTAGCTGAATATATACATCATGTAATGCATGTAAAAATAGCCAGCTTTGCCTACTCAAGCCAAACACATGCTGTGCTAGAGTCATTATCCAAAAGTCCTTTGGTGCTGGAAATATTGGCCTTCATCATCGTTGTGCTTAGCCTAATTAAGCCCTATCAACTGCGCCTTTATCATCTAAGAAATATCATCTTATTGGTTGCAATCAACGCCACTATTATCAGAGTCAGCGCCAAGATAGTGTTTGGCCGCACTTGGCCAGAAACTTGGACTAACAATAACCTCTCTTGGATATCCCATGGCGTAGAGGCATTTTATCCGTTTTCTTTATCGGCAGGCTTTCATTCTTTCCCGTCAGGACACACCCTATTGACGTTTACATTCGCATCGTTGTTTTGGCAATGTTTCCCTCGTTTTAAGTTGATATGGATATTTGCGATGTTGGCGGTAGTTTTAGAGCAATTACTGCAAAATTATCATTATTTGGGCGATATTCTCACGGGCGCAACGCTTGGGTTACTCGTAAGCCAACTGAGTATTAATTATTATTGTCACAACAAGAATTTCAGACATAAAAAAGGACCTTTCAATAGGTCCTAATTTGATGATTCGTTGACTTTAACTGAGACCGATTAACGGTTAGATATCGATACCAAAACCCACGATAAACTGGTAATCATTTTCTTTTGGCGTATTGCCGTCAGAATCAGGTTGAGGGCTCGCAGTGTGATCCCAGACAAACGATAAATCTAAATCGAAGATATCGGTTAACTCAATCTCAAGTGTCGCTAAAGCATGATGAGTATAACCACCAGAATCATCATCACCGTATTGCACCCGATAAGAAGTGATAAAATCGATATCGCTGGTTATTTCGGTATCATAAACCGTCTCAACTACCACAGTTGCGGAGCTACTGTCTGTACTTTCTCCCGCTTCGACATTATTAAACTTAGTATAGGTATATGCTGGACCACCTGAAATACTCCACTCGGTTTTCGAAGTATCAATGATGTTATAACCTAAACCCGAACCTAAAGTTAGTTTGTATTCAATGTTTAAAAACTTATCGGTATAAATCTCAGCAAACACTGGGCGCAAATAAAACTGCTTAGATAAAAACCAATCGAAGTTGGTATTAATACGGTTGTTATTAATTTTCTCTTCACTGTCTGATTTAGAATAGTTACCGATATAGTCAATATTAAATCGAGACTCAGTGGTTCTGCGTTTAGTTTTCGCGATAGCACTGTAATCAATTTGCTCAGTGTTACCCGATCTAAAATTGGCACCTAAACTAATTTTACTCGACCAGTAATTAGATTCAGTTTGCTCGCCTGCGATAATGGTCAGAATTTGCTCTCGCTGAAACTCTTTACCATCAATAAACATTTTACCGTCACGCACCAATAACTGTCCGCTTTGGGTGCTTAAATCTAAAAAGCCAATACTGACCGTACCAGCACTTTGCAGTACTTTAACGTCATCCCAATCAATAAAAAGAGTGTCGAGTTCATCGCTTTCAAACTCAAGCTGATCATCATACAGGTTTTTTATTTCCCCTTTTAACAGCTCCATCGAAGTTAACTGTAGCCAATCAAACTCACTGTCTTGAGGCGGGGTAACTTGTTCGGGAGTAAAAGTTGCGGCACCTGATAATTGACTACCTTCAGGCGCTAAACTTTCTGTCGAAAGAGTAGCACTGTGAACATTAGAACTTAATGTAAATAAGAGGCTAGTGCAGCCAATGGCAACACTCAGTTGTCGAGCAAGGTGATTCATAAAACACTCCCTGAATAAGACTTCTTGGTTTTACTCAGGCTAGTATAGTACGAAAAAACAACAAATTAAAATCAATATAAGGCATTAAACCCCAAATGGGGTTACCCCGTCAGCTGCAGCCAAATGTTAAGTCCACATCACCAAAATTGCAGCTAGTGCTATTAAGACTAAACCCAATATTTCGTTAACCTTCACTTTTTGTTTTAACCAAAATACGCTAATGAGCATAGTGAAAAACACTTCAATTTGACCTAAGGTTTTCACATAAGGCACAGCTTGCAACGACATTGCACTAAACCAACCTATAGAAGCGATACAGCTACACACACTGATTGAAAGCGTTAACCTTGGTCTATGCCAAAGCGCCAGTAATGTCGCTCGGTCTTTAATCCCAAGGTAACTGACCAGTATCAATGTCTGTAGACCAATAACAGATAACAACACCCATGCAGCTCTATGGGTAAATGGAATAGGGTCATACATCGCTGAGTCAGTCATGAGCAGCAAGCTTGCCTCTCGTACCCAAAGGGATGTGAACGCAAATGCAACCCCACTGCCAATACCAAGCACTATGGTATTAAGCGATAATCGCTTAATACCCCGTTGAGTGCTTAACAGCATTACAGCAACCGCACCAATGATCACACCAATCCAGCCTAACAAACTCAAACTCGTACCAAAAAACAGCACACCTAATATCGCCGCGACCAAGGCCTCACTTTTCGCAAGCCCCGCACCAACAGCAAAGTTCTTTAACTGAAATAGTTTAACCATCAATCCCGTAGCCAAAATTTGCATCAAAGATGCCCCAATGACAAAAGCATAAAATTGATAACTAAAACTGGGAAACTCACTGGGTTGAAATTGATAAAGGCTGAAAAGGTATAAAGCAACAATTGGACCTGCCCAAATAAAGCGCGCCAAGGTGACACCACTGACTTTCACTTGCTGACTCAGCTCGCTTTGAAATGCATTACGCCAAGATTGCATAAAAGCCGCAAGTATCGTCAGTGCTATCCACATACATTTATACCCAATAATTCATAGCGTTGAGGTTTATTTTAATGACCTAATTGAACATTCTTCAATTACTTTAAAGTATCACAAACCCAGCAATAGATTGCTGGTAATTTGTTCTAGCTTAGAAGTAGCGTTTGACCTGTGTCGAACATACTTATTTGTTCGCATATAGTCATGTGGGGGAGATAAATGATTTAGAGCGAGTATGGTTCTGGACAAAAGCTTGTTAGCGCAAAGGGTATAGAATCGCTCGTGGGATTAGGAAAGGTAATAAATTAAAATGTACACTGACCCACATATTACTTACCCACATATTAGTCGCTTCAAAGACCAAAGAAAGTGGCAATAATTGCCTTTATTAGCAAGATGATTGTAACACTGAATTGCATGCTAAGAGATGATGTAATGTGAAAGCCCCAAAAGCTTGAAATTAGCTATTGACGCCATAGTCTCTTGTTATAAGCAATTTAACTGATGTTTCCACGCTTTCTTTATCGATTCGATACAAGGTTTGAAACGAGACATATGACGTATACAAACTACTGGAATTTTTTTACCTCGTATATCTGAAAGAAATGAAAAGGTTTTATAGTAGACATGTTCATTTACAACCTCAATTTCACTAACACCAAATCTTTCATAAATGATACTAGATGCAGATAAATCGTTCATGCTGTTGCTGTAACATATTATTAATTCTGCGGTAGATTCAGCTATTGTGATGTCCTCAAAGAAATCTAAAGATTTTTCGATTAGTTTATCCACATGAGAGAAGCCGACTTCTTTGGCTTTTTTCTTAACCGCATTTGCATTTTCAGAACATAATAAAATGGCATTTGTATATATAGTAGAATTAACTGGAAATCCTAATTCCGTTGGGAGTGATATTAGGCGTTTAGGTAAAGTTGTCGAAAGCCATGCGCCATTAACACCATTTAAAACATTGGACTCATCAGGGTTTTCTCTACCATGCTCTAGAGAATTAAGATTAGTCCATTCAAGATCAGCATCTGAACCATTAAAGCCAACAACAATAAGTTTCTTGTCATTTACATTTTGGTCTAATACTGAAAAAGCACAGTCGTAAGGTCGAGAATTAAGATTTTCAATTCCTAACTCTTTTAATTTGTTACTAGCCTTACTATAAATATCCACCAAACCTTCCTTTGCTTATAACGAATGATATGGACTCCCCTTACCAATTGGCCGCTATGTGCCATATTGAAAGTGCAAATATTCAATCAAGGAGAGTCCATATGTCCTTAATTAAAGCAATTGGTATCGATTTAGCCAAATTAGTTTTTAGCATTCATGGTGTAGACGAATACGGTAAAACCAAACTAAAGCAAACAGTTAAAAGAAACAAGTTATTAGAGAAAATCGCTAACATTCCACCTTGTATCATTGGAATGGAAGCTTGTTCTGGTGCGCATTATTGGGCAAGAGAATTTACTAAATACGGTCACGATGTACGTATCATGGCATCTAAATTTGTTATCCCTTATCGCCAAAGTGAAAAGAACGATGCCAATGACGCTGAAGCAATTTGTGAAGCAGTTACAAGACCTAAAACACGCTTTGTCAGCATTAAAAGCGAAGAACAACAAGCCGTGCTATGTCTACACCGCATTAGGCAAGGTCAAATCAAAGACCGTACAGCCATGATTAATCGGCTTCGTGGTCTATTATCTGAGTTCGGTATTATTATGCCTAAAGGCCGTTATCCCGCTCAAAAACACATTGTTGGCATTCTTGAAGATACTAACAACGCTTTACCTGCTTTAGCACGCCAATTACTCGATGACCTATGGCAAAGCATCAAATTACAAAATCAAGACATATTGAAATCTGATAGAAAGCTTTATGCCCTTGCTAATCAAATGAAAGATGCCCTTGCTAATCAAATGAAAGATGCCAAGCGATTAATGACTATTCCAGGCATCGGCGAAGTCACTGCTACAGCAGTTGTAGCCACAGTCAGCGATGCAAAACACTTTTCAACTAGTCGCCAATTTGCAGCGTGGATAGGCTTGGTACCTAAGCAGTATTCAACAGGCGGAAAGCCTACGTTAGGCAGAATAAGTAAACGCGGTGAGAAGCATATCCGCACCTCCTTAATACATGGTGCTCGCGCTGTCATCGCAAACTGTACTAATAAAATGGATAGAACCAGTTTATGGATTAAAGCCATTATTGAACGAAGAGGTTTTAAACGAGCCGTAGTCGCTTTAGCGGCTAAAAATGCACGATTAATTTGGTCTCGCTCCAGTCAGGTCAAGAATACCAAGTTAACTATGTAAAAACGTAAAAGGTTTAACCAAAACGGTTAACCCCACCGAGTCGACGCATTAGCAATTGACGATAACACGGTCAGACCGAGAGTAATTGAATCTGGTTAGTTGGGAAGTACATCTTGCTTGAAAAAGTCAGTAATACTGTTTAACGAATGAGATTTTTGCTCAAGCGCAAATCATCAGGGCGATAGCCAAAAGCTGTTTAGGCAGCAAGCTAAACAAACGCCGAATGTAGAGCTGCTGTCAGATCCACTGTTGTCGGATTACTATTGCTTGACAAAGGGGAGTCCATGTAGCCCTAATAATGGGCAAAAAATTGTTGGCTAAAATGTTAAGGAACGAAAACAGCCAACTGTTTTTTGTCCTTATTAATTAGCTTGTTAGCATGCTTTACACTAATCAATTTCAATACCTATATAGTTCGGTATTAAAGTATCAGCCTGCCAATGCCAACTAAATTCGATATTAACTTTCTTAATTTGAAATTGATAATTAACTTCAACTCCGTCATCCCAGTGGTCAGTCTGCACTGAGAAATAATTAACGATATCATCCGGTTGAAACTGTTTGTTAACCGCAATCATTTTGCCATTAACGATTAGACTACCGTCGTAAATTTCTCCGTCGGAATAGAACTCACTAAGACGTACATTTATATTTTTGATAATTGAATCTTCGGTATAAAAACTAACACTTCCATTTTGATGATTTCCATCAGGCAAGTTCGAGTTACTTCCTAGCTCAAGATTTAATATTTCAAAAGAGTCTAAATTGATACACATATTCTCTAGCTTGCTAACGCCCGCTTAAGCGGCGCAAAACGCTTGGCTAAAATTGGCGAGGGACGAGCACAAGCCAAGCTTTTTTGCGTCCGCCCTTAAAGCACTTGTTAGTTGCCGTTTACTTGTTTACCAAAACAAACATTAAAATTATTGAAGCAACAGGTAAACACATTAAATTAAGAAAGCTCCAATATTTCCCTTTAGTCAGAGAGTACAACCCGAGAAAAAGATGAATACCAGTAATAACACTGCATATTGTGCCGCTTACTATTTGCTTTAAGCTGTAGTCGGTATCAGGAAACAGTAATACTGCAACAATACATGCGGGCAGGATGATTATTAATTCAGTCCAAACAACATGAGCATCATCTAAAAACTTGATATATCTCTGAGCTAGATTCATATGATGGCAACTAACAGCTTATTATATAGCTGCTCGATAATCTTCCGGCTAAAATTCAGCTTAGTAGCAACCATGCTAAGCCAACCGACTGTTTAGTATTGATAAATTGAAAATTTAAGATCCGTTTTTGAAATATCAAGCCCGCAAAAGTGAGCGCTTTGATGTAGAGGTCTCTACAACCTTTTACCAATAACTTTAGATTCAACAACTTATCAAATAACTAGCAGTTTATCGAGCGAAAATAATCCGACTTTTGCTCACTTTACTCAAGAATCATTCGTGTAAAATTATAACTGTATATCTATCTAGCACTTTAAGGTCAGATATAGTGCGCAATATTTTAGAAATATAAGGTGATATTTGCGCTCTTTGCCACATGAGTTTCTCTTGCTAGCTCATCTTTTATTTCCAACCTTAATTTGGAAATCCTGTGTGAAATCCATATGACTAAAACTGATATTAACTAAGTGCCATAACGTAAAGTTTTCAAAATAGTAAACAAGGTTTGAAGCAAAAACGCGTGAGAACTACAAACGAAGTTTAAAGCTAGATGATTCTCAGTCGGAAATTTTGCTGTTTAAATTTCGCCTGAGCTGCTGGACGTAGCTCTTAGCGAAAAGCAACAGAGGTGAGCTGTTTCACCCTTCTTGACTCTGGTGTCGGCGGGTCGTCACCACCATGATCTTATTTCAAACTAAAACACTAATAAATCATCAATTAATCAGAATAAAAGCCATTAACTTAAAGTAATAAAATTTAAATATTAAGCCACAAAAAAGCCCTGAACTTAGCAATAAGTTCAGGGCTTTTTAAACATCTCTTATCTATTTACTGGTATCAATCGGCTCAAACGACTTAACCAAATCATCAACCGCTTTCATTTGGGTCAAGTAGTTTTCAAGCTGATGCAATGGTAATGCACATGGGCCATCACATTTGGCATTATCGGGATCTGGATGCGCTTCAATAAACAGACCCGCTAAACCTAACGCCATACCACTACGAGCAAGCTCTGTTGCTTGAGCACGACGTCCGCCAGCGCTATCTTCTCGTCCACCAGGACGCTGCAATGCATGAGTCGCATCAAAAATCACTGGGTAACCTGATTGCTTCATTTCATCCATGCCTAGCATATCCACAACTAAGTTGTTGTAACCAAAGCTTGAGCCACGCTCACATAAGATAATGTTGTCATTACCCGCTTCGTTAAACTTCTTAATAATATGACGCATTTCATGTGGCGCTAAAAACTGTGGCTTTTTCACATTAATGATTGAACCAGTGTTAGCCATTGCAACCACTAAGTCTGTTTGACGGGCTAAAAACGCTGGCAATTGAATAATATCAACCACATCTGCAACAGGCTGACACTGATGAATTTCATGCACATCTGTGATGATAGGTACGTTAAAGGTTGATTTAATTTCTTCGAAAATCTTTAATCCTTCTTCCATACCAGGACCACGGTATGAATTGACCGATGAACGGTTTGCTTTATCAAAAGAGGCTTTAAATACATACGGAATGCCTAGCTTTTGTGTTACTTCTACATAATGCTCAGCAATCGACATAGCAAGATCACGAGACTCAAGCACGTTCATGCCGCCAAATAATACAAACGGTTTGTCATTTGCGATTTCAAGTTCATTCAAACCAATGATTTTTTGTTCCATAGTCACTTCTCTTTTTCAACATTCAATGCGCTGGTTATCCAGCGCCATATAATAAGGCTAAACAGCAATAATTTGTAATAGCTGTCCGCATAACCATGCCATATACGTTCCTACAGCATAGCCCAATACCGCTAATAATACGCCCACAGGCGCTAAAGCTGGATGGAAGGCGGCGGCAACCACTGGCGCTGATGCTGCGCCGCCAACGTTTGCCTGACTTCCCACTGCCATATAAAACAATGGTGCTTTGATTAATTTGGCCACCAGTAACATAAAACTAGCATGCACAATCATCCATATAATTCCGATGGCGAAATACCACAAGTTTTGCTCGTCTGCGAGTTTTGATACATCCATGTGCAAACCAATGGTCGCCACCAAAATATATAAAAACGCCGACGCGACTTTAGATGCGCCAGCGGCTTCTAAATGCTTAACTGGGCTAAATGATAAAGCCAAACCAATTGATGTCACTAATACCACTAACCAGAAGAACTTCGAGGTTAAGCTGTAATCTCGAGTCCAAGGATAGTTGGTTTCAAAAAATGGCCCTAAAAAGTCTGCGGCAAAATGAGCTAACCCTGTTACCCCAAAGCCTATTGCCACTATCAGCATTAAATCACGTAATGACGGTATACGGGCATTTTCAGCATGATACTTTTCTACTTTTTCTTTTAATGCTTCAAGTGCTGTGGTGTCAGCCCCCGTTCTAGCATCAATCTGTTTAGCTCTTGAGGCCATGAGTAATAAAACAGCCATCCAAATATTAGCCACAATCACATCGACCGTGACCATCACCGAAAAGATATTACCACCCGCTTCATATATCTCTTTCATCGATGCTTGGTTTGCACCACCACCAATCCAGCTGCCCGCAAGCGTCGTCATACCACGCCACACCGCATCTGGACCGTTACCACCTAATACGTCAGGGTTTATCGCTGAAATGATTAATAGTGCAATGGGGCCACCGATAACAATGCCTACTGTGCCTGTTAAAAACATCACAATGGCTTTAGGGCCTAAACTGAGAATTGCTTTTAAATCGACACTTAAAATCAGTAACACTAAACAAGCAGGCAATAAATAACGGGATGCGACATAGTAAAGCTTTGAGGTATCACCATCGACAATACCAAACGTATTTAATAATGAAGGCAAGAAGTAACACAGTAATAAGGCTGGAATGAATTTATAAAACTTTTGCCAGAATGGACTTGATGAAGAGCTGGTATAAAAAACAAAGCCAAGAATAACGGCTAACAGGCCTAATGCTGTTGCGTCATTAGTAACCATAGGACTGGTTGTCATGAACAATCTCCCTTGCGAATGCATGTCATAGTGAAATATTTTTATTGTTATATACGTTTAATCGTACTTATTTTGTCAATCGTATTATTGTTATATCTGCTACATTAGCCTTTATTGCTAATGAGCTTGGTACTGTAATCGATAATCTTGTTTTGAGCAGCAGTTACATGGTGTTTGCTTGAACTACCTCACTCGATAACATTGATCACGTCCTAGTTAACAAGGTTCTCATTTGAAACAAAAAAATTCAGGCTCATAAAATGAGCCTGAATATCGATGTGCAGTCAGTCGGTTAATGGTAAGTTTGCGGCTGTTGACTGAGCTCTTTTAATTGCATTTTAACAATTTCAGTCACAGGATCGTGCGGGCTACTGTCTACAAAGTGCTGTAGATCTGACATTGCCACTTTAATACAACCGAGTTGCTGTGCAATGAAGGCTCTTTCACGATTCAAGTTCACATCATCTGGGTGCCATTGTAATAATAAATTACAGCACTCCATCGCTTGCTCAAATTGATGCGTCACAATACAGCCTGCTTTAAGCTCATGTATCATGCGAGAAATCAGACGCTTAAGTGTTGCCGTTTTAAGGTACTTAGGCTTCATCTGGGCAGCATTACCTAACTCACCACGCACTAATAAATGCAGTTGGTTACGAGTTAATGTCTCACCCGTTAGCGGGTCAAAGTACTTCATTTCGTCATTGATACGAGAACGAACAACAGTTTGCCCCGGCAACAAAACAGCATCTAAGGTGATGTCCAACTGCTTTGCTAGTAACACTAAAACAGTTGCCAGAGTCGTACTATTACCTTGACGGCTCATAATACAGCTGCCTAAATCTGCCGCTTCGACACTGAAATAATCTTCACGGGCACAAAAGCCAAGATCGTTATAAAACCAGCGTAATAAACCGTCAAAACGTTGCTGCGGATCTTCCACATGCAAACTCATCACTGAACCTGCAATTTCATACCAAGCCCAGAGTGCTTTTTTTCTTGTGAAAAACCGAGATGTTGCGTTATTTCGAATGCAGTTTCGGGGATCTTAACTGCATCATTCATTTGATGTTTAGCCATGAAACTCTATTAACCCATTAATACAACTTGTTTAAAATGAGCCAGCCTGGCAGCCAATACGAGCCATCCAATAGCGCCTAAAAAGGCAAAGATTTTAAAGAATTTATTGCGGTTACCTTTTAATGCCATTACACCTAAACCAATGTAGGCAAGTACGGCAATTAACTTCTCTGTCATCCATTCATCTACAAATGGATACTGCTTGATCATGAAGCATAATGTCAGTCCTGACAATAATAAGAAGGTATCAATTACGTGTGGTGCAACTTTGACAAACTTCTTGTCCATAACAGGCGATTGACGCATGTGCAGTACAAAGCGAGTAATAAAGAATACCACACTTAAAAAGATGAACGTTAAGTGCGTATGCTTAACAGCAGGATATAAACTGTAAAAGGTTTCCATTATTGTTTTTCTCTTTGCTCTACAGATAAAATGGTCGCTAGTTTACTTCATCAAGCAGCCTGATAGCAATGTTAGGAAAAACAGCCTATGACAGTACGCTAATCGTATTAGCGTACTAATAGCTTATATATTCGAAGCGCAGAGCTTACTGAGGTTTATTCCCCGCGCCACTGACCAAGGGTGCAACGGTCATTGCTACCAAAGTCACGTACTGTAGCAACGTTGACATAACCTAAATCAATCAGCTTTTGTCTAACCGTGAGTGCTTGTTCAAAACCATGTTCTAACAATAGATATCCACCGTTAGATAAGTGTTTCGTCGCGTGCTGGGCGATATGAAATAAATCAGCAAAGCCCTGTTCTGCCGCAGTTAGCGCACTCGAGGGTTCAAAACGCACATCGCCTAAATCAAGATGCACATCGGTTTCATCAACATAAGGAGGATTAGATACAATCAAATTAAAGTCTTGATGCTCAACAGCACTAAACCAATCCGATTGTAATATCTCAACATGCGGTAAATTAAGGTTGTCACGATTGGCTTTTGCAAGCGCTACCGCATCCTCAATTTTATCGATTGCAGTCATGTGCCACTGTGGGCGCTCTGATGCTAACGATAAAGCAATTGCCCCAGTGCCTGTCCCTAAATCAAGCACTTTAGCATTGTCAGCTAAAGGCAAGTTTAATGCCGTTTCAACTAAGATCTCGGTATCCGGTCTTGGGATTAACGTTGTGGCATTTACAATAAACGGCAATGACCAAAACTCACGTTCACCGATAATATGCGCAACAGGCATGCCTTGCTTGCGCTTTTCAATTATCGTTTGGTAAGCTTTAAATTGATCCGCAGTCAGCACTTTTTCTGGCCAAGTGTAAAGATAACTACGTTGTTTATTAAGACAATGCAGAAGCAAAGCTTCTGCATCGATATGAGCCGACTCTGACGAGTCGACTAATTGGCTATAGGCCCATTGCAAAGATTCCGCAATGGTAGAAAAAGAAGAATGTGACAACGTCACTCCTTATTCAATGGAATCAATCATTGGAATTAGTCGTCTGCTAACGCAGCAAGCAAATCAGCTTGTTCTTCTTGCATCAATGGCTCGATGATTGAATTCAAATCACCTTCCATAATTTCATTTAAACGATATAAGGTTAAATTAATGCGATGCTCACTCATACGACCCTGTGGGAAGTTATAAGTACGAATACGTTCAGAACGATCACCACTGGCCACTAAGTTACGACGAGTAGACTCTTCTTCGCTGCGACGCTTTTCATCCTCAACCGCTTGTAAGCGAGCAGAAAGTACGCTCATCGCTTGTGCACGGTTTTTATGTTGCGAGCGCTGATCCTGACATTCAACCACAATCCCTGAAGGAACGTGAGTAATACGAATTGCAGAATCGGTTTTGTTAACGTGCTGACCACCCGCGCCTGATGCACGGAACGTGTCCACTTTTAAATCAGCAGGGTTAATCGAAATTTGTTCAGCTTCTGGAATTTCTGGCAGTACCACAACAGTAACAGCAGAGGTATGAACACGGCCTTGTGATTCAGTTTCAGGTACACGTTGAACACGGTGTCCGCCTGATTCAAATTTAAGCTTACCGTAAACGCCTTCACCAGTAACTTGTACGATTAATTCTTTAAATCCACCATGTTCGCCTTCGTTAGCGTTCATGATTTCCATTTGCCATTTATTAGATTCGCAGTAACGAGAGTACATACGGAATAAATCGCCAGCAAAAATCGCGGCCTCATCGCCACCGGCACCTGCACGGATTTCAATAAAGGCGTTACGATCATCGTTAGGATCTTTAGGCAGCAGTAAAATTTGCAATTCGTCTTCAAGACGTGCAATTTCTGATTTTGCTTCTTTGATTTCTTCTTGCGCCATTTCGCGCATTTCTGCATCGTCCTCAGCTAACATTTCATTAGCTGACTCAAGATTCTCTTGCGCCTCTTGGAATGCAGTGAAGCTTTTAACGATATCTTCTAATTGAGAAAATTCTTTTGATAAAGCACGAAAGCGGTCTTGATCCGCAATAACTTCTGCATCACTGAGTAATGCCAACACTTCTTCATTACGTTCAAGCAAGCCTTCCAGCTTGCGAATAACCGACTCTTTCATTTTAGCTTTGTTACCTTAATTTTTATCTAAACCAAGCGTGACGCGTAATTGGCCTAAGGTATTCAAGTCTCCTTGACGACTAGCAGAAGTTAACGCTTGTGTTGGTGCATGGATTAAGCGATTGGTTAGCCGGTTTGCCAGCTCTAAAATCACCTGTTCATTGTCACCACCTTGAGTCAATTTGTTCAAGGCGCGCTCTACTAATTCATCTTTTATTGCCAAACTCTGGCTTCGGTATTCTCGAATACTATCTACAGACTCTAATGAACGTACCCACTCCATAAATACATGGGCTTGCTCATCAGCAATTATCTCTGCTTGCTCGGCGGCTTCTTTACGTGAAGCCATGTTCTGTTCAATGATACTGTGTAAATCGTCCACAGTATAAAGGAAAGCATCGTCTAATTCGCCAACTTCTGCTTCTATATCTCTAGGAACTGCAATATCAACTAGCAGCATTGGCTGATGTCGACGTTGTTTTAGCGCCTTTTCTACCATGCCTTTACCTAATATAGGTAACGGACTGGCGGTAGAGGATATCACGATATCGGCTTTAGGTAGATAGTCTGGAATTTCTTGTAGTGTAATTGCTGTTGCATTGAACTCTTCACACATGGCCTGTGCACGTTCTACGGTCCGGTTTGCTACAACAATACCGGCAACTTCATTATCTTTTAAATGTTTTGCGACAAGCTCAATGGTTTCACCGGCACCAATTAACAGGACATTGGTAGTACTAAGCGAAGAGAAAATGTGTTTTGCCATACTAACAGCGGCAAAGGCCACTGATACAGCTGCAGCGCCGATTTCAGTTTCGGTGCGGACTTTTTCGCCACTGAGAAGGTGTTTTGAAACAAACGGTCAATCGTTACCGCAGTGGTACCTGCCTCTTTTGCTTTCACAAAAGCTTGTTTCACTTGACCTAAAATTTGCGGTTCACCCAAGACTAATGAATCAAGACCAGAAGATACACGCATCAAATGTTTAACACATTCATGGTTTTCATAACTATATACACACGGCATGAGCTCTTCGTGCGTGAGGTTATGATAATCTTCAAGCCACTCAATAATGTCTTCTTTCGAGCCATTATTACAATAAAGCTCGGTGCGATTACATGTCGACACAATCACGGCTTCGCCTGAGCTTGTGCGACTCGCCAGACTCTTCATGGCATCATGAATTTTATCTGGTGAAAATGCGACTTTCTCACGAAGGTCTACCGTGGCGGTTTTATGATTTATTCCGATTGCTACTAGGCTCATGTGACTCGTTTTAAGTTCTTCGCGGGATCATTAATTAGGCTATTCTACTGAATTGCAAAAATGAAAAACACAATTGGCTTAACAAAACCGAATAATTGTCTATATTTTTTCTATTTATTCTATCTTGTTAACAAAACCATAGGAAATTAGACCAATTTCATTAATGTTTATGATGCAGGTAAATCCCTAACATGCATAGTAATCTTTCGATATTTACCTCTATTGGCTAATAAAAATGCAAAAACCGCAAAGCAGTTTTTACAATGCAGACTATGGTCAGTATTATAAAGCAACACTCTATTTAGGGCGCATAGTCACTTGCAATATTTAACATTTACTCCCCAGCGCATACTATTACTGTGCTGTTTATTCCTCAGTGCCTGTTCGGTAAAGCCGCCTCATACGCTGTCAAATATTGATGTTACCCAAGCCAATGAAGCCAAGGCATGGGAAATACAAGGTAAACTGGCCTTTCGTTCATCAACCGATAAATTCAGCACAAACCTTTTTTGGTTTCATGACAATCTTTTATCTCAACCGCACGATGAGCTGTCTTTAACGACGATGATTGGCACAACTGCCTTGTCATTAACCTCTAAACAAGGACTTGCCACCATTACTGTTCAAGGTAAAACCTATACAGATACAGATCCACAGCGCCTAATTGGCCAAGTCAGTGGTATGCAAATTCCATTGAATAAACTGCCGCTTTGGATAACAGGTCAAGTCACAAACGATGACATCGTCGACAGTTATTATGATGACGGTAGTATTAGCGCTTTTACCAGTCCTGAGTTGGGTGAAAGTTGGCAAGTAGAATATATAAGCTACCAACAACAAAGCGGTGCAATGGTACCAAAGTTGTTGCAAATAACTCGTGCAGATGTGCGTATTAAGATTCAAATTAATCAATGGCAAGCGCTAGCGCCTATTGATATCCCTTTATAACAGAAGAATAAAGAAGCGCTTTATGACAACCAATAGCCAAAACTCAGCCATTTCAACCCATTGGCCAGCTCCGGCAAAACTGAATTTATTTTTGCATATCACCGGCCAACGTGCCGATGGATATCACGAACTCCAGACTTTATTTCAATTTATCGATCGCTGTGACTATCTGGACTTTTTACCAACAGAAAATAGCAGCATCAAGATACACTCTGAATTATCAAAAGTTGTCGCTGAAAAAGATAACTTAATTCTAAAGGCCGCAAAATCATTACAAGAATATGCCAATTATGATGGCGGCGCTGAAATTTGGTTGCAGAAAAACTTACCAATGGGAGGCGGTTTAGGCGGCGGCTCTTCTGATGCTGCGACCACGTTAATCGCGTTAAATAAGCTCTGGAAACTCGACTTGCCACTGGAAAAGCTAGCTGAAATCGGCTTAAAACTTGGAGCGGATGTCCCTGTTTTTATTAATGGTTTTTCAGCTTTCGCAGAAGGTGTTGGCGAGCAACTATTACCAGTTGAACCCACTGAATACTATTATTTAGTTATCGTCCCTGATGTGCATGTATCGACGCAAGCTATCTTTCAAGATCCGCACTTACCACGTAACACCCCTAAATTAGAGCTAACTACTTTAATGCAGAAAAGTTGGACAAATGATTGTCAGAAGTTGGTCGCAGAAAAGCACCCTCAAGTTGCCAATGCATTAAGCTGGCTGGTAGAATATGCGCCGTCAAGAATGACCGGAACTGGCGCATGCGTCTTCGGAGAGTTCAAACAGCAACAAACAGCACTAGATGCATTGGCACAACTGCCTGATTCTATGCAAGGTTTTGTTGCAAAAGGCTTAAATCAATCACCTTTAGTGAGCCGTTTAAGCCAAAGCTAAAATTTATCTTCTAAAGATGATATTGACTAAACTTAACCGACGATTTCGGTCGATTTAGTTCATCTTTAGCCACTAACATTAAAGCCAACACCTGAGGTTCATAAAGTGCCCGATATCAAGCTCTTTGCTGGTAACGCTACCCCTAAACTAGCCAAAAAAATAGCCGACCGTTTATTTTGCAAACTTGGCGATGCAGTAGTAGGCCGTTTCAGCGACGGTGAAATCAGTGTTCAAATCAATGAAAACGTACGTGGTGCTGATGTATTTATCATTCAGTCTACTTGTGCACCGACTAACGACAACCTGATGGAACTTATCGTTATGGTTGACGCATTACGTCGAGCATCTGCAGGTCGTATTACTGCCGTTATTCCATACTTTGGTTATGCTCGCCAAGATCGTCGCGTACGTAGCGCACGTGTACCAATTACCGCGAAAGTTGTTGCAGACTTCTTATCAAGTGTTGGTGTTGACCGCGTATTAACTTGTGATTTACACGCAGAGCAAATTCAAGGTTTCTTTGATGTGCCTGTTGATAACGTATTTGGTAGCCCAGTGTTACTAGAAGATATGTTAGGTAAAGAACTTGATAACCCTGTAGTGGTTTCACCTGACATTGGTGGTGTTGTTCGTGCTCGTGCAGTTGCTAAACTGCTTGATGACTCTGACTTAGCCATTATTGATAAGCGTCGCCCACAAGCGAACGTTGCACAAGTCATGCACATCATTGGTGACGTACAAGGCCGTGACTGTATCATCGTTGATGACATGATCGATACTGGCGGTACTTTATGTAAAGCTGCTGAAGCATTAAAAGAACATGGCGCAAACCGTGTATTTGCTTACGCAACTCACCCAGTATTTTCAGGTAACGCAGCAAGCAACATTGCTAACTCAGTTATCGATGAAGTGATTGTGACTGATACTGTGCCATTAAGCCCAGAAATGTTAAAAGTGGAAAAAGTAACCCAACTGACTATGTCAGCGGTACTGGCTGAAGCAATTCGCCGTGTAAGCAACGAAGAGTCTATCTCTGCGATGTTCCGCCACTAATATTCTGACACGCTACATAGCGAAACAGAATAGATTAAACGCACTCAATTGAGTGCGTTTTTTTATTGCTTTACACTTTACAGCTGCACCATTTTTCATCTCAGCTAGCCAAATCTTGTATAACTCAGTACCCTACTTGCACTCACAGTGACTAATAAAAATAAATGAGCTGCACGTCATGTTTAAACCTAACTATCTTATTCTTGTTCTTTGTTTTTTTGCAGCCAGCTTATCAGGCCATGCTACTGCGCAATGGCATCAAAAAAGTTTTCAAGTCATGGGAACTCAAGCGCATGTCGAGTTTTGGCTTGAACAAAATGAACACTCGAGCATCTCAGACTCGCCAGCCCAGCTTATTGAAAAGGTCGAACAAGAGATGCACCGCATCGACAGGTTAATGAGTCCTTACAAGCCAAATAGTCAACTGAGTCACATTAATCAGCAAGCTGGAATAGCCCCAGTTACGGTAGACCAAGAACTGTTTAATTTACTGCTTGATTCACGCCAAATCGCCGAGTTAACCCAAGGTACATTTGATATCACCTACGCTTCTATCGGTTACCAATATGATTATCGTCAAGGTCAAAAACCAGCTAAGTCCGACATCAACCAAGCGCTTGATGCCATTGATTACCGAGCAGTAATGTTAGATAAGCAACAATCGAGTGTGCGATTTAAAAATCAAGATGTACGTATTGATTTAGGTGGCATTGCCAAAGGCCATGCAGTAAAGCAGTGCCTAGCCATACTTAAAGCAGCAGGTATAAAACATGGACTCGTTAGCGCAGGCGGTGACACAGGTTTATTAGGCGACAGACGAGGCCGCCCTTGGTTTGTTGGCATAAAACATCCTCGCGCCGCTGAAAAAACAGCAGTGCAATTGCCGCTAAGCGATGAGTCCATCTCAACATCAGGGGATTATGAGCGTTACTTTATTGAAGATGGCATACGCTACCATCACATCATTAACCCCAAAACCGGTGACTCAGCCAGAAAAGTGGTTAGCGTATCGATAATTGGTAAAGACTCAACTTACGTAGATGCCCTTTCTACCGCAGTGTTTGTTAAAGGCTTACAAGAAGGCATGGCGCTGATTAACCAGCTACCAGAATACGAAACGATTATTATTGATAATCAGCAAACATTGCATGTATCTAAGGGGTTACAAGAGAATTAGTTTGAAGGATTGATTGGCCGAGTCTAAAGTGTGTCTCCCACACATTTGTAAGATTTGAAAGATGCACCTAATGATTCATATAGAGGCAAATATTAGTTGATTTTAAATAGCTACGAAGAAGCACAAGCCATATGTTTGACGTCCATTCTTCTGAATTGTTATACAGGAACTAGCTAGGTGTTGTAGATTTTTTAAAGAGAAAACAAATTGTTACTACAATAGTTCCGACTGCGACGGAATATAATGGCATTTCGAAAAAGAACATATTCATGGCTCTCTGGCCCTCATGCTCTGTATTTGATGCCCTAAATAGACCAATAACACAAAGAATCAACCAAGGTAAAATAGCAATACTGAGGCGTAATATAAAATTACCAAGAGCGAACTTAAACTGATACCAAATTGCAATTGCTGGAATGACTAGAAGCCCGCCAAACCAAAATAAAACACTTACAAGATCGCTATAGTAAGCGCATAAAATTGCCAGAGTAGAGCAAAGTAAATTAATACTATTTTGTTTGAACATTCCGTCCATACTTCCTTGTTGTATAAAACCTTCCTCATAATTAAAGCATATGCTTGAAGACAATATTCATAGCAAATGTTTTTAGCACCTTGTTGAATCTTAATGCGTAGGCTTCTGTAAGGTTCATTGAAACTGGCAAAATTAAAATTTGAGTTCTTTCTGACCAACCCTAGCATATAAAAGTTATTGATTAATAATTACTTTACTAGATTTCAGTTAGATATACGAGTATCCATATTGGGTAATAAGCATTTCAGGTAATGGTCAATTTCATTGCTTCATTTCCAAACTTCGTTTGGATTAACATCGTGGGTTTTCCACCCACACCCGACCAAAAGGGTATCAACAGCAATACCCTCTTGGAACACCCCGCCGTCCCTACGAAATTTTCTGAGAAGCGAAAGATTTCAATGGGAACTCTTATAGCTTTAAACTTCTTTTGTTAACTTCTTCAGCAAGCTGTAAAAATCACTAACGCTTACGATGGGACGTCCCTTCCCCCGAAAGCTAGCCAGACATCCCTGTCTGGACTCACGCAATTTTCTTGCTTACCTCAATTCAAATGGATCATTCATAGAAAATCAAAAGCAGTTTTAAACCTTTGAACTTGCAGACTCAATAATCTCCGTTGGAAGTGTCCGAATGCGTTGAGCTAATTTACGTGATGGAGGCAGGACGCCGACATAGCCTCAGTTGAGCCATGGATGGCGAGTCTGAGGCGATAGTAAATTGGCTCTATAGCATGAGGAAAAACACTTCGTCGGAGCGGCAAGGGATATCGAAAAGGGAAATGCTGTTGTTTCCCTTTCGTCGGGTGTGGGCGAAGCGCCACGACTTTGATTCTGATTTTGCCTTTAACTTAAACTTAAACTTAAAATCAAACCCCAAAACAAAAAAAGCTCAGAGGAAAACCTCTGAGCTTTAACTTTCATATGGTTAACTAATCGTAGCGAATCCAAGCGAAGCTTAAATTCAATCAAACAATCGGTTGAAACGCTGTCAGTGAATCCAGCATTGTGCTGTTCCCCAAACCTTGTCTTGGGGCTACCGTATTAAACTGGCCTTGTTCGCCATGAAGCGCCATGTAGTTCAGCAATACCGTATCCACCAACAAATTCACGTTATTCGCTGATGGTGCTGATGCGGTGTCCACTGAGGCGTCTGAGCGCATAAAACCAATCTGTTGGTTTTGTGCCATTTGATCCGCATTAGCCCCCATCAATTGTGGTTTACCTGAAGGGTTATAGACTAAGAAAAACGATGCACCAGTTGATGAGTTATCACCAGTCCATTCACCTTTACCTCGACCTTCCATTGATTCATCAATGCGACCGTTACTGGCAACTGAGCCATCACTGAACACATACATCATCAATGGTTGATTACGCCTTGCTGCGTACTCTAAACATGCCCCCATACAACGACCTGCTCGTAAATCTCGAAGCTCTCCCGTGCCACGCTCACCTGTGTGATAGTCAAAGCCGCCCATGGTGACGGTACCCGCTCCAGAGAAACCATTTACGACTAATTTCATAATCGATGCGGTTTTTTGAAACTCTGATTCAGAATCAAATTCGTTAATCGTGAATATGCCCGCAGGGCCAACAATATCCGGATCAAGTACCGGGTTTAAGGTTGAAGGATCGCCAAATCTATCTGCTAAATCGGCACTTTTTACATAACCACAATTGACTAAATCTTTAATCACATCGTCACGGGTGACTTGAGTATTCACTGAAGCCATTTTCTGAGCACTGATACGCTGAATACTTTCCATCACAGTGACGGCATCGCGCTGCGACAATAAGCTAAATAAGTCCCCCACATCGACTAAGCCCGTCACATCTGATGGACGATCAATCTTAGTCGGGCGCATACTTAAATCAATAAAGTTATTCGGCGCCATAGAGTTGCCACCAGAATCTGTGCTGCGAGAGCCAACCAACGGCATCAGTGAACCATTCGCGCCAGCTGCAGCAATGGCATACATTGGGTTATGCGGGTTATTACCGGTGTCATTGTCAGAGCGACATGGGATAACGGCACCATTTATACGTGATGCCGTATCTGCTGAGACTTTTTCTAGAATGCCACGTAAAAAAGCAGAATCAGAATGAAATGCTAAGCCTAAGTCTGTATTAATAAAATCAGACATGCCCACATCAGGGTTAGCAATTGATGGCGCCATATCACCAGGTAATCCCAGTTTGTTATAGCCAGCGGTTGATAAGAAATCTTGCTGGCCGCCTGCACCGCCTACCAATACATTTGAACCTGCGATATTTGCGCCGCCAGCCAAGTCAAAACTAATAAAAGGAATTTTGCCTGCGCCTTGAACACTAATACCGCAAGAGTCCCGCAGTGCTTCTAAGTCAGAAGACAATGCTGCATTAGCTTGGTTTGGGTTAGCAAACATACTCATTAACGATAAGCCTGCTATCGCTTGGCCACCTTTTGCTAAGCCTGTTGAGATAAACTCACGTCGAGTCATCGGCTTGCGATGATCAGAAAACAATAATGGCGTGTCCGGATGAAGATGCTTTGGTTTAGTCATGTTGAAATCCTTTTGAACAGGCTAATACACTTGCCACATTGACCAGTTTCAATCTTGAATGAGAAGTAATATTCAGTTGCTGTTTTATCATTATTACTCTCCTATTGAATCAACATAACAGCACTAGCGAGCACTGCAGCACAAGAGGCTTTAGCAATCGTTTGGGTGCGTTGTGCATTACAGTTTGTACCACAAACTGATAAGTGGCTTACCAAAGAGTCCAGTTCATCATACACAGCAGTTGCATCTGGCTGGGTTGCAAGACTCAACGGCATTAATTGATTAATGAGCGGATTAAGCAATGCTGGGCGTTGCGCTGCATTTAATGCGTCAGCAGGTGCAAGGCTAAAGTCGACATCAGGAAACCAAGCCCTGCGAATCGTGTTGTCGTCAATAGCAACATCACAATAGGCAATGGCCAGTTGCGTTACCCCCATTTGCTGCGCTGAAATAAAGGTATCAATATTTTCAACACTGGGCAGTTGCCGCTTCACTAACTCATAGGTATCAAAGACTTTTGTATTTTGTTGTGCCACACCGGTTAATTCGCTCATGGTATGGTTAATTTCGGCAAAATTACGTAGACCAATATGCGATGTTTCTGTGCTGGCTGGGAGTTCTTCTGGTGTAATGACAACACCCGGTACGCGAACATTTTCGTGCTCACCTATTTGCTCGAAAGTTAAGAAAAACTCATCTTGGCTGGCACCTTTTTCAAGGCCAATAATCGTGCCGAGTGCCGAAATTGGCATTGGTTCAGCAATTTCTTGACCACTGTCTATGGTTAAATCGACATTGGAGTATGCCTGGCCCTGAGCGCTTTCTTTGCCGTTAATGCCAAGGCGGATCCCGCGCATATCAAAGTTGTCCGCCACAGGCGTGCCATTAATATTCACCAGTGATGCGCCAGTAAATAAGTAACTATAATTATCAAATTGACTGACTTCGAACATGACGTAGGTTTCGGGTAAATCAATTAAATGACTGACTGAAAACAGTAAGAAAAATTTCTCACCAACTCCAACATCGTAGTTTTGGCTAATTTGTTCTTGCTCGAGTACACGGTTATAAATCGCCAATAAACGAATATCCCCTTGCCATACATGTTGGTTTGAGGCTTCACGACCTAGTATTAATGCAAAGCTGTCATCCCATGATGCAAGCGGCGCAATATCTTCGTCAACGGCGTCAATAAGGTTGCCATTAACATAAATACGTCGCCCTTGAGTTGCATTGTAGGTCAGTACCACATGCTGCAATGTTGCTTGTAGCACTTCATCAGCATCAGGCGTACTTAACGCAGGCTCACCGTTTACTGTTGAGCTCTCTGTGCGCAACATAAAGTCATAGTTATATTGTGTCTGACCTAACGTGAAGTTACGCGCATCATCACCTGCAGAATAGGTGACGATTCTTGCTGGGCCTTCTTGGGTAACATTGTTTGGAGTCACCCAAGCCTCGATAGAAAACTCACCCGTTGAGGTAATAAGGTCATGCAGTTTCTTACTATTAGCGGTACTGGCTTGCGCTTTGCCATTAGTAAAAGATAATCCCCAGCTACCTAGCCACTCAACATCACCTGTTAGTGATAAATTGGCTTCTGGTGCTATGCCCGACGTGTCATAAGCAATGGCACCTTCACCCGTCTTAAATTGATAAAGCGCAATCACATCAGTTTCAAAACGGCCACCACTGGATGCGGTAATACCGTCGGTTAAACGTAATGACTTTGATACCACCATGTCTGGTGAAATTTCATCGACTTCAATGGCATCACTCATTGCTGTAATCCCAGCAAGCATTTCATTGCTGTTTTCCTGACAGTTAGTCCAGCAATTATGAAACTCGCTACCCAAACGAACCACTAAACGTGATTGGGTTGGCTCATCAATATTAATGACATTTTTGGCTGATTCATAAGCTTGATTAATGTCATTGCTGGCAAAAAATGGCGACTGGGCAAACGTTGCTGATTCATTATGACAGTCACTGCAATACTGGCTTACGATAGGGTAGACATGCTGACTAAATAAGCCGCTATCATCGGGAAAGCTTTTACTGGCTCCTGGTTCTCGTATGACTGGTGATGTCAGCTCAATGGTATTGGCGCTGCTGACTCGCTCATCAGCCCACAGCTTGATCCATGAAGTCATGGTTTCACCGCAGGCACTATCACTGTCTAACCAGCAATTATGGCCACCAGCGACTTTTTCAACTAAACGAGATGCTGCAGGATCTGTTAAGTCTACTAATGGGTTAGTCGCAGCGTACGCGTCATTGACGTTTTCTCGACTAGCGAAATACGGCGCTTGATTACCTTCGGTATGACATGCTCCGCATCGATTTTGCCCTGAAATATTATCCCACAGCGACACTTTATATTTTTGAATGTCTTCTGTTGCGGGCGCAGGACCTGTGTAGACATCAGAGCCAGGATCTTGCTGTTGAGGTGGATTGCTTTCGACATCTCCCCCACCACAAGCGGATAAAGTTAATAGCAAACAAATAGCAGAGAGTAAGGTTAGGTTTTTATGAGGTAATATCACCGTTATTCTCCCATACAATAATTGCCAACTTCAGCAAACACACGCTTGAGTTGATATGAGTTTTGTTGAAAAGATGCAGTTGTAGCAGCAATCTGATTAATGTCTTCAGTTGACTCTGCATCTCTTAAACATACGGTTTTAAATACTTTTTTAACTTGGCATTGGGCAAATGCTTGGCTGTTAGCAAACTCTTGACCTAATGATTTAGCCCCAAAACCTTTACCGTTGAGTGATTCGTCCCACCCAAGCTTTTGGTTAACACCTTCACGCCAATAATTTTGCCATTCATCGTCTTCTGTCACGTAACCATAGGGGAAACTGGTGGAGTTAATATGGTATTTCCCCTGTACTCTGGTGCCCGTGTCAGGATCTATTTGACCACTTTGGTTATAGGTAATTGCCCCACTATCACCATCAGGGTCGCTCTCAACATCAAAGTCATATTGATAATATGCGAACCCTTGAGCAAGGGGGTCCATTCCACTATGGCAAGCCAAACAGTTATTGATAAATAACCGGCTATCACCACCAGGGCTGCGGCTCACATCTTGGCGAATTCTGTCAGGTGAGCGAGTATTATCTTTTAAAGGCTCTAAATCAGTACAAAGGTGATTCATCAAGGTAAACCGCACCATCGCTCTGTTAGTGCCTAAATAGAAAAATGCTTTTGCCGCGGCGCGACTTGTAAGCACTCCAGCTGTTGCATCGCTAGGTAAGCCGTTAACACTGGATTGAGTGGTTCGCTCTAGGCCTGACTTTAAATCAATAAATTGATCTTCAAGTGCCTGATAATGAGCATTATCACGGGTGCTATAAGCGGGAAGGTTTAAACTGTTATCGCCCACATAAACCATATCAGCTTGAAGTAACTGCCTAAAATCCACATCATCTCGAACTGCACCAATCACAGTAGCGCTGTAATCATTTAATGGTGCAAAGCTATCTTGATCAATATTGGTCCATGGAGTGGCAAATAATTTAAGCGTAGTCGAATAAAAAGCAGGGTTTTCCATTGCTAAATAAGCCGCTTCAATTGGCTTACTGTTACTGAGCAATACAGACATCTCATTGAGTGTTTGCTCTGATGCTGGGACACCAGCGATTCTGTCATGTAACTGTTTGGCTTGCTCTAATGTACCAGCAGAGGTGTTTGCTGAAAAAATAGTCAAGCATGACAACAAAAGCAGAGTAATACCTTGTTGAACTTTAAGCTGGGATACATCAATTCCATTCAAAAAATGCCGACTTTTAAGCGTATAAAGTTGCAACTTCATACTGTCTCCTTGTCATTGTTCTTAGCTAACAATTGCTTTAGTAGCAATAAGATAAAAACGCAGACAATGATCGAGTATTCTAAAATCATAAAGCTTGTTGTTTTTATTTTGTTAACTTTATTTTTTACTTGGCAAAATAATTTTTGCTAAAAAGTATTGAAACACTGAGACTAGGCGGCAATAATGTCAAGAATTATTACATTTTTACTATGTAACAATAACAATAATAACAATTGCGTATTAAGGGTAATAAATGAGGCCAATTTGGGGCTATGCAGGGAAGTGCGTCTATATCATTCTGGCCTTCTTTTATCTTACAGGATGTAATACCGATACAGCCATTAAGGATGAGCAAGCTGATCCTGTTTTAGTTGAATACCCTGTTATTTATATTCAGCGTGATCTTATCGCTTTAGATGGCGATGAAGGTGCTCAACCTGCCAGTTTTGATTCTCGCCACCCCGCTCAGTTTAATCCCGGCGCGCAGCTTTTCGTCAAACGAAATGCCTTTAGCGACTCCCCTGTTACTAACATATCAGCCCAGTTATTTGCTGATTTACTGCCAGAAGATGCACCTGCTGACACCATTCAGGCTATTGATATTCGAGATTTGTCAGTTTCAGATGATGGCCAACAATTTTTAGTGTCAATTCGAGCGCCTGAAATTGAAGATGCGGATGAAATGGACCAACCGAGTTGGAATATTTGGCGTTATCAACTTGCAACACAAACTCTTGAACGAGTGATTGTCAGCGATACCACTGCTGAGCAAGGTGACGATCTCATGGCATCGTTTTTACCTGACGGCCGCATCATTTTTGCTTCGACTCGCCAGCGTTTATCTAGAGCGATTTTATTAGATGAAGGTAAGCCCCAATACACCGCCCTAGATGAAAGCCGAGATAATGAAACCTTCAATATTCATGTGATGAATGCCGATGGTAGCGGTATAGAGCAATTGAGTTTTAATTTAAGCCACGACACACACCCATTAGTGCTGCAAAGCGGTAAAATTTTGTACAGTCGCTGGGATAATATGGGCGGCAATAAGGGCATAAACCTGTATGAAATGAACCCTGATGGCACCGATAATCAGTTGATGTTTGGCTGGCATTCACATCAAATAGCCTTCGATCAGCAAGATGAACTCATCGAATTTGTTAAACCACAACAACTGCCGAATGGTGAGATCTTACTTTTACTCTCTTCACAAGACGAAACCAGCTACCAAAAGCGCCCTGTGGTGATTAATATCGAAGAGTTTACTGATAACCAACAGCCAACCTTTGCGTCTGGTGCTAACGATAGTGCCATTAACGATTTAGCATTCAGTTTCGAGTTTAATTTTAACTTCTCAGATAACCTTTCTCCTTCTGGACGATTAACCCATTTAACGCCACTACCTGATAATAGTCAGCGCTATTTATTAAGTTGGGATTTATGTCGTGTCGTGATTGAAGAGCAAATTCGTGCTTGCGGGCAGCTAACTGATGAACAGTTATTGGATCCCACACTAGAACTTGCCGATCCCTTGTACGAGCTTTGGCTATTAAATGATGCCGATGGAACTCAGCAATTAGTCGCTGATAGTGAAGAAGGAAAAGTGATTACTGAAGCCTTAGTCATGCAACCGAGTTCACAGCCAAAAACATTTATAGCCAATAAAGTGATCGGCAATGAACTTGATGCGCAACTACACGAAGAACTGGCAGCAGCCATTGATATTCGCAGTGTGTATGACTTTGACGGTCAAGACAGTAGTGCCAATTTAGGCGGGATTAGCCAACTCAGCGATCCAACCCAAACACGTGCAACTGAGCTACCTGCACGTTTTTTGAAAGTAGTTCGTGGCGTGCCTATGCCATCAGATGAAGTCAGAGATATTCCTAATACAGATTTTGGTCGTAGTCGCAATCAGCTAATGCGTGAAATTATTGGTTACACGCCAATACAACCTGATGGCTCTGTAAAAATTAAAGTCCCAGCTAATGTTCCTTTGGCTATCAGCGTATTGGATGCATCTGGTCAACGTATTGGTGGCCGTCATAGCCAATGGATTAGTTTAAAGCCGGGTGAAACACTGCAATGTAAAGGCTGTCATACTGCAAACAGTCAATTACCCCACGGCCGTTATAATGCGCAAGCTGAATCAATTAACCCCGGAGCAACGGGCGGAGCAGCTTTTACAAACGCCACACAAAACATCATTCCCACTCAAGGGCAAACCATGGCTCAAGCTGATGCGATGGTTAATGGTATCGCCGAGTTATCGGCTAACTTAACCTACGAAGATCGCTGGACCAACCCCGCATTATCTACGGTTAATCCCAGTACAGATTATTCCTACCAAAACCTTGCTACACCAGCGCCAAATGGTAGTGAGTGCTTTAACAATTGGAATGCTTATTGCCGAATTCAGATTAACTATGAAGAACATATACAGCCATTGTGGGATTTGCAGCGCCTTGCAATAGATGAAACGACCTTAGCTGTTCTTGCTGATAACACCTGCACTGGCTGCCATAGCATTGTTGATGACAATAACCTTGCCCAAGTACCAGCTGGGCAACTTGAATTAGTAGCAACGCCGTCCACTGACCAACCTGCACACTTTACTAGCTATCGAGAATTGTTTTTCAATGATGTCGAACAAGAAGACATTGATGGCATTATCGTCGATCGCTTAGTCGTGGTTCTCGACGCTGATGGCAATATTGTCTATCAAGTTGATAGCGAAGGTGAGCTTATTCTTGATGCTGAAGGTAACCCAATTCCGGTTATGACGACAGTAAATGTGCCAGCCATCATGTCAACTAACGGCGCAAGCGCTAGCAGCAACTTTTTTGACACCATGAATGATGTCACTCATCAAAACATGCTGTCTGCCGACGAACTCAAATTAATCGCTGAGTGGATAGATATTGGGGCGCAATATTACAACACCCCTTTTTATACACAAGAGTAGTAAACACTGACAACAGTACATAAAGGAATGATGATGTTACAACAAGGAAACCATGTTTAATTATCCATTTACCATGAAGTGGTTAAGCCCAATATTATTGTCTATGGCAATGATGCTTCCTTGCTATGCCCTTGCGGCTGAGCCTACTTCCATTCCTGAACGTGACACCACAGTCGATTCATACCAAGACACAAATACAGCAGCAACATTGACCATAGACGTGCCTTTTATCGAGCTACATTCAGGCCCAAGCGCAGGCTACCCTGTAGTGCATGTGGTAGAACAAAGTGAAGAAGTGACCGTGTTAGTCAAGCGAACGGCTTGGATAAAAGTGCGTGACAAACGTGGGGTTGAAGGTTGGTTTCACGAAGATGATTTGTTCGGTTTTAGTCAACATGGACAAGCCGTTGAACAAACACAGCTCGGGACTGATGCATACCTTAATCGAGATTGGGAAGCCGGGGTAATGTACGGCGATTTTGAAGGTGCAAACCTTTACACCATCCAAATCGGCTATGTATTTACCCCTGTATTTAGCGCTGAAATATCAGCTGGTAAAGCACTTGGCAGTATATCTGACAGTGATTTATTCGAAGCCATGTTAATTAGCCATCCTTTTCCTGAATGGGTAGTTAGTCCATATATTGGTGTTGGCGGTGGCATTATTAAAACTAGCCCTCACAGTGTTATTGCAGATTCACAATCACGTGAAAACACCTTAATGAGTGCGGCAGCAGGTCTTAAATATCACTTAGGCCGTAACTTTATTTTACGGGCTGAATATAAGTTTTCTCTGGCATTAACCGACCGAGATGAAAATGAGCAACTGCAATCTTGGCAACTCGGTTTTAGCGTATTTTTCTAAACATATTAATTAACATCAAAGTCGTCATGAAGGTAGCAATGAAAACAACAATAACAAGCCGTGCTAAAACCGCTTTGAAAAGCCGATTCACTTATTGCTTGCTGGCACTAGGGCTCAGTTTCAGCGCTGGAGCCTTAGCTCAAGAAAACCCAAACAGTGTTGGTGTTAAAGCCGATGTTGAGCGTCGTGAAGTGTTGGACGATGTATTAGATACCGAAAATTTCGAGATCGGTTTACAAGGCGGCTTAATGTCGATTGAAGACTTCGAAAATAGCCCTTGGATTAGTGCACATTTAGGCTACCACATCAGTGAACACTTTTATGTCAAAGCCCGTTACGCCATAGCTGAAGGCGGTGATACCAGTTTTGAAAAGCTAGCTAATACAGCCCCACTGTTGACAGATGAAGAACGTGAAATGCGTTATTACGGGCTGAATATTGGGTATAACTTTCTACCTGGCGAAATCTTTTTCAGTGAAGACTTAGTGTTCAACAGTGTCTTTTCATTTGAATTAGGTGGCGGCAGCACTGAGTTTGCTGGTGATGAACAGTTTACTGTCAACTTAACTGCTAACTATCGAGTATTTTTAACTGATTGGGTTGCTTGGGATCTGGCCATGAGTGACTACATTTTTGACACCCAAATCACTGGCTCAAGTAAAACGACTCATAACTTGACCTTTGCAACCGGCATAGCCGTTTACTTTTAACCTGAGGTTATTGTTTACATAGCGCAATAAGCAACTGAGTAACGAACAATAACAAGCAGTGAAAGACAGAATAAAAACAATAAAGGATTATTAATGTTTAAATTAAATCAAAGCCTTAAAAGCTTAGTATTGGCTGCGACGCTAGGACTTACCGCGCAAGCAAATGCGGTGACAACGGGGCAAGTTGCACCAGATTTCACCCTTAAAAATATGCAAGGCGAGAACCAAAAGCTGTCTGAGCAGCGTGGCAATATTATCTTAATTAATTTCTGGGCTTCTTGGTGTGGACCTTGCCGTAAAGAAATGCCCGTACTGCAAAAATTACAAGATAAGTACCAAGACTTAGGTGTCGCAGTTTGGGGGATTAATGTCGAGCAAGAAAACCAAGCCGGTAAAGACTTCCTAGCAGACTTAGATTTAAGCTTTGCTATCTTTTTTGATGAAACTAACTCCCTTTCAGAAACCTATGACGTGAAAGCTATGCCAACCACTGTGATGGTCGATCGTGATGGTGTCGTACGATACGTCTTCTTAGGTTATCAAGACGGCTATGAGAAAAAGTACGCCGCAGCTATCAAGAAACTAATCAGAGAGTAACGCTATGAAGTCTTCTATGACAAAGCTCATCATGTTAAGTGCAGGATTAAGCTCATTATTAACGCTCTCAGCTTGCTCTAGTCTTGATATAGAGCCTTGGGTAAAACCTTACGAGCGCCAAAACTTAGCCGACCCTATTATGCGTTTTGGTCGCCACCCAATTGCCAATATGCATGTAGCTCATGTGCTTGAAGCGCGTGAATCAGCAAGAGGCGCTGAAGGTACGGGAGGCGGTGGTTGTGGCTGTAACTAGAATAATGAACCTTACAGTATGTAAGCTAATCACATTGCTGCTCGTTAGCATAAATGTCCCTTTATCATGGGCGGCTGTTTTAGAGCCAGATAGAGCCGATGCGCTTTATCATAGTTACGAAGGCGGCGGGATGAAAATTGACGGTCCTTCTGTGCTGCTGCGAAAGAAGGCGTCCGAGTCATTAGCTTTCACAGGTTATTATTATCTAGACAGTATTTCTTCTGCGTCAGTGGACGTTCTCAGCACTGCCAGCCCTTACACTGAAAAACGTCATGAAGGTCAAATTGGTGTTGAATACCTTAATGACAAAACCCTAATGACGTTTAATGCTAGACAAAGTGACGAAGACGATTACCTTGCCCAGTCTTTTAGTATTAACGTTTCGCAAGATACCTTTGGCGACTTAACCAATCTTAGTCTCGGTGTGTCATACGGTGACAATGAAATTCGCCGAAACGGTGATGACCTATTTGAAGAGCAAAGCCAACAATATCGAATTCGTGCGGGCATCAGTCAGATTTTAACCCGCAACTTAACAGCACAACTTAATTTTGAAGCAATTGCCGATGAAGGCTACCTTAATAACCCATATAGAACAGTACGTTTTATCGATACTACCAGCCCATCAGGGGTAGGCTATCAATCGGAAGTGTACCCTGAAACCCGTAACTCCTTTTCGAGTAAATTGTCAGCCAGTTACTTTCTTCCCTATCGTGCAGCGCTATTTTTTCACTACCGATACTTTAATGATAGCTGGGAAATCAATGCCAATGATGTGGAGCTTGGCTATCGTCACCCGATTGGTGACTACTTAGAGCTGGAGTTTAAAGTGCGCTATTACCAACAAACTCAAGCTGAGTTTTATAGTGATCTGTTCCCTTATCAAGATGCACAAAATTATCTCGCTCGAGATAAAGAGCTTAGTGATTTTAATGACTTAACCTTAGGTTTAGGCGTGACTTATTTAATGCCTGAAAGCCTGTCCTTTGGAGATAACCGCTCAGAGGCCAGCCTGCAATGGGATTACATTACCTTTGACTATAGCAACTTCAGAGATCCTACCGCTGAAGGTGGTGTCGGTAATGAGCCATTCTATAGCTTTTCAGCCAATGTCATTCGTGCTTTTTACAGTATTTATTTTTAGTAGTACGCAACTCAACGCTGCGTCCAAGGCAATAATATGAAACGAACACAACAATTTTTCAGCTTATCTCAACGAGCACTGTACGCGCTCTTTTTGAGCTTATGTATCTCAGTATCGCCAGTCGTCGCGGCAGATGCCTCGCAAGCGCAAAGCACTATTGGTAGCGAACTTGAAGATATTAAAAGCCAGGTCATTCAACTCAATCGTGATTTGTTTATTTTAGAAGAAGATTTACTTTTCCCTGCCAGCACGCAAATAGCAGTCTTTGTCTCCGTGGATGTTGGACGTTTTTTTACCTTAGATAGCGTAGAGCTAAAAATAAATAACCAAGATGTGGCTGGATTTTTATATACCCAGCGTCAGCGCCGCGCACTTGAAAAAGGCGGCATTCAAAGATTATATATGGGCAATTTAAAAACTGGCCAGCATCAATTAACAGCAATATTCACCGGCATTGATGCAGAAGGACGCACGATACAAAGAGCAGTCAACCACCCTTTTGAAAAGACAGATGAAACCATCATGGTTGAATTAAAGCTTGAAGACAGCGAATCAAGTTACCGAGCTGATGTTAGCGTTGAAGAATGGGTTTTATAACAGATGATACCAGTGCTTCAACGAACCCAAGCCGCCGATATTAGTAAACAATATCGTCATCCAGAGCGAGATAAACCAGCTAAAACGAAGTTTTTGTCGCTACTGTGTCTGATGACATTCGCTATTGGCTGCAGCAACAGTGTTTCAGCAACTGAAGTAAGCACGGTGACCACTGCTAATACTGAAGTCACGACTCAAGCAAACCAAGTACTGCGCAATAAACTTTATCGCCAAGCCTTGTATTACTACTTTGAAGGCGATTATCAAGCAGCGTTAAGGCAAGTCAGCATTAACCGACAACGATTTGATGCCGATACTGCTAAAAGTCAATTGTTTGAAGCTGGGCTGCAAGTATCAGTTGGTCTTCATCAAAAAGCGACTCGTACCTTATCTTCATTTGAGCAAACATTGGCAATTGAGCAAGCGTTAACTGGCAACAAAAACCAAGCCAATCAAACGTCTTCTCAGTCTCAAAAAAATACTTCATCCGCTGAACTCAAGTTAGTTGCATTATTGCAATTATCAGAGCAGCAAATAGAGCAAGGTCAGCCATACCAAGCGCAGCAAACGTTGCAGCGTATTACCCAAGTCCCTAACAGCTATATTGAGCAATACCATATTCTTAACCAACTGGCTTATTGGCCTAACGAGCCTGCCATAATGGCAAAGATTGCGGGTGGTGTTAATGCATCAGCTTCTATCAATCACGATAACCCAACTGATAACCAGTCAGCTTCTTCATCGTTATCGGCTTACGTTATGCTAAACCAAGCACTGCATTTCATTGAACAAAAGCAGTACCAACAAGCTGAAACCCTGCTCATTACAATAAAAAATATGCCTTTGGCTGAAACTGAAACGGGCTTTTGGCAAAGCTTGTTCACTGAAAAAACGCCTTCAGAACTTACCGCTCCAATGACAGCTGAAAATAACGAAAACAACCATAAAAGCGTTACAGACCAAGAATCTGATCAGCAAGTACAGCAACAAGCGATCAATGATTATGCGCAACTGTTATTAGCGCAAACGTATGTCAAACAAGGCCAATATCAAGCAGCATTTACACAATTAAAAGACTTTCCCCAACAGAGTCCTTATACCGAATCAGCGTTATTTTTATATGCATTTTCAGCACAGCAATTGCAGCAATATCCCATTTCATTAGCGCTATTGGATCTACTAAAACGCCAATATCCTTATTCTTTAATGGGTTGGCAATCGGCAATATTACTGGCCGCTCAGGTTCGTGAGCAACAAAGCCTTGAACAAAGTCTAACAAGCTACCAAGAAGCAGAAACACTTTATCTTGAACAATTAGCACAATTAGACGCTTTTGAAGCAGCACTAGAAACTCGCTTTAACACAAGCCAAATAATGCAAACCGCATTAACCCCGCAAGGATTAAGTCCTGAAACACTCGAAAAGCAGCCTTGGCTTGAAAAAGCGCTAACAGACAATGCATTGAAAAATGACTTTACGACATTAGCCAGTTTATCCCTATTGGAACAGAACCTTACTCAGCAACAACGTAAAAGTGACTGGCTCGCTGAGACTATCGATTTAAATAAGCAGCGTAGAGAAAAAGGTTAGCTCAACAGCAATTAAGCGATTATGAAAACCTTATTAGCCAACTAACCGAACGCAAGCAGCAACTTAGCAAACAGATCCAAGCTGTCGATGTTCCTGTCGATGAAATTACCTTCCAGCAAATGCAACTGTTTGCCAATAGTACCGAACAAGCATGGTTACAGCGGATTGAATCAAGCAAACAAGCACTTGCTAACATTGCCTCAACACGTGACACAGAAGATGATTTTCTGCGACTAACACGAGTAGAAGGTGCGCTGAATTGGCAGCTGCAACAATCTTTTATTCCACGTTTATGGCAACACAAAAAGCTATTAAAAGACATCGACACCCAATTACAAGCATTAAACGCTCAATATGTTCGCTTTAAATCAGTCACGCAATCTCAACAAGGCGCCAGTGAGTATGCTATCCGTCAGCAGAATTTAGCCAAACAAATCGAAGATATTACGCGTAACATCAAGCAAGCAAGTCACAAAACACAGCTAACGATTCAACAAAAACTGCGCCTATTTACCCAAAATCAACGTCAACAGCTAACGCAGTTATTGCTGACTTCACGCCATGAAATGGCAGCGGTACTGGAAAGAATGAGCCAGCAAGATATAACACCGAGCAATGCGATTACCTCTGATAACTTGAACACAACTAAGCTCATGCCCCAACAGGAGCATTCTCCATTGAGTTCATTGACTGCTCATTTCGAGCAAGTGGAGAAGCATTATGCAGCGCACTAACCCACTCGCTTTACAAGCCAGCAACTCTGACACTAGCAATGTTTCAAGCCTTGGTAGCAATATGGCCTTAACGCTTCCTAAACGCTTTGGTGTATCTCGATTGGTAAGTTGCTTAGTGTTAATCAGTCTAGCGGGTTGCCAGCTAACCGATGAGTCGCCAACGTCAAGCAAACAACAGCGACCAACATTGACAGATTTAGCCAATAGCCAGCCTCAAGTAAACTATGAAAAACAGCAATTAAGCCAAGCTCAGCGAAAAGCGAAGTTAGCATTAATTTACCAGCAACTACTGACGTTAGAGCCAGATCCAGAAGTGCGAACTCATGTTGAATATCGCTTAGTTCAAATCAAATCAGAACATTTAGAAGAACAAATGTTTGGCGAAGCCTTTGATGAAGTTGCCAGTCAACAGACTGACATATCACCGCAAGAAGCTGAGCAGCTGGCGTTAACTCAGCTAAAACACAATGATCAACAGCTCGATAAGCTTATTGCAGAATACCAAGTATTACTGAACCGTTACCCAGATAGAGCCGAGAATGAACACTTGCAGTACCAACTTGCGAAAGCACTCGATGTGCAGGGTGAGATAGATGCAAGCTTGATCGAAATGGAGTCATTACTGACTCGCTACCCTAATACTCAATATCGGGCAGAACTCAACTTCCGCCGTGGTGAGATTTATTACAACTTGCAAGATTACCCTGCTGCGATTCAAGCTTATCAGCAAGTAGAGTCGGCAAACGACAATGATAAATATCTCATCAATAGTATTTACATGTCGGGTTGGGCGCTATTTAAGCTCAATCGATTACCCGAAGCGGATGCAAGATTTTTGCAGGTGTTTGATAACATCATTGCGGCAAATGAAGAATTAATTAGTACTGATAATGAACAGTTAACCCAAACCAGTTTTGAATTTAACAAGTTAGCAAGCCGCTACCAAAATCTGGCTATCGATGCGCAACGCGTACTGAGTATTTCATTGTCTCAACAAGAGCAATCTCGCTCACTGCTTAACTTGGTAAACCAACAAAAGTCATCCCCTTACCTGACGATATATCAACATGTACTGTTTGATAATTTGGCCAAATTTTTACTTAAAAAAGAGCTACAGCATGACGCAGAGCTGACTTATCAAACTTATATTGAATTTGACAAAAATAACATTTGGGCTGCGCGTTACTCATTAGCTTTGCTGGACTTATATCAACAGCAAGGCAAGTTCGCCTCGATGCACCGTCTTAAAAATCAGTACGTTGAACAATATGGCTTATCTAGCCAATTTTGGACTCATGCTAATACAGCACAGCAGCAAGAAGTGTTACCGAATTTATTAGCCTTCAGTGACGAGCACAGTCGTCGCCTGTATGCCAGTGCACAACAACTTCCACCTGGGCAAGCTCGCATAGATGGATTTAAAACCGCTGCAAGTGCTTTAAGTGTTTACTTACAACTTGCTAAGTTGCCACAAGCTAAATCTTTACTGACCAAACCTATTCACGGTGACGAGTATCTATTTGCTGATGCAAACTATGAAGCGCAGCAATTTAAACAAGCATTAATCAGTTATGAGGCTATCGCTTATGCACAAAAAGATGCGCTCGCCCTACCTGCAGAGCAACTTGCCTTACAGCAAAAAGCGGCATTCGCGACCACGTTGACCATCCGAGCCATATTGTCACAACATGATGAGTCAGTGGTAAAAGGCGCTGAAATAACACCAATAAGTCAGTCAAAAAGACAATCCATCATCTCGGAGCGAACCCGCTTAGATAAGCTATTTATTGCCAACCACCCACTTGATAAACGCGCGTTAGAGCTTGCTACCGATGGCGCACAGTATGCATTTAACGCCAAGCAATTTGATGATTTAATCCAGTTCAGTCAATTTGTATTACTGCGCCACAAAGTGATTAATCAGGCAAATAGCAATAGTAATATCGGCAACAAAAATGACAGCGAAGAAAATGAGCATGCTGCGCTAGTGGTAAATCAACAAGCTGGAAACGAGCCAGAGAGCATGCTTATTCGTTACGATAACTCGCAAGTCAGTAATCACTTGCGTCACGGGCAAGCCTTATCTAGTGTTGCATTAACACAAGTACAAGTTGTCAGCCAACTGTACGCCCATAGTTTGTACCAACAATCACACTATATTCAGGCTGAATCGGCTTACGACATCGCCCTGAATTACCTCAATGCCAGCACAAATCTAAAGCCACTGCAGCATAAAGCCAAAACAGAAATGCGCAATTTATTGGCATCCAGTATCTACTTTCAAGCCCAAGCCAATAAGGCGGAAAACCCAGCTTTAGCCGTTAAGGATTTGAAACGGATCAGTACCAGAGTGCCAGAGTCACCATATGCGATAAACGGCCAGTTTGAGGCTGCCAATATTTTGCTTTCCCAACAAAAATGGCAACAAGCTATTGAGGTCTTAGTGCCCTTTCAGCAGCGATATCCAAACCATGAATTTAGCGCCACGATCCCCGCTAAATTGGCGCAATCTTACGAAGCAATAGAAGAATGGGAGCTTGCCGCAGAGCAGTTGCTGATTATCGTTGCTAATCAGCCCTCAACTGAATTAAAACGTGAAGCCCAGTACACAGCTGCAGAGTATTACCTAAAGGCAGGCAATACCGAAAAAGCCCGTTTAACCTTCAGAACCTACGCTAGAACTTACCCTAAGCCGTTTGATTTAGCCCAAGAAGTTCGCCTAAAAATGAGTGGGTTTTACCAAGTATCCAATGAACCGAACAAAGAATACTATTGGTATCGCCAAATTCTCAGCGCCGACAAAACACAGCGCCAACAAGCTATAGCTATTGGCAATCGTGAGGTCGTTATCGCTTCCATTGCTGCAATTTCGCTTGCCAAAGCTCATCAGCAAACATTTAAAACCATTAAGCTAACAGCGCCGCTCAACAAGACGTTAAAACGTAAACAAGATGAAATGAAACTTGCAATTAACTATTACCAGCAAGTATTAGATTTCCAGCAAGCACAATATGTGCCCCAAGCCACTTATGAACTTGCAGAGATGTATCGTCAACTGGGGGCCGATGTTATGGACTCTGAGCGCCCATCAGATTTAGATGAACTGGCACTAGAAGAATATGAAATCTTGTTAGAAGAATTGGCCTACCCATTTGAAGAAAAAGCGATTGAGATCCACATCAGTAACTCGCAACGTGCTTGGCAAAATATATACGACCAATGGGTAGGTAAAAGCTTTGCCACACTCACTGAATTATCCCCCGCCTTATATAACAAACCGGAGGTAACTCATGATGTTATTGAAGCGATTCATTAAAGCGCCGCTTATTTGTATGACTAGAAAAAGTCTATGGTTAAGCTTTTTTGCTTTAATACAAGGATGTAGCAACACCCAAGTTGCAGAAAGCCAAAACGACAACATCACTGAGTTAGAAAGTGATTCGGCAGCATTAGTTGAGCTGGTAGACACCACAAATGGTGCCCAAGCATCGATAGAGTCATCATTACAAACTAGCTCAGCAACAAGCCAAGTGAATGCTTATGAAGCAGAGGCTAAGCAAAAGCTGGCAAACGTTCCAGCCTCTGTATTAGAGCAATATCAGCAGGCGATAGCGTTAATGAAGCAACAAGAGTGGCAACAAGCGGATGCGATGTTTTCTGTAATCATTAACGCAGAACCACAACTGTCAGGTGCCTATGTTAACCAAGCTATTATTGCCCTCAAACAAAACCAGTTAGATAAAGCTAACGGACATTTAGCCAATGCCATTAGTGCCAACCCAACTAACCCTTATGCCCATCAAATCAAAGCCAACATTGCCAAAACCCAAGGCAAGTTTGAACAAGCTGAACAAGGTTACTTAACGGCACTTGAAATTTGGCCTAATTACCCAGAAGCGCAAGTTAATCTTGCGGTTTTACTGGAGCTTTATAGAGGCAAATTGCTAGATGCTCGCCACTATTACCAATCTTATTTACGCTTAAAACCAGATGATCAACTTGCTCAGCGTTGGTTGGCAGGCTTAGAAATTAAAATTCAGCGTGCAGGTTTAACCTTGCCTGAAGGAGAAAGTTAATATGTCGGCATTTATTCCTTCAGCAACACTCAAGCGCTTTGTCAGCTCAATGCTGCGTAATGGTGGATTGTTTTGTATTTTTTGCCTATCAGCAATTCAAACACATGCGGCCGAACCTGCTAGCTCGTCCAAAAAAACGTACTGATTGAAACCAAGGTGACCGGCACGCAAGAGCAACCCAAAGTTCTCTACATCATGCCTTGGCAAGGGATTACAAATCCTGTTGCGATTCAGGATACTGACATGCAAATCACCTTACCTGAATTTAACCCGATACATCCGAAGCAGTTTCAACAACAAGTAAGAGAGTTCAGCCTTAACAAGAGTAAGGCCAATAACGATTAATCAATAATAAAAATTTACCCGAAAACACGTAACTAACGATTCAAAACAATTAGGACGAGTTAATAAGAACTATTCGTTCAACTCAATAAAAAGGAAAATATCATGAGTTTTACCGACCATATCATTGCATTTTTACAAAATGGCGGCCCATTCATTTACCCTATCGCATTAGTGCTCGTGGTAGGTTTAGCGATCACGATTGAACGCTGGTTATATTTAAGTTCAGCACATCGCACAAATCAAAAAGCCTTTGCACTGATTAAAGAAGCATTAAAAAAAGGCGACGTTGCAACCATCAGCCAGCATGCACAAAACAATAAAGCGCCAGTATTTGACGTCCTCCAATCAGGGATTGTTCGTATATCTCAAGCTGATCGTCGTGAAGATGTGGAATATGCGATGGAAGAAACCATCATGGAATACATGCTGAGGCTAGAAAAGCGCACACCATTCATTGCGACGTTAGCCAATATCGCCACCTTACTCGGTCTTCTCGGTACCATTATGGGCCTAATCGCTGCATTCTCTGCTGTGGCAAGTGCCGATCCAGCAGAAAAAGCCAATCTACTATCATCAAGTATCTCAGTTGCAATGAACACCACAGCATTTGGCTTGATCACAGCTATCCCATTGATTTTATTCCACTCAACCCTGCAAACGAAAACAGCAACGATTGTAGATTCAATTGAAATGGCAGGCATTAAGTTACTTAACTCTTTGTCATTTAATAAGCATACGGATTCTGATCGAGGCTAATACTATGAGACGCCGTCGTCGCCCCAATACCGAAGACGCTGAACTCGATATCACTTCGTTTATGAACTTGATGATCGTGTTAGTGCCAGTATTGCTGCTTAGTTTAGTGTTTTCACAAGTGCGGATTTTAAATCTGCAACTACCTGTGTCTGCAGAATCTCAGCAAGCTGATGAAGATCAAGAACCTAAGATACTTGAGCTGGTGATCACCTCGAATCACTTAACCCTTAACTACCCTGCGGGTATTTTACTTAAACGTTTTGAAATAACTGACGAAGGCTATGACTTCAAGGCATTATCTGTATATTTACAAGATTTGAAGCTGACATTTCAACAACAAGCCATTGAGAAAAGAGATATCGTGTTGTTGCTTGAGCCCAATGTCGATTACCAAACCATCGTCACGACAATGGATACCGTTAGATCTTATAAAGCTGTGGTTGCCGCCAATTTAGTGGATGCTGAGTTATTTCCGCTTATTTCATTAGGCGACGCCCCAGAAAATAGCCTTGAGCAAAGTGCAAGCAGTACAACCGCAGGAGGCCAGCCATGAAGCAATCTTCAAGAGCTAAGCGTCTTGCAAAGCACCACAAGCGCTTTAAAGCTGGCGGTAAACTTAATCTTGTCGCATTAATGGATATTTTCACAATCTTGGTTTTCTTTTTGATTGTGAACCAATCAGAAGTGCGGGTATTGCAAAATATCGAAAAGATAAAATTGCCAGTATCGATTGCCGAAGAACTGCCTGTTGAGAACCTGGTTATCACTGTATTGCCAGACACTGTGCTCATTCAGGAGCGTGCAGTGTGGCAAAACTCTGACGATAAACCCAATTTTAGCGAACAAGAAAATACGCAATTTATTGCCGCTATCACCACAGAGCTGACCTATCAAGCCAGCAAGCGTGTTGAATTGACAGAGTCCGAAAAGGAAAAAGGACGAGCGGTCACCATCATAGGAGGCTCTGACACGCCTTACCTAGTGTTGAAACAAATTATGGCTGCATGTGCTGAAACAGGCTATCGCAATATGTCACTCGCTGTTGAGCGACAAGCCAGTAAAACACAGAGTGAGGGCTAATATGACCACAGCAAGCCTTACTCATAGCAGTGATAATAGCTTTTCTGATATCGGTGATATGTTTAAACCAAGTAGACAAGATAGATTATTTAAACAAATCTTAATTTTGTTACTGGTGGTTTATGTCATCTTTGGTATTGGTGTCCCTTTTTTAGAACAAGTGGAAGAGCCAAGGGAAGTCAAAGAGCAATTGCCACCTCAACTGGCCAAAATCATGCTGAAAGAAAAACAACTTCCAGTACCTGAAAAGCCAAAAGAGGAACCTATCCCAGAACCCGAACCTGAAAAACTCGAAGAAAAACCTGTCGAGAAAGTGGAAGAACCACCAAAGGTGCAACCAACAACTCGAGAGGCAGCAAAAGAGAAAGCACAAAAGTCAGGCCTTGCAGCCATGAAAGATGAGCTTTTTTCGATGCGTGAAGCTTTTGATGTTAAACCTGCAGCGCAAAGTAACCTTGAGCAAAACCAAGCCCAAGAAGTGAAAGTAAAACGCAAATTACTTGCCGCAGCGGCTAATACACAAAGTGAAAGCTTATCGACTTCGACCGTGCAGCAAACCGTGGTATCTGATGCGATTAGCACTAAAAATACCCAGCAAATACGGTTAGCTGAAGAAGAGGTATTAGCAGTTGCAGGGGCGAATGCAGAAATTGATCGTGAAGCAAGTTCTGCAGGTCAGCGTTCTGAAGCGGCGTTAAGGCGTACCCTTGAGGCCAACAAAGCACGATTGTATGCACTGTATAACCGCGCTTTGAGAAAAGATCCTTTTCTTAAAGGTAAAGTCATGTTCGAAATTGAAATTCAACCAAACGGCAGCATTAGTCGTGTCGATATTCAATCGAGCCAATTAAATAACCCGAAATTAGAACGCCAATTAAAGGTTGTTTTACGTTCAATCAGCTTTCCTGCTGAGGATGTAGCGACCATGACGACAATTTGGGCCATCGACTTCTTACCCAGCTAGTTAATCGCATTAACGACAAACAAAAATACGGCCAATAGGCCGTATTTTTTATAGGGTTAGCACCATCACTTGCGCATTGTCGCCATAAGTCTCACTGGCGATATTATTTACATCAATGCTAAAGCCCATTTTCTGCCAAAATGACACTGAATGTTGAATCGCGACTAATTGAATGTGTTGGTAATGGCCAGCTTTAGCAATATCAATTAACTGGGTTACCATTTTTTTACCAGCGCCTTTGCCTTTAAGTGCTTTAGAAACTGCTAAATCATGTAAGAACAGTCTATCCCCTTTATTTTCATTTAAAAGAGGCTGATAAAGCTTAGGAGACGTTTCATCGTGCCATTCGTGAGCGAGCAAGTAAGCAAGGATGTTATCCGCTTTATCCTGCAATACAAAGCAACAGTGAGGCGAATGTAGCCACTTACCTCTTAACACCTGCAAACTTTCTGGCTCAATCTCAGTATAGACCTGACACTGTAACTCAAAAATCGCTTGCCACATTGATGGTTCAATCTTGTTTATCTGCATCACACTCTCTAAAGATAGCTCGCTAATAACAATCGCCGTTAGGGTTCTGAATAATCAAAGCGCCATTGTTAAGCGCTAGAGTGCTTCAAGCATAACGCTGATACTAAATTTCAGGCAACAAAAAGCCCGTCATAAGACGGGCTTTTGCTCTAACCGTAAGGTTAAATATGGCTGGGATACCAGGATTCGAACCTGGGGATGCCGAGATCAAAACCCGGTGCCTTACCACTTGGCGATATCCCAAAAACTTGGATATGTCACTCTTAAACTAGGAAGATGTACATATTGAAGAAAATTTGATGGTACGGGAGGAGAGACTTGAACTCTCACACCTTGCGGCACCAGAACCTAAATCTGGCGTGTCTACCAATTCCACCACTCCCGCATCAAATTTTTACCAGAGTAAACTCATTTAAATCATGAGTAAACGCTGTTTCTTGCTCTTTTCTAACTAAGTAGTTTAGGGTTTCCCTCTACTCTACCTTTTAAAT
The DNA here is from genome assembly GCF_043568515.1 of Shewanella sp. ENK2. NCBI lineage: Bacteria > Pseudomonadati > Pseudomonadota > Gammaproteobacteria > Alteromonadales > Shewanellaceae > Shewanella > Shewanella sp. ENK2. Next base: position 3,122,257 of record NZ_CP171406.1, on the reverse strand, counting down.
ATGGTAGCAATGGCGGGACTTGAACCTGCGACCCCAGCATTATGAGTGCTGTGCTCTAACCAGCTGAGCTACATTGCCAAAGATGGCTGGGATACCAGGATTCGAACCTGGGAATGCCGAGATCAAAACCCGGTGCCTTACCACTTGGCGATATCCCAATAATCTTTACTACTTACTTTAAAATGGCTGGGATACCAGGATTCGAACCTGGGAATGCCGAGATCAAAACCCGGTGCCTTACCACTTGGCGATATCCCAATCTAAAGCTTTTTGAAAACTCGCTATAAGCCAATTTTCTTAATAATGGTACGGGAGGAGAGACTTGAACTCTCACACCTTGCGGCACCAGAACCTAAATCTGGCGTGTCTACCAATTCCACCACTCCCGCACAGACTCTGTTTAACATCCAGAACACGATGCTCATTTAACCTTGAGAAGGTAGCCGGTCATATTTCTAAAGTCATACTTTAACTAACCAGCAATCTCTTAATTTACATCTAGAGAAGATGGTAGCAATGGCGGGACTTGAACCTGCGACCCCAGCATTATGAGTGCTGTGCTCTAACCAGCTGAGCTACATTGCCACTTTATTCTTACTTGCCCTCGTCGTGAGGACGGGGCGTATTATGCTTATTCAGGGTATCGAGGTCAACTGCTTTTTTAGCTATTTTCATCAATTGTTGTTGTTCGGCTATAAGTTCACCAAACTGAGCGTCAAATCGACAAAATATCTTAGTAAAGTTAACCTCAATCCCTTTTTTAAACAATCTTCACACTATTATAGTTTGAAAATCGCTTTTATACGTTGAATAAGAAATGCATTACATCGCCATCTTTAACGATATAACCTTTACCTTCGACACGTAATTTACCCGCATCTTTGGCACCAGCTTCACCTTTATACTCAATGAAGTCATCATAGCTCATCACTTGTGCACGAATGAAACCACGCTCAAAGTCAGTATGAATAACACCAGCAGCCTGTGGAGCACTTGCGCCAACTGGCACAGTCCAAGCACGCACTTCTTTTACACCAGCGGTAAAGTAAGTTTGCAAATCCAGTAATTGGTAACCTGCACGAATAACGCGATCAAGGCCTGGCTCGTCTAAACCGAGATCTGCCATAAACTCATCACGCTCTTCAGCGTCCATTTCTGCAAGCTCAGATTCAATCGCCGCACAAACAGCAACAACGACAGCATTCTCTGTTTCTGCAATCGCTTTTACTGCATCTAAATGTGGGTTGTTTTCAAAACCATCTTCAGACACGTTAGCAATATACATAGTAGGCTTAAGTGTTAAGAAGTTAAGGTAAGCAATAGATGCTAGCTCTTCTTTACTTAGCTCAAGTGAACGCAGCATTTGGCCGTCATCTAGCGTTGGGCGCATTTTCTCAAGCACTTCAACTTCAAACTTAGCCTCTTTATCGCCACCTTTAGCACGCTTTTGTTGACGTGTAATCGCACGCTCTAAACTGTCTAAGTCAGCTAATGCTAATTCAGTGTTAATCACTTCGATATCGCCAGCTGGATCAACTTTATTAGCAACGTGAACAATGTTTGGGTCTTCAAAACAACGAACCACATGACCGATAGCATCAGTTTCACGAATGTTAGCTAGGAATTTATTTCCTAAGCCTTCACCTTTAGATGCACCAGCAACCAAACCTGCAATATCAACAAATTCCATTGTCGTTGGTAAAATACGCTCAGGGCTAACAATAGCAGCAAGCTTATCTAAACGAGAATCCGGTACTGGTACAACACCAGTGTTAGGCTCAATGGTACAAAACGGGAAGTTAGCTGCTTCAATTCCTGCTTTAGTTAACGCATTAAATAGTGTTGACTTACCAACGTTTGGCAAACCAACAATGCCGCATTTAAAACCCATATTTGTTACCTTTATCTATGTTGAACTGCACCAACACTGATGCAGTGAATATCAATAATCATCTTAAAACCGATGACGATTAGCCCGTTGATACGGATTAATCCTTACTCAGCTTTAAAAGTATGTAATCTGTTCATGGCTTTCGCCATATCTTGCTTAAATAAAATCTCTGTTGAACGCACTGCTTCATCTATTACTGCATTCATTTTTTCTTGTTCTACTGCGGGCGCTTTACCCAGCACATAGCCACTGACACGATTTTTATCACCAGGATGGCCGATACCGATACGAAGACGATGGAAGCCTTTATCGTTGCCCATTTTCGCAATGATGTCTTTTAGACCGTTATGGCCTCCGTGACCGCCACCAAGTTTAAACTTAGCGACTCCCGGCTCCATATCCAGCTCATCATGTGCAACTAAAATTTGCTCTGGGGTAATTCTAAAAAAGTTAGCTAATGCACTCACTGACTTACCGCTTAAATTCATAAACGTTGTCGGTATTAATAACCTGACATCTTTACCGTCAATGGTCACTCTTGCGGTTAAACCAAAATATTTGCTATCAGGTACTAAAGTAGCGCCACATAAACGTGCGAGTTCCTGCACATACCATGCACCTGCATTATGACGAGTTTGCGCGTATTCAGCGCCCGGATTTGCAAGGCCGACAATTAGTTTAATTTGACTCATTAGTACTCATTTTTTAGCGAAAATAATACCGCGCGAACAACAAATCAAAGTACAAAAACACACTGACAATGATCTGATTGCGCTAAAGCGCGGCATTTTAACACTCAAAACAGAACTCAACAAATACCCTGTGCTAATTAACCTAAACTCAAGATAATAACTTGGCTTTAAGCGGCTGCTTTTACTGACGAGCGCGTTTAATTTTATTGCCACAAACTGGCTATTGGCGCAAAGGCTGTGCCTAGTAAGAAGAAAAACAGCAGGAGAAAACGAGAAGATAGATGTTTAAAATTAGAAGTGCCTGAACTTTTCAGGCACTTCATTCGACAACATTATTTAATTAATGATTCAGATCTGTGGGTATGGCTAGTCACAATATCGGTCATGCTAAGCCTAATGCATATTTAAGGACTTTCTTTTTGATTGGGTTTTCATGGTTTGCTAGCTTTAACATGCCATTTCTTAATAATTTGAGCGGCAATAAATTATTACTAAAACCAGCATAAAATGCATCCATCGCAGACATCATCAGTAAATTATCGTTATAACGTTTGCACTGATATTGCTGTAACACGCTTCCAGTCCACCAAGGTTTATCATTGCCAATTGCATCAGCAATCGTCGCAATCAATACATCAACATCTTTAAAACCAATATTCACCCCCTGCCCCGCAAGTGGGTTAATGGTATGTGCTGCATCACCTAATATGACCACATTGTCTTGATAATATGATTGCGCATGTCGACGTGTTAATGGAAAACTGCCTCTGTCGATAACGGTAAAGTCACTATCTAACCGCTCAGGGAAATGCTGTCTGATTTGTTCGGCAAGTTGCACAGGGTTAAGTTGCATTAATTGCTTAATTCGGCTGCGACTGTCATACCAAACTAATGACGCATTTTTACCTGGTAAAGGTAAAAGCGAACGTGGGCCATGAGGTGTAAATTGTTGCCATGTAACATCTTGTTGCTCAGTCGCTGTGGCAACATTAATCAACATGGCTGATTGTGCATAATCCCAACCTGTAATACCAATACCAGCCCACTGACGGACTTGTGAGTTAGCCCCATCGGCCCCCACAACCAGTGTCGCCATCAGCTCAGCACCAGAATCAAGACTGACTTTGACTTGTGTAGCTTCACTTGAGCTAACTCGTTCAAATCGACTTACACTGTTGGGGCAATATAAGGTGATATTGTCCATCGTCTCGATTTGTTGCCATAGACACAGTTGAATTAAGCGATTTTCAAAAAAGTAACCTAAATGCGGCTCATCTATTTGGTCCGCATGAAACCGAGTGATGCAATCATCCATCTCCCAAGTTTCTAAGCCTTTGTATGCCACATGACGTAATGATAATAAGGTGTCCATCACACCAAGACGGTCGAGCAATTGCTCAGAGGCGACACTAATTGCTGACACTCGAAGGTCCAGCGCTTGTTCTGGTTCATAGGCCTTGGGTTGATAAGCTTCAATCATTGCAACATTTAAGCCTAACTGCCCCAAGCCAACAGCAACTGCAGCCCCAACCATCCCGCCACCAACAATCACTACATCATGTTGAATCTCTTGACTTTGGTCACTGCCTTCAACCGTATCTTGAACTGCATCTTGCATTACTAAACCCTTCTCATCGCACGTCACACTTGTTTTAGTTAAATATGTGCAAACGTGTCTAAAATCGCTTAATCGTGTCGATATGTTGCTAGACAATCTTTGAGCAACACCTGCTTACAATGGTGACATATTAACCAGTAAACCTCTTCATATACTCAAACTGTCTAATGAAAACACCTTGCACCACTTCTGTCATGCCAAGGTAAGAGAGGATACTATGTCTACTAACAGCACGTACGTACATTCTACAAAAATTAGCACCAAACTTTCGATAACGTCATTGGCGTTTAATGTAAAAAAATAACCCGCGTTTTAGTGAGCGCTATATTGGCCGTCACTGGGTTATTTTCTGCTGCATCTCATGCGCAAATACAACCAATGGAAACCGTCACTGTCATCTATCGCACGCCATTTGATTATGCCTTATATCAGCAAACCACGGAAATGCTCACTGGCTTTAATCGAGAGCTAGGCCAGAAAATTATTGCCCAAGCTCGCCAAGACAATGTCACCTTGGCAAAAAGATACGGTTTTTTGCTGATGACGAACAAGAATTCGTCAATTTAGCCGCAGAGTTTACCCATTCATCAAGATTGCATGCTGATTTAAATCAAAAGGTCATGCTTCAAGCACGTTTAGATAATTTAGCGATGGTCGAAGATTTTGGCTTTTTTGCTAATCAATCAAATGAGTTAGCACAGCAAGATAAATACCCTGAAAAAATAGGGGTATTCGCCATTTCAGAATAATGCCAACAAGATGTGCACAAAGGCTAGCCAGCGAGCCTTTGTGCAGTTAAAATACTCGGCTATTTTTCTGTGGTAATAGAACGGCGTAACTGATGAGTAAAAAACTGCACATAAAAACCTGGGGCTGTCAGATGAACGAGTACGATTCATCTAAAATGGCTGATTTGCTGGACGATTATCAAGGTTATACCTTGACTGAGGATGCTGAAGAAGCAGACGTACTGCTACTAAACACATGTTCAATTCGTGAAAAAGCACAGGAAAAAGTGTTTCATCAGCTTGGTCGCTGGAAAACCTTAAAAGATAAAAAACCTGATTTAATTATCGGTGTTGGCGGCTGTGTTGCTTCGCAAGAAGGTAAAGCAATTAAAGAACGTGCTCAGTGTGTTGATATTATTTTTGGCCCACAAACCTTGCACCGTCTTCCTGAAATGATTACCCAAATCAATAACGGTGATAAAGCCGTTATTGATGTGAGCTTCCCTGAAATCGAAAAGTTTGACCGTTTACCTGAGCCTAAAGCTGATGGTCCAACGGCGTTCGTGTCCATTATGGAAGGTTGCAGTAAATATTGTTCTTTCTGTGTTGTGCCATACACACGTGGTGAAGAAGTCAGCCGCCCTGTCGATGATGTGATTTTAGAAGTTGCACAACTCGCGGAGCAAGGTGTACGTGAAGTAAACCTACTTGGCCAAAACGTTAATGCTTTCCGTGGCCCAACTCACGATGATGAAATCTGCACCTTTGCAGAGCTCATTCGCTTAGTAGCATCTATTGATGGCATCGATCGTATTCGCTTTACCACGAGTCACCCTATCGAGTTTTCACAAGACATTATTGATGTCTATGAAGATACACCTGAATTAGTGAGCTTCTTGCACTTACCTGTTCAGTCAGGTTCAGATCGCATCTTAACTAACATGAAACGTGGCCATATGGCGATTGAATACAAGTCAATCATCCGTCGCTTACGTAAAGCCCGTCCTGATATCCACATCAGTTCTGACTTTATTATTGGTTTCCCAGGTGAAACTCAAGCAGACTTTGAAGACACCATGAAGTTAATTGAAGATGTGAGCTTTGATCACAGCTTCAGCTTTATCTACAGTGCACGTCCTGGTACTCCAGCAGCGGACTTGCCTGATGATGTATCCATGGAAGAGAAAAACAGCGACTAGCGATTTTACAAGACCGTATTACTCAACAAGCGATGCGTTACAGCCGTCAAATGCTAGGTACAGTGCAACGTATTATGGTAGAAGGTCCATCTGTAAAGAATCCAATGGAGCTTCGTGGTCGTACTGAAAATAATCGTGTCGTTAACTTTGAAGGCGATCCAAAGTGCATTGGTGGCTTTGTTGATGTTGAAATCGTTGACGTTTACACGAATTCATTACGTGGCGTATTTGTCCGTGGTGAAGACGAAATGGATTTACGTCGTAGTTTACGCCCGTCAGATATTTTGGCTAAACATAAAACCGATGATGATTTAGGTGTGACTCAGTTCACTCCAAACTAATCATTAATCAGATTATGTTTTGTTAATAAAGGCGGCCTTGAGCCGCCTTTATTATGCTTTTACCATCATAGCGTGGTATTTTAGCGTTTACACTCGTAGATTGATTGTTAATAAACTCTCGTTTTGGAGCAATATTTTTGTCCACTAAAGTAACAACCATGAATTTGTACCTTGAGCCCTCAGAGACTCGAAGGTTGGCCTCATTATGTGGTCCTTATGATGACAACATTAAACAACTTGAGCGCCGTTTAGGGGTTGAAATTGCCCACAAAAACAATCATTTCAAGATTGTAGGCCTACCACGCAACGCATTTAATGCGAATAATTTGCTCAAGCAGTTATATATTGAAACGCAAACGGTTAAAGGCAGCACCCCTGATCTTGAACCTGAGCGCGTGCACTTAGCCATACAAGAAGTCATCAACCTTGAAGCTGAAAGCTCAGGTGAAGACAGTGCCCTGCACATCAAAACTAAACGCGGTGTTATCAAGCCAAGAAATCCAAACCAAGCCAATTATGTGGCCAATATTGCCAAGCATGATATTACTTTTGGTATTGGTCCTGCTGGTACGGGTAAAACCTTCTTAGCCGTGGCTGCAGCCGTTGATGCCCTTGAGCGCCAAGAAGTCCGCCGTATTTTGCTAACTCGACCAGCGGTTGAAGCAGGTGAAAAATTAGGTTTCTTGCCTGGTGATTTAAGCCAGAAAGTCGACCCTTACTTACGCCCGCTTTATGATGCATTATTTGAAATGCTCGGATTTGAAAAAGTTGAAAAACTGATTGAGCGCAACATTATTGAAATTGCGCCACTTGCTTATATGCGAGGCCGTACCTTAAATGATGCGTTTGTTATTTTGGATGAAAGCCAAAATACAACGGTTGAACAAATGAAAATGTTCCTAACCCGTATCGGCTTTAATTCTCGCGCTGTTATCACAGGTGATATTACTCAAATAGATTTGCCTCGTAGCCAAAAGTCTGGTCTACGCCAAGCTATCGAAGTGCTCAGCGAAGTGAATGACATCAGCTTTAACTTTTTCATGTCACACGATGTTGTGCGTCACCCAATTGTTGCTAGAATTGTTGAAGCCTATGATGCCTTCGACAGTAAAGAGCTAGCAATAAAAGCAGAAAAAGAGCGCCAGTACAAAAAGCGACAAGAAGCATTTAACGAACAAATCACGCAAGAAAATCATGCTACTGAGGTCGTTAAAAATGAGCTCTGAGAAAAGCACGAAACTGGAGCTAGATGTAGACTTACAGATTGCGGTAAATGACCCACAAGCTATTCCGGCACAAGAAGAGTTTGAATTATGGGTTCGCACCGCAATTGGTAACACAATGGCACAAGCTGAATTGACGATTCGTATTGTCGAAAATACTGAAAGTCAGCAGCTCAACCATACTTATCGAGGCAAGGATAAACCAACAAATGTTTTATCGTTTCCCTTCGATGCCCCACCGGGGGTAGAATTGCCACTTTTAGGTGATTTAATCATTGCTGCTGAGGTCGTAGAACTCGAAGCAAAACAACAAAATAAGCCTCTTGTTGCACATTGGGCTCATATGGTTATTCATGGCTGCTTGCATTTGCTAGGTTATGACCATATTATCGACAGTGAAGCCGAAGAAATGGAGTCATTAGAGACTCAACTCATTGAAGGTTTAGGTTTTTCAAATCCGTATAAGGAAGCATAAATAAGTCAAAGGATTGCATGAAAGTGCCCTCCAGCGATTTAGTAAAATATTATGAGTGACGACATCCCACCGAGTACCAGCGCCCGTAAAAAAAACTGGATTGACAAAATAGGTCAGTTGTTTCAGGGCGAACCTCAAAATCGTGAAGATCTTGTTGATGTGATTGCAGGCGCTGAAGAGCGTGATCTCATTACCGAAGATACTCGCGAAATGATGAATGGTGTTTTAGAAGTATCGGGTCTTCGCGTTCGCGATATCATGATCCCTCGAAGCCAAATAGTCACATTACAAATCGATAGTACTGTTGAAGAGTTACTTGAAACAGTCATCGAATCAGCGCACTCTCGTTTTCCCGTAGTAAACGAAGACAAAGATCATATTGAAGGTATTTTGTTAGCAAAAGATCTACTCAAATATGGTTTTAAGCAATCTGACCAACCTTTCTCATTACACCAAGTCATTCGACCTGCTGTAGTTGTCCCAGAAAGTAAACGAGTCGATGTGCTGCTAAAAGAATTCCGCTCCCAACGTTATCATATGGCCATTGTGGTTGATGAGTACGGTGGTGTATCCGGTCTAGTCACCATTGAAGATATCTTGGAAGAAATCGTCGGCGAAATTGAAGACGAATTTGACCATAGCTCAGTGGAAGATACGGAAATCAAGAAGATCAGTAACACAGCGTTTATGATTAAAGCTCGCACGCCCATTGATGAATTCAATGAAGCTTGTGGTACCCAATTCAGCGACGAAGAGTTCGATACTGTCGGTGGTTTAGTGTCTCATGCCTTTGGTCATTTGCCAGAGCGTAATGAAAGCGTGTTAATCGAAGGCATTGAATTCAAAGTCACTAACGCTGATACTCGACGACTCATTCAGCTTAGTGTGAAGTTACCTGATCCTAAACTTCAAGAAGACAACGACGACTAACACTGTGTTTAAAAAAATAATATCTCTGCATCATCTTTAGTTAAGATGATGACCGCTTTTATTGCGGGTGCTTCAACCACACTCGCTTTTGCGCCCTACTCCATTTGGGCCTTCTATCCAGCGGCGATGTTATTTGTCCTCTGGCAAAGCCGTAAATTAACCCCAAAAGAAAACTTCTTTCACTGGTTAAGTTTCGGCTTTGGCTGTTTTGCCTTTGGTATAAGCTGGGTACATGTCAGCATCGACACCTTTGGGGGATTACCCTTATTTGTATCGATGACATTAATGGGATTATTAGCACTTTACCTAGCACTTTATCCCGCACTGGCAGGCTACCTCACCGCCAAGCTTAGCCGGCGCCCTCGCTTTAAGCATTGGCATTGTTATTTCCAATATCTAGGTTTGTTTCCTGCTCTTTGGGTTATTACAGAGTGGATGCGAGGCTGGGTATTAACTGGATTCCCGTGGTTATGGGCTGGCTACAGCCAAACCCAAGGGCCGCTTTCTGAGTTAGCCAGCATTGTTGGCGCACTTGGATTAAGTTACATCATTGCCCTATTCTGTGGCTCTATTGCATTAGTCATGAAAAAGCGCTTTATGAGTGCCATCATTATTTCTGCAGTGCTATTGGCGTCCACAATCGCAGCACCAATGATATCGGACATTACCCTCGCAATGAGACTGTAAAAGTGGCCTTGGTGCAAGGTAATATTGCACAAAGCATGAAATGGGAGCCTGATGCACTATGGCCTACACTGCTAAAATACATGGACTTAAGTCGGCCAAATTTTGATGCTGATATTGTCATATGGCCAGAGGCTGCTGTTCCGGCACCAGAATCAATGGTGGGTGATTTTTAAGAAACACAGATAAAGTCGCCAATATGAATGACAGTGCCATTATTACTGGCATCATCAGTCTGCAAAAGAATGATTTTTATAATTCTCTTATTGTCCTAGGTAACGCTAATAAAGCCGTTCAACCTATGGGCGATTATCAAGGCAATGGTACTAATGATTATAAAAAACACCACTTACTGCCTATCGGTGAATTCGTCCCGTTTGAGAGTCTGCTAAGACCATTGGCACCGTTTTTTAATCTGCCAATGTCATCATTTGCTAGGGGAAATTTTCAACAGCAAAACCTTAACGCTATGGGGTATCAAATTGCTCCAGCACTTTGCTATGAAATCGTATTTCCAGAACAGCTTCGCGCCAATACTCATGCTGATACTGATTTACTGCTTACTGTGTCAAATGATGCATGGTTTGGTGACTCAATTGGCCCCCTACAGCACATGGAAATTGCCCAAATGCGCTCAATTGAGCTTGGTAGACCACTGGTTCGAGCAACCAATAATGGCGTGACAGCTGTGGTTGATGTCCACGGTCGTATTACCCACCAAATACCACAATTTAAAGAAGGCGTATTAGTGGCCGATGTCGCTTTATATGACGGTGAAACTTGGTTTAAACATCTAGGTCAGACCCCATTATTGATATTGTGCTGGTTACTATTACTCGTTGGCATCGCTATTCAAGTGTCGATCTGGAAACAGAGCAAAACTGATTGAACCAAAAACAAAAGCAAACAGGGTTTACCTTAATTGAGCTCGTTGTTGTCATTATCATTTTGGCTATTTTAGCCATCGTGGCAGCACCTAAATTTATCACTGTCTCTACTGAAGCGAGAGTCAGCGGCCTTGCACAGCTCAATGCCAGTGCTAAAACAGCAAATAATCTTGTTTATGCCCGCTCGCAGATGAGTAGCTTTTCTACTCAAGCTGTAGGAAGCCGTGATGATTTGTTAGATATTGATTTAGAAGGTGATGGCAGTTTTAATACCCGCCTAAAATGGGGTTACCTAGATAATACTGATATCGAAAAGTGGCTCATTATTGATGATGGTTTTGTGATTGAGTACCAAGGTATTGCAAATACCTTTATCGGTTACGATTTAAACCAAGACGGCAAAGTCCAAGATGACCAATGCTATTTTCTCTATACCCAAGCTGCTAATGCAACCACCCCACCAGGCTATGTTAACGAGGTGTCTGGGTGTTAAACCGTTAATTGGCTCAGCTGAGCCAATTAACCTTAGCTAAAACATTAAGGTGCTAATGATTCTCGGGTGAACATTTCATTATCACACTGAGGGCAGTCAGGAATTAAGCTTGGAAACTCAATGCTCATTTCATGGTTACATTCAGTACAAATGACCTTTCCTTGGTTTATCACCTCACCCGACATATAAAAGCCCTTGTGTTTGAAGTCTTGGGCAATTTCATGCCATTCAACTTGGCTTCTATCCGTAATTTCACCTAGCCAATGCCAAAGGGTGTTTTCTAAAGTGATAACTGTAGGACTAAAACTGAGATTTTCAGCATTTTCCTCTTTTACATAGCTTGCGATGTCACGCTTTAAAAATTCTTCTACTAAAGCGAGCTCCTCTGCTTGAGCTTCTGACTTCAATTGCAAATAATCTTTACACTGGGTTACTGATGCAAAAAGGCTCTTTGCAGTCAATGAGTTATCTTCTTCATAGCGCTGTTTCACTTGCTCAAAAAGCGTCTGATAAAGCCCTAATAATGCTGAACTTCTTCCACTCATAAAAAATACTCCTTCATCTGAACCTTTTTAATGCATCACTTCTAGTTTATTCTATGCAGATCTCACTCGCGCTTTTTAGCGTTAGATCAAACAATGGGCGGCATAGGCCGGAATAGATTGATGCAAGAGCAATATAATCCCTCAGAAATTGAAGCCCTAGTGCAAAAGCACTGGGAAGACAAAAAAACCTTCGAAGTTACAGAAGATGAAAACAAAGAGAAATTTTACTGTCTCTCAATGTTCCCTTATCCATCTGGTCGACTTCACATGGGACACGTCCGTAACTACACCATAGGTGATGTTGTTGCTCGTTACCAACGTTTGCAAGGTAAAAATGTATTACAACCTATCGGTTGGGACTCATTCGGCCTACCTGCTGAAAATGCGGCAATCAACAACAAGACAGCCCCAGCACCGTGGACATACGAAAATATCGACTACATGAAAAACCAGCTTAAATTATTAGGTTTTGGTTATGATTGGAGTCGTGAAATTGCGACTTGTACTCCTGAGTACTACCAGTGGGAGCAATGGTTCTTCACCAAGTTATACGAAAAAGGCTTAGTCTATAAAAAGACTGCGTCAGTAAACTGGTGTCCAAACGATGAAACCGTACTCGCCAATGAACAAGTACAAGACGGCTGCTGCTGGCGCTGTGACACTGAAGTGGTTCAAAAAGAAATCCCTCAGTGGTTCATCAAAATTACCGATTACGCTGAAGAGCTATTAAATGATATTGATCAGCTAGACGAATGGCCTGAACAGGTTAAGTCAATGCAGCGTAACTGGATTGGCCGCAGTGAAGGTATCGAAATGACCTTTAATGTTGCTAACAGTGACGAGACGTTCGATATCTACACAACACGTCCAGACACCGTTATGGGTGTGACGTATGTTGCGATTGCAAGCGGTCACCCGCTAGCAGAAAAAGCCGCGCTGAATAACCCAGAGTTAGCTGCATTCATTGAAGAATGTAAAAACGTTGATACCACTGAAGCTGCTATGGCTGCAATGGAGAAAAAAGGCGTTGCAACGGGTCTTAATGCCATTCACCCATTAACGGGTAAAGAAGTCCCAATTTGGGTCGGAAACTTTGTATTAATGAACTATGGTACAGGCGCTGTAATGTCTGTTCCAGCTCATGATCAACGTGATTACGAATTTGCTAAAAAGTATGGTTTAGCCATTGAAGCTGTAATTAAGCCAGTTGATGGTGAGCTAGATATTAGTGAAGAAGCCTTCACTGAAAAAGGCGTACTATTTAATTCAGCTGAGTTCGACGGTCTTGAATTCCAAGCCGCTTTTGATGCGATTGATGCAAAACTTGCCGCAGAAGGTAAAGGTAAGCGTCAAGTCAACTTCCGTCTACGTGACTGGGGTGTTTCTCGTCAACGCTACTGGGGCGCACCAATTCCAATGGTGACCCTTGAAGACGGTACTGTCATGCCAACGCCAGAAGAGCAACTACCCGTTGTCTTACCTGAAGATGTGGTAATGGATGGTATTCAAAGCCCAATTAAAGCAGACAAAGAGTGGGCTAAGACTGAAGTTAACGGCCAGCCAGCACTGCGTGAAACAGATACCTTCGACACTTTTATGGAGTCATCTTGGTACTACGCACGTTACTGTAGCCCGCATGCCGATCAAATGCTTGACCCTGCTAAAGCGAACTACTGGTTACCAGTGGATCAATACATTGGTGGTATCGAACATGCGTGTATGCACTTACTTTACTTCCGTTTCTTCCACAAGTTACTTCGCGATATCGGATTAGTAGATTCGAACGAGCCAGCAAAACGTCTATTGACTCAAGGTATGGTACTTGCTGATGCGTACTACTACACCAATGAGAAAGGCGCTCGAGTTTGGGTTTCACCAGCTGATGTAACAGTTCAAGAAACTGACGACAAAGGCCGTGTAGTTAAGGCTGTCGACAAAGAAGGCCATGAGCTGGTTTACACCGGTATGAGCAAAATGTCGAAGTCTAAGAATAACGGTATTGACCCACAAGAAATGGTTGATAAATACGGTGCTGACACCGTACGTTTATTCATGATGTTTGCTGCACCACCTGAGCTAACGCTTGAGTGGCAAGAATCAAGCGTTGAAGGTGCACATCGCTTTATTAAGCGTTTATGGAAAACGGCACACGATCATGTTGCTCAAGGTGACGTTGTTGCTCTTGACCCTAAAGCGCTTGATAACAATCAAAAAGCACTTCGTCGTGAACTGCATAAGACCATCGCCAAAGTCAGTGATGACATCGAGCGTCGTCAAATGTTCAACACTGCTATTGCCGCTATCATGGAGCTAATGAACAAATTGCAAAAAGCACCGTCTGCTAACGAGCAAGACCGTGCACTTATGCAAGAAGCATTAACTGCAGTAACGCGTTTGCTTTACCCTATCATTCCACATACAAGCTTTAGCTTATGGACTGCTTTAGGTAACCAAACTGATATTGAAGATAGCTTATGGCCAACAGTTGATGAGTCAGCACTGGTTGAAGACAGCAAACTTATTATCGTTCAAGTGAATGGTAAACTGCGCGCTAAAATCACCGTTGCTGCAGATGCATCAAAAGAAGAAGTTGAAGCGTTAGGCTTAGCGGATGAAAACGTACAAAAGTTCACTGACGGTGTCACCGTGCGTAAAGTGATTTACGTACCAGGTAAACTGCTGAACATTGTTGCAAAATAATCATTTTCAACAATTAACGCTGTTCACTACAGTGAAATAATGCATTTTCTGACAGTAAGGTTGCTATTGATTAGCAACCTTACTTATTTCCCTGTAATCTATTATTCAACTTTGCTTTAGCAAAATATCCACTCCAACGTTTAAAAGGATGCCAATAACAGTGATGCTAATACAACGCATTAGCTTGGCAATAATCGCACTGGTTATCTTAACCACTGCAGGTTGCGGCTTTAAATTACAACGCAGTTATTCTATTCCAGCTGAGCTTGAAGAATTACATTTAAGTACCAGCGATAAATACAGTGAGCTATCAAGACTGGTAAGCGACAGATTACGTATTCATGCAGTCTCAACAGTGCCTGCATCAGATACAACGCCAACACTAAGGTTAATTAACGACTCATTAGAGCGAGCGACATTATCGTTATACCCAACAGGTAACGTTGCCGAATACGAATTGATTTATTTAGTGAATTATTCCGTCACTTTGCCACAATCTGAACCACAAATTTTCCATGCTGAAGTACGTCGCGATTACCAAGACGATCCTCGTACAGCTCTCGCTAAAAGTCGCGAGATGGATATGTTGGTCAAAGAAATGCGTATTCAAGCAGCTGACAACATTATTCAAACGTTGGCCTCAATCGAGGTGAATTGATGCGGGTTTACCCAGATCAAATAAGCCAGCATTTAAAAAATCCTCACGGTTGCTACCTGTTATTTGGCGATGACCCATGGCTCATCGAAAATTGCAAAGGACAGATTTTAGCAGCAGCGAAAAAGCATGGCTTTGATGAACGTGTTCACTTAACTCAAGAAACAGGTTTCAGCTGGAATGATTTGATTCAGGAATGGCAATCTATGAGTTTATTTGCCAGTCGACGGATCATTGAATTAACCCTGCCACAAGCTAAACCCGGCACAGAAGGCTCTGCTGCATTAATTTCAATGATGCAAAGCCCTAATCCAGATATTATTTTACTTATTCACGGACCAAAGCTGTCCGCTGAAACTAAAAGTAAATGGTTTAAGACCCTCGATGCATCTGGCATTTATTTACCTTGTACAACCCCAGAAGGGAAGCAATTTCAGCGCTGGCTAGATAACCGAATCCATCATTATCATTTGCAAGTGCAAATGGATGCCAAAGCCATGCTGTTTAACTTGTTTGAAGGCAACTTATTAGCAGCAGAGCAAGCACTACAGCTACTGCAATTACTCAGTCCGGAACAACCGATTCATAGTGATCATTTAACTGATTATTTTGAAGATCAATCTCGCTTTACCGTATTTCAGCTTACGGATGCCCTATTAGGTAACCATCAAAAGCACGCACAGCACATGCTGGTGCAATTAAATGGCGAAGGCACCGCCATGCCAATTTTAATGTGGGCACTGTTTAAAGAACTTAATGTACTGCTTAGTTTAAAAACAGCGGTCGAAGAAGGCGCACAGCTTAATAGTCTTTGGCAGCAGCACCGAATATGGGATAAACGCAAACCGCTTTATCAAGCAGCATTAACGCGCTTAACCCTAAGCCAAATCGAACACATGCTTGCCTTTGCTTCAAAAATGGAAATGAATCTCAAACAACAGGGTATTGAAGATTGGACAGCTATGAGCCATTTATGTCTGCTATTTGATCCAAATGCACATCGCCGCCTTGCCCATATTGAGCTGCAGACATGAAAATAGGATTACTAGGCGGCACTTTTGACCCAATTCATTTAGGTCACATCAAGCCCGCATTGGAAGTCTTGCATCAGCTAAATCTCGATAAAATTTGGTTAATGCCAAATCATATACCGCCCCACAAACAATCAACGACAGTCAGCACACAACATCGTCTTGCAATGACTCAAGCTGTCTGTGAGCTATATGATGAGTTTGCACTTTGTGATATTGAAATTAATCGTGACACACCATCATATTCGGTAGCAACGTTAGCATTACTTAAACAGCAATATCCCCAGCATCAGTTTTACTTCATTATGGGAACCGACTCCTTTATCCAATTACCCACTTGGTATCGCTGGCAATCATTATTCGACTTATGCCATATCGTCGTATGTCAGCGACCAGGCTGGCAGTTAACAGCTGAACATCCAATGGCAAGCGTATTAGCAGATAACCAACTCGTCAGTACCAGTGCATTGACAGGAAAAATCTACCCTATCGAAGTACAGCCGCAAGATATCTCCTCGACACAAATACGCCAATTGCTGAGCAATTTAACAGTCGAAGAACGCCAAGACTCAAACAATGCACAGCTAAATGCATTACTCCCTGAGGTCATTCAGCAATACATTTGCCAACATAGTCTGTATCAAGCTAATTAAGCTGTTCATTTGCACGCCAGTTCAATTGCGCTAACAGGGGTATTTTGCGTATAATGCCCCGTTGTTTTAACAGATCGAGGTAAGTGACGTGCAGAGCACGGAATTAAAAGATTTTGTTGTCGATAAGATCGATGACCTAAAAGCCAAAGACGTTGTGATATTAGACGTGGCAAACCAATCGCATATTACTGATTTTATGGTAATTTGTTCTGGTACATCAAAAACACATGTTCGTGCAATCGCAGAGAATATGATCGTCGAAGCTAAAACTGCAGGCATGCAACCGTTAGGTGTTGAAGGTCGTGATAGCAGCGAATGGGTACTGGTTGATTTAGGTGGCGTAATTTTACACGTGATGCAGCAAGCAACACGCGAATTCTACGACCTAGAAAAACTATGGACTGATAGCGACGCATAATGAAGTTACAACTGATTGCTGTTGGCACTAAGATGCCAGATTGGGTCACCCGCGGATTTGAAGAGTACCAACGTCGCTTTCCTCGCGATATGGCGTTAGAACTGATTGAAATCCCCGCAGGAAAGCGCGGTAAAAATGCTGATATAGCACGCATTCTTCAAAAAGAAGGCGAACTTATGCTAGCAGCAGTGCCCAAAGGCAATCACATTGTAAGCCTAGATTTGCCAGGCAAGAATTGGGAAACGCCCCAACTTGCTCAGCAACTCAGTAAATGGCAACTTGATGGCCGCGATGTCAGCTTATTGATTGGCGGTCCTGAAGGTCTTGCTCCTGACTGTAAAGCAGCAGCAAGCCAAAGTTGGTGTTTATCTGCACTGACTTTACCCCATCCATTAGTTCGAGTTTTGGTGGCAGAAAGCCTTTATCGAGCATGGAGCATAAATAACAACCACCCCTACCACAGAGAATAAACCTAATTGGTAAAGCGCTGGTAAAAGTGAAGTTAATTCAGCTAATATAGCTATTCTGAATTTTTTCTGCCTTACCCCTATCGGAGATAGCTTAAGTGTCGCCAAAAAAGCGCATTGCCATGCACGACCACGCTGCCGAGGCGTCGCTATTCAAACGTCGTGCTTTGTTTACCTTCCTGTGCGTATTTGTCCTAATCAGTATCCTGCTGTCTAATCTATACCAATTGCAGGTTGTCTCTTTCCAAGATTACGAAACACGTTCCAATGATAACCGTATTCGTGTGGTGCCTGTTGCCCCTAGTCGTGGTCTTATTTATGACAGACACGGACAGTTACTGGCTGAAAACCAACCTTTTTATACGTTAGAACTGATCCCAGAAAAAGCCCAAGGAATAACTGAGTCGCTGGATAAACTCAATGAGATCATTGCACTCACCCCAGATGAACGAGAAAGCATCACTGAAAGATTGCGTTACCATCGCCGCTTTAAGCCACTTACAATTAAATCCCGTCTCACTGAAGAACAAGTTGCCACATTTAGTGTTAACCAACACCAATTTCCTGGTTTTAGAGTAGAGGCAGGCCTTAAACGTCATTACCCATATGAAGGCTTAATGACCCATGTATTGGGTTATGTTGGAAAAATTAATGCTCGTGACCGTGCTTCACTTGAAAGCTCAGGACAATGGAAAAACTATGCCGCAACCAATGACATTGGCAAACAAGGCATCGAAAAATTCTACGAAAGCTTATTATTAGGTAAACCTGGCCACTTAGAAGAAGAAGTGAATAACCGTGGTCGAGTGATCCGCACCTTAAAAGTCACTCCGCCGACACCGGGTCAAGATATCTACTTAACATTAGATTTAAAACTGCAGCAAAAAGCCATGGAGTTACTCGATGGTCGCCGTGGCTCTGTTGTTGCTATTGACCCGCAAGATGGTGGTGTTCTCGCCATGGTTTCTAGCCCAACTTACGACCCTAATTTATTCGTACATGGCATTAGTTCTAAAGCCTATAGCGCATTACTTAATGATAAATCTAGACCTCTGATTAACCGTGCAACACAAGGTCAATATTCACCGGCATCGACGATTAAACCCCATGTTGCACTGCTTGGGCTAGAAGAAAAAACCATTACCGAGAAAACCCGTATTTGGGATCCTGGCTTTTGGCAAATTCCGAATGTTGAGCGTAAGTACCGAGATTGGAAACGTTGGGGTCACGGTTGGGTAGATGTGTATAGTTCAATCATGGATTCCTGCGACACGTTTTTCTATGATCTCGCCTATAAAGTCGGTGTCGATAAAATTGCCCAGTTTATGTCCCAATTTGGTTTTGGTGAATCCACTGGCATCGATATTTACGAAGAGGCCAACGGCATCATGCCTTCAAAAGATTGGAAGCGCATGCGCTATAACCAACCTTGGTATATTGGTGACACTATTTCGGTGGGAATTGGCCAAGGCTACTGGACAACCACGCCATTACAGCTAACGAATGCTGCCACCATATTAGCCAATCATGGACAGCGCTTCACACCTCATTTGTTAAAATCATTTAAAGATGAAACATCAAAAATTGATACACCGATAGATGAGCAAGCCCCAATTGTGCTCGATAATGACAACAACTGGGAAATCATCAATGAAGCAATGCGCCGCACAGCTCACAAATCTCGCTTTACCGATGCTACTTATACCGCAGCAATGAAAACCGGTACGGCGCAAGTATTCAGTGTGGCACAAGATGCCAAATACGATTCTGAAACCGTTGCAGAGCATTTACGAGATAACGCATTAATCATTGCCTATGCCCCTTATGAGAACCCGAAAATAGTCTTAGCAGTTGTACTTGAAAATGCTGGCTGGGGTGGTGTTAATGCAGGGCCAGTTGCCCGTGCTCTATTGGATGAATATATGTTACGTGACGAATGGAAGGTAGAAGAATGAATGCTTCTCACCACCCACATAAAAAATATCTGGCAAAAACTTCACATAGATTTGCCACTATTACTGGGCCTATTAGCATTAATGCTATTTGGCTTATTTGTGATTTATTCAGCCAGTGGCGAAGATGCTGCCATGATGGAGCGTCAGTTAGTTCGCTTAACACTGTCGCTAGGCGTAATGTTTGTATTTGCACAAATTAACCCTGAAATCCTCAGGCGGTGGGCTCTGCCCATCTACGTTGCAGGCATAATACTGCTCTTGGGAGTGCACTTTTTTGGCACCATCAATAAAGGCGCACAACGTTGGTTAAACCTCGGTTTTATGGAGTTTCAGCCCTCTGAACTCATCAAATTAGCCTTCCCAATTACAATGGCTTGGTATATCAGTAAGTTTCCATTGCCGCCTAAAAAGCGCCACTTAGCGGGCGGCTTAGTCATACTGTTAATCCCAACGTTATTAATTGCCAAACAACCGGATTTAGGAACCTCGATTCTTGTTGCCGCATCAGGTGTATTTGTCCTGTTTTTATCAGGCATGAGCTGGGTTATTGTCGGCAGTTGTGTCGCAGCAATTTTGGCGCTTCTGCCAATTCTGTGGTTCTTTTTAATGCACGATTATCAACGCACACGTGTGATGACCTTATTCGATCCTGAACGTGACCCTCTAGGTGCTGGCTATCATATTATCCAATCCAAAATTGCTATTGGTTCTGGTGGTCTTTGGGGTAAAGGCTGGCTACAGGGCTCACAATCACAATTAGAATTCTTACCTGAGCGCCACACTGATTTTATTTTTGCCGTGATAGGCGAAGAGTTTGGTTTGATTGGTAGTTTAATTTTATTAGGCTTGTACTTGTATATCATTGGCCGAGGCCTTGTTATCGCCTCACGAGCACAAACCAGTTTTGCCCGCTTACTCGCAGGCAGTATTACCCTGACCTTCTTCGTTTATATTTTCGTGAATATTGGCATGGTTTCCGGCATTTTACCTGTAGTGGGCGTACCACTGCCGTTAGTCAGCTATGGCGGAACATCGATGATGACATTGATGATAGGATTTGGCATCTTAATGAGTATTCATACTCATCGACGATTCATAGACCGTTAAGTATTGCGCTGTATATTATGCCTCGAGTCATATCACAACGGCTCGCATTACAATAAGTCGCTAATAAACATTAAACAATAGGATTGTTAATGCACTTTAAAACAAGACTCGCAGCTGGATTAGCATTGCTACTGAGCTGCACCAGCCTTCAAGCTGAAGATACGGTAAATGCGCAAGTGACTGATAGCGCTAAAATGACAGATAGCGCAGAAGTCCTCGCCCTAAAACAAGAATTTATCGCCACCCAAGTCAGTAAAGGGTTTACTGAACAAGAAGTGCAGCAATTTCTTTCCAGTGCTAACCATAATCAAGCTGTATTAGATGCCATTTCAAAACCTTGGGAAGCCAAACCTTGGCATCAATATTACCCCATTTTCTTAACTGATAAGCGATTAGAAAAAGGCCTCGCATTTTGGCAAGAAAATGCTGAGACCATTCAAAAGGCAGCTGAAAAATTTCAAGTCGACCCACAAATTATCGTGGCCATTATTGGTATTGAAACTTTCTACGGCGGTTACATGGGTAACTATAAGGTTCAAGATGCTTTATATACCTTAGGATTTTATTACCCGCCAAGAGCGACCTTTTTCCGCAGTGAGTTTGGCAACTTGATGTCACTGATCAAAGAAGAACAATTAGATAACGATAATCTAAAAGGCTCTTACGCTGGCGCAATGGGTTATGGTCAATTTATTCCTTCAAGTTATCGCCATTACTCTGTTGACTTCAGTGGCGATGGACGTCGAGATTTACTCAATAGTAAAGAAGACGCCATTGGCAGTGTTGCTAACTACTTTCATCAACACGGATGGAAAAAAGGTGCTCCTGTTACACTCAAATTAAACCACACCAGTGACACTGCACCTGCTGCAAGTGTTTGGGTTAAGGGTAAGCCAACACAAACCGTTGCAGACATTTTAGCGCCAAGTTTAAGTCTGGCAGAATCTAAAGACATCGATGCATCACAAGCTGCATTATTAATTAAGCTTGAACAACCTGAGATGAACGAGTATTGGTTAGGTTTAAATAATTTTTACGTCATCACTCGTTATAATCGTAGCCCGCTTTATGCTATGGCCGTTTACCAGTTTAGCCAACAGTTAGAAGCAGCTTATCATGCAAAATAACACTCGTTTAAGCCTTGTCATCGTGAGTTTATGTGCTTTGCTCAGCGCGTGTTCAAGCTCTGGTTCAAGCCAAGATGATCGTTATCAAATGAAAAATGATCGGGCTCCGAAAAGTGCCCCAGATGTCAGTAAAGTTGAAGATGCCCATCCCAAATATGAGCCCTACAGTCGACAAGGCAATAAGCGAACGTATACCGTGCGTGGTAAGTCATATACTGTACTACCGACAGCAAAAGACTTTAGACAAAGTGGTTACGCCTCTTGGTACGGCTCTAAGTTTCATGGTCATTTAACCTCAAATGGCGAAACCTATGACATGTACTCAATGTCTGCGGCGCACAAGACTTTGCCTTTACCTAGCTATGTTAAAGTGACCAATGAAGCCAATAACAAACAGGTTATCGTTCGAGTCAATGATCGCGGCCCATTTCACGAAGGGCGTATTATTGATTTGTCATATGCTGCGGCCTATAAACTCGACATGCTAGGTAGCGGTACTGCCAAAGTAAGTATTGAAACCATTCATATTGACTCACCTGAATCTATGGCCCTAGATGAGCTAAAAGATGACAGCGTACATATCATTCAAGTTGTGGCCTCTAAAGACCAAGTAAGAATTAACGTATTAGCGAAAGAGTTTGAGCGCAAATACAAGGTGCCTGCAATAGTAGAAAGTGCAAATGGCTTTTACCGCTTACTGCTAGGACCGATAGCGCAAACCTACCTAGCCAATAAGTTATTAACCCAGATAAAACAAGACGGTTACCCACAAAGTTACCTGAGAACACCGACAAAAAAATAAATCGATAATAACCTGTCATTACCGACTGTAAATTAACCCTTGTTAATGAACCTAAATGCCAATTTATGGTCGACTAATGATATAATTGTTTTAATTGTGTCGTTTTAGTGTGTAAATCAACTGAAGTAGTTAGCTACTTTATGTTTAACTCGCTGTAATATCATTAAATATTGATTAACGACTCGACTTCTTTCATGACTAACCAGAGATGTGCAAACTCAATGATGAAAATTGTAAACACACCGCTTAAATCTTTGCTGCTGCTTTCCGCTGTATCTTTTTCTTCTCAAGCAGCCAACGCACCTATGGTTATGCCAAATGCGCCAACGGTAGCCGCTAAAGCTTACGTATTAATGGATTACAACTCTGGCCGCATTATTGCTGAAAATAATGCCTATGAGTCACTTAACCCTGCTAGCTTAACCAAAATGATGACCAGCTACGTTATTGGTCATGAAGTTAAAGTTGGCAACATTTCGCTGGATGACGAAGTAACCATAAGTAAAAAAGCATGGTCTAAAAACTTCCCAGATTCGTCGAAAATGTTTATCGAAGTAGGTAAAAAAGTCACTGTTGAAGACCTAAACCGAGGCATTATTATTCAATCGGGTAACGATGCTTGTGTCGCCATGGCTGAGCATATTGCCGGAACAGAAGACGGCTTTGTCGATTTAATGAACTCTTGGTCAAAACAGCTAGGTATGACCCAAAGTTACTTTGAAAACTCACACGGTCTTGATTCTGACAACCACAAAACAACTGCATACGACATGGCATTATTAGGTGCTGCATTAATTCGTGATGTACCAGATGAATACCGTGTTTACTCTGAAAAGTCATTTACCTTTAACGGTATTAAACAGTACAACCGTAATGGCTTGCTATGGGACAACAGCTTAAATGTTGATGGTATTAAAACAGGCCACACTTCTGGCGCTGGATATAACCTAGTCTCTTCTGCAACCAATGACGGCATGCGTTTAATCACTGTTGTGATGGGTACGGGCAGTGAGTCAGCTCGTAAAGCGGAAAGCAAAAAGTTACTTAATTATGGTTTCCGTTTCTTTGAAACGATTACCCCTTATAAAGCGGGTGACACCTTTGTAACTCAAAAAATCTGGTATGGCGATCGTGAAACGGTAGATTTAGGTGTGGTCACTGACACCCCAATTACCATTAATCGTGGCCAAGCTAAAAACTTACAAGCTAACTTCGAGTTAACTAAGCCTTTATCTGCGCCTTTAGCTAAAGGTGAGACGGTTGGCCGTATCTTCTTCCAACTTAACGGAAAAGATATTGCTGAGTTCCCACTTGTTACTCTTAATGAAGTGAACGAAGGCAGCTGGTTTAGTAAACTTATGGATTACTTCAAGCAAATGTTTGAAGGTTGGTTTGGCTAAACCTAGCTAAAAACCATAACCTCGCTTCATATAAATAAAGTCACCTTAGGGTGACTTTATTTTTTACCGCTTTATTTAACCGCATTAGCCTTGTATTACAGTATAATTACCCCATATAGAACACAAAGCACAAAACACAACCGCAGAGAGCACACACATGATAGATACAAACTTTGGCGAATTAATGGAATTCCCGAATTCTTGCCCATTCAAAGTCATTGGCGCAGCAGATGATACGCTAGCCGATCGTGTTGTTGCCGTTGCACAACAGCTTGCTCCAGGCGATTACGCCCCAACAGTAAAATCGTCAAGCAAAGGTACGTACTACGCTATTTCTATTCGTATAACTGTAACGAGCAAAGAGCACATCGAAAAAGTTTATACAGATCTTGCAGCAATTGAAGGCGTTAACCGCGTACTTTAATTGCGTTTAAAACGTGATCAACCTAACACTTTAATGTCTTTTTAGTGTTAGGTGCGTATAATAAGCCATCTTTTTTGAGGGGAGAGGTTGCCCTTGCAAACTCAAGCGTTACATATCAGACATCTTGGACGCCAAGATTACGAATCAGTGTGGCATGCAATGCAAGCCTATACCGATAATCGTGACAGCGACAGCAATGACGAATTATGGATTGTTGAACACTCGCCCGTATTCACCCAAGGCCAAGCAGGCAAAAGCGAGCACATCCTCAACCCTGGTGACATTCCCGTCATACAAGTCGACCGCGGCGGTCAAGTGACTTATCACGGTCCAGGTCAACTGGTTGTATACCCTCTTATCGACATCAAGCGCAGTAAACTAGGCGTACGACAACTGGTCAATAGCATCGAGCAAAGCATTGTCGATATGTTGGCTATGTATGATGTCAATGCATACGCTAAAGCTGATGCTCCAGGTGTTTA
Organism: Shewanella sp. ENK2; assembly: GCF_043568515.1. NCBI lineage: Bacteria > Pseudomonadati > Pseudomonadota > Gammaproteobacteria > Alteromonadales > Shewanellaceae > Shewanella > Shewanella sp. ENK2. Next base: position 3,097,330 of record NZ_CP171406.1, on the reverse strand, counting down.
CGTTGACGAACGCAAAGTGGCTTCTTTAGGGCTTAGAATTCGTAAAGGCTGCTCTTTTCATGGCCTTGCCCTCAATGTCGATATGGATTTAGCGCCGTTTCAGCGTATTAACCCTTGCGGTTATGCAGGGCTTGAAATGGTGCAATGCAAAGCGTTAGGCGGTCCACAAACCGTTGAGGAAGCTGGCGAAAAACTGATTCAAACATTAAGCAAAGTATTGGGCTACCAAGAACTTGTACATCATCAAGGATTAGCAGAATAATATGAATAGGCCTGAAAGATTACAACCTGGTGTAAAACTGCGTGATGCCGAAAAAGTCGCACGTATTCCAGTAAAAGTGGTTCCTTCTGAAAAAGAAACCATGTTGCGCAAACCTAATTGGTTACGCGTGAAGCTACCTGCATCGAACCAACGTATTACTGAAATTAAATCAGCACTGCGTAAAAATGGCTTACATTCAGTCTGTGAAGAGGCATCATGCCCAAACCTTGCTGAATGTTTTAACCATGGTACAGCTACATTCATGATCTTAGGTGCCATTTGTACTCGTCGCTGCCCTTTCTGTGACGTTGCCCATGGGCGTCCGCTAAAACCTGATGCAGAAGAGCCTAAAAAGTTAGCGCAAACCATCAAGGATATGAAGCTTAAGTATGTGGTTATTACCTCTGTTGACCGTGATGATTTACGTGATGGCGGCGCACAGCACTTTGCTGATTGTATCCGTGAAATCCGTATTTTAAATCCGCATATCAAAATCGAGATTTTAGTGCCTGATTTCCGTGGTCGTATTGATGCAGCATTAGACATCATTGCCACTGAGCCACCTGATGTGTTTAACCACAACTTAGAAACAGCGCCTAAGCATTACCGTAAAGCGCGTCCTGGTGCGAACTATCAATGGTCACTCGATTTATTGAAACGTTTTAAAGAGCGCCACCCTAATGTACCGACTAAATCGGGCTTAATGATGGGACTCGGTGAAACTAACGAAGAAATCGCTCAAGTGCTGCGCGACTTACGTGCTCATGACGTTGAAATGCTAACTTTAGGTCAATATTTACAGCCTTCTAAGTTCCATTTACCTGTTGAACGTTATGTACCGCCAGCAGAATTTGATGCATTAAAAGATTTAGCTGACGAATTGGGCTTTACCCACGCAGCTTGTGGCCCTTTAGTTCGCTCAAGCTACCATGCAGACTTACAAGCTCAAGGTAAAGAAGTGAAGTAAGTAGTTAAAGCTGGTCGATTTAAACAAAAAAACGGCGCATCGCGCCGTTTTTTATGAGCCATAAGTTAACCTAACTGGCAAATGACAAGCTTACCCGCAAACGGCAGCTCATTTGCATTAGCTGATTTTATCGCCCTTGTTGAACCATGTTTTTGATTATCTTGGCTTTAACAAAATGGTCGAGCTTATGTGTTTGAATCCACCAAGTTGCGGCTTCCATCAACAACTGAGGGTCATCATTTTTATTAGCAAAAAACGCATAAAATGACACGCCAACATTATCCCCTTTCACCGCAATTTTTTTATCACACACTTCAATGATTTTGGCTCTTAATGATGCTCTCATATCCACTTAATTCTCATACTCAGTTAGTGCTTACAGCCATCGCCTTTGCGTGTTTCAAACAGCCTAACGACTTCTTACTCTTATATAATGGCGTCTATAATGCTTAGTTAAATCAACCTAACATGATAGGTCATATCAGACAGCTTCAATCGAGTAATCCATTAATATGGCATCCTCTCGGCCAGTATCACACGGATAATAGCCCTTACGCCTACCAGACTCACTGAATCCTAATTTATGATACAAGCCGATCGCAGCTTGATTCGATTGCCGAACTTCTAGCATCACAACTACTGCGTCATACTGCCTTGCATCAATCATAAGATGGTCAAGTAATTGCTTACCTAACCCTAATCCTTGATAATTTGGCACAATACAAATATCCAGCAAGGTTAGTTCATCAACTATTTGCTGCACTATGGCAAAACCAACTAATGTCTGCCCATCATAAGCGCCATAAACTCGATATAAACGCCCAAAACAGTCTGCTAAGTTTGTAAGGCTCCAAGGGTGACTGTGAGCCTGCTGTTCAATATTAAACATCTCAGGAGCGTTCTCAAGCTCCAGTAGACGGATTGTTATCGTTAAAGAAGAAGGTATTTTTTGATGTTCAGGTAGCGATGAATTATCAGACATAAGATGTTGGATTCATATGGTAATGATGAGAATTGAATGACTTACTTTAGGTATTAAAAACCGCTAAAACCTAAGCTGCTTTTGATAAATGTTGGTAAATCTGCTGCCACAGTTCACGTTTGGCTTGATGCCCTTGCTGCAGTTCATCTAAAGGGGACGATACTAACCAAGCCACTCGGGGACGCACTTTTAACTTACGCATATCCCAGACAACCTGCATTCCCTTGACCATTTCGGTATCAAAATCACAATCAGCAAGTGCGATATTCAATAAAGATAGCACCTCTGTAACTAACGGGTGCAGGCTAATATCAGCCCCATTATTATCAGCCTCGCTGTCATAAATGATTAAATATGGTTTTCCTTTCGCATCAGCACTACGCCAACGAGTTACCCCCATTGCATCTAAATAAGCTGATTTTTCCAAAAGAATTCTCCCTCAGTGAAGGTTTGATTAACACGACTTGATAACAGAACAAGTAGAATAGCAGCTCATGAACGGGATTGTTAACCAAAAATAAAGCGATTGACGCTTTTCAACGTAATCGCTTTATCTATATACAATTATGATTGTTTAATGAGTCAATATTTAAGGGGCATTGTTTAAGAATCAGCGCCCAAGAATAATTGATTAAGAATCAGTGCCCAAGAGTAATAGCTTAGCCGTTAAATTAAATCACCACCGGTTCAGCATCGTTTTTGGCTACGACATCGGCATAATTGCATACTTGGTTACGGCCAGTATCTTTAGCAAGATACATAGCATTATCGGCATGGCCAGTTAACGCTTCAAGGCTGTAACCTGACTGGTGACTATCTGTTACCCCAAAGCTTGCAGTTATCGGGAATGTTTTACCACTTGGCGTGCTATCAATAGCAGCAATCGCTCTACGATAATCTTCTGCAATTTTCATCGCCGTATTGGCATCACAACGAGACAAGATAATACAAAACTCTTCACCACCTAAGCGGGCAAAGATATCATTCTTACGGCCAATGCTTTTACAAGTGCTAGCAACGGTTTTTAATACCCAATCGCCACAAGCATGGCCATAATTATCATTAATAGTTTTAAATTTATCTAAATCAAACAAGATACAGCTAATGTCATCTTGGTTAGTTTGACAAGCTACTATCGCATCTTGCGCAGCGGAGGTGAAATGACCACGGTTATAAATTTGAGTCAAAGAGTCGTACTCGGCTAAATGTCTCAGGCGTTTCTGATTTCGATTAGAACGAATAGCCGCAATAGCAAGCAAACTGATGACCATGATTAATAACGCCATAAACAAGCGGTTATTTTCGGTTTCACTGTCAGCTAGACGCTGGCTAGCTTTTAATAATTTATTTTGTTTATTCAGCAGTTCAATTTGGACTTTTTGCTCAACCGCTTTGTGCTGCGCCAACTGGAAGGCGAGATATTTGGTTTTTAGATCATCAAAGTAAGACTTTTCTGCTTCTGCAAATTTGATGTAGAAAAGTAGCGCTGTTTCAAAATCTTTTTCAAGAACAGCAACTTGATATAATACTTCATAAGCTATCATTGAGGGCTCAGAATTTAAAATACCACCGCTGATTGATACGCTTTCATTACCATAAAACTTAGCAGAATCAACTTCCCCAACAGCAAGGTAGCTCTTTGAAAGTAATGAGTAAAATTGAGAAAGTATAGGAATGTAATTTGATTTTTTAACTTCCGCTATATTTTCTAAAATGAGGTCAATTGCCTTTTGATTCATTCCTTCCTGTAAATGAAGTTTCGCAATAAAAGTATTAGTTAAATTAAACCAAACAATTTCATTATTAATTAAACATAAATTAAGAGCATTTTTGATTTCTTCAGAGTTTATATTTAAAGTTTTCAAATGGAACTTAGATTCAATAATTTGTTGTTTTACTATGCAAGAATTTCTGCCATCAATTTCTAAGAGGTTAAGTTGATTAGCATACTTCAATGCCAACTCATATTGACCTAATTGGTTATAGAAAATTGCGGCAGCAGATATACCTAACTGGCTTATTTCAGGATTAGTTATTAAATGCAGATTCTTCAAGTTATTTTCTAAATATGTTAAACCTTCACTCCACTGTTTAGTGTATGCAAAGATATTAATCAAAGATAAATTTGCTCTAAACTTAAGCTCTGTAGATAAGCTTGTTTCACTAATTTTTTCCCATATAGCTTGGGCTTGATAAAAGTCACCGTTATAGCCATATTGATAAGCCAATAGATATTGATAATAATCATTTTGTTCAATTGTTAAACTAGATTCATTTGTTTTTATTTTGTCTAAAAACTGATTAAATTGCTGAGGATGTTGACTTCTAATATTATCTGCTTCACTCAATAAATAATCGACATCTGAGTTTTTAAGCTCGAAATCAGCATTACCCGCTAATGAGTAATTGATTGATAAGTATATTAAAATAATCGTCGACAGCAACTTAATCATTGGCTTCACTTCTTAAGCTATTTCTTCATTATACGATTTGCTTTCAGACGGTGATTCTGTTTCACCTTCTTCTTCTCCTTCGTCTTCATCAGCAGGTAATAAACCACAAACTAACTCAGCACTTATGTTCAATTGTTTCGTTAATGAAGTTACATCTCTCTTTAAAAGCGAACTTTTCAACTCAGGAGTTAAATCAGCTTTGTTTATTGCTTCATTAAACTCATCTGCCGTGGATAAATTTGCATCTTGCCCTAAACATTCTAATAAATCGATTACACTTGACATTATATCTCCTTGAAATTTTAAGTTGCCGATAAATAGGCATTTTTTATAATGCAGCATAAGTTATTATGCTAATACACTATTTGATTACGCGATATCTTGCTGCGCTAAATCTTGTTCAATTTCAGCCAAACGTGCTACAAGCTTTTCATTTGGCTGCATTTTTTTACTCGGCGGGATCACAAGAGTTGTGTGCATATGAATCTCAGCTGTGACCAACTCTGCAAGAGGCAAAGTTTCAATGCGAATGTTATCTATGGGAAGTACCGCAGCCTCATATAAAATAACTTGATGATCCATTGGGTAAACTTCACCGAGCAACTCGATTAACACTTGTCGATGGGCAGCCCCCGTTGAAAACTTAGCCAATGACCTATCTCCGGCTAAGCCTATTTGCCATAAAATCAAATAACAAGAAGGGTCATATTGGCGTTTATAAAACATAAATTGGCTTGTCTCAAATTGCTGACAACCAAAACGACCAGGATCGATTCCTAAGTCTGCAATTAAACAATCTTCAGCAGAAATACCCGGGATCATCTTTGCAGGAAATCCTTCAGCTTTTGCCATTGCAATTGACTTATGCGGAGCTTGCGCAAACACTCCTGGATGGCCATAAAAAGCACCTACTACTTTTTTACCTGCTCTGACTTCAGTCATCATCGCATCAACCATTTCGTTATAGGTTATTTGCCGCGACTTACCCTCTTGGTAATACTCTTGCAAACTACGAACATTTGAGTGCATTTCTTGCACCCACAACTCAGTAACGCCATGGGAAGCAGCAGAAAATACGACATCCGCATTTTCAATGTAACTTTTACTAATAGGGCAAATATGCGCCCCTAGTGTCATACCTAAACCCACACAAGTTAAACTACCCGTCATCAACTTACTCTTATTTTTTGAATGAAAAACATCAAATTAACTGTAAGATAACAGTTATCAACTTGTAATGAAATTGCTTCGCAAAATGTTCAATTTATATCTATCATTCCGATTCTATTTTAAAACTTACTTTACTTTCAGTTTCATCAAACTGGTGGAAGCCTGCTTTAGTTACAACTCGCTTACTAGCTCTATTCCTGACTGAGGAATAAGCATATATAGAACTCAAACCGAGTTGGGTGAAACCATAGTTAACCATTCCAACTAATGCTTCTTCCGGATAAAATCTGCCTTGAGCTTTTCGAGCAAGAATCAAGCCTGCTTCAGCTTTACCTTTGTCTTCATAATGAAATGACAAATTTTGAATCCCACAAGTTTCTCTCGAAGATTTGTCGTTAATCACCCAAAGTAACTGCTTGATAGGGATTTCAGTATTTAACTTAATTGCAGTTTTAAAAGATGAGTTCGCTTTTTCTTCCGAAAAAGGCTCCCCAATATGACGCATAATTTTGGGGTCTGTATATAAACTCACAAAAAAATCTCTATCACCTTCTTCAAGTAACCTAATAATTAACCTATCGGTCTCAAAACTATGCTTTTTATCTTCCATAATTAGGTTTCACTCTGCTCAGCAAATCGAATTACGCCCGTTTCATGGGCTGAACGATCAAAAACCACGTAATAGTCATTGAGTAATGGTAACCCTAATAAACATTGATTAGGCCAACGTGGTAACTGACTTAAAATTTTAAAACATGCTTTACCAGGCCTTGGTGAGTTCAACTGCCAGTAATGCTCAGGCTTACAACTGATGGTTATCGCTTTATCAATCACTTCATTTTCTTTATCAGGACATTCGTTGGTGATTTCGCCATCAAAAGTAAAATTCAGTGTAGGCCAATGGCTTAAATCATCTGGGTGCTGGCCTGTCATGTCACGGCCTTTAAATAGCTCAGTCATATCAATCCCCTCTTCTTGCAAGCGGATATCTTTAAACGGGGTGACTAACTCCACAAACTCTTCTGATACATTGCTAAAGCCTTTCAACATAGCTTCATACAATAAGTTGGTGAGCAAAATCCCTGAAACGCCAGTATCAATAATGGCGTTACTTTTATGGGAAGCAATGTATTTATCTTGCAATGCTGGGGCGGCTACAGGCTCTTGGTCGCCGACACTCATGGAATATAATTTGACGTTGTAATAGCGATTATGAACGACATCAATGGTTTTAAATTTACCTTGGTACAGCTCGGTGTGCTCTTTGCCACCGCCCAATATCAACCAGCCTTTGTTAAGTGGATCTGCTGCGATTTGCTCTTGGGTATAATCATCTTTGGCAATATGAATACTTGAGCGTTTTGAATGAAAAGCAAAACGATTATCCGTTAAGCCATTATTTTTCAAACGGGTAAAATAAGGTATGACGGTCTGCTGAGGCTGCTTTTTAAGAAACTTCCTAAAGCGTTTTAAATCTTCGCCACTAAAGCGTTCTTGCTCGTCAGATTCATCACAGCTCTTCGTTTCATGCTCACTATGTGCTGGGCACACAGAATTTGGCTCTGAAAATGGCCATGGAAATGTCGATGCTGGATTGATTTTATGCTCTTCAATATAGGCTGTTAAATCGTAGCTCTTGTTCAAGCCATAATAAGCCAGACCCAATATTCCATCGGCATCAGCAAAGGTTTTTTGATGTTCTAATGAGGGTACAATTGCTACCGGACAGCCTTCTAAATCAAGCGGCTGATGAGCGAGATTAAGATGCGGCACATGGGTTGAAGTATTTTTATCTAATGAATCTTGCGCTAACAAGTCATGTTTTAACCCATCTTGGCTGACACTCACCTTAGTATGCACTAAAGGTCCATCCCAGCCACCAGCGCCATAAATGACCTGCTGTGCAAAGGTACTAGATTCTAAGTAATCATCTTGATGTGGTTGATACACCTGCTTTTTAACTACTAAAGTACTACTACCGGTATCAACGATTAGATTTGCAGGACTACCTTTACTACCGAGGCGCATTTGCACGCAGTAACCACCTTTGGCAAACACGTTAACTAGGGGTAACTTTACGGTTCTAGGCTGTATTGATTGGGCGGTGAATTTGGCTGTAGATGTTTTTTCAGAGCAATAATCATCAAGATTTTCAGGATTAGCTTGATCATCTAAATGTTGCTGCATTTGATTATGATGATGGCAATGGCCTAGAAGGTGTTGATGGTGATCATCATCAGAGGCTTGTTGTGCAGCTTGTTGGTTTATTGCTTGTTCTAGTGCAACTGTCGCTTCATCTAAAGTCTCAGTATCGTTGTGATCTTGCTTGCTCATGCAGGTGTTGCTTCCTTGCTATTGATACTATTCAATATGCTATCGCTTGTATTTTACTGGTTTTCAGTAATTTACAGAGATTATCTAAAAAGAGCCTTTTTGACTCCTTGAACCGTTACTTTAAATTAACATGATGACCTTTGTCACTCATTAGATGGTTATTAGGTTATTTTTAATACACTTAGCTCATTAAGAGTTGTCATCAAATATGAACATAATGACACCTTAACCGATGAGAAAAGCGAGTCTAAGGCTATATAGGGCTGATGTATTAAAGCTTGGCTGAGGTGGGAGTAGGAATAGGCAAACAGTTAATGTTGTACAAACCTAAAGGTCCTTTACAACATTAACGTTATGAATCAATTGATGAAGTGAAAGTTTAAGCGATATTGGCTTTAATTTGAGTTCTTTCTAATTCAATGAACTCGAAACCACGCTTTAAAAGAGGAATTCATTTTTTCTGGAAGCCCATGGATAAGCGCGAGCAGCTCTGCAAAAACGTGATCTAATGCTAAGCGATCTTTGTCTTTTAAATGATTAAAAATAAGCGGGCGAAGCACCATACTAAATGTGCCAATTAAATCAGAAAATCGTTGCTCTTGAATCGCTTTAATATTGACTTGAACTTCTTCGATACAAAGCGCTGCAAGGATTTCATTTTTATCTCTAAAATTTTGATAACAACATGCGCGAGATAACCCACATGCTCTAGGTACATCAGACATAGAAAAATTGATTAATCCATGTTCTAGAATAAGGTCTTTTGCTGCATTTAATAAACGTTGCTCTGTTGTCATGATACCCCCATATCATTAATTTTGGCCACATTGTATAACACCTGAGTTAACACTTGTATAGCAAATGTACGCAGTCACTCAAAAAATACAATGTGAGGGCAATAAAAGCGGTAATTTAAGTAGGTTACGGCATGATATACGATTAGCTACTTCTGTCACAAACATAACAAAGGCTAAAAGCGACGGCCATGGGGATCTGCGGTAAAACTCGCATATTGAGAGGATTGTAAATCGGTCTGATAATAATGATGGGCAATGTCATGCTCTTTAGCATGATACATCGCATTATCTGCGGTTTTCATGAGCGTTTTTCTATCTTGAGCATTGTCGGGGTATTTTGAAATACCGATACTGACGCCAACCACTATCATATGACCAGAACAAGGAATATCGACCAATAGTGCTTGCTCTATTTCTTTGGCAACGACAGTGATATTTTGCGCTTCAATATCAGGTACGATAAGGGCAAACTGGTCGCCACCAATGCGGGCTATAACGCCATCACTAGGGACGGTTTGGTTTATCCTGTCTGCTATCACTTCTAGCACTTTATCACCTTCGACATGGCCAAATGTGTTATTGATCATTTTGAAGTTATCAATATCTAACATCATGCAATAAAACGAGTCTGGCTTTCGTGCAATGGCACTATCGAGTTGCTGATAAAACTGCTGCCGATTAGGGAGCCCAGTTAATATATCATGGCTCGCTTGATGGGCTTTTTGCTGCAAAATGTCATCCAAATTCTCAATAGTCTGCTTGCTTAAATTGGTCACTAAAAACACAAACCATCCACCAGCTAAAAAAATACCTGCCACAATCACTTCAATAAAATTAACGCGGTCTTGATGCTGCAGCAATAAAGATAAATAACTGAAATAACCAATCACAAATAGCACAATCATCATCAGTAAAGCCAACCAACCTTTACTACTAAATTGCGAGTAAGCACAGATATCGTAAGCGGGTCGTAAAGACAGTGCTAGACCAACAAGCCCAAGTAATACCATTGTAAGCGCAAAAAAATCCATGTGGACTCCTGTGGGTATCAGTGCTGTTTGTTTTATGCTTAGCCGTTTTGACTGAATACAAAGCTAAGTGCCAGACAGTAAAGTGGAAAAATCGAAAAAAGTGCCATTAATCCTCCATATTTAGTGTAGCAGTTATCCATTAACTTGCGGCTGTCAGCGACTTTTTCGCCTTTAAATCAGCTAATTCGTGTTTCACCTAAAAAGCAGTTAACATTATGTCAACATCAATCAGGAAGATGTTGATTTACCTTCTACCCATTTTGAGTATCAAACAATAAATAATAACAACACGGATCGATTAATAACATGATTAATATCAGCAAAAAGATTGTTATTACTTGTTTGTGCTTTTGCAGCTTTTCGCTGTTTGCACAAAGTCAGTTAATAAGTAATATCCACGGCTATACCATTAAAGATGGACAACTTGTTCAATTTAAAGCGCTACAATTTAACGGCGACACCATTGAAGAAGTGTATACCGAACATGACATTTTACCTTACAGCACCCAAGCTAATATTGTTCGAATAGACGGTAAAGGCCAAACACTACTACCTGGTTTAATTGATGCGCATGGGCATGTATTGAGCTATGGGTTAAGTTTAATGCGTGCCCAACTTCGTACTAGCCAATCAGAAAATGATGCGGTGAATATGGTCAAAGCATTTCGTCAACAACACAGCAATATGCAGTGGATTCAAGGCAGAGGCTGGAATCAAGTCTTATGGCCAAGTAACACCTTCCCTACTGCAGCATCGTTAGATAAAGCCTTTCCTGACACACCAGTATGGCTTGTACGAGTCGATGGACATGCTGGATGGGCCAACTCGGCAGCCATGCAAATTGCTGGGGTAGATGCCAAGACAATAAGCCCTGAAGGGGGAGAGATTTTACGCCACAGTGATGGACGCCCTACAGGGGTGTTTGTTGATAATGCCATGAGCTTAATCACCAACAATATTCCAAGCTTGTCAGTTGATGAGCAACAAACTGTATTACTTACGGCACTTAATGCGTTAGCTGCAATGGGGTTAACTAGCGTGCATGATGCAGGCGTTGGCTCCGACACAATCAAGGCATACCAAACACTAGAAAACTTTAATAAGTTACCTATCCGCGTGAATGCGATGATTGATGCCGAAGATCCGAATTTTGCTCAGTTAATGACGGCAGGCCCCATCGCTGCTGGTTCAGATAAGCTGCAAATCAATAGCGTTAAAATTTCAGCCGATGGCGCATTAGGTAGCCGAGGTGCAGCGTTAATTGAAGATTACAGCGACTTAAAAGGTCATAAAGGGTTACTGCTGTATTCTAATGACGCCTTAATCGATACTATCGAAATTGCAATGAAATCTGGGTTTCAGGTCAATACTCATGCCATTGGCGATCTTGCTAATCACATTGTATTAAATGAATACCAGCGCCTCATAGCAACAACTCAGTCACGTCATTTACGTCACCGCATTGAGCATGCTCAGGTACTGCAGCTAAGTGATATTCCTCGATTTGCAGAACTTAATGTGATTGCATCGATGCAAGCAACCCATGCCACCAGCGACAAAAACATGGCTGTCGATAGAATTGGTAACACCCGTATTCAAGGAGCTTATGCTTGGCGAAAGTTGATGACTTCGGGTGCGATTATTGCAGCAGGTTCTGACTTTCCTATTGAGTCACCAAATCCATTTTATGGTTTACATGCATCGGTCACCAGACAAGATCATCAAAACCAGCCGTTTAATGGATGGTATCGAAAGGAAAAAATGAACCTAACAGAAGCCTTAGCCAGTTTTACTTCTGATGCAGCCTATGCGGCGCATCAAGAATCAATGATTGGTGAGCTACGCCCTGGAATGAAGGCTGACTTTATTTTGATTGAGGATGATATTTTTACCACCCCATATGAAGATATGTGGAAAGTCACAGTCAACGAAACTTGGGTCAATGGCAAGCGAGTTCATTAATTAATCAATCAAGATTAAACATACTAACAAGAGCCCTTCAGCTGGTTTAAGCATTGTAGGGCTTTTTTAGTAAGCCCATAAAATCTTCGTAGCCAGTATTTGGTTAACCATTAGGTATGTTAACTAGCGCCGTATTAAATAAGTGCTTTAGACAAGTGCATTAAACAAGGAAGAATAAGTAACAGAAAATAAGAAAAATAAGAAAAATAAAAGAAAAATAACCCTTTTCCAATTTGTTCTCGTTTATAGCAATAACACCGATTGATTTTTCTGTTTTATTGTTGGAGAACACCATGACTTATTCTGTTAAAAAACCTTTATTCAATACTCAAATTTTTGCCTCAGCATTATGTGCAGCCTTATTATTTGGTATCGGTAGCCAATCAGCTATAGCAGCAAATTATGATTTCCCTCACCTTGAAACTGTCGGCATAAGCCAAGTTCAGGTAGCGCCAGACATGGCTGAAATCTCTGTGCAAGTGAGCCTTACTAAAACAACAGCGAAAGAGGCAAAATCGGCGGTTGATGAAGCCGTGGTTAAATTTATTGCTCGCTTAAAAGAAGCTGGCGTAAGCACCGATGATATACAAAGCGCTAATTTACAAATCCAGCCGCAATATCATTATCCTTCAAAGCAGCCTAGAGAGTTAACCGGATATCATGCAAGCCGTCAGTTAACAGTGACAGTAATGAAGCTTAACCAGCTCAACGACATTCTCGACTCTGCACTAGAAGAAGGCATAAACCGTGTACAAAATATTGCCCTTAAATCATCGGATGAAACCAAAGCAATTGAACAAGCGAGACAAGCTGCAATTAACGATGCTAAACAAAAAGCCCAATCCTTGGCACAGGGTTTTGACCGTAAGCTAGATGGTGTTTGGGAGATCCGTTACTTAACTCAACACCCTGTACAACCTGTAATGATGCGAATGTCTGCTGTGCAAAGTGACACAATGGAAAGCTATCAATATGGGGAGGTTAATGTGGAAGAACGTGTGGAAGTGGTTTATCGCTTAAAATAATACTAGCCAGTTCACTGTAATATTAAAAAGCGATCATCTTAAGCATGATCGCTTTTTGTCTGCTCAGCTTAACACTATTGACAATTTAACCATTATTTTGCTGTTTTCTTGTTTCTAATCAATATCCCCATTGTTTTGCTCCATAAACTATGGCGCAATTTGTCGGAGATTAATTTCACAGCTAGCTAGATGCGCCTTACACCGCAACAATGCAGCCTACAGTTATTTCCTCAAATCGGTCGTCATGTTTATCCATACTCATTTAGTCAAGAGGACGCATTAATGAAAATCGATTTATCCACTCACGTTGCAGGCGTTAAACTAGAAAGTTATTTGATGAATGCCTCTGGCCCTAAATGCACCACTTGGGAAGAATTACACACCATAGCGCAATCTCATTCATCGGCTGTGGTCACCAAATCTTGTACCATCGCCCCTAGAGAGGGCAACCCAGAGCCTCGTTACCAAGACTTGCCACTTGGCTCAATTCAGTCAATGGGTTTACCAAACTTAGGCTATAAAGCTTATCTAGAAATGATCCCAGCACTGAAAGCCTTAGGAAAACCTGTGATTGTAAGCGTATCGGGTTTTAGCGTTGAAGATAACATCGAAATGGTGACGGCTTTTCAGCAAAGTGATGTTGATTTAATTGAAGTGAACTTTTCTTGCCCTAATATCCCGGGAAAAGCACAAGTTGCCTATGACTTTGAACAAACAGATAAGGCATTAGCAGCGATTACCGCATTAGGAAATAAGCCTATAGGGATTAAGTTAGCTCCTTATTTTGATATGTCCCACTTTGTCGCCGCCGCAAATGTTATTAAAAAATACCCCGTTAAATTTATTACCTGCATCAACTCAATCGGTAACACTTTAATCATTGATCCTTATACAGAGCAGCCAATAATCAAACCTAAAGGCGGATTCGGCGGCTTATGCGGTGACTATATCAAACCTGTTGGTCTTGCAAATGTGAGAGCTTTTCGAGAACTGCTTGATGACAATGTGCAAATCATTGGCGTAGGCGGCATAAAAACGGGGATTGATGCGTTTGAATACTTATTAGCTGGTGCTGATGCGGTGCAAATAGCCACTTGTTTTGAAAAAGAAGGCGAGACCTGTTTTGAACGAATTGAAACAGAGCTTGCTGAGTTTATGAAGTCGAAAAACTACCAATGCATTGCAGATGCGAAAGGAAAATTAAAACCGCTTTAGTTGGTCGTATTAGACTTAAACGTGCATTTTTTGCAATAGCCAGTTCGCCTTTGTTCTGGCTATTGCTTGTTAACATATCCCCAATCAACCCGCCTTTTAATTAGCAATTGCTAACTTAAAGTTCACGATAATTTTATTCCATAAAACCTGACTATTCGATAATAACACTGTTAATATTGATAAAAATTAACAGTTTCACCACTTAACAATTAATGGTTAGCAAACTTTTAGCAACCTCATCAAAAGTGGCTGAAAGATCATACAGAGTCATAGCACTCAATCGCCGCAGGCATAATCGAATAAATGGATATTAATTGTGTTTAAAAAATTACTTGCGATGACCAGTTCTACCCAAATGCTGGTCGCTATGTTTGTGGGTTTTGCTGTAGGGATTTTCTTTGGTGAATCTGTTGGCTGGTTAAGCACCATTGGCAATGGCGTTATTTTGTTAATGCAAATGACCGTCTTACCTTACATTGTTGTCTCACTTATCGGCGGTATAGGTAAGCTCCAAAAAAGCACGGCCATTCTTATTTTTAGTCGAGCAGGCTTAATTATGCTGCTGCTTTGGCTCGTCGGAATCGTGCTTACCGCTTTAATGCCACTGTCATTTCCCTTTATTGAATCGGCCTCCTTTTTTAGTACCAGTATTGTTGAACCTGTCGAGCCAATTAACTACTTCAAACTCTATATTCCTTCAAACCCATTCGAATCAATGGCTGCAGGCTATGTACCAGCAATGGTGGTGTTCAGTATTGCAATGGGACTGGCGCTTATCGGTATGGAAGGCGACAACAAGACCCAAGTGTTGTCATTCATGCATACCATTACAGAAACCTTTTCTCGTATTACTCAAGGTTTAGTCAAAGTTTTACCTATTGGTATTTTTGCTATGTCAGCGGCAGCAGCAGGCACGATGGGGGTTGATGAATTTGCCAGTATGCAGGTGTACTTAATCAGTTATTTTGTACTGTGTTTATTGCTCACGTTTGTCATTTTACCTTGGATTGTGTGCTCATTAACGCCTATTACTTACGCCCAAACAGTGCGCATAACAAAAGCCAGCTTAGTCACAGCATTTGCCACAGGTAACATCTTTATTGTGATCCCTGTGATCATTGAAGAATGTAAGCAAATCATGCGTGAGCATAATAACCTAAGCGAAGATGGGTTAACTCTAATTGAAATCCTCGTACCTATCGCCTTCACCTTCCCCAATATTGGCAAACTGACCGTCATTTTATTTGTTTATTTTGCAGGCTGGTTTAATGGAACGCCTGTTGAAGTGAGTGCAATGCCGTCATTATCTATTAGTGGCTTATTGTCTTTATTTGGCAGTGTTTATGTGGCAATTCCGTTTATGCTTGAGTTGGTTCATTTACCTTCAGACCTATTCCAACTGTTTGTGATGTCTGGGTTTATAACCGGTAAATTTAACTCTATCGCTGCGGTAATGAATCTATTTGCCTTAACCTTGCTCACCGTTTGCTTATTCCAAGGCTGTCTTAAACTGCGTCCCCCTCAATTAATTAAAATGTCCGCGGGTTTATTGATTAGCACTGTCGTGACGATATTGATATGTCGAGTCGGCATGGGCTTATTTATTCATAGTCCTGAAATTACCAGCGGTGTGATTGCCAATATGCAAGTGGCTGATAAGGTTCCTACAAAAGTTAAACGACAGTTTCCTGAAGTCGGAAAAACCCCCTCGCAACCAATCGCTGGCGTACAAGACATTATTAAACGTGGCGTACTTCGAGTTGGTTACATTCCAAGCAATGTGCCATTCAGTTATTACAATAACGCAGGCCAATTAGTCGGCTTTGACTCTGCTATGGCAACGAAGCTGGCTGAAGATTTAAATGTCGAAGTAGAGTTTATTCCTTTTCGTAAAAAGACCTTATCAGCCTCGCTAGATGCAGGCTTTTTTGATGTTGCTATGTCGGGACTCGCAATGGATATTAAGCAAATGGACAGCTTGAGCTATAGCGATCCAGTACTTGAGCTAAACGTTGCGATTGCCACCAAAGACCATAGAGTTAATAGCTTTAAAACTAATCAATCGATTTTAGAAATGGAAAATACCACCATTGCTTACGTCGAACATGATGACAAAATTAAAGAAGCAAAGCGGGTGTTACCGCACTTAACCTTTGTAAAAATTGATGGCTACAAAGACTTCTTTAGACAGAAAGGCGATAAGTATGATGCGGTGGTCATTAGTGCTGAAGCGGGGTCGGCTTGGACATTGTTCTTCCCTGGCTACGGTATCGCTATTTTAGAAGGTAAAAATCGATACCCAGTTGCTTATGCTGTTGCTCAAACTAATCAATCATTATTGAATTACATCAATAACTGGCAAAAGCTTCGCAAAGTCGATGGTCACCAACAGGAGTTTTATGATTACTGGATGCTAGGTAAAGGCGCCACGACACCGCAGCCTCGATGGTCAATCATTCGTGATGTACTGCATTGGGTTGATTAACCCGTTTAGTCCCTCAAAGCTGGTAATTTAACACTATTTAGTTTGAATATTATTTAGTTTGAATATTATTTAGTTTGAATAATATGCCTCAATCCCAAAAAACATAAAGCCTAACAAATCTGCTTGTTAGGCTTTATGTTTATATTCACTTCATTTTGTCACTAGGTTTACGGCAATTAAGCCTACCTAAAACTGTCATATTCACCGACTACAGTATAACGCTATGGTGATTGCAATAAATTGTGAATTTATTGCCTTCTATCAGGTGACAATCAATAGATTGAAAACGATTAAAAATATTGCAAACCTTGTAAAGTTAACCTAAAAATAACTGTAGCATTTTTGTTAAACACCTCGTTGATATTTAGCGCTCCAATTAGTAAAGATACTAGTGAAGAATGATGAATAAGTTACGTATAGGTATTGTCTGTCACCCCAGTATTGGCGGTTCAGGCTTGGTTGCCACCCAATTGGGATTAGGTTTGGCAAAATTTGGCCATGAAGTGCATATCATTGCACACAAGCGCCCGTTTAAATTACCTGAAGACATAGAGAATGTTGTCTTTCATTGTGTAGATGAAGTGAACTATCCCTTATTTGAAGGCCCGCTGCACACCTATTCGTTAACGGCAAAAATTGTTGAAGTTGCGGAAGAATACCAGTTAGATATTGTGCATGCTCACTATGCTATTCCACACTCACTTTGCGCCCATTTAGCCAGTAATATTGCTCGTTATCCCTTCCCAATTGTCACTACAATTCATGGCACGGATGTCACCATCGTTGGCCAAGACGATGCGATTAAGCGCTTAAATACATTTAGCATGAATCAAAGTGCCTTATTAACGACAGTTTCTGAATTTCAGCGTCAATACATGCTGCAAGAGTTCGATATTCAGCAACCGATTAACGTAGTGCATAACTTTATTGATGCAGACGATTTCACCCCAGCACTTCAAGATGAAACGTTAAGAGCGACGTTAGCTCAAGATGACGAAAAAATCTTAATGCATGTCTCCAATTTTAGACCCCTTAAAAACACATCAACAGTCGTCGATGCCTTTAGCCAACTAACCTGCAGTGAGTCTGTAAGGTTAGTATTAGTGGGCGATGGCCCTGATATTGGAAAGATTAAACAGCAATGCCAGCAATTAAACATACTCGACCGTGTCACTTTTACCGGTTCAGTTAATAAGGTTGAACGTTATATTGCCAATGCTGACTGCCTTATCCAACCTAGCTTTAGGGAATCATTCTGCATGGTGATTTTAGAAGCCATGTCGTGTGCGGTTCCGACGGTTAGCAGTAATGTTGATGGTATTCCCGAAGTCGTTGATGAAGGCGTAACGGGTTACTCATTTCCCCCTGAAAATTCAACTAGTATGGCAGCTGCAATTAGCCATATTCTCTCGGATAGTTCAATACAGCAACGACTCGGTCAAGCTGGGCGTGAGCGAGCCATAACGCACTTTAATTGCGACAATAAAATCAAACAATACGTTGACTGTTACCGCCAGACCTTAGCTAGATTTAGCCGCTCAGCTGTCGCAAGTTAAGCGATTTAACGCTTGTTATTGCTATAGCAGTAATGCTGGCATGTTAACTCATGTCAGCAACGTCCATGAAAGTCGACAAAAACAATAAGTAAAAGGGAATCATATGGCTAATGCCAGCACGCAAACGGACACCGAACAACAAAATCAATCAGCACCGGTTAAGAAAGATAAAAAAATCAGTATGTCGAGTTGGGTATTACTGTCATTTGCAGGCGGTATTATTACAGGATTGTTTTTCGGTGAAATGCTGGCGTGGATGTCGGTCATAGGCGATGCGTTTATCAAGTTATTACAGATGACCATCATTCCTTACATTATCGTATCGTTAATCTCTAGTTTAGGCAGTTTAACCTTAGAACAAGCCAAGTCATTAGGTGTAAAAGTCGGTAAATTGATGCTAGTGATATGGCTCTTCGGTCTGTTAAGTATGTACTTGATCAAGTACACCTTCCCTGAATGGCAAGCGGGTGAATTTTTTAGTTTAACGGCATTACAAGATCCTAATTCGGTCAACCTTTTGGATTTATATATCCCTTCTAACCCGTTTTTCTCACTGTCTAATAGTTATATTCCTGCAATTGTACTTTTTTGTGTTGCCACGGGGATTGCGCTGATATCCATTGATAATAAAGAGTCATTAATGCGCCCATTGCAGTTACTTGGCGCCTCCTTTAATAAGGTCACACAAAGTATTGTCATGCTGATGCCAATTGGTATTTTTGCCATGACAGCGGCGACAGCTGGCACGATGGATTTTGATGAGTTTCAAAAATTACAGGTTTATTTTATCGCTCATGTGGTGATGACAATATTGCTCACATACTGGGTTTTACCCGCCATCATTATGGTGATCACACCATTCTCCTATCGTGACATTACTGGTATCGCGAAAGATGCCATGATTACAGCATTTGCAGCCGGTAATATTTTTATAATCTTGCCATTGCTTATTCAACGCACCAAGGAGCTATTCCACAAATACAAGATTGGTAATGCGCAAACCGATGATTACGCCAATATTATTATTCCTGTGGTGTTTAGCTTTCCTAATTTGGGCAAGTTGTTAACCATCGTTTTTGTGTTATTTGCCGCTTGGTTTTCAGGCAAAGAGCTCGATTTTATTAGTTATTTTCCGATGTCTGTTAATGGCTTAATCAGTTTATTTGGCAGCGTGTATTTAACCATTCCTATGCTATTGGATTCGTTAGAGCTGTCTTCGGATTTATTCCAGCTGTATATGGTGTCGAGTTTATTCACTAGCCGTTTTACCTCATTACTCGCTGCAATGAATATCTTTATTTTAGCGATTGGCGGTACAGCGATGCTGGCTGGTATCGCAAAAGTCAGCATGAAAAAACTGATAATGTGCAGCGCCCTGACACCGATTGTTTTTGGCATCACTTTACTGGGAACCAGCTGGCTGCTTAATAGTATTGTTGATACTGAATACAATATGGATGAAGTGGTAGCACAAATGAGCTCTGCTGCAGAAGTACCTGAAGATGTGACAACCTTTAATTGGTCAGAAGAATTAGTTGTTAATGGCCCCCGCTCTGTGGAACAAATTAAGCAAAGCGGGACGTTAAGAGTCGGATATAATCCTGTTCAAGTCCCCTTTTCATTTTTTAATGCCGAGCATGAACTTGTCGGGTTTGATATCGAATTGATGAAAAAACTGGCTGCTGAACTTGATTTACAAATCGCATTTATCCCTTACTCAAGCGAAAATGCCTTAGAGTCAATCAACAGTGGCTTGTTTGATATCACAGTCTCAGGCTTGCAAATGACCACGACTCGAATCGGTTTAGTCGACTTCACTAACCCAGTGCTCGATCTTCACTATTCGTTTGTTGTTAAAGATTACCGTGCTGATGAATTTAAAACTGATGAACTTATACATCAAGCCGATAAAATCAGAGTTGCGTCTGTAGGAGAATATTCAATTATCCCTTACCTAAAAGAGAAGTTCGATAACATTGAATTTACTTCAATCGACTCTGACAAACTCTTTTTGAAGATGATGGCAAAACCTGGGACGGACTGCTTATTAGCCTTGAAGCGGGTCAAACTTGGACCATTTTATACCCTGAATACACGACCCTATATAACCGTGAAGAAATTAAATCTTTCCCAGCATCCTACGCTGTTGCAAAAGGGAATACCTCATTGCACACCTTTTTAAATAGCTGGTTGGCAATTCAGCAATCATCCGGTTATGTAGACACACTTTATAGTTACTGGATTTTAGGAGAAAACGCCCAGCCTAAGCAGCCAAGATGGTCAGTCATAAAGGATGTATTACATTGGGTCGACTAGTGCGGAAAATAGCGAGTTAAACATAAAGCCTTACTGTAATAGTTAAGGCTTTATATTTTATTCAAGAGTCAAGATACTCACGAGCAACGGTACTTACGAGCTACGTTATTTACGAGCTACGTTATTTACGAGCAACAATACTCACGAGCGATGAGTGACGTAATACTGCCAAAGCGCGGTATTTAAGATCACTTGAACCAGATAAAGCCGATATTGAATATAAATCATATTAGTCTCCATCGGGTTGTGAACGATATGTCAGATAATTAGCCCCTAACCCATTAACAATCAGTCCAATCAGGACCCCAAATGCAACACTAAATACCTCAAAACTAATCGAAGTTGGTAACCAAGTTCTGATGAGACTAAAACTCAGTAAATTAGCCATTCCTGCGACTATCGCTACTGCAACCACCCATTTCATTTGTGCACAGGTTTGTAGCTGCTTGCGGTGGCTAAATGTCACGCATCTATGCCCCCACCAAGTTAGCCCTAATCCAATACTAAATCCGGCAAACCTCGCCAATAAAACAGGCCATTTAGCTAAATGTAATAGGCTTAAAAAGAGCATTAAGTCGACTAAAAAACTCCCACCACCTACCAGTAAAAAGCAGCTCATGGTTTTAAGTTTTTGCCGATTAAACACAGGCATAGCTTGGGCTGGTTGGGATAACATCGGTGTGTGCGGCATTAGCTTTCACCACACAACATTAGCACTTTTTTCTTTGTTTCGACTTCTAACTTACAGGTGGCAAAACTATCGTATTTTGTCAGTTGTGTTTGAGTCACAACAATGTAATAAGGAGTATTTTGCAGACGAATTAGCTGATCTTCATCATTGACCACCACCGCTTTACCCTCACTGTAATAACGAGACGAAAATGGTTGCTGTAGCCAGTAATACACTGGTAAGTCATATAAACGTTGTTCTAACAACCACTTATCACTTTTTTCTTTACTGACACCAGTATTAAGTACCCCAACGACAACCATAAGCAATAAGGGAATAGAAGTTGCTATGGTCACAAACCGTCTAATCACATCACCTTTCCAAGCATAAGCAATAAGTAATGCCAACGCTGGCGCTGCGGGTAACACATAAGCAGGTAGAATGTTTCCCGCTAAAGTGAATAACACCATAGGCGATATCATCCAGCAGATCAGAAATTTAGTGAAAGAATCAAACCCTTTATTTTGCTGGCTAACCTCAGTATTTACCCCACTGTTATTTTGATATAATCGATAGAGTCCACGTGGCAAGAAAAATGACCAAGGTAAACACGCTACGGCAAAATACATCCAAATCGTACCACGTGCTTCATCATGGGCAGTGCCGTATAAATCGCCTTTCCAGCCGCTATCAACAAACCTTGACCAATGCTCGCCAACAATAAAGTATTGAATAAAGCCAGGGGTAGCCTGCTCGGCCATCACGTACCAAGGTAACACTAAGCTCAGCATCAAAGTCAGGCCCGATAACAAGGGGACTTTTTGCCATAACTCGCGCCACATGTTGATAGGGCCTACAGCCCAAAGCATCCACAAAGAAACACCGATGCCAAATATCGCAATCACAACAGGGCCCTTGGCCATTAGGCCTATGGCCAATCCAGCGAAGCCTGCGTATCCCCAAAAATACTCACCTTGCCATGCTAAATAAAAACCAATAAACGCTAACGTTAACCCGAGTAATAAGCCCATATCCGTCATAACTGTGCCTAAGCACACATAAAAAACGGTTGTGGTCGCATAGATGATGGCAACGGTTAAACCATTGATTGAAAATCGTTTCGCAAATTTAACCACCAAGGCAAGGCTCAGCACACCGACAATGAAATGCGGTAAACGTAAAAAGAACTCATTATTGGCGAACAGCTCAATAAAGCTGGCACTCATCCAATTTTGCAAAGGCGGTTTTCCCCAAAATGGAACACCATAATCAAATTGAGGTGTGAGCCAATTTCCTGTTTCTGCCATAAGCCTTGCCATTTCACCATAGCGAGCCTCTGTCGTATCCATTAACGGGTATAAGGCTAATGATACTAATCGCACTAATAACCCCCCATTAAAAGCCATAATAAGTTCGTTCCCAATGGGTTAGATTTATGTGAGGGTGATTGCAGCGCATTCATTTAGACATTTCCACCATAGTTGTAGGTTTGCTTGTAACTTGTTGGTTGTACAAAAAATGCTTGTTGCAAATGGCTCCCTTGCAGAACACTCGCTTGCAAATCACCGTTACTGAATTGATTTACATGGTTTATAGAAATCGACTTAGCACGCTTTAGCGCTTGCTTGCTATGAGTCGTTGCTTTGGTCATTGACGTGAGCGGCTTTTTAAAACTCACAACCGTATTAGGAATACTTTGTTGGTGATATACCTCTTCTACAATAAATACTGGCCGCTGCTTCACCTCCATAAACACCCGTCCCAGATACTCGCCAATTAAACCAATCGCCAGTAATTGAATTCCCGCTAAAAATAATTGCACCACCATCATTGATGCATATCCCGCGACAGCTTCACCAAATACCAAGGTTTTCAATACCACCCACACACCATAAATCAACGAACTTAAACCAATGGTGACACCAAACCAGGTGGCTAAACGAAGGGGCTTAAAACTAAACGAGGTAATTCCATCCATCGCTAAACCAATCAGCTTGCCGTAATTCCATTTGGTTTCCCCTACACTGCGAGGATCTCGATCAAACTCAATCGTAGTTTGGGTAAATCCTGGCCAGCTTAAAATGCCTTTCATAAAGCGATTACGTTCTGGCATTGCATTAATATGATCAACCACCTGACGACTTAGCAACCTAAAATCGCCAACATTTTCAGGCACAGGAGAGTCTGACATCACATTCATTAATCGATAAAAACAACCTGCTGAAAAGCGCTTAAACCAGGTTTCGCCCAACCGTTTTTTTCGGCGCATATTCACCACTTCATAGCCTTCACGCCAAGTGGCTAACATCTGTGGAATAAGCTCTGGTGGGTCTTGCAAATCTGCATCAAGCAAAATAACCGCAAGGCCTCTTGCTTGAGCAAGGCCCGCAGAAAGCGCAGCCTCTTTACCAAAGTTTCTGCTGAGTTTAATGCATTGATGCTCGCCATGACTCATGCGTAATTGCTGTAATAGCGCCCAAGTGTTGTCGGTACTTCCATCATCAATAAACACTAACTCGCAATGCTCGGGCATGGTTGAGAGCACTCGGTCAAGGCGCTGCATCAACACATCAAGGCTTTGCGCCTCATTAAACATTGGGATAATGATCGATAAGCAGACTTCGGATTGCTGGCTGGCTGAGGATTGATGACGCATGGACTATTCCTGTGAATCAAAATATGCCAACATCTTGAATGATAGCGAGTGTAAGAAATGTCATTGACATTTCTTCGACAAAAAATGACTGATAATAAGCCTCCATTTCGAAGGCAACGAGCAACAAATGAAACTACTTATCATTGAAGACAACCACGATGTGGCGGGGATCTTAGGCGATTTCTTTGAAGCTCAAGATGCTGAAATTGACTTTGCAACGAATGGTGAGCTTGGGCTATCTCTGGCTC
Organism: Shewanella sp. ENK2; assembly: GCF_043568515.1. Lineage (NCBI taxonomy): Bacteria > Pseudomonadati > Pseudomonadota > Gammaproteobacteria > Alteromonadales > Shewanellaceae > Shewanella > Shewanella sp. ENK2. The sequence goes on along the minus strand of NZ_CP171406.1, from coordinate 3,073,201 downwards.
TCGCTGACGATTTTGACGCTATTATTTTAGATTTAATGCTGCCTAAAATGGATGGACTCACTCTGTGTAAAGCCCTGCGAGAACAAGGGTGCTCTACACCAGTACTGATGCTAACAGCCTTAGACAATAAAGCGGATTTAATGACCGGATTTGACAGTGGTGCTGACGACTACTTAGGTAAACCCTTTGATTTAGATGAGCTGGATGTTCGAATCAAGGCGTTGATTAAACGCCACCGTGGAAATGTAGCTCAAGCTAAGCTGCGCTTTGGCGATCTTGAAGTCGACACCGCACGTCACCAAGTCACACGCCAAGGTATGATATTGCCACTCACTCCCACCACCTATCAAATACTGCGTTTGCTCATTAAGAATGCACCAAATGTTGTCACAAGGGAGCAACTTATCGACGAGCTTTGGGGCCAACACCCACCAGGAAAAGATATTTTGCGCAGTCATGTATATCAGCTTCGTAATCAACTCGATAAGCCGTTTGGTCAACCTATGCTAGTGACAGTCCCCAAAGTCGGTCTACGCCTCGACCAAGGTTCTACTGATACGAATTTAACCGAGTGAATACAACTATGCTAAATCAACCCAAAGTAAGTCGTACCAGCACAAGTAATACCACTGCGCGATCTTTTGTTGGTAGGCTAAGCGTCTACTTTGCATTCATTGGTGTTTTGGCTGCTGGGATCATTTATGTCACGATGATTTTCATACTGCAATGGGTTGAGGATGAAGTAAGCTTAAATAACCTCAGAGAAAGCGCCCCGTATGTGGTAAAGCAATTTCAATCAGGTACCCCAGAACCTTTGGTATTGCCGCCTAATATTACCGCCTTTTACAGTACCAATTTTATTCCGAAAAAGTATGGTCAGCTTCAAAACTATCCACTTGGCTTTAATGGTGAAATTAATGATGATTCTCATGAGCTGTTTTTGCATCGAGATGAGTTTTTACTGGATGGAGAAGTCGTTCAGTTATACCTGACTATGCCAGCTGACAATGTTGAACTTTCTAACGCCCAATGGAAAAGTATTAGTACCTTCTCATTGCTATTCACATTAGGGCTATTAATTTTACTTGGCTATGCGCTGATCAAATTATCAAAACGCTTAATTGAACCCATCAATGACTTAAGCAAACAGCTCGCAAAGCAACCTTTGCCAACCACATTTAGCGTCAATACGAGTGCAGCCAAAGAGTTTGGTATTCTAACCGATAGCTTAAATAGTTATCGTCAGCAAAATGAAACCTTAATCAAACAAGAACAAGCCTTTGCCAGGTATGCCAGTCATGAGTTACGTACCCCATTGAGTATCGTTGTTGGCGCGGCTAAATTGCTTTCTAAAAAGCCCGATGCTGATTTTCAGTTGCGCCAGCAAGAGCGCATTACTCGTGCAGCCCAAGACATGCAAAATACAGTAGACGCCTTATTGAATATTGTTAAGCAGGAAAAGTCTGACAATAGTAATCCACCACGTCAATTGACTGAAAAAGAGCTCAACCAAGCCATTGAAACAGCAGTGAACTTAGCTAAAAAACAGCATATTGAAGTGACGGTTAACTGGCAAGGTAACCCATATGTGCAGCCCAATACAGCCGTGATTAAAATGTTACTTAGTAATTTGCTGAATAACGCAATTAATGCTCGCGGTGATAACTTGCCTGACGATGAAACGAGCTGGATTAAGATTACCATTTTAGACAATCAAATAGTGGTAGAAGATAACGGACAGGGTTTATCTAATATTGAGAAAGGTCAGCAACAAAGCGATATGTCAGGCCACGGTTTAGGTTTAGTGATTATTGATACTTTATGCCATCGATATAACTGGCAATTTACCCTAAAATCAAACCACCCAAGAGGCTGCATTGCGACCTTATCTTTACCTGCTCTAAGCCTTTAATCTAAGCCATTAAGCTAAGCCATTAAGCTAAGCCAAAACATAAACAACAGCTCAGAATAAAAATGGCTAACTCTCATTACAGCGTTAGCCATTCGTTTATCTGTATCAACGGGGGTTAGCGTTTATGAATGACTCCAGACTTCATCACAAAAGGTACATCCAGTAAGGCGTCTATTTGCTCTACTGGACTGGTGTTAAGTGCAATAATATCTGCTTGTTTACCAGGCTCTAACGTGCCTATATCATCTGACATCCCCAAAAGGTCAGCCGCATTAATCGTGGCTGAAATAAGAATATCTTGATTAGACATGCCAGCTTGATGCATCAGTATGGCTTCTTTGGCATTCTGGCCATGCTTTGATACGCCACTATCAGTACCAAAAGCGATATTAACACCCGCTTTGTAAGCATTTCCGAAGTTGTTTTGCATGTCATTGCCCACACGAATAGCTTTGGCTTTAATTGCTTCCGACATAAAGTTACCGCTGGAGTTAGCCATTTGTACGACCGTATCACCAGCTAATAAAGTGGGAACCAAATATGCACCAGACTTCTTAAACAGCTTAATTGATTCTTTATTGGCGTAACTGCCGTGTTCAATACTGTCTACACCAGCACGTAGAGCAGCATTAATCCCTTCTGCAGCATGGGCGTGGCTGGCAACCTTTCTTCCCAGTGCATGAGCCGCATCGATGACTTCTTTTAATTCATCATTTGCCATCTGCTGACCTGTACCTGTATTGGTATCGGAAAGAACGCCGCCAGTAGAGGTGATTTTAATGACATCTGCACCATATTTAATTGCCCGACGAGTTGCTCGGCGACAATCAAATGGGCCATCACAAATGGTTTTAGATGTCAGCATATCCAACAGATCAGGACTTTTACCATCTACATCACCATGGCCGCCAGTCACCGAAACACCACCAGAAGCAATAATACGAGGTCCTGCTAACCATCCTTTATTAATGGCATCTCTAAGCGCATAAATCTGTTCAGGTTTTGCACCTAAATCTCGTACGGTGGTAAATCCAGCCATCAAGGTTTTATTAGCAAAATAAGCACTTCTCATCGCCACGTCGGCATCAGACATCCTTAAAGATTCACTGTCATTTTTGGGTCCCAGTTCACCTTGAAGATGCACATGCATATCCATCAAGCCAGCCATTACAAATTGCTGTTTTAAATCGACATACTCAATCGTGTCAGCTGCTGTTAATTCATTGTCGTTTATTTGTATAAAGCCTTTTTCGACGGTAGAGATTTTGCCATCTTTAACCACAACCGAATGTGCTTTCAGTGTGGATTTACCAGCTACAGTTAATAGTTCACCGGCATGAATCACTTTGTAGTCGGCAGCAAAAGCTGCTGAAGACATCCCTATGGTCAATAGCAACATAGTTGCCTTGCTAGTCGCTTTTTTATAACCCTTAAGCGTTGATTTCAAGCTCGTTAAAATAGAAGCGTTACGCGTTGTTTGAGGCATATTAATCCCTGAATGTGTTTCATTGTCCTAAGCTATTAACATGCCTAACTTAAGGGCGCTTTACAATCTTGCTTAACAACTTTTATTTACCATCAAGCTCCGCAACAAGCTATAACCTCAAACTAACCCAGCACTAACGCATCGACCAAACCTTACTCAATTGCAAACCAAGTTAACCCAATTCGCTAGATCTCGAGCACATTACATAGGTAAATTTAACATTTGTATTTGATTAACCTAAGCCTTTGCTATATAAAAGATTTAAGATTTTCATCAGGGAGGTTGAAAGTGACTGAATCTGTCAAATCTGACAAAAATTATGCGACTGCAGTTATTTTATCGGGAATTTTCGGGATTTTTGGAGTTCACCATTTCTATTGTGGCCGAGTTTTGCATGGTTTTTTTGATTTAACACTAGCCATTGTTGGCATTACGTTATTGCAGTTTGAAGACGTTACGCTCACCCTGATCGGTGCAGGTCTTATTTTTATTGATGTCATTCATACAGTCGTAGTGACATTTATGCTTCTAGTTGGAAGCTACAGAGACGGACAAGGTAAGTTAATCACCTATCCGGGACAAAAATTATAACTAAGGGATTTTAATTATGTCAGAAGTACAAACAGCTGAAACACCAGTAGAACTAAGTGAGAAAGGTTTTGTACCTACTCTTCTTTTGTGTTTTTTCCTAGGCTCTCTAGGTGTGCACCGTTTTTACACAGGTAAAATTGGTACTGGGATCTTAATGCTGTTAACCCTTGGCGGTTTAGGTATTTGGACGTTAATCGACTTCATTATTATTGCAGTTGGTAACTTTAAAGACTCACAAGGTCGTGCGATTAAAGCAAGCTAATCTTGTTTTATCCGTAAAGACTCAAAAGCCACGTTAATTAACGTGGCTTTTTTATGAGCGAAACGATATTGAAACTCGCATTTAAGCGTTAGAACATATAATCAATGCCCAAATAAACTTGTTCAGCATCATTTACCGACAGAGATGACACATTGTCCCCTGACGAAGTAAAGTTATGCATCAAATACCTAAAACCCACCTCTGATGTAAACTGATCACTCAGCTCAAAGACAACACCAGTTTGTCCGCCAAAAACATAGCTACTACGAGTATCAAAATAGCTTTGTTCACTATCTGTGTATTGGGTCTCTTGACTACTTAACCCTGCAGAAGCCCCAACAAATAAACTAACCAGTCCGGCATTATCAAAGGGAAATAACCAATCATAGGAAACTAAAACCCCTTGATGATGACTTAAATCATCAGAACTAAATGAGTAAGTGCCGTATAGCCGACTCGCTTGGTCAAAGGCGACTCCGTTTCGTAACTGGTAGTTAATCCCACCTAATTGGATATCATTTACATTAGACGGCAAGGCTGAAAATGTTGACAACTCTGCATAATGATAACCGACAACCCCACCAATAATCTTATCAGCACCATAAGAAAATTGCGGGAATAAAGACAATATAACCAGACTTTTAATGAGCTTTTTTGCCGCCATACGCCCTCCCATTTCAGTGATACCTTAATTAATCATCACTTATTATTGGTAATGGGAACGCAAGCTAGATCAAACTTTGTAAGCTTGTTTTTAAAATAGAGAAACTAGATAACCAAACTGTGATCAGGTTAAAAAACAAACAAAGAAATATCGACAACAAACTCATTCAGCGCACAGTTTGAGCCAACAAAAAAGCCGCTAATTAGCGGCTTTTTATTTCAACGTAATGAAACGAATAATTAATTAGCGATTTTTAAATCCGCTTTATCAGAGATAAGATTTAAATCAAAATCAAACTCGTCAACACGGATAGCACGTTCACGCTTTAAGTTATAATCTTGCAGCAACTTATGCTCGTCTGCACTAATGACTTTGGCATCTAATGCATTATCAAGGGTAATTGAAAAACGAACACCCGCTTTAAATATACGTTGTTTAAGTGCTTTTTTGACTTTAGCAAGCAATGGTAAACAGGTCATTTTAGCAAGGTAAGCTTGCTCATTAATATAATTACCATCACCAGCAACTGGTTTAACAAGATGCGTCAGCTGCTTTTTGAAAGCAGTATCTAGTTGCGCTTGTTCAGCTAATTCGCGTACTAAATCATCGTTCACTTTGACCATTTTGCCTGAGTAAGTCATGGTAATTAAACGCATAAACTGGCGTGTTGGCTTCGATGGGAAATTCTCAAGGAAAGACAATAATGCTTCTTCCGCTTTGCATAATGCCCAACGCGTTGCGTATTCAAAGTAAGGCTTTGCTTCGTTACGTTCATCAGTTGTCACTTTTTGCTCGTAAAAACGAATTGATGCCATTGCAGCGTATAAATAACTCATCACATCGCCTAAGCGTGCTGACAGCATTTCAGCTTGTTTCAGCTTACCGCCTAATACAAGTAACGAGAAATCGGCATATACAGCGAGTTTAGATGCCAGCTTATGTACCGACTTTTCGTAACCAACAACCTCAGGAAGCGTTGATTGAGCTGGCGCAGTAAATGGTAATAAACCTAATTTAAATGCACGTAGGCTGTTTCCAACACTGTAACCAATGGTTTGTCTGAAGATACGATTAAAGGTTTTATCCGCATCGCTTGCATCACTGTGAATAGACTCAACCATGCTTTGTAAATGAGGATGACAACGCATCACACCTTGACCAAAAATCATCAAATTACGGGTTAGGATGTTAGCGCCTTCGACCGTAATCGCAATTGGTTGTGCAACATAACCAGATGCTAGCGTATTTTGAGGGCCACGTTGAATCGCTTTACCCGCTTGAATGTCCATCGCTGAATCTAAAATATCACGGCCTAACTCAGTCATATGGTATTTCGCAATCGCGGTGACTACAGATGGCTTTAATCCAAGACCTAAGCCTTCCGTTGTCAGCACTCGCATCGCTTCTTGCAAGTATGTTTTACCAGCAATATCAGCAAGCTTTTCTTGAATACCTTCAAACTTACCGATTGATAAACCGAATTGTTCACGTACTGCAGCATATTCAGCAGACGATTTAAATGAACATTGGCTCACTGATACACCTAATGCAGGCAACGAAATACCACGGCCAGCACCTAAACAGCTCACAAGCATCTGCCAGCCACGACCAATATTGTCTTGGCCGCCAATAATGAAGTCCATTGGAATGAATACATTTTCACCACGTGTCGTACCGTTATAAAAACGACAACCCATTGGATCGTGACGATTACCTAATTGCACACCTGGATGTGCCTTTGGGATCAACGCACAAGTAATACCAAGTTGCTCTTTACCGCCTAATAGACCTTGAGGATCTTCAACCTTAAATGCTAAGCCTAATACTGTCGCAATAGGTGCTAGGGTAATATAACGTTTGTCCCAAGTTACCGATAAGCCAAGTACTTCTTTACCTTCGTACTCGCCCATAGTGACAGTACCTATATCTGGTATACCACCGGCATCAGAACCTGCTTCTGGACTTGTTAATGCAAAACAAGGGATTTCTTGCCCGTTAGCTAAACGAGGCAACCAAAAGTCACGTTGGCTATCTAAACCGTAATGCATTAACAACTCACCTGGGCCTAGGGAGTTAGGTACCATTACTGTTACTGCAACAGCCGAGCTTTTCGCCGCTATTGTCGCAACAATGGTTGAGTTAGCATATGGACTAAACTCGAGTCCACCATATGATTTTGGAATAATCAGAGAGAAGAATTTATTTTCTTTTAGGAAAGTGAGTACGTCTTCAGGCAAATGCTTCCCGTTTTGAATATCGAAATCATCGACCATTTCAATTAAGGTTTGCACAGGGCCATCTAAGAAAGCTTGCTCTTCCGCCGACAGGGTCGCATTAGGAATGTCACGCAATGCAGCAAAATCAGGAATACCTTGATAGATAGAGCCTTCAAGCCACACGTCACCAGCATCTAACGCTTCTTGTTCAGTCGTTGAAATACTCGGCAGTACTTTTTTAAATGTTGTTCTTATGCTCATAGTTCATACTCATCAGACCAGAATAATAGTGTGCATTACGTCACAAAAAACAAATTAGATCAAATATTCTAATTCAAAAATAAAGCCTTTATTTACAGTAACAAAGCAGCTAACAAAAATAATTACCAACTTTTCATAGACTTACACATGTACGCTGAAATGAAAAAAAATTAAAAAATTTATACGCTCGTTTGAATTTTTGCATTTTTTAAGCAAAAACGATGCTATTTAGGCTGAGACATTTCAAAATAGCGAGTCAAAAATAGGAAGAGATTATTGACTCAATTACGCGATTAAATTTGAACAATACGCAATAAGCCCTGTCGATGAGATTAACGCAAACCTTACATACATCGCCGAAAATGATTGGAAAAATAACCAACAGCAGCTTACAGTGATAACGTGCCAAAGTATGGGGACTAAGGAGACAACCAATGTGCGGTAGAATTGAGGTGTTACTAAGTGGAATGCAGTCGACCTTAGACAATCTATTCGAGCAGCCGCTGACGATTCAAGATAACCTTGATTTACGTCCCACCGATCCCATTACGACGCTTAGTCACCGACAAGGTAAAATCATTTCTAGCCAGCAGCGATGGGGAATACAGCCTGACTGGTCGAAAAAACTGATTATCAATGCTCAGGCTGAAACCGTTTCACAAAAGCCAACGTTTTCTAGCACATTTGCTCAGCATCGCTGCATTATTCCTTGTAGTGGTTGGTTTGAATGGCGACAAGAACCGACAACAGACTTATTGAGTCTTGACCAAGAACTGGTAAACGGCGCTGATACTCGCCCTATTTCAAGTCAGCAACAAAAGCACAAATACCGCTTTTCTCATGCGGGAAATAAGCCATTATTCATGGCTGGCGTGATGTATCCCGATCGGCAACAAGTCGTGACGTTAACGATTAAACCCAATACTAAGTGTGCTCAGTATCACCACAGAATGCCCTTATTTATCGCCTCAACTCAGATAAATCATTGGCTAACTCAGCCAGCCGACAATCTGTCTGAACTCATCAATCCATTGCCTGAACATTGGATTAAAATCACTGATTCAACACAAATTTGAAGTCCAACCATTACTCAAAACACATTTAAAAAATGTAGAATTTTATTAAGCAGATCACAACCTTGAGAAATAAGTATGCTAGAAAATGCAAAATACTGGCTTTGCAGGCCATTTTAAGTTTCAATTAAGTTAAATCAATAAGATGGTAGCTGAGTAAAGTACTTGGAATTTAAGAAAGCGCTTAAGATTCTGGACAGAAATCAGCCTTTTTTCATTTTATTAGATTGCTTTAAACAATAAATTAAAATGTGCTAACCAATTTTCAGTGTTCTTAGTTTTGAAGTAACGGATTTATTTTCATTAAGATAGTTGTACATTGATTATGCGCGATTTGTTAAGGCCGAATTTGGCACTTAGCACGGGCGATAAAGCCCCTTAACTGATGATGGAGTTACTATGAAATATTTAGCTATGATCGCTACACTAGTTTTCGCTAGTTCTGCTTTTGCTGTTGATTGTGTAGATTGTCACGAAAAAATCAACGTTGAAGAGCATGCTGAGATGGAAGCAAACATCGAAACTTGTAATGATTGTCACAGCTTTGCTGACGCTCATGAGTTAGATGCAGACTTGCACACTCCTGACCTAACAATCACTGAATGTGCTGATTGTCACGAGCTTTAATCTCGTATAAACCTTGATTTACTGCAACTGTCTTTTACCAGGTTTGACGTTGCTCGTTCACTAAATCAAGTGTTATCTCTGTAAGAGAATAAAAACCAGTTGATTGCTCAGCTGGTTTTTTTATACCCCCAATTTAAGCAGGCCTTAACCAGCACATCAAGCTCCCCCTTTCTAGGCCATCAATGCCTTAATTTCATTAAAGGTCACTTGCGCTTCTCGATAATCGAGCGCAATAGGGTAATTTCGCCCTTTATATTCGAGCACTAATGATGGAAAGCCTCTTATTGGCAGTTGATGCACTGCGGTGAGCTCTGCCATCAATCTTTGATTTACTTCATCTGACATGATTGCTTTACTAAAAGCAGCGCTTTCAATGCCAATACTGACCGCAGCCTCCACTAAAGTATCAATATCTGATGGATTTTTTGCTTCTAAATAATAGGCAGTTTGAATTGCCAGTATCATTTGCTGCTCAAGGCCATGGTCTCTGGCAACGATACAGGCGCGACATGCAGGATAAGTTGAACGTCTAGGGCGACACACTTGCCAAAAATCGTAATTGAACTCAGTGCCTAATTGCGCTGCAATTTTATGCCAAGTTTGGCTCAAAAAGCCCTGCATCTCATCAGGCATGGGTACGTCAGAATCTGCTGCTAACCCCCTAGACAATACTCAATTTCGATATCGTTATCACGCTCTGCGATTAACTGTTTGAGTGCTATCCAAGCGGGTCGATACCCCCAGCACCAACTACACATAGGGTCGTACACATATTTAAGTTTTGTGGTATCAGAAGTCATAAAATACGCTTAATTATCAATTTATAAGGGATAGTTCTCGAGCTTAAAATATCCTTGCTCTATCTACAACATAACGGACAAGGTTAAAGTGTAACGCCATTGGTAGCCGCTCATAGGCAAATCACGCTATAATCCCGTCATTCATCTCCAACCCGTCAAAATGAGTATTTATCATGGCCAGAACAGCGGCTGCTTTGCACATTCTCGTTAAACATAAGCAACAAGCAGAAGATTTAATCAAACAACTCGAGAAAGGCGCCAAGTTTGATGTGCTCGCCAAAAAACACTCTTCGTGTCCATCGGGTAAAAATGGCGGTAACTTAGGTGAGTTCAAAAAAGGTCAAATGGTACCTCAGTTTGATAAAGTGTGCTTTACAGGTGAACTCATCACACCTCACCTTGTTAAAACCAAATTTGGTTGGCATGTCATAAAAGTGCTGTACAGAACCTAAGTTAAGGTTCGGCTTGCTATTTATTGATAGTTGCAATGCCTAATGCAGCAAGCAGTGACGTCAAATACAAGCATAAAAAGTGACAGTCATTGTGGTACTTGACCACCTTCCCTATATCGCCCTTTGCCAACCTGAGTGCATTTATGAGTAAAGTTTTTATTATTGGTTTGCCACGTACCGGCACCACCAGCGTCAGTGTTGCATTATTAGATTACGGGTTTAAAGTCGCCCATATTGGGCTCACTAAACGTGCCTTTGAAGTTGCAGATGTGGTATCCGATGTACCTTGCTTTTGTGATTATCCCCAATTAGACAAGCTGTTTCCTGATGCCAAATTTGTTTATATCGATAGGCCGCTTGATAAGTGGGTATCCTCAATTCAAATGTTACTCACTAAAATGAAACCTAACTTGCTAGAAAAAACTGGCACGTTTCATCCAATATTAAAACGTAGCTTTAAACAAACTTTTGGGGATATTAACGCTGACAACTTACTCGATGAAGCACGGCTTAAAGCATGCTATCTAAGGCATCAGCAAGGTGTATCCAATTATTTTGCGCAGCGTGATGATTTACTCACAATTACACTAAGCGAACCAGACAGCCTAACGCAACTACTACGTTTTATTGGAGTAAGCGAAAATCGTATTAATGCCAGCCTTAACCACAGTTTTCCTGTGTTAAATGTCGGCACGCATGTGGCTAGTTGGGGCGAACATAAGCACCCTAATAAGGTTAATACTAATTTGGCAGGTCCAGAACATAGAAAGTTCTTTGATTATAAAAAGCTAGGTTTGAGTCATTAATCGCTAAATAACAATTTTGTCATTATGTAACTATCGCAAGATTTGCTATAACTTAACCAGAGCTTTTATACATTAATACAAGGTACAAGCTGCGTTAGCTACCCTTGCCTAAATGAGAATACTATGACCTCTAAGCCACTTTTCACTACACTCGTTATCACACTATTTTTATCACTCGTCAGCCCTATGTCTTTTGCTGCCAGCATATTGAAATTGCCTAGCAGTGCCGAAGTCAAAGTATTGAATGGCCAGACGTTTGATGGCGGCCGTGAAGTCACTTTAGTAGAAGGCACTAACCAAATCGTGTTTCGCTACGTCATAAATTACCGCGATAGTGGCATGCAAACCCAGTTTAACTCAGACCCTGTCATTTTAACCTTTGATGCCAAAAACGCTGAATATGAATTATCGCTACCTAGCATTCGCAATAAAAATGCAGCGAATAAATTCAATAAAACCCCATCAGTCACTCTGAGCAGTAATCAAAGTAATTCAGTGGCATATCAAGCCGACATTTTACGTAAGAATGGATTACAGCTAGGTCGAGATTATCAAGAAGAATTACTCACCTACAATCAAACGCAACAGCTTGCCTCGGTTGCTGCATTTGCACCAACGAACACAGTACCGACTAACACAGTATCAACTAATACAGTATCAACGAACACAGTACCGACTAACGTAGCGTCAGCCAGTACAGTTGCGCCTGCTCAACCACAGGTGATTACCCCAAAAACAATTGCTGAAGACCAAGCTGAAATCAGTGAAATGCTGGATTACTGGTACAGCAAAGCCAATGCAGAAACCAAAGCGAAGTTTAAAGCCAAAATAAGTCAGTAACGCAACCCGCCTTCTTCGAAACCGTTAGCTTTACCCAAAAGTGAGGCTAACTGATTCTTTCTACTTTGCTTTTTTACACACTATATTCAAAAATCACTTTTAACAATTCGATAACCTTGGTTATGATAGACAGGTTCACTTTACTGGGTAAGAAATCATGTCTTTTAGCCTTAACCGGGTTTTACAATCTAAGTTCACCAAATATTCACTAGCCATAGTGTTATTGCTAGTCGGTATTATCATTCTGGCTATTTATAGCACCCTGCGTTTAAGCATGCCCTCGTTATCAGCCACGGTAGTGAGTGACGACATTTCAGCTCCACTAACCATTGAACGAGACACATTAGGCACCGCAATCATTACCGCCAGTAACCGCAAAGATGCAGCCTATGCTTTGGGATATGCACATAGCCAAGATCGATTTTTTCAAATGGACTTATTGCGCCGAAATGCCGCTGGCGAATTGGCTGAAATATTTGGCAAAGCCGCACTTAAATTGGATAAAAACAAACGTTTTCATCAATTAAGAATGCGAGCACAAAACATTTTTGAGCAACTACCACTACAAGATAAAGCCATGCTTAGTGCATATACCCAAGGGGTAAATCATGCATTAGCAGAACAAACTGTGCGCTCATTTGAGTACTTGCTGACACAGTCTAGCCCACGAGAATGGCATGAAACTGACAGCTTGTTAGTGATTTATAGTATGTACCTAGATTTACAAGGTAATACAATTAAACGTGATATGGCGTTAACCCAATTGCAGCAAGCCTTTGGCAACGAAATGGTCGATTTTCTAATCCAGTCAAGTCATCACCAAGCCGCCTTAGATGACAGCCAAATACCGCTGTATCAAGGAGATATTCCCGCACTCGAGGACGATATTTTACTGAGTGCGATAACTCAGGCGATTGAAGAGCCAGTAGAAGTAGGCAGTAACAATTGGGCAGTAACGGGGCAATTAACCGATTCCGGCCGTGCAATGTTGTCCGATGACATGCATTTATCCTTTGCGGTACCCATTATTTGGTATCGTGCACAACTCAATTACCAAACAAGTGCAGCTCAAGATTCAGCAAAATCTAATCCACCTGTTTCAGATAAATCATCACACCAAATCACAGGAGTAAGCCTTCCGGGCGCACCTGCGATAGTCGTTGGTTCTAATGGCAAACTCGCTTGGGGCTTTACCAACAGTTACATCGACACGGCGGACTGGATTGAAATTAGCCCTGATACAGCAATCGATATTGAATATGAACCTATCGAACTGCCTAACGATCAAGTGAACTATACGATTCAAGTGAGTGAATTTGGTCCAGTAAAAACAGTAGCCGGCGTTAATTATGCACTATCTTGGGTGGGACATGCTGATTACGCGGTTAACATGGCGTTATTGTCATTAGAAACCGCAGAGACTGTTGAGCAAGCCAGCGCACTTGCAACAGAAATTGGGATCCCAGCACAAAATATGTTGCTGGCAGATAATCAAGGTAATGCAGGCTGGACAATCGCAGGGGCAGTTCCCGCTCGTGATAACCCTTCGAATACAGCCCAGTCACCAAGCAATTTTCAATCATCAAAATGGCAACTGCAACAAGCCGTTATGCCTGAGGTGATAAATCCAGATAACCAACGTATATGGACAGCAAACTCTCGCGTTTTATCTAGCGAAGAGCAATTACGCTTTGGAGATGGCGGTTATGCGCTTGGCGCTCGCGGCGTACAGATACGTGATCGCCTATTAGCAAGTTCCAACTTTAGCGAAGCCGATTTTTATCAGTTACAGCTCGATAATGAAGCACTTTTTTAGCACCTTGGCAGCAATATTTACTGCAAATATTGAGTGAATACCCTGTCGAATATGCCGAAGACATAAAACTGATTGCCAATTGGGGCCACTGCGCTTGTGCTGATTCAGTGGGCTACACATTAGTCAGACACTTTAGAACGGCGCTAATAGATCAAACATTTGCCCCTATCGAAACAGAGCTCAAAGAAAGAGAAAGCGGCTTGTCAGTGATAAAACGATACCTTGAAACCCCAATGTGGCAAATCATCGAGCAGCAACCAGCCAGTTGGCTACCTAAAGCTCAACCTCATTGGCAGGCCTTTGCACTAAGCGCATATAACGATGCCAAACAGGCTTTATTCGCCAAATATAGTAAGCATCAAAAGCTATCAGATCTACGCTGGGGAAAGGTCAACCAACTGCTAATCCAACACCCTTTTTCAAAACAGATCCCTCAACTCAGTCGTTGGTTAGATATGCCAAGTGTTGACGGTTTTGGTGATAGCTTTATGCCTGCAGTTCAAGGTAAATCGTTTGGTGCTTCACAGCGCTTTATTGTACAGCCAGGTGCTGAGAAAGATGCAATTATGACCATACCAGGGGGCAATCGGGTCACCCTTTGTCGCCTTACTACCGAAGTGGTTATCAGCAATATGTGACACATCAAAGTACACCATTATTACCTACTGAGATTGAGCACACCTTGATGATTGAGCCATTAAAAGATAATCATGGTTCATTAACTGAAACCGATATAACTGAGGCTCAATCAGATACCCAAGATAGTGAAGCCGTTAAGTCAACGGCAGATTAAACCGTTAAATGACGCTGGCTGTTAAAAAAGTACGCATATCTGATTGCCACATAACTCACCGCTAGCGTAGCAATGGTCAGCTCAATCGTTGCCAGTAACTGTACTTGCTGAATATATTGACTGGCCATGCCAATGCTTTGCATCCATTCAATCATCTTAAATAACGCTGTCGCACCAATCACCATCGGGAAGGTAAAAGCCGCATAACCTGGGCTAAATGGGAGCTGCAGTAATTTGAAAAAGCTAAGTAAATAATCGCTGTCATCAATACGCCAATACCAAATAGTAAAGCAACAATAAGTGGTGATGGTGACGCTGTTACCGTTAAATATCCCGCTAACGATAAACTGGCAGGCGCGGCCAAAATGGCAATTGTTGGTTTCGCGGCATCTGGGACTTCATGGGTGAACATTAAGCGATAAATCATCATCGGCAGCATTACCGCATAAGCCAACATACCAAATATTAAGGCAGAATTTGCCAATAAACTGAGCGCCCCTGTACCTGAAAACGATACGTCAGCAACGATAATTCCAACTGGTGGCACAAACCAACTTGGTACCATGTGGTGGAGCTCAAAATCCTTTGCGCGATGATAGATAAAGGTGACTAAAAAGACGACATGTAACCCAAGACCCACAAGCCATAAACTATCACCTAAAATCAGTGAGTAATGCCCCAACGCATTTGATACGACCATCAAGGCCATCGCAAAAGTTGGCACAACGCTGCCGACCACAGGATGAGCTAAATCAGCTTTAAGGGTGTCAGAATGAATTAAATATTTTACGGTCAACACCAGCAGCAACACACTGGCTAGCAAGGCGCCAAGTAACTGACCATATCCTTGAATGTCTGCATAATTTTCCCAGCACCAACCTAAACTCGCAATGCCAAGTGCAAGACCTGCCATAGGTGTTGGTGCTGCAAGCAATTTAACTTTGGCGGTTTGTAACATAATCACCTCAATGTCGTTGATCTACTTGCTCAAAAACCATTGGAGCAAACGAGCTGTCTTTTTCAATTAAGTTGATCTTACGCTTGCTAAACGTTTATTTATATCTAACAATTTTAAACCCAGGTTAAGATATACTTAACGGTTAAGGTAACCGTTTATAATAAGGTTTATAAACCACTAAGGCTCACGTTATGTCAGCACATATCTCGTTTAAACAGCTCAATGTTTTCAATGCGATTACTCAGCACAAAACGCTCACCGCTGCTGCTGAAACATTATTTGTCTCAAAAGCGGCTGTCAGTTTGTCGTTAGCCGAACTAGAAAAACAACTCGGCCACCCATTATTTGACCGAGTAAATAATCGCTTAATCTTGAATCAAGAAGGCAAAAAATTACTCCCCTTGGCCGATGAGTTAATTAACCGCCTACAACACATCAATCATGTGTTTGACCAAGACCAAGGCTTATCAGGCGTTTTACGGGTCGGAAGCAGTGACACCATAGGTAATCATTTATCGCCGAGTATATTAAGCGGATTTAAGCAAAAAACACCCCAGCAAACCCAAAGTTTGTTTGTCTCAAACTCTGCACATATTTGCCAAAAACTCATTGATTATGAACTCGATATTGGTCTTATCGAAGGTAAGCCACATCACCCTGATATCATTGCGGTGCCTTTTAGTGGCGATGCCATGTGTATTATTTGTGCTCCATCGCACCCATTAGCAGCAAAAGAACATGTTGCATTATCAGAACTTGAAAACAGTGAGTGGGTACTCAGAGAGCAAGGCTCAGGCTCTAGGGACAGTTTTATTCAAAACTTAGCCCCACACATTAAACAATGGCATCAAAGTATTGAACTTAATACCACAGAGGCACTGATCAATTCCGTGGCTGCAGGACTTGGGTTTGGCTGCTTATCGAATATCGCAGCCCAGCATGCATTAAAAAGCCAACGCGTCAGCAAGGTGAATGTCCCGATTGAAATGCCAAGAGAGTTTTGGGTATTACTTCACAAAGACAAATATCAGAGCCCGCTACTCAAACACTTTATTGAATATTGTGTCAATTGGGGCAAGTAACAACAAAAATAGAGTCATTGATATAAGGCTTTACCCTCTATGGAATAGGCTGAAAGTATGGTTTTAGGCGAATGGTGATAGCGGTAGAGAGTCAAGAGTAGAAGTGCTGTTTTTCGGTAAGTTATCGAAAAATAATATCCACTAAGGCAGCCCCAAACAGCAGTGTCATTGCTAAGCCCATCGTTAAAATGACTTTCTCTATCAATGATTGCTTAGGTTTATTTATTAATACAAAAATGGTGCGGTATAAGGTACTAGGAATCGCAATAAATAAACCGAATATAATCGGTAGCATTCCCACCATAACCCAAAAAATGCGTTATCACTCGAAGATAATTGGGTATATAACACCATCCAAATTAATGATACTAAAAATAATATTGCCCCAATTGAAATAGAAAAAGTGCCATCGTTAAACTCCCTTTAACTGACTACTATGCTTAATTTGTCGCTGTAAGAGCTATATCCATGTTTTAATGCACGCTACAAACTCATTTAAAATGAAACGCCTGAGTTTAGCCAATTAATAATACCTCAGTAAACAACCAAGGTAATATTTCGAGTACAATAATTTTCCCTATAAAAAGACATTAAGGCTCAGCTCATCCCAAAGCATATTATTATCTTCGATGGCGTGTGCAATCTTTGCAATGGTGCGGTTAGCTTTATCATTCAACGTGACCATAAAGATGTGTTTTTGTTCACCCCGATGCAAAGCCAAACAGCACAATCGCTAATCGCCAAACATCAGTTGGAGGCGGTCAGTAATGATTCATTTATTCTAATCAAAGGTGATAAGTTTTTTTACGCAGTGATGCAGCGTTAGAGATAACAAAAGATCTATCTGGATTTTGGCATTTATGTAGGGGTTTCGCGTGTTACCCAAGATAATTCGGGATTACGCCTATCGTTTAGTTGCCAAAAATCGATACCGCCTATTTGGTAAAAAACAGGCGTGTATGGTACCAACAGCTGCGTTACAACATAAGTTTTTAGACCAATAGTTTACTGGCTATTACTGACTCTCTGTTGCTTTTACCGTTAACCGTTCTTGGTTTGATAATCGAATTTGAATACCATCGACTGTGGTGATGCGCTGGGCTTCAATGTCTTTTTTGCGAACTTGATAGCTAGCAGACATGGCTTCAACTGGAGAGGAAATTGTGACTTCAACGATGGTGTTATCGTCATACCAAGTCCAGCCCCAATATCCAGCAGTGGCCAACATGGATACGGCAATCATGGCGTAAATAACAACACGGCTGAAAAAAGGTGAATTTTCACCTGCCAGCAACTTATCATTGTTGCTCACTTTAGTGCCTCGACCACTGCGAATATAGGCAAAAGCCCCCGCTATAACTAATAACGTGACTAGTATTTTTGTCAGCACATCATCTTCCAATCAACATAACCTAGCTTTGATTATACTGTGTTTTGATTAATTTAACGTTATCTAGCACACAGCAATCAGTAATAAGCAAAAGCAGTGACCTCAAGCAAGGTTGACTCAATTAACGCTAAAGCATAAATCAAGACCTTGATAACGCCATTTCAATAAGCTGTTGTATTTGTTCAGGCTGATCTAGGCTTGCGTCATGGCCGCAGTGTTCTACACGCAACAATTCAGTGTGATAAAATTTAGCTAATGCTTCACTACATTTAGGGTTGGCTAACTTATCTTGATTCGCCACGATAATACTCACTTTACAGTGACCAAACCAAGAACACTGGTAACGAGCAGCTGCATATATCTGCCTTGCGCCATTAAGTACTCGGGTATGTAATTGACTACGCATGTTTCCCCAATCTTTAATGACTTTTTCATCATGGGCTTTAGTGACTGTGGTGTAGTTAAGCACGCAGGATTCTACAAAACTTAACTCTTTTGCTTTATGGCGATGCCAAATAGCATTCACTAACGGCATTAACTGAAAGCGCTGATACCAAGGGGATAAGTTAGCTGCACTTGAATTAATCAATACAGCATGACGTACTTGTTTGTGACGTTGTCTTGCCATTTCTAATGCGATCATGCCCCCCATCGACACGCCAACGACCACTAACTCTCGACTATATTCTGGGTTCTTAGCTAAGCCTTTATCTATTTGGTGCCAGATATCATCGCAATAATCTCGGATATTTAACGGACTATTTCTATCAGCAAGTTCCCCATTGCCAGTGGCATCAGGTGTCAGCAAATTAATGCCCGCTTGACGTAATTGCGTATCAAAGCCATACCAATGACGACTATCTCGCATTAACCCTCGCAGTAAAACCCACGTTGCCATCGACTACCCCAGTGTGAAATTTAACCTACCAACAAACTATAGTGACACTAATATATCGCTTAACGTTTTTTAGACCAATGCCTTTGTGCATCAGTTTGTAAACCTAAATATTGCTCGGCGCTGATTCCTTCGAGGGTCTGAGAAAAAGCCGCATCAATCAAAAATTGCATCAATACAACATGACGGCGCAATATCCTGTGGTGACGGTGGGGTTTCTGCGGATTAAAATAACCCGAAAAATTAAATATTTGCCGTGGATTCTTTTTTACCCAAGCCCAGGAGCCCATCTCTAATGTCAGTGGCACAAAAGGGACTTTAGTGGGATGAGTTTTGGCAAGGTAATCCCAAATGTCACCGTGTGTCTGATAATAGTGACTTTGCGGTGCAACTTTATAATGCCCATGATGCGGATAACCACGGTCGAACAATTGCTTTAAGTGGTAGATATAGCCCATGCCTTCAAAGGGCTTGCGAGTATGAGCATAAGGGAACCAAATATGATCTGCTAAGCCAAAACCAGAGTGCGCATCTAGCGCGATGACACTGGTACTGGTGCCCTGTAACTCGCGCACATAATCGACTAATACTTGAGTTTCTGCCTCCATGCCATTTTGACCACGATACCAAGGCAACTTGCTACTGATGCGGTGTCCACCGACTAGGAAGGTAACTTTTTCTTCAGCATCGATGGGAGCATTACGCATCAAGTCAACATGGTTACCATTACTGCGTGAGCCTTGTAAAAAGCCCACAGGGTTAGCCACTGGTACAAAAGCTAACCGCACTTGCTTTAACAAGATTTGTAAGTGCTTATCCCACGCTAATCGATTCAATAAACTGTCTAAAAATGACAATACGACTTGGGCGCCAATGCGCTCTACCCCATGAATACCACCAACAAACAACACTGTCGGGCAAGGTGACTCTTGATGCCCAAGCTCAATGGCGGTAATTGAAAGCGGCTTTCCTCGATAATGGGTATCAAATAATGATTGGTGACGAAATAGCCCTTGGTGTTTAGCAATCAGCCGCTGCAAAGTGTCTATTTCAAAAGAATGCTCAAACGAAAACTTTCCCATGTTCTATGCCTAATTAACTTACTTTTGTCACCTTGGCATAAGGTTATTGAGGCAGTAATACAACTTGATGACAAACACTGGTAATGCGTTTAATGTTTTATCGTTAAATGACTCATATCAGCGAGCAAAGTTACATTTCCCCCATACTCAGCTCTAGTTGATTGCCATAACAAATTAAATTCACTAAATATTTTCATTTAATTTTTGCAACAGAATTTTCCAAAAGGACTCAACATGAAGATGGATTTTGAAAAAATTCAAATGCTGTATAGCCTTGAAAAAAAGCTTATTAAAAACTGAGATTAAACATCAACGCAAAGCCGCTTTTTTACTGGCCATTGCCATGTCTTTTTTTGCCTTAACCGTATTAGCGCTAAATGTCGCTATTTATCTAAGCATTGCAGACCTAGGCATATATGCACAAAAAGCATGGTGGTTAGTGGCCTTGAACGGCACATTTACAGTTATTCCTGGATTATTGCTGCTTGCCCATTCAAATCATCAAACTGATGCAGCTGCTATGGAAATTAGGGATGCACTTGCTGACAGCCTCAAAACAGAACTCACGAACACTGCTGAAGATGTCACCATTACAGTCGAGCGAATGCAGCGCATTGGCAAAGATATTAAAGCCTTTAGTGAAGGAGGAATCGCCGCATTAGTTCCTATTGTTAAGCTGGCTTCTGAAGTAGTCGCAAGTAAAAAAGCCGATGCGCCAAAGTAACACCTTTAGCGCATACGACTAACTACAATATGCACATGCGCTTAGAAAGCGGCAATATCATGATAGCTCTAAGGGCTCATGAGCTTGCCGTTTACTGATGATGCTGGCGCGAATATGATCATAAGCATAATTGTAAACATAGGCATAGACTGTGATGAACAAGGTCACACTGATATCTAGCCAAAAAGCCTCTATCAGGCTAATTTCTAAAATATAGGCCATCACAGGAATGGTCAGTATCAATAAGCCACTTTCAAACAAGGCAATTTGTAATACGCGCTGTTTTACGGTTCTCTTTTCACGAGCTCCAGTAAAGAAACGGTCAAACCCAAGATTAAATACAAAATTCCAGCCCATGGCGATTGTCGCAATAGCTATCATTGTTCCTGAAAGGGAAGCCAATTCATGTTCAGTAAACAACATCAATCCAATCACGGAACCAATAATGGCCAAAAACTCAAACAACACCGCATGAAACACACGCTCTAACGTAGACATATTAACCTCTGCTGATGCTATAGATTCGACTCTATAGCTGAAAACAAGCGAGATTATGGCAAGCGTAATCCATCAACAAAAGTTAACAGCCATCACGAATAGTGATACCTTAACAGGGTTGAGATAAAGATTGAGAGCGAGCAATGTATAGTTTCGAGCAACTAAGAATATTTATTACAGTATGTGAAACAGGGTCATTTTCAGCCGCTGCAAGAAAACTCAACCGAGCTCAATCAGGCATTAGCCAAGCGATCGCCAATTTAGAAATTAGTATCAATCAAACCTTATTTGACCGAAGTGGCAATATTCCAGAGCTGACATCTGAAGGTGAAGCCCTTTTACCTGTCGTAAAGGCATTGATGCTGCAACAACTCCATTTAGAACAAAAAATTGCCTCGCTTGAGCAGCAACATGAACATGAGCTAGTTATCGCCATTGAAGAAAGTCTAATTAGCCCTGCCCTGCTGGGGCAACTGGCATTGCTTGCTGATGAGTTTCCTATCACCAATATTGAAATCATTGCTGAATCGACACTAGATATCGGCAAACTCATTGAAGAAGGTAGCGCTCATATCGGCATTGTTTACGCGGATGGTAAAATCCACCATCAAGCTGACTTTACTACGGTGGGTTATACACGTTTTATCACGGTGGCGGCGCCTGAGCATCCGTTATCAAACATGCACGGTATTAAAGATATAGACCTTCGCCATCATCGTCAGGTAGTCCTTCGTGCTACTCAAGGGCAAGAGCTTTGGTTTAGCAATGGTATTAGCTCGCAACATTGGTATGCCAGCAATCACAACATCATTAATGAATTAACTCAGCAAGGCATTGGTTGGTCGATATTGCCTGAGGAGATGGTGCAAAGCGCCATTGAACAAGGAAGGCTTATCAAACTCGATATTGATTACGAACCCAACGGCTGGATAAACACTGTCGATTGCTTGTCTAGTCGCCGCTATCCATTAGGCCCAGTTTATGAACGTGCTATGGTGTTGATTAAGGACTATATGAACCTGCAAAACTTACACAATAACTTCCAAATTAACCACTAACTAAATAAACAATACAAGGAGAATCGTATTAGGCACATCGATTATCCGCTACCGGCTTTTAAGTAACTTACGCTGCAATGTACGGCGATGCATCCCCAATACTCTGGCAGTTTCTGACACATTACCATTATTATTCGCCAGCACTTGCTGAATATGCTCCCACTCTAATCGCTTCGGACTTAATGGTTGCTCTGTAAATTCAGCTTGAACCTCTGGTTCGACTTCTGCTGCAAGCGCATTTAGCAAGGTTTGCGTATCTACGGGTTTAGCTAAGTAATTATCCGCCCCTAACCTTATTGCCTCAACCGCTGTGGCAATGCTGGCATATCCAGTAAGCAGTACCATTTTGACCTTTGGCAAGTACTGACGTAACGGTTTAATCAGGGTTAAGCCATTGTGATCAGCAATTTTCATATCAAGTAAAATATGGCTCGGCATAAACTGCCTCGCCATGAGTAACCCATTACTTACATCATGACATTGAACGCATTCAAATCCCTGTTTAGTTAATCGCCTTGCCAAAGTTGATGATAATGCTTGGTCATCTTCAATAATCAGTAATTTGTTCATACTGCACACCACCTTATAAATTATTATTGGTCACAGGCAAGGTCACTGATGCAATCGTTCCGCCCTCTTGATGCTGACACAAACTAAACTGACCGCCCAAACGCTCAAAACTGGCATGGCTCAATAACACCCCTATTCCCATTCCTTTTGGATCGCTTACGACATTCTGTCCTAGTTCAGCCAACTGCTGTGCCCCCATTCCTTTGCCAAAGTCGCGAATATTAACGCACACCTCTTGTGGAGAAGAGCTCACAACAGTCAGCATCACTTTAGCAAGATTGATATTTTCAACACTCGCACGAGCTGCGTTGTCGATTAAGGCTAAAAAAGCAGGCAGTACACTGGCATCAGTATTGATAGTGGCTGAATGGAGCAATTCACTTTGCTCAATCACCAATTGCGTTTCTGGCATCAGTAATTGCACTCTATCGCGTAAATCTTCAACAAAATGATGAATAGGTGTGGCAACACGTTTTTGCTCTCTTATCGATTCTGTTGCATGACGCAAATCAGCCAATGTCGCCTCACATCGAAGTAAGGCTTGTTGCATATCAGGTTCGATATCAGTTGCGACACCTTCTTCAGCTAATTCATCAACAAGTAAGCGTAACGTAGCCAGAGGCGTAGCCATTTGATGTGCTATTTGGGCAGAGGCTGTGCCGAGTGCAAGCAACTTTTCTTGTCTAAGTTGCGCCTCTCGCAAGTAGCTGAGCTGGGCATTTTTTTGCCTGACTCGCTTAGCGATATAACCGACAGTAATTGTGAGCACCAAGGCTGAAATAACAAAATTAAACCACATTCCAAGGTAATGCGAACTCATGTCCATACCATGATGACGGATACGGTTTTCAGGCATAGTAAACATCATCAAGGTATATAACCCAGTAGAGAGGAACGTCAGTACCCACGGGGCCCAGCGAGAAAGAGTGACAGCACCAATAGCAATGGGTAATAGCAATAATGATACAAACGCATTCGTCGCACCACCTGTATAAAACAGCCAGATAGCCCAGAACAATGTATCTAACAGTAAGGTACTAAATAAAATGGAAGGTGTATTGATACATTGGAATCGATATCGGAAGCAGGCTACGACATAAATGAACTCGGCTAAAAGTACATAGCTCAACTCTTTGGGCGGCCAAGTTAAATCGAATAACTCTGTGCCGAAAAAAATCAACCCTAATTTCAATAACCAATTAATGAGTCTAAGTAGTGCGAGTTGCTCTTTGTTCCTTTCAAAGCCACTTGTTTTTTCAAACATGAATACTTCGATACCTTTGAATAGCATAGATAAGTACCAAAGATTTAATCACGAACCCAAAAATAAAAACGCTACTCAGTCGACTTTTATGCCTCATCAATTTAAAAAATCGTTACCTAACACCACAAAAACAACAAATATGTAATTTACATAACATACACAGGCAAGAGAAATAATTAAACTGACCGAAATCAAAGAATATTTTTTAATCAATTTTTATAATGAAAACCAATACTAAGCGTTAAAAACCAATTATCAGAATCGATTTTTATCAATTCTTTCTCAAGGTAATTTTTACGCAGTCGATAAAAACTTAACGTTTCTTTACCCCGAAACAAGCTTGCAAATATTGCATGCTAAACACCGCTCAGCACGTTTTTACAATTAGCTCCCCTGCTAAAGCCCACTCACAAGCAAAACAAACTAAACAACTAATTTTATTGGACTTTTAACCACTTAACATGTCACAAACAATTGTGCTTACAATGCTTAAACTATATAATAACGCAATTAACCTTGTGCAACATGTCACTTACACGGCAATGCAGTCCATCAAGAATATGAAGTTTGTTTATGACTAAATTATCTAAGTTTACCTTTACCATCGTCAGCTTTATTTGCATGCTGTACGTATTATTGGTGCTAAGTTTTAATCATGGATTGCAAGGTATTCATAGCAATATTTTCCATCATAAAATTACTCAAATCCCATTGAGTGAAGCCAGTAACCTACCCACTCATTGGCAAAAGTTATTATTTATTGATAACAATTTGGTTCAATCAGGCCAGCATTACTACGCCGTATTATCTAAAAAATCAGATGTACTAGAAGTCGTCAAAATTAAAGATGTACTGAGTGAGATGATGATGTTCAGCAATATTCCATTATTGCTATTGGCTTTTTTAGCTTATTTGATTCCCTTTTATATAAAATCACGTTCCGATCGTAAAAACAGTGCATCATTGAGTTTTATTAACAACGAAACCAATAAATTACTCAAAAGTTATAATATCGCTCCGCCTGAAAATGACGGACAAAATACCCTCTCGCATATCAGTGTGGCTCTTAATGAATTAAACAAACACGTTAAGCAGCAAACCACTCAGAATTTATTAGGAATTTACCAAGATAAATTAACAGGGCTAATAGACCGTCACGCCTATCTAGAACACCTTGAGAAGCAATTAGCACTGGCAGAAAAAAGCAGAAGAAGCAAGCCCTACTATTTATCGATCTTGATGGTTTTAAACAGGTTAATGACTCTTTTGGTCACAGCTTTGGTGATGAAATCTTAATTCAGGTCGCTCAGCGTTTAGCCACGGTTGTTCGCAATCAAGGCTTAAGTCAAATTAGCGAAACCGTAAAACTCGAGCTCAATTTATCACGACTTGGCGGTGATGAGTTTTCCATTTTTATCGAAGACTTTGAAGATGAAAATCGTGCAATTGATGTTGCCCAAAATGTATTACATGAGATTGAACGTGACTTTGTACTCGGTAATAAGGTGATTAAAATTGGCGCCAGTATCGGTATTGCCACATACCCTGATAGTGCTTCTAGCCCTAACACCCTATTACAAATGGCTGATGTTGCCATGTACCGAGCTAAAACGGATGGCCGAGGTATTTTTAGAGTTTACTCGCCAGAAATGGGTAATAAAATTAGACGTTACCATTACTTGATTGAAGAGCTGCGCCTTGCTATTGCCAGTCAAAGTTTTACTTTGTCGTTCCAACCAATTGTGAATGTGGATGATTTCAGCATTGATTACTTCGAGTCACTAGCTCGTTGGAATCATCCTGTTGAAGGCCCTATCTCACCTGCCGAATTCATTCCTATCGCTGAAGACTCTAACCTCATTATTGAGTTAGGTAATTGGATCTTGTTTGAAGCCTGCCGCCAAATGTCCGCGTGGCATAATGCAGGCATGAATAAAGTCAAAATGTCTGTCAACATTTCTGGGATTCAATTAAAACATTTACCCGTTTATGAATGGGTGATGGACACGTTAGCGAAAACAGGCTTACCTCCAACCGCTCTTCTATTGGAAATCACTGAGTCTTGCTTGATCCATGCTTCAGAAAAAATCATTGATGATTTAGAGCGCCTTCGCCAACAAGGCGTGCAGATAGCCATTGATGACTTCGGTACCGGCTTTAGCTCATTATCTGCGTTAGGTAATCTCCCCGTAGATATTATTAAGATTGATAAACTATTTATCGATCAAGCAACTATCAACCCAAAATATGAAAAAATTCTTAATTCCATTAGTGACTTAGGCAAGCAATTAGATTTAAAAATAGTTGCAGAAGGTGTCGAGGTCGCATCGCAATTTGAACTAGTTAAAAATCTAGGCATTCATTGCGTGCAAGGATTTTTAATTAGCCGACCTGAATCATCTTACAATGTCGGCTCCAAGGTGATTCGCAATAATTTAAATCATATTGCGCTCACAGGAACTGGAGTTTGTACTCCTAAATCACCTACAGAAGCGGCCTAAGCCACTTTATTTAGTAATGCCTGCACAACAACCTAAACTCACTTTACTCGCCCCACAGCCGTACTTGAGGCTGTGGTAACTTGTTTTAACACTTCACTAGCGCTTTAAAACATCCTCTCTACTGATTTTTTTACTGACCAAGTCTGCTAGATTAATCACTAGCACAACAACGATGCACCATAAATCCATCTTCAAGGAGGAGAGGAAGCATGAGTCTTACAGCCAGCCCCGCTAAAAAAGAAAAGGCATTTATAAATTTGTGGTCCATGAAGATGTGGTATTCCACGCAACCACAATTAAGCAAGCATTCAGCCAAGAAGATACGTTTTTAGAGATCAATACCGCTGGCGATATCACTGTAAAGGGAAGCCGTGAAAAGGGTTATGCTTGGGATGGTTGCACACCAAAAGTGAATTGCTTTGATTTATGCTTACTGGGTGTACCAGATGGTCGAAAACTGGTTAATACAGGTAAACCTATCACCTATTACGCTTCGATGGTTCATGACGTTTTGTGCCAGTACCGGCATGAGATTCCGATTACTCGAAAACAAGCTGATGACGTGTTTTTGTATTATTTGGGGGACTTTCAGCTTAGATATCTTTATTACGGATTTGTCAGGATATTTAGCATATTTTCTGATATGAGCGAACGTCTCAAAGCGTTTATCAGCAATAAAACGTAAAATGACTTCTAGTGCGGACAAATACAAAAAAGGACTGCAATTGCAGTCCTTTTTGTTTTTCTTATCGAGGTTATTCAGTCACAGGTTTGCGTTTATTATGGGCAATGATTAACCCAATTAAACAAACGATACCGGTGGCAATCCCGACAGGTTGACTTAATGATTGTGGTAAACCAAAACCAATACCCGCAGTCATAATATAAGATACGGTGACACAAGTACCGACAATCGCAGGCAAGCTCACAATCCAGTGGAAAGTTCCACGGTCAAATAAGTACTTAGTCGCCAACCATAAAACACTGGTAGAAAGCAGCATATTTGAGAAGGCGAAGTAACGCCAAATCAGCGAGAAGTCAATTTTAGTCATGAAGTAAGCAATCACTAAAATTGGCAATGCCACAAGTAAACGGTTACGTATACTTTGCGGAATTTTAAATGCATCAATAATGGTTAATCGTAATGAACGGAATGCTGTATCACCAGACGTGATAGGGAAAATAGCAACAGCAATAATTGCCATAATACCACCCGCAACACCTAAGTAGCTGGTTGCAACTTGATTAACAACAAGTCCAGGACCACCAGCATCAAGAATACTCTTAAGTTCTGCATATCCACCAGGGAAAGCCGCAATACCAGCAGTTGCCCATACACAAGCAACAATGCCTTCTGACATCATTGCACCGTAGTAAACTGGGCGCACGTATTTTTCGTTGGTTAAACAACGCGCCATGATAGGGGCTTGAGTCGAGTGGAAACCACTAATTGCACCACAAGTAATGGTCACAAACAGCAATGGCCATACAGGTAGTCCATCTGGGTTTGGCTCTAATAAATCATTGTTGTAATGGCTATGGTCAAAGTAAGCGAAAATATCGCCCATTTCAGGCAACTGAGGTGCACTAATTAATAACGCCACCGCAATAGATGTCGTCATCACAATCATTAATAAACCAAATAACGGGTAAAGTTTAGTAATGATTTTATCGATAGGCAGTAAGGTCGCTAAGAAGTAGTAACCTAAAATCACTAATACCCAAAAGACGTTATTGGCTAAAATAGTGCCTTCAAAGTAATCAAGGTTACTTAATAATCCTGCTGGGCTCATAATAAATACGACACCCACGAAGAACAATAACATTGCCGTGAATATCAGCATGACACCTTTAAAGTAAACATTAAAATAATGTCCAGCAATTTCAGGTAAACTCTTACCATCTTCTTTGATACTTAATACACCAGAGAAGTAGTCATGAACCGCCCCACCAATGATATTACCCAGTACAATCCAAACAAGTGCAATTGGGCCATATAAGGCACCTAAGATGGGACCAAAGATTGGACCAACACCTGCAACGTTCAAGAATTGAATTAAGTACGCTTTAACAGGGTGAACTTCAACATAGTCGACACCATCTTCAAAACGTTGTTGTGGGGTTTTTGCGTTGGGATTAATGCCTGCTTGGCGTTCTACAAAAGGGCTGTAAAACTTGTAAGCGAGGATCAATAACGCAATACAAAGGAGGAAAATTAGCATTTTATTGAGCCATCCGTAACTGTGTAGGGTATTAGAATAGCTTTGAGTGTCATGCACTACGTGCCATTGGTCAAGTAGCTAGACCTTATACTAAAGTAGGGGTTGTCAGGCTATATGCCTTATCCGAAGGGGAATGTTAGTTAATTGTAAACTCAGCAAACCTTCAATATATTACCAAACAAGCCAATGCTAGGCACATGCACTAGCCACAAGGCTTTTACTAGCAAAAGTGCCATACCCACCTCGTCTAGCACGATTGCAAGTGCCAAAAATGTTAATTAAATTTTCTTTCAAAACAGTTAATTCTGTCACACTCGGTTAGGGCGAAAATACGTACAACTAATGTCCAAAAATTAGATCAAGCTCTAATAAAAAATGATTAATCCAGCGCCGTATTATTGCAAAATGAACTAACTCACCCGCTAAACGATTATCTCGTCAGTGATAACAGCAAACTGGATACACTAGCGATTTGACGCTTAATCAAAGTTGAGCGATTTTCGCTTAGCGCTTTCTTCCGCACTATCAAGCTCAACATTGTCACTCTAAACCTTACCAGACTGTGAATATGCAGAGACTTTCCTGATTAACAGTTAAAGAACCGTTCAAAAGCATAAACCTACCTTACCAATTTGACTTATAAAATAAAAAAATAAGCAATCGCTTATATAGTTATTCTAAAATGATATAAGAACCAGCTATGTAAATAACAAGGCTATAAAAATATACACACCCTTTAAAATCAGAAACCTAGCACATAATAACAATATAAAACCTATTCAACCCACTTTAAACTATAACCAATTTACCTTATTTAGATACAAATAAGTTTTACAAATTGGTAACAAGATCATATAACCAGTAATACCTAATGCTTCAAATAGTGTATTACATTACTGAGGTCATTTTATGTATTAGGTAGCAACAACTTATTCAGTTGTATTCGCTTTTCATACAATGATCTGATCTAACTGCTGAGATAAAGTAAGAGATTTTACTGAATAAGTTGTTAACTCAAATGGGGAAACGACTTAAGGTACAAAAATGATAAAACATCATAAAAAGCATAAACTTGCCATTACCCTGGCGACAGCACTTACTTGCACTTTCAGCTGCGGTTTTGTTCACACTGAAACCATCAACATTAACAACCCTAGCTTTGAAAATAGCTTTGAAGGCTGGACAGATATCGATCCTTCATCCGTCTCTGGTGTGGCTTATCAAGGCAGTAAATCAGCAAAAATGTCTGGCAATAACGGCAGGGTTGAACAAAACGTCACTGTCGATGCCAATAGTAACTATACCCTTACAGCGTACGTGTCTGGTGGCGGAAAGCTAGGGGTTTCTGGCAGCGGTGTAAGTGAATCAACTACGGTAAGCACAAGTGAATGGCAACAAGTCAGTGTGTCATTTAATAGTGACTCAGCAAATACTATCACTATTTATGGAGAGTATTTTGGTAGTGAAGGTCGCTTTGACTCATTTGGATTAGAAAAAACATCAAACAGCACAGAGTCTACAGAACCCACAGAGCCAATCACACCAGTCACCTGCACAGGTAGCAGTGCGTTAACCATTGCCTCAGCAACCGATAATGGTAGCAACGATGGCCATGGACCTGCGAATACCATCGACAATAATTTTGGCACCGAATCACGCTGGTCATCCAATGGTGAGGGCAAAACCATTATTTACGATTTAGGTGTCCAATCAGAAGTTAAATCTGTCTCTGTAGCATGGTTTAAAGGTAATGAACGCTCATCTTACTTTGATATTGAAACATCATCAGATGGCAATAACTGGATTTCCGTCTTAGCTTCCGGGGAGTCTAGCGGAAGTAATTCTGGCCTTGAAGAATATGATGTTACTGATACAAGCGCGCAGTATGTCCAAATCATAGGCTATGGCAACTCTTCAAATACATGGAACAGCATTGTTGAAACCAAAATCAATGGCTGTTCTGATGGCAGTGCGCCAACTGAGCCTACAGAACCCAGCAACCCAGTAGGAAATTTAGACCCTGACTTACCACCGTCAGGTAACTTCGAGTTAGTGGATTGGACATTGGGTGTGCCTGTTGATGAAAACAACGATGGTAAGTCAGACACCATTAAAGAAATTGAATTATCCAGTGGATATACTCGAAGCCCATACTTTTACACCGCAGCAGATGGCGGCATGGTGTTCAGATGCCCTATTGATGCACCAAAAACCTCTACTAACACCAGTTATGCTCGTACTGAGTTACGTGAAATGCTACGCCGCGGAGATACCAGTTATAGCACTCAAGGTGTCGGAGGCAATAACTGGGTGTTCAGCAGCGCTCCTTCATCAGATCAAAACGAAGCAGGTGGTGTCGACGGTACATTAGAAGCAACGCTTGCCGTCAACCATGTCACCACCACCGGAGATAGTAGCCAAGTGGGACGTGTGATTGTTGGGCAGATCCATGCTAACGATGACGAACCTCTTCGCCTTTATTACCGTAAATTGCCATCGAATAGCAAAGGCTCAATTTACATTGCCCATGAACCCATTACTGGATCTGAGCAATACTACGAAATGATTGGTTCACGTAGCAGCTCAGCTTCAAACCCAGCTGATGGTATCAGCCTTGATGAAAAGTTTAGTTACCGAGTCAAAGTGGTGGGTAATATCTTAACCGTAACAATTATGCGCGAAGGTAAAGCTGATGTTGTTGAAGAAGTCGATATGAGTGCTAGCTCTTACGATGCTGGCAATCAATACATGTACTTCAAAGCGGGTGTTTATAACCAAAACAATACTGGTGACGCAGATGATTATGTTCAAGCGACATTTTATAGTTTGAGCAATAAGCATGATGGATATGCCTATTAATCAATAACAGATTGAAAGTTGACTCATTAACATATTGAGCATATAAGCAAGTGGAAACTCATTTAAACAATTCAAACGGTCTGCTCTGACTGACTTAGGTTGATTGTTTATTATTGATTTTATTGAGTCCAGCGGTC
This sequence comes from Shewanella sp. ENK2, assembly GCF_043568515.1. Classification (NCBI taxonomy): domain Bacteria; kingdom Pseudomonadati; phylum Pseudomonadota; class Gammaproteobacteria; order Alteromonadales; family Shewanellaceae; genus Shewanella; species Shewanella sp. ENK2. Next base: position 3,041,362 of record NZ_CP171406.1, on the reverse strand, counting down.
TACGTTGTATCTGACTTAAAAGCCAACAAAAATCATTTGTTGGCTTTTATTACATTCACGCCTCAAGAAAACGCAAAAAGACGATGTTTGATATACACTTATTGGTAACATCAACATTGGTGCCATCATCAACACTCAAACGTTCAGCTTGGTCAAGGTTTTAGCCGATCCATATCGCAAAAGGAAATAATTTCACCAGACGAGACTGCTAACATTTTCTCAACATGATAAAGTAAAATGTAACAGCCGCACACAATGCGCCATGAAGTAATTCGTGCATATATAGACTGTCGGAGATGCAATATTGAGAACACATTTACCTTTTTTAATGCCTCTAGTGATTTTGTCACCAATGACTTATGCCGCAGGCTCCCTCGATGATTTAGATTTAGAGTCGCTGATGGCGATGGACATTCAAGTGACATCGGCAATGAAACGATCTCAATCCGCATTTGACACTGCCACCTCAATTTATGTCCTCAGTAAAGAACGAATTACCCACTCGGGCGCAACCTCTATTCCAGAAGCATTAAAAATGGTACCCGGCCTAGTTGTACGTCAACTTGATAACAATCAGTGGGCAATTTCAGCGCGAGGAGTTGCATCAAGATTCTCCAGTAAAATGTTAGTCATGATTGATGGTCAAAGCCTTTACACGCCACAGTTTTCCGCGGTGTACTGGGAAACGTTAAACGTACCGCTTTATGATATTGAACGCATTGAAGTCATTCGTGGCCAAGGTGGACAGCTTTGGAGCAGTAACGCCAACAATGGCGTGATTAATATCATTACCAAAAACAGTTTAGATACACGAGGTTTATATGCTGATGCCGCCAGTGGCAGCCAAGTTAATATTGATGCAAATATCCGTTATGGTAATGACATCAGTGATATAGGCAGCTATCGGGTTTATGGTCATGTAAAAGATGGTGACGCATCTGAAAAAGGCTTGGTACTAGAGCCTAATGATGTCACTCAGCAGTACTCGTTTGGTGGGAGGATGGATTTTTCAACCAGCGACCATTGGTCAGGTTTCGTGCAAGGCGATATAACTGAATCAAAATTGGGGCAAAATTATCGTGGTGTGATTGATGACACTAACCGAAACATCACTTTTACTGACAAACTAGAGCGAACAGACTCACGGGTCATGGCGCGACTTGAAAACAGAATGTCGGACTCAGCGAATCAAATGCTGCAAGTATCATGGCTTAATCAATCTGGCTCGCAAACCTACCTACAAGAAGAGTTCGAATCATTTGATGTCGACTATCAGATGAACTTTATTTATCAAGCATTACAACTCGATTGGGGTTTAAATTACCGCTACAGTACCATTTCTTTTGAAGACAGTTTATTCCTGCATAGCGACAAAGAGTTCGATAACCTGCAGCAATATGGTGGCTTTATACAAGCTCAGTTTGCTCTTATTCCAGAGGAGCTTGACCTTGTTCTCGGCACAAGAGCCGAGCACAATGACTTAACTGATTGGGAATACCAACCATTAGCAAGGTTATTATGGAAACCGCAGGACAACCAAGTGTTATGGAGCGCAGTATCTCAAAGCGTTCGTATTCCATCTTTAATTGAATTTAATGACAATTACGCGATTAATGGTCAAAAAGTCAGTGAGGTTTTACCTTTTTCTACAGGCATAGAAGCGATTGATGAATACCATATTAAAACCTATTTAAACGGTAACGATGACGTTGAAGCTGAAACATCGTTATCCTACGAGTTAGGTTATCGATTATCACAGCAATCATGGAACCTTGATGTCTCGCTGTATCATACCGAGACTGAAGATGTTGCCGTTATTGATATCAACCCTAATGTTGAACAGTTTTACCCGGCCCTTGCCCTATTTCAATCGGGCCAGCTACAGCAAGCATTACAAGCCTTAACGCAAACGACAATTCAATTTGATATTGTATCGACTGCCGAACTAACAACCCAAGGTGGCGATATCGTTTTATCTTGGGTACCTGCAGATATGTTTAACGCTGAACTTGGTTATAGCTATAACACCTTTGAGTACAACCTTCCTGAAAATACGTTTCCGGCCATTGGCAGAGACTCTACGACTCGACAGATTTTTGCTAAAGCCGATGTTCACCTATTTGACAGCCATAATATCTTTGCCACTGTCAGAGTAGAAAATAGCGATGCATACCTTACGGAAAATTACACCTTGTTAGATTTAACCTGGAATTGGGCAGTAAGTCAGCATTGGGGAGTCTCAGTCACTGGGAAGAACTTATTTGCTGGTAGTCATCTTGAATATGCAAACCGACAAGAAACCTACACAATCCCCAACTACATAGATGAAAGCGTGCTGTTCAAAGTCACAGCTAATTTTTAAATGAATTAATGCATAAAATCACTCAGCTTCTGCATGTATTACTATTCTCATTTTTGCTATTCACTAGCCAAAGTGCAGTTGCTGCTGAGCAAGAATACGCACTTAAAGCCGGCTTTTTATATAATTTTGCCCGTTACGGTGAATGGCATGACAGCGCATTAAGTCCTGATAAATTTGTCATATGTAGCCCTGATGCATCATTTACAGAAACCGCCAAGTCAGTATTAAACCAACGCTCAGTCGATAAACGCCCGATTACTATTCGACATATTCAATTTGAATTAGAGCAAGTGAATCAATGCCAATTACTTTTCATTTCATCTGCGTCGCTTTCTGATTGGTTAAGCTGGCAAAAACAGCAAGACTATATTGCTGAAAACACAATGGTTGTGGGCGAATCAAAGGGGTTAATTGAGGCTGGCGGACATATTCGTTTTTTCATTGCTAGCGGTAAAGTCAGGTTTGAAGTCTCCCCGCAGCAATTACAGCAATCCGGCATCACTATGAGCTCTAAAGTATTGCGACTTGGTCGCGTGCTGGAAAGGTGATGTGATGACTAAATTATTCTCAATGAACACCATCAGCAAAAAGTTACTCATGATTTTAATGGGGGTGTCTTTCGCCTCCATTATCACAGTCACTTTTGTGTTCAGTGCCTACGAATTAACAACCGCAAAACGAGAACAAATTGATGGGCTAAGTACATTAGCTAAGATGATGTCTCCTAATATTACTGCGGCGGTATTATTTGATGATCAAGATGCCATCAATGAATTAATTACCCCTATCTTGCTTCGTGGTGACATTGTTTCAGTGACTGTGACGGATAACCAAGGCAACGTCATTGCTTTTGTCAGCCAAGAAACCGATGACTCCAATAGCATACTCAGCACTGCGCTAAATGTGACACAGATTAGTAATGCGCTGACCTTAGATGGACAAGAATATGGCCAAATTCAAATATTAGCCGATGACAGCTACATCAACACCCGAGTGAAATTTTACGGTCAATTTATTATTATTTTATTGATATTCGCACTCGGGATCAGTTTTTCAATATCGTTAATTTTACGTCGACGCTTTTTAAGCCCTATTTTACATCTAGCCACCATTGCGGAGCGAGTGTCTGACTCTAACGACTATAGCTTACGCGCGAAGGAGCTATCCGATGACGAGGTCGGAAAATTAAGCTCGCACTTTAACGACATGCTTGAAACCATTGAACAACGGGACAAACGCCTAGAAAGCCAAGTAAAAAGTCGCACTGAAGAACTTGAAAGCGCCAATGAAAAGTTACACCAATATGCTTATCAAGATGGCTTAACAGACCTACCTAATCGCCGTTATTTTTATGAGAAACTTCAGTCCTTAATTGACACTGACAATATGATTTTCGCATTAATCTTTATTGACCTTGATGGCTTTAAAGAGATTAACGATACCCTTGGTCATGACTATGGCGACTTACTATTACAGCAAGTCGCTAAGCGCTTAAAAAACTGTGTAAGAGGCCATGACACTGTCGCTCGCCTAGGTGGCGATGAATTCACATTAATTGTTGAAGGCATCAAAGATCAGCGCCGCGCTAGCGAAATTGCAGAAGTCATCAAAAACAGCTTAGTGCAGCCAATCACCATTAAAGATGAGCAGGTTTATATTACCAGCAGTATCGGATTAACCTTCTATCCAAGCGATGGGGAAACCATAGAAGATGTGGTCAAGCATGCCGATCAAGCCATGTATTTATCAAAAAATAAAGGCCGTAATCGTTATGAGTTTTTCTCATTCGCCATGGAAGAACAAGCCCTTGGTAAAAGGCGATTAACTGAGGAGTTAAGGCAAGCTGTAAAAGAAGAGCAATTCCTATTAATGTATCAGCCTATTCTTGATATTAATGGCTCTGTAGTCAAAAAAGTCGAAGCCTTAATCCGCTGGCAGCACCCTGAACTAGGCACAATAGAACCCGATGATTTTATTCCTCTAGCTGAAGAGAACGGCTTAATTGTCGACATAGGCAATTGGGTGCGTAAGCAAGTCATTGCCGATGCAATTGAGTTTTATCAAACCAGTGGGAACGTCATTCAAATTAGTGTCAATACATCCCCTATTGAAATAGATCGTTCTGGCACATGGATTGACCAATGGATTTTAGACTGTAACAAGTCCAAGCTTCCCCATGGCTCGTTTCTCATTGAAGTCACTGAAAATACCTTAATGACACCGGACTCATCAATAAAACAGCAATTAAAACTGCTCAATAACAACGGCATCAAAGTCGCAATTGACGATTTTGGCATAGGTTATTCGTCGTTAGCCTATTTACAAGAACTCGATATCGACATCATTAAAATTGATCGTTCATTTATCACCAACATCACCACCAATGAGAGCAGTGCAGCCCTAGTCAGAGCAATCACGACAATGGCACATAACATAGGTGTTAAAGTCGTCGCCGAGGGCATTGAAACACCAGCTCAGCAACAGTTATTAAAACAACTGTCATGTGATTATCTACAAGGGTTTATGTTTTCAAAACCGCTCACTAAAGCAGAATTCTATCGCCTATATGTAAAAGGCAGTGAAGATATCGCTTCAATTAGCAACAGCCTTTCATCCCATTAAACAGCTTCCCTGCCATCGCAGTAATGGGAACGTTAATTGACAAACCACAGCGTCATCACGGTATACACAGGGATCCCAATCATCACATTAAACGGAAACGTAATCCCCAAAGAGGCACTAATAGATAAACTATGATTTGCTTGTGGCAATGCGACTCGCATCGCAGCGGGTACGGCAATATATGACGCGCTTGCCCCCAAGACAGCAATTAATATCGCCCCGCCACTTGAAAGCCCCATCAACACACCTAAACCACAACCTAACAAGCCGCCAATGAGCGGCATTGCCATGCTATAGGCTAAAATAAAGCTTCCAGCTCGCTTAATATCTTCTAAACGACTTGCTGCAACCATGCCCATCTCCAGTAAAAACAATGCCAACACACCATTAAATAAACTAAAAAATACTGGTGTAATTGATTGAATCTCATCGGCAGCCACAAATCCAATCACTAAACTGCCCACCATCAATACTATCCCTTGATTGAAAAACATTTCATGTAATAAGGCTTTACTAGCGTGTTTATCATTTTCCTCTTGGACTATTGATTTTTTCTGCCTAAACAAACTCGGTTTGGCCAGCATAATACCCACCACAATTGCAGGCATTTCAAGTAGGACGACAAATAACGGGATGTAAGCTTCATAGCGTATTTGCTGACTTTCTAAATACGCCACGGCGACAGCATATGTGCCAACACTCACTGAGCCATAATGTGCAGCGATTGATGCGGCGTCATGACGTTCAAACAAACCGATATAATACAAAATAGCAAAGGCAATAAACGGTAGTATCAAACCAAAAGCTAATATGTATAAAGACTGAGTAAATAATGTCCATGACGCGTGTTCAGCCAGTGCCACGCCCCCTTTTAACCCAATGGCAATCATTAAAAACAGCATTAAGGCTTGATAGAAACTTTTAGGGAAAGCGATTTTGGTTCCTGACAAAACAGCAAAAACACCCAACAGGAAAAAACCAATGTTAATTAACATAATTCGTTTTTATCCTTTATAACGGACTGAGCTAAATCTGGTGTTTTTAGCTTATCTCGGTCTAAATATGCAGTAAAAAAACTCAATAGAAATAATCCTAATCCAGCAGCCATTAACCCTAAGCCAACAGCGTCTGTTTTTGCGACCCAAGCACCAAGCAACATCATTAACACTGCCACCACCACACAAAACACCCATTGCCTATCCATCATGTCCACCTCTGCTCAATGATATTTACGACGGCATTATGACAACAGATACAAATAGATAAAAATTGATATTACCTATAACTTAAATAGACTATTATCTATATTAGATTTTAAGTAAGCTCACAAAGCAAATTGAATCGAAAAGTAATCGTTCACATCTAAGAGTCGTTAACATGCAATCAAGATTACACGCCCACATTGGCACCATCAGGCAATTAGAAATTCTGTTAGCTGTTCATGATAAAGGTGGCATAAACGAAGCCGCTAAAGCATTATTTCTGACTCAGCCAACCGTCTCAATTCAAATGAAAAAGCTTGCTGATGCTGTCGGTGAACCCATTTACCGCTTATCAAATAGAAAGCTTGTCTTTACCGATGTTGGCCTAGAAATGGTCAAAACAGCGGTAGAAGTATTAGACAGTTTTGCCAGACTCGATATGTCGTTAGGTAATTTACGTGAATGTAAAACGGGGACGCTACGTATTGCCGTTGTCACGACATCCAAATATTTTATTCCGCATTTGTTGGGCCCTTTTTGCGAGCAGTTTCCTGAAATTGATATTCAATTAAATGTGGGTAACCGTGAACAAACCATTGAGCGTTTAAAGCAAGGTATTGATGACTTTTACGTATTCAGTCACCCACCAATCGATGCAGACTTTAACAGTATTGAGTTATTACAAAACCCACTGGTCGCCATTGCACATCAAGATCATCCATTAGCAAAACAGCCACACGTTAGCTTAACGCAATTATGCCAAGCCCCCTTTTTAATTCGAGAAACAGGTTCGGGTACGCGTCATGCTATTGAAGGGTTCTTTAAGGAGCATGATGTAACTCCCAATGTAAAGATGACCATTGAAAGTAATGAAGCAATTAAACATTGTGTGATGGCAAAGCTAGGTATTTCTATATTGTCTGCCCATACCCTGACATACGGCGGACAGCATGGCTTGGTTCGTCTTCCTGTCAGCGCTTTACCCATTAATGCAAAATGGTTTTTTGTTTGGTCTAAATCAAAAAGACAAACCTTAATCGCGGATCAATTCTTAAATCATGTGCAAACCAACGGCAAACAATTACTTGAAGATGAGCTTCAACGAAACGGCATTGATACGTAATCGAGTTAATGCCGTTAATTGACACTGTAACCTTTGCCTTCTAAACACGCCGCTCGTGCTTGATAAAAGTTATCTTCTCCAACAGTACTAGCTGCTTGTGCTTGCTGCTCAGCAGCTTGCTGTTGTTCGGCTTGTTGGATTGATGCGCGGCGGCTTTGTCTTCTTGCCGCCACTGCGCCTATTGCAGCACCGTTTTGTGCGGCATTGCTGCGGTCATCATCTCCCAGTTCAGCAATCATCGCCCCTGTTGCTGCCCCAGCTATCGCACCACGCATACCCGACCCTCGCTCAGCTGTTGGTTCAACTACTTGAGCCGCTTGTGTCGTCGAGGCGGCAGCATTTGGCTCAAAGCCTGTTTGAATCGTCGCCCAGGTATCACAGCTGGCTTCATCCGCCGCTTGCTGTTCGGTGCTTTGGTTTTGCTGAGGAAATACATATTGGGCGGCCATACTGTGATTTACCGTTGATAAGTTAATCGCGGTGGCAAACGCAAAAGTCGACAATATTCCCGCAAGTGTAGTCAGCGACTTTTTGTAAGTAATAGGCATCTTATTTCCTTTTTGCGACGTATTTGATGAACAAATAATCACCTATTTATCACTGCAATAGTTATCAATTTACGCCAGATGAGCAATAACTATCTCAATAATCAATAAAGGAACAGAATCAGAATCAGCGAAAGAGGAAGAAAATAAATTTAAGTACAAGAAAAGACAGACATAAAAAAACGAACCTTAGTTCGTTTTCAACTTAATCCTTTCATAATTACACCCGTTAACAGAAAACCAATGCCGACCCGGCTGCAACATTTCTTATGGCAAGTATTTTTTTCCCGTGTACAAGGCAACATACATAATCTAGGCGTTTACACACACTTTCTTGTAATCTAGCTTTGATTTTATCAAGATCAATACTTTGTTCTTTATATCGATAAAACTTGTGTAAGTAGATTATTGCTAAACGTTTTTTGGAAACGGTTCCGACATGCACTTTATCAAGAGAACGAAAGTAATAAGATAAATACCTTCTCTTGCGCGCCGCTTGGTAAAAACGTGCAGAATCAATATCACCTTCCCTGAATGCTAGAATAATGTCTTTTAATAAACCTATATCAGCCAATGCTCTTGCAATTCGGTGCCCAACACCAGGTAATCGATAACTGGCAATACAGCTTTTGAAGCTGGCTTTATGATTAGCATCAGGTTTGTATAAAGGATCATAAATGATGGTCAAAGGCGTTTTGCACTCACTCGCATTGAGATGGGACATATTGCCTTTTTGCAGTTGAAAATGCTTCTCAAGTTTAGGATCCCAAGGCGCTGCAGGCTGCCAATAGGTACTCACCGGCATTAACAGTAACGCTTTATCCAACTTTAGCGTGTCGGCATGAAAGGCGGTAGCAAAGCCACCTTTACTCACGCCATAGCCTATTCTTTTCGGGAATTGCTGCAGCGCGATTGACAATTTTTGAAGAAATTGCGCAAAAATAAAAGAATCAAAATAATGATCGTCCCCACCAATATGATTAAAGGCGATAATATTCATTTTCCGCTTGCTAAAAAATTGAAAGCTCCAAACCTGCTTATCGGCATCAACTTGATCTTGTGTTAAAGCTTGGCAGTTAGGTGGGAAAGTCACCATCACGGGTTCATTCGTATCAAAAATATGATACTGCACTAGTACATTATCAACTTGTAAACGAACAGTTTGATGCTCAATAAGCATGGTGTTATTCCCAACTCAGCACACATCATCTTTACGAAAAAAACGAAGGAACAATATAATTTGTTGGCATGCTACAAGACTAATTTGAGAATAAAAGTGTAATTACCTTTAATGTTAACCGAGGGTAAACTGTGTAAAAAAGCAGCGTGGGTAAAACGATTTTTTGTTAAGCCTTGCAAAGTTAAGCTCAATAAACAATCACATCCTCGTAAGCTTAATGACGCAAGCAATTAATTGAAATTAACATTTAAAAGTCAGCTTTTATGGTATTTTCTAGCCCAATGACGAAATAAGCCTAGCGATTATTAAGTCACTAGACTCATCAAATTGTTTATCCCTCTTTGCACCAAGCAATAAAAAGCGAATAACGCCTAAGGCTAAAAATACCTGTACGAACATATTAAGTGAGGCGGTAATATCGAAACTCGGGGTGAGATACAATGCACTCATGGTTAATACAACTAATAAATTCGCTCCAATCACTTTTTGAACCGCTAATTCAGGCGTTGAACATACCCGCCAAATAATCAGTAAATTTATAAAATAGAATGCTGCAAGCTGCCAGATTTCAGTCAGTGCAGGCATGATGAACGTATATTGTAGTAGCACTAACGTGCCTGATACGCACATCCCTACCAATGCTTGATTAACGATGAACTTTGGCATCGCAACAAGGTTTATGGCGAATACCGCCGCTAACATGGGGAACATATAACCATTTGGCAGCGGCAAATATATCCATAAAGCAAAACTGGCCATTAGCGACACCATCACAATCGCCGAGTCTTTAAGCCGTATTGATAACGGTGTTGGATTATTCCATTGCTTAATAACATGTTGCCAATGACTCGTAACTTTAATCTTTTCGACGGCATCAAAAGAATGATTCAGTTGGCCTGCTGACTTGTGTAGCTCACGCCTTGCCTCTTGAATTAAACTAACCGTGTCACTGATTTCAATTAGCTGTTCATTCAATTCAATAATCACAGCTTCATTCGCAAGTTCACTAAGTAGAGTGCTCCCCTGTTGATGTTCAGAGTCAGATGGAAGTGCTGTGTTATTCACTAATGGCGCCGCTTTGTCTAACCAAGCTTGTAATTTAACAATGGCTTCATAGCTAGCAAGAGTCAGTTTTCTCCAGTGCTTACGTTGTTGTGACAGCTGATAGCTACCTGCAGCAGGTAAATCTAAAATTAAACTGTGAGACTTAATATTATTCGACATTGCCAATAATCTTGCTTGATAGTCAGCTAATGTTTCTTGGGTGTAGGCTCTTTTACCACTGACACATTCGGTCAACTCCAACACCAAATCATGTAGACCCTTTGATGTACTTTTGTGCTGCTCGTAAAACTCTACCTCTGAATTCATTGGCCATAAAAATTGATATACCAATGAAAATACAACAACCCCTAGTATGGTTTCTTGTAGCCTTAAAAAGATAATCTTGACTGATATTGCATCATCAAAGCTGCCCATAAAGCTTATTAGTGCACAGACAACAAATGCGATTCTGAAAAAATAACCATTCTTACGGTCATAAGACATCGCAGTAAATATGCCAGCCAGCAGTATAAAACTGCCAATAAACAGGAATCGATCTTGAGCAAAAAAAGCAACCAAACCAATCGCCATACTGGCACCAACAAACGTACCTAAAATACGGTTATGCGCAGCTTTAATGGAGTGGCTAAATGACTCATTTGACGCTAAGGTCACGACTGTGATGGCCGCCCAATAGGGTTTGTCCCAGCCAAAAAATATTGCCAGTACAATTGCGCTGGTAAAGGCTAACGAAACCTTAATCGCTTCTTTCATTGCGCGACTTAACATTTTTTCATCCCCAATTTCAGTGAGTATCACAACCCACTCATGCAGCTCAATTCATCGATATAAACGGTTCGGTTAACCTGAAATTAAACACCGGTATATATTTGTACAGATGCCGTTGTCCCCACTCGTAGTTGCACACTCTCAGGCACTTGCTCTAGATGCACTTTGACAGGAATGCGCTGTGCGAGACGGATCCACTGAAAGTTAGGGTTCACGTTTGGTAATAATGTATTACCCGTGCTGCCATCTGATTTAGCAATACCGTAACCAATACTTTCTACTTGAGCATTAATAGGGCTATTTGGATTCATCATTAAGGTGACTTGAGCCTTGTCTCCAATATTGACGCCTTGTAAGTCCGTTTCTTTAAAGAAGCCTTCAATCCAAAAACTATTTTGATCAATCAAGGCTACAACAGGATTATTTGCCACAACTTGGGCGCCCTGTCTTAAATTCAGATTAGTAATAAAGCCATCGGTAGGTGCTGTGACATGGGTATAGGCCATATTGAGTTCAGCTTGCTCTACAACAGCATCTGCAGCGGCCAAATTAGCCTGTGCGGTTTGCACAGCATTTTGAAAGTTATTTAAATCAAGTTCAGAAACCGTTCCGTGCTTACGACTTTCAAGCGCCATAGCCCGGTGATTCTCATTTTTAGCTTTATCTAATAAAGCCATAGCCTGCAACTGTTTTGCTTTAGCATTGCTTAACTCTGCACGGTAAAGGCTAGGATCAATCTCAAACAGCAATTGCCCTTTCTTTACTTGACTATTATCTTCCACTAACACCTGAGTCACAGGCCCCGTCACTCTTGGGGTTATCTGAATAATATGAGCTCTTACCTGACCATCTCGAGTCCACGGATTAGCACTGTAATCTTGGTATTGGCTTAACACTGCAACGGCAGCAATCGCAACCATCACCAGCGTAGTAATTATACGAAACATAACAAACTCCAAAAATCTGATGAATTAGGTAAATGCAATAAATCTGCTTAATAACACGGTGATAATCGCCACCAGACAAAGCTCGACTAAAGCAGGCATAACGATCACTCTTTGCCAACCGAGTTTGTTTGCAATAAAGACCAACGCGACGGTTATAAAATAAGCCAACATCACAGTAATGAGCAGGGGCGGAAAATACACTTCTCCAATAGCAAATTCATGAGGCATCTGAGTCACCAATAAGGTTATATACGAAAGAGCAAAAACAGAGGACACAATGTCATTTCACTCATTAATGGCGTTATTTTATGGGAGTATGGGACATTGCCGTAATCGCTTTGGGAGGACTTGACCCTTCAATCTTAACCATCACCTTCTGCCGCTTATTAGTGAGGGATGCGTAACCTGATGTAACCAGTCTCTAAACAAGCTGCTTAACACCGCACTCATCCAGTTCACAAACCAATAAAGAATAGTCCGTTCACTGCATAGTGATAGCCAAACAGTATCATTTAGTCTCAAGCTTGATTACACTAAAACGATGAGTAAAAACTTAATTAACTTTGTGTTTAATCTCGTAAAAATAGCACAGCATCAACTTGTGTACTGAATTGATAAAGGAGCCAATAACCAATGAATTTTAGCTTAGAGCAGTTACGCGCTTTTGTTGCAGTATATGAGCAGCGATCATTCAGTAAAGCAGCGGTAAAACTTGAAAAACATCGCACAACCATCGGGCAAGTTATCACTAACCTTGAAGATCAGGTTGCAGTAGAGTTATTTCATCGAATTGGTAGAAGTGTTGAAGCCACTGAAGATGGTGAGTTACTTTATCAATACGCTAAAACCACGGTACAACAAGCACTGACCTTTGATAAAGTCGCCTTGAGTTTATCTTATGGTGGGCTTGAATCTATCACTATTGCGTATTGCAGTTTTTTACCCCAAGGGATATTAGCTGAAATACGTAAAAGTCTTGATATCGAATTTCCAAATATGAAAGTTCACTTTGTTGTTCGAACCAAACCGGAAATTAAGAAAGGCATTGAAAATGGGACTATCCATGTTGCGATAGTCAACGTTTATAGCAGTAAAATCGTTAATAGCATCGACTTTACGTTTTTAAAAAATTTACAGTTTCTTCTCTATGCTGGTAAAGAACACCCACTAGCAACAACCCCAAAGAATAAAGCCTTATCTGTGATGAAATCATCAAGACAGCTCGTGCTCAAGTCGATGATTGATGACGACATGAAAGAAAAAGTGGTTTTATCTGCCGATTATGAAGCCATTGATCAAATGGCATTGGTAATAAAATTTGTGCAGCAGAATATTGGCTGGGCGGTGTTACCGAGTTCAGTCATCAACTCTCAACTTTTTAAAGAGAACCTCGTAACCTTTGAATGCGATGAAATACAAGACCATTTGAACGTTCCGATTGCAATGTGGTCCCCACACTCAAAACAAGTAGCACCGATTAAAAAAATATCGTTAAGGTATTCGCCAATTACCAAGGTTAAGCTTTTTAGCACCATTTCTAGCACCAGCTTATTCTCGGATAAGCTGCGGTCTTTTTTATCTAAATCCACTCTATTTTCGTCATCTTCAATATTTATCTGGCTTTTTTTATATCTCTTAATGGATATATTTGAGTAAAAACTCTAAATATGTATTTTCGGCGACCTTACCAAGGTTAGGCACTTTATCTCTAATAATCATTAGCTTAAAAATCACCTCCAGTTATTCATCAAATTTACTAATAATTTATAGAGGGTTTGATCCTTCATATAAGATTAAACGTGTTTAATTTATCCCCCTAACATTGCTGCCGAAACCACGCCCCCTCACTTACAAGTTCAGTTCTTCGGTGAATTGGTTTGAGTTTCAACTAAATCAGTGAACATTCACTAAAGAACTATTATTTTTTAAGGCAGCAAATACTATGAGCATTATCGAACAACTATTTGCCATATCTCCTTATATCGCTTTATTTATAACACTCGCTCTAGGTTACCTCATTGGTAAAATCACTATAGGCCGCTTTGTGCTAGGTGGTGTGGCAGGAACCTTGATCATGGGTGTACTAATTGGCCAATTCGGAGTTCAAATAGATCCTGGTGTAAAAACCATCTTTTTCGCGTTATTTATCTACGCCGTCGGTTATCAAGGCGGGCCACAATTTTTCAGTGCGCTCAGCTTTAGAACCATTAATATCCTCCTATCAGCAGTTGTCATGACTGTAACAGGCTTATTGTGTGTACTTGCTGCAGCAATGATGTTTGATCTTGATAGTGGCACCGCCGCAGGTCTTGCTGCAGGTGGTCTCACTCAATCAGCCATCATTGGTACCGCTGGTGATGCAATATCTCAGTTAGGTAATGTCACTGAAGAAGCCAAACAAATGATGCAGACCAATGTGGCTGTAGGTTATGCCGTTACCTACATTTTTGGTTCTTTAGGTCCAATTTTGATGGTGTCATGGTTAATTCCTACCTTTATGAAATGGGATATCCGTGGTGAAGCAATCAAACTAGCTGAATCAATGTCAGGGGGTAAACCTGAACTGGCACCTGGTGAGTTTAACGCCATCACTGATTTAGTTTCACGTGCTTATAAAGTTGATGAGAATAATCCATTTATTGGCAGAACGATTCAGCAAATCAATAAAGACATGCTTGCTATTGCTATCGAAATGATTGCTCGAGATGGCAGCGACATAGAGCTCGACAAAGCGGTTTCAATCAAGGCCGGTGACATAGTGATTGTTACGGGTCGCCGTGAAGCGATTGCGGGTCATATGGGGGCAGCCACTAGTGAAGTCGCTATTCCGACAGGCACAGTGTTAATCGAAGAAAATCGTCAACTGATTGCTAAAGATGCCAAATTGGTCGGTAAAACAATTGCGCAAATAAAAGCACAAGCCAATATCGATACATACCGTGGTGTGTATATCACCGATATTATCCGTGGTGGTCATTCACAAGTTATCAGTGCTGATTTCGTCGTAGCGAAAGACGACATCATCCAACTAACTGGTAACGCAAAAGACATTAACCGTGTTGAAAAATCTATCGGTAAACGTTTGGGTTCAGCCTTTGCTACTGACTTTATTTTCTTTGGCCTAGGTATGGTTGCAGGCCTGTTAATTGGCCTAATCAGCTTCGAAATTGCTGGCATTCCGGTCACCATAGGCTCTGGTGCAGGTTGTTTAATCTCAGGTTTATTCGTGGGTTGGTTACGTAGTCGTAAACCAGCAATAGGCTCTCTGCCTTTAGGTGCTTCTAACTTCTTACGTGATTTTGGTTTAGCAGTCTTTGTCGGTATTGTCGGCCTACAAGCGGGGCCAGAAGCCATTAATACCATTAAAGAACATGGATTAACTTTATTGTTCTTGGGTATGGCGGTAACCATTATTCCGCAAATCATTTCATTCTTTATTTCTTACTACGTATTGAAAATTAAGAACCCAATTGAAGCATTAGCTTGTGTATCTGGTGGCAGAAGCGCAAACCCAGCATTCGCAGCCTTACTTGAAAAAGCAGGTAACGCAACACCGGTTTTTGCTTTCACCGTGACCTATGCCATTGCCAATGTATTGCTCACCCTTTGGGGCCCAATCATTGTCGGCATCATTTCAACTCAATAGTTTCTACTCATTAATTTCTACTCAATAGCATGAATTCGGCGAGTGAGTTCAACTCAACTTACTCGCCAACAGATTAATTTTATTAAATATAAACAGGTAAACATTATGAATAACCAACACACTGATACAGCAATGGCTATCGACTTCACTCAATTCGCTAACTTAAGCCCATTTGAGCTAAAAGATAAGTTGATTGAAGTGGCACAAACAGTACCTGATCGCACCTTATTAGATGCAGGTCGTGGTAACCCAAACTTCCTAGCAACCTTGCCACGTAAAGCATTTTTACGCTTAGGTGACTTTGCATTAGAAGAATCAGAGCGCAGCTATTCTTACTTAAATGAAGGCTTTGGTGGTATCCCTGATGGCGAAGGCGTTGTTGAACGTTTCGATACGTTTGCGAAAGCGAATCAAGGCAAAGAAGGCGTTGAGTTTTTACAAAAAGCCATCAGCTACGCAAAAGATCGTTTAGGCATTGAAAAGCAGTCTTTCTTACACGAATTTGTAAACGCATTTTTAGCCTGTAACTACCCTGTCCCTTCACGCATGCTAACCAACATCGAGAAAGTCGTAAAACAGTACATCGGTGAAGAAATGTATGGCGATATGCCAATGACCACTAACTTTGACCTGTTTGCTACCGAAGGTGGCACAGCATCAATGACTTATACTTTTGCGACAATGGCTAACAATGGCTTACTTAAGAAAGGCGATAAAATTGCGTTAATCACGCCAATCTTTACGCCTTACTTAGAGATCCCAGAGCTAGCTGAGTACGACCTTGAAATTGTTGAAATCCGTCTAGACGAAACCACTTGGCAGTTACCACAGTCAGAAATTGAAAAATTAGCGGATACTGACATCAAACTATTATGTGTTGTTAACCCAGCTAACCCAGCATCAGTTAAGTTTTCAAACGATACACTTAACCGTTTAACTGACTTTGTAAACACCCAACGTAGCGACTTATTCATCATTACTGATGACGTATATAGCACTTTTGCCGATAACTTTGTGTCTTTGTTTGCCAAACTGCCATACAACACTTTATGTGTTTACTCATTCTCAAAATACTTTGGTGCAACCGGCTGGCGCTTAGGCACCATTGGTATTCATCACAGCAATGTCTTTGATGATGCTATGCGCGCTTTACCTGAAGCACATCAACTAGAGTTGGATAACCGTTACAAAACAATCACGCCAGATCCACGTAGCATCAAATTCATCGATCGTATCGTTGCAGATAGCCGCGCGGTAGCACTAAACCACACTGCCGGTTTAGCATTACCACAGCAAGTGCAAATGGCGTTATTCTCTCTAAACTGTTTAATGGACTTAGAAGATAACTACAAAGCGGCTTGTAAACGTATTATTCGTGAACGTTACATCACACTCTATAAAAACATGGGTGTTGAAGTTGAAGATAACGAAGACCGTGTTGATTACTACACACTACTTGAGCTCGATACACTAGGCGGCAAGCTTTATGGTGACGCGTTTGTCACCTGGTTTAAAGAACACGGTAAAGGTAAAGACTTCCTATTCCGTTTAGCCCATAAAACTGGCGTGATTTTACTACCAGGTAAAGGCTTTGATGTTGTTCATCCATCTGTACGTGTTTCTCTAGCTAACTTAACTCACTATGAATATGAGTTAATTGGCCGTGAAACTCGCTCAGTATTAGATGACTACTTTGCTGAATACCAAGCCGCTCAAGCTTAATTGATTTAATAAGTTAATCTATTAGCATGACGATAAAACGCCAATCATAAGATTGGCGTTTTATTACGTTTATTCATGCAGGTTTTGCCATGAGCTCAGCGCTTAAGTTGTGGTTTATGTGTAGCTTAAACACTTCAAGATCACAGACTACTATCTCTATTATTGATATATCCATACTAATATTGATATATCCATACTAAGCGACTATAAGCTAACCATGAATTAGCATCTTAAAAGCTAAAACTTATAACACTTAAAAAGTAACTAGCTCAGTCAGCACATCAGGCTGTGTATTAAGCTCAATTCAAGCGATAACTGCATCAAACAACTCAATAAAAGTAGGTCATAAATGAAAGGCATTATTTCAATTCAATCTCATGTGGTATTTGGCCATGCTGGCAATAGCTCTGCAGTATTTCCGCTGCAACGCATGGGAATGGAAGTCTGGCCTATTCATACCGTACAATTTTCTAATCACACCCAGTATTCACAAGGGTGGAAAGGCCGCGCTTTTTCAGCAGATGATATCAATCAGCTAGTCACTGGTATCGACAATATAGGCAAAATAGCAGACTGTCAGGCGGTATTATCAGGTTACCAAGGTAGCGCAGAACAATGCCAAGCTATTATTAACACGGTCAATACTGTCAAACAGCAAAATCCAGCTGCACTTTATGTGTGCGATCCTGTGATGGGCGATCCTGAAAAGGGCTGCATTCTCGCAGATGGTATTACCGAACAATTGATAAATGAAGTGATGCCGATTGCAGATGTGATTGTGCCGAATCAATTTGAGTTAACACAGTTTACTAAAATGGAAATCAACAACCTTGAGCAAGCCAAAGCCGCTTGTCAAAAAGCGTTATCGATGGGGCCTAAAATGGTGTTGGTAAAACACCTGCACTCTGTTGCTGATCAGACTTTTACCATGATGCTCGCCACTAAATCAGGTTGTTATATTACCCAGCGCCCACAACTTGAATTTGATAAACAACCTGTTGGTGTCGGTGACTTAATCTCCGCTTTATTCACTGGTGGATTATTAAATGGCATGAGCGAAGTCGATGCATTTGAGCATGCAACTAATGCCTGTTACGGCGTATTAAAAGAGACTCACCAAAGACAAGAATGGGAACTGCAAACCATTGCTGCGCAAAATGAATTAGTTAATCCGAGCGAGAAGTTTCGCGCTAAAGCGGTATAAGTAATGGCATAAAAAAGCAGGAATCTAATCGATTCCTGCAAACTAGGTGGGGAGCGTCAACAACGACAGCTCACCTAAACTGCCGTTGGTTAGATGTTTACAACTTAGTAGTTAGCTTGGAATGTCAGCCATAATTTATCGGTATCATTTGAGAAATCATAACCTTCGTCAGCACCACTGAAGCTTGCATATTTAACGCCTAGGCTATAATGCTTCGCAAATGGGTATGTAGCAGCAACGCCCCACTCAGTACCCATATCGATATCACCATAATCTGACTCAAACTGGTGGTATTTAGCCAAAAGTTTAAGGCCGGCAATTTTACCCGTTACAATCACATGGGTATCAACTAAACCATTATCCCAGTTACCTTTACCGCCAAATAAAAACTTATCAGTCCAACCGTTAAAGGCATGTAATGTTGCTAATGGTGTAATAAAGCCAGCTTTGCCGCCGTCAGAACCAAGTACTTCGTAGCCAATTTTTGCGCCAAAAGCATCAAAATCAATACCGGCACCTAATTTGTAATAATCAGCACTGTAACTTACTGGGTTATCACCGCCTTCAGACTGCTGAGCATATTCAGCTTCATAGCTCACTTTCAGTGCATCTAACTTAATATTACCCGTTGCACGAACACCAAAGGTATCAGTTGAGAATGCAGCAACATCTGTATTATCAATCAGATAGCCGTAACCACTTAAATTAACAAACTCGAGTCCTTTGTAATTGATATTGATTAAGCTGGTTTCGTTCTCGTGTTCTTCTTTACCTGAGCCTTCTGGGAAAATACGATTCACATTGGCCACATACGCATAATAGGCAGTGAGGTTTTCAATCGCCGTATTTTTAACAGATACCGCATCGTAAGTTTGTTCATTTTGACGGAAGCCAACCCCACCAACAAAACGCTGATTATCTAATAAAATGCGTTGACGGCCTAATTTAGCTAAGGTTTCAGCAGGCCCTTTGTAACCAATAAAGCCTTGGTTTATTTGAGTATATTTGTAATCACCAATTAAAGGTTCATTATCGGTTGAACGCACATCGTCAACTTCTGCTAAAGCAAATAGATTATAAATATCACCGGTTTGATAAGTTAAACGAGTACGTAATGTGGTTTGATTTTGCTGGTCAACATTCGCCACATCGACATCTTCATAGCGAAGTCTAAACTGCACATTCACTGAAGAGTCATCGATAAACGCTTTTTTTAATGGATCGACGCTTTCTGATTCAGCGTAAGCTGCAGATGTCGCTAATCCGGCAAGAACAGCTAATGTGAGGGTAGTTAATTTCATTTATTGTAATCCTTATATTTCATCATCTCGAGTGATGTTATATAGGTGAAATAAACTATAAATATTGATCTAAAACAATGTTACAAAAAGACTGCAATTACGTATCAATAATTGTGAACAAGATCATTAACTAATACTAATTTAGCATACCTCGAAATAGGTATTTTCAGTAATACCTCATATATAATTTGCTAAATAACCAATATCGATTTTAGTTTTATGCTAACAAAATATGTAATCCGAATATAAGCAGCCAAAAAAAGCCTGAAATAAAAATTTCAGGCTTTTTCATTTTCGATGAAATTAACAACCCGTAACGGTTAAATCATAAAACGCTGGCTCTGCAGCATTCGCTGTCACGCTATAGCGTAAGTTACAATTGCTGCTGATATCGTATCCTTGTGGGAAAATGTACACACCAGAGTTGGGTACATCATAGATCCCCCAATCTTGAGTAAATGCTTCCGCTGGACTGGCTAACTCAGCAAAGTCCCCTTCTACAGCTTTAGGAATATTCACTTTAGATGCAGTAATGCAGCCCACTGTTGTGGCAATTTTCACCCCATTGAAATCAATTTCTCCAGAAGCCAGACTCGTTTGCGAGTCGATAGCCGCTTTTGAATAAACCAGTGAATTCGCCGATTGTAAACTCGCTTGTAAGCTTTGTAAGTTGGCAGTCACTGCGTCTGTTTTCAGATTTAAAAACTTAGGTGCAGCCACAACAGCTAACACACCTAAAATAATAATGACGACCACAAGTTCTATTAACGTAAAGCCACGTTGTGAATAACTGCTTCTCATAATACTTCTCAAATAACATGATATTTCAATAGGTTTAAAACAAGCCAAACCCTATCAAAATCAATATGATTAATAATAGCCGCAGCATATATGAAGTCCGTACACTCAGCCACTACATACGTAACAAAAAGGTTTTAAATTGTTGGTAGAATTACGCTTTTGTTACACAAGTCGTACTTTTAAGCCATCAAACATCCAGCGTATTACAGTAGCTCTTGTTTAATTAACTTCAGCAAAAAGGTTTCACGCTCAATGGATAAGCCTTTCTTGTCACTATTGGCCATCGTATCAAGGTTATGTTGAATGGCTTGATCAATGTCCATCCAGACAGGCTTCATGCCATTATTAATTTCATGCTGCTCAAATTGGGTATCACCTAACTCTTGATCTATTTCGCAGGTATAACAATAAGACAGCATATGCATGAGGTTTGCCGCATTCCTAGCCCAAGGGCGGTACTCTTCATATAAACCAAACTCGTTAATATTTCGAATATCACGCGCGCCCGTTTCCTCACTCAACTCACGGACTAAGCCTTGCTCAATATCTTCGTGATCATCAACACCACCGCCTGGCAATGAGTAATCATGATAGCGGGCGGTATACAACATCAGTATTTTCTGACCTTGTAGCACAATCGCCCTTGCTGCTCGTCGAGTTAGCATGACGTTATTTGTATCGTTCACAAATTCAATGGGGGTATCTGGATGATGAGTGGTTTTTAAATGGCGCATAAGCAAGTAACGAGAATCACAATAGTTGAAAAGGCGCATCATACGCCAATTTTGTGATCCACTGATAGTTTTTGCTGATCTTTCAACCTATGCGGACTTTTGTCCTCACAGCTTAAGTTCTCGCCACTTATTATCGAGTTAATTAAAAAAGGGGAAATACAATGACCGCACACATCAATGGCAAACTGGGTGATTTTGCCGAAACCATTATTATGCCGGGCGATCCGCTACGCGCTAAATACATCGCTGAAACCTTCTTAGACAATGCAGTCGAAGTGACCAACATTAGAAACATGTTGGGTTATACCGGTTTTTATAACGGCCAAAGAATTTCAGTCATGGGACACGGGATGGGGATCCCGTCGATGGTGCTGTATGCCCATGAATTAGTAAATGACTTTGGCGTAAAGCGCATTATTCGAGTAGGCAGTTTAGGTGCGACGCAACATGATGTAAAAATTAACGACGTTATTTTAGCCCAAGCAGCAGGCACCGACTCACCAACCAACGCAAAACGCAGTAGTGGTTATCAAATGGCTACATCGGCAACGTTCAGCCTATTAAACAAAGCCTACACTATTGCTCAACAAGAACAGATTAACGTTAAGGTGGGCAATATTTTCACTGGCGATCTGTATTACGATCCAGACGAAGATATGATCCCAGCACTTGAACGTTTTGGTGTATTAGGCATCGATATGGAGGTCGCAGGCCTTTACGGGTTAGCCCATCAACACGGAATTGAATCATTAGCGATTTTGACTGTATCAGACCACTGCTTAACGGGCGAAGAAACCACCGCAGAAGCAAGACAATTAACCTTTAACCAAATGATAAAGCTGGCATTAGAAACAGCAAGTCAATAAAACAACATTAGGGTTGTTACAGCATAAAGGGCACCAATTATGAAAAATAAAATATCCTTAACTCTGCTCAGTTTCTTAGCCAACTTTGTGATGGCAGGTTTTGCTACGCAATTTGGCATGCTAATCGAGCCAATTGCCAATAAGTTTTCCGCTAACATCAATGAAGTAGCTTCTATTTTTTCATTACTCAATGGCGGCGCATTAGCAGGTACCATTGCCGCTTTCTTTTTGATTGAAAAAATCGGCGTCAAACGCATCACACTGATCAGTTACGTATCTATCGCATTAAGTGCTACTGCGCTGCATTTCACCAGTTCACTATCCGTTGTCATGATTGCCATGACAGTCATTGGTTTGTGTGGAGGTGTTGGGCTATGTATCGCGGGCACCATTGTGGTATCAGTCTGGAAAGATAAAATTCAAAGCACCATGCTTGTAGTACAAGATGCCACCTTCAATGTTGCAGGTGTCATCTTCCCAATGATAACCACATACGCCCTAACTAATGCACTCTCTTGGAGTTACAGTTATTTAGCTGTGGGTATCGTTGCACTCGCTACAGCTGCTATTGCGCTGCTAACCAATTTTGACCTCTGTGAGTCTACCTCTGCTACCGATGAAGCTGAAGAAAAGTCAGAATGGAACCTTGGCATCATTAGTGGTGGTGTAGGCTTGTTTCTGGGCATGCTGAGCCTCTATACCTTCCTCACTTGGGCACCGACATTTGTGTCGCAAAAATTTACTATCCCATTTGAAGAAGCTGGCAATATTATTACTCAGTACTGGTCAGCAGCATTAATCGGTGCGTTAGTCTCAACAGCCATTGTATCGCGAGTTAAAATTCAGCACTTTATTATGGGAATGATCTCCCTTGCGTTAGTGATTACCAGCTTAATTGTAACGACAACTAACTTAGAGTGGATTGGCTACTTAACCTATGGCTACGGTTTTGCTTGTGCGGCGCTGTATAATGCTTTCATTGCTTACGGCGTATCATTCGTCAAACAAGCAAGTAGCAAAAATGTGTCTTATATCTTAATCAGTGGTAGTGCTGGCGCAATGTTCAGCCCAGCGATTAGTTCAATGTTTGAAAGCATCATTGGCCTGCAAACTGTGATGTATGCTATCCCTGTTATTTATGCATTGATTATTATGATGTTAATTGCTTCTCGTCGCCAACAAGCGTCATTGGCAACAGCATAAGCGGAAAATAAATCGTCAAAAAAGCCTCTGATATCAAAATGATAAAGAGGCTTTTATATAAACCGTTAATGTAATCGTTTTATTGTGCGATGAAAGCTTTCAGTCCAGCTAAGTCTTGAATAATAATGCCTTCTTTTTCACGCTTGATCAGTGCTAAATCTTCCAGCTTTTTAACTGCTCTTCGATATACTCTGTCAGTGGTAGCAAAGCGCTCAGCCTCTAAGTAACACCGATTAAATCCTTCAACGGGCTGGTCATGCAGATACTGATGATATAAATCGTAGGCAATATTGTAGGCAATGGGATACAGCATTCTTCGAGTCAAAATATCCACGGTATCTTGGTAGTCTATTGCAATTGCGCTGGCAAAAAATAATGCAAACTGTGGGGTTTTAACTAATGCCTCATGTAACTTATCGCCATGAATAATTGATATAGATAATGGTTCTTCAGCAATAATATCCAACTGACAAAGATATTGAGTAAAAAACTCCATCTCGCCAAATATTTGCGAATCACATGTCATGGTACCGAGTTGGAAACTACGACCATTTCTGGCGGTATAGCCCATAGAAATTCTGCCACTTGAAACATAAATCAGCTCATTCACCTGCTGACCTTGCTCCATTAATTTATAGTGACGCTCTACCGTTTTCGTTTCTGTAATACATTGCCTCATGATCTTCTCAATCGAATCATGATGCTGCTGCCACTGATCTCGAAACCTTCCCTTCGCAAGCGGTTTTAATTGCATATCAACGTCTATATAAGCTCATTTTCTCTCGATTATAACGGCTATTTGATAGCTTACGTAATCTCACTGCCATTCAAGCCCAATAAATAGCTTAAATTCGCTAAGAAACGAAACCACACAATTCAAGCCTCACCACTTCACTCTTTACACCGCTCACACTTTTATACAAATCAAATAAAGCATAACAAATTGATAAATAACAACAATTGATACAATTACACACAAGTATTACCAAATAGCAACAGTCAATCTTGTTATTTAAATCAGTAAACAAACAAGGATGTAAGATATGAAACGATGCCACTCTCAGCCACTCAAACTGACCGCAGCGATTGCTATTAGCTTTGTGGCTTTTTCTGCTCAAGCTAATGATACGCTAGCATCAGCTAACAACCGTTTTCATCACGATACTAGTGCTTCATATATCACTGATACAGACAACAGCGACAACGCTTATCTATTTGCCAGTTATCATTATTTTGATGCCGTGAGCACTGATTTAGGTCCTTGGGCCATAAATACCTTTTTGGCTCAATCTTCAAACTTCGGCGTAAACTACCTTAAATCAGATCTAGCCGAGACCAGCAGTTATCAAGTCGATGGCACTTATGTTTTTGAATCAAACTGGTTCATTGGCGCAAATTATCAGCAAATCAATGATGACGATGACTCCTTTGCCTGGCCATATAATTACGACGAGTCACTTTATGGTCTTAAGCTAGGTTATTATTTTAACGAAAGCTCGCAAATCTCCATTTTTTACCAAAACCAAAGTGGATCAGATAGTTATCAACACACAAGTGGCAGTGGTCAGAATTTCCAAATCGGCTTATTAGCAGCTAATTTTGATAACCAATCCGATACCTTCGGTATAGAGACTCAAAGTTATATCCCAATGGAATCAATTAATGGGGTGAATTTGTTTGCACGTTGGCAGTACACAGATGCGAGTCAATATTACTATTATCGACTCGCGCAAGATGTTTTTTTGCCAGAACGCTACTTCACCACTGACATTGATAATACCTTCAACCACATTTTTCTAGCCGCTGATTTTTACATCAATAAGTCGTGGTCAATAGGCGCGCAATACGATTGGTAAGATATTGATATCAAGCAATTTAATAGTAGCAGCTTCCCCCTGAGGGGGATACAATTGAAGTCTCTGACAGTGTCAATAATTACGGTCTGAACACGGCTTACTGGTGGCAGATATCATCCCATTTTTCTGCCAAATTTAGTGCAAGTAAGCTATTTAATGACAATGACGATAACCAAGACTCCTTGCTATTTGGCCTAGATTTAAATGCAAGATTTTAAACCCAGTAAGTTTATGCTCTTCCGCCAATGAGTTGCTTAGTGTCATCGACATGACTTTGATGGCGATGACCGCTTAACAACAAAAAACTAACATTTATCCACTTTCTCCTTCGTTTCTACACATTTGCTGCACATTTCATCGCTACGATAGACCTTACTATATGAGCAAACGCTAACTTACCCTTTGCATTACATAGGAAATCGTTGCGATGAAACTGACAGTTAATTCAAATAATATAAATGCCAACCTAATACTGCACTGGCTATCTTTATTACTTATCTGCACATTAACTGCTTGTGGCGGTAGTGACAGTAATAGTGATGCAGAGATTGCAGATGAAACCCAAGAAACGGTCACAACCCCCAATGACAATTCAGGTGATGATAACACTGGCGGTGACTCAGGTGATGACTCTGACGGCTCAGGTGCTGATGATGAAGGAGCAGATTCAACTGATGGGGTGCTTTGCGACTATGTAAATAGCACCTATAACGAATCTGAATCGGTTTATAACACCAGTAACGCCGAATGGTCATGCGAGGGAGGTGAACGCTTATTAGAAGCAAACGGGATCCCTGACCATGATGTCGGCACTTTCCCCAATGCCAACAACCCAAATATGATTTTCGAGCAAGATATCTCAGCTAATTTCAGCTTAACGCCTGTCGAAACTAACACTGCCACCGTTCTAGGCGGCCCAAGAGGCACCCTAGGTTATGTACTCAATGGAGTAAAAATTGATGACAGTACAGCGGGTACTTGTGATGATTCTGGAAATAACTGCAGCTTAGTAGGCAACGAGGGTAATTGGAATATTGAGGCATTAGGCCAAAGCAACTTTAACTTTGGTACCGACGATAATAACGCCCACGTTCAACCTGGAGGCGAATACCAT
This sequence comes from Shewanella sp. ENK2, assembly GCF_043568515.1. Classification (NCBI taxonomy): domain Bacteria; kingdom Pseudomonadati; phylum Pseudomonadota; class Gammaproteobacteria; order Alteromonadales; family Shewanellaceae; genus Shewanella; species Shewanella sp. ENK2. The sequence continues at coordinate 3,015,101 of NZ_CP171406.1, read as the reverse complement.
TATCACGGAATGCCAGAAGGCTTTATCGAACTTCAGCAAGGCGGTAATGACAAAATGACCCTCATAGGTTGGGCTGCTGATGGGTTTCCTATATATGCCCGATATGGTTACAGCGATGCCAATGACGCCAGTTCAGAGCTCAAAGCCATACAAGGGAGTTATCAGCTAGTCACCACGGTGAGTGAAAGCAGGCCTTCGACCGAGATTTATCCACTCGGGACCTTTGCTCAAGATTGGGAATATATAGCGGGTTTCGGTGACTTAGATGAATGCAATGGACGAGTTGGAGTCACACCTGAATTCCCTAATGGCATTTACCACTATTACGCCACCGACAGTTATCCGTACTTTCAGCGTTGTGTCAAAGGCGAGGTTTAGTCTCTATTTATCTGATTGAAGCCAATAACACGATTACACTTACATCAATTAAGAGTATACCCAAGATGATGTTATTAAAAATTATCACGATATTAATAATCTGTATTCTAATGTGTGCCAACGCACTCGCACATATGATGGTTGCGCAGCACGGCACCATCAATATTGTTGATAAAGGCGCCTTTATGGTGCTGTCCTTACCCGTATCTGCCTTTGAAGGTTTAGATATGGACAATGATGGCAAAGCATCCTCTGCCGAACTTACACGATACAAAAACCAAGCAACTGAATTAATACATGAAAATGTGCAGCTTAGTGACTCAAAAGCCAAGCTACCATTGCAAGGGTTAATCATTTCATTAGCATCTCATGGCAATCCCAAAAAGCCGTCATCACACTTAATTGTGATGGGTAAATACCCCCTAGATAACACCAATGACGAATTAACGTTTACCAATCGCTTATTTGGTCGTCACTTGCCTGAGCAACAAATGGATATGACGATTACCCGCCAACATGATAAGCAAAAACAGACCTTTATTATCGATAAAGATCAGTCGTCTAAAACCTTACTTAATGCCTCTGCAGACTAATTTCTCAAAACAAAAAGGCGAACCATCACTAGGATGATTCGCCTCTTATTTTCTTAATGAATAACCTCGTTAATAATCTTAGTTATTAAACTCGGTTAACCTGTATTAGTCAGCTAAACGAACAACATCGACATCTAAAGACGTATTAGTCCACTCGCTATCCACTTCACCTTGTAAAGTCAGCTTGGTTTCTGGAGTCGCATGAATACCACTCCATTTGTCATCATCAATTTCGACAATGATTTCGCCACTGTCATCTTTAAATCGATACTCTTCATCACCTAAAGACTCGACGATAAACCCTGTTAGTATGGCTGGAGCATCGTCTTTTGCCTCTAATGCAGAAGCAACCGTATGAGCAGAGCCAGCAACTGGTCCACTGAATCCACCAGCTTGCTTTAACGCTGGTGTCGTTACGGCAGCATTATCAGAATAACCTTCAGACTGATTTGCCATTGCTGCTGATGACATAAATAACACACTGCATACTAATAATTTTTTCATTTCTATCCTCATTAACATCATTGGCTAATAGATTAAGGTTTGCGACAAACACGCTCTTTTTGCACAAGCTGAAACATTGGTTAACACCTTTTGTTGTTGGCGGAATAATACGCGATTACTGAGTGTTAAAGTCCAAGATGACCGATTGTTAATGTGAAACATTGTTCATCATTGGTTTATTAAGGTGTATTAGCGCCTCAACCATTAAAGTTATGCTTGATGTGGCTATGATATGAAGAATTATTGATACCTAGTTACCACTTTACGCCACTGTGGTCTCATATGATGTCAGCAAGATAAATAGAAAATATATCAACAAAAAAGAGAAGCAATGATATGGGTTAGTCATTTAACATCGACTCACATTCGAAGCCTTGTCTCATAGAATCGAATCGACAGTATAAACCACACTGCCATGGTGCATTGTTATATTCTGCCGATACTGTCTGTGCATGAGCTTTACATGAAGGGTAATCTACAAAATCTGTATCCATTTCATAAGCGGCAGAATCATAACCATTTTTATACACAAATGAGCTCCAAACTTCAGGGCCTTTATGTTGATTAGACTGATTGATCATCACAACTGATGTGATAACAGCAATTAGCAAGCCGATGATAACGACGACAGATACAAGGTTAGCGTTTTTAGCTGTAGGCATAATAATTTAGCGAAAAATAAACATGGCATTAGCATAAGCGGTTATTAGTGAAAAGCAATCGCTACTAAGCTAAATCAGTTCGAAAAACATAGGATTTAGCTACAACTAAAAGCAGCCTCAACACATGAGACTGCTTTATATTTCAATCTATAAATCTCAGCCTCCTTAACACTTGTTTGGATCAGTTTCTATTATGTACTCTGGTAATTCTGTTGTACTTTTTGCCTCCTTATAGATTAACTTACATTCTGCAGGCGCACCGACTTGCCAAATAGTCGCTTGCCCATTGCCTTCATACATTGTCCATTCAGCACCTCTATCAACAGCCATGGTTGGATCGGTTTCAGAAACGGCTGAGTTAAAGTCATTTTGTAGCAAATTATCTAAATCTAGTTCAGAAGCAACCACATAACCGTAGGCTGTGAACAAATCATTACCTGTACCGATATCTAAATCCGTCACATCTGCTTCTTTCTCCACTCCAGCAAGACTGGCTTTGAATACACCAATGTATTAGCACTTTGAATCGCCGCTTTCATTCCAGCAAGCGAACTCACGCGAGCATCACCCTGCAAATTAATGAACTTGGGCGCGGCCACGACAGCTAAAATGCCAAGAATAATGATGACAACCACTAATTCGACTAAAGTGAAGCCGCCTTGCGCTTTAGTTGTCGACTTAGTTGTCGACATTGAAAAATTCGGTTTTGTAACCATTGATAACTTCATAGTGATACCTCGCTATAGAGACATTTTCGTCTCTCTGATGAAGGCTTAAGTCATCTTAAACCTCGAATGCCATCCTAGCGTTGGAGTTAATCCACCTTATAACCATCACTCTATTTTTTCTTAATTGAAACGACTTAATTGAAACGACAAGTGTATCAACCACAAAACCAAATAGAGTAAAGACCCTAAATCAGCATTGGACTCAATTTTGTGATTGTGCAAATTAAATAAAGTTAATTTTTAACCAATCTATTGCAGCTATTTTCAGTGCTCTATTATCAACCGAATCTATAAAGTGATTCTGTATTTAGTGCCATTATCAAACACTCAATAAGTGCTAATATTAATGAATCTAAACAGTGGACAGCGCCCCAGCGGCGATTAATATCATTAGGAATACACCATGCAAAAAATCATTCTTGTTACTGGTTCAACAGATGGAATTGGATTAGAAACAGCAAAAATGTTACTCGCTGAAGGCCATAAAGTTTTACTTCATGGACGTAACCCTAACAAACTTGCCGATGTGGAAACGCTGCTTATTAATAGCTCCTCTGCCGCACAAATCGAAACGTATGTTGCCGATTTATCTAGCATGAGTGATGTCAAAAAGTTAGCAGCAAACATTAAAGAAAAACACAGTAAACTGGATGTGTTAATTAACAATGCTGGAGTTTATAACCCTACGACGTTAATCACCTCAGACGGCTTAGATTCACGCTATGCAGTAAACACTTTTGCGCCTTATTTGCTTAGTAAGTTGTTAATGCCGATCATGGATAATAGCGGCCGCATTGTGAATTTATCTTCAGCTGCACAAGCCGCTTTTTTAGCTAGCGACATGGCACAGCCAAGTCAGTTATCTGATAGTACTGTCTATGCCCAAAGTAAACTTGCGCTGACAATGTGGTCACGAGATCTCGCCTTATCAGTTCAAGGTCATGGACCTATGATTGTCTCGGTCAATCCTGCTTCGATGTTAGGCAGTAAAATGGTTAAACAAGCATACGGTGTGGCTGGCGGAGATTTATCAATTGGTGCTGACATTCTAACCAGAGCGGCATTATCAGAAGAGTTTGCTCAAGCAACTGGGCAATATTTTGATAATGACAGAGGCCAATTTGCATCACCTCACCCTGATGCACTTGATGTAGCTAAAACCGCAAAAGTGGTTGCTGTGCTTGAGCGAGTTCTTACAGAGCTAAGCTAATAATTAAGCTCAGCTTCAATTACAAAAACCTTAATATTAAAAAAGCTAATGGCCCGTGCCTTTAGCTTTTTTATTGCCCTGCGATGACTCATTCTTTTGATAAAATCTGTCATCTTCAGCATAAGCACAACGCCTTTTCATCACGGCAAAAACCTGAGTTGCATAACAGTCCTGTGACTTAGCAATAAAGCGATTATCAACAAAATCGATAAACTGATTCAATATAGTGCTTAATTATCAAGCTAAAAATCTACTGCTAAGATCGCCCTCATTGTATTGCTAGGTGTCTTTTCATCTAGCGTTGACCTAGAGTGTCTCCACTTCTAGGTGATGTATTCTCAATAAGACGACAGTCTTAAGGAAACGTTATGCGTTATGAAGGCAAAGTTTATCGTCCATGGCCCGAGGCTGACAGCATCCTCATTCAGACCACATTAGGTTGCAGTAACAACCAATGTACTTTCTGCAATATGTTCAGCGATAAACGATTTAAAATTCGTGAACTAGAAGATATTTTTAGTGATATTGAACAGGCCAGAAAAATCCACGCTCACGTTGAATCTATCTTTTTGATTGATGGCAATGTCATGGCTGTAAGAACCGAATTTTTATTGGCGATTCTCAATAAAATTACTGAGACTTTCCCTGAAATTCAAAATATTGCTTTATATGCAGGCTTTAATGATTTTCGCCGTAAAACTGTGGCAGAACTTAAACAAATGCGGGCAGCGGGTTTGACAATGGCATACGCAGGCTTAGAGTCTGGCGATCCTATTGTCCTCGATAACATCAAAAAGGCGATGAAACCTGAACATGCCATTGAAGGCATGGCGATGGCAAAAGAGGCAGGGATTAAAGTGCTGGCTTCATTTATATTTGGACTAGGTGGCCGTCATCGCTCAAAAGAGCACATTAAAGCGACTACAGATATTTTAAACATTATGCAGCCGGAAGAAATTGCGCCAATGGCCATTGCAATTCAGCCAGGAACTGAACTCGAACAGCAAGTACTGCGTGGTGAATTTGTTATGCCAAGTCCATTACAAGTGCTGGAAGAAGAGAAGTACTTACTGGAAAATTTAGCGGACTTTGACTGCTATTACTGGGGCGATCACGGTAATAATATCTCGCCAATGCGAGGCATGTTACCTCAAGCTAGAGTGCCATTTAAAGATAGAATTGAACATGAAATAGCAACCAATCCAGTGACAAAACAAGACATCATTCAAACGTTTTCTTGGTAGGCTAACATGCTAATTTAACAGCTATTACCTTGCAAAGTGTTGGGATTCCCCCTCAACACTTTGCCATTATTTAAGCCACTGTTTTTACTTTACTGAATGTCATATCAACCACGCATTAGTTCACGGTATACCGTAGCAATACCTCATTATCTAACACCACATTAGTAGACCAAATAAAGCTGGCTCCCACTCCACTGAATTTTTCGATAAAATTCATGTAGGCTTTTTTATTATTCACTCCTATTTCATCATCTGAGTATAAGCTTGCGCGCGGCCAAGTACTTGAATCAAAATCTTCATTCATCCAATTATCAGCCATCGTCCAATGCACGGCATACGCTTGTTGTCCATTTTTCTCATCCGTAACACCACAATCAGTAGATAATCTCGCGCCGTCTTTTTCAGATAAGCAGCTTAAATCTAAAATTGGAGAGGTATAAAAAGTTTGCGCTTGCCAATCACGATTTGTCACAGTGCCATCACTAAAGCTGGCAATAAAGCCCCCATCACCAGCATGGTATGCATTACCTCTATTATTCTCAGAACCTATACCTAGGTTTTCTTCCCAATCAATGACTTTAACTGCAATGGTATAAGGTTTACTGACCTTAAATTTTACAATACTTGAATTAAATGGCGTAAATGGCACGCTATCAACGGCGATTAATTTGCCATTGATATAAAGCTCAAAGTAATTATCTGCAAAAATATACCCAGTAATCACCTCACCTTGCGGGTCAACTGTCACCACAGGTACATCATCTTGATTAACTTCGGCTAAATTTCTAGGGGTAATACCAGCGCATTGTTCATATAAATCCATTGCTTTGGGCGCACTGCTAAATTGATTACTGCCTGGTACAGTCCATACTGCGCCCTGCGCATCAGTAATCTCACCTATACCTGCAACGCGGCTACGACCATTTTGACACGTAAACAAATTACTGACGACGGTAGTCGCAGCGCCTTGGGTAATACTCCCTAAGCCGAGATAGTCATCATGGTGCATTTGAATATCATCAGAAGCACAGCTCATCGCTGTACTTCCTATCATGACGATACCGCCAACTGAAAATAGGATGTTTTTAAACAATTCGTTTTTCATAGGCCCTTCAGTCAATCAAATAAGTGTGTTGGTTAATAATAGGCTATTCATAAAAATATTGAATAAGGTTATTTAACCCTAGCAAGACACTAATCACTAGCAGCTTTACAGTCTTTTAAGCTTTGACATAAGTGGCACACAATGAGAATTACTGCGTATTGAGCTTAAAAAACGCAGATGATGAATGATGAAGTGACTCACTTGACCCTTTGCCACCTCTGTTAGTTATGCGTGCCTTAATGACCTTAATCTTGTATTGAATAAATGAATATAGTGACTAGGGCCTGTTGATCTTTGCTGGTTATGTTTTGTTTCGAAAAAAATAACCTTGAAAGAGCAACATGCCCTAGATAGTTAGCAAAATAATTCGCCTATCCCCTTAAAATATGACGAATATCTCCTTTTGAAACTTTAAAATAAAATTGTTATACGGATCGCATTTTTATTTTGAAACTCCTGATAAATTCCAGCTTAAGCATACACTAATGTAGTGTTTATTTTTACCAATACTAAATGCTTGTAGTTTGGTCTCTATGTTTGATATCGACAGGTTTTCTTGAATACCATCAGCGCCATTTGGCCCATGAAACACCAAGAAAATTCGACTCGATAATGAGGATATTTTATGGCTGAAATTATTGAATTTGTTCCAAGTAACACAGAAATAGATGGGGTTGAAAAACCATCTAATCCAAAAGCAAAAGAAGATATACAACACAGACGTGAAGTAAAAAGACGTCTTGAAGACTACCTCGAAGCACAACAACTCAAACGTGCAATGGGTGAGGATGATTTTTTTGCGTAATCCCTAACATTCTTAACTAACGATTTCATTTTCCAATACAGGCGTTCATCTCCCACCACGCTTTGTTATTCATTAAGCTCATTGGTTTCTGAGCTTAATGAATTATCCAATAATCCCCACTTAGTTTCATTAATCACTGCGCAATCGTTGCATCACGCTTATCCAATAAAAAACCACTGTAAACTCATGCCTACAGTGGTCAGGAGTAAAAAGGGGAAAGCTCCTTAGTGAGGTTTTATCGTCAATCTGAGTCTATATTGACTCCTTGCTATTAGTCGTTGCGTTGCTAATAGTCGTTGCGATGAGTCACTCGATACACCTCAAAACTTAAACCTGCGAGTGAGACCTTAATATCATGCTCATTAATCCTGACTTGACTCGTTGATATAGCAGTCTTTGATGATGTTGCCGCTTCTTTTAAAGCCTGCGTATTAAGGAGTGAATCCACTTCAGTAACCTGCATAGGAATCGTTGCCGAAGCCAAGCTGGTACCAGTATTAAATACCATCAATAACTCCTCACCAGTGCTGCTATCTATTCTTGAAAAAGCAAACATAGCGGCATGACTTGCGTTCTCTTTATCAGCATAAAATCGAGCTTGATACTCACCACGACGTAAAACCCGCTCAGTCTTGCGTAGCTCACTCAGTGCGGCAATGGCCCTATACAAAGGATGCGCTATATCGAAGTTGTCATCAGCCGTTGTTGCCAAAGTGCCCAATAACGAATTGTCGTTATAGCTTGCGACATGTGAGGCAAACATGTCTTCTCGGGCATCAATATCATTACCATCGCCAGTAAACCCTTGCTCATCACCGTAATACACCACCGGAATCCCTCGAGATAAAAACATAAAGGCATGGGATAAAATACTGCGCTGTAATTTTTCTGCTTCTGTGCTGGCAATGCCAGCTTCATTGATAAAGTAACCTGCTCGTCCCATGTCGTGATTACTTAAAAAAGTCATCAGTAAATCTGCTTGGCTATCTTCATCTTTATACAAATCATCTTGCTCAAATAATTGCTTGGCAAGCAGCGGACTTTGCCCTTGATAAAAGATTTTTGCTGCCACGTCTTGAAAAGCAAAATCCAATACCGACGGCAGTTTTCCATCTGTGGTGTATAAGCTCAAATTAACAGGGTTGGTATCATAGACTTCACCGAATACATGAAACTGAGGGATCCCCTGCTGCTTGGCAAACTCAACAATAGCAGGGCTGAATGTTTGCCAAAATGATAAATCAACATGACGCACGGTATCGATTCTGAATCCATCAGGTTTAAATTCAGCAATGAGGTTTTGATATATCTCGACCATCCCAGACAGCACTTTAGGATGCAAAGTATTCAGATCGTCTAGACCATTAAAATCACCGTTTAATGAACTTTCTCCCTCAAAATTACTGTCGCCTTGATTATGATAATACTGTGGGTCATTTAGCCAAGATGGTGTTTTTATATTGGCTTCATCATCCAATAGAAATGGCGAATACTGCTCACTCATTGCTGTGTTGACTGGCTTATATTCACAACGCGTTAGCCCTTCAATAAATCGACCATCAAGTTGATGGCACTCTTTATAACGAATGATATCTGCAGTGTGATTAGTGATAATGTCAAAAAATACTTTCATGCCACGTCGGTGCGCCGCATCAATCAATTGTTTCAGGTCATCGTTTGTACCAAAGTGCGGATCGATTTCAGTAAAATCGACAATCCAATATCCATGGTGAGCAATGCCGTCTTTTTGAATCGCATTATTTCTTAGCAGTGGTGTCATCCATATTGCTGTAATGCCAAGCGATTCAAGATACGCAAGTTTCTGTTCAATACCGTTAATATCACCGCCATGAAAACCTCGCTCAGTAAGGGGATCAAACCCGCCATGAGATACACCAGATACGGCTCCATTGTCATTGGCTTGATTACCATTGTTAAAACGATCTGGTAAAACAAAATAAAAAATGTCATCTCGAATATCACGATGAAGATAATCCTGATATATCACTTTGTCGTCCGTTGCTTTCGCATCGTTTACCTTAGGCGTAGTGTGTACGTGTATGTGGAAGGCCAATAACAGTAAAGCCAAACTCGTGAAAAATATTTGTTTCATAACACCTTCTTAATCCATTAATGAATAATCCAAATCAGCCCTATAACGTGCTGAAATTAAGGCAGTTCATGCCCCTTTGCACTGACATATAAAGCATACCAATGCTCTCGAGTTAGCTGTAACCCCACTGCTTGCTGACATGCTGCAATACGTTGTAAGTCGGTTGTTCCAACCACTGGCTGAACTCGAGCCGGATGCTGCATTAACCAAGCAAGAATGATGGCCTCTTTACTGACACTGTATTCAGCGGCAAGCTGACAAACTAATGCGTAGGTTTGTTTAACCCGCATTGGCTCATCACTGACACCTGCGCCGCTGTATCGTCCTTGGCATAAGCTTCCCCACGACTGCACTTGAATGTGTTGCTGTTGGCAATACTCCAATGTGCCAGGGGTAAAATTAATATCAGCCCCAAGCTGATTTCCGGCATAAACAGTTTCATCTATCCAATGCTGTTTGTGTAAACTCAGCTCTAACTGATTCACGACCAAAGGCGTATCTAAATGCTGTTGCAGCATACGCATTTGATGGTGTTGCATATTCGAGACACCTAAAAATCTCACTTTGCCTTCGTCACGAAGTCGGTGATAGGTTTTGGCAACATCTTCTGCATCCATTAGCGGATCTGGTCGGTGTAATACCAGTACATCTAGGTAGTCAGTTTGCAGGTGTTTCAGACTTTGATTCACACTGTGGCCTATCCATTGTGCCGATAAATCATAGCGTTTAGGCCCCTTATCATCAGCAAATCGAATACCGCATTTAGTTTGAATCAACATGTGCTCTCTTAGCTCAGGTCGAGACGATAAAACTTGACCAAATACTTGTTCCGCTTTACCAAAAGTATAAATATCCGCATGGTCAAAATAGTTTATCCCTTGGTCTAAAGCGGTATTCACCACATCATGTGCCTGCGCTAAGTCTTTTGCATTTATGCCATTATTATTCCAGCCCCTCCTAACCCCATACAGCCATACACTAAAGGGCTTGCGTGAGGTAAGTGCTGATTAAGAGGTAAAGGATTAGGGCTAACATTTGCCAAAGGTTTAACGACAGACTTCATGGTTTAATCACTGATGTTAAGTATTAAGATGATGCATATTCTCAACATTAAGCCCATCAGTGGAACCGTATTCTCCAAAATCATTATTTGATATAGCTACCAATAACAAAATACAATTCACTTTAAAGAACAAAAACTATCATACATATTTTATGAAGGACTAAGCTAATGAGCCGAGAGCACAAGAAATTTGAGCGACTATTTCTATTTAATGAAGTCGCAAAACAGCTCAGCTTTACTGAAGCAGCGGCGACTTTAGGCATATCCAGAGGCTATCTTTCGGAACAGATCCGCCAATTAGAAAAGGAATTTGGCAGACCTTTGCTGATCCGCAGTACGCGCAGTGTAAAACTCACACCTCAAGGTGAATTAATATTGGCGAAGATGGGACAGGTAAAACAATCGTTATTGGAGTTAGATAGGCAGATACGCCATGACAATGACAGTATTGCGGGTCGAATTCGTATTACAGCACCCAGCCAGTTTACCCAACGTTACCTATTAACTATTTGCCGTGATTTTCAAAAGCAAAATCCACTCATTGAGTTTACGCTCGACAGTAGTTACACCACCTACGATTTAACCCAAAATGACTTTGATTTATCCATTAGAGCAACCAAAACACCACCACAAAATATGGTGGCTAAAAAGTTATTTTCTTACCAGTATGTATGCTGCGCGGCACCCGCTTATATTGAACAACACGGTGCTCCAAGTACAATTGAAGAGCTGACACAACATCATTGCTTAACCTCTGAAGAACAAAGCCTGTGGCATATAGGTCAAGAACCGATGATGGTGAAAAGTCATTTAAGCATTAATGATAATCACATGCTAAAAGCGTTAGCACTTGATGCCCAAGGGATCATTTTTGTGCCTGAGTATTTGGTTGATAGAGAACTTGAAGTTGGCAACTTAATGCCTTTACTCGTCAATGAGCCCACACAGGCCTCTTCTACTTACCTTGTTCATCCACAACTGATACATCAATCAGCAAGATTAGCGAGTTTTATTACCTTTACTTCAGACTGGATAAGTCGTCACCTGCCGCCATCACAGCGACAATAGTGGTTTCGCAGATTAACCTAACTCTGCAGCTTAATGAGCTAGGTTAACCCGAATAAAACCGCCAATACGGCTACGTGCGATTACTGAGTGCAATTACTGAGCGCTATTACTGAGTATTATTACTGAGAATGATCGAGCGTAAAGTCTAATCTTACTTGCTGATGACGTTGGATCACGCCCTGACCTTTGACCGTTTTTGGTTTGTACTTCCAATTATTAATCGCCTGCAAAGCTGCACGGTTAAAGGTTCTTTTAGGTTCAGCCTCCAGCACTTGTGCATTGATAACCGCCCCACTGCTACTGATATCAAACATCACTATCACATAACCTTCTTTCCCGTCACGAGCAGCATCCATAGGATACTGAGGTGAGACTTGTACTACAGGCATTGCGTCCCCTTCATTAAAGCCCGGAGTAAACGTTTCTTGAATCGGCGTCGTCATTTCTGGCGAGATGTCATCAAAAGTATTATTCGTATCCGAGCTGGTTGTCGCAACCGTATCGCGTTTAACTAAGGGCGGTATTGATTTCTTTTCCAATCTAATTTTTTTATCGGCTTTGACGGCTCTGCTGGCCTCTCAAAATAATCAATGATTGGGCTCGGTTGCACTTCTTCCACATAAACATCATCGCTTTTTATCAACTGGGCCATGAATACAAACAAGGCAAGCGTGATAGCCCCACCAACGAGTAAAATACTCACATGACTCACTATACGAGATGAGGTAATACAATGGAAAAAATTCACAGAGTTTGAGTAAAAAGCTGAACTATTTTGAAAAGCAGTTTGATCTGAGGTCATAGACATTCCTTGTGTAATGTAGAATTAATACAAACAATTAAGCTGCCTTTTAACCTGTAGTCGTCAATTAACGCACTTACCAAATATTTTGTTACATTTAGCCAAAACAACCAGAACCACACATAAAACAAAACAATTAATTAACAAAAAATAAACACGGAAAGCGCTTTCAAAATAACATTATTGTTTCGCATTAATATTTAACACTTATCTCCCAAATGCTCACCTCATTGTTTCAGTTTAGATTCATACCTAAGTATTAAGCTCAAGCTGGCTATATACGTAACAAGATTTGCTAACAATTATAAGATTGACTTTTTGGCTCAGTCTTAGAATATGGTGGCGATTATTAGATATGGATCCTATAGATAATTGCAGTAAAAAATTGTCGTTGTAAAAAGATCGCCCGAATAAAAATCAAAATAAAACCAATAAAAAACAAAAATGAACCCCATTTTTTGTAAGGAAGCAGACCACAATGAAAAAAACGCTAATTGCAGTTGCACTAGCCTCAACCTTTTTGAGTGCTTGCGGCAGTTCAGATGTCAAAGTCAATGACACGAATAAGGCAGAAGCTACAGTAACAAAAGCCACCAACACCCCCGCTGAGTTAGGCGATTTCGGGATTGATTTAACCGCCCGAAATGAAGCGGTAAAACCGGGTGACGACTTCTTTATGTATGCCAGCGGCACATGGTATGACAACTTTGAAATGCCCGCGGATAAAACCCGTTATGGCGCTTTCACTGCATTAGGTGAGCGCAGCGAGAAACAAGTTAAAGAAATCATTGATGATATCGCTAGTCGTAGTGATTTAAATGCTGAAGAGCAGTTAATTGCAGATTTTTATCAGTCTTACATGGACACTGATACCATCAATAAATTGGGTATTACCCCTATTCAAGGCACATTAGATACTATTACCGCAGTTAAAAACACTGATGACTTAACCAAGGTATTTGGTAACGCGTGGCTCACCGATGCTGAATCGCCAATTTATGGCGGTATGTGGTTCAACCGTTTAGATCCAAACCAATATGAACTGTCTATTGGCGCTGGCGGTTTAGGCTTACCTGATCGCTCTTACTACCTAGAAGACAGCGAGCGTTTTGTAAAAATTCGCACCGCTTATGTGAGCCACATTGCTGAAATGCTAGCTTTTGCTGGCATTAAAGATGGCCAAGCTCGCGCAGAAGCTATTCTTGCGTTAGAAACTAAAATTGCTGAAGGTCAATGGCCACGTGAGAAACGCCGTAACCGTGACTTAACCTTAAATCAGGTTAAACGTGCAGACTTAAATAATGAGTACCCTAACTTCAACTGGGACTTATTCTTTGAGCAATCAGGTTACCAAATCCCACAACTTAACGTGTCTCAGCCTGAGCCTATCAAAGCGATGATTGAGCTAATCAATAAAGAGCCGTTGAATGTATGGCAAGACTACCTGACCTTCCACACTGTCAGTAACAATGCAGGCTTACTATCTGAAGATATCTACAACGCAAGCTTTGCTTTTTATGGCAAAGAACTGAGCGGACAAGAAGAGCCTAAACCGCGCTGGAAACGTGCAGTAGCCGAAATGTCTGGCACCCAATCGTTAGGTTTTGCTATTGGTAAAGTGTATGTAGCGCGTTACTTCCTGAGTCATCAAAACAGCAAATGGCTGAATTGGTTGAAAATCTTCGCACAGCGTTAGGTCAACGTATTGATGGTCTTGATTGGATGGGTGATGAAACTAAGGTAAACGCCCACGCTAAACTTGCCGCCTTCAAACCTAAGATTGGTTACCCAGATGTATGGCAAGAATTCGATGGCCTAACATTAACCAACAAAGATTTAATCACTAATATCCAAAACTTACGCCAATACTTCCATGCCGATAGCGTTGCTAAAGAATTGAAAAAGACTGACCGTAACCGTTGGGGCATGACACCACAATTCGTCAACGCATACTACAATAGCTCGTTCAATGAGATTGTGTTCCCAGCAGCCATTTTACAGCCACCGTTTTTCGATCCAAATGCCGACCCAGCTGTGAACTATGGCGGCATTGGCGCTGTGATTGGTCATGAAATGGGACACGGCTTTGATGATCAAGGTTCTAAATCTGATGCTAACGGTATTCAACGTAACTGGTGGACCGACAGTGACCGAGCTGCATTTGAGGCGAAAGCCGATATGCTTGCAGATCAATACAGTCAATACGAGCCACTACCGGACAACTTCGTAAATGGCCGTAACAGCTTAGGCGAAAATATTGGTGATGTAGGTGGTTTAGCCATGGCCTATCATGCATACCAGTTAAGCTTAAATGGTAAAGAAGCACCGATTATTGATGGCCTGACGGGCGATCAACGTTTCTTCTTAGCATGGGCACAAGTGTGGAAAGAAAAACGCACCGAGCAAAGCATGTTAAGTCAGCTGCGTGCAGGTACTCATGCACCTGGCCGTTACCGCGCACTTGCGCCACGTAACCATGATGCATGGTACAAAGCGTTTGACGTGAAACCAGGTGACAAGCTTTACTTACCAGAAGACCAACGCGTTCGTATTTGGTAATCGGTCAATCACCCGATAAATAAAAAGCCAGTCAATTGACTGGCTTTTTTATGAGTCGATGAAAGTGTACTTTTGCTACTTAGTTAAATCGACCACAACGCGGCCACGAACTTGACCTGCCATTAACGCTTCTGCCGTGCTTATCACTTCATTTAAGCCAATATCTGCTGAAATATCATCAAACATTTGTGGTTCAATAATCTCAGCTAAGCGTTGCCATGCCTCAAGTCTGTCTTCAAGAGGACGCATAACACTGTCGATACCCGCTAGCGTCACACCACGTAAAATAAATGGCATGACAGAAGAAGGAAAGTCCATCCCTTGTGCCAAGCCACAAGCCGCCACAGTGCCGCCATATTTTGTACTGGCGCAGATATTGGCTAAGGTGTGACTACCAACAGAATCAATCGCCCCAGCCCAGCGCTCCCTGGCTAATGGTCTACCTGGCTCCGATAGGGTGTTACGGTCAATCACTTCTGCAGCGCCAAGCTTTTCAAGATAAGCGGCTTGATCTGCTCGCCCTGTTGATGCCACAACCTGATAGCCAAGTTTGGCTAAAATGGCGATAGCAAAGCTGCCTACACCGCCATTAGCGCCTGTCACCAGAATTTCACCTTTTTCAGGAGTGACGCCATTTTTCTCCAGCGCAATCACACTCAACATTGCGGTATAACCTGCGGTGCCAATCGCCATAGCTTGCTTTGGTGTAAAGGCATTAGGCAATGGGATCAACCATTCACTTTTTAAACGCGCCCGCTCAGCAAGACCACCGCAATGCACTTCACCAACACCAAAGCCATTGAGTAACACGTAATCGCCAACTTTGAATTTATCAGTGTCGGACGCTTCAACAAGCCCCACTAAATCAATACCAGGCACCATAGGAAACTGCCTGACCACAGGACCTTTACCGGTAATTGCCAATGCATCTTTATAGTTTATCGTGCTATAAATCACTTTTACGCTTACATCGCCATCGGGTAAAACACTCTCATCAATTTCCTTAACTGCCGCGCGATATCCTTGGTCATCTTTTTCAATTAATAAGCCGTTAAACATGGTCACTCCTCAATATAGACCGCTCGTCTATAAATAGTTAAAAAATTTTATCGCGGTAATCCTGCGATAAAACATTCAAGGTAATTTTGCAGTGGCTGAGTGCTTCTAACTAACTTTGCACGGCTTACTGCCCCTTCCCAGCCAACCCAAAAATGCTCAGCCAATAAAGCACAGTTAGCCGTTGGGGATAATTCGCCCTCAACTTTGGCAGCCTCTAGACAAGCCGTTAATCTTTGCTGCCAATCTAAAAATATATCAATTAATTGCTGTCTGTAGCTTTCAGGTAATAAATCCACTTCTTGGCCTAAATTGCCAACCAAACAACCACGCTTAAATTGATAGCGCTCCATACCATCCATCGCACTTTCAACAAAAAGGCCAATACGTTCAAGCGATGAGTAAGCTTCGTTTAGCAAGCACTTATCAAGTTTGTAAGCAAAATAGGTAGCGTAGTTTTCAATCACAGCCTGACCGAATGCTTCCTTACTCGCAAAGTAATAGTAAAACGAACCTTTGGGCACACCGACCTTTTTAAGAATTTGATCGATTCCAGAAGAGGCAAAGCCATTCTCAGTCAGTTGCTCAAGACCACTGCGAATTAGTTCCGCCCGAGTATCTTGACTCTCTCTCGCCTGCTTGGGCGGCCTACCACGTCGTGGTTTAGTGATGTTTTCTACAATTGATTCTGTCATAAAATGATATTAGACCGATCGCCTATTAAAATGCAATGTTATTTCAGATCCTTTGCCTTTTTTGTTTAGTTGCTCTCACTATGCTTCCTTGCGATATGCCATAAACCCTCTACCTGGCACCAAATGGTAACTTTTCAAGTTTTCATTGAGGAATAATAGCCACAAATTCACTATTTGAGGTTTTATAATGCAGCGCAGTAATGGTTTTACGCTAATTGAATTAGTGGTCGTGATTATTATTTTGGGTATTTTATCTGTGGTCGCAGCGCCAAAGTTTATCGATCTTAAAGGCGATGCCCATACTGCTACCGTTGAAGCGATGGCAGGAGCCATTGATAGCGCAAACAGCTTGGTTTACTCGAAGTCTGCGATTAATGGTGTTGAAAAAGAAGCGTCGATAGATGCTGCTGCAATTGGCGATGAATATGCAGGTGCAACGCTCATATATGGCAGCATGCAGTCTGATGAAACAAGCTTAGTGATGTTTGTCGAAGGTATTGATGACCCAAGTGCATGGGAAATGGAAAAAACCAATGAAGTAAACATGAGAATTCATCCTGCTGACCACCCTACCATTGGTGATGGGGCTGGCAACTGCTTCGTACAATACAGCCACCAGTGGACTGATGCTCGTGGAGCAACTTATCCCGCTAAAACCACTTTATATACTGACGATTGTTAGACCTCGATGAAAAAACGGCTAAAAGCCATTTGTAAATGTTATTAATACTGCTGTAAAACAAAGCAATAAACGATATATCATCAAGCTAACTTGGCACTCTTAGTAAAGTGCCATTAGCGATGAACCTTAAGCGATGAGCCTTCAGCCATGAGTGGCATACCTAAGCCGATGAAATACCGTTAATAATGTCATTTAGCTCTAGCCGTAAACGTGCATTAGATACAAGCCGCCCTATTCCTTATCGAGCATCGAGTGCACGCTCTTGTGCCGTTTGCGTATCTGAAAAATATCGAGTTAAGCGATCTGTAATCCTAGAACAAGTCCGCCAACAAACCCATGTTGATCTCAACGCTGTTGATAATTCAGATGGCATCTTAAAAGCGATTAGCGCATTAGAACACATCAAATTAAATGGCCTTAATAAACCGCTCCACACTATTTGATAACGCTGCACTGTTTGATAACGCGCTGCACTGTGGTGACTCAGCCATCGCACCATTATGAAACAAAATGCGCTCATTTACTGAACAGAAGTTAATCGCTCAACCTAAAGCTGCAGAAAAATCGCACCAATATCGATCGTAGAACTTATTGTTATGATGGAATTTTTATCTAACCGCACCATTTTAGTCCCACCAACATTTAACAAATTAACAACATAGGAATAATTCTTGCTTCACTAAGTGACTGAATTATAAATAAGAGAATAGCTTTGGGGAGCATAAATGGACAATATCAGTGACGCGATCGGGGTAATTGCACAAAGTGCGGATACCGTTTTTATCCTTCTTGGTGCAATTATGGTGCTAGCGATGCACGCAGGCTTTGCATTTTTAGAAGTGGGAACTGTTAGACATAAAAACCAAGTAAATGCATTAGTTAAGATTTTAACCGACTTTGCTTTTTCAGCTGTAGCCTATTTTGTCATTGGCTATCAAATCGCTTACGGCAGCCACTTCTTTGTCAGTGCAGAGACATTAGCTGCTAATAATGGCTATGACTTAGTGAAGTTCTTTTTCTTACTCACCTTTGCCGCCGCTATTCCCGCCATTGTTTCTGGCGGTATTGCTGAGCGTGGTAGCTTTCGCCCCTTCTTGTTTGCCTCTGCATTGATTGTGGCGTTTGTATACCCACTGTTTGAAGGCATGATTTGGAATGGTAACTATGGATTTCAAGCATGGTTAGGCAACACCTTTGGCGCAGAGTTTCATGACTTTGCAGGCTCTGTTGTCGTACATGGTATGGGCGGTTGGTTAGCATTAGTTGCTGTGTACTTTTTAGGTGTTCGTGGTGGCCGTAAGCCGGGAGTTGCCTTTGCTCCATCTAACATTCCCTTTCTGGCATTAGGGTCGTGGATATTAATTGTCGGCTGGTTTGGTTTTAATGTCATGTCAGCACAAACCTTAGATGGCATAAGTGGCCTTGTGGCCCTAAACAGTTTAATGGCCATGGTCGGCGGCACGATTATCGCGTTAATTGTTGGTAAAAATGATCCAGGGTTTATCCATAATGGTCCACTAGCTGGGTTAGTTGCTGTTTGTGCGGGTTCTGATTTAATGCATCCAGTTGGCGCTTTTGTCGTCGGTGGTGTTGCCGGTGGCTTATTTGTTTTTGTATTCACTAAACTTCAACGCAGCACCAAAATTGATGATGTATTAGGTGTTTGGCCTTTGCATGGATTATGCGGTGTTTGGGGTGGTATTGCTGCAGGAATATTTGGACAACAAAGCTTAGGCGGTCTTGGTGGTGTAAGCGTTATGTCGCAATTGGTTGGCACACTTGTTGGTGTTGCTTTTGCCATCGTAGGCGGCGTGATTGTTTACGGTATTGTTCATAAAATAGCTAGCTTACGTTTAAGCCAAGAAGATGAATATATAGGCGCTGATTTAGCCATTCACAAAATTGGCTCAACCAATGCTGACAAGTAGTTCAGTCAGTTGCTATAGCTGTTTTTATGACTGTTTTTATCAAAAAGGTTCTGCCCTGTTTTCAGCCCGATAAGTGACAGCATAAAATAGTGACGAAAACCAAAAAGCTCAAGCAATTGCTTGAGCTTTTTTAGTAAACCAATGCGATTATAAAACAGTAATCACATCAGCTTCAGGTAAACGAGCTTTAGGTTTACCGTGGTTATAATCTTCACCACCTTTGTGGTAGCCAATCGCTAATGCAAATTGACACACATAACCTGCTAGTTCTTCTTTGAAAATCTCGCCAATTAAGTCAGGATCGACCCCTTCCATTGGCGTTGAGTCAATACCTAAACGCGCTAGAACGTGCAGCGTATTACCAATCGCAATGTATGTTTGCGCTTTAGTCCAGTTGCCGTTAAACCCATTTTCATCAGTATTTAAATCAGCAAAGGCATAAGCACCATTTAACATGTTGTCGTACATTTCTGCCGGTAAATGGCCTGATGCCACTTCTGCGTCAACCACTTTACGGTAGTCATCTTTGGTGTAATACGGGTTGTGAGCAAATAAAATAATGTGTGATGCTTCAGTCGCATGAGGCTGATTAAACTGATGCATGTTTGCAAAAGTATCGTGGAAACGTTGTTTGGCAGCATCCGTTTCAAGCACAATAAATTTCCAAGGCTGCGAATTGATCGAAGAAGCAGATAAACGCATCGCCTCTTTAAGTACTGACATATTTTCTGCAGAAATCCGTTTAGAAGCATCATATTTTTTAGCTGTATAGCGGCTGTTAAGATCTGTAATAATTTGATGAGACATAAAGTATTTCCTCAATAAGCAATGTCAAAAAATGAATCAAGAGACAAACATGAATCAAGAGAATGTTATTACCATTCCCATGAATAAAGTCGCTTAAAATCTTGTTGCAGTAATACTAGTTAAAAATGGCTAATTTCGACATAGCCACCAGCACCAAACATTATGGACTTATTAATCCATAATAATTGACGATATCGTTGGCGGATCCCATGACAAATATTGAGTCTTTACTCTATCAACATTAAGATAATGACATCACTCGAATCAGATAATCGCATTGAGCGATAAAGAAACCGCAATGGATGCATATACCACAACGAAAAATCAACACGCCCTTGTAGTAGAAGGCGGCGCAATGAGAGGGATCTTTGCCTCTGGCGTGTTAGACAGGTTTATTGAACAACAATATCGTCCTTTCGACTTTTGTATCGGCGTGTCAGCTGGTTCAACAAATTTAGCCTCTTGGTTATCTCATCAAAAGCAGCGCAATTACCGTATCATTACCCATTATTCATGCCTGCCTGAATTTATTGATTTTGGCCGTTTTATTCGTGGCGGTCATTGGCTTGAGCTTGACTGGTTATGGGATATTTTGGCAAAAGAATGCTATTACGATATGGCAGCGTTTGTGCAACAGCCGATCCCTTTATTTGTGGTCACAACCAACATCAATACAGGTGAAGCGGTTTATATAAAAAGCACTGAAGACAATCTCGAACAGATTTTAAAAGCATCCTGTTCAGTGCCTATCGCTTATCGAGACTTTCCTACTTATCAAGGTGCTCCTATGACAGATGGCGGCATTGCCGATTCAATACCTGTTATTAAAGCCTACGAAATGGGCGCCAAAGAGATCACAGTAGTATTATCTAGACCATTAGGTTATCGCAAAAAGGCGCCCAAAATACCTTGGCTAATCACTAAAACTCTCAAACGACACCCTAAACTTGCAGAAGCCATGGTGAACCGGGCAACCAATTATAACCAAGCCATCGACTTTATCATGCAGCCACCAGCAGACTGCAAAATCCATATTATCGCCCCGCCAGATGATTTTAACGTCGGTAGATTAACCACTGATAAAGCGGTTTTAGAGGCAGGATATCAAATGGGAATCACAGCTGCAGATACCTTACTTGCGAAGCCCTGTTTTAGTTAAAAAAAGCCGGACAAGATGTCCGGCTAACAAGCTGCTTCCGTGCATTGATTACCAAAAGTGCTTTTACGCAAATTTGCTACACCTTGTGCCACAACACATGGACAGGTAAAGCTGTAATCAACGATTAGGGTTGGTAATAAAAGTCGATTTATCTCGTATTTTTATGGTTAAACTGAGTATTGTTAATTGGCTTAAAACCCGTTTCTATTAAGGTAATTTTTTAGACCACACTTGCCCCTTCACTGCTTTGTCATAGCCGTAATTGTAAAGTGCTTGCATGTATTCAAAATCAAACATTGCCTTAGTTTCTACTGGTGCATCAAATTCGTTATCCACATAAGTGAAGCTCAAATCGATTTGTTGTAATTGGCTGTCATAAAGCATTTTGTATAAGTCACCTCTGCTTTGCAGCACTGTTAAACTTTTTAAACTTCGAGTCAGTAATGCCATGCCCTTATCTGGTATCACTTCATAAGGCATAGTTAACATGCCATTACGGATAACATGAATATATGGCTGTTGAGTTAGCCCAAGTGCCTTTGATAGTTTTCCATAATCAGTTGTTACTGGCTCAAAGAACATTTGTGCAGATAAACCACCATCGACGTGCAATTCCTCATACGCTTCACCCTGATAATCGACCTTGATAAACTGCGGAGGGAACACACCAGGGATCGATGCACTCGCCGCTAAAATTTGATGAATAAAACCAGCTTTATTGTCGATATTACTGTTAGCAATCGCACCAATATTCCATATTGATAAACGGCCAGAATCAAACTGTGTTGTGCCGATAAATAATCGACGCCCTGCATTATGCTGCTTAGCGATATCAGCTATCATTTCTGGGGTGTACACGCTAGCAATGAACTCCAGCATATTGTCACCGTTGGTAAAAGCATCTTTAAATAGCGTATTTAAAAAGTTACGTTTGCCCATGATCTCTTTGTCATTAATGCCTAGCATCACCTGCTTTAATCTAGGCACTTCATCGCCACCTAGAAACGCAAATGGTGCGATTAATGCCCCCGCACTAACGCCTGTCACGATTGTGTATTGTTCAAGTTGGTCACGATCGTATAAGCCATTAACGACACCTGCACCAAACGCACCTTTAGCCCCGCCTCCTGATAACACTAAAGTGTTTAACGCATCGCCCTGAACAGTTAACGGGGTGGATTTTGTTAAATCAGAATATAAAAAAGTGGATGGTTCACCAGCCCAAAAGCGCAGCGGCTCAGCATTAGGTGATTTTGCTTCGCCGTCAACGGTCGCTTGCTCATAACCCTGTTCAGGAACTCGAAGATCCAAAGTATGTGTGGTGCTACAGCCAGCGATAAGCATCAATAATAAAATGGCTGCTATCTGTTTAACGTGATTCATTGCTTCTCTCTATATGTTCTGTTTATTGCAACAAGCCTTCTCTTCTGTTGGTCCGCCGTTTGTGGCTACAACACAGAAAATAACGCTTAATGGGGTAAATCCACTTTGTCACACCTACACACCACTTATTATAAAAAGCCTTTAAATCAGTAACTTTATAGTGAAACACCTAAGGTTAGCAGGTTGATTTGACGCATTATAGAGACTGAAATGACCTAAGCAGAATCACATATGAAGGATCAAACCCTCATCCTGTATTGACCAAGTCTCTAGCGTTTCGTGTTACAGCCCCAATGACTCAATGGAAAATGCATCACTTCCCTAATTCCATTCTCAACGCCATTTCTTCAGCACTTAACTCCTAGCTGCAAACGGAATTAATTCCTTCTCTCAAGTAACCCATTCAACAGTTTGTGTTTCGTCATTTATCAATCAATTTGTATAAAAAACAAACCGAGGGTTTCGTCCTACAAACGCGATTAACTAAATTTAATCTTCCTCACTAGAATGCTCGCCAACACAGTTTCATCAATGCAAAAAGCGCTAGCGGCACAAAAAAGACTGCAGCCTTTTTAGCGAGGTTTGTATGAGATTCACGACTAACAAATGAACGGTTAGTTGACATCAATAACGATTGAATACGCATAGGTTTGCGGTTCAGTAGGAGCAAATACAGCATGACCTTTACTAAAAATTGGATAACCTCTTTCCCGAAGCAAGCTTTATCCATAGGCATCAGCGTAATGGCACTCAACTTTCCAGTGAATGCATTAGCTGAAGAATTTCAACCTGTTGAAGAGAGCGAGCAACAGCAAATTTTGACAGGTAAAGCCATCTTCAAAAAATACGGCATTGCAGATGACTTACCTAAGCTTGGGTTGAATTCATTAGTGCAAGGTGAGCACTTGGTTGAGCACGTCAAACGCTCAACCAAAGTCGGCGATGAAGAGCGTAAATCCGAAGTGTTTTTAATTCAAAATACTGACGAGAAAGGCAACATTGACCTTCGTATCAAATATGACCCAGCAAAGCTTGATGAAAACGAAGACATTATTAAAGAAATCGAAGCGAATACTAAAATTGAGTATCGCTTACGTAATTATGCCCAAAGTTATGATCCGAACTCTGTTACCGCAACAGAGCTAGGTAATGGCCAAGTAGAAATCGCATTCAATTACTCTAAGTTTGGCTTACCGCAAGATATTGCTTACTTTCGTTTTATGCGAGTCAAAATCACGGTTGAGAATAACCAACCTGTAAAAATGATTATTAAGAATACCCGTGACTTTGCATATCAAAATTACCGCATTAATGACTATCATCAAGTGGTCAATTTTGAAACCTATGACAATGGTAACGTTGGCGTTAAAAACAAGCGCATCGAAGCCAATGGTGAAAACTCAAAAGGCACAGCCGTTAGCATCGCAACCATCGTTGAACCTGTGGCCTTTTACGATGGTGACATGGAAGCTACCGTTGTTAACCAAGAACGTCTGTCCCAAGTATCAGATCCTCGTTACCGTGAAGAAAGCGTGAAGCTAGACCGCGTATTCCCATTAATGGGGGATTTAGTCCGCCGTCAAGGTATCGATGTGCCTTTACCGTTCGGTGTGTCTGTTGCTTACCGTAATCAAGATATGAATTTTGGCTTTAGTGACTTTGACATTATGGGCGCCAATTTAAATGAGTTCTTTGACCCATTTAAATCGGTAGCTCAAGTGAATGCGGAAAGCTTAAGTTTACGTGGTGATGTGAATATTTTGCCTTTTTGGAATGTATTTGGTTACGTCGGAAAAATTAATGTTGATGCCAAAGTTGATGCTGAATACACAGGTGAAATTGGTCGTCAGTTACAAGATAAGTTAAACAACAAGTTACCTGGTTTAGGTAATGCATTCTGTAATGAGCTATCAGCACTATGTAACTCTGGCACCTTAAACGTACCCCTGCATCTTGAATACGACCTAATGGGGGTTGGAACAACCTTATCGGTTGGTTACAAACAGTTCTTTGCTTCTGTTACAGGTAGCTACTCGAGAACAAGAATGGTCGGAACAGATAAGTGGGGCGACGGCGTTTTAACCGTTCAACCAATGCTGGGGTACCAGTTAGCAGATTACCGCGCACAAATCTTTGTTGGTGCTGAATATCAAGGCCTAAAACCTAACATGGAAGGGTCTATCCAAGGCGTCGAACTTGGCGGTGAAGAGTTCTTCTACAACGTGGGAGTTGACCTAGATAAGTGGGCTTACCTTGTTGGCTTTAACAAACAATTTGGTAAGCACTACAACTTAACCGTGCTGTATAACAAAGGCGAAACCCGTAATGCAGTCACACTGAATTTCGGTTACCACTTCTAAATTGACTTGATGTAACCCAAAACACTACCTGAGAAAAAAATGACCTCACTCTATCAAGCTGAGTGAGTCATTTCTCCTTGCACGCACCTCAACGGGTAAGGCTGACATTCAGGGCTGATTTTTCATGAGGGTTTCATCCTACATAACCGATTACGCATGTAGGCGTTGAACAATTAATATACAGCCACATTTGCAAACAACCTAGCTATCAGGCCTTAACAATAATCAATCAGCCTCATTAGCAAATAACAGGTTACGTTTGGACGATTAGGCCATTACAGGACACGAAAATGACAATATTCAATAAAACCATACTTGCTGTTTCAATCGCATTCACATTAGCAGCTTGTTCTGGCAGCGATGATAATAACGAAACAACACCGACGCCACCGCCACCACCACCAGAAGTCACGCCACTTCCGACTGAAGAGGTCACGTTAACCATTGGCCAAAGTCAGGTTGAAGCCCTAAAAGAGTCTCATGTTGTTACCTCAGTGACAGGTGAAAAATCACTTGCCAGTATCGAAACATTCAAGGGCATTACTTACGCCACAGCAGAGCGTTTTCAGCACAGTACTGTGACTGAGTTAGCCGCTGATATTGATGCCACTGAATTTGGTTTTGCTTGCCCACAGTTAAAAACCACAACTCAAGCACAAGCTGAAGACTGCCTTAACCTTAATATTTGGCGACCAGCAGATTTAACAGGTGATGAATCATTACCTGTCTATGTCTTCATTCACGGTGGTGATTTCGAATACGGCGCTAACTCAGAGCCATTAATTCATGGCGATACAGTGGTTGCCCAAGGTGCCGTAGAAAATAATCAGTTTATTGCAATCACCATAAACTACCGTTTAGGCATGCTAGGTAGCTATTGGCAAGACAAAGGCGGTGAAGATAGCCTTGGCGGCAACTTTGGCCTTGGCGATCAAAAACGCGCCCTTGAATGGGTAAACCAAAATATTGGTGATTTCGGTGGTGCAGCTGACAATGTCACTTTAGTTGGTCAAGGTGCTGGTGCTATGTCTGTGGGCATATTACAACAAGAAGCCACTGAAGAGCCGATAGCAGGTGAGTACTTTAGACGCGCTATTATGCAAAGTAACCCATACGGATTTGACTATCGCACTTACAGCCAAGCAAAAAGTTTTGCTAGCAAAATTGAAGACACTCAAGCTGACATGCCAGAGCTCAGTGAACTTAATATTGCCGACATGCCAGTTGAACAGTTAATGGAGTTGCAAGCTAAAGTGAATTCTCCATTAGGCCGTATTGGAGATTGGACCGGCCTTAGCTGTGTCGATCTTGATAACCTCGTAGGCAGTGGTTTGTGCTTGACCAGTAAAATATCTGGTGAAGCATCACCAATGGCTAACCTTATGCCATTCGCGCCTTATGTTGAATACTATAAACCAACTTTTGGCTCTGCAATCGAGGGACACCACTTAACAGAGCAACCTGCATTAAGTCACTTTACTGTGCCGACTGTGGTTGGCGTTAACAGTGAAGAGTCTAATACTATTGCTATGCTACCAAGCTTAACGTTTTTAATTGGTGGTTTACTATCTGATCCTGAAGAAGGTGAAGAGTTAACACCTGAGGCCATTATCGAATGGTTAAGCCATGAAGAAAACCAAGCACTGGCTCAGCAAAAGTTATCTAGCATGAATGCTGATGATGTACGCGCAGAGCTAGATCTTGGTGACATCACAGCATATAGCGCCATTACGACCTTCTTCTATGGCTTAGGCAATGGTGACTTAACTAGCGGACTACTTGGCCTTACTGACTATTATCCTAACTCTGAAGGCGACTTAAGCGGTGGATTAGCAAACAGAAGTCAATTTAACATGATGCTAAATGACACCTTATTCAGTGGCCCTGCTCGTATTCAAGCCCGTGAAGCACAGGCAAATAACGTTGAAGCAACCTTTTACCACTTTGGCTACCAACCAAGCTTTAACGTGTGGACTTACAACACTGATGGCCCTGAAGGTAATGTAGATATTGGCGATATCATTAAGTCAGTTAGCTGTATTTTCGGCGCCTGTAACGCATCAGAGCTGCCATTTGTTTTCAACAAAGCGCTAAAACTTGATGGTGAAACCGTTTCACCAAGTAAAAAAGATACGGCGTTAATGGAAAAAATGTCTCGCCTTTGGTTTAGCGACGAGTTGTTTGAGCAATACCAATACACAGTTGATGGTGATGGTGTTCTAGTCTTCGACAAAGACGGTAACGAATCTTATGTGGAAGGCTGGGATCAACAGACTCATCAAGGCCTTGACCCTGCACTACGTAAAGGACGTTTAACTGGCCTTGAAAACCTTGATTTGATTAGTCCATATATCAACTAATCAATATAGCCAACGTTAATTCATAAAAGGCCAGCCTTGCTGGCCTTTTTATCACTCAAATTCTATCAATTGTTATCACTTCAATTTGCTTTGCATGTCAGCAAGTACCTCACAGGCACTTGGGTTAAGTCATGCCTCAAATACTGGTAGCAATACAACGAGATAACGACAATGAATTGCTTAACTCGATACCGACAATTCCCCTTATGGGCAGCACTTATTACGCTAGTAAGTTTAGTGGGCTGCGCATCACCGAATCCAAGCGTGCCAGAAAACTTTGAAGCCAATGCCAAATCGCGTCAATACCAAGCGAAGGCCTACTTAATCCCTGCCGCTAATGAAGCTTTTGCACGCAGAATTGAGCTAGTACAACAGGCACAATCTAGCATCGATATGACCTACTTTTCATGGAATGGTGACACATTAGGTTTAACCCTATTAAACGAGCTATACCTTGCTGCAGAGCGCGGCGTTAAAGTCAGACTGACCTTAGATGACTTATTGGTCTTTAACGAGAAATGGCTTGCTGATATTGATAGTCACCCCAACATTGAGATTAAAATTTTTAACCCGTTTAACTCACGTAAATCAGGTTGGATTGGCCGTGCTCTAGACTTTCAGATGCATCAAAAAAACCTAGATAATCGTTTACATGAAAAGTATTTCAACGTGGACCACCAGCAGATGATTTTAGGCGGGCGAAATATTGGTGATGAATATTTTGGCTACAGTAAAAGCGCCAACTTTTTCGATCTTGATGTGCTATTTCAAGGTGAAGTCATTGCCGCATTTGCCGACAACTATGATAAGCAGTGGCAGTCACCTTATGTCGTGGCGGTAGCTGAGTTAATTAATGTTAAGCCAACAACTGAGATGGTCGAATTTAATAAGGCACTTAAAAAGCATCAGCAAAAACATAAATCCATTGTCGCCGACATCGAGAGAACGACAGCCAGCTTAACGCCGCCAAGTTTTATTGATGTCACTGTGACACCCATTTTTGACTCACTCAAAAAAATGGATGATAGCTTGCCATATTTTAGAGCTCGTGCAGAACAAGCGATGAAACAGCACCTTGCAAAAACACAGCAAGCAACGATTTCATCGCCCTATATGGTGCCAACTAATGGCCATTTTGATGTCATTGAGCAGCTGACAGCACAAGGTGCTGAAGTGCGTGTGGTCACTAACTCATCGGCTTCGAATGACTCACTATTTATTCCTGCTTACTACCAAAAGCACCGTCAAACCTTATTGGATTTAGGCGTTGATATTTATGAGTATAAAGATAAAGCTAAAAACGAAGATCACCTGTATCATGCCGATACTTATTATCACAATAAAACGCTGATTTTAGACAATAAAGTGTCGTATGTGGGTTCATCTAACTTTGACCCACGCTCCGATTTTTTAAATGTCGAATTTGGTTTATTTGTCGATAGTGAAGCATTTGCTGCAAAGTTAAATGATTACTTATTCAGTCAAAAACAAGCGTTGTATTGGCATGTGACCCAACAAGATGGACAAATAGAGTGGCGTTCAAAAGATGAAGTTCACCTATCCAATCCCAATTATGGCGGCTGGCATAGTTTACCCGACTGGCTATTTAGGCAAATGGATGGTGAGTCCGAGCTATAATATTGATGATATTAGCGTCTGTTAAACAGGCGCTTTTTTGTGCACAATAGCTTGTTGTAGTAGTTTGTTGTAATTACTTTTTGTAACAGCAGGAATACCACTTAAACACAGTGGTGAAATTGTATTAGCTGCTTTGATGAGATGAGCCATTGAGCTAATACATTGAATTAGTCATTGAGCCAGTATATTGAATTAGCTCATTGAATGAGTCACTGATTTAGTTCATGAACTCGTTGATAGAAAGCAAGGAGAAAGCTATTCATGCAGGTTCTATGTCGATTTGCACTGATCATTGTGGTCATATTATTTAAGATAGTGTTTACAACAATATTTACGACTCATAATGCTTACTCTGCCAACATAAACCCACAATTTAGCTGGCCTAATCATTATCAAGCAGCGGTGAGTTTATCCTATGATGACGCGTTAATGAGTCAGCTAGAATATGCTATCCCAGCCCTTGATAAATACAACTTTAAAGCCTCTTTTTATCTTACCTTGGCAAATCCTGGTACTGAAGCAGGACTTCAGCAGTGGCGAGCGATTGCTGCAAATGGCCATGAGTTAGGTAACCACACCTTGTTCCATGCATGCAGTAAAAAACTCGACGACCGTGAATGGGTCGCGCCGCACAATAACCTCGACAGCAAAACCGTGTTACAACTGCAGCAAGAAGTCATGACCGCCAACACATTTTTACGCGCCATAGACCAACAAACCCAGCGCACTTTTACTCCGCCCTGTGGGGATTTTATTGCAGCTAATGGCAATTATATTGATGCTATCCGTAATAACTTTGTCGCGATAAAAGGCTACAACCCACAATTCCCTCCTAAATTTGATTTACTGCTCATGCCAGACAATGTCGACGGCCAAACGTTAATTGATTTTGTAGAGAAAGCTAAAGCGCAAGGCGGTGTAGCCAATATTATATTTCATGGCATTGAAGGGGATTATTTAACTGTGAGTAATCAAGCTCATAAAGAGTTATTGCAATACTTAGCTGACAACCAAGACATCCTTTGGGTCGATAGCTATTTAAATATTATGCAGCATGTGCAACAGCAATTTGCCACTGCGCCCGTTACAGTCAATTAAGAACTCCCCCAATTGAACAAATCAGTTACCAAAGCTAGATATAAAAAGCCGCTATTTAAATAGCGGCTAAGATTATATTGTTCTAACTGTTTAAGCCCTGCTTTAAGCCCTGTTTTAAGCGCTCATTGGCTATAAAAATAAATGACTGTAAGCAATAAATGACTAGAAACGATAGTTCATTAATAAGCCAAAGAATTGCAAGTCAATGTCGTAATCGCCTTGTAGCGTACTCTCCAATGGTGAACCTTCTAACAAGGTATATTCAATACTCGATTGACCTGCATATAAATACTCGTAATACATCTGTAAACGCCATTGCGAGTTCAGCTCATAACTTGCGCCCATACCCAACTTCCAGATTTCACCAGTTGGTACATCAGGGTACTGATAAGTTGGATCGTCTTGAGGTGATGTCTCATAATAAACACCACTTTCTAAACGCCACTTACTGTTAAGCTGATAATGCACGCCAACACTGGCTGAAACGGTATCTTTCCAATCGCGAGCAATGCCGCCGCTTGCATTGGTTAGTGTCACAGGGGTTTCAGCAACTTTACTAAAATCAGTCCAGCCTACGCTCCACATCATTGCAGTGTCTGCAGTCACTTGATGATGACCACTTAATAATGCCATCGCAGGCATGACCACATTAATTGATGAGTCGTTACTGGCACTTAAAGCGGTTATCTCGCCATCTAATTCATGATCGATTTCCGAGCGATATGTAAAACCGATTTGGTTATTCGCATCGATTTTATAAAAACTACTCAAGGTATAACCAAAATCTAGACTGTCACCAGTGACTTCAATTTTCGGAATAATACCGTCGGTGCTCCCAGCCAAACTCTGCTCCAACACCCCCAATTCAGACACTAACCCAACGCCAAATGACAGCTGTTCATTCACTTTATATGACACACTTGGGTTAAGTTGCACAGTCAGCAACTGCGCATCTTGTAGTAATAAAGCGCCTGCATAATCAGGGCCGTAGTCAATCAACGAACCGCCACTTGAAGCCAAGGCGACACCAGCAGTCCATTTGTCATTAATAGGTTGAATATAATAAAAAGAACCTACAGGCATGCTAGTGCCAGCGGCAGTTTGATCATCGCCACCAGCAAAAACACCCGTTGATCCGCTATCGGTATAATCAATACTCGATACCATGCCTTGAATATTAAATGCCATCACTGGCGTATCAAACTCAGACATAGCTGCGGGGTTAGCAAAAGCTGTTTCAGCGCCTTCTGCAATTGCTTGTGCTCCTGCTCCAGCTGTGCTGTTACTCATCATTCCTAATTCTGGGAACATATAAGCACCAGCATTAGCGTTGGTTGCGACTAACATTGATAGCGCAATAATCGAAATAGTATGTTGTTTCATGGTTATTCCAAATGAGTCATCTTTGATGGATGAGTAGGCTAGGTTTCAGTTAATGCCAGTGAAGACCTAGCCAGCACAATTACATGGCGTTGAGATAAGATTTATAAGAATGAAGTCTGACTGTGGCTGCGCCAATTACGTCAATAAAACCAAAGAAAGCATGTGGCTTTTTCGCTGCAATCCACGCCGAGCCTGTCGCCCCAATTGGAATAATTTTCCCTTCAGGTTCAAAGATTTCTAAAATCACAGTACGACCATGAGAACTGGTATTTGCCCCAACATGTTGACGTACACTTTGCGGTCCCTGAAGTGGCGAGATAGATGACTCACCAGTACCCGCGGTAAAGCTGTGTACTTTGGCGCGGAACACTTCGCCTGGGTATGCATCAACATAAAACTCAGCAAATTGGCCTTTTTCAACATATCTAAAGGTTTGGTCTGGTATGCGCATCTCTAAAAATTTACGAGAAGTATCATATAAATGCATATTACCCATACGACTGCCATCGGCGACATTGACCACTGCAACTTGACCATCAAAAGGGGCGCGAACCGTCTTTCTGTCTTGTTCAAATTCAACACGTTTATAATCAGCGTGCAGCGATACTAAATTTGAGCGGGCAATACGTAATTGCGATTGGTAACTCTCAATATCACGTTCTTTAAAGATTTCAGGAGAAATCTCCGCACGCTTAATATCACGTAGCATCTGGGCGATAGACTCTTCTTGAGTCACGATTGATGCATTGATATTTTCCATGTCAGCATTTGAGCTAGTATCGACTAAGGTGTAAATCACCTCGCCTTTTTCGACGTACTGGTTATGTTCTACATGGATCTCATCTATCTGTTCGCGAAGTACTGTTGAAAGTACTGAATGCGGGGCTTTAATGGTCGATGAGTAGGTTAAATCCACAGGTGCCCATAAGCGCGATAACACACCTAACAACACCAGAATTAATACCCCACCAGAAACTATCCAAAATGCACTTTTCAGTGTCCACTTAATTGCACCGGTAGAGATTAAAATCCACATTAATAAAATGTACGGGATCATCACTTCTTTCATGACTTCACCTCAACTTTTGTTTCAGACTGATTAATAGCCAATACTTGATTGTCAGCATTATCGACAACATCTTGTAGCTCCTTTTCGAAGCGGCTATTACGAAGAATATTAGTGAGTGACTTTCCTAATTGTTCCCAATTAGCAAAAGCGATAATGATGGCAAGTACCCACCAAGCTTTATGGACAAACAAGCCACAAAGAGACAAGGCAAACACTAATTGAATATGCGAGCTCTTCTTCTCTTCGGCTTTATGTACCGCGACTTCATGAAGGTCCCACAATAGGTAAGCGACAAATAGGGCTAGCGCAATGGTGACTGAAAACAGATAACCACTGAAATACTCAGAGTTAAATATCATCATCATGGCGTCATTAGGGGTGTTACTGAATTGGGTTAAATCGATATCTTTAGAGTTGATTGTGCCCATTGGGGCAAGTAGATAAGCGCCGGCAATCATAACTGCCATAAAGCTCATAAACTTCAGTAATACTTTACATATAATAAATATTACTCGGAAAATACTTTTTAAAACGTTCATATCCTTTCCTCTTTAACATTCACCATGGTGCAAACATGTTGAAAAGTGAGGTCAATAACGACTCGCGCTAGCTGGGTGCAAGTGTTAATAACGTCGCGAAGATCAGTGAACTTCCATGTGACGACATTGAGAAATGCCTTCTGATTTCATTGGCTCATGTAATGACTAAGCTAGTTGCTTTGGTATTACTCAGGTGCGTGTAGATGATTAACCTGTTGCTCGTCATGATGTTGATTATGCTCATGATGACTATGACTATTACCATGATGCTGATGGCTATCGTGGCTATCATGATTAGCTAACTCTCCAGCAAAAATCTGATTAATATCAATGTGCTTTAACGGTTGGTTATCAGCCTGTTTAATCGCAATCATAAAGCCATTTTCGTCATGAATATGCGGGACAGACATATCAACATCGCCACCACATGCACTCACAGTCAATGGCATTGCAGATACACTGATGACGAACAAAAATGACGTAGTCAATAAACTGCTTTTCATCATCTAGCTCCTTACTTGTGATTCAACTTAAGTATGCTTTGATAAGCGTTAAGGTTTGAGTATGCCAACCTATCTGCTGGCATACTCTGCTTAATCAACCTTTACGAGGACTAACGAAGAGTGATTTTTGGTGATTCTGCTGGCTTATCAAATAAACCGAAGAACTCAGGTACCGCAGTCGCATCGCCGCTCACTTGGATATATCCTTGTTGAACCGCATTAACGAAATCGACTTTACCGACCAGTAGTCCTAAGAACACAGTTTTAGTTAACTTAACTGTAGCCTTTGGCTCACCTTCATAGTCTTTATGGAACTGGGCCACACTGCGACGCACTTCAAGAGCATGGGTTTCATTGGTATCGCCGAATTCAAATGCAACCGTAAAGTGTTTGTCTTGGCTACGCTCAGCGTTCAAGCTGAAACGTAATGCATTGACTAACTGCGATGGCTCAAATTCAGCCATTAAGTCAGGTGCTTGAAGATTAATCTTCTTCGAGTAATCAATTGTGCCATCCAACTCTTGCGCTGAGGTTAAGTACCAGTTGCGCCAGTTATTGTTGGTTTCTCTGTAACCTAACTCTCTTAGCGCCATCGCTTTTAGCTCACGAGGCTCCATATCGTTCAAATCGATTCGAATGGCGTGGGTTGCTAATTCTGCACACCATTGGAAGTCACCGTTATCACAAGCATCAACCGCAAAATCCATCATCTTGTCTTTGCCGCCAACCATCGCAACATAACGCTGAGATGCTTCAACTGAGTAAGTTGGGTTAAGTGTTGTTGGGTCACCATCAAACCAACCCATTTCACCAACAAAGATTTGCTTTGCTGCGTGGCGAATAGATCCGTAGAAGTCACCTAACCAAGGATGGTTAACCAAGTGCTCAGGTAAGGTGATTTGACGGATTAAATCTTCCTGTGTCGCCCCATTGTTAATGGCTTTAATAGATTGGTCATAGGTAAATTGAATCGCGTCACGATAAGACGTTAAAGTGTCATCTACATGGGCAGCACCATTAACTGGGCGGCCGTGAGATAACATCATAGTGTTCGCTTTGTATTCACGTAGCAAATCAATACCTGGGAACCACACACTTGGGTCGCGATACTGGGTGCCACGAATAGTGTGTAAGTTCGGGAAACTCTCACCTTGGATGACTTCTGAACCAAACAGCATGTCAAATTCAGGGAAGTAAGCGGTGATTTCATCAGAAGCTTCTGAAGGTACATGTTTAAATTCTACTTTTACTCCTTCAATTTCCATTTCTAACTTTCCAAACATTCCTTCAACTAAGGTATTTGGCTTAATTAAGCTGTGCTCACGGATTTCAAAGTCAGGGCCTAAGCCGCCATTAATACGGCCGCCTTCTTCAACATTAAGTAACGTGCCTAATGAATAATCAACGCGGAAACCAAGTGCTGGGCCTGTGCCGCCCATAGAGCCTTTCACTACGTTTTTCATAAAGGTATCGTGGGCAATAATTTTAGCGTTTTCTACACCTTCAATACCGCGAACACCAGCGTAGTGATCTGGATGCCAGTGAGAATACATCACAGCTGCAACAGGCTTTTCGTTGCCAGTCACTTTACGAAAATCAGCCATTACAGCTTGCATTTTGTCCACTGACTCAACAGGGTCAAAAATCAATAACCCCTTGTCACCATCAACAATCATCGGCGACGTTAAGCCATAACCATAGACTTGATAAAATTTGTCTTTATAGACAAATAAGCCTTTGTCCATTTTCTTTGAGTGAGCAGTTAACTGTGGGTGAACCTTGTCAGATTCAGCGTCAAAGGCGTCATTACCGCCAGTTGGAATGAAAGTCATATCTTGGGTATCACCGTGCCAAAAATGAGTGGCACCTGAGTTTTCTCCCAAGTAATAATCATGAGAAAGCGTTGGAATATCGACACTCACACCATCAAACCTATGTTGATGTGCATCAGCTGCAAGTGTTGTGCTTGAAAAAGAAGTAGCTAAAAGAACAGATAACGTAATGACAGATCGTTTCATATAAACCTCGTTTCATAATTATCAATATTTGATGGAGGTATCGTATATAAATACTGCAGAAGTTAGCTGATATATGATATAAGTTAACTTATATCAAGAGCGATAATGACACTTAAGTTAAGAAATGAAGCATTCAGATTACAGTCTTATTCCGACCTTTGTAGCCATAGTCGAAGAGAAAAGTTACACCAAAGCAGCCAAGCGTTTAGGCATTAGCCAATCGGCTGTCAGCCAAGGTGTGACAAGGCTTAAAGACGTTTTTAAAGACCCGCTTTTTATTCGTAGCAGCCATGGAGTTGAACCCACTCAGTTTGCTTTTGATATCTATCCAACATTGGCAAGCGCAGTGGAAAATATCGCCTATACCATGCCCGAATTTAAAAAGTTTGATCCGCTAAAATGTGACAAACAATTTGTTATTTCGTCATTAAGTGTATTCGGTTATACCCTGCTCCCTGAGCTTGCAGCCTTAATGAGCCATGAAGCGCCATTAGCCAGTGTCAAAGTCGAACCGCTATTTAACCATGACCTCACCAATATCCTGCGTTCACAACAATGCGACTTAGTCATTGAGGCGCACTCGAATCAACACAGTGATTTACGCTCTAAAGTCATTATGAAAGACAACCTGTGTGTGATGTGTCGTAAGGAGCATCCAAGGTTCAAAGATAATAAAATCACCATTGAATCCTTCCTCGCAGAAAAACATGTGATTCATTCTCAATTAGATCAACAAGACGGTTATTTGATGGGACGTGGATTAAAAGATGAAAGCACTTTAGGGAAACGACAAATCGCATGGCAAGCTAGCAGTATTATTGAAATGCTTCCAGTGATTGAGCAATGTGATTACATCTCCATTTTACCGCAGCGATTAGTCGATAAATACGTTGATGTATTCAACCTCAAACAGCTCGACGCCAGTTTTTTACAAGATCCAGTGGAAGTCGCCATGTACTGGCATTCATCAAGAACCAATGACCCAAGCCATAAATGGCTACGTAACCAACTTGAAAAAGCGACCCAAAAATATAGTAGAGTTTAAGTTGAATGATATCGGATAACGCTATTTTATTTGGCGCTCCTCATCGCAACAATCGTTAGTAACGAGGTGTCAGCAATCAAGCCCATAAAGAGGTATTACAATACTTAGCAGATAATCAAGACACCTGTGGGTCGACACTTATCGAAATATCATGGGACATGTTAACTCAGCACTTAACCTTGATGAAAAAGCAACCAAACCTCATTAAATACCATCAATAGCTTGATGATTCTCACATAATCCAAAGTAATTGATATCGATATTATTTATCTTAATAAGGGGCATTGAGTTTTGTTCTATGATTAGTCTAAGCTAAAACAGAAATTAAAGGATATTCAAGGAAGATTATGCTGCTATGGAATGACCAAAAACTGATTAACTTAATCAAGTATGCCCCTGCGCTAACGGTATGCTTTTTTATGATAGTGATCAATGCGGTCATCATTCATGACAACCAACAAAAAGAAAATGAAAGCATCCTATCCCTTCGAGAAGACGTTATTTCTCGTCAGAAAAAAGAGATTAATCAACAAGTAAATCAAGTCATCAATGTCATTCAATTCAAAAACAACCTGGTGTTATCACAACTAAAACAACAGTCCAAATCACGGGTCGATGAAGCCCACTCAATCGCGCAAAGTATATTCGTTAATAATCCTGACAAGCCGAAATCAGACGTCATAAAAATGATTATCAATGCGTTAAGGCCGATACGCTTTAATGATGGCAGAGGGTATTTTTTCATTTTTGACATGCAGGGCAATAATATCCTACATGGATTAAAGCCCCATCTGGAAGGCACCTCAGTATGGGATGCCCAAGATTTACGCGGCACTTTCATCCTGCAAGAGCACATCAATAAAATAAAACGCCAACAAGGTGAAGCCTTTTATCATTGGTGGTACCAAAAACCAGGGTACCCAGCCACACAAGAATTCGAAAAAGTCGGCTTTGGTAAACAATTTACCCCATTTAATTGGTTTATCGGGACTGGAGAGTATATCGCCGATGTTGAAAATGATGAGAAGGCAACCTTACTGAATTGGATTTCTGAATACGACTACGGTAATCATCAACGCCTGTTTGTCATTGACAAACAAGGTCACTCACTCGCTAACCCTATCACGCATAACGAGCATGCTTTTATTGAGCGCCATGAAGATACAACGCAACAAATGGTGAAACAGCTACTTTCCCAAGTAACCACTGAAGGTAACTTGGTGGAGTTTGATTTATCGAGCCAAACAGAGTTTGCATTAACCCCTGTAGAAATCACTTATGCCAAACTGTTTGAACCATGGGGCTGGATTGTTGGCTCTCATTTCAATTCCCATGACTTTGAAGCTTACCTTATGAGCAAGCAAGAAGCCTTGCTGCTCAATAACCACGAGAAATTAATGAAGGTACTGACATTAAGTATCATCTCCACTTTTCTCATGGTGGGAGGCTGTTTATTTGCAAGTAACCTTATTGCGAATCGATTCAAGAAGTTTAAACACCGTATCGAAAAGGATTTTACTAAGTTAGCCAACTCAAAAGCCACCATGAAACATATGGCAATGCATGATGCATTAACTGGGCTTCCTAATCGAATGTGTTTATTAGACAAGATTAACCAAGATCTTAAATCTGCTAAAAAACACCATAAAAAGCTCGCGCTGGTGCTGATTGATATTGATAACTTCAAAAAGGTTAATGATATTTATGGCCAATCATCAGGAGATGAATTACTTAAAAAATTAAGCCAAGCCCTAGCGCAATCAATTGAACCTATCGATACCTTGGCACGCTTTGGTGGCGATGAGTTTGCATTTTGCTTTCCTAACTTAGATAACAACCAACAAGTGCATCAAAAAATTGCGCTAATACAAACGATCTTAAATAAAGCCTATACGGTAAATAACACTGAACATATGATTAAGTGCAGTATCGGTATTAGTATGTATCCCTCAGACAGCCAAGATCCTGAAGGCTTAATCCGAAAAGCTGACATCGTACTTTATAAATCTAAAACCAATTTAAACGGCTCAGTCACATTCTTTAATGCAGAAGTTGATGCTCAGGTCAGTTATGAGTATCAGCTTGAAGAGCAACTAAGGGAGGCATTAGACAACAATGAAATTAGCGTTTTGTATCAACCTCAAATCAATACCCGCAATGTGAAAATACAAAGCGTTGAAGCGCTTGCTCGTTGGAATAACCCAAAGCTTGGTTCAATTTCACCCGACGTGTTTATTAACCTTGCAGAACGAACCGGACTGATTATTGATATTGGTTTATTTATCTTTCGTAAAGCCTGTGAAGATATCTTAGCAACATCGCCCAATGGGCATGGTGCAATCAATGTCTCAATCAATATCTCACCTAAGCAATTAGTGGATATCAACTTCGTAGAATCAGTGACCCAAATCGTCAGTGAAGTGGGTATTGATATTCATCGTATTACCTTAGAAATTACTGAAAACTTAGTGCTTCAAGATTTAAAAATGACCGCCATAATTTTAAATGAATTAAAGGCACTAAAATTTGGTATTTCCCTTGATGACTTTGGCACTGGCTACTCTTCATTAAGTTATTTAAACGAGCTACCGATTACTGAAATCAAAATTGATCGATGCTTTATTAATAATATTAATAGCAGTAAGCAAAGTAATGCACTCGTAAAAGCAATTTTTGCCATAAGTGAAGCTTACAACATCAGTGTTGTCGCTGAAGGCGTTGAAGAAAAAAGGCAGTTCTTAACGTTAAAATCATACCGATGTGACCTCATTCAAGGGTATTACTTCGATAAGCCGCTGACAGTAGAGCAACTACAACAAAAGTACTTTACCCCTGAGTTTGCATCACATGGTTAGTCCATTCGGGTAATAAGCGTGTGTTCGTCATCCACAAAAGCAACAAAGCCGCCGTGATAGATACCCCCCGACCACGCCCTTCAACTATGCAGGCAAACTGTGGGTTCAAATCTTCTTCGTTATCCTGACTTTTCTGCAGATTTCACCGCTAACCCTAAGAGGTACAGTGTAAATTGAGACAAGGAGGCAATCATTAGTAATACGCTAAGTCTAGTTATTATTCGAGTACCACTATCATTCAATTTTAGGCCTGTTTTAACATCTCTAAAGCTTTCCTCTATCTGCATTCTGGTCGCATAAATTTGAACAACACGCTTAGCGCTAGCCTTCGACTGATAAAGAGATGTTGCCAATAACCAAGGCTCTTTTTCTCGCTCAGCATTGGCTCGAGAACGCTTGCTACTTCTAGCTTTATCGCCAACAGCATTTTTATCTTTTCGTCCTCTTACTGCTCGCTTAAAAAGCACCAACCGAGATTGAAATGGCGAGTTCTCACCTAATAGAAATTCCCCAAGCCATTTGGCTCTAGAGCTTGCTTGAACATACAGTTTCTTAACTGGGTACCAATGCTGCTCTGAGAGTTTTTTGCAGTGTGTTCTATTCCTAATGCGCCCAACGTAATCCCATTTAAGCGATAGTATCTGCCTAAACCAAGGTATGCGAAAGCCTGCATTGGTGACGATGATAGGCTTGCAATCACTGAGCAGCATCGTCTTTAATTTTGTCAGAAATAGTAGGTGAGTCTTTGGCTTCTCTTTCTTATTAATAGGATGTATTTCTTCGTATAGCGTAAGTGAGCGTCCTTGAGCAGCAAGGGATGCACGGATGAGGAAATTCTGTTTACGATCATCCAAATCAGACCAATCAATATGAATAATTGGCTGTTTAATATTCCCCACTAGCAGATAGGCCATACGGCTATAGATAAACTCAATATCACGATGTAAATGAGTGTTACTACAAAGCCTGTCTACACGCTTAATCTTGTGCTTTTCCATGGCTTTACTATCAATGTCTCGACCAAGACCAGTAACAGAAATAGAGCCCCCATTCATCGAACTTTCGATGGCAGTAAATAGGCTCAGTCGACGAGTTTTGTGCATCATTGGGGTGACAAGTGATAGGCATTTTGATAAAACTTGCTTTGCATTCATGGCATTTGCTCGTGGTAATTTTTGTTTGGCGATAAATTTGATCACCAAATGCCATGAATGTTCCAACCTAATTTAAATATCTTATTGTTTCTGTATGTTATTTCGTGGGGATTCGTCAGGGTCAGAGTAAACTTAATTATTCGTTAGCAATGCTTTTAATATCCCTCTTCTACCTCACCCACTACTCGCTTATGAGTGAGCTGTGGGTGCAATTTCAAAGTAGCGAAAGTGTGCCAACAAACTTGAAGCCTACCCTTTAAGCGAGCAATCAATTGGGTCGTTTAGATAACTTAATATACATAAACAAAGATAAAAAGATGACCAAACCACCTGCCAGTTTTTGAATTTCTATCGCTTCACCAAGCACCATTACACTCAGCAAGAGTGTCCATATCGGCTCTAGGATCATGATAAGTGCCGCTGTTTCCATGTTCACTGAGTATTGTCCTAATGTTTGCAGCAAATAACGCATCGATGTGGCAAAGACTGTCGATATAACAAACCACGCCAGTAAGGTGCTGTTTAGCTCAAAAGCGGCGGGTTGTGTAAAGAGCACGTAAATACCGCCCACGAGACCAACGGTAAAGAGCTGTAAACAAATGGAATCTAATGGTTTTATACGACTACTGATTTTTTTGTTTAATACAAAATGCACCGATAAAAGTGCTGATGCAAATAAAAAGTACCACTGAGATTCATCCACTTGCCAACCATTGGTCAAGGTCATCAACATCATCCCCACTACGCTGAGTGGCAGTGCGTACCAAAAGGCTTTGTTGGGCTTAATCTTAAACAATAGCCATGCTGTCATCGGTGCGATGATCATCGCTAGGCTCATGATAAATGCCCCCTCCGATAAACTTGCAGTCACAGATACCGCATGTACCCATACCAGCAGAGCTAACCCCAAAAAGACGCCGACACAGCAAGCAAGTAAGATTTGCTTCGCTCTAAGTCGCCACAGGCTTTTATAACAAAATGGCAGCAGCACTAGACTTGCCAGCAAAAAACGACTGGCAATAAAACTTTCACCGGGCATTTCAGTGACCACAATTTTCGAGGCAATCCAGCCAAATGCTGCCAACAAGGTGGCGATAAATAAAAACAATGCTCCGCGCATAAAAAGACTCTTAATGGCTGGGCTGTTGATCTTTCAAGGTTGTTTTGTCGCGAGTTTTGGATGCATCTTTGTGAATAAAAGGTGCCTAGATGACTAGGCATCAAGGCATCAATCCATCCATCTCAATTAAAACACTTTTATTTCGAACAAAACTTAACCAGCAAAGTTCAACAGGCCCTAGTGACAAATAATAAACTGAGGTTGTTATAAACGATAAAGGCTCAACTGACGAACAATGAATCAATAAACTGTGAAATCAACAATTATATCGAGTTTGTGTTAATTCATTTGTCAGTAATTGTGTGGCGTATTAAACATAAAAAAGCAACCTTGCATCTGCAAGGTTGCTATTTATTAGGCTATGTTAGCCTAAATACGGCTGGGTTAACTAACCAGTATTTTTCATGATGGGCTGTATTCAGGGTAATCTGTTAGGCCTTTTTCATCGCCGCCAAATAAGGTAGCAGGGTCGTGTGCCGCTAACGGATAGCCATGCTTAATTCTATTCGGTAAATCTGGGTTTGATACAAACGGACGACCAAAGCCAATCATATCAGCTAAGCCATCATCAATGGCGTCTCCACCCTTTTCAGCATCATACTTACCCGCATAAATTAATACCCCTTTATAAGCTTCACGAACCGCGATTCTAAATTCGATTGGCGTTTCAGGCGCGTCATCCCAGTCAACTTCGGCAATATGCAGATATACAATTTTGTGAGTCTCTAATAATGCAGCTGCTGCGGTGTAAGTCTCGACTGGTGTTGCATCAACGGTGCCATTAAGCGAGGTAAACGGCGCTAAACGCACGCCCACTTTATCAGCCCCGATAGCATCAACCATGGCTGCAACCACTTCACTTAAAAAGCGCAGGCGGTTTTCAATCGAGCCACCATATTCATCAGTGCGGTTGTTGGCTTCTGAATCGATAAATTGATTAATCAAATAACCATTAGCAGCATGCAGTTCAATACCATCAAAACCTGCTTCAATCGCATTCAGCGCCGCTTGACGGTACTCAGCAATAACAGCTTCAATATCAGCTTTGGTCATTGCACGCGGCTCAACCACATCAACAAAGCCTGGTGCGTTAGTGCCATCATCAATAAATACTTTCACATTTTCAGCTTTCAGCGCTGACGATGAAATCGGTTGCTGACCACCAATATTTTCAGGATGCGTCACACGGCCTACATGCCATAACTGAGCGAATATCACTCCGCCTTTAGCATGTACTGCGTCAGTGGTTTTCTTCCAACCAGCAATTTGCTCGGCTGAGTAAATCCCCGGCGTCCACGCATAACCTTGGCCCATTGCTGAAATTTGCGTGCCTTCGGCGACGATCAATCCTGCTTGCGCACGTTGAGCATAGTACTGCGCCATCATGTCATTGGCGACATTGCCTGGCTGTGATGCACGTGAACGTGTCATTGGTGGCATGACGATACGATTATTTAGGGCATGTTCACCTAACTGTATCGTTTGAAATAGTGAGTCTTTCATGGGAATTCCTTAAAATCGAAAACGGCAAAAATAATCTGAAAGCAAATATGATGATGTTAATCTAATTGGATTAATTCAATCTGATATTTGTCAGGATCTGTAATAAAGGCGATATGAGTTTCGCCGCCTTTAACTGGGCCTGGCTCACGAGTGACATTACCGCCCAATGTTTTAATCTTGTCGCAAGCGGCATAAATATCATCAACACCTAAGGCTAAATGACCAAAAGCATTACCCATTTCATATTCATTGGTGTCCCAATTATGGGTTAACTCGATTGTGGTGCCACCTTGCTCATAACCGACAAACACTAAGGTGTAGCGATAGTCTTTATTCTCGTGACGCTCAAGTACCTTCATACCCAACACATTCGTGTAAAATTCGATAGAGGCATCAAGATCAGCGACGCGTAACATTGTGTGTAAAAATTTCATAACTTGCCTTACAAAGTTGGCCTCAAACAA
The DNA here is from genome assembly GCF_043568515.1 of Shewanella sp. ENK2. Lineage (NCBI taxonomy): Bacteria > Pseudomonadati > Pseudomonadota > Gammaproteobacteria > Alteromonadales > Shewanellaceae > Shewanella > Shewanella sp. ENK2. Next base: position 2,971,448 of record NZ_CP171406.1, on the reverse strand, counting down.
AAGTCATTAAGCTTGTTGCTTGAGTGTGCCTCAATGGGAATAACATCATTTTACGCCTATCAAATATAAAAATATAATTAGCATTTATTCTTATAATCATAATTTTTTGTTATCAACTGAGGAATTGAATAGCAGGAAAAATCACGTAAATTGTGCCTGCGATATCAATGGATCCCATGGGATCATTTCACTACACTGTAGCTAAGGTTTAGATCGGAGTGTTTTATGTTTTTAACGTTTGATGTGTTTGGCAAAACCATGGCAGTACTGCGTAAAAACCAAGAATGGCAATTATTTTTAGATTCAGGAACGGGATTGCGATCTAGGATTTACGATGTGGTTATCCCCGCCGATTTAGCAGAATCTGAACTGGATAAGTATTTAGCGGATATCTTTCATGAGAATGCCAAAGGTAATCAGCTAACTGTCAGCCGTATTAAATAATTCTTTATCTTGGTTTGCTACAACAGATTAATCATTAATCTATCTTGATTTCGCCTGTGCCCTCTTCATTGCTCAGATAACAAACTATGCCACAAACCCTTACCAGTGCTAGGTTTCAGCCATTTAATTAGGATGGTCGGTCACCTGATTTTTTAATGCGCTAGCGTTGTTGGATTACTGTTCGCTATTGAGCTAATTACGTTTAATTATTTGTCAGCTCGACATTTATGTAGGGTTTTTAACCACTCGATAAATTGACTTATTTGAACTGGCCACTGAATATTACACGCAAAAAAAAGCGAACCATTGGGTTCGCTTTTTTACTTAAATACGCGCTCATATCGCCCAAGGGCAAGCTTGAATAAATCAGCTATGCATAGGCATGCAAATAAGCCAATTGGACAGGGTTTCTAAGGGCTTTCGGTCTGATATTTTGCACTTCAGCAACCACTTTATCTACTGGCCAGCCTTGAGCTAATAAAATCAATCCAATGACCAAACCTGTTCGGCCAGTTCCGCCTTTGCAGTGCACAGCGATTTTGCCTTTATTGCCAATCAGCGCCAAAATTTGCGATCGATATGTTGCCCATGCAGCTTCAAAATCATCACTCGGTGCCGCATCATCAAGGATCGGAAGTTGCGCCCAAACGATATTATTATCGCTGCACACAGTCGGTAAAGATTCAGCGTTATTAACAGCCATTTCTTTATCGAACATCAGTGTCAGTAACATATCTGTGCCGGCTTGCTTTAATGTGGCAACAGAGTCAGTCAACGACGCCTCTTTGGTGCCAGGGCAAGGTGTAAAAATCAGCTGAGCACCGTTATCCAAAGTTAATGCATCAAACGGATGTGTCGACATTATCATCTCCTAATTTTAGCGAATTATTTTCAGTGATTGGCGACATTGATGTAAGAGCGTTTGCCAAAATACAAGGGGTTATATTAAGTAGATTATGTCACTTGATACATTCATTTGTACAAGTAATTTAAACTTTTTACGAAACGAGTCTTGAGTCCCAATAGGGTTTGATGATATTCCAAATAAGCTCCTGATGCTGCCGGATAGGCGCTTCTCCAAAACTTGCACTAGGTCCAAACTCAAATTGTGGGCTAGTGAATGATTTTTGCAGTTGCTCACATATGTAAATATCTTCTCGCATAAAGTCTGCCGATCCTAAAGGATGGTTTTGATCGAAACTTGCGTATTTCGGTTTCACTTTTTTGTCCCAAAAAGCCGCTGAACTTAGACTTTGTTTAAGGTAATCAAGTGTGCCACAGTCCTTCATTTTAGTTCGAACAATAACTCTGCTCTTGGATGGCAAAATGGGAATAATGTGAAAAACAGACCAAGAGGACTCCAGCTCAGCTAAACCAATTCCAGGAAATAACATCGGCACCCACACACCAATATTGTTCAGTCCAGATTGATAAACCAATGGTGAGGCAGCATTTTGTTGCAGGTTGCGTTGATAATCATCAGTCAGTGGCTCCCAGAATTTAAAATGTTTACCCACAAAACCAAACTGAGCTTGTTTATGGTTATACATGTTAAGTGTGCCAGCATGGAGCTGAGCAAGGTGGTAATGGTCGATGTAGTTCTCAACAATCACCTTCCAGTTAGCATTTATGTCTTCAATAACCACACTGTCTTTAAATTCTACTAACGATTCAACCTCGTGGGGGCCTAATTGATTTTCTATTGCTCCAAACCAATCTTGTAAAGAAGTGGAATTGGGATCTGGGTGTACCCAAATCATGCCTCGCCAAATCCCAACATTGGCAGGTTTCAGGTTCAAACAATCTTTTTCAATACCAGCAAATTCATTTCTGGATTTTGGTAATGACACAAGCTCACCTGATAACTGATATGTCCAGTCATGATAGGGGCAGGTTAACTTTTTCAAGCCACTTCCTTTACCTTCCAATAATTGGGTCCCTCGGTGGCGACACATATTATGGTAAGCAAGCAGGTCTCCATGTTCATTTTTAATAATAACGATGTTACTCAGTCCAGCTTGCACCGTTAGGTAATCACCGGGGATTTTTACGTCCTCAATTAATCCAGCAAATGCCCATGTATTTGAAAATATATGCTTCTGCTCTAACTCAAAAAAGTGAGAGTCAATGTAAGCTTCAATAGGTAAACCATTATTTGAATTCATTTTTTCCTGCCACTACACAAACAGCCAATAAGGATAAATAAAACAACTCGCAGCAACGGCAGTCCATATCAGCATGGTAAACCAATACATGGCTGGTTGAGTGTCTCTTTTATATGACTCCCAGATATACGCCTCCCTCTAACGAGGTCGAATAGCAACCAAAGAATTAACGCAAAGCCTAACCAATAAGACCAAGGTAAAGATAACCACATAACCACACTCCCCCAATACGTTTATTTTCACTTTGATAATTTATAGCTTATATTGAACCAAAGTTAATTGTCAAGGTGACAATTAAAATCAAAATGCTATCATGTTAGCTTTGATGAATAGGGAGAATGGTATGGCAAGGCCGAGCATGGCGACTCAACGTCGAGAAGAAATTCTCGATGCCCTCGAAGCGTGTATATTGGATAAAGGTATTCAAGCAACGTCTTTAGAAAATATCGCCGAAACCGCAAATATGAAGCGTACTATTTTGAGGCACTATATTGGTAATAGAGATGATATTATCTGCGCATTAAGCGAACGTTGGACCTTACGATACACGCAACAATGGCAAGAAGTACTCAATTGGCTTCCCAAAACAAATAGAGCCCAAGCCCTTGTAGATAGCCTATTTAGCACGAGAACTAAGGAAATGGTCAATAACACCGTCATAGGTGAAGCGATATTTTCAGAGGCTAAAAGGTTAGAGGCCATTAAAGCGCATCAGCAACAAGTCATGCATGAGTTTATACAGCATTTAATTACCGAGTTTACGGCTCAATACCCAGAAGTCAGCCAAGAAAAAATTGAATTAATTGCATATGGTATTTATTCAAACTATTTAATGAGCGAATCCTTGTTACCTCTTGGTATGTTTGAAGAAATGTACAAGTTAAAGCAATCATCTGTTCTACTGTGTGAGCAACTTGTTTTAAAATAGTTAATTTTCACGTTGACAATAAATATCCAAAAACGTAAATTGCACTGACTATTTTTTGTATTGGTGTCATTTATGAATTTGTTCAACTCGATATTAACCTCAGTATTGATAGTGATATTAGTCTGGGGCGCTGCTCTATTTCAAAGCCCTGATGCCAATGCGCTCATACAAGCATCTCCACAGCCCAATAAATCGATAACGTCAAACACTATCGAGCCTACATCAGTTGATTCAAACTCAACCCCTGCAATCAAGGTTAATCAGCAAATTAACATCGCGGGGATTAGACAAAACATTGCCATAGCTGATATCCACCAGCTTTGGCAAACATTCAATGAGCAAGCAGAGTTACATGCCTCATTAGTTGTGCAGCCCACTAAAGTGTTTGTCTTATATTCAGCAATGACAAATAGCTTTGAGCGAGCTGATGTCACCATTGGCTATGATGTAAAAGAACTAAAACAACATCCCAACACATATAGTATTGATACAAAAAATGGCGACATTATTTTGCCAGAACACGCTTACACCGCTGCGCAATTGGCAACAGCCTGGGAGAAAATTGACTATAGTAAAACGGTCAACTTTGTCCTTGAAACTCACTTTTTAGATATTTCCGGCAATGCAACATCGACAACGATGCTTGTTTCATATCAATAGGGAGCAATGATGGATTATTTATCACAACTGTTTACGCCTAATGATGTGTGGGGATTAGAGGTCTGGATTGATAATTGGTTTTTTGTCCTCGCCATTGGGTTATTTATTATTGAACTGCTTCGATATGGAATAAAGAAGCAGTTCACTAAAAACCTGTTAGGGGACAGCGTAGCCAATTTTGTCACGCTAGGACTATTTGGGTTAATTATTACGATTGTTGCTGCGAGTTATGCTGGCGTATTTCTTTTTTCTTATGAACACTTTAGCCTAGTACAACTTCCTATAACGGGATGGACAATACTGTGTTGTATTTTACTTGCCGACCTTGCCTATTACTGGGAACATCGCTTTTTACACATGAATGGCTTTGGTTGGGCAACTCATACTGTGCATCATAGCTCTCCCCATTTTAATATTTCGGTGGCATACCGACACGGACCAATGGATTGGTTTTTTCCGTTGTTCTTCTACTTACCATTAGTCTTTTTAGGCTTTCACCCCTTTGTGATTTTTTTAGCAGAAATCATTGTGCAAGTATTCCAAACTCTACTGCACACTGAAACAGTGAAAAAACTTCCACGCCCGATAGAAGCCATATTTAATACGCCTTCTCATCATCGAGTGCATCATGCGACCAATAAACAATATCTCGATAAAAACTATGCGGGCATGTTCATTATTTGGGACAAAATGTTTGGTACTTTTGCGGAAGAAAAAGAACCAGTGAAATATGGTGTTTACCCAAGAATAAACACAGTAAACCCCATTAAGGTGTTCTTTTCTGGTTACGTCACGCTTATCAAGCGGCTATGGCATGCCCCTAGCTGGCGTTACCGCATTCACTTACTGATAAAGTCCCCAACGTGGGCTTGGCAGCAGGAACAAATAAATAAAAAGTAGCCTGCTTAGACTGAGTGTCTTTAGTTAAGGGGTTTAGTGTCTTGTTTAAGCCGCAGTTAGCAATCGGGTTATCCTCAAGCTTCCGCATTCGTTTCGTTTGATTGGCAAATGAAGACACAAAAAACGAACCTCGTCGTTCGCTTTTTTTGTTTTTGTATCGATATCAACCTCATTGACGCAGACCAGCTTCATATCGACTCATAAGCAACAGCTGACACATAGCAACGAGAAAACTAGCGATTAATCTCATTTGCCTTACAACTTGAGCCGCTCTCCAAATACATCACCAAACCTTTAACTGACTGTTTTTAGAGATTAAAGACTTGCCAATGTAAATTACTGCAAAGAATAACAGGATATTGGCCAAATATTGATCTAGATTTATAAAACGTCAAAACAGCCGTATACAATAATTCCGCTTTGAAATATTTCTTGCTGTGTTTACCCCACGCTAAAAGGTAAAACACAAGTACGGCTTCAAAGTCAGCTTTAACTGTAGGCTCAGCCATCTGTTAACTAGCCGAGCCTGTATAACCGTTTCATCTCTCTGTCTTTTTAATGGTAACAACGATTTAAGTACGTTCAATCAAGAAGTCACCCAATTTAGTGGGAGTTCTTGATTATGTTTATCACATCACTCAGCAAGGAAATAGCGTAATGGATAGCTCAAAGTCAACCGGAAAATGCCCTGTCATGCATGGGGGCAACACCAATCAACAAAGCCAAGATCAGCTATGGTGGCCCAAGTCGCTTAACCTCGATATTTTGCATCAACACGATACTAAAACCGATCCTATGCCCAACAGTTTTAGTTATGCTGATGCGTTTAATGCATTAGATTTAGATGCAGTTAAGCAAGATTTAATTGAGCTAATGACCAGCTCACAATCCTGGTGGCCTGCCGACTGGGGACATTATGGTGGCTTGATGATCCGCATGGCGTGGCACTCAGCTGGGACATACCGTATTGCCGATGGGCGCGGTGGTGCAAGCCGCGGTAACCAGCGCTTTGCTCCTTTAAACAGCTGGCCTGATAACGGCAATTTAGATAAAGCCCGCCGCCTACTTTGGCCAATTAAAAGAAGTATGGCGACAGTTTATCTTGGGCAGATTTAATGATTCTTGCTGGTAACATGGCTTACGAGTCAATGGGCCTTAAGATGTACGGTTTTGCTGGCGGACGGGAAGATATCTGGAGTCCAGAGAAAGATATTTTCTGGGGCGCTGAAAAAGAATGGCTCGCCACCAGTGATAACGAAAATAGCCGTTATTCTGGCGAGCGAGATTTAGATAATCCATTAGCAGCGGTCATGATGGGGCTGATTTACGTTAACCCAGAAGGGGTCGACGGTAAGCCAGATCCAATTAAAACCGCCCATGATGTTCGCATCACTTTTGCGCGTATGGCCATGAATGATGAAGAAACCGTCGCTTTAGCGGCTGGCGGCCACACTGTGGGTAAATGTCACGGTAATGGCGATGCAGCGCAATTAGGCCCTGAGCCAGAAGCGGCTGAAATCGAAGATCAAGGTTTTGGTTGGCTCAATAAACAACACCGTGGGATCGGCAGTGACACTGTCACCAGTGGTATTGAAGGCGCTTGGACAACAAATCCTACTCAGTGGGATAACGGATACTTTCACCTGTTATTAAACTACGATTGGTGGACAACCAAGAGCCCAGCTGGTGCATGGCAATGGGAACCAGTCAATATCAAACCTGAAGATATGCCAGTTGATGTTGAAGACCCAACTAAGCGCCATAACCCGATCATGACCGATGCCGACATGGCATTAAAATTTGATCCTGAATATCGAAAAATTGCCGAGCGCTTTTATAACGATCCCGACTACTTTGCCAAAGTGTTCACCCGAGCTTGGTTTAAACTTACCCACAGAGATCTTGGCCCTAAAGCTCGCTACTTAGGTAATGATGTGCCAAATGAAGAGCTAATTTGGCAAGACCCAATCCCTAGTAATCCTCATACTCTCAGTGAAACTGAAATTAATGAGCTTAAAGCGGCTATTTTACAAAGCGAGTTAACGGTGGCTGAACTCATTACTACCGCATGGGATAGCGCCAGAACCTATCGTGGTTCTGATAGACGTGGTGGTGCAAATGGCGCTCGTATTCAACTTGCGCCGCAAAACCAATGGCAAGGCAATGAACCTGAACGGCTTAATAAAGTTCTCGCGGCATTAGCAGCGATTAAAGCACAAAAGAATTCATCCATTTCGATGGCTGATTTAATTGTGTTAGCCGGTAGCTGCGCTGTTGAACACGCAGCCGCTCAAACAGGCATTAATGTGTCAGTGCCATTTAGCCAAGGTCGAGGTGATGCAACCGCTGAAATGACAGATGCTGAGTCATTCGATGTTCTTGAGCCCATTCATGATGGCTTTAGAAACTGGTTAAAGTCTGACTATGTTGTGACCGCTGAAGAGCTATTGTTAGAGCGCAGTCAACTCATGGGGCTTACAGCAGCAGAAATGACGGTATTAATTGGTGGCATGCGAGTATTAGGCACCAACTATGGCGGTGAAACTCATGGCGTGTTCACTGATGATGTCGGTAAGTTAACTAACGACTTTTTCGTTAATCTCACTGACATGAACTACGCTTGGAAGCCTGTTGCTAACAACCTCTATCATATTGTTGAACGAGAAAGTGGGGTTCAGAAATGGACTGCGACACGTGTTGACTTAGTCTTTGGTTCTAATTCCATCTTACGTGCTTATTGTGAGCATTATGCGCAAGATGATAATAAAGCCAAGTTCGTGAATGACTTTGTTGCCGCATGGGTCAAAGTGATGAATGCCGATAGGTTTGATTTATAATTTATTGGATTAAGCTACCCGCGCGAGCCCCTTATGCTCGCGCGGGTTCTATTTTACCAAGGTAGTATTCTCGCAAGGATAATTTACCTCACAGACTCTATCTATTACTGGCTCTATTCATTAACTGACTCTAGTCATTAGTGACAGTTTCCACCTCTGAAATGATTATTCGATATTACTCTCTTATTCGAAACACTTTTAACGCTTACCCGTTTAACCACCACTCCATACGTCTCAACATAACTCTCTTGGCAGTTGACTAACCCTGTCCCTTAACTGCCTTCGTAATCAATTGACTAAACCTAACTCTATTTTAAAGCTTTACCAATACACCCATTAAAAGTAACTTAACAGCAAATTAATCTTTATAATGAAGCATATAAACCTAGCAGTTAAAGGAGTAACGACATGAAATGCCCAAGAACGGCGTCTGAACTAACACCTATCAAAGTCGGCGGTATAATGGTCGAGTTTTCCAAAGCCTCTGGTGGTGTCTTTTTTGACAATTATGAGCTGATACATTTTGACGAAGAACATGAAAAGCGCGGTTCGGTGCTGGTAGAGCATTTATCTCAATTTACCCCATCTGCAATAGATTATAGCCAAAGAATTAATTGCCCGAAATGTCCCGATATCGTCATGCGCCGATATTTTTACAGTCCGAAAAATCAAGTAGAAGTGGATGAATGTCCTGGCTGTGGGGGGATTTGGTTTGACTATAATGAACTCGCAAAAATTAGGGAGCTCTTCCCTAATCAACAGGATCGAGACAAAGCTGGCAAAGATTTTGTACTTGCTATGCTAGAGACTAATATTCAGAAAAGCCATGATATGAAAATACAACAAAAAGACGCATTAGCTCAAAAATTACAACGATTATTTATGAGCGTTTTTTAAAAAATATTCGTGATATCGACGAATTTCTATAAACTTAAAAAGCGAACCATGAGGTTCGCTTTTTTATGTAAGCCAGTGACAAAATAAAATCATAATCAACAACTTAATTTAGCCAGCACTGTTAGTGTCTCACATTGATATGATATCAGTTTTATGGTTTTTCAATTAAGTCATAAGGCGTGCCGAGCGGATTGTTGTATAACGCTTTAAGCACTGCTTTGGCTCCATCCCCCAAGCTGCGCCATGACCATAATCTTCAAAATGATCGGCAAGGCCGATCAAGTGCCCTAACTCATGATCAATAATGCTATTACTGACATTATTCAGGTTATTACACGTGCCCGATACTACGCCTAAATTGACCCACACAAAGCCTTCATTACTCAAATACCCCTCTGAGTCTATGACTTGTGATGGAATGTAGTTTGTTTTAGGTGCATAGCTCACCGAACCTTTAGAATCACCACAGTTTTTGTAAACCACATTGGACCCAACAGACATAATAATGCCACCTGCAACATGTGGATTCTCTTTAATCAGTTGTTTATAAGAGGTAGCAACACCATCTGCACTCAACTTACTGTCATTCGTCATATAGCTGCCGTTATATAAATCATCTCGGCTAACAGCGAATTCATCCTCTACATGAATATCGACATACAGTATTTCACGTTGAAAAATCCGCTGACCAATTGTGCTTTCAATACGTTTTGCAGAATCAATTAATCGGCTTTCCCAGTCACTGCTGTAGGAATAGGCTTTATTAATAATCAGTGGGATCAAATCTTGTTCAGGATTTGTGGCTTCATTGAAGGTTTTAAAACGCACGGTTTTATTATCTAAATCAAGCGCCTGATAGTTTTCTACCCAATCCTCATCGTACCCTACTCGGCCATCAAATGATGTCTCTGCACACACTTGCACAGCAAGGCTTCCATTAAAGCAATAGCCTAACCGAGGACTAATACTTGGCAAGTCGTAGTCCATATACGCACGACCTTCAAAGGCGGTGTTTTGATCGTATAATGCGCCATTTGATGCGGTTAGACTTTTTTGAATGTAGCTATTATTGATATCAACATCGTCACAACCCAGTAAAAACACTACTGAAGCAGCTAACATCGTTACTTTTATCTTTGTCATTATCATGTCACTCTGAAAGAAATATTTTGAGTTTATTGTTATTTCTCATCATGTTAATCAACCTGAAAGATAAACAAGCCTAAAACCGCCAAAAACATTCTTATTCAACAACTTAGTTACAAAAATAAAGAAAAAATATCAACATAACCATCAAATAACACCCACCAGCAAACCTTACTCAAACAATTGTATATTTGTGCAACCACTATGGTTGAACAACAAGGTTACAACTTCAAAGTACACACGAACATTACCGCAACGCGATGTAAATCATGATAAATAGTACTTTGGGAATAAGTAGTGCTTTGACGATAAACAGTGCTTTGACGATAAACAGTGCTTTGATGGTGCTAGTTAAGAGTGAGTAAGTCTTCACCGTAAAGCTATCTCTCATGTTAGCGCAGCCTTAAAGCTGACTAGAGGTTAGCCAATGTTAGTGCAAGGGAGTGAACTGAGCTGAACTGAACTGAAATCAAATCAAATCAAATCAAATCAAATGAATGCTGAAAATTAATGAAGCAATAACTTGCAAAAATAACAATAAAAATGCCCATTAGTGAGTCACTAACGGGCATTAAATTCATTTCAATAAAACGCTATTTAGCATTATTAAGCAGCGTTGAGCTTATAACTTAGCAGCCAATTTACGCGCTTGATGCAGTTTCTTATAGCTTTCAATCAAGCGTAAATGAGGCTCAATGCCTTCAAGGTTGATACTGGTTTCAGTTAGGCCATAGAATCTCACTTCACCTGTTACGCTACCAACCACATTTTGCATCACTTCTTCACCGAACATACGGGTAAAGTTATGGATAAAGTGCTCAAGTTCCAGCTCTTCATCTAATTCAACTTCTAATACAGCATTAACAGCTTGATAGAATAAGCCACGCTCAACCGTATTATCGTTAAATTGCAGGAAGTCTTCGACTAACTCAAGGGCTTCTTCAAGAGCGCCTAATGCAAGGTAAATTAAGATTTTTAACTCAATAATCGTTAACTGTCCCCAGACGGTATTTTCGTCAAACACAATACCAATCATGGTGCGAATGTCAGTGTAGTTATCTTGCTGACTTTCATCTAAACGGTTAACCAAATCCACCAGCTCTTCATCAGATAAACGATGCAGATTTAAAATATCTTCACGGTAATCTAAGGCTTTATTGGTGTTATCCCAAATCAGGTCTTCCACAGGGTAAACTTCAGAAAAATCAGGGACCAACATACGACAAGCTGATGCACCTAACTGGTTAAACTCAGCGTTATACACCTCTTTGCCTAAGGCTTCTAAGATGCCGAATAAGCCGTTTGCCTCTTCTTCAGATGTACCTGAGAAGTCCCATTCACAGAATTCATATTCTGAATTGCTGCTAAAGAATCGCCATGAAACCACACCCGTTGAATCAATAAAGTGCTCAACAAAGTTTTCTGGTTCACTCACTGCCATGCTGTTAAATGTCGGCTTTGGCACGTCATTTAAGCCTTCAAAGCTGCGGCCTTGAAGTAACTCAGTAAGGCTTCGCTCTAATGCCACTTCAAAGCTTGGGTGGGCGCCAAATGAGGCAAATACGCCGCCCGTTTTAGGGTTCATCAAGGTCACGCACATCACTGGGAATTCTCCGCCAAGTGAGGCATCTTTTACCACGACAGGGAAACCTTGCTCTTCTAAACCGTTAATCCCTGCAAGAATGCTTGGATACTTTTCTAATACGGCCATTGGTACATCAGGAAGGACAATTTCTTGCTCAATGATTTGGCGCTTAATGGCTCTTTCAAAGATTTCAGACAAGCACTGTACTTGGGCTTCTTGCAGGTTATTACCCGCGCTCATGCCGTTACTTAAAAATAAGTTTTCAATCAGGTTTGATGGGAAATAGACCGTTTCACCATCGCTGTGACGTGTGTAAGGAATCGTGCAAATACCGCGCTCAATATTGCCTGAGTTAGTATCAATCAAATGCGAGCCATTTAGCTCTTCATCTGGGTTATAAATTTCAAGGGTGTACTCGTCTAAAATGCCTTGTGGTAAAGCATCGTCTTCTTCAAGTTCAAACCACTTTTCATTGGGGTAATGAACAAACTCGCTGTCGGCGATCACGTTGCCAAAAAACTGATCGTTATAGAAGAAGTTATTGTTTAAACGTTCAATGAACTCGCCTAACGCTGAGCATAATGCACTTTCTTTGGTTGCACCTTTACCATTGGTAAAACACATTGGCGATGCAGCATCACGAATATGTAATGACCACACGTTAGGGACGATGTTGCGCCACGATGAGATTTCAATTTTCATCCCAAGATCAGCCAGCATCCCGGTCATATTTTTAATGGTTTTTTCAAGCGGTAAGTCTTTACCTAAAATGTAGGTAGACTCATCACCATCAGGTTGCCCCATTAACATGGCATTCGCATCACTATCGAGGTTTTCAACCGTTTCTATTTTAAATTCAGGGCCTGTTTGCACGACCTTTTTTACCGTACAGCGGTCAATGGAACGCAATATGCCGGTACGATCTTTCTCTGAGATATCATCAGGCAGTTCAACTTGAATTTGAAAAATCTGGTTGTAACGATCTTCAGGGTCAACAATGTTGTTTTGCGATAGGCGAATATTATCGGTCGGAATATCGCGGGCTTTACAATAAACCTTGATGAAGTAAGCCGCACATAACGCAGATGATGCAAGGAAGTAATCAAACGGACTTGGCGCTGAACCATCACCTTTATAGCGAATAGGCTGATCGGCCGTAACCGTAAAATCGTCAAACTTGGCTTCGAGCCTTAAGTTATCGAGAAAGTTAACTTTGATTTCCATTGAATACACCCACAACTTGCTTAGCTAATATGTTTAAATCAGCGCTAACGATCGCGCCTATCTATCGAATGGGGTAAATTATCGGTGTTTTTGCTCCATTAGTCTTGGATTAATTAAAATAAAACTCGATTGTGGCTGATTATCCGCTATTTTTCGCCATCAGCTACAATCAAATATCCAGTGCTTGTACTGGCCTATCGACTTTGGCATAGCTCAAGCGTGATAATCTGGTCGTCGTATGATAACTATCAAGCCCCGACACTGCTGCGGTATTTATCGACTCGATATCAATATAACCATCATCTTTCACTGCAATGTTGTCCACTAATACATGGCAGACTTCGCCAATCACCAATATCGTATTGTTGATAGTTAATGGCGTAATCTCCCGCACTGACAACGAAAACTTTAGCTGGCTTTGTTGAACAAATGGCGCAGCAACACCATCGATATAGGTTTCTGTAAGCCCTACTGCATCAAACTCTGAAATAGCATCATCGTACCTAGCCGAAGTTTGGTGTGCCTGCTGATAAATATCTGCCGATACGTGGTTGATGGTGTAAACCCCAGTGCGTTTGATATTGGCTAAGGTATTTCGGGGAACAGCTTTATTGTCAGCGTCATTGATGTTCGCTTTTTTGAGGGTGTTTTTTGCTGGAGGCTGCACAGCGGTTGGGCGAATGATCATACCGACTAAGGCAGGTGATGCGCCAATGTGAAACACCGAGCTTATCATCGCCAAATTAGTGATGCCTTGCTCGTCAATTGTTGCCACTAAATTGGCACTTTTAAACCCTGATAAGCTATTAATAAACCTTGCTCGTTGACGATCTGCAAAGCCATTAATGTCTGCTGAACTGAAATGCTTAATTGCCATAATATGGTGACGTTTCCTGTAAGTTGTAAAATAAATCCAAGCGAGACTTAGCCCTGATTTAAAGTAAAAGTTCTCGTTGCCAATGTGTCGAGATTGAGACTGAGACTGAGACTGAGCATTAGACTGAGCATTAGACTGAGCATTAGACTGAGCATTAGATATTATCTAAATTGGCTAATAATCCGCGGGCATGCTTAAGTATACGAGCCCTGTCAGCCTCTGGTTTTTTAAGCCAATTGGCGTACACCATTCTAGTGCGAGGGTTCGCATTAAAACGGTGTTGATGCTTATCCATAAAGTGCCAGTAAATCGAGTTCAGCGGGCACGCATCCTCTGTGTCAATTTGATTCGCCTTGTAGTGGCAGTCTGTGCAATAGTCACTCATTTTTTTAATATAGTTACCGCTAGCGGCATAGGCTTTTGAACCAACAATGCCACCATCAGCAAACTGGCTCATCCCTCGGGTGTTGGGCATTTCAACCCACTCAATCGCATCGATATAAATACCTAAATACCACTGGTCTACCTCATCAGGGTGAATGCCAGCAATCAGGCAAAAGTTACCCGTGACCATTAAACGCTGAATATGATGAGCATAGGCATAATCGAGGGATTGTTTAATGGCATGATGTTGACAATTCATCTTGGTATTAGCGTCCCAAAACCAGCTGGGCAAAGCTTGGGTTGCATCTAAATGGTTTAACTGTTGATACTCGGGCATATTGGCCCAATACACGCCACGGACAAATTCACGCCAACCTAAAATTTGACGAACAAATCCTTCAATTTGAGCTATTGAGATGACACCCTCTGCTTGGCGATAAAATGCAATCGCGGTATCGACCACATGTTGTGGACTGAGCATTTTGCTATTAATGGCAAAGGATAGCCGAGAGTGGTATAAGCTCCATTGTCGCTGAGAAAGCAAGGAATCAAGTTGGCCTGTCATCGCATCTTGAAATTGGCCAAAACGCACTAAACAAACGCGACAAAAATACACTAATAAACCCTGTGCCTCCTGACGTGTTACTGGCCAAAGCAAGGTCTGTGACATGTTACCTATGGTGTGAATGTCATGGCGTTTTAGCCGTGCAATTATTTCGCTAACATCATGACTAAAGACTAACGCTTCGGGTACATGTTCAAAGTCGGCAGGAGTTAACTTTTTCCTGTTTTCAGCATCATAGTTCCATTGCCCACCTTCTGGATTGTCTCCATCCATCAGTAAATTAACGCGTTTACGCATCTTGCGATAAAAGTGCTCTAAACGATGTTTCTTACCCGCTTTGAAGTACTCATTGAGCTCTGAATCAGACAAATAAAAGTGTTCAGTTTCGTAGGCTTGAGTCGTAACACCTGTGTTGAAATTCATGTCATTCGCTAACTGCTCTCGCAGGCGATACTCATCAGGCAACTGATACTCAAACTGCGTAGCTTGGTATTGCTCAATCAGGCTATGGAGTAATTCAGGTAAATCTGTAAATGACGCAGTGTCATCTAACGTTAAATAGCACACACGATGCCCTGCTTGCTGCAGTGCCTTAGCAAAGGCGGCCATTGCTGCAAAAAAAGCACACACCTTTTGCCCATGATGACGGGTGTAGTTTGTTTCTTGTTTTAGCTCAGCAATAACATATAAAGTCTCTGGACAGGTCTGGCGAAACCAAGAGTGTGACGCATTAAGTTGATCGCCTAAAATCAGTCGTAATCGATTGGCTGTTTTCATGACGTTTCCTTTTTAACTAATGGCTTATTAGCTAATTCAGCCTTAGTCAGTGTTGTATTCACGGGTACGGTTTTCGCTAAGCTTGCAATGACTGATCGTCTTTCACCCGCACAGCGCTTAGAGCAGAACTTCACATTAGGCCAATCCCGCTTCCATTTTTTACGCCAACTAAATGGTCGCTGACACACTAGGGCCTGTTGTTCTTTGCTGATTAGAATTTGTTCGAATTAAAAGCACTTTAATCGTGGCGTGGCGATGACGTTTAGTCATCTAAACAAATTCGCTCACAACAAAGAGTAAAGTGCTTTTAAACGAACCTTACAGGCAGCACTTGTTGTCATTTCTACTGCGTTAACGACTTATCATGTGGAATAACCACACATCAAAGTCGCTGCCTTATATAAATTTCCAACAAGTTGCTGCAAAAATAATCTTGAAAGATCAACAGGCCCTACACATATTTTGTCTGGCAAGTTGCTTTTTATCCCTTGTGTTTTTCCCTGCCTAACATGTCGCTGCAATAAGCGTTGGGCCTCTTGCTTGACTTGAGGTCGGCTGCGCCATTGCCACAACAGGCTTTGTGCAGCTTTATAGCTTTGGCTTAGATCGACGATTGGCTCAGGGTATTCAATACCGAGTTGCACTTGATGCATCATTTGCTCCATTGGTGACAACATCCAAGGTGAATGCACTAAAGGAGCCGGAATATCTGCCAGTTCAGGTAACCATTTTTTGACAAATTCGCCATCAGAATCTTTTTCGATACCTTGCTTTACAGGGTTATAAATCCGAATGGTATTAATGCCAGTAACCCCAGCTTGCATTTGGAATTGGCTGTAATGGATCCCTGGCTCAAAGTCTAAAAATAGCTGGGCAAGATGCTGCACACCTAAACGCCAATCAAGCTGTAAATGATGGGTCAGAAAACTCACTAACATGGCACGCATTCTAAAGTTGATGTAGCCCGTGTGAATTAAACATCGCATACACGCATCCACTATAGGAATACCTGTTTTACCGGTTTTCCAAGCCTCTAACTTGAGCATAGCAGCGACCCCTTCGGCTCGTGGTAAATCAATGTAGCCACGATTAACTGGTCTAAACTCCATTGCTGATTCACTTTCAAACTTTTGGATAAAATGGCAATGCCAGTGCAGCCTTGAGCTTAACGCCACCAGACTGCGCCGCCAGCCTTTGGTGTTCCAGTGTTGTAAAAGTTGCTGGTATACCTGACGCAAACTTATATTGCCCCACGCCAAATATGCCGACAGGCGTGAACAGTGGGTTTGGCTTAACAGTGGGCTCGATAATGAGTACGCATAAGATTGGCCACGCCCTTCAAAAAACGACGTTAGCGTTTGCCAAGCTGATTGTTCGCCACCATATTGAAATGTGCCTATAGCGTTGGGCAGCGAGGCAGCACATCGGCTCAATGAACCTTTCGCTTCATCATCAATCAGCCAATCAATTACCGATAAATCAATATTTGCTAAGGGCGCACGCATGACCTTTTGCCAGTGCTTGTCCCAATTTTGCCTATCAGATAAACCTCGTACCACTGCCGCATAGGGTGTTTCATGCCAATCAATGCCTTGAATTTCACACCATTGCCCCAGCTCGATGTCACGTTCAAAGGTACTATTAAGCCCCACCTCTTGATGTGAATATAACGCCGATATACCAAATTGCTGATGTATGTCTGTTAAAGTTTCTGTCACGTTATCAAGGCTGCAACGTAATGCACCTTGAGGGACTCGGTGCTGGATATCCTGTAAGGATTGATTGATAAACTGTAAGTGGCGAGCGGAAGTGTGTTTGTCGTTAACGACTATGGGCTCAAAACAATATAAGAGTAATACAGGCAAACCCGAATTAATTGCCTCCAATAAAGGCGCGTGATCAGAAAGGCGTAGGTCTCGTTTAAGCCACACAACCGCTATAGGCATTAGCCAGCCTCCTGATGTTCTTGTGGCCAATCCGCAGCATCAAGGCTATCTAAGTTAAACGCAAGCTCTTGCTGCCATTGCTCGCCCAACCAATGGCGAATAAAAACATGCTGAGGGTCGTACATGGCTGTTTGTTTTTCGATATTGAAATGGCGACCACCACGTGGATCGACACCAACACCAGCAATGTACTGCCAGTTTCCCCAGTTAGATGCCACATCATAATCAATCAACTGTTGCTCAAAATAGGCAGCGCCATAGCGCCAATCAAGGCCTAATTCATTCACTAAACAACTGGCTACAATCTGTCGCCCACGGTTAGACATGTAACCCGTCGTATTAAGCTGTTTCATGCAAGCGTTGACCAAAGGATAAGGAGTATTACCTAAGCACCATTTTTTAAATCGCTCAGGGAAAAAACTCGTCAGAGGCTTGACTGTTGCTTGGCCTTTAAAATGAAATAACTGCGGACCATGTTGCCAAGCAAGCCAATGAAAATACTCCCGCCAAAGCAGCTCAAAGCCTATCCAGTATGTAGACTCATTCGCGCCATGTATGCGCTCATATTGCTTTAGCTGTGACCATAACGCCCTTGCCGACACATTACCGAAAGCGAGAAATGGACTGAATTTAGTCGAATGTTCAAAGCCATCGAGTGCATTACGAGTTTGTTTATAATCGCTGGCGTAATGACTCGAAAAATAATGCTCAATATGCTTATTAGCCGCCTTTTCACCGCCAGAAAATATAGCGGAAGATGGCGCTTGAAACTGACTGAAGTCGGTTTCATATTGGCTGACTAAGGTGATTGGTTGTAGCGAAATACCATTGAAGGTATCGCAAGGTAACTCCACTGCTAACTTCGCCTTTTCAACTTTACGGCGGAACTGCGAGAAGCTGTTCATTGCATCAATATAAGGCGTCATTTGCTGTTGATTGAACAAACCATTATTCCACTGTGCAAGTAGAGTGACATCTGGCAGGTTTTTACCTATTTGCTGCCAAGATTGCCTTTCATCCCAGCCCACTGATTTACTGTAACCTAGCGCATTAATGCGATTTTGTTCGGCCAACTGAGTAATCACTGCAACAGGATTACCAAAATATAACTGCAATGAGTGCCCTAATACACTGAGCTGTTGTTGAAGGTCTGCCAAGGATTGCAGTAAAAAACTGAGTTTGTGTGGTCCCATTGATTGCTGCTGGTAACATCTTGGTGTAAACCATTGCTCATCAAACACATAGGCAAAAGCCAAACTTGGCGTTTGCTGGTTTGAGCGACCACCATGCTGCACTGATTGCGCGTGACGCAATAACGAATTCAGCGCCACGTTGTCGTGTAAGCGAAGGTCTTGAGTAAACACAAATAAGCGGCGATTGTCTGACAAAACACACCCTAGAGATTATTCAAACATGCTATTAATACGAAGCGCACACCAGAAAGGTTTACTAGAAAAGTGAACAATTAATTGAGAGGTGGGAAGTTCTGTACTCATCAATAGCAAATAGGCTATACCGCTTTGCTAAAGTTTATGTCGCTCAGCTATGGTTTATAGCGCTTTGCTAAGGGTTAAGTCGCTCTGCTATGGCTTATGCCGCTCTGCTATGGCTTTTGATTCACAGCTAAAGGAGATGTTAGGGATCGTTTGGCTGCCCTTTGGTGTGAGCCTTGCGACTGGCACTTTGTTGCTGCTCAAGTTCACGTTGATGGTTTTCATGATTAACCAGCACTAGGGTTAAATACATTTTCGTCGGCAATGACAACACCATCCCAATCGCCACACACATGGCGCTGAGAATAATCCCCTTCACTCCCATCACTTCAACAGTGTGGTTAAAGTTGTGTAGATAAATACCAAGTAAAATCAGACAAATGCCACAACAAATACAAGTTCTAAGTATCACTATTAACGTTGAGCTTTTTATCATGGTTCACGTCCTTGATAATAAATCTGAGCAAGTTATATCTCGAATCGAGCGTATATCGGTATTTAGGTGCTCTACATCCTTATTCTAGGTAAACATGAGACGCTTGATCTACCCATTCAAATTAAGCAACTTATTCTTAGCCTAAGTTTTTTAAACGGTAACTTATATCGTCTAGCAAAACGCTTAGTGCTTAAGTAACCAACCTATTTACCCCAAGGGTTATTTGGATCTTGTGATGGCGCTGGGCGGTTTTTATTACGAGATTTATTTTGAGCATGATTATTTTGAGCATAGTTATCTTGCGCTCTGGATTTATCTTTACCGTAGTTGTTAGGGCGACTGTTATTACGCTTCATTTCTTCGTAATCAGCTGTGGCCTTTTCACGCATTTCTGCAATTAACTCAACTGTCAGCTCTTGCGGCTTACGTGGCACGATGCCATCAGCAAAGCCACGCTCACGGGGTTTTAGCTCAAACTGGGCAGCATTGCCTTTAGGCATGCTTTTAAAACGATACAGATAAAAGCTTTCAACGCGCTCTCGCGCCCATTCGGTTTTCTTTAAAAACTTAAGGCATGACTCTAAACTGGGATTATTATTGAAACACTCTAAGCGCAGGGCTGCGTATAAAATCTTCCAGTCATAAAAATCGACTAGCTCAGCGACCATTGTTTCTGATTTTAAACCATGTAGTGGATTGTTTCGTTGTAGTTCAACCATAAGAGATCCCAAAAATGCCGATGAGCGAAATATAAACCTCATAATAGCAAGCAATCTACACGCTTAGCTATCTCGCTGGGTGTTTATCCCAAAAGCTTTTTCTGTTCACTACGACACTTTTTACTCTGATGGCGATAATTGGTCTTTCTTTGTTCTAATAAACTCGGTATAACGGCGCAATGAAAATCCCAAAACGAATCCAACCTCTGGTCGAAGAAGGCTTAGTCGACGACGTCCTGCGCCAATTAATGAGCGGCAAGGAAGCCAGTGTTTATGTTGTGCGCTGCGGCGATGATATTCGCTGCGCCAAAGTCTATAAAGATGTTGATAAGCGCAGCTTTAAACAAGCCGTTCAATACCAAGAGGGACGAAAAGTTCGTAATAGCCGTCGCGCCCGAGCGATGGAGAAAGGCTCTAAGTTCGGCCGAGATCAGCAAGAAGAAGCTTGGCAAAACGCCGAAGTTGATGCGCTATATAAATTAGCCGCTGCGGGTGTTCGCGTGCCTGAGCCTTATGGTTGTTTTTCTGGTGTGTTACTAATGGAGCTCGTCACTGACAGTGAGGGCGTTGTCGCCCCTCGACTTAATGATGTTGTCTTTTCAAAAGAAGATGCCATACGCGATCACGCCAGTATGATTGAATACGCTAAATTAATGTTATGTGCTGGGCTTATTCACGGAGACTTATCAGAGTTTAACGTACTGGTTGATGACAAAGGACCGGTGATTATCGACTTGCCACAAGCGGTTGATGCCGCAGCCAACAATAATGCTGTGTGGATGTTCGCCCGTGATGTAAACAACATGACAAACTACTACAGCCAGTTTGCCCCAGAGCTTGCTAACACCCAATATGCCAAAGAAATGTGGGCATTATTTGAAGCGGGTGAGCTTACACCTGAATCAGTGCTCACTGGTGAATTTGCAGAAAGTGAACATATCGCCGATGTTGATTCTGTACTTGAAGAAATCAACGCCGCCCGTGAAGAAGAGCAAGAAAGACTGCAGCGCATTATTGATGCTAATGAAGATTGATGCCAATGAAAATTGTTAAGCGAAACCTGAATGCAAACCGTATCTACCAGCGAGTGAAACAACTTACTCACTCGCTTTGGTAACCATAAACTCAACTAAAGCAATCACGAAAGCAATCACTAAAGCAATCACTAAAGCCCAAGAGCACTGAACATTGGGCTTCATCATACAACCAGCCTATTTAGCTAAGTTTCTCCCTCCTATCAAATCAATTTGAAAATACTACCCCCGTTAACAATGTTAATTCCAGGTTAGTGATATTGCGCATTTTATTTGTGATTTTTATATTAAATTTACGAACTCATTCACAATCTGAAATGGGATAACGAACTTAGATTAGCGAGCTTGGCTCTCATAAGCACTTACACAATAAATAAGTCATCTTATGAGTACTATCGAATCAATCACCTTAATGCTAGCACTAGTCTATAGCATCAGTTTACTTTACTGGAGTAAACAAAAATGGGGCGCGGCCATTAGCGCTGTATTACTTAGCTCTGCCCTGTTAATGACTCTCCATTGGCCGTTATTTGTCGGCCTAGTCGTGGCACTGATTGCTGTGACAATGTTAAATAAGTTTCAACCTGCACTAGCCCAAGGCGGCGCTGTTGCTGGCGAAAGCTCAAGAGGCAATAACAAAGCCAACCAATTACGAGAAATGATAAGGCACTTACTGGCGTTATCTATGCTGCTTGTTGGGGTACAATTTGCCATCAATTCCGCCATGCTTAAAGCAGGAGTCGAACCCATATTGGTTCGTCCAGATATTGGCGATGCCTTTTTACCGATTGCAGGTGGAATAGAGCTTAAAGCCATTTTAGGGCTGGGATTATGGGATAAAAACCACCCTTCTGCAGCCGTCATGTTAGTGGTGGTTTTACTCACAGGCTTATTATGTAAGCGCGCCTTTTGTGGTTGGGGATGCCCACTTGGATTAGCTGGCGATTACCTTTACGCCCTTAGAAAGAGGTTCATCAAACAAGAGTTTGCTCCACCAGCTTGGTTAGACTGGATATTGCGCATGCTTAAATACTTGCTAATGGCAGCGCTGATTTTATTAGTCTTCACTATGCCGCTAGCCAGTATTCCTCATTATCTTGATGGTTATTATCACAAAGTCGCGGACTTAAAGATGGCGCTGTTTTTCTTAAAACCTACCATCATAAGCCTTATCTGTTTCAGTATTATTCTTGGTATTGCCGCTTGGAAGAAACAAGGATTTTGCCGATATATTTGCCCTTATGGTGCATTTTTAGGGCTACTCAGTTTTTTAAGTCCATTCAAAATACGCCGCACCACTGAACAATGTTTAATTGAAGGCAAAGGGATGAAGTGCGATAAATGTACTCGCGCTTGTCCAGCTAACATTATCGTTCACACTCAAACGACAATTCGTAGCGACGAATGCCAAGCTTGCATGAAGTGCATCTCAGCTTGCCCTAAACAAGAGGCGCTGCATCTTAGCACTCGTTGGGGAACTAAAATGTCTGCCAGAGGCTTAACAATATTACTGCTGTCATTGCTATTTATGATCCCACTATGGGCATATGTTGGTGGTTTTTGGCATAGCGAAACTCCAACAGAAATAAGAATGATGTTAATACAACACTTAGGCAGTATTGGTCACTAACAGCTATTTGTTAAATTCAAAGTGATATCAATGAATCCACAATATCATCCTTAAAAATGCCGCTAACGTCATTGAGGCAGTATTGGTCATTAACAGCTATTTGTTAAATTCAAAGTGATATCAATGAATCCACAATATCATCCATATAAATGCCGCTAACGTCATTGAGGTTAGCGGCATTACTTTTACTCGCTCAGTTCAACTGTATTTGAGGCACTATGCCGCTTTACTTGCAGCTTCTGCCTGGCTTGCTAAGTATTCATCAAACGTACCGTGGAAGCTCACTAACTGCTTGTCTTTCACATCAATGATATGAGTTGCCAATGACGATACGAACTCGCGGTCATGGCTAACAAAAATCAACGTACCTTCAAATAATTTAAGGGCGTTATTTAATGCTTCAATAGCTTCCATATCCATGTGGTTGGTCGGTTCATCCATGACTAATACGTTAACGTCTTGCATCATTAACTTGCCGTATAACAAGCGATTCTTTTCACCACCTGAGCAATTACGGGCTTTTTTGTTGGCATCGTCTTCAGTGAATAACAAACGCCCTAGCATGCCACGCACCATTAAATCGTTATGCTTTGGCGTTCGCCACTGCGACATCCAATCAAACAAAGACAAGTCATTATCAAAGTCTTTGCTGCTGTCCTGTGGACAGTAACCAATCGCAGCGTTTTCAGACCATTTGATGGTGCCATGGTTATTAGCTAATTCGTTGACTAAACAACGCAGTAATGTGGTTTTACCGACACCGTTTTCGCCAATAACCGCAAGCTTAGCGCCCGCTTCTAATATTAAATCGCCACCTGCAAATAAGCTTTCACCGTCAAAGCCATGACCTAATTCTTCAAGCACTAATGCCTGACGGTGCATTTTTTTACTTTCATCAAATCGCAGTGATGGCGTCATACGGCTCGATGACTTCACTTCATCTAAACTGATTTTCTCAAGTTTTTTAGCACGAGAGCTTGCTTGTTTTGCTTTCGAGGCATTGGCGCCGAAACGATTAACGAAGTCTTGCAGCTCTGCCATTTCGGCACTCTTTTTAGCATTACCTGCTAATAATTGTTCTTGAATTAACCCAGAAGCTTCAAGGAAGTATTCGTAGTTACCAGGATAAATTCGCAGCTCACCGTAATCAATATCGGCCATGTGAGTACAAACGGAGTTCAAGAAATGTCTATCATGTGAAATGATAATCATGGTGCACTTACGTTGATTAAGTTCACCTGCCAACCAAGAAATAGTATGAATATCCAAGTTGTTGGTTGGTTCATCAAGTAACAAAATATCTGGGTTTGAAAATAGTGCCTGTGCCAGTAAAACCCTTAGTTTCCAGCCCGGTGCAACTTGTTGCATTAAACCAAAATGATAATGCTCTTCAATACCTGCTTCTAATAGGATTTCACCGGCACGAGATTCTGCGCTGTAGCCATCCATTTCAGCAAATTCACTTTCAAGTTCAGCGACTTTCATGCCGTCTTCTTCACTCATTTCTGGTAACGAGTAAATACGGTCACGCTCTTGCTTCACTTCCCATAGTTTTGCATCACCCATGATCACAGTATCAACCACACTGTATTGCTCGAATGCGAACTGATCTTGGCTCAATGTACCGACTTTCAAACCAGGAGTAATCGAGACATTACCAGAACTCGGTGCTAACGCGCCGCTAAGGATTTTCATGAATGTTGATTTACCACAACCATTAGCACCAATTAGACCATAACGGTTACCGTGGCCAAATTTAGCGGAGATATTTTCAAACAATGGCTCTGCGCCAAACTGCATGGTGATGTTGTTTGTACTAATGATAGTGGTAACCCTCGGGGTAAATAGTAGAAAAAGTGAGCTTAAAAGCAGCGCGGCAGTATACAGATTATGCTGTTTATTAGATAGGGCAATGATCAGTTAAATATAAGGAGGTATAAATAAATTTGAACCTAAACACCGCTATGTTAGCAGTGCGACATCAAATCACATAGCTAAGTAGATAATTAAGGCGCGGCGACTGTTAATGGTTCACATTGCTGGGGCTTTTTCTTTAATGGTTTTGGTTGCACTTTTTTGTTTTTATCTACGGCTTTTTTAGGTGCTGATTTTGCGGTGTAAAATTGTTGTTTCCACCAAGCAATATCCTCACATCCATGGCCTGGTTTAATGGCTTGCTGTGGTCGGCAATCACTATCGCCTTCAGGGCAAGCTAGGCGAACATGCATATGAGCACTATGCCCCCACCAAGGGCGGACTTTATTAAGCCAAGCATCATCAGCTTGTGTGTGCTCATTACACAGCTGCTGTTTGATTGCACCATTAACAAATATTCGTGCAACTTGCGGATCTTGAGCAGCAACTTTTATCATCAGTTTATGTTGTGGGTTCCAAGCTGCGGTATCGATTGCGAACTCTTGGTTATCTACCACAGTCAGCGCACGCGGCGATTTAAGCTCAGCTTTACTAAGCGGCTTCTCAGTTAGTCTCAGCCAGATATCAACATCTAAACCAATCTGATGACTGCTATGGCCATAATCAAACTGGCCACCACGGGGCATCGACATATCCCCCACTAGAATTTGCTCAATCCCTTCAGCTTGCAATTGAACAGCATATTGCTGCACAAAGTTCACCAAATTCGGATGACCATAATATCGATCTCTTTGCGGCCGAATCACTTGAAACCCTTTGCCTGATAAGGGCAAAGCTTGGCCGCCTGATAAACAGCCATTTGCATACTCGCCAATAGCTGCAGCGGGCCCTTCAAAAGGTATTTTAGTATGCTCCCAAGGGTTAAAGCGTGCCTGAATATTTGAGCTCGCCATAAGTAGCATCAAAATAATAACAACAGAAAAATACCGCATAACGACTCTCTTTTAATTGGACATAAAGCAAGGTACTAGCAAGGCTCAAAGCTAGGTTAAGCTTCAGTTTTATAAGTGTAGAGGGGAATCACAAGAAGGTGGTTACTGTTTGATTAAAATTAATAGAAGATTGCTATAGCAGAGCATAAAGCAAGTCGAATTAACAATGAAAAAAGCTGTCAAAACGTTTTGCGCAGTTACCAAGTATCCGCTTCAAATCTGGCAGTTCTAGCTTGCACTTCGGTACATTGCGTTTGCTGGATAAGCTCTGCAAGCGTAATACTAGGGGTTTCGGTGATTAATCGGATCAGTTTAGCTTCTAAAGGTTCCAGTTTATCGGCATGCACAATTAACGCCGCTGATATTTTCTTACTCAGATAGGCAAAGGATTCTTGGCTTACTGAGTTAAGTTGACTATTAAAAGATTGAACCTTAATAGCCTCTCCTACTAGAGTCCAGTTTCTTGAACGGCGCACGCGCTTAAGTTCACAATGATGCTCAACAGCTATCACTTTTGCTTGATTAACACTCTCTCTGCCGATGCGATGAATAAGCGAAGGCAGTGAAATAGTGATAGCGTCTTTATGCATAGGATTTAGATTTTATTCTTAGGTGTTATTTTCAGATAAATGTCGAATTAACTTAGCAGGGGTGCCACCGTAGAGGCAATCCGCAGGCACATCTTTTGTCACCACAGAGTTTGCAGCAATCACTGAGCGAGCGCCAATTGTCACCCCTTGATTGATAATTGCATTACCACCAATCCATACATCATCTTCAACCACAATAGGTAAACAATGGGTCTGCCATTGCTGGCGCTGACGATAATCTAAATCATGGCTTGCCGAGTAAAACTGAGTATTCGGCCCCACAAGGACATTATTCCCCAGCGTGATAAAACTGCCATCAAGCATGGTGACATTAAGATTAATAAAGCTGTTATCACCTATTGAAATCGTTTTACCAAACTCACATGAAAAAGGTGAACGAATGACACTGCCTTCACCAAAGTGAGCAAATAAGCGCTTAAATAGCCCAAGGCGACTTGCGTCATCAACGGTCTGATTAAGCTCTACTAACATCAAGGTTGCTTCATCACGCATGGAGTTTAATTCTCTATCGCCACCATTAAATGCCTGACCCGATGTCATTTTTTCAAACTCGCTCATGTTAATCCTTCGTCAGTCAATTATTTACCTTTCATCACTTTCAAAGATAATACTTGGGAATGGGTTGAGATGCTTTCAGTTTGTGTGAATTTAGCGACATGCCTAAACTTTTTGAGATAAGAGAATCGTGTTTTTGAAGATAAAAAAATGCCAGTCGATTTACATCGACTGGCATTAGGCTGTAACAGTATTTGATTTGAACGGTGATAGTGGAGTGTCTATGTATTCAAATCACACTGTCTAAACTTAATTACTTAAGTTCAGCTGGCCATTCTTTCTCAACGCGTTTTTCTAGGAACAATGCTTTTGACGCTTTCATTGCTTCTAAGTCTAAACCGACAAGAGGTTGAACCTTCTCTTTAGTGTCGTATTTAGTCGCATCGTACTTGTACTCAGGCGCATACTTCTTCAATAACGCATTTGCTTCAGTTAATGCCGCATCTAGGATGGCATTAGACTTCTCAAGTAGGCGAATTGCTTCTTCAGGGTTATGAGCATGGATACCGTGAGACGCAGTTGCGCTATCCCAGAACCATTGCGCATTTCTGACTTTAATCAGTAAGCTATTCATTTCACCTGCTAGTGGGGTTTTCGCTTTTAGCGCAGCTTCATAGTTCGCTTTAGCTTCAGCAATACCTTTATTCGCTTCTAAACCTTCAACACCATTGGCAGCCCAAATAGCTTGTGCTTTGAAGTGAACTTCAGTCAAACGAGGGTCGGTACCGTCAGCTTCAAAACGTAGCTTGTTGATTTCAGCTTTACGCTCAGCAAAGATTTCTTTGAAGTCAGCACCATCATGACAGCCGATACAGCTTTTCGGTAATGTATCTGCTTCAAATGTCACTTTATGGTTCGAGTACTTAGCCCCTTTGTCGTTTGTTGCTTTTGGCATATGACACGTCGTACAACCAAACTCTAAATGGTTATCCATAGCGTGTTCGGTACGATCCATCATGTTCTCATATTCTGGATGTTGTGCTTTAAGCATTGGGGCACCAGATACGGCGTTAGTCCAATCTTTAAAGCCACGGTTATCAAAGTAAGCGAGTTGCGCTTCAGCAGCAAAACCTTCATATAAACCGTCTGTACCTGTGTAACCAACAAACTGTTTGTAGTCTGTTTTCTCACCTGGCACCCAGTAATCCATTGGGTATTTCACTTTCTTTTCATCAGTACCATCGAAGTAGTACTCAACATGACACTGGGCACAAGTTTGGCTTGCTTGCATCGTTGCATCTTGCTTAGAAAACTCTTTACCAATGGCTTTCATTGCACGGTCAGCATAAGGACGGCTAAGACGTAAGTCTTCTTTACCTAACTCATGACAATCCGCACAACCAATGGTGTTCGACATTTCGTGGCCCCAAGTAGACCATGCATTGTCTGAAAACTTGCCTTCACCCACTTCATCATACATACGTGCTACATCAGGGGTTTTACATGACCAACAACTTGCAGCCATTGCTTCACCAACCATTTTTCCATCATGGCCGACCATTGGATGACCTACACGTAAGGTTTTAATGATATCTGTTAGCGCAAAGTGATGACCACGTGCACGGTTGTAGTCTTTAGCGAAACCATACCCAGCCCAAGCACTCACGAGATTTGGATTACTGGCAAGTAAGTCGTCAAGTTTGCCTGATGCTGGCGTGCTTTCTTCTGTTTCAGCCCAAGTTTTATATTGTTCTGGGAAAGTTTTTTGCCAGTTTTCACTTTTATATAAATCAACTTCGCCAGCAACACTATAGCCAGTAAATGCGGTAGTAAGCATTACTGCAACAGCTAGTTTTCTTAATTTCATCATCATTCCTCATTAGGATTATTATATTTATGCTGGCATTGTTATCCCCTACAATTACCAAACACATTTTAAATACTCTCGTTAAAGCAATTAGTGCTCTTAGAGATTTTTTAAAATTTAAAAATCTAAACTATTTAAAACAATTATTATCATAATGAGCTAGGTGAAACAGGGCTTTGCTATATTAATGTGACCCCCTACAAACCAACGCTATTTACTTGTCTCAGTTCAAATTTTTACCTCTAAAAGAGATACCCCTTTAGGGGTAAGGTTTGCTAATAAATTCAAAATGGCCGTGCCTAACTTTCAACCTATTAAGGTAAAAAACAGCAATAATGTTTAGATGAAGCAGAAAATCAAATAAAACAAAATGAAAATCCATTAAAAAACAGAATCTTAAATTTATTGAAAATAATGTAATTAAAATTCACTCGAATCTTAAATGGGTAACAGTTAGCACATTTTCACCTCACAAAAATCATTTAAATATAATCAAGATCAAGTTAAACAACCTATCTAACTTGCAATATTTTCAGAAAATAAAATTACTAGATCACCAAGCTTAATTTAACCTTAAATATAAATTAATTATCATTTCAGCTTATATTATTAACAGCAAATTTAGTAAAAAATATAATAAAAGAACCTAATTTAGTATCAGTAAACAATAACAAAATGACACATTCGTTAATGGTTACTCTGTATAAAGATGACCGTTATTTAATATAAAAAAACGATATTGAGTGATACCCTAGACAATTAATATTTTCCCTAATATGCCAATGTCTTCACTATTTATTTGCTTGGCTTAAATTTAATTTAAGGATAGTTAATGTTTGATGTACTGCTTTCAATTTGGCATCAAGATTTTGATGCTTTAATGGAAACTGTTTCGATATATCACTTAATGTTGATATTAGCGTTAATCTTATTTCTAGAATCAAGCTTTGTATTCTTACCCCTCCCCGGTGATGGTCTAGTGCTATTTGTTGGCGGCTTAGTCGGTTTAGGTGTTGTTGAGCTGCAATTAGCCATCGCATTACTGACCGTTGCTGCGGGTCTAGGCTCCTTTATTGCCTATATGCAAGGACGATGGCTGTCACACCACCCTATGGTCAACAAAATCGAGAAAGGACTACCAGACAATACCTTACAGCGGGCATCTGATTTACTCGAGAAGTATGGCTTCCTCGCACTGTTTTTTTCACGGTTTATACCTTTTGTGCGGGTACTCACTCCAATGCTAATGGGGATCAGAAAGCTTGGCGTTAAGCGCACTGTATTAATGAGCGTTACCAGTGCACTGATATGGACCACAACCCTGTTATTTATCGGTCAATGGGTAATGAATAACCCCTGTTAAGTGACTATCAAGAAACCTTAAATAAAGCATTTTTAGTGGTGAGTATGAGCTTAATGCTATCAGCTACTGCTGCCATGGTGTTTCGTTTTTCAAAAAAGTCTAAAAGTCATAATCAATGATTTCTACTGATTGTCTAAAGCAAAAGTATTAGCGTAAAGCGCTTGTCATCACATATAGCACTGGGTTGTGCTAAGCTTCATTTGATATCAATAATATCAAGTCATTAGCTTGAAATAACTTGCCTAACTAGCAGCTCAGTTATGTTCAATCCAATACAGCATATTTGTTGAATCTAAGGTAAGTATCCCTTTTATGCAGGAGGCATTAAATGCAAGACTATGTGAGTCAAATCGATATTAATCAATATTTGCCCATCATCATCGATGGCGGGATCAATGTATTACTCGCTGCGCTTATACTCATCGTTGGCCTATATTTCGCTAACAAAGCAAGCGCAATTATTAATAAAATTGGTGAGAGCTACGATAAACTCGACAACACCCTATTTCGTTTTTTAGGCAGTGTCGCTAAGTATGTCATTCTTGCATTTGTGGCCATTGCCGTATTAAACCGCTTTGGGGTACAAACCGCATCCATTGTTGCTTTATTAGGTGCAGCAGGTTTAGCAGTTGGCTTAGCACTGCAAGGGACGCTGTCTAACTTAGCTGCCGGCGTTATGCTGTTATTATTCCGCCCTTATAAAGTGGGCGACTTTATTAGTGCAGCCGATCGATTCGGTAATGTTCAAGAAATTGATTTATTCACAACCATTCTTAAAACCTTCGATAATCAACATATTATTGTTCCTAACAGCCAAATTTGGGGCGCGCAAATTGTTAACCATTCCTTCCATGATATTCGTGGTGTTGATATGCATTTTGGCGTGGCTTACAAAGAGAATACCGATGAAGTCAGAAAAGTGATTGATGCAGTGCTTGCCGCTCATCCTCATGTGTTACAAGACCCAGCTCCTTTTGTTGAAGTTGAAACCCTCAATAACAGTTCAGTGGATTTTCTCGTAAGGCCATTTTGTCATGGTGAACACTACTTTGACATCTTGTACTCGATCCCTGAGCAGGTTAAAAAAGCCCTCGATGAAGCGGGAATCGAAATTCCTTTCCCACACAGAAAAGTCATTATTGAGAAAGAAAAATAGTCAATTAGCGATTATCATTAATGAGCAAGCGCCTATAGCCTTGCTCGTTTTCTATTTATCATAACTTGCTATTGTTACCCCTTGAGCCTCAATCCTTCGCTTAAAACACATTTCAGTCGAGTTTATCGCCGTTTTAACGTTATAATCCCTGCGCAAAAAATCGTGATAACGATTCATCCTATTATTCAAAGAAGTAGAAATAACCCCATGACGCCAGAACGTTTAGCCCGCATCAATGAAATGCTTGATAACCGCCAAGTCGACCTCACTGTGTGTCTCGATAAGGTTCATAAAACCAATAATATCGCTGCTACAGTCCGCACTGCCGACAGCGTAGGTATTCATCAAATTCATGCTGTCATGCCAGAAGACTCATTGTGGGTGTCAGGTAATACATCGTCAGGTAGTCACCGCTGGGTTAACACGATTAAGCATGTAACTTATCAAGAAGCGTATCAGCAGTTTAGAGCACAGGGAATGCAGGTATTAGCGACGACATTTTCAGACACAGCCGTGGATTTTCGTGAGATTGATTACACTAAACCGACGGTAATTGTACTGGGTAACGAACGAGATGGTGTTAGCCAAGAAGCAATTGACTGCGCCGATCAGCATATCATTATTCCTATGGTAGGCATGGTGCAATCACTGAATGTCTCTGTTGCTGGTGCTTTGATCATGTATGAGGCGCAGCGTCAACGCCAAGAGGCTGGACTGTATAATAACAGGCAATTAGACCATGAATATTGCCAAACTAAGTTATTTGAGCAAGGCCACCCTGTTTACGCTAAAGCCTGTCGAAGAAAGAATATTCCTTACCCTGAGATAGATGAATTAGGACAAATCAGTGCTGATGATGACTGGTGGGATCGCATGCGCGCTCCCGATCCAGAAGCGCTAGATACTGAAGCTTAAAGAATTGTGGTTTAAGCCTTATATTTTATGTTCAGTTCAGATCACTCGAATGCAGCTTATTTTTATATGTCAATATCTCATAAAATAAGCTGCAGATAGTCACTGCCATAAAACCCGATTTACCTAGTCTTCTCATTTCCCTAACCTTGTCATTAACTTAACCTTGTGCAGCTTTCTTCTGCATATTCAATGTCAATCAACCTATACAAAAGAATACAAGCCCCCGCCTTAATTATGTAATTAGCTCTGGCTTTTACCTCAGTGATGTTGAATGGGAGCTCCTGTAGTCGTTATGCTGATTTGTTTTTCAGTAAATCTAGAGTGATTAAATCTAAAGTTGCCAAATAACAAAAAGTAATAACTAACGTTTAATCAATAATATAAATCTAAATGTTGATTCATTCTATTAATATATGTCTTTCATCTTCCCTGTTTTTAATCTTTCAAAAACCTGATTTTGCGTTCACTTTGATTGTGATAATGCTCATAAAAATAGCAACGCCCATTGATAACAATACAATCGTATTGCAAAATAACAATACAGTCGTATTGCTAATATTGAGAGCGAAAATGAAATACATTTTAATATCACTTGGGATCATCAGTTTTATCATCGCAGCTTTTGGCTTTAACCCTTGGGCTACCAGCAATAAAAGTTCTAAGGTGCTATCTAATACTTATACTTCGCTAGAAACAGGTACTGAACGCAAAGCAAATGGTATTTATGAAGTTAGAGCCCTGACTAGAATGCCAAATGTTAGTGCTGAAATGGTGCGTTGGTGGTTTGCTGATTACCTGCAAACAACTGAGCAATATAAGAGGTGGCATCCTAACGCACATGTTTGGATGAACTGGGAAAACAAAGTTCCTGGAGAAGTGATAGGCGCCAGTCATTTAGTCCATGAATATCTCGGTACGACATTACACAAGTTACGTATTCAGTTTGTCGATCCTAAAGAAATACTCGATGATTATGAGCCTAGAAACGATCGTTTTGTTATTTGTGCCCGAGCTGGTTTACTTGAAAAGCCTCTCAATGCGACACACATGTGTCATGTCGTGCAAAATACTGAATATGGTGCCCAAATGCGTTCAGCTTTTTGGATGGGTTATGTTGAAAAACGTGATGGCAATGACACAGTAACCTCTATTGAAAGTGTTTTAGGTAATACGGCAATGGCGCGTATGTTTCTTATTAGCAAACAGGACTCAATTGATTTAATGACCCATGCCATCGAAGAAATGAATGTTCTAGCAAACTTTCTGCCTGATCTATATCAACAAGAAGTGCTATCAAAGCAAGTGTTACACTCTCATTAACTCTAGCAATAATATTTATCAGATAAAGGCTTAATGACTGTAACAATGACAGTGATTATAACAACCACTGTCTCTATCAATGTCGGAGATATTTCAAAGTAATTTTGAGATAAAAGGCTCAATATAAGGTTAAAGATTGCATCAAAATCTATGTATTATTCGGCTATTCACTTACTATTAAACACCATAGAAACTTGGCTGTTTGTCACTCTCATATATAGCCAAGTCATAGCTAACGATTAGTTAAATCATTGCCGAATAATACGTTTACCGAGGTCTATACATTTGAAACCCAACTTAGCCAACAGCGGGCGTAAAAATGCCGAGGAAGCAGAAAGAACCCGCGGACAAATACTCGCAAGTGCTTCAGAGTTATTCTCAACCAAAGGCTTTGATGCAACATCTTTACGTGAAATAGCCAATAC
The DNA here is from genome assembly GCF_043568515.1 of Shewanella sp. ENK2. NCBI lineage: Bacteria > Pseudomonadati > Pseudomonadota > Gammaproteobacteria > Alteromonadales > Shewanellaceae > Shewanella > Shewanella sp. ENK2. Next base: position 2,937,782 of record NZ_CP171406.1, on the reverse strand, counting down.
AGCACAAGTCACGCACAGTACAATAACTCACCACTTTGGTGCCAAAATTGATATCTGGTATGCCATAGCCCACCGCAATATCAATAGTTATCGTAAGCAACTTGAAACTAAGCTAGGCCAAGCGATACGTCATGAAGTGGGTACACTTTGTATTTTTAAAACTGCCGTTGAAGTGCTAATCGACACCTTATTAAAGCACCCACAATTAGTCCGCTTAATGAGTATGGAACACGATACGGACAATAAAAGAGCATTGTTCTTAGCAGCTAAATTGAGTGAGTCACACCATTTAGTATCTGGCTTATTTGAAGCTGCAAGAGAAAAAGAACCTTGCCTGCAAAAATATAATGCTGATACCTTTTTAGTAATGCTGCTTGGGCTTATTTCAGCACCTGCATTATTTCCTATTTTGCAGAAAACATTAACCCAAACTAATATCAATAGTGATGACTTTAGGGCTCACTATAAAGCACTGATATTATCGACATTATTTCATTAAGCCTAAGCTTTTTCACAAGTGCCAACACATGAGCATGAACCTGTAATAATAGTTAAGTCTTGGTCAATCTTTGTCGTTGTCAACATCGCCACTCTGCCATATATTTGCCGGAGCGGATATTGAGCAAAACCGATATACGCCAAAGTTGAATGCCCTCTTGATTACCTAAACAAAATAACGCTATTGCGACGGCCAATTTAAAAATAATTTACAAAAATAATGCACAAAAAAATATAAACTAAATAAATCATATGGTTATATAGTTTTATTGACTTTAACTCAATACCTAAACCCGCTCCCCTTTTTCAAATAAAAACTGCATATCACTGAATATTAAATCACACACTTCGCAAAACAGAACAATAAACCCCATCTCAATTTGAATATTTATTCACCAAAAATTCATTTCATCGAGCACGACTCCTTCACTCAATTTTATTTACATTTATTTTACAACTGTAACAACTAAAGATACATTGATCGTCGCAGCGAGATAAAACAGCTTTTTACGCTGCAAAAATTATAATAAACAATTTTTTACTCTGAATAACATGGAAGATAGTTATGACAAAAAATAAAGCCACAACAGTGCTAGGACTGTCTGTGTTGGCACTTTCGATCTCTGCCAGCATCAACGCAGCACCTGTTTTCACACCAAATGTGAATAGTAATTCACCTCAGCTCAACCAACAAAACCCACTGCCAAAGCGTTATATCGTTAAATTTAAAAACGCCAATGCTGCAGCAGCTGGCTTTTCAACATCTGCATCCTCCGATGCCATAAGTGATGCCCAATACGAACCTAGAACCAATGAAGTCTTTTCTCACTTTCGCGCCATGAACAGTGTTTCAGCGAAAGAAATGAAGCGAATTGGGCGCAGCAATAGCTATAGCGTTAAGCTTGATAGTAAAAACCTACAAGCACTGAGATATCGTGCCGATGTTGATTACGTTGAAGAAGATGTACCACGTCGATTATTAAGTGAAAGCACTCCTTGGGGTCAGACTTATGTCGGCGCGACAGCTGTCAGTGATAGCCAAGCGGGCAATCGTACAATCTGTATTATTGATTCTGGATACGACTTGGGTCATAACGACTTAAACGCCAACAATGTCACTGGCACCAATAACTCTGGTACTAACAATTGGTATGAGCCTGGAGCTGGAAATGCCCACGGTACTCACGTTGCAGGTACCATTGCGGCTATCGCTAACAATGAAGGTGTTGTTGGTGTTATGCCAAACCAAAACGCGAACATCCATGTGATTAAAGTGTTTAATGCTTCTGGCTGGGGTTACTCATCCGATCTAGTCGCAGCTGTCGATACTTGTGTGAATAACAACGCTGATGTTGTCACCATGAGTTTAGGTGGTTCAGGCTCTAGTAACACAGAGAGAAATGCGCTCGCTGCCCATGAAAATAACGGTGTGTTATTGATTGCAGCTGCAGGTAATGATGGTAATTCAACTCTGAGCTACCCAGCATCTTATGACTCTGTCATGTCAGTAGCGGCGGTCGATAGCAATAAAGACCATGCGGCATTTTCACAGTTCACTGCGCAAGTCGAAATCTCAGGTCCTGGTGAAGCAATTTTATCAACGGTGACCCGAGGCGAAGGTCGTTTAGCCGATATTACTATTAACGGCCAATCGTATTTTGATAATGGCGTTGTGCCGCATAACCGCTATGTACTTTCTGGTTCAAACCATGTCAGTACTCCTTTTATCGGCTCTGCGACGGGTGAGTTGGCAGAATGTACTGTTAACGGCAGTAGTTTTAACTGTGGCAACATGAACAATAAAATTTGTTTAGTTGAACGTATTGGCAACCAAGGGACAAGTTACCCTGATATTAACGCAGTTAAAGCTTGTGAAGCCGCAGGTGCTAGCGCGTCAATTGTCTACAGTAATACCGCCTTACCAGGACTACAAAACCCATTTTTAGTCGACAGTAATAACGAAGCCCCTATTGTGTCTGTTTCAGTCGATCGCGCTACAGGTCTGGCACTGCGAAGTCAAATCGGCGCTACTGCAACTGTCAGCAATACCGATAATGAAGATTACGAATACTACAATGGTACATCTATGGCCACACCACATGTATCTGGTGTCGCTACTTTAGTATGGAGTCATCACCCAGAATGTAGTGCGGCCCAAGTACGTGCTGCGCTTAATGCAACAGCAGAAGACTTAGATGTTGCAGGTCGTGATAACCGAACCGGTTATGGTTTGGTTGATGCCCAAGCAGCTAAAGCTTATTTGGATGCCTCTTGTAATGGACCAACAGATCCTGGCACAGGTGTCGGTGATAATGAGCTGGTCAATGGTGTGGCTAAATCTAATTTAAGTGGCGCGACAGGTGATGAGTTATTTTACACAATTGATGTACCAGCAGGTGCTACAGACTTAAGCTTTACTATGAGCGGCGGTAGCGGTGACGCTGATTTATACGTGCAATATGGCGCAGCACCAACCACCAGCAGCTATGACTGTCGTCCTTGGAAAGGCGGAAATGCTGAATCTTGTCCTATCGCTTCAGCGCAAACGGGGACATACCATGTCATGGTGCGAGGTTATAGTGCATTTAGTGGCGTGAGTTTAGTGGCTAACTACACTGATTCGACTGGCGGTGGCAGTGGCGGCACCGGCGGCGCTGCAACTTACTCAAACAATACCAGCTATAACATTCCTGATAACAGCAGTGTAGGCGCTAGTAGCACCTTATCTGCAACACGCACGGGTGACTCAGGTGAAATCACCGTCAGCGTCAATATTAGTCATACTTACATCGGTGATTTAAAAGTCGAGCTATATAGCCCTACTGGTCAAGTTGCTGTATTGCATGACAACAGTGGCGGCAGTGCCAATGACATAGTTAACACCTATACGGTTGATATGTCAGGTGTTGAGTCATCAGGAGATTGGACGCTAAAAGCGGTTGATAGTGCACGACGAGATACTGGAACAATAAACGCTTGGGAGTTAAGTTTTCAATAACTCGACCCTGTCCGTAATGGGCAAGTTATAGTGCCTATGTTGCTGTAGCACTATATCTTTCTTATGCCTGCCAGCTCCCCTCTGGCAGGCATTTTTTATCAATCACTTAGAGTTAAGTTCAACCTTGCGGCCGCCTTCGACTTCTGTCACTTGATAATGCCATCCATATTGATTCACTAATTTTTCAGTTAACTCTAACCCTAATCCAAAGCCCAAATCATCCGCTTGATTTTGATCATCAGGGTCAAGGTTATAATTGGTAATCGATAAATGATCGTTTAACTGCTCAATCACCACCTTGCCGTTAAAAGTATGCTGAAATGCATTACGAATAAGGTTAGTAATAATGATCCGATATAAGCCTTCAGACATGGTTAATTCAGTATCGTCTGTACTCAAAGTGACTTCTACCGTTTTACCTTGTAAAAGATAATGTAACTCTGCTGTAATCGCTTCGACTAACGCGCCAACGGCCACATCACTGGTCGGTAATGACTTGCCTTCTTGACGGTTTAACCACAATAAGGTTTCAGTTAAATCAGTCATTGTTAGCCCTGCTCGCTCTATTCTATCAAGCACAGCCAGTTGTTTTTCTGCGGACAATTGCTTCGTTATCATTTTACGTAATAGCTCAGCATTGGTACGAGTAACTGCAATAGGAGTGCGCAGCTCATGGCTTGCATAGCCTAAAAAGCGTTTTTCTCTGTCTAAGGTTTCCTGCACAGAGCTTAAACTTGACTGTACTATGTCGGCTAACGTGTTTAGTTCACTGTAATGAAAATTAGGACGAGGCTGAGTTAGCTTGTCTTTATCAAGCGATTTAGCCCACTCTTTTAACTGTTCAACGGGATTGGCGACTTTACGCAGTACTAAAAAAAGCACTAATGAAAACAACATAATCGCAATCAATCCGACAAGTAAAATATAGATAAATTGCGGCGGTTTATTACTGCGCTTTTGTTTGTCTTGCTTATCTAGCATGACAGAGGCATATCGCACTGTATCGCCAGATATTACCTTCATTGCAAACAAGGCTCTTTTGGGTTGATCGATTATCGGTAACCCATCGATTTTTTTGGTTAACTGATTAGGCTCTAGGTCATTAACATCAATGTTATCTTGGATCACTTGGGGCAATGACTCCCAACGAGTCGCGACGGTAAGTTCCCCTATCGTTAAGGGCTTGTCGCCCTCTAATGTTATTTCATTCGCTTGAGAGCGAACAAAGTTCATCATCGCAACATCTAACCCAGAAAAAATAACTGACCGCAACAGCTGACATGCCGACAACGATAACAGTGCCAGTGAGTAACATGGCAAGTAAAAAGTATATTTTTATGCTGGGTCTTATCTTCATAATGTGGGCACACTCTTTTCAGATTCAACTTTAAGAACAAAGCCTTGGCCTGTTACCGTATGAATTAACTTATGCGCTTCTTCGCAGTTTCCATCCACCGCTTTACGTAAGTTAAACATGTGCACTTTAAGACTATTACTGTCTGGCTGCTCATCTCCCCACACACTTTGCATGAGCTTTTCTCGTGAAACGACTTTAGGGCTTTCTCGTAATAAACACTCAAGTATTTTAGTCGCTGTGGGTGATAATTTAAGCGGCTGTAGTTTTCGTGTAACCGTTTTACAGTGCAGATCTAATGCTAAATCCGCTACCATAAGCTTACTTACCTCGCCGCTGCGCCTGCGTGATAGCACTTGCGATCGTACAATTAACTCTTCCATCGCAAAGGGTTTAATGAGGTAATCATCTGCCCCTTTTGAAAAGCCAACTAACTTATCATCTAAGGTATCTCGGGCGGTAAGCATTAACACTGGTACATCAATGCCTTGAGCGCGTATACGTTCACACACTTCAAGGCCATTCATTTTCGGCAGGTTTAAATCCAACACCACAACATCGTATTGATTGGTTTCAATTAAATTAACGCCGACAGCGCCATTGGCTGCGTGATCGCACTGAATATCTTCCAGTTCAAGGTAATCAATAATCGCTGTTGCTAGGTCAATATCATCTTCAACCAGAAGTAACTGCAAATGATCAGACATTGTTTTCCCTCTTAGATTCCATATCAATGCGAAGCTTTATCGCCCGCGAATAATTGTGTATTCAATAGCCGTTACGCTGCACAAAACGAGCATCATTCACTGAGCAATAAGATCACATACTCAGTCTAACTGAATCGAATGATGCGTTACATTTCATTCTGCTATCATTGCGTTTGCAAAGTGTTAGCTGAGCCAAACAAACGTTGCTTTAACCTTTTAATGCCGCTTTCAGCATCGAATTGAATCATCAGCAACGACGGTGTTAATACTAAGGTTATCACTGTAGCAAATAGGATTCCGTAACCTAATGCCGCTGCAGCAGGAATTAAGAACTGCGCTTGCATTGAGGTTTCACTTAATAGCGGAGCAAGACCTGCAAATGTGGTAATCGAGGTCAGTAACACAGCACGTAAACGTCCTGTACAAGCTTGCTCAATAGCATCGCCAATCGGCATCGACTTATCACGTACTAACTCATTAAAGCGTGATACCAGTAGTAGACTGTCATTCACCACCACGCCACTTAATGCCAAAATACCATTTAGCGATAAGATACTGATAGTTAAATCATTCCACCAGTGCCCTAAAATCGCCCCCACAATACCAAATGGAATCGCTATCATAATGATCATTGGCTGCACGTACGATTTAAGCGGTATCGCCAACAGCGCAAAAATTAATATTAGCGCTAATACAAAGGTCGCTTGCATTGAGTCGGTGGACTCTTTTTGCTGCTCAGCTTCACCTGTAAAGTCAATTTTTACCGTTGGGTAGTCAGCATTTAATTGTGGCACCATGCTTTGTTGCAATTGCGTGACCAACTCATTTGACGCAATCACTTCTTTATCAACTACTGCGGTAATGTATACCGCGCGCTGGTTATCAATACGGGTGATTTCTGACTGCTGATAATCAGAGTAAACGTTGGCGACCGAAATTAACGGCACAACAGTACCATCAGCCGTTCTGACGTTGGCCGTCGTGACATCAGCAAACGTCTGACGATTTTCCTCAGGGTAACGAACTCGCACTTTCACTTCATCTTTACCACGTTGAAAACGCTGGACAATATCACCACCAAACGCTTGCAATACTTGCTTGGCTAAGTCAGCGGTATCCATCCCTAAAGCGCGCCCTTGAGGTGTTAACTCAAAACGGTACTGCGGCTCACCTAAGTCAAGGTTATCATCGATGCCACTCACGCCATCTATGGTTTGCAGTGTTTGCTTGAGTTTATTGGCCGCTTCAGTTAATAAACCATCATCATTGGCTTTAAGCTCAACTTTAAAGTTGTCGACCATTTCCTTCATCGACAGTACTTTAAGCTTACTTACCCCTTCCATTTGCGCTGACATATCTGACCATGCATTGGCAAAATCACGAGCGGTATAAGCGGCATCACTGTCTAATTCGATGATCACCGAACCTGACTTATCGGCGCTAGCGGTAACCTGAATGCTACTAATATCAGAGTGTGAATCAGCACCAAAATCACTTGAAAACTCCGTCTCGCCTGCGGCTAAACGCAAGGTTTTATCAAGCTCAATGGCATTGGCTTCCAGTGTCATCAAGTTGGTTTGAGTTTGGCCGTAGCTGCTGTCGTTAACCATGCGTATTTCAGCTCGCACTGTATCGCCTGCAATTTCAGGGAAAAAGGCCACGCGAACGCCACCGGTAAATGGCATACCAATCACTAACAAAAACAGTGCGATAAATACCATCACCACCGCATAACGCAACTTAAGGGCTTGGCTAATGACCTTTTTATAAACATGGTTGTTAAACCAATCCAGGCTATTATCAGCGCCTTGTTGAATCGTATTCCAAAACGTTTTTTTATCACTGCGCTGTGTATTCACATGCGCTAAATGGGCAGGCAAAATCAATTTAGATTCCACCAAAGACAGCAACAAACAGATGGTCACAATCGTGCCAAACTGTGCGTAAATTTCCCCTAGCTTACCTTCAATTGCGGCTATCGACATAAAGGCCACAACCGTTGTGAGTACCCCAAAAATCGTCGGTGCGGCAACTTTATGGGTACCGATAATAGTGCTTCGGATTGAGTCGCCTTGTTGCTTACGCGTGGTATAGATACTTTCACCGATCACTACCGCATCATCAACCACGATCCCAAGGGCCATGATAAAACCAAAAGTGGTCATTTCATTTAGGGTAAACCCAGCAAAGGTGTCCGTCATAAAGAATAACGTGCCGCTGAAGACAAACGGTAAGCTGGCTGCCACCCAAAATGCGACACGGATATTTAAGAATAACGCCAAAATGATAAAAACTAACGCAATTCCACTTAATGCATTTTTCGCTAACAGCGATAGCCGTTCAGTGATCAGATCACTCTTGTCATACCAGCTTTCAATCTCAATATTTTCAGGTAATAGGTTGCTGCTACGCCATGTTTCGATAACCTGTTTTGCTTGTTCAACGATATCAACCACATCACTGTATTCATCCATGACGACCTGAATACCCATCGCGTTTTGTTGGTTATAACGAGATAAACTGAATGTATCTTCTTCAAACGTATCGGTAACCACGGCAATGTCAGACAGTAGAATATGACTACCATCGGCATAGGTTAATACTGAGATATTTTTAAAGTCTTCAACTTCATAAGCTTGCTCAGACACTTTTAGGCGCACGGTTTTATCGGCATTACGTAAACTAGTCACGATACTGCTTGATGATTCAGCATTAATCGCATTAGAGACATCGGTCAAAGTCAGGCCATATGCCTGTAGTTTGACCTCATTCACCTCAACTGAAATCATTGGATCAAGTTTGGCGCTAATCGATAAGTCACGAATAGCACTTTGACTTAACAAATCTGATTTAAGCTGCTCTGCTAAATCTTGTAGGGTTTTGCGGTCAGCATCACCGTATAGTTGCACCCATATGGCATGCTCTTGACGACGGGCTTTATCAATAACCGGATTGTCAGCATCGGTTGGTAAGTTATTGATCGCATCAACTTTGGTTTTAACGTCAGTTAGCAACGTATCTAGGTCATAGTTAGTTTCTTTTTCGATTGAAACATTACTGCCTGATGCATTAGAAGTTGAAGTAATACGCTTAACACCCGAAATGGTTTCAAGCGCTTCTTCAATCTTCATTGCGATACTTTCTTCAGCACGAATAGGGTCACCACTGTCGTAACTCACCGATACTGTTACTAAGTCTGGTTCAAGGCTTGGAAAAGCTTCTTTGCGAATATCATTGAATGAAAACAGGCCGACAATGATCACGCCCATCATTAATAAGTTTGCCGCTACTGAGTTTTGAGCGAACCAAGAAATAATGCCTGATGGCAATGGCGCTTTGTCATTTACATGCTGACTCATTATAGCTCCTCAGTTGTTGGTACAACTTTCATACCCGCTTTAAAGTTGCTTAGTGGACGCTTAACCACTTGGGCTAATTCAGCCTCTTCTGTTGGGGTGACATAGATTTTATTCTGGCGTTCGAACAAGGTATGTGCTGTTGATTTTTGCAATAATCCTTGGGCATCAACCGTCCAAATTTCTCCTTGCTGTGAACGAGCTGATGAGGGCAGTTCCCATAGATAATCTAGTGTCATCCCTTCAATGGTTGCTTCAACAAAGGTGCCAGGATAAAGCGGCGCACCTTGCTCAAGTGGTTTCTCGACCACTAACACTAATGAACGTTGACGTGTGTCCTTGGCAACATATTGATGAGTACGTTCAACATAGGCAGACCACTGTTGCCCTTGTGTGGTGTCGCTGCCTGTTGCTTTTATTGTTGCATGCCATTGCTGCGCACTATCAGTATTAGCAGTGGCAGCATTAGTGCCATTACCCGCATTTATTACAGCTTGCGGTAAGTTAGCCCATTGCTTTTCGGATAACGGGATCTCAATCTCTATGCGGTCAACGCTATACAACATTGCGACTTCACCACCGACATTAATAAAGCTGCCTAATTGCACATTACGGCTGACAATCACCCCATCAAACGGGGCTTTTATTTCTGTATAGTGAAGATCACGCTCAGCTTTTTCTAACGATTTTTGCGCATTATCTAACGCAGCTTCAGCGCTTGCCAGTTGCGGCTCTCTAAGCACTAACGGTGAACTAGGTTCTCCACTTAATCCTGAGCGTTGCCACTCACTTCTTGCCTGTTCGCCTTCACGTTGCTCTTCTAGAAGTGCAAGTCTTGCTGTTGCGACATCGGCTTTAGCCTGTGACACAGCTTGCTGAAAGCTGGTGTCATCTAATCTTGCTAACAGTTCGCCTTTTTTGACAACTCGACCAGACTCAAAGCTGTCAGCTAACCATGTAATTCGACCACTGATTTCGCTGGTATAGGTCAGTTCAAAGCGTGGTTTGGTTTCGCCATATCCGGTGACTTGCGCCTGATAAGACTCCACAGCCGTCAGCTGTACCGCCACTTGCGATAACAAGGTGGTATTTGACGATGAAGCAGGTTTACCTTCAGGGCGCTCAGGTTGGTGCGCTTGAGTCGATGCCGCTGGCCCCTTCCCTTTCTCACCAGGTCCCGGTCCCATTTGACTGCCGTTATAAGCCGCGACGACAAATATTGAACCAGCAGCAGCTAAAGTGATCGCAATCGTTAAGGCATTCTTTTTTAATTTACGGGTAATGATTTGCTTCATGCTGATACTCCTAAACCTAGTGCTAGACCTAATTCAATTCGGTTTAATAATCTTTGATAAGTGGTGTTAGTTAATTGCGCTTCGATATCGAATGCCTGTTGCTGAACAGTCAATAAATCCAATATGTCGACTAAACCTTGGCGATACTTTTGCTGGTAACTGACGATGCTGCGCTGTGCACTTAAAAACGCATCGTCAAGATGGCTTTGCTGCAAGGTTAAAGCGCTTTCTTGGCCAATCGTATTCTCAACTTCGTTGACTGCAGTCAACAGGGTTTCTTGATAAGCCCAAAAGCTTTGCTCTGTCGTCAGTTGCGCTATTTCAGCTTGTGATTTAAGTTCACCACCTTGAAATAACGGTGCCGACATTTGTCCTAACACACTCCAAAGTGGGTTAGTCAGTAATGCTTCACTTGGGGTTTGAGCAATATCAGTTAAACTTGCCGACAAGCTAAATGAAGGCAACATTGCTTTATAAGCTGCGTCAGTGCGCAAGGCTTCCGCTTCAATATTAAAGAAGGCTTGCTGTAAATCGGGGCGGCCTGCCATATTTTGCACAGGCACAGCATCGAGCGGGTTAATGACATGGGGAAACTCACTGACAACATCAAGCGCTGGCATCTCACTTTCTGGCTGCCACTGACCAGTGAGTAACATCAAGCTTCGCTTGCTTTGGGCGACACTCTCTTGGTATTGAACCACTGTAGCGCGAGTTGAAGCTGTACTCGTTTTAGCATTATCCAGCTCTTCTAATGAGCCTAGGCCAGCTTGGTAACGTTCAAGCACTAAGGTTTCATTTTGCGCAAGGATGGCTAAACGGCGCTGTTCAATATCTAATAATTGTTGGTTAACACTGATCTCAAGCCAACCTCGCATGATATTAGCTGCAAGTAGATTTTTAGCCGCATCTACACTGGCTTGAGTCGCAGCAATATCTTTTGTGGCTGCCGCAGAGCTATCAGCCAACTTTTGCCAGATATCTAATTCCCAACTGACGGTGACATCAGCGCTATAAGATTCATCGCTGTCTTCGGCGTTTTGGGCATCAAATCCAGCAGTCACACTTGGCAAGCGACTAGCAGAGGTTACCCCTTGTTGTGCATAAGCAATCTTAAGGGCAATGATGCTTTGTTGTAAGCTTGGACTATGGTTTAACGCCGCTTCAAGGTAGGTATTCAATGCGGGTACACAGACTAAATCAGTCAATAACACATTGGCGTTAGTTGTATGTTGCACACCCGCATGACTCCCCGTACTGTTATTGACTGTTTTAATCAACTTTTCAATAGTTTGAGTACGATTGTCTGATGCTTGAGTCGCAAAGTTTGCGCTGTCATTGGCAGCGCAGCCGACTAGGCTTGTTAACACGATTGCAATGATGGAATGTCGAAACGTCATTGATGCTCTCCCACTAATATTGGGATAAGCATAATGAAGTGTGGGTTAAGGCAGGGTTAACGTCGAGAAGTTCTAAGTAACACACGACAAGGATTGAATAATGACTTCAAACTATTTAGGATCTTGCTATCAACATTCATTTAAGAAGTAACTCATGACCACCGAGCTTTATTTTATCTACGACTCACACTGCCCTTGGAGCTATGCTACCACTCCGATAGTCAATGCCTTACAAGATGCCTACCCTAAAATGAAGGTACACCTGCTGCACACAGCACATTACATGGGCAAAGACAGTGCTGGCGAAGAGCAAATGGAAGCAGCAGCCAGAGCCAGTGGCCTTAAATTTGGTCGTGAGCACATTCGTTATGTGAATAGTCCCAAAAATTCAGTCAAAACAGCAAACTTAATGGGCTGGCTGCAAAGCAAACAAGCCGACAAGCAATTACCTGTACTTAATGCATTGCAAAAAGCCCATTTTATTGAAGGTAATCCACTGGATACCAAACATGATTTTATGGACATTGTCGCCGAATATAAGCTGTCTCCATCAAACAAAATATTTAGAGATGAGCTAAGTGTCGATGCTGAATGTGTCATTGAAGCGATTGCAGAAATTCAACAAATGTTAGGCACAGCAAACTTTCCAGCGTTAGTGATGACAGTTGGTGACAACGCGATTTTCATTGACCACTCAAAATACATCAGCACGCCACTTGCGGTTGTTGATGCCGTTAAAAAAGAAATTGCAGCTTTTAAATAACGCCAATATCCATTAAAAAACACGGTTTATACCGTGTTTTTTTATGCCGATTACACCGGCTTTCTGCACAGGTTTACACAGCCAGCGGTAATTGATTTAGCCAATAATCAATTACCGCTGGCTGGTTCTGTTAGAATGTCGCCCATAATAATATCAAAACGCAGTAGATTGGATTTCATGAAAGAATTTATCATCATTGGCGCTGGCCAATCTGGGCTATCTATGGCTTACAATTTAAGCCAACAAAATAAAGATTATCTGATTCTCGATGCTAATGATTGTATTGGTGCCCCTTGGTTAAAACGTTGGGATTCGTTAACCCTGTTTACCCCCACTGAATATAACCATTTGCCCGGCATGAAATTCCCCTTCCCTAAGGGCTATTACCCCAATAAATATGAAGTCGCTGACTACTTGAAAAGCTATGTAGAACACTACACTATCCCTATCGAGTTTAATCAAAAAATCACTGCCGTCACTAAAGTAAATGGGATTTTTGAAATCACCAGTGCCACGACAAAATATAAAGCCAAACAAGTGATTATTGCCACGGGGCCTTTTCACACGCCCTATACGCCACCATGTCATGTCGATATCGCTGAAGGGGTAACTCAACTGCATAGCGAGAATTATAAAAATCCTTCACAGCTTCAAGACGGTGATTGTTTAGTTGTTGGTGCGGGTGATTCTGGTGTGCAAATTTTATCGGAAATTGCAGATACCGGCCGAACGGCATATTTTTCAGGTACCGATCAAATTAAGGCAATACCGCAAACTTTTTTGGGTAAAACCTTATGGTGGTGGTTTACTAAAATCGGATTTTTATCAGTCAATCGCTACAGTAAAATTGGCCAATGGTTAAGTAAAGGGGTTCAGCCCGTTATTGGTACAGATGTTAAGTCCCTACTCGCTAAAGAGAATGTCATTCACATGGGGCGAACCTTATCAGCAGAAAAAGAGACAATAACGTTTCAAAAAGGCAGCATCAGCACGATTAAAAACATTATCTGGGCTACAGGTTTTAAACCTAACTTCTTTTGGATTGATGGTATCTCATTTGATGAAATGAATTACCCCAGTAATTATCGCGGCGTCAGCAATGATGTTGAGGGCTTATATTTCATCGGCCTACCTTGGCTTTACACCCGGGGTTCAGCTACGCTTGGCGGTGTATACAAGGATGCTGATTACCTAATGAAATACATTTCTAACAACAAGGTAGCGGCGTAAAATCACCTTGGCTGCTGACTTTCCCATAAATAAAGCGAAATAAGATAGTCCTTATTTCGCTTTATTATTGAATCTCTATGATGCCTTATCAGCAATAACCGCTTTACTTGAATTAACTCAACTGACTTAACTTGAGCTCTAGTTAACTTGGGAGCTACTAACTGAAAAGCCAAATCGTTTAGCTAAGGCTTTGCACTTGTGAAGCCAAAAGCCAAATCGCTAATGCGAAAAATATTAACCCCATAAACTTGTTTTGGTAAGTGCGAAACTTTTCATTTTTAAGTAATGGCTTACCTAAGCTGCCAACGAGTGCCACCAGCAGTAAGTTGAACAACAGCCCCATCACATTAAGCAATAATCCCAGTGCTAGCATTTGTTCGCCAGAGCTGGCTGTAAGCTGAGTAGACACAAACTGAGGTAAAAACAGCACAAAGAAGATCAGCGCTTTTGGATTAAGTAGATTACTAAAAACCGCACGGCGATAAAGTAACTTGGCTAAGTTATTTTGCTGCTCAATTTCAGGTGCATCCGCTGCACTGCGGCGCATGCAGTCCCACCCCATCTTTAATAAGTAAGCGCCGCCCAAAACTCTTAATACTTCTAACGCTATTGGATTCATCGCCACTAATGCTGATACACCCATTGCCGCAAGTAAGGTTAAAATTAACCCTGAAGTCGCATTACCAAAGCTTGCATATACGCCAACTTTTCGGCCATAACTCAGACTTGAACTGGCAATCAGCAGCATGTCAGGCCCAGGGATCAACAATAAAGCGACCACAGTGGTTAAATAAACAGGGAGTAAAGCCAAGTCGATCATGATTGATTAGATAAGTAATTAAACAAGGCGCGGATTTTACAGCTATCCAACATGAATAAAAGTCATGTTGTTTTTAAATGTGAGCTACAGTCGGCAAAGTTTGTTTACGCCAGCTACGTGCTCATTACTAAGTGACACTCAACTCTCGTTACCACCTCCAGAACAGCATCTGTAGGCAGGGGGAACTTATCGCTTCACTCAACATAGACACACCCTAGTAAACCCAAAAAGGCTTAGTGATTATCACTAAGCCTTTTTAAGCAAGTTATACCAAGGTGTTTAACGGTAGAACGCTTCCACAGTACCTTTAACAGTCATAAGTAAAGGTTGACCACGACGGTCTAATGCTTTACCAGCTGGAACTTTAACCCAACCTTCGCTGATACAGTATTCTTCAACATCAAAACGTTCTTTGCCATTAACCTTAATGCCAATATCAAATTGAAAAATCGCCTCAACATGATGTGGGCTGCGTGGATTAACAGATAAGCGATCAGGTAAAGCGGGTTGTGAAGTTGTATCGTTCATGGTCATGCTCTGTAGTAATAAGATCTAGTGCTATTGTAGGCAATACCAACTCTTTGCTCAATGAATATATCTTTTGGTGTGTCCCAATTTGCGGTTAATGAGACATTAACAACGCCAAATTCAAGTCTCATTCTGCTATTCGATAACACGATTAATGCCAAGCCGACGTTTACAGGTAAGTAATGACTAAGCCACTAGGGAATAGCAACGACAGTGCTGTATTGTTGGCTAATTGACTAAGCGGCAACCACAGACGGTATTACTTGGCTGAAATAAGACTACAGCAAAGTCTTTGGCATCATCTTGTTCAAGAACTTGTAAGCTCAGATTATGCATACCGTCTCGGCTTAAATTTAAGTTACTAACGTAGGAAAGATAACGATAATGCTCTGGCGGTTGCTGATCTTCAGCCAGTGGGCTTTCTTGCTTAGTGTTCACCGAAATATCATAAATCCGATTTTGATTATCTATATGATTTACTTGGCCTTGCATAGAGACAGTGCCCGCAGTGGTGCCATCGATATTAAAATAGCGATAATGCACTTGTACTTGGCCATCTTTTGATAATAAATCCACCAAAAGATAATGATTGCTGTCTTGTGTTTCATTATTGCGATTGTATAACTCAGAACTACAGCTCAACATAAAACTTGGGCTAGTTTTGTTCAATTGATACCCGCCAGCGATCCCCGTTGTGAAGAGTAATATTGCCACCAAGCCTAATAACCAACGCCATGAAAAACTCATTGGTGTTCCTCCTGCTCTTGAAGCCAAGCCATGAATCGGTAAACGTCAGTCATAGCAATCACGTTAATCACAAATCTCAACCCCTTTTAGCCATTGTTGGCTGACAAACTTTTTGGGTTGTCTCAGGTCGCTTATTTTGAGGTTACGAATAACAGATTGACCAATAAGCTCACCACGTAACGTAATATTAAGTACTTGCTCATCGTGTGACAGTGACAAATAAACACTTTGCAATGAAGATTGCTTACACTCAGCTAAGCTTTGCTCTAATTGGGCGCCCTGCTCTTTTAGTAAGGCATTATTTGTTTTCGATGATGAGTACAAAATCACATCAACAGTTTTGCCTGAGGCCAATGTCACCGTAGATTCACTAAACGGCTGCGCTGGCGATGTCGCTGTTTTCGAAAACTGTCCCCATAATATGATCGTTGTCATTATGGAGACGATGACAAAGATGCCAATGCATGTCGCCAAGATGATCACATTAGAAGGTAAGCGCTGAGATTGATGTTTGCGACTTCGGTGAGGTTTTAATAGATACCCTTGTCCTTTGACTGTTTCTATTAGCGTTTCATACTGCGGGCCTAAAAAAGCTCTAAGCGTGAAAATCGCATGAGTGACTGACGCATCGCTTAATGGTGGCGCTTGTTCGCCCCCTTTTTTCAGCAAAGGTTTAGCCACAACTTGCCCTTGATAATCAATCAATAAGCTCAGCACTTGTCGTTCAGCTCGAGGAAGATGCCACACATCTCCTGTCTGTTGGTTAGTTAGCTCACCCTTAGCTTTATTAAACCGGCAATGCCCTAAATGCATTCATCTTTTCCCAACCACACTTCTATAAATACAGTGTAGAAAGAAAGTATAAATTTTTCTGTGATCCTGATTAATTTAGTGGCCTTTTTGTAACAAGCCAAAGGGCTTTTATTTACCTTTGCACAACAAAGTGAGAGGCAAGTCACTTAAATTCATAATGTAAATAAAACCAATTAACCGTTAATAGTGCCGTTAATCTTGATTAATCTCATTAATAGCGTGACCTCCCTCACAAAAAGTAGCACGTTGCCTCAAAAAATCATCAGTGAGTAACGGAGTTAACGCTCCCAAAATCCGTTTTTCTTACCTCCACATTAATTGGCTAATCATCACAAAATTTATCTGCACATTGCTTACATTAGCTCTATCGAGCAACGCCTACCAAGATGATAAAAGCCAGTAAGGCACTGACTCGAAGAGATGAACAATTAACAACAAAACAAGCATGACAAGCTTGAACTTAATCAATAAGAAAACAGCAAATAGGGTGATTATTATGAGCATAACTAGACGTCAAGCCTTAACCCAAATTATTGGAATCAGTAGTGTCGCAGCAGGTGCTACTTTAGTGGGTACTTCAGCATTTGCTGCCACTGATGCCGATGGAAATTTCCGTTTAGAACTCGGTGATAAATTAAAGTATGTACCATTAGATGCCATGGCCACAGCAAAACTCGCCTACGAAACAGGTGGGGGCTGTATGCATCAAGTTTTTCACGCCATTATTACTAAACTTGCAGAGTCATCAAGTGCAGATGCGGCTAACTTTGCCTCAATCCCAACAGCATTAGCTGGTTACGGCTGGGCAGGTATTGTTGGTCAAGGCACCATTTGCGGCAACTTAAATGCCGCTGGGATGCTGATTAATATCCTTGATGATATTAACGATCAAAATTCAGCGGTCATCAGCGCATCATTTAGATATTACGAAAGAGAAGATCTTCCACTTTCTTCTGATGAGTTTGTTGCTGGTATTGGATCAACTGCAGAAAAAAGCCTGTTAGTCGGCCTTACTTCTATCGCCAACAGTCCATTATGTCACTCATCAATCAGTAACTGGTCAGCAATCAATGGCGGCAAACCTTTTGTTGAAAAAGGCGAACGTTGTAAACGTCTATCAGCGAGCATGGCCTACTACATCGTCGATTTGCTCAATCGTGCATACGCAGGAGAAGATATTGGCGTATTACCAGAGTCTATGGCATCAGAAGCAACAGCAAGTTGTCAATCTTGCCACGGCACAAGTGACACTATGGGCTCAGCAGCGAGTGTTAAAGGCGATTTAGAGTGTGAAACTTGTCATACCGGACATTTCAATTAAGGAGCCCATCATGAAACGCAAACTTTTGAGCGCCTTATTAACGAGCTCACTGCTACTCATAGGTTGTAGTGATGATGACAATACAACGGAACCTGTCGATCCACCGGTAGTTGAACCACCGGTAACTGATCCTGTTGATCCACCCGTCAGTGAATCTGTAGCCATTGATGAAGCAGAAGCGGTAACGTTAACATTAGAAACATTCGACACCGACTCTGGCACACTCACTTTTACTTTGACAAATGATGCAGACAAAGCAATAACCGATGCCTCTAATTATCAGATTATGTATTTTGGTTATCCTATTTCTGGGTCTAACAATGCTAAAGCATGGAAGCGTTGGCATGTGAGTCAAAGTTATAGCTGCGATACGAGTACTGAAGATGCATGTAATGGGGTATTAACCGAAACAGATATTGCTGGGCAATATACCTTTAATGCCACTGACTTAGACCTTGATAGTAAAGCTGCAGCCGGCGCTGTCGAGCAATATAAAGTGGCCATTTTGATTCATGGGGCTAAGGCGAGTAATGAGTTCGAGCTAATTACAGCCGAAGAATAATCGTCGCCCAGCCTGATACCAATCCCCATACAAAGGCATTAGGCATTTATAGCCGTAGCGTGTTGCTACGGCTTTTTTTGTGACGATTTTTGCGATGATTTTTTGCAATAAGAGTGATCAAGGTAACAAATTGAATCGATGTTTATACCTTCACTGTCACTGTGTTTGTAACTGTGAATTGGGTCAGATTCCACGTAAAAAAATGGTGATAAGCTCCGAACATCTTTTTTTATGGAATTGATATGCATACCCTTTTACGTCATCCGTTGATATACCTTGTTACTTTACTGACGCTCTTCAGTCAGCTGGTATTTGCTAATCCAACAGCAATGACACCTAAGGGCAATACCCCATCAACTCAATCATCAATTTCAACTTCAGTAATAACGTCTAGCCATCATCAAGAGGCAAGCGACACATCATGCCAAGCTTGTTCAAACTGTCAGCATGAACATGAAAAAAACCAACAAACAGTTAGTTGCCAAAGCAATAATACTTGTCAATTCAATTGTGAGAACTGCTCATATATCAGCCTAGCAGATACCTTATCCATTAAGACGCCTTGGCATTTCAATCAAAATCTGGGGCATTTCATCGCCACTACCCTGCCTTACTTTCAATCAATCGATGCGTCGCAAGCATTTAAGCCGCCTATCAGTTAACGCTATAAAACCGTTTTAGTAACAACGACTAATAACACTTTTATATCTACACAAACGACAATTTACGGACGAAACGACGCAGGTTATCGTCCGACTATTTCATGGAATTAAGCAATGAAAAATATTATCTATATCGTACTGAGCCTCTTTTTAATTAGCTCTACTGTGCAAGTCGCCACAGCCGCACATCACGTTAGCGAGCAGCATCAATCACATGTTTGCCCTATGCATCCCGAAGTCACAGGTAACGCTGGAGATACTTGTCCTAAATGCGGAATGAACTTAGAACAAGCCCATAAAACCGACGGTGATCACTGCCCTAATAAAGGCCACTGCAAAGGTTGTGATGGCAAAGCCAAATGCGAAAACTGTAAACAATGTGAAAACTGCAAAGGCTGTGATGGCAAAGCCAAATGTGAAAACTGCAAAGGCTGTGACGGTAAAGCTAAATGCGAAAACTGTAAAAAGTGCGAAAACTGCAAAGGCTGTGACGGTAAAGCCAAATGCGAAAACTGCAAGAAATGCGAAAACTGCAAGAAATGCGAAAACTGCAAAGGCTGTGACGGTAAATCTAAATGCGAAAACTGTAAGCTATGCGAAAACTGCAAAGGCTGTGACGGTAAAGCTAAATGCGAAAACTGTAAAAAGTGCGAAAACTGTAAAGGCTGTGATGGTAAAACCAAATGCGAAAACTGCAAAGGCTGTAACGGTAAAACCAACTGTGATAACTGTAAAAAGTGTGCTGATAAAGCTAACTGCAAATGCTGTTCAGCAAAACATGCACACAAAGATCATAAGACCAAGCAACATACTCATGCTTGCCCAATGAATACCAGTATTACAGGTGTTGAAGGTGATAGCTGTCCTAAATGCGGCATGAAACTGATGCCAATGAGCGCCGAAAAAACTGAACACGCTCACCATTAGGAATATCTGATACCGCTAATTAACGATTAATTAGCGGTTTACATTTTGACTGTAGATACTTTTTAAAAGCCTTACATAAGCATCTGACTATCGTAAGGCTTTGATGACTTTCTCCGCCCAACGCCTTCTGCTTTATTCTGTTCAACGGACTCTTTTCAACTAACTCTTTTCAACTGACTCTGTTCAACGGACTATGTACAACTGACTATGTTCAACGGGCTATTTTCAACGAACTATATTCAACAGCCCCTGCTCAACGGACTTTGTTTAAATCATCTTACACTTATTCAAATTATTATTTTTACCAATAAAATGATTGTCACTAAACGTACAAAACGGCTTTTTATTCAACAAAAAGTAACCGTTAAAAAATCGTATCACGGCCACCAACTGAACAAAGTCTAACCAATCAGCGCGCAAAAACACCGCACATTGTTAGATTATTATATTTAATTGTGAAACTTCCTCATGTTTTTAGTATAAATGCCGTTACAGTCAGCACCCTTGATTAGGTTAGCCAAAGGCTGCCTAGATGTATCAACACACCCAATTAATCGGTGTGTAGGAGTTATGTTAATGAGCTTTTTATCTACATTATCCATTCGGAATAAGTTAATAACTGCGATGTTATTTGCTGTCATTGTATCCACCAGCGTTGTTGCTTATGTAGGCCAAAATAGCGCTAAAACCTTATTATCAGAGCGATTAGAACAGTCGGATATGCCTAACCTAGTCCAGCGTATTCGTAATGCTATCGATGGCGAAATTAATCAGATGAAAGTCGTCACTCGGGCTATCGCAAATAACAGCATGATCCAACTTTGGATAGACCAAGGTGAAAGTGTTGAAGGTGAGCAGTACTTAATCGATTACTTAGCAAAAACAGCCAGTGATAACGGCTTTAGTAATGCCTCATTTGTCGATAAAAACAGTCACAAATATTGGAATCAAAATGGCTTTTTACGCGTACTAGATCCCGGCCATGATAAGTGGTTTTTTCGCTTCACTGAAAGCGGCAAAAACGAGTCGACGAGTATTTACCATGACAGTGTTGGCCAAACTGATATTTTCATCAATTATCAGCAAGAAAATGGCCAAGGCCTAAGCGGTGTGTCTAAATCTTTTGATGAAATGGTTGATTACCTCAACAGTTTTCAAATCGAACAAACGGGTTTTGTTTACCTCGTTGATGGTGACGGTGTCATTAAAGTTCACCGCAGTATCGATTATAAATCGGGTAAAACATTAGCTGATATTTATCCGAGCATTAACAGTCGTCAATTGTTAAACCAAAACAACTATGCTTTTGCAATGGCTGATGAGCAACTCATTGCTTCAAGTTATATCTCAAGTTTAGGCTGGTATGTCATCGCTGAAGTCCCTCAAGAGGAGCTATACGCTGGCTTAGATACTTCACGTAATAATATCTTAATTACGTTCTTTGTCATTGCCGTACTCTTCATTGCGATCAGTATTTACCTTGGTAACAGCTTAGTGCGTCCATTAAATCAATTAGCTGATACCTTTAAAGAGCTCGGCGAAGGTGAAGGTGATTTAACTCAGCGTATTAACGAAAATGGCAATGAAGAAATGCGCCGTTTAGCTCAAGGGTTTAATGCCTTTATTAGTAAATTGCACTCTGTCGTTCAAGAGCTTGCTGCAACCTCAAACAAGGTGAATGACGCTTCTCAACATGTCTATAGCGATGCCCAACATTCTAAAAAATCTGCGGATATCCAAAGTGATGGAGCGCATCAAGTTTCTGTAGCCATTAACGAAATGGGCAGCACAATTGCAGAAATAGCAAACAGTGCCTCCATTGCAGCTCAAGCCACTAATGATGCGACCATAAAAGCGCAACGGGCGCAAACCGTGGTTGAAGAGTCAAACACGACCATCACAGATATGGCGTCTAATATGGAAAACGTCTCAGAAAATATTGTCACTTTAGCAGAAAAAAGTGACTCAATATCGAGCGTGTTAGATGTGATTCGTGGGATTTCAGAACAAACGAACTTGCTAGCATTAAACGCCGCTATTGAAGCTGCTCGTGCTGGTGAACAAGGCCGTGGTTTTGCCGTTGTTGCAGATGAAGTGAGGAACTTAGCCCAGCGCACCAGTGAATCAACTGATGAAATTCACGCTATGATTTCTGAGCTACAAAACGGCGCCAAAGCTGCCGTAGCATCAGTCCACGAAGGACGTGAGCATGCAAAACTAGGCGTTAAAGCGTCAATGCGAACGCATCAGGCACTGGAAGAGATTGCAGGTAATGTTCAGCATATCTCAGATCTCAATACCCAAATAGCCACTGCGACTGAAGAGCAATCTGTGGTGATTAACGAAATTAATCAGCATGTGGTCAACATTGGTGATAGCAGCCAAAGCAGCGCCCAAGCTTCAGCCAGCATTGAAAGCTCAAGCAATGAGCTAAAATCAATGGCAAATGATTTAGACGGACTTGTGGGACGATTTAAATTAACCTAACTTCGCCACCATTTAACAGTAAGAAAATAAAAAAGCCAAACACATTGTTTGGCTTTTTTGTTGCACAACGCTTGATTTATCTACCTATCAATTGCTTATTATGCTGAGTATCACTCAGCACACAAAAAGGGTTCAGATTAACCTAACGAGTGCTATCAAACCTGTTAATGTACAGGCCCTAGTTATTTGACCAAGCATTTAAATTGACAGAACCTCCGCCACCAATCAGCTCAATCGCAAAAATTTGATAACCCCAATTGCCAATATACGGGTATTTTTCATGCTTATATTCTTGCGGGTTTATCCACATTTGAAAATGCTGACCGACATTAATCTCACCGTTATCACGCTGATTGTAATAGTCACGAATTGCCCAGTATTGTTTAAATGTTGTTAGCCCAGGCCCATAGGCGTGAGGCTTATCAGTGCGTGTTGAAACATAGTAGTCGTACTTAGCACCATCTACATTTTTAGTTCCTAACCAACGTGCACCATTGTCTTTGCCATCATCATTTTGATGCTCGGGATACCAACCATTGTGCTTATCAATAATGTAGTATTCGGCCATACCGTCGTAATTGGTGTTATTGCTTTTAGTCCAACCATACAAAGCAAAAACTGACTTTTGGCTGCTGTTATCAGGATAGTAATTTTCAATACTAAAGTTGACTTTGCGCCATTGATGCCCTGTTTGCCAACCTCGACCTGACACCACGTTTTGCGAGTTTCCAGACATTTTTATATAACTTGCGGTATAGCTAGTGGTGTAAAGATAAGTATTTGGATCGTTGTTCAATTCATAGTGGCTGGTGAAGTACCCTTGCTCAGTATTTGGAAATCTGGCTTCGGAAGTTTGAAACGTTTCAGCGGCCTGTATACTCCCAGAGGTGACACAAAAGGCTGCGGCAACCAACAATGCCCTTATATATGTATTTCTATTTGTATGTGAGTTCATAGTTTCCCCATTTATATATCTAAATATATTAAAAGGTGGTGTTATCTCAAGTACCGCATGAGGTTATTTATCCTCATAAATCAATGCTTAATAACGACTCCGTGTTCTACAAACAGAAAACAGGGTTTACCTATGACGCCAACCTA
The DNA here is from genome assembly GCF_043568515.1 of Shewanella sp. ENK2. Taxonomy (NCBI): domain Bacteria; kingdom Pseudomonadati; phylum Pseudomonadota; class Gammaproteobacteria; order Alteromonadales; family Shewanellaceae; genus Shewanella; species Shewanella sp. ENK2. Next base: position 2,914,216 of record NZ_CP171406.1, on the reverse strand, counting down.
GATTGTATTAATCTCGTCTGTTAAAAAGCAAAATTACATTACCTTGCCCACCTAAAAATTGATGATTATCGCCAATGAATTTATTTACTTAATTAAGACAACAAAATAGACCTGCTTCATTACTCGACGACCTATTAGTACATGTGACTATAAGCTATGTCAATATAAGTAATAACGAATATACATCAAAAGTATGAATACAACTGGCTAGGTGTAGGCGGCTAAAGCTGTGTTAATAACGAGGCTACAAACACTCGTCAAAATTAACTTAAGAAGTTGAAATAAATAACGTTTTAGAGGGTAAATAAAGCAATATAGAAAGGGAGATAACCCGCCAAAATAAAGCGCTTAGAAATCAACAAAAAATGATGTAAAACATGGCGAGTCAATAAGTAAGTAAAGTTGGCGAACATAAATAGGCTTTATACTCACCATGATTAATCTGTCATCGGCTATTTATTTACTGCTTTGCTGCTTAAAGTAATCCCAAGCGTTAACAATACGGCCATCAGCGAACTTACATTCGCTAGTGTTGATATCGTATTCTCCTTGGGATGATATGCAATAGGCCGCAGCAGGATTTTCTAGCCCTACAGATTGCTCTGCATGATATTTTCTATAAAACTCCCAAGCATCCACTTGGGTATTGTCTTCAAGCATACATTGCCCAGAAGAAATATCATATTTACCCCGCTCTGCACAAAATACAGCGGCAGGATTGGCAAGTTTTTGCTGGCTTGATTCAACCTGACTTTGTTTATTGTCACTGCAAGCAGACATCATACAGAACAAGCCAACCAGCCCTATGATTTGATAACGTTTCATTGTTGTTCCATCCTTGAAAATTAATTTGTTCACATAAGTTGATTAAGTAGCGTTTAGCAAAGGTTTTCAACGCTCATGATAACTGCTGAGTGACTAATAAGCGCTGACAGAGTTTAATAAAATCAGATGATGTGACAATCCCTAACACTCTGTTATCTCTGTCTAAAACAGGCAAACAACCTAGTTTATTGTCGATAAAATATTGCACGACAACAGGAAGCGGCTCATCTAATCCTAATTTATCGACTTGGGTATCCATAATATCGGCGATAGGGGTATAGCGCTCTTTTCTATCTAACGCCCCTTGGCCGTACTTATTGAGCACACTTAGCACAGTTGCAATCATTTTTTTATGGGTCAACATGCCAACAAATTTGCCATCGGATTCAGAAATAACAGGAAGATGACGCACATTACGGCTTTGCATTAATTGGTGAGCGTCTTTCAGGCTGGCCTCATTACTAATACAAATAGGATTAGGGGTCATGATATCGCTTACTTTCATCGTATTATTCCTTATACAGATTATGTATAAATTCTAATCAAACCAGTCATGAATAGCGAGTAATTAACAAGCAAATCAGCCAAATATCAATGATGACTATAGCTGCTTTTTCGCTATTTCACCTTCTACCAACAAATATGCTCGCCAGTAGTTAAATACACCACCCAATAAGAATAACAAGCTGCCAATCATGTACTGCCAAGCAAGAAAGTTAAGAATAAGTAAGTGATCATTTGGTGACTCAAAAGCCCATAAATATGGCACAGAAGCCAAGCCATAAAGAACTGAACCAACGATGAAACAAATCGAAGTAAGGTTCATCAACTGAAGTAACTGCACTGAGTCTGCTTTGACGATCAAAAATATGTTAGCCGCTGCGCCAACAACAAATAACGTGCTACCAATAATAAACAACCAGGTGCTGATTAACGGCCAATCCACTTGAGGAAAACTCGCTAACCGACCAAATACAAAACATAAGGTGCCAAACAAGTATGTCGCCCCAGCAAAATACTCAACAACCTCGTCAACTTGGTGGGATGTATGACTTTTCCAATAACGCCGGATCTCAGCCATATCGTGAATATTAACCACTAAATAAGTTAACGATGCAGCTAGAAAAATCCACCCACCAATATAAGCGTATTCAGCTCGGCTAGGAAAAAAGAAGAAACTGCCAATAACAAATAAAATACCACCTAATTTATAGGCAATAGCATTGATCGTTTCCCAGCGAAACTGAGATCTTAAGGCTTTTTTATCCGCGGTTAAATTTAAGATACGGCGACGATTTGAAAAAGCATGTGGCATAGGTTTGATATCTCAGTAGGTTTTGTCTTTGCTCAATTCAGCACTAACGCCAGTGATTAATGCTATCGTCATCGATAATAAGGATTAGTGCGAATCTTATATGAAGGAGCGAACCCTACAAATAACCGTATTTGATTAGCACTCAACTAAGACAACGTTGGCTTAATCACAAACAGAGATGTAGTTTGAAAAGAAATAGAAAAAGCAAAATGGGGTGAAATACACCCCACTGATGACGAATGACTGTTCTCGTTGATGGCAGCTATTGTCAATGACAGCTCTTGTAAATAATAGGCCTTGTAAATGACAGTTCGTGCAAATGACGGCCCTTATAGATGGCAGCTCTTGTTAATGACAGCTCTTGTCAATAACGGCTCTTGCTAATGAAGGCTATCTGAAGGAGTCTGGTAATCAAACTTGGGCATTGACCACTCATATCGAATCGCCAGCATTCTGAAACTAAAGCCAAACATCACAGCAATTGATAAGCTTATCCATTCAACAACACCGCTGAATTTCATCACCACATACAAGGCAGCAGTTGCGAGAGCGACAAGTGCATAGAGCTCTTTTTTGAAGATAAGCGGCACCTGATTACATAAAATATCTCGAATGACGCCACCAAAAACCCCCGTCACAACTCCCATAACGATCGCAATTTCAGGACCATAACCAAGCATCAAGGTTTTTTGTGCACCCACAATAGAAAATACCGCTAACCCGACAGCATCAATTGCCAAGAATAGGCGCGAAAGGTAACGCATTAACGGTGCTATCATCACCGTCAGTAAAGATGCGGTAGCGATGGCTAACAAGTAGTGCACGTTTTCAATCCATATAATGGGATAATTTCCCAGTAACATGTCTCGTAATGTGCCACCACCAATGGCAGTAACACAACCAATGATAACGACACCAAACAAATCCATTTGTTTTTTACCTGCGGCCAACGCGCCTGTCATCGCTTCAGCTAGGATACCAACTAGCCATAAGGCACTGATCACTTTAACTTCTAACATAACACGCACTAACAAATAAAAAGGAAGCAAATATTGCGCTCATCTCCGCTAAAAATACAGATATAATTTCTAATTTCATCATTATATTTTCTAATGCTTTTACAGTGAAAATTTATACAATCACCTACAGCTATAAAGTTGAAAGATTTAAAACTAAAATTTAGTAATAAATAAAGTAGCTAACACAGTATTTATGCAACTAAAACAAATAAGGACTCTATATACACCAAAAGTTACATTAACCTTATCGTATTCGCTATTATTATTTTGTTGTGTATTCCAACCGCCGCCATTCAACACACTGATTTAGTATCAGAGTCGACAGTAATATCAGTCAGGGGTTGGCAACACAAAACGATTAGGCTTTTATCATTTAGCCGCTGAATGACGATGACCTTAGTTATATCTAAAAATTATCTTATTGAGCCTTAACAACCGCCCTGATTTAAGACACAATGTAGATAACATCCATCTAGACGGCTAAACATGAGAAAATCATTAAAACAGCGATCGTCCGATCATCACCGTGGAATATACTTTATTGGTACTACCCCACCGAAAATCGATACTGATTTTGAGTCGGTCAGCATTATTGCCGATAAGTTACTCGCTCGCCTTGATGAGATAAGTTTTGACGGTTTGATCATTTATGACATTCAAGATGAAACCAGTCGTACTGACACCCCTAGACCTTTTCCATTCAAAGCCACCCATGACTCTGGCACCTATGCACAATTAATCAACCAAAAGTCAGGTAAGCCTGTTATAGCCTATAAGAGTGTTGCAGGGCTGGATGAGCGAGGGTTTAATGAATGGTTATCTCGCGCTTGGTATCAAAACAATGTCAGAGATCTCGTCTTGGTGGGCTCCCCCTCTACTCAGGTAAAAAGTTCATTACCACTTAATGATGCTTATAAGGTCTTAGCTTCGCACTCTCAGGACTTCTATCTTGGTGGTGTTGCCATTGCAGAGCGCCACTTAAGCAAAAAGAATGAACACATTCGTTTATTAGGTAAGTCGACTCAAGGCTGCGAGTACTACATTACTCAAGCGGTATATAACGCCCAAGCGACAATTGATATGCTAACCAGCTATGCTCAAGAATGTGAGTTAAACAACCTTAAACCCAATCGAGTTATCTTAACTTTCTCACCTTGTGGCAGCGCCAAAACCCTAGAATTTATCAACTGGTTAGGGGTCTCAGTACCAGAAGAAACCAGTGAGCGTATTCTATCTGCAGCCGATCCTTTATATGAGTCGATTAAAATAAACCACAGTAATCTACTGCAAATTTTAGATGCGGTGATTCAGCTAAATATCCCGTTAGGGTTAAACATTGAAAGTTTAACCAATCGCAAGACTGAAATTGATGCATCTATTTTGATGTATAAATTACTGAAAGGCACCATGGATCAAGCGTTAGCACAAAATCAAATTGATCAATTTGTGCTGAATAAGTGATCACACAGAAACTATCATTCTCTATGGTGCTGATGCGCCATAGAGACTCCTTTAAGTTTCATCTAGCTAACACCTTTATTAACAGGCTTTTTGCTAACAAAGCATCAAACTCCCCTATATATCGCTTTTTTACCTCACAACGCTAGCGACACTGACTTCTCCGAAACCTATTTTACTAATGTAAACAAATATTTACCTACGACTAATGTCTGAGGTTAAAACGCCGATTATTACTCGCTATGGCTATAGTGTTCAGATAAGGTGCTTCTAATTTAAAGCAGTAGCACTTTTAGTGAGTGAGCAATAGGAATGATATGAGCAGTAATTCAAAATCCATACATGAACAGAAAAGTGAATCTACCCCCAGTCAATCGCAAGCGAATCCATCCAACAAACAATATCAACAGCAACATAAACCCAGTTCAGCCTTTAACTCTCGAGATGAGTATTTAGAGCATGAATTAACGATTATGGATCCAAAGCGCTGGCGCCCTAATCTCCCAGGCAAAGACTATCGCTTTGAACTGGAAGACACCATTCCAGCAATGGCTGCAACCATAGGTAAAGTGGTCATGGTCGGCGCCATTGCCACCACATTTGCAACCTCACTTGGTCTTGAAGAAAGCTTTATTCTGGAAAATGTCCGTTACGAACTCATTATTGCCGCTTTCTTCATTGTCATTTTTTCAGGATTTTTATTGCCAACAGCAAACTTAGCTGGCACCCACGGACCGCTTATTCCCATTATTCCAATTGTGGTTGCAGCAGGCGGCCACCCAATGGCATTTGGACTACTCATTGGCGCCTTAGGCTTAATTCTTGCCATCAGTAAAGGCGGGAGTATGCTCGCCAACCTCACCAGTAAAGGGGTTTGTGGCGGACTCTTGCTGTATCTGGGGTTTGTTGGTACTGCATCACAAGTAAAAAAACTGTATGCATGGGCCAACAGTATCGGTATGGAACACATCGCATTTATCGTGATTTTCTGCACCATTATTTTATATGCCTTACTAGAGCACTGGCGAAAACGTTGGCTAGCCGTGCCATTAAGTTGCTTACTCGGTGGTACGTTAGCCTTTGCCCTCGGCGCGCCATTTGAGTTTCAAACTGCGCCAGGTCTACCGAACATGAGCCCAATGTACTGGTGGGGAGAAAGCTCAGGTTGGATGCTTGGCTTACCGACTCTTGAAAGCTTTATCGTGGTTTTGCCCTTCGCTGTGCTCGCTGTCGCGATGTGGTCGCCAGACTTTTTAGGTCATCAAGTATTTCAAAAGATTAACTACCCGCAGCGCACTGAAAAAGTGCATATGAATATAGATGACACGATGACCAGCGCTTCAATTCGTCAAACCTTTGGTTCAATGCTTGGGGGGCCAACTTCACTTCATCTTGGGGCACATACATAGTTCCTGCGGCAATTGCTAAACGCCCCATTCCTGCAGGTGCGCTACTGACAGCCTTGTTCTGTGTTATTGCCGCACTTTGGGGTTATCCAATGGATTTAGCCATTTGGGAGCCCGTATTGTGTGTTGCCTTAGTCGTTGGGGTATTTATCCCACTTCTTGAGGCTGGTATGGAAATGACCCGAGAAGGAAAAACCACTCAATCAGCTGCGATTGTGGTGTTTTCGTCTGTATTAGTTAACCCTGCTTTTGGTTGGTCACTGACAATGTTATTGGATAATTTAGGTTTAATAGGCTGTAAAGATCGCAGTGCTAAACTCACCAAAATGAACCGCTGGATAGCCCCTAGCGTTATGTTTATCATTCTTACAGGGGTGATGGCATTAGTTGGCTTACTACCAGGTATTCCAGCCATCATTTCAGGATTAAACTAACGGTTCATTCGCCAAAAAATTAAGCTAGCTGAGCGCTAATGACATAACTGAGCAATAAATAGACAGAGGCTTGAACCTACAAGCCTCTGTGAATAAAGCCGCCAAACTGCTTTTGCAGATCCAAATATTAACAATAACCGCCAATCCCCCTGCTTATCGAGCTTACTCACCAACTTGAAAAATATTCGACATTATAAAAAAACAGTCTATTTACACTTACTTAGTATTTAAATTAAAACAAACTGTGTTATAAACGAATAACAGGGTTAAATAAAAAACAATTCGATGTTAATTTAAAAAATCTTTGTGTTAAATCAATGTTAATCACAAACTTTTATGGTTTGCTTGAATAGTGTCGGCATATATCGCCTTAAAACGAGCAAAGAATAACCATATAAAGTAAACCAAAGGTACCTAAAGCGTATTGCGCTGATACCGTTCAATTTATGAATGTGCAATCAATAGAATTATAAAAAAGGGGTTCATATGAGGATCATCCAACTCTTAGCGCTATTAACGTTCACACTCACTTTTTCACTATCAGCAGTTTCGAGTAACGCTAAAAATGAAGAGCAGCTCGTTCTTTCATCTTGTTTATCAGTTAATAAAACCGCATCTGAGATGTCGACTCAAGCATGTTCCTACTATATTCAAGGCTTTCTTGCTGGCTCATTCAACACCATTCAACAGTATGAACTAAAGAACACATCGGGAGGATTCACCGATAGAGCCTATCGCACCCGAGTCGGTAAACAGACATCAAAAATACTTCCAACTGAGGTGTGCATACCTGCAAATGAAACCAAAGAGCAGTTAGTTGGGCGTATCGTCGATAGAACAATTGAGCAATTGTCACCGACTACAGATTCATTACAAGGGCTGCACAGTCAGATTTATCAAGCAATCGCCAACGAATCGTCGTGCGAGCAGCAAGATTAACGGCAACAGAAATTAAAAAATAACTTTTACCGGCAGGCTAAGTTTTAGCTAGCAATAACTCACACTAAGTATTGATTAATATGACACAAGAAATTAAACGCAGCGTCGTGCCAAGCCATCGGCTTAGCTTGATATTAACACTGGCGCTATTTTGGTGGATTAACTCCAATTACAGCAACCCTTTATTATTATCTTTAGGGGCTGGTTCAATCATGCTGGTGCTCTATATTGCGCAAAAAATGGATGTAATCGATCAAGAAACTCATCCTATTCGCCTTAATGCCCACATGCCCAGTTACGCACTATGGCTAGTTAAACAGGTCATTTTGTCGAATATCAGTGTGGTTAAACATATTTGGATGGGTAATAAAAGTATTACCCCAGTACTGACCACCATAGACACGCAACAATGCTCAGATATTAATAAAGTGATCTACGCTAACTCTATCACCTTAACCCCAGGAACCGTAGCGATAGACTTAATTGATGACCAACTCACCGTTCATGCTTTAGATAATGCTGATATTGACACACTTAAAACCGGAGAGATGGATCGCCGGGTAAGGGAGCTTGAAAACTAATGTTAGCCGCAGCCACAATCGCCATTCTAGTTGTTATGTTACTTGCGATAATTCGCTGTATCGTCGGCCCCACCCTTTACGATCGAATATTAGCGTTCAACTTTTTTGGCACTAAAGCCATTTTGTTGATTTCCGTTTTAGGGTTTTTAATGGGTCGCCCAGAGTTTCTCGACATCGCCCTCGTCTACGCCCTCATTAACTTTATCAGCGTTATCGGCGTATTACGTTACTCAGATTCTGCCGAATTTAAAGTCGCTCCTTATAAATCTCATCCAACCAAGGAGACTAAAGAATGAGCTTGTTACTCGAAATCAGCAGCGGTATATGCCTGCTAATAGGAAGTTTTTTATGCTTTTCGGGTGGGATAGGAATTATACGTTTCCCAGACTTTTACACCCGCATGCATGCTGCAAGTGTTACCGACACATTAGGCGCAGGCTTAATTCTTATCGGCCTTATGCTGCAAAGCCCCAATGGTATGGTCTTAATTAAACTGATATTGATTTTAATTTGTACGCTGTTCATTAACCCATCTGCCAGTCATGCATTAGCAAAAGCGGCACTACATAATGGCTTAATACCAAAGGAAGCTAAGCGTGCAAATCTGGGAGGGAACAAGTCATCGAAGCTTTAGTTGATATCATACTATTAGTATTTTTAGTGGTGATTGCCATTGCAATCGTGCGCATGACTGACCTATTAGCCGTTGTCATGTTAAGCGGTATTTATGGCTTATTATCTGCCTGTTTCTTTGTTGTACTCGATGCAGTAGATGTGGCCTTTACCGAAGCATCTGTTGGTGCGGGAATATCGGGGTTACTCATGTTAGCGGCCATTACAATGACAGGCCGAAAAGAAGCGCCAAGGCGTCATAAGCCTCTTTTATCATTATTTGTCGTACTGGTTACAGGTGGCATGTTGATATATGGCACAATGGATATGCCTTACTTTGGCGCCGTTGATGCTCCAGTTCACCAGCATGTGGCCCCTCGCTATATCCATGACTCTATGGAAGAAGTCGGCGTTCCTAATATTGTGACCTCAGTGTTAGGCAGTTACCGTGCCTTTGATACCTTAGGCGAAGTTGCGGTTATTTTTACCGCTGGTATTGGTGTGCTGTCATTACTCAGATTACCACGTCGTCGTAAAAATCCTCAATCAGATGAAGCGACTGAAGAGCAAATGCACGAACGTCATATGGTCGTGCGTATTGTCAGTAAAGCCCTCATTCCTTTCATCTTATTGTTTGCCCTTTATGTGCAGTTCCATGGTGATTTCGGCCCTGGTGGTGGTTTCCAAGCGGGGGTAATTTTTGCTGCTGCGATTATTCTATACACCATGTTATTTGGCTTAGAAACTGCTCAAAAGGTATTTAATCCAGCCCTCATTCAACTTCTTGCCGCTGTTGGACTATTGCTTTACGCCTCCGTTGGGGTTGTTTCAATGATTAATGGCGCAAACTTCTTAGATTATAACGTTTTAGCCGAAAATCCGCTCGATGGTCAACATATCGGGATCCTATTGATTGAACTAGGAGTCGGTATCACGGTTGCATCGGTCATGCTGAGTATCTTTTTTAATTTTGATGCCCGCAGACAAGCCCAGCAAAACAATAACAAGCAAAAAGGGGAGCAAGATGTTTCTCGGACTCTATAACTACTGGATTGTAGTCCTGTTGATGATGATTGGTTTTTATATCGTCATCGCCCACGGTAACTTAGTGAAGAAGTTAGTCGGACTCACTATTTTCCAAACCTCGGTGTTTATCTTTTATATCAGTGTCGGCGTTGTCGAACGAGGCAGTGCCCCCATCCTAGCTGAAGGGATCAGTGATTACTCTAATCCTTTGCCCCATGTTCTGATCCTAACCGCGATTGTGGTTGGTATTGCAACCACAGCACTTGGGCTTGCGCTGGTCATCAGAATCAAAGAGTCGTATGGCTGTATTGAAGAAGATGAGATCCAAAAACAAGATCAGCTAAACGAGGAAAAATCATAGTGCTAGCTCACCTGCCTATTTTACAAGTCGTGCTGCCGCTAATGGCGGCCCCACTATGTTGGTTTTTAAACCGTTCAAAACTGGTGTGGATATTTGCCTTATTGGTCTGTGCTGCAACTTGTGTCAACAGCATACTATTGCTGATAGAAGTGATGAAATCAGGGACCATCATCTATGAACTTGGAGGTTGGGAAGCCCCTTGGGGGATTGAATACCGCATAGATAAGCTGAATGCCTTATTGTTGCTCATTATCTCAACCATTGGCACTGTCGTCCTGTTTGCCGCTAATACCAGCATACAAAAAGAATTGAGCGAAGATCGCCACACCCTGTTTTATAGCCTCTACCTATTATCACTAACAGGTATGTTCGGGATTGTTGCAACCGGCGATGCTTTTAATGTCTTTGTCTTTTTAGAAATTTCTTCACTCTCTGCCTATGCGTTAATTGCTTTAGGTAAAGACAGACGCGCACTGTGGGCTGCATTTCAATACCTGATTATGGGGACGATTGGTGCCACGTTTATCTTGATTGGCATTGGTATGTTGTACCAAATGACTGGCACTTTAAACATGAGTGACCTTGCAGTTCGCTTAGTTGATGTTGGCCATACCCGTACTGTGTTTGCCGCCTTTGCCTTCTTGATTGTTGGCATCTGCTTAAAACTGGCGCTTTTTCCGCTTCATCTTTGGTTACCAAACGCATATGCCTATGCACCTTCAATTGTAACCGCCTTTTTAGCAGCAACCTCAACCAAAGTGGCAGTGTATTTATTAATTCGGTTTACCTTTACCGTATTTGGCATCAGCTTCTCATTTACCAGTTTGCCTTTACAAGACATTCTAATGGTACTTGGACTCGTAGGTGTTTTTGTTGCTTCTATCACTGCGATTTATCAGCAAAACGTCAAACACATTTTAGCTTACTCAAGTGTTGCTCAAGTCGGTTATATGATTATCGGTTACTCCATCAATACCAGCACGGGTGTCATGGCAAGCTTACTGCACCTGTTTAACCATGCGTTGATGAAAAGTGCATTATTTTTAGCATTAGGCGCCGTCATGTACCGCATTGGTAGTGTTCAACTAAGCCAATTTCAGGGGCTAGGCCGACAAATGCCATTAACCATGTCTGCAATTGTCATTGGTGGATTAAGCCTTATTGGTGTGCCATTGACGGTCGGTTTTGTCAGTAAGTGGTATTTGCTCATTGCCAGTGTTGAAGCAGGTATGTGGCCAGTTGCCGCCCTGATCCTCTTAGGTTCGTTATTGGCCATTGTGTATATCTGGCGCATTGTAGAAATGGCCTACTTTAAGCCGCCATTAGCTGGACGTGAAACGGTTAAAGAAGCTCCTTGGACTTTCCTTGGTCCTATTTGGGCTCTTGTCATCGCTAATATCTATTTCGGTATCGATACTCGCCTGAGTGTGCAAGTTGCACAGGCGGCTTCTCAAAGCTTGTTTGGAATAAACCCATGAATCCATCTTTGGCGCTGATGTTACAGCTAACTATATTATTGCCTCTGCTGGCAACACTTGCTATTGCAGCAACAGGTAGTAAACCTAATCTTCGAGAGGCTGTTACCATCAGTATCAGCCTTGTGGTGCTTTACTGCGTTGTTAACCTCTATCAAGCACTTAAAGCTGGTGCGAACATTGAGGTGTCATGGTGGGAGCTCATGCCTGGCTTAGAAGTCAGCTTTATGATTGAGCCGCTTGGCATGCTATTCGCTCTGATTGCCAGCTTCCTTTGGTTAATTACCACCATTTATGCCATTGGTTATATGCGTGGTCATAATGAAGATAACCAAACCCGCTTTTATATCTGCTTTGCTTTGGCGATTAGCGCAGTAATGGGGCTCGCTTTTTCTGCGAACTTATTTACTCTATTTATCTTCTACGAAGTGTTAACCCTATCAACTTATCCGTTAGTGACCCATGCTGGCACAGATAAGGCTAAACAAGGTGGTCGTGTTTATTTAGGGATCTTACTCAGTACCTCTATCGCCTTCTTCTTGCTCGCTATTGTATTAACTTGGTTAATCAGCGGCACACTTGAATTTACTGCTGGCGGCGTATTTGATGCCAATGTAGATACCACAATTGCTGGCGCCATCTTAGTGTTGTTTATTTTCGGAATTGGTAAGGCTGCAATGATGCCGTTTCATCGCTGGTTACCTGCAGCGATGGTTGCTCCGACCCCAGTCAGTGCACTACTCCATGCGGTTGCTGTGGTAAAAGCTGGGGTATTTACTGTACTTAAAGTTTGTATCTTTATTTTTGGTCTCGACCTACTACCGACATTGCCAACCACTGAATTTTTACTTTATCTAGCGGCTATTTCAGTATTGTTAGCCTCAATCGTAGCAATGAGGCAGGACAACTTAAAAGCCAGACTAGCTTACTCTACGGTGAGCCAACTCGGTTATATCACCATAGGAGCACTCCTTGCCACACAGTCGGGAGTGATCGGCAGCTCAATGCATATTGCCTCTCACGCTTTTGGCAAAATCACCTTATTCTTCTGTGCTGGCGCCATTTTGGTGGCCAGTCATAAATCTAAAGTCAGTGAAATGCGTGGGCTAGGTTTTACCATGCCTGTCACTATGGCCGCTTTTTTCATTGCTAGCTTGAGTATTATTGGTGTGCCACCCGCTGGAGGGACCTGGAGTAAATGGTTCTTGCTAATGGGCACCATCGAAACAGGTTACTGGTTCGTGATGGTAACCTTAATGCTCAGTTCTCTACTCAATATCGCGTATTTACTGCCTATCCCTTATCACGCATTTTTCCCTGGTAAAGGTGAGGCACCTGAACATCGCGGCATAAAAGAAGCGCCTTTACCTTCTTTGATCGCATTAACTATTACTACGTTAGGCTGCTTGATTATGTTTATCCATCCTCAGCCCTTTTATGAATTGGCGAAAGCTATCTTGACTGTATCTGGAGTTAGCCATGGACAATGAGAAGCAGTATTTTTTCGATAAGCCCAAAAACATTCAGTTTATTTTATATCTGCTATACGCATGCTGCGGTGTGCTTGTGGTGCTTGATTTTGTGATCCATCGCCACGTTTATCATAGCTGGGAAAACCTCCCCATTTTCTATCCTATTTATGGCTTTGTCGGCTGTGTCATTTTGGTATTAATCGCCAGCTGGATGCGTACCTTTTTGATGCGACCTGAAGACTATTATGGCCCCGTTGAAGCGCCTGATAACAGCAAGATAGAAATTATCGACGTCAGCGATGGCCATGCCAAAGAAGCTAACAATAACAATGAAGGTGATCGCAATGTGGATGCTTGAGTTACCGCCGTTTGTACTCTTTTTGATTGGCGGATTAATCGCTGCAACGACGCGAGGAAAGCTTCGTGGCGCATTGATGATTGCGATTCCAATCATCAGTGGATTGCATTTATGGACAGTGCCAGAAGGCATCCACCTGCAATTAACGTTTTTAGACTATGAACTCATCCCCTATCGAGCGGATAAATTAAGCCTGATGTTTGGCTATATTTTCCATATCGCCGCATTTATTGGCATAGTTTACTCATTGCACGTTAAAGACACAGTGCAGCAAGTTGCCGCCATGCTTTATGCGGGTAGCGCCATCGGCGCGGTGTTCGCCGGTGACTTGCTAACCCTATTTGTGTTTTGGGAGTTATTAGCCTTTACTTCAGTCTTTTTGATTTGGGCTCGTAGAACCCCTGCTGCCTATAGCGCTGGGATGCGTTACCTCATTATGCAAGTTCTCTCGGGCGTTATTTTACTGGCTGGCGCACTGTTTTATATCAGTGAGACTGGCAGTATCGCCTTTGACTTTATCGGCTTAGACAGCATAGCGGGCTGGCTTATCTTTATCGCTTTTGGCATCAAGTGTGCTTTTCCTTTTGCTCATACTTGGCTTACCGATGCTTATCCAGAAGCGACACCAACAGGCACTGTACTGCTTAGTGCATTTACCACTAAGGTAGCCGTTTATGCACTGGCTCGAGCCTATCCTGGCACAGAGCTACTTGTATATATTGGCGCTGCGATGACCTGCTTCCCAATTTTCTTTGCCGTCATTGAAAACGACCTACGTCGCGTACTGGCTTATAGCTTGATTAACCAAGTGGGCTTTATGGTGGTCGGTATTGGTATCGGCACCTCGCTTGCACTAAATGGCGCGGTATCACATGCCTTTAATGATGTGATATTCAAAGGCTTACTGTTTATGAGCATGGGCGCAGTGCTGCATATGACAGGGCGAATAAACGGCTCTGATCTTGGTGGTCTATATAAAACCATGCCTAAGACCACCATACTGTGTATTGTGGGTGCGGCCTCTATTTCAGCATTCCCTCTGTTTAGCGGCTTTGTCAGTAAATCGATGGTGATGACGGCAGCAATGGAAACGGGCCATGATTGGGTTTGGTTAATGCTATTGTTCGCCTCTGCAGGTGTGTTCCATCATGCTGGTATTAAAATTCCTTATTTTGCCTTCTTCGCCCATGATTCAGGCATTAGAGCAAACGATCCGCCAAACAACATGCTACTGGCAATGTTCATTGCTGCCTGCCTGTGTATTGGGATTGGTATTTACCCAGCGGCGCTTTACTCATTATTGCCATATGATACGGGTTATAACCCTTATGATGCGACCCACGTACTCGCACAAACACAGCTGTTATTGTTCTCGGCGCTGGCCTTTGTGTGGTTAAATCTTAAAGGTAAATATCCGCCAGAATTGCGCTCAACTCACCTTGATGTCGATTGGGTGTATAGACGTTTAGTCCCTAATATATTGCAACGTATGTTTGCGGTTATTTGGAAAGTCGATGCTGATGTACGTCAGTCAGTTCGTGGCAAACTAAGTCAATGTCAGGCATTTTTAGCCCGCCAATACAAAGAAGGTGGTAGCTTTATCTCAAGCGACTATCCGTCTGGCAACATGGTGCTTTGGGTTGCTGTTATTCTTGCAACCTATCTGTTTATTGGCTTTGTAAATTAACCTAACTGCTAGAGTTGATTTAAAAAAGAACACGCTAGCCTGTTTTGCTAACAAGAGTTACATACAGGCTAGCGCACTTGTCATTTTTCATTTGCCATTTTTCACTTTGCATATCCTTAAGCCTTTCGTATTTTTAGCCTCTGTTTTGAACATTGATCTTACGCCGATTAAGTCGATATCAGTTAATCTGCTCACACAATTTCGATTCTGGTTGTGCTTTAGAAGCAATGTTTCACTCTTTATCATTTACAATGTCATCACGACAATAAATAATAACGCCAATTATGATTTCTCTTGAGCTGAACTATGTCTACTACTAATAACGCTGAAATTTTTGCTAAGGCAGAACAAATATGTCACAACAAAGGCGTTAAACTTACAGCGAAAAGAAAAAATGTATTAGGTGTGTTACTTGATTCTAGTAAGCCATTATCTGCTTATGAAATTGTCGATATATATCGCACGACTCATAATGAATCATTAGCGCCAATGTCTGTTTACCGAATGCTGGATATATTGAGTGAATTGGCACTGGTTCATAAACTATCATCCGAAAACAAATACCTTGCTTGCTCACACATCACTTGTACTCATGAGCATCAAGTCCCGCAGTTTTTAATCTGTAAAAGCTGTGGCAAAGTTGCAGAAAAAGGCATTCAAACCAGTGTAATCGAAGCATTAAAAGAAAGTATTAACCAAGCCGACTTTCAGCTTCTTAACTCTCAAATAGAATTACAGTGCCTCTGTAATGACTGTGCTAATCCAAGCGAGAAAGGCTAATTCTTCACAAGGTAGCATTCTGCCAGTCATACTAAAAAACAGTGATGACCTCGTTACATTGATAATAACTGTATAACGGTTAACGAGGCTTTTACCTCGTGAGCCCAACGATTGCTTAACGCTTGTGTCAACGTCCAAATTAAACAAACATCTAAGCTAATCAAGCCTTAAGCTGGCAATTTCTAAACAAAAAAGTAACTAGAGCTTACCCAAGCCTAGCTAAATCTCCCTTCTTTCGTTGACTTAATTGCCCCTCTATTTAACTGATTTTGCCCTTTAACATCGTTCATATTTTCCTGTTCATCGACTCCTGTCACAATTGCTCTTCCCTATAAAAACGCGCTTGCTCCCAACGACAACACAGATTCATGTGGTGTTAAAAAGTTAAAATACAACCAACTTGCATATTTGTTCCTTATTTCTTCCTTATTTGTTAAATACAATCAAAATAACCCAACATTTTTTCAAAATAATTATAACCTTGGTGTCAATTATGCAGTTCAAATTATCCCTTCTGTTAGCCACTTTCTTTGGTGTTATTAGTTTAACCTCACCAGTAAAAGCCAGTGGAATCGACTCTGACGATGATGGTGTAGCCGACGCAGTTGATGTGGACATTGATGGCGATGGTTTAATCGAAATCAATAGCCTTGAGCAATTCAACAATATCCGTAATAACTTAGCGGGCACAGCTTATGACAACGGTATTAGTGAGAACACAACAGGTTGTGGTAATAACGACGACATTATTGCTTGTTTTGGTTATGAGTTAACCACTAACTTAGATTTTGATGAAAATGATGATGGTGTTAAGAACGACACCTACAATACGGGTGAAGGTTGGACACCTATTGGCACCCTCGCTGCACCTTTTACTGGTACGTTTAACGGTAATCATTTCACGATTGCAAACCTATACATCAACAATACGTCTTTAACAGGCGATGACGACAGTCTTGGCTTATTCGGTCATGCTGAAAATACCACTATCGAAAACCTTCATGTTAATGGTCAGGTAACAGCTAGCGGTTATTACGTAGCCGGCCTTGTTGGTTACATCTATGGTAGCAGCCCAAGTGTCATGGCTAATATCTCGTTTACCGGAACAGTACAAAGCAATCAATCTGGGGCTTATGCCGGCGGTATTGCCGCTCGTGTGAGTCAAGCAACGGTTAAGCAATGTTTAGCCACGGTTGATGTAACAGGCCAAGGTGATGCCGGTGCATTTGCAGGAGAGCTCGTAAATGGTAGCGTTGAAAACTGTCTAGTCAATGGCTCTGTCATTACCTCTGGCACAGTCGGCGGCGGTTTTATTGGTAACCTTTCAAGTGCAGACGTCACTAATGTCGCCTCTCATGCTAAAGCCGAGGCGAATAATGCAGTGGGCGGCTTAATTGGCAGCGTTGCTTCTTCATCGTCAACCATCACAAATAGCTTCTCAACAGGCTCTGCTAAGCAAGCATTTAATAAAGGCGGACTAACAGGCTCTGCACTTGGGACTGTGACAGATTCATACTGGGATACCCAAGCCAGTGGCAACGCGACAAGTGGCTCAGGTACTGGCTATACCACAACTGAGTTACAAGCGCCGGTTACTAACGCTGGTATCTATGCCAATTGGGATGAAGCCTATTGGGATTTTGGTACATCTAGTCAGTACCCTTCACCTATTATCAACGGTGTTGCTTTTCACGATAGAGATAACGATGGCGTTCCAGATTCATTAGACGCTTTCCCTGATGACGCCGCAGAATGGGCAGATACTGATAACGATAATGTCGGTGACAATGCTGATGCTTTTCCTAATGATCCAACAGAATGGTCAGATACTGACGGCGATTTAATTGGTGATAATTCAGATCCTGACGCCGACAACGATGGCGTTGCCAATGAATCAGATCTATACCCATTTGATGCGACAGGATCAACTGCTGCGCACGATGTTGATATTGACGATGATGGCTTAATTGAAATCTCAACATTGGCCCAGTTACACGCGATGCGTGATGACTTAGCCGGTAATAGCTTAAGTGGTGTTACCGCAGGTTGTGCCGGTTTAACTGACGGTACAGGTTGCATAGGTTACGAATTAACCACAGATTTAGACTTCGATACTGATTCTGACGGCGATCTGTCAGATGAAACCTACTACAACGCAGGTGAAGGTTGGCAGCCTATTGGTACTTCCGATGACCGCTTTGCCGCCAACTTTAACGGTAATGGCTTCACCATTCATAACCTATTTATCAATCGCCCAGATGAAGACTATCAAGCGCTATTTGGTTATGTAGCCACGGTTAGTGTCACGAATATTAATATCGACGGTGATTTAACTAGCGTCACAGGCTTGAATAACTCAGCATTCTTAATTGCCCGAAACAGCAGCGCTGATTCAGCGGTGCTGAGCAATATTAACGTGCAAGGTACCATCCTTGGTAATGATGACAGCGGTTTAGTTGCAGGTCGACTTTATAACTTAGATGCGGATCAAGTTCATGCACAAGGTAATATCACGTCGATTTCTATTACTGGTGATGCAGGTTCTGATACCGGTGGTTTGTTTGGTCAATTATCAGGGACCAACACATTAGATAACGTGAGTTTTGAAGGCGATATTCAGGCCGTGACGTCTGCAGGCGGCTTAATTGGTGATGCTGAAAGTGTCACTATTAACGATAGTTACGCGATTGTAGATATTACCCTGATTGATGAAGCCGGCATTGAGACAGATATTGAAGTCGCAGGCGGTCTTATCGGTAAAGTTGAAGGCACAAGCGTGTTAACTCGAGTGTTTGCCCAAGGCAGCATTACTGCCCCCAAGATTCTAGGTGGTTTAATTGGTGATATTGATGGTGCGACAGAGGTGGTTGACTCATACGCTAATGTTTCACTGTTAGGTGACTCGATTATTGGTGGTATCTCAGGTGACTTAAATGCAGATTCAACATTTGAGCGTGTCTTGGCATATGGTGCTATTAACACCAATGATGATCAAAATACTGATACAGGTGGCCTTTTAGGTTACAGCGCATCCAATACATTATCTGTTGTGTATGCCCTTTGGGATACCGATGCAACTGGCATATCGAGCACATTCAACAGTTCAGGCGCGGGTTATTCATCTGAAGAACTAAAATGCCCTACAACACCTGTTGATGTTAATTGTAACAGCAGTGCTTATACAAATGACTGGTCTTCAGCCAACTGGGATTTCGGCACGTCCGAGCAATATCCAGCATTATTATTAAGTGGCAATTTATACCGCGATGCTGATGCTGACGGTTACTGGGCATTTGAAGATGCATTTGATAACGATGCATCTGAATACCTAGATTCTGATAGCGATGGCGTGGGTGATAACGCTGACGCCTTCCCGAATGATCGTAATGAACAATACGATACCGATGCTGATGGTGTTGGTAACAACAGCGATCTTGATGATGATGGCGACGGCATTTCTGATAGCGATGAGCTTCTTTATGGATTAGATCCTCTAGATGACAGCGACGCTTTCGCTGATCTTGACGGGGACGGTATTATCAATATTGATGAATTACAACAAGGTACCGAACTTAATGATGCAGACGATTATGTTAACGTCTTAGATGAAAACTTTAATCATGGTGAAGTGTCCTACTATGACTTAAATGATGGCTCAACTGATGACTTTGAACTACATGGTATTGCTCAAGACGGTAATCAGTTTTTACTGACAGGTTATTATTATGATGAATACTCAGATGAAGATTATGGCGCAATTGGTCGAATTAACGCCACCAGTGAGCTAGATAACAGCTTTAGTGATGATGGTATTTATTCCGGTAGTGAAGATGAAATTGGCACCTACATAGAAAATATCATTAAGATCAGCAACGGTGGTTATTTAGCAGGTGTAAGCTACTACGGAAGCAATGCGACCATCGCGGCTATCACCTCTGACGGTCAGCTCGATACTAGCGTTTTCTCTACTGAAGCTAACCCTGGGTTTTATTATGCAACTGGCAGCAAAAGATATGCCCCCATCGTATACCAAACAAGTCAAAATGAATTCTACATTGGTAGCCAGAGCGACGGTATAAACACCCAATTTTACATCGAAAAATTAACCACTGATGCCACCTTAGATGAGACTTTTGGTATCAATGGTAAGCTCAGTTTCAACTATGCAGGCAATTATAAAGTTGAATCCGTTAGGCATTTTTTCGAACAAGCTAATGGCAATATTCTGATTGCTTTTTCCATAAGTGGTAATTTACGTTTCATTGAAATTACCTCATCAGGTGAATTGAATACTGACTTTGGCGAAGATGGTTTATTAAACCCAGAGGTAAGCTATAACGACGTTATCCAGTTAGCCGATGGCCGCTATATCATCCTATTCGACGGCAATTATAATGATGAAGCTGGTCTTCATTTGGTTATGTATACGCCAGAAGGTGAAATAGATACCAGTTTTGGTCTTAATGGCTACTTTAGCTTCACTGAAGAGTTATCAAGCTTTGAAGCGCTTAACGTATTTGAACAAGCTAATGGCACATTATTAATTGCCAGTAAATTTAATTACAGGGGCAATAATTATGGTACACAACTTGTACAGGTAACCAATGATGGTCAACTTGATACACGCTTTTATAGCGCAGGTTATGCAAGAGCCGTTTATAGCGAAGATATTTCCATCGATTTTGCAACCAAGCTAGACAACCATAGCGTAATTTTTGCAGGTGACGATGATGAGACTGACCATCTTGTCGCCACGATAGCCATGGCGAATCCTTACGATCATGACTTTGATGGTGTGCCAGATAGTGAAGATGCCTTCCCTGAAGATGCAAACGAAAGTGTTGACTCAGACAACGACGGCTATGGTGACCAATCAGATGCCTTCCCTTATGACAGTAATGAATGGCTAGATACTGATAACGATGGCGTAGGTGATAACGCAGACGCCTTCCCTAATGATCGTAATGAACAATACGATACCGATGCAGATGGTGTTGGTAACAATACTGATAACGATGATGCCGGTGACTTAGTCACTACTTATGGCTTAAACGGTATTGCTTCAGCTTATGTGCATAACGGCGATAGAGAAATTTATATTACTGACGCCATTGCTCACGATAATGGTCTGTACCTTGTCGGTAGTGCATATTACGACGCCCATACTGATGATAGCGGTGTGATCATTGATATGGATAATTCAGGTGCCATTAACACCGATTTTGCTGAAAGCGGCGTTCTTTATGCATTAAATCAAGGTCTAGCAACTCACTTTAAACTAGCACTGACAAGTGATAGCGGCATTAAAGTGGCCGGTGAAAAAGATAATCAAGTATTTATCGCTCAGTATGATGCAACTGGTGCTTTAGATACTCGCTTTAACGAGACTGGTGTTTACGATAATGAAGACGGCTTCATTACTCGTGGTGTTGATGTTGCTTCAACATTGTCAGATGGAAGCACGGTAGTTTTCGGCAAATACACCTATCAAAACATTGGTCATAAGTTTAGCGCCGATGGCACGCTTGATACCAGTTTTGGTAATGCTGGCAGCCTGACAATTGGCAACCCTGCAATGGGTAGCTACATCTATGTTGAAGATGCCATTGCACTTGATGACGATAGCCAGATGCTGGCAATGCAGAAACAAGATCGCACTTTCTATCTGACCAAAATTGACGTTGATGGCAACATTGATACTAGCTTTGGTACGGATGGCGAGCTAGCACTTGATAGCGATATGTTTGCCCGTTCTATTAAATTAGCTAAAGACGCAGAAGGCAATGTTTACGCTGCGGGTACAACATCAAACGTTGCTAAACGACTCAGTGTGCTGAAAATTGTTGATGGCCAACTTGACAGCACATTTGCAGACAATGGTTATTCGGCCAACGATTTTGACGAAGATGTTAGCGTCTGGAATGTTCAAGATATTCAGATTCAACGTGACGGCCGTATACTCGTATTGAGTGGTGTAACGGCTGATTATGCCCACGTTGTTCGCTTTACTGAAAATGGTGAATTAGATAGTCAATTCAATACCGTAGGCTATGTTCGCTTAGATGTACAAGATTACGACCCAATCAAATTAATCCTTCAAGACGATGGTAACTTGTTAATCGCCGGTTCTGACTGGAATGGTTTTGGCATTCACCTAGTCAACATGCTTAACGATTATGACCTAGATGGAGATGGCTTAACCAACGCTAATGATCTCGATGATGACGCTGATGGCGTTGAAGACACCAGCGATGCCTTCCCTCTTGACCCAACTGAAACGTTAGATTCAGATAACGACGGTGTCGGTGACAACGCGGATGCTTTCCCATTTGACTCAAACGAAAGTATCGACTCTGACAACGATGGCTATGGTGACCAATCAGATGCCTTTCCTTACGACAGTAATGAGTGGTTAGATTCAGATAACGACGGCGTTGGTGACAATGCAGACGCCTTCCCGAATGACGCATCTGAAACGGTAGATACGGATAACGACGGTGTCGGTGATAACGCTGATGCCTTCCCGAATGACGACTCTGAAGCCTTAGATTCAGATAATGACGGTGTCGGTGACAATGCAGACGTATTCCCGAATGACGCATCTGAAACGGCAGATTCAGATAACGATGGTGTCGGTGACAACGCTGATGCTTTCCCAACGGATCCAACTGAAACCGTTGATACCGACAATGACGGCGTGGGTGACAACGCGGATGCTTTCCCAAATGACGCCTCTGAAACGGTAGATTCAGATAACGACGGTGTCGGTGACAATGCAGATGCATTCCCGAATGACGCAACTGAAACCTTAGATACTGACAACGACGGTGTCGGTGACAATGCAGACGTATTCCCGAATGACGCATCTGAAACGGCAGATTCAGATAACGATAGTGTCGGTGACAACGCTGATGCTTTCCCAACGGATCCAACTGAAACCGTTGATACCGACAATGACGGCGTGGGTGATAACGCGGATGCTTTCCCAAATGACGCCTCTGAAACGGTAGATTCAGATAACGACGGTGTCGGTGACAATGCAGATGCATTCCCGAATGACGCAACTGAAACCTTAGATACTGACAACGACGGTGTCGGTGACAATGCAGACGTATTCCCGAATGACGCATCTGAAACGGCAGATTCAGATAACGATGGTGTCGGTGACAACGCTGATGCTTTCCCAACGGATCCAACTGAAACCGTTGATACCGACAATGACGGCGTGGGTGATAACACGGATGCGTTCCCAACGGATCCAACTGAAACGGTAGATACGGATAACGACGGTATTGGTAACAATGCTGATAATGACGATGATGGTGATGGTGTTATTGATGCGAATGACCCTAACCCGCTCGATCCTAATGACTCAGACACACAAGCACCTGTGATCAGTCATGTTGAAAGTATGACATTTGAAGCAACAGGTGAGTTAACTCAAGTGCAAGTACCTCAGCCATCAGTGGTGGATGATAACGATGCTTCACCTGAACTAACAGTGGATACGGATAACTTCACCTTTAGCTTAGGTGAGCATGTCATCACTTGGACTGCGACTGATATGTCAGGCAATCATTCTAGTGCTGAACAAGTTATCACCATTGTAGACACTACAGCGCCAAGCTTTGACGATTTAATCGATATGTCAATTAACGCTCAGGGGCGTTTAACTAATATTGCCAACTTAGTGTCGCTATCTGCAACTGACTTGGTCGACGGTGACATAAGTGTAAATATTATGGGTGACACTTTACTGACTTCAGGAAGTCATATTGTCGAAGTAGAAGCAACTGATGCCCTTGGTAATATGGCTGTATCGTCATTTAATCTCGACATTGTGCCAATGCTAACCTTGCCTTCTAAGCGCCCTGTTGAAGCTGGCGGCGAATACACTATTAATGCTTACTTAAATGGTGAAGCGGCGAACTACCCAGTGCAGATTTCATATAGCTTACTCGTTAATGGGTTTGTTAATAATCAACTGGTTGCAGATATTGAAGCAGGTCAAGTTGGGCAGCTCGACATAGCGATTCCTGAAAGCGTGACTAACGAAGATCAATTGCAGCTTCAGTTAGATTATGGTGTAAATGCATTTATTGGTGATGCCAACATAACTGAATTAACCCTGATAGAACGAAATGTTGCGCCTAGAATGAACCTCACTCTGCGTCAAAATGGCCGAGTAATTAGTGTTATCGATGCCAATAATGGCATGGTTACCATCACTGCAAATGTGCGTGATATTAACCAAAACGATACTCACAACCTCACCTGGTCAAGTATTGATGGACTCGTTGATGCAGCCATTGACGAAAACCTAATGACATTCGAAATAGACCCAAGCTTATTGCAGTCTGGTGTTTATCAAGTTAATGCTATTGCTACTGAAACCAATACTTCTGATGTCTTCTCTGTCTCTCGCACGGCGCAATTGGTGATTGCCGACTTGCCAACGTTAGGCAGTGATGTTGACTCAGATAATGATGGTATCCCAGATAGCGATGAAGGATATGCTGATAGTGACGGTGACGGTATTGCTGATTATTTAGATAATGATGCTAACGACACCCGCTTACCGACGCAGAACGATGCAGAGCCAGCTCACACCGAAGACGGCTTATCAATGACGCTTGGATTATTTGTGTCTCGACTCGGTATTACCGCAGATTCAGCAAGCTTTTCAATTGAAGACTTAATCGCGTTATTACAAGCTGGCGATGCCGATCCTCAAGATTCGTATTTTGAGACTATCACGCCTGTTTATAACTTCATCGTTAATGGATTAAGTGAGCAAGGTGAATCTATTGCAGTGGTGATTCCATTAGCAGAAGGTCAAACATTACCAGCTGATGCTATATACCGTAAGTACAACCCATCACTAGGCTGGTATAGCTTTGTTGTTGATGCCAATAACAACATCAGCTCTGCATTGGCTGATGAAAACGGTAACTGCCCACTTGTTAATGATGCAACTTATGCTCAAGCCTCGGCGCAAGGATTAGTTGAAGGTAACAACTGTATTCGATTACTCATTGAAGACGGTGGCCCTAACGATATTGATGGCCTCGCAAATGGTTCGATTGAAGATCCAGGAGTCGTGACGGTGCAAAACGGTACGCCACCCGTTAATACTGCGCCATCACTAGTGCTTGAGAGCCACAACAGTGAAGTTGAAGAAAACAGCAGTATTACCCTGATAGCTGTCGGTAGTGATGCAGAGGATGACTCACTGAGTTATCAATGGCAGCAGTTATCAGGCCCCGCTGCTGTACTTGAAAATCAAACAACCAATCAACTGACTCTGACAACACCAGAAGTCAACACTGATGAATTGATTGAGGTTCAAGTGACGGTATCTGATGGCGAACTCAGTTATTCAGTAACGACCAGTTTAACCGTTACCAATAAAACTGAGGTAGAAACTGAAGAACCTACGCAGCCTGAACCAGAGTCAAACTCGAGCAGTGGTGGTGCCTTTGGTATTTGGTTCATGTTATTGATGCTAATCAGCTTCAGTCGCAGAAGGTACAAATAAGAAAGTACAAATAAGCGTAGACAAGCCGACAGTACTGCATAAAACCTAGCGGATCGCCTTAACAACGTCGCCATCTTCTTTATTACCGCAAAAGAAGATGGTGACACAACAAATCAACAAGATAGCAATAAGTTATTTACTATGGGAGAATGAAATCTAAACTTGTAATAGCCATGGACGTTTTACAATACTTAGCTGTTTTGTAATAACTAAAAGGGGTAGTGCTGGAACAAGGAACGACCAGCTGCGGTATACCACATGAACGAAACACAAGAAAAACAAAAAATTTTAATTGTTGAAGATGATCTTGATATTGCCGAAAGCTTGGCATTATTTTATCACCACCATAACTTAGAAACGCTTCATATTGATGATGGTGCTAATGTGATTCAAGCGGTTTCAACATACCAACCTGACCTTATCGTCTTAGATATCATGCTACCCAATAAAACAGGGATAGAATGCTGTGAAGAAATAAGGCAATTTAGCAATGTGCCCATCATCATGCTCACCGCCAAGGTCAATCAATCTGATAAAAATATTGGCCTTAGCACGGGTGCTGATGACTATCTGTGCAAACCTTTTGACACGATGGAACTTATCCTCCGCTCAAAATCACTGTTAGCCCGCACTCACGGAACGGTTAGCTTTTCAAAGCTCACCGTCGACCCAGAAAAAGGCAAAGTGGTTTATCAAGACAAAAAGGTCGAGCTATCTACTCTTGAGGCAAGCTTATTTTCACTGCTATATAACAAACCTGACAGGATCTATTCACGCGATGAAATATTAGATCTGGCCTACCCTCAATATCGTCATATCACAGATAGAACGATCGACAGTCACGTAAAAAAATTCGCAATAAGTTTAAAGAGGCTGGCATTACTGAAAATCCTATAGAATCGGTTTATGGAGCAGGCTATCGCTTCTGTCTTCGCTAAAACAAGCACTATCCAACTCATCAGCAGCACTTTAAGTTTATTCATTAAAGTGCTGCTGGTTGTTGGCTGTATTCACAGTATCAGTATTGTGCAAGCACAAGGTCAGCCTATCTCCACCTCTGATATCGAAGCTCAACTAAATGACATTACGTCATCATCTAAAAAGGCAGAGTGGCAAGTTAAAGACATCATCAAAACCGCGACAGGCGATGATCTTGTGCGCGCTCAATTAAAATTGGTCTCCATTTATCGTAAAAGCGGCCAACAAGCCAAATCGGAACAGTTACTAAATGAGTTAGTTACAGCGCTTCCCACTTATCACGATGAACTTAAAATCAAAGTACTGATCAGCGCAGCATTTTTGAAAGGCGCAAAAATAACTATGCCAAAGCCGCTGATATCATCGTCAATCAGGCCTTGCCTATCGCATTACCCGAGGCCATAGAACTAGGGCGTTTATATCAACTCGCTGGCGTATTTCTTCGATTGCAAATGAAACTTAAAGAAGCGAAAGAATACTACTTAATTGCACTAGAGATTTTTCAGCAAAACGAAGACTACAACAGTGAAGCCCAGATATTCAGCCAACTAGGCGTGTTGTACGAATCAGAAGGTGATTTAGTGTTAGCCGCAGAATATCAAATTAAAGCCATGCGCTATTTTGAAAGAACAAACGACATTGAAGAACTCGCTGGCAACTATTTTAACCTAGGTGAATTATATTACCGCGCTCACGACTACACCAAGTCACTGAGCTTTTACCTCAAAGCGCTGGATTACGATAAACAACTTAATAGCATTCAAGATATGGGATTTGATTACCACCGAATCGGCAGCATCTATCTTGAAACCAATGACTTTGATAAAGCAATTGACTACACCGATAAAGCCATCGCTATTTTTACAAGCGAGTCTGCCAATCAATTGCTGTCTCGCTCTCACCTGCAAATGGCTAAAATCTACAACAAACTTAACGACAATATTCAACGATTTAAACATTTAACCATAGCGGTAGATACCGCCAAACTGGCGCCAACAGATCATCAATTAAGGCAGGTCTGGCATGACTTAGGCGCTTATTATTTAGAAAACTTTGATTACCCTAGAGCAAAACAATATCTAGAAAAATCACTCGTTATCTCAAATAAACTTGGCCTGCTAGATCATCAACTCAGTGACAATGAATTACTCAGTAATATTCACCACGAACTAGGTGAATACGATGATGCCCACCAGCATCTAGAGTCAGCGTTTAAGATAAAACTCCAGCTTCACTCGGAGCAAAGAATTAGAGAAATCGAGAAACATAAGCGTGATATTGACCTGCTCGAAGAACAGATTAAAGTCGCTAAATTACAGGAAGAAAATATAGCGGTTGAAGCGGAAGCTGAGGTCCATAAAACCATCTCTCAAGGCGTGATATTTATCGCCTTGGTGTTGCTTTTTTTGTTTACGGTTCTGATTTATTTTTTCTATCAACGCCGTAAATTGGCAATATTAAAAGCCAATCTTTACCAAGATGCCTTAAATCAAAAAAATCAGATTCTAGCGGATGTTTCTCACGAGCTGCGTACCCCGTTAACCGCACTCAAATTACAGGTAGATGCACTAAAATATCAACTGGTTGATGATGTTGACTTAAGTTATCAAAAACTCGGTACTAAAATCGATGATTTAAACCACCTGATCAGCGATATATACGAGCTCGCCTTGTCTGATGTCAATGGTTTATCGTTTGAAGCAAGCCAAGTCGACTTTGTCCCTATCTTAATGAACTGGGGCGAAGAATTTGAACACTACGCTAGCGCCAAAGGCTTTGAGTGGCATCTGGCTATTAACGCCAATACAGCGCTGGTGAATATCGACACTGACCGCATCAAACAAGTGCTATCTAACTTGCTCACTAACAGCATTAAATACACGGACGCACCCGGTCAAATTTCATTGAGTCTAGCGGTTAATTCAAACAACTTAATACTAGTATTAAAAGACAGTTCCCCTGGCGTACCAGATGAAGAACTCGAAAAGATATTTGAACGACTCTATCGAGTGGAGAAGTCTCGCAATAGACGCACAGGCGGCTCAGGCCTTGGCTTGTCTATCAGCCAAAACATCATCGAAGCTCACGAAGGCACTATCTTCGCCTCCAAAAGTGACCTCGGCGGCCTAGCCGTCACTATTCGCATTCCACTATGTCAGCAATAATTTTACTCAGATTATCACTGAATAAACCCACTCAAGCTTTATAAAATTCCAGCCAAGAAAAAAGCGACTCGACAGTCGCTTATTAATAACTTTACATTGATTGCTTCGCTGGTAAACCCAACCCTAAGCAGTGCTAATGCCGAAAGTAAAACAAAAAAGCCGCTGTTTTTCGACACGATATTGACTGCTGTCAATGAGTATCGAAAAACTGCAGCTGATACAGTATGACTAACTAAACACCTGAAATTGCGTCGCCGGTGCCTACCCAATTAACCCGAGTAGCGTTACTGCCGATAGTAAGACAAAAAAGCCGCTGCTTTTTGCCACGGAGTTGACTGGTGTCAAACTCCTTATTTCGAGCTATGCAAAAAGTAGCGGCTGATGCAGTCTTACTAGCTATACACCTGAAATTGCGTCGCTGGCGATGTTAGTACAAGGCGAACCGATGGCTCTAGCCCGGAGTTGACTGGTGTCAATGAGGACTAGAGTCGAGGTTCAACGATGTAATAACAAGCCTAAGCAGCAATTAATACAATAAGTTAGAACTGATATTTAACACTCGCCGTAAAGTTAATCGGCTCACCTGGCATAGTCCACAACTTATGATACGAGCTTTCAAAATACTGCTCATTAAATAAGTTGTTCACATCGATCATTAGACTAAATCGGCTCGTTAGATCGACTGCTGCTGACAAGTTCACTAATGTGTATGCTGGCAAAATGTAGTCTGGATCAGTGGTCTCACCCAAACGATCGCCAACATAGTTTACCGTCGCACCAAAGTAAGCTTCTTTACCCATGATGTCAGTGTAATGTCTTAATGCAACGTGACCGACATGCTCTGCAACGTTAATTAAGCGAGAACCTTTAGGAATAGGCACGCCCCAATCGTTATCAATTAAGTCTTTGGCAGTTCTTGCATCCGTATAAGCATAGGCGAGTTCAATGCTGGTATCGGCGGTGAGTGCTGTGGTTAATTGAAACTCAACGCCCTGACTTTCTACTTCACCTAGCGTTGCAGATAAACCAGTGTCTGGCTCAGCTGTTAGCATGTTGGTTTTACTCGCATCATACAGCGCTAAGCTACCTGAAAACCTGTCCGCCACATCTTGCCACTTAAGGCCCACTTCAAACGATTTGGTTTGCTCTGGCTCGAATGGGTTTCTGTCTGAATCTAAACCTGGATTGGGTCTGAAACCTTCTGCATAGCTTGTATATAGGTTGATATTGTTATCTAACTCATAGACAAAGCCAAAACGAGAAGACACTTCTGTTTGATCTTGTTCTTGTGATTCGTTATCAATCTTATTCAAAATATGTTGGTTAAATTTATCTACCCTAAAGCCAAGTAACAGTTTGGCTCTGTCAGTTAACTCAATTAAATCTTGTGCATAAAAGCCCAAGCCTTTTTGCTCTTCAGAGGTCAATGTAGTTGGTGAGGTTTCAGGTTGATCCATTGTGTAATCAGGATTATTCGGATCGATGGCATAAGTCGTATCACCCGATCCCCAAGCCGTTCTCCACACTCGGTAATCAGTATCAAGTTGGAAGTTATAGTAATCTAACCCGATTAATAGATTATTCTTAACGCCGCCTAACGTAACGTCGCCGCTAACTTCAAAGCGAGCTGAAAAATCCTGCGCTTGATAATCTCGCTCTCGTCGCTGTCTTGATAACAGGTCTGGGTTGGTATAAATCAGCTGTCGACCGTCAGATAGCTCAGTATCAGACGATTGGCCTTTAAAAGATGAATCTCTGTACGCTAAGCCCGTTAATAAATGCCACTGGTTATTAAATTGATGGTTTAACAATAACTGATGACCTAAGGCTTTCACTTCATGAGCGCCGTCACGCGTGTCGCCATAAAAAGCCGATGTATCAACAGAATCAAAGTCGTTATCTAGTACATACACGCCGCGATCTAATGGTTTGCTTTGATCTAAGATTTCCATTTCGTAGCTTAGGCTTGTCGCATCAGAAATATTCCACAATAAAGATGGGCTTAAGTTTAAGCTTTCAACATCAACATGGTCACGGAATGTCTCTGAATCTTCATAGAAACCATTAATACGGTAAGCAACATCATCGCTTATCCCTTTCGTATGGTCGAACTCAACTTGCTTGGTATTGTAATTACCTAAAGTACCTTGAATATAACCCTGCTCAACAAACTGAGGCTTTTTGGTAATAATATTGACAGTACCACCTGGCTCACCTTGACCATATAACGCTGACCCTGGCCCTTTCATCACTTCAATAGTTTCGATGTTAGCCGTGTTTCGATTACCGTTGTAGCCACGTGAATTAAAGCCATTCACTAAATAACCCGTTGGGTTATTCTCGTCGCCAGAGAAACCACGGATAGCAAAACTATCAAACATACCGCCAGAATTATTTTGTCTTACCACACTAGGCGAGTAATCTAAGGCATCCATAAAACGAGTAATGCCCTCGTTTTGTAAGGTTTCTGCATTAATTCTATCTACGGCTTGCGGCGTTTCAATCAATGGCACATTACCTCGGTAAGGCTGCCATAATCTGTTCACCTCAATACGCTCAATGTCATCTTGGTTTTCTGACGTTGGGGTTATATTATCTTGTGCAATTGCACCATTAGAAATGATAAGTATTGAGTATAGAAAATGCTTTTTCACGTGCTTTTCTCGATGAGGGCTGATTAAAAAAACGCAATGTTACAACATATCATTATCTTCGTCAAAGCCAAGTCTCACAACAAATCGTCAAAATAAGATCAACCGCAATATTGGGTAATAAACCTTTTAAAAAGGCTTGAAGTTTTTTATGTTCAAAAAGAATGCATAACGATAAAATTAGCGGTTCAATAGATAATATTTGAAAGGTGCGGACAATAGTGAGCAATAAGTCGTCTTGGATTTAGCAGTTTAACCCATAAAAGTTGAATAGAATCAATACAAAAACTAAGCATTAAGTACCTAAGCACAAAGCCTCAAAAATTCTTTATAAATATGGGTATCGTTTGGCTCCCAAGAAAGTTCGTCACTACCTATAACCACTTGTTTAGTAAAATAATAAGTATCAAATTTCTTTTTGGTTCCTAAAATAAAGATAACTTCTGAACCAGTCATACCTGCATTTGAAAAAATTAACGCCCCTTGCCAATTTTCAAAGTTAAACTTTTCAATTTTTTCAGTAGTATAAAATAATTCATCCTCGAGCATAAATACAAAATTATCTACGACAAGGTTATGCATAGCATTCTGTTTAATATGATTTTTATTAACTAACAAAGGGTCTTCATTGTTAAGGGGAGCCACAGAAAAGTTCCAAGAAAACTTGCTGCTTTCAGCCGAAACTTTTAATTTGGTTCCATCAATGTTTTTAGATACCTCAAAGTGATGAAAGACGTCCTTAAAGTTATCTTTAGAGCACATTTCCTCATTTGCAGCTGAAAGTGAAATTGAAAACAGCAAACTAAAAAATAAAAAAGTACAAGTATATACTTAGTCTTTTTCCAGCTTCGAAATTTTGTAACCAAGGTAAACCCCTTGAACATTGGCAAAAAACAAAACTACATAAAAGAATATTTCTCTATTAGATTCATTCGCAGAATAATAAACCCACGCACATCCAGCGAAATTAATTATATATATGATTGAAGCTATAAAAATATTCATAACTAATAATGTGCCGAATCTAAAAGTCGACTTCTGTTGGATAATTCCTTATTGGCCTTACTTAATTCACTAGCATTAAAATAGACAGAACCCCATATAACCAAACTTACCCACCCGCCTTTAGATACCTTACACGTCTTCCACAATGTAACCGCAAAATCTTTGCTACTGAGCGCTGAAGCTGATCCCCCTAGAGTGCTTGCATATGTATTAATTGTGTCATGAAACTTTTGATCTTTTAATAGTTCGGTATTTGAGAATGACCAAACTCCCCATTGTGGGTTCACAGTTACATCTGTGATTTTCTCAATGAGTCTCCCTTTTAAAGGAAGATTTTGTAGACGATGAATCATTAACATAGACTGGTATTTTGCTTCTTTTGTTAAGTGACGGTATAAAATTACACCTGCCAGAGCTTCTAATTCATCTTTGCATTTGATTTTTTTAACATAAAAAATTTAATTATCAAATAGATAAAAACTTCCATATTTTTATCTCATAGGTAAATAATAAGGAATCTGATGAATATTAATTAATAATCCCATTTATTGTGTCAATCTAACTATCAGTTGATATTGCCTTATCTTATACCAGCTAAAAATAATCAACTACATCACTATTAGCTATATATAACGTTAAATTGAAAAGTGTTAAAGTGGAACATTGTTGACTTTATGACAATTCTGCTTTTCACAAATGATTAAAACGTATGTTTGGCAGAGCTTGAGACTATTTAACCGATAACACTAAAACAGCAAAATATAATTAAGGACTTAGTAATGAAATATTTCACTAATTTATTTCGGAAGTTATAATCATTCCCCTTACTTGCAAGGAGCAAAAGCATGCTAGGAATGCTTAAAAAATACACTATCGAATTATGCCCAGAGGTTAATGGAAAATTAACATATAACAATCTACCATTTCATAATAAAACTGTTACTCGAAGCCTGACATACAATGACGACGAAATTGTCGAAAAGTGCGTAACGAGTTTAGATGGAACGTTCACATTTCCAGCTAAGTCTATTAAATCGAGACTTCCTGGTAATGTTTTACACGAAACAGTTATAAGACAAATTATATTTACTGAGTTTCAGGATCAGGAGCTTCTTATTTGGTTTGCAAATCAGAGAGAGATATATACTCCTGAAATATTTATTCAATTAATGAGTAATTTGGAAGGTGAACTGACTAACGACGAACAAGTTTACGAGTTCGAAAATATTGAGTTTTCAGCTTCACCATTTAGAGCCAGTTCTATCTGTTTATTAAAATAATTTCAAGGATGATTTTATGAGTAAATTAACACCGTTTATGGTTAGGGAACTGTCCTCTGCAGCTTACTGCATACAAAAAAAGCAATCTTAAACAGAAGCATTTTTGATGTAAGCAATAATTTAGCACGTCACTTCAATTTTGATTCATTTTCTAAACCTGTAATGGGGACATCTGGCGGTTTTGTTGCTAAAACTAAAAATCAACAAACAGGTTTTGCATTAGTTGGCCAAGGCAAGATTCAAGAATATAAAAATGATATTGTTATCGCCGTTCGTGGGACTAACTTTGCAAGCTTAAATGATTTATCTACTGACGCACGAGCTTCTACCAGATCAAACTGAGCGCGGTGCTTTAGTACATGCAGGTTTTAACTCTGTATTTGAATCAATGAAAACTGAGTTAAGTGAATATATTAATTTAGTTGAGCTTGAGCTTACAAAAAGCCTGCTGAGCGTTTGTTGAAAATGCAAACAACAAGCAGATAAATTTACCTTTAGGCTATGAAAAACTGTTTTTTTACGGCACAAATATGAACAGTTTGCTCTTTATAATTAGCCAGACCTTTGATGGAATAATCAATTAAACTTTCGCTGAAAATCATCTAATAATTGCTGTTGTTTTTTCGACACCATTTCAACTGAGACTTCCGTTCCAGTTCGATATTGTTGCTCAAACCAATCTAAAAGATCGATACGAACTTGGTAACCTTCTTTAATACAAAACTGCTCGTTTAACACCATGACTTGGGGGGCACCAAAAGACGCTCCAGAATACCAACCACACTCGCTATAACCATGTGTTTCGAGTCTGTCAGAGAGTTGTAGTGAAAAAATAAACCAAGTCATTAGAAATAATGGGAAACTAGCAAAAATGATGACAAGCCCAACCTTCTGACGCTTCGCTGTCATTTTATTTAATAAGCGTAAAACAATCCCTGCGATGAGTACCATCAACGCAGGTACCATGACCAACAATGCCGGTGTTGAGGGTCTAACCTTAACTAAGGCAGCCCCTTCCTCAATGCGGCTTAACATACTTATTTCTTGAATCAATCCGTAGAAATAACCAAGGATAAATAACAGTAATACAGCAATAAAGAATAGGCCTTGCGTAGGGCTAATTCTGATTTCATTCTCTTTCAATGTTTTGCTCATCGAGTGTAGTGGTCAAGTTAAATTGGCCACGGTTTTATAGTTTAGCCAGTACCTTTTCTCTGACTCGTTTGGTGTTAAACCGCCATTATATTGATGCGGCCTAACTTGGCTGTAATAGCCAATAATATGCATAAGTGGGGTCAGAGTAAACTTACATAAGTGGGGTCATACATAAGTGGGGTTACATAAGTGGGGTCAGAGTAAACTTAAATGAATCAACTATACTTGCATAAGTGCATAAGTGGGGTCAGAGTAAACTTACATAAGTGGGGTCATACATAAGTGGGGTCAGAGTAAACTTAAATGAATCAACTATACTCAGTAGCTTATTCGCTTTTGCAAATGGAACTTGCACATGCCTAGAAAACTTAGAGTTAGTCCAATCGGAATCCCTCAACATGTCATTCAACGTGGCAATAATCGCCAAGCTTGTTTTACATCAGAACAGGATTTCAAAGCATATAGTGGTTGGTTAAAAGATTATGCTAATAAATTTCATGTAGAAATACACGCTTGGGTATTCATGACTAATCATGTGCATCTGTTATGTACCCCGCTTTACCCAAACTCCATAAGCCAGATGATGCAAGCACTCGGCCGACAATATGTTCGATACTTCAATCACACGTATAAACGAACAGGCACACTTTGGGAGGGAAGGTTTAAATCCTGCTTGGTTCAAAGTGAGGATTATTTAATTCAACTCTACCGTTATATAGAACTCAATCCTGTTAGGGCAAATATGGTGAATGACCCAGCTGAATATCCTTGGTCAAGCTATCGAATTAATGCACTTGGTAAAGCTTCACAACTTTGCACCCCACATCAGGTTTATCTATCAACTCATCTAGAACCAGAAAAAAGACTATCGAATTACCGAGCTTTGTTTAAGCATCACCTAGATAGCAAACTCATTGAGGATATTCGCCAAGCTACCAACAAAGGCATGGCAATTGGGAGTGATAAATTTAAAGATGAGATAGAAGAACTCACAGGAAAAAGCATGAAACCAAAGAAAATGGGACGACCCTACAAAGCAAAAAATTAAGTTTACTCTGACCGCACTTATTCGCCAAGCAACCAACAAAGGCATGGCGATTGGGAATGATAAATTTAAAGACGAGATAGAAAAACTCACAGGAAACAGCATGAAACCAAAGACAATGGGACGCCCCTACAAAGCAAAAAATTAAGTTTACTCTGACCCCACTTATTTGCCACTTATTTGCATTTTCCCTGAGATAT
Organism: Shewanella sp. ENK2; assembly: GCF_043568515.1. Taxonomy (NCBI): domain Bacteria; kingdom Pseudomonadati; phylum Pseudomonadota; class Gammaproteobacteria; order Alteromonadales; family Shewanellaceae; genus Shewanella; species Shewanella sp. ENK2. The sequence goes on along the minus strand of NZ_CP171406.1, from coordinate 2,878,451 downwards.
TAGGTACTTTCTTCCTAATCGTGTTCAAAGAATTTTAAAGCTGTATATAGCCTATAAGAATAACATTACCGAACAATTCATCCCGACGTACACTTATTTAAGGTTAATTTTTAAATCGCTCTATATCGTACTTGAGCTGAATACGGATAACTGAGGGCAAAGTTTGCCCCCACTTATTCCCTGCACGCCAGAATTAACTACTCAAAAAGCAAAGATACACACTTAAAAACAAATAAATCAATAACTTATAATCACAAATTCGACTTTTGCTTCAAGTAGTTTACTTATTATATATGAAGATTATAATCGTTCACCTTACTTGCAAGGAGCAAAAGTATGCTAGGAATGCTTAAGAAATATACTGTCGAATTATGCCCAGAGGTTAATGGCAAAATCTCTAATAATGGTACCCCTATTGAAAACCTACTTATAGAACGCAGCCTAACCTACGCTGACGAAGAATATCTAGATAACTGCATAACGAATGCTAATGGTGAGTTTAGCTTTGAAGCAAAATCTATCAAATCGCGCTTACCAGGTAATATTCTGCATGAACCCGTTGTTAGACAAGCAATATACTTAGATGTTGAGTCAAATAATTACTTACTTTGGTATGCGTATCAAGATGGTATTAGCACCATTGAGGCATTTAAGCCTAAGTTAAATAACCTTATTGCTGAAATTACTAATCCTGAAAAAGATTATAGAATTGAGACGAATATTGAAGGTGAAAAGAGTTATAAGGTTTTCTCTATTTGTAATTTGAAATAACAAAGATGTTAAAATGAAAGCATTAAGCCCCAAATTGGTAGCCGAACTATCCAGTGTTGCATACCAAGCAATGGCTCCACTTATGAATGGCCAATTAAGACTTGATACGAGTATAAGCTTAGATAAACACTTCACTTTCAATATTTGTAAAACTGCGATTATCGGTACATCAGGCGGTTTTGTTGCTAAAGCAAAAAATTAAAAGTCGTGATGCTTTTTTGATAGTAGTGATTGCTCAGTAATACGCCCCTATTAAAGATAAAAATTAAGTTTACTCTGCTCACTCTTGTTACACTGTTCACCTATTGTCAATTCAAGAATGAATAATGGATTTCACCTACCTTATTTTAGCATTGGTGTTTATGGTGCTTATTAGGCTATTTACCGCCCTTATTAGCCGCCCACAGCAATTAAATTATCGCCGTAAAACCAAGTTATTCAGTCATGCTGAACGTTCATTCTTGGGTGTGCTTGATACAGCCTGTTCGAATGAATATCGTGTATTTGCAAAAGTACGTGTCGCCGATGTGCTTACCCCTGAAAAAGGCTTAAACCGTAGCAACTGGCAAACCGCATTTAATCGGATTTCAGCCAAGCACTTCGACTATATATTGTGTAAACCCGACACCATGGAGTTTGTTGCAGCCATAGAGCTAGATGATAAAAGCCATAACAGTAAACAAGCTCAAAAACGTGATGCACTCATTAATGATGCTTGTGAAAGCGCCCAACTGCCACTCATACGATTTCCAGCCAAAGCGAGATATTCAGTGCAAGAAGTAAAACAAGTCATTGAGCAGTCTTTAACGCCTGAAATCAAAGGTAGTCTTTAGCAATCGGCACCACCAAAACACAATTAGTGATACATATTGTAACATCCTGCTTTTTAAATGAATTAATTTCAAACTTTCGGGCAAAACAGTGCGCTAACCCATTGCAATTGATTAAAAAAATGGCGTATTGTAGAGCCAACACAAACAAACGCAGGCCAAGCTCTTAATCCAATAAGAGAACGCCTTTCAGGGAAGAAGAAGCCAATCATTCGCTTGTAAAAGCCAGTTCATTTGAACCACGCAAGCACAAAGAGAAAAGTTGACTCCTCCTCACTCATTGAGAAGATGATGAATGAAAAAAGAAGTGCTGAATCTCAAAAACGTCATGCTGAATCGATGATAAAAATTGGTGAAAACCTTCATACATCTATCATTATAACTGTTTTAGTTGCACCTAGTATTTATCTTACACAACAGTTAGTTGAATCTAAAATTGTGGGATTCGCAGGAATAATTGTATTTATAGAGACTAATTACGCTGCCATATATTTTCTTTTAATCCTATTAACTATGTCTGCATTTTTGGGAAGTAGGTTTAAAAGTTATGGCTACGACATACTCGATGAACTCAACTCCAATAAATAACCATTTAATAGGGTTCTATCACAACATTAATGGTAAATAAGGAAGTTATATGCAAATTGACGGACACCATACACTAACTTACATAGCAGCAAGGTTCGCTGGTTTTAATGACAATGAAGCACAAGTGATTGCTTATAGTGCTCAATATGTCGATGACGCGACGAACTCTGGTGTAATAAAATTCACTAATGGCGCAATGTACTCCAGAATCTCATCTGCACATAAAATGCTGGATTATAGAAATTCAGAAGAATTAGCTAATCACCAAGTTTGGGCACCATTTCACTTCTTACCAGGTAATGCTGGCTTACCAGCAGGTCAAAACCCTACAGGAAGCTTCATTAATAAATTAATCTGTCAACCAGATAGTTACGTAGCTCGCGATATGCTTAGACTCGCCGTAGCTGATCATAGTAAACCATACGCATTGCATCGGTTAGGTATAACAATGCATGTGTATGCCGACACTTTTACACACTATGGATTTACAGGAAACAATCATAAAATTAATGAGGTTTCTGAGCTAACTAGCAACGACCCTGAGCTAGATGGCAGCTGGCTCGACAAAATTTCAAATTGGTTTGTAAGTAATGCATTTCCACTTGGGCATGGGGCAGCACTTAGCCATCCTGATAGACCATATATTACTTGGAAATATAAGAATGGCTTTCAACAAGAAGTACAGCGAGACAACCCAAAGTCATTTTTAGAAGCTACAGATATGATGTGTCGAGCAATGAAGTGCTTTCTAAGTAACGATCAAAGCATAAACCTTGCTCAAATAAATGGTATACCAAATGAAGATCTAAATGTCATAAAAGAGTTAATAGAGAATATTAAAGATAAAGATGGCGAAGATAGACATGCAAAATGGATTACCGCGATTGCAGAGGGTAAGTTTTCATTTGGGGCTGTCGAAATAAATTATATTCCGAAAGGATTAGGTTCATGGAAACATGAATCTATTGGGCAGCTTGAAAGTAAAGATAATGAAAGTGATGAATTTGAATATAAACCTGAATTTTTAAATTCAGACTGGAAATTATTTCACGATGCGCTTCAAGCTCACAGGCTAGATATTTTACATGATGTATTACCCAAATACGGTATTTGCGCGGCTTGAATACCAACATAATAATAAATTACTAGAGATTCTATAATGTTTAAAAAAGATGCAGTAAAACACGTGTTTCAAATTTCATATGACACTGAAGAAACTGAGGGGCATACAATTGATGCGGAAAAACTTGGTGATGCCATAGTCAGTATGTCAAAGGCACTAAAAAATGCCAATAAAGTGATTAATGGTGAAGGTGCAGACTTAGGCTTAGATGTAAAAGCACATTCAGAAGGCTCATTTGTAGTAGAATTCGTAACATATTTGAACAATGCCGGAATAAACCCATTATCAATTTTAGGGTTCATGGGAGTAACTGGTACTGCTGTGACAGTCTTGGGCGCACTAAAAGAATTGAAATCACGTAAAATCACATTAATACAACCAACAACAAAAGGCATGTCAACGGTAAAATTAAGCGATGACTCAGAAATGAACATACCTAGTGAGATTGCTGAATTAATTGCAAGTAAAAGCTTTAGAGACAATATTGATACAATAATTAAAGCACCACTCGAAGGCACTACAAATGCTAAGTTCATAGTAAAAGATGACGAAGGTACTGAAACTTTTGAGATTACTGAGGAAGATGCAGAAAGCTTTACAACTATTTCTCAAAATGTTGTTGAAGAAATAAAAGAAGACACTGAGAGAAAAGAGGTATACTTCACTAAAGTAAACTTTGAAGGTACTAGTGGGTGGCAAATTAAGCTTCCTGATGATTCACTTGTTGCTGTAACAATGAAAGATGAAGCATTCATTGAGCGAGTTAATAAAAATAATCAAGAGTTTTCCAAGACAGCACTTTTCTCTGTAAAATTAAAAACAATCACAAAACATCGACATGGCACTAGTCCTACATATAAAAGAGAACTACTTGAAGTTATCCGTAAACGTGCAGAATAATTTTAACTGAGAAGTCAAATGACTGAAAATGAAGCATATATCCAATTATTAATAATGTTATCACTGATACTTTCTTTGCCATTTTTTTATCGTGTTTGCTATACAATTGGTAAGATAGTAATGGTTAAATACTTTCCGCCCAAATATGTGAATATAGAAGTGGTAGAAAATAATGAAACTACAATATCCAAAGTAAATATCGATGATAACAAAGCATTAATTGATGCATTACTAAAATCTACTGGTAGGAAGTTATACTAATGGAGAAAAGTAAAGCAAATTGGGGAATAGGCACTGCTGGATCATCGGCATCAATATCAGCTGCTTTAATTGGTATTCTGCAATTAAAAATATTCAATTTAACTCAAGACGAAATACATTTATATACGACTATAATTCCATTTTTTATTACAGGTATTGTAACATTGATTGATTGGTTTTTTGCAAAACTAAAAGTAAAACCAGCTGCGGTGATTAGAACAGAACAAGTCATAGAAGATCACATCGACTTTTTAGACAAGAAAATTGAAGATGGAAAAAATAAAGGTCGCGATACTACAGAACTAGAAATAGAGCATAATAAAATTGTCATTGCCCGCTCAAAAACTTTTTCTACTTTACGGTAAATTTAAATAACTAAACTGTAGATTTAAATAATTTAAACAAAAAAGCGAACCAATCGGTTCGCTTTTTCACTTTGGTAAATAACTAAACTTCATACAAAGTCAGCTACCACCATAATTGCGTCGCTGGCGATGCTAGTACAAGGCGAGCCGAAGGCTCTAGCGCGGAGTTGACTGTTGTCAATGAGCACTGGAGCCGAGGTTCAACGCCGTAATAGCGAGCCCAAGCAGCAATTATTCGTAATCAGAGATTGGTACGCAACTACACATCAAATTACGATCCCCATAAACATCATCAATACGATTCACCGTCGGCCAGAACTTATTCGCTCTTGCTGCTGCACTTGGGAACACGGCTTCTTCACGGCTGTAAGGGCGTGAATCAAATGCTGGGTCCATAATGTCTGCCATGGTATGTGGCGCATTGTGCAGTGGGTTGTTGTCCGCTGGCCACTCGCCTGCTTCGACTTTAGCGATTTCGCCGCGAATTGAGATCATCGCTTCGACGAAACGGTCTAACTCAACTTTTGACTCAGATTCTGTTGGCTCAATCATCAACGTGCCCGCTACTGGGAAGCTCATGGTTGGCGCATGGAAGCCATAGTCATTAAGACGCTTAGCGATGTCCATTTCGGTCACGCCAGATGTTTCTTTAAGTGGGCGCAGGTCGATAATACATTCGTGAGCAACACGGTCGTTACGGCCAGTAAATAGCACTGGGTAATGGCCTGATAGCTTTTTCATCACGTAGTTGGCATTTAATAGTGCCATTTGCGTAGACTGTTTCACGCCTTTAGTACCAAGCAGTTTAATGTACATCCAGCTGATTGGAAGAATGCTAGCACTGCCGTATGGCGCGGCAGAGACTGCGCCGTTGTTGTCGCTTTCACGGCCTGGTTTAACGATTTGATGACCTGCAACAAATGGCGCTAAATGCTTTTTGATACCGATTGGGCCCATACCTGGTCCGCCGCCGCCATGTGGAATCGCGAAGGTTTTGTGTAGGTTAAGGTGCGATACGTCTGCGCCGATAAAGCCTGGTGACGTTAAGCCAACCTGTGCGTTCATGTTGGCGCCGTCAAGATACACTTGACCGCCATGTTGATGCACGATTTCACAGATCTCGCTAATTGATTCTTCATACACACCGTGAGTCGATGGGTAAGTGATCATGATGCACGATAAGCTGTCAGCAAGTTCAGCGGCTTTTGCACGTAAGTCTTCTAAATCAACGTTGCCGTCTTTATCACACGCTGTCACAACCACTTTCATGCCTGCAAGCTGGGCTGACGCTGGGTTGGTACCGTGAGCAGATTGTGGGATTAAACAGATGTCTCTGTGTCCGTCGCCACGTGACTCGTGGTATTTCTTAATCGCAAGCAGACCCGCGTATTCGCCTTGTGCGCCTGAGTTAGGCTGGATACAAACGGCATCGTATCCTGTGATGTTGACTAAGAAGTCAGATAATTCGTTGATAAGCTGAGTGTAACCTTCAGCTTGGTCAAGTGGGCAGAATGGGTGCATGTTAGCAAATTCTGGCCAGCTTACCGGTAGCATTTCAACAGCCGCGTTCAGCTTCATCGTACATGAGCCTAACGAAATCATTGAATGGTTAAGGGCTAAATCTTTGTTCTCAAGACGCTTGATGTAGCGCATCATTTCAGTTTCGCTTTGGTAGCTGCTGAATGTTGGGTGAGATAAGATTTTGTCGTTACGGATAAGCTCAGCAGGGATTGAACCTTTGCCTTCGCCAAATGCAGCGCCATTAATGATGTCGGTGTCGATGGCCGTCACATCAAGCTCGTGCCCTTCACCTAAAATGACATCAAATAATTGTGCAATATCTTCGCGGGTGGTGGTTTCATCTAAGCTGATACCCACAATGCCGTCAGCATCGATACGTAGGTTCATTTCAGCGGTTAATGCACGTGCATTAACGGCGTCAACATCAAGTCCTTTTAGTGAAACCGTGTCAAACCATGTGTTGTTAACCAGCTCAACACCTTTGGTTTTAAGACCCACTGCTAAAATGTCAGTTAAACGATTAATGCGGCTGGCGATATTTTTAAGGCCAACTGCGCCATGGAATACAGCGTAAAACGACGCCATGTTTGCCAGTAAAATTTGTGCAGTACAAATGTTTGAGTTGGCTTTTTCGCGGCGAATGTGCTGCTCGCGCGTTTGCATTGCCATACGCAGTGCTTTGTTGCCACGGGTGTCTTTTGATACACCAATAATACGACCTGGCATTGAACGCTTATGTGCGTCACGAGCAACAAAGAAGGCTGCGTGTGGCCCGCCGTAGCCCATTGGTACGCCAAAACGCTGTGCGCTACCAAATACGATGTCTGCGCCCATTGAGCCTGGCGACTTAAGTAATACCAGTGACATGATGTCAGCAGCAACGGTGACAATGGCTTTCTTTTCAGCAAGCTTAGCAAACAGTTCTGTGTTGTCGGTGATTTCACCATGGCGGTTGGTGTACTGGAATAACGCACCAAATAGTTCGTAGTTAGCGGCTTCTTCAGCTGGCCCTACAATCACTTCAAAACCGAAACATTCGGCACGGGTTTGCACAACATCTAATGTTTGTGGGAACACATCATCTGCCACAAAGAAGATATTCGCTTTTTTGGCTTTAGAGACACGCTTAGCCATGGCCATAGCTTCAGCAGCGGCGGTTGCTTCATCAAGCAGTGATGCTGATGCAAGGTCAAGACCGGTTAGATCCATCGACACTTGTTGGAAGTTTAAAATGGCTTCTAAACGGCCTTGAGCGATTTCTGGCTGGTAAGGGGTATAGGCAGTGTACCAACCCGGATTTTCAAACACGTTACGTAAAATGACGTTTGGTACTTCAGTACCGTAGTAGCCCATGCCGATGTAGCTTTTGAATACTTTGTTTTTATCAGCAATGGTGCGGATGTAGGCTGTGCCTTCCGCTTCGCCACATGAATCACCAATGGTTAACTCTTGCGGTAAACGAATTGACCCAGGCACAGTTTGTGCGGTTAAGTCTTCAAGCGACTCAGCGCCAACGTAGTTCAACATTTCTTGTTGTTGAGTTTCGTTAGGGCCAATGTGTCGGCTTAAAAATAATTCGTGTTGCTCTAATTGAGTTAGGGTTTGCTTTGTCATGAGAAGTCGTGTTCCAAATCTGCCAGAATCAAGCTGTAGGGCATTAAACTGGTCTAGGGAAAAATGTTGTTGTGCAATACTTTAAAGGTGAGCGGAAGGATCGCTAAAACCTTTAAAAAAGTTAAAAGGCAAAACAAAAAGAAGCTCCCAAGGGAGCTTCTCGTTAGCGTCGACGATTATTCTTCGTCGATCACTTCTTGGTAACCGTCAGCGTCTAACAAGTTAGCTAATTCAGCTTCGTCAGATGGCTTAACACGGAAGAACCAACCTTCGCCAAATGCTTCGCTGTTTACTAGCTCTGGTGAATCTTCTAGTGCTTCGTTAACGGCAACAACGTCACCAGAAATAGGCGCGTAAATGTCTGATGCAGCTTTTACAGACTCAGCTACAGCGCAGTCTTCGCCAGCAGTCACAGTGTCGCCTACTTCTGGTAATTCTACGAATACCATGTCACCTAATAGCTCTTGTGCATGCTCAGTGATACCCACTGTGTAAGTTCCGTCTTCTTCTTTACGGATCCACTCATGTGATGAAGCATATTTAAGTTCAGCTGGAATGTTGCTCATTGTCATAATTCCTATATCTATAAATTTAAAGCGCAATTATTAGTATTATTTGGGTTAATGGGATAAGTACTTAATCATCAACTCGTTAACTATTGATTGATACTATCTAAATAAGTCCGTTTCCCAAAATATGTTAGTAGCAAAATGTGCTGTGAAATCGATTAAATTTGAGGAGCCTGCACGGAGTTGATAAGCATCAATGAGTACAGGCGACAACAAAGTTAAACGATTTAGCCAGCATTTCGCACTAACATTAAAATGCTTGTTTACCGTTTCTTACAAAACTTGGTGCGATAACTTTAACCGCTACGCGTTTTTTGCGCATTTCAACTTCTGCGGTGTCGCTAATACCCTTAGGTACGCGTGCCATGGCAATAGAATAGCCTAAAGTTGGCGAGAAAGTCCCGCTGGTGATCGAACCTTCATGTTCAACACCGTCTGCGTCAGTGAAAAACACTGGCATGCCGTGACGAAGGACACCTTTTTGTTCCATCACTAGGCCGACTAATTTGTCTGGGCCCGCTGCTTTAATCGCAGTTAATGCTTCACGACCGATAAAGTCACGGTCTTCTGGCTCCCACGCAATCGTCCAACCCATGTTGGCGGCTAATGGGTTAATGGTTTCATCCATATCTAAACCGTAAAGGTTCATGCCTGCTTCTAAACGTAGGGTGTCACGTGCACCGAGTCCACATGGCTTAACGCCTGCTTCTAATAGTGCTTGCCATAAAGCTTCAGCTTCAGCTTCAGGCACGATAATTTCGTAACCTGCTTCACCGGTGTAACCAGTCGTCGCAATAAATAATGACTCAGACTGCACACCAAAGAACATCTTCATGCCTTCTACTGCAGCGTTTTGCTCAGCAGAGAATACTTCAGCCGCTTTCGCTTTAGCATTTGGGCCTTGAACGGCAATCATTGCCAGCTCTGGACGCTCTGTAATCGTCACATCGAAGCTTGCTGATTGCTTGTCCATCCAAGCCAAGTCTTTAACACGCGTCGCTGAGTTAACCACCACGCGGTAATGAGTATCGTTAAGGTAATAAGTAATAAGGTCGTCGATAACACCTGCGTTGTCATCAAGCATGCCACTGTATAGGGCTTTGCCAGGCAATTTAAGCTTAGCAATATCATTTGCTAATAATTTACGTAGGAATGCACAAGCCTCAGTACCTGTCACATCGACAACCGTCATGTGTGATACATCGAACATACCTGCGTCTTGGCGCACAGCGTTATGTTCTTCAATTTGAGAACCATAGTTAAGTGGCATATCCCAACCGTGGAAATCGACCATCTTGCCATTTGATTCTAAGTGCTTGTTAAAGAGTACAGTTTTATTAGCCATTATTATCTCTTTTTTATGAGCCTTCTGGAGGTGAAACGAATGAAGGCATTTTATAAATGCGCCAAAATTATACCCATAGGGTTAATTTTGTATAGTAGGAAATTTTCTAATCCGAGGGAATTAACATTAGTTTAACTAATGCGAAGGGTGTAGTTTTTTTACAAGTATTTCATCCACTTCGGCCGATCCCCTGATATATAACAAGTTTTAGGCCGAAGGGAAGGTGATATTTTAGTCACGACATAACTTAGGAAGTTTGAGTTTATTGCCTATAGCCTGTTTGATGAACACTGTTTTTAGTCCAGCGGCATTATCAATTAGGTTTAAGCCCAGATCACGAAAGGCTTTTTTGAATGGATTACTGCCAGCAAAGAGTCGTTTAAACCCTTCCATCGCGGTTATCATTTCAATAGCTTCGGCTTTACGGTATCGCTCCAGCGCTCGTAAATTGGCGTAGTCACCAATATCTTTACCTGCCTCATGCAAGTTGGTGACAGTGTCAACAATGCTCGCAGCATCTAAAAAGCCTAGGTTCACCCCTTGTCCAGCTAATGGATGAATGGTGTGCGCCGCATCGCCTGCTAGCACCAAACGATGGCGGGCAAAGTGGCGAGCATAGCGCATACGTAATGGATGTGATTGACGCTCGCTAACCAGTTCACAAATGCCTAAACGGCCATCAGATGCGGCAGTTAATGCTTTCGAAAACTCTGCAGGCGTTAAAGCAAGGAGCCTTTCAGCCTCTTGCGGTGATACTGACCAGACAATTGAGCACAAGTTATCTTCATACAGCGGCAGTAATGCTAACGGGCCGTCGGCCAGAAAGACCTGACGAGCGGTATCTTCGTGGGGCTGTGCGGTGCGAATAGTGGCCACAATGGCATGATGACCATAATCCCAAAATGTCAGTGGAATTTGGCATTGACTGCGCACCCAAGAGTTTGCTCCATCTGCTGCAACCACCAAGGCTGCACTTAAATTATCGCCATTATCTAGTGTCAGCCAAGATTCACGTTCACCAAAAGCCACACGTTCTAATCGCTGGCCTTCAAGGTGGGTGATATTGGCAAGCTCCGCGGTGCGCTTAGCTAAGGCGTAACTAATAGCCTGATTTTCGATAATTGCACCAAGAGAAGGCTCACTAATACTCGCTGCATCAAAAGCAATTTTGCCTAGACCGTCTTTGTCCCAAACGGCCATTTTTTGATAAGGGGCTGTGCGGGCTGAGTTAATGTATTGCCAAGCACCTAAGTTAGTAAGTAATCGCTCACTGGCTTTGTTAATCGCGCTTACTCGAAGGCGTGGCTCACCTGTTACGGCCTGTGTTTGGCCAGCATCTATCACCACGACGTTTAAGTCGGCCTCAGCTAAACCAATGGCAGTGGCTAAACCAACCATACCGCCACCAACAATGGCTACATCATAGGTCTGAGTTTGAAACATGTTAGTCCTTCATTTGATTCAGCGAGTGTAAACCCAATATACGTTAACTGGCTTATGCCGTTTTATAGCCCATGGCTTTATGGGCAATTGGCGTTTTCAACGGTGGGCACCATGATAATAATCTTAACCCTAAACTGCGCCCTGCCACTAATGGCCAATACTGATTTGAGAAGCCACGCACTAAAAATTCAACATTGTTAATGGTATTACGGCGATCTTCTTCACGCAGATTCAAATAATGATGGATCAGCGAATGTTGACCAAGATCCAATGCTTGTTTAGCTGTGATGCTGTCACAAATAACCGTTTCGATGGCATCAATTAATCCAACCACATCACGTAAACCTAAGTTAAAACCTTGGCCTGCTATTGGGTGTAACGTTTGCGCAGCGTTACCAATAAATACACTGCGATGGTAAATCGGCCTTGGCATATACAATAGGGTTAACGGATAGCTGACTCGCTCTCCGACATCGGTAAAACGCCCTGCTCGATTGCCAAAGGCACTTTGCAGCTTGGCTAAAAACTCAGCTTTAGAGGCGGTTTTCATTGCTTGCGCTTGTTCGCTATCAAGCGCCCATACTAAAGAAAGCCTTGGCTGTTGTGCATTTGACTCAAGCGATACGGACGACATTGGCAGTAAGGCTAATGGGCCAGAGCCTGTGAAGCGCTCGTACGCCCAGCCATCATGTGGCTTATCAGTTTGCACATTGGCAACCAATGCAACTTGCTCAAAATCCACTTTCTCGATGTCTTGCTTTAATGCTTGGCGCACTTTTGATTGTGCACCATCAGCAGCCACTAGCAAGGCGGTACGAATTTTCTGACCGTTATTTAATGTTAGGGTATGGCCACTGGTATCTGTGTCTAACTGTTCAAGCCTTGCAGGGCAATGCAGTTGAATATCCTGCTGCTTTAACTCATCAAACAGTACTTTGCCGACTTTAGCCAGTTCAACCACTTGTCCCATTGAAGGTAAAGAAAACTGCGCAGCATTCAGTTCGGTCATACCAAAGTGACCACGGTCTGAGATATGAATGTTTTCGATACTTGTGCCAAGACTGGCAAGCTTTGGCCAAATGCCTAACCGCGTTAACTCAAACACGGAGCCATGCGCTATTGCAATTGAGCGAGCATCAAAACCTGGGTGCTGTGAGTCTGGTTGCTGGGCTTCAATGATGGCGATAGATAACGGACGCCCTAATTGCTGTTGGTATTTAGCCGATAGCTGCGCAAGTCCTAAAGCTAAACTGGCGCCTGCCATTGCGCCGCCAACAATGGTGATATCAACGTGCGTTACTGCGGGTGCTGAATTAGCGCGACGCTCTGTACTAGAACAAGAATGGGATAGCTCAGTAGCATCGTTGTCAGCTTGGTTTATTGACTGGGTCATAACACGAATTCTTTTTATTATTAGGGCGTACTTTTAGCAATAAAAGGCATAGGTTATCTATGCCTTACTCGCACCATTAATGTAATGGTGAGGTTGCGTCTGTTTCATCAAGTGGTATTTCTGGACCAAATTCTGAGTAACATAATACCGCAGCCATTCTGACAAATTCGTGTAGCTCGATGAAAGCGGCTTCTGATTCATCATCATCACTGACATCAAATTCAACTTGGGCAATTGCACCTAAGTCCTGAATGATTTCACGTACATCAGATGATGCGCCATTGAGCTTTGGCTGAATAAGTGCAATGGCAGTTAAATAACTTTGAACCCATAAAGCTAAACATTCTAAACGTTGGCTTAATGGCTCTTCTTCTTCAGGTAGTAATGGCGAGAAACCAAATTCAGCATCACTTAAACGGGTTGCTGTATCTTTAAATAACTCGCCAATTAATTGCTGCAACTCTGTGGTTAAAGGTTGGCCGTCATTCATCAGTTCAAGTAACGGTGATAACCAAGCCGTATTCGCTTGCTCTACCCCACCACAAATTAATCCGACTAATGCGCCATGCACCTCAACTGGGTGCTGACCTATTTCAGCAGAATCTAGGGCTTTTTTTAGTTTTTCGATACATAAAGAAGGAGGGGTTGCCATGGTATTTTTCCAATAAATAAACAATCTGCTGCAATGCTAGCAGAGTTAATAACTGCCACCAAATGCTACAGTGAAAGTCGTTAAAATAATTCGTCAATCTGTTAAGTATAAAGCACCTTAAGCCAATTAGCGTAATTCAGGCTCGTTTTACAGTGCCGCCAAGAATCAGCATTTGGCTAAAAGGGATTTAATAAATCAAAAGCTAATATTAACGGTCTCAAATATAACTCGATGAACTAAACGATTTTCAATAAACAACGTATCCTTAATAGTGTCTAAAACAAAAGCGCTTGGCGGCTAAACGAGAGTGAACAAACAGTAAATGCTCATTCATCAAGCAAATAGCGCTAAAGCGGGCAAGTTACCTTGCACTTTTAATATGGGCGCTATATAGTCCGCAAACAGGCTAGTTCCTCTATTAGTGATGCAAAACAACTGTTGGATCACACCGATAAACGCTTTCATGCTAAAGCGTTACAGTCAGAGGGAAGAGTAAACTGCTACAATTTTTATTTTAGACAAATAAGGATCTTCAGCGACTTATGAGTAACAGTGCTATTGATATTTCCCTATTAGGGCGCACCTACTCTATCGCTTGCCCGAAAGGACAAGAGGAAGCGTTGCGCTCGATTGCCAAAGGCGTTGAGCAACAGCTAACTAACTTGAAGGCACGTACCAATAATTTAAGCCGTGAAGAATTAGCCATTATGGCCGCGCTGAATATTGGCTACGAGTTACATGAAGAGCAGCAAAAAAATAAACAATACATGGCGCAAATGGACGAGCGTATTTCTTTACTTCAGTCAACGTTGGAAAACTCGTTACTGGAACGTACCAAGGAAGATTAAATAAATTTTGACTTGTGTTGCTAGTTTAATGACTAACAACATGATTCGCACTGGTTTTGCTCCCTGGGATATGCGCTTGTAGGTTATGTCCCTGTGCCGATATTTACAAACCCAGGGTGAATGTTTTCATTGACATTGTGTATGCTCGGCTTGTACCGAGAAACCTTAGGAGATGAACATTTTCCCGCCTTGAACCTACGGTTCAAGGGCTACACCGACGGTCGGTATTCTGGGGAGCATCCTAATAAAACAAGCCACCTAACTAGGTGGCTTTTTTATATCTGTGGTTAGCCAAGCTAATCCATGTTTGCCCTAACGAGGTACGATAGTTCGCTTCATCTGCCCTAATCTGTCATCTATAAGGCCAATCATAAAACACCGATTAACATCGCTTATTAAAACACCTAGCTTGATAATAAAATGTATCAAAAGATAACGTCTATGTGAGACAAAGTAAGCAACTTGGAATGTACTTTTAAATACACTTGTTAAAGTTAAGGTTAATATTGTTTTACATAAAACAATGCGGTATAAAGTTTTCAAAATTAATAACTTGCACTTAGGGATTATGACAAGTCGCCTCCTAAATTCTGCCGTTCTTTATTCACTTTTAGCTTCAACGTTGTTTTTAACCGCATGTAAGTCAACGCCAGAACCTCAACAACCCGCTTATGTTATTCCTGCTGCAATCTCGCATTTACCCCTTGATGCTGCAAATCAAGGCTTAGACATTGTCGACATACAATTAGCCCTTGGCGATCGCAACTTATACCTTGCCGCAAACGGCAACATCAAAATGATATCGACGGCGCAATGTCCGCTCGATATTTCAGCCCATCGCGGTGACTTTCGTCAACCAGAAAGTAGCTATAATGCGATAGCAGCGGCGCTTAATGACAATTTTAACAGTGTCGAAATTGACGTCATGCTGCTTAAAGATGGCACTTGGGTCAATCATCACGATAGCCAAACTGGGCGTGCAACAGTGCATTATACAGGTGAGCAATACAAGATTGAGCGCATGAACCGCAAGGAGTTCGGCCAATTAAAATTGCGTGATAAAAACACTAACGCGCTTTTAAATGAACGCCCGATCACCGCTGCTGAATCATTTAAGGTTTTTGCGGCATACCGTGCCCCATCACAAAAGCTAAATGTGGAAATAAAATCCGACGCTAACGGCCAAGCGTTAGTTGATCTTGATAACATGTTGCGTAAGTACATTGGCTTGAGTGGCTTTTACTACTCCGCAGCAGATAAAGATACCTTATATAAACTACGAGGTATTAACCCATATGTTTACCTTGGCTTTGTCCAAGGCGGTCACCCAACTAGCGTAGAAAAGCTTCGCAGCGATTTACGCAAAGGGGTCAAAAACGATGCTTACTACTTAGATAATCAAGACGATCTTGAATTAGCGGGTCGATACGGAACGAAGCGCTATCGCTCTCGTTATCAAGATTATACAAGCACAAGTGCGCTTAAAAAGCTGCAAAGTAAGTTAGGGACTAACTCAGGCTTACACCTTGATATTCGTAGTTATATGCAAAACCCAGGGGTAAAAAGTCGCGCTAAGGGTTTAGGTATGAAGGTGTATACCTACTCGATTAATGGCACCGATTTTCATCAACAACAGCTTTTAACGCTTAGCCGTAACACTTTGCCTGACGGCGTCATTGTTGATGCTACGCCATACAAAATTTGTCAGCGACTGTTTAAGGCTTCTGTCCCCGCTAAACGCTACCAACCATTAAGTAATATCGGCCGTTATATTGCCTCGTTGCCACAAGATGCTGACTTTGATCGCTTTGAAGAAATGTTGGGCTACCAACAAGAAGGGTATTATTTATCACTCAATTCGGGGCTTAAATCCATTGTTAAGGCCAAGAAAGTGACTACTAAAAACACCACACCAACACCGCTATTAGAGCATGGTTTTCCAACCATTACAGATGAAAAGCTGGAACACAAAACGGGTGAAACCATTATTTTAACCTTGCCAGAAAATGGCACTCAATAGCCGTTTAGCTGTTAGATAAACAACCAATAAAAACAACAAACAATAAAAACAACAAACAATAATAAAACTAAAAAATGACTGACAATAAAAAAGCCCATTTGCAACGAGTTTACTCGACCAAACACCAACACAGCAAAAAATGCAGGCTGCTGAAAAACAATTAAAAAAAGTACAAAAGAAACAGCATTCTCAGGCAACAAAAGCGGCAATCCATAAAGAGCGTGAAGCACAAATCACCAAATTAGGTAAGCCCTTTTGGTGGATGCTTTTCATGTTTATGTGCTCAATCCTGTATCTGTTTCCCGAAGCCGTGTTCAATGCGGCTTTAACCGAAGTCGCAGGCGGTAAAAACTCGTCAGAAGAAGACTTACGCGCAGTGGAGCTATTTGGTCGTACTATCAGTGGTATTGGTGTCACATTATTACTCGCCGATATGCTGCTCAAGGGTAAGCGTGTCGCTCGAGTCGGTAGAGCCTTGGGCCACTTTGCATTGATTGCGATTTTGGTGTGGCCGACAGTATTTTTTGGACAAAAATGGTTGGTTGATCATTTTATCATTGATGCCTCAACTCCTGCTGAACGCCAGCAGGCTTATTTGTCGCAAATACTGCGTAGCGCACTCATTGAAAAGTCGATTCAATTTGAAGGGATCAATTACGATCCCGATTCAGAACATAACGCGACCGAAAAAACCTTCTTATCGGTTTTTGGTGGCCTTGTTTATGCTGATGATAAGTTAGTTGATGATATCAAAGAAAAGAAACGGATGATCATGGAGAAATTTGTCCGTGATCGCGCCCTATCTCGATTTGATGAACACTACGGAAACTACGATGATTTTCGTCAAACCCTACGTAGCCACTATAAAGAATATGCTCAAGGTTCAAACGATTATAACCAAGCTCTAAGTACCGCTCCAAGCCGCTCTGATGAATATTGGTTAGATACCCAAAACCAAGTTAAACAAGGTTGGGAAAAGTATCAAAAAGGCGTCAGTGCTTACGAAGGAAGAGTCGAGTCGAGAGCGCAAAAAATTGCCCCTAAAATGTATGACTTTTTTGAGCGACGTAATAAATGCGCTGACATGAAAAAAGGCAGTCGCAAAGACAATTGTTATGAACGTCTACAAAACGGTTATGACAAGGAAATCGCCAAATACAGCATTCCTTATATTCCACCTGATGATTGGTTAATCCGAGAAGAAATATCAACCTCTGAAAACGTAGGTAATTCAATTATCACTGGCATTATGACCTTTGGTCTATTCACTGCAATGCAAGCCGCTGATGCTGCAACGGGCGGTGATGGTGGCTTTAAAGATCACCGCATGGTGTATACCAATGATGTTAACCATTATAAAAATGTCTTAATGGTCAAAATGGAGCCTGATTTTGTTAAAGAATCTGGCGGCTACCCGCTAGGTATCAGCACTATTCATGAATTTAGACATCATCAACTGACTAGCACTAAGGTCAATAACACCCTTAAACAAAAAGGGCTGACATTACCTTCAACTTGGGTGATGGCAGACCGAACAAGCTTTGATAATGCCGTAGCAAACAAAGTCCGCCAAGAGGCGGATAATCGCTGGCGCTCGACTATGAAAAACAAAGGCTTGGATATGCCACCTAATTTAAGTTGGCAGCAATTCCAGCAACAAGGAGATATTCAAAAGCGTATTGAGCGCCAAATGAAAGAGCTGTATATCAGCCCAACGCTTGCTGACTGGAATAACCGAGAATTTAAACAGCGCATTATTGAGCCCAATATTCAGCGTAAAACCACTGAATATCTCAATGTACTTGAAGCCCAACAAGCCGAATTTGCTGATGGCGGCGCCTTTGAGTCCACAGGTAAGTCGGCATTACGTGCGACCATAGTGCCGCCAATATCGATGTCGATTAGTTTAGCCTTGGTGTTGTTAACCGTGTTAAAGCTGCCAATGAAAGCTGCTGAGTTAGTACAAGCCAGAAGAAAAACCAAGGATGATGGTGAGTCACAAGAAGGCCAAAACAAAGCCAAAGCTGGCTATATCAAAGCGGGGATTTCTGCTGCGCTATTGTTATCGATTTTTGTGGTGCCAGTTACCCTAAGTAGCAATCAATACACAGTTAAAGACTCTGCTATGCATTACTTTTTTGAGCAAATGGAAAACAATGATTCAGCCGGTATTTCTTTTGCGCTTAAATGGTTACTGGTCACTCAACCGATGGTGCAACCTATTGGTGCCAGCATTGATGAATACCTGTTAATCACCAAAGGTTTTGATGCGATTAGCGAACCTATTAATCGATTCGATTTAGCCATATTACCTGAGCATGACACGAGTGCTCAGTCTAGCCCTGCTTCAGCAGCAAAAGCCTTATTACCATTAACCATTAATACCAATGTGGCTAATGCCAACATCGCAGTAATGAATATTAAACCCAAATATCAAACAGGCATGATGCTGCCACCAGGAGGCTATGACATTAAAGTCTCTGCCAGTGGTCATCAAGCTATTCGAACCTGGGTTTATTTAAAACCCGAAGAAACCGAATTCACGATTAATTTATAACGTATTTAACTGAGTTAAATCACCATTCACGCATTGATTGATAGGAAGTATTACGTGAGTAAACTAACGCAATTCCAGGACTTTATACGAAGTAATGGTAAAGACTTAACTGGTGTTGATGTATCAGTTGTATTGAGTAATGAAGAGGCTAAGTTACCGGAGCTTAACTTTACCTTTGGCTGGACCATTGAGATTGGTGTAAGCGAACATGAACATGGTGGGCATTGTCCATCAGGCATCAAGTGTGGCAGCGCCTCGAACGCTTACGACGATGCTAACAATAAAGCAAAAGAGTATGTCAGCGGTCAAAATTCATTATTTAACGATCGTTTCATCAAAATACTTGGCCCTGACGTTGCTGAAAACTTTTTAATCAAAGATCGTGGCTTAAAGTCAGCGCCAGAAACCTATGTCGGTAGCAAGGTTTGTTATAACTGTAGTGGCTCTGGTAAACAAAACTGCGGCAGTTGTCATGGCAGCGGTAGCACTTCCTGTAGCGGTTGTAGTGGCAGTGGCCGAAATCATGTGACTCGCTACGAGAATAACCGCACGGTTCATACCACTGAGACATGTTCATCATGCTGGGGCAGTGGTAGTAAAACCTGCTATAACTGCAGTGGTTCAGGCAAGGTGACCTGTCGTACCTGTGATGGTGGTGGTTACCTCTATTTCAGTTACACCATTGATGGTGAAGCTAAACGGAGTACAAAGTGGGAATATAACACCAGTGATTACCATGAGTGGACGTCTGATTACGTCAAAAAGACGGGACTTAAAATCGTTCACCACTTAGATGATATCACCGAAGTCGATGTTAAAGGCGCTTTGGACGGTTGCACTTTTATTTATGCTTTTAAGGCCAAATTACCGACTTTACAATTTACTGCCAACATCGATAACGTCGACACGACGTTGTGTTTTGGTGGTAACAAAAACAGCACGCATGATGCAGGTGGGGTATACGATCCTGCGGTATGGAGCGTGGCACAAAAACTCGCTGGCGGCAGTAAATCTAATGATAAAGCAGCCCTTTCAACACCCGCAGTGAAAAACATTATTGAAGCCAATGAAACTAACACCTCGATTGCATTATTAGAGGAGAACTGGGTTTCAAGTGATATTAAAGATGCGGTTGTTTCTAATTATCAAACCTTAGTGACTCAGCTTAAAAAGCAAAGTGTAAAAGGCATTGCGCCTAAAATGATTGGCAGTATGTTTAAATTCGCCTTTCTATTCCTAACAATAGGAATATTGTTTGCTGTCATGTACCCAACGTTTGCCCAAGAAACGGCTTATCGTATGAGTGTGACTCAAATCCCTGAATGGATGCTGGCATTAGTCACCATGAAGTTTGGCTTATTTGGCTTACCTGCATGGTGTAACTACCTGCTCATCATTGGTTTATTCTGGTTAAGCTATAAAGGTATTCAAAAGTGGTATTGGAAGAACATTGGTCAGGGCAAAATATGGCTTTTGGCGCTCAGTTTAACCTTATTGGTACCTCATATTGGATTCACCTTGTACTACAACGGTATTGAAGTGATTCAACATACCCTAGAAATCACCAATGCATTGATGGCTGCATCGTTATTAGTCGGTCTATATGTTGTCGTCATTGGCACAAAATTGCCGAATAAGTGGTACACAAAAATAGCTGGATTTATCGCTGGTATTGGCGTGTATTGCGGCTTGCACTATGGCCTATTTATTCTCAATTCACGTATTGGTTTTATCGAAAACCATGACAGATACCCGTTCGAGATGTTGCAGTCCTTACGCCCTGGCACCCTGTTTATGGCTGAAAACCTGATTGAATGGGCAATGTTGACGGTCATTTTTGCCTACTTCTTAACTCGTCGTCAGTTCTGGTTAAAAGCAAAAACTGAAGTCGCTGATTACGACAGCCCTGTATTATTAAAATCAATGAACATGGAAAAGTAGCGAGAAACAAGGTTTGAGTGGAGAGCTAACTTACCGCTTTCATTACAAACCTGAGTTACAGCATGTGATATAAGACAACGCCGATGATGGTTATCATCGGCGTTTTTTTATCATACCAGCGGCTGATTTTCCCCCATTTACACTCAAGCTGGTCAATCCATTGATTATCTTCTTTGATATTTTCACATATCAGGATAATCTGCATCTTGTAACATCATTTGTTCATATCGCTATTTTATCTTTCATTTGTAAGTGATGGAGAACTTCTCACCGATGAGCATGACGCGCTTTATGACTGGTTCGAGCCAATATCAGTCTGCTACAACAGCGAAACAACCTTCAATAACGTATTTTTCATCAGCTAGCCCAGCATCAGCAGAACCATCAGCATCTGCCGAGGTCATTTATCCGCATTCTTTTAATAGCCCAAGGGATGCTGAACCGTTATTCGACAGTCGAAATATGAGCCGAGATAGTATTCGTCGCCATATTCGTCAAGAACGAAATAGCATGGACCAAGCAGAGCAAAATCAGTTAGCGTTAATTGCCAGTCGCCATTTATTGTCGGAAATACAGCAAATTTCAGCCAAAAGAGTGGCCATTTATTTGGGGTTTGATGGCGAGCTTGCCACCAACAAATTAATTGAAGCATTGTGGAAACTAGATGTAGAAGTGTATTTACCTCGTATACATCCTTTTGCTAAAGGGCATTTATTATTTGTCCGCTACACCCCTGATACCGTAATGGTGAATAACCGCTTTGATATTGCCGAACCTAAACTGGATATTCGCCATATTATTACGGTAGATAAACTAGATATGATCGTCACGCCATTAGTCGCGTTTGATGATAATGGCAATCGAATGGGAATGGGCGGCGGCTTTTACGATCGCACATTAGCTCAGGTAAAAGACAATAAACCATTAGCAGTGGGCTATGCCCATGATTGCCAACAGGTGAGTTATTTACCCGTGGAGTATTGGGATATTCCATTACCAATCATCATTACCCCAACCAAACGTATCGCCAACGACTGACCAATGGCAGCAGTTCACATAAAAAAACCGTTATTTTCATAACGGTTTTTTATTTCAGCTAATCGCCAACTCAGCGAATATTGATGGTTAACGGCCTATTGCGTTGCTGCCGCTAATGCTTGAGATACGTCAGCAATAATATCGTCAATGTGCTCAATACCGACAGAGATACGAACTAAGTCTTCAGATACTCCAGCTTTAGCCAGCTCGTCTGAGTCTAACTGTCGATGTGTCGTCGTAGCAGGATGGCATGCCAATGACTTAGCATCACCAATATTGACCAAACGCAAAATCATTTGCAGTGCATCAATGAATTTTCCACCAGCAATTTTACCGGCTTGTGCATCACTGGCCTTAATACCAAAACTAATGATACCCGAGGCTTTACCTTGGGTAATCTTTTGACAGCGCTCGTGTTGGGGACTATCGGTTAAGGCGGCGTAATTCACCCAACTAACCGATGGATGATCCGCTAGATACTCAGCAAGTGCCAATGCATTTTCACAATGGCGCTCCATTCGTAAGCTGAGTGTTTCAAGCCCTTGAAGTAATAAAAATGCACTTTGCGGTGATAAGGCTGCGCCAGTATTGCGTAAGGGAACTACACGGCTTCGACCGATAAAGGCTGCAGGCCCAAAAGCTTCGGTATATACCACACCATGATAGGAAGGATCTGGCTCATTCAGTAAAGTAAACCGTGCTTTATTCGCTACCCGAATCAATAATCACGCCACCAATGGTGGTGCCATGACCGCCAATGTATTTGGCTAATGAGTGAATAACGATATCAGCGCCGTGATCAATAGCACGACACAGTACTGGTGTCGCAACGGTATTATCAACGACTAATGGTACACCGTGCTTATGCGCAATTTCAGCTAACCGCTGCAGGTCAACAACGTTACCAGCAGGATTACCAATAGATTCACAAAAAAGTGCTTTGGTATTGTCATCAATTAATGCTTCAAGCCCTGCATAATCATCGTAAGCAGCCATCCGCACGTCAATGCCTTGGCGAGGTAACGTATGGGCAAATAAATTATAGGTGCCGCCATAAAGCTGGCTTGTACTAACGATGTTATCACCCACTTGTGTCAGCGCCTGAATCGCATAGGTAATGGCTGCCATACCTGATGCTTCAGCTAGAGCTGCTATGCCACCTTCGATTGCTGCAAGTCGCTATTCTAGCACATCTGTAGTGGGGTTCATAATACGAGTATAAATGTTACCAGGCACTTTTAAATCAAATAAATCAGCACCATGCTGGGTATCATCAAAGGTATAAGAAGTGGTTTGGTAAATGGGCACTGCGGCGGCTTTGGTGGTGGCTTCTGATTGATAGCCGTGGTGTAAAGCCAGCGACTCCAGTTTCATACCTTGAGCATTATTGTCTGCTGCCATGATAGACCCCTTCTAATCGTTCATCGTTGATAACGGAAAATTGATTGAACATTGCTGATTGTTTATCGCAGTGCTCAATCAAACCTGTATCCACATTAGCAATTAGCCATCTAGAAGTCTAAAACTTTTTTAATTAATGCTATCAGTACCGCAATCCATTATTTTAATTGTCTGCCACCATCAACCGCATAGCTTCGGCCTGTCACATAATGACTGGAAGTTAAATAATCAACCAGCGATATCATTTCATTATTGCCGGCCTCGACTGGCAAAATCGCTTTTGCTAAGGCTTTCACTTTATAGTCGTTATCATCACCTTCGTTAAATAAAATCATCGCAGGGGCAATAGAGTTCACTTTAACTTCAGGCGCAAGTTTTGCCGCAAAAGATAGCGTCAAATTATGCAATCCCGCCTTACTGGCCGCATAAGCAATATGCTTTTTACTGCCCTTTTCGGCGACATAATCGGTGATATGAATAATATTACTAGCACCAACTTGTTGCTTAGCACTGGCAGTTAATAATGGCGCTAAAGCAAGGTTGATTTGATAAGGTGCGCTCACATGAATATTCATCATTCTTGTCATAATATCCGCAGAGCTCACCTCATTTGAGGTTTTATCATTATGCCAATCAGATGCATTATGGATGATGCAATTTAGCTCGCTATATTGCGCAACAATGCGCTGTAACATATCGTTAATTTCTTCTGGGAGAGTTAAGTCACACTGGTATAAATCGGCCCCAAGTTCAGCCAACTCATCAATACTTGGGTAATGTGTTCTAAAGGTGCCAATCACTTGATGGCCTTGGGCAATAAAATGCTTTGCTAACGCATAGCCGATACGTTTACCAACCCCTGTAATCAATATGGTGTGTTTCATTTGAGTTCTCTTATTCTTGTATTGAGCCAGTAGTTAAACTCACATAATAAAGGTCATTAGCAGCGACTAATGACCTCGTGTCTGTTATCCATCATTCATGAGTTAGCTGAGTGAATCAAGCCTTTGAGTAAAACTCTGCTCGGGTCGCAGGGTTGCTTTTGAAGCAGCCACCTAATGCTGATGTGGTGGTGTGCGACTGGGTGTCCATTATGCCACGAGATTTCACACAATAATGAGTGGCATTCATACTGACTGCGACATCTTCAGTTTCTAAAAGCGTTTGCAGTGCGACTAAAATTTGTTGCGTTAAACGCTCTTGCACCTGTGGACGCTGGGCAAAGAAGCGCACAATCCGATTGATTTTAGACAGGCCAATAATCTTTGATTTAGGCATATAAGCCACATTGGCAACGCCATCTATGGTGATAAAGTGATGCTCGCAGGTACTCACAACACTGACATCGCTGACTTTAACCATTTCTTCAACGCCCATTTTATTATCGATTTGGGTCACTTTAGGGAAATGCTGATAGTCGAGCCCCGAAAAAATTTCATTCACGTACATTTTGGCAATTCGATGTGGTGTTTCACACAAACTGTCATCGGTTAAATCCAGACCTAATGTTGAGACAACTTCAGTCATCAATCCTTGAATGCGTTCTATTTTTTGGTCACTGGTCATCTGATTTTCGACCAATGGCGTTTCAAGACCTCGCTCAATAAGAACTTGCTGCACCTTGCGTGCTTCATCTGAAATCATGTGTTTTCCTTATGGCAACCCGTGCCAAATAAAACCACACTATTACGTGATAGCCAGCGGCTACCGATTATTTGCGTTGCTCTAAAGACAGCGAAACAGAGTCGGCAAAACGTAAAGCATGAGGTTTATCAATTGTCACCCGTGACATCGTGATTGATGGGTGCTCACTACAAATAGCCAACACATCTGCCACCAACTTTTCGAGCAGTAAAAAGCGCCCTTCTTCAACATGTTGGATAACTTTTTTAGTAATGACTTTATAGTTAAGTGCATCTGCAACATCGTCAGTTTCAAATGACTTGTCGGCGGGATATTGGATTTCGATATTAATCACAACATCTTGCTGCTTTTCACGTTCGTCAGGATTAAAACCAATAAACGTTCGTAAACGAAGATTGGTCACTTTAATGATTGCTTGGCTAATGGACATAGTGAGCCTCTTATAAATTCACTGGGTAGTACGTGACAATGAGCAAGTTAGATCACATAAAAAAGAGTCAACCGTTAATGGCTGACTCTTATAGTTATAGCGATAAAACGCCAATTTTGCTAACTAAAACTCTTTATAGTTTCGGTACTTAACTTTGAAGAAAATGATATAAAACACTGGAACAATGATCAGAGTCAGCATGGTTGCTACCCCTAAACCGAACATGACTACTGCTGCAAGCGACTCAAAGAAAGCGTCGGTTAACAGCGGCAACACACCTAAAATCGTGGTTATGGCGGCCATACAAACAGGTCGCACACGACTCACCGTTGAGTTAAACACGGCTTCAAAGGTTTCTATTCCTTCGTTGATGTCAGTGTTAATTTGATCCAATAAAACAATCCCGTTTTTCAGTAGCATGCCCGATAAGCTGAGCATGCCTAACAACGCCATAAAGCTAAATGGTTTATCAAGGATTAACAATCCAGATGTAATACCGATAATAGCTAATGGTACACAAGCCCAGATAACCAGGGGTTTTCTTACCGAATTAAACAAGAACACGGTAATCAAAAACATGAATAAAAAGCCTAATGGCAAGGTCGCAAATAATGACTCTTGCGCATCTGTCGATGATTCATATTCCCCTCCCCATTGCAGCTCATACCCTACTGGTAACTCGAGTGCCTCTACTTTAGGTTTGATTTTGGCAAACAGTTCAGCAGGAAGAATGCCGTACTCAAAATCGGTATCGGCAAATACAGTTAAGGTACGTTTACGATCCCGACGTTGAATAATAGGATCTTCAAACTTCACCTCAAAACCATCAACCACTTGTTGCAGAGGTACGAAGGCACTTAGCGCTGGGCTCCAAATGCGAATACTCTCTAAGGATTCGATATCAATGCGCTCATCTTCAGGCAAGCGACCGATAATCGGCAGCAAGGTGGTGCCTTCACGGTAAACCCCGATTTGTAAGCCTGTGAACGAAAATTTTAATGCCTCATCGACTTCACTTTTTACAATACCTAGACGGCGAGCTTGGGTTTCATTAAACCGAGGGGCAATATATTTCACCCGTTCACGCCAGTCGTGACGTACATTGACTGTGGCTGGCGTAGCATTAAATATCTCCATCACTTGCGCTGCAATACTACGCAATACATCAGGATCGGCGCCGCTGATCCTCGCTTCGATTTTGGCATCCGTTGATGGACCAATTTCTAAGCGCTTAAATTTAAGCTGCGCTTGCGGATAACTGCGCTCTACGTCCCTGCGAAAGGTCACCATCACATCAGATAAGGTTTCAAAATCTGATGTTCTTAACGCAATTTGCGCATAGGATGCGTAATTTTTCTCAGGCGAATAAGTCAATAAGAAACGAGGAAAACCTTTACCTATGGTAGATGCCACATACTCGACATTATCAAGGTTAAACGCGATGGCCTCCATCCCTTCAACGACGGTTTGAGTTTCACGAATATCGGTCCCTTCTGGCATCCACACATCGACTAAAAATATAGGTGTGGTAGAAGGCGGGAAAAAGGATTGCTTAACGTAAGCAAAGCCATAAATAGAGGCGCAAAACGCAATAACAACGGCAATCACACTGACCCAACGAAAGCGCATACACACGTCAAGTAGTGCCTTGTAATACATGAAGAAGGCACCGCCATACGGATCTTTTGGTTCACCTTCCACTTTTTCAGCTTCCGAGCCAAAAAATAATTGCGCGAAAAATGGCGTAATCGTGATCGCAGTAATCCAAGATAAAAACAGCGAAAACAGTAATACCCAGAATAACGACCCTGCAAATTCACCCGTCGAATCTGGAGAGAGCCCAATGGGTGCAAAAGCTGTAATCGCAATGACAGTTGCGCCAAGTAATGGCCACATTGTTTGTTTAACGATGCCTTGAGCTGCCTCTAGGGTTGTTTGTCCACGTTGCCGACCGATGAGTATGCCTTCAACAATCACAATGGCATTATCCACCAGCATCCCTAAGGCAATAATTAA
The DNA here is from genome assembly GCF_043568515.1 of Shewanella sp. ENK2. NCBI lineage: Bacteria > Pseudomonadati > Pseudomonadota > Gammaproteobacteria > Alteromonadales > Shewanellaceae > Shewanella > Shewanella sp. ENK2. The sequence goes on along the minus strand of NZ_CP171406.1, from coordinate 2,851,181 downwards.
TGCCCCGAGGGAGATACGTTGCAGTTCAATCTCAGCCTGCAACATCAGCATAAAAGTGCCCAAACAGGTTAAAAATAGGATTAATCCAATTAATATCCCTGATTTAAAGCCCATAAATACCAGCAATACCCCTACAACAATCACCACTGCTGCAATGAGGTTCCACACAAAGCTGCCGACTGAGGCATCAACTTCATTAGGCTGGTTGTACATGGTTTCAATCACCATACCTGCAGGGCGCACGCTTTCAATGCTGGCAAGTTTTGCGTCAATGGCTTTACCCACCTCAACAACATTGACCCCAGTCGAAAACGATATACCTATGTTGATGGCGTCATGCTGATTAAACTTGAGTAAATTGGTCGGGATATTTTGAAAACCACGAGAAACAGTAGCGACATCTTTTAAATAAATTAGCTTGTCACCTTGGGTACCGGGAATGATTAACTCTTCAAGCTCACTGACAGACTTAAAGCCGCCACTGGTACGAATTTTTAAGTTATCGGCAGATACCCGAATATTACCCGCATCTGACACCATGTTTTGCGAGTTAAGTAGATTTTGAATCAATGAGGGATCGATGTTAGAACTCGCCGCTTTGTTCAACGACATTTCAACAAACACCTGCTCTTGCTGGTTCCCTGCCAATGACACTTTACCGACACCTGGTACCAATTCGAGCTCACGTTTTACATAATCGACGTAATCGAGAATATCTCGATAGCTGTAGTCCGTGCCGCTCACCATCAACATGATGCCGTACACATCGCCAAAATCATCATTGACGATAGGCGCTTGTACTCCTGGCGGTAAACTTGATGACATGTCGTTGACTTTACGGCGCAGTTCATCCCATATCTGTGGCAATTCTTCAGGGCCATAGATGTTCTTCATGGTTACCGTAATTTGCGACATACCCGAGGTACTGAGTGAGCGAATATAGTCGACATAGGGCAATGCTTGAATTGCCTTTTCAATTGGGTAGGTGACTTCTTCTTCCACCTCTGTGGACGTTGCACCAGGATATAAGGTGACAACCACAGCATCTTTAATGGTAAAAGGCGGATCTTCCAATTGGCCTAGTCCAGTAAATGCCATCAAACCGCCAATAAGCAGTATTAGGGTAAACATCCAACTGATCACAGTATTTTTAACAAAGTAGCCTGCTATATTCATTACACACTTTCCCTTGAATCAGTTGAGTGATTGGCGTTATTAAGGAGTACTTTTGGATACCGAGTCATCATGCTCCCTCCTCTAGTAACTGTACTTGCTGGCCTTTAACTAAACGGGCTGCGCCTGTTGTGATAATGGTTTGGCCATCATCAAGGCCACTGATCACTTCAATTTCATCACCGACAATAACCCCCAGTGTTACTGGTTGATACTGAATCGAATTATCGGCAGCGTTGTAAAGCCAAACACCACTATTTTGTGTATCAATATCACTACCATCTTGCATAACAACCGCTTCGATTGGCACTAAATATTCTCGATGATAGGTGTAAGTCATGTCGCTCAAGTTAACTTGTACTTTTGCTGGCATGCCTTCTAACACTTTATATTTGGGGTCTAAGTCCACTGCAATGGTGGCAATATAAGTTGATGTCGTGGGATCTTTTTCGGTGTTGACCTCTAATAAACGGCCGCTAAATTGAGTATTAGGAAAAGCCTCAAAGCTGACATTCAACTTGGCTTGACTCTCTCTGTCTTCTTGCTTTTTTGAAACAGCAATCAGCATATCTGGAATTTGCACATCCACTTCAATACGCTCAACTTTTTGAATACTGAGTACAGATACACCCGGCTGCACATTTTCAAAAGACTCTAAAAATACATCACTGACAATCCCTGAAAATGGCGCGCGCAATTCTGTGTATTGCAAGTTTAACTCAGCTTGGCGCTCTTCTGCTTTTGCCACTAAATATTGGGCATTCATTTCATCATAGTCAGATTGTGCCATTAGCTTGCTTTCAACTAACTGCTTGCCTCGTTGGGCCTGTTTATAACTGACTTCTAAACGTGCTTGACGATCGCTTAGGGCAATGGTGTAGTCACGTTTTTCAAGTACGGCGAGTAACTCACCTTTTTCAACCGACTTGCCTTTGGTTGCAGGTATACGCTCTATTCGCCCCTCAACTCTAAAAGACAGATTCGTTAAATCTTGCGCTCTAGCCACACCATTAAATTCACGCATCACTTCATTATTAGCATGAGGCAAGGTATAAGTTTTCACTAAGGTTTTTGTTGGCTCAATGTCTACAGTGCGCTCACAGGCAGATAAGCTCAATAGGCCTAAGGCAACAACCCCTAGACGATTAATGATAGAACTCATTCTAGAATGTTGAATCCGTTGCATATTATAAGCCTCGCTCTTTAATCCACTTCACCGCTGCTTGGCCATCTTTAAGCTCAGCGGCTCCTGCGACGACGAGCCAATCACCATCATTTAGCCCTGACATCATTCGAGTTCCCTGTAGGGTAACAGGTACCTTTTTGACTCGTTGCTGAGTCGGTGACCAAGTAAATACATAGGCTTGTTGGTTTTCTTTGACCACTGCGCCTTTAGGGATTTTCGGATGGGCATCGGCCGTTCTTGCGGGCAACTTTACTTTTACTCGTGCTGACATGCCAGGTAGAACATTCAGTTCATCTGGCATTGGTAAAGTTAATATAATGGTGTAACTACTGGTTGTAGGGTCGGCAACGGTATTAAGCTCTTTTAAGCGAGCGACATACCATTGATCGCGGCTATCAAACTTAACTTCTATGTTGTCTATATCTTCTAAGCCTTTATCAGATTTTTGTAAAAAACCTATAAATTGCTCTGGCAATTGGAAACTAATATCTGCAGATGCATCAGTTCGAATCCCCATGACTTCTTCTTGTGCTTGGACAAACTCAAACTCACGCTTACTGCGTTTAGAAATCACCCCTTGATAGGGGGCACGCAACTTAGTGTAGGTCACATCGGTTTTGGCTTTATCCAGTGCAGCTTGAGCTACGGTAAAATCACTTTTAGCTTGGTCATAATCGTTACGCGATACCACCCCTTGCTCAACCAAAGACTCATTGCGCTCAAACAACACTTTAGCTAACTCGAATTGTGCTTGCGCCATGGCTAAGTGTTGCTGATAAATATCGCTATCGAGTGTGGCTAATATGTCTCCTGGTTCAACGGCATCTCCAGGTCTAACAAAGATTTCAGCAATTTCACCTGAGACTCGAAATGACAATGCCGCTTTTTCTGAGGCTTTAACTTCGCCAGGTAAAAAGCGCTCACGGTATTCAGAGCCCACATCAACTTGCAGCACTTTGACTGGACGAGGGATATCACGACTGGTGGCTTCACTGCCTTCTTCTGCGTTGGCAACACTAAGTAAAACACTGGAAATTATCGAGGGGAGTATAACTAAAAAAGAACTAAACTGGCTGAGTTTCTTCATGTTTTGTTCCGTCAAAAGTGAGCAATTAGTACGATACTAACATTCAATGACACCCCATAATAGGTGCACTAGAGCACAAAAAAGATCTAACTTGTGACAATCGACGTATTGATTTTTAACCCAAACAGGCTGAGGTGCACTATGGAGTTACGAATTTTTTATGATAGCGCTTGTCCATTATGTTCTAACGAAATGGCGCAACTAAAGAAGCACGATCGATTACACAAAATTGAATTGGCTGATTTAAACCAAGACAATTTCGAAGAAAAATACCCCCATATTGATTTATCTGTGGCCAATAACATCCTGCATGCAGAAACAAATGACGGCACAATTCTAACGGGGTTAGATGTGACGGCTAAAGCTTGGGCATTAACAGGTAAGCATAAGTGGATTCAATTATTACGCTTACCTTGTGTTAAACCTTTTGCTGATATCGCTTATCGTGGATTTGCGAAAAATCGCTACCAAATTTCTTATCTACTCACAGGACAGCAACGTTGTGAAGACGGTAGCTGTAAGTTGAAGTAGCCTATGGATATTTGTCGTGTTCAAGCCGTTAACACTGCCATTGTTATTGGCGCATCTTCAGGTATTGCAAAAGCGATTGTCACCGAGATCGCTGATAATACTGAGATTGAGCAAATCATTACTATCAGTCAAAAGGAATTGGTTTTTAATGTTAGCAATAACATTCATCACCACATCCCCTGCGATTACACCATGAATGGCTTTGGTAATAACGCCAGTAATGACGCTAACGAAAACATAGCAAGAGTGTGCCTTGCTCTATCATCAATTAAAGGTCATATCACCAAGGTGTTTATTTGTAATGGCAGATTGCATTCATTAAACAATCAAATGTCAGTCCATACACATAATCCACAGGCCTCAAAGAGTCCAGAAAATCAACAAATTGAGCCATCAACTGTTTTATCGCCAGAAAAGCGCCTTGAAGATATTACCCCAGCTTCTATGCTGTCAGTCTTTCAATCCAACACGTTAGTGCCAATGATGTGGCTTCAACATCTCGTTAAACTCGTAAACGGCAAGCAGGCATGCATCATCAGTGTGTTAAGTGCCAGAGTTGGCAGTATCAGTGAAAATCAGTTAGGAGGCTGGTATAGCTACAGAGCATCAAAAGCGGCATTGAATATGTTAATAAAAACCAGTGCGATTGAATATGCACGCCGAGCTAAAAATACAAAATTGATTGCGTTTCACCCCGGTACAACCGATACCGAGTTATCTAAACCTTTTCAGGCCAACGTTCCCGAAGGGAAATTGTTCACCGCAGACTTCGTCGCCCAGCAATTACTCACGATTCACCAAGGTATTGAATTTAACAACCAAGCAGAGTTTCTTGATTGGCAAGGTCAAACAGTGCAGTGGTAACTGCAGATTACAGACACAAAAAAGCGAAGCCTAAGCTTCGCTTTTTGTCGTAAACAATGAGCTTACTTAACGAATTCAACACCTAGGTCGATATCGCCTTTTAACGTATCAAGCATTGCATCACGTGCGTTTGCTTCAAATGCGCTTACTTCACCGTATGGAAGTACTTTTTCTACGCCGTTTTTACCTAATACAACAGGTTGTGCGAAGAATTCAGCGTGCTCGCTGCCGCCATCTACGTATGCACATTCAACAACGTTTGCTTCACCTTGTAGGCCGCGAACTAAAGATAGACCGAAACGACATGCCGCTTGACCCATTGAAAGTGTCGCACTACCGCCACCGGCTTTAGCTTCAACAACTTCTGTACCAGCATTTTGGATGCGAGTTGTTAGTGAAGCAACTTCTTCATCAGTAAAGCTTACGCCTTCAACTTGTGAAAGAAGTGGAAGAATAGTCACACCACTGTGGCCGCCGATAACGTTAATGTTAACATCAGCAACGTTTAGGCCTTTAAGCTCAGCGATGAAAGTTTCAGAACGAATAACATCAAGTGTCGTCACACCGAATAAACGATTCTTATCGTAAACACCCGCTTTTTTAAGTACTTCAGCAGCAATAGCAACTGTTGTATTTACTGGGTTAGTGATCACACCAATTAATGCTTTAGGGCAAGTCGCAGCGACTTTTTCAATAAGGTTACGTACGATACCCGCATTGATGTTAAATAGATCTGAACGATCCATTCCAGGCTTACGTGCAACACCAGCAGAAATAAGAACAACATCAGCGTCAACTAGCGCAGGCGTTGGATCTTCACCAGCAAAACCAGCCACTTCAACATCTGTTGGGATGTGGCTTAAATCGACAGCAACACCTGGTGTTACAGGAGCAATGTCATACAGAGACAACTTTGAGCCTGCAGGAAGTTGAGTTTTTAATAGTAAAGCTAGGGCCTGGCCGATACCGCCAGCAGCACCAAGTACAGCTACTTTCATAATTATCTCCAATAACGTTCTTATGTTTGACTTCTAAGTTTATGATTCTCAGTCTGTGACATAGATCATATTTCTTGTGGCGTCACATTACTGCATCAGCGAGACAATTTCAATTATCCCTTAGTGGAGTAAAGCAATTAACTTATTCTATGATATATATATCAATAATCCCTGATTTAGCACTTACACTGTAAAGTGAATTTTTATTCACCAATTTAGCTTATTTCTTGACTTGTGACGTTTATATATTCAAAATGAACCCGTTTTGTGAATATATTGTATTCAATTTAAAAATTACTATAAGACGAAAAAAATATGCCAGCGACCAAGAATCAGGATGAACTCGTTAAAACGTTTAAGTCGATATTAAAGGAAGAGCGCTTTGGTAGCCAAAGTGAGATCGTCAACGCACTACAAGCAGAAGGTTTTGGCAACATAAACCAATCTAAAGTATCGCGCATGCTCAGTAAGTTTGGCGCGGTGCGGACTCGAAATGCTAAGCAAGAAATGGTGTACTGTTTGCCCGCTGAATTAGGTGTACCGACAGCAGGTAGCCCAGTTAAAAACTTAGTATTAGATGTTGATCATAACCAAGCTATGATTGTAGTGCGTACCAGTCCAGGTGCAGCACAACTCATCGCACGATTACTTGATTCAATAGGTAAGCCTGAAGGCATTTTAGGTACCATTGCTGGTGACGACACGATCTTCATTTGTCCATCCAGCATTAAAACCATCGATGATACGTTAGAAACAGTTAAATCACTGTTTAACTACAGCGAGTAAAACAAGCGTTATGTTGAGTCTGTAGTACGGACGAAAACGCAATAAAAAAGCAATGCCTTGGCATTGCTTTTTTTGGTTTTAATCTACCCAAGCTTACAAGAACGCGTATCTTGCAAAATTAGTCGTTAGCAAACTGCGCTAAAAAATCTAATGATGGCGCAAAGAATGATGACCCTGTCAGCGCTTTAGTAAACTGCATGAGGTGGTCGTGATTACCATGACCGTCACCATAAATCATGCTGCGTAGCATTTCTTCAAAATGAGTTGGATTATGGCAGGTCGAGATAAACATCAACCCTTGCTCTCTTAACGAGCCAAAAGGCATGCTCTGACGTAAAATCTCCATCGACTTGCCATCTGCATCTTTTAAATTAACTCGCTTGATATGGCTGGTTAATGGCTTATCTTCAGAAGCGTACTCAATATCATCTTGCTTAGTACGGCCAATGATATCTTCTTGTTTCTTCAGCGGTAGGCGATTCCATTTACTCAAGTTATGGGCATATTTTTGCACATGAACATAACTACCGCCTTTAAATGAGATATCCTCATCAGCCACTAAAGCAACTTCTTGACGGCTGCGCCCTTTCGGGTTTTCTGTACCATCGACAAAGCCAGTTAAGTCACGGCTGTCCATAAATCTAAAGCCACGTTCTTCTTCAATTAACTCAACCAAACCTTCAAACATTTGGCTAATTTCATTGGCAACTAAATGCAAAATGTCATAACGATCGCAGCGGATATGCATGAATAAGTCGTATTCGATTGCTGGTGCATCTCGATTACCTTCATTCATCGCAGGAAAAGGGCGCAATTGAGCAGGTCTTTGTCCGTCAAAAATGGTATCCCAATAATTCGCACCAATAGCAACAAAGCCATTAAATGCACTATCTGCATATTGGTCAGATAATTCATAAATATATTGGGCTACATTGGCTAAACATGGGCGAAGCTGATCTTCGACACCATCATTTGCATTAAACATCAAATAGACGCTATGCAGATTTCCTTCAGCACAAATCCCTAACTGTTCGCGAGGCATATTCTGTGTTTCCATGTTGGAATCAATCACCTTTAACAATAATAAGATATAAAGAGTTTAAGGCAATTGAGCAATTTATTCCTTACTGCTCTATGCAATATTTAATCAATTTAGACTTAGGTCACTAAAAAATCACTAGCGGATGCGCTGATATGGACAAATTAACTTTCTGGCCTAATGTCAGTTCGGTTAACTGACTTCTCACTTCGAGCGTCTGTTGACCTACTTTAACCCAATAATGACAAATTGTACCCAGAAAACGTCGCTCGAGAATTTCACCTTGCCCCTGTGCAGCAGGTTGAATCTCGATTTGCTGCGGCCTGAGAAGTAATTGTCCCTGAGTATTAACCACGTTTTTTATCAGGCTAGTGCTTTCTATTAAGCCTAATATGGAGGCGACTTGCGTGGCGCTTTTAATGGTGACAGTAATGTAGTTACCTTCACCAAGAAACTCTGCAACGTAACGATCGTTTGGCGCACCGTACAAGTCTTCTGCAATACCATGCTGAACAATTCCGCCTTCTTTAAATAAAGCCAGTTTATCTGCAAATACAAATGCTTCATCTTTACTGTGAGTGACAAAAACTGCACTGACATTACGCTGCTTTAAGATCTGTCTGATTTCCAGCATCATCTCACTACGCACTTGAGAATCGATATTAGAAAAAGGCTCATCGAGAAGTAAAATCTCGGGTTGATACGCTAAGGCTCTGGCAATCGAAACACGTTGTTGCTGGCCACCTGATAACTCATGAGGGTAACGCTTTCCTAAGCCTTCAAGCTTAACTAAAGCGAGCATATCCTCAAGGCGGTCTTGGCGATCTTTTTCAGATAACCCCTTAACACCAAACAAAATATTATCACTGACGGTTAAATGGGGAAACAATGCATAATCTTGAAAAATCATCCCAATGCCACGCTTTTCGCTGGGAACAAATACGCCATCAGCACTCAGCGATTGACCATTTATGATAATTTCACCTTCACTGATCGCTTGAAGACCAGCAATAGCACGTAATAACGTGGTTTTACCGCAGCCACTAGGCCCTAACAGCGCAACGATTTCTCCCTGCTCTAACGTTAGGTTGAGTCCATTAAGTATGACCTGCCCTTGGTAGTCACTTTTAACATTTTTAATGGTCAGTGTGGACATATTAGCTCTCTTGCTCCAGCGAACGATTAAGGTAAATCAATGGGATAAGTCCAACGATTACGATGACAATTGCAGCCAAAGCACCATGCTCTAGTTGCTCATCAGAAACAAACTGAAAAACATGAGTCGCAAGGTTTTCAAAACCGATAGGACGCAATAGTAAAGCTGCTGGCAGCTCTTTCATGCTTTCAATAAATACTAACAGTGCTCCTGCAAATATGCCTTTACGTAACAAAGGTAAATGCACACGCCATAGCAGCTGTCTTGGGGTTTGCCCCATAGTAATACTTGCCATATCTAACGAAGGAGACATTCGCTTATAGCTATTTTCGATACTGCCAATTGAAATCGCCACAAAGCGAACGCAAAAAGCAAAAATAAGCGCAATGACACTGCCCGTAAATAATAAGCCAGGTCCTCTGCTATCAAAGTAGGCATAAACATCATTAATGGCAAAATCGAGATAAGTCAGTGGAACCAAAACGCCAATTGCCAGTACCGTGCCAGGTATTGCATAACCCGTGCTGCTTAATCGTGAGGGTAGCAAATCACTTTTACGTGGGCTAACACGGCGAACAAACATCATAATTAATGCCAGTACAACACAGATAAAACTCACTACGGCTGCGATATATAAACTATTAAAACTGTATTGCCAAAAGCGGCTATTCCAGCTTTCGTCAAAGTAGTCAATTGCATAGCCTGCAAGCACCATAAAAGGTAATAAAAATGCCAATACAATCAATAAAGCGCAGTAAGAAAATGAGCTCCAAGCTTTAAAGCCTGTTAAATAATAACGGTCTGACTCTGTCAGTTTTGATTGCTTTTGAAATAACTCTTGTTTACGGCGAGCAAAGCGCTCTACCCCTACCATGGCAAAAATCACCAACAACATGATTGCCGAGAGTTTTGCAGCGGCAGATAAGCTGCCATAGCCAAGCCAAGTATCATAAACCGCAGTCGTTAACGTCGGCACAGCAAAGTAACTTACCGTGGCAAAATCAACAGCGGTTTCCATTGCCACTAGCGCCATTCCCACCGCTAAGGCTGGCCTTGCCATGGGTAAACCTAAGCGCCAAAAGCTTTGCCATGGATTACAACCCATAATGCGAGAGGCATGTAATAAGCTAGACGATTGCTCCATAAAGGCTGTGCGGGCTAACAGGTAAATATACGGAAATAACACTAAAGACAACATGATAGCTGCGCCTGTTAGCGTACGAATATCGGGGAAGTAATAATCTTGTGGGGATGACCAACCAAAGACTTGCCTTAGCATACGTTGCACAGGCCCAGCATAATCAAGCATGTCGGTATAAACATACGCGACGATATAGGCAGGCATTGCTAAAGGTAGCAGTAGCGCCCATTGGAAATAGCGCCGTCCAGGAAAGTCACAACGTGCTACGAGCCAAGCCGCAGGCACAGCAATGACCAAAGAGCCGATGCAAACCTGTAGCATGAGTAACAAGCTATTGCTGATATAGGTTGGTAAAACAGTATCAAATAAATGACTAAATACTGCTTCGTCAGGAATTGTTGCTTGTACTATAAGTGCAAAAAGCGGCAATATTAATATTGCCGCAATCGCATAACCAGTGAGCGACCAGCTTCTGGTTAAGCCTAAAATCATAAATACATTCCAGTTAGCACCGCATAATGACTATGCGGTGAAATGCTGCATTCTTATAGGTCAAATTTAACTTCATCAAGTAGTTTAACTGCTGCTTGATGATTTTCTGCTAGCTTGTAAATCGGAAGGTCATCAGCTTTAAAACTTCCCCAAGATGCAACCATTTCAGAAGGTGCAACATCCGCTTTTACTGGATATTCCATGTTCACTTCTGCATAAGATTTTTGCGCAACATCAGATGATAAAAATTCCATTAATTTTATAGCATTATCTTTGTTCGGTGCAAACTTAGCGAGAGCCATACCTGAAACATTGATGTGTGAACCGCGATTCTTTTGATTCGGGAAGTTGATGTAAACCGCATCAGCCCAGCTCTTTTGCTTAGGATCTGTCAACATTTTACCAAAGTAATAACTGTTACCAATGGCCACATCACATAAGCCTTCTTTAACCGCTTTCACTTGTGCGCGGTCATTTCCTTGAGGTTTACGTGCTAGATTAGCTTTTACGCCTTCAAGCCAAGTCTTAGTTTCAGCTTCACCATGGTGAGCAATCATTGAAGCAACTAGTGCAATATTATAAGGATGCTTGAAACTACGAGTACAAATCTTACCTTTGTACTGTGCTGATGCTAAATCTTCATAATTTAGATCCAGCTTACCCACACGCTCTTTTGAAGAGTAAACATTACGAACACGCATGGTTAACGCATACCAGTCATTGTCTGGAGAACGATATTGCTCAGGGATATTGCTGCTCAACGTATCGCTTTTAACGTCTACAACCAAATCTTTTTCAACCAATTCCATTAAACGTGAAAAATCTGATGTAAGCACAACATCAGCAGGAGAAAGACGACCTTCACGGGCAATACGCTCAGCAATGCCATCTTTAGCAAATACGACGTTAACCTTAATGCCAGTTTCTTTAGTAAATTGTTCTAAAATCGGCTCAACAAGAAACGCTTGTCGATAAGAATATACAGTAAGATCATCTGCTGCTTGTGCTGCGATAGAACCCATTGAAGATACAGCTGCAAGACCTAACAGCGCAAAACTCTTTAACGATTTCATTCCAATTTCTCCTTGCCCTTACGGCGCTTTTTATTATTGCAAAAACCTGATTTAAGCACTTTTCTTAACCAATAATTAAGATGTTACTTATATTGCATTAGGTTATCACCCATGGAAATGATAATAATTATCAATTGCGGAAAGGATAATAGATCGGCGCTTTTTGAGCAAGTATTCTTTAAAGATTACTGACTGTATTATTTGGAATAAGTAAGTTAATTAGTGAGTAAAACAAGGGGTTTTGAAGGCTATATTAAGGATAAATACAGCCTTTAATAGTGAGCGGAAAATAACCGTTATCAACGCAGGCTACCACTGCGTCTTACCAGTATTTCTCTACCGTAATTTGCCCAGGAGCTCGGCGTAAGTTCTTAACTAATCCTTTTTCAGTTAACGTTGATTGCGCATCCACAATCATTTCAGGATTACCACAAATTAACACTTGAGAGTTATCGGCACTAAGCGCGATGCCTGCTGTTTGTTCAATTAACCCACTTTGTAGGCCATCGGGAATTCGACACGACAACCCCTCGGAATAATGCTCTCGTGTCACTGACGGTATAAAAATAAATTGTTGCGGGTACTTTTGTTGTAACGCCTTAATTTGCGGTAAATAAGCTAAATCTTCGATTAACCGGACGCCATAAACCAGAACCACTTTTTCAAATCGTTGCCATGGCTCATCAGTTTCCATCATTGAAATGAAAGGCCCTACTGCAGTACCTGTTGCCAAAAACCAAAGATGCGGTCCTTGTATTGCCCCTGTGGGAATTTCTTCAAGCGTCATAAAGCCTGCCGCTTTGGTGCTGACTTCGATTTGCTCTCCTACTTTTAATGCTTGTAAATCTGGCGATAACTGACCATCTTCAACTGCGACGGCAAGCACTTCGATGTAAGGTTTTCCTGGCGGATTGACCAGTGAATAAGCTCTTGCGATACGTTTTTCATCCCGAATTTGGCTGAGCTTGATAAATTGCCCAGCTATAAATGGCTCAACATCGGCTTCGATGCGTAACGAAAACAATTTATCGTTCCATTCAATACGTTCAATAACAGTACCTGTTGTCCACATAAGCTGTTCCTTAGAAAATCAGTTCTCTATGTCAATTCGCTAACTTTATGCGCTAATTCTATGTTAGTTGCTCGCTTTCTACGTCCGCTTGTTTTGCCGTATCTTGCTTGAAGGTTTCAAGCCCAGCTTGTATCAAGCTATAGGTTTTATCCACGCCAGCTTCAATGTCACCTTCAAATACATTCAGACCGGTTAAAATCTCAGTGGCCTCACTAAAACCTTGATCAATTGCACCAGAAATAATGTCCATAAAGCTATCTAATTGCTCATTAAACTCCATGCCACTGTTTTGCTGCTGGTGCACCGAAAAAAGTTAGTCGCAAAACTGACTATACGCTCTGCAGTGGCTTCTGGCGAATAATCCACTTCATTTTCAGCATTTTTTTGAATGACATTTTCGCCTAAGGTTGGAGCCAATTCACTGTTAATTGAATCAATAGCTGCTCGATAAAGAAGTGCCATGGATTTATCGCCAGATTGAATACTCACTTGTTCTTGCGCAGCCAAAATACTGCTATTTTTTAAATCCCTACTTATCTCGCTGATTGATGCTTTACTCCCAGAGACATCGTTGTTGCTGGGAATATCTTTAGCACCATCACTAGGCTGTTGATTTTTAGCAGCCTGAGCATTTAGCTGCGTTGGGTTATAAATTTCCATCAGTGTATCCTCATAATCACTTTTACAATGGGTATCAACCTTTGGTATACCGATGTCAAAAATGATGTGATAAAACCAAAAACGCTTGCGAGTTTATCGACCAAAAAACCTGCAGCTTTATGGTGGCGAGTTATTATTTCCATTTGTCGCTATCGGTACCTTTAAATTACCTAGAACAAAAACCGACCTTCATTCATAATGATGATAGCCAAAAAATAAACAATTTAGCGAATATCAATCACTAATAACTGTTATCTACTCAATATCAATCGATCATTTTTAAGGAACAAAAATGCAGCCACATTGGTTTATCGTCGGATTAGAGATATTTACAGGGTTATTTCTCGCCTGTATTGCCATTTTATTTATCTCAGTGATTTATATGTATATCGCAGATAAATTACAGACTAAACAAGCTATTCGTCACAATTACCCCGTAATAGGTCGATTTAGATATTTGTTTGAGAAACAAGGTGAGTTTTTTAGGCAATACTTTTTTGCTCAAGATAGAGAAGAGTTGCCCTTCAATCGTGCTGAGCGTAGCTGGGTATATCGCGCTGCAAAAGATGTCGATCGCACCATCTCATTCGGCTCAACCCAAGTGCACGACAAAACTGGCACGATAATGTTTCTTAATGCCGCATTTCCTAAATATGATTCAGATGAACATCAAGACAGCATTATTACTGTAGGTGAGCACTGTAAAACCCCGTATAGGACAGCAACAGTTTGCCACATTTCAGCGATGAGCTTTGGTGCATTATCCCGCCCTGCCGTGACAGCATTATCCCATGGTGCAGCACAAGCTGGTTGCTGGCTTAATACTGGTGAAGGAGGCTTAAGCGAGCATCACCTTAAAGGCAACTGTGATTTAGTGTTTCAAATCGGTACTGCTAAATATGGCGTACGTGATGAGCAAGGAAAACTTGATGACGACAAGCTCCGTAACATTGCAGCCCATGACAATGTCAAAATGTTTGAGATTAAACTAAGCCAAGGTGCCAAACCTGGTAAAGGCGGCATTTTACCTGGCGTTAAAGTCACTGAAGAAATTGCAGCTATCAGAGGGATCCCGGTAGGGCAAGATTCCATTAGTCCTAATGGCCATGCTGAGTTTAATAGCGTCGTGGATATTATTGACATGATTTGCCATGTTCGTGACATCACAGGAAAGCCCACAGGCATAAAAGCTGTGCTTGGTGATGAACAGTGGTTAATCGACTTATGTGAAGAAATAAAACACCGAGGCATTGAGAGTGCACCAGACTTTTTTACCCTTGATAGCGCTGAAGGCGGAACAGGCGCCGCGCCTCAAGCATTAATGGATCATGTCGGCTTACCGATTAAAGAAAGCTTACCTATAGTCATCAATCTGTTTAAACAAAAAGGACTGAAACAACGAATCAAAGTGATTGCTAGCGGCAAAATGATATTGCCCTCTCAGGTTGCTTGGGCCTTGGCGACAGGTGCCGATTTTATTGCCTCTGCACGGGGAAATATGTTCGCACTAGGCTGCATACAAGCTTTACAGTGTAATAAAGATACTTGTCCAACCGGCATCACTACCCATAATAAGCATCTTCAACAAGGGTTAGATCCCCATAACAAATCTGCAAGGGTGGCGAATTATAATCGCTCTTTGCATCATGACTTGAAAATTATCGCCCATTCATGTGGAGTAAGTGAAGCAAGACAGTTAACACGGCACCACGCCAGAATTGTCACAGAGAGCGGTATATCGGTGTCATTGGACAAATTTTATCAACAGTATTGAGTACATTGATCGCAAACTAAGTCGTAACCTAATAGATAATCACTGTAGAATGATAAACTTAAGCAGCATTGCCGCTTATTAGAAAAAACTATTAGACCAATTGCTAATATATTGACAAGGTTATACTTTGAACTATCTTTAGATTAAGTATAAAATTGTGACTTAAACCACACTTTTAATCACGTTAAGCATATTGGCGAAGGGATATAGATTTGAAAGAGACAAATTCAATCATGGCACATAATGATACCCATAAAGCAATGTCATTAACTTGTACCAATTGTGAGCGCCTTTCAGAAATCGAAGGTGAAAAAGTCTGCTTCGATCATGGCAAGATTACTCGTCTAACGGAATTAAATACTAGCGATGCAATAATAAAAATGGTGTGTAACAGTTGGTCTAAAAACAGCTAACCGACTCAGTTTATCCAATAAAAAAGCAATCATTATGATTGCTTTTTTATTGGATAAATACCATTCACTTTGCCTTTCATTAAGACACAAAGTGCCATTACACTAAGATGTCGGCTGCGCTATCATCCGCTTTTAATAAACTGTCTTCGCTTTCATTGTCATTAATTTTAGCTAATGTCAGTCCACGGGTTGTCACAATTAATCCTGCACATAGTTCATCATAAACAGCCTGCAGTTCATCTTGGTTCATTTCTCGCTTTTCAAGCGTAGCCATAATCGCAAACCAATCGGTGGTCACTTTATGTTGTGTCCCCTCTAGGGCTGCTATTAAAGAAATGTTTTGCACTAACGACCTCCATACTTAGGCTTAATTACCCGATAATTCCCTATTTACCTAAACGATCTCAATCCTTTCCAGGCAATTAAAGTTAATTATACACAAAAACTGCACTTTCAAAGAGAGAAAACACACACAAGCATGCGATCAATGTGTGATAGTTTGCTCATTTTGGATTCGCCATAACTTTGCATACACACCATTTTGCGATAATAACGCTTTATGCGTCCCCTGTTCTGCAATTCGACCTTCACTTAACACCACGATTTTATCAGCATCAACAATCGTAGATAACCTATGAGCGACCACCAAACTGGTGTGCCCTTTTGCCGCCACTTTTAGGGCAGATAAAATGGCTTGTTCAGATTGGCTATCTAGTGATGACGTTGCTTCATCAAACACTAAAATGGGGGCTGCTTTTAGAATAGCTCGGGCAATGGAGACTCTTTGTTTCTCACCGCCTGATAACTTCAAGCCTCTCTCCCCAACTTTAGTTTGCCATTTTTGGGGTAATGACTCGATGAAATCAGTCAGATTAGCCAAGTGTACCGCCTCTTTGAGCGCTTCATCAGTTGCTGTTGGCTGGCCATAAAGAATATTGTTATAGATGGTGTCATTAAACAGCACAGTATCTTGTGGCACGATGGCGATTGATTGACGCAGCGCCTGCTGAGTTAACTGTCTAATATCTTGCCCATCAATGGTTATTAAGCCACTATCAACGTCATAAAATCGAAATAACAGCTTTATAAGGGTAGATTTACCCGCGCCACTTTCTCCTATAACTGCCACTTTTTGACCTGCTGGAATGCTAAAACTGACATCTTTTAGGATCGGCCGCTCATCATAGTTAAAGCAAATATGATTAAACGCTAGTTCACCTTGAGTAGGCGTCACATTAGACGCTGACGGAATATCTTGGATGGCTGGTACTTTATCTAACAAAGAAAACATTCGCTCAATATTGGCTAGTGCACCTCGAATCTCTCGATAAACAAAGCCTAAGAAATTAAGTGGGATAAACAGCTGCATCATAAATGCGTTAATTAATACGAAATCACCTAATGTCATATTGCCTTCAGTCACTTCATAGGCAGCAAGCCCCATCATAGCTGTCATCGCGACCGCAATTATCAGTGCTTGGCCAGCGTTTAAAGCAAATAGCGATAACCTGTTTTTACGTTTGGCGACTTCCCATTGATCCAATGCTTCATCGTAACGCTGTGATTCATAGCGCTCATTATTGAAATACTTAACCGTTTCATAGTTAAGTAAACTATCAACTGCCCGTGTATTGGATAATGAATCTGCATTGGCAGCATCACGAACAAAACCGGTACGCCACTCAGTCGCCACTATTGAATAGCCAATATACGCAACGACCGCAATCAAAGTGATTAACGCAAAACCGATTCCATAGTTAATAAAAAAGATAATGATGACCAGACTGATTTCTAGCAAGGTCGGAACAATATTGAACACCATAAAGCGCATCAAAAAGCTAACACCACTGGTGCCACGCTCTATGTCCCGAGACAATCCACCAGTCCGCCTATCTAAATGGAAATCCAAGTCAAGACGATGCAGATGCTCAAATACCGCTAAACCTAGGCGTCGAATTGCACGTTCAGTGACTCGGCCAAATAACGTATCTCGAATTTCACCAATGATGACATTAAGAAACCTAACCGAGCCATAAGCCAACACCAAAGCAATAGGCACGGCCACGATTGTTGCCGTTTTTTGAGCATCTAAGCTATCAACTAAATCCTTTAAAATAAACGGTAGGCCCACACTGGCAAGTTTGGCAACAACAAGACATAACATTGCCAGAAAAATACGCCCTTTGAACTCGAATAAGTAAGGCCATAATAGCCCCACAACTTTCCAGTTAAGTTTGCCAACAGGGCCATCAAAATATAAAGAGGGTCTCATTAAATTTCACCATAGGGAGGGAATACAAGCACAATGCAACAATTTCAGTTAAGCAAGACATTAAGTTCTACATAACGTTAACACTATAACGGCTTTACATAGCTTATTTAAAATCAAAAAAGCACGATAAAAATTGCATGATTTTCCGGCATTATATCGGTAAGATGTCCGATAAATAATACTTTAGAATTACTTTTGCTTTTTTTGACTAGTCTAAAAGACTATTTTTTAGAAAAAAACGCAGATTTAGCTAATTTTGGCTTGTTTCTAGTTCTGAAACGAAAAAGAATTTGGTACTCTTTATTTGATTCTTTTTGGCATTTATTACCAGCCATTAACATTTTTTCCCAGCTCAAAGGAAGTAACATGTTAGACGCAACAAAAGTTCAGCACCCACCATTACAACTAATACAAACTTGGGTATGGATGATGATCGAATCAGGTAACCCTGAGCTACAAGACAAAGGAAGAAACAACCTCATCTCGGCATTTGGAAGCCTAGCTAAAGCAAACGAATATTTAGCAAATACCAATAAATAAGGCGCCTCTCAGCGCCTTTTTTATCAAATGAGTGCACTTAATTAGCTGCGACGTTTTTGTACGCTTTGGCTAAGTGTCTCTAATAAGCTTTCGGTATCGGCCCAGCCAATACAAGCATCAGTAATACTTTGACCGTAACAAAGCGCTTTACCAACAACTAAATCTTGGCGACCTTCTTCGATATTACTTTCAACCATCACACCAAAAATATTCTGATTGCCCGCACTAATCTGATTAGCCACATCCTCTGCCACTAACATCTGCTTTTTAAAATCCTTACTGCTATTAGCGTGACTAAAATCAATCATAATATTAGCTGCAAGCTTGGCTTTCTCTAGTTGGCTTTCAATCGCTGCTACATGAGTTTGACTGTAGTTTGGCTCTTTACCGCCTCGAAGAATGATATGACAGTCAGGATTACCTTTTGTCGATACAATGGCTGAGTGACCAAACTTGGTCACTGATAAAAAGTGATGAGGTGCACTTGCTGCCCCAATAGCATCGATAGCGACTTTAATTGTGCCGTCAGTACCATTTTTAAACCCGACAGGGCTTGATAAACCCGATGCTAACTCACGGTGAACTTGAGACTCAGTAGTACGAGCTCCAATTGCACCCCAACACATCATATCCGCCACATATTGTGGTGTAATCATATCGAGGAACTCACCCGCGGTAGGAATACCAGCTTCGTTTAAATCAACGAGAAGTTTACGTGCAGTACGTAAACCATCATTTAATTTAAAGCTATTGTCCATGTAAGGATCATTAATTAAACCTTTCCAACCAACAGTTGTACGTGGCTTTTCAAAATACACTCGCATGACGATTTCAAGCTGATCTTTATATTTTTCACGTAATGCTAATAAGCGCTTACCATAATCCAACGCCGCAACAGGGTCGTGGATAGAGCAAGGGCCTATAACGACAAGTAGACGATCATCTTGTCTGTTTAAAATACGGTGAATGCCATCACGTGCGTTAAAGACTGTTGCTGATGCAGTTTCTGATGCTGGAAATCGTTCTAAAATGGCAATTGGAGGCAATAGTTCTTTTATTTCATCAATTCTAACGTCATCATTTTGGTAATACATAGTTTATACAACTCCAGCAAACAGTTTATTTATGCCAACGTTTAACATTGGCAGTAAAGCATAGCGATCAGCTCTATAATTCAAACAGTACCACATAATAATTCGTTCAATCTATGGTTTTATCAGTTTTATGTATTTAAATGACTGTTAATCAATAAGTTTAGATAAACAAAAATAAAATATATAATAAATTCATTAAGTTCGGTTTAGTTGAATGAATATGAAATTTTTATTATTTGCCCTTATTTAGCTAGATTGAGTTAATATCGCACAGCGTGCTCAAAGTCATAAACGAAAAAACCATGAGCAACACACGTTGAGCATGGTTTTATAACGAGCCACGACGAGGCTTTTGTTTTTCACACTTATTTGCTGGGCTATCGGACTAATGGCGCATCATAGCTTGCAACTTGCCTTTGTAGCGATGTTGGTTTACTTCATCAATACTCAAATCCAGTGCTTTTTTCATATTCTTTTTCGCACGCCTCTCATCACCTGTCGCCCAGTAAGCGCGAGACAGGCCAAAATAAAACTCATGTCGATAGTCGGCTCTTTCAACCGCGCGCTTATACCAGACTAGCGCCTCTTGATACTGCTTTTCAAAATAAGCTTGTTGCGCCATATCAAAGTAGTAGAAAGGGTTTTTAATCCGTGCAAGCTCCAATACTTTATGTACTTGTTGCCATTCATCTAATCTGTTTTGTTCACCTAATATCAAGGCTAAGTTATATAAAGTCGTAATGTTCTCAGGCTCAAGCTGTAATACATGCCGATACGCTTGCTCTGCGAGTTTGTTTAAACCTTTATGGCGATAAATCACAGCTAAGGTATTAATGCTATTTACATAATATGGATCTAATTCTATCGCTCTTTTAGATAGTGCATAAGCTAAGTCATACTCGTTTTTAACTAATGCTTCTGCTGCAACGTTATTGAAGTACATACTCGATAAAGTCTGCTTGTTTATCTGCTTTATTCTATAGGCTCTAATTGAACGCTCAGGTAAAAAGTCGACTAAAATTTCAGACCCTCTAAAGCTGTATGAGTTGATGTCGTCTCGATGGAGCAGCTTCATATTCACATGACCATTAACAAGATAAAAACCGCCACGTCTATCCCAAATAGGCTCGACATCTATGTCTTGGTACTTAACAGGGACATTTAATGCCTCAGCTATTGCAGTGGACAGCACAACTAAAGACATGCAATTGCCTGCTCGTTCTTGTGCGGTAACGCTGGCCATTCGCGTATAATGATCACGATATTCAAATCCACCATTTTCTGCATCAATGTACTCAGCAAGCCAAACATTAACCGGCTTTTTATTTCCAACAACTCCACCTGAGTGGGCATACGCTTTTTTAATCTCATTAACCATTCCTTCAGGTAACTCATAGATTGTTTCTGTTGCTGGTATTGCCGTTGGCGTGAAGTAGCTGTCATTAAATAACTCCGTGGCATTAGCTGAACTTTTATGGGGTTGAGTGCTAGAGCAACCAAAAAGAAAGAGAGGTAATAGCAATGCCAAACAAAGGCTTAGCTGTATATTATTGCGAGGTAAAATTGCATTATTATTTTTTTTGTTATTTTCATATTTTTGAAACATATTTATGCTCCGCATAAAACACCTTTATTAAGCATAGATGCATGTACGAAAATTGAGATATATAAATGTGACAAAAAATATTTTCAATAAGGTTAAGGCTGTTCAGCAACAATCAACTGAAACGGAATAAACTGGGCAATGTATATCGCTAAGAACATAGCGAAGCACATTACCAAGAAGATAGTAATTACTTTACTTGTGGTATTTTAGGCGGGTCAATTTGAATAAATAACTCTTGATTTTGATGCATATAAGGTCGGTACATACTGCCTGCACAATTATAATAATGGTATGGAACAGCGACTGCGAGGCACCCTAAAGGCAACGCTTGAAGGATTTGAATTTGTTGTTGCATACGTAGCATTTCTTGCCACTGATGATCTTGCTGAACCGCATCTCTAACGGCAAAGGCATCAAAGGGTTCAGATGATTTACGAACCACAACTTTACCCGCATGGCTTAGCGTAGTCATCGTTATTCCCGCAAGTGCTATAACACTAATAAGAAGCGTTAACCTAAGTGACTTAGCCATAGTGAGACCTATTCAAATAAGAGCATTGGTATCTCATCAGTATAACAAAAAAGCAGAGCTAAATAGCTCTGCTTTTATACACGTATACACGGTTTTATAAACGATTTTTCAGTTATTAACCCGCTGATTTAATCGATACAAACTCTGGGTATGCATCAACACCACAGTCTGATGCATCCATACCGTTATACTCTTCTTCTTCAGTAACACGAATACCAACAGTTGCTTTAAGGACAAACCAAACAGCAAATGAAGCGGCAAATACCCAAGTGAAGATTGCTGCAGCACCAAATAACTGCGAACCAAAGCTTGCGTCAGCATTTGATAATGGCACTAGCATTAAGCCTAGGAAACCACATACACCATGCACTGAAATTGCGCCTACTGGATCATCGATTTTAATGCGGTCAAAACCAACGATTGAGAAAATAACCACACCACCAGCAACGACACCGATAACTGCAGACATCAATAATGAAGGCGATAATGGGTCAGCGGTAATAGCAACTAAACCAGCTAATGCACCATTTAAAATCATGGTTAAATCAGCTTTACCCCAAACAATTTTACAAACAATGAGTGCTGATACTGCACCAAATGCGGCAGCAGAGTTTGTGTTAACAAAGATTTTTGCTACTGCTGATGCATTTTCAGCATCTGATACTAATAACTGAGAACCACCGTTAAAACCAAACCAACCCATCCATAGGATAAACATACCTAATGTCGCCATTGGTAAGTTTGAACCAGGAATTGGGTTTACTGCTCCATTCGCGCCATATTTCCCTTTACGAGCCCCAAGTAACAGTACGCCAGCAATCGCTGCTGCTGCACCGGCCATGTGCACGATACCACTACCTGCAAAATCAACAAAACCAGCAGCAGAAATGAAACCACCACCCCATGTCCAGTATCCTTCAATTGGGTAAATAACACCTGTTAATACCACCGAGAAAAGTAAAAATGACCATAGCTTCATACGCTCAGCAACAGCACCAGACACAATCGACATTGCAGTAGCGACAAACACAACTTGGAAGAAGAAATCTGACTCAAGTGCGTGATCCGCATCGGCTGATTGTGACCCTATTAATGAACCAAATGAAGGTAACCAACCCGCCTCAACATTATCAACATACATAATGTTGTAACCGACAAGTAGGTACATGACACAGGCAATTGAATATAAACAAACGTTTTTAGTTAAAATTTCAGTGGTGTTCTTTGAACGAACTAAACCCGCTTCAAGCATGGCAAAACCTGCTGCCATCCACATCACTAACGCACCTGAAATCAAAAAGTAGAATGTATCTAATGCAAATCGTAATTCTGTTACTGTTGTTCCTAACGCTGCTAACTCTTCCATTTCAGCCCCCTTATAATGCTTCGTTATCAAGCTCACCCGTACGAATACGGATTGCTTGTTCAAGATCAGTTACGAAAATTTTGCCGTCACCAATCTTGCCGGTGTGAGCTGCTGTTGTGATAGCTTCAATTAGCATGTCTAAATTTTCAGATTTTGTCGCAATTTCTAATTTTACTTTAGGAAGAAAATCAACTTGATATTCTGCGCCACGATAAAGTTCTGTGTGACCTTTTTGACGTCCAAAGCCTTTAACTTCAGTAACAGTCATTCCCTCAATGCCCATTCCTGCAATTGCTTCTCGGACATCATCCAATTTAAACGGCTTGATGATAGCGCTGACGAGTTTCATCTCGACCTCCAAAAGTGTGATTGTTATAAATTTGTTTGCAATAACAATTCAATCATTAGGCCAAACTTGTAAGATAATGTTTTTGTTGAAATATTTAATTTATTGCATTCAATAACCTCAAACTTTCGCACCATATAAGTGCAGCGCTATTTCGGTGCGCACAAGATTAGCGCATCCTTCTCGTCTCCCAAATTGACTCAAAAGAGCTATTAATTCATTCGTGTTCTAATAGAAATAAGCACTCAATAACAATTGAAACTCCAAGAAGAAACGTAAACTTACGGATAAAAATCAAAACAACGATAGATTAAAGGATGGGCTAAAGAAGTTGGTATGTTGTCAAAATCTGAGGAAAAAAGCGTTGCGCCGAGTGGTATCACACTGGGTTTCAGGCATAAAAAAGACCCTCAAATGAGGGCCTTTAAACATGTAAAATTAAGCTTTAAGGCTTATAAATTACCCGCTGTTGTCGTTGCTTCTTCAGTCGCTTCAGCCGCTTCTGTAGAGTCAGCTCGCTCTTCTGCTAATAAATCAGCAAGCAGGCTATCAACTTTTGTTTTGTCATCTTCAACTGACGCTGCAGCACTTTCGACAATATCATCAGCTTCTGTATTGATGTCGGCAGTCAATTCACTGTCAACGCCTTCTAGTTCTGCTAATAAATCAGCTTGTTCATCAGCCAAAGTCTCATTGATAGACTCATCAAAACTGTCAGAAGACGTTTCGCTAACGTCTGCAACAAGCTCTGTCGCCGCTTCAGCTTCAACGGCTTTAGCTGCTGCAGCTTGATCTAGCTCAGCGAGGGCTGTTTCAGCATCAATAACTTCAACTGCTGTAGTAGTTTCAACGTTGGCAATACTTGCATCTTCTACTGCTGGTTCAGATTTTGCTGATTGCGTGTTCGTCGTTGAATTAATTTTCGCCATCAAGGCTTCGCCTAATTCAGGCTTTATAACTACTGCACCAACTGCCGCTGCAGCTAATACCACACCGGCAACAACAAATTTAGTCGCACCTGATTTCTTTTGTTGCGCTTTTTCTGCTGCTGCTTTTGCCGCTAACTGAGCTTGAGGATTTGGTTGTGGCTTAATCTCAAGTTTTGACATCGGCTTAGGCGCTGGCATTGGTTCGCTTTCTGGCACGCTATTTAATGGTGCAGGAGTACGAATCTCTTGTGCTTGAGCCGGTTTTTCTGACTTGACTTCGGACTTAACTGTCATTTCATCAGCGACAAACTCTGGCTTAATCTCAGGCGTTACATCAGGCTTTATTTCAGTTTTTACTTTAGGAGTGTCAACAGCAACGTTAGTAATAGGCTCGGCCATTACGTTAACATTACTCACTTTTGCAGCCTGAGCTATCGGCGCCTCTGCAATAGGCGCTTCAGGCTTTGGGGATGCGTAAGCCGGCTCGTCATTAAAAGGTTGAGAATAAGGAGCAACAGGCTGTTCATCAGCTGCTAGCTCAGGTAATACACCTTGCTCAGGGCCTTTAGTTCTTGCACCTAAGAATTGACCACCATCATAAATTTCCATTTTATGACTCGAAACATCACCTTCAACCACACCAGAGCTTACGATAACGAGACTGTTACAGTGTAATTTTCCTTTGAAAACACCACAAACACGTAACTCTTGACAGTAAAGTTCACCGTCAATTTCGCCACCTACTTCAATTTTAACTTGGTCTGTTGAACGAATAACACCTTTGACTTGACCAGCGATCAAAGCAGGTCCTTTTACCGTCATTTCTCCATCCAATGAAGTCTCGGGACCGATAAAAGTCACCCCATTTCCTTTGTTATTCATACCCAGCAGTATCCTTTTATTATAAATTTTCGACTTATAGTAAACTAACTAATTAAAAACAACAAATAACATTGCATTTACATAAAATTCACCTTGTAAACATTTCGAATCAATTAAATTGCTAACTCATCACTTATTGCTGGACACTGTGATTAAGAATAATTATTATTCACGAACCTATTGTTAAGGATCTTCAATAGTCGAGTTTTATAAACAAGGATGTGACATGATTGTATCGGATATTTTTTTAGGTGAAATACCTGAAAGTTTGACCCAACAGCTTTGCCAGATTACTGAACTTTTAAAATGTAATACCATTAGCCACGACCCGCTTAACCTCCAGTGGCAACAAGCAGAGCACCACAAAAAAATTCTACTGCACTATGTCAGTGATCCTAAATTACACATCCCTAACTTATCGGCAGAATTACTTGCAGACGGCAAACATTTGGCTTTTTGCCCTCAATTGACCTCTGACACTGAAAGTTTGCTCATCGCAAATGGGTTTCATGGTGGACTGTCTTTTGATGCATCGATTATTGAGATCATCGAAGCCTTTAAGAATCTGGACAACAATAAATTGTATTTCAGTCATGATGCGATGTCTCATTATATTCAATCAAGAAACCGCCAACCTATTACACAACGTCAAACAGAGCTACTGTCATTAACCACCAAAAAAGAACAGCAAGTGCTGTCTTTGGTTTGCCAAGGCTTATCTAATGAGCAAATTGCAGCAAACTTAAGTATTTCGATTAATACAGTCAAAATGCACATTCAAAACATTTTCAAAAAAACAAATGTTTCAAGCCGTGGACAGCTTTCTTACGTCTTTACACAAGTGTAATTTAGGTTAGTCGTTTATATAGATGTCTGACGTACTAACGGGGTTTACGAAGTTGATCGCGTTTTAGCACTTTCTTATTCTCGTCTTATTTCGCTCGATATAGACAAGATAGTAATGAAGCCTGAACCATGGGTATGCCTATAAGGGTAGCAAACTACTTCAAGTTGTTTTCAACTCGACGGCTCACACATAGCGCTAGTTATATTTCCCTTAAATACTTGAGCTTGTTTTTAATTGATATATTGTGACTCATAAACCAATCAATATGGTCTTGGCGTGACAACGTTATTAGAACTCTATCAAAGCAAAATAGCACAATCTCAATCATCTCAATTGCGATTACACGATGATGCTGAACAGCATACAGCGCTACTTGCCCTCAACGAGCTATTTATTCAACTCCAACATAATGTGAATGTTAATGAAGAAGTAGCAGAACTCGCTGATATCAGTCTTCAGCAGCAAGTTGCCAAAGGTATTTACCTTTGGGGGGATGTTGGTCGTGGTAAAACATTTTTGATGGATTTATTTTTTAATCATCTTAAACAGCAAAATAAGCTTAGATTACATTTTCATCGCTTTATGGCTATGGTGCATCAAGAACTCAACCTCACAAAAGGGATTGCCGATCCTTTAGTGCATATTGCTCGTCATTATGCGGCTCAATATCAAGTCATTTGTTTTGATGAGTTTTCTGTCAATGATATTGCAGATGCAATTATTCTTGCTAGGTTGTTCGAACACCTTTTTGCTCATGGAGTCATCTTAGTCGCCACCTCCAATATTGAAATTAGCCGTTTATATGAAGGTGGATTGCAGCGTGAGCGATTTTTACCTTTTATTGATATTTTACAAACTAATGTAGACGAAATTAACTTAACTGGCACCACTGACCATCGAATAGCTGCGCAATCTGACCGTTCGCTTGAACAACAAATACAGTTAACAAAGCACATGAGCCACCAAGATTTTGTCACTATTGCAGGACAGCATTATCCCCATCAAGCCGCGGTTTGTGAAACACATAGCTATATCGAAATATGTCATCGTACAATTGCTTTTCAAGCTAAAGTGAATCAAGTAATTTGGTTTAAATTTGATCAACTGTGTGACGGGCCTCGATCTGCTTTAGACTATATCGAGCTCGCAGGCTTATTTAAGCATGTGATTATTGATGAAGTGCCCCAACTTGGAGGTGAAATTAGAACTTGGATAAAAGCACGTGGTACGGAAGATGGGGCTGAAAGTAATAAGACTAGCGAGCGTCAATTAGAATATGCAACCAGTGACGATCCCGCTAAACGGTTTATTAGTTTAGTCGATGAACTCTACGATCAACGCGTATCGTTAACGGTCTGCTCAGAATGGACCATTACAGAACTGTATTCAGGCGGCGCCTTATCATTTGAGTTTCGTAGAACGGTGAGTCGCTTAGTTGAAATGCAGCGCTGGCTCAAACCAGCAACCAAATAAGCTTTATCAGTAACTTATGATTTTACTGATAAAGCATTACAACTCTAGCTAAGGTATTTCATACTGTCGATTATTGCACAGTGTGTTTTATCACATCACCGAAGCGACGCATGAAGTTTTCAAACGCTTCGTTATCAGGGTAATCAAATTGATATTTATTATGAAAGTAGATATTAAGCGAAGTTCTGCCATCACTCAGCGTTATTGTGTAACCATCAAAGCCTGTTTCAGCTTGCAGTCCACATAAATGATAGCGAGAGTTGTAGCCATTTTCAGCTTTATGCTTTTCACCACATTCAACGATTTTATTAAAGACTTTTAACGCTTGATAAATATCGATTGCATTTCGCATGCTACATCTCCTGATTGATACCTCTATGATGCTTTCTATAAACAGACTCGACGATTGCACCACTGAGGTGAATACGAGGCGAGCTCATAGTTAGATCAGTCTAGAATAATCGCAATTCAGAACAGTGATAGAGAGCAAAAAAACATCAATGATATGGGGTTAAGGTGTAACAAATTGAATCAACGTTGTTGATGATGCTTGGATTTCACTTGATACATTTCTCGATCTGCAATTTCTAAATACTCGGCTATATCAAGTTTTTGATTAGCATGTCGAGTCGCAACTCCCACACTGTATGCCAGCTCAAATACTTCTTCACTCTGTGAGTTATGGGCATTCAAGGCTGTTTGAAAACGAGCAAGTGCGACGTCAACCTGACCCTTACTGCACTCACTAAACAATACTAAAAATTCATCACCACCAAAACGAGCGATCACATCAGAATCGCGAAATTCTGAGGTAAGCAGTTGAGCAAACTGATTTAAGGCTCGATCGCCCGCCTCGTGGCCATAATTATCATTAATTTCTTTGAAATAATCTAAATCGAAAAACACTAAGCAACTATCAATATGATTGCGATCCCATGTCGATAATGCTTGCTTTGCTAGCACTTCAAAACCACGACGGTTGGAAATACCTGTCAGCTGATCTAGGGTTGTTTGCTGGATAGAAATCAGCTCTGAAACGACCATCTCTGCAAGGTCTTGTAGCGCTAGCATCTCGTCTTTATCTAGCTCTTTGGGTTTATCATCAATAATGCATAAGGTCCCGACTCTCATCCCATTTGGCATTGTCAGTGGGTGACCTGCATAAAAACGAATATGAGGCGCTTGAGTAACCAGAGGATTATCGCTGAAGCGTGCATCTTTTGAGGCATCGGTAATGACGAATGCTTCAGAGTATTGGATGGCATGACCGCAAAATGAAATATCTCGAGGAGTTTCATTCGCGACTAACCCTTGGCAGGATTTAAACCATTGTCGATTTTCATCAATTAAACTGACTAGACAGATAGAAACTGAAAATAACCGTTTTGCTAGGCGGGTAATGCGGTCAAACCGTTCTTCTACGGCAGTATCAAGCACATTTAAATTTCGCAGTGTCGCTAAACGCGCAGCGTCATTTTCTGGTATTGGTGCGGTAAGCATAATCCCTGCCAATCAATATTAAACACAATATACTAACGTTAATATCAAATAGCAGATATGGCAATAAATCAATAGGTTAAATTTACTAGTTAGGGTGAACGAATTGACTAACTAACAAGTATGTAGCAAACCATATCAACGTTAAAGCCACTAGAATATGCGAATTCGATTATTGCCTTTAGGGTTTCAATATTGGTATTAAGCGTATTATTAATCCGCTTCTCCCAAAATATGCTGATAAATATCAATCACCTGAGCAACGTGTTTTTCTGCCTCTGAAACATCAATTTGTCCTTTTTGCTGTTGCAATGTCAGTCGATGGTTTTCATCTCTTAGCCAGCAGTAGGTCTGCGTTAAGTGCTGCGCAGTCATAAATGGAATCATTTCTAGTTCAGCTAACATTTGAAATATACGCACGTTATCAGACCAAATCGCCAACTCTTTATGGCTGCTAGCATGGGCTAGCACCAAATACTGCGCCATAAATTCAATATCAGCGATGCCGCCAGGACTCTGTTTTAAATCGAATTTATCAGGACTTACCTTTAATAGATGATCGCGCATTTTAATTCGCATATCCCGAACCAGCTTAGCTAACTCAGGTAAATCACGTGGTTTAGATAAAATCTCAGTTCTAATCTCACTAAAACGGGCGGCCAACGCATTATCACCATATACAAAACGGGAGCGAACTAATGCTTGATGCTCCCAGTTCCACGCCTCAGCTTGTTGGTACTCTTTAAATTGCTCAACTTCAGTAATTAATAAACCAGATGCACCAGAAGGTCGAAGACGCATATCCACTTCATATAGTTCACCCGATGTCGTACGTGTTGCAAACAAATGCACAATTCGTTGAGCAAGCTTCAAATAAAAATGGCCAATACCTATGGGTCTTTTGCCATCAGTTTCACCAGTATTGACGCTATTTCGCAGAAACACTAAATCCAGATCGGATCCGTACCCTAGCTCTATTCCACCGAGTTTTCCGTAACCAATTACCGCAAAGCCCATTTTGTCTGGGCTGGTACCAGCAGGAACACCATGTCGACTCGCCACTTGGTGCCATGCTTGCAATACGACTTGTTCAATTATTGCTTCCGCTAAAAAAGTCAGATGATCGCTGACTTCCATTACCGGTAATACACCTGTGACATCCGCAGCTGCAATTTTTAATTGTTGAGATAACTTAAACTGGCGCAACGCTTCCATTTGCTGCTCCATATCTTCTTCTGGAACCCGCAGCAAATATTGTCTTAGCTCACTAGGGTAATCATCAACAGAGGTGGTGTCGTATAATTGCGCAGGATCAATCAACTCGTCCAATAACATTGGGAAATTGGCAAGTTCTTGGGCAATCCATGGGCTTGCACAACATAAACTAATTAACTGCTGTCGAGCACCAGGGTTTTCACACAATAACTCAAGGTAGGTAGTGCGGGTTAAAATCTGTTCTAAAACCCCTGATACGGCAGTTAATGCCGCGCTAGGTGAAGCATGTTCTAATAGCTCGGACAATAATCTTGGCATCAGCTTTTCGAGGGTCTCTCTTCCTCTTGGGCCAATTGAACGTTTAACCGTTATAGATCGCCACTCAGTTAATGTCGGCCAAAAATTAGCATCGTCCACTAAGTGTTCTTCTAATAGCGCTGCGGCGTTGTCGGGATCTTCAATGACCCATAATTGACTAGTCCAATGTTCCGTTTGTTCATGTGCATCATCGCCACCAACAGTATCGTTGAAGTGTCTATGAATTTGTCGCATTGCTCTATCAATGTCAGCACGCAGCACCGTTTCATTTTCGCAGTTCATCGCAAAACATAAACGCTGCCAGTCGACATCATTATCTGGCAATGTCTGAGTTTGCTTATCATCAATAGCTTGCAGTAAGTTTTCTACTCGGCGAAGTAAGATATAGCTCTTTTTGAGTTCATCAACGGCAAGATACTCGAGTTGACCTAAGTTATATAACGTATCAATTGCACCAAAAAGGCTTTGCTGACGCAGTGCTGGCTCCCTTCCACCTCGAATAAGCTGGAAGCTTTGCACCACGAACTCCACTTCTCGAATCCCGCCCGCCCCCAGTTTTATATTATTGGTAAGCTGACGACGGCGCACTTCTTGCGCAATTAATTGCTTCATTTTACGTAATGAATCGATTGCTGAAAAATCGATGTAACGTCGATAAATAAAGGGCCTTAATAAGTCATGTAAGTCATCGCTAAATTGAGTCCATGGGCCTAATACTCTGGCTTTGACCATGGCATATCTTTCCCAATCTCGGCCTTGTTCTTGGTAATAATCTTCAAGACCGCTAAAGCTCACCACTAATGGGCCACTCTCACCATATGGGCGCAGACGCATATCAACCCGAAAAACAAAGCCATCAACGGTCACTTGATCAAGTAGGTTAACTAATCGCTGACCCATACGTATGAAAAACTGCTGATTAGCTTGGGCACGACGGCCTCCGACAGTCTCGCCATGCTCAGGAAAAGTAAAAATTAAATCAATATCAGATGAAAAGTTAAGCTCGCGCCCACCAAGTTTACCCATACCGAGAATTAATAATGGCTGAGGATTACCTTGTTCATCTGACGGTGTACCAAGCTGCTGACACATTTCTTGATATAGCCAATCTCTCGCGGCAATAACGAGGGCTTCAGCTAACGCAGACAAATCCAGTAATGACTCTTTTAATGCTGAATAGTTGCCAAAGTCGCGCCAAGCTAATCTCACCATCTGGAAGTTACGATATTGACGCAGGATTGATTTAACTTCATCTTCAGACTTTATCGAAGCAAGTTTATTTGCTAATTCAATCGCAAAGCTTTGCCTATCGACTTCTGTTAATAAGCCATCAAGTAATAAGCTTATCCATTCAGGGTGGCGACACAATTGTTCTGCAATGTAGTCACTCAAACCAAAGACTGACTTTAATGCCTTTTGCTCGTCGATTGATAACCTATCAATGACTTCGGGGGAAGAATTACCTAACCTCAACCAGTAACGTTCTGCAATTTCTGATAATTCGGCAGATAAAATAGAGTTACTTTCGATTAGCATTATTATTCGATCCCTTCGGCAATTTACACATGATATGGCAGGTTTAATTCGACATAATATGTCGAATTATGCTATACCATTCATAACAAAAGTTTAATGTAAGTCTTAATTGTATATAGCATTAAGATTACTATAACCTGTATAGCAGTTATACCTAACCGTATAAATATTTGGTCGAATATGAATACATATTTATTCGGTTTGTTAATTATTTTAATTTGATTTTTATAGCATTGGAGAAAACATGGCTGGTTTGTTACCCCGTGTCCTCACAGTATTTTCCGGGTTGATATTATGCATCTCACTTTCAGGTTGCGGCGATGACCGTCCTGAAAAAATTGCGCAATATCAGCAATTGTCTCAACAACGAATAACTCAGCTTGGCGCCATGCTAGATGCTGGTGAATTGCGTAATGCCACTTTATTAAAGCAATACACGCAATTATTAAAAAGCAGCAAACCCGATTTGGTGCCGCTTTTAGATGAGTTAGCAAAAGATGCTGGCACCACAGGGCCAATGTTTCAATCGCTAAAACGACGCACAAGCGAGCTTTCTGATTCAGCCAACTTTATCGATTTAGATCAACAGCTCGAAGAAGCGCAGAACATTTATCAAGCTGCAGACCCAAGTCTCTATAATGACATGTTGTCTGATCCTGTTAACGTTGTAGCAGACTTATCTGGCGGTCAATTAGCACGGGTGAACTCAATAAGTCGTGAAGCCGCTGCATTGGCTAATGGCAGTGAAGATTTTGGTGCAGGTAGTCAACTCGTCGGTAACCCTTCATATGGTAGCTGGCAAACGAATTCAAGTGGCATGTCTTTTTGGGCGTGGTACGGCATGTACTCGATGTTTTCAAATATCATGAACCCAGTGCGTTATGATCGTTGGTCAAACAATCGTGGTTACAGCTATTACAATGACGTTGGTCGTTATCGCTACACGTCTCCAAAACAAGCAAGTGCTCAAAATCGCACTTATGAAAACACCAAGAAAACCTTTAACTCTCAGGGTAAACAATTTAATAGCCCGTACGCTAAATCCCGTACTGGCTCAACGAGCTTATCACGTCAAAGTACTTCTGCTCCCAAAGCAAGTACCACAGGCACTAGAAGTGCTAGCTCAAGTAAATTCCGTTCGACCTATTCAAAAGACAGCAGTTTTCGTAATTCATCTAGCCGCACAACTCGCGGTGTACGCCGAGGCAAATAAGGAACAATCATGACATTTTTAAGTGACTTCGGACTTACCCTAGACTTAGCGATTATTTTAGCTATCGACATTACCATTGCTGTAATTTTGTTAGCATTAATGCGCTACTTACAAGGTTGGAGTGTGCGTGTTAACAGCCGTGCAGAATTAGCAGACCGTGATAATTTTGCCTTTGGTGTTAGCACCGCTGGTGCAGTATTAGCCTTAGGCATTGTGTTAACTGGCGCCATTACAGGTGAAGCAGCAAATTCATACGCAATGGAAGCAATAGGCATGACCTGCTACGGCGTATTTGGTTTAGTACTAATTAAATTTGGCCGTTTTTTACATGACAAAGTGGCACTCAATGAATTTGATAAAAACAGCCAAATTGTTAATGGCAATATGTCTGTTGCTATCGTAGATGCGGCTGCTGCAATAGCAACCGCTATCATTATTCGCTCAGTATTAATGTGGGCTGAAGATATTACGGTTGACACCTTTATCGCAATTTTCACTGCATTCTTGATTTCTCAATTAATGCTAGTGCTGCTAACTCGATTCCGTGAACACCAGTACGCTAAGCGTAATCAGGGTGATTCAATGCAAAAGGCGTTAGAGCAAGGTCAAGTTGCTATTGCTGTTCGTCACAGTGGTTACATGATTGCGATGGCATTTACTTTTAATGCTGCAAGTCACTTTATCATTTATGATCCGACTGCTTATTTAATGAATATTGTCGGCTGGCTGACATTCTCAGTGATCATGCTTATCGCACTGTCAGTATTATTAGCCATCGTCAAAAAGTTAGTGTTAGCGCAAATTAACCTCACAGATGAAGTTGAAAAGCAGCATAACGTTGGCGTAGCAGCTGTAGAGCTTGCTATCAGTATTGGTATCGCACTTATTCTTGCGGCATTAATGGCTTAATTCGATGAATAATACTTTGCTTGAACATGGCCAGGAGGGCAGCAACAAGCAAAGCAGTCCTTCTAAACGCAGCTTAGCATGGTTCGATGATGCCCTTTTACTGGGCATCATGGCGCTACTTGCAGGCTGCGGTCTTATCTACGAATACCTATTATCTCACTATGCCGGCCGCATTCTTGGCGCACTAGAAGCTGCGATTTATACCATGATTGGCATTATGATCGTATCTATGGGTATTGGCGCTTTTGCCGCCCGTAAAATTCGCTGTGCGTTTACCGGTTTCGCCTTGCTTGAACTCACCGTCGCTTTTTGCGGTTCGCTCGCCATTTTAATCACAGCGGCCGTTATTGGTTTTGGCCAGCAATTACCCTTGATAATCGCCAATACATTAGGCCTGCCACCCGATCATATTCCTGATGGCGGTTTTATCGGGACACTACAAAATCTCAGTGAGTATTTACCTTATATTTGGGGCGTCATTTTAGGCTTGATGATTGGTATGGAAATTCCACTCATCGCTCGAGTTCGCCAATCCCTATCTGAAGAACACCTTCTCCATAATGCTGGTACCATTTATGGTGCTGACTACATCGGCGCTGGTGCAGGCGCTGCAATATGGGTAATGTTTATGCTCTCGCTAGACATTCAGTTAGCAGCAGCATTAACTGCCAGTGTTAACTTATTGGCAGGGTTTGTTTTTATATGGCGTTTTTGGCAACAAATTCGCTGGGCTAAATTGATTCTTATTGGTCACTTTGTTGCCAGTGGTGTACTGGTGCTATTGGCGATGCACGGCCCAAGTTGGGAACAAAACTTCAATAATTTATTGTACAAAGACAAGGTTGTTTATGCCGAAGCGACTCGTTTTCAGCAATTAACCTTTACTGAACGCCTACGTGGTAATGGCCAAGAACCTGTCTACTCTCTTTATATTAATGGCCGTTTGCAGTTCTCCAGCATTGATGAGCATATTTATCACAGCTTCTTAGTACACCCAACGATGGCAGCCAGTGCTAGACAAGACAAGGTACTCATCATTGGTGGTGGAGATGGGTTAGGCCTTAAGCAAGTGTTCAAATGGCAACCTAAGTCGGTCACCTTAATGGACTTAGACGAGAAATTAGTCGAGTTATTTGCAGCCCCTGATGAAAAAATGCCAGCCCATGTCAGCCAAGCTATGCTGTCACTTAATGGCAATGCGTTAAATGACCCGAGAGTCAACTTGGTATTCGATGACGCATTTAATGGCGTAGATAACCTGATTAAAGAGAATCAGAAGTTTGATGTCATCATCGTGGATCTTCCAGATCCAAGTCATCCCGATCTCAACAAACTATACTCTGATTTATTTTATCGAAAGCTCGCTGAATTATTGAGCGCCGATGGTGCGATGACAGTACAGTCTACCTCGCCATACCATGCGCAGCAGGCATTCATTTCTGTCGGAAAAACCATAGAATCGGCTGGTTTTACCGTACAGCAATATCATCATAATGTGCCAAGTTTTGGTGAATGGGGCTGGAGTATCGCAACGCGCGCAGGAAAAGATGCCAAGTCTCGTTTAGCCCATAATCAGCCACTGCCAATAGAAGAAGACTGGTTAACACCGGGCTTAATTCATGGTGCTTTTGAGTTTCCTGGCAACTTTTATGACGATAAAGATAAGATTAAGACCAATAAAATTGGCTCATTACAGCTTTACCATTATCACTTAGCGTCTTGGTCTGATAACCAAGGGATGAATCTTTTTTAATCTAATAAAGAATAGTCTTGACATAATATGTCTAAGTGCTATCTTTGAAACCTAAGACATAATATGTCAATAAGGACAAATATGAATATCCATAAGATTGCTAACCACTTAACTGAACTAGGCGATGAGAGCCACACAGGGTTGAAGTTTGATTGTTTCCCAATTGATGGTGATGTTGAGGTGTTACAAGTCAACGTTGCTGGTCGCGAAGAGTTACCAGTATTTGTATCAGTAACTGACAACCAAGTTTTGTGTATCAGTTACTTATGGGATGAGAGCGAAGTGAAAGAAGAAACTCGCACTCAAATGTTTGAAACCATGTTGGAGTTAAACATTCCAATGCCACTATCATCGTTTGCAAAAATTGACGATAAATATGTGGTTTACGGTGCACTTTCAGTCACCTCAAGCATGGAAGAGATTGAACAAGAATTATCAGTATTGTCTGATAACTGTTTAGAAGTCATCGACGAACTCGTCGAATTTTTGAAGTAAGGAGCCACACATGGGCATTTTAAATAAAATTTTAACGGCGTTTCGCGGCGGTGCTAATGAAGTCGGCCAAAACATTGTCGATGCAAATTCTACCCGTATTTTTGAACAAGAAATCCGTGATGCAGAAAAGCATTTAACCAAAGCTAAGCGTGAATTAACTGACGTAATGGCGAAAGAGATGCAAGCTAGCCGTGAAGTTGACCGCTTAAAGCGCAGCATCACTGAGCACGAAGGTTACGCTACACAAGCGCTTGAAAAAGACAACGAAGCTTTGGCTATCGAAGTTGCTGAAAAGATTGCTCAACTGGACCAAGAACTCGCTGACCAAGAAGCCGCTAACGCAAGCTTTTCTGCTCATGCCGTTCGCCTTAAAGATTTAGTTAAAAAACTGAACGTCAGTTAACGGATTACCAGCGTCAGCTAAGCATGGTGAAAACCACTGAAAGTGTTCAAAAAGCCACTGCCACGATTACTGACTCATTTGCGTCAAGTAACTCGAAGCTAATGAATGCAAAAGATTCTTTAGAGCGCATCAAAGCACGTCAGCAATCATTCGATGATCGCTTACAAGCCTCTGAAGCATTAGCTGAAGAAAACAGCGATAAGTCATTACATGCCAAGCTAGCTGAAGCAGGCATTGGTGAGCAAAAGTCTAGTGCTAATGCTGTTCTTGATCGCCTTAAAGCGAAAAAAGGTTAATTAAGCTATGGGATTTCTAAGTGGCCTTTTCGGCAAAAAAGAAGCCCCAAAACGTCAGCTTGACCATGTGAACAAGCTACTCAAGGGAGACATGATCTCCCTTGATGATAGCTTTGCTTTACCTGAGCAACTACGTGGGCAGCAGCTTAAAGTTGAAGAAGTCCATACTTATGAGTATGAACGCTCTCAGCAATGTGAGTGGTTACTTAGAGGCCACAGCGGTACTGCAATTTATCTCTCGTATCATCAAGAAGATGAGGCTTACTTGAGTTTTTCAATCAAAGTAAACCGAGCGGTGGTAGAGCAGCTGTTTGACTTGGAGCAGTTTAGCCAAATATTTGAAGAACCTGGCAATGCAGAGCTCACGACACTTTCATTGTCGAATGAGTTAGATAGCGAATACGGACGTTGGCTTGCTAGCGCATACCATCAAGTAGAGTTTGGTTGTTTTGGATACTTCCACCGTGAAGATTATCGTGGCCAAAAACCACCTCAAGATGATAGCAGCCAACATCGCGGAAATGCCTTTGAAAGCTATTCTTTAGTCAATAATGAAGATTCTCAGGCTGTCGATATTGAGGTCTACGAAGGTGGCGATACCGATGTCATGTTAACACTGTACCGCCCAGTAACTGACATTCGTGAGTTTTGGCCAGCGAGTTAACACTGGCAGTATAAAGGAGTAACACCTGACATGAGTAAAGGTAAATCATTACCAGATACATGGATTAAAAATCAGCAAGCAGCAAAAGCGACACAAGTGGCTTTTGACCTCGATGAAAAGTTTCAATACTTAATTCGTAAAGCAGCGCTAGATGCAGGTGTTAGCCCTTCAGATCAAATTCGCTCAATCTTAGGCTTAGAAGTGACTAAACGCCCTAAGCGCCCAAGGTTAACAGTGTCATTAAGCCAAGATGACTATGCAATATTGGCACACAGATATGGTTTAGAAGCTGATGCTCAGCTAGAAATCAAAAAACGTGTGCTAGATGATTTAGTTCAATTTGTTGATGAATAAGCACTACAACCAAGCTAAACGCAAAACACGCCCTTTGGCGTGTTTTTTTATACCTTTAGATTGTCTCTAAAAGGTTACATTGTTAGCATCACCACAACGCAATATTCTCGAAACGGATTTTACTATGATCGAAAAAAACGTTGGTCACTAAAAGCATTAAATGGCCCGAGCCCTTTTGACTTAGCTATGATGATCCTGTCGCTGTTCTCTGTCATCGTGGTGCTAATCCTGACATTTGGAAACGTTGACGCAGAAACACGCAGGCTATTACTGTTTATCGATCTCAGTATTTGTATGATTTTTATGTCGCGTTTTTTTTACGGTCTCATAAAAGCCAACAACAAAAAATTCTATCTTCAACATCATTGGATTGACTTCGTTGCCAGTATTCCCGCCATTGAAGCACTGCGTATTGCGCGTGTATTCCAAATTCTTCGGGTTATACGCTTAATACGTGTTAGTCGCACCTTAATTATTCCACTGATTAGACAACGCAAACAAACCACTTTAGCGAGCTTGTTGTTAGCAATGGTCTTCATTTTAACCACTGCCTCTATTGTCATCTTATTGGTTGAAGCAGGTACTGAAGGCGCTAATATAGAGACCGCTGAACAAGCCATTTGGTGGACCTTGGTTACCATTTCAACCGTGGGATATGGAGATTACTACCCTGTAAGCACTGTGGGGCATGTCGTTGGCGCCCTTGTTATTATGAGTGGCGTAAGCTTTTTTGGTGTGATATCGGGCTACATGGCCTCAGTCTTTGTCGCACCAGATGACCATGAACGAAGCGAGAATAATAAGAAAGAAATTAAATTTGAACTTGAAAAAGCCTTATTGAGAATGGAAGAAAATCAGCAGCAAATGGAGCAAAACCAGCAAGTCATGTTAGCTGAAATCAGTCGATTACGGGAAGAACTTAATCAACAAAACAAGACTCGTGAATAGCGCAAGTGACATAAAAAAACCTATCGTAATGATAGGTTTTTTTGGGCGCTAATCCAATGCTTACCAATAAGGCTGATTATTAAGCGCGCTTTTACGTGAGTGCTCCATTGCAAAGAGTAAACTGGCTTCTTTGTCTTGAAGCCAATCGCTGATATCCACTTCACTTTGCTCAGTTAATTTAGCTAAAAGCTGATAGCAACCTAACGTTTGAATACCTAATGCCAGATCTTGCCATGGCGCTCTAAATGCTTCTCGATCATCAGATTGGTACAGCTCGCCATAAGCAAAACCGACCAAAATACTTTCATCTAACCCTTGTGCGACTTGTTGATAATCTAAACTGTCCATTGCCGCAGATATTGGCATTAAATCAACAATTTTTTGCCAAGAGTCCTGCTGAAGATGATTAGCAAATAAACCTAATTCGGGATAATCAACTAATTGGTGGCTCCCATTCGCGGTTTTTAGTAACAACTCAACCAGTGCCAATTGTAATTGGCCGTATTCAGGCAGTTGCCATAAACAGCTTAATCGTTGGTTTAAAACCAACTCATTGACGCTTTGCTGCACGAGTGGAATGATTTGAGTTTTATCGATGCGTTTGCCCAGCAACTTTTGTGGCTCATCGAGTAATAAGCTCAAACTTTGCAGTGGCTCGATAAATTGTAATTTTTGTTCAATCACATCAAACTGGGTTAATACATCGCTATTAAGTAAGCCAAATTGCATCAAGGTTAATCTTAATAACCTGACACATGCTCTGAGCTGGCTCCATAATTTTGCTTGTTGAACAATATCATTGGTATCAATAAGTAAGGCTTCTATAACCTGCCAGCGCTCAATACCAGTTTCAAGTAACACCTCTAATGTTTTAGATAAGCTTTTATCAGTAGGCAAACAAATATAATCAATCTGTTCTAGTGCTATGGCTGGCAGGTGTCCTGCTAAATGATAGCCGCGTTGCGCTTTACTCGCCTTACCTAAACGGACAGGTATATGCTTAGCAACTTCAATTGCAAGGTGCAGTAACGCCGATGTCTCTCCAGCCAGTAATTCAAACTCAATCTCGCAAATCGGATCAACCTCTCCATTTGCGATCACTTTTCCAACATCAAACGCCACTTCAACTAAACTGCCTTCAATGTATATGTGCCATGCCTGACGGGTAAAGTTCGTT
The DNA here is from genome assembly GCF_043568515.1 of Shewanella sp. ENK2. Lineage (NCBI taxonomy): Bacteria > Pseudomonadati > Pseudomonadota > Gammaproteobacteria > Alteromonadales > Shewanellaceae > Shewanella > Shewanella sp. ENK2. The sequence continues at coordinate 2,811,071 of NZ_CP171406.1, read as the reverse complement.
TCAAATACGCAGGTTAACTCAGCTTGTAGCGCATCAATATCCGCTTCTTCAGGCCATACTTCTTTCGGAAAAAGCGCCAACTCGGGTGTATCTTGGGAAATCGGCACATTATATTCAGGTCGAGAGTGAATCCCCCCGAAACTGTTCCAGCTGTTTTAATGGTTTGCTCGGTGAAATTTTCACCCTTTCTGATACGCAAGCCCATTTTCCAGCTGCGAAGTTGTAACTTGGCTGTATCAAAATATTTATTTGTTAAACTTGTGATATTTTGTGGTGTTGAATCACTCATTCCGTTAAGTAATTTAACAAGCAAATCATTGTGTTGCGACTGCATAAACAGCTTAAGTTCAATCTCTGCGTCCATTGACTTTCTACTCATCTTGTCATTAAATCTTCATCAATGCGTCATAATAAATTCACAATGTCACATTTCTGTCATAAAAATCCCTTAGGATTGCGCAACTCAGTTCTATATACTGAGCCGTATTAACTGTAGATTAAATTAAAAACACAGTTTCATTATGCGGACGCTTGAGGTAACATGCGCCCGTTTTTCCAACATTGGAATCATTAAATAGGTTAACCGCAATGCCAGTAAACTCTATTTTAGGTGTGTTTGCAAAATCACCCCTTAAACCATTAGAACAGCATATAGATAAAGTGCACGAATGTGCATCTTTACTCGTACCATTCTTTGAAGCAACCACTGCTGGAGATTGGGATAAAGCTGTAAGTGTTCGTAAGCAAATTAGCTTATTAGAAAATGACGCTGACGCGCTAAAGCGTGAAATCCGTCTCACCCTTCCTAGTGGGTTGTTTATGCCAGTTGAGCGTACTGACTTGCTTGAGTTGTTAACTCAGCAAGACAAAATTGCCAACAAAGCTAAAGACATCTCAGGCCGTATTATCGGTCGCCAATTAGTGTTCCCTCAACCAGTTCAAGCACCGTTTAATGCTTACCTCAAACGTTGTTTAGATGCTGTCTCTCTTGCTAAGCAAGCAATTAACGAACTCGATGACCTTCTTGAAACAGGTTTCCGTGGTCGTGAAGTCGAATTAGTAGCCAAGATGATCAATGAATTAGATCTAATTGAAGCTGATTCTGATGATTTGCAGATCCAAGTACGTCGTTTACTACTAAGCTTGGAAGCAGATTTGAATCCTGTCGATGTCATGTTTATGTACAAGATCATCGAATGGGTTGGAGGCTTGGCTGATCTAGCTGAGCGTGTAGGCTCTCGCCTAGAGCTAATGTTAGCTCGCAGTTCATAACTAAAAAAGTTATCAAGGAAACAACATGGTTGATGTATTAGTCACCAATGGCCCAATGCTAATTGGTATTGCGGCTGTATTTGGATTTTTGATGGCATGGGGTATTGGCGCGAATGACGTTGCTAATGCTATGGGTACCTCAGTAGGTTCCAACGCCATCACAATCAAACAAGCAATTATTATTGCAATGATCTTCGAGTTCGCTGGGGCTTATTTAGCCGGTGGCGAAGTTACCAGTACTATTCGTAAAGGGATTATTGACGCTAGCTTCTTCGTCGATTCACCAGAACTTCTGGTTTACGGCATGATCGGCGCACTACTCGCTGCGGGTCTATGGTTAGTTGCGGCATCAGCATTAGGCTGGCCAGTATCAACAACTCACTCAATTGTTGGTGCGATTGTTGGTTTCGCTGCAGTAGGTGTAGGTACTGAAGCGGTTGAATGGGGTAAAGTTGTTGGCATTATCGGTTCATGGGTGGTCACACCTGCGATTTCCGGCTTTATTGCTTTCATGATTTTTCAAAGTGTTCAAAAGTTAATTTTTAATACTGACGACCCTTTAGCTAATGCAAGACGTTACGTTCCTTTCTATATGGCACTTGCTGGCTTCGTTATGTCACTTGTTACCATTACTAAAGGTCTAAAACATGTTGGTCTACACTTCTCAACCGTTGAAGCGTACGGCTTAGCAATTGCTGTTGCTATTGGTGTTGGTATTTTCGGTAAAGTCGCTATTGGTCGCTTAAACATGAGCACTGATATTAATCGCCAAACTGAATATGCAAACGTTGAAAAAGTCTTCGCAATCTTAATGGTTGTTACAGCATGTTGTATGGCGTTTGCTCATGGTTCAAATGACGTTGCTAACGCAATTGGCCCATTAGCTGCAGTTGTATCTGTTGTTAATAGTGGCGGTGCAATTGAATCGAAAGCAGCACTTGCATGGTGGATTCTTCCTCTAGGTGCTATCGGTATCGTAATGGGTCTAGCTATCTTTGGTAAGCGTGTCATGCAAACCATTGGGAAAAACATTACTCATTTGACTCCAAGCCGTGGTTTTGCCGCTGAATTAGCTGCTGCATCAACCGTGGTAATTGCTTCTGGTACTGGTTTACCCATTTCAACAACTCAAACATTAGTTGGTGCGGTATTAGGTGTGGGTATGGCACGTGGTATTGCTGCAATTAATATCGGTGTAGTTCGTAACATCGTTATTTCTTGGGTAGTAACGTTACCAGCCGGCGCTGCATTATCTATCTTGTTCTTCTTCACCATCAAAGGTGTATTCAGCTAAGATTGCTGAGATAGATAGCCAAAATAAAGCCAGTCCTTGTGACTGGCTTTTTATTGCCTAAAACAAACCGAACAGATGATGGAGCATAAAAAAATCCACCCAGTTATTAATTGATGACACTTTTGCAGCAATTTACACGTAAAAGTCGTCAAAAAATCAGTAATCCCGCTTATTTAAATAAGACTTTGCGGTTCTTCCTTGCAATCAAGACAGTAAATAAATAGCATGACGGATAGTTCTAATGGTATGGAAAAATAACGTGTTCAGAATGCTTACAATAGTAGCTTTGCTACTGCTCTCAAAAGGTTTAATGGCTCAGACGCATTACATTACTGACGATGTGTTTATTTACATCCACGGTGGTCCAGGTACCCAATATCGTATTTTAGGCAGCATTGAGGCTGGTCAAACGATTACCTTATTAAATGAAACTCAAAATGAATACAGTAAAATTCGTGATCATAAAAATCGTGAAGGCTGGGTAAAGTCTGAATTAATTGAAACAGGAACGAGTTTACGAAATCGCTTACCGCTACTAGAAGCTGAGTTAGCAAAAACTAAAACCACCTTATCTCAACTTGATCAAAGTTCAGAGTCTGTTGCTCAGGAACTGACATCAGCTAACAATCAGATTGCTTCTTTACAGTCTGAATTATCAAGAGTGATAAATGAGCGTGATAGCAGTAATCAACAACTGCAATCAATGAAAGATAACGCCCAGTCAAAGATGTGGCAGCAAGGTGCAATGATTGCCGGTTTAGGCGCCTTGATTGGTATTATCTTGGTTTACTTGCCAAGACCACAACGCAAACAAAAAAGCCGCTGGATGTAAGTTTTAACGGCTAAATGAAATCTATTGCTCCAGGCTTATATTACGACAAGCGGCTCGACTAGATTCAATCAACGATTAAACCAGTGCTTGCACTGGTTTTTTTATTTGTAGACAGCATGAGACTTTTGCATTGCTTATTGTCTCCTGCTTGCCTCTGGTAAATTTCTATTAAAAATAGTTATCTTGAAACTTTCCACCTTACATTTCACTACCATTATTCCTGTTCAACGGGTTGTACGACCAAAGTCCTCTGTACCAAAACATGCTATCGGGTGATAGTAACTAACACGCTAAAAAGCCGTAAAGAAGCGAGCTTTGATATCTTGCAGCGCAAAGTAATTGATTGTCTTTTAACGTGTTTTAGCAGGCCTCAATGAACTCAACTCTGATGCATTTACCTAAAAATGTTGATGGGATCTTAGCCATTATCATCCGAATTATTGAGCATAAAACAGTCGACACTTTTATTTACAATCACATTTCTTTGCAAACATTGCTCAATGTCACATTTTAATATTATAATCGCCTCGATTTTCGTACATTGTATACAAAATAAAAAATATCATAATAAAACAACTTGTTTACATCAGGTAGTAAACAGCTAAAGACGGAATGAAAATTATGTTTAAAGCTAGTGAAGTACTAAACGGCCATTACGACAATGCCAGCCTAGATGAGCTATTCTCAGCCATAACAAATAATTACATCGTTGATGAAGAGCAATATCTTACTGAACTCTTGAAGATAGTACCGTCATCTGACACCGATATTAAACAAGTAACGAATCGAGCCCATGAATTAGTCACTAAAGTTCGTCAGTACGAAAAGAAAGGCTTAATGGTAGGCATTGATGCCTTTTTGCAGCAATACAGTTTAGAAACACAAGAAGGCATTATTTTAATGTGTCTTGCTGAAGCACTGTTGCGTATTCCTGATGCAGCGACTGCCGATGCGTTAATTGAAGATAAGCTTTCTGGTGCTAAGTGGGATTTACACCTTAAGAAAAGCGATTCATTGTTAGTCAATGCATCCACCTGGGGATTAATGCTTACAGGTAAAATCGTTAAGCTCGATAAGAATATTGATGGTAAGCCAAGCAGTTTATTAAATCGACTCATCAATCGCGCAGGTGAACCTGTTATTCGTCAAGCCATGAATGCCGCAATGAAAATCATGGGTAAGCAATTTGTTTTAGGGCAAACCGTTCAAGAGGGCCTTAAAAACAGCACAGCTAAACGTCAACAAGGCTATACCCACAGCTACGACATGTTAGGTGAAGCCGCATTCACAGCTAAAGATGCACAAAAATATTATCTCGACTACAGCAATGCCATTCGTCAATTAGGCGCTCAGTCGTATGAAGAATCAAATACACCTTTACCGACTATTTCGATCAAGCTTTCAGCTCTTCATCCGCGATATGAAGTCGCCAACGAGGATAGAGTATTAAGCGAGCTTTATGACACTGTGATTAAACTTTGTGTTCAAGCGCGTGAGCTAAATATTGGTATTTCTATCGATGCAGAAGAAATGGATCGCTTAGAGTTATCGTTAAAGCTATTTAAAAAGTTGTATAACGCTGAAGAAATTAAAGGATGGGGATTATTAGGTATTGTCGTCCAAGCTTACTCTAAGCGTGCTCTGCCCGTTCTATGTTGGTTGACGAAGCTTTCTCGTGAACAAGGAGATGAAATCCCATTACGTCTAGTAAAAGGCGCTTACTGGGATAGTGAATTAAAATGGGCTCAACAAGCAGGCGATGGCGGTTACCCACTATTTACCCGTAAAGCAGGTACTGATGTGTCATACCTTGCCTGTGCAAGATACTTATTGTCAGAAGCCACTCGTGGAGCTATTTACCCACAGTTTGCCACTCATAATGCACAAACTGTAGCCAGTATCAGTGCGATGGCCGGTGATAGAAACTATGAATATCAGCGTTTACATGGCATGGGCGAAGAGCTTTATGACACCATGCTTGCTGAAGCTGGCGCTAAAGCTGTCAGAATTTATGCACCGATCGGTGCGCATAAAGATCTCTTACCATACTTAGTCAGAAGACTACTTGAAAATGGTGCCAACACTTCTTTTGTGCATAAATTAGTTGACCCTAAAACCCCTATTGACAGCTTAGTGGTTCACCCTGTTATCACACTCAAATCCTATAAAACTTTAGCCAATAATAAAATCGTCTTGCCGGAAGATATCTTCGGCGAAGAACGTAAAAACTCTAAAGGACTCAACATGAATATCATCTCCGAATCCGAGCCATTTTTCACAGGAATTGAAAAATTTAGTCAAACTCAATGGCAAGCTGGCCCATTAGTTAATGGCGAGACGCTAACGGGTGAAACGATTAATGTTGTCAGTCCTTTTGATACTAACCAAGCTGTTGGTAAAGTGGCCTTTGCAAATAACCAAGCCGTTGAATTAGCACTAAGCTCCGCTCAAGCATCGTTCCACAGCTGGAGCCACACTCCAGTTGAAGAACGTGCCAACGCTCTTCAAAAACTGGCGGATTTGCTCGAAGAAAATCGTGAAGAGTTAATCGCACTTTGTACCCGCGAAGCGGGAAAAAGTATTCAAGACGGGATTGATGAAGTCCGTGAAGCCGTCGATTTTTGTCGCTACTACGCCATTCAAGCTAAAAAAATGATGGCTAAACCAGAACTACTCCCTGGCCCAACGGGTGAGCTAAATGAATTATTCATTCAAGGACGTGGAATTTTTGTTTGTATTAGCCCATGGAACTTCCCTTTAGCGATTTTCTTAGGCCAAGTAACAGCAGCACTTGCTGCAGGTAACACTGTAGTTGCAAAGCCAGCTGAACAAACATCAATTGTCGGCTATCGCGCAGTACAACTAGCTCACGAAGCGGGTATTCCGACTGATGTTTTACAATTCTTACCGGGTACAGGCGCCACGGTAGGCGCAGCAATTACCTCTGATGAACGTATTGGTGGTGTGTGTTTTACAGGGTCAACAGGCACTGCAAAATTAATTAATCGTACTTTAGCAAATCGTGAAGGCGCAATTATTCCATTAATTGCTGAAACTGGTGGCCAAAATGCCATGATTGTCGATTCTACTTCACAGGCTGAGCAAGTGGTTGCTGATGTTGTTGCTTCATCATTTACCAGTGCCGGACAACGATGCTCAGCGTTACGAGTGCTGTTCTTACAAGAAGATATTGCCGACCGTGTGCTTGATGTCATGCAAGGGGCAATGGAAGAGCTCAGTATTGGTAACCCTAGTTCAGTTAAAACCGATGTAGGGCCTGTGATTGATGCAACAGCTCAAGCTAACCTCAATGCGCATATTGATCATATCAGCCAAGTGGGCAAATTGATTAAGAAAAATCAACTTCCTGAAGGCACAGAAAATGGTTACTTTGTTGCACCAACAGCGGTTGAAATTGATTCAATTAAAGTACTTGATAAAGAGCATTTTGGACCAATACTGCACGTTATACGTTACAAGGCTGCCAACCTTGCAGAGGTAATTAATGAAATTAATAGCACAGGGTTTGGGTTAACCTTAGGGATCCACAGCCGTAACGAAAGCCATGCACTGAATCTAGCGGATAAAGTTGATGTGGGTAATGTGTATATCAACCGTAATCAGATTGGCGCTGTCGTCGGTGTACAACCTTTTGGTGGCCAAGGTTTATCTGGTACTGGCCCTAAAGCAGGCGGACCGCATTACCTTACTCGCTTTATCACTGAGAAAACACGTACTAATAACATTACTGCCATTGGCGGCAATGCGACATTATTGTCTTTAGGCGATGCGGATTAATCTTATTCAAAGATAAGGTTGACTGTCTAAGTCTTCATTTAAAAGCTCGCCACAGTGCGAGCTTTTTTTCCTACGAATTTATGTTCAAATTAGCATCGCCACGCTGAGTTTTTGCACTCAATTGTTAACCCAATTAAACAAAACATAACGAACAATGTAAAAGTCGCCAGAGAAGCAAAGAAGTCTAGACGTCTAGATTGACACTGATTTATAGATCTCCTATGCTTGCCAGAACTTAAGAAGTCATCATAATACTGATTATTAATACAGAGCTTGCTAAAGTAGCTTTGAACTTCGAAAGACTAGAACACTGCAGTTTTGACACTAAATAAACAATAAGAGAGACAACCTTGACGACACAACAAACAACAACGAGCCCAGCCTCCTTTATTGCTTTATTGCCTCTATTTGCTTTTCTTGCATTATTTATTGGCGCGGGCGTTTACTTTCAAAGCCAAGGTGTAGACTTTGCGTTTTATCAACTACCAAGTGTAATCGCCATTTTACCAGCGATTATTCTGGCGCTTCTGCTTTCTAAGCAGAAACTAAACCAATCTATTGATACCTTTATTGCGGGTATCGGCCATAGCAATATCATTGCAATGTGTCTTATTTATTTGCTTGCTGGCGCATTCGCCTCTGTTGCAAAAGCAACGGGCGGCGTTGATGCAACTGTTGCTTTGGGGCTTTCGATGATCCCATCTAGCATGTTGCTTCCAGGTTTTTTTGTTATCGCCGCCTTTATTGCAACCGCAATGGGTACATCAATGGGCACCATTGCCGCCGTTGCACCTATTGCTTTAGGCGTTGCCGACCAAGCACAAATTGATTATGCCTTAATGGCGGGTGCTGTTATGTCTGGCGCATTATTTGGTGATAACTTATCGATTATTTCTGACACTACAATTGCTTCAACTCGCACTCAGGGTTGTGAGATGAAAGATAAGTTCCGTGAAAACTTAATCTTTGCCTTGCCTGCATCGATAATTACATTGGTTTTATTTGCTTTTGCAGGCCAAGGACAAGCAGAAGTTGCGCCACAAGAAATCGACTTAATCAATGTCATTCCTTACTTAACTATCTTATTTTTAGCTGTCGCAGGCGTAAACGTCTTCGTCGTGCTAACTGTCGGTATATTGCTTGCTGGTGCAACTGGACTGTTTATCGCCGATTACAGCGTTATCCAGTTCGGTCAAGATATCTATGCTGGTTTTACTAACATGCAAGAAATCTTCATTCTTTCAATGTTAGTTGGTGGTTTAGCTGCGTTAATGCAACAACAAGGTGGCTTGAAGTTTGTTAGCGAGAAAATCGAAGCACTGATTAAACGTTTCTCAAAGGCAAAAGGCGGCACTTCAACCCGCGCGGCAGAATTAGGGATGGCAAGTATTGTTGCAGCAACCAACACTTGTGTTGCTAACAATACCGTATCGATTGTTGTCGCCAGTGATATTGCTAAAGAGCTTGCTCAAAAGCATGGTGTTGCGCCTAAACGTGCAGCAAGTGTACTGGATATCTTTGCTTGTATTATTCAAGGCTTAATTCCACATGGCGCTCAAGCACTACTAATAGCATCGACGTTTGCCATTAGTCCACTTTCTGCAATTTCAAATGCTTGGTACTGCATGATCTTAGCCGTTGTTGCTATCGCTATTGTAATTTTGCGTAAGCGAGCTTAATCAAAACTATCTAATACACGTCAACAATACATCTTTAAAGCCTGATATCGCTGCCGCAACGCTGGAGCAATATCAGGTTTTTTTCGTTATTTTTGCTGATTAAAATACGTAAACAGTGATATTCTGAGTTAAACATTTAGTTAACAATGGCCCCATGTCAAGTTCAATCGAATCAAATAAACATTACGACCTTCATTTAATGATTATTTTCATGTCGTTAGCGACGGCTGTGATCAGTGGACTAGGAATTGGAACCGCATTAATCGCTGAAGTGGCACGATTGGGCGTCAGTCCGTTAAGTATACGTGCAGACACCTTGGGCGATTATATGACCTCCCCTTTAGCAATCGTTTATAATATGGGCTTGGTCATTGGTGGCGCTTGCTTAATGCTATCTATGTTAGCTCGCTATTATGTTTTTGAGGACTTTTATAGCCGTACAATCACCGTAACCGGGGCGACATTAGGCGTGCTCATTGTGTTAATTGGTATCTTTCCGATCAACTTTTTAGAACAACATCGGTTCTTTTCTACCGGATATTTGATTTGCACCTTTGTGCTACACAGCTTTTGTTTTATTGATTATTTCCGCAAGAGTAGCTCTCTTTCCGCATCCTTATTTGCTTTCAATATCATCGGCCTGATTTTTTCAGTCGCACTGATGTATTTACTGAATTGGTCTACATTGGATTTTGACCCATGCTCTCATAAGGCTCATGAAATTTGTTGGGTCTCACTGGTCATGTGGGTGCTCACTCAAGCCAATATTTTATGGTGTGTACTGCTTGGATTAACTATGCGAAAAATGATAAAAACGCAGCAGCGCCAGCTCTCTACACTGACCTTTGCGAGTAACTAGCCTTGCCAGTAAACATGCGTTTAGAACAATATCTAGCTCATTGCGGCGTCAGTTCACGTCGCCAGGCTCAGCGCCTCATTGCGGCAGGAAGAGTGACATTTAATGGTCAATTAGCTAGCCCTCTTGATAGGGTCAATGCCAACGCTATCAATCCGAATATTTTATTAGACGGCGCCCCTATCGCTCCCATCGAAACCAAGCAATATTGGTTGTACCATAAACCGGTTGGTATTGATTGTCGTTTATTACCCGATTTACCTTCCAGCCTGATTCATATTCTACCAGCAGCCCCTAGACTGTATCCTGCTGGACGATTGGATAAGGATTCCCGTGGTTTGTTATTGCTGACTAATGATGGTGAGCTTACCCATAAATTAATGCACCCAGACTACGAGCATCAAAAAGTGTATTTGGTTACTGTAGATCGAGACTTTTCAGCTGAGTTTATTGAAAAAATGGCAAATGGGGTGAGCTACAAAGACGTCACCACTAAACCATGCGATGTAGAAGCAGTTTCAATCAACCAATTTAAAATCACACTGACTCAAGGGCTGAATCGTCAGATCCGAAGAATGGCTAAGGCCTTAGGTTATACTGTCATTGATTTGGTCAGATTAAGCATGATGAATTGTGAATTATTAGACTTGCCAGAAAAACAAATGCGGCCATTAGAGGCCGCAGAAATTAGCTTATTAAGGCATCAACTTAAGCTGTAGATGCCTGTTAAATAAGACTTGCTTAATGGACGATTTCCATCTCTTCCAATAAGTTTTCAGCATTATCTAAGTACTTCATCACCCATAGCATATAGCGGCTATCAACTTGAATTGAGCGATTAGTTTGTGGGTCGTAACCCCAGTCGCCAATAATTGATTCATACACACCATCAAATAACAGACCGACTAATTCAGCACGGCCATTTAGTGTTGGAGAGCCAGAGTTACCACCTGTGGTGTCAAGCGTCGATAAGAAGTTAACCGGAACAGAATCTAACGATTTAACGTAGTAATCGCCATATTGTTTGTTTTTGATTAGCTCAAGCTGTTTAGCTGGTGCATCAAACGGATCTGCACCAGTGTCTTTAGCAAGGATACCTTCTAAGCGAGTAAATGGCACTGCAACTAGTCCATCTTGTGGGCTGTAACCTTTCACATTACCTACAGTCACACGTAAACTTGAGTTAGCATCAGCATATACTGGCTTACCTAACTCTTTATTGTACGCGATGATTGCATCCATATATTGAGGGCGCACCTTCATTAAATCACCAGCAAGTTGTTTACGTGCCTTTTCTTGCTTCATTCTTTCATCATAAGTGCTAACAGCATATTGAATAAACGGATCTTTTGACTTTTTAAACTCAGCAACAGACTTATCCATCCACGCCAATCGAACCGCTTTATCTGAAAGTTCAGTTTTGGCATACATCTTATCAAGGGTCTTGCTCAATTTAGCGTTATCGGCACTTTTACCAATAGCGAATGCTTTATCAAATGCTGGTAAGCGATCAGCTTGAGGTAATGCTGCGTAACGGCTCATTAAGTCTAATAACATTGCTTTATCAACACTGGCAGCATATCGACGCTCAATACGCTCCATACCAGAAGTAAAGCGAGTCATATCTCGCTCTTGATACCCAGGTTCACGATCCATATCAGCCAGCGTTTTCTCGTTCGCTAAGCGATATAAACGTTCAGCTGTCGACATCATTGAACTGTAACCCATATAGCTCATGATTAAATCGCGCTCTTGCTGTTGCTGGCTTTGCTTAATTAGCTTATCCAGTTGTGCTAAGACTTCGCCATATTGTGATTTACGCTTACTGTCAGCCTTTATCCACTGCGACAGTTTTAACTCTAGCGCTTTACGATCATCAAGCATGGTCGACTTGCCATAAAACTCAATCATTGAGGTAAAGTTTTTCGCATAGTTAGCTAACCCAGCGATAGCACTCTCATACTTAATTCGTTCATCACTGCCTTCTGGCGCAGTCTCTTTGATGATTTCAATTAGGCGCTCACGAAGTACTTTCCCTTCTGGGTAAGCCCATTCAAATTGGTTTTCAACTTCATTAGCAGTGCGGTAACGATTAGTGCGACCTGGATAACCAGCAACCATTACAAAATCACCGTCACTAACCCCTTTAGCAGAGACTTTTAAAAAGCTTTTAGGCTCATATGGAACGTTATCCTTACTAAAGTCAGCAGGCTTACCGTCTTTACCTACGTATGCGCGATAAAAAGAGTAATCTCCCGTGTGGCGAGGCCACATCCAATTATCGATATCACCACCATATTTACCAACACTACCCGCTGGATTATAGGTTAAGCGAACGTCACGAATTTCCATTTGTTTCACAAGGTAATACTCTAGACCACCATGAAAACTATAAACTTTACAACGATATCCATCTTCAGCTTCACATTCAGCAACTAATGCTTTTTCTTGTTGCTCGATACCTTTATAGAACTCATTACCGACTTTATTCATTTGACCTGACTTCACTCTATCAGTCACATCAGTTACCGCCTCGGTAACATAAATTCGTGAACCAGGGGTTGCTGGCAATTCCTCTGCGTAAGTTTTCGCTAAGAAGCCTTCTTTTAGCAGGTTTTTTCAGGGGTAGAGTTGTATTGAATTGAGCCATACGCACAATGGTGATTGGTTACAACCAAGCCTTTAGGAGACACAAATGATGCTGTACAACCACCAAGGCTTATCACAGCATTCATTGGAAATTCCGTTAACTTAGAGATTGATTTTGCATCAATTTCTAACCCTTTTGCTTTAAGTTCATCAGCCATTGCTGGTAATTGATAAGGTTGCCACATCCCCTCATCAGCTTGTGCAGAAAAAGATGCCAAGATTGCGGCACTTAATAACCATTTTTTCATGTTGTTAATTCCATTTGATTCACAATAGTGAGTGTGTTGTTTGTTATACCTATTTAATAGCAAAAAGATGAACAAAAGCAGACCACTAAACTTACTTTTAGGCCAATAAAAAAGTCAGGCATATAGCCTGACTTTATCATATTGAAACAAAGGAATAATAGCCTTAGACAAACTCAGTTACATTCCTTTCTAAAAAACGTTAACTGACGTTTACATTTTAGCCCAGTGCGACCATTAATTGCGCTAGCACAATCATCACACCTAAGAGCCCTGTTACGCCCAGCGCAAGATTTCCACCAGCGACTTCATAGCCACCCATTTGCGCTTTACGTTGCTTCAATGCCATTGCAATCGGCAAGAATATGATCATGACAACTAGCGGTATAGCCGCAAAACCCAACACTTGGAAGAACCCATCAGGATAGTAAAGCGCACATAACAATGGTGGAACAAACGTGATTAACCATGTTTTAGCTCGGCCCGCTTTATCATCTCTTGCACGAGTTAATTCAGCCACATAATCAAACAAACTCATGGTCACACCCAAAAATGATGTAATCAACGCAAGGTTAGCAAATAAGTCGATAAACTGACTTACGATAGCTGACTGAGCAACACCTTGAAGAGCATTAACGAGATCAGGTAAAGAACCAGCAAAACCATGAACGGTTTCCCCACCTAAAGTACCCAGCGTCACAAGTAGCCACAATATGTAGCAAAACAGCGGTATTGTAGAACCAATCAGCAATATTTTACGTAACGATACCGCATCGCCATCTAGGTATCTGACGATCGTTGCAATACATACATGGAAACCAAATGAGGTAAATACCACAGGTATCGCAGCTAACCAAAGTTGATCCAATTTATCGCCTTCAGCGACATTGGCAGAGAAGTTAGTCAATGAAGCAACAATATTCACTTCTGGCAATAAAAAGGCAACCACAAGTACAAGCAACACCACCATAGCGGTGAATAAGACTCTTGAAACCTTATCAATCCAAGTCACGCCGATAGCAATAAAACCACCGAAGATTAAAGTAAATAGCAATACTGAGACTTGGTTATTTAAATCCACACCTAATAACGGCTCTAAACGGGTTTCAAGTAATGAAGAACCGCCCATTAGATACACCATTGTCAACGCAAATAGCAGGCTTAAAAATGAAGCACCTTGAATTAACTGACCCACTTTGCCTAAGGTTTTACCCGTTATGCCGTGAACATTATCACCCACACCAGCGCGTAAATTAATCTCAAGCATGAGTAAAGAGGTATAAGCCGATAATCCCCAAATGACAACCAGTAACATAATCGCAGGCATAATCCCTAATGCTGCAGTCGCTAGCGGCAACGCTAGCATTCCTCCCCCAATTGCAGTACCTGCAACAATGGCTATTGAGCCAAGCATTTTTAAGTTCAAAACATGAGTCCCGTTTAATTTTTATTTATTGGTCGTTATTTGGCTAGATTGAAAGTGTGTATAACATTTCATCGAGCTGTTTTGACAGTATCAGATGCTTCTTGTAACAAGCAAGACACTTAGTTATATAAAGGCTTACAAGCCTGTTAATAAACAATTACGCAACATTAATTTAAAAACTTAAATGCAATAATATTGCAATGGCGTAGCATTACGCCGCTACAATCAATATTTACACTAAATCGGCATAAAAAGACAAGTGAAGCAACTAAGAGGAATGACGTTAAGGAATAGAACAATTAGGCTAACAGCTTAGAAATGAAAAATAAACGCAAAAAAGGGAAGGCATCTGCCTTCCCTTATATGTTGAACATAACACTCTGTTTAATACTATTTAAGCATTAACAAGATTAAAGGGCATGATTACGCTTCTAACAATGCTTTAATGCGTTGTCCGTAGTCAGCATCAGCTTTAGTGAAATGTGCCAGCATTTTTTGCTGAACATCTTGAGTCACTTGACCGAGTGTACCTGCAATCGTTTCCGCAAGGCGTTGTTTTTCTTCCTCACTGAAGATGCGATATAGATTACCTGCTTGAGTATAATCATCTTGGTCATAACGGCTATATCTATCAGCTTCCCCGTCAAGTCTTAGCGGTGGCTCAGCAAATTGGCTCGCATCTTGTAGGCCCGTGTCAACTGAATTTGGACCATAGTTAGGTGTTGCATCGCCGCCTGTTTGGTTACCGTTATAAGGGCATTGCGTTCCTGCCATCGCGCCGCCACGTTGATGGTGGTTAGCCTTCGCTGCATGCGGACAGTTAACTGGAAGTTGATTATAGTTGGCACCAATTCGATAACGCTGTGCATCTGCATAAGCAAATAAACGGGCTTGCAGCATCTTATCTGGAGACGCGCCCACACCTGGTACAAGGTTACTTGGTGCTAAAGCCACTTGCTCAACTTCTGCAAAGTAGTTTTCAGGTAAGCGATTGAGCTCAAGTTCACCAATTTCAATCAAAGGATAATCAGCATGTGGCCATACTTTTGTTAGATCAAATGGATTGATCGCATAAGTATTCGCTTCAGCTTCCGGCATAATCTGGACATTTACAGTCCATTTAGGGAAGTTTTTATCGTTAATTGCGGCAACCATATCACGCTGCGACGAATCAGGGTCAATCCCTTTTAATTTATCCGCTTGCTCGCCAGTTAAATTAACTACACCTTGTTGCGATTTAAAGTGGAACTTCACCCAGAAACGCTCACCTTTGGCATTCCAGAAAGAAAACGTATGCGAACCATAGCCGTGCATTTGGCGATAATTAGCCGGGATCCCACGGTCTGACATTAAAATTGTCACTTGATGCATTGCTTCTGGGTTTAATGACCAGAAATCCCACATGGCTTGTGGATTTTTTAGGTTTGTATGTGGATTACGCTTTTGTGTATGAATAAAATCAGGGAATTTAATACCATCTCTTAAAAAGAAAGTTGGCGTATTGTTACCCACAATATCGTGATTACCTTGCTTGGTATAAAAACGTAAACCAAAGCCACGAGGATCGCGCTCTGCATCAGCAGATCCCATCTCACCGCCTACTGTTGAAAATCGAACAAATGTTTCAGTTTCTTTTCCAACGCCATTGAAGTGCTCAGCAATGGTGTAGTCACTTAAATCTTTGGTTAAGGTAAATTTACCGTAAACACCCGTTCCCTTAGCATGAACAATACGCTCTGGAATTCTTTCACGATTGAAATGAGCTAGTTTCTCAATTAAATGCCAGTCTTGGAGTAAAACGGGGCCTCGTTCTCCTGCTGTTAATGCATTTTGATCGTCAGCTATTGGTGCGCCACTTTGGCTAGTTAAATAATGTGAAGTAGTCATTCTCTATTTATTCCTTTTAGTTATCTGTAGCCACATTTCAATTAAATCGTGGACGGTTGCCATGATGCTCTCTCCTGGCTCAGTATTTATTGCGATAAATCAATAATAGTGACGAAAATTAATTAACTAAAGCGATTAAATGCGATAATAACAATAGAAATTAACGATTCAAGATTAATATCTGATTTATATAGTAAAAGTGTGTAAATTAGTTTGTAATTGAGATTCATTCACATTAAAAAGGAAAGTTTTGATAAAAATAGCTGCGTTTTTCCTTCAATAGGCGCCTCTGAGCCGACAAAGAAAAAACTTAAAATGTGCTAAGAAGATTGCCGAAAATGATTCAGAAAAAATGCGATAGTTTAACTTAATAATCCCACTCAAATACCACGCAGTTTTCTGGTGTAATTTGACTGTAGAGTAATCTTTTGTGGTTTGAACTGTAGTTGGAACTATGGTTTAAACTAGCCAAGACGCTGGCTCAATAAAGAAAGCCTTTCCAGGTACTGAAAAGGCTTAAGCTTGTTTCAAATCAAAGGCGCAAGTAACACCACTACCAATGCCAAAAGAACGCTAGTTGATTCATCCTGCCTTATCAGGCCTTATCATTTGAAGCAGGTTCGGGCTCTCGATACAGTTTCACTAAGTAATAAATATCAATCAATACAATAAAAAAGTTCACTAATGCCACAGGTATAGCGCTAATTGCGAGTCCGTAAGCGACAAACAAAGCTGCACCAATTAAATTCCACCAGCGAAGCTTTTTAATATTCGACATCATGAGTGAAATAGCCACCACTACAGATGCTAAATAACCCACCCACTCCCATATTGTTGCAGATTCCATTCATTAATCCTTAATTGTCTTTATTACTTCAGTGTAGCTAATCTTCATAAGTTATGCTGCTAGCCTGCCTTTCTTGCTACAACAGCAGCTGTCATTCGAGAAATACAGCACAACTCGCCTGCACTATTGGTTATAAGAACCTCCCAGACTGAGCTACGCTTGCCAATATGAACAGGTTTGGTTGTAGCAATCAGCTCACCTTTACGCGATGCTTTTAAATGATTGGCATTTATCTCTTGGCCCACACAATAAAAGTTCTCAAAATCGACAACAAAATTAGCAGCATAGCTTGCAACTGTTTCCGCCAATGCGACATTAGCTCCGCCATGAACAATACCTAAGGGATTGTGAACTGCAGGGTCTGCTGGCATCGTTGCAACCATATAATCATCACCAATTTCGGTAATTTTAATGCCTAACGTTTTCATTAAGGTGCCTTTACCATGGAGCCCACTGTCCATTTTGGCGCAATTCTCTAAGGTAACTTCTCTAAACCAAATACTCATCTTGTCATCCATATCAAAAAACTGTCTTCAGTCTACTGGCTCGCTTTTTAATATCAACGCTTTTACAGATAAAGTTTTTAACAACAAAAAGGGATGGCAAGCCATCCCTTTTTCTACAGTAATCTTACTGTTTAGTGTTGATTAAAATGCTGCAACAATTGGATCAGAACATAAGCTCGTTTCTGTTTCACAGATTTTATATGTCACTTCAGCTGGAGCATTAGTAAAGCGATCGCGATAACGGCCATCATTCGCTGTTGTCGCTACCATGACATCATCACGATAAATCGCCACATTGTCACCAACTGCACCACTCCAAGTTAGATCAACTAAAGCACTACCTCGACGAGACTTCATTGTACGAGTCACCGCTGCATCAATTGAATAATCAAATACTTCTACATCCATAGATACAGTGTCAGATTGGTTTTCACTATCAGTTACAACCAACGAGACATTATAGATACCACCAGCAGCATACATGTATGCTGGAGATTCATCTGATGACATGCTGCCATCACCGAAGTCCCACTCATAACTAACGATATCATCGTTGATATCTGAACTTGTGTTCGTAAAGCTAACCATTAGCCCATCAACATCATATTCAAAACCGGCAACAGGTGCAGCTGGAGCCGCTTCACCTAATGCTGAAATATCTAATCCCCAGCTATTAAGTGTACCCGTATCGCCAGCGGCATTATCTGATACAGATAGTGTCCATGTACCCGCTGCTATATCACCGTTAAAGTCTGATAGACTCCAAGTTTTAACAAGATCATCGGCACTACCACCTTCACGATCATGTAATACCACAACAGTCCCATCAGGCGATGTTAAGCTAACAATTAAATCGCCAATCCATGTGTGGCTGATATCAACGCTAACAGCTAAATCAAAGATTTGAACAGGATCTACAATTTCAATCGTGCTGGTAATTAGACTGTTATCGCTAATATCAACAGGTGAATCATTACCATAGCTGTAATCATTCAATCCAGCAGGATAAATAGTAAGCGCAACCGCTTTATCTTTAACAGATACGCCATCATCAGCAGAAACAGTTAATACATAGTCTCCCCAAGCAGCGTCATCAAGGGTAGCAACATCCAATGTAAAGTCATCACCAGCCATCGCTGTGTCTGTTGATAAGCTCACACCATCAAGCGCTGGTGAAGACGATACCGTTAGGCTTACTTGATCATTCCAGCCTGCAATACTGCCTACAGAGAAGTCGTAACTTACAGCACTTCCTGCTTCAACAGATTGTGAAGCTGGTGTCACTGATAACTTAAATGATGGGTCTGGATCAGCTGCCGCTAACGCATCAGCCACATTCAATCTTGTACCCGCAACCGTGATACCAGTTAAATCACCATTAACTTCACCCGAATCCATTAGCAACTGTTTCATTTCTGTCGGGGTAATATCTGGTTCAACCGACCATACTAAAGCAGCTGCACCCGTAACGTGAGGGGTCGCCATTGAAGTACCTGATATAGTGCCGTACGAATCATTAGGGAAAGTAGATAAAATCGCAGAACCTGGCGCGCCCATATCTACACTGGTTAAACCCCATTGTGAGAAGCTAGAAATGGCATCATTTCTGTCAGTACTCGCAATAGACATGACAACATCAGAGTCATAGCTTGATGGGTAATGCGGGTTAACGTCATTATCAATCGCGTCATTACCCGCTGCAGCAACAAATAAAATGCCTTGATCACCAGCTGAATCAATAGAATCTTTTAATGCTTGGCTGAAACCACCGCCCCCCAAGAGTTATTGGTCGCTTTAACATCAACGCCATGGTTAACCTTGAGATTTGTGAAATAATCAATACAAGCAATTGCATCTTCGGTTGTTCCCGTACCACTGTCCGATAGGAACTTACAACCGATCATCGTTACATCCCAGTTGACCCCCACGACACCGACACCGTTATTACCTGTTGCACCAATGGTACCCGCAACATGTGTACCATGACCATTGCCGTCCATTGGATCACCAGATCCAGTTATCGGGTTATAACCATGTACATCATCGATGACCCCATTACCATCATCATCTATGCCGTTACCTGCAATTTCACCAGGGTTAACCCACATATTACTGACAAGATCTGGGTGATTATAATCAACACCAGTATCAATGACGCCAATGACAACACTGTCGCTACCCGTAGTAATATCCCAAGCAGCAACGGCATCAATATCAGCCCCTGCGGTGCCTGAAGATTGACCAGTATTATGCAGGCCCCATAGGTCTACAAAGCTAGGATCATCCGGCATGCCTAAGGCTCTGTATGTGTAGTTTGGCTCTGCATATTTTACCGCTGGATGCTTGCTGATCATTTTGATTGCAGCATCTAAATCACTACCGCTTTTTAGTTGCAGTTTTGCAAGGCGACCTGATAATAAATGCTGAAATTTATCATCAACACCATCTAAATTTTTATCGGTTAACGTACCGCTAACTAAGCGTTGAGCAGATAACTTTTCAAATTTAGTCACGTTGTCTTTATAAACAACGAGCAATTGATCCTTTTTATATTCAACGGTATTTTTTGCCATTGCAGGGGCGGCATTTAACGCCATAACTGAAGTAATTGCGATTGCAATTGGTGACATTTTCTTGATCATTTTCTGGCTTCCTATCTTCCATTATTAATTCCAGAACCGGTACCTCAACACTGGTAGCTTATCCATTAGCCTTATAAGCGAGTTGACATTCCACTAAGTGAAACCCGGAATTGTTGTTGCATTGTGATTGTTGTCATAGCAAAAGGAGTTTTAAAAGTGGCGAATCGTGAAATAGTAATAAACTACTAACCCTATTAGTCTAGATAAAATATCAACCTGCCAAAGACTACAAATTAAATCTTTTATAAACATCAACTTAAACACAAATAGCACTAAAGTATTGTTGTTAACAGGGCAAATAAAAGTAGCCATTCTTCCGATTGAGCTATCAAGTATCTGTCCGTAAGTTAACCCATGTAGCTTGTTTCAGTTCATATAAAGGAAGTCATCAAGGTTCACGAGAATGCCAAAGATTTGCAAAGAAAGACGGAAGATTTCAATGCGGACTTTTCGACATTTTCTCAAACAGACTTTTTGAAATGTACGGGTACCAAGTTCACTTCATGCTCGCAGTCAGGACTCATTCTGCAGCGGTTAATTCTGTATGCATTATCTGTGCTAGGAAGCGAATTTTACTATTGAGAAGGTAGTTACCAGCACTATCACTTGAATCAATATTCAAACAGGGAGCGTCTAATGAAGTCGCAAACAAAATTATCGTTAATTTCTCTCGCTATTACAGCAAGTCTTGCTTTACCGGTCAGCGCTACTGGCCTATCTCTGCCTGGTGTCACTGCTGTAGAAAAATCAGCAGAAGTCGCTGCAGCAGTTAACAGTCAATCGACTGTTGTTCAAACTGGATTAGGGCAAGATGCTTTAGTTAGTCAATCTGGTACTCGTCATGTTGCAGAGGTCACTCAAGTTGGTGATGACCAAATTGCTGAAGTGATACAGACAGGTGATTGGCAGGAGTCATACATTACTTCTGAAGGTAATGGTAATATTGTGTTAACCAATCAGGTTGATGACTGGCATATTTCAAACGTAAGTGTGAATGGTAATGACAACCAAGTTACTGTTGACCAATCAGGGTTTTGGAATACAAGTGAAACCACTTCTGTAGGCGCATCTAATATCGCTGATACAGTACAAGACGGGTTTCGAAACAACAGCATTATCCAGCAAGTGGGTGACAGCAACTTAACTCAAACCACACAAGTTGGTGAAACTAACTTGGCAATTTTTCGTGTAGAAGGTAATGACAATGACGGCATTATCTCTCAGCAAGGTAACAATAACCAAGCTGGCTTAGTATCTGCTGCAGGTGGTACAAACGTTGGTAATAACAACGATTTATTTGTCGACCAATCAGGTGATGAAAACTTTGGCGCTGTATTAGGTGTCACAGGTAATGATAACAGTTTTGAAATCGTACAATCTGGCTTTGCTAACACAGGGGTTGTTGCAAGCTTAACGGGCTCAGATAACGATATTGTTATCGATCAAAGCGGTGACTTGAACAGCGCCGTTATTGAGTTTGCTACTGGCAATGGTAATGAAGTATTCATCTATCAAGATGGTACAGGCAACCAAGTTGGTGATAGCAACATTGCTGTAATTTCTGGTAATGACAACATGATTGATATTGATCAGTCAGGTATTGCAAACCTAACCGAGTTCGAAACAATCGGCGATTTAAACGTGATTAGTGTCGTTCAAGATGGCGAAGATAACTACGTTGCTTCAGGTACATATGGTGCTGATAACATGGTAGAAATTAGCTCAACAGGTAACAGTAATGAAGTTGCTGTGTTTGTTGAACTTGATCAAAATACAGTTTCAGTTAGCCAAGAAGGCGACACTAACTTTGCTTATTCAGATACCTTTGGTTTTGAAAACAGCACGACACTTGAACAAGTCGGCTCTGACAACGAAGCCACTGTGAGCGTCGTTGGGATTGGCCAAAGTGTTGATATCGTACAAGAAGGCGAATTTAATTTAGCTGATGTTGTGTCTCTTGGTGAAGATCATATCATCGATATTGCACAAGAAGGCGCTGGTAACTGGGTTGGTGGCGATGACGGCTATTTCCTTGTCGATGGTACTAACAACAGCTTAACCATTTCTCAACTAGGCAATGATAACTTAGTAACGGGTATGCAAGTAGGCAGTAACGATATGATCAATGTATCGCAGTCTGGCGACTTTAATACAGCAACTATTTACCAAAACTAATTATTGCTTTTTACAAATAATTTGTAGATATAGTGATGAAAAAGGGAGCCATTTGGCTCCCTTTTTATGCAAACTTGTTGAATGCAATTTTATTGGAAAATCAGTAACTGTAACTTCTACCAGTATACAGATTTAAGCGAACTCAAAGTGAGCTTGATAAGTTTGCGCCCAACGCAATAACTCAACCCGATTGCGTGATTGCGTTTTACGGAAAATAGATGAAATGTGGGCTTTGACTGTATGCTCACTAATACACAACCTGTGGGCAATTTCTTTATTACGAGCACCGCTAGAAACAAGTTGAATAATCGTTCTTTCTCGGCTTGTTAGCATTTGTAGCATAGCAACCGTATCAGGCGGAATATCAATATTTGCATCCAGTTTCTGAACCAGCCTGCGGAAAATCTTACTAATTAGCGGTCTATCATACCAAAGCTCATCTGCGACCATTTTTCTCAGCCCTGTTAACATCAGATCCATACGCTGATCGGCATAAAGTAAGCCTCTTACTCCTAACAATAGCGCTGACTCTTGATCAAGCGAGCCACGCTCAACTTGATATAAAGCAACAGGGACATGATTGACGAGCCGAGAAACCAGTAAAGGGATACCTTTACTGTCTAAAGCCGCTCCTTTTTGAGCGATTAGATAAAAACTATTGGTATTTTTCTCAACCTCTAGTTCACTCGCATGTTTAACTATGCGAGTTTTGAGACCAATAGACTCAGCTAAAATGGCCAAATGACATGGCGCTGCGACTTGGTGCAGAAAAACTAATTCATCAATATTTGAATTCATCACTTTTCTCCCTGAAAAGTATCCATCACATCTCGCGTTAGCGAGTTTCTTCCTGAAATGCTGAAAAGATGTAACAACAATGTTCAATGATAGTATATTTTAACTAGTCCATAAGGTATTTTTGCAATACTAATGTATGAATTAATCATCTAAGTCCTTATAAAGTCCTCTATTAATAGCATAAAAAAACTTTCCGCACTGCCTAATTTAGTTTATTTACCTAAAAATTAGTGACGATTAAGTGATGCTAACTGCTTATTATGTAGTCCAGTAAGCAACACTAATGCACTAATTCCTCCTACTAATGCCATAAACATGTCAGATTGGGTATCCCAAACGTAACCTTGAGTGCCTAAAAAGGCTTCTGCATCTTCACCCGTTAATAAAGCAACCCACCACTCTATGAGTTCGTAGAAAGCTGAAAACGCCAACACAAAACACACAGATAAAAACTGGCACCAATAGCCTGGTTGTAATACATGATTTCTCAACATCACTTCACGGGCTAACATCACAGGTATAAAACCTTGCGCGAGATGGCCAACTTTATCGTAGTTATTTCTATCACTATCCATCAGTTGTGCTAACCAATCGAATAACGGCACCTCTGCATAAGTGTATTTAGCGCCAACCAACAGCACACAGCAATGGATTAAAATTAACAGATAAGACAGTGAGGTTAAGGGGAATTTATTTCGAGTAAAAAATAGGATAGGAATAGCCAATAACGCAGGAAGCGCTTCAAGCCACCAAGTAAACATATCCTTAGGTGAGATAACAGACCAACAGAGCACGCTGCAATAAATCACTAGCCATATAACTTTCTTATTCAAACTAAATCCCTCTTAGATGATATTGTTCTAGAATTAGAATATTAACTTTAGCCATCTAGCCCTCTACAACCAGTTAAAAAAGTGCTATTTTGGTCTTGCATTACTATCAGCATAACATAAGCATAACTATTGATAAGAGGGTACCCATATCATGGCGAAACACTCGCTTGACAAGGATAAGATCAAAATCCTGCTGTTGGAGGGCGTCCACCAAACTGCGGTCGATGTACTAGAGCGTGCAGGTTACACAAACATTGAATATCACAAAGCTTCGTTACCAGAAGATGAGCTATTAAAATCCATTAAGGATGCCCATTTTGTCGGTTTGCGTTCCCGTACTCAATTAACTGCTGATGTGTTAAATCATGCTGAGAAATTAGTGGCTATTGGCTGTTTCTGTATTGGTACTAACCAAGTCGATATTGCTGCCGCTGAAAAGTTAGGTGTGCCTGTATTCAATGCGCCATTTTCTAATACGCGAAGTGTAGCAGAATTAGTATTGGGTGAAATCATCATGTTGATGCGTGGCATTCCGCAACGAAATGCTCATGCACATCGTGGTGGGTGGTTGAAGAGTGCAGCTGGCAGTTACGAAGTTCGTGGTAAAACCTTAGGCGTTATCGGCTACGGTCATATCGGTACTCAACTAGGTATTCTTGCAGAAACCTTAGGCATGAAAGTCGTATTTTTTGATATCGAAGACAAATTGCCACTCGGTAACGCAAGTCAAATTCACTCATTAGAAGCCCTATTGAATGAAGCTGACGTAATCAGTTTGCATGTACCTGAAACGCCTCAAACAAAAGACATGTTTGGCGCTACTGAGTTTGCTCAAATGCGTGAAAAAAGCATATTCATTAATGCGTCTCGTGGCACCGTTGTTGATATCGAAGCGCTATCTGAGGCATTAAAGTCTGGTCACCTTGCTGGTGCTGCGATTGATGTATTCCCTGTAGAACCAAAATCTAATGATGATGAATTTGTTAGCCCATTAAGAGGCTTAGATAACGTGATTCTTACTCCGCACATTGGTGGTAGCACCGCTGAAGCGCAAGAAAATATCGGTATTGAAGTCGCTGGCAAGTTAGCTAAATACTCAGATAATGGTTCAACTGTATCTGCAGTTAACTTCCCAGAAGTGACGTTGCCACAACACAAAGGCACTTCACGTCTACTGCATATTCACCATAACCGCCCTGGCGTATTGATCAAAATTAACCAAGCCTTCTCTGAAAAAGGTATCAACATTGCAGCGCAATATCTGCAAACCACAGCAGACATTGGTTATGTAGTGATGGAAGTTGACTCTAATCAAGCTGAACAAGCTCTTGGTGAATTGAAAGCGATTGATGGTACGATTCGTACTCGTGTATTGTTTTAATCGTTAAGTTAAACGGTCAATCAGCCCATTTAAACTTGATGACGAATTGACCAATAACATCACGAAAATATTGTGAACTAAAGCTATCTTCATTCAATTGAAGGTAGCTTTTTCTTTTGAGCATTAATGAATTCCGTTACACTCACTGTCTATCTTTTGATGGTCATCTTAAGGATCAGTTTATGACACTTGCAACAACACAGCCTGATTGGGACTTTCTACATACTTTCCCTGACTTATTTGTCGCCAATCTCACGCATTTAGGCTTAATTGAAATTACTGGTGAGCAAGGTAAAACCTTTATTCACGGCCAAGTCACCACTGATATCACCTCACTAACAGACCAGCAATGGCGTTGGGGAGCTCATTGTGATGCAAAAGGGAAAATGATCTCAAGCTTCAGAACATTCTCATGCAATGACAGCTTATTCACCCTTCACACAGCATCCGCATTACCGCTAAGTCTGGCTCAGTGGCAAAAATATGCTGTTTTCAGTAAAGCTGAATTAACTGATATCAGTGCGAGTAAATGTATTATAGGGATAGCAGGTAACACAGCAAGCCAGTTCGTTGAACAAGAATTTGGTGTGATAAATGACGAATTAACTGTCGTCGATAACTCGATTATTTTAAAAGATAATGACCGATTTATATTGATTCTAAACGAAGATATAGCAAGCAAAGTCATTGCAGCTTCTAAGCAGCCATTACTTAATGCTTCTGCTTGGCAAGCACTAGAGATAAAAGCGGGTTATGCCAACATTGACGCTAATCATAGCGCTGAATTTGTGCCACAAATGTGTAATGTACAAGCTGTAAATGGGATTAGTTTTGAAAAAGGCTGTTACATGGGTCAAGAGACTATCGCCAGAATGAAATACCGAGGTGGTAATAAACGTGCCTTGTATATTTTATCTGGAACAGCCTCCGATACCGTCAATAGCGAAACTCAAATCGAAGTTCAAATGGATGGTGACTATCGCCGTGCAGGTAAAGTCATTGAGTCAGTTCAGTATAATGGCCAAGTATTGCTTACCGCAATCCTAGCAAACGACACTGATAATGATGCTGTACTTCGTATTAGCGATGACAGTCATAGCCTACTTTCAGTTGTACCACTACCTTATTCATTAGACGATGAGTAACAGCATAAGTAGTTGCTCTAATCAAACGTGATATAGAAAAGGCTGCTAATCCAATAAGGGTTAGCAGCCTTTTTATATTCTAAATAGCGGCAGTATTAAAAAGTTTCTTCGTGCTTCGCTTTGATTTCTTTCACATCATCGAGTACTGAACGAAACTGTTTTACCAAATCAGGATCGAAATGCTTGCCTGACTCTTTCTCAATTAGCGCCATCGTGTCTTCAACCGTCCACGCTTTTTTATAAGGCCTTGCTGAAGTCAGTGCATCAAATACATCGGCAATGGCAATAATACGTCCTTCTATTGGAATATCTTCACCAGATAAACCCTGGGGGTAACCACTGCCGTCCCATTTTTCATGATGACTAATGGCAATGCGTTTAGCCATTTGCAATAAAGGGTCGTCATGATCGCCGATAATTTCAGCACCGATTTGCGCATGCGCTTGCATCTCTTTCCACTCATCGGCATCTAACTTACCCGGCTTTTTTAATATCGAATCTGGCGTGCCTATTTTGCCAATATCATGCATAGGCGCTGCGTTATAGACTAACTCACAAAACCGAGAAGAATGACCAGATGCAATCGCTAATAATCTAGCGTAGTGGCTCATTCTAATAACATGTAATCCGGTTTCATTATCTTTGTATTCTGCTGCTCGACCTAAACGGCGAATGATTTCAAATCGAGTTTCACTCAATTCTTTAGTACGTTGGGCGACTTCTGATTCAAGTAAGCGTTTTTGATCATACAAAGATAGATGGGTTTTTACTCTCGCCTTTACCACTGCGGGGCTGACAGGTTTAGTAATATAATCCACGGCGCCTAACTCAAAGCCTTGTGCTTCATCTTCAGTCTCAGATAATGCCGTAACAAATATCACCGGAATGTGGCAGGTTAGTGGCTCACTTTTGAGTTTCTGGCAAACTTCATGGCCGTTCATGCCAGGCATCATAACGTCTAACAAAATAAGATCTGGAGCCGATTTTTCAGCCAAAGCTAACGCTTTAGGACCATCAATTGCGACTTTGATCTTGTAATCTTTACCTAAAATACCAACTAAAATGTCAATATTTTCAGGTGTATCATCAACTATCAGCACCGTCGCTTTTTCCATGTTAAATCCCTATAACTCTTCCTAGTGAATATGACTTAAAATACTTTTCGGTAAGCTGTAAAAACCACATCAACCAATACTCTTACGAATTTTCTCAATATGTTCGACAGCATCTTCAAACTGGTAACCTTTAATCATTGCACCTACGGGCTTAAGTTTAGCCCAAGTTTGCTGATTCACCTGTAACTGTAGATTGTCGATCATATCGGTAGCTGATGCGTCGCCATCGTCTAACAGCGCCAATAACTTATCGAGTAATTCCGCAAAAACTTCATCGCTGATAAGTTCAAGCTGAGTGGCCTCATCGCCAGTTTCATTGTTATTTAACCAAACATCGATAGCTTCGCAAATTGAGCTAACTAAGCTATCTAATTGACTAAGTTCATCTGAAAGCTCAGTTTCGTCAATCAAGTTCTTTTCAAGTTCTTTTGCCTGAGCGGTTAACTTATCGCAAGCTAAATTACCGGATAACCCCTTAAGAGTATGTGCATACCTGATAGCATCTTCTCGTTCATTGCTATCGATAGCATTCGTTATCTCTTTAACAATGTGACGCTTACCCTCTACAAATCGGGTCAATATTTTGCGATATAGGCGAGCTGAGTTTTGCACTAATTGCAAACCACGATCGACATCGACGTCAGGATGCTGAGGCCAAGTTTCATCGGTCTTAGTTGAACCCTTTGCGGTGAATGTTAGGTTTTCTGTTGCTATGTTTGACCCTAAATATTTAAGCAAGGTTTGATATAAAAGAGAGACTTCTATTGGTTTAGCGACATGATCGTTCATTCCAGCGTTAATACATTTCTCTTTATCACCGGCCATGGCATTAGCAGTCATCGCAATAATCGGCAGATTTTCAAATTCTGGCTGTAATCTAATTTGCTCTGTTGCGGTATAGCCGTCCATTACAGGCATTTGGCAATCCATTAGCACTAAGTCAAAATCTTGTTTCGCTACCATGTCTAAAGCGATTTGGCCATTATCAGCAATAGTTAATTCAATACCCACTTGCTGTAGAAACTCTGCTGCGACTTCTTGGTTCATGTCATTATCTTCAACTAATAACACTTTTTTGCCATTTAGCTGTTCAAGCAACTCTGCATTTAAGCTGGTCGGCTTTGCTCTAACTGGCATGTGTCCTTGCTTACCAAATGCCGACATTATGGCATCGAGTAGTCGTGAAGCGCTGATGGGCTTGGTGATATAACCGTTGATTCCTAGCTCATTTACTGACTGAGTAAACTCAGGAGTCGCATGAGCTGATACCATAATCGTTAACGGAGGGTTCGCACTCTCTTTCATTATGGTTTCAGCCGTTTCCAAACCATCCATGCCCGGCATTTTCCAGTCAATTAAGGCCAATTTGTAATTGTTTGAATGACACATGGAGATTGCTTCAGTCCCATCTTTTGCCAAGGAAACACTGAAGCCCATACCTTTAAGCATGGTCTGTAAAATATCCCGTGCGGTTTGGTTATCATCAACAACTAAAAGCTCCATCCCTTCTAGCTCTTGAGTTGCCTTTAGCTGTAGATCATCGGCTTGGCTGAGCTGCGCAGTAAAGTAGAATGTACTTCCGACTCCACGCTTACTTTCCACTCCTATTTGTCCATCCATCAACTCGACGAGTTGCTTACAAATAGCAAGACCTAAACCAGTACCGCCATACTTTCTGGTTGTTGAACTATCAGCTTGGCTAAAGGATTGGAAAAGCTTATTGCATTGTTCTGGGGTAAGACCTATTCCACTGTCTCTTACGCTAAACTTGAGTTCTATCTCATCACCTTGTTGAACTAAAGTTTCGATAGTTAGAATGACTTCACCACGCTCGGTAAACTTAATGGCATTGTTCATTAAGTTAATCAGCACTTGGCTTAATCTAAGGGGATCGCCCATTAAATGACTAGGAATATTAGGTGCGACAGAGAACAATAACTCCAACTGTTTATCGGCCGCTTTTACAGCGAACATATCACTGAGATCTTCTAACAATGTATCAAGCTGAAATGGCACGATTTCGATTTCCATTTTGCCAGCTTCAATTTTTGAAAAGTCTAAAATGTCATTAATAATGCCCAGCAATGACTTAGATGCACGTTCAATTTTCTCCACAAAGTTATGTTGTTTCTTATCTAAATTGGTCTGTAGACAAAGATGTGACATACCAATAATGGCATTCATAGGAGTGCGTATTTCATGGGACATATTAGCCAAGAAATCACTTTTAGCTTTGCTTGCTGCATCAGCTTCATCTTTAGCAATTTTTAACTCATTAGAAACCGTCATTAAGCTGGTAATATCGGCCATAGACACAACTGCTGAGGTCACTTCACCTTGGTCATTATTGAGCGCTGCAAAGGTCATATCCATCCAAATAACATCACCTGATTGGCTCAGTATTCTTGGTTCAATATTAAAGTTTTCAAATTCATTATTGATCAGTTTATTAAACTGCTCTTTTGCTAGTACCTTGTCTTCAGGCGCCATAAATTCAAAGAATAATTTTCCTTCTAGCGCATGTGAATTTATTCCGATATTGCGGCCAAAGTGCTCGTTACAATTCAAAATCACGCCGTAAGCATCAATATTTACTATGCCCATTTCGGCGGTATTTAATAATGCTCTTAAATGTTTTTCACGATCTGCTAAGCGTGTTTCTGCTTGCTTCCTATCTGTGATATTCATTAAATAACCATTCCACATAATCGAATCGTTATTCCATGACTGCCCTTTCGCACCAGCTTCTAACCAGATAGTCTCACCTGACGGATGCAGATATTGAAACTCTGTCACCCATTGCAAGCCATCAACACCTTTACCGGCTAAATCATCCAAAATCGTTTGTTTCTGGCTATCTACAATTCTGTCAATGAGCAAATCAAAGTTTTGCATTAGCATGTCACGAGGGAAGCCAATAATGCTGACACAAGCCTCTGATAAAAAGCTAAATTCGCGCTCTGAATCAGAGTGCCAAATCATTTGATAAACTAAGTTGGGTAATGACTCGGTGATATTTTCGAGCTGTTTCTGGGAGTTTTTAATCGCTTCCAATGCATGCTTGCTGTCTGTTACGTCATGTAAACTACCGTCAAACCACAGCGGATTATCTTGCTCATCGTAACTGGCTTTACCTTTCTCATGTATCCATTTAATGCTGCCATCTCGATGATAAATTCGATATTCGACATCAAAACTTTGTTGAGTTTTAATCGCCTCACTGATTGCGGTAAAACAAGCCGCATCATCGTCTGGGTGAATAAGGGTGTTAAATCTAAGCTTATTACTCTCAATGAGATCTATGGCTGAATAACCTGTCATATCAGCGATATTGTCGCTGACATATTCCATTATCCAATGGTCTTCGATTCGAGTACGGTAAATCGCACCAGGAATATTAGCCACCAGCCCTCTAAAACGGCTTTCACTGTCTTTTATTTTACGTTCGATAGCTAGCTGGCTGGTAAGATCTCGAATCGTCGCCGCAATTTGTTTTCTACCTTCATGGCGTATTGGTAACAATGCTAAGTTTATTTCAACCTGCATTTCGGTGTTATCTGACTTTAAAGCTACCCAGCCTTCTTTAGGGGTGGCAAATCGGGTTAACTCTTGCTCTAAAAAGACAGTTCGAACAGCTTCATGTTTTTTCCTAAATCGTTCAGGAAAAAGTAACTCAACATTGAGGGCTAAAATCTGTTCAGCGCTATAGCCAAACAACTCTTGGCAGCGGCTATTGGTAAAGATGATATTCCCTAATTCATCGACAATTAGCATCGCTTGTGGTGATGACTCAATAACCGCATTGGACCATAAAGCAGCAGAAAATTGCTCCGTCACATCAGTAAATAACATCTCAACAGAAATTAATTCGCCAGCATCTGAAATTAATGGCTGCATAAACACATCGAGCCGTCTGATATGACCATCATCGGCAAGCATTTCAACTTGATGAGCCGGAACGGTTTTACCTGTTAATGCTTGTTCAGTGTAATGCCAATTTTGTTCATTGATTGGATCATTGGTAAACATGCGTTGGTATTTTCGTTTTAACGTATCAACGTCAACACCTAATACTTTTTGAACACCGTCACTCACTTGCGCTAATTGCCCTTGAGGATCTAAAGAACAATAAAATGATTTATCACTCATACCATCAATGAGACTGGCAAAGCGACTTCCGGTTGAATCTTTTAATGCGAGTTCCCTTTCAGCCAGTAACTCAGCGAGCTGATTGAATTTATTGGTTAAGGTTGCAACTTCAAAAATATTATTGCCACTGGTATCTAATCGGTTAACCTTACCTTCACCAAATGCAATAATGCCATTTGCTAAGTTTTCAAGCGGGCGGTTTAAGCGTTTAGAAGCAATAATACTTGTTAGAAGCAGTGCAATTGATAGTAATAATAAAATAAGGGCGAGCCTTGATATGTTCGTTAAGAAGTACTGACTTAGCTCTTCGTCACTTGTCGCAATAACCACCTGCCAGCCTAATACTGGAACATTAGCAACACTGACTAAAAAACGATGTCCCGATTCAGTAATGGCATTAGTTTGGCCTGTTAGATTATTTTCCAGCAGGTTTCTTAGTTCATTATTAACGCCACTTTTAGACAGCCACTTATCACTACTGCCTTTTAAGTCACTATTTTCAGAGTCATAAAAAATGACTTGGTCATCTTTATCCAGTACCACTAAATTCTTACTGGGAATTTGCATCAACCTAGGTAAGTTATCTAACGCAATATCGGCAGTGACGACCCCAATGCGATCATCTATTTCACCAAACGCTTTTGAATAGGTGATCATAAGAATATTGCCCGCACCTTCATCAAAGTAAGGCGTTGACCATACACCTTCTGTACTGGCTATTGCATCACTCCACCAACTCCAACTGCCATCGGTATAGTCATAAGCCTCAGCACCAATATCAAGCATGCTTATTTCATTGCCATCGCGAAAAACGTAAGGTGCGTAGCGTAGCTTTTCTGCTAAAAAGTTAGGACGATAGGCAATGGCGCTGCCAAAAATACTCGGATTGCGTCCAAGGCGATTGATAAGCAGGTTTTCTATTTTATGAACATCGTCATATAAATCATCGCTGTCGACATAGGTGAGATAGTCAGAAAGGCCTCGCGTATTATTTTGAATCGAGTCCATCACAAAGTTAAGATGATTGGCAGATAAAACGGCTTGTTGCTCTAAGCGAAGGTAGGTATCTCTTTCATATTCTTGATAATTAATCCAGCCATGAAAACCATAAACTAATCCCATGATAAGGATTAATGGCAATGCAATATATGCCAATATTCGACTTCGAAAACTATGTAACTTGCGCTCATTTTTATCCATAAATATAAGTCTCATTTACTCAGTCAAATTTTAGCTCATCACGACATTTCACTTTCCTGACATTCAATGCTGACATTGGCGCAACAAGCCTCATCAGCACATGTTCACTATCACGATGCGGCGTTGTATAAAAAACACCCACTCTACTATAACGGTTAACCCTATGAATGCAATTGTAAATATTGTTTAAATTTGACTCGTTTATCTGTTTGTAAACGCTCTTATAAGCCTAGTAAGAGTTTCCAGCCACTACAACTTAAGTTGCAATTTTTTATTCATGCAAACCTTAATGTCGATTCATTTAGCTAAAGCGAAAGCTCGCATGCAGCATATAAAGATCTATTCTGCTAAAAATACCGTATGATGATGTTATTACGAGAATTACTGGAACATGTTATGTCCTCTGTTGTCTGTCAATTATCACAAGTCACTAAAAGCTTTACCGACGGCGAGCAACGTCATCAAGTTCTTAATGATGTCGACTTAAGGTTACATCTCGGTGATACCATTGCATTAACAGGGCCTAGTGGTACAGGTAAAAGTACCCTGCTTAACATTATTGCAGGCTTTGAGCGTGTTGATGCCGGTCAGTTAACACTGCTAGAACAAGACACACACCTCTGGACTGATAACCAATGGGCATTATTTCGGCGCCAACAATTAGGTGTCGTATTTCAGCAGTTCAACCTCCTCACACCGCTTAATGTCATTGATAATATTCGATTTCCGCTTCAGCTGAATAATCAAAAATGGAATATTTGGGGTGATGAACTCATTGAAAAACTTACACTTACTGAAGTCATTAACCGACCCGTTGAGACCTTGTCTGGTGGACAACAGCAGCGAGTAGCGATTGCAAGAGCCTTAATCCATAAGCCTGCACTACTGTTAGCTGATGAGCCAACGGGTAATCTTGATGAAAAAGCAGGACAACAAGTCATGGGACTGTTGTGCGACCTAGCCAAAGCCGTTAACACAACAGTACTTATGGTAACGCACAGCGATACTTGTGCTGCGTTTATGCAAAGGCGCTGGCACCTTGAGCAAGGTAAAGTGCATGAATGATAAGCGAAGCAATCAAGACAATAAGCCTCAACTAGATGCAGGTACGAATCTAGGTACCATAAGCTGCACACCAACCGAACTTGATTATCGTTTAGAGCAAGACTCTGCTTCAGGCTATAGCTTATACAATAGTTTGGCCGTATTTGCTGCGCATTATCGCCATGCACCTTTACAAGCTGGTGCTATCTTACTTGGTATTATTTTGGCTGTTACGCTATTAATTGGGGTTAAATCCACCAACGAAAACGCAGTCCGAAGTTACAGTGAAGCTACGGAACTTTTAAGCCAACGAGCCTCGTTACTCATCACACCTAATACAGGTGAACAATATCTGGATGAGCAAGTTTACTTTCGCCTTCGTCAAGCAGGAATAAGCCAAGCACTCGCTGTTATTAATGGGTTAGTGGTCGATAGTGAAGGACGACGCTGGCAACTTCAAGGTAGCGACCTGTTTGCAGCAATTAACCTACAGCAGCATAGTGGCACTAATCAGAAAACAGATTCTGCAATTAACCCACATATCCCCTTAGCGAAATTACTCGGCGCTAAAAATATTCTGCTCATGAGCCAATCCTTAGCCGATAAAGTCGCCCCAGATGGCCTGTTTTACCTTCAAGACCCATTAAATGAACAAGGGTCGCCTATTTCACTTGAAGTCGTAGGCTTAGACGATGAGTTTGGCTTAGGAAATGCAATTGTTGCTGATATCTCTCTTGCGCAGTCTCTGCTAAATCATTCTCAAAAGTTATCTTATATTGCCTTATTTGACGAACCCAGCAGCTTGATAACTCAAATTAATCAAGCACAATTATTATTACAACAAGCTACGATAACAGAACAAGATCAAGGGCAGGCACTCCAAGAGTTAACCCGTAGTTTCCATCTCAATTTAAATGCAATGAGTATGTTAGCCTTTGTTGTCGGCCTGTTTATCGCCTACAACGGTGTGCGTTATAGCTTGATGAAACGGCAAAAACTGTTAGTTCAACTGCTGCAATTAGGTGTCCAAAAGCACATGTTATTACTGGCACTTGTGGTTGAGCTCAGTTTTCTGGTGCTTGTCGGTTCAGTCGTTGGCTTCATTCTCGGTTTGCAGTTAAGTCTCTGGTTGCAGCCTATGGTTGCGATGACACTTGAACAACTATACGGTGCACGCTTAATGCCTGGTTCATGGCAATGGCAATGGTTAGTTCAAGCAATGGCATTAACCTTATTTGCAGGATTACTGGCCTGTTTACCTCTTTATCGCCAACTCACTAACCAGCCACTTGCTCGAATGATAGCCAAAAGCAATCAAGTATCACATTTGGTCAAAACCCATCGTATGCAATTTATGATTGCCTGCATTGCATTAATTGGCTGTGCATTAGCATTTCCCTTTGCTAAACAGTATCAGGTCAGTTTGGGGTTAATGGGGATTGTGATCATTGCGATTCCACTGCTATTACCACTGACGATTTACCGTATCAGTGAATGGATGGCCAACCTCTTTCCTACTGGGTTATGGCATTACATGATTGCAGAAACAAAAGAGCTAATCGGCCCGCTATCATTAGCTATGATGGCTATGCTACTGGCTTTAACTGCCAATATATCAATGAATACATTAGTGGGCAGTTTTGAAATCACACTGAAAAACTGGCTTGAAAGTCGTCTTCATGCAGACTTGTATATGCGCCCTGCAAGCGACAAAATTCTTGAAATCCAAGACTTGTTATCAAAACAAGAAAAGGTTTCAGGTATTTACACGCAGTGGACTATCGCCTCGACCTACCAAGGAATGCCAATTGAGTTAGTGAGTCGAGACCTCTATTCAACCAAAGTCACAAGCTCTTTGAAGAATCAGACGGATAACCTATGGTCAGAATTTGTCGCGGGTAAGCAAATCTTAATCAGTGAACCCATCGCAATAAAATATGGCTTAAACATTGGTGATAGTTTCAACATCGACCCCTTCAATCATGCCAGTACACATCAACTTCCAACGATTGGAGCCATTTTTTTGACTATGGTAATCCCAAGGGGCAAGTCGTTATAGATAGAAGTTTATGGCAACAACTGCAATTACCACAGCAACCCAAAAGTATTGCAGCAAGTTATCAAGGCGATATCGGTCAACTTGAATCATTGCTGTTAGAAAGCAAATTGATCTCTAATGCCCAAATGTACAATCAAGCCAAAATCAAGCAGCAAGCCATTGCCATGTTTAAGCAAACCTTCTCGATAACCATGGTACTAAACAGTTTAACTCTGATTGTTGCTGCCATAGGGTTATTCAGCGCTTGTTTAATGCTGATTCAGGCAAGGCAAGCTCCACTCGCCAAGCTCTACGCACTAGGAATTAATAAAAGAGAGTTACGTCTAATGACCTTTGTGCAAATGCAGTTGATTGTATTGCTAACCTGTTTAGTTGCGCTTCCTACAGGAGCGGTTTTGGGTTACTTGCTCATTAATAAAGTGACACTGCAAGCGTTTGGTTGGAGCATTGCAATGCTATGGGATTGGCCAGCTTATTTTCGAGTGGTCGCTATCGCACTAACAACCAGCGCTATCGCCATTGCGATTCCACTATATTGGCAAACCAGAAAACCGCTAATTAGTAGCTTACAGCAGGAGGCGTTGTGATGAACGATAACAAGCAAAATAATAACTCAATTGCTCATAAAATTAGCCTCTGTTGTATGACGATTTTAATGCTCAGCGCATGCCAGCCTGAACCAGAATCGACTCAAATTAACATGGGCGGGATATTAGGAGACGCTTCATCGAGTTTGACTCAATACACTAAGGTCGAACCGGGATATCAATTTACATTCCCAGCAGATCATTTAGGCCATGATGATTTTCGACAAGAGTGGTGGTATTTAACTGCCAATATGCAAACTCAATCTGGTGAACAGCTTGGCCTACAATGGACTCAATTTCGTATTGCGCTCACTAGTGAAGAGCCAAGTGGGGTAGTGAGTGCAATAGCTAACGCAGAAGTGAGTGTAAAAAGCAGCCACGATCAAGCCAATGAATCCGCCCCACTTCAGCAACAAACTGACCACTCGAAATGGGCAACATCACAGATGTACATGTCCCATGCAGCTTTAACATCAATTGACACTCATCAAGCCGCGGAAAAATGGTCACGAGGTCACCCCCAATTTGCCGATGTAACAGCAAACCCTTTCACAGTGAAACTAGATAATTGGCAATGGATGAGTGAATCATCAGCAATGTTTCCTGCAACACTCAAGGTCGCAACTGATACCTTTAGTTATCAATTATCCTTATCAAGCTCTGCACCTATGCAACTACAGGGCGAAAGTGGCTATAGCATAAAAAGTGCTGATAGCGCAGTTGCCTCTTATTATTACAGCCAACCATTTATTGATTTAACTGGCACGATTACTCGTAACGGAAAACAAGAAACCGTCACAGGCAAAGCATGGTTAGATAGAGAATGGAGTTCGCAATTTCTGACCAAGGCGCAACAAGGTTGGGATTGGTTTTCCATCCGTCTTGATGATGATTCTGCATTAATGGTATTTCAGCTACGTGGAGCAGACAAAAATACACCAGCATTTTTCAGTGCTAGGAGAATGTTTGCCGACGGTAGTGGCCGAAATATCACTAACCAGAGAACGAACGATATTGCTATGAGACCAATAAGCTGGCAGCAAACTGACAGCGGGAAATATCCCGTTAGCTGGCAATTCTCTATTGAAAGCGAACAAATCGATCTGACAGTAACAGCACTCAACCCTGACAGTAATATGTCACTTTCAATCCCTTACTGGGAGGGGCCGATTCAGGTTTCTGGTAGCCATAAAGGCAATGGTTATATGGAGTTAACTGGTTATTAGGTTAACTACTCACTATGTAATATATACCAAATACGATATGAATATGTGCCATCCACTTGGCACTGGGCTTATTGGATGTATGTTTATATTTAAATCAAACTCTGTATAAAATAAAAACAATTAATTTAATGTGTTTTATCCCGCTAATTTCCTTCAAATTCTCTCATCTTGGCCTAGAATCAATGTATCGCTTAAATTATCATCACCTAATTAAGTGACTGAGTAACTTCTAAAATGTGTCTTAGATCACGTTACAAAATGTGATCTACAACAACAAACTATCAGTATACTCATTGCGAGGTATACCCATGATAAATGTGAGGTTTAAACTCAACATTATAGAGATGAATAAAGCCATTATTTGGCATATAAAACGATGATTAACCTTTCAAGGTTATCAACTAACAGCAAAGAGTGAGGAAACACCATGAGCATAAGCCGTCGCGAGTTTCTAAAAGCCAATGCCGCTACTGCAGCCGCGTCGGCTGTTGGGCTTGCCTTACCAATCAAAATGGTTCAAGCAGAAGAGAAATCTGCAGAAATTAAATGGGATAAAGCCCCATGTCGTTTCTGTGGTGTAGGTTGTAGTGTATTAGTCGGAACAAAAGGCGGTAAAGTTGTTGCGACTCAAGGTGACCCAGAAAGCCCTGTTAACAAAGGTCTTAACTGTGTTAAAGGCTACTTCCTTTCTAAGATCATGTACGGTAAGGACCGTTTAACTTCGCCATTATTAAGAATGAAAGATGGCAAGTATGACAAAGAAGGTGAATTCACTCCTGTTAGTTGGGATGTTGCTCTAGACACTATGGCTGACAAGTGGAAAGAAAGCATCGCCAAAAAAGGACCAACTTCAGTTGGTATGTTTGGTTCTGGCCAATGGACAATTTGGGAAGGCTACGCTGCATCTAAATTGCATAAAGCTGGCTTCTTAACCAACAACATCGATCCTAACGCTCGTCACTGTATGGCATCGGCGGTAGGTGGTTTCATGCGTACTTTTGGCATTGATGAGCCAATGGGTAGTTATGACGACTTCGAAGCGGCAGATCATTTCGTGCTTTGGGGCGCGAACATGGCAGAAATGCATCCAATTTTATGGTCTCGCTTAACTGACCGTCGCTTAAGCCATGCTGGCAGCAAGGTTCACGTTTTATCAACGTTTGAAAACCGCAGCTTCGAGCTTGCCGACAACGCAATGGTATTTAAGCCACAGTCTGACCTAGTTATCTTGAACTATATTGCTAACTACATCATTCAAAACGATGCGGTTAATAAAGACTTCGTTAACAAACACACAAACTTCGCTGAAGGTGTCACTGACATTGGTTATGGCTTACGTCCAGAGCATCCATTAGAGCAGAAAGCGAAAAACCCAGGTAATGGTAAATCTAAGCCTATCTCGTTTGAAGAATACGCGAAGTTCGTTAGCACATACACTGCAGAATACGCTTCAGAAATGAGTGGTGTACCTGTTGAGAATCTTGAGGAAATGGCAAAAGCTTACGCTGATCCTAACATCAAGATCATGAGCTTATGGACCATGGGTATTAACCAACATACTCGTGGTGTTTGGGCAAACAACATGCTTTATAACATTCACTTGTTAACCGGTAAAATTGCTACCCCAGGCAACAGCCCGTTCTCATTAACAGGACAACCATCAGCATGTGGTACCGCTCGTGAAGTCGGTACATTCGCTCATCGTCTACCTGCAGATATGGTCGTCGCTAACCCTAAACATCGTGCGATGACTGAAGATTTATGGCAATTACCTGAAGGCACTATCCCGCCTAAACCAGGTTATCACGCCGTTCTTCAAAGCCGTATGCTTAAAGATGGCAAGTTAAATTGTTACTGGACTATGTGTACCAATAACATGCAGGCTGGTCCTAATATCAATGATGAAATTTACCCTGGTTTCCGTAACCCTGAAAACTTCATCGTGGTATCTGATCCATACCCAACGGTTACCGCAACTGCCGCTGACTTAATTCTTCCAACAGCAATGTGGGTAGAAAAAGAAGGGGCTTACGGTAACGCAGAACGTCGTACTCATATGTGGCATCAGCAAGTTAAAGCACCGGAAGGCGCTAAGTCTGATTTGTGGCAACTTGTTGAGTTCTCTAAGCGCTTCAAAGTGTCAGAAGTATGGCCTGCTGAATTAATTGCTAAAAAACCTGAATACGCTGAAAAGACGTTATATGACATCTTGTTCGCAAATGGTGTAGTGGATAAATTCCCTACTTCTGAGTGTAAAGGCGACTACAACGATGAAAATGATGCATTCGGTTTCTACCTTCAAAAGGGTCTGTTTGAAGAGTACGCACAGTTTGGTCGTGGCCATGGTCATGACTTAGATACCTTTGAAAACTATCACGAAAACCGCGGTAAACGCTGGCCTGTTGTTAACGGTACTGAAACAGTTCGTCGCTTCGTTGAAGGCAGTGACCCATACGTTAA
Organism: Shewanella sp. ENK2; assembly: GCF_043568515.1. Taxonomy (NCBI): domain Bacteria; kingdom Pseudomonadati; phylum Pseudomonadota; class Gammaproteobacteria; order Alteromonadales; family Shewanellaceae; genus Shewanella; species Shewanella sp. ENK2. The sequence goes on along the minus strand of NZ_CP171406.1, from coordinate 2,770,966 downwards.
AGCGGGTGAAGGTTATAACTTCTACGGTAAGCCTGATGGTCGCGCAGTTATTTTCGCACTGCCATTTGAGCCTGCAGCTGAAGAGCCAAATGAAGAATTCGACTTATGGATGTCTACGGGTCGTGTTCTTGAACACTGGCATACAGCAAGTATGACTGCACGTGTACCTGAGCTGCACAAGTCATATCCAGATGCACAGGTATTCATGCACCCTAAAGATGCGAGTAGTCGTGGTCTTAAAAATGGTGATGAAGTGAAAGTGATTTCTCCACGTGGAGAAGTTAAAACACGTGTTGAAACCAAAGGCCGTAACAAACCGCCTGTCGGCGTGGTATTTATGCCATTCTTTGACGCTAGACAGCTGGTAAACAAGTTATTACTCGATGCGACTGATCCATTATCTAAAGAAACGGATTTCAAGAAGTGTCCTGTGAAGATTGTTAAAGCCTAATTTGACTGACTGTCATGCCTCTTTAAACGATATTGAGGCATGACAACATCACTAATTTTCTCTATCCATTGATGATGAAACATAATGGATATGACGGAGTGTAAATCATGAAGAAAATACTCAGCCTTGCTGCGATAGTGCTCAGTCTTAGCGCTTGCTCAGGCCAACAAGCACAAGAAGCTGCCGCACCAGTAAATGTTAAATCACTTGCCGGAGACGTAGCCATTACTGATACGTTACCTGCAGAAGCTAAAGCGACTTACCCAAGTCGTGGTACAGCTTTAGAAAGAGATTTTGTGCATATGCCGCCGCTCATTCCGCATAAAGACTCTTATAAACTAACAACCAAGAAAAATGGGTGCTTAACCTGTCACAGCACAGAAAAAGCAGCTCGCATGAAAGCGACACCAGTGCATGAGTCTCACTTAAGTGCAGACGGTAAGTTTGATGATAAATATTACTTCTGTGTTCAGTGTCACGTTGCACAAGCTGATAATAAAGAAGCGTTAGTGGGTAACACTCACACTAACTAAGCTTTATTGAGTCAGAATACTGCTCGTAATAAAATGCCACCGTCCCATGACCGTGGCATTTTTTATGGCTGTTCATTGTACTCATGAGGCGCCCAGGTAGTCACCTCAGCTAACAAATAGTGCTGACGGTTAACGTTATGAATGGTTTTCAGTTTTAGCTGTCATAGAGGCTTTACTTCGCTTGTGGTAAAGCGCCTTACCTTAATCATATTTCTTCCTTGATTAATTGTTGAGCCACATTTTGCGTTATGAGAGACAAGTTCCAATAAGCTTTAGGTAGCTTCTTAATCAATAAGTGTTACTTGCATGTTTACTCTTAACATAAACCGAATAAATAAGCTGTCTGTATTAATTTTGAAGCATAAAAAAACCGCTGCAAAGGCAGCGGTTTTTAATTAAAGGGTTTAGTTAAGAATTACTTCTTAGCTTCACGCTCTTTAACTTCAGCAATTACTTTTTCAGCAACACTGTTTGGACATGGTGCGTAGTGAGCGAATTCCATAGAGAATTGGCCACGACCAGATGTCATAGTACGTAGTGAACCGATGTAACCGAACATTTCTGATAACGGTACGTCAGCTTTAATACGAACACCAGTAACACCAGCCATTTGGTCTTTGATCATACCACGACGACGGTTAAGGTCACCAATTACGTCACCTACGTTGTCTTCTGGGCTGAATACGTCAACATTCATGATAGGCTCAAGAAGTTGTGCACCGGCTTTAGGCATAGACTGACGGAATGCGCCTTTAGCAGCGATTTCGAACGCGATAGCTGACGAGTCAACTGCGTGGAAAGCACCATCAGTAAGTTCTAGTTCAACGTCTAACACAGGGAAACCAGCAACAGTACCGGTGTTCATCATGCTAGCGAAACCTTTCTCAACTGCAGGCCAGAATTCTTTAGGTACGTTACCACCAACAACTGAAGAGCTGAAAGTGAAGCCAGAGTTTTGCTCACCTGGACGGATAACGTAGTCGATCTTACCGAATTGACCAGAACCACCAGACTGTTTCTTATGCGTGTAGCTATCTTCTGTAACTTTAGTGATAGTTTCACGGTAAGCAACTTGAGGCTCACCAACAATTAAGTCAACACCGTAAGTACGCTTAAGGATGTCTACTTTAATGTCTAAGTGAAGCTCACCCATACCTTTAAGGATGGTTTCGCCTGAATCTTCGTCAGTTTCTACGCGGAAAGATGGATCTTCTGCAATCATTTTACCGATAGCGATACCCATTTTCTCTGAACCACCTTTATCTTTAGGTGCTACAGCGATAGAGATTACTGGCTCTGGGAATACCATTGCTTCAAGAGTACAAGGATGTTTAACATCACATAAAGTGTGACCAGTTTGAACATTCTTCATACCTACGATAGCGATAATGTCACCAGCTTGAGCTGAATCTAATTCGTTACGCTCATCTGCTTGCATCTCAACCATACGGCCAACACGCTCAGTTTTACCTGTTGCAGAGTTAAGGATAGTGTCACCTTTCTTAATACGACCTGAGTAGATACGTACGAAAGTTAGTGCACCGAAACGGTCATCCATAATCTTGAATGCAAGCGCTTTTAATGGAGCATCTGCATCAACGATTGCGTGTTCGCCAGTTTCATTACCTTCTTCATCAGTAAGAGGTTGTGGATCAACTTCAACTGGGTTAGGTAAGTAATCAACAACAGCATCAAGAAGAAGCTGCATACCTTTGTTCTTGAACGCAGAACCACAGTATGTTGGGAAGAAGTCCATTGTACGAGTACCCTTACGGATACAACGCTTGATGTCTTCCATAGATGGCTCTTCGCCTTCCATGTAAGCTTCCATTAGATCGTCGTCTTGCTCAACAGCAGTTTCGATTAACATTTCGCGGTATTCTTCTACCATGTCAACCATGTCAGCTGGAACGTCTTCAATCTTGTAGTTTTCTGCTTGGCCTGTTTCATCCCAAACCCATGCTTTACGGGTTAATAGGTCAACAACACCAGAGAATTCGTCTTCGATACCAATCGGTAAAACCATAACTAATGGATTAGCAGCTAGAACGTCTTGAGTTTGCTTAACAACACGTAAGAAATCAGCACCCATACGGTCTAATTTGTTTACGAAGATGATACGCGCAACTTCTGATTCGTTAGCATAACGCCAGTTAGTTTCTGACTGAGGCTCAACACCACCAGAACCACAGAATACACCTACACCGCCATCAAGAACTTTAAGCGAACGATATACTTCAACTGTGAAGTCAACGTGGCCTGGAGTGTCGATAACGTTAAAACGGTGGTCATTCCAGAAACAGCTTACTGCTGCTGACTGAATAGTAATACCGCGCTCAGCTTCCTGTTCCATGAAGTCAGTAGTAGATTCACCATCATGTACTTCACCGATCTTATGGATCTTACCGGTTAGCTTTAGGATACGCTCGGTGGTCGTGGTTTTACCCGCGTCAACGTGAGCGAAGATACCAATGTTTCTGTATTTGGATAATTCGGTCATGATTCAACTTTAATGATTAGTTAAGAGGTAAACGGAGTATGTAAAAAAGCTAGACACACCGCACATCTGGTTATTTAAGGCGCATATTGTAAGTGGGAACCTTCAAATGCGCAAATGAGACTTGCAAAATTTATCACATTTCGAATAAAAAAATTGTCATTAATTACAATATTTCTAAATAAAACAACAAAATAAAAGTTATTGTTTATTTTTCAAACAACTCAATTTTTTATGTTAAAACGCCGCATTTTTGACAACGGCTAGCTCAACCGAGGTAAATTTCGTGCAATTAGCAACAAAAAAGCCAATTTGTATCAAAACAAACATGCTATTGGTTAAAACTTGCTGGTAATTTCCATAAAAAAATCCCCAGCCATAAACTGAGGATTTTTGCTATATCATTGCCATAAACATTACATTATGGCTTGTCCATTATTACTCAGCGTCAATCGGTAAAATAACAAACAGTAAGTCGCCTTGTGATACTTGCTGACCATTACCATTCAGAATACGTTCGATACGGTACTTCTGATTTTCAGGGTAAAGAATCGCATTTTGACGGTTAAAGCCGGCTAATGTGACTTGTGAGAACATCTTCATCGCTTCTGTAAGCGCTAAAGTTTGATCTACAGTGACAATGTCACCTTCTTTAACGAAGTCAGGCTCACCTGGCGCTGGAGAGGTATAGAAGATACCAGCACCTTGTGCGAGTACTTTAAGTTCATTACTCTCTGCAACACGTAGTGATTCAGTATCTAAACCAACAGTTTCAGCTGCCGCTTCCATTTCAGCAACCAATGCAGGTACGTCTAGCTCTGCCATTAGACGTGGCAGGTAATTCGTATCGTAAACACCTTGGTTAAAGGTGGCATCTTTCAGAATTAGCTTCAGTAATGGAATGTTAGTCGCAATACCCTTGATAACGACACTGTCTAGATATGCAGACATCTTAGAGACAACATCTTCACGTGACTCACCACGGATAATGATTTGAGCGATTAAGCTATCGTAGTATGGCGATACTTCCTTGCCAGTTTCAGCGATAGAAATAATCTCAATACCTTCACCTTCTGGCATCACGCACTCAGTTATCATGCCAGGGTTTGGCAATAATTGAAGTACACCTTCGCTGTCTAAAGCTGCTTTTTCAGCAGTAACACGCACTTCCATCGCGTAACCTTGCTCAACAGGCTGTAAATCTTCAATTGAGCGACCTGCAGCAATATCGAACTGAGCGCTAACAATATCAATACCTGATGTTGCTTCAGTAACTGGATGCTCTACTTGTAGACGTGTATTCATTTCCATGAAGTACACTTCGTTAGCATCAAGGTTGTAAATAAATTCAACCGTACCAGCGCCCATGTAATCAGTCGCATCACCTAAAGCGCGCGTATACTCCAGTACACGTTGCTTCAATTCTTCAGGCAACATGGTTGAACCAGACTCTTCGATTACTTTTTGGTTATTACGTTGAACTGAACAGTCACGAATACCCAATACTTTGGTGTTACCAAACTTATCACGCAACAATTGCACTTCGATGTGACGAAGTGAAGTCACGTATTTCTCAAGGTATAAATCACCGTTACCAAATGCTGCAGCCGCTTCAGTAGAGGTTTTTTGGAATAAGCCAATCATGTCTTCAGGCTTAGTCACAACCTGGATACCTTTACCGCCACCACCTTGTACCGCTTTAAGCAATACTGGGTAACCAATTTCAATGGCCACATTCACTGCTTGTTCAGCATTAGTCAAAATACCATGTGAACCAGGTACAACAGGCACATTTTGCGCTTGCGAAGTCTTAATTGCATTCGACTTGTTACCCATAGTCGTCATTGAATGAACGCTAGGACCAACAAAGTTAACGCCATTGTTTACACACAATGCAGCAAACTGCGGGCTTTCAGATAAGAAACCAATACCAGGGTGAAGTGCATCTACGTTTTCGTAATCAGCAACTTTCAGAACAGAGTATGCATTTAAGTAACTTTCATCTGAGGTGTTACCACCAATACAAACCAGCTTATCGTTAACTTTCAACATATCTGCTGGCACTGAGGTCATATCAGGATCTGAAGCAACAAGAACAACATTGATGTCATTATCATGTGCCTTACGGATCAATTTAACCGCTGTACAGCCACGTGCATGAACCAAGACTTTGTCAATTGGCTTCATCAGCATACGAGGATCGTCTTGAACGATTTTCTCTTCTATCGCTTTCACTTCCGGCACTAAGCTTGATAATGCTTTCGCAATGACATCATGGGCATGTAATGTCGGTAGTGGCATTAATGGATCAATGCTTGATAAGTGGCTATCGAGTGTGTCGCTGAATGGGTTATGCACTAACCCCGTCATTGCACCAGGTACTTTTGATAAGTAGTTAGATAACGTTGCAGTAGACGGCAAGTAAGCAGGAACAACCATTTGACCCGCAAACGGCATATTTGTACCTGATAGATAGTAAGTTTGCACTAAAGGATGCGTTACAAAACTTGCTTGAGCACCACCAGTACAATCACCAAAACCAAACATCAATACTGGTAATTCGTTATCACGAACAAAACGGGTAATACGGTCATTAACCACAGCCATTGAGAATAGCGCCGCTGCACCTTCTTTAGTTTGCATACCACCTGAACTGATGAAACAAACGACAGGTAATTTACGCTTAGCACATTCAATCAATAGCGCGCTGAACTTCTCAGCACTCGCCATATCAAATGCACCCGCTTGGAATGCAATATTTGATACCGCAACACCTACACGTAATTTGCTTTCGCCATGTTCAAAGTCAGCAAGACCTGTGATTAAACCACATGGGCGAATGCCTTTATCTAATGCATCTTCAATAGATAAACGGAAACCAGGGAAGTTAAGTTGGTTTGCCGACATTTTGTCGCCATTTAGCTCTTCGAATTCTGTGAAGAACTTAGCAATCACACTTTCCCAACCCATTTTGCCTTGACGTTTTTCATCACGTAAAACTTTTTGGATAAGTAAATCTTGGTAACCCATAGTCAAACGGTTCCAGAAGTCTTTACGACGACCAATGCGCACAGGGTTAATTGCACCCGTGTACTTAGAATGGTCTTCTTCACTGTCAAAGTATTCTGGTAATAAACGTTCAAAGAAGTAAGTTAAGATCACGAATAAACTGTCGTTTAATTGTGGGAAACCAACACTCTTCCATTGCTCGACACGAGTCAGCAGTTCAGCACGGTTCGATTGACCCATGAAGAATTTAAGCCACTTGTAGAACTTACTTTTATCATTGGCATCATCATTAGTAGATAATGCAGTGTCGATAGAGGTATGTAATAGCTTATCAACTGATTCACGCGATAAGCTTTTAGACATCATCGCTTCTTTAGAAATCGATGCTAAATTTTGAACCACATTGTCATATAACGCATTGAAGATAAGTACGTTGTGACATTGCCAAATAAAGTCTTCACGCAGCTCATCATTAACAACAATATCAAGCACGGTTAACTGATTAAGCTCAGGCCATGGCGCTTGTGTTGTTGAAGCAGGTAAAGACTCAAGGTACTTGATTAAGCCTTTAAAGTTGTTCGCAGCATTGCTTTTCCAGCGATGATATAGCGACCAACCAATATTGAATAACAATGCCTTACGTGCTTTTTTATAGTTTTCTTTTGGCTCACCAAGAATGAAACGAGTAATGACGTTACGTTCAGCTGAAATTTCGCTACGTTTACTGTCGAATGTGCCCCAAAGCTTATTCAATTCTTCATCGTACACTAGCTTATCTGGCGTTGATAACCATGCTTGGAAAACACTGTCTTGTTCTTGTTGAATACGTGCTAATAAATCACCTTCAGGCACACTGACTTTCGACAAGCGACCATACTGTTCAACAGAAATAGAATGAATACGGCTACGTAAGGTTAAATAACGTAGGTAACGATATGCACTGCCAAATAAGTTATGGTGCATGGTCGGGCTATTCGCCACAGCCAAACCTTGGTTATTTTCCAGTGCAGCTAAGTTCTTAGATGGGTCTAAGAAACGCGACAAACTGCGGTCATAATGCTCACGTAAATCATCAGAATCACGAACGAAAGTAATTGCAGCTTTCTCTACTGCTTCAATACCACTGATAATTGCACGACGTAAATTATGTTGGCGCTCATCTTTATCGTATGGTGAGAAATCGACGATACCGTCGATACAACCTGCAGAAAGTAACTCTTCTGGTGATACACCGACTGACTTAGCACATTCCTGCCAAGACAAGTTGTATTTACGGGCAATTGATTGCAAACCTTGAGGCTGAATAGTATTGAAAATACCATCACGTAATGACAATAAGATGTTGGCTGCAGCTAATGGAATTGCACCGCCTGAGTAACCTGCACCAATGACAATACCAACGGTTGGAACATCAACGTTGGCACTTTCAGCAATCGCTTTTGAAATCGAGTGTGCTTGGTTTTGGCTGTTAGCCACTTCACCCGCATCAGCACCTGGAGTGTCAATGAGGTATACGATTGGCATTGATAATTCAGCAAAATGACGAATCGCTTTACATGCCGCTAAGTGATGCTCTGGCATCCAAGCGCCATTAGATGTGGTTCTTTCTTGAGCGATAAAACCGACACGACGAGTACGAGATCCGAAATTTAATTCAATTTCAGCACTGTAAAAAGAGCCTAAATGCTCTTCAGTGATCAGCTTACCTTTAAGGTCTGCAATCACACGTTTGGCACTAGGGCGGTTTTTATCTTGAGTCGGTTGAATAACCTTAGATACATAACTGTCAACATCAAGTGTCGACAATTCTTTTAAATTCGATTGGATAGCATCTTCAGAAAGTAGACCTTTAACTTCTTCAGCTAATGTCTGCTTACTATGGGCTGGGAAAAGCGAAAAATCTTTAGCTAAATGTTCCGCTTGTAAAAATAGTGGATCAGCCACTTGTTGTACTGTCTTGTTTACGGGCTGCTTTTTGCTAGTCATCCTTAGATCCTCTGCTTTTATAGCCTCTAAAATTTTTAGTCGGTAAATATAACTTTGTTCGCTGTCCAATTACCATTAAACTGTCGAAGACGCTTTGTTCCATTTTTGAGACAGTGAGGCTAAAGTGCCTGATTTAAACGGTATGATGCTGTTTGCAGCAGTAGTTAGAGCAAAAGGCTTTTCGCAAGCCGCCCGAGACATCGGACAACCAAAATCAACCATAAGTCGCAAAGTAGCTCAATTAGAAGAGCAACTTGGCGTGCGTTTATTGCAACGGGACACGCGTAATTTAAGCCTAACCCAAGTTGGTGCATTATTCTTTCAGCATTGCGATTCGATTAGCCAAGAAATTGATGCTGCCAAGGCCATTATTGAAAATACCCATAGCGATATTTCGGGGTCTTTGCGTATCGCAATTCCAGTGTCATTTTCTCAAGAAGTCATTGCTAACTTATGTAGTAGCTTCATGCGTCTTTACCCCAACATTGAGCTGGATGTTCAATTTACCGACAGTAATGTAGGCTTAGTGGGTGAAGGCTATGATATCGCCATCAAGTACGGGCCATTAGAATCCTCTGACTTAGTCGCTCGATTGCTTTTTGAGCGCCAACCTATTTTAGTCGCAAGTCCTGGTTATCTCAAAAAATCGGGCACGCCAGCGACGCCCCAAGAGCTAGCTCAGCACAGTGGGATATTATTAGGAACAAGCTTATCAGCACCAATATGGCCTGTTGGTAAAGGGAGCCGTAAAACAATGGCCACCTTTAAACGCAAAGTACGCGTTAATAGTGCCAGTATGGTTAAGCGACTCGCTCAAGATGACTTTGGCATTGCGATGTTATCAAATACCAGTTGCAAGCAAGAGTTAGCCGCAGGAACATTAGTGCCACTGTTGCAAGAATGGCCGATGGAACCATTTAAAGTTTATGGGGTTTACTCAAGCCGCCGCCAGCTAGCCAGTAATATCAGTGCATTTTTAGACTTCTTCGCCAAACGTTATAGTAGTCAGGAATCATTACAATCTATAATGAATTAGCGATCTAGCCGTGTTAAATTAAACAATAACAAAGACATTCTAAAGGAATAGCCATGTTCAAGCCCTTAATCACAAGCACATTAGCTGCAGCAATGTTGCTCAGTGTTAATCCCGCCTATGCGCAAAATGAATCAAGCAGCCTAAATGTAGAAGAATTGCGCCTTCCTAATGTGATGGAAGTGATGGCAGATGTGGCTAACCGCTTTGATAACCTTAATACACAATTAGATAATAAGCTCAATTCATCAACGGATGAACTGGCCATTACGCAAATGGTGGCATCACAAGGAACCAAGCTTTGGCAACAGGCAGTCGCCGATGTTAAAGCAGGTAACTACGATGATCGCGCGCTCTACTGGAGCCGCTTAGCAATGCGAAAAACCTTAAAAACAGCAGATGCTGGTTACAATATAGTGCCTTGGCAACGCGACATTCTGATTAATGCATTTGAGAAGTCATCTCGCGGGCTTAGCGATATTCACTTTAAACCAGAAACTCGAATAAAGATCCTAGTCACTGGCTTTGACCCTTTCTTTTTAGACAAAGACATCACTCAAAGTAACCCTTCAGGATTAACTGCATTAGCACTTGATGGCATGACGTTCGACGTTAATGGTAAACAAGCTCAAATCGAAACTGTGATGATCCCAGTTCGTTTTGCTGATTTCGATGACGGTATGATTGAATCTCTACTGACACCTATGTATCGCGATAACAGTATTGATATGATTTTCACCGTCAGTATGGGGCGAGATGATTTTGATATTGAGCGTTTTCCTGCAAGAGGCCGCAGTGCTGCAGCGCCTGATAATCTCAATGTTTATACAGGTGCCAGTAAAACAGCTCCACAAGCTCCGCTATTCAATGGAGGAACATTAAACGGCCCTGAATTTGTTGAGTTCTCACTGCCTGTTAGAGCAATGCAACAAGTAGAGGGTAAATGGAAGGTCAATGACAATCATCAAGTCACCACCGTGAGCCGTGGACAATTTGATGCGAAAAACATTTACGAATTAGCCAATGAAACATCAGTTGAAGGTTCTGGCGGCGGCTATTTGTCCAATGAAATATCTTATCGTAGTATCTTGCTAAAACAGCAGTTTAACCGTGATATTCCTGTTGGGCACATTCATACCCCGAGAGTCAGTGGTTATGATGCCGATACGGAATGGGCCATCGTTGAACAAATCGTCGACATGGTAAAACTTGCCGCTGCAGAATAACTGCAGCATCACTCATCTTGCCGCATGCTATTATCTCAAGGTTTGAGGCAGGACGATTCTACACGCTATAATCAAGCTCGATGTATTCATTTCCTTATTCACTATAAACGCTTTCAACAAGCCTTTTAGCCAAGCCAAATATGCTTAAATCATTGTTCCGTCGTCAAACGCAGTCATCAATAAACCACGCTGCACCAAGTATTCCCAACGATAAAGCATCGACGAAAACTTGTTTACCTAAAACTGAGGCGCAACAACAAATTTTACGCAAAGTAGAAGCAGACTATCTGCAGGCAGAAAGCTTATTGAAACGTCAATTCCCACGCCCTACTATCCAATTTACCTTAAGAGGAAAAAGCGCAGGAACGGCTCATCTCCAATTAAATAAGCTCAGGTTTAATCCTGTATTACTTGAAGAAAATATCACTGAATTTATCGATCAAGTTGTGCCTCATGAAATCAGCCATTTACTCAGTTTTCAACTGTATGGTCGGGTTAAGCCCCACGGGCAAGAGTGGCAAAACATCATGACTAATGTATTTAATGTACCTGCCGATACGACCCATCAGCTGAATACTCAATCCGTTGCAGGTAAGCAATTTCAATATCGTTGTGACTGCGGTCCTATCATGTTATCCATTAGGCGCCACAATAAAGTGCAACGTCATCAAACACAGTACCGCTGCAAATCTTGTCAGCAAGTATTAACGCCATTAACTCTTTCGCAATAACTTTCGCAATAATCTGCTATTTAATAATGCAAAATATGAGCTTATGGTCTGGCCGTTAAAATCCAAAATACAATCCACAGTTCTGATTGCATCCCAAGTTTCAATCCCTTACCATCCTTTGCAAATATCAGGCTAAACCAACCCGTATAGCCTGTGCCGTATTGAATGTCGTTAGGGTTTATTGTGCCGTATTTAAAAGTTTCAAATCTGTTCCAAATGGGTATCGTGTTATTTGTTATCACAACTATTACGAGTGTTAGTGCGCAAGCAGCCCAACATCCATCAAGTTTTAGAAGTGCGAAAAAAATTGCCCAGAAGATATATAGTCAGTCATTGCCAATGAGCAGCTTTTATTGCGGTTGTGATATTGAAGTGATTGGTAAACAATGGAAACCAAACCTAGACAGCTGTGGTTACCAAGTACGCAAACAAGTTCCACGAGCAAATCGAATCGAGTGGGAGCATGTTGTCCCTGCATGGGAGTTTGGTCATCAGTTGCAATGCTGGCAAAATGGCGGTCGTAAGAATTGCGGCAGAACCAGTGCAGAATTTAAGAAAATGGAAGCCGATTTGCACAATCTAACCCCTGCTGTTGGTGAAGTTAATGGCGATAGAAGCAACTACCGCTTTAGCGAATGGAATGGAGAAGCCACACAATATGGCCAATGTGCTATGGTTGTTGACTTTAAAGGCCGCAAAGTACAGCCGCCAAAGCAAAGCCGCGGCGCAATTGCTCGTACCTACTTTTACATGCAGCAAACTTATGGCTTAGCCATCTCTGCTAGCCAGAAACGCTTATTCAACGCATGGGATAAAACTTATCCAGTTGATAAGGTTGAATGTTTAAGAGATAAATTAATTTCAGAGAATCAAGGCAATCATAATAATTTTGTCTTAATACAATGTCAGAATCTCGGCCTCATTGATTAAGGATTTACTATGCGCGTCCCAAGAATTTATCAACCAATCAATGATCTTGCTGTTAATCAGCACGTAAAACTAGACGAAGATGGTGCTGCGCACATTGGTCGTGTTCTGCGAATGACCGAAGGCGAAAACATCCGTTTATTTACTGGAAATGGCAACGATTATTTGGCAACAATAATCAGTGCAAACAAAAAAACGTCACCGTTGAAATCATTGAAAATACGCCAAATAATTCAGAGTCACCACTAGACTTACATTTAGGTCAAGTGATATCTCGAGGTGACAGAATGGACTTTACCATTCAAAAGTCAGTTGAATTGGGCGTAACCACTATCACCCCGCTCTTTTCTGACCGCTGTGGGGTCAAATTAAGTGGCGAGCGTTTAGAAAAGAAAATCAGCCAATGGCAAAAAATTGTCATCAGTGCATGTGAACAATCGGGACGTAGTTTCGTACCGAAAGTCAGGCCTGCAATGACACTTAATCAATGGTGTGCTGAGCAAACTGACGCATTAAAGTTAAATCTGCACCCTCGTGCTGCACATGGTATTAATGGACTATCGCTAGAAAATACCAAGGTTCGGTTATTAATTGGCCCTGAAGGCGGTCTATCAGAAGAAGAGATCGCCATGACGGAAACACATCAATTTACGGATGTGTTACTTGGCCCAAGAGTATTACGCACAGAAACAGCTTCACTGACTGCGATTACCGCGTTGCAACTACGTTTCGGTGATATCGGTTAATCAATGATAATAAGCATTGAGAAAATAAGGATAAAGTATGATTAAGCTCGGCATAGTAATGGATCCAATCAGCGACATTAACATCAAAAAAGACTCAAGTTTTGCAATGTTAATGGCAGCCCAATCTCGTGGTTACGAACTGTATTATATGGAAATGCAAGATCTCGCTATGGTAAATGGCAAGGCAATGGCAACCATGCGTTCACTGACAGTTGAAGATAATGCCACTAAATGGTTTGAATTAGGCGACAGCGAAGATACGCCACTTGCTGACTTAGATGTCATTTTAATGCGTAAAGATCCGCCATTTGATACTGAGTTCATTTATGCCACTTACATGCTTGAACGCGCTGAAGAAGAAGGCGTTTTAATCGTCAACAAACCACAAAGTTTGCGTGATGCGAATGAAAAATTGTTCACTGCTTGGTTTCCAGAGTTTACCCCTGAAACCGTGGTAACTCGTGATGCCAAACGCATCCGTGCTTTCCTCGCTGAAAAAGGCGATATTATTCTTAAACCACTTGATGGTATGGGTGGCGCATCAATTTTCCGTGTAAAACAAGATGACCCGAACATTGGCGTTATTTTAGAAACGCTCACAGAGCACGGTTCACGCTACGCCATGGCACAAGGCTTTATCCCAGAAATTAAGCAAGGTGATAAACGTATTTTAGTTGTTGATGGTGAGCCAGTCCCTTACTCACTTGCACGTATACCCATGAAAGGTGAAACCCGAGGTAATTTAGCGGCAGGTGGCAGCGGGGTTGCTCAACCGCTATCTGAAAGCGATTTTCATATTGCACGCACCTTAGGGCCTGAACTTAAAAAGCGTGGCCTCATCTTTGTTGGGTTAGATGTTATCGGTGATAAGCTTACCGAAATCAATGTTACTAGCCCAACGTGTATCAAAGAAATTGAAGCTGCGTTTGATGTCGATATTACCGGCATGCTAATGGACGCAATTGAAGCACGAATCAATAAACAAGCTTAACAATATTATAGGCTCAATAATGACGGTCATTTACCATCAAGTTGAGCCTTAATTTTACTTCAGGATTTATCATGACAATAAGAACAACACTAAGCTTAATGCTTGGGATGACCCTGTGTTTCTCATCGGTTTCTATGGCAAGTCAGCCATTAGCAGAAGCCAATATGCTTGCAGCAACCAAACAGACCAATCAAGTACAGGTTCAAGTTTCTAGTGTTTCTGATACCACAGTTTCTAGTGCTCCAAGCACAGCACCACAAGCCACAAATTCTGACACAACTTCAAGCAAGGACTCATCAACACCTATTGTCGCGCCCATCACTAATATTCCTAATAAAAAAGCAAAACAAACTTCAGGCCCGGCTAAACCCAAGAATATGATCATTATGATTGGTGATGGTATGGGTCCCGCATACACCACCGCCTACCGCTATTTTAAAGATAACCCTGAAACACAAGAGATTGAACAAACAGTGTTTGATCGCTTACTTGTCGGTATGTCAAGCACTTACCCTGCACCTGTTAGCGGATATGTCACAGATTCAGCCGCATCAGCCACAGCCTTAGCGACGGGCTTTAAAACCTATAACGGTGCCATTGCTGTTGATGAAAATAAACGTCCGTTGACAACAATTATGGAAATGGCTAAAAAGCGAGGTTTATCGACTGGCGTAGCTGTATCATCTCAGGTAAATCATGCCACACCAGCGGCTTTTCTTGCTCATAATGAACACCGCAGAAACTACGTCGAAATCGCTGAGGACTACCTTAACTCTGATGCAGATGTCATTTTAGGTGGCGGACAAAAATATTTTTCAGAAGCCTTACTGAAGCAATTTACCGATAAAGGGTATCAGCACATCACAGAGTTTGCTCAATTAGACTCTATAACCGAACCTAAAGTGCTAGGACTGTTTGCCGATGTGCAACTGCCTTGGGTCATCGATGACAAACAAGGACACAAACTCAGCACCTTAACTCAAAAAGCATTAGATTTATTATCTCAAAACGAGCAAGGTTTTGTCTTAATGGTTGAAGGTAGCTTAATCGACTGGGCTGGCCATTCAAATGATATCGCCACGGCCATGGGAGAAATGGATGAGTTCGCTAATGCTATCGAGGTTGTGGAGCAATTTGTTCGTGAACGCCAAGATACGCTAATGGTTGTTACTGCAGACCACAATACGGGTGGCCTATCTATCGGCGCAAATAATGAATACGCTTGGGAGCCCGCGATTCTTCATCAAATAACGGCTTCACCTGAAATGATTGCAAAAGCACTAATCGCAACTGATGAATGGCAAAAACGTTTTAACGAGCTCATTGGTTTTGAGGCAACAGACGAAGAAATCGCTAAGCTTAGCGCTGCAAGAATGCAGGGACAAAAGCAGCTATTTACAACCATTTTATCTGTCATAGATCTTCGTACAAACACAGGTTGGACGTCTTTAGGACACACAGCTGATGACGTACAAGTGTTTGCCGCTGGACCGGGAGCAATCTTATTCAGTGGTCACCAAGATAATATTGATATCGCCACTAAGATGATGAGTTTATTGCCTAAAGCTGCTCGATAACCCCTAAACCTCATATCTTGATGAAAGGGCGCAGTATTAGCTGTGCCCTTTTTTATGCAAATTTACCTTTAATAAACACGCTTTGATAACGTAAACAGTTCAGCACTTCTTTGCTATAATCGCCCTCATAACAACTGAGTTAATTTATTAAGGTCGATTCTGTGCTCACCAACACTTCTCAAGTTTTAATGCGCAATGTTCAATTCATCGAAAACCAGCACCTGCTGATTTTAAACCATGAAGCCGATACTCTCGCATCAGAGCTCCTTAGTCATGCTGCATCAGTTACAAGCTTAGCGCTTGATTTTAATCATTATCAATATGTGGCTAAACAGGATAAAGCGCATCTTACGAGCTACTTTGGTCACCAACTGCCTGACGATACCAAACAGAAATTTGATACTGTCATTGTCTACTTTCCAAAAGCAAAAGCATTGGCGCCCTACCTATTTCAATTAGCAGCTCAACATCTATCTGTTGGCGGTACGCTTATCGTTATTGGCGACAATAAAGGCGGAGTAAAATCCTTAGCAAAGCTATTGCCTGACTATTATTCTGCGCCATTAAAGCGCGATAATGCTCGGCATTGTTTACTATTCATTGCAGAATTAACCGCAATTGCACCAATATTCTCGATTGAAGATTGGGTCAGCCACTATTCATTATCGACACCGCAAGGAGACATTACTATTTGTAACCTTGTTGGCGTATTCAGTGAGAAAAAGCTCGATCAAGGTACTGAATTACTACTGTCAAACCTGCCAGAATTATCGGGAAGAGTTCTAGATTTCGGCTGTGGAGCTGGCGTTATTAGTGCAGCAATGCTTAAAGTAAACCCACAACTTAACGTTGAATGTATTGATATTAATGCAATGGCACTCAAAGCCTGCGAGCTGACCTTAGCTGCCAATCAGATGACTGCTAAAGTTTATCCATCAGATGGCTTTAAACAAATACAAGGGCAATTTAACGGCATAATTTCTAACCCGCCGTTTCACGATGGATTAGCCGCCACCACACATATTGCCAAAGATTTCGTCAAACAAAGCGCCAGCAGTTTATCTGCCAATGGTGTATGGCAAATAGTGGCTAACCGTAACCTTCCATACGCAGACACAATTGCAGCAGAATTTGGCCAAGTTAATGTTCCTGCTGAAAATAATAAGTACAAATTGTACTTTTTCCATAAGTAACAACAAATTAACAACTAAAGAAAGATGAGTGCTAATTCTCAATTTGCGCTCATAAGCTTGATAATTATCTAGTCTTTATTCATAAAAACAGCTACATTTTGATATCAACATCACACATTATGAAAAACAATACATGAGCTAACACGCATTTAAGTCTCATGGCTAATAAGGGTTTTTATGCTGGATTGGAGCATGGCTGTTTTTAATGAAACTCAAACCCAAGTAGAGTTTCGTGTTACGCCCAATATTCATGGGCCAATTTCTGACGATGACGTAAAACAGCTACTGACGCAGGCAGAGTTTGCCATGCTGAAACCGTTAACCCACAATATTCATAATTGTGTTGCTGAAGTTAATGCCCTCAGCACTCATGACAATGGTAAGCATGAGTTATTTTTTATCATTGGTGAACGAGCTGATGGCAGTGTGACCATAGAAATCAGCGAAGATAAAATGTCGGCCTCTATGACATTAGCATCAGCATGGGGTGGGAAAGACCCTTCACTGCCAATGATCCTTAACACCCTAAAATCCCATAAAGTCAAAATGGGATTAAGCAAACCTAAAATTCAATCTCTGATCCAGCAATTAGCGATTTTACCACCGGGTGAAAGTTGCAGTAGCCAAATCGCCATTGGTAAATTGGCTGTAAATGGCATTAATGCAACATTAACAAGACAAGTCCCCCTCGCTCGTGAACGGTTATTACAACCTCAAGAACGTGAAGATGGCTCTGTCGACATGCGAAATCTGGGCGCAATGATCATGGTGAAACCAGGCGACGTTTTAATGATAAAAACGCCTGCGACTACCGGCACTCCTGGCTATAACGTACACGGGGAACCTATCATGCAGATTGAAGGCAAAGATCTGCAAATGAAGCCTGGTAATGGCACTGAATTATTAAGTAGCGATACTAACCAACTTGTCGCAACAGTATCTGGTCAGCCTGTTGAAACACCAAAAGGTATGCAAGTAGATGATGTGCTGCAAATTAAAGATGTTGACGTAAAATACGGTCATGTTGATTTTGAAGGTAGTGTCTTAATCACAGGCGATGTCCACGAGGGTATGAAAGTAAAAAGCACTGGTGACATAACAGTTATGGGGTTTGTAGACTCAGCTAGCCTTGAAGCCCAAGGCGATGTAATTGTCAGTAAAGGAGTCATTGGCCGACAAATTAAAGAGCATGAGTTAAGTACCCATATTACTGCCCGTGGCCAAATCTGTGCTCAGTTTGTGCAATATTCCAATTTAACCGCCAAAAGTGACATCTTAGTCACTAAACAACTGCTTCATAGCCATTCAGTCTCAGACAATGTCATTACCGTTAGCGATCCTAATGCCAGACGAGGCGATCTTGTCGGTGGGCGAGCGACCGCTAAAAAAGGCATTAAGGCTGTAGCCTTTGGCGCAACGGCTGGCACTAAGACTGAGCTTTATTGCGCCATGGATCAAACTGAGCTCAAAGCTGAGGCTAAAGCCAGTGATGACCAAGCTAAGCAGCTTGTTGTCGCAGGATTAGATATCGAGTCTCGCTTGAGAAAGCTGCCTCCTAAAACGGAGTGGCAAACAGATGCGGGAATGATTGAGCAAGTGAAAATGATGCTTGATGAGAAAAAAGAAATCGCCAATCGCCGTGCGAAAGCTGAAGCAGAATGTAAGCAACTTCAGCAAGAAGTGGATGGCTATTACAGTAAATATTTTGTGCAAGCAGAGAAACACATCTTTGCCAATGTAGAGATTCATATTGGCCCAGCGCAAAATCGCACTCAGCGTGAACATGGCCCCTGTCATGTTAAAAACCTCCATAATGAAATCAGTTTCGATTATGGTAGCCATTAATTTCTAACTTGGCCGTTCGGGATCAGCTAACGCAGCAATTAGCATGGTAATTGTTGCTATCAAACAGCAACTTATAAAACACTCAACGTGAGAAACCTAATCGCTTTTTTACTAAAAATCGTACTTAGGAAACAGTTAACAAGTTGACTGAATTTATTGACCATAAGAGAAGAATTCGATGCTAGCGATTTGTTGGCCAGCAATTATAAAACAGCAAGCAAGTGAAGAGCTCATTTACCTCGCTAATCAGATTGACTGGCTAGAGTATTGTTGTTTACAACTGCACCTCATAGGTAGTAACGATAGGTTATTAGATAGCGAGGGCTCTACATTCGATATTGTTATCGAGGCGCAAGCTCACCCTCAACAACATCAGGCTAATCACCCAACAGCGGAATTACCACAACTTAGAGCAAGCCTGCACCCCATAGATTTAGTGATCTTTATTCAATACGTACGAACACATGCAACCCTTAATGGTCATTGCTGCAGTGGCAAACTGGTGTTTACGGATATCAAGCAAGGTATCGACACCGTGGCATATCTTGAATCTATTTAGCTTGAGTCACTGCAACCTATCGGGCAAAATGCCTAGCAATTTCACCATCGCTACTTCACTCATCATGATTCATCACACAACAATGGAACAGCAAAAAATATGGAACTGCTGAATTTAGAATGCCTTGGCAAACGTCTGCGATTAGAAGGCTCTATGGCCGGTTGGCAACAACTTTATTGGGATAATCAATTAGTCTCTCAAAAATCGGCATCAGCAGATAACCAGGCTTTCAATGTGCACGAATTCGAATTATCGCGCCCCGCTTCAATGGCAGGAGCAACGACTGATGACATTATTACTGAAACCAGTAAAACCATTGTAAAAGTAAGAGTAGAGGCTGATGTCCAGTGGCAGCCTTTTATCATTAACTACACGATTTTGGTTGATAATGACACAGTAGCTCAAGGGCAGAGAAATACTAAAGATATTGAACAACAAGTGCCTGAAGTTGCTCCTGTTAAAACGCAAAAATTCAGTATGATTGGCTTAGCCTCACTTGGGTTTAAGCTATTAAAAAGTGCCAAAGTTGTCAAAGCTATGCTCGCTGCGGCAAGTGTCGCGGCCTATTCATGGCTATTCTCAATTGAATTTGCACTAGCATTAATTGCCTGTCTGGTTGTTCACGAATATGGCCATATTAAAGCCATGAAGCACTTTGGTATGAAAACCAAAGGGATTTACCTTATCCCATTCATGGGCGGTTTAGCTGTCAGCGATGAGCGAATAAATACTCGATGGCAAAATGTCGTCATCTCTATCATGGGGCCAACATTTGGCCTCTTGATGTCAATAGCCTGCATGGTCGCTTATTGGATCACCGGCAATATCTTTTTTGCAGGTTTAGCCAGTTTTAACGCCTTACTAAATCTGTTTAATCTACTGCCAATTTTACCCTTAGATGGCGGCCATATTCTTAAAAGCATCACGTTTTCTATGAACAGCATGGTAGGGTTAATAGCCTGTATCGCTGGAGCGGCAATAGGCGTGTTTATCAGTTATAGCTTGGGGCTGGCTTTATTAGGGTTCTTGTTGCTAATTGGTAGTTTAGAGATTGTATTTGAGTGGAAAACTCGACACCAAAGTCACCTGTTGCCCTTAGATAGGTATGGGCAAATTTTCTCAACGGTTTGGTACTTTTTAACGGTTGGTCTACTTATCGCTATTATTTGGTATTTTGCAGCTTCAGGCGACGAGATGCTGGCTATGCCGCTTGAAATTTTAAAGAGTTAATACTTCAATATGCTATCGCTGGCAGTTTGCAATATCGTTGCGAATGCCAGCGACTCACCATTAACTGATCTCAAAAACCTTAGTCATTACCTTATAAAGCTCTGTCCCTTGATGCACAGAAGCTGAGGCAAAATGCAGTACAGGAACGCAATCACAAGGTAAACTGATTGTCGTCATGGCATTCTCTGTTCCGTATTGATCAAGTCGTAAAAGGGTCACTAACGGCTCACCAGCTTTCAAAGGTTGTCCTACCTCTGCGCAATACTCAACTAATCCAGCTTTTGGTGCATGGAATTTTTTATAGTTAGCTAAATCACATCCCCAACGCTTCATTGCTGCAGGTTGCACTGTTTCTGCGATCACACCTCTATGACTTAAGTACGCCAAAATCCCCATCGCATCGAGTTCTGCATCAGCCATATCGACACGCTCTTGACTCGCCAATTCAAGCGTAAACGCCGCTACGGGGACGTCAAAATGTCTCCCTTTACGCGCACAAAAGCGTTGGAGCTGCCACCACGGGTAAAATGCAGCCTCATCCATAGCACCGCCAAACTCATTAGGAATAACCAATGAATAAGGAATTGAGAAATAAGCCGCAGATGCGACATCATACTCTGGGCAATATAGATGTTTTGCAGACTTAGGGCCGGTATGTAAATCCAATACAATATCCGCTTGATGCGCCATCGATTGCAGTGTCACCGCGAGTTGATGCCCCGTGCTAATTCCCCAAGAGTTATTTAAACGTTGCTGACAGCTTTGTGCTAATAACACTCGAAATGCGGCGAACAACTCATTATTTGATAAAGCCTTGTTTGCTTGATACCAATTAGGAATGTCTGCCACTATTGCGGCATGTTCAAAATATTCTCTATTCCAGTTCACTCCCGTAATAGGATCAAATCGCCCAAGAGTAAACTCACCACTTTTTTGATTAATCCCCAATGGGTTAGCTAAAGGAACACAATGTATATCACCTAAGATTTGATGGCCTTCCAATAGCGTCATCAACTGATGAATTACCGCGTTACCTTGCACTTCTGCGCCATGAACATTGGCTTGAATATAGACAGATGGTGCAGCACTATCACTTCCTTTAAACGTATAAATAGGAGCTGTTAGCGCTTGGCCAGTAGCCAATTCACCTAATTGAACTGTAGATACGTGAGCGTTGGAGGTGCGATTCGCTTCTGTCATATATTCTTTAGCCTCATATGTTCCAAGCATTGTTACTTGGTGAACACTTCCTATTATTCAAATAAATTTTGGTGCAATGAATTGACCACATCTGCCGCTTCAGACTCTGCTACTAATACACATAAGTTATGCGGGCTTGCGCCTTGACAAATCATTCGCACATTGTGCTTTTCTAATACTGAGAAAACACGGCTACAAATCCCTGCTGTTGAGGCAATTTTATTACCAATAATAGCCACTAACGCCAATTTATCTTCAACACGAACTCGACAATGCTGTGATAACTCCTGCAGTAATGATTCACTCAATAGCCCCTGACCGCTAGAGTCTGATCCTGTTTTATCGAGCGTTAATGAAACATTCACTTCTGAAGTAGTAATCAGATCAACTGAGATTTTGTGCTTGGCTAATGTCGCAAATGTTTCAGCAAGGAAGCCTTGTGCATGCAACATTTGCAGGCTATGCAAATTAAGCAGGGTTTGATCACGTCTTAATGCAACAGCACGGTAAACGGGAGCGTTTTCTACTTGATGTCGAATCCAAGTACCGCCTTGCTCTGGCGCTTTACTTGAACCAACAAACACTTGAATTTGCTGACGAACGGCAGGAAGAATCGTCGCAGGGTGCAATACTTTAGCACCAAATGTTGCCATTTCAGCGGCTTCATTAAAACTGATTTCAGGGATTGGTCTAGCATTGGGAGCAAGACGAGGATCGGTTGTATAAATACCTGCTACATCGGTCCAGATTTCTACCGCATCAGCTTTTAAGCCCTCTGCCAACAGTGCTGCTGAATAATCACTACCACCACGGCCAAGAGTGGTGGTGCGCCCTTGGTCATCAGCGCCAATGAAACCTTGCGTAACAATAACTTCATTGGCTAATAGTGGTGCTAAATGCTCAGCACCTAACGATGCTATTTGCTCTATTTGCGGCTCTGCGCGGCCAAAATGGCTGTCTGTACGTAATACTTGTCTGACATCAAATGCACTTGAAGGAGTGCCCTTTTCACGAATAACAGCAGAAAATAGCAATGAAGAACATTGCTCTCCCATTGAAAGTAGTTCATCAATGATTGCTTTACTGCGATCTAATACAAGCGCATCACTAAGCACTGACATACGGCTAAGTAACTTATCAATACCTGCGGCAACATCTTGAGGACGATCGAGCTGATCAACAATGTCATATTGAATTTGGCCAATTTGCGTCAGTAATGCTAAACGACGCTTGTCATTCACATTAGCTTGCGTAAGCTCCACCAATAAATTAGTTACGCCGCTGGATGCACTAACAACAACGACTCGAGTATGTCTGTTCGCTAAGATAATATCGGCGCAGCGGTTCATTGCAGCGTAATCTGCCACAGAGGTTCCACCGAATTTAGCTACAACTAAGCTCATACTGACACCTCCACGCTTGAAGGCTGACATACAAATACGAATTGACTACTTAGATTAAAAAACATGATTACACTCCGAACTTACTTCGTTCGAAGAGCCTGGTGCAGTGATAACGCACCCTTATAAGAAGGGAAACAGCAATCTTCACCAGAAGCTCTCCACCAATGAATAGGTGACAATCGTTAGGATTCAGCCTAATCGACCGATATGAAATGAAACCAACCATTTGACATACCTCGGCGCTAATCTCCCTCATAAGTGGTTTTAGGAATTGGTTTTCCTCACACTTACTACCTAGCTAACGCTCCTCTTCTGTTTCTTCCCTCAGGAAGAAATTGAAAAATACCAATAAATAACCACCTAAGTCAATTATGGAATGTAATAAAATTACTAAATAACTGAATACTGAATATACGACATTCATACTCGCTGTCATCACATCAGCTTAGATATTTAAATAGTTTGGATAAAAATAGCTTTATTTACAGATACTAAAGATATGAAAGCAAGCATTAACTTTAACGTAAAATGCTAACAATACAGTACTTAGCTATATTAAATAGACCATAAGGGAAGTTTTAGTTTCAAACTCTGAATAAAGGCACTTTTAGATAGGTCGGCCTTCCATAAGCCATTTATGGTTCAAATCAATACAGCGCTATTATAAATAACCTTGCCTATATAAAGTGGGTTTATCAGCAGCCCTAATGCGTTGATATAATAGGTGACTAGCAGTATCAGCGTGACCGAACTGCTTTATCAATCAATAAATTACTCATGAAGATCAGGCAACTCATTGACCACCTGAGTGCGAGTCATAAAATCGCCTATCATCACTTCTTTATCAGGTGCATCGCCACAAGCAACTAATGACAAACGGCCTTGATTGACATAATAGATTGCATGCTGTTTAAACTCGCGTCCAAGCTCCAAAGCTTGTTCTTTTTCAATAAAGATAGCCCAGCTTTTTTCCATATGAGATAAATCGGGAGCGGCTCCAATAAGTGAGCGATATGGACGCTTATATTGTTCGATTTTGGTTTGTAATTGGCGGTCGAGCAAACGGTTTTGACAAGGAGTTAAGATACTCCCTAACGGGTTATGAGCAGTGACGATTGCAAAAGGAATATCATTCGCAAGTCTCTGCGTTAGTAAGAATTGTGTCCCTTGATATTTGTGCCAAAGGCACTCAATTGCATTTTCCATTATTTCATTTTCTCTGTTGAACCCAGTTTACAGTAGCAAACCCTTTATTACAGTGACAGCCCATGTGATACAAGTCACAAGAACCATAATTATATTAACCTTTTAAATCAGCATCTTACCTAAAAAACCAATTTTGTAACAATTCTAGAGAGTAAATTTGTTAACATTTCATTTGTTAACAAATGCCTAAAACGAGTACAATAATCATCACTAGCTAGATTTTGCTACATAACTATTAACAGTGATACAAGCAGTTACATACTTCATTAGTTTAATTGCTACTAAATTTTCAAGCTTGTACATTTTGTTCTACATTTTAGATGATATAAATATAGAACAATAATTAGTTTGCCAAGGAACTTTAACGAGCAATCTAATCTCATAGTTTTATGAATCATTGTTTTAATAGATCTTTCGACTGATTGTGAGTCAATTAATACTCAGCATACAATCTAAGTATTGATTTTTTATGATCACATTTATGTCACGTATGTCACTTTAATGATGTATTAAGCTGAATGTATATAATGTAGTTAGTCATGAAGCGTGTTTTGTTCAGGGCAGACATAGATAAACACCTATCGTGAAATTGAAAAATTATCGGCACTTTCATAAATAAGCAGTGCCACCGCCCTAGTGCAACATGACTAGAATCGAATTGTTTTTAATTTAGGTAAATAACATGCAAAACCCACACATTCTTATTGTTGAAGATGAAGCTGTAACCCGTAATACTCTGCGCAGTATTTTTGAAGCAGAAGGGTATGTAGTAACTGAAGCAAACGATGGCGCAGAAATGCACACAGCCATGCAGGATAATAAGATTAATCTTGTTGTTATGGATATCAATCTTCCTGGTAAAAACGGTTTATTGTTAGCTCGTGAACTTCGTGAAATCAACAACATCGGTCTTATTTTCTTGACTGGTCGTGATAACGAAGTTGACAAAATTCTTGGTTTAGAAATTGGCGCTGATGACTACATCACTAAGCCATTTAACCCACGCGAATTAACTATCCGTGCTCGTAACTTATTAACTCGTGTTAATAGCACTGGCGCAGAAGTAGAAGAGAAAGGTTCAGTTGAATTCTACCGTTTCAATGGTTGGAGCTTAGAAATCAACAGTCGTTCTCTAGTTAGCCCACAAGGTGAGTCTTACAAGCTACCACGTAGTGAATTCCGTGCAATGCTTCACTTTGTTGAAAACCCAGGAAAAATCTTAACTCGTGCAGACCTGTTAATGAAAATGACTGGCCGTGAGCTTAAGCCACATGACCGTACTGTTGACGTTACTATCCGTCGTATTCGTAAGCACTTCGAAAGCTTACCTGATACGCCAGAAATCATCGCGACTATCCACGGTGAAGGCTATCGTTTTTGCGGTAACTTAGAAGACTAATCACTAATAGTGATACAAAAAAGCCAAGTCAATGACTTGGCTTTTTTTATAACTTTTTATCGGTCACGTTTCTACAATCATCAGCATATGACATCTCGCCAAAGTGCATTACGCACTTACTTGCTTATCCTTAAACCTAACCCCCTTTAATGGCGACGATTATTGTTGAGCAACTCTATCAAATTCTTTACGCACAATGCCCCCACAATCAAATTGAGGGCAATGAGTACCACTACAGCCATTTACTTCAACTCATTTTCCAAGAAAGCAGCCAATGATTTGTATAGGTGATTTCTCACTTTCTCACCACGCATTGAATGTTTCGAACCTGGATAATCCATCATCTGAAATAATTTACCTTCGTCCTGCAATGCCTTATAAACACGCGTACTGTTTTCAAACAATACATTGTCATCGGCCATGCCGTGATACATCATCAAACCTGATTGATAATTTTTCACATATGGTAAAACGCTCGCTGCATCATACCCTTTTTTATTTTTTTCTGGGTGACCCATGTAACGTTCTGTGTAATGGGTATCATATAAACGCCAATCCGTTACCGGAGCCCCAGAGATTGCCGCTTTAAAATAATCAGGCGCTTTAAACTGCGCCATAAGCGCCATGTACCCGCCATAACTATGGCCATAAATACCAATATTATCACCATCAACAAACGGTAAGCTTCTCAGGTAATCAACCCCGACTTTTTGATCCTCAACTTCCGCATCGCCCATATTTTGATAAATTACATACTCAAATTTTGTGCCGCGATGGGCAGAGCCACGATTATCAAGCTGAAATACTGCAAAGCCTTGTTGAAGTAAATACTGAGTAAAGTAATCCGCCTCACTCCAGCTATTAACGACTAATTGCGCATGTGGACCACCATAAACACGTACCACTACCGGATGCTTTTTACTGTCATCAAATGGTACAGGCTTAAATAAGCGATACTGTAATGCTTGGCCATCTTCAGCTTTAAGCTCGCCAAACTCAGGCATTTGCCACAAACCAGCAAAGTCATATAGAGGATGGCTTTTAGTGACTTCGTTTTGTTCAACCCAAGCTAATTGTTCACCCGTTTCATCATGTAAACTCACCTGTGGTGGCTGACTTAAGCTACTAAAATAATCTAAGTACACAGGCTTATTATCTGCAAACACTGCTGAATGCATGCCACTACGAGATGATAACTTCTCAATTTTACCACCAGCTAATGGCACTCGGTATAAATGACGCTCAACCACGCTATCTTTTCGACCAGAGAAGTAAACCCAACCTGCTTTTTCATCTACCAGTTCAAGCGCATCCACCACCCAGTCGCCTTGGGTTAATTGTTGCAGCACTTTGCCGCTTAAATCGAATAAGTAAAGGTGGTTAAAACCATCACGTTCTGATGCCCAAATGAAAGACTTTTGTTGTTTTAAAAACTGTAAATCGTCATTAAGATTTACCCAAGCTTCACTTCGTTCAGCAACAATGGTTTTCGTCTTGTTGTTACTGCTTAAATCAGCAATCCGTAAGTCTAGTGATTGTTGGTCGCGACTCTGCCATTGGAATGACAGATGCTTACTATCTGGTAACCATTTCACTCTTGGCAGGTAAATGTCTTTTTCTTTGCCTAAGTCAATCCATGAAACTTGTTGCTCTTTTCCTTCTTTGGCAAGCGTAATAACGCCTAACTCTATTTCAACGTTGGTTTTTCCCGCATATGGGTAACGCTGCTCGGTGAGTTTAATTCCATCAGCATAAATCTCATTACGAGTAACCAGCTCAACGCCTGACTCATCAATGCGAGTAAAGGCAATGGAAGTTTCATCTGGTGACCACCAGTAACCTGTCATGCGCCCCATTTCTTCTTGGGCGACAAATTCAGCCATACCATTTTTTATCGGCCCTTTGCCATCAAAAGTCAGTTGGATGAGTTTTGACGTTTCTAGGGCTAGGACAAAAATATTCTGCTCACGTACAAACGAAACAAAGTTTCCTTTTGGCGATAATCTTGCGTCAGTAACAAAGCCTTCACCCGTATCCAGTTCTACCGTTTTATTGTCTGCTAAAGTGAAGTAATAAAGCTTACCCGCAGCAGGAATAAGCAAAGATTGACTGTTTTCTGCCCAAAAGTACTCCATGATCCCTTGACCATAAATACGTTGGCGTTCGCGGCGAGCCTTTTCTTCATCCGATAATTCGCCTGACGCTAAATCATCAGCATTAAGCAATATGCTGCGTTTAGATGTCTTAATATCCATCTGCCATAAATCAAACAAATATTGGTTATCCTCACGGCTCGCAAGGTAGGTTACTCGACTGCCATCAGGTGACAGCTTTAACCCTCTTGGGCTTGCTCCTGCTAAGGCAGGCGATGCATGAATACGTTCGATGGTGAGTGGGGTAGAATTTCCTGTCATTTTCGTCGCCGCTATTGCTTGTGAAGAAACCAGTGCGCCAGCCAATGCTAACGACATTACCGACACAGCTGACCATGTCGCTTTCCATTTATTTGTCATTGTTATTCCTTGCTGTAAACCGAGGCAAATTTCATTATTTGAATTATTTATTTAACCTAATGCCTACTAGAATTCGTCATTTTGCCTGAGTTTATAACAAATCGGTATCCCGTCCTAACTTGCTCAACTTTTTCACGCTGTATTGTGCGTCAATCTGAGGTATTATCGTTGCCAATAAATTAAAACATTAACCACTGGTTACCGACCTTAACCTCTACTGTCTTAGGAACAAGCATGCAAACTTTGACACAAACCCTTACAAAACAAGCAGTACCCGATTCACTTTCACAACTCATTTTACGCTTAGCTGACTGTTCGAAAGACATCAGCCAAGCGGTTCGCCACGGCGCACTTGCTGGCGTCTTGGGCGCAACAGAGCAAGAAAATGTTCAAGGTGAAACTCAGAAAAAGCTCGACGTTATCACTAATGACATGCTTAAAGATGCGTTAAAAGCCGAAGGAAACGTGCGTGGACTCGCATCAGAAGAAGAAGATTATGTCGTTGAAGTCAATAAACAAGGCGAATTCCTTGTGTGTTTTGATCCCTTAGATGGTTCATCAAACATTGATATCAATTCGCTAGTTGGCACTATTTTTTCAATCTTGCCAGCACAAGATGGCGAATTAACAGAAGCCAGCTTTTTACAAAATGGTCGTCAGCAACTTGCTGCAGGTTACGTGCTTTATGGACCATCAACCATGATGGCATTAACCACTGGCCAAGGTACTCAATTATACACCCTAAATCCTGATACCAATGAGTTTTTACTTACTGATGAAGCGGTTAACATCAGTAAAGACACTGCAGAGTTTGCCATCAATATGTCAAACCAGCGCTTTTGGGAAGCACCAATGCAAACTTACATCAGTGAATTATTGCTGGGTAACATTGGTCCTCGAGAAAAGTCATTTAACATGCGCTGGATTGCTGCGATGGTGGGCGATGTTCATCGCGTATTATGTCGTGGCGGTATCTTCATGTACCCAACTGACAATAAGAACCCAGAGAAGCCATACAAGCTGCGTTTAATGTACGAAGCAAACCCTATGGCACTATTAGTAGAACAGGCCGGTGGTAAGGCATCTACTGGCTATGGCGATATCTTAGACATTGAACCAGAAGCGATTCATCAGCGTGTAGCGGTCATCTTAGGTAGTGCAAACGAAGTCGATGCTTGCTTAAGCTATCATGGACTTGATTATAGTAACGAACCAGATATTGCATAATCGTGCACACTTTATAAAAAAACCGCCAATTGGCGGTTTTTTTATTAAGCCATCGACTCAAACTTATACGTTGACTCAACGATTCCCTATTCCCAACTGAATTTACCATATTCAGGAAAAGCCAGCGCTGTTTGCGGGTTAGCTGCCAGCTCTTGCTTCATTGTTATAATATCTTTTTGCAACTGCGTTCTGTATTGCCACACTTCTGTCGCAACCGCTTGAAGCTCTTTTGAATCGCCAGCGTTACCGTTTCTCACCGCAGCCCATATTGGACGTAGATAATCAAAACCTTGCTTTAAGTGGGCCACATTAGCATCAATGAACTCATCTAGTTGCGGTGATGTTGGTAATGATTCAACAGGCTGAGTGCCGATGGTTGAGAAAAAATCGATATATTCATCTAACGGAACACTGTCAGCGCTTTGCCATTTTGATAAACCTGCCTCATTAAGCAACTGCCCCGTTTTCGGTTCAATAACCATTACAGTTGGTGTGCCAAAGTAAGCGGGATAACCATACTTTTGCGGTAAGCTATGCATATCGTCAAAATATGCCACATCGACGAATACGGTTTCAAAACGTGAGATTAAAATAGGCTGCATTGTTTGGTCTGAAAAGTTACCCGCCAGACCTCTGCTGTCATGACACCACTGTGCTCCCATCACGACTAACAATAACTTTCCTTGCTCTAAAGCCTTTAACTGAGCTAACTCAACTCTTTGCAGATCATTATCGTGTTCGATAAAAGTATATTGCGGTAACGCTTCAACGTGGTGCTCTGTTGACTGACAGCCCATCAATAACATCAATGGTATTAATAATATTCCAATTGCTAATCTCACTTAACGCTCCCTTTTGGTCAGTGATACTGATTTACCTTATCAGCATATACAAAAAAGGCCTGCAAATGCAGACCCTTATCTAGCTTATTAAAAGAACTAATTCATTTAATAGTGAATCGACTCATCGCATTAAGCTTTTTCAGCTTCTAATTGATGCGGCTTCTCAGTTTGATCAACGATAGTTAATACCGCGGTATCACCCACTACGTTACATGAAGTCAGTACCATATCAATGATACGGTCAAGCGCTGCCACAATCGCAAAGGCTTCAACAGGTAAGCCCATCTGATGGATAAGCACACCAATCATGACCATCCCGCCACCTGGAACACCACCAGCGCCCACTGACAGTAAAAACACACTGAACAATAATGCTGGGATTTGCTCGCCACTGATTGGCATGCCAAAGGCATTCGCCACAAAGAAAATCGCGATAGTAATATAAATCGATACGCCGCCCATATTCATCGTTGCACCAAGCGGCACGCCAAAACCAGCAACGGCACGATTAACACCAAGCTTATCAGTCAAGGTTCGCATAGTAACCGGAATCGTGGCATTTGAGCTTGCGGTTGATAACGAGAATAAGATTTGCTCGCGGGTTTTCTCACGAAACTGCTTGGCAGTCACTTGCGTGAAGAAGCTGACTGCGAATGGGTAAACCACAAAAATCCACAGCAACAATAGCCCTAAAATGAGTAATAAATACTGCACAACACTGAAGAAAATTTCTGGCTCTAACGTTGCCCCTAACTTGAACATCAACGCAAACACACCAATAGGAGCCAAATTCATCACAACAGAAATCAAACGCATCATAATAATATTTGCAGTTTGAAAGCCTTTTACAGCACCTTTGGCAACTTCACCTAATGATTTAATCACGCCGCCAAGTAGCAGCGCCATAAAGATAACCTGAAGCATATTGCCCGAAGTAAATGCCGAGAACGGGTTATTCGGCACGATATTCACGATAAGCGTCATTAAGTTGGGTAATTCAGTCGCTGTAATGGCCACATCGACATTGCTTGTCATGTCGATCCCTTTACCAGGCTCTAAGAGCATAGCAACGGCAAATGCTGCCGTGATAGCCACTAGGGTATTGATGATATAAAAACCAAATGTTTTACCACCAAGCCTGCCAAAGCTTTTTAAATCTTGCAGTTCACAGACACCGCAAACAATACTCACAAACACCAAAGGCACAACAAGCATCATGATCATATTGACGAACATCTTTCCGATGCCCGATGCAATGTCGACTAATGTCCCAGAAAAGAACGCTACATCATTTAGCGCAAATTGGACGATACTTCCGAGAAATACCCCTAAGAATAACCCGATAAAAATTCGAGTTGATAATGATTTAACCATGATTGTTGTATTCCTAGTTCAAGCCGACTTCAGAAGCAAACACCTAAAAACGACAATAAAATTGTTTTAATTATTTTAGCGACCACGATACTGAAACAAGTTGCAATACATTTCAATGTTAGAGATCAATAAGTTGTTACTCCCATTGAAACGGCAGATTTACAACTATAATTAACCAGCTGATTTTAAAAGCCTTACACTAAAAAATTAATCATTTAAGAGTCAAAGCCAGTTTTGCTCACCAAAACACATCCCTTTAACAGCTAAACATATCGTGTTTAAAAGACTGAAAAGTTAAAGTCACTAGTATACGGGTTAATATTTCGACTTCACCCCATAGTGCATCACATAAGTAATATATGTTGCTAAATCAAATCGAAATATGAGTTAACACAAAGAAAACGAAAAGGGGTTAAGTTGTAACAACCAGGTAGACTCCAGTTACATTTCTCATTGGAAATACATGAAAACAAAAAAGCAGTTGAGGTTAGTCAACTGCTTTAATTCAATGAACGCTTTCTAGGCTATCTAACACATTCGATAGGCATACGCTAAATACAAAAACATGTTATCAAACGAGCCGATAACGGGATTAGGCCAGCCACAGCTCTACATCATGGATCATAAAGTTACCGTTATAGATTGGGTCAGGCTCACCAATCGGTTCAAGTTCAAAGTAAACCTTATGCTCATCTGGTAAACCTTCATAACCGCCAATCACCTGATATAACCAGTTTTCAGCTTCCCATTCGAGCTTATTGGCATGAAGATACTCTAGCGCTGACTGTCGCAGACCTGAATCGATGACTTCACAAAAGTATTGATCCACAGCCAGTTTAAGCGGGTTATCAGGGATGTCGAAATCTTCTACATCACTCATGGTCGTTGCCACATTGTGTTCACGTACTTTTGTTGGCAATAAGTCACGACTAATGGCTTTCACTTTAGATACCACATCTAATAACACAAGTTCGTGCTGACTGTTATTAACGTCAACACTGGCAGGCTTAATCATTGCGTCGGCGCAATTGAATAAGTTTGGCACGTGCTTATGACCAACGTGGTTTTCAGGCTGGTAATCTGGATGCAGATCAGTATGTAACAAAAAGCCTTTAAGCAGACGAGTACGACCCTGAATTTGTCTAAACCGACCTAGCAATTCAAGTAATCGCCCTTGAACAGCGCTAATTTCTTGAGTGCATTGGCTCAGTGTTTCTTGCAAGTTAGTGACAAGCAGTCGTCTTAACTCTCGAATATCACCAGCAATGTCACTCAATTCACTGAACTGGAACATTTCCAATCCATTAAGCAACTCAGACACTTGGCTTTGTGCAAGTTCATTCTCACGAATTTTTGCACTAATACTGCCAACATAACCGAACTCGTTATTAATGCGGCTCCACAACACCCTAATAGAATATCTTAGGCTATCGGTGAAGCTATAAACATGTTCACTTAAATCGGCTAAGTAAGCCTCTGCAGCACTATAATCAATATTATGCCGTGCTTCTTTATAATGATCGGCTAACGTTTTAATCGTACTAAACGCTGAGCCAACATTGGCATCAATCTGACGATTGCGCTCATCGCTCAACGCTTCTTCCAGTAATGCTCTCACTGAACGCTTAAGACGTAGGGCCTCATCGGGTTCTGGTCGCCATAAAATACCACTCTTTTTTAGCTTTTCTATCACAGCAACGTCATGCGTTGTTTCACTGACAGAACCCGCTAAATAGGCATCCATAACCACATCAGCATGACGGCTTAACTGCTTGAGCAGCTTAACCCCTGCTTGATGTAAATTATTACTCATACTAAATCCCTTTGTGTCGCAGTTTCAGCTTGAGCTTCAAGGCTTAATCCTTCTGTTTCATCAATAAAGCGGATCACTTCGTATAAATAATCAAGCTTACCTGTGGCAATGTAAATTTGCTTTTCACTGTTGGGTTTAACTAAATAACCTAGTTCAACTAAACGCTTAAATACCAGCTTGATTTGATTATCAACATTGTGACTGGTGGAGCCAAACAATCGATAATGACTTAGCTTAGCCAATTGCTCCATAAAAGCTGGGGTGTCTTCAATACGTGCTTGAAGCTCAGTCAAACGGATCGGTGCACCTTCACTTAAAGGAGCATCTTGACCACTGCTTTCTTGAACTAAAACCAGCCACTCAACTAATGGCACCAGCGCTGAGCAAATATCCTTAAATTGGCTAGAAATCACTTTCTTTTCTTGCTCGCCTAACTGCTGATAACCACAAAAAAAGACATCTCCTTCAGCTGCCGAAGAAATCGTACGATTAATTTGATTTAAATACTGTTCAATTTTCTCAAAGGTATGCGGGCTTTTTAAAGCACGCCAACCATCTTCATTTGTGGTGCGACAGATAAACTCACCACGCAATAATTGCTCGATAAGCATTCCGGTTCCGACCAAGGTGGTTTCTGAAGGCGCTACGCTTTTAGAAGACAAAGGTGATTGCATTGATTCAGACATTAGATCGCCTCCTTATTATTGGCACGCTGACTTAATCGCTCAGCCAGTGGATTGCTTTTCGGTTTCACCACCTGCAATTTGCGGGTTTGTTTATTAATGATGTATCGGTTAGCAAACAGATTAAGTACTTCAGACTCAGGATTCGGGAAAGCCCCTAATACGCTAATATTGTTATTCACACAGGCATCAAAGATTTTTTTCACATTGGTATGATGCAAAGTACCCAGCTCATCAATAGGCCAATGAATCGTGACATCCGCTTTACCACGTAATAAGCGAGTAAATGCGAGCAGGAACTTACACAGAATGAGATACGCCATACCGTGACTAGAAGACTCATTGAGCTGTCTATCAGTACGTATAACTAAATCGCTGTTACCTTCTTTTAAGCGCAGCTCAATTTCTAATAGCTTGGCAATACCGCCAGAAAGCGCTGCACGACCAATAATATCTAGCGCACGACGCATGCTTGATGTGTAGTGCTCATCAGGTAATTGACTGAAACCATCTGCTTTCCATTGCTTAAAGGCTTTCACAAACACTTCCAGTTCAGGCCAGAACTCTAACTCACTAATGCGAGAACGAATCTTAACTGCCGATTCAGATACCCCATCAAGGAATAACTCTTCACCGACTTCACGGGTAATGCGAGCACTTTGTGAAGCAATACGTCTATCGATATCAGCTAATACATCGTAGTAAGCGGTTAAGTCGATACCAAAAATTCGTCCTTGTTCACGAATCGCCATAAGTGATTGCGGTACCATCACATTTAATAATTGTTCAAGTTGGGGCACTAACTTACGGTAATCCAGTAATCGAATTCCTTTATCGTTGGTAAAGCTAGACTCATCACGAGCACGCTCCCAAAACTCAGCGAGGCTTGAACCAGATTTACTGGCAATAACGGAATCAAAATGTTCAACATATTGCTTCACTGAACCTAGAAGATAGTCACGTTGTAAAAGTAACTCTTCACCTTGTCTTAAACGTTCACCAATGCTGCCATCAGCTTCTTCTTTACTTTTAGGTAATTTAAGCTCAGCGAGTTTACGCATCACTGCACGCAATTTCGTTAAGTTCTCTGATGCGTCAACTTGTGCTGCATCAGAGGCTTTTTTAACCGTCTCTAGCTGCTGTTTGCGCTGTTTAACTTCAGCCGTTTTATTCGCAAGTTGTTGCTCGAGTTCAAGCACGGCTTGTTTTACTTTAGATAAGTCTGTTTGCAACTTTGGCTTGCTGACAAGCCAGGCATTTTGATACCAATGATCGTAACGCAATACATCACTGCGACGTTTTTCAGCATGGCTGATTTGCGCTTCTAGTTCTCGTATTTTCCCTTTAAGCGCCACAATTGCAGCTTCATCAACCCCACGAGATTTAAGCTCATTTTTATACCAAGTATCACAGGCTTTTTGCTCTTGTTTAGCATTGCTGCGACGGGTTTCAATATTGGTTTTGATTTGCGCGAGCTGATTGTCTAATGCTCCGACAACATCTTGCCAATAAGCATTTTTTTCCATTCGAGCTTCAAGCGCTTGGCCTTTTTGCTCATCTAACCACTCTAGATGCTGGTTATGTTGCTGCTTGAGCTCATTATCAAGCTGCACTAATCGTTTGGCTGCATGGGCTTTTCTATCTGCTAACGCTTGGTTAATTTGAGTCTGAGTGCTACGTTTTTCATCAAATAAACGTCTGACATCTTCACGGCTATTTTTATACGCCGTTCGTGCAAAAGTCAGTTCTTTGCTGAGGTTATCTAACTCATCATTAATCATAACAAGCTGATCTTCATGTTCAGCCTTTAGCTCTTCAGCTTGAGATAAAGCCTCTTCTGCTTTGGTTAACCGTAAGCGTAAATCTTGCTCGGACGCAGCATAATCAGGGACATCTATCGCCTTTAAATCAAGCCCAATACCAAATAGCGCGTCATCGCTACTGCCTGCCACATTAGGATGTAAGTCGGTGCGATGAAGCAACTCAGGTGCTATCACTTTACCAAAGCTTTGCTCCCAACCTGGTGACTCTTTACGTAAAAACTCAAGTAACGTGTGTGACTGCGGGAATAATATCCCTTTAACATCATCAACATCAGCTAAACGTTCATTCACTCTGACACTCGCAATCCGCAGCGCTTCACTCACTTGATCGCGTTTAGCACGTAATTTACGTTCGTCTATGGATAAGCGATCGACCTTTTGATTACAGATTTCTTGTTCTTCATCTGCACGGCTAATGCGCTCATCAAAAATGGCTAACGTGGTTTTTTCTTCTTCAGTGTACGTCACACCGTCAATTTGATGGCTAAGTTCACCACGAGTCAATTTAAGTTGATATTCTTGTTCCGCAAATGTCGCTTTACCCGCATCAGTTTTTTCACGCCAAACATTTTCAAGATTAGCTAAATCTTCTGAAGCGGCCTCACGTTGAGCATCACGGTTTTCACGCAGTTCATCTTGCTCTTCGTGGAGCGTTTCAAGCTCACGATGAAGCTGCTCTGCTATCTTGCTACGTCGACTACTGTAAGCTGCTTCAATATCTTGATGCTTTTCAGTTTGCAGTTTATGACGCTCTGTTAGATTTTCTAAATCACTACGCCAATTATCTAAACTGTCTAAATCAGCTTTAGCTTGTTCAATATTGGCATTTAAGAAACCTTCATATTGATCCTCAATTACATCAAGCTCAGCCTCATACTTGCGAGTATCACCTTGTGCAAATGATAACTCTTGACTTATTTCGTCCCTTGCTTCTTTCCACTCTTCATCGAGTAAACGCAGTTGCAAACTGGCATCTTTAGATTCATTTTGACTCAGCTCTTGCCTTTGCGCTTCCAACGTTTCATCACCGCGATAACCTTTAGCAAGGCTGCCAAGTCGTAATTCAGCACTGAGTAATTGGTTAAACTCTTGCTCTAGTTTTTCAAATTCTGGGCGTATTTGCTCAAACCCCTGCACTAACTGGCTTTCACGTATCCAACTTTCAACTCGCTGAGGGTTTAAACGTGATGTGGGCGGGTTAACGCCATCTTCTTCTAAAATCGCCGCCACCATCGACTTAACGGTTTCCATTTTTCCTTCTTTGGAATGCACCGCTTTAGCGAGTTTTTCAATATGACGTAGTGAGTATTCGCTATCACATAAGGAGAATTGATGCCCATAAGTGCGCAGCTCGCCTTTATTGCCGCCTGTGGTGAGTAAGCTACGATCATGTTGAATAATGGCTCGATACTCTCGGGTATTTAGCAAATGAGTGTGAGTCACTTGGGCACGCTTCATTTCACGACCAAGTTCAGCCATGGTATGACAAATAATGGTGTCGCCATTACGTGATTTTACGTAATCATCTAACTCAAAGCCTTTGGCAATAAACCGGTAATTAACCCCTTTACCATCACCAGCAGAAGCCATAATCGCTTGGTATAGCTTGCCATCGCTCTTTTGATATTCGTAAATGATGTAGCTTGAATCATGAGGCAAATACCAACGCTCAAAGCTATCCCTAGTCGACGGAACGACTCGACTTGGGTACTCACCATAGAATACAGGTACCAGTCGTTGTAATGTCGTTTTACCTGATGCATTGGTACCACAAATATTGGTATGTCCATCAAGTTGCAATTCAACGACACCCGGTAAATGGGTATTGATTAATACGATTCTGATCAAGCTTGGCATTGGGATCCTTTTACGCACTATCTGCGAAAGCAAAAACTCGTTTTATCACGGTTATTGTTGTGAGCAATTTTCTTATGCTAATAAGTTAAATCAAAGCGATGCGTGAAGCAATTTCGCTGATTAAATTGGCCTAAATGATACGCTAACATAACTCAAAACAGCGCTTAACAAAGCAGCAGTTGAAGTATATTTTGCTTAATCAGCATACAATTGTGAGCAGGTTTTGGCGTTTTAAGGTGTTAACTCACTACCAAGTAAAAGCAGCAACCGAAAAACCGCTAACTACAGCCACAAAAAAACCACCTAAGAGGTGGTTTTTCATTAATTTAATGTGCCAATGTTAAGTTAAAGTTTGAACATATCCAGTGAAAAAGGCTAAGAAACACCCTTAAGGCATAAGGCTAAGTCACATACCTCAGACATAAACTTAGAAACCACATTAAAGCTTAAACTGAGAGGTGGCATTATTCAGCTCGTCAGAGAAATCTAACAACCCATCAGACACATCTTGTACTTCGGCTAAAATCTCTAATGTTTGTACAAATGAAGCATTCATTTCAACAACGTTATGGCTGACTTGCGCTGCTACTGCAGATTGCTGCTCTGTTGCCGCTGCTATGTGTGTATTCATGGTATTGATATTCACAATCTGTTCTTGAATAGACTTTAAAACATCACCAGTTTCACGGGCATGTTTTTCATTATCAGACGCTTTACCAATAGCAACATCCATCGTTGTAACTGATGACTCTGCGGCGCCTTTTAAGCGAGACAGAACTTCACGAATTTCTTTAGTGGCATCTGCAGTTTTAGAGGCTAAAGCCCGAACTTCATCCGCTACAACCGCAAAACCTCGGCCTTGCTCACCCGCTCGTGCAGCTTCAATCGCGGCATTAAGCGCCAATAAGTTTGTTTGTTCTGCAATGGAGGTAATGACATTGAGAATTGAATTTACACTTTCAGTGTCTTTGGCTAATTCATTAATCGACTCTGAAGCGATTTCAATTTCTGCATTAAGCTCTTGAGAAATATTAATCGTACTTGCCACCACAGCTAGGCCGTTTGTGGCTTCACGCTCTGCACTATCAGCCGCTTCTGCTGCCTGTTGGGCGCTTTGAGAAATTTCATTAACAGACAAACCCATTTCTTCCATTGAATGCTGCACTGTTTTGGCATCTAGACTTTGCTTTTCTGTTGCTTGAGTCGCAATGCCCATTCGCTCTTTTAAAGACTCTGCGCTTTGTAGTAATGGCGCTGTAACGCTTACCACTTGCTGAATCGCATCGGCAAGTAAACGTAAAAAACGGTTAAAGTTGGTCGAGACTTGGCCTAGTTCATCGCGCCCTGTGACATCAAGTTGATGACGTAAATCACCTTTACCATCGGCTAATTCGCCAAGCGAGTTAGCTAAATTACCCGCAGAGCTACTTAACGATTTGGCAATAGAGATAGTTGCAATAGCCATTAATAATAGTAAAGACAAACCAATAGATAACGTCAGCATTAAACCGGTTTCTGAATGGCTAACCGACTCTTGAATCGTATAATTAAACTCGGTAACTTTGTCCGCTTTATATTGCTGAATACCTACCATTAATTTGTCATAAACTTGGGTTTTAGTAGCAATAATCTGGCCGACTTTGCTCATGTCAATTGTGTTATCAACCATGCCTTTAGCAAGGTCAAAGGTCACCTCATTATATTGATTTAGTTCTTTATTAAGTAATGACAAATTACTCGACTGTTCACTGTCGAGACTAATAAGGCTATTAATGTTTTTTTGCAGAGATTGGTATGTTTTATTGGCGTTATCAATCAAGTCTTCATCAGAAAATGACACCGCTTGAGTATAAAGTTCATCAAGCCTTTGAACATAAATAACATTTTGATTGGCAAGCTCAACACGCTGCGAGACTTTGTCTTGCATGAACGTCATAGCATCGTTGTTCTTATTAATCGAAATAATACTGATCGTTAAATTGACGGCAAAGATGATGACAGAAAGTACGAAAATCAAGCCGACTTTCTTGAAGATTGACATGTTGCTAAACCAATTCATTTGTTGCCCCCAAAGCACTCGTAAAAGGATATTTGCCTTAATAAAACACGTATAAATAAACTGCGCTGTCACTTTAAAGTGACCATATTATTTATCGCAGCTTACCTTGCTAAAACGCGTTAAAATCCTTTTATACTGCTATTAACGACAAATACGTTACAATTTGTTTATCGGCCACTCGGCAAAATGCTAAAGTTAATAAGCAATATTATTTCGAGTCGTCGCTTTAACTTCGTACAGCTTATCATCAGCTTGCTTGATTAATTGTTCTGCATTGATCCCGGGTTGCCATTGCGCAGCCCCTTGAGAGACAGTGACATACTCGCTCACCAAAGAGTCTGGGTGCTGAAATGCTAATTGGTTAAGGCGTAACTTAATATTATTAGCGACTTCAACTGCGCCTGCTATATCGGTTTCTGGAAGCAACACAATAAACTCTTCTCCACCATAACGAGCACAAACATCTCTCGGCCTTTTAATCTGATGTTTTAATAACTTTGCCAGCTCAATCAAGCATTCGTCACCACGCTTATGGCCTAAGTTGTCATTGAGTTTTTTAAAGAAGTCTATATCCATTAGAATGATTGACATGGCCGAGCCACTTCGCTCGCAATGCTGAATTTCTTTGATTAACATCGCATCAAAATAACGTCGATTACTCAGCTTGGTCAAACTGTCTGTTAACGCTAATTGATTGAGTTCATTCACTAAGCGCTGATTTTCAACATCTTTAAAAATCGACTTCCTAAACCATTTTTCAATGACTTGCTGACCTGAAATGACAATCCCAAGAAAGCTCAACATTTTCATTATTGGGAAAAACAACTCATCAGCAAAAAAGAAAACTCTCACCGATGCCATATAAGTCGACATGATGAGTACAGCGAAAAGCAATAAACGACGGACAGGAAAAAATGCGATAGATAAAGCAAACATCATTAAATGCAATATTGATTCTACTTTTCCCTGAGCAAATGGTGCTGATAATATCAACCAGTTACAGACTGTGATCCAACATAAAAGTAACGCCAATATATAACGATAGAAGCGGCCGTAGTCATTTATCTTTTGCGACGAAGGAAGAGAGAAATCACGCATTGTGCCGTAAAGCGATACCAATGCTAATGGCAGGATACTAATCAGTGTGAAGGTGAAATTTAGCTCTGGAATATTCAACAATCGAGTAATGGCAATCACAACCGCTAAAATAAAGCTCAGTACACTTAACCAACGACACCCTTTGGCAATGTATTGCTGGGTTTCAAAGTGTAACTGTTGCTCAAATGTCGGGGTTGTTTTTTGCATCTTTCACTTATGTATGAGGACATCTCAATTGATTATAGCGACTTTCACTCCTGTTGCGACATGCTTTTTGCTTTTAATTTAACCAGCAC
Source organism: Shewanella sp. ENK2 (assembly GCF_043568515.1). Classification (NCBI taxonomy): domain Bacteria; kingdom Pseudomonadati; phylum Pseudomonadota; class Gammaproteobacteria; order Alteromonadales; family Shewanellaceae; genus Shewanella; species Shewanella sp. ENK2. Next base: position 2,729,639 of record NZ_CP171406.1, on the reverse strand, counting down.
TTGAACTTAAACAACAATAGCTTACATAGTATTGCCACTTGGTTTAGACACTTCACTGTTAACGCTAAATTTTCTCGCCAAACAAAAAAACAGCTAACAAAGTTAGCTGTTTTTACTTTTTCGATATTTTCTAAAGTAACCTAAAGGCTATCGCCTGTTTGTGGAGGTGACTTATGCAGCAACGGTATCAGAGTTCAATGCTTTCTCAACAGTATCATCAGTTGCGTTATCTGCTTCATCACTATGACGAATCAAGTAATCGAATGCCCCTAATGATGCTGTTGCACCACTTCCCATCGCAATGATAATTTGCTTGTAAGCTGAGTTAGTCACATCGCCAGCTGCAAACACTCCGGGAATAGATGTCTCACCTTTACCATCAACAATAATCTCACCACGCGGAGTTAAGTCTACGGTATCGGTTAGCCACTCTGTATTGGGTACTAAACCAATTTGAACAAAAATACCCGCGAGTTCAACATTATGAGATTCGTTAGTGCTGCGGTCAGTATATGTAAGACCCGTTACACGCTTACCGTCACCCAAAACTTCAGTGGTCATTGCTTGAGTAATAATGTCAATGTTGCCCATTGAATTAGCTTTACGCTGCAAGACTTCATCAGCACGTAAACTAGCGTCAAATTCAAGTACGGTGACATGTTCAACGATGCCAGCTAAGTCAATAGCGGCTTCAATGCCGGAGTTACCACCGCCAATCACTGCAACACGCTTACCTTTAAATAATGGGCCATCACAATGTGGACAATAAGCTACACCACTACCACGATACTCTTGCTCACCAGGTACATTCATTTCACGCCAGCGTGCACCCGTTGCTAATAAAATGGTTTTACTTGTTAGCTTAGCGCCACTTTCAAGTTCTAGTTCAAATTGTTTACCCGACTTTAATGACAAAGCACGTTGATTATCCATGATATCGACATCATAATCTTTAACGTGTGCTTCAAGGTTAGCCACTAGCTTAGGGCCTTCTGTTTTAGACACTGAAATAAAGTTTTCAATGCCAACAGTTTCAGCCACTTGGCCACCAAACTTATCGGCAACTACGCCAGTGCGAAGTCCTTTGCGCGCTGCATATATCGCAGCTGACGCGCCAGCAGGGCCACCACCAACAACTAAAACATCAAACGTTTCTTTGTTATTTAGCTGTTCAGCTTTTCTTGCTGCTGCATTTACATCTAACTTGTTTAAGATTTCTACAACAGAAATCGCGCCAACAGAGAACGGCTCTCCATTCATATACACTGTAGGCACCGACATGATATTGCGGTCATTAATTTCATCTTGAAATAATGCGCCATCAATCATCACATTAGTAATATTTGGGTTGATCGCAGCCATCATATTCAACGCTTGCACCACTTCAGGACAAGTCTGACAGCTCAACGACACATAGGTTTCGAAATGGAATTCACCAGGTAAATTTTGGATCTGTTCGATCACATCGGCATCTAATTTGATCGGATGACCACCAGAGTGCAGTAACGCAAGCACTAAAGAGGTAAATTCATGCCCCATTGGTAAACCAGCAAAGGTAATATTTGATCCATTTTGTGGATTTTTAATGCTCATTGACGGCGTTCTATCCGACGTTTGCTGCTGTAAACTCACTAAAGATGATAAACCTTCAATATCTTGAGCAAGTGATAACAACTCTTGAGACTTAGAGCTTGCATCTGCTGACACGACAAGTTCAACTGGGCGCTTGAGGTTTTGCAGGTAGGTATTCAGTTGATTTTTAATATTCGTATCTAACATACGTGTGCTCCTGGAAAATAAAATGAGATTGAGCAAAAAAATTGTCAATCTTAGTATCTCTGCATGGTGATGAATCACACAGAAATCGGGATGCCTAAGATTGACCGGAGATGATTTGAAACAGGCTTGCTAACCTTTGTTAGCAATATGGCTTACTCAGATGATGAGATGAGTAAGCCATTATGACGTATTAAGTCTGTAAGCTTAGATTTTACCGACTAAGTCAATTGATGGAGCAAGTGTTTCTTCACCTGGCTGCCATGCTGCTGGACAAACTTCGCCGTCGTGTGTTGCTACGTACTGAGCAGCTTGAATTTTACGTACTAGCTCTGATGCGCTACGACCAATACCTAGGTCATGTACTTCAGCAACTTTGATTTCGCCTTCTGGGTTCATTACGAATGTACCGCGAAGTGCTAAACCGTCTTCTTCAATCATCACACCGAAATTACGCGTGATTGCACCAGTTGGGTCACCAATCATTGGGTAGTTGATTTTGCCGATAGTGTCTGAGCTTGCGTGCCATGCTTTGTGAGTGAAGTGAGTGTCAGTAGATACTGAGTAAACTTCAACGCCCATTTCTTGTAGCTTAGCGTAATGGTCTGCCATGTCGCCTAATTCAGTAGGACATACGAAAGTAAAATCAGCAGGGTAAAAGAATACTACTGACCATTTACCTAGTAGGTCTTGCTCAGTCACTGGTACAAATTCGCCATTGTGAAATGCAGTAGCTGAAAATGGCTTGATTGTAGAATTGATAATTGATTGAGTCATTGTGTTACTCCGATAATTTAATTAAGTGTGTCGCTGTATCTGTTTGATGGAATAGATAATAGCGAGTCTTTAAAATTAAATATAACGGGTAAAAACTATCACCCTAATCGGTTTTTTAGAACAAAGACAGATAAAAGACTTGGGTTATCGGATTTTCCGAATCACTGATATTAAACTTGCTTATTCCCATTGGATAAAACGTGTTAGCGCCCGTCCAACTGGATAATCAAGCTGTTTGGATAATTGCTGCACATGTTGCTTATTGACTGCACTACCAAAAGAGTGTGGCTGCTTACTAGCATACACAACCCAATTACCACCACCGGTTAATGTTGCATAAACATTTGCAAAGTGCATAGACAATGTCTGCTTTAATAGTTCACTTTTGCTATGCTCTTTCCAGCAATTGAGTACCAAAAAACCGTCAGTTTTTAAGCTTTGATGACAATGGGCAATAAACTCCACTGTAAGTTGTTTTTCATCGACGCCTTGCTCTATGTACATATCCGCGAAAATAATATCTACGCGTTTATGATTACCTTCAGCAAGAAATGCGGTGCCATCTTGATGAACCAAATTCAACTTTTTGCCAATTGGCAACTGGAAAAATCGTTTAGCAATATCAATAACAGGTGAACGCAGTTCAACAGCGGTCAATTTTATGGCTGCATCATAACGACGCAAAGCATGAATTAACCCACCGCCACCTAAACCTAATATGATTGCACTTTTAGGTTGACTAAAAAGCAATACTGCTAACATCGCTTGAATATAGGTATGCTGAGGAATATGGGGCTGGGCTTTAAGGATTTTACTTTGCTCGTCATTGTCACCAAAGGACAAAATTCGACATTCATTGTCTTCTAAGACATAGATAGGACCGATCTCATCACTAATATGATGTAACTGCTGATAATCTGACATGGAACTGACTCTGGTATACCGTCAGCTAATTTCAACCTGACGAATTTGGTTGCAAGAAAGACAGTTTACAGGATAAATTCAAACTCACATCATCTTGACTTCAAACTTAGCTTAAATAAGTCGGAACTTGACGCATTAAAGTGAGCCACTATGACAATTCAAATCCTAATTTGCGCTATTTGCATTGCTGTATTTATCTTTATACAGCAACAGCTGAAGCAATTTATCAGCCAACAAGCCAAGAAAAAACAGGTCAATGAAGTACGCAGCCGTTTAGTGACAAGACTATTAACTTACCTACTCTTTTTTATTACTGCATCCATTATGGCTGTGTCATTAGGATTGGGGTACCAAGAAGTCTCGTTATTTGTTTCATCTGCCTTTGCCGTTTTGGGGGTTGCGTTATTTGCCCAATGGTCAATGTTAAGCAACATTACTGCAGGGGTACTGATTTTCTTTGCATTTCCGTATCGAATTGGCGATAAGATAAAAATCGTGGATAAAGATGAAGATATGACAGGGGTGATTGTCGAAATCAGTTTATTTCATGTGATAATTAAACGCGATCAAGGCGATATGATGACTTACCCGAATAACCTTATGCTACAAAAGGCAGTCATAAAAATACCTAAAACAGTGAAGGAATCAAACTCATCTACAGAGAAAAACGCCTCTCAATATGTCGATGAAGATATCACGCCTGATTAGCTTTACACATTGGCCTAATAAAAAATGCGCCACATGGGGAGCTCCCATAGCGCATTCATTAATTAAGCTATCTTCACGAGTGCTATCGCATCTGTGTATCGGGTTAATTTAATAAGCGCTGAAAAAATGCCACAGCTTGTAAATACATTTGCAATGCCAGTGCCGCATCATAACGTTCACCTTCATCACGCATAAACGCATGCTGAGCATTGACTTCTTGCCAGCTAAAACTCACGCCTTCTTGCTCAAGCTTTTGGTAAATCACTTTGCGCCCTTCACTAGACACGTGAGGATCTTGCTTGCCAAACACCAAGGTCATTTCACCAGCAATATCCCCCGTGCGGGTAAGTGAATCATTCAATGCTTCACACGGTAAGGTATTGGAATGTATGTCTGTAGGATACAAGCAAAAAGCGCCACTGATATCCGCATTCAGCGCTGCTCTATATGCTAAATGCCCTCCAATACACACTCCCATAGCAGCGACTTTACTGGTGCAATAGGCTTGGCTACGAGCAAAATCCACCATTGCTTGCGTATCACTATCATGATGTTCTAAGGGCTTTGCAAATTTATCCGCATTGCCTTTATCTTTACCAATATCATCATAATCAAGCACGGTACCAATCGGGTTTAACTCGTGAAAAACCTCAGGAACTAGCACGACAAATCCGTGCCCAGCAAGTATTGCTGCACTGCGAGCTATAGGTGCTGTTTGCTGAAAAATTTCAGAGTAAAAAATAATTGTCGAGAACTGTCCTGCGACATCTGGGCGATAAACGTAGGTGCGCATCACGCCTGTTGGCGTGTCAATATCATGAACTTCCTTGGTGATTATCATATTCCCTCTTTTTAGTCAGTCTGAGTGCTGGTTTTATTAACATGTGTAAACGTTGAGCATTACCTAACATAATGAGTCTCACCATGTTTACTTACGATCTAATTTAATTCGTTAGCAGAATGCTGCCCTGAGAGTAAGTCGGTGACATTTTTTAAGGTTGTCGAGGCAATTGCATTAAGCGCCTCATCAGTTAAAAACGCTTGATGACCAGTGAAGATAACATTGTGACAGGCTGACAGCCGTCTAAAAACATCATCTTGAATTATTTCGTTGGACTTATCTTGAAAAAAGAGTTCTTTTTCATTTTCATAAACATCCAAACCTAATGCACCAAGTTGCCCCTCTTTTAGCGCTTCCATGGCATCGATTGCATTTAACAATCCACCACGTGAAGTATTAACCACCATGACCCCTGTTTTCATTTTATGAAAACTTTGAGTACACAGCATATGATGATTATCTTCAGTCAATGGGCAGTGCAAACTGATGATGTCACATTGAGGGTACAATTCATCGAGACTGGTATAGTTAACTCCTAAATCAATCACTTGCTGATTAGGATATGGATCGTAAGCAATCACCTTACAGCCAAAACCAAGCAAAATCTTAATCGTAGCAATGCCTATTTTCCCAGTGCCAATAACACCGACGGTTTTACCATGCATGTTAAAACCCACCAAACCCGATAGGGCAAAGTTGGCGTCACGAGTGCGTTGGTATGCTTTATGTATTTTCCGGTTCAATGTCAGCATAATCGCAATAGTATGCTCTGCAACCGACTCGGGAGAATAAGCTGGTACATTGACGACAGTGATTCCTAATCGATGCGCTGCATCTAAATCCACATTATTAAATCCGGCGCAGCGCATTGCGATAATTTTTGTGCCACCTTTAGCCAGCTCTACTAACACTTCTTCGCACAATGAGTCGTTAACAAATGCGCACACCACTTCAAAACCATCAGCCAATTTAACGTTTTGCATGCAAAGTCGATAATCGAAATATTCAATGGTTGCACCAAAATCTTGGTTGATTGCATCAAAGTGCTGAATATCGTAATTTTTGGCACTGAAGAAGCCAATTTTCATGTCATTGTCCTTAATAGAAAGCGTTACAACGGCTTATACTTGAAATCAAATAAGTAAATCGGATATCAAGGTTGCGCATTTTTATCACATCAGCATAGCAATAATTTAGAGTTTGCTATAGATCGCTATTCATTCGAAATGAATTTGTTAAGCTGATACGTCAATAACTGACCAATTACGTATTTTCTATGTCTAAAAAGCAGCAACAAGAAGTATCAGAATTTCAATTTTGGATCCAACGCCTCGGAAAAACCAGTTTACGCGCCTTGCATATTGTTGGTGTCGTCGGTGCCGGTGGCGGTCTGCTACTGGGTATAGAGCAAAGTGAGTGGCTTAACTATTGGATCATAGCAATGGCCAGTGGTGTTGCCCTGTTTGCATGGGAAGTTATTCGCGATTGGCGCTGGTTAATTCAATTAAAAGGCGTATTAACCATCTGTAAAATTTTACTCTTGTTGCTATTTATCCCAATGGCAAATTGGAAGCCTGAGATCACTATCTTTATTGTGCTGTTATCAGTGGTGGTATCTCATGGACCTGCTGGGCTTAGACATTATTCTGTGGTCCATCGAAAAGTAATACATGGCAAAAAGGAAATTAAAGGTTAATCTAGTAGTATCTTTTGTTGCTATTAAGGTTATAGGATGTTTCCTTATCCAGAACAATATCGGTTAGCTGCACCGCCGCTAACCACCAGTTTTATGGTTTTTTGGGCACTGTTTAGTCACAGTATTTTTGCTGATGCTAGCCCGTTTGCCCTCTATCCGCTACTGTCATTATTTCCTTTAGTACTCATCGCGCATGTGTATTTAATCTGGAATGCTCAAGGTATGTCTCGATTAGATCAAAGCTTTTATGCCTTGGTTCATGTTCCTCTCGCTTTTGTTGTTTGGACTTTTACCATTATGCACGTTAATGGCAACGCTTTTTCTTAATACAAAATTTAACGATTTGATTTAAATAAAGGCTGAAATTGTCATTTAGCCACAAAGGTAGCGAGAACAACTTGCACAAATATGGCGGCAAAGGTATCTTTGCCGCGCATTTACGTTAAAGGCTTACCATGGCAGATTTCATTTACCTTCCTCCAACCGATCCTTGGCTTGATATCATTCACGAAGATAAAGACATTATCGTACTGAATAAGCCTTCAGGATTGCTATCTATTCCTGGAAGAGAAGCTCAATACCATGACAGCATATATAGCCGTGTGCTTGAGAAGCACCCCAATGCACAAATTGTACATCGCTTAGATATGGCCACATCTGGGGTTATTGTCGTTGCACTGCGCCGTAATGCAGAGCGTGAGTTAAAACGTCAGTTTCGAGATAGAGAAACGGCCAAAACCTATTACGCAAGAGTTGCGGGCCATGTGAATCCTGCGATTAAGCAAGTGGATTACCCGCTGATTTGCGACTGGCCAAATCGCCCAAAACAAAAAGTGGACCATAAGTTAGGTAAGCCCTCATTAACCTATGTAGAAGTCATCAGTTACGCCAAACAATCTACCTTAGTTAAACTCACGCCCATTACAGGTCGCTCTCATCAACTAAGAATTCATATGATGGCAATAGGCCATGTCATTTTAGGTGATGGTTTTTACGCTGATCCACTCGCCAAAAGATTATCAACACGATTATTACTGCATGCTGCAGAACTTTCGTTTAATCATCCGTATCATCAGCAAGCGTTAACCTTTAAAGCCGAAGTGCCATTTATAGAACCTATTAATGATCAATAATTAGGGCTTAATTAGCGATAAAACCGAGATATGATCGAGTACTCAATCATAGATTGTTGCACTGTCAGCCCTATGACTATTGCTATTGCTATTGCTATTGCTATTAATATGGTTCCCCTTATTTGACTCGCTTGTTTCTTTTACTTAGGTCTCTTACTGAGTTCTCATACTTAGTTTTCCAGCTTACTTGTCTTTACTACATACTCTGCATCGTTATTTTAATGACTTATCTCTAGATAGTTGTCGATAGTCATATTCAAACTCACCTCCTCGGAAGCCACTTAATCATAGAAGGGGTATTCATCAAAATGACTTCATGAGAAGTTTTTGATGGCATTTATGTATATTTAGCCTTAAATTAATAATTAATTGTAACTAAATTAGGCATTTTAATATGGAAACCCCATTTCAAAGAGATCAGCTCGATAATCAAATTCTTGAAGCATTGATGGAAGAAGCCCGCACCCCTTTTGCTGAACTGGCGAAACGGTTTGCCGTCAGTGCAGGGACGATTCATGTCCGAGTAGAAAAAATGAAACAAGCAGGCATTATTACTGGAGCAAGGATAACAGTAGATCCTAAAGCTTTAGGCTATGACGTTTGCTGTTTTATTGGTATCAATTTAAAAAGTGCAGGTGATTATCCTGCTGCCATATCAAAGTTAAATGCCCTTGAGGAAGTTGTCGAGGCATATTATACCACTGGTAATTACAGTGTTTTTGTAAAGGTAATGTGCCAGTCTATCGATGGATTACAGCATGTTTTAATCAATCGCATCCAGTCAATTGATGAAATTCAATCAACAGAAACGTTAATCAGCCTACAAAACCCTATTGTTCGTGGTGTTAAGCCTTAGTCCAAAAAATAATGGCTTATAACTTACTTTATAATGATATACCACTTAAGAGATAGTTAAAATTCATAATAATTTTGCAAATTTGTAACACCTTTGGTTACCTTTGTTAAAGTTTTGTGTTAAAAAGTCGTAGAGTGCATCGAAGAATGCGCCATACGCATTATAAACAAAATTATAAAACAGCATTACCACCGACCTAGTCTCTACCCTACACATGCTTGGACGTGGTCAATGCTTTAACCAAGGAAGAAGTTGTGAAGACTAAATTATCTATAGCTATATCAGCAGCACTATTATCAAGTGCTAGCTTTGCAAACACCGAAATGACAGGCAATAAATATGAATTAGAAATATTGTCTAGTAATCAATACAGCAAACCAGCTGTCAGCCCTATCAATGTAACTGCACCAAAACGATTTATCGTTGAACTATCTTCTCCTGCGGTAGCATCATACCAAGGCGGTACTCAAAATCTTGCTGCAACAGCAGTAACTGCAAAGGAAGCCAAATTAGATATACAATCTGCTGCTGTTCAAAATTACGCATCACATCTTGCTAATGAACAGAAAGCATTTTCAAATGCACTCAATAAAATCTCTGCCAACAGTAAAGTAGAGCGCCAATTCAAAACTCTTTTCAATGGCGTAACAGTCGCAGGTCAAAATTTAACTGTTGAGCAGTTAATGGCTATTCCTGGGGTTAAATCTGTTTACCCTGAAACTATGTATGACATCAGCATGGATGCATCGCTTCAAGTTATTAATACTGAAGCAATGTGGACAACTGTGAATGGAATGGCAAATGCAGGTAAAGGCATTCGAGTTGCAGTTATCGATGGTGGTATTCGACCAGAAAACCCAATGTTTGCCGATGAGGGTTTTGAAGCACCTATGGGTGCCATGCCAACTGATGATTACTGTTCAACAACAGATGAGTCATTCTGTAATAACAAACTGATTGTAGCACGTTGGTCTCAACCGACTTTTGAAGTCTGTCCTGATGAATACATGAGTCCACTAGGTTACGGCGGTCACGGTACACACGTTGCTGGTACAGCGGTAGGTAACTTAGTCTCTACCCAATTTAATGACATTGATGTTGAATTATCAGGTGTAGCTCCAGCAGCATACTTAATGTCATACAAGGCGTTATATTCTAAAGCAGACTGTTCAGGTGGTAGTGGCTCTAACATCATGTTAATGGAAGCGTTAGAGCATGCTGTTAATGATGGCGCTGATGTTATCAACAATTCTTGGGGTGGTGGCGCTGGTGCGGATCCTGCCAGTAGCCCATATAAAACCATGTTTGAAGCAGCTGAAGCGGCGGGTGTTGTCGTTGTTTCTGCAGCGGGTAACGATGGTAATGGCGCAAGCACTATTGGTTGCCCTGCATGTATTGAGTCTGGTATTGCTGTAGCCAACAGCACAACAGGCCGCTACTTTGCCAACAGTTTCAATGCTGGTGGTGAAGACTTACTCGCAATACCTGGTTCTGATACGGTTATCGAAATGGATGTTACAGCACCTGTTGTTGCTGCAATAAATATCGATGAAGCTAATTTTGAAGGGTGTGATGCTTTCCCAGTTGATAGCTTTAAAGACAGTATCGCATTAATATCTCGAGGTGCTTGTGCATTTTCGTCGAAAGCTGAAAATGCGATGAATGCAGGTGCAAGTGCACTTGTAGTATATAACAGTAATCCTGGTGCACCGATTACCATGTCTATGCCAGGCGTTACATTCCCATCGGTGATGATTTCAAATGGTGATGGATTAGATATTATCGATGCTATGGGCGAAACAGCAACCGAAGGTACTGTTGGTTCAGAAATTAAGCGTTTAATGGTACCTGAACTAGCTGATACCATTAATAGTTCTAGCTCACGTGGACCAAACGGTAACCAAAATATCTTAAAGCCGGATATTGCTGCTCCAGGTACTAATATCTTATCAGCTTACTCGCCTGATGATGGTGGACTAGATTTCAATATGATCTCTGGTACCAGTATGGCAAGCCCTCATGTTGCTGGCGCTGCAGCAATGATGCGTCAATTACATCCTGATTGGTCTGCAAATGATATTAAGACCGCACTAACATCAACTTCAACTGTTGATGGCATCCTAGATGATGATGCAACTACTGCAGCTTCACCGTTTGCAATGGGTGCGGGTCGTATGGATTTAGATGCTGCAGCTAAAGCGGTATTAACTTTCGATAAGCCTTCAATTGCTGCTGATTCATGTGTTGGTCCATGTACTTTCACTCGCACGGTTTACAATAAGAGTGAAGAAGACACCTCATGGTCATTAGCCGCAAGCTCTGATTCTGCAGGCATCATGGTTTCTCCAAGTACTTTAGATATCCCAGCTGGCGGCTCTGCGAGCTTTATGGTCACAGTCGATTCTACTTTTGCAGAATATGGTGATTGGATATTCGGTAATGTGATGCTTTCGAGTGCATCAGGCATGCAAGATGCTCATTTACCTCTCGCAGTGTTAGCGCAAGAGTCTAGCGACTCTTCATTGATTTCTGTAACTTCTGATGATGCAGATTTGACGACTTCAGATGATATGGAAATTTCAGCAGTGCTCAACAACACGATGTTTGAGAATACTGTTACCTTCACAGCAATGGCACCTGAAGGTTCCATGTTAACCTCTGAAGATGATGTATCAGTTACTTTAACCAATGCTTCTCAAAATGGTTTTAGTGTAAACGAAGAAACTGGTGTAATTACTTGGGTTGGAAGTTTAGAGCAATCTGAAATGTCTATCGAAGCCTTCACTGGTACTTATCCAAGTATTTTTGATGCAGATTTAGCATTTATTCCAACATGTGACGAAGGCTGTGATGAAAAATCATTCACTTATGAAGGTCTTCCATCATTCAAATATAATGGTTCAACTTACGATACGATTACGATTTCAGACAATGGTATTGTTTTAGTTGGTGGCGGTAATACAGGCGGTACTTGGAATAATAAAGAATTACCTGATAGTGCTAACCCTAATAACATTCTTGCTCCTTTCTGGTCAGATTTTGATTTAAGTGATGGAACTGCAACTGATACTGGTGGCGGTCAATTAGGCTTAAACATTATCGAACTTGAATCAGGAACCTTCATTGTTGTTGAATGGAACGATGGCCAATTATATGCCGACCCATCTGGTACGGCATATTCATTTAGTGTTTGGATTAAGACTGGTGATGTTGAAGATGTTTCATTTAACTATCTAGATATTCCAAATATGCCTGCTAATGTATCTATTGGTGCAGAAAATATAGGTGGCACGATTGGTTCTACTTATTACTACAATGGCGAAGGAACTGCGGTAACTAACGATGACTACCTTCAAGTTGTTTCATCAGCTGCTGGACAAGTCAAAATTGACTATAAAGCAACAGCGGAAGATTTCGATCTTGGGTATATGGACAGCTCAACTACAGTTGAAGAAACAGCTGTTACATTCAACGTTTTAGAGAATGATACAATGCCAGCTCAAAAAGTGGCTCGCTCTAAAGTGACTGGTGATGGAATAACAGCCTCTGCCCAACGCATTATCAATATTGCCGCGACAGGTGATCTTGGTATGGTGAAAATTGTTGATGAGCCAGCAAATGGTACAGTGACAATCACAGAGTCTGGCGAAGCAACTTACACGCCTAATAAAGATTTCTTCGGTAAGGATATGTTTACCTACTCAGCTACAGACGCTGCAGGTACTGTAAGCACTCCAACTGAAGTAGTGGTTGATGTAACCAATGTTAACGATGCACCGACTGTATCCCCTTCAGCCAGCAAGATCTTAGTAGGTCTGGAAGCAACGGTTAGTTCTGGTGCTGCTGATGTTGATGGTGACTCGCTAACATATGCTTGGACTCAAACAGCTGGACCTGTAGATGTATCTTTCGATAGTACAGCCAAAGATATTAGCTTTGTTTCTACTAAAACTGGTGTCTATACCTTCACTGTCACAGCAAATGATGGCGAAGCAGATAGTACTACTGAACAAGTTTCAATAGATATTCTTTCTGCTCCTGACCTTAAGGATGACAGCGGCTCTATGGGCTGGTTAACTACGCTTCTTCTTCCTTTAGCGATGTTCCGTCGTCGTAAAATGAAGTCATAATCGTTATTTAACACTTAACGTATAAAGCCCAGCATATGCTGGGCTTTTTTATGTCGATTGACTTATCAGTTAATGGTTAATAACCAATGTCGAGATAAAGTAGCCCAATACGGTTGCCGTGGTGACACCGATAAATCCTGGCACTAAAAAGCTATGATTTAACACATACTTACCAATATTTGTCGTACCTGAGCGGTCAAAGCTAATTGCCGCTAAATCACTTGGGTAGAATGGGAAAAAGAAGTAAGCATAACAAGCAGGTATAACACCAATTAACACAGGTGCGGGTATACCTAATGCAAATCCCAACGGGAACATAATAGTTAATACTGCCGCTTGGCTTTTAAGAAAAATAGATGCCATAAACATAGCAATCGCAAATGACCAAGGGTAGGCGCTCACTAAGTCACTTAATGAACTCACTAAGTAGCTTTTATGATGTCCAATAATAGTGTCACTCAACCATGCAATACCAAAAATAATCACCACAGCCGTCATACCAGCAGTAAAGACATTACTATTAACAATCTTTTGTGGCGAAACCTTGGTTGCCAGTAATATAACCGCACCAACAGACAACATCATGAACTGTATCGCTACAGACATTTTTACGCCTTCTGGTAGCAATTCTTTACTGAACATAGCTAACACAATAACAGATAAAATCCCGGCCAAAAATAATGCTAAACCTCTTTTGGCAATGCTATCGGTATGTGCCTGATCGTCAGTTTCAACCTCAGGATCAATCAGATTCTGACGAAATTCATCATCTTTAAGACGCTCTTGAAATGCTTCATCTTTATCTAAATCTTTACCGCGATTTAAACTCCAAGCACAACCTGCTAGTACACCAATTAAGGTTGCTGGAATAGTAACTGACAGCACATTAATCAAACTAATATCAAGATTATTATCCATTGCAGTGGCCATGACCACAGCCGCAGCTGCTGCAATTGGACTTGCCGTAATTCCCATTTGCGATGCAACTGTAGCCATAGCGAGTGGACGTTCTGGTCTAATTCCCTTTTTATAAGCAACATCATAAATAACAGGCAATAATGGATAAACTGAGTGTCCAGTTCCCACCAATACAGTTAAAGAGTAAGTACATAAAGGGCCAAGAAAAGTAATTTGGCTTGGATGCTTTCTTAATAATTTTTCAGCATATTTTACCAGTAACTTAAGACCGCCAGTCGCCTCTAATGTTGCTGAAGCTGCAACTACAGCCAGAATAATCAGCATGACACTGACAGGGGAGAGCCTGGTGCAATACCAAATACAAACGCCAGCACTGACACACCTAAGCCGCCTAACAAACCAAAAGCGACGCCACCATGACGGATACCGACAAATATCACGACCAATAACAACAGCATATGAATATAAAACATTAGCTAAATCTCCTTAGCAAACATTGAGTAATCTATGGCAACTCCAGCCATAATAGTAAAACCTAGTATTAATACCCTATTGATATAAGGGATTTGTATATCAAGTAATAAACACTAAAATTCGTCGTCAAGAGCTAATTGAATCGTTATCTTTTTGGTTAGCCCTCAGATTGTTTATACAACAAATAACTAGCTGCAAATATAAGCCACAAACGATACAGTGACCTCGCGCATAGAATTCTTAAAGTAAGTTATAAATTTGTGATCTCTCAATATTTAAGTATTCCATCAAGTAAATATTCTTGTTTAAAATCAGCTTAATTAAACCAATGTAAAGCCAGTTTTTCTGCCTCACACTCAATGAAAGAGCAATCACTAATTTCAATTATTAGAAACCAATTATGAATTATTTTTTACTAGGTTTTATTACTTCAAAAACTCACTAATTAATTTCATTCAGTTTTTATACAGCAAGTGAGGCTTATAGTGGCTCCAACAAAAACGAAATAATGATTAATACCTTGGAGTGAATTATGAAAACTAAACAACTTATTTTAGCTGGTGTAGTAACGTCTATGATGTCAGTACCAGCAATGGCATCAGATTGGTTTGTCGGTGGTGCTGCTGGTTATCAGAAGAATGCTTACGAGTTAGACTCTTCAGTCGATGGTGCTAAAGAGAAAGAAAAAGATATGGCATATCAACTTCGTGTTGGTAAGTATATTAACGATAATAGTCGTGTATATGGTACTTATGGCTATAATTCGGAAGATATTGGTAAACAGCAGAACTTCTTATTATCTTATGACTACCTAGTACCACTCGGTCAAAGTAATATGAACTGGTTCGTTGGCGCCACGGCTGGTATGACTCACACTAGTATCGATGCAGCTAACTTAGATTCGGGCAACAATTTTGTTTGGGGTGGCCAAACTGGCTTCATGTATAACATCAATGATAATTGGTCTACTGAAATAGGCTACCAATATTTAAAGCAAGATTATGAAAAAGATGTAGGTAATGGAGCAAACAATAGCACATTCTCATTAAATGATACTCAACAAGTTTATTTAGCGATTGATTACAAATTTTAGTTAAATATAGTTTAAAAAGAATAAAGGACAACTTAGGTTGTCCTTTATTATTTGTATCTCTATCTCAAACTTCATTATCAATAAAAATACTCAACATTAAAGCACCATTTTAAAATCTGAGTATTTTTACCATTTAAACATCCATCTATTTGTTAAACTTATTTTCAATATTTAATTAAATAATAACCATTAAATATTTTTCAGAAATTATTCATTACACCTGCATCACAGCAATAATACTATGTAGTTTAGGCTGGATAAAAGGTGAAGTAATTGCAAAAATCTCTCGCAGTAAAGATCCCTTTTACGAGTTAGGCATTAATGCAGGCTATGAAAAACAACACAACTTGAATCATGGTATTTTGGAGCAATAATGCAGCCTAAATAGTTTCCACGACATGTTTGGAGCATATAACAGTTTGTGTTTGCTGAAAGTTGTAGGCAAACTGAAACGGAAGCAAAAAATGACTCAACTGATTTCTCAGCTTTAGCATTTTCGCTTATCGCTTATACCTTTCGCTGAGCTGAACTATTCTCTTTTAAATCGTAAAAAGCTTCAGTAATAGCACTATCACAACAATCTAGACTCAACTTACTAACGGAACAAGATTGTGTTCCTTCATAAATCCGAGATAATCAGCACTAGTGTTTAGGTTACCTTGGTCACTATTATACCATTACCTTTTCTTATGATTGACGTTGATAAACAACCTTCAACATACAAAGTTGCTAAAGATAAAAAACTTAAGAGTTTTTACACAGACTTTATCACACCTCCCAAATATTTCCATTTGACGAGTTAACACAGCATGATAATAGGTTATTTCTAAATAAATAATTAGCTCAGCGATTTGCTATCTAGCAAACTGCGGGAAATGAAAAATACGTTAAAAAACCAAAGAAAATTTTTTGAGAGTCACTTTTAAACAATACCTGAACACAAATACCCCTATCTCATTTATTAGTGCAAATTACTGCTTTTTATATTCCCACAATCATTACAAAACCTAAAAATTAAATAAACACCTTCTAGGCATTTTTATTCCACATTTGATTCACAATTGATTGTTACTCTCGCAACATTGCGATGTGTTACGGATGTGTAGAGAGTAAAATATGAATAAGAAAAAGATCTTAAACAGTCTATTGCTAACCTATGGTATTGTGCCATATGCTGTACTGGCGTCCTCCTTACCAGCACAAGTTTTCAATGTAGATGAAAACTCAAAAATCAACTCAACAATTGGCACCATTTCTTTCCTTGATGGCGTATCAGATAAAACGGTACGTTTAGAAGTAGGAACAACCGAAATCAAAAACTGGGTTACAAATGGCGAAGCATTTGAGCCTATCTCGTTTTCATCCAACTTTACGCAAACGCCGATTGTATTTGGCCAAATTCAATCGAATAGTGATTATACGGTTGAATATGAAGTAAGTACCTACTCTTACTCTGGCATTACAAGCAAGAACAATAACAGCTTACTGATGCGCCATCGCATAGACAATGTCAGCGCATTAGGCTTTGAAGCGGTACTTGAGTCTGAATTAGACAAAAAAGGCACCAGTGTTATTCAAAGTTTTCTTGATACTGGTGAAGGTGAAACATTAGGTTGGATCGCATTTGCTGAACCTATTTCTGGGGTCATAAACGACAAGCCAATCGAGGTGGCAAGCACAGGTGAGGCTGTCACTCATGAACCCTATGGCCACGCATTCAGCGCACCATTTACTGATAATCCAGTCATGTTAACGTCGTTAACCTCATACAATGGCAACTCACAAAGTGGTGTTGCGATTGATGAATTATCTCCGAATAAAGTTAAGGTGCATATTGATAACCTTGATGATGACGCTCATGCGACGGAAAACGTCAGTGTATTTGCCGTGCAGGGTACAGGTTTCTTATTCACTGAAACCATGGCTATCGTCGGTGAAACAGGTGTTATTACCGTATCTGATACCGACAAAGACAGTCCATTTTCTATCAACTTTTCAAAGTCTTACAATAATCCCGTTGTGTTCGTACAAGCGGTTGGTAAAGACAAAGACATTTATGACGCGTCGGTACGTTTAAACTTTGTCGCACCTATGGGCCTGCAAGGTTATTTGCACTCAGATAACGAAAGCGTACTACCAAACAGCTTTGGCGAGTTTGAACTACATTACCAAGTTTTTGAAGTCGGCCGTTGGGATATCCCACTTGAGCATTACACCTATGAAATTGTTTCAGGTAACGACGCTGGCGTGTTCACCATTGATGCAATAAAGGGTGACGTCAAAGTAGCGGACCAAAAACAATTAGACTTCGAGTTAGGTAACAACCAATATTCATTGACTGTTCGTGTTACCGATGGGGCTGGTAATCAATATGACACGCCAGTAACTATCAATGTTAATGACATTAACGACTCGTTAAACAATAATGCGCAATCCATCGACGGATTAAGTGCTGATGAGTGGACCGGGTGGGCAGTTGCGCCTGCAGGTGACGTTAACGGTGACGGCTTTGACGATATTATCGTCGGCTCTCCGCAGTCTGATGTGCTAACAAATGATGGTTCTTTTGTTTTAGAAGATAACGGAGCGGCATATGTTCTGTTCAGTGATGCTACAGGTACGTTCCCGTCATTAATTGAGGTTCGAGGTGGTACTCGAGGTTTCGGCATCATGGGGGCGGCCTCTGGCGACAACGCTGGTTTTGCCGTTGCAGGTGGTGTTGATATCAATGGAGACGGTTTATCAGACGTGGTTGTTGGTGCGCCATATTCGAGTATAAATGGTAAAGAATCAGGTTCGACCTATGTCGTCTTTGGTAAGACAGGCACCAACTATGTGCCGCTATCAGATTTAAATAACGGTGGCAGTGACGATGGTTTTGCAATTCACGGTGCGTACGAGGACGACTTAGCTGGTGGCTCTTTGGTGGTTGGCGACGTTAATGGTGATGGCCTTGGCGATATTATTATTGGTGAAACGGTCACTCGCTACCTAGCGGGCACAGGCTCATTTACATTAAGAGACTTATTAGAGGATGCTTCTCCAGATCCAAATCTTGCCTACGTTGTTTACGGTAAAACGAATAATGACGTGGTTCAGTTAGCGAATGTCGCAACAGACTACAACGAACAAGGTTTTGCGATTACCCGTCCTAACCGAAAGCTATTCAGCGATTGGAAATACGGCGCACAGGTATTGCCTACTGGTGACTTTAACAGTGATGGTTTAACTGATTTTATCGTTAGTCATGGTTTATACGTGGACTTGTCAGGCACAAGTTATGTGGTAAATGGCCGCATTGGTGGCGAGGCAGTTAAATATAACAACATCAAGTCAGCTGGAAATGGCATAAAGATTGTTCCAGAAGGAAGTGGTAATTTCGGCTTTGACTTTGGTGACGCAACGTTAGATGCATTGCCATCGTTTACTACGTCACACGTGGGTGATGTAAATGCTGATGGTGTTGACGATATCGCCTTATTGCTGACTGACACTGGATGTTGTTCTGCTATTGAGCATCCTCGCGCGTATATCTTATTTGGTGGTGTAAACGTTGCTGATGAAATTAACCTAGGTGACATTGCGAATGGCAATGGCGGCTTTGTTATTCACAACGATGCGTCAAATATCGACCACCACCAATTACAAGTTATTTTAGGTTCAATTGGCGGGGCTGGTGACTTAAATGGTGACGGCTATGACGACATCATCATTGGTGACCCGTTCGCAGAAGACAACAAGGGCCGTGTCTATGCAGTATATGGTCGTAAAGGTACTGAACCTGTTTACCTAAATGAAATTATTGAAACGAGCCAAGGTTTTTACTCGGAAGGTAACGGTGGCGAGCAGTTAGGTCAGTTCATCGCGAGTGCAGGTGATATCAATGGCGACGGTATCAAAGACATTCAATTTGGTACACCTTCTTCAAATAAAAACAACCTAAACAATACAGGTGCCGTCTATGTGCTTAATGGTGACGGTAATTTAGTTACGCTTTGGGGTACTGATGGTGATGATTCAATCACAGGGTCTGCAGCGGCAGACAACATAGCGACGGGAACCGGCGATGATGTAATTCGCACCAACGGCGGTTCAGACGCTGTTTATACCGGTCCTGGTGAAGACGTCATTTACATATCAGACAACGACTTTACCCGTATTGACGGTGGTGGTAACACTGATACCTTAGTATTTGATGGTTCAGGCATTCACCTAAACCTTGCTGCTACAGCTTCTCGTGTGCGTAACGTTGAAGTGTTTGACATCCGCGGCAGCGGCGCAAACTCCATTACCCTTAACAAAAGCGTCAGCAGCAATTCAAACTTACGTATTTTAGGTGACGAGAATGACTATGTAGGGGCAGCGAACAACCAGTGGGTTGACTCAGGTACAACGCAAGTTATCGACAACGTAACCTACAACGTATTTACGGCAGGCTCTGCCATTATGTTAGTGCAAGACGTTGTCACAATTACCGTAAATAACGCGCCAACCATTGAAGCACAAGCATTCACGATGAGTGAATCAGCCGCTAGCGGTACTGCGATTGGTACTATTGCCGCCGATCCAAACGATGTTGGCGACTTTGTGACGTTCCAAATCTTAAGTGGAAATACTGATGGCGATTTAGTGCTTGATGAACAAACAGGGTTGTTGAGCATCAGTAATACGATTTCCCGTTTAGACTTCGAGAATACGTCAACTTATTCTTTAGAAGTGATTGTTTATGACCAATATAACGTAACGGATATCGCGACGATTACCGTAAACGTATTGGACATGGATGCAATTACTGTCAGCTTTGACGGTGACGTCAGTGGTGAAGGCAGTTACTGGGGTGAAAATACAGTACTCGAATTACTGGGTATGAATTCACCTGAGTGGGCCTCTACAGAAACCAAAATGACGTGGACGCTACCTGATGAAGATTCAGGTGCGGCAACATGGCCTGCATTTAGAGTGCAATCTGCCGGTAAAATTCACTATGTTGGCGGTTTAGATGTATTTGGTGGTTGGGTTGAAGCAGATATTCCATTAACAATGGACTTGAAATTCCCCGATGAAATCCAAGTAGGTCAACCTGTCAACTTAACAACCTTGTTTACCGTTGATCAGAACGCAAACTTTATGGCGTCTTCTCCAGGAGTGGAAATTTCTGCAGAATTAATTGTGGAAGACTTCTTTATGAGTTTTGAGTCGGAAGTATTCCCCAATATGAACGACACAACAAAAATCGATTATGGTTCGGTGTCGAAAAGCGTTGGCGCGGAATCGTCTGGTGTTTATGGCGACAATTGTGCCAATGCCCTGAATCGAGCTGATTGCTATAAGTTAGACGATGATACAGAGGTATTTGATTTAACACGTGCATTAACCGATGAGAAAATAACGGCACTGATTGATGGTCATTTTTATGAGTTGTCTTTAGCAACAGCAATCTACCAAGCGAAACAAGTTAGCTCAGTTATCACATTCGACACCAGCATGGTGAATGGCGACTATCTTGTTGATGTGGTCTATGCACATGTTGGTGCAACCGACGGTATTGAAATCATCAGTGACGACATTTCAGATCCTACGGCAACAATATACTCATTCACTCCAGCGGAAAAAACTAATGAAGAGATTGCGTTATTTATTAAAAATTTAACGCGTGAATCATTAGCTGCAGATGTGCAGCTTACCGCAAGAAAAGCGATTGAAAAAGCAATTAACTTAGAAGTAGACAAATTACGCTTTCTTGCTGGGCACGATTTAGAGAATTGGGTCGCAGAAGAAATTTACTGGGGTAAAAATTGGACCCAATGGCATGCCAAAGCTGGTATGCAGGCAGTTGAAGGGGCAACTGACACCTGTATTGAAGGCTTCTTCGCACCTATAGGTGAAGACTTATACCGCAGCTACAAGTTCAATACCTTAGATACCTTTGTAAGTTTCACATTCGATTTGTATCAAGACTTTGAATTGAATATTGAATCTGCCGCTATTTTAGTGTTAGAAGATGGTACTGAGATTTATTTCGATCCTGAAGAAGACATAAGTTTCACACCTGAACTCGCACACGATGTTGACAACGACGGTATGATTGACGCTGTATTAACGGTCAACACTGAATCGAACTTCGTTAACAAGAGTAAAATGGCAAGCTCATTGAAAATGCCATTTAAGTTCTTAGAATTTGAATACAACGTGCAAGAAGCAGTATGTACTGCTGCTAATACCTACTTGATGGGCAAACAAGGCCTTCAGTACGAAAAAGGTTCATACGGCCCATTAATGGATACCGAATACGTTGTACCATTTAGAGAAACTGATTTTGGTGGCTCTACCAAAATTACGTTAGCGCAAAACACCTACACAACGCAGTTATCTTTTGATTTGTGTAACGAAGGTGGTGTGTGTGGCGAACCGGTACTGTCATACAAAAATAACGCACCAACGGCATCTGGTATCACCGTAGCAGGTGACTATATTGGTAAGTCAACATTGTCTGCGACGTACACCTATAGCGATCCAGAAGATGATATTGAAGAGTCATCAAATTATCAGTGGTATCGTTCTGCAACAGGCAATGACACCGATGCACAAGTTATCGGCGATGAAGTTTATGAGTCATATACATTATCGACAGAAGATGTTGATAAATACGTAGCATTTTGTGTAACACCTTATGATGGTACGGATTTTGGCAACCCAACATGTTCTCAGTGGACTTACATTGAAAGTCCGTATTCACAAGACTTATCGATAAAAAATGGTTTTGGTGATTCGATCGCATTTAATGGCACTGATCAAGCGATGGTTCAAACCATGAACGCAGGTTTCAATCCAGACAGTTCGTATACGTTGGAAGCTTGGGTGAAAGTGAATTCATTGAATGCTGAAGATAATTCAAATTTAGTGACCTTCTCTGAAAGTGACAGTAACTCTAAAGCCGCGGTTAGAATATTTTCTGACGGTGGCTTACGTATTAAGGCGACTAACACGACCTTTAAATCAACAGAAACTGTTACGATTGGACAGTGGCAGCATTATGCCATTAGCTATGACCAACCAACGCAACAGCTATCTGTGTATTTAGACGGTGAATTAATCATCTCTGAAGTTGATGCGGCTGACTCAAGCGACGTTTACTTTGTTTGGGCTTCAGGTAATGACGGTGTTAGCAAAAAGCTCGACGGCCAAATTGATGAAATCCGCATTTGGAATCAAGCGCTTTCACAACAGACTATTACAGCGAATCGCGCATTAGGTGTGTCATTAAGTGATCCGAATTTAGTGTCTTACTACAATTTCGACAACTTAGTTGATGGTGAAGTAGTAGACCTAACAAGTCAGAGTACAATGACATTAGTTAACTCACCAGAGCTTGAAAAGCATGATGCTTATTTAACCTTTGATGGAAATGCTGACTACGTACAGATCGCTGATGCTAGTGATGGTTCAATTGATTTTGCTGGTGAGAATTTTACCATTCAAGCTTGGATTTATTTAGAGCCAGGTTCAAATAACTCAAACCGCAATATTCTAGCGAAGAAAATTTCTGCAAATGCTGGCTACAAAGGATGGAGTTTAAGTATTGACGACACTAACCGTTTGAGCTGGCAACATAATGCTTACAATGATGGTGCGAAGACGTACTCAGTTGGAACCACTTTTAAAACAGATCGTTGGTACCACGTAGCAGTTGTTGCCGATTGGGAAGGAGGCAAGATTAAAACGTATGTTAACGGTAGCGAACAAAATAGCTCCAGTAACGGCTTAGGCACCAAACGTAACTTAAGTAACCACGTACCAATGCGCATTGGTGCATACAGCTCTACCAATACCACATCAAACACCTTTAAAGGCAAAATCGATGATGTAGCCGTTTGGACACGAGCATTGTCTGCAGACGAGGTTAACGCGTGTAAAGATGTGATGGAGTTGGGCTGTGAACAAGACTTATTGCTATATTACGATTTCGAATTAGAAACGCGCAAAAACAAAGCAAGTAATAAATACAACGGCACTATCTTTGGCGCAATAACGGTTGAAAATGGCCTTAACTTGTCATTTACAACAGGTCACGACGAAACATTTACCGGAGCGTTGCCTATCAGTGAAGGCATTGAATTTAACATTGTAGATATACCAAGCAATGGTGAGTTAGTGTTTAGTCACTACACAGGCGAGTTTACTTACACACCTGACGGTGACAGTACGGTGGCAACAGATTCATTCACGTATATTGTTTATACAGCCGATGATAGAGAAAGCCTCAAAAAAGTGGTCACGATTAACCGCCAGTAATCGTTATTACTAAGCAGGAAAACGCTCTAGAGCTAATGCCAGTCAGTAACACTGACTGGCATTTTTTATTAAGGTAATGGGTCTTTTGTTTATGCACCAAAGATATAGCCTAGCTTCACTATCAACACAAGAAATAACTGCGTCGCCAAATATCGCATCAAATGTGGAATAGAATGATAAAGTCCGCACAACTTTATGGTCTTAGGTTTCATGATTTAATGCACAACGCGAGGCCACAAAACATATCGAAGCCGGAAACGACTTATTGGCAAAAAATCGTCACACTTGGAGGTTTTTGAGGTAAATATTGGAGGTTACACACTTGTTCTGGATGCCCAGAAACAAAAAAACCTACTATTTAATAGTAGGTTAGAGAGATGGTACCGGTGGGCGGACTTGAACCGCCACGCTCGAAAGCAACGGATTTTGAATCCGTCGTGTATACCAATTTCACCACACCGGCATCATATTGATGTCTCAAAAGAGCAGCGCTCAATCGAGAGTCAGAATTATACCTAGGCCAATTACAATCGCAAGCTCTTTAGTCTTCTATTTAGCAGTTTTCCATTCAACAGCTCAAATCTCATTCAAAGCATCGCTTTAGAACGTTTAAAGCGACTAAGTAAGCTGCCCTTCCCTACATAGGTGAACAGACAATACCTCTGTCACATATTTCATTACCTCCTAATCTATTACATTAGGCATTCAGCAATAACCGAGAGGTTAATTGATCGAGATCATAATTGTTAACAGATGTATGCGATATGTTATTTATGACTTCACGATAAAGAGGATTATGAAATGGCATTCTGGTTAGATTTGATGTTTGGTAATGCAATAGGTTTGCTATCAATGATTGTTATCTTCTGCACTATGGGAATTATGTCGTACATGATGTGGATGTTTATTGTGAAGTCGGCTCCAAAAGAATAAGTATTACTTATTTTGATTTAAGTCAGTTTTTTGTGTTTCTTGGCAAATAATTAGGGGGCTTATAGCCCCCATTTTTGTGTCAAAAATTCGTATTGAAAAATACAGCAGTGACATAAGTCGACATAGTCAATTAAGCGGCATGTTTTCTTGGCTGCACTAATCCATTAATAAACTGCGGCCTTGCTTTGATTAGATGAGTTAACTCTTCTTTACTTGGTTCGCCGGCGGGTAAACGCAGCACTTCCCGATTGAGGTATACGCGCGCCTTCATTGAAATCTTATATTCAGCAGTAGGCCCTTGAATAGCGTAATGTCTTTCATTACCGACAAGCTCAAGAATACTTGTTGCAACGAGTCCTTTTACGGCTAACTCGTTTTGCGGTAGTGCCAAAATAGTGGCTCCTTGAAGAAAGAACTCTCGTAATAAGGCACGTTCAGCCGGATCCAATAGCTTCACTTTCGCTTCAATGGTTTCTATGGCACGTTTTTCACGTAAGTAACTAATCGACTCATCAACAACAAATGTGAATAACTGACTCAAAAAGAAAGCGGCACCAACAATTAAACCTAAACCAATAAAGTGCCCATAGTTAGACACAAAACCGTCAAGGGACAAAGTTTGTAACACATGGTTCGGTGCAAATAATAATACTGCACACGCTACCACCCACCAAAGCATCACGCTTACCAATACACGCTTAATATTGGCTAACTTTAAGGTATCTAATTTAAATTTCATCATGTTACGTCCAAAGTGTCAGATTTTTGAATCTATCACTTCAAAAAGCAATTTTGGTGCCAAGAGATTATCCGTAAGTAAAAAATAAATGTTTAATAGGACTTAAGATGCACAGGGGCGTGGCTGATGATGTGGGCCATGTGAAATAGAACCATTTCGACCGCTAATTATTCCGCTTCTCTTACGCTATGTGAAGATGACAAATCGTTCATTGTTATACAGAAAAGTCTTAATATAGATGGCGTAACCTTATTGGATTACGCCAAAAAATGTTGCAACACTGAAATGGGGGCGATAACTTTAGTTACTTTTCTGCAAGTCTTGCTAACACTCTGCTCGCGGCAATAAAACCAAATGTACCTGTGACCATAGTGACCGCGCCAAAGCCTGAAGCACAATCCATTCTCATGCTACCGTCAGATGCAGCCTTGGTACTACATACACTGCCATCATTTTGCGGATAAACTAGATGTTGAGTCGAAAATACCGCGTCAACAGCAAACCGTCTTTGCGTATTTTTAGTGAAATTATATTCACGTCTTAAAATCCCCCTCACTTTTGCGAGTAAAGGATCTTGAATGGTTTTAGCTAAGTCAGTTAACTGAATTTGGGTTGGATCAGTTTGACCACCCGCTCCACCCACGGTCACTATTTTCAGTTTATTACGCTTACACCAGGCAATTAAAGCCGCTTTCTGCTTTACTGCGTCAATACAATCAACCACATAATCAATGGCAAGAGGCTCTTGCTTAGTGCCCAAGTATTCAGCCAAGTTATCTGCTGTTATAAAATCTTCGACTTCATTAACAACGCATTCTGGATTAATTTCACGTAAACGCTTTGCCATCACCTCAACCTTTGACTCGCCAATGGTTGACGCTAATGCATGAGATTGACGATTAGTATTAGTCACGCAAATGTCATCTAAATCAACTAATGTGATTTGCCCGATCCCACTACGAGCTAACGACTCAGCAACCCAAGTGCCTACACCGCCAATTCCAATAATGACCACATGTGCCTTGGCAAAGTTTTCAAGTGCATGTTGACCATATAAACGGCCAATTCCACCAAAACGATTTAAATATGATTCTGTCAACATGTGATGCTCTTGCTACTGACTTATTCGGGGGCGGTATTTTATACGAATTCGCTGAGGAGCGAAATAAAACTCTGCCATTGCAATAAATACAGCAGATTGAGATAGACACATTTCTCGACACACCTGTTGCAAACATTAACTAACCACATCATTTTGTGATAAGTGCAGTTAACGGTTGCAGCCTGCTTGTTAAAAAGCAATATAAGCCTTGTAAACCAATATGATACAAATCAAATAAAAAACATCATTAGTGATAATTGTCACACTTTTCAGTGAAGCTTTTATGTCAATATCGGGCGCAAATAAAGGATCCAGAATAATAGTATCTTTAACGTATCCGTTATGAGTCACTATTTCTATCAATGTTGAGCACACCTGATGAGTGCCCAACAAAATCAAGCCCTTACCAAAGGAAGATTAAGATGATGAAAAAAACCTGATCACTGCAGCTATTTTATCTTGTACTGCTATGACTTCATTTACTGCTTTAGCTGATGGTCCAAATTTCTACGGTCGTGCTGATCTTGCACTTACGAACTCTGACTTAGGTGTCGCAACTCAAAACCAAAAAGACGGTACAGTCATTGAAAACAATTTCTCTTGGTTAGGTGTGAAAGGCACAGAGAAAATCAACGATGACTTCGAAATTCTTTACCAAATGGAATTCGGCGTAAGCAACTTTGATAATTCAGGTAACACATTCGCTGCTCGTAACACCTTCATCGGTCTTAAAACCAACGCTGGTACTGCATTAGTTGGTCGTAATGACACTGTATTTAAGCAATCTGAAGGCGGCTTTGACTTATTCGGTAACAGCAACTCAGACATCGACTTATTAGCAGCTGGTCAAACTCGTTCTGGTGACGGCATTAGCTATTACTCACCAAAGTTAGCTGACATGCTAACACTTAACGCGACTTACTTAATGGATGATAACTACGAATCACAAAGTGACTCTATGTACGCATTAAGTGCAACGATTGGTGATAGAGCACTTAAATCTCACAACTTCTATGCAGCTGCCGCTTACCAAGACGGTATTACAGACATCGAAGCATACCGTGGTGTGGTTCAAGCTAAATTTGGCAACTTCATTGTTGGCGGTTTATACCAAAACACTGAAAGCCTAAAAAGCGAATTAGCACACCTTGAAGGTGACAGTTACTTCATCAACGCTGCATACGTGATGGGTAACCTTAAAATTAAAGCAATGTACGGTTACGATGATTCAGGTCTAGGTAAAATTGTAGACCGTCGTACTGGTCAGCTTGAAAATGACGAAGGTGCAAACGTATTAGACGCACGTAAAGATGTATCTGACGTTGAAATTCAACAATTCAGCATCGGTGCTGATTACCGTTTAAGCAACAACACTTTAGTATACGGTCACTACACGAAATACGACGGCGACATGAAGCTAAATGGTGTTGTTGAAGATTTAAGTGATGATATCTTCACTGTTGGTGTCCGTTTAGATTTCTAAATACACTGATAAGCTGTTGAATTAATTAACAGCGAATTGTTAAGCAAATGCTAAAGCGACCTCAATAGGTCGCTTTTTTTGGGCTCAATATATCAAACGCACTTTTTCCTATGCAAAAATGCATAACGCATATGCAAATATCGCCAAAGAGTTAACAATTAAGCAACACCTTAACTATGCTTAAACCCTATTACAGCGGCACTTACACCATATCGCCAATTATGTGAACCTCCACAAAGGGGTAGTTTGCTAAATCACTGTTAACTAATAGCCAAAAGTCTCGAACTTGTCACATTTTTTCATCAAATCATTACGTTATCCCAAAAAGTTTGACATAGCCCACAACTTAAGCAGCTCAAACCTGCAAAAATTCCGTCAAGTTCATATCACAGTGCTATGTAAACCCATTGCCGCTGTGACTGAAATTCACTAAAACAACCCATAAAATGGGAATAGAACCTTAGGTTCTAAAGGGAGTATGAAGATGAAAAAGACGCTAATTTCAGCATCTGTGGCCTCTGTGATTGCATTAACTTCTTTCGGCGCAGCAGCCGATGGTCCTAACTTCTACGGTCGCTTAGACCTAGCGGTAACTAACTCAGATCTAGGTGTGACTACCCAAGAAGGTAAAGAAGGCACTGTATTCGAAAACAACTTCTCTCACTTAGGTGTTAAAGGCAGCGAAAAGATTTCTGATGCTTTTGAAGTGCTTTACCAAATGGAATTCCAAGTTGAAAACACTTCATCTAGCTCTGATGTGTTCAAAGCACGTAATACTTACCTAGGTCTAAAAACTAACTTCGGTACTGTATTAGTGGGCCGTAACGACACAGTATTCAAGCAATCTGAAGGCGGCGTTGACGTTTTCGGTAACAGCAATGCTGATATCGATCGTTTAGTAGCAGGTCAAACTCGTTCTGCTGACGGTATCTGGTACTACTCTCCAAAAATCGCTGATTTAATCACGTTAAACGCGACTTACTTAATGGAAGATAATTACACCGATGCTGATGACAACGAGTCTTATGAAGATCAATATGCATTAAGTGCAACGATTGGTGATAAAAAACTTAAAGCGCAAAACTACTATGTAGCAGCTGCTTACAACACAATCGGTGGCATCGATGCTTACCGTGGCGTTGCTCAAGTTAAACTAGGTGATTTTAAAGTAGGTGGTTTATACCAAAACACTGAAAGCCAAACAACTGATCAAGAAGGTGATTCTTACTTCTTAAACGTGGTTTACAACTTAAACGGCGTTAACTTAAAAGCTGAGTACGGTGTTGATGAAGGTGGTTTCGGTCGTTACCTAACTAAACAAAAAGCAGCAGATGGTGTTGTAACTGATGCTAGCATTACACAAATCACTGTAGGTGCTGACTACCGCATCTCTAAATCGACTCTAGTATATGGCCACTACGCTATGTACGAAGGTGATTACCAACTTGACGGTGGCCCAACCATCGATCTAGAAGATGACAACGTATTTACTGTTGGTATGCGCTACGACTTCTAATTAATGCCTCTTTCGAGAGTCTTTAGTTAATAAAAAAGCGACCTGATGGTCGCTTTTTTTATATCAATTTTTACCGTTAAATTTAGCCATTACTTTTTAGTTAAGATATACGCAGCTTCATTCAACCAAGGAACCTGTTTATTAATAAACCTTGGATTATCACGCAACACATCAGCGCACTCTAATAACTCAACGTCAAAAGATTCAGCTAGGTATGACTCTATCCAAGATGGGCTAACAGCAAATGGGGGGCCATTAAGTGTGTCTTGATCATAATCTAAGGTAATGAGTAAACCCTTGACGCCTGATGGGATCAGCTCTGCTAATTTCTTGGCATACTGCTGACGCATTACCTCTGGCCAAGCAATTAATGCTGCACGATCATAAAAAGCGCCAATTTTTTGTGTGGTCGTCGCTGATAGCGTAAAGATATCACCTTGTATAAGCGTGATTTGATCTGTGGTGTACTCTTGATGCTCACCTTGCGCTTGTTGTGTAACAGGCAAGGTATTTTCTTTAAAAAAGTCTTCAACTGCAATTTGATTTAGCTCGCAACCTAAAACATTGTGGCCTTTCTCTGCGAGGTAACACATGTCTAACGACTTGCCACACAATGGAACAAATACCTCAGCAGCGGACGATATAGCCAGTTGCGACCAATATTTAATTAGAAATTCATTTATTTGCGGCTGGTGAAAACCAATTTGCTGTTGCTGCCACTTACTATGCCAAAAACTTGCTTCCATATCTAAGGTCCATGTCATGTAAATGAGCTTTACTCTAAATACAATGAACATAGGATGCAAATTGATTAGCGACACAACAGATAATCAGTAAAAACGCTTACTCATGTTATTGACTCAACTCGCCAACACAGCAAGCTTACTGCCCTTCACCATCTAAAACTTGTTGCACCTTTTTAAGCCATTTACAGTTATCACATTGACAGTTGCGACGTGATAAATGATGTGGACTTAAATTTGAGTCAATAAAATCGACTGCAATCAGTAGCTGTTGTTTCAGTTCATCAACGGATTTTTTTCAATCGCAACAAGTTCATCATTGTGATTCATCCATATGCACTCTTCTCCTTGATGGCAAGTCGTACATTGTTCATCGCTGGCATTATAAAACACCGCATGAGGACAGTGAGTCACTTCCATTGACTGTAAAATACGCTGGCGTGGAAAAGAAAACAGTGGAATTAAGTCAGCTTTTTTAATGTTAGGCATAAGCGCTCCTTGATTAACCCGAATCCGTTGATTCACTTAAATAGTACCTGTGTATAGCCCAAAACAACTTGATTCACGTCAAAGTTTACAACTCCCAATATTTAAGCTAGGCAGTTTCATTCGTTTTTGCTGAACAACTTGCCATTTACCGCATTTTATTTGAAATCAAACTGGTTTCTGCATTGAACTTGCTCAGCAAAAAACACCTTAAATGCAAGCACAAGACTTGCCTGACAATTCGAAATATGCGTTGATGTAGCAAGCACTCGATGAATAACAATGGGTGTAATAATAGGAGCAGCGTTTGCAAACACCTCAGCTACAGCACTTTTATATTAATGAAGAACAATCGGTTTATTTATTAAAAGCAGAAGATGCTCGAAAGCACCGTGCTTGGATAAGATTATGTAATCAGCAGTTAAGTAAACTTGGTTATGCTGATATCGAATTTATCGGGAAAGGAGCTTATGGTTTCGTGTTTGCTGGTACAAACGATATTGGTGAATCGCATGTATTTAAGTTTTCCCGAATTACCCTTCCGCGTAGTGTGCAGGATAGACTTGAAGAAGAAGCCTTCATGCTCAGTCAACTCATGCATCCCAATGTGCCTAATGCGATAAAGTTTGAACGAGTCGGTAAGCAAGGCATCATGGTCATGGAGCGTGCTCAAGGAGAAGATTTAGATAAAATATGTCACCGAATGGGGGTGTTACCGGTTGCTATGATTGTCAGCATCGCCCGTCAATTAGCCAACCTCTTGTATTACCTTCGCACCGGAAAATGTTTAGTTCACGGCGACATTAAACCGTCTAATTTAGTGTATGACATTAAAAACGATCATTTATCGCTTATTGATTGGGGCTCTGCTGTCTTTGCTCAGCGTGATGAGAACAATAATTCCGTTGAAAATAACGTGATGTCTTTGATGTCCAACGACCAACAGCACACGAACGCCAGAATGGGCGATGTGTACTTTATTGGAGAGGAGCAGCTAAATGGTGCCCTTTCCAGCCCACGCTTTGATGAACAGGGTGTTGCCGCAACGCTTTATGCGTTGGCATCAGGGCAGATTAGCCGCTTTGGAAGCAAAGTGATTCCTGCCAGTAGCCTTGGTTTACCCATTGAGCTTGCCCGCACTTTGGATGGCATGTTGAGTGACGATCTTGAGCGACGTAACCTTGCCGGCGACTACTTTTTAAAAAGTATGCGGCATAACCATCGTATGCATCTACCAAACATTACCACCCACCCGATACATGAAGACATTCCGTTGTGGGTATTACCTAAACAAAAACAAGTAGAGACGGTAAGTTACAGCTCAAGGAAGTCATTCCTTAAAGAACATAACACTCAAGATCCCATCGCTAAAATGGACGATGTGCAGCTTGAAAAATATTACCGTAACTTCCTCGCTGGCATGGGCGATACAGAAAAAGGGTTTGTCGCTGCCGTTGGAAAATTAGCTCAATATCCCATTGTTGGCGGGCTGGCTATTCATTGGCGAAAGAGTGGTGTGTATATTGATTCAAACCTTGCGATTTATGATCCTGAAACCAAAGATGTGCTCATTAAAGCAGTCAATAATATGGTGACTTTGGCGAGGGGAATTAAACGAATAGGGGTGTTTAAAGCCTGCTTTTTTAACGCAAAGGATACCTTACACCTTGAACGCCAACATGCATCAGAACCCTATCAAATGGTGAATGATGCCCAGCTAAGCTTCGAAGTGGGAGATGTTCCTGCCTCAGAAGGTCGCTCTCGGTTACACTCCTACTTTGAAGACGGTAAAGACCCTGAAGAAAACTTAGAACTGCCAACCGAAATCATGACTGAATTGGGCTGGATCAACCAAATTCATCATACTGGCTGCATTATTTTTGAAGCCTTACCCAATCACTTAAAGATCCATAGCTATTTACGTTTACTAAACCCACGTAAGCAAGCTGCATTTAGGGCATCTTTAGATCGTATTTTACATCACGCCACTAAGATACAAGGCCATGGCGTATCAGGATTTATGAAGCTGCCTTATAAAAACACTCGTCAGTTTTCACATATCGATCGTAAAAGTGACCACTTTTATCCTAAAAACCCAAAACAAGCAGGGTTAAGTCCAGCTCAAAATTAGACGCCATAAAGCACTTTAGCAAAATTAAAAGCCCAACGATGTTCGTTGGGCTTTTTGGTCGTTCGCATGTTAGATAGGTGAACCAGGCGGCATGTTAAGCGGTGATTCAATAAACCTAAACTCGTTTGAAGCGATGCCTTTAGCCACCCCTTGTAGAAGCCAGTCAAAATGAGCAGCTTGATAATTACTTGCTCGGTTACTACGACGTTTCAACTGTTTTTCAACATATTGCAGCCTTGCAAGCAATTGCGCTTTAACCTCAGGGGCCGTTGTTTCATGGTGATAGCTAGCAAGAATTTCGTCTAACACGACAGTATTAACCCGCATTTGTACCGCTAATAACTGGCCTCGCTGCAGATCTTGATATACCGTTTTCGCTAATAATTTATCGACTAAGTTCACCACTGATAATTGCTCTGAGTCAGTCATAAACCCTTGATTAACTCTATTTAAACGCTCTGGAGCCAATAAACGGTTAGCAATTTGTCGACTTAACACTTCTGCCATACCTATCGGATCAGTCAGCACACCTAAACCAGAATCGAAACTTTCACGAGTCTTACGATAGTTACCCGCTTTAGGCACCAAGATATCGGTAATCTCAGAAGGTACAGACAAACTTTGGGCTGAGATAACATTCAATAAAGCATCTAATGCACTGCGTTGTAATTTAGGCGACAAATAATGCCATCGCTCAGCAGAGCCTTGCTGTTGATAACTATAATCACTGCCGCCAATCCATTTAGCAGCGGCATCAATTTGGTATCGAGTCATAAAGTATACTGGCACAAACACGTCACTTAGTTCACCTAAAGGTTGCTCGTTAAGCAGTGCTTGAGCATTAAATTGCTCAATAGCCACTCTACGAACTTGCTCTAAGCGAGTAAGCTCATCTGCTGCAGATGCACCATTGTCCCATAAACTCGCATAGGCATGGCTTGAAGCCGGTGAACGGGAATCAGCTTCTCCAATATAACGTAGACCTTGTGTTCTAGCTTGGCGAACCAACTCTGTTAAATTCGCTTCATTGCCGTAACCGTAGGCAATGGTAAACTTATCCCACTCTCCTATTCCTTCAGAATAAGGCGCTGAGATATCAATATTGTCGCCATTTAACGTCGCCTTCGGATGAGGGTAATCCATGACAGAGGCATTATCGTTCGTAGAAGCTGCAAAGTTATGGTCAAGCCCGATGGTATGGCCAATCTCATGAGCTGATAACTGGCGAATACGTGCCAATGCTAGATTCATCGATGCTTCTTTAGCTGCATCTCTATCTTCCCAGCCTGCGGTTAATCCTCTGGCAATTAAATGATCTTGTTTTACTCGCAAACTACCTAAGGTCACATGACCTTTGATAATTTCACCTGTGCGAGGATCTTTAATGGATGCACCATAAGACCAGCCTCTTGTTGCTCTATGCACCCATTGGATCATGTTATAGCGAATATCTTGAGGATCTGCATCCTCTGGTAACATTTCCACTTTGAAGCCATCAATAAATCCAGCAGCAGTGAATGCATCCTCCCACCAACGAGCACCATCTAATAATGCAGTTCGGATAGGTTCTGGTACACCAGGGTCAAGATAATAGGTTATTGGTTTAATCACTTCACTTGGTTCAATACCAGGCGTGACCTTTTCTAAACGATGTCTCAGTAGATATTGTTTACTGACAGGTGAGTCTATTGGGGCTGAGTAATCATAATATTCACCCGAAAGGTAACCACTCATCGGCTCATAAGCTCGAGGCTGATAGCCCGGCTCTGGTAATGCTACAAACGAATAGCGCATCCTAACTGATACAAATTTGCCATCAGGCGTAACTTGTCTCACTTGCTCGCCTGGCTTGCTACTATTAAAAGTCAGTAACACATCAACATCAGCATTTTTTTCGAAGGACTTCACCCCTTCAGGTAAAATGACAGAACGTGAACTATCAAGATTATAGCTACCTTGTTTGGTGTCAGCTAACCGCTGGCCCACACCATGAAGATCGTTTAGCACTAATTGATTAACGGCCACAAGTGGCGTTTTACCTTCGACAACTTTACCCCGCCATAATACAGATTCTGCAAAGGCTTCTTTTACCGCTAATTGCTCAGCAGGATTATCACTGCTTGCTCTATAAAAAGTATTTAATTGCTTTAATAAAATGTACGGGCTTTGACGCTCAAACTGAACCATACGAGTTTCGCCAAGTTGACCACGGTCTAAGCCAATGTCATTAGAACCCACACCATGTGGCAAGCTTGTGATGAGTAAAAATGGCTGGTTAAGTTTATTGGCCTCTAAATACAATTCACCAGACTGACTTTGATAATAGAAATTAATAAATCCGGTCGCTTTTTCACTTTGCTTAATCACAGTTTGGGCAGGTGTTGCCGCATATGCGATAACGGGGATGGCACTTAATGCCAATGCAAGTGCAATGCTGTGGCGGTTCATTTAACATTCTCCATTGTGTCAGTCAGCCAAATTTAACGGCTCGTCTTGAGCCGTTAACCTTACGAGGCGCTATGTTTATTTTTATAATCAATCCAATGTTCTAAGGTATCAAACAACTCATTAAGCACAATTGGTTTAGTAATATGAGCGTTCATACCCGCTTGTAGACTCTTCTCTCTATCACCTGACATTGCATGAGCCGTCATCGCAATAATAGGAAGCTGCTCGGTGCTAAAGCGTTTTCTCAGCTCTTTCGCCGCAGTTAATCCATCCATTACAGGCATTTGAATATCCATTAATACGGCATCAAATGGTTTACTGTCGATAATATCTAACGCAATTTGACCATTATCGGCCATCACGACTTCATAACCTGCACTTTTTAATAGCTCAGTCGCAACCTGCTGGTTAATAAAATTATCTTCAACTAATAAGACTAAACCAGCATCTTTGGTTTGCTCAGGATCTTCTTCAACGACAGGCGCCACATTCAATTTAGGTTCGGCAGCAAATGCGCCAATAATCTCATCGAATAAGGCTGACGCTTTAAACGGCTTTTGCAAAATAGCAAATACACGGCTTTCATCAAACTCAGCCTCAAGTGGCTCTGCAGAATAGGCGGTCATTAGAATAATCACCGGACGTTTTTTAAGGCGTCCATCAGCAACCATTTCATCAATAATATCGATAACATCTGCGCCATCCATTTCTGGCATCATCCAGTCAAGTAGCAATAAATCGACGTCACTGTGAGCTAATACTTCTAATGCCTCTGCGCCACTTTGTGCTGTTTTGACACCAAAGCTAAAGTCACGCATTACTGTTGAATATATCTGTAAAGCGCTAGGGTTATCATCCACTACTAAGGTTGTTAGGTTATTCAATTGTTCAGGGACAACGAGCGGTTCAACGACATTCTCTTCAGCGATTTCAAAGCTAATATTAAAACTAAAGGTACTGCCCTGATTGGTCTCTGATTCCACTTGCATGGTACCGCCCATCAAGGACACAAGGTGTTTACTGATCGATAAGCCTAAGCCTGTGCCGCCATATTTACGGGTGGTTGAACCATCAGCTTGCGAGAAAGCATCAAACAATTTAGCTTGTTGCTCTTGGCTAATCCCAATACCAGTATCACGCACCCAGAATTTAAGTGTTATACGGTGATCTCGCTCACCCACATCTTCGCAACCTAATTCAATTTCACCATTTTGAGTGAACTTAACCGCATTGGATAATAAGTTCACCAAAACTTGGCCTAAACGTAATGGGTCACCATTGAGGATAAGTCCTGCTGTTACTGGTGCATAAAGTAACAGCTCAACGCCTTTTTCTTGCGCTTTTTGAGCGTTCATATCAATGACATGATCAAGCACTTTATCTAACGGGAACGACACTCTTTCGAGTTCTAGCTTACCCGCCTCAATTTTAGAGAAGTCCAAAATATCATTAATAATACGCAATAAAGACTGAGCAGAGAAACCTGCCTTATTAAGATAATCCTGTTGCTGCGGATTCAATTGAGTGCGCTGTGCAAGCTGCAACATACCAATAATTGCATTCATCGGTGTGCGAATTTCGTGACTCATGTTGGCCAAGAATTCACTCTTATACATATTGGCTAATTCAGCATCTTGCTTAGCTTCTAGCAAAGCAACTTCATTACTTTTTTGACGCGTAATATCTTTATGAGTACCGAGCATACGTTTGGATTGGCCGTCATCGGCAAACTCAACCGCTCGACCACGTGATAACACCCAATGGTATTCACCCGATTTAGCCCGCATACGATATTCAATTTCATAAGTGCCAATTGGCTGTTTAGCATAACCACTTCGGTACTCTTCAACTCGCATACGATCATCTGGATGAATGAGTGCATCGGTTGATGAAATAAGTGCAGGGAATTCATTAGGTTTATAACCTAGCATAGAATAAAACGCTGGATTACAAATCAATTGTTCAGAATCTAAGTACCAATCCCACAGTCCATCTTCTACCGCATCCATCGCTAAATGATAGCGTTCTTCAGAAAGACGTAACTGCTCGGCAGATTCATATTCACGAGTGACATCACGCCACACAGAAATCAAACCCAGTAACTCACCACGGCGGTTATAAAACGGCAGTTTTAAGGTATCGAGCAAGACGGTTTTCCCGCCAATGTCCATTTTCTCTTGGTAACGTAACAGTGAGCGATCACTTAAGACTTTTTGGTCTTCCTCTCTGATCCGCTCCCCTTGTTCATGGGTACTGGCTAAAGAGTATTGCCCTATCATCTCGCTTTCTTTACAGCCCAGCATATACTCAGCAGATTTATTACAGCCTAAATATTTACCTTCTTTATCTTTATAAACGATCGCCTCAGGAATGGAGTCAATCAAAGAGCGTAATAATGCAAACTCTCGTTCACGTCGCTCTGTAGTATCACGCAAACGTTGAGTCCGTCGTGCCACTAAGTTATCCAATCGTTTATTTTGCTCTGCCAAATGACGGGTATATTGCTTGTTCTCTTCAAAAATACGGCTTACGAGTAAGAACCAAGGCTCCCAACCTTCAGTGATTTTCTTTGGCGGTGAAATCGGATCGCGTGAGCACTCCTCTAAGTGAGTTAATAAGCGGGATGCTGGATTGACGAATGAACGGCGAGTTTGCCAATGCACAATCGTCACCAACACAGATAAAGCCAAAACCACTAGCAAGAAAGTCAGCTTTAACTTATCCCACGCATCTTGGAACAATACATCTTCATCTTGCAGGTACAGTAAACGCCAAGGTGGGTTTTGTAATGCCACTGAGTGAATGTAATAGCCGTTTCGCAAGATACCATCATGTGCGTCAAACAGTTCTGACTCAGGTAAGGAATGCAGCTCTGAAGGAATACGTTGGCTAATATGATAAACCCGATTCATATCGCTAGCTTCAAAGTCACTGTGAGACAAAATATTGTTGTATTGATCTAATAAAATCACTGTCCCAGGCATCTTAAAATACATGCGCATTTGCTTGGCTAAAGACGCAAGGGTCATATCCAAGTTAATCGAGCCAATAAAGTCATCTTCTAAATACACTGGTAGACCAAGTGTGGTTAATAGACCACGTTCAGCAAGGTCTACATAGGCCTCTCGCCAAAATACACTTCGCTGTGGATTCATTGCTGGCGTCGCCAACTGGAATTGTTTTTTATTGAGTAGCTCTTCTCTAAAGCGAGTTTCGTTGTTAGACCATGGAAACGATGACATGATCCTTTGCTTTGAAATGTAATAAATAGATGAGGCTTTCGGCGCAGCTTCTTTCGCTACAGGAAAAGA
Source organism: Shewanella sp. ENK2 (assembly GCF_043568515.1). Lineage (NCBI taxonomy): Bacteria > Pseudomonadati > Pseudomonadota > Gammaproteobacteria > Alteromonadales > Shewanellaceae > Shewanella > Shewanella sp. ENK2. The sequence continues at coordinate 2,691,129 of NZ_CP171406.1, read as the reverse complement.
TAATGACAGCTCAAACAGCATTTCTAATTCTTGATAAAAGGTGTCACTTCGACCATCTAACGACCCCATACCAGTGATCCGTCCCATATTGGTAAAAGGTTCACCACTTTGAGCATAACTGGGTTCTAGGGTAAAAAACTGACCATCTTCGTTGAACTTTTCATACTGAGGTAAACGGTCTTTTCGAACTAGCTCCCCCAAGCGTAAATTATCGACAGCCACGTTACGTAAGCTTTTAACCGCACGGATACTCGACTCGAGTAATAAATCAATCTGCAATACATGGCGAAGAACTTGCTCTTCACGCTCTTTGATCAATTGTGTTTTTTGGCGTTCAAATAACGTCCAAGCCGACAATAATGCCATCACAATTACACCGATATATGTATAAAAAACGGCTCGGTTATATTTTCTTTGAATCAGTGATTTTAAGTGTAATTCTGGCTCTGTCGATTTCATTGAAATCCCTTTGTTTACTCATAGCGTCGATTAATAAAAGACATAAGGAGAAACGCTATGATGGCTCATTGATGCATATTATCAGGAAGGTATGCTTTATCACATAAATAACCTGCATCAATCGTTATAAATTGTGTCATTTTATCGTGTTTATTAACTGCCTCTAAAACATAGCAAATTATCATCATAGATTCATGGTCATTTAGTCAAATAGACAAGGAATTTTCAATATTGTTATCGCTCAATATTGGCGCAATAAAAAAGCCACTTTGCAGTAGCTTTTACAACAGACCTAATTATGCTTCATCAAGCCAATAAGCTATAAATGCTCCTCGGCAAATTCAGCTAACCTTGAGCGCACGACACCATTTAAATAAATGTTGGCACTGCCATCAAAATCCTTAAAGCGTTCCACAATATAGGTTAGCCCTGACGTGACTGCTGTCAGATAAGTTGAGTCAATCTGCGCTAAGTTACCGCAGCAAATCAACTTAGTGCCTTCTCCCATACGGGTGATCATGGTTTTAATTTGTGATGCCGTTAGATTTTGGCATTCATCCAATAAGACTACTGAGTTTTGAATTGAGCGCCCACGCATAAAATTGACTGACTTAAACTGCACATTCGCTTTTTCCATGATGTAATTCATGCTCCCTGTCGGGTTAACATCATTTTTATGCAGCACTTCCAAAGTATCTGTAATTGCCGCTAACCATGGCGCCATTTTCTCTTCTTCGGTGCCAGGTAAAAAACCAATAGATTCAGCTATTTCAGGCGTGTTTCGAGTGACAATGACTTTTTCGTATTGCTTTTTCTCTACCACAAGCTCAAGCGCTGCAGCCATAGCAATTAGGGTTTTACCGCAACCAGCTGGACCGGTGAGAATCACTAAATCAATCTCAGGATCTAATAAAGCATTAAGCGCCATGCCTTGATAAATGTTCTTTGGCTTAATGCCCCATGCTTGCAGATGCTCTAGTCGATCTCGGCCGTAATCGATTATTGATAAATGAGTATCAGTTCGGTTTTCGACCTTGCCACAAAACTCAGTTTCTTGATCAATTAAGTACTGATTTTTGTAAAAAGGTTCATTACCCACCTCATCAAGGCTCACTTGATGCAAGGTTTTCCCACCCACTCGGTCAGTTGATACTTTTTCCACGTTCGCCCAAAAGTCACCGTCAAACTGATAAAAACCTTTTGCCAAAAAGCGAATATCGTCAATCAGCTGGTCAGTTCGATAATCTTCAACCCGTTCAATCCCCGCCCCTTTGGCTTTAAGGCGCATATTGATATCTTTTGTGACCAACACAACTTGGCGAGCTTGATTGAGGTTTTGTAAATGTAGTGCGGTATTAATAATGCGGTTATCGTTATTGTCGCCAGGTAACGTCCCAGTGGTGAAATCGATTTGATGGTCGGGGAAAATAGATAAACTGCCGGATACATCAGAGTGTCCTTCCCTACTGGGTAGAGCGACACCATTGAGTATTTGTTCTGGAGAGGTTTTCCCTCCGAGGATATCTTCTAACGCTCTAATAGCAACCCGGGCATCGCGGCTGATCTCGTGCTTTCTGTCCTTAATATTATCTAACTCTTCTAACACTGTCATTGGGATTGTTACGTCATGTTCCTTAAACGAATATATCGCTAAAGGTTCATGCAGTAACACATTGGTATCCAGTACAAACAACTTTCTGTTGTCATGTTCCATGGCGCCTCCAGAGTGCTCAATGCAAAGGGTAAACTAAGGGATTAATCCAATATAAACTCCTGAAATAAATAAACTTACATATAATTATAGGTGAACAATTTCGTAAATTGCACAATTAAACTATGCCAGTAAATTTATCGACGCTCAATAGTTAATCAGATGTTCACTGTGTCAGTTTACGAGAAAGAAGATGACATTGAGATGACAGAACTGTGTCAAAGTTAGCCTTGATTACATAAAATTGCTGATCATGAATATTTAAATCGCTGCTAGAATTTAAATCTACTAGCGTTTGTTATAACATACGCGCCCTTTGTTTTAATCAGCCCCAAATGAGAGTCAAAAATGCCGTTTGCTTTAGGTCAACGTTGGATTAGTGATACCGAGTCAGAGCTTGGTTTAGGTACTGTCGTCGCCGTTGAAGGTCGCATGGTAACAGTGTTATTTCCTGCCGCCGATGAGAACCGTCTTTTTTCACGCGATGAAGCACCATTAACACGTGTAATCTTTAATCCAGGTGACTCAATTGAAAGCCACGAAGGCTGGAAACTCACTGTTAGCGAAGTCGAAGAAAAAGATGGGCTAGTTACCTATATTGGTATCCACAGTGAATCTGAAGAAACGGTACGATTACGTGAAACTTTACTCAACCACAATATCCGTTTTAATAAACCTCAAGACCGTTTATTTGCAGGGCAAATTGATCGCTTAGACCGCTTTGGTATGCGTTACCAAAGTCAGTTACTGCGCCATAAGTTAGCAACATCAGATTTATTGGGGCAACAAGGACCACGGGTAGGCTTAATTCCACACCAACAATGGATTGCTCATGAAGTTGGCCGCCGCTATGCTCCACGTGTTTTACTGGCCGATGAAGTGGGTTTAGGTAAAACCATTGAAGCAGGTTTGATTATTCACCAGCAGCTACTTACTGGCCGTGCTGAGCGTATATTAGTGATTGTGCCTGACACATTACGCCATCAGTGGTTGGTCGAAATGCTACGCCGCTTTAACTTAAAGTTTTCAATCTTTGATGAAGACCGCTGTGTTGAAGCTTATGCGGATAATGACAACCCATTTTACACTGAGCAATTAGTCATATGCTCACTTGAGTTACTTCGTAAAAAACGTCGTTTAGAACAAGCTATTGATGCCGATTGGGATTTAATGGTGGTTGATGAGGCACATCATCTGGAGTGGAGCGAAACAGCCCCAAGCCGTGCTTATCAAATCGTTGAAGCCTTAAGTGAAGAAGTGCCAGGCGTACTGCTACTTACTGCCACCCCAGATCAACTTGGTCACCAAAGTCATTTTGCACGTTTACGTTTACTCGATCCTGATCGTTTCTACGACTACAACGCATTTCTAGAAGAAGAGAAAAGCTATCAAAGTGTTGCTGAAGCTGCTGAAGCACTGACCGCCAACACTAAACTGGCCGATAGCGCCATTAATAGCTTAACTGAGCTTTTGAGTGAAAAAGATATCATGCCAAGCATCAATATTATCCAAGCAGATGATATTGAAGATGATACTAAACAATCTGCTCGAGAAGAGTTATTACAAGAATTACTCGACCGACATGGTACTGGCCGTATTTTATACCGCAATAGCCGTGCTTCAGTCAGCGGATTTCCGAAACGCTTTTTCAATCCGCAACCATTAGCCATGCCGCAGGAATACATTACTGCTGAACGTGTTAATGCAATGATGGGATCGAAAAAATCACCACAAGATCAAGCTAAGCAATCATTGAGCCCTGAGAAACTTTATCAAGCATTTGAAACTGATAGTGCAAGTTGGTGGAAGTTCGATCCTCGTGTTGACTGGTTAATTGATTTCCTTAAAGAACACCGCAGCAAAAAGTACTCATCATTGCCAGCCAAGCAGAAACGGCGCTGAGCCTTGAGGAAGCATTACGTACTCGTGAAGGTATTCAGGCCACTGTTTTCCATGAAGGCATGTCGATTATTGAACGTGATAAAGCGGGTGCGTATTTTGCTCAAGAAGAAGGCGGCGCCCAAGCGCTTATTTGTTCAGAAATTGGCTCAGAAGGACGTAACTTCCAATTTGCTAGCCACTTAGTGTTATTTGATTTGCCACTAAACCCAGATTTATTGGAGCAGCGTATCGGTCGTTTAGACCGTATCGGCCAGCAAAATGATATCCAAATTCATTTACCGTATTTGCAAGATACTGCGCAAGAGCGCTTAATGAATTGGTACCACCAAGGGCTTAATTCTTTTGAGCTGACTTGCCCAAGTGGCCATATTCTTTATTCAGAGTTTGCCGATGAATTAACAGCAGTGCTCAATGATGATGACCCTGAATTAATGACGCAACTGCTTAACCACACCCAAGCCAGATACCAAGAGCTTAAACAAGCCATGGAAAAAGGACGTGATAAGTTATTAGAAATTAACTCTCATGGCGGCGAACAATCAAAACAGTTAGTGGAGCGTTTAGCCGAGCGAGATGCTGATACTCACTTAATTGGTTCTGTAATTCGTTTATGGGACATTATTGGTGTCGATCAAGAAGATCGTGGCGAAAACTCGATTGTATTGCGCCCGAGTGAGCACATGTTATTCCCGTCATATCCTGGGTTACCTGAAGATGGAATTTCAGTGACATTTGACCGTGAAACCGCACTTTCTCGTGATGATATTGCGTTTATTTCTCAAGAGCATCCATTAGTGCAAACGGCTCTTGATATGATCACCGATTCAGAAACCGGCACTACCAGTGTTGCGGTGTTAAAGAATAAAGCGCTACCAGCGGGAACCCTGTTCTTAGAATTGATTTATATGGCAGATGTTTCAGCCCCTAAATCATCGCAGCTATACCGCTATATGCCACCAACACCTATCCGTGTGTTACTGGACAAAAATGGTCAAAACTTGGCAGAAAAAGTCGACTACAGCAGCTTTGATAAACAACTCAGTGCTGTTAATCGCCATATTGCCAGCAAGCTCGTTAATGCATCTCAGCCTATTCTTCATCCGCTATTAGCAAAAGGGGAAGAGCAAGCACAGGCAGCATTAGCCAACTTGGTTGAGCAAGCTCGTGAAAAAATGACCACACAATTAAATGGCGAGCTCACCCGTTTAGAGTCTTTAAAAGCGGTGAATCCAAATATTCGCGACTCTGAACTCGATTATATCCGTAATCAAATGGCTGAGTTAAACAGCTATATTGACGACAGCCAATTCCAGCTAGACGCAATTAGAATGGTATTAGTCAGTCACGTATAATACACTGCAGAGATGAAGCAAAAGCCCTGAACTTCAGGGCTTTTTTGTAGGCGATTTTCATCCAACCTGTAAGAAAGCGGCAATGACACTCATCAAGCAGATCCTATTTACCTTCATCCTCACTTTCAGCATTGGCACGAATACCTTTGCCGAGTCATTATTCGCCCCCGTCAGTGACGAGCAAAAGCAGCAGATCATTGTTCAAGATAAACCCATTGATGTCATAGTTAAGCCTTGGCAAGGCAGAAAACAGCGTGGCAGCGCTATCATTCTTGGGCCAACTGAATCAGACGCTACAGGACTGGAAAGCAGCCGTTATATGCGCTTGCAATTACCACTCTCAGGCTGGGCAACAATCAGCATCAAGCCAACCGAAGGCTTATATCGTCCTAATTTCGCAACTGATGCAGATCAAATTAACAAGGCAGGTGAAAAGCAGCTAACGCTTGATGCGCATCAAATGACGCCTAAGTACACCTCCAGTCAGTTATTAGAGCTCAATAATTTCCAACAAAAAGTGATTGAAGAATCTATTGCTCAGATAGAAGGAGTGGCTGCGCAATACCCTGGGAAACGGATTATTATCGCAGCAGATGATAGTGCGGGTATGGTCGTTAATCTACTTCATCAAGATAAATTAACTAAACCTGACTTGCTCGTTATCATTAATCCTTATCGCGAATTTGAACAATTGATTAATGAACAAAACCGAGGCTTGAGTATTGCCAAGCAACTAGCAGGGTTAGACATTCCCGTATTGGACTTGCAATCGGCTAACGGACATAAGGCCGCATTAGCGCAAAGCATAGAGCGTAAAAATAGTAATTTAGTTAAATCAGCAAATTTATACCGACAGTATTTATTACAATTAGATTTGAGCCATCAAGGTGGCTGGGATGAAGCGTTAGATCATATTGAAGGCTTTGCGAGAAAAATTGCTGGTTACTGACAGTTTCAATAACTATTGACCAATAACCAGCAATCTAACACTTGGCGAGGTTAGTCTTTTTTATCTTTACTCAACATCAAAGACAGTGCGACTAACACCACAATAATTCCCATGTAGAGCAAGTCGAGCATCGACTGAGGCTTCATTTCAGTAAAATAAGAAAACACCTTGATGATAAGCATCATCAAAATCACTTTACCTAGCTTACTTTTGAGCGAATCAATGCTGCTAATCACTAAAATGCGGCCACCGCTTTTGGTGTCATCGGCATTTTTTAAATCACTGATAAACAATTCATACAGACCAAAAGCAAAAATAAGCATGACAGCGCCGAGTAAGAAAGTATCTAAAATCTCAACCACGACCATAATAATGTCATTTCTTATTTCGTGGCTGCCAGAAACGATGTAACTCCAAAGCAGTGCCAATAAATGCACCACATCCTTGATCCCTACAGTAAAGATAACCAGCGCCCCGACAACACAAGCAAGCACGCCAACCATCACTGATAATCGGCTGCTCCATAACAATTTTTCAAACGTTTCACGCATAAGACAATCTCAAGTTGCACAATCAATTTTGGCGCTGATAATAGCAAGCTTTTAGTTCCGTCGGCACCCATCATTTGAGAATTGTTACTCTATGATAGTGAAGTAAATAATCGACTTAATCTAGTACACAGTATGAGACTTGGAATTTACCAACCCGACTGCCTATCTTGATAGGGTTTACCTGACTGCTTAATTTCACGATGACTGGCAATCAAACGATTCTTACCTAAAAGTAATCGAATCTGACTCAATGACTCTCGGCTCAATAAACTGCGTAACGTCCCCGACCAGTTCTTATTGATACTCAGCTTAATAGCCGCATTAGTATCTGGCGAACGCTGCATTAGCTTTTCTGCATAACGTGTCGCCATCTCTAGCGGGTTATCATGCACCTCTGTGACTAAACCAAATTCAAGCGCTTTGTCAGCAGTGATAATATCTGCGGTATAGGTCAATTGCATGGCTTTGTCTTTAGTCATGATTTGCCTTAACCCTGCAAGTCCAGCCATATCAGGTAATAAGCCCCACTTAGATTCCATGATTGAAAGCTGAGCGTCTTTACTGGCAAATCGAAAATCTGCACCTAATGCGATTTGCACGCCACCGCCATAGCAAAACCCTTCAATGACACATATCACAGGAATAGGAAGCTGCTGCCAACCTAAAGAAACTCGCTGAGCTAGATTTGCATTACCTGGCAACCACTTAAAAGAAGTTTTAATGCGGGCATCATTGATTTTGAAACACTTTTAACGTCCAAACCAGAACTGAAATTACCGCCAGCTCCCGACAGAATAACCGCCCTAACAGCAGTGTTTTTATGTAGTTTTTTGATGGTTTTATCGATTGCTTGAAACAACTCAATATTCAATGCATTGTATTTTTCAGGCCGATTTAACGTTACATAGGCAATGCCATTGTCTATCTTTAACGTAACGAGTTTACTCTCCATGATTCATCCTTTACTGGTCAGTCCAGATCTTAAGTTATCATAAACCAGCAATTTGGCGAATAGTTAACCAAGGTGAGCAAAGCAACAATTTTTACATCCCCCCAAATATACCCGTTAGTAAACAAACGTTACGCCATAGAGCCTTTAAAATGCCATAAATGATACATTTTTATGATAAACGCCAAAATTCTGTCGATTTTTAATGCTAATACTCAACAATAAGTTGTAAAATATTGTTTAATACAATGTAGAAAGACACTGCAACGCAATATCACCATGTTGAACTGCAGGAATTAAAGAGATGAAAACTGTCTTTTTTTGCAACGACTACACTTAAATAATAATAACCCTGTAAAAGGATCCTCTGTCTCTATGACTATTCCTATTTTGATATGCGATGATTCAGGATTAGCTAGAAAGCAAATGGCGCGCACACTCCCAAAAGAATGGGATGTTGAAATCAGCTATGCCACTAATGGAGCGGAAGGTCTTGAGGTTATCCGTGCTGGGAAAGGGGAAATTGTCTTTCTCGATCTCAATATGCCAGTCATGGATGGTTACGAGGTATTAGAAGCGATTCAGCGAGAGGACTTACCCGCCCTCGTCATCGTGGTATCTGGCGATATCCAAATCAAAGCTCATGAGCGAGTCAAAGCATTAGGTGCTTTGGATTTCATCCAAAAACCGGTCAGTGCTGATGCCATCAGTAATATTCTTGAAGAGTACGGCATTTTGACCTTAGCACTTAAAGATGCTGCTGATGACACACCGATGTTTGAGGTTGATTTACGTGATGCCTGCCAAGAAATTGCTAACGTAGCAATGGGCCGAGCTGCGGATCTACTGGCCACGTTATTGGATGTGTTCGTGATGCTGCCAATTCCAAATGTGAATGTTCTCGAAGTCAGTGAGCTCACTATGGCGCTTAAAGCTACAGAAGAAAGCTCAAAAATTTCAGCTCTCTGCCAAGGATTTATTGGCGCAGGTGTGGCTGGTGAAGCGTTATTGTTATTCCATGACTCTAGTTTTACCGATATGGCCAAACTCATGGGCCATAAAGATCCTCAGGATGCAGCCAATGAAGTCGAAGTATTAATCGATACTGGCAATGTTCTGATCGGCGCATTTCTCAATGGCATCTCAGAACAACTGGATATGAAATTTAGCCAAGGACATCCAGTGGTATTGGGCAGACATTGCACAGTCAATGAATTGATTCATGATAATTCGGAAAAATGGCAACGCACCCTAGCAATGGAAATCAACTATCAAATTGAAGATCATAATGTTCAATGCGATTTGCTGTTGCTTTTCACCGAAGATTCCATCCCAACACTTAATTTTAAGTTGGGCTATTTACTTGATTAATCATGATTTTAGCGATTCATATTCGCTAGTCATTAAAATAATAACAATGTTGGATGTTACTCATGTCTACTGATCAAAATGCAATGAACGAACTTCACTGGCTCATTGATATGGTGCAAACCATAGAAGTTGGGCTAGTCGTATTAGATCGTAATTACAATATCCAACTTTGGAATGGTTTCATGGAAAACCACAGTGGAGTCTCGCCAAATGGCATCAAAGGTAAAAACCTTTTTGATACATTTAGCGACCTGCCAAAAGAGTGGTTAACCCAAAAAATGGAATCGGTTTTCCTACTAAAGAATCGTTCGTTTATCAGCTGGGAACAGCGTCCATATGTGTTCGAGTTTAAAAACTACCGTCCAATTACAGGCCGGGCTGATCATATGTACCAAAATATCACCTTGCTGCCTCTGGCATCACTCACAGGGAATATTACTCACATTAGTATTATTATTTATGATGTTACCGATGTCGCTATAAACAAATTACAGCTTAAATCTGCTAACGAACAGTTGGAGAAACTGAGTCAGACTGACAGTTTAACCCAGTTATTTAACCGTCGTCATTGGCAAGCTTGTTTTGAAAAAGAGTATGAACGCTATGCGCGCTACGGTGAAAGTGGCAGCATGATCATGATAGACATTGATAACTTTAAACAAATCAATGATAAATACGGCCACCCTGCGGGCGATAAAGTGATTCAAAGTATTGCCCATATACTTAAACAGTCTTTGCGTGAAACAGACTTTGCAGGCCGCTATGGCGGAGAAGAGTTTGCCGTTGTCCTCACTAATACTAATGCTGATGAGTCTAAGTACTTTACGGAGCGATTACGTAAAAAAGTTGAAGCATCACAAGTGGTGTATAAAAACCAAATTATTAAAGTCACCATTAGTATTGGGGTAAACGCGTTATCAGAACAAACAAAAAACAGTGCTAGTTGGCTTGCTGGTGCGGATAAAGCTTTGTACCAATCTAAAGAGAATGGCCGTAACCAAACATCAGTGTTTAAAGAAGAGTCTTAGCACCTCGCTAGCAATTAATTGAATCGCTAATGATTGACCAGCAATGATAAAACCATTCTTTAGATAACTAGCCGACAATAAAAAACCACTCAAATGAGTGGTTTTTTATATTTAATCAGCGATTTATATTTAATCAACGATGAAGATAGTCGTCGTTATTCTTCGTCGTACTCTTCATCAAGTTCGTCTTCATCACCAATAAAGAATGTACCCCAACCGTCGTAATCTACTTTTTGCTTTTGAGCTAAAATCATAAGCTGCTCACATGCTTTATCCAGTAAGTCAGCCTCTAAAGCATGATTTGCAATCGCGTCAAAGCAGAAAATTAACGAACCATCTTCAAGTTGCATTTCTTCAGCATCATTAACTTCAAAGCCAAGCTTAAATGCATCAACAGCCGCTTTTTCTAAACGATCAAAATTAGTCGAAGAAAAGTGATGCTCAATCGTGTATTCAGCATCAGCCTGCGAGCCATCATCAAGTAATGCTTGAATGATTTCACGGTTCTCAGCAAACTGCTCTTTTAGTAGACCTTCAATAGACATGGAGTAACTCCGTTAACAAAAATTATGCGGCTAATGGTCAATTATACTTGATAAACCTATTGAGGTTTAGCCATTAATGCAGATGCTTCCTGATTTAATTCAGCCAATCGAGCCGACATTGCTTCATGTACCTTAGCACATAGCTTTTTCACATCCGCTTTATCAACACCTGCAGTCGACATAGGAGCCATCATCTCAACAATCACCACACCATTGTTCCAACGATTTAATTTAATGTGATTTTGACAAGAGGCAAGGACCGGTACGATTGAAGCTTTCGCTGCGATAGCAGTATGAAAAGCCCCAACCTTAAAAGGTAACAAGCCACGTCCACGAGAACGTGTTCCCTCAGGGAAAATCCATACAGATAATAATTTGTTTTTCATTTTCTCGACCGTTTTAGCCATAGTATCAAATGCACTATGACGGTTCTTACGGTCAATAAGAATATTGCCTGATAACCAGTAAATTTGTCCAAATAGCGGCATCCAAGCCAAACTTTTCTTACCTAAACTCACCGTTGCTTTAGGCACAGCAGAAGTGTGGGTAAATAAATCAAAGTTATTTTGATGATTAGCTAAGTAGATTTTAGGCTCTTTAGGGTTTTCTTCTGCTGCGTGACGCGTGATCACCTTGATACCTAAAATAGGAGCAACTGAAGCAAAAATACGTGCAATAACATGTACATTGTCACGATGCATAGGTCTAACAAGACAAAGGATTATTGCGAAAAAAAACGCCAGTGTTAATAACACTGCAAGAATAATTGAACGAGCAATTAACAGCACAAGCAGACTCCTGCGAAGAAAGTGGCGACAGTATAGCCAGCACAGTAGCTGGACTCAATGGTTTGTTTAATTTCAGTTTACATTTGTAAGCTAAAATAATTATACACTAGCCCAGATAAAAGAATGGTGCGTTAACATTAACGCACCATTAATTCTGTACTTAGTGACTTCAATCGCTAGTCTTATACGCTTCAAAAACCGCTTTTAATCAGACATTGCTAGTTTGATTAAAAGACAATAAAACACGCATAGTAATAGCACTGAACGCTAAGGCTGCCACTATTGCGGCCCCACTAGGCAAATCATAACTGGCAGAGAGTATAAGCCCTGCTAAGTAGCCAACAAATCCAACCACATACGTCAGCACAAGTTGCCCTTTACCATGGTATTTATTCAGTGCTAAGGCGGGCAAAATTAGCGTACTAAAGACTAAGTAAACGCCAACTAATTCAACCGACAAGGTAATCACTATCGCAAATAAGAAGTAGAACCCTGCACCATCAAGTACTTGTGGCCTAATGACCACCAGTAACAATATCGCAGCAGACACCACACCTGGTAATACGAGTTGCGACCAGTTAACCCATAATATTTGCCCTGACATTAATTGTTTTAAGAGCTCTGCGCCATGAGGATCGTTAGACAATAACAACATCGCGGCCACAGCACTCAACACATAAAAACAACCAATAATAGCTTCAAGCTCATCAGCAAAACGCTTTGAAAGCCAGGCAATAAAACCCGCTCCCGCTAACGCAAATAAAGCAGGCATCCATACATGAGAAAAAGGCAGCTCTTCTAATCTATGATCCATATGCGACACAATGGCACCTAAAGCCGCCACTTGTGCAATGGCTAAATCAATAAAGATGATGCCACGTTTTAGTACCTGACGACCTAAGACCACATGCGTAGACAGCACCAATATCCCCGCAACAAATGCGGGGAGCAGTATTGGTAGCAGCTCAAGATCAAGCATAGGCTATTGCACCTCTGTGAGTAACGAAATCACGCTATCATAGAGGCTAAATAAATCCTTGCTATCATCATTACCACCAACAGACATAGGCAACATTATCACTGGTAAATCCGTTCTTTCTCCTAGCCAATTGGCACCACGATCATCCTGATACGAAGTGAACAATATAGCCATGACATCGCCTTCTTGGCTGCGACTAACCAGCTTAGCAAGATGACTACTGCTAGGTGGGATCCCTGGCTTTGGCTCTAAATCAGCAACTTGCTCCATTCCTAGCCAGTTGAACAAGTAACGAAAGCTTGAGTGGTAAGCAATCACTTTCTTACCTTTAAGTCCTGCTGCTTTTTCTTCCCATTGAGGAATCGCTTTTTGCCACTTTTCACTAAATGCAGCAAGGTTTGCTTGGTAACTCGTCGCCGAGTCAGGATCAAGCTGCGTCATTTTGGCAGATAAGGCATCTGCTACCTGTAGCAACCTGCTAGGGTCAAAATGCAAATGTGGGTTACCTTTGGCGTGAACATCTCCCATTGAGCGGTCAACATTCTCAAGTTGATCTAGCGTCTCAATATGTTCAGCCGCATAAAACAAACCATTATCTGTTGAACGCACCTTATTGTTCGATGCTTTCATTTGCAGCATAGGCAGCCAACCTATTTCAAGGTCAGCACCAGCACAAACCACTAAGTCTGCTTGACGCATTTTGGCAATTAGGCTTGGTCTAGCTTGTACTTGATGCGGGTCTTGTAAAGCACTCGTCGCCGAATACACTTTCGCATCAGGTGCTAGCTCTTGGCTTAAGGCTGCATATTCAGGCTCACAAGCAAACACATTCAATTGTGCGTTTGCTGAACCCGCCAAAAAGGAACTAAATAAAGCACCTATGGCAATTAGCGTTTTAGAATTGATGCGCACCGTGAGCTCCTAATGTCATGACATACTGTAGGGTTACGATATTATCGTCTTCAAAACCATCAAAGTTGGTACCCTTCTGATTAGTATATTGTAGACGCACTGTCGAGAAGTGACTGTGATGCCACGCTAAACTAAGCTCGGTTTCTTTTAGCTTTTGCGCATCTAAATGATCGCCATGAGCTTCGAATGTATCAACCTCACCGTAACGTAAACCCGCTGACCAGTTAGGAGAGAACTGGTAAACACTGCTTAAGTACCAACCTTCATGATAATCGTTATGACTTTCTTCACCGTGATCATCATGCTCTTCATGATCATGTTCCTCTTCAAATGAGAAGATATCATTCACACGGAAGTACTCACCGCTCACTGTTAAGTGTTGATATTTATAGTTGCCGTTTGGAGCCCATTTGTAGACGAAGTCGGCGATATAAGTGTTTTCGCCCGTGTAAGATGCACTATGAGTGTGACCTTCATGATCATGATCGTCATCAGCAATCACATCGTGTTCGTGCTCATCTTCACCTTCTACAACACCTTGACCATTTGAGTTACGTAAATAGCTTAAGCCCACCTGCCATGAACTTGATAAGCCAATATCACCACCAAATTTAGTGAAGGCTGAATACACCCCTACCGTGTCGAAATCGCGCTCGCCATGCTCATCTTCGGCGCGCATTTTGTCACCTTTGAATGCTTCAACACCCATTGTCCAATATAGATCAGTTGGTGCTACATACGTTAAACGAACACCATCATCAAAATAATGACCGCCCATAAATGCACGATAAGCACCTGGACGATCAACGAATGCATCTGTGTGTAAATGTTGGTTATTTAAGTAACCGACATCAGATAAAAAGCGACCAGCACGAATCCCTAGACCACCCGGTAATCCCATGGTTTGAATGAAGGCTTCTTCTAGTTCAATTTCAGTTTCACCGTCATGAGACTCTAAAATGGCAGTCACTTTACCGTAGAACATGTCATCGATGTTGGCACTGATAGCAAGCTCTGTTTCGCCTAAACCAAACCCTTCACTGCGGCCACCTAAGCCACGATCGCCTGTTTGATAAAAACCATCTAAAACGGCACTTATATTAGGATTTGTTAGGCTAGAATCTTCAGCAAAAGCATGAGTAGAAACCAAGGCACAAGCAGCTGCAACCAATGAAAGACGTTTGTTTGAGTAAGACATTTTTTCTCCAAAATACAACAAGTAGTCGACCATCATCTTGAATAGTCGAAAAATAATTTATCCGTAAAAATTTGTTGGGTATGTATAGAACTAGGAGAAAACGGGTGGTGCTCGGCTATGGTAAACCGTTTGATGGGCAAAATATGAAGCAACAATGGATTCAATAGCCGGTTCGAAAGTTTGACGAACTACGGCAATATTGACATCCGTGCTTGGAAGCGTTTTTTGCAATTGGTGTTGATGAAAACAAAGCGTACATTGTGTACTTGCTCCATCATGCAAATGCACAGAATTATGTGCAGAAGCCGCAAACGACAATAACACGAGCATGGCTGACAGCCAGATCGATATTAATTGTCTTGTTCGCATTGAATGAGGCAAAGAAGTGTTCTCTGTTTAACAAAAATCGCGACTATCTTAAAAAAATTTGAAAAAAGCAACCAGAAGAATGTTACAAATCACTTTTTCTAAATTTTTGTGACTTAACATAGCAACTTATACAAATCCTCGTTAAGCTATTTAAGATTAGCTTAAGCTGTCAAAGCTAAAATATTAGTCATATATTGCTGCAAAGTCAGCCAAGACAGAGGATTTAACTATGATGAATTTACTCAAAGATAACATCGGTATTATATTAACTATGGTCATTATTGGTGTCGTCGTGCTTGGCGGTATTTATTACGTTGAAGCAGCATTAGAAAATCAAGTTCAAGTTGTCGATTAATCTTCTATTGTTGAGTCATCATCTGGCGCATCAATCACAATGAGATGATCCATTAAATGCGTTACCCCTGTAATAATCAGTGAAATCATGATGATAGGGGTAACGATATTAGCAACACCATCGACAAAATACCCAACGAAACCCGCTATTACTGCTGCATAAAATCCCAATACTTTCAGTACAGTTAATATCACATGACGGCCTAACCATGCTCGACAATGGTAGCATTGTATTTGCGCTGAAAACCCATTGCCACGGCTAGCAGTCACTTTCGCCAACGAAATAGGTTGATGACAATGTGGGCAGGCTATTCTTGCCATATTAAATTTACCTGAAAATAAAAAGTGCGTAAGTCTATCAAATTATCGTCAAACTTCCCGCAATAACTTATCATTAGCTTTCTACTATACTGACAGGAAGTTTTACCATGCCAAGAATTCTGTTTATTATTTGCTGTTTACTCAGTGTAATTTGCTTTTCTGGTACCAGTTATGCGGCGCAAGTTAGCCCTGAGACTGACAAAAAAATTCAACAACTACAAAAAACCATCGATACCGACATTATTTGGCTTAAAACTGCTAAAGGTGAACTTAAAGATGTCAGCGAATATCGCATCCGCAATAAAACCAACTTATTAAGAGAAGAGTTAGCAACGCTAATCAATCAACCAGACCCTGATTTAGCTTACTTGGTTCCACAAGTGAATAAGCAGCTGGTGTTTCTAGATAAAGTCGGTCAATACCTAGATGCAAGAACGGGTGAGTTAAAGCTCGCTTTAGGTGGTGATAATGATGTAGAAATCATGCGTGATATTATCAAACGTGAAGAAGATCGTGACCATTACTTGCAAGCAGAATTAGAAACAATTAACTGGGGTAAGACGCTTAACATTAACGTTGATAATGCCGAAGCTGCGTTAACTGCAGAAGTCTTACTAAGAGCTGATTATTTCGAAAGCTTAGTTACCTATACTCAAGTACAGCTTCAAGAAGCGGTTGCTGAAGCTTCTGATGCTGGCGCTGACATTACTGCTGAGCAAAAGAGCAAAGTGTCATCTTTAAAAGATCGTTTGGCAATGCACACCGCAAGCTTGAATATTGCCATCGAAATGCTTGAATCACTCGGCCAAGACACCACACAGATTAAACAAACATTATTCAGTGTCTCTGGCGATATTACTCAAGATGTTCTGAATTTTGATGTGGCTTCTAGTCTCATTGAAGAATGGATGACGATTGCGAAAAACCAAGCTTTGGAAAACGGTGCAGGCGTAACATTTAAAGTGATTATTTTCTTGATCATTTTATTCCTAACAAGCTTAGTTGCTAAGCTCGTTCGAAAAGTGGTGCGCAAAGCCGTTAACTCATCAAAACTTAACTTCAGCATGCTGTTGCAAGACTTCTTCACATCCATTTCAGGTAATGTGATTTTTGCCTTAGGTTTATTAATTGCACTGTCACAACTTGGCTTTGAATTGGCACCATTATTGGCAGGTTTTGGTATTGCGGGTGTGATTATTGGTTTTGCTTTGCAAGACACATTATCTAACTTTGCATCGGGTATGATGATCTTAATCTACCGTCCGTATGATGTTGGTGACTTGATCAATGCAGCAGGAGTAACAGGTCGTGTTAGTCATATGAGCTTGGTATCAACAACGGTTAAAACCCTAGATAACCAACGATTAATCATTCCAAATAATAAAATTTGGGGTGACACCATTAACAATATTACTGTTGAACAAGAACGCCGTGTAGATATGACGTTTGGTATTGGCTATGGCGATGATATCCCTAAAGCTGAAAAAATCCTTACCGACATTGTTATGGCTCACCCAAAGGTCAAGCAATTTCCTGAGCCTACGATTAAGCTTCATACCTTAGGTGAATCATCAGTCGACTTTGTGGTGCGCCCTTGGGCAGATCCTATCGACTACTGGGATGTATACTGGGATATTACCCGTGAAGTGAAAATGCAGTTTGACGCTCAAGGGGTTAGCATTCCATTCCCACAACGGGATGTACATATTTACCATGAAAAAGCGGTTGATTAAGCCTATTTAATTGATACAAAAAACCCGAGTGAATAACTCGGGCTTTTCTTTGCGCATTTACAGGTGTACCACAAGCATTAATCTAGGTAAGTCATATTACCAAGCAAATGCGGACGTCGACCTTTAATATCACGCATTTCAAATCGTTTACCATTTTCCATACTTTCAAAAGCAAAAGTGACTTCTGATGGCATAAAGACAGGTAACTTGAATTCAACATCGACTTTAAACGGTCTCTCACCAATAAACTGCATTAATGCCGCTAATGAACGAGCTTTTGACCACATGCCGTGAGCTAATACGCGCTCAAAACCGAAACGTTTAGACACGATAGGATGAAGGTGAATCAGATTATAATCGCCAGAGGCTTTAGCATATTTACGCCCTAAATCTTCAGGTAATGCCCAAGTTTGCACATCTTCCCATGTCATATCTGAAGCTCTAGGCGGTCTTGCTCTGCGTCCTTTGGACTCAATGCGATATAAGTAAGTTGATAATGCTTCCCACACCAGTTCCTGTCCAACATACACCTTTGACACAAGCTCAAACTCAAGGCCTGCATCTGTGGTCTGACTGCTTGTCAGCTCACATTGCACATCAAACGTTTCATCGGCATTAATGGGCCTGTATAAACTAATGCTGTTCTTAAGGTGGATCATACCTAGCAATGGAAAGGTGATCGCTTTATGGGTAAAAATGCTGGCATGAAGTCTAAAAGCTAACACGTATAAAAACGTAGGAGGTAACACTTTGCCATCAAAACCAAATTGGCAAACATCAGCATATTGCTGAATTTTTTTATCATTGAGGTGAATATTACTAACCTGCACATTGATGTTTGGCAACGGTTGCTGATCCCAACCAGGCTTGCGCGATAATAATATCTTTCGATACAGAGACAGCAACGATGGCATCGAAGCTAATTCTATAGAGTAGTCGTGACTCAAGAGAGTTACCTTTTGTTTATTAACTGAAAAACGCAGTATTTAGCAAACCTAAACACTGCGTCATTAAATGTTTCAATGCTGCTATTATACATCTAGATTGATAACATCAGTCAAAAAATGCCAATTTTTACTCTTCAAATGGAAAACAACATTACATTATCGATACTCATTACAGGTCATTTTCCAACAATCGATCACATCGGCACCTGCATTTCGTAACAACTCGGGCAAGGCTTGTTGGCCTACGACATGCCCAGCGCCAACAATGACGAACAAGCGTTGATAATGACTATCTTGTAAAATCTCGATGATTCTTTGCGTCATCGTGTGGTTTCTTTGCCAAAGCAATTTAGTTAATAGCTCATCTGATTCTTCTGCTTGATGCTCCATAATATCTGCGAGTGCTTGATGATCGCCCGAACGCCATGCTGATATCAGCTCAAGCATCTCGCCATCGGTTGCGTTAATCGCTTCATCCAATAATTGCGCTTGAGTTTTATCTGAAAAAGAAGAAATGAGGTCGAACTGAAATTCAACACTTTCAAGCTCAAGTAATGGCTTAGCCGGATCACGAGCCACAAATGTCACATCGACGCCTGCTTCAGGTGAAAACCCCAATTCAGCAAAGCGCCCAACACCGATTTGGTTTGCCTGAAGCCAAGTAGCAAGCGGCTTTAAACCGTCGCACATGGTTTGGTTTTTACCGCAAAAAGCCGGATATAAACTCGCAATGTCGGCTTGTTTTCCTTTCGCAAAACCATACTGCTGCAATAGGTGTTGTATATTGGCTTTAGTCACATCCGCTTCAATCACTAATGCATCTGACTCAACAAAACTTTGTTCTATTTGCAAAGGTAAAGGATAAAAGTCGGCTTTGCCAATATGAATAGAGCCCAATAAGTATATTTGTTTATTTTGATAACTGGCTTTGAAGAAAGGTGGTTTATCAGTTTCAGCTGCACTCGCATTAACAGCTAAAGCTAATGCAAGTACAACCCCAACGAAAATGAATCTAAGCCTCGTTAATAATGTTGCGGTGATTTTTAACGGTAATTCACTTGTTAGTCCCATGCCAGCCCCTTATAATTTAACTTAATTTTTATGATGTAATGAGGCTATCATGCCGTATACCCAAGTTATCCAGCAATTAAAAGAAAGTCTGCAAACAGGATATCGTCAAGCCATTGATGCCGATAAAAGACTCGACGAACTGCGTCAAGCTGGCCATGGTAAGTTTGTTGCAATCTTCACTGAAGAACAAGGCTTTACCCAAAAAAGTAATCGCTTTTTACCTTATGTTCAAGAGCTCGCAAATGAACTTGAAGAGCTTCAAGGTCTCAGCCATATACCTCCAGAAATGTTAGAAGCTCATGTAAAAAAATTGGGGCATTACTGCAAACTTTGCATTTGTTTAAACAAAATACTAAGTAGCACCTACCACTTGTTAAAAACGCAGCCCACGGGCTGCGTTTTAGTATCAATCAACTCCGCTTTGGTATTTTCACATTTAAATAATCCACTCCTTTGAAAAATGAGCTTGAATCGATTTCAAGTTTATCTGTTAGTTTTGTGCATACATTTGTTATCAAAGACATATTTTTGTCATTTTTCTGCCATAGACTGATGGAAAAAAATGCAATGGAACTGATGTAATGAGTGTTATAGATTTAGAAAAAGAACTCGAAAAAATAATATATAAACAATCTATCAATGCTATCTTTCAGCCTATTTTCAACATATCAACTCAAAAGGTTCATGGTTTTGAAGCGTTAAGCCGAGGGCCAGAACATAGCCCGCTTTATTCTCCAGTACCTTTATTTAAAACTGCAGAACATCTTAATAAACTCAGTGAATTAGAAACACTCTGCCGCAGTATTTCTATTAATGCTTTTAAAGCGTGTCAGCTTAAAGGTAAGTTGTTTATCAACATCTCGCCAAAAGCGCTACTCGATCCTGACCATCCTAAAGGGCTAACCCTGCAGCTGATTAAACAAATGGGGCTAAAGCCTGAAGATGTGGTTATCGAACTATCAGAGCAATACCCAGCCGATGATATTGATTTATTAAAAGACTGTTTGAACCACTATCGCAATCAGGGCTTTCTCACAGCAATTGATGACTTAGGCGCAGGATACTCAGGGTTACGCTTATGGTCTGAACTGTCTCCTGATTATGTCAAAATCGATCGCCATTTTATTCATCAAATAGACAGCACGGCAGTAAAGCAAGAATTTGTGCGCTCGATTGTGGAGCTATGCCAAAATCTGACTTGCAAAGTCATTGCAGAGGGAATCGAAACCCCAGAAGAGTTAACCATGTTAAAGCAGTTAGGGGTGACTTATTGCCAAGGTTATTTATTGGGTAGACCCAACATTAAACCCAATACGCACATGGACTCAAACTTGGTGAGCATGCCTTTGCCACCGCAAACACGTTATTGCGAAACAGCAGAAAGTTTATGCTCATCAGCCAATATCGCGCCCCCTGAGACAAAACTGAAGCAACTCAGTGAGCAATTTATTGCTCAACCAGCACTGCAAGCAATTGTCATCGCTCAAAATGGCCATCCTGAAGGCATCGTCAGTCGCAATCATATTCTGGAATTATTTAGCACACCCTATGGCCGAGCCCTTCATGAAAACCATCCGGCGAGTGCAGTAATGGACAGACAAGTATTGCAGATTGATGCAAGTGAACCTTTGTCAGCGGTGAGCCAACAGCTAACTTCTGAAACCGCCACTACCGTTGCACAACAATTTATTATATTACGACATGATAAATTAATCGGGATTGGCCACACCAAAGATCTATTACAACGCATAACCGAACATAGAATTAAAGTCGCTAGACATGCTAACCCACTTAGCAACTTACCTGGAAATGTTCCTATTCAAGAAGAGTTAAAACGCTTACGATCCCAGAAAAAACCATTTTATTTAGCATATTTTGATTTATGCCACTTTAAACCTTATAACGATATTTATGGTTTCTCACGAGGTGATGAAGTCATCATGCAAGTGGCTAACTTACTAAGTCATCATCAAAATGAACGCTGCTTTGTCGGCCACATAGGCGGAGATGACTTCGTGATGATTTGCACTTGCCAAGATGCACTCACTCACGGTAAAGCCATCGTAGAACACTTTGAACAAAATAAACGCACTTTTTATTCAGCAGAACATTGGCAAACTCAAACTATGCATGCCAAAGATCGCCAAGGTAATATGGTCGACCACCCTTTAATTTCACTATGTGTTGGTGTACTACCACCTGCTATGACCCATGATACAACGGATCATAAATTATCAATGCTCAGTGCTGAAGCCAAAAAACAGGCTAAATATGTACAAAGTAAGGTTTTCATCTTAGATGATAGGCAACAAAAAACGGCTTAATAAGCCGTTTTTATTGTATTGATTGAAGCTATCTCAATGGCGCGATTTATAGCACTGGCTCTACGGTTTTCTTTAACCAATCTTTCAACATACGAGTTTCATACTCAAATGGTCGTTGATTTCTTGTAGAATTAGCACCGTACATGAAGTTCATGTCAACTAGCTTTTCATCTCCGGCAATAACAACGTTATCGCCTTCAGTGATACGGTAAGTAAACGTCATTCTAGGTGGGTACAAATCTTTAACGATTCGTAATTCATTAGCAGACGTAGCCCCGAACGTTGGTCTTAAGTCGCCTGCTAAGTCCACATCTGAAACTATCATTTCGAGTTTCTGATTTGGCTTGAGTATCTTCTCAGCTTCTTTATTGATATTTTTAGTCATGGTATCAAAAAGCGTTGTTCAAAGCGCGACTTAACTTCTGTAGCCGTTTTTAAATCACGATAATTTTTAGGCTCTTGCCATTCAACTTTAACGATGCCCTCTTCTGTGACTGGATTTTCAATCACTTCTTCATCAGCGATAGCAACATTACACATTAGTGCGCCTGCAATAAGTAAATGTTTAACTTTCATATATAGTCTCCTGGCAGTGAATTTGTCGCAATGTATTCATTGCATCTCAATATAATAAGCCCAACCTGTATATAAGCTTAACGCAAAGCGACTTCCTTTGCTGTAAGACATTCACCTTTATACAAGCAAGTAAAAAGGGATAAATATTATTAGCTGCTTTTTTGTTCAGCTTTTGTTCAGTCAGTGATTGCTAATATACATCCCAAGCAAACGTACTGCATCATATCAACCCCATTAGATGATTGCGTCACTGCCATTAACGCTCAAGGAATTAGCGCAACAATAAACCTACGAGTTTTAACTGGAGTAATACTATGAACAACATCACTATGAACAACGCTAAAGTAACTATGACTAAGAAAATAACCCTTGCTGCGACCTTTTTCGTCACAATGGCATTATCTTCTTCAAGCTTTGCTCATCAATTTGATGTCGATGCAGAAGGCCAACAAGCGATTCAAGAACATCACCAGTTAATGAACCAGCACATGGCTTCGGCAGAACAAGAGTATACCGCTGAACTTGAACAAGAATTTAATCAGCAGCTTGAAACTGCAGAGCATAACTTCATGGAAAAAAATGCGCTAATCGTGGATTAGACTTTGATGACGAATCTGAAGTGTGTGAAGGCTAAACCTTAAAGGTTAGTTACCGATATGAAAATGCAGCCTAATGGCTGCATTTTAGGTTTTCTGAACGTTAAAATGGAAATAATGCACTGAGTTTTGGATAGTTCTTTTTAAGATCTTTCTTCTTGGTACTAAACTTTTTACCCTGGGGAGTATGCTGCCCGGAAGGAACAAAAGGTAATTCATTACCTGTTCTGTCTTCATAGAGTTGCCCTGCTATCAAGTCAAAGTCCTCAATAAAAGGGTATGCATAATCATCTTTTGTTGGCCACAAAGTCAGCTCTCCTAAACAATCGGGATCAGCAATCACCTTGTTATACCAGTCTTCACCCAGAGAAAGTAAAAAGCCTCTAAACTCTGCGAAAGCATAATCAGAATCACAACCTGTGATAATGTACGCCGCTCCCCATATATTCCAATGATAACTACGGCGCATCTGCTGTCCGAACATTTTATCAAATGCGGCTAATGCGTCATCATCAAGCTCGGTTAGCTTAGCCGTCAGTTCACTGTGGCACTGCTGCTCTGACTGTTGCGGCTCAGTACGCGTCACTAAGTCCCAAAATTCAGCTTCTGTCATGTCACTTTTCCTAATCTTTTTGGAAACTATTCACCAAAATATCTCAACTCGCGTTATTCTACACCACAACGAACTCATTGCTTTACTATCAATAACAATACCTCATGAATAAATTCAGTACCGTTAACAATCCGCTCCCTCGCAGACTTATCATATTGATGGCATTTTACGTCTTATTGTCTATTCTGGCTTTGCTACGTTCATACGCCATTCAAGGAATCGATCTGTTTACGATTGGCGTAATACCAGTGCTATTTGGACTCGTTAAACGCACTCACTGGGCCAGTTTAGTGTTAAAAATATACCTCGCAATCCAAACATTGGCGATGTTGGCTTTATCCACAACAGCTATTATTGCCTATCAAATCACCCCTGAAGATGTAAAAGTCGAATTCAACGGAGTGAGTATACCTGTACCCGCTATTGCACTGAGCGCTGTGCTCATTTTGGGGTACCAATATTGGGTCGCGTTTAGCCAAAAAACCACGCAGTATTTGAAACCTGATTGTTAATGTCTTGTGCAAGAATAGCTATATTCACGTAGAAGCTTAAGGTAAAATGCGCCCATAAGACGCATTTATAATAAATAAGAAGAAGTCATTTATGGGCCACCTATCCCCCAGTGAACTATCAATTTTATTGCTAGAGCCTTCAGATACTCAGCGTAAAATTATCACCGCACGCCTACAACAAGAAGGTGTAAATAGCATTCAAACTGCATCAAGTATCACTGATGCAAAAGACATTATCTCAAGACACACTCCAGATTTAGTCATCAGCGCTTTGCACTTTTCAGATGGCGAAGCGACCGACTTGCTCAGTTTCATCAAGCAAAGCACTCAATTTAATGACATTCAATTTATGTTGGTTTCTAGTGAGTGTCGACGCGAACAACTTGAAGTGTTCAGGCAATCAGGGGTCGTCGCCATTCTACCGAAACCATTCGATGCCGATCACCTAGCGACTGCGCTCAATTCAACCATCGATTTAATCAGCAACGATGAACTGGATTTAAGTCATTTTGATGTACAAGATATTCGTACATTGGTGGTCGATGATAGCCGAATGGCACGTAATGTCATTAAGCGAACCATTGGCAACTTAGGCATTAGAATCATTAGTGAAGCTGAAGATGGGGCGCAAGCAATAGAACTCATGCAGCAACAGATGTTTGACCTAGTCATCACAGACTACAACATGCCGAGTGTCGACGGTCTAGCACTGACCCAATATATTCGCAATGAAAGTCAGCAATCCCATATCCCAATATTAATGGTCTCATCTGAAGCCAATGATACACATCTTAGTAATGTATCAAGTGCGGGAGTGAATGCACTTTGCGATAAACCTTTTGAGCCTAAACTGGTTAAGCAGCTGCTGTATCAACTATTAGAAGATTAATTTTACTGTGGCACTCGTCATTTTCGCCCCAAAAGCTGGGCAAAGGGGTCATTTACGTCGTAAATGTCACCAAAATGCCCTATTGCTACACAATTATCAGATAAAATGCTTTCAAAGCCCCATGGCTTATGGCATGTTAATCTAGTTTTAAATAAACACATCTATGGAAAGCAGAGAATATCAACATGAACAAAAGTGAATTAATTGCAAAAATTGCAGAAAATGCTGAGTTAACTAAAGCAGAAGCTGGCCGCGCACTAAAGTCTTTTGAAGAAGCTGTTACTGAAGCCATGAAAAATGGTGACAAAATTTCTATCGTAGGTTTTGGTTCTTTTGAAACCTCTGTACGCGCAGCTCGTACTGGCCGCAACCCACAGACTGGCAAAGAAATTCAAATTGCTGAAGCAACTGTACCAAAGTTCAAAGCGGGTAAAACATTAAAAGATAGCGTTAACTAAGATTAACTGCTTGAAAATAAAACCTCCACTTCGGAGGTTTTTTTATGTCTATTGATCACCTTTCTATTAGAAACTCGCCTCATAACTGCACAAAAAAAGTGCGCCTCTGCCTCAATACTATGCAACATTTTTGCTACATCATAGTGCGAGAGAGCATAAACCATTAATAGTAAAGCATTTATAAACATGGCACATCATTAGCAATAACTCATACAGATGAAATCAACATTGAACCTTGCTGCCCGATAATCAAGCAACAGGTGAAATGAATAATAAAAACTTTGAGGGAATGAAAATGAAAAAAACCTTATATAAAGCTATTGCGCTATCTACAGGCTTATTATTATCTGGTTCTGCATTAGCAGAAGTCACCGGTAATATCGGTGCGACGTCAAACTACCTGTGGCGTGGTGTAAGCCAAACTGATAACGGTGCAGCTGTACAGGGTGGTATTGATTATGCCGCTGATTCTGGCTTTTATGTCGGTGGTTGGGCTTCAAACGTTGATTTTGGTGATGGCACAAGTTACGAGTTAGATATTTACGCAGGTTACGGCGGTAATATCACTGAAGATTTAAGCTACGATATTAACTACCTTTACTATGCCTACCCAGATTCTCCTGGTAGTGTTGATTTTGGTGAAGTCACTGTTGGTTTAGCATGGAAATGGTTAGATGTTTCTTATTCACACACTGTCAATGGCGGCGATGATATTGCTTCTGATCCACTTGATTCAAAAGACATGATGTATGCACAAGCTAACCTCACATTCCCACTAACTGAATCACTGTCTTTAGGCGTGCATTACGGTTATTCAGATGGCGATATCATTACTAGCTGGTATGGTACTGATAGCTACTCAGAATACAATGTATCGTTAAGCTCTGATACTGATTACGGTACTGTTTCATTTACTGCATCTGATACAGATTTAGATGATGACGACGCAAAAATTGTACTAGGCTACTCGTACAGCTTTGGTTTATAAGCCATAGTCATTCAATCTGGCACCAATGCGAACTAGCTTAGGTCGGCATCGTGCCAATTGTTACACCTCAAACGCCACTCTAATGAGTGGCGTTTTTGTGTGTCAAAGAAACTTTTTGATAACTGCGTTAAGCAAAAAAATAAATAACTGCTACATTGAATTTATAGGAGTAAGTAAACCTTTGGGTGCAATTTGAATGCATATTCTTCGTGGTTGTTTTACAGGAATATCGTAAGCTTCAGCGCTCAATACCCATGATATCAAAGCACAGCTAAAGGCTACCTTTGATATTTACAGCTTATTTGTCACACAGGGACACCACAAATAAGCATGAAATAGAGGGTAGAATAATGGCTAATATTACTGAAAGCATTCCTAACGATACAGAAATCGACGCAATGGTATCACCAAGAAATAAACGTTCAGCTGAAATTATTGAACGAAAACGTCAAGTTAAACGACGCTTAGATGACTATCTTGAACAAGCAGAATTACGTAAAAGTTTAGGTGACGACTTAGAAGATGATTTTTAAACTTCACATAACCTTACTCAGCTTGCCAAATTAATCCCACGACTTAAGGTAATACGCTAAGCCTGCGCACTCCAGATATACTGTGCAAGTCGGATACTTCTGCTCACCACATTCAGTGATAACCAGTGCATTGCCGCCCCTATCAGCCGTTTGACCTCTTAAATCGTTTTTCAATGCGCTTAGACTTGGAATCGGGTAACGCAAATGATCTGCCGACACACTGCAAAAAGAAGTAAAAACTTCACCTAATGGGTCGTTTTCGTGATTATAAAGTTCACTTGGTGAATACAAATCAACGGTTGAAGCCTCAACCTTAGCGACTACATACTCTTCTGCATTGGTGCGAAATTTAACGCCATTACAACCAGCAAGCACGACAATCAGCAAACAGATTGTATATACGCTTATAATGTTATCTATCTTCATAAAATCCCTTTTTGTTGGCATACACATCCCAGTGTATGCCTAATCCATTTTTTATCCTTGCGCATTTAACTGCTTTTGTTTAGCAAAGTATTCACGGGTTAGTGCAAATACCACAGGGCTTAACAATGCTAATGCAATCAAGTTTGGAATAGCCATCATGGCATTTAATGTATCTGCAAGTAACCAAATAAACTCAAGCGAACTCACAGCACCAATCGGTACCACTAAGGTCCAAATTAATCTAAATGGCTTAACGACTTTATCACCAAATAAGTACTGCATGCATTTTTCACTGTAAAAGCTCCAACCTAGGATGGTCGTAAAAGCAAATACAGCTAATGCAACGGCAACAATATAATTACCCATAGGCAGTGCATGTGAAAACGCAAAGGATGTTAACGCAGCGCCTGTTTCACCCGAAGTCCATGCTCCCGATACAATAATAGCCAAACCGGTAATCGAACAAACAATAATCGTGTCGATAAACGTACCTAACATCGCCACTAAGCCTTGTTTAACAGGCTCATTGGTTTGCGCAGCAGCATGGGCAATAGGCGCACTACCTAAGCCTGCTTCATTTGAGAACACACCACGAGCAACACCAAAACGAATAGCAGCCCACACAGCGGCACCAGCAAAACCACCTTGGGCAGCAACCGGGTTAAATGCACTATGAATAATTAACTGAAATGCGGCTGGTACTTGGTCAGCATAAACAACTAACACGGCTAAGCCAGCTGTAATATAAAATAGGGTCATTAAAGGGACAAGTTTACCGGCAACGTCTGCGATGCGTTTGATACCACCCATCAATACAGCACCCACAAGCACCATCAGCACTAAACCAGTAATCCAGTTAGGCACACCAAAGTTGCTGCTCATTGCGTCAGCAACTGAGTTGGTTTGCACAGTGTTACCTATACCAAAACCAGCAAGAGAGCCTAAAAGCGCAAATAACGTGCCTAACCAAGCCCATTTGCTGCCTAAACCATTCTTGATGTAATACATGGGACCGCCCACATGATTACCATTTCCATCTTTTTCACGAAATTTCACCGCTAAGACAGCTTCTGCAAACTTGGTAGCCATACCGACTAACGCCGTACACCACATCCAAAATAACGCGCCTGGTCCACCAAGAAATATCGCGGTTGCAACACCGGCAATATTACCTGTACCAATGGTTGCCGAAAGTGAAGTCATTAAAGCGTTAAACGGACTAATTTCACCTTTATGTTTATCGTCGGATGAATCTCGACCAGACCACAATAACTTAAAGCCTGTGCCTAATTTTAGGATTGGCATTAATTTCAGTCCGATAGACAGAAATAATCCCACTCCTAAAATCATCACTAACATGGGAACGCCCCACACTATGCCATTAACTGTATTTACAAATGCCGTCACTTGTTCCATTGATAACCTCATAATGCGTTAATTATTTCTTGTTATTATTTTTAGCTGTTTCTCTTTTGATTCATCCGCTATTTCACTCAATAGGGCTAAGTCATTTAAAGAAAAATTAAGATTACCTGCATTACACACAAATTGGAAACATCATCATTAAAAGCAAAGGTATTAAATGCAATAATCTCAATAAATCAGTCAATTGATTAGGCTAAATAAATAAAAAAGGCACTACTAATATTGTAGTGCCTTCACAGTTTGGTATTTATATCGCCCTAGAAATATCAAGCAATGCAATAAAACTTAAACCCATTCAATCCAAAATCAACTTTAAGCTATCTAAGCCTTGCTGTAAGTCATTGCCTATAATCGTTTCAAAATCCATGAACAAAAACATCAAATTCATCGGATAATCGAGATGCCCTTTAAACCCCCAATTAAGTCGAGTTTGATTGTCAGACAAGGCTTCAGTGGTCATATATGCAGGCTCAGTTGCTTCAAAAGGGCTTAAAAATCTAAGTTCGAAATCAATCCTCTCTCCCTCAACAATCGCCATGATCTCTTGTTCACCGACGCCAACATCTGGATTATCACTTGCCCAAGCTGACACAAATCCAACCGTTGCATCTGTCCCACGATAGGTTTTTTCCATATCGGGATCCATTTGCGCCCATTTACTAAAATTATTTTGATTCTTGAGGTGTTTTACATAATCAAACACAATCGCTTTAGGTTGGTTAATCACAATTGTTCGCTCAACTGAGTAATCTTTTTTGATAAAGATCGCCGCGATAAATGGGATTGCAATTATGATAGCAACAACTAGGAGTATTTTTTTTATCATGGTGTTTTTCCTAATTAAAGTAATGATTAAGTATATCAATCATTCCTGACACCACAATTTTATTTTAACAAAATAGCAACACTACTTTTTGCAAAGAGACTCATAGCAAGACTGACACACACAAGCTTTTCCCCTCAATTGCGCTTTAACAGCAGCAGAAATGGTGCCACGAGCTGAAAAAGAAAGACACCAACACGCCTCAATAGATAAACCTTTGCTGACAGCACAAGCATTTGGCTTATTGCAGATAGGACAAATTAAAGGTTCAACAACATTAGCTTGACTCAGTGATATCCCCTCTTGAGTTACTTGTTCTTGAGGATGATAGATTTCAACAATTTGTGTCTTCACAGGATTAACTCGATAGTAGGAATATTAACGATTGGTTCGCAGGCAACGCTAGATGTATAAGCAAGGGTAATGCGATACAACTTTCTATGATATTCATTTTATGACTGATGACAAAATAGAGTGTGACACTACACTATAAAAATAGCACAGTAGATAATAATGCAGCTCATATAATCCTCTGCCTTGAGTAGAGGTGATGCCTCAACCAAATACGTTTTATTATGCTACTGTACTGCGTTGCCATTTATTCAGCGTTTCTACTTTCCCAATGACTTTTCCAATCAGGCTTACTGACTAGCCTCAGGGAAATTAGGATAAGCCTTTTCGCCTAAAAGTACATTTTGAGGCTTTTTGCCATAATAACCATCATGTTGATGAAAACTGGCTTTCGTTTGCTCTATCTTTCCTTTAAAACGCGGATCTTGAGGTCGTTTCTGGGCATTAATGTATGCTGCTACATCCCAAGCATCTTGGACTGAAAGCTGAATACTCTTTCCTAATGGCATATTCTCATAAATAAAGTTAGCCGCTGTATTCACTCGATGCATACCTGCTCCCCAGTTATAGCTCTGCGGCCCCCATAATGGCGGAAGAGCACTTACTTTTGCCATCTTTACTCCTTGACCATCTTTACCATGGCAAGCCTGACAATGTGCAAGATAGACTGAGTTACCTCGCTCTATTGAGTAGGGTTTTTCCGGCTTATCTAACTTAGGAAAGCCGCGACCAGGCAGCATCGTTAACGCTTTTTGATCAAGCTTCGCGCTAATAACCTCAGGTAATGGAAACTCAGGACGATTACCTCCTTTTAGCAACTCAGCATCTGACAATACTGGTACATCACCAGTAAGATTAAATTGATTCATCAAGCCACTCATCGCTAACCAATATGAATAAGCCGACAGAGCAACTAACACATCGCTACCTGATTCAGGGGCTTTGCCATTCATTGAGTAAGTAAAACAACCTTGAATACGCTCCTGATAGCTATTCACTTTGTCATTTTTTTACGATAGGCAGGATAGGCCATATAAGCCGCCCAAAGTGGCGAAGCATTCGCTTTATTTCCGGCGTTCATATGGCAATTTACACAGTTCAATTCATTGCCAACATACTGATTGCGCATTTGCTGACTAATCACAAACAACTGATACCCCTTTGTGACTTTGTCGCCAAACTCCCCTTTAGGAATCGTAGATAACGCACTCGGTGTTAAATATTGGGCATTAGCATCTTTTGGAACAGAAGGAAGTTGAGCTTGTCTATCGGGTAACTCCGTCGCTGATAATCCCATACTGAGCAACACACCAGCCACCGAAAAGTAATATAGCTTCATAGTATGTCCTTATTTCTGAGCCGAAAAGTATTGAGTTAATGCATCAATTTCTGCAGCGGTGAGCTTTTTAGCAATATTGCCCATCATGTTGTCAACATCCCCTGTACGGGTGCCTTTTTGCCATGCCAATAATTGATTTTTAAAGTAGGTGGCTTCTTGGCCAGCTAACCGCGGAAATTGACCTGCACCAATACCTGACGGACCGTGGCAACTGGTACATGCTGGGATCTCCCGCTCCCAATCACCTTGAAAAGCCAGTTTCTCGCCTATATCGCTAATGACAACTTTATCGCCTCGATACTGCAAACTAATTGCTGCGACTGGTTTTGCAGCAAAATAATCTGATACTAATTTAATGGTATCGCCCTGCACCGTCATAGCCATTGCCATCATCGTCGGATTTTGACGTTTACCAGACTGAAAATGAGAAAGTTGCTGGGCGATATAGTCACTAGAAAGGCCTGCTAATCTAGGGCCTGCTACCCCCAAACCTTCACCGTTTACGCCATGACAACTTAGGCATACTTGAGCCGCTGCTGGTACGGTTTCAAGGAGCTCTTTAGGTGAAGCTTCAGGAATACTGGCTGAAACACTAAGGCTTAACGTACTGCCAATTAGCGCCGTCCAAAGCCTAGATACACTAAAGTTTGCACTTTGTCCCCATTGCGAAGTAACTGTATTGGTGGAACGCCATGAGTGAACTTTGGAAAACCAGAGATTTTTATTCATATATCAGCCTTTTGTGAATAATCCATTTCCTATGCTTTACTCAATATAGTCAATAAAAGAACAGTTAGGTAGGATGTTTTTTATACAAAAGCAAGATGCAGATAATTAAGTTCATACTGCTGAATTTTTTCATTAATAATGACTTGGTTTACTGCGATATCTCAAAACATTAAAGAAAATTACGCACTTGGGTAGCACAAGGTTCAACCACTGCATTACTGTCCCCAACAAAAAAGGCTTACTTCATTTAGAAGTAAGCCTTTCATTTACACTAACCATAAGGTGAACAAGCAATTAAAAGTTACTCTTGCAGTAAATCCTTACAAATCTGTACCAGATCGGATTGAACGGCTGCCGCTGTGACTTCTCTGCCTGCACCAGGACCACGAATAATTAGAGGATTACCTTGATAAAACGCACTTCGTATAACAAAAACGTTATCACCAGGGGTTAAATTGGCATAAGGATGATTTGCATCGACCCGTTGGATACCTACTTCAGCATGCATTTTGCCATCAACCTTGTCCAAAGAGGCCACATAACGAAGCACTTTATTTTGCTCTGCCGCTGTAGTGAACTGCTGCAACATACTCTGATCAAGTTCCGTGATACGTGCTAAAAAATCATCTAAAGGTAAGTCTGCCAATGCAGCAGGCACCAGTGAGTTTAAGACAATATCCTCTAATTCAATTTCAAAGCCAATCTCACGAGCTAAAATCAATAGCTTACGTTGCATGTCACGACCAGAAAGATCGTCACGTGGATCGGGCTCGGTAATTCCTAACCCTCTTGCCTCAATCACCAATTCTGAAAAAGATTTTTGACCATCATAATGCTCAAACAACCAACACAAAGTGCCTGAGAAAATACCGCCAACCGCCTCAATATTATCACCACTATTACGTAAATCATTCAGGGCGTGTTGTATTGGTAAACCTGCACCACAACTTGCGTTATAACGCCAAAATAGTCTGCGGTTACTCAGCTGTTGTTTCAGCTCTCGGTAAAATGGTAATGGCCCTGAACCTGCAAGTTTATTAGCACTAACAACATGAATTCCACGGGCAAATAATTCAGGGTATTGTAAAGTTAAGCTGGCGCTGGCACTGATGTCTAGCACAACTAACTCATCACAATCGAGATGCTCTAGTTGCTCGAATAGACTCGTATAATCCCAAGGTTTAGCAGTCGTATCAAACTTATCTTGCCATTGAGTAAGATCAATTCCGTCAGGGCAGATAAGTGCTTCTTTAGAGCTCAGTAATCCCACTAATTGCACAGTGGCTTCAAGCTCACGATTAAGTGCTGTTGAAGATCGTTGGAATAAATCAATCCAAGCTTCACCGATATTACCGACTCCCAACAACAGCACGCCAATACGCATGCGTGGACCTGCACAGCGGCGATGTACTTTTTGAGTAAGTAAGCTCACCTGAGATTTTGGCACTAAGGTCACTAAGCTTAAATCATCTTGATAAAGCGGTTTTGCATCACGACTGAGTAAGCGAGCAAAACTGCGACGATAGTGCTCGGCATCAGCGCTAACCAAGGCGACTAATCCAAGCTCATCGCTCACATGAATATCACTGACATTAAGCGCTTGGGCGTGTAATTCAAGTAAGGTGTGCACTTGCTTTTGATTTTCAACAGTAAAAGCAAGTTCAACTTTATGGTGGGCAGATGTCCAATGAGCTAAAGGAAGGATCCCCTGTTGCGCTAATAATTCAATCAGGTTTTCTGTTGGTGATTGCAGCTTAATTTTAAACAGTACGACCTCATTTAAACTCGTTACAACCGGCGCACTTGCCGAAGAGCTTTGCGGCGCAATCAAGGTAAAATCAGTATGAGATGCATAGCTAGAACGAACAGCCAAACTGACATTGGTATCAAATAAAGGTTGTAATGTCCTGCTGTGAAGGACAGGAGAACCTAAATGAGCCAATCTATCCGCTTCCGCTAATGACATACAATTGAGTAACTTGGCATCATTGATTTTATTCGGGTCTGCATTAAACACCCCTTCAACATCAGTCCAAATAGTTACTCGTTCTATATCTGCTAAGCTCGCAATTAAGGTTGCGCTGTAATCAGAGCCATTTCGTCCAAGTAACAGAGTATCACCTTGCTGGTTAGCGCAAATAAAACCAGTAATGACTAATCGCTCATTGGGGTGCGCTTCAAGCAGTGCTTGCACTTTTTCACGTGATTGCGCTAATCGAATATTAGGAACTAAGCCTTCGTCAGCAACGAGAATTGAACAAGCATCAACATTGATTGCAGCAACACCTGATTCACGTAAAAGCGCAGCCATTAAGCGCGCAGACCAACGTTCACCAAAGCTGAGCACTTGGTTTAATTCGAATTCATTGCGCTGCTCAAGTGATAACAGGCTGATGAGTTGCGCCTTATCCGTTGATAGACGCTCACGTAAATCTCGGGCTTGTTCGTTAGAGAGCAGCTGCTCAATTAAGTTTTGCTGGTAGCTGATGAGAACTTGTAATTCTTCTTGCCATAATTCGCCCGTTTCCCGAAGCGACAACAGCTTGTATAAAAAGTTAGTGCTTTTTCCCGCAGCTGACACGACGACAAGATCGTCGCAGTTTCCATGAGTCAACAAAATATGGGCGACACGGCGATAACAATCTGCATCAGCAAGACTTGAACCACCAAACTTATGTAAATGACTGCGGGTCATTTTGTACTCCTTAAACCACTAAACTTTTGTGCAAAACGCTGACTGACACAGAACTATAATGCGGCAACTGCAGCGAGCCCGGCATTGATGTCATTCACTAAATCTTCTGCGTCTTCAATCCCGACAGATAGTCTCAGTAATGTATCTTTAATACCAGCTTCATAACGTGCTTCAGGCACCATTGCTCTGTGGGTCATTGTTGCTGGGACGGCAACTAAGCTTTCCACTCCGCCTAAGCTTTCAGCAACACTGAAAATCGATAATGCATTTAAAAAGGCAACCACTTCCGCTTCGCCACCT
This sequence comes from Shewanella sp. ENK2, assembly GCF_043568515.1. NCBI lineage: Bacteria > Pseudomonadati > Pseudomonadota > Gammaproteobacteria > Alteromonadales > Shewanellaceae > Shewanella > Shewanella sp. ENK2. The sequence continues at coordinate 2,656,063 of NZ_CP171406.1, read as the reverse complement.
TTAAGCTCAAAACTTAACATAGCACCAAAGCCTTTTTGCTGTTTGGCAGCAATATCGTGACCTGGATGGTCTTTTAAACCGGGATAGTACACTTTTTCAACGACATCACTAGATTGCAGCACGTCAATCACACGCTGAGCATTAGTTTGATGCTCACGGATCCGCACGGCTAAAGTTCTAATACCACGCAGTGTTAAGTAACTGTCAAATGCAGAACCTGTTAGCCCTAAGGTATTTGACCACCAATGTAATAGCTCACCAAGCTCTGCATCTTTAGCGACAACGGCACCGCCAACAACATCACTGTGACCATTAATGTATTTAGTCGTTGAGTGCATCACGATATCAGCACCAAGTTCTAATGGCTGCTGTAAAATTGGAGATAAAAAAGTATTGTCGACAACAACAAGTGCATCAACAGCATGGCTTGCTTCAACGATAGCTTTAATATCCACAACCCGCAAAAGTGGGTTTGAAGGTGTTTCTAACCAGACCATTTTAGGCTTTTTCGCTATCGCTTCAGTGAGTGCTTTTTCGTCAGTTTGATCAACAACCAATAATTTAAATTGGCCTTTGTTGGCAAGATTTGTGAACAGTCGGTAACTACCACCATAACAGTCATGCGGTACCACGATTAAGTCATCAGGCCCAAGTAAACTGGTCACTAAGGTAATCGCGGCCATTCCTGTACAAGTTACAATCCCTGTCGCGCCATTTTCTAGTTTAGCGATTGCCTCTCCTAGTACACAACGAGTCGGATTACCTGAGCGGCTATAGTCGAATTCCCTAGGGTTGGTGTGTCCATCAAATGAATAATTTGTTGAAAGGTAAATCGGCGGGACTACCGCGCCATACTGAGTATCAGATTCGATACCTTGGCGAACTGCTAATGTAGCTGCGCGATGTTTTTTCATTGTAAGCTCCTCAAGATTGACACACTATAGAGTACACACCGTAGAGATGTCTAGATGGCTAAATGTACCTAAGCAAAGTTAGATCGTCAACACATATTAGACGTTTAGACGTCTAAACATAAAGAAATCTATTTGCATTCGTTATAGAATAGCAGCAATAATTTGACTGTAATAAATAAGCAGTTAAAATCTGCCACGAATCTATCGTATAAAGGTGAGTTAATGACTGAATGGAATGGCGACTATATCAGCCCATATGCCGAACATGGCAAAAAAACGAACAAGTTAAAAAAATTACGGTATCCATTCCGTTAAAAGTGCTTAAAGTACTAACTGATGAGCGTACTCGTCGTCAGGTGAATAACTTGCGCCATGCCACTAACAGTGAACTATTATGTGAAGCATTTTTGCACGCATATACTGGTCAGCCACTCCCTAACGATGAAGATTTATCTAAAGAAGGCCCAGATAGCATTCCAAGTGAGGCTAAAGCTCTCATGGATAAAATGGGCATCGAGTGGGAAGATTTAGACGAATAATCACTATTGAGCTTACTTTTATGTAAGCTCAATTTTATTCTGCATTTCTATTCGCATAAAATTTGTCGTACCAAATTTGCACCGACCTTAATTAAGTCAACGAGCACAGAATGGCATTTATCGATCCGCAAACCTTGATGCTTGCATCGGTTATCATATTTCTGGGCGCACTAACTCAAGGACTAATAGGTTTTGGCTTAGCTGTGGTCGCCAGCCCACTGCTTTACATTATTGACCCTCAACTTGTTCCTGCTCCAGTTATTGCATGTGGATTTTCCATTGCATTAATAACGTTATTGCGAGAACGAACCCCGCTCAAGTTTAATGGCTTACAATACGCCTTGCTCGGTCGAGTCCCTGGTGGTTTTCTTGGTGCTGGATTATTAATTTTTGCCCCACAAGCAGTATTAGGGCTAGCGATAGCCTTTATTGTGGCTGCTGCAGTCATTCTTAGCATCTATAAAATTACCGCACCAGTAAATAAGATCACTTTGTTTATAGCAGGGGTTTTATCAGGAGTATTTGGCAATATCGCTGCAATTGGTGGCCCACCTCTAGCAATATTACTTGCCGGAAAAGACGCACCACAGTTTCGTGCAGCCTTATCTATATTTTTTGTCTTTAGTTCTATGATTGCGATGTTAATACTCATTGTGGCGGGACTCGTTGAGCTAAAACATATTTGGCTTTCATTGATGTTATTGCCGTCGGTGTTTTTGGGTAGCCTAGTGGCAGGAAAGCTAACCAATAAAGTCGACAAAGAAAAAACCAGAATGGCAACATTAGTGTTGTGTGGCCTGAGTGCTATCGTGCTAACAATTAAGTCAACGTTAGCTTTATCTATCAGTTAATCACGCCATAATTAAAGTCGCTGACGATCGTTAGGTCAGCACTCAGAAGTGGTAAGAGGTTTGTAATACTGCCCCTACAGCGTCATCTTCACCATAGCTACCACTCATGTCTAACTTAAATGCTTGCCCAATCGCAAAACCTGTACCAAATGAATATATATCAACACTGTTGTCTTTTAAGTCATGTCGATAACCCATTCTCAACGAGAGCCAATCAGTGGCTTTTAGCTCACCGCCTACACGCCAATACTGCACTGGATCAAACTCTTTAAATCGGGTTTGGTCGACTAAATCAATATCTGTGGTCAAGGTTACCGATGACCAATCGTAGGCAGCGCCTGCGGTAATTAATGGTTCCACTTGGTAATGAAACTCTCGTCCTTGCGCTTCAACCGTTTTGACGGTTTGACTGAATAAATTTCGGGCAGATAGCCCAATAGTTAATTTTTCAATAGGTTCAAATGCGACACCAACGTCCAAATTAAAGAGATTTTCATCGTTACGATATTTGTCGTCATCAAAATCATCGGCGTCGAAATTGTTAGCATTAACTGAGTAATGGTAAGTATCAATTCGTTGAAACTTCGGTGAAACCCCTACCCTGACAGGCATATTTACAATCGACAAAGGAAAGCTGAGTGCCACACCAAAATCAGTCACACTACCAGCTAGCACGACACCTTGAGAATCAAGGTCAGTGATTTCAGTTGGCGGGTTATTAGGGTCAAGCACGTTCAAAGTATCAATGTCCGACTGGGCAATATCGGCCACACCCACTGCGTCAATATAACTTTTATAAAAAACCGCCATCGGCATACGTTGATTTGGTATCACCAAGGCTGCACCAATTCCTGCTGATACATTCGCCACATTGCCTTTGAGTGATTCTAAATCTAACACCAAGTCGTCTCGAAAGGCTTCAACCTCGGCGGAGTCACCGTTATTGATTGCCGTTTCAAGGCCATCATAAGAGTCCTGTAACGAATCAAACTTATCAATCATATCATCGCTATCAGAGCCTTCGGCGCCAACTGTTGGCAGTAATAAAGAAAATGCTTGGGTCTTGTTGATTTCATCATTGGTATAGGTGTTATGTGGAGTAAGAATGGCCAATAAAGCAGGATTAATGAAACTGGCGCCAACTCGATTAGAGGCAGCAACACCAGTACCGCCCATACTGTCGCTGCGAGCTTCAAAATAAAGCCCGCTAGCTTGCACATTATTGGCAAGCAAGAGTAAACAGAAAGGTAGCGCTAGTCTTGATAGCATCCCAGTTTTCCTATTTTTATTGTTTAATAAAGATAGTAGAAATAATCAAAAAAGGATGTCAAATCAGCAAACTAAATTTTCATTTTTACCTTGTTTCAACTAACTGCATTGACTAAATTTTTATAAATCAGGCAGATAAGATTTGAAACGTTCATGGGTAAACTGTATAAATTTTTTCAGGCGCTCAGGTTGAAATTTGTCCTTGTGATAAAGCACATAAAACGGTGTGTCGGGTATTTGCCAATCTGTAAATACTTCGACTAATTTCTCAGTTTGTATCTCTTGATGGCAATATAAATATGGCAACCTGACGATACCATTACCAGCTAATGCGCTAATCTTCATTGCTCGGCCATTTTTACACCGAAACTTACCTTTAATCGCAACATCAATATGCTCTTTCACAGCTCCCTGTTGACTAAAACGCCAATGATTAATCGAACCAACGATACAAGCATACTTATTGAGTTGGCTCGGATGTGTCGGCTGTCCATATCTTTCAAGATAGGCAGGTGACGCCAAGGTACAGTTTTTAATATCAATAAGCTTTCGTGCTATTAATCCTGAATCCGATAAATCGCCCATTCTAAATACCACATCAAAATGATCTTCAATTAAGTCGACTCGTTGGCTACTGAAATCAAGATCTATAGTGATATCGGGATATAGTTGGATAAAGTCATTCACTAAGGGAACGATAATGTCTTCCCCTAAAAAACCACCCACACAATTGATATAAATATTACCTGATAATTTTTCCGCACTATCTACTGTGGTAGCCACAGCTTGCTCAATTTGATGTAACGCTTGCTGGCATTGTTGTAAAAATAGCTCGCCCTGATCTGTCAAGCGCTGCGTCCTGGTGGTGCGAATAATCAAACTGACACCTAGAAATGTTTCTAAACTCAATAATTGTTTAGATAAGTGCGAGCGTGAACAGCCCAATACTTCCGCAGCTTGAGTAAAGTTACCTTGTTCTGCAATCACCACAAAAGCACGGATATCCACTAAATTTATTTCTGTATTCATTTAACTCTCAATATCCATTTGCAGATAAGATGGTAACAGTTCTGCAGTAACCACCGCCTATATACGTCAATGAGTCATCGCTAACGCTGGCTCATTAGAAGTCATACGTAAACAATTATGTTCTTTATCGATTATATATCAACAATAAATCGCGCTCTATAATTCTCTCATTAACAAAGAGAGGTCGAAATCATGAAAGAACTTATCGTAATTACTGGTGCATCTTCAGGTATTGGTGCAGCAATGGCCAAAGCATTCAGCGCTAAGGGACATCCATTACTATTATTGGCTCGCCGTCTTGAACCTATGCAGGCATTGCAACTTGAAAATAGCTTAGCAATTAGCGTTGATGTGACAGATACTGAAGCGATGAAAGCAGCCATTACTGAAGCTGAAACACAATACGGCCCTGTTGGCTGTTTAATCAATAACGCTGGTGTGATGTTACTAGGTCAAGCAGATGTGCAAGATCCACAAGAATGGACCAAGATGCTCAACATCAACGTAATGGGCGTACTGAATGGTATTCATGCTGTTTTAGCCAGTATGAAAGCCCGTAAAACAGGTACTATCATCAACGTAAGTTCAATTGCTGGCCGTAAAACCTTTCCAAACCATGCGGCTTATTGTGCAACTAAATTTGCTGTACATGCATTAACGGAAAATATCCGTGAAGAAGTTGCTATGGACGATGTTCGCATGGTGACCATTGCACCAGGAGCGGTAGAAACTGAGTTATTAAGCCACACAACAGATCAAGCGATTAAAGATGGCTACGCAGACTGGAAAGAAGACATGGGCGGCGTAGTCGCACCAGAAGTCATTGCTGAAACGGCTGTATTTGCCTACGAAATGCCACAAAGCGTTTGTGTTCGTGAAATCGCGCTTGCCGCAACACGTCAGCAGCCTTAACGCTATGATGAGTTAACTCATGACTAACCAAAGCCATTCCAATCAGCGAATGGCTTTTTTATACACTTCTATATTTGTTTTACCTTTTTAGCCAAGCGCTTAGCATTCATTTTATATTTTTAGACTCAGCCTTTAGTCTAAAACAAGCAAAAAACCACCAATACAAAATATTTCCTGTTGAAAAATTAACCGCACAAGACTAATTTAAAAGGTAATTCGCACAAAGTGAACTACGCTTAATTGATTGAAATTAGTGTTTATAAGGATGTTGAATAGATGCAGGAAAACTTCAGTTTACTTTCTAAGAACAAGGCATTTCCCGAGCTTTTTCTTTCTTCGACATTTATTAATTTATTGTCGCTCGCCTTGCCTTTCACCATGCTACAAATTTATGACCGAATTTTACCTAATCAAGGTTACGGGACCGCGACTATTTTAGTATCTGGAGTCGCCGTCGCTATTTTGCTTGAACTGTTACTTAGGTATGGTCGTAGTTGGATTCTTGCGGCATCAGCAGCCAACTTCGAGTTATCAACAACATCTGATGTCGTTGATAAGCTCATGAAAGCTAATTATCGCCATGTTGAAGCCATGGGTACTGGTCGTATTGCCAACGGCCTCGCCAGTATTTCTAGTATGCGAGAACTCTACTCAGGACAAGCTATTGTTGCTTTGATGGACTTCCCTTTCGTCCTGATTTTCCTTGCCTTAGTCGCCTATATAGGCGGCCCTTTAGTCTTTATTCCAATAGCCGTATGGGTTGTTGTAGGCGCATTAGTTTATTACATAGGCAAGCAATTAGCCTTAGCCACCCATGATTTAGCACTGTCAGATGCTGAGCGAACTCGAATGCTGATTTTAGTGCTGTCAGGCTTAACTACAGCCAAAGCTTTATCACTTGAAGACCGACTGTCTGGTATTTATAACAATATCAATTATCAACGATTAGATAACCAACAACGGGTAGACTGGCTATCAGCAAAACTCCAAGAAGTTATTCAAGGTGCATCTCAGGGAACCACGTTGATACTGGTCATGCTTGGTTGTCTGGAAGTGTTAAATGGCTCTCTCACAACGGGTGGGCTTGCTGCTTGTTCGATTTTAGCAGGTAGAGCTATTGCCCCATTAAGTGCCATCATTAGTTTACGCTCAAGACTTGTTAGTGCTCAAACGGCGATGTCACACGTTAATGACTTAACTGAAATTCCCGCAGAGCCTTTTACAGGCGAAACCCTGTATCATCAAAAGCTTCCTTTTGGCCCCATTCAATTTACGACCGTGTGTAGTCAAAACCTCGGGACTGTAATTGATAATTTTACTACGAAAATTGAACCTAATAGCTTGGTGAATCTTCAATCTAATCCGCTAAGTCATGCAAGCCATATTTTAAGCATGATTGCAGGATTTCAGCAGATTACTTCAGGTGCGGTGACTATTGATGGCACACCAATCTATCAGCATAGTGCCACCGAATTTAGACAATCAGTCACTTACGTTGCGCCTTGGCCGACACTATTTGCGGGAAGCTTATTAGAAAACATGACCATGTTTCGGGCTGAGTATGAACCGCAGGCCATGGCTGTTGCTGATAGTCTAGGTTTAACTAATGCCATTGCCCAACTGCCTAACGGTTATCAAACGCTCGTCGCAGACAGTGATAGCCAAATGCTCAACAAAGGGGCGATAAAACTTATCGCCATAGTGCGAGCCGTGGTTCAGCAACCTTCAATACTGCTTCTAGATGAGCCCATGATTTCATTAGATGCCGATGCGCAAAATCGTTTAATAGCTTTACTCAAAGAGCTAAAACAGCACATGACTATAGTGACCGCATCACATTATGTAGCGCTTAGCCAAATATGCGATCAAAACATTGATATCATCGGCCATAGCGAGCCTTCTTCAGAGCAAACGCCTTCCCAAGCGGTTAGCCAAGCTAATAAGGAGAACCGCTCATGAGCCAAGCATCATTAGAATTAAAACCACTCATTATCACCCTGTTCAAGCAGCTTGGCTTATATACACAGGCCAGTAATATCGCCAGTGATAATAGCCACAATGACTTTAACACTCTTGAAGTCTCTCGCTTGCTTAAAAAGCACCAAATTAGCTTTTCAGTCATTCACCCTTCAGCTAAAAATCTTCACCTTGCGATTCATCCATTTCTTGTGATTCCAGAAAATGAAGCTGGATTCATTGTCAGGCGCCAAGGAAATGTTTTCGAGAAACTGCAGGGTGAGAATACATGGCAACCAATAGACTTAACCCAACTCAATGACAAAGCTCATGTTTTTCTGGTTGAATCATTACCGAGCAGTAAGAAAAATGTGCAAGCTTTTGCCGCGCAAATGAGTAAACGGACAAAATGGTACCGACCTGTATTTTGGCTCAGTTTACTTTCAAGTATTACAGGTCTGGCCGTGCCATTATTTACCATGGCCGTATATGATCGAGTCATTGGCGGGCAAACACCGTCAATACTACCTAGCATCGCACTAGGCAGTGTCTTGGCAATTGGTGTTTTAGTCAGCACTCGTTTAGTACGGGCACAAATACTGGCTGCAACCAGCAACCGCTTTGCCAGGGACTTATCTGAAATAACCTTTTATCGTTTGTTGCATATGCCTCTTATGGTGCTATCACGAGTCGGTATTTCCAATCATATTGCCCGAATGCGAAATGCTGAAAAGGTCAGGATGTTACTGTCAGGCCCCGGCGGTGGAGGCTTGGTGGATTTACCATTCACCCTCATCGCCTTACTCGCCATCATGTTTTTAAGCGGTTGGTTAGTTTTAGTGCCTATTGGTATGTTGCTGCTCTATTACCTTGTGATGAAACTATTCACTCGTTATGTTCAGGCAGCTTCTCCGACAATCAGTGGCGAATATCAAAATGCCATGAGCGAATTATCTAAAAACTTACTGCAATTAAAGGCCGCTGGTGACACCGAAGGCTGGCAAACAAAGTTTATTCGCCAAGCAAGAGAAAATAGCCGACAGAATTTTTTATACGCTAAACGAAATGGCTTAAATGCAGCAGTTGCTCATTCACTTAGTCTTTTTACCGCATTAATTACGGTATTTACTGGCATATTTTTAGTGTTAGATCAGAGCATCTCTCCGGGGGCATTAATTGCCTGCGTGATGATGATTTGGCGTATTACCGGTCCTGCTCAATTAGCATTTTCCTCTAAACAAAAATTCACCATGATGGATATTGCGGTCAAACAGTTTGATCGGTTCATGCAGGCCAATACCGAGCAGTCAGAACTTAGGTTGGATACACCAGATAATAGCAAGCCACCAGCAGTTGCTTTTCAGCATGTCACGCTTCGATACAGCGCAGAAGGTGAACCTGCACTAGCAGGGGTAAATGTAGAGATTGAACCGGGTGAATTAGTGGCCATTATTGGACCAAACGCTTGTGGTAAATCCACTTTACTACTGAGTGCATTAGGCGTGTTAGATGCCCAAGCAGGCTTTGTAACCATCAACGGTAAAAATTTAAAACAATATGATACTGCCATTTTTAGACAATGGGCTGGTTATAGTCCCTCACAACCGGATATTTTCCCTGGCACCTTGGCCGAAAATATTCGTATTGCTAAACCTAACGCTACAGACCAAGAAATTATTCAAGCTCTAATTGATGCTGGCGGACAAAGCTTTTTTAACAGCATCAATAATGATTTATCTGTCGACCTTTTGGGTGAAAACAATGCCATGCTTTCGGCCATTGAAGGCAGCTATATTAATCTCGCTAGAGCGCTAGTGAAACAATCTCCACTTTTGCTGCTTGATGAACCATTACCACACCGAAATCCGACATCAAAAGCCACCCTGATTAATACGTTAACAAACCTAAAGGGACATTCAACCGTCTTATTTACTAGCCACGATCAAGACTTAATTCAACAAGCAGATAAAGTCATCATTTTAGATAAAGGCGCGGTGGTTTACGCGGGCCCTATTCCAGATAAAACGCCCCAAGAGCAGCCCACATCAAGTGCCGAACAGGAGTCTTCAATCAATGGATAATCGTCAATTAGCTAATCGAATATGGCCTAAGCATGAATTTGCTGAAGCGATTGAAGCACCTGCTGAACGAAAAATGATCCGCAATGTCATTTTAATCATCACAGGATCAATATTATGTATGCTTATTTGGTCTGTTTTTACTGATGTTGAAGAAATATCAAAGTCTAAAGGACAAGTCGTGCCACTAGGTCATCGACAAGTGATCCAAAGCCGTACTGGTGGCACCATTGCCTCAGTCGTTGTTGAAGAGGGTGATGTCGTCAAAAAAGGCGATATTTTAGCAAGCTTTGTCTCTATTGATAGCTTATCAGCAGAAGAAGAACTCACCAGTAAACGTGCCAATTTAATCATGCGAATTGAGCGTTATGATGCCTTTACGGAGCAAAGAGAGGCCGACTTTAGCGAATTTGCTATCGAGTACCCTGAGTTACTGCGACTTCATACTTCCGCTTTAAGACGTATGAATGAAGAGCGTGTTGCAATGGAACAATTATCAGAATCCGATATTGCCAAAACCCAAGCTGAACTTGACGGTCTTAAAGCAGAAATCCCGCCATTGAGTGATCAAATACAAACAGCTGAACAAACCCTTAAAATGATGCTGTCCGTTACTGCTGAACAAGCGGTATCTAAGTTGCGTATTTTAGAGTCACAACAAAAGCTTGATTCCTACATGCGTGAGCTAAAATCAATGGAAAGTAAACAGCAAGTACTCTCCAAAAATCTAGTTAACTTAGAACGTCAACTCAAGCAAAAACAAGCCTCACTGTTTAAAGATGTCGGAGAAAAACGAACAGACACTCAAGCAGAGTTATTGGGGGTTATCGCAAGGCTTAAATCTTCTGATTCTTTGGTGTCTCAAAATACAGTGACAGCGCCTGTTGACGGTATTATCCAATCCATTCCTACAAGTTCTACTGGTAGTGTAATTCAACCAGGAGGCACTGTTGCAGTGATAGTTCCTATGACTAAAACCGGGTTAATGGAAATTAAACTGTCCCCACGAGATATCGGCTTTGTTCGAGTGGGTCAAAGTGCTCGTATTAAAATTGATGCCTTTGATTACAGTCGATACGGCGCGCTTGATGGCATCGTCAAACGCATCTCACCCAGCACTGACTCAGATGAAAAAGGCGGCGTTTTTTACAAGGTGCAACTGTCCATCGAAAAGCCCTACTTTTTTGACACGCCTGGTCAATTTGAATTAATCCCAGGCATGACAGGAGAAGCAGACATAGTGACTGGGGATAAAAGTGTTTTCCAATATTTATGGAAACCCGTGTTTACTAATATTAATGAAGCATTCGGTGAGAGGTAGAGGTTAGCATGACTCAAGACAACCAAGGCAAGACTCCACCTAATAGTGAGCAAGAAACGGATACTAAACAGGTCAATAAACCCAACACAGCTACGCAAACTGAACAAGTTAAACGAGATAAAAAAGCAAAGGTTGCGGCCAATAAAATTGACGTTGAAGCCAAAAAACTCCTAGCAAAAGAAGCTCGAGATACCCCACAAACAACTGTCGGTATTAATCAGGATCTTGTTGCCGATAAATCGGTTAGCTCTTCACTGGCGCATGGTAAAACAAAACCAAACTTACCCTCTGAGCAAATCCCACAGAGTGTTGAATCACTAGTAACCAATCAAACCACCGAAGCGACAGAGACTAACACTGCCACTCGCCAAATTGCATCGGCAGAACAGTCAGATGACGCTTTAGAGGTTACTCAAGCAACGCCTGAAAATAAACTAATCAAAGAGACAGGTTCAACCGAAACAACAGGAATTGGCAATGCTGAGCCGTTTAAATCAGGCAATACTGCAACAGAAGATATCAGTCAATTTCGAGCAGCCCAAGCGAATATTACTCAGAAGAATGATCAGCAGCCCGATCAAGATTCGACGACTCCCAATCCTACAACGTACGCCCAAGTCACTCAGCCAACGCCACTCCATCCAGGACCACAAACTCCAAGTACCCAAGGCCAACCACCAATTACCGGCACTGGCACTGGCACTGGCACTGGCACTGGCACTGGCACTGGCACTGGCACTGGCACTGGCACTCATGAAAAGCCGCTTACGGTAGATGGTCAACAGCAAATTCAACAAGTCAAAGAAGATGGCTCTAAAGATACGGCTCAAGGTATGTTGAGTGCTCATGGTGATAATAGCCAAACAGTGACTTGGTCATCAGCAAAAAACCAAGGTCAATTTGGCAGTTTGCAAATCAATGCTGCCACTGGGCAATGGCAATACCATCTCGATAACACGTCAGTTAATACCAACTCATTGAGTGAGGGCGAAAGGCACACTGAACAATTTGTCGTGACTGCAACAGACAATGAAGGTCATCAAGTCGATAGTCTGGTAATCATCAATGTAGAAGGTACTAATGATCTCCCAACCGTAACCGGTAACCATCACGGCTCGCTCAATGAACAAGGCACTCTTGACTCTGTCGTAGGTCAATTGGTGGCCACCGACGTTGACCATAATGACAATGCAAGCTGGTCAATTTTAAATGGACAAGGTCAATTCGGACAATTAACGATTAATCCAAACACAGGCCAATGGCTATATCGATTAGACAACCAGTCAGCCAGCACCCAAGCATTGAATCAAGGCGACAAAGCGACAGAACAATTCATCGTCAATGTCACCGACAGCTCTGGTCAAACGGTTAGCCAGCAAGTCACTATTGATATCCATGGCAGCAACCAGATTGCGCAAATTCAAGGGGTAGACAGTGCCAGTCTCACTGAAGATCGCCACCAAGATAGCCAAGGTATGCTGCATACCCAAGGGCAGCTTACTGTTACCGACCCTGACTCAGGTGAAAACCAATTTACGGCGAGTATGCTACAAGGACAATTTGGTCAGCTCAGTATCGATTCCAGTGGCTATTGGACATACACTGCTGACAATTTACAGACGGCAATTCAAGAGCTAAAAACAGGCGAGTCACTGACTGATACCTTATTCGTTCGAACAATAGACGGTACCGAGCAACAGGTTACCATCACGATTAATGGTACTGATGACAAAGCTGTAATCGCAAACGTCATCTACTCTTCAGGTAATGCCAATACGTTAACAGCACCAACACCGGGGGAGAGACTTTCGCTTTCCTGAAAGAAGATTACGACGTCAATCAAGGTGATTTACACGTCGAGGGGATGCTTTCTGTTGCTGACTTAGATAAAAATCAAGCTCACTTCATAGGCAATACTGTGCAAGGTCAGTTTGGTACATTATCAATTAACGAGCAAGGTCACTGGGCCTATGCAGCCGATAATTCCCAAACTGTGATTCAAGGGTTGAAAACGGGTGAATCATTAACTGACACTTTGATCGTTCACTCCGCAGACGGTACCGACCATAAAATTATTGTGTCTATTAGTGGCACTGATGACAAAGCTATTATCTCTGGTACAGCAACGGCCTCACTCATTGAAGATAAAGACGTTCACTCGGGATTATTAAGGGTCGATGGTGCGTTGACTGTTACTGATAGTGATAACGGCCAAGCTCAGTTCAACGCTGAAACACTGCAAGGTCAGTTTGGTACTCTATCAATCAATGACTTAGGTCATTGGATTTATACTGCTGATAATAGCCAACAGGCTGTTCAAAGTCTGAATGCTGGTGAGTCACTCACCGATACCTTAATCGTTCACAGCGTTGATGGTACATCACAAAAAGTCACCGTCACCATTAACGGCAGTGAAGATAAAGCAGTGATTGCAGGCACTTCAACTGCAACACTCACTGAAGATAAAGACGTTCACTCGGGATTATTAAGGGTCGATGGTGCATTGACTGTTACTGATAGTGATAACGGCCAAAACCAATTTGTTGCCGATAGCTATCAAGGTAATTACGGCTACTTATCGATTAATCAGCTTGGCCACTGGGTCTACACTGCTAATAATAACAGCGCCGCCATTCAAGGCTTAAAAGCTGGGGCCACGCTAACTGAAACATTATATGTGCATGCGATTGATGGCACAGAGAAAGTTCTCAAGATAAATATTAATGGAACCGAAGATAAAGCCCTCATTAGCGGTGTATCAAGCGTTTCACTTGTTGAGGATAAAAACCTACACGCGGGCTTTTTACATGCAGACGGTATGTTGGCAGTAAAAGATGCTGATATTGGAGATAACCAGTTTCAGGCCAATGCTTCACAAGGTTTATTTGGCGAATTAACCATCAATAATAATGGTCACTGGACTTATACCGCTGATAATAATCAACCCGCAATTAATCAACTCAAAACAGGTGAGTCGTTAATTGATACGATAGTTGTTAAATCTATCGATGGCAGCGAACATCAAATAAGAGTCATCATCAATGGTCAAGATGATAAAGCAGTTATCTCAGGTTCTTCCACATTAGATGTCACTGAAGATAAAAACCTTTTCCAAGGACAGTTGAGAGCAGATGGTCAGCTCAATGTTTCAGATCCCGACTTAGGTGAAGCCCAATTTATCGCTGGAACTCTCACTGGTCAGTATGGCCATTTTACTATCGACCCTTCTGGCGCTTGGACATACACCTCAGACAACAAACAAACGGCAATACAATCTCTTAATGCAGGGCATGAAATTACCGATACGGTGATAATCAAAACTGCTGATGGCACTGAACAAACTCTTTGTGTTCATATTCATGGCACCAATGATAATGCTGTTATTTCAGGCACAAATACTGGAGTGATTTCAAATGCTTCTGGCGCGCCAAATATTTTGTACGCTAATGGTCAACTTCACATCACTGATGTTGATACAGGAGAAGCGCATTTTCAATCACAAGTAATAGCAGGTGCTTATGGGAGCTTTTTAACGATTAAGCCAAATGGTGAATGGCAATATGCAGTCGATCATTACAATGCTAATGTGATCAAGTTACCCCATGGGCAGCAGCTAACCGAAAGCTTTACCGTAAAATCCATTGACGGTACCGAGCATACTATCTCAACCACCATTGTCGGTGATAACACGCCAGCTATCATCACAGGTACTGATGTCGCGCTATTTAAAGAAGACGGCACCAAACAAACAGCGACAGGACAATTGAACATTCTCGACCCTAATACTGGCGATGAGCATTTCAAGCCTGAAACGCTACAAGGCAAATATGGCGAATTACATATCGACGACAAAGGGCTATGGCATTATGCGCTCAATAATCAAGGTGTAGCAGTTCAAAGTCTTAAAAGTGGCGAAACCGTTGATGACTTGTTCTTTATTAAAGGTCACGATGGCACTCCACATGGTATTCAAATACAAATACTTGGGACCAATGACTTAGCCAATATAAATGGGGTAGATGCGGGTGTTGTCGTTGAGGACAAACTGAGTTCAGGCCTACTGATAACCAAAGGTCAATTGACCATTACCGATATAGATAGCGGCCAAGATTTATTCCCTTCAGGACTACAACAAGGGCATTACGGTCAACTTGTTATCAGTAATAATGGCCAATGGCAGTACATTGCTAACAACAATCAACCTCAGATACAGCAACTGTCTCAAACTGAAGCGCTTAAAGAAGTATTTGTAGTCCACTCAATTGATGGCACCGGCCACAAAATTGAAGTCAATATACATGGCAGTAATGACATCGCTAAGATCACCGGCGATACCTCTGCAGTGCTTCAAGAAGACATTCATAGCCACCAAGGAAATCTAGTCGCACAAGGCCAGCTAGTCGCCACTGATATCGATCACGGTGAATCCCAATTTATTGTGGATGTTAATCACGCAGCTTACGGTCAATTTTCAATAAATAATGACGGCCATTGGCAATACGTTGTTGATAATAATAGCCCTAATATTCAGGGGCTCACCAGCAAAGATACGCTCAAAGATACCATCATCGTCCGCACTGTAGATGGCACAGAAAAATCCATAACAGTTACTATTAATGGCAGTGATGATAAAGCGATTATTGGTGGCGTTGATACTGGTGATGTCACCGAAGGCACCGCAGGGCTTGATATGTCGCCAGACTATGCTCAGCCAGGCATGGCTAAGTTAGGTCAAGCAGCATTAACAGCTGATGGCAAGTTAGATATTGTTGACCCCGATACAGGAGAATCTCAGTTTGATCCTAAAGGCGGTGCCTGGAATAACTCTTACCATGGACAATATGGACACTTACTATTAAACCCAGATGGTACTTGGCATTACGATGTTACCGTAGGGAATGTTGATTGGGTCGGAAATCGTAAGACTACCATCGGCACTGTCATTGATAAATTAGGTGAGCATCAAACGTTAACTGATACCATTACTGTATACGCTAAAGATGGCACTCCACACGATATTGTCATCACTATTCATGGTAGTAATGATCGTCCTTACTGCTCATCAGAGGTGACTCTCAATGCTGGCACTGAAGATACTCGCCAGACGATTACCGTAGCACAGTTACTTACCAATACAGTTGATGTTGATGCTAATGATACTGGTTTGCTTACCATTGAAAACTTACATGCAGATCACGGCTCAATAGCCATTAATCCTGACGGTAGCTTTTCATTCACACCAGAAAAAGACTATAACGGTCAAGTTCATTTCACCTATGACGTAAAAGATGCTCATGCTGGTATCACCCACACTGGCGCGACGACAGTATTAACGGCAGTTCAAGATAGCGCAATAATCACAGAAGTCAGCACAGGGAGCATTACTGAAGATGGGTCTCACAGAAGCAGTAATGGAGGAACAGTAACGGAGTTGGCAACGGGCTCTCTTACTGTCGTTGACCCTGACACTGGTGAAAACTCATTCCAGTTTAGCCAGTTCGGTGAAACAAAAATTCATGACCCTTATGATGGGTTATTACGTATCGATAGCGCTGGTACTTGGACTTATCATGTTGATAACGCAAAGCTACAATACCTAGCTGAAGGTCAAACTGAAGTTGTTATATATCGCGTACATAGTAAAGATGGTACACCCTACGATCTTCATATTAATGTCACGGGGACTAATGATGCACCCACTGTAAATCAAGTGCATTTAACCAATGGTACTGAAGATGTCAGTTACCAAATGCAGGCAAGCCATTTTGGTTTTAGCGATGTTGATTCAGGCGATACACTTCATTCTATAAGCTTAACCAATTTGCCGAGTTTAGCGGAAGGTAAATTTGTACTTGATGGACATGATGTATCAGTAAATCAGATTATCGATGTTGGAGATATCAGTAAGCTTCAATTTATTCCCGCTAAAGATTTTAACGGTGACGTGCAATTTAAATTTATTGTTAACGATGGCATTACGAGTTCAACAGAATCAACCAATAATCTGCATTTTGCACCAGTAAACGATGCCCCAATTGTCGCTTCTGCTATTACTGATTCGGTTACAGAAGATCAGCTTAACGTCCACCAAATAAATTTACTCGCTGGAGCTAGCGATCCTGATGGTGATAGCCTAACCCTGACTCATATCGAGTATCAAATTGAAGGACAATCAAAGACAGCTCTGGCACCAAACGGCTTATACCTTGGTGCTGATGGCCATACACTCAATATCGATGCCACAAGCCAAAGCTTTCAACATTTAGCTCAAGGACAAACACAAAACATAGTTGTCTCTTATAACATATCAGATGGCAAAGGCGGCAGCGTACAACAAACCACCACCTTAACAGTGACGGGGAGCAATGACGCCCCTACTGTCACCATGCAAACTCTTAACCATGGTACTGAAGATGTCAGTTACCAAATGCAGGCAAGCCAGTTTGGTTTTAGTGATGTTGATTCAGGCGACACACTTCATTCTATAAGTTTAACCAATCTGCCAAGCTTAGCTGAAGGTAAATTTGTTTTAGATGGACATGATGTGTCTGTAAATCAGATTATCGATGCCGGAGATATCAGTAAGCTGCAATTTGTTCCAGTGAAAGACTTTAATGGTGATGTTCATTTCAGTTATACCGTAAATGATGGCCATGTCGATTCAGCCCCTGCAAGTGCAACATTGTCTATTAACCCCGTTAACGATCCATTAGTTGATAGTGGCACTAGAACATTAGCAACTCTCAACGAAGACAGTAGCCGCCATATTTCCACGGCACAATTGCTTGAACATTTGTCGGACCCTGACGGGTCACTGCAGGTTGTTGGTACCCCAACTTCACCCCACGGAACCTTTAGTGGCGACGCAATTCACGGCTACACATTTACGCCTACTGCCAACTTTCATGGCGACAATGTCGATATTATTTATCAAGTTACCGATGGCACTAACCAAAGCACTGCCCATGCAAGTATTGATATTACCTCAGTGACCGATCCTGCTACGGTAAGTCTACATATTTCTGCAGAACAACAAGTCATGAGCTTTGGTTCTGGTGATAAAACAGCTTATGCCAAAGTAGATGGTATCGATGCCGGTGGCCCCATGCATGCAATGTCAGCCGAGATCACCTTCGTGCTCGACAATGGCCATCCGCCAAGCAATGCGGCGGTGCTATTGAACTACTCTGTACCCGGTGGCCATGATCAACAAAATACTATTACTTTTTGGAATGCCAGTAATCTGCAGTTTGCCTTTATGGGGCCGACAGTAGATACGGGAGTGAACTTACTTGATGGCAATACACATCGCTTAACGATGACATGGGATTCAGGTAGTGGTCATTTAGTGGTTTTTGATAACGGCCACATAATAAAACAACAAACGGTTAATCAAGGCGGTACATTCCCTAACGGCGGTACTTTTATCGCTGGCACACGAGACAATTCCGCGGGTGCTGATAATCCAACAGATTATACCGCTAGCCTTTCAGCAGGGGGCCGAGTGTTTTCCGCAACCATGGTCGATCATGCCGTGACGCCTGCATCTGTTGCTTTAGGTACCATAGCCCATGAGCCTAGTGGCGTTCTAACCAATATTATGGCCGATGGTAAAGGTAACTTTATTGATACCACGGGCCATCATACTGTAACAAGTGGCCCAGGTGCTCATACCGTAGTTGTGCCTGTTGATAGTAACGCAGGCACTGTCCCTAGAGGTGCGTTATTGCATCTACACCCTAACGCAGCTGTCAATGCCCCTGACGATGTTGTCACTAAACTCGAAATTAGCGGCTTAATTAAAGGCACACTCTTATCGGATGGTCACGGGCATCAGCACACAATAGCCAGCCTCAATGATAAGGTGGATATCCATGGCTGGAATACCGCATCGTTAACTGCGCAGTTGCCCCATGATGCCGCAACAAACATGAACGTAGCCCTTACTGCAACAACCCAAGCTCCTGATGGAAAAGAAGCGATTTCAATTGAACATGAAGGATTACAACTTGATCCTAACAAGCCCATTCCAGATGCAACAATCACTGGTGATTCAACCGGTAATACCGATGAAGACCACTCAGTAAGCGGACAGCTTACGGTCATCGACAATGACGCGAGCCAAGCACACTTTGCAGCCAACGATATTAGTGGCACCTATGGACACTTAGCTATTAATTCAGCTGGCCAGTGGACCTTTACTCCAAATGCCACCGCTGATGCGTTAACCAAAAATGATCAGGTACACGAAACCTATACCGTTTCTAGTATTGATGGCACCCAACACCAAATCACCATCAACATTGATGGCCGTGACGATAACCCAATCGTTACTGAACTCGCAGCACCTAAAACCGTTATTGAAGACGGCGGACACGACCACGTTCGCACTTCAGGCATGCTAAGTATTAGCGATCCAGATACAGGCGACACCCATAGCATTACTGAACAAACCGATGTATTAGGCACCTATGGACATTTTTCAATTGCGGCGAATGGCGGCTGGCATTATGAACTTGATAATGCTTTACCTGCAACTCAAGCCTTAACCGAAGGGCAACACGTTACCGAAACATTTAATGTAGTCGTTACCGATAATGAAGGTGGTCAAACAACTCACACCATGCACTTTGACGTTCAAGGTAGCAATGAAGCACCAACTATTGCGACACAAGTCATCCATGCTATTGAAGATGTTAGTTATCACTTTACTGATGTTGACTTTGGTTTTACTGACAGCGATGGCGGCAGTTTAAGCAGTATCACCATTACGGAATTACCCGCTGCCAGTTTAGGTGTGCTGCATCTAAATGGTGCTGCCGTAACGGTTAACCAAGTCATTAGCCAAACGGATATTGCTAACCTGATATTTACCCCTGAACAAGACGTAAACGGTAGAGTTAACTTTAAGTACTCAGTTAATGATGGCCATGACAACTCATCGGTAGCAACGGCTGAAATTGATATTGCAGCCAGAAATGATGCACCGACCTCAGTTCATCTAAGTGTTAGGGATGTTGAAGACCATAGCCATACTTTCAGTAAAAATGAATTCAGTTTTGCTGATGTTGATACGGGCGATACATTGCAGCACATTACCATTACTCACCTGCCCAACCCTGCACACGGTAGTTTGTTATTAGATGGTCGAGCAGTGGTTGCTGGCCAGCAAATTGATGCTGATAACATTGATAAATTGGTCTTTACGCCAGTAACAGATTTTAATGGCGAATCTGCGTTTAAGTACTCAGTAAGCGATGGCAGCCTAGACTCGAAAGAGTACACTGGCGCAATCCACATTTCAGCAGATAACGATGCGCCAACTTTCTTAGCAGGTGGGCAATTTGCATCACTGCCCATCTCGGCGGCTTACGAATTTTCGGGTAATCAAGGCACCGATCTATCAGGCCGAAATAATCATGCCATGCTAAGTGGCACCATCACAGCCACCACAGGTGCTGATGGCACGCCAAATTCAGCAGTGCAGTTTCATGGTGATAGCGGCGCAAAAATCGAAGTCCCTGATTTACAATATGGCCAAGGCATTACTGTATCCGCCACGGTAAAGTTTGACTCAATAGCTGACAGTTATTCCAGAGTGTTTGATTTTGGTAATGGCCAAGCCAAAGACAACATTTTGCTCACCCATAGTGGCACCACCGATACACTACAGCTCGAATTCATCGACGCTGCGGGTCAAAAGCATGACCTAATGGTGCCTCATGGGGTCACCCCAGGCCAATGGATGAAACTGACTGCGACCATTAGTCATGATGGTCATATGGCACTGTATAATAATGGCCAGTTATTAGGGGAAACCGATAGCGGTGCAGAGCTTCCGGCTACCGCTAGAAGTCAAAATTTCATTGGTAAGAGCCACTGGGCACAAGATGGTAACCTGCATGGTGCTTTTGATAATTTTGCGGTGTTTGATCAGGTCATTTCTCCTGCACAAATTAAAGCACTTGCGTCAGCAAGTAACTTGAATGATCTGCTACATAAGTACGATCAAATAGACCACGACCAATTTCACGCAACAGTTAACGTCAATCAAAGCTTTACCATCAATCAAGATGATATTTTAAACCAAGCCACTGATATTGATGGTGACACCTTATCGGTATCCCACGTATCCATTGCTGGGAATCACGGCACGATTCACGATAATGGTGATGGCACTTGGACCGTTACCCCTCAATCCAACTATCGCGGTGAATTGAAAATCGAAGTCGACGTGACCGATGGGCAAGAAACACTACCTGCGCACCTTACAGTTCAAGTAGGGAATGCCAGCATCACAGGCGATAGCAAGCTAACTACCGACGAAACCCATGTCGTTTCGGGTCAACTTACGGTGACCGACCCCGATACCAACCAAGATCACTTCATCGCTCAAGTGCTGCCTAGCAGCCACGGGGAATTTAGTATCGATACCACTGGTCATTGGCAATATACGCCTAACAAAGCCGCACAAGCGCTGTCACAGGGCCAAAGTGCCACCGATATCGTTATAGTTAAGACTGCCGATGGCACCCAACATCAAATCAGCGTCGACCTCACTGGTAGCGACACCGCGCCAACCACCGTCACCACCGATTTAGGCAAGGTTGAATCTGGCCACA
This sequence comes from Shewanella sp. ENK2, assembly GCF_043568515.1. NCBI lineage: Bacteria > Pseudomonadati > Pseudomonadota > Gammaproteobacteria > Alteromonadales > Shewanellaceae > Shewanella > Shewanella sp. ENK2. The sequence goes on along the minus strand of NZ_CP171406.1, from coordinate 2,634,572 downwards.
CACACGACTTTCAAGCAACTGATTTACTTGCGAATGTTACCGATGTTGATACCAGCACCGCGGGATTATCGATTGTGGCAGGTTCACTGCTCTCTCCCCATGGAACGGTAGTAACCAATCCTGACGGCAGCTATAGCTTTACTGCAACCCCAGGCTTTGTTGGTAACGATTTAGCCATTAGTTTCAAAATCAGCGATGGTCATAACACGATTGATGCCAACGCAATAATTGATGTCACGCCGCCTCTGGCAATTACCAGATTAGAATATGATACCGGTGTCAGTGACAGTGACTTTGTTACTAGCGACGGCCACATAATCTTATACGGAACTGGCGAGCCCGGTAGCACTATCATGGGAAGTGGGCTTCTCAGCCACTCGAAAGCAATTGTCGATGCAAATGGTCATTGGAAATTGGATGTTAGCGCAACAGATCGCGCCGATGGCACTTATACGCTAACCGTAATTGAAGTAAAAGCTGACGGCAGCTATGCCCAGGCCCATCATCAAATCACTATAGATACTGCTAAACCCACGCTGTCTATCGACCCTATATCTAATGATGATTGGGTCAACCATCATGACCACCAGCAGGATTTAACCATAACAGGCGCCACAACCCATGTAGCAGATGGCAATTCCGTTGATGTGATTGTCGCAGGTACGCACTATAGCGCCAGCGTTAATAATAGCCATTGGCAATTGACCATTCCTGCCAACCAAGTTGCCAATATTGGCGACAACGCCTATCAAGTTCATGCTGAGGTTATCGCGACAGCAACTGGCGACACAGCTCAAGTTCAACGCCAGCTAGTGGTATCTGCCGATTTAAGCACTCTGGTACAAACTCAAGCCGTCGAGGAAGACAGTAAGACGACTGCGACGGGAACGTTATTTGCTGTTGGCGCCAGTGAAACCGTGACAACTACCGGAGTGCTACAAGGCAACTATGGCACCTTACACATGAACGCCGATGGTAGCTATCACTACACATTGGACAATAACACAGCAGCGATTCAGCAAATGGGGCAAACCGATAGCCATGCAGATAACTTTTTCATCAGTTACACCAATAACCATGGTGACACCAAGCATGCCGTGGTCAATATTGGTATTCATGGCACCAACGACGCTCCTCTATTAACAGGCACCTTTGAAATATCCCGTTCAATTACCACGGGCTCAATGACCAACACTCACTCATACGGCTATATCAATATTGATGACATTGATAACGCTGACAACCTCAACGTCGAGTACATTGATAATCAAGGTGGTCACCATCAATTGGATTTTACCCCAGGCAACCGCAATAAAATTGATGTACAGGGCATTGGTCACTTTAATATTGATGCTGACGGTCGCTGGGACTTTACCTTTAGCCAAAGTGGTCCGGAGCGAGACAAACTCAATCAGGAGGTGGCTGCAGGTAAAATTCATACCGAAACCGTTACCCTCAAAGTTACCGATGGCAATGGTCAAAGCCGAGAAGAACACTTAACAGTACACATTGGTGACGGTAAAACCGGGCCGCAAATTTTCGGCGCTTCTGAGTCTGTCGTCACCGAAGATAAAGTCACACGCTCGCACGGTTTACTCGATTTATTAGTTGGTGATGTCAAAGTCGCCAGCGGTGTCACCTGGGCATTGCAAGCCGGAACACGTCCGCAATACGGTGACCTAACCTTAAGTAGCGATGGCAGTTGGCAATATCAGGCCCACAACGATTCGGCTCGTGTGCAGGCCTTGGCTCAGGGTGAGCGACTTGAAGAAACAATAATGGTGACCGCTACCGACTCTCTTGGTCACAGCGTAGACCAAGCAATGAAGTTAGTGATCATCGGTACCAATGATGTACCTGTTGTTGGTCATGCCCTTGCTAATACGGTTGTTGAAGATCATCTGCTCACTCTGAGTAAAGCTGATTTACTTGCTAACGTTCACGATACAGACGCTAAAGATGTGCTTGATGTAAGCCATTTATCAATAGTCGGTGGTGGTACTATCACCCAACAAGGTGACCATTGGGTTATTAATCCAGGGGCAAATTATAATGGGGAATTACGCTTAAATTATACGGTGACCGATGGTCATGTCGCGATAGATAACACGATGGCGATTCATGTGTCGCCTGATGCCGATACTCCTACCATGATATTTACTAAGCATGTCGGAGATTTAACTTCGCCACTCGATACTATGGCGATTTCGGGTAATGAAAATACTGATTTAGCGCTTAATATTAACGTATCCAGTCCTGATATAAATGAGACACTCACAGTTGAAATCACAGGCGTTCCACCAGGGGCTTCGCTATCTGCGGGGACTGAAAATAACGGTATATGGACACTACAACAAAGTGAATTAACTAACCTCAAAGTTATTCCTGAAGCTGACTTTCATGGTCATTTTGATTTGACGATTAGCGCCACGTCCCATGATGGCAGCTCAAGCAACTCTGCAAGCCAAGTGATTGCAGTGGAAGTTATCCCTGCACCGATATCTACTCCCACACCAGTATCACAAAGCGATGAACCAGATATGTTAAATCAAAGTGATGATATCGACGTTAGTTTAGTCATTGACAGTACCGATAGTCTTGCCGCACAAGCACCTATCGATCATTACTTACAGATGGTTGGATTAAGCCATGATGAGATTAAACCTGATACTGGCATTCCAGACCTAGCGGGGTTGCCAACAATGCATGAACTTAACACTGCTGATCCACAAGCAGATATGCTTGATACTGTTGAAGTCGATGCATTTGAAAACCCATTAGATGACGAGCATAAAGAACACCCGCAACATGCAGATCATGATGCTGCCAGCATAATTGATGCGCCAACAGAGCAAAGTGACATTAATCAAGATAACGATGATGACATGCTACACCAAGCGTTAAACGATATGCATAATCAGTTTTAGGTGTGGCAAAAAATCTAATACGGTAAACATGGAAGTGACTTTAATGCATAGAAGCCTTTAACACCTTGTATTTCTGTGCATTGTGTTAAGGGCATTTATAATTGTATTTTCTTTACAACACCTTGCTATAACTAATCACGCCATAGCCGTGCCAGTCGTCCACATCAGATTTGTACTCTTTGCTGTAAAAGTCAAAGCTCCAGCGCACTGACCAAGTGGGAAAAGCCCAAATGACACCTAGGCTTGCTTGAGCTTGCTGGTTGTTAATTTCAAGCGACGATTCATAGGGAAGATCACCTTCAATCGTTAAGTCATTAAAGCGGTATCCAGCCTGCATTCTGGCATAAGCCATCCAGCTTCCATATTGATTAGCTGAAGAAGTAAAATCGCCAAAGTGTCCTGCTTGGCTAGATAGCTGACCAAATGTCTGGCTTAGCTCATCGCCCCAACGGACAGTTAACCCAAGGCTAGATTGAGAACGAAAGTTACCTGCCATGGTATGGTTAAATACACTCACATCCCATTGGCTATTTTCGAATGCTTGCTGACGAAACAACAATGCCTCCACCTCGTAAGCAACTTGCAACGTCAACTGATTTTCAATCTGGTAATCCCAGCCTTCAGGCGTCGTCGATGAGGTAATTTTATGTACAAAAGATTGCATGTACTCTGCGCCAGATGCAGGGCCAACAACGCCCAAACTCAGCCAGTTTTTTTGTGCAAGGCTTGAACTAAACACACCGGTATAACTTTCTAACTCTAAAAAGCCAGCATAAGGCCTTTCTTCAGGTTGAGGAAAGTCATAAGCGATTTCAGTAGGCGTCCACATTCGGCTAAAAAGCTTTGCCCCACGGTGAACTTGCTGGCTTTGTTGCGGAAATAATAAAGCTGATTGCCATTGAAAAGCTGTAGAAGCAGAGGAGAAATCTTGCTCAGGTGTTGCATGCCACCCCAGTAAAATACCACTAGAGTAATCACCATCTGAGCCAATAATCACATCATTATCAAAACTAAAATAAATCTGCTCAGCTGAGGCTTGCGAGGCTACACAGATTAATGACATGACAGCCAATACTGATAATGGAACAGGTAATCCCTTTAAGTGATGTTGACTCAAATTAACCTCTTTCAGTTCAGTATGTGAATAGCACCAGATAATTCAGTTTAACCGAACATCAGCATCACACAACGTCCTTTGAAATAAAGACTTAATTCAAATAATAGCCATTACTTACTCGCTACCTGCAAATTACAAATAGGCACTTTTGCTTATCTCATTCGACACCAGTAACTTAACACTAGCAAACCTCTTAAAATGTATCCCAACATTAATCACTAACGCTGGGAATACATCAATTATCGTATCTATCAAAAGGCATCTAACTAAAATAAAACCCAATCATCATACATTCTGATAGGCATTAAAAAAGTCTTTTGCCTCTAGTGGTTTAGAGAAAAATAACCTTGGACTAAATCCACGCCCTGCACTTTCAAATAACTAATTTGAGACTCAGTTTCCACCCCTTCAGCAATGACGCTCAAGCCCGACTTTTTGGCAAAAGAAATAATTGCATCTAAGGTTTTTTCATTAAAGTTATCTTTTACACCAATGGTATCGATAAAAGCTTTATCTATTTTAAGGGTACTGATACCTAGGTTTTGCACATAACTAAAACCGCCATATCCCATTCCGGCATCATCAAGCTTTAAATCAACGTCAATGGCATAAAATTTATCTAGCATAGCGCGGGCTTTAGCTAAGTCTGTAATGGGTTGCCGCTCAGTGATTTCTAGCGAAATCCGATGTTTACCTAGCTTCCCAGACTCTTTAAGCGCCTTAATATACAAGTAAAGTTGATCGCTTTCTAAATGCTCAGGAACAATATTAATACTGATAAATAACGGCTTAACTTGTTCGCCAGCTTGTTCAATATCGTCAGCCATAACATCAAGCATCGAATAGGTCATATCTACAATTAACCCATCAGATTCAGCAAAGGGAATAAATTGGTTTGGTGGGATCAACTCTCCACTTGATTGACGCCAGCGCATTAATACTTCAACACCAACGATTTCATTTGTTTGCGTATCAATAACAGGCTGATAAAAAGGGATAAACTCTTTATGTTTGATAGCACTTTTTATGTGAGCTCGAGTTGAACCATAAGACTGTTTCCAAGACCAATAGCCAATTGATAATGCCAACGCCACCACAAAACTAACCAACGCACTATACAGCCAATTTAACGATTTATACTGAGCAAAAAAGTCGTCATTGCCAGACAGGCTAAACTTGGCAATGTAATATTCATTTTTATGAACCACTTCTTCTAAAATGACATGGTCACCTTCAAACTGTTCAAAGCCAAACTCCATTACAGGCACTGCTGCTAACGAGTCATAAATGCCATCAATAGTGATGGTGTACTCTAGGCAATCTTCACAATTTACAGGGATAAAATAACGAGGATTCATTGGTACAATACTCGCCACATACTGCTTTTTACCAGATTCGTATGATAAGAATAACTCGTGCACATCTGAGTCTGGCTGATTCAGTACAGCCAGTTTTACATCAGGGCCAATTCGGTGTCTGACTAACTTCTCTACGTGGCGGGGAATAATCTGCGAACGACAAATCACTTTTAATTGATCCATCACAGCAAGCCAACGAATAAACGTGGAGTTAAATACCGACTTAATCAGCAAGTCTTCATTTTGGCTGTCACAAACATAGGTATCATTAATTGCCGGTAAACTTTTGAGTTCTATTGCAGTATCTTCAATATACATGGTCAATTTTTCAGACAGTATTTGAGCGTCACGCTTAATAAGCATTTCAGCAACTAGCTCATCTAACGCTTTAAAACTAAAGATTAAAACGAAAAAACTCACTATAAATATTGCGCAACATTTCACTCTTTCCATGTGCAATTAGTCCTTTGTAAATGAGCCACGCTTGTCAATTCATCAACAAACCATTTATCAATTTTTACCTAAGCCGAATTCAGCATCATAGCCTTCACAATTGACAGACATCATTTGTTGACTGAATGGATCTTCAAATGTCAGTGACTTGGCGATTAAGCGCAGCGGCTTAGTAAAATCATCAGCGGCTTTGGGCTGCAGCCTTGGGTAATTGGTATCGTTTTCTAACGGCATTCCCAATGACATCATGTGTACTCTAAGTTGATGCATTTTTCCCGTTATTGGACTCAGCTCAAACAAGCCTCTTGAGCCATTAACAGCGATTAATCTGATCTCAGAATGCGTATTTGCTTCCCCTTCGGTGATTTTCATCAAAAAGCTCGGCGTTGATCGCACCATACGATTTTTCACAGTCCATTTAAGGGGTAAACTTAACTTCCCTTGCTCATGTCGCGTTAAAAGCTCGGGGGTGAGCTTTGCAATTGCTTGGTACTGTTTATTAATTTTTCCATCAGTAAACAGAGCATGGTAAGCATGTCGAGATTCTGGATTGACAGTCATTAACATTACCCCAGCTGTTGGCCTATCAAGCCGATGCGCAGGAGAAATCGTATCAATACCCGTTGCAATTCTTAAGCGATGGATTAGGCACTCATTGACAAAATTACCGCTGGGTGTGACAGGCAAAAAATGAGGCTTAAAAACTAAAATACAGTGCTCATCTTGATGCAATATCTGCTGCTGAAACGGTATTTTTGTTTCGCTCTCAACCTCGCGGTAGTAATACACTCGAGTCGCTGGGCGGTACTTTGTTGTTTGCGTTACAGGTTCGCCATCTGCCCAGTGAACCTTTCCTTCAACAACACGTTTTATCCACACTGATTCTGGAATTTGCTTAAAATGAGAAACTAAAAAAGCCAGCACTGTTTCCGGCGTTGTTTGAGATTGCGGTAAAACAATATATGAAGGTTGTGCGGCTTTGGCAGCATGTTCAGCAGACATGTAAAATACTATATAGCTACATTTTGATACAGTATACCCAACAAAGCCTTATCAGCTAAAGAAAAAACATGTTTTAGCTTATCCGCATTACACATCCACATGAGATTTTAATAATTGCAGTACAAAATCCATGGTCTTATGACAATCTGGCTGCTCAACTAACAGCAGCTTATCTTTATTGTACATAGGTAAGACTTCTAACCAACGCTGACTGACCCATGCAGCATCTTCAAGATGAGTTTGACTGTATAGCTCCAGTAAATCTGGATTCACTTCATAAAATTGCTCAAGTGCAGCACTGATGATTTCGAACTCTTCAGCAATGGGTTCATGCTGCCAATTTTGACAAGGTAAGGTTCTGGCTATCCAACTTTGATCGCGTAATTGCGCGCCCGAAAGCACTTTTACTCGTTGACGTCCCTCGACAACAATACTGAGAGAATTGTCTTCAAGTTGATGAAAATCGATGATTTCACATTCGGTTGCAGTTTCGTAGCATGGAGGAAAACTGTTGCTTTTTGACGCAGCTAGCGCTAATCGATAATGGCCTTTGAGCACATTGGCCACCATCAATAATTGATTAGGAGTGACCATCCGTAGCTCTTGACGACCACCTGGCAGAAGCACAGTATCTTGGATGAGTAACGCCATTTCTATCGTTTGCATTGCAACCTCCAAACTACAGCGTTTCACCAATTCCCTATAAGGCTGTTTAAGCCACAGAATGCTGCAGATTCGATAGCTTTCTGCTATCAAGGACCAATAAAAATCAACAAGTTGTCATTCATATCGTGATAATAAAGTGTAGCAGGCAAAATAGAGTTTTCCAGCCAACTAAGTGGTTATCACACTTTATGATTAGTTGTAATACCGCCTTGTATTGCTTGAGGTTACTGTGTAAATACCACCATCAAGGCAATCGCAAAACTCATCACAAGATTCACAACATGGTTAATAATTAGACAGAAGATTTTACGAAATAGTTTCATTAGATGATCACAATTTAATGATCGGGATCGTAATGGAAGGTTTAACAAGTTAACACGTACTAAAGCGGCTCAATCACATCCATTATTGATTGCTTATCTACAATTGAGGCAAAGATCTCTCCTAGCTGCTCACTGCGTTTCAATGCTTCACGCCAATAGGCAATTCGACTATCACTGCTTAGCTGCTTAAAATCTTCACGGTCTGGGATCTTTGAATAAGGTAGCGACGAGATAAACTCCTGAGAAGGCGTTAATACCAACGCATTGTGATAATGCTGACGTGCTCTTCGCCATTTAAAGGATTTATCAAACCACCCAGGACTCATATGAGGATAAAAATGTGGGTATAAACTTAATCCTTCCGGCTCATTGGTTGGCATATCAAAATGATAATCGGTAATGCCACCATCATAATATGCTCCATCTGACACACCATTAATTTTATTCACTGGTGCTAATAGCATAGGTATAGAGCCTGTTGCTAACAGTACTTGATTAATATTATTGCGTGTCAGCTGCGCATGCTCGGTAGGGAGATCAGACAACTGAGAAAAAGGCGATTTTACCTGCTGATGGCTGAAAACCACCCGTTCAAAATGCCAACCTAAACTGCGACGGCTCACTACATTACTTAGCGCTGTCGCCGCCAAACCTAATGCTAACTTCCCCTTTGAACGGCTCGCATTTAAGTGCTTGGCTTTACACACCACAAAGTGACTTTGAATCATTCTATTATTAACAATATCAAGGGCACCATGTTCCCCCAAAATACCACCAATAATACGTTCAACTTGCTCGGTCACTTCTTGTCGGCTAGGAACATGATCATATCGCTGACCAATATAATGATCTTCGAGGCGTGCATAGGCTGCTAATGGATCTTGCTGCGCTAAACAAGCCAGCCGCCAAGCCCCAGAGGAAGCTCCCATGGTATAAAGTGGCGCTTGTCTATTAGCAAAAAACTCACCGAATAAATATTTATCAAGCCCAGCAACCCCAATCCATTTGGGGCCACCTGACGCAGCAAATAGCTGGCTAAACATAGATGCAGACAAACCATTTTGTTCAATTTGTTGGTAAGCTGTTTTACCGGCGAGTAATCGTAATGCAGTCACGTAGCGTCCTATGAATCAATCCATTTTCCATCGGTTTTTAAGGATGAAACCCATGCAGAGTTTCACGCTCCATTGCATCTTAACTAAGTTTGTCAGCAGGTTAAACCACCTCATGGTTGAATTTATTTCCGTAACCCTACTGGTTGTAGATAAATCATAGCGCCGACAAAATGAATGAGCGATAATCATGACTCATTCATTTTCAGAGAGTTCACTATGGTTGTCGACAGCCTTGCTCATCACTCGCTATATCACGGCTTAAGCCCAAGATTAGCAAAAGCCTTAACCCATTTAGCAGAAACAGACTTTACTCAAATTGAAGTCGGCACCTACCCGCTTGATGGAAAAGATATTTTTGTGATTGTTAACGACTACCTTACTCAACCGAAAGAAACTGAACCTTTTGAAGTTCATCAACAATATATTGATGTGCAGTTTGTTGTGAGTGGTGAAGAAGAGTTTGGCTATTTGCCCCTTGCCAATCAAACACCGTTGGCGCCTTACCATCAAGAGCATGACTTTACTGAGTTTGATTATGAATCAAATAAAGAAGACGCCGCTTTCATTCCCTTAAAAGCTGGCATGTTTGCCTTATTCTTTCCTGGTGATATGCATATGCCAGGCACTCTGGACACAGAAGTACCAGTAAGAAAAGTCGTCATTAAAGTTAAAATATAAACGGACTTTCTCAAACAAAAAGGCCACATCATCGTGGCCTTATATGTTTAAGGGTAAATCATTCTGATTACGACACTCACGCCCTTCACTATGCGTGCTTACCTTTTATCCCTGCATTTGCTCTAATTCTCGACCTTTTGTTTCGTATACATACTTCGCAACAAACACAATCGATAGCACAGCACAAATACAGTAGAAACCATAAGCGCCCACTAAGCCCACTGATGCCAGCATAATCGGGAAGGTCATGGTAATAGCAAAGTTAGTGCCCCACTGCGCAAGCCCAGCAACCGCAAGACCCGAGCCTCGGATTTGATTTGGGAACATTTCCCCTAACATCACCCACATTACAGGGCCCCAAGACAAGTTGAAAAAGAACACGTAACCATTTGCGGCAATTAACGCCAATGTGCCTAATTCACCGAGGTCCAAATCGCCATTGATATCGACCTGTGCCGATGCGAAAGCAAAGACCATCAAGGCTAAAGTCACAGCCATTCCAATAGAACCAATCATTAAAAATGGTTTACGACCCACTTTATCGATCAAACTTATCGTTATCACGCAGGCTGCAATACTGACCGCACCGCTAATAATATTAATCAACAACGCATCAGATTCCGAAAAACCAACCGCTTGCCACAACACAGCGCCATAATAAAACACCACATTAATGCCCACTAACTGTTGAAAAGTGGCTAATCCAATCCCTACCCAAACAATACTTCGCACTTTGCCAGAATGCTTATCAATAAGATCTGCCAGTTTAGGTTGATGATCAGAGTCTAAAGACTGTTGAATCTCCATGAATTTGGTTTTAGCGACAGTGCTACCGTATAGCTTAGTTAAGACCGTCATCGCTTGCTCTTTACGTCCAACTGTCACTAAAAAACGTGGGCTTTCAGGAATAAAAAATAATGCCACAAAAAACACACCTGCTGGCACCAACTCTATCCAAAACATCCATCGCCACGCATCATATCCCAGCCAAAAACTGTCCGTCGACGAACCAGCGGTTTGTGCTAAAAAGTAATTACTAACAAACGCAGCAAATAACCCTGTGATGATGGCAATTTGTTGCACAGTCGCCAGTGCCCCACGATAACGTGCAGGGGCAACTTCAGCAATATATGCAGGTGTCATAACCGAGGCTGCGCCAACAGCTAAACCACCCAAGATACGGTAGACAATAAATGCCATAGAGCTGTCAGCAATACCTGATCCCCAAGCGCTAACAATAAATAAGATTGCAGCTGTAATCAGTGTGGCTCGTCGTCCATATTTATCCGCTAAACGCGCGGCAAAAAATGCCCCTACCGCGCAGCCCAATAGCATTGACGCCACATTAAAGCCTGTTCCCATACTGTCTGAGTCAAACGCCGACCTTAACCCATCAACAGTGCCATTAATCACGCCACTATCAAATCCAAACAGGAAACCACCTATGGTAGCCACACAACTGACTAGAATCACAAACAGGGTATTTTCTTCTTGTTGTTCTGCTGTTTTCAATGACTTTCTCCCTCTCGAATAACGCCATGTCTTTCTGATTTTTATCACCTTACTAGAAAACACTGTTATCGGTAACATTTAGAAATAAGAATGTCTTTTTGTACCAGCAGACAATATCAGCGTGGATTTTTCAGCAAAATAAAAATGTGATCTTGATCAATAATCACAAACTGCTAATATAACCCCATGAAATTAGTTATAACTAAAAGCTATATAACAACTAATCAACAGATGAGCCGCTATCCATGAAAAATCATTCGCCGCTAAGCCAGATCTACCTTGATGCCAATGCAACTACCCCTGTATTACCCCAAGCTGCTGAAGCCGCTTTAAATAGCATGAGAGTGTTATTTGGTAATCCAAGCAGTAGCCATATCACTGGCTTAAAAGCCAAAGATGTCATGGAAACAACGCGCAACAACGCTAAAAAAGTTATCGGTGCAGACGATGGCAAGGTCATCTTTACTAGTGGTGCAACAGAAGGGATTCAAACAGCAATTATTTCAGCGTTAGTGGAAGCCAAAAAACGACTCAATATTGATAAGCAGAATGAGCCAAGCAAAAAATACAGTTTATTGTATGGCGCAACCGAGCATAAAGCCGTGCCAGAATCCTTAAAACACTGGAATGAAATATTAGGTATTAATGCAGAATTAAAAGCTATTCCAGTTGATCGTTTAGGTCATTTGGACTGCCAATTTATTGCAGCTGAAGCGCCCAATGCACTCATGATATGCACGATGGCAGTCAATAATGAAACCGGAGTCTATCAGGACTTAGGCAAACTTGAGCAGATTATACGCACTGCAAATAACGATATTTTCTGGATGGTGGATTGCGTACAAGCCTTAGGTAAGACCCCATTAAAGCTTGCCCAAACGACAATCGATTACGCCCCATTTAGTGGTCATAAACTCTATGCACCTAAAGGCATTGGTTTTGTTTATATTCGTCAATCGGCGCCCTTTACATCGATTATTGCCGGAGGTGGCCAAGAAAGCGGCCTTCGCTCAGGTACCGAGAACCTACCAGGCATGGCTGCTATTAATGTCATCTTTGAGATGCTATTGAATCAGCAGCACAGTGAATTTGCCGATATCAATACATTAAGAGGGTACCAAACACAATTAATGGATACGCTTAAAAGCGCCTTCCCTGACGTTGTGTTTAATCACAGTATTGAAAACAGTGTCCCAACCACAATTAATTTTGCTATTGCTGGGTTTAGCAGCAAAGAAATCATGGACTTATTTGACGCCGCCAATATCCGCGTAAGCTCTGGCTCAGCTTGCTCATCTAAAGTCACTCGCAGCTTTGTTCTTGATGCGATGGGGTTACCAGCTTGGCAAAGTGAGTCGGCTATTCGATTGTCATTTGGTCCTGCAATGACACAAGAGCAAGTGAATGATGCTTGCTCACGTATCCAATCAGCAGCAAAGGCACTTACCCACAGCTGCATGATATTAGACACTGGTGAGATTGATGAAAAGCAGCCAGTTAACGGCTTAGTTCAGCTTCGTTCAGGCTCAAATTGCACTTGGGTTTATGCCGATCAGCAGAGTAAACAAGCCTTTATCATCGATCCTCTGCCAGAGCTTAACGATCGTTTAGATACCCTATTACAATGCCAACAGTTAGAATTGGTCGCCATCATCGACACCCACGGTCACGCAGACCACCAATCAGGGCGTACTTTTCTTGCTGACAAACACTTACCCACTCAGCAAACAAACCTGCTAGGCTGGCCACAAGATTGCCAGACACATAGCTCTCCAAATAGTCCAAAACATAGTCCAAAACATAGCCCAAAACATAGCCAAAAAGACATGAATCCAGTTGATGATGTCCAATTACAATACATAAAAATTGGTCAACAATGGCTGGTAAACGTGCCAACGCCAGGCCATACCGATGACAGTATGTCATTACTACTGTGTCAGCCATTTACCGACATCAATCAGATAAAGCACCAATGCCAGTTTGCATTTTGCGGCGACACGATTTTAATGGGCAGTTTAGGGCGAACTAACTTTGCCTCAAGCAGTGCAAGCGACATGTTTTCAAGCTTAAAACGACTACACAGCTTGATTGGCAGTAATAACTTAATTTGCGCAAGTCATGACTACAACAATGAATTCACCACTCACCTATCTGCAGAATGCGGGCGTAATCCACTATTAAGAAACACTTTAAATGGCCAGTTACATGTCACTGAGTTTGAACGCCTTAAAGCCGAATTAGATAGCCACTTATGCGATCAAAACGGCAGCGAAATCATGTGCGGAGCACTAACTGACGATCAATTAAATGGGCAATCAATTATTGAATACAACCATCAGAGTTTGAACGCTGCATTACAGCAAGAAAATGTCACCTTAATCGATATTCGTGAACCCCATGAATATGCTTTGCAACATACTGACGACTCTAACGAAAACGTCCCTCTCACTCGCTTAGTGCAATTTATTCAACAGCAGCAAGATCAAAAACAACATAAATGGGTATTGGTATGCCGCAGTGGCAGTCGCTCATTTATCGCGGCACAGGCAATGAAACGCTTAGGATTTGATAATGTCGCTCATTTAAAAGGGGGTTATGCATTAAGCAGTTGATAGCTTTAGTTTAAAACCTAGATATTAAGGGAAACCTGCTTTCCCTTAATGTATATTCACTCAGCGTAGTTACCGTTTAACCCTTTTCAAGCTTGAACACCTATTAACGTCATGTTCAATATCACTCAACATCAAGCAGTGATACCACCCACTTTTGCAAAGGGTCTTCGTTGTTGGCCAATCTCAAGGGCCTAATTACTGATTCATCACTCAATCGAATTCCGTTTAATATCAGCCCAAATACCGTGTTCACCTTCAAATATCTCCCAAGGTGTATACTTCCAGCTTTTTAGTTATTGGTCACTTGGTTATTTCTTGTTAAAATCGCTGCAAATTTATAGGAGCGTTTCAAATGGCAATGTATGTAGTGGGTCACAAGATCCCAGATTCAGATTCAATCTGCGGTGCAATCGCACTAGCTTACTTAAAAAATCAAATCGATGAGCCTGCAATTGCAGCCCGTCTTGGTGAGCTTTCACCTGAAACGGCTTACATCCTTGATAGATTTGGCTTTGAAGCGCCAGAGTTCAAAGAAAGCTATGCAGGTGAAGAAGTTTACATCGTTGATCACTCTGAGCTTACCCAAGCACCAGATGATATCGCCGAAGCGACCATTGTCGGTATTGTTGATCATCACAAATTAGGTGACTTAACCACATCAACACCGCTTGAATGTTGGATCCGCCCAGTGGGCTGTTCAAACACGGTCATCAAGATGATGTATGACTTCTATCAAGTTGAGATTCCAGCCAATATCGCTGGCATCATGATGTGCGCAATTTTAAGCGACACTGTTATCTTTAAATCACCAACTTGCACCACGGCAGACATCCGCTGTGTTGAAGCATTAGCGGAAATTGCGGGTATTGAAGATTACAAAGCTGTGGGCATGGAAATGTTCAAAGTGAAATCAGCAGTCGATGGTACTCCAGCGCGCGACCTTGTTATGCGTGACTTTAAAGACTTCAACATGAACGGTAATCTTGTTGGTATTGGCCAATTAGAAGTCATCGATTTATCAGTATTTGATGATATCAAAGCCGAGTTAGAAGCCGATATTGCTGCACTTAAAGCTGAAGGCAACCGTCATAGCGTATTACTACTGCTAACCGATATCATGAAAGAAGGCTCTGAAATGTTAGTCGTGTCAGATGACACTAGCATTGTTGAAAAAGCTTACGGTAAAACTTTAGCAGACAACAAAGTTTGGTTAGATGGCGTACTAAGCCGTAAAAAACAAGTTGTACCGCCGTTACAAGATGCATTTGCTTAATTGATATGTTGCCTTAAGCAGGTAAAACCAAAAAAGCTGAATCCTAGATTCAGCTTTTTTATTGCCTATTTCGCAATGAATTCAATCGCAAACAATACTGTCCACTTTTCTACTTAGGCAATAACAAGTTTATCCAGGCTTCTGAGTCTGCCACCATGAATTTGTAATGTTTATCATTGTTAAGCTCTATTTTAATGGCATCAGCAGTCACGGGTAATACACCGCCACCAGTGCCCCAGCACTTTTCAACTTTATGAATGTCGGCTAAGTCGATTTCGTAAGGGCCCATTTCAAAAATCTTATTCGACGCTTCGAAACACAAACGTGTTGCTGTCAGTGATAGCTGACCATCACCGCTAAAAGCACCACTTTGCACTGTCGCAAAGGTGGATTTAATAATAGTTTCATTACCAAAATCTAGCGTGCTCATTTGCCACTCCATATTATTTAGCTATTATCACCACTAAACCAACTTGAATAATTTAATCAGTGCGTTAACGTTATAAGTATAGCTTCCTCCAGCTGAACAGCCATTGAATGAGAAAATAATGAAATATATCCCATCGTTTAGCTATACAAAATCGCTATTACTGGTAATGATTATCGGACTAACAGGCTGTATAACGACCCCAAACCCTCAAACTGAAGCTATTGCGATTTTATGGTCTGAACAAGGGGATATGGACGTTTGCGAATTAAAAGGAACCTTAGTAGGATCCCAAGGCCATTGGTACGATTACTTATTTATTTCAAATAAAGATCTCACCCAAGGTGCGCTTAATCAGTTACGAAATGAAGCCATCACACTCGGTGCGAATACTGTTTATCTATATAAGCCAAAAGCATTTGCCACATCAGTGACTTTTGTAGCAAATGCTTATGACTGTCCTAATTAGTTTTCGTTAACAAATACAGACCTTACTAAGCCCTAATTTAGCCGCTATGGTTAAGCGTCATATTTACAGCGCCATGCAGTTAGCATAGTAAGTCACTGTCGCAGGCCAATCAGAGAACACACCAATCACACCAACGTCTTTGGCTAACACGTCCAGCAGCTCAAATGCATCGCCTTCATTATCAATCGCATCCGTGATTGACTGATAATACCAACCACCAGCACCGTCAGATAACACGCCTGAACGCTCAAGTGTCCAAGTGATGATATCTAATCCAGCAGCTTTAGCGGCTAATGCATATGCAGATGGTACAATGTTATTGTCAGCATCTAATGTCACCAAAACCCATAATGGCGGAGCAACAATCTTGACTCCATCATTAGCAAGCTCATCCATAGTCGGTGACCAAGTCATGCTGTTTTGAGGATCAAAATCAGCAAGGTCATAGCGATCATCAAGATATACTGCTTGATCGGCAAAGTCTGGCGTATTCGCAATCCAATATTTCACATCTTCAAGGTTAAATGATTGCGGATACACTAATGCAGGGCTAACTCCAGCGGCAACGTACTCATCGAGCATTTTTTGAGCATAATCTTGCTGACTAAAACCATCAAACGGCATGGTTACACTTGCAGATTTAAGTTCAGGCGTCATCTGCACGCCTGCTGTTTTAAATAGCTCAATGCTTTCTGCATGAGTCATTAATGTGCCATGGTACGAGTATAAGTCTGTTCGCCAATTCGCAGTGCCATCCATAAACGCTTCCACTGTTGTTGCTGCTGGATTGGCACCATCCATTTTCCCCTTAAGGGTTTTAAACTCCGCCAAGGTAATATCACTGGTACAACATTGGGCTGTTGCCATCACACCATTTACCAGATCGGCAGGACTAAAAGGAACGGAGCATTTTTCTGCCAGTTCTGGAATCGCTAAGATATTAGTTGTAGTGGCTAAATCACATTGCGAATGACGACAGACTAACTCTTTATCTTGGGTAAAAGTGACATCGCATTCTACGATACCAGCGCCAGAATCAATCGCCGCTTGATATGACTCTTTAGTATGTTCAGGAAATTGCATCGCAGCGCCGCGATGACCGATAGAAAAATCATGACGATACATGGTTTTATTCGTGCATTGAGCAAGCTGTGTTTTTAAATCGCTGTCTTGCATTTGTCCGACTAGATATGACGGCCTAGGTCCAACGCTGACAACAATGGGTTCCGCTATGACTTGCTGTTCGTCTGTAGCAGACGTATTCGTATCATTATCATCATTACAACCTGTTATAAGTAGCAGGCTTATCAACAAACTTGTTAGCACATGCAAGTGCATCCCTTCCTTAATCATTTTTAGCTCCATCTTCTGACAACTTAATATCGATATGAATGACAAACTCAGTCGATGACTGAATCAACAATCGCTTAAGCTAAAGATGAAGTGTGACCATAAAATCAATGAAATATGACAATATTAGTTTTTATCAATATAAACATTTTTGTTTAAGGTGACGTTTTAGACTAACTGTAATAATGTATTAGCTTAAAAATAATACTGCTGCTCCATTTCATTTGTAGGAAGAGAAATGATTACTCACGAACCTAACCCACTCTACGTTGCTGCGCCAGAGCGCTATAGCAAGATGACATACTCAGCTTGTGGTCGTAGCGGTATCCGCTTGCCACAATTGTCGTTAGGGTTATGGCAAAACTTCGGCGCTAATGACTCACAAAGTAACGCCCGTCATATGCTTAATACTGCATTTGATCATGGTATAACTCACTTTGATCTTGCCAATAACTATGGCCCTCATTATGGTGCTGCCGAGTCATGTTTTGGCAGCATTTACCAACAAGATTTTAAGCATTATCGTGATGAATTATTAATATCGAGTAAAGCAGGATATGACATGTGGCCAGGGCCATATGGTGTAGGAGGATCTCGTAAGTATTTAATTTCCAGCTGTGATCAAAGCCTTAAACGCACAGGATTAGATTACTTTGACATCTTTTATCACCACTGTATGGATCCTGACACCCCCTTAGAAGAAACCATGCAAGCGCTTGACTATATCGTCCGTTCAGGGCGTGCTTTGTATGTGGGAATATCTAACTACCAACCCCAACAAACTCAACAAGCAATTGAGATATTAAGGCAACTTGGCACGCCATTATTAATCCACCAGCCTCGATATAACCTGTTTGATCGTTGGATTGAAAATGGTCTGACTGACGTACTTAAAAATGAAGGTGTGGGTTCAATCGTATTCTCACCATTAGCTCAGGGCGTATTAACCAATAAGTATTTAAATGGGATCCCTAAGAACTCAAGAGCAGCACTTGAGCATCAAGTTTACTTAGCAGATAAAGACCTTACACCGGCTAAATTATCCAAAGTATCGGCATTAAATACATTGGCAGAAAATCGTCAGCAATCGTTAGCACAAATGGCCATAGCTTGGACCTTACATAATGATGCGGTAACAAGCTGTCTTATTGGCGCGAGTCGTTCAGCGCAAATTGTTGACTCGGTAAATGCACTCAATAACCTCCATTTTACCCCACAAGAAATCACCACCATCAACCACATCCTAAAGGAATAGGAATCACTATGTATCAGTTTATATCGCAAGCTACACTCAGAAAATTTGGAGTTAATGCCTTAAAAATGACAACGCTAATAGCTATGGTTTCGCTGGCATTAATTAATCCCGTTGCGGCTGAGATAGATCCAACCCAGCTAGATGATATTAAAGCAATTAAAATTAATAATACGCAAGTTATCACTGCCGGATTACCTAAGGCTGAGGAATTTAAAACCTTGCAACAAGCGGGAGTAGAAGTTGTCATCAATTTAATCCCTAAGAATAATCCCAATTATTTAGCGCAAGAATCTCAATTGGTCACAGATCTAGGAATGAAGTACGAAAATATTGAAGTAGACTGGCAACAGCCCACCATCGAGGATGTTGAGCAATTCTTTATGGTGATGGACAGCCATAACGATAAATCTATTTTAGTGCACTGTGCGGCAAATTACCGCGCATCAGCATTCTATTACTTGTATCTTGCCACACAAGGTATCGATGTATCAGGGCAAATGTTAGACGACACCCTGTCTCCATGGGGAGACTTACAACAAAGCTTTGTCAAATACCCTCAGTGGCAACAACTTATTGAAGATGTAAAACACAAGTACAGCCCACAATAACCCGTACTCGAATACAAAGTGGCTAGGTGTTGTATTAACAGCCGTTACAGCCACTTTGTTTTGCATTCAATGACATCGATAATGCTTTACATGAACTGCAACTAAGATGCTTTTTAAAATTTGCTTCAAAAAAATCTGCCGTGCGAGTTTCAAGACAAGTAAATAGCTCATGATTCAGTGGCGTTTTCCATTGATATTGCGCCATTAATCTCGATAAATGCCGATAACAGGTTGTGGATTGATCGGACAGAAACTCAGGTGAAATCAGTTTACTTTCAAATTGTGTCAATGACCCCGTCAAATAAAATGCAATGCCTTGAACCAACTCTTTGGCTTGCAAAGGAGTAGCAACTAACTCGCCATTATCAATCGCCAGTTGAACCGCATCAGCCATCCACTGCCAAAATGAATTAATCCGTTGTTTAAACAATTTAACCTTTTCATCACTGGCCAGTTTCCAAATCATCGCATTGACCGACACAGAGCGTAAGGTAAAAAAGCTGCGGCTTCTTTTAATGGTCTCGAAGGTAAATAATATCGGCATGAGCAATCTTTCTTGCGCCGTCAGTTCTGGGTTCTTCTGTACAAATAATGGCATATAATTGGATGTTGCACTGCGTAAAAACAAGCACACTAATACATCTTCTTTGCGCTCAAATAACTTATAAAGTGTCCCTGTTGAGCAGCCCACGTCCTTAGCAATTTGTGAAAACTTAAATGACACTATACCTTGAGATTCGATCAATAATTCTGCGACATCTAAAATTTGATCACATCGTAATTGAGTCAAGGTTTCTGAAGGACATTTCATAATAAATACCTAATATTTGAATATCGCAATTATCATCTTTACTGCACTTTATAGGTATAAACTCAGTAGATAATCGGGATTCACTTCACGCTGATGGGCCGGTTTTATTAGGCTTTGTGATTCAGTTCATAACTTAACTGACTTTTGATATCTCCCTCTAAAGTTCGCCCGCTAAATAGGGCTGATAAGCCAGCAGCTCATGAACAATGTTCTTGAGCCAGTTCACGAATAATATTGCCCCCCAAAAAAAGCGTGATGCCATTCAAATTTGGCCTAGTTCAATTTGTTTATCTTAATCGCATCTAAATGCGAGGAAAGATAAATGCACAACAGACGTAACTTTTTGAAATTAAGTGCAGGCGCAGCAATCGGCGGCCTGACAGCAGCGATGCCAGCAAGTGCACAGCAACGCCAATGCAATGAAATTAACTGGGATGAGTCAGTAGATGTACTCGTCGTCGGCTCTGGTTTTGCTGGTCTATCAGCAGCGATTAATGCAAAAAGACAACAAGTCGGCAGCGTACTTGTACTCGAAAAAATGCAGGTTATTGGTGGTAACTCAGCCATTAATGGTGGCTGGTTAGCAATTCCTAAAAACCCAATCCAATTAGCACAAGGCATTAACGATGACTCACCAGAAGAGTTAGTCAACGACCAAATCATCTCAGGTCGCGGCATGCAAAATGTTGAAATGCTAAAGGTGATCGCCGATCGTGCTCTTGATTCTTACGATTTATGTATCGAAACGGGCGTCAAATTCCGTGAAGGATTTAATATCCAAGTGGGCGGACATAACAAAGCCCGTGCAATTAGAACCCAACATGGTACAGGCGGTGATATCACCACTAAGTTGTTTGAAGCAGGTAAAAAAGAAGGCGTTGAATACCGCTTACAACACTACATCGAAGACTTCATTATGGACGGTCAAGAAATTGTAGGCGTTAAGGTAAGAAAAAATTATCGCTTCCCAGATCTCAATACTGGAACAACAATCTATATCAAAGCCAACAAAGCCGTTATTCTCGCGCACGGTGGATTTGCCCAAAACATGAAACTGCGTGAAGCAGTCGATCCTTCACTTGATCCAACACTCGATTGTACTAATGCCCATGGCGCGACAGGCGAAGTCACATTAACCGCTATGGCCAATGGTGCGCTACCCGTGCATATGAATCTTATTCAAACAGGTCATTGGGGTTCTCCTGATGAGGGTGGTTTCGGCTGGTCAAATGCCCTGTTGTCGATTGGTTGGCATCAAGGCGCAGCAATCAGTGTGCTAAATGGTAAACGCTTTATGGACGAGCGTGCTGACCGTAAAACGTGTTCAGAAGCCATTATGAAAAATCGTTATGCAGACAACAGTCCAGCCTACCCGATTGTATTGTTTAACTACGAAAACTACGCCGAAGATGACCGTGTAGTGCGTTCACTACGCGACAAAATGGCGTGGAAACTCGACACACTTGATGACGTTGCTAAGCAATTTAATATTCCTGCAGCGGAATTGAAAAAGACAATAAAAGAATACAACCAGCATGTTACTGACAGAAAAGATCCATTGTTTAACCGCAAAATGGATACCGCTGAAGTACTGACAGGTCCATTTGTTGTCTCGCGAATTTGGCCAAAAGTGCATTACTGCATGGGCGGATTAAAAACAGATTTAGGTGGCCGCGTGATAGATGGCCGCACTATGGAACCTATCAGAAAAATGTATGCCATCGGTGAAGCCACTGGCGGTATTCATGGTGAAGCCCGCTTGAGCTCAACGTCATGTCTTGAGTGCTTAGCGATGGGCATCATCGTTTCTGAAACCATTAAATCTGATCTGTAGGCTGAATCAACATGAAAAAATTATTATTACTCGCTTTTGTATCGTCAGCGTTTTTAGCCACCGCCCAGGCGGGAGAGCTTTATACCGTCAAAGGGAAAACCCAAGGCAGAGTGAACCATGAAATGTTGTACCAAGATGGCTGTAATACCTGTCATCAAGGTTCACCAAAAGCGAATACCACAGATGCGGCCTGTGTGGAATGCCACGGCACTGTTGAAACAATTGAAATTGATGAGTCAATTTTGGCAGTACCTGAAGCACATCCGCATAAATCTTTACATTACAACGAAGGGGCAAGCTGTTTAGCCTGCCATAGCGAGCACACTAAAAAAGCACCGATTTGTGCTGATTGTCATCGCACTTGGTTTGAAGAAATGTAAATAAAAAATATAAAAAATTTACGTATATAAAGGGAAATGAGAATGAAAAAAACCGCCAAGTTTATGTTGTCGATGGTGGCCACAGCAGTAGCAATGTCTTCTGTAAATGTCATGGCTGAAGAGCAAGAAGACGGTATTAACATCGGAGGTGCTGTGCGCGTTAATTACGCTTACAGAGACTACGATGAATCAAATAAAGACAAGTTAGGTGAACTTGATTTTGATATGGCTGCAATTAAGTTTGATGGTAAAAAAGGGGATTGGGGCTTAGCCGCGGAATACCGTTTTACATCAGGTAGCAACTACATCAAATACGGTTACGGCTTTTATGATATTGACCCAAATTGGCAACTGCAGTTTGGTATCAACAAAGTGCCTTTTGGTAACCCAGAGTTTATCTCTAACAGCTGGTGGTTTGGCCTACCATACTACCTAGGTTTTGAAGACAACCATGATGTGGGTATTAAAGCGTCTTACGACAATAATGGCTGGAATACTGATATCGCGTTCTACAAAAACCCGGTTTATAGCGCAACTGAAAACAAACGTTATTCAGCTTCGTTATTCAGTGGCGAAATTAATGGCACTGAATACCATAACGAAGAAACTAACGGCTTTAACTTCAGACAAACCTATACCGCAGAGTACGAAGGTGGTTCGACAACATTTGGCGGTTCAGCTCAATATGGTCAGATCTATAACAGTGAAACAGGCAACATGGGCGACCGTTATGCTGTAGCACTGCATTTAGACAGCACCTATAAAGGATGGAACCTACAGTTACAAGCCATGCAATACGAGTATGATGCTGCCGATTCGGCTGATGACAATAAAATCGGTATAGCAGTGGTTAGCTGGCAATACGAAATTGCCTCAAAAGGCCAAGCATACAGCGCTAACATAGCTAAAACTTTCGCCACTGACTTTGGTAGCGTGAAGTGTTACAACGACTTCGGTTTAATGACCCCTGACGTTGCTGACGACAGCTATGACAACAGCATGCAAAACGTGACAGGTTGTGCTATCGCAGCTGGAGCCACCTACACTATGGTTGACTTCATCTTAGGTAAAAACATGACCTTCTCAACGGCAAATAATGACCATGTTGGTTTACCAGAAATCGGAGATGACTGGGACAAACGTATCAACATTAACTTTGGTTATTACTTCTAAGTCATGACTTCTGGCCATTAACGCCAGTGTAACGACAATATACTGAGTATCAGCAAAACACTTTCATACTCCCACGTTTTGCTGGTGCTCTTTCTATTAACCAACCGTTTTAAGTGACCACTTGTTGTCATCACTTTTTACTGGGCTCATTTCGTTCCGACACGCTAACTATGAATAAACGGATTATTGTCACACCTTTGTGTGCCTGTTTAGCTTTTTGCGCACCATTTTCAGAGGCAATGGAAGTTGAACTGGGTGGTTTTCTTAAAATGAATGCACGCCATGTTAACGGTGATATTGCGTTCCAAGACAGCTGGACCGGAGGCGGCTCGGTATCTGAACCGACTCAACGCACACAATTTAGCGCCCAAGAAAGTCGCTTAAACCTTGGCGTGTCGTCTAATGATGTTCGTGGCTTTATTGAGATTGACTTTGTAGGCTCATCTCAAGGTAATGCCATTATCTCTAACTCATACAGCCCGAGATTAAGGCATGCTTTTATTGAATACCAAGATGTCGTTGCAGGACAAACTTGGTCGACATTAGTCAATACGTCAGCTTTTGCAGAAACCGCAGATCTTGGTGGCCCACTCGTTGGTCAAGCCATGGTGCGCCAGGCTTTAGTACGTTATACCTTTAATAATTGGCAGTTTGCACTTGAAAACCCTTATACCTATGGCACTAATCCAGGTTCATCGCTTAATGATGAGCCAGACTGGATTGACACTCGCAATGATTATGTACCTGATTTTATTGTGCGTTATAACACGAAAGGCGATTGGGGTAATGTTTCAGCCTCTGGTGTTATTCGCTACTTAGACCCAGATCAGACCCAGCAACTCAGCACTGGAATGTCAGTTGCAGGCAAACTGCGTACATTCGGCAAAGACGATTTACGTATTCAATTGCACTATGGCAACTTAGGCCGCTATGTGGGTACCGATGCTGCAAAAGACATAATCGAAGGCGAATTAGAAACCACCTTGTCAGCCATGGCAGCTTATCGTCACTTTTGGGATCACAACTGGCGCACTAGCCTGTTTATCGGTCATACCGCTACCGAAGTACAACGCAGTCGACGGACCCATGTGGGCGTGAATTTATTCACTAACCTAACACCCGAACTCAGTGTCGGTGTCGAGGTGGGCCAATATGCCATCAATGACAAAACTAGGTTAGAAAGCACTGAGCTTGTTGATAACGGTCAATCGCAATACTTGCAACTCAGCATGCAATTTTCTTTTCAATAATGATTAAGTCTTGCTGCAATTAACAAAATAATAAAAGCATCAACGTGTGTTTTTATTATTTGTAAACATAAAACCCAATTAAATAGATTATTTGAAGATATTCTCAATTAATAAAAAATCGCGATAGCTGTCACGAATAAAATTGTCACTGAAAAAGGTACGTGATCTATTTCACCTTTAATTTACCTTTTTGTATTTATAGTAAAAACATATTAATAAAAAACGAATTTAACATTCAAATATCACAGTTCTAAATAGGATTAACAATGAAATTAAAGATGATTTTTGGTATTGCTGCGCTAGCATCAACAGCTGCTGTTGCACAAGGTCCTCAATGTAACCATGCACAGCTCCCTTACCAACAAATGACACCTGTCCCATTTGACAGCAGTGTGCATGCACCACAAGACACGATGCCAGTGCAATGTAGTAACCCAGAAATTGAAGCATACATTGCCGATTGGGAAGCGGGTAAAATTGACTTTAATACTATTCAAGCAAATGACAGCATCGCTAAAGATCAACGTTTTTGTAAAACATTGGATGATGAAGGCAACGTACTTGAAGCAAAAAACTGCGACGTAGCGAACTCTCCAGTAGGTTACATCTGGAAAGATCTAGCAGACTCGCCAATGGTTATTGGTATTACTAATGGTGGTAAATCTGATCATGAGCCTCACTTCCACGGACAACCTGAATGTTACTACGTGGTCAACGGCGGCAGTAAAACATTAGCTCAAAATACGTTCCAACCATTAAAGAAAGGACAGTACTTCTATATTCCGGGTAATGCCATCCATAACACTCCAATCCTTGATGATGAAGGGCTTGGTGTATTCTACTGGTACCCAAACAATGCTAACTTTAATGGTTTCAAATATTACTGGCGTCGTGATGTGAAAAACCTTCACGCTGCAGAAGAAGCATTTGATCGTGTTGATGAAATTCGTAAGCGCGATCTTAACTTAGGCCCATATGGCACTAACGAAGCATTCTTTAAAAAATAATTAAATCGTCAATATAAAATAGGCCAGCTTATATATCCTAAGTTGGTCTATTATTTATATTTGGCCGTTACATTCTCTTATATAAAACTCGTTCAACAACTTGTCACCCAAATAATATTTAACTGCCTAAAAACCAAGCACCTTAAATATAAATTCAACAAGACTTAACTTTACCCCTTGTTATTAAATAAAAGCATTCAGCTTTAAAATTAAAGTATCTGTAATCACTATTAATAATATACTTACTAGCAATTGGTTTATGTCAGCTAATCCACTTTTAAATCAGTAAACTCCCATTAACTCGCCCCCACTTTCATCTTGAAGTAGAACCCCTTTAGCGCATTTGCTAGAATCCATCGATTATTGATGGCAACTGTATCGGCTGCCTGACTTTGCGGCTATGTATAACTCAAAAGCATACTAAGGGCTTGTGTTATGACTATGCTAGAAAAGCAGCAAAGTTTTATTATTCAAAGGCAGGCTATGACCGTACTTCTAATGACCCCACCCATGACTCAGCTAAATACGCCTTATCCAGCGACGGCCTATTTAACCGGGTTCCTTCGCTCTCAGGGCTATGAAGCGGTGCAACGAGATCCTGCCATTGAGCTGTTTTTAGAAATGATGACCGCCCCTGCGCTGGAAATTATTCGTCAACATGTAGAAGCAAATTTCGAGCATTTTGAAGACGATGAACTCCCACCTGCAGTACATGCATTTTTAGCAGAATTTGAACGTTATCATCAGTGTGTTGAAGCTGCGATCCGTTTTTTACAAGGCAAAGATCCTAGTTTAGCGCTACGGATCAACTCACGACGATTTTTACCTGAAGGCCCAGCTTTTGATGCCATTGCGCAGATGGAAGCCGTTTCTGGCGATGTTCTCCAAGCAGCCTTTGGTAACTTAGGCGTACAAGATAAAGCCAAGTATTTAGCCACGTTATTTATAAATGATCTTTCCAATGTCATTACTCAAGGGGTTGATCCTTACTTTGAAGTCAGCCGCTATGGTGAGCAACTTGCTGCAGCGAATCCAAGCTTTGATAACCTCTACGACACCTTAATGGATGAGCCCACTTTCAGCTCAGAGATTCTAGAACAACTGGTTGAGCATTATCTTGAAGATACTCAGCCAAGTGTGGTTGCATTAACGGTACCGTTTCCTGGCAATATGCTTGGCGCACTGCGTATTGCGCAAACCTGTAAAGCCATTAACCCTGAGTTACCAGTCGTACTTGGTGGCGGCTTTATTAATACAGAGCTACGTGCTCTGAAAGATCCTCGTGTATTTGAATTTGTAGATTTTATTTGTCTTGATGATGGCGAGCGCCCTTTTCTGACCTTACTTGAATATTTTCAAGGTCAGCGAGAAGTCGACGATTTAGTCCGAACGTATTTTCTAGCAGAAGATGAGCATGGTCATCCGTATGTGCATTTTAACGAAAATACTGCCTTGCACGATATTCCACAAGTCGATGTGGGCGCGCCAATTTATGATGGCCTCCCCTTAGATGAATACTTGTCATTGTGCGAAATGCTTAACCCGATGCACCGAATTTGGAGTGATGGACGTTGGAACAAGTTAACCATTGCCCACGGTTGCTACTGGCGTAAATGTAGTTTTTGCGATGTTAGCCTCGACTACATCGATCGCTACGATACTGCAGGCGCTGATATTTTAGTGGATCGCATCGAACAGTTAATTGAAGAAACAGGCCAAACAGGATTTCACTTTGTTGATGAAGCCCTGCCACCAAAAACCTTATTTGCATTTGCCAAACGCCTTATTGAGCGAAATGTAGTGATCAGTTGGTGGGGTAATATTCGTTTTGAAAGAACCTTTAGCCAAGCTCGCTGCCAATTACTTGCCGACTCTGGTTGTATTGCTGTGAGCGGCGGCTTAGAGGTAGCATCAGACAGACTACTAAAACTCATGAAAAAAGGTGTCAGTGTTGAACGAGTTGCACAAGTCACTAAAGCATTTAGTGATGCAGGCATTATGGTGCACGCCTATCTCATGTATGGCTTTCCTACACAAACCGAACAAGAAACCGTTGATTCGCTCGAAATGGTTCGTCAAATGATGGCCCAAGGTTGTTTTCAATCGGCGTACTGGCATCGTTTTGTCGCAACAGTCCACAGCCCTATCGGTATGAACCCAGACCAATTTGGAATTACATTGGCCGAACGGCCTGAAATTTTGTTTGCCGAAAATGATGTTGAGTTTACAGACCCAACCAATACCGATCATGAAATGCTAGGTGAAGGCTTACGAAAGGCTATTTACAACTACATGCATGGTATTGGTTTTGATCAGCCAATGAGTTTTTGGTTTGATCAACCTGTGGCAAAAACTCAAATGAAAAAAGATTTAATATCAAAGGCTATCAGTAACTTTATTGACAGCAACCAAGCTTAACTGCTACTAAAGCGCAGTTAATTTACCAAAGCTAACAATAAAAATGGCCACTTTCTTGTTCCAGAAGAAAGTGGCCTCGCGCATTGATAAAAGTAAAAGGATGAAGTAATACCGTTAACAATTGCACTGGTCTTACATTTGTCTTAAATAAACGTGTTCGGCATAACCAATTTAACTTGTTCCAGAAGTCATATTGCACCTCACACTATGTACACAGCTATTGGCATTTAAAGGATGAGTAAAAATGCCAATAGCCCGTACTTGGTTTACCTTGCTAATTACCCATTAATACTCGTAATTAAACTCTAAGGTAAATTCTGTTCCTGGCTCTTTTGCATATACCACCACATCTTGCTGATCGTACTCTGTTGTTTCACCAAGGATATTCTTCACTTTAAATTTCACTCCAAAACTTTCTGTTGGTAAGAAGCTGTAAGTAAAATCTAAGCTGTGAAAAGGTTGCTCGTAGACATCGTCTAATCCACCACGACCACCATAGGCAATACGCTCTCCAAATACGTTATAAACCAGTGTGGCACTGTGAGATTCATCAGGAGAATCAAAGCTTAACTGCATGTTAGCAACCCACTCTGAATGGCCTGTCATACGGCGCTTATTGTTGGTTGGGTCAATTTCACCATTACCTAGAATTTCAATTTCTGAATCACTTAAGGTCACGTTACCAGCCACAAAGAAGTCTTCCCAGAATCCACCTTCACGACCAATAAAGCCAAGGTCATGTAAGAACTCTGTTTCAATACCGTATATGACACCCGATTCTGCGTTATAAAACTTAAGCTGACGACCCGCTTCTGAAATGCGTTGAATCGCTTCAATCGGCGCATCAACGTCTTTATAGAAACCACCAACACTTAAGTTAGCACCGTCATCTGAGTAGTATTCCCAACGTAAATCTAAGTTGTAGATATCTGAACTTTCTAGCTCTGGGTTACCAAAGAAATCGAATCCAGTCACAGGATCTTGGAATCGAACTGGCGCCACTTCACGTAAGTCAGGACGAACCAATGTTTTACTCGCCCCGAGACGCCACTGGCTTTGATCTGATGACTTCCACGTTAACGACATCGACGGGAACCATCCATCTTCTGCTATCGCATAATCTTCAATGTCATAACGACCGCTTTCATCAGAGATTTCGCCATCTGGAGTTAAAGGTAGAGTGACACGACGGAAGTCTTCATAACGCACACCCGCAACAAAGCGCCATACATCATCAAAATCAAAATCAAAGTTAACGAAACCAGCATCAATCATTTCTGCTGCGACATAGTCTTCGGTATCGGTCGATGCGTCTTTTAATTCTAAATCTAATGTATCGTTAGCGATGTTTTCATCTGAGAAAATCTTGTCAAAATCACTCGATAAAATGTCGCCATTAGGATCTGTTGGGCTTAAGCCCACATCGAAACCTAAACGGGTCGCATAGCTTTCACGAGTACGTTCAAAGTATTCGTAACCACCGCTAA
Organism: Shewanella sp. ENK2; assembly: GCF_043568515.1. Taxonomy (NCBI): domain Bacteria; kingdom Pseudomonadati; phylum Pseudomonadota; class Gammaproteobacteria; order Alteromonadales; family Shewanellaceae; genus Shewanella; species Shewanella sp. ENK2. The sequence goes on along the minus strand of NZ_CP171406.1, from coordinate 2,605,067 downwards.
TTTTAAGAATATTTGCATCACCAAATTCAATCGGCAATGCTAAGTCGATTTTGTAATTTTCAGTATTATCATCAAGACGACTATAGACATACTTTGGCGCATCTTGTGTATTCAAGTTACGACTTGTCATGTTGTTAGCGTCGTCAAAAACAACGTTGTAAGTGTAAGACAGCTCGTTAGGTGCATAACGCTTTGAGCTGGCATTGGAATACATCCAATTGGCTTCTAAATCCCACAGGTACTCAAAGAAGTGCGTCCCTTTAATTTGATTACTGATAAGGTTACGCTCTTCATAAGACACATCATAAACCTGCAGTGCGTTAGGCTCTGAAATGGTATCGATGGTTTCTTCGATGGCCACTGACACGTCATCTGAGGTATCACGTAAGTAAGTTGAGAAGGTTTCAATTTTATGGTCGTAGCCAATTTCTAAACCTAAATTCAACATGCCTGACATCTGCACAATTGAGTCAGTTCCCATCACATCTTTAGCGTTTTCGATTTGAACGTTATCAGCATCACCCGCTAGTTCAACTTCGGTTTTGGTGTAGTTTTCTGCTTGTTCTTTATAAGACACAGCAGTCATGGCACCAAAAATAATATCGTCAGTGATATCCCAGCGATCACCAATGGCGATGTTTCCGCGTAACCCAGGATCTGTACCTTCTGTGTATACCGTCATATCACGGTACATATCACTGGCTAAACCACGGTTAATCGCTTGCGCTTCAGGAAAGGTAACGGTGCCATTTGAGCCGGTCACGATATCAATTGGACTAATGCCGCCATACATATTAGTGACATCATTAATGCTATTTGGCATGGCGCGTGTGCCGTCGTCTTGACCCAACCAATCATCGCCGCCACCGTTATAGGTATATGTGTCATCTGAATCATTAGTGTTGTAACGACCACCGATTGATGCTTTGAAGAAAAAATCAGCCGGGATAGATTTAGTTCGAATATCAACATGTCCACCACCAAAAGCAGCTGGCGTACTTGCGGTACTCGCTTTTTGAACCGACAGAGATTCAATAATCGACGCTGGGAACATATCCAGCGGAACTACGTTACGAGTAGGGTCTGGTGATGGTACAACCGCACCATTTAAAGAAGTACTTGAATAACGTTCACCTAAACCACGTACATAAATAAACTTGCCATCTTTTAGGGTTAATCCTGTTACACGACGAAGCGCCGCTGCGGCGTCACTGTCACCAGTACGGGAAATTTGTTCAGATCCCATGATGTCCACAACCGTTGGCTGTTCACGGCGTTCTTCAACAGCAGCTGACGCAGAGGTACGTAAACGACCAGTAACAGCAATAACTTCAATTGGGAAATCTTCACCTGCATCAACTTCAGGTGTTTCTTCCGAGTAAGCAGGCAATGTTGTAAAAAGTGAAGCTGCTGAAATAGCAGTTACAACAGCTAGGCTTAGCTTGTTAGCGATAAAACTCGGCTTGGTTTTCATAGCGTTTTTCAATCCTGTCCACAGTTCAGGTAGCGCCATCTCGATATCGCTTTGACTCTTATGTCTACGGTATCAATGGCAGATAAGAAACTTATTAATTCATTGGTCAAACTTTAAAAAGCGCTCAGTAATTGAGTCTTACTGAGCGCTTATGCAACATCAGGGAGGTGCTCCCTGATGTTTAGGGCTTAGCAAGTAACCTCTTTAGTTACTTAATAAATGCCCAACCTTCACGCCAGTCAGTTTGACCGTCGAATGCACCGATGTAGTCAGTTGATTCGAAGAAGCTGTCTTCAGTACTCATATCCAAACCAGTACCCAGTAATACTGTGTCAGTACCTGCTGGCATGCCATCTGTTAATGTTACTGCTTGTGCTGAGTTACCCGTTTGAGCAAGGAACCATGCTTCTGTATCAACAGCATCCGTTGTGGCTGCATTATCAGAGCTGTACTTGAATGGCTCGTTACAATCGATAACTGAGTGAGAAATCATTAATGACCCATCGTTAACATTGTCCACAAGACCTGCATAAGTCCCGTCTAGCTCTAGACACTCACCCGACTCAGTATCAGAAGTTGACCCTTTACGACCTTGAATCAATAAGTTGTGAATTGAAGCTGCCGTTGCAACACGAAGGATAATGCCTTCACCTTTGTCACCACTGGCATTTTCAATATCGGTACCAGGCAGAATCGTTACGTTAGAAATAGTAGGATTTGAAACCGGCGTATCGTCAGCGCCTTTGTGGCTATCGCCTTCAAAACCACGGTTAGCTTGACCATCTTCATGAGTGATATACACGTATTGTGCTTTACCCTGCCAGCCATTAGTCCAATCTAAGCTGTCATCGAAGTTGTCGGTTAGGTAAACATATTTAAGATTGACCGCACCACCCCAGAACTCGACACCATCATCGCCATTCGCATGAACTTGAATGTGGTCTACTTGCGTGCCACTGCCCACTGCTGCGAACGAGATGCCGTTCATTTCTTGGGTATCATTTACTTTAAAGCCAGCATACTTAACAACCACATAGCTAATTTGACCACTGTTATCTGTGTTGTCGTTACCGCCGTATGGGAAATCGCCAACTTCGAATGAAGCGTCACATGCATTTTTATCAGGACAAGTATTGGTTTCGCCGTTACCCAGTAACACTAAACCACCCCATTGACCACGCTCACCTTCAGCACCAGCAATCACATCTTGCTGTGAAGTCATCACGATTGGGTGTTCTGCACTGCCTTGCGCCATGATTTTTGAGCCACGACTAATCGCAATGTAGCTGTTATCTGTAGCAAAAATTTGCGTACCAGCTTGAATGGCTAACGTTGCAGAATCAGTGTTATCACCACCTACAACGACCGCGCCACCATCCACTTTGTACATCACGTTTTGACCAGCAAGTAGCGTGGTATTTGAAGTGATATTGCCTTGAATTGAACACACTAAAGTGACGCTAGCATCTTTATAAAGCCCAGCTACCACTTCTTCTGACGTTGTGCCAACAGGACAAGATGTTAATACTGGCAGTTCAGTCGGTGCAGGCGCAGCATCTTCGTGAATAGCTGTCGTCCAACCTGTAGTCCAGTCAGTTGTGCCATCGAAAGCACCAATGTACTGCGCATCAACTAAACGGTCATCCATATTAGCTAAATCTGCAGCGCCACCAGTCAGTGCGACTGATGATGAATTAGGCATATAACCTGATAAATCAGATGCACCAGCTAAGTTACCATCTTGCTCTAGGAACCATTGCTCAACATCAAGTGCTAACTCACGACCTTCATCCGCATCAGGTTTGGCATCTTTAAACGGCTCAACACAATCAATTAAGCTGTGTTGCATGTTTAAGTTACCCACTTCAGCAGTGGTTACTGTGTTGTCATCGTTAACTTCTAAACATTCACCAGAATCAACATCACCTTTTACAAGCATGTTGTAAGCATCTACTGCTGTACCTTTACGGAATAAAATACCTTCAGCATCGTCACCGCCACTGTTAGTACCGTTAGCCACTTGAATAGTAAAGTTAGCTAACGCAGGACGAGATTGTGGTTCAGCTTCTGCACTGCTGTTACTGTCAGCTTCAATACCACGGTTAGAGCCATTATCTTCTTGGCGAATATAAACGTGTTGTGCACTACCTTGCCAACCGTTAGTCCAATCTAACGAATCATCAAAGTTTTCAGTTAACACTACGTGTGAAAGCGAAACGTTACCGCCCCAAAATTCAACACCATCATCGTTATTTTTATGAATTTGAATATGGTCAACTGTGGTGCCCGCACCAACTGCAGCAAAACTGATACCATTCATTTCTTGTGTGTCGTTGATTTTAAAGCCACCAAACTCAACACGAACATACTGGATAACACCCGAGTTATCTTCAGTGTCATCGCCACCGTAACTGTGGCTGCCAACTTCAAAAGCGGCATCACAACTTGTTAAATCAGGACAAGAGTTCACCGGTGCGTTACCAAGTAATACTAAACCGCCCCACTGACCCGCTTGGCCTTCTTGACCCAGTGCAGATTCCAATGATGTAAACACGATAGGCGCTTCAGCAGTACCTTCTGCCATAATTTTAGAGTCACGGCTAATCACTAGGTAAGACTCGCTTCCACCTACAATTTTAGTGCCCGCCATGACAGATAGCTCAACTGAATCTGCTTTATCACCACCAGCGATAACTGCGCCATCAAGCATCCAAACAACATCATTGCCTAGGATAATCTTGTCACCGTCTTGCCCACCAACGTTAACCGTTGACGCCCCTGTTGAAGGAGCAAGTGTGCCAGATAATACCCAAACTTCTTTACCGTCGATTGCAGCAATTGTTGCACTCTTCTCAGCAAATCCACCGTAAGCCGCTTCTTGATCTGATACGTCAGGAGTCGTTGGCGTATCTGGAGTTGTTGGCGTTTCAGTGTCTGAACCTGTATCGATATTGATATCACCACCACAACCTGCAAGTAATAAGGTTGCAGAAAGTGCAGCAGATACAGCGTTAAGTTTAAAAATGTTTTTCAGTTCCATTGTCATCTCCGAGGACGGAATTAAGCGTGTTAAGTAATTTGGCTGGTCGACAAATTAACCTGCAAAAATGACAAAAAGACTTCGCCTAAGTGACAACAAGATTTCAGAATAATGAAGGGAATATTAAAATCATTAAAAAACAATAACTTACACAGAGAAACATTTGATATTAATTGGTCACGTATTTAACAAATATTTCACCAAGATCGCCAAAAGTAATTATTTAGGAGGGGTGAGCAAACTATAATTGGACCAAAAAACCAAAAAACAGCACGCTTTTTTAACTCTATTTACACGAAATATTGAAGCAATATGACAATAAAAAGTCACAGATTAGCAATCAAAATAGGGGAGGATTTACTACCCTAAATAGGTTAATTGAAGTTTTTCTTATGCATCTTAGTCAATGTGTTTTAACATACAAGACATAAGTAAACCCTAATAAACAAGCTGTTAATTCACTTTAAAGGACAAAAGATGGCGATTAACTCAACCTCAGGCTCAATTAAACTCACAAGCACTAAAGGCTTTACGTTAATTGAATTAGTGATTGTTATCATTATTTTAGGGATCCTCGCTGTTATTGCTGCACCTAAATTTATTAACCTTCAAAGTGATGCAAAAATCGCGACCGTACAAGGGGTAAAAGCCGCGATTCAATCTTCACTTGATTTAGCCTATTCACGCGCTGCTATTGATGGCGTCGAAAAAGATGACCGCAGTTTGATTGATTACAACGGCGAAGTAATAGAGATGAAACTGGGCTACCCAGAAGCCTTTGGCGAAAATGATGGCGGCGGGTTACCGCAAATGCTCGAAATCGGCTCTGAAATAGACTTTTGTTTTGGTAGTGGAAGTTGTACACCAAACGTAGAAGTAGGCTCGTCAAATGTGCGCTACGGCTATGATTTAGATGATGAGACAATTAACTGCCATGTACGTTATATTGAACCAACTGGCACAAACGGCTCAGACACCACCTATACGTTAACGGTTGATATTAGTGGTTGTTAACCACCGATTTGGCCTTATTACTCATAAATAGGTTTAGGTGATCAAGCTAAACCTGTGACTGAAAAATATCGCAGTAACGAATAATAAACGTCTGTTTATTTTACCTTAATTTTTTGCGGGTTCATCAATAACAAAGTCTAATTGAACCTGTGAAGCTTTTACTCCCTGAGATGATGATTGATAAACCCACTGATTAAGTGCATCTATTGCAGCCTTATCAAATACTCCTCGAGGGGATGCTTTGATAACGACAACATTTGAGACTTTACCCTTAGGATTAATATCAAACTCGAGTTGCACATAACCATTTTGGCCCTCTTTAGCTGCCGCAACTGGGTATATGGGGTCAATTCGTTTAATAGGCATAACATGAGCGACTTTTTGCTGTGCTTTTTTCTGCGAACCTGCATGAACCTGCTGGTTAACCGATATAGCCCCCAAACCCAATGCTAGAGTCAATCCCATCATGACTAAGGTGTTTTTTCCATGTTGTTTTTTCATCTGTAAAATCCTCTCTTTTAAGATGTTTTTATCTCCGTAGTGTGTGTGTAGCATGCTTGAAGGAGCATGCTGCGAGTATGCTAATAACGCATGGCTATAAGCAATTTTATTCTCAGTGGACATCGACTCAGTGACCTTAGCATCACAGCTAAGCTCCTGATCTAATCTAAAGCGCCTGTATGCCATCCATACCAGAGGGTTAAACCAAAACAGCGCGCAAATACTGATACCAATGAGGTTGCACCATAAGTCGCCACGCTGATAATGATATGACTCATGTTCGATAATGGCTTGCTGCTGTTTTACTTCTAATTTACTGAAGTTTTTAGGCACTAGAATACATGGCTTTATCAGACCAACTAACATAGGAGAAGTGGCATCACTATGCGCTAGTACCTTAAGTTTACTATCATAATAATCCAGCTCTGTAGCCGCTAAACTTAACTCAACCAGTTGACGCTGCTGGTAAGTCAAAACAGTTATAAACAAAAAAATGACCGCGAAATATATGTATTCAAGAAAGAGGAAACTGACTAAATCAGTGGACAATTTTAAGGTATCACTGGCGATGACCTGATAATGTTCAATCAAGGAAATAGCGGGCTCTGAAAACCATATTAAGTTGTCTGGAAATAACCATATCAGTAAAGAAACCAGTAAATTTAACGGTATAAGCCCCCACATAAGATAAGTATAATGCGCACCTATAGCTGCTAATAATTGTCGATGTGATAACAATAACACCATGCATAATATTGTGGTGATAGTGGTTTGTTCCATAAACCAGTTCATCATTACTTTTGCTCCTGCTGCCAGTCATCCAACAAAGTTTTAAGCTCCGCCACATCCTCTGCTGATAACTTATTATTCTTGGCAAAACCTGCAACTAAGGGAGTTAACTTGCCCGAAAACATCCGTTCAACAAAGCTTTCAGATTCTTTCGCTGTATATTCTTGCTCAGCTATTAACGGCGAATAATGATAAACACGGCCTTGTTTTTCAAAACTAATTGCTTGCTTTTTCACTAAACGATTCAATAAAGTTTTAACGGTTTTCTCATGCATATCATGAGCTTTAGCTAATGCGTCAACGACTTCACTCGACGTTAAAGGCGCCTTGAACCAGAGCTGTTTCAATACTAATAATTCGCTATTACTGATCTCTTTCATATGCGCCACTTCGTTAGTTTTTAATGCTAAGTAAATTCATCGAGTGATATCACCGATTAGATTACAATTGTAATCCCTTTATTTAAATTACAACTGTAATCTTAAATTAGCAAGTATTAATTTGATGTTTTAACAAGCAATAAAATAAGTACAAAAAAGCCCAATCATGAGATTGGGCTTTAACATATCGATAGCTAAGCGCTTAGGGCTAACAAAAATTGTAAACCCGATTTTATTTAAAGTTACACTACTGCTTTATCTTGTGTCTTCCATTGTACTGCCAATAAACCTAGCACAACCGCCACGCCTATAAAGCCAGTTCCAAATGGATTAAATAACACCCATGGCACAGTCGAAATTGCTACTACCCTTTCTACCGTTGAAAGCGAACGTAATAAATACCCTTCAATCGAAATTGCTATCGCGACTATGATGCTCGCAGTTTGAACAATAGCGAATGTAAAGGCCAGCATGCTAGCTTCTGGGTTAAGTAAGTCAGTGTAAGCCATCATAATTGGAATGATGAACAAGCCACCAGCTAACTTAAACGCTTCAACAGAAGACTTCATTGGATTCGCATTGGCAACCCCTGCACCTGCAAATGCCGCCAGCGCAATCGGTGGGGTTACATTGGAGGTTTGCGATAACCAGAACACAATTAAGTGCGCCGTTAATAATGGTAAACCAAAGTCACCCAGCATTGGCACAGCCATAACCGCAAGCACAATATAAGCTGCGGTAACTGGTAAGCCCATCCCTAAAACCAGTGCCACAATACTGATAAGTCCCAGCGCGACCAACATATAGCCGCCAGAGAAATCCATCACGAACTGAGTAAACTGCAGTCCAATTCCGGTTTGACCAACGACACCTACAATAATCCCAGCGGCGCCACAAGCAACCGAAATAGGTAAGGCTAATAGCGCGCCGTTTTTCATGCCTTCGATGAACTTTTTAAGCCCGATTCGACTGTGTTTACGCAGCGCAGCAGTGACTAAAATCGCCGCACAGCCCGCTACACCTACCAGTAAGGGCGAATAAGCCATCATCAATAGTACGGTAATAATCACTAACGGAATAAGATGATGCGCGCCATCCTTCATCACTTTTATCACCGCCTCAGTGCGGCTCGCCGCTTTAAGGTTTAGCTTACAAGCCATTAAGTGGACGTAAAGTAAAGTACAGAAGAAATACAAAATAGCGGGCGCAATCGAGGCCAGCATGATCTCGCTATACGGCACCCCAGTAAACTGCGCCATTACGAACGCACCTGCGCCCATAATCGGTGGCATAATTTGCCCACCGGTTGAAGCAGAGGCTTCAATCCCTGCAGATTGTTCTGGGGTATAACCCAGCTTTTTCATCATCGGGATGGTCACAGCGCCCGTGGTCACCGTGTTTGCTATCGCCGAGCCTGAAATAGACCCAAGTCCAGCAGATGCCAATACTGCAGCTTTGGCTGGGCCGCCACGATACTTACCCGCAATTGAAAAAGCTAAGTCGATAAAGAATTTACCTGCCCCAGTGACTTCTAAAAAAGCACCAAACAATACAAAAATAAACACAGTTGTGGCCGCAATACCCAAGGCAGAGCCAAATACACCATTGGCTGAATATATTTGGAACTGAATCAACTCTTGCAGTGAATAAGCTTTGGTGGCCATTGCGCCAGGGAGTAAGTCGCCAAATGCGCTATAGGCTAAAAACATTCCTGCAATCAGCACCATCACCCACCCCACTGTACGCCGACAGCCTTCCAACAATAAAACCAGCAATGCACTACCTGCTACTAAATCCACAGTACCTAAACCATAAAGCATATGGTCGATATCATTGTAGTCAAAAATGGACATTCTATAGCCAGCAAAGAGGGTGATACCACACAATGCAAGATCGAACACACGCCCCGCTAAATAGCCTTTTTTACGGCGATTTTTAATCAGCGGATAATGTAAAAAAATCAGAATTAATACCCAGCACAAATGCACTGGTCGAAAATAAGTGGCCGATATGGTGGAGGTAATACCTTGCCAAATTTGAAATGAAGACAATAACACTGCGACAATAAGTGTTGTGTAGCCTATAACTTTAATGGTTTTTTCATAAGGAAGTGTGTTGGCAACATCAGGGTTATGGCCTGTTTGATGCGCATTATCCCCACTCACATATTGCTCGGCTTTTTTGCCTTGTTCTTGGGTCATATTTTTTCCTCTATGCCAAAGATTGCACCTAAGCACAATCAGTGACCTAAATATACAAAGGCAACCTTACGTTGCCTTTGTGTTCTTGCATTCACCTACAGGTGTTTTGTCGTGTAGAAAATCCAGCGTTCTACTTAATACTATCTAAATACTTTTGCGCACCAGGGTGTAATGGCACACCTTGTAAGCGGTCAGCATTTTCAGGGGTAGTCGCTTCAGCAACTTTAACCACTTTTTGTACTTCTGACATATTCTCAAAAGCTGCTTTAGTTAAATTAAACGCCATCTCGTCACTCATTTTGGCGCTAACCACAATCACATTCCACACACTTAATGTCGGCACAGCGCCCACATTGTTGTATACATCGGCAGGAATGGTGTAATTGCTATAAGCAGGGTTTTGCTTAATAAACGCTGCACTTTCTTCAGCAGAAACAGGAATAATATTAACCTTATGGGTTAATGCCACTTGAGTCACCGCACCTACACCTTGACCACCCACAATAAAGCCAGCATCAATTTGACCATTAGCTAATGCATTGGTTGTTTCTGAATAATTTAGGTACACAGCAGTGATGTCTTTTTTCACATCTATGCCAATAGACTCAAGTAATGCAGCAGACGTTACCGCTGTGCCACTGGCAGGAGCGCCTAAAGAAATACGCTTACCTTTAAGATCTGCAAGCGAAGTGATGCCTGACTTTTCAAGACTAATGGCATGCACAAGGTTTGGATATAAGGCAAACAGTGTATTCACTGGCATTGCACTTCTGAACTTACCTTCGCCTTTATAAGCATCAAGGACAACATTGCCCATCGCGATACCGGCAATCATATCGCCACGTACCACTTTAATTGTGTTCTCAACTGATGCAGCTGTCACTTCAGCCTTAACGTTTACTTGTGGGACTTCATCTGACCACACTTTGGCTAACGCTCCGCCAAATGGATAATAAATACCGCTTTGACCACCAGTACCAATTGAATAGTTCTCGGCTTTAACCGCAGTTGGCAATACTAGTAACAAAGACAGTATCAACGCACGATAAAACATAGCCTTCTCCTTCATTTTTATTAATTTTATTAGACTTTACTTAACAAAGCCTTTAAATATTTATACATTTTTTCGACTCGATAGTCTCTAAAGGGCTAGTTAAAGTCAAGATATCGGATAGTCGTAGAAATCAGAGTGTGACGGCACTAGAAGATATGAACTGTAACCCAACTAAAAAGTTGGGTTACTTTTTGAAGTCTAGAATCAAGAAACTACTTTTTGTGTTTTGCCTTATACAACCACAAATACATAGTCGGTAATACCAACAGCGTTAATGCAGTCGAGCTAAATAAACCGCCAATAATCACTATCGCTAATGGTTGCTGGATTTCACTGCCGACACCCGATGACAGTAGTATTGGGATGACTCCTAATGCTGAAGTTAATGCCGTCATCAACACAGGGCGCAATCGGCCGATAGTGCCTTCAAACACGCTGGTTTGCAGTGATTCAGATTGATTGTGTTCTTCTCGCCGCTGATTAATGGCATCTACCAGCACCACACCGTTAAGCACCGCCACGCCAAATAAAGTGATAAAGCCAATAGCGCTTGGCACTGACAAGTATGTCCCTGTAACGTAAAGCGCGACTACTCCGCCGATTAACGCTAACGGCACATTCGCCATAATGAGTCCCACTTGTTTTAGTGAGCCGAATGAGAAAAACAATAACAAGGCGATTAATCCAATTGAAACCGGCACCACTAGCATCAGCTTGTGCTGCGCTCGTTGCTGGTTTTCGTATTGCCCGCCGACCACTACGGTATAACCTGCTGGCAATTCAGCTTGTGGAACAATGGCATAAATATCAGCAACCACTGAGCCCATATCGCGGCCCGATACATTAGCTTGCACCACCACTCGACGCTGCACATCATCGCGGCGAATGTTCGGAGGCGCCATTTCAATGGCCACTTGTGCCACTTCTCCCAACCTTACTTGCGCACCACTAACCCCACGTAAAATAAGGTCTTGTAATACGTCTGGTGAGTTGCGGAATTGCTGCGCAAGTCGCACATTTATATCGTATCTGGCATTGCCATCAATCACTTGACCAGCACTGGCTCCGCCAATACCTTGGCTCACTAAGCTCATCACTTGATCGACACTGATCCCATAGCGAGCCAGTTGATCGCGCATCGGCCTAATAACCAACTGAGCTTCACCAGTCACTTGCTCAAGCGATACATCCACTGCGCCTTCAATACCGCTAACCAATTGAGTTAGTTGCTCGCCTTTGGTTGATAGTACCGTGAGATCAGGGCCGAATATTTTAATTGCTAACTGGGCTTTTACCCCTGAAAGAAGTTCATCAACGCGGGTGGCAATTGGCTGTGAGAAAGTGAATAACAAGCCAGGAAGTATGTTCAACTCATCTTCCATTAAATGTTGTAATTCATACCGATTATCAGCGCTTTGCCATTCATCAACTGGTTTTAAACCAATGTAGATTTCAATATTACTCACAGGCTCAGGATCGCCACCAAGTTCTGGTGCGCCAATGCGGCTTAATGCATATTCCACCTCTGGAAAATCCATCAGTATTGCTTCGATTTTTGGGGCGATATCTAATGAAGTTTGTAAGCTTGCGGTTGGCGCTAAAGTCACTCGTAAGTTAATCGTGCCTTCTTCAAGTTCTGGCACAAACTCTGTGCCTAGCTTGGGCACTAGCATCATACTGACTATGAATAACGTCACAGCACTCACCATCACGATTGCGGGTTGCTTTATGGTGCTTGCAAGCAGCTGACGATAGACCCGCTCAATAGGCGCAAGTATTGGGCTGTGCTTGAGGCTAACGCCTCGATTAAATAAAAACACAGCCATAGCAGGCACAGCAATCAGCGCGACGAATAAAGCTGACATCATCGCCAGAATAATACTCACCGCCATCGGCTGAAACATTTTTCCCTCAACGCCTTCTAAAGCAAATAAAGGCGCAAATACCACAATGATGATTGCGGTCGCAAAGAAGATGGGGCTACATACTTCTTTAGCCGCGATAATGACTTGGGTAACCGTCGACGCTGTTTGTTGGGTAGCAGCAGCTTGGTTTCCATTTTCATGATGCTTTGCGTGTTGATCTTGAGTCTGCTTATTAGGAAAATGCTCAGTTAAACGCTTGAAAATGTTTTCAACCATCACCACTGAGCCATCAACTAACATCCCTATAGCCACCGCCAAGCCTCCCAGTGACATTAGGTTTGCTGACATACCGTAATAGGACATCACCATCAATGCCAACCCTATTGAAATAGGGATTGATAACAACACCAGTAATGTCGCCCGCAAATTCACCAAGAATAAAGCGAGAATAATGACGATGAACACAAATGCCATCAGTAAGGCATCGACAACCGTTGTGACAGCTTGCTTAACCAAGTCTGATTGATCGTAAAACACCTCAAATGAGACGCCGGTGGGCAGTGACTGTTCAATCAAACTCACCCGCTCGTTAATGTCATCAATCGTGGCCTTAGTATTTGCTCCCATTCGTTTTAAAATGACCCCTGCAACCACTTCGCCCATGGCATTAACTTCGATTTTGCCATTCACAGGGTTTAGCTCTTTACGGGTAAAGGTTACTGCGCCCACACGAATTTCACGGCCATATTCAACTTGCGCAATATCAGCAACTCTAACTGGGGTGCCTGCCACCTCTGTTAATGGAATTTGTGCTATTGCCCGTAATCCGGCATCACCTGAAGGCAGTAACCCATAACCACGAACAACAAGCTGCTCCTGTCCTTGGGGCATAAACCAGCCACCAGCATTACGATTATTACTCTCCAGAGCCTCTGTCACTTGTGCCATTGTTAGGCGGTAACTGAGTAGCTTGTTGGGGTCGATGTTCACTTGGTATTGACGTACATCACCGCCAAATGACAATACTTCGGTGACGCCGCCTACTGGCATCAAAATCAATTTAACGAGATAGTCATTTAGGCTACGAAGCTCAGCGGCATCAACACCTGATTCAGGTGTTGCCCGCAAGATATATTGATAAATCTGCCCTAGCCCTGAGGTATTCGGCCCAATCTCAGGCACGCCGACACCATCTGGGATCATCTCTTTAGCGGCTTGCAGCTGCTCAAACACTTGCTGGCGAGCAAAATAAATATCTGTACCTTCAGCAAAAACCACTGTCACAATCGACAAGCCAGTACGTGACAACGAGCGAACCTCCGTGACGTCAGGCAAGGCATACATGGCAGATTCAACAGGGTAACTAATGAGCTTTTCTACCTCTTCTGCTGCTAAGCCTTCCGCCTCCGTATTCACAGTAACTTGCACATTTGTCACGTCAGGAAACGCATCTAAATTCAGCTTTGGCAACATGAATACACTAGCTATAACAATAGCGAGCAAACCCAAACCCACTACAAATCGGTGTTTAACCGCTGTTTCGATTAATTTATATAACATGCTCAGCTCCTAGTGGTTGTGAATATCAAAACCTGCTTTTGCAAGTTCAGACGCCAACAAAAACGCACCACTGATCACCACATGAACGCGAGGCTCAATGCCCTTGACCATATTCATTCCACGCTGACTTTCAATCACTTCAACTTCAACTGCCTCAAACCCATCATCATCTTGAATAAACACTTGCCAATGACCATCGTTACTGCGGGTTAACGCTGAATCAGGCAACACGACACCCCCATCGAGACTATTTGGTAGATACAACTCCGCAAATTGTCCTGCATGTAAACCGTATTCACTATTATCGATGCTCACTAATACTTGCTCTGTGCGCGTCACCAAGTCCAATTCATGGGAACGGCCAATAATCGTCCCCTCAATGGATATCTCATTGACTCTGACTAATGCTTTATCGCCATTATGTATCCCCGCAGCCTGATGAGCAGAAAGCTGAGCTTCGACCCATAAGTGTGACTCGTCCGTTAGCTGCATTAACGGGCTTCCACCAGCAGAAACCTGACCTATCATGGCCACATCTTGCTGCACCCGGCCATTGATCGGTGCCAATAATTGATAACGACCAATGGACTCTGGCTTGGTAATCAATTGATTGATTTGCAATGCCGTCATACTGAGCGCTTCGAGGTTGGCACGAGTCAGCTCAGCTTGTACTTTTGCCACTAATCGTCGACTTTCACTGACGGTGTTTTTACTCATCTGTTTCACTCTATTCCACTCAGCTGCTGCGGTAATATAATCCGCTTGCGCTTGAGCCACTGCCGCGCCGCCCAAGGTCAGTAAAACTTGATTTTTTTGACTAACTGGCCTGGCACCACATGACGTTTTAGCACTCTGACATCCAACTGGGGCGCTAGGGTGACGGTATGATCTCGATCGACAATGAGGGTTGCTGTAGCCACATCATCTAAGTTAAATGTGCTACTTGATAAGCTCATCACTTCGATACCAGCCATTTGCTGCTGACGGTCAGTAAGCACTAACGCATTACTATGCTCATCAGTGATTTCATTCTGCTGAGTAATGCGCTCGTTTTGTTGTGGTTTCTCGGCATGGTTATGCCCAGGCCCTGCTAATACTTGGGGGATATAGCAAATTGACACCAGTATCGCGATAACAGTTAGCGAGCGTTTGTTCAGTTTTTTATTAAGATGTTGAATATTCATAATGTTCCTTTTAAGTCGTTATTCGCTTTATAAACTCAACAAATAACCACTCAATATTGTTGTTAGTTAATCAGCTAAAGCATCGGTAGTTGCTGACTTACTGGTCATAAAATGCTGCTGTAGCACTTGTTCAAGCTGCCCGCTGTCACCCATCCACGTTAGCCAGTGTTGATACAAATTGGCCTCTAAGTTGACACCAGCAACAAAGCTAGTGCTCATTTGCCGCTGACTTTGCAGATAATCACTGGTGCTAATATCACCTGTTTGCCATTGGCCTGAAATCAAAGCTGTCGCCTCTTGACCTGATTGCTCGACTAATTGCTGCCAGTCTTGATAACGCGTTAATAATCTTGGGATTGCACGAGTAAATAGCTGCCACTGTTGATGCAGTGCCTTTTCTGTCGCTAGATAAGATTGTTCAGCAATGGCAATGCTTTCGTTCGCTGCAGCAAAGGAGTTGTGGTAGTTGTTTCGGACGGTTAATGGAATCGACACACCTAGCCCCCATTTATTATCACTACCTTCACGCTCTGCGCTGAGGCTAATACTGGGATCTGCAGATAAGTCAGCCTTCAACTGATTCACCTGCAATTTGGCTAGCATGACTTGTTGATAGGCCGTTTTTAATGCGGGTAACTCTGGAGTGACTCGTTGGCTTAATGTCAGCTCTATTAAACTGTTTAGCGTTATATTAGGTACACTCTCATGGCCTAATAAGGTGTAAACTTCTGTTTCTGCAACAAGTAATGCTTGCTCTGCTAAAGCCAAAGCCGCTGCATTGTTGGCGACATCAAGACGCATGAGTTGCAGTTCAACCATAGCAATATCGCCTACTTCGACACGCTGCTCAGCCAATGCAAGTTGCGCCCTTGCTAAATCAAACTGCTGTTGATTAAAAGCGAACAAGGTTTGATTTTGTTGCAGCGCCACTATGGCCAACAATTGTTTTGACAGTATCTGACTGCGCTCAACTGCCACTTCCGACAAGGTGATTTCTGACTCCAATTGCGCTAGTCGAATTGCTGCGCCGCGCTTATCACTCCAATCAATGGTTTGACTTAAGACGATAGTGAAGGTGTCGTCCTCCGGTGCATGTTGATAATCGACGCCAAGCTCTGGGTTATAAATCGCATTATCTGCGGCTGATAACTTCAATAAAGCTTGGCGTTTTAACGACATTTGGGCCTGTATTTGTGGCAACTGTTCAAAGCTGAGCATCAAGGTGTCAAACCACGATTGAGTACTTGTAGTAACATTAGTGCGCTCAAGTGCTGAGTGAGCAGTGTTATGCATTGGCCGATTAAAGGTGCTCGCTAACGCCCCTTCGGCATGCACAGTTTGTATAGACGCAATACTCGCCCCCATCATGCTTAAATGCACAATAAGCGCCGAAGAAATAATAGATTTATTCATCATTTATTCTCGTTTCGACCTAAGTCAAAATCTAAAATTAATTGATGATTAATCGTGCAAAGCCGTTATCACCCTGAAATTATCTGGATGTAAAAATAGTTAAATTCTAAGCGAGTTAACCTTTTGGCGACTTATAACAAGCCTCAATACAGGCTGCCTCAAACCCAATAGGATTAGACAGAACCAGTCGGTTAAAACGATGACTATGCAAGATTAATCAGTTAAGTCATTAACTGATTAATAAAATAGGAGGGCGGTAACTTAAGCGTGCTTCTGGGGGAATGTAAGTTTGAATAACAGTTTTTGGCGCTTCAGAAATTATTGCCACAGGCATAAGCTGAGCGACAAAATCAATTGTTGCGCTATGACCACCGTGACACTGGCAATCTAAACACAGTTCATAATCTTGGTTGTCAGCCTTAAACGTATGGTTATGGATTTCAGATGCTGTCGAGGTTGCATTAAATAAGTGAGTAAAATCATCAGCTTTATCGCAAACATCAGCTGGTGCTGAAAATACGATGTGGGAATGGTTCACTTGCTCGTTTTCGCCATCACCAAGATGCAACTGATGCTCGCCTAAGTTAGTGCTGATAAATTGCAGCAACATAACGGCGACCATTAATTTTGCACATGTTTTACTGGCTGACAATGACACAAATGACCTCTGATAAATAACTCCTAGCCAAGCACTTAACAAGCAAGTTAAATAGCTTAATGAAAGTACTGGCTAGTCATAAGACAATGAGTTTACCTAAAAGTGCTAAACCCGCTAGCCTTGAATGTCATAATAAATAACGCGATCACGGTTTATGATCATTTAGAATACACAATGCTTGGCATAATCAGCCGCTTCATTAGCAGTCCAATCACCACTAGGCTTATCTTTCATTTGTTTACACCAAGCTTCACTTCCTACTTCAGGCGAGCAAGCACTCAACCCTAGGACCAATGCAGCTGCAGCAAAAATAATCGTTAATTTAGCCGCTAAACGGTTGGTTTTATTATTGAACATTTAATTTTACTTCCTTGAATTTATAACAAAAATATATCTAAATTGGTTTTATGGCGCAACACGACACTGACATCACTGCTTAAGCCATGCTATGGCTTGTTGTTTTTGCTCTAACGGAAACCACGCTACTTCACCTTGCATGAATGGCGCAAGTAAATTAACCGAGTTACCTACCCAGTCAGGGCCTCCTACAAACACCAAAGCATCAAATGGCGGTAATTGAACTTTATCTCCGCCCATTAATGAGCTGACATCCCACCCTTCTAGCAACACATCAGCTTCGATGTATAATTTTACTTGGCCACTATTGTCACGATACTGAGTAATCAATGGTTGCAAGTGCGTTTGGTAATCATGGGTCGATAAACGTCCACTAACAAACAAGCTAATGACACCTGGGGAAATATCAGGGATTTGGCACAACATAACGCAACTCCAAACTGTCTATGCGGCTGCATAACGATGTATCAACATCTGTTTCAGCCTATATTATTGTTGATAGTAGCAAATCTTATCCGCTGTACTAAACAAAAGTTTGTTAAGCTAACCACAGTTATGATTTAAAAAAGTGAAGCGTTTTAGCACAATGATCAATATTACCAACCGTGTCAGCATTGAAGATAATGAAATTGAATGGCAATTTATCCGTTCAAGTGGTGCAGGTGGCCAGCATATCAATAAAGTGTCAACTGCGGCGCAGATCATTTTTGATATTAGGCAGTCTTCACTCCCTGAGTTTTATCAGCAAAAGTTACTAGCCAAAGCCGATCACCGCATTACTAAAAGTGGCAAAATTATTATTAAGTGTCAGCAAAGTCGTAGCCAAGATTTTAATCGACAACTGGCACTAGAGCAGTTTATTGAATTAGTGAAAAGCGTCGGGATTGTTCAAAAAGCCCGAATTGCCACTAAGGCAACTAAGGCTAGTCAGCGTCGCCGTGTTGACGCAAAAAAACAGCGCGGAGCGACTAAAGCGCTACGAAGAAGCAAATCTGATTATTAGCCATTACCGCGGGTTATCATGAAAATAATTCCCGATTTGGCTATCATTATCATGATAAATTACACTCACTTAAGTCCAATCATTTGATCAGTAACATCGCAATTGACTTAACGCAGCGAGCTGCAACACTTTTAGCAAGGAATGAACATGTCAACGCAAGCAAAAGTTTTATTGGTTAACGGCCCGAACCTTAACTTATTGGGCCGCCGAGAGCCTGGATTATACGGTGACGATAACTTAGACACCGTGGTTGAAAATGCTCGCCAATTAGCTCAGCAGTCTGGCTTAGCGTTTGATCATATTCAATCTAATGCCGAGTATCAGCTTATCGATGCGATTCATGCAACTGACGCTCAATTCATTATTATTAACCCTGCGGCGTTCACTCATACAAGTGTCGCACTAAGAGATGCGATCTTAGGCGTTAACATTCCCTTTATTGAGGTTCACATTTCAAATGTGCACGCCAGAGAGGCCTTTAGAAGTCATTCTTATTTTTCAGATAAAGCACAAGGGGTTATTTGCGGGTTAGGCATTCAGGGTTATGAGTTTGCAATGCAAGCAGCGATTAAGCACATTAAGGCGAAATAATCGCTACCCAAGTCAATTGAATTTAGACGTTTATGAGTAAATTAAAAGCAGATATCAAGATTATCCAATCAGGCATCTTCAGTAAGTGGGACTCTGAAAGTGATGAGCTCCCCCGCTTTTTAGAAGCAACAGTCCATGTACCAGCCGTAATAGACATGGAGTTCGGCTTTGTCACTCGCATTAAAAAAGCGAAAAACCAAGTGCTTAAATATTGTATCTATCATCCAAATATCCCTGATGCAAAAGGTAATATTGAAGCGCCTTACGATGGCGAAGTGTATATAAAAGAAAATGATTGGAAGTTTTATTTAGGCGATTGTATTTGGGCACCTGTGAGTAACAAAGTGGGAAACTGGCGCATGACACTAGAACTCAATGGTAAACTGATTGCCGATAAAACCTTTAAGGTTCATTCTGTACCTTCAAATTCCTAAGCAAACCTTGGCAATGTACGAGCTTTGTAAACTATGAAGCTTCAATAATTGCCCCATCGATAAAAGCGCAATTTCGTCCATGTGATTTAGCCTGATACAACGCACTATCGGCTAAAGTTAGATAATGCTGCCAATGTTGCACAAGTTCAGACGATAAAATAGGCTTAGTTGCCCCAATAGAAATCGTCACCTTGAGTGAATGTCCAGAATATTCTACCGGGGTATCTGCTATCACCTGATTAAATCGTTCCAAGATATGCTGCTGCAATTCATCAGACTCAAGCGCTAATAATATCAGGAACTCTTCACCGCCCCAGCGAGCTAGCACATCGTTTGCTCTGATTCTGTTTTGCAAACGAGTGGCACATGCCATTAACACTTCATCGCCAGCGTCATGACCATGGGTATCATTGATTTTCTTGAACAAATCACAATCCAAAATGAGCACACTGTAATACTCTACCCCAGTTTTAGTGATTTTATGCTCAACAAAGTTATCTACAAACCGGCGATTGTATAAACCCGTCAGTGGATCTTTATTCGATTGCATATAGAGATTTTTGTTGGTTGAACGTAATGTTGAGATACGTTTTTTATTAGACGTATAGCGATGAATGAGAAGCGCGATTCCGATAGTTAATCCACTAAACACTAAAACCCACAACTTTTCTTGGAGCTCTTTTTTCTCTAACGTGGCAGCTTTTAAGTTATTCTCCGCAGTCAATAACGCAATTTTTTCATCTTGTAATTGCGCATCGAATTTCACTTGTAACTCATAGATTTGTTTTTCACGTTTATCGAACAGTTGCCGTTGAGTGCCTTCATAATAAGTGGTCAAATGTGCGAGAGCTTCTGGGTATTGAGCCGTTTCTTGGTAAATTTGGGCAAGTAATTGATGTGTTTTTAAGAGCCAATCTTGATTATTAATATCTTCAAAATCTAGCAATAATTGGTTTGCATACTCTGTTGCTTGCTCATAGTTTTTTTGACTAAATCTTACCTCACTTAAACCATATAAACATTGCTTTGATGCTAGGGGATCTAAGGCTTCGTGAGCAAGTGATAGACATTCCAATATAATCGGCTCTGCTTGGCTCATTTGTTGTTGCTGCAACAATAATTCTGCTTCAGTCCATAATGCATTTACAATTAACTGCACATTGTCTGACTGACGTGCTGCAACTGTACTCTTATGGCTAAAATCTGTCGCGGCGGCGATATCGTTAACCTGCAACATCAAATTACTGGCATTACTATATAAAACAACCAGTAGTTCATAACTGATATTGTCGTCCTTCAACAACAATTCGGCGGCTTTCTGATTGTATTCAATGGCATTTCGCCAATCTTTCAATCTCGAATAAACTACTGAAATATTTGAATATATTCGCCCTAAAAAATGATATTGGTTACTCTCATCTAACAATGAAATGGCTTTTTGATAATCACTTAAAGATGCTTCGTAGTCTAAATTGCGTGAGTGTAATATACCTCGAGTATTGAGTGCTCTTGCTAATAGTCGCTCATAATGAATTGATTCACAGATTACAATCGCTTGCTCAATATAGTCAAAAGCCTGCTTGCTTTCACCTTGGCGGGCAGCGAGGATCCCTTTTAAGGTCAAGCCTTCTGCAAGGATCCAATCCAGCTGTTGCGATTGACCATACTCAAATAATTTCTCAGCGGACTGGGACGCAGCATCGAGATCCGATTTTGCAACAGCAATATTATGGAGAATGCGATAATAAACAGCGGTGTAAAACACATTATTATCAAACACGCCTGAAGTGTTCATGCTTGTTATGGTATTAAATGTGTTATCTGGTGAATTTTCTGCTTGAAAATAAAGCTCCACCAACTGTCGCCCTTGCTGACTATCATTAATCGTGAGCAAAGGGTCAAAAACCAGTTCATTGGCAGATAAAGTCAAGCTAAAACCACATAGGCCCAGGATACAAAACAACATTTTTTTAGCGGAAATACAAAATAGCTGCTTCAAATAAACCTCTAAATCCTAACCAATCAACCTACGGGCTCAGTAATATATGCCCTATTCAATAGCTGAAATACTATTAACATCTGAAAACTGAGCCTCCATCACTAAATTTATGGATAATCTTCTTTTAGCCTAGGCGCTATTGCCATAATTACCAGCCTTTCAGGCTAGGGATTTCCCCTTAATCTAGTAAAGCTTGATATAATCACCGTTTATATCTCTATTCGCCACTGAGCACTTATTTATGTCTTTGCAAACATCATTAACCCATGCCATCGATCGTAGAGCAACATTTCTCGCTCAAGCAGAAGCCAGTCAAACAGATTGCTTTCGTATTTACCATGGCACTGTTGAAGGTGAAAATGGACTGAATATTGATCGCTATGGCAATGCATGGTTAATTCAAACATTTCACCAGACCTTAACTGAAACGCAGCTGGAAGAATTGACTCAAGTCCTCACAAAATTAACGGCATTACCTGTCATTTATAATGATCGCTCAAAACGCAATTCCCGTGTCGAAAATGCACTACAAAGTGACCATCACGAATTTGCTTGCTCTGAACAAGTTATTAAAGAGAATGGCATTCAATTTACGTCTAAATTACGTCATGAAGGGCAAGACCCTCTGCTGTTTCTAGACATGAGAGTTGGCCGTGAATTTGTTAGAGAGCATAGTGAACATAAAACGGTGCTGAATTTATTTTCATACACCTGTGGCATCGGCACTGCGGCAGCAATGGGCGGGGCAACCAAGGTCACGAACGTAGACTTTTCTTCTTTTGCATTAGCAGCTGGAAAGAAAAATGCCGAACTTAATGACGTAACAGAAGTGTGTGAGTTTATACAAAGTGATGCTTTTCCAGCTTTACGTCAGCTTGCAGGCCTTAAGGTCGGCGGACGCCGTGGGCAAAAATTACCTAAATACCCAAAGCTGCCAGCAACACAATTTGATTTAGTCTTTCTCGATCCCCCTCGCTTTGCTAAAAGTCCATTTGGTACTGTCGATTTAATCAATGATTACCAAGGCTTGTTTAAACCTGCCATGTTAGCTACAAAATCTGGCGGCACGATTGTGTGTTGTAATAATGTCGCTAAAGTTGAGCGTGATACTTGGCTGAAGAGCTTAATTCGCTGTGTTGAAAAACAAGGTCGGCGTGTGACTCATCAACAATGGATCCACTGCCATGAAGACTTCCCTTCATTTGATGGCAATCATCCGTTGAAAATGGTCGCGCTAAGCATTGACTAATACCAAAGCGCATCCAAAGCTGAGAACTGGATATTGATTAGAACGCAGCAGCCTCGCTTAAACTCAGAAATTAAAAAGCCGCAATATGCGGCTTTATTATTAACTGATAGCTGTTCTACTGCTGATGACTAGGGCTGTTACTTTGCTTAAGCCAAGATAATTTTGCTAAGTACTTTTGCTGACTCTTGCCCATAGATGTTAACTCCAATGCTTTTTCAAGCGTTTTTTTCGCACTTAACACTTTGCCTTGTGCATTCTGTACTTTGGCGAGTTCATAATAGGCTTGATGATAATAAGGGCTGTTATTGATAAACTTTTCTAAGAATGCTTCTGCAGCAAAATAGTCTTGCTGTCTCGTCGCTTCTTGCGCCATTGAGTACCAACCGTAAGGTGTCTCATTCTCTAGCTGAATGAGTTGCTGATAAACGGCATCAGCCTCTAGTACTTTACCTTGTGAATATAATGAATAATTATAGTTACTTAATAATGTCAGTGAGTTAGATTCAAACTGTAGGCCATATTGATAGTAAGCATCAGCAACTTGATAATCTCCCACTCGTCGATGCACCACAGCCATCATATTAATCAATGGAATATACTTAGGGGCAAGTTGTAAGCCTTTTTCTAACAGAGAGTAGGTCAAGGTTAAGTCATTGGCGAGAAGGGCATCTGCAGCGAGGTTACGATAAAACATAGCAAGAAACTCATCTTCACTGACCACCGCTCCCGTGCGATCGTTTCTATCAGGGAAATAATCTATGACGGTGAATTCACTACCATTAATATATACACCGCCAGCATCCGTTTCATATAAAAAGGTACGGACATGATCTGAGGTCACGACTAAGTCATTTGAAATATGCGTTAATAAAGGCGCCGAGTGGACCACTTGAAAAACAGCTCTCACGTTTAAATGCTTTGCCACACCATACGTCAGCATAGCTAAAGCCATGCAATTACCAGACTTATTTTGCCAAGCTTGAGCCGTATTATAATTTAAGCCTTCGTAATTAAAATTAACCATTTTATTGTTAATAAAACGAACCACTTGATATCGCTTCGAAAGCTCAGCAATCTCAGGTCTTGCAATGAAGGCTTCAAGCTCGTCGACTTGATCTGGTAGTAATGCTGACAAACTCTCTACCGATGGAACTAAGTTATTTTTTGCTATATCCAAATCAATTGCGTTAACAAAATAAGCGCCATTTTCAGGAAGAGGTATTACATTTAATTTGGCTGAAGAATGCGAGGTGGTACTACAACCTGCTAATAAAACAGATAACATGCCGCCAAAAAACAATGGCGTTAAGTAACCAACTATATTTTTGCGACACGGTTCAACTGCGGTTCCATTTATCGTTAATCGCAACATCCTGAGCATAAACACCTCTTATCATCCTTAATATTATTCATTCTTCAGTATTCACAGCTTCATAAGCGTAATGAGCCATTGATATTGACATTAAGCTCATCCTTACAAATTCTAACCTAGCACACTTTTTATACACACCTCCAATAGTAAGTGATGAAAAATAATTTCAAACAAACAAAAATCCTTCTTTGAAATAGAGTCTTATGGGAAGAATTAACAAATAAAAAGGCTGCCAATTGGCAGCCTTTTAGTTCATTAAATGAAGCAACGTGCGAATTAATCTTCGTTAGAAAGCGTCATCTTATTTAAATCGATACCATCACTATTCTCTACATATCCCTGTTGTGTTTCTGGGATTTTATGCGTTTTATCTTTAATGGTAATTCTTGATAATCGACATTCAGCATAAACCTCTGGAGCGAAGTTATATTCGAATTTATCGTTAGTTTGTAATTCAAAAGGCTTCTCTGGATCAGCAGAGAAATGTTGATTTGCCAATAAAGACACACCGTTTAAACTATCGTCCATACAACCTAATAATTTAACCGCAATCACTCCTTTTTCAGCATACTCTTCATAAGTACCATTATTACCTGTGTACTCATTAAGGTGTAAGGTTTTACCTGAAATAGGGCAGCTAGCATTGATACCATTTTCTTTTAAAATCAGGTTAAGCTTTCCTGCTTGACCCAAAGATAAGAAGGTATTTTTAGCAGTACTAAAGATATTTTCTTCAATAGAACGATTTTCGTCATCAATAAGCTTATCGCCTTTCGTCCAATTTAGTGTTGCTTGTGTTAAGTCACAGCCCATTAAGTTAGGATCAACGTCTCCCACTAAACAACGCTTTAGATCACGACTAAATTCAGGATAATAAGCCGCACATTCTAACTCACGATCATTGTCTTCAGTCTTAAATGCTTGCACACCACGGATCAAGACACCGTAACTATCTGGAAAACCACTGTCACGTAAAATCACAGGCGTATAAAAGCGATCAGCTGTAAACGTTATCCAAGCTTTTTTAAAGCCTTGATCCAGTGACTCACCTTCGACAGCGTCAAGTGATAAGTTATGTTTTTCCGAGCCTACTCGTACAATTAAATCACGATATGCATTTGCTTCATTTCGTGCGCCATGAGCTTCATAATCATAGTCACGCTTTTGATATTTAACAGAAATGGCATACTTTGCACCTGGAACTGTTGGCACATAAGTGCGCATTCTAACGGTTCCAAGTTGAGTTTCACCGCCACAGGCATGCGTATCTAATTCAGCAGCATAACCTTCACCGTCAATACCATATGTTGTGGCATAACCCACTTCCATTTTGGCATCGCATGCTTGGTTACGTATATTCTTAATGGCGTCGCGGCGCTCATCACCTTCTAGGTTTTTAACTTGTGCCCATTGCTCAGGGAACATTTTCTTTAACGTTTTACGGGTCCATTGAACATCAAAGTACATTTTCTCATCTTCAGAGTACAATGCCTTCAGTTCTCTCTTTAACGAATTAGGGTTTTCTTCTTGTAACTCAGAAAAATCTAAATCATCAATGATCCCCCAAGAGCCATGATTAAACTGCTCTTCATAGCCGTAGAAGTATTGTCCTGATACCAGTTCAAGTTCATCAGCTTGAGCTACAGAGGCCGTTGAACAAGACAGTGCTAACAGCATCCCTAATCTAGTTGTCAATTTCATTTAAAATCCTAGTGTTATAAGTTGCACAAAATTATCTGTCATCTTTTAACACTCAGTAATGCAGCCCACAGACCCGCCTGTGCTGTCACTTTGCGTCCTCATTTTGCAACGAGTTTGCCATTAGAGTATCTACAGTTTAAAAAAACATGCGAATTTTAACACCAGCACCAAGCAGTTAACAAGTCAAATTATTGACTATTTACATTATTATAACTCACTGATAATTAATGAATGTTATATAGGCTCACAAGATAATGGCATAACAAACATTGAAAATTACAACTAATGAATGACATACAATAAGCAAGATAAAGTGCAATTTCATAAACTAAACTGCGATATAGCCCCCAAAACCACAAAATACTAACTAAACTTATAACATTAGCCGCATTATCTTATTGCAAACAATTTTTTATAAGATAAATTAATCATATATATCATTGATATATATTCACTTACTACATAGAGATTTCAAAAATATGAAAATCAGCGCACGTAATTCACTTGTTGGAAAAATTCTTTCTATTGAAGAAGGTTCAGTTAATAACGAAATCGTTATCGAATTAGCTGCAGGTGTTGAAATCACTTCTGTTGTCACTAAAAAATCTTGTGAGCAACTAGGTTTAGTGGTTGGTGGCAATGCTTATGCCATTATCAAAGCTAGCAATGTTATGGTTGCAGTAGATTAATTTTCTATTTTAATTCTTGGAGTGCAGCTTTAATTGCGTTTTAAAGCATTATAATAGTGATAAAAATGGAGTAATGATGAAAGTCATTACTCCATTTTTTAGCATTGAATTTCATCCTAATCCCTCCTTTGACACCAAAATAAAATCAATGATAGTTACCGCAGCTCAGATTAATGCTCATCAGCAAACTCAATAGTCACTCTCATCAAATCACCTTTTATCAATGACAAGGGTTTAAATTAACGCAAAGTCCAGTCCTTAAAAGTTAACAAGTGACAAGCAAGTCACCTACATCTGTATCTTTGAACTTAACAACTGCATTCGTGAGATTAATTACATGTTAATTTGTGTTTGTTTTAGCGCAATAAGCCATCAATTTAGCTTGATAGCATTATCTTTAGCTCCGTCATAATCTATAATCAGCATAACTAATTAATTTAAGTCATATATAAAGGCATACCATGTGGTGATGCGTTAAAGCAGTGTGTTACTTTTTTCATTGCTATCCAAAGGAGTTTCATGAATACAGTCTATTCTATTGGAGAGCTTGAATCGTTTCTTGTAGCGATTTTAGTCCTATTCATTGGCCATTCGGTCAACCGTCATTTACCCGCTTTTAGAAAATATAATATCCCAGAACCCATCGTGGGCGGACTGATCGTTGCCAGCTTTATTACTTTGCTGCACTTCAATAACATCAGTCTTCAATTTACGCTATCGATGCAAAACACCTTGATGCTAATGTTTTTCAGCACCGTTGGTTTAGCGGCAAGTTACAAATTGCTTATGAAGGGCGGTAGTAAAGTCTTTTTGTTTTTAGGTATCGCCTCCTTATATATCATTATCCAAAATGGTGTTGGCGTAACCATGGCTACTGCATTAGGTTTGGAACCTATAATGGGCTTAATTGCTGGCTCTATCACCCTTTCAGGAGGTCATGGCACTGGCGCAGCTTGGGCACAAACCTTCCAAGAGAACTACGGGATGAACACCCTTGAGTTTGCCATGGCAGCAGCGACGTTTGGCTTGGTAATGGGTGGTATTATCGGTGGCCCAGTCGCTCAGCGATTGATTAACAAAAACAAGCTGGTTTCATCCTACGGTGTGGGGGAAATCATCATGAAGATCACCCAGATTTAGTGACCTACGACCAGCTTGAAGAAGACAGAGTAACCGCTAAACGGATTTTAGAAGTTTTATTTGTTCTGCTGTTATGTGTTGCTGGGGCTAAATGGTTCGGTAAATTTGTTACTGCATACGACATTACTTGGCTGAAAATGCCTGAATTTGTTTATGCACTATTCTTCGGTGTTGTTATCACCAATGCCACAGAGTTAACCCGTGGATTTAAAATAAACAGTGAGTGTGTTGATATCCTCGGCACCGTGTCATTAGCGCTATTTTTATCAATGGCATTAATGAATTTAAAGCTATGGGAGATTTTTGATTTAGCGATTCCACTGTTAATTATCTTGCTGACCCAAGGCATAATCCTGGCTTTATTTGCCTACTTTGTCACCTTTAGATTAATGGGCAGTAATTACGATGCTGCTGTTATGGCTGGCGGTCACTGCGGCTTTGGTATGGGCGCAACCCCAACTGCGGTTATGAATATGGGTGCATTAGTATCAAGAACAGGCCCTTCACCACAAGCCTTTATGGTCGTGCCAATTGTAGGCGCATTCTTTATAGATATTGTTAATGCGATTATTTTGCAAGGCTATCTAAGCGTGATTGGCTAAGCCTTCACCTATAAAAAACGCCACTCAATAGTGGCGTTTTTTATGGTAAATTTGTCAAGGCAATAAGCTAAAACATCAAGCCAAATAGCTCTCCATTGCCTCATCAGTCATCAACTAATCGTGCGAATGGCCTTCTTCACTGTGCTCTTTACCTGCACAATGTCCACATTGGTTAATAACAAAACCCGCTTTTGTTTCAGTTAATCGGCCATTACTGATAAATAAATCGACTAACTGAGCCGCATTCATATCGCTGGCTCTACAAGTATGAAACTCAGCATTTTCACCAAACTCTTGTGCCATAAGTGCTAGCCATTGTTGGTGAGCCTTAGGCGTACCTTGTTCTTTCATTAGCTTAATAACATTACGACCATGAATTGAGTCAGACATTTATCGATTCCTTATATTGAAAGAAACATTTTACGACAAAGCAATGGTAAGACTTAGTGCGATAGCTCATGGTTTAACAATAATTAATCTACAATTTAAGTTCCCACTCAAGATTCGGTATAGTGTCTTTAAGAATTCAATACTGTATTTGTAGGCATAATGGCGAAGCAGATTTCTCAAGAAACCCAAAACGAAGCAATGAAAGTGGCCAAAGCCACGCAAAAACCATCGCAAACCAAAGAGCAAACTAAGTTAATTGCTCAAGGTATCGAAAAAGGCATTGCGGAATATAAAAAGCAGCAAAAGGCAAAAGCCCGTGGCCGAGATAAACAACGTAAGCAAGACTTAAAAGCCAAGTCACGCCAAGAAACGAGTGAAATTGAGTTTATCGCTGAAGCGCCGACCTCATCGCCTAAGTTCCCTTGGATATTACTGGCAGCGAGCTGGGTGGGATTTTTAATCTATGCCTTATTAAATGGCAACTTAAACATTTAAACTCACTCTCAAAAATAAAAAGTCAGCAAATGCTG
The DNA here is from genome assembly GCF_043568515.1 of Shewanella sp. ENK2. Taxonomy (NCBI): domain Bacteria; kingdom Pseudomonadati; phylum Pseudomonadota; class Gammaproteobacteria; order Alteromonadales; family Shewanellaceae; genus Shewanella; species Shewanella sp. ENK2. The sequence continues at coordinate 2,575,877 of NZ_CP171406.1, read as the reverse complement.
ACTTTTTTGTTTTAATTGCGAGTGAATCATTAGCTACATTTTTAATGTCACATCTGAAGTGATTTTAGTTGAGCAAGCCAATACATAACCTGCTGCGATTTCTTCCTCACTTAAGGTGGCAGAGCTAGTTGATTCGGTTGTTCCCGAGGTCACTTGGCATTTACATGCCCCGCAAACACCACTTCTGCAAGCTGCAATAATCGGTAACCCTTCAGATTCAATACCATCAAGTAAGGTGTCATCAACCGATAAGGAAATCGATTTATCAGCAAAGCTCAACATAAACCCACTGTCACTGTTGGCATGACTTACCTTAGCTGCAGGTTTTGCTGGACCACCGAAACTTTCTTGATGAAAGTTGATCATATTAAAGCCGCTGGCTTCAACCAGTGACTTTACCGCTACCATATAAGGCTCTGGCCCACAGACAAAAATAGTCCGCTCCATAAAGTCTGGTACCAGCTGAGCAAGCTTTGCCATATCGAAGCGGCCTGACATTCTGCAGTCATTAGCAGTGTGATTAACCCCATCCACAAGCTCAGGTGCCGACTCTAAAAGGTAATTCAGATTAAACTTCGAGCTTCTATGCGCCATCGCACTTAACGTATCAGCGAAAATAATGTCTTGTTCGCTTCTTGCACTATGCACAAAGCCAATATCACTGCCGACTTTGGTATCGAGTAACCAACGAGACATTGAGTACATAGGTGTTATGCCGCTACCAGCACTTAAAAATAGATATTTATCTGCCTTCACATCGACAAGGTTAAAGACTCCATCAGGCCCCAATGCAGAGATAACATCACCTTCATTAATATTATCAGCGGCAAAGTTTGATACTTTGCCATCAGGAATACGCTTAATGGTGACCACTATAGAATAGGGACGTGAAGGTGACGATGACATGGTGTAACTGCGATAAACCACCTCGCCATCAATTTCGAGTTTTAAGGTAATAAATTGACCCGGTTTGTAATTAAATTTAACCGGCGTTAAGCCTTGAAAGCGAAAACTAACGACATCATGAGTTTCATTCCACTTTTCTACACAGCGAAGCTTTATATCGCCACGTTGCCAATTATCTGCAGCTAAAAATTCAGCATCAGAATTAAGCGATGCAGCCGATTTCTTAGCAGTGCTTGCTAGTGCATTCGACATTGAAAAAACCGATACCGTTTTGGTTTTTTCAGCTGAGTCTTTGATCTCGTCTTTTGTTGATTGCACCGCAGATAGTGCTGCAGAAAATGAAAATCCTGATGAGCTCATAGGGCACCTTTCACTAGGTCAATGATAAATAACTAGAGATGTAAATCGGTGATACAAGCTGATAGCCTATATCACCGTATACAGCTGATTAAGCGGCCTTAATCATTGCTTTAAGATCTGATTCAACATCAGTGGTATTACGTAAACCAAACTGATCTTCTAACACTTTAGCTAAGTTTTCAGTTAAGAAAGCTGGCGGCGTCGGACCGGTGCGGATGTTTTTAACACCAAGCGATAATAGGGTTAATAACACCACAATCGCTTTTTGCTCAAACCAAGATAGAACAAGGCTTAATGGTAGCTCGTTGATGTCACATTCAAAGATATCTTTAAGCGCTAATGCTAACTGAATAGCAGAGTAAGCATCGTTACACTGACCCACATCTAATAAGCGAGGAATCCCATTAATGTCGCCAAACTCAAGTTTATTGAATTTGTACTTACCGCAACCAAGGGTCAGGATAATGGTGTCGTCAGGCACTGATTTAGCTAAGTCAGTAAAGTAGCTACGTTCAGATTTATCACCGTCACAACCACCGATTAAGAAGAAATGCTTAATTGAGCCGTTTTTCACATTCTCAACCACTGTAGGTGCAGCTTCCATTAGGGCATTACGAGCAAAACCAATGGTGATCTTGTGGGGGATTTCATCATAAGTGAATCCTTCAAGCTCTAATGCTTTATCAATCACTTCGCTAAAATCTTCACCTTCAACGTGAGTCACACCAGGCCAACCTACGATACTACGTGTGAAAATTCGATCAGAGTATTCACCCACGTTAGGGTCGATAATACAGTTAGATGTCATCACAACAGCGCCTGGGAAAGTGCCGAATTCACGTTGCTGGTTTTGCCATGCACTACCGTAGTTGCCCACAAGGTGCGGATACTTTTTAAATTCTGGATAAGCTAAAGCCGGTAGCATTTCGCCATGAGTAAACACGTTAATGCCCTTGCCTTCTGTTTGTTGCAAGATAAGCTCAAGATCTTTCATGTCATGACCAGACACTAAAATCGCTTTACCTTTAACTGACTTGGTGTTCACTTCTGTCGGCTCAGGGTGACCAAATGCGCTGGTTTCACCTGTATCAAGCATCGCCATCACGCGGTAGTTTAGTTGGCCAATTTGCATTGCTGTGCCAAATAATTTGTCGCCATCAACAGAATCTTCACCAAGAAAGGACATGATTTGATGGAACTCACCAGCAACATCAGCATCTGTTTGTTCTAATACGCGCGCATGCTCCATATAAGCAGCTGCGCCTTTAAGACCGTATAAACACAATAAACGAAGGCCAAGAATATCTTCGTGGACGTCACCACGGTTTGGCAGTGCTAATGGCGCTTGATCTAACATTTCAGGTTTTGAAGCAGCAAGGTTTAGTGAACCTTGTGCAATAACAGCTTCAGGCTCTACGCCTTTGTCGGCGCACGCTTGCTCGTAAGCTGATTTTAATTCGTTACGGTAATCTTGCGCCTGATAGGCGTAATCCATTAAACGTTCATCATCAAAGTTCACGTTAGTTAACGTGGCAAAGAATGCTTTAGGCACAAAGGTATCAATTTCAGCATTGATAATATTAAATTCACGCGCTTTTACAGCATATGCCGATACGCCCTGCAACATATAGATAAGCAGATCTTGTAGATCTGACGTCGATGCTAGCTTGCCGCACATGCCTTGCGAATAACTACAACCATTTCCTGCTGGGGTTCTCACTGTTTGCTCACATTGAATACAGAACATTGCCTTTCTCCTGATGATTATCTAATCATGCATTTAATTTACATGTTTAAGATTAGTTTACGCTCATCATCGAAAAGCAAAACCGATTTTTACGATCTTTATCTGTTTATTTGAGGTTGATCACTTTCAGCAAAACCTAATATAACCCCAGTTTCGGGCAAAGAGTAGGCTTATCATTAGCTTAAACAAGCACCACTAAATCGATAAAGATTTGAACAACGACCAATAAAAATAGCCAGCATTACTGCTGGCTATTTAGTTTATAAACTAGAATGAAAAATCGGCATTAATTGCCATTAATTGGCAATTAACACACTAAAGCGGCGCTGTAGATTTTCAGGATCTTGCCTGCCAAATTTAAGCAATAAATCATCTTTACCGTCGGCATTAATATCCACCGCTGATAACATAGCCCCTTCAACAGGGATCGTTACCGGCCATTCTTCGGCGCGCTTTTTAAAAGGCTCTCTACCCGCTTGACCATAGTAAATATCGAGTTCTTCATTATCGTCTGACAATAATAACTCTTTAAAACCGTCACCATTAATATCCGCTAAAGCAACCACTGGTTCACCACTTTGGCCCGAGGTTAAACTAAAACTCAGCTCAACTTCTTTACTGACATTGGCTTTATCTGCAAACATACTGGCATCATTCATTTTAAAAACGTGTACATCTTGATCGATACTGCCAGACAATAACGCACTGACGATCTGCGACAAACCAATATCAAAACCTGCGACAATCACTTCATCAACTTCATCATTATCAAGATCTTCAAAACGTAAGCCTGTCAGTGTGCCATCCGCTTTAATGGTGGTGTTTGCTTCTCGAGGGAAGGTTAACTTGCCATTGTTATTAATGCCTAAGTAAATTTCATAATCATTAACTCTATCGAGTACGCCTGAGCTTTTAGTGTATCTCACCACCAGATCGCTGATGCCATCGCCATTCACATCACCGATGCGCTCAACTTTGCGATAGAGCAAATCACTTTGATCTAAATTCTCACCATAGGCATCACGTTTATTCCACCAATCAACACCACTGATCGGCTGGCTGACTGAGATAAACTCTGCGATTTCAGAAAACTGCCCATCTTCTTGTTGGTAATAGACTTCAAGTGAGCCTTCACCAACTTTAATAATGTCATCGCGCTGATCAAAGTTCATATCACTGTGATACAGCTTGGCATGACTATATTCTGCCCCATTATTTTTAAGCTCAACCACAGGAAGAAGGGGTAAAGATTGTTGGGTAAATCCACCATCAGCTTGGCCTAATAGCACAGCCGTTTCTCTAAAGTCACTGATAAGAATATCGGCAATATCATCATTGTTAATATCAATCACGAAATTGCCGCGAGAAATATAATCAGCTTGCGTCGTCACAGAAATAGACTGAATATCTGCCACTTTTTTAAGCGAACCTTGGGTGGGCATAGCATCAACGGAGTCTAATGCCTCATCAGATTCAGTCGTTGATACTAACAAGGTGTTTTGCGCTGGTGAATATTGCAATAAGGCATTATTGGTAACGAAAAAGAGCTGTTGAGTAAGTACTTCAGCTTGATTAGAACCTGAGACTTTAGCTGGTTCTAGCTCATTAATATCAAAGCTATATATATCTTTTGAGAGCATTAATTTATCAAGCTGCACTAATGCCTCATTCTCAAAACCATAAATAGCTAACCAGCGTTCGTGATTATCATCAACGCCTACAGCAATTAATTCATTGCCTTGATGCTCAAGAATGTTGGCACTCACTATGCCTTGAGTTAGCTCAAAATCAGCATCAATATGATGAGCGGTAAATTGAGGAGTAAACGAGGTTTCAGCAGCGATAGATTGACAGTGTGCAGCTAACAATAGACCTGTGCAACTTGCCAGTAGCGTATTCAAACTGGTTCGATTAATTAAATTCATCCTGAAATCGTATCCTTTGATTTTGTAATAACGTCAACATTAATGATTGCTTATGTTATTAAGATAACGAGTCTTGATGAAAGTTCACACAGATTAATTGTTACGATTAATTATGGAGTTAAGAAAGGAGTGAGTTCCAAGCTGTTGGTCATTACAGAAGTTAATGCTGAAGTGCTATTTAACGTGTTTTAATCTTCGATCAGTAAACTGTCATAAGCTAATCTCACTTGCTCCTCACCATACGATCGCTCAAGGCGGCGCACAATAAAATGGCCTCTTGCCATGTCTTGGAAATGATCAATAAACAAAGTATTAATGATTGCTCCACCAGCTGCGCCAATTGCAGGTACTGCCTGCGCTGCCATTTTTTGAGTGACTTGTACCCCAAATCGTTCTGCAATCACTGCCACTAATTTCACCATGGCAGGGCCAGCCTCTTTACTAATTCCTTTTGTGGCAACGTACTCAGCAGCTTCAGCCAGTGAATTTGCAATAACGGTTCGCACCGCAAAGTAGCCTTTTTCAGCTTGATCATCGTCATTAGACTCACCACCCAGAGCAAAAACCTCAAGACAAGCTAATTGAGTTTGCACATCGGTGAGCTGTTCGCCTTCACTGCGAGCAACATCCGCAATGGATCGCAGCATAATAGTCGTTGAAATAGGCAACTCCAGTGCCAATGCTGATAAGCCAAAAAAGCCGCCAACACCGCCACTCACTGCCACACCTAATTTGTGCCAGCGATCAGATGATTGCTCGCCCGGTACATCTTTCATGGTAAATAACGCTGCACTTGATGCTTTCATCAACGCCGCTTGCGTCACCTTGCCAATCCCTTCACTCACGGTTTTCGGCAGCATAGCAAAACCTTTCTCGATTGGCGTACCAATAAAGTCGGTCATCTTAGCCGCAAGTCCTGGGTTATCGAGTAACTGTTTTGCTTGAGCAAGCTGCAGCTTATCTTGTGGTGTAAGGCTCAAATGAGCTTCCTTTTATATTTGTTCGTTCGGCGCTAGCACAATGACATTGAAATAAAAAATGTATCGAAGGCGTATGCTTTCGATACATGCTTTCAGAAAAGCTAAGGCAATGCTCACTCAGCCAAACAAGCCTTACTCTTCTATCGTGACTTTTTCAATGATAATAGGCGTTTTAGGAACATCATCGTGCCCTGCAATAGTGGCTGTCTTAGCCTTTTCAATTTCTTTTACCACTTCAATACCAGCAATCACTTTGCCAAACACTGCATAACCCCAACCATTATTGGTCGTAGCGGTATGATCTAAAAAGGTATTGTCAGCAACATTAATAAAAAACTGCCCAGTAGCTGAATGCGGCGCATCGGTTCTCGCCATTGCAATGGTGCCTAATACATTGCTTAAACCACGATTAGCTTCGTTTACAATCGGATCGCGAGTTGGTTTTTCTTTCATTTTGGCAGTAAATCCGCCACCTTGGATCATAAAGCCTTTAATCACGCGATGAAAAATCGTGTGCTCATAAAAGCCATCTTTACAATACTGTAAGAAGTTCTTAGAACTGACTGGCGCTTTTTCCATATCAAGCTCAATGCAAATATCACCCAAGTTAGTCGTAAACGTAATCATATTGCTCATACCTAAGTTAAATAAGGGATGACGTCACCCCTTTGATAACGGCTATTATAGCGTGACATCATCAGCGTGAGTTATCTGCTCGCTGTTTTAAATGCTATTTACTATTGAATAAATCCATTGCGGTGCGGGTCATCGCTCGCACGCCAGTTTTAATCGTAAGTGGATAATCTGGCGCAAATTGGCTCGAATGCAATGAAGGTAATGGCTCACCAGAATCTAGACTCGCCTGATACTTTTGGGGCTCTACCCCCCAACCAAAATAGGGTAATCGGCACATTTTGCTCAGTGCGGCCATACAATCCAAAATCTTCGCCAGCCATGACCGGCGGCGCGATAACCACATTGTCTTTACCAATTTCAGTTTCAATACTGGCTTGTACTTTTGCAGCTAATTGCGGCTCATTATAGGTTGATGGAATCGTTTCATCGTCATGCACATACACTTCAGGAGCCAGCTCTTCAGGTAAGCCTGCACTTAACGCAATCCCTTTGGTAATGCGTTTAATTGCCGCTATTTGCTGCTCCCTTACTTCAGGATTGTACGAGCGCAGTGTTAACTGCAGTTTAACTTCATTAGAGATAATATTGTGCTTAGAACCACCATGAATTGACCCAACAGTAACCACATTTGGCTCAAGGGGGATACTTCACGACTTGGGATAGTTTGCAGTGCTAATACTGTTCTTGCTGCGATCACCACGGGATCGATCGTAAGATGAGGATACGCCCCATGGCCACCTTTACCTTTAATGGTAATATCCACAGAATCAACATTGGCAAGCGCATAACCGCTTACTACGCCTACTTTACCTGCGGGAATACCAGCACTCACATGTAAACCAATCACACTATCTGGAGTGGGAAATTTGCTAAACAGGCCTTGTTTTAGCATGGCTTTTGCTCCACCACCGACTTCTTCTGCGGGCTGGGCTACCATCATTAACGTGCCTTTCCAATCTGACTTATGTTTCATCAGTTGTTCTGCTGCACCAATAAAGCTGGCCATATGGATGTCATGACCGCAACCATGCATGATCCCAACGGTATTATTATGTTCATCAACCGTAGTGACTTTTGAAGCATAAGATTTACCTGTTTGTTCAATAATTGGTAGCCCATCAATATCTGCACGGATCATAACCGTTGGTCCCGAACCATTTTTATACATGCCTACCACACCGTAGCCACCAAAGTTATCAGTCACGTCAAAACCAAGCTCTGATAGCTCTTTAGCCATTCTGGCGCTGGTGTTTTTTTCTTGATAAGACAACTCTGGATATTGATGCAAATGAGTATAGAGCGCTTCAAGTTTGGGCATAGACTTCATCACTGAAGCATCAAAGTTTTCAGCATAAAGTGAGGTGCTGCTTAATGCTGTGGCTAAAGCCAGTGTGACTGACAATGATACGGGTATAACAGCAAAGCGTGCTGGTAATTTCATGTTATTTTCCTTGTGAACAGCTAGATGTCTAAGCCGCAGATAAAAACAATTTATTATGCTCTGTTAATAACCTAGCATAGGCTTAATGAATTTTATAATGTGTATAAAACAATAAACCTTTCAAAGGGAAATAATACGAGTGATGATGGAAACAGGTCGATTAGTTCGCTGGAATGGCAGTAAAGGCTTCGGGTTTATCGAGCCTGATAAGGGTGGCAAAGACGTGTTTATCCATATCTCAACCCTTAAACATATGGCTAGAAAGCCCATAGTTGGCGATCAGATTGAATATGTTGTAGAGCAGCAAGCTGACGGAAAAGTTAAAGCAGGCAAAGCACTCATCGTAGGTGTGGCTATCAATCCTACTCATAAATCTCGCCATAACTCTGGCAAAAATCATCAAGCAAAGCAGCGTCCACCAATAAAAATGAAAAAAGCCACCACGGCTTCGGGCACGATGAGTCGCATTGTCATTATCTTAATTGTCATCGCCATTGGCAGATTTGCAATTCAAGCCTACTACGATGTAACGAATGCTCCCGGTCAATCGAGTCTAGTTCAGCCTGTCACGATAGATAACAGTCCGACTCAATCGACAAAACCTTCACCGCAGTTTAGCTGCGAGGCGGGTAAAACTCACTGCAGCCACATGCGATCATGTGAAGAAGCGATTTTCTATATTAATCATTGTCCTGATACTCAAATGGATGGTGACTTTGACGGTGTGCCATGTGAACGTCAATTCTGTAATTAAATGGCGTAGCAAAATTTATAAGGATCATAATGACAATAATTACTGAAACTGACCGCCTAATCATTCGTGAATTTAATCTTGGCGATGCAAAGGCTGTGCTTGAGTTTAATTCAGAAGAAGTCAACCGCTACACTGGCGATGCAGGCTTATGTAACACGCTAAAAGATGCTGAAAATATTATCCAAGAGATATGGTTAGCGGAATATAAAAAGTTCGGCTTTGCCCGTTGGGCTGTAGTCCATAAAGCCACAAATCAAGTCATTGGTTTTTGTGGTTTTAAAAATGACTCGCGAATAAATGCTATCGATATCGGCTACCGTTTACATCAAGATTTTTGGGGAAAGGGCTATGCCACTGAGGCAAATCAAGCCTGTATTGAGTTTGCAAAGCAGCACATGGATTTAGATATCGTCTACGGCGAAGTGGTGGACGTGAATCTTGGGTCAGTCAACATCATTAAAAAGTTAGGTATGACGTTTATCAGACAATATGAAGAAGAAGGCTTTACTTTACTGAGATACGCAATCTCGTTAAAAGGTAATCCACTACCAGCAAATTAATGGGATGAAGGCACAAAAAAGGCGCCAACGACTTCTATTAGGGCGCCCTTTATACATTCAACTCTTAATCGTCAGCTAAGGCTAAAAATACGCTGCCCAACCGATTAGAAAGCCTTGCGATGCCGTATCATAAGCAAAGTTATCTTCATTATCGTAATCAACCCAAGTGGATTTATAAGCCAAATTCAAATCAGACCATGAGTTAATTTGATACCGTGCGCCAGATTGAATAGCGGTAGTAAAATCAGTATCACTACCCATCCCTGCATCAGCACTAATGTAAAATAGCCAATCTTGATTTATCGGTTTTATCCAGCGCACACCAACCACAAAGTCAATCCAATCATCTTCAAAGTTAATGTCACTGAATATGGTATTATTGTCTTTACGATACAGTTGCATATCGATGTCGTTATCCCACCAGCGTAAGCCAACCATATAATCTAACGTGCTATCACCATAGTCATAACGCTTAAATCCTTTAGCCTCTAGTACCCCTTGGCGAATATCAATATCCCCCTTCAATACCAAGTTATTAGTATTATCCAAAACGTTATTCGTTTCGCCATTGAGCTTCATGAAACTATAATCAATGTAATATCCCCATTGATTATCATAGATACTCTCAAAGCGAACCATGGCGGTCATTTCCAAGGTATCCAATATAAACTTAGGGTCGACATTTACCTCTAGGTTTTGATCAAGAAGAGTCGTATCGCCGCGGATATTCAACGCCATTCCATACAGCTCAATACTATTGTTCCACTGGCCCGTTTCACCTTTTGCTATAACAAGATTAGGCATAACAAGCGAGGCAATGATTATCCCTCCCCCTACTACACGCCTATAAGCTGATTTAGCATGCTTTAAGCAATCTCTTCCCTGTTTAATCATACAACCTCCTTGTTGAGCCATAGGTGTCATCGAGCCACATAAGTAAGCTTTTAATAAGCCGAACACATCTTTATTAAATTTTTCACTAAAAACAGTGTAGGACACTCATCAAACTTAACCAGCCATATTAATGATTTATAATCAATGTCATCTTAATATACTTCAAAAATAAGCAATTAAACCTTGCTATAAACCAAACAAACTCACCAAGAAATATACGGTTTTTGCCTCACGTCACGTAAAAAGTCGAAACAATTTTAGTAACAGACAAATTTATCACCGCAAATATAAACCATTTAAACTAACTTTGTGAAACTTATGATAAATCAGCCTAGCAGTCTGCCGCTAAAACGCATATATTTGATACAGTAACTGGGCTTTTAGGGACATATTCATGGGACGACACCATTGGCGTAAAATTTTCTCAATCTTATTTGTGCTCAGTATTCAATGTAGTGTCTTTTCTGTTACTGCTGCAGATGATATCAACCTAAAAAAAGTCGCTGAAGCTGAAAAACGCAGCGAAGCCATCACCGAAGCCCAAGGTGGCTTAATCATGGCTCGAGATGGCGAAACGCCATTGACCGCCTTAATCGCCATAGGTCAAGCCATAGAAGAAAATGACTGGCAAGCCGCTGCCGAGTTTGTTGATTTACGATACTTGCCAAAAGGTATTAACCCAGAAGATGGCCCCGAATTACTCCGTAAACTGGTCATTTTATGGAACAAACAAAACATCATCGACTTGTCACAAATTAGCGACCAACCAACTGGCCACTTAAATGACAAACTCCCAAGTTACCGAGATTTGCTTGGCGTATTAGAAACGAATACCGGCCCCGTTCCCGTTTATATGCAGCATGTGCCCGACGGTAAAGGCGGTAAGATTTGGAAAATATCTAATGCTACTGTCGCCAAAATACCTGAACTATGGGATGAATACGGATATAGCCCCCAAATAGAAGCACTTGCTAACTTCCTACCTGAATTCTCTGCTTTTCATATGGAAAACTGGCAATTACTTATTCTCAGTTTAAGCATTCTTTTTGGTTGGATTGGTACGGGGTTAATCAGTCTTGCGGCTATCAGTATCGCAAAGCACTTTGAACCTAAAATCGCAGGATTAAGCCGCTTTTGTGGGCGTAGTTTGCGTTGGTTCCTGTATTTATCTTTGTTGCAATATGCCGCGCTCGCACTCGGATTATCCGTCAGAGCAAGAGTATGGTTTGATAACAGTACCTTGCTGTATCTGGCCAACACCATATTAATTCTTGGCTTAGTTGAGCTTTACTCTGCCTATAAATCAAAACAACTACATGACCAAGATAAAAGCTACAGTGTAGCCCTACTCCGCCCTATGGTAGCCATTTTAAAAATCGTCATTGTGGTCATTATCGCATTGATGTGGTTTGAAAGTTCAGGCTACAACATGGCGACGATTTTGACAGGTTTAGGTGTCGGCAGTTTGGCCATCGCCTTAGCCGCGCAAAAACCATTAGAAAATGTGTTTGGCGCGCTGACGTTATACGCTGCAAGACCAATTAAACCTGGGGACTTTTGTCGCTTTGGTGCGACCTTAGGTGTCGTTGAAGAAATCGGTTTACGTTCAACCCGAATTCGTAAACTTGATCGCACCGTGGTACATATTCCTAACTCGGTTTTTTCTTCTCAAGAATTAGAGAACTTCTCGGTAATCGATCGCCGCCGCTATAAGCATGATTTACGTATTAGCCTTGATACCACTAAAGAACAGCTGCAAATGCTATTGATGGAGCTACGTAAACTACTGTTATCACATCCAAGAGTGTTAGAGGTTGCCCAGCGAGCACGCTTTCTTGCTATCGAACGTGATGCCTTTGTCGTCAATGTAAATGCCTACATTGATACAGGGGATATCAATGAATATTTTGGTATTGCTGAAGATCTCAACTTTCATCTATTAAATATTATGAAAGAGCTCGATATTCACATTGCGCCAATAGGTCAAAACGTGGTGTTAAATCATGCCGTACCTGCTGATTTAGAAGTGCAGCAACGGGCAGAACAAACGATTCGCCAACTGATTGAGGAAGAAGAGCTACCATTCCCTAATTACAGCGAAGACAACCGTGATAAATTTAAAGACAGTGTGGCATATCCCCCTATTGGCAGTGTGACAAAACCAAAAGATGTGCTCAAATCTCCAGAAGAATTAGAAGTAGAAAACGAAATCGAAGCTAAATCTTAATGCTACGGCCTTACAAAACCACAAAAGCCAAGCAGTCGCTTGGCTTTTTGATTTTTTAAATATTGATGCAATGCAGAGTATCGCCTCAATATTAATTCAGTAACGGGTGCTCAGGCGGTAGTTGCTTGCTTATCCATAACACCAGTTTGTGTTTTCTGTTTGGCCCATCATCCTTATCTTCAGCTAACGCTTGTATCAGGCCATCTTGCACCAATAAGCGATAGATGCACTCCACTTTATCCTTTGGTGAAATCCCCACTCCAAAATCTTTAAAACCTCTTTTTTGGCATATCCTTCACCAATTTCCATCGCAAGTTTCAATAACTTGCTGTCATTCTTGCCTGGTTTCATCTTCAACTCCAGTCAGATTCCAATTCATTAAAACTACGCTAATTGATTTAAAACTCAATGGCTTTTCCATCAGACTTGAGAACTATTTCACTTATTAATGAGTTAGCCATACAATTGATCCAGTGCTGCGCCTTATCGGCATGTTAAAAATGAAATTGAGATAACTGATACCAATGAATACTGATGCCTTTGAAGTTAATCCACAACTGCTTGATCAAATTAAACGGCAAACTCGTGCCACTGACATTACTCAAGTAGAACTAATCCAATCACTTTGGAGTGGTTACGGAGAATTATTCAGAGCTCACTTATCCGGTTCAACCTATGACAGCGTCATTGTTAAACACATCAAGCTACCTGTGATGGACCCACAAGATAGCACCGCAGCACAGTCGCACCCGAAAGGTTGGAATACAGCCCTTTCTCATCAGCGCAAAATAAAATCATATCAAGTAGAGTTTAATTGGTATCAAGATTACGCCAACCAATGTAGCCAAGATAATCGGGTGCCTAAATGTTTATATCTAGAACAAGATGGTGATGACTGCTTATTGATACTTGAGGACTTAGCCACTGTTGGTTTTGGTAAAGTGCTCACTCGAGCTGATGATACGGCCATTAAAGCTTGCCTTAAATGGCTAGGACAGTTTCATGGCCAGTTCTTATACCAAAACCGTGATTCAAGCGAATCACAGCATCACTCAAACAACAAACACAAAGTATTGGCAAACAAAGTAAGTAAGCACTTACATGCAAAACTGTGGTTACAAGGTACTTATTGGCATCTTGATACCCGCCCTGACGAACTAGCAGCTCTCAAAGATTCACGCCTCAAAGCCGCAGCACAACAAATTGATGCAGTACTCAGTAATACTCCATTTCAAACCTTAGTCCATGGTGATGCCAAGCTAGCTAACTTTTGCTTTACCGAAAACCACCAACAAGCAGCTGCGGTAGATTTTCAATATGTTGGTCAAGGCTGCGGTATGAAGGATGTGGCATTATTGCTGAGCAGCGTGATGACTTTTTCAGAAGAGGAAACGCAAATTACACAATGGCTTGATTATTACTTTAGCGAGTTAGCTCAAAGTGCTGCGCTACACCACCCTGACATCTGTACCGACACTTTAGAGAGCACATGGCGGCCATTATATTCAATCGCTTGGGCCGACTTTCAGCGATTTGTAAAAGGCTGGAGTCCCAATCATTTTAAGATTAACCCATACACCGAAGCGTTAACCGTTAAGGCACTGGAGCAGCTAAAGGGCTAAGGAGTAAGGAGTAAGGAGTAAGGAGTATGGAGTATGGAGTGTCTAGAAGATAAACACCTAAGGGTTAATTTCAACTTAACGTTTAAATCAAAATAAGAATGACAAACCCACGATTAGATAAGCAATTGCACAAATTGAATTGAGAGCAAATAAACTACTCCAAAACCAGCCAGTAAACTGTTTTTCTGCTCGTACTTTTTTACTTCTCAGCAATACATAGGTCGGAATAGTCAAAACAACTGAAATAGTACACAAAGCAAAAACAACGGCGACTCCAATACCTAAACTTGGCGAACTTGAGCTTTTCATCAATAACGAGTCATAGAACAATGATAAATACCACGCACTAAAAATACTGAGTATAAATCCTATAATCTGTGCAGATTTCATAAGCCTCCATGGCAATAAGGTTCTAGTAATGTCCAGTTTATTGAAAAACATAATAACAAATAGATTTATTAACGTAATAAAATTATAGACTTGGTTAAGTCTTTTACTCAGATAATCTTAGATTATAGAAATGAAAACTCTTAGCCCTACAGCAAAGTCACAATTAAAAGCAACATCACAACTTGTGCATATTTGAAACTCCTCTATAGAATCATTCGAACCATTTTACCTATCCCCAATTAGTCTGTTTTTTACTCACTTTTATACTTTAAGTGGTTACAATCTAACCATAAGTTGGTATAAGTAAATACTAATGAAACGCAATCGCGATAAGTTGTTACCGAATGCATGAAGCATAACACTGGGTTTTCAATGGAATGTGATAATGAAAAACGAGATTTTTTCTTTGGTGAATGGCAGGTTGATCCCAATAGCAATAGCGTAAACCTTGGTAAAAAAACAAAACAGCTTGAACCCAAAGCTATGGATGTATTGGTTTTATTATGCCAACGCAGCGGTGAAGTACTCAGTGCTGACGATATCGTCAATCATTGTTGGCCTAACACCGATATTGGCGATAACCCACTGCACAAAATCATCAATCAATTACGCCGAGCACTCGAAGATAAAGCAACATCACCACGTTATATTGAAACCATTCGTAAGCGAGGCTACCGCACCCTCGCCGATGTTAATTTTCCCATAGGTCATGAAACCGTTGCTGACCATCAACAGTGGAGTGCTGGCTCACCTTTTCCTGGTCTTCAGGCCTACTCAGAAGACTTCTATGAAGTCTTTTTGGCCGCAGTAAACAAATTAGCGTGCTACTTGAGCGTATTAGCCAGCAAGTTAAATTCGGTCGTGGTTTTTGTTTATTACTCGGCCCGAGCGGCAGCGGTAAATCATCGTTAATCAATGCAGGCATTATTCCTAATCTTACCGTAGGATCAGGGTATAACGGGGTGCATGTAGTCGCATACAGCGGCCTAGACTTTGCCGATGTCGCTAAATCACAACTCTTTATCGAGCTTGCAGGAGCGATGCTTGATTGGGAAGTTAATGATCAACCTGTGTTTGACGGCGACAGTGCAGATTCGCTATCCCACCGACTCATCACAGAACCACAGGTGATTGTTAACCAATGTAAAAAAGCCATTAAAGCTAACCGTCAACTTCACACTCATTTTGCGTTGTTTATCGATCGTCTAGAAGTGTTATTGTCTTCACCGCTTTTTACCCATGAGCAGCGTTCTGCCTTTGTTGGCATACTCGAACAACTCGCCAACTCTGGCTGCATTATTGTATTAAGTGCTTGTCGTAACGAGTTCTACCCCTTGCTTGTTGGCTACCCTAGTTTAATGACAGGAAAGGGCCAAGGCGCGCATTTTGATTTATCGCCACCGACTCGCAGCGAATTGCTACAAATGATCCGTTTGCCCGCTATTGCGGCTAATTTAACTTGGACCAGCGACCCTGATACTGCAACACCTTTAGATGAAATCCTCTGCGCAGAAGCTGCCAGTAACCCCGACGCACTGCCGATGCTGCAATACATGCTGCAAGCACTTTACTTAAAGCGCAGTAAAGACAACCAATTGCTGTTTAGCGTGTATCAGGAGTTAGGAGGCATTGAAGGGGCAATAGGCAAAAATGCCGAAGATGCTATTGCAGAGCTCACCCCCCAGCAAAAAGCCAGTCTCCCTCATGTATTTTCACTGCTAGTGACGCTAAGAGAAGACGAGTCATCGATCACTAGTCGCACTGCGCGCTGGGCACAGCTGCACACCAAAGAAGAACGCACCCTGACTCAGGCGATGATTAACAGTCGCTTGTTCGTGTCCAATCTGCAAAACGGCGAACCTTGCTTCAGCATTGCCCACGAAGCGCTACTGCGCCGCTGGCCAAGGGCAACCTCATGGATAGCCGAACATAACCAAAGTTTGCGAATTAAAAGCAGACTCCATCATTTATCCACTCGCTGGCTACAAGAAAACAAAAACCATGCTTACTTGCTAGCTGACGGTAAACCACTCAGAGAAGCAAAGTCACTCAAAAACAATCCCTTATTCGAGTTAGAGCCTGAAGAGATTGAATTAATTACTGCATCAAGTAAGCACGAAAAAATCAAACGTTGGCAAAAAACCTTCACCATCTCGTTACTCTTTTTACTCACAATCACCTCGATTTTAGCCAGCGTTAAAAGCTTCGAAGCAGAAAGAATGGCCCAACAGAAAAGGCAAGCAGCAGAAGACCTTCTCGGCTTTATGGTGGGTGATTTCGCCGACAAAATGCGCGGTATTGGTCGCATGGATTTACTGGATGGTATCAACAACAAAGCACTGGAATATTTCAGTAACGCCTCGAACCCTAGCGATACCAATTTAAGCTTTGAAGCCCGCTTTCAACATGGACAAACCTTAGAGGCCATGGGTGAAGTCGCCTACTCACGGGGTAAAACTATCGAAGCTAAAGAAGCCTTATTAGCCTCTAGAGAAAAACTCACTGCATTGTTAATTGAGCAACCTGAACATTTCGAACTACTTAAAACTTTAGGGGCAAATGCATTCTGGTTAGGACAGTTGGACTACGACCAAAGTGATTGGCAAGCTGCTAAAACATGGTTTGAACAATACTTAGCTTACAGCCAAACCATGTATGAGTTAGCGCCAGATGATCATGATGCAATTATGGAGTTTTCCTATGCAAATAATTCTTTAGGTTCTATATCGATAAACCAGCAAAAATTTGATGTTGCTAATGATTTTTTTCAACAATCATTAGCATTAAAACAAAAAGCGTTGATTAAGCAGCCCCAAAACACTCAACTTATTGCAGATATTGCAGATACACGTTCTTGGCTGGCAACTGCTGTTATATCTCAAGGTAATGTTAACAAAGCTATTAGATTACACGAAAAACTGCAGTTGGAACTATTAAGCTCTTCTGCACAGCTAACCCCATATGCACTTGATAGGTTATTTGCTAGCTATCAAATACATTCCAATTTATTGCGTTATCAAAATCAAAAACAACATGCCTTTGAAGTCACTCAACTAGGGCTCGCAGCGATTAATAAAGCATTAACACAAGACCCTAAAAATGAGCAATGGCAAATAGATCGGTTTAATTCAATGTTCAGGCTACTAGAAGTAGTTGATGACCAGAATAAAAAAACTAAATTACGACATTGATTCTTTGGCAGTATCAATGACAGATAATGAGTCATTAAAAAGTACATCTAGAAATAAATTTGTATGGGCTAATTATTATCTTTCATCAGCAAGGTACTTTTTCAATCACAATCAATACAATAAAAGCAAAGAATATGCCTCAATCGCTGAAGAACTGCTTCATGACATTTCTAATAAACACAGTCAAAATGTTACTTATAAAGCAATACTGTCATCCAGCCAGATACTCGTTTACTCGAGCTCTACATTGCTAAATCACAAAATAACCGAAACGTCTTTGTGTACTGAAATAAAATCTAGATTACAAACCTTAATCGACACAAACAGGAACCCATTGATAACAATTCCCTATCTTAAAGCATTGCAATGCTTAGGGGAGTTACCCTCAGAACCCCAGCTTTTTAATACTGTTGCACAAGCTGGAATAAACCTTAAAAATGTTCACTAAATGAATGGAGTCATCATGTTAAATATCACAGGCAAGGCCACTTTTATCACTGTAACAGTTACAATTGATAAAAATGAAGTACCGACATTTTCATACAGTAATGAAACTGGATCTGTAGAAGTTTCTGGAGAAAGCACCATTACTTACCTTCTAGATGACCTTACAGACAAAGGATTAAAATTTGTTGGCGCCGCTTTTGAAACCCCTTTTGATGGCGTAGTCGATGCTGTCACTACGAGTAGTGATGGTCAAATAATTCAGTTAATGGACTTGGATAAAGTAGTCGGAACCACTAAGTTTCAATTCGTGTTAACTAACACGGATAACTCCTTACTTCTCCTTAGTGAGGACCCTCAAGTCATTAACAAGGGGCACGGCAGTGTAGAAAATTGTTAACAGTGAAGAATTTAAAAACAATTAATTCAACACCTTAAGCCGGAAGGTTAGCGAAAGGTTGTAGTTAACAGAGTTCGATAGAGTAATCACTAGAAAACGCAATCACTGCGGCGATATTAACTTTCTAGTAAGGATACTCGTTATGTTAGAACTCACTTCCACTGCTGAGAATCAATTAACTCAAATTTCTCAAGTGAATATGGACATGTTCATTGGCGACACCAAGACGGGCAATATCAATTGCCAATTTGGCGTCAATGAACTTCCTCCGAGTACTAACCCTTTAAAACTTGAACCACAGTTTTTATCAAACAATTTAGCCCATCACACTATTAGTAATCGCGCTATTAGTAATCACACTGGCGTCCATACTAATGCTAATACTAATAACAGTGCTAATACCGGTGCGAATAAGGCTGATAGCAATCAAGTCAATACAGATGTTAACGCTACAGAAACTAAACTCGGTGGTAACGCACTCAGCTCATTATCAACGTTAGTTGAACACATGATGGAAGCGATGATTGTTGTCGATGAGTTTGGTAATATTCAAATGGCAAATCGACATGCAGTATCTTTATTGCTTGATTGCGATAAAACCTCAGCAAACTCGTTAATTGGTCAGCGCTGGCAGTCTTATTTGTGTGAGCCGCAAAAGTCGCACTATCAACAAATGATCCTTGAATCTAGATTAGAGCCAAGACCGCTAAATCACTTACCTAATGAAACGACCCTTAACATGTCAAATGGCCAAACCATTGATGTGGAAATGTCTGTCACCCATTTTCCGATGTCTGAGCCTTTATTTGGCATCATCATCAGAGATTTAAGTAAATATCGCGCTGAGTATCAGCAGCTGTATAAATGGGCATCGACCGACTGCTTAACTAATTTGTCTAACCGCCGTGTATTTGATGCAGACTTAAAACATCATTGGAAAAACTGCCTTGAACAAGGCGATCCGATCAGTGTATTAATCATCGATATTGACCACTTTAAATCATTTAATGATAACTATGGCCATGTCATGGGCGATCGTTGTTTACAAAAGATAGCCAACGCAATTAAAAGCGCCTTACCTAATGAAGATTGCACTGCAGCGCGCTATGGTGGTGAAGAATTTGCTTTAGTGATGCCTAACTGCAATACCGAAGAAGTGCAGCAAACTGCACAGTTAATACAGCAAAACATTAATGCATTAACCTATATGGATATCGGTTTGGATATATCAGTGACAGTCAGTGTAAGCCAAGGTCATGCTAGTGAAATTAACGGCCAATTCAGAACTGCAAATGCATTATTGTGCGCTGCTGACACCGCGCTATATCGTGCTAAAACTGAGGGCCGCAATCGGATTAATGCTTGCTGCTAGAGAGGGAAGTGTGCGAGCAGAACATCATTACATGGCTCGCACCATTAGGCAGTTTATAAATTTATCACTTGTTGATAATTGCCCGTATTGTCTAAGCCACACATTTCATCATAGGCGGTTTGATATTCAAGGTTGGCAACCGAATAGTCATGGCTTTTTAGTAGGGCTTTAGCTTCTACAATCGAGTTCACGCACTCGCCTGAACCGGCGCCATTTAAGCCTACAAAATTATTACCAGCATCGGTCAGCCCCACTAAATAGTGGGTTGCATCAGCTATACCAATGATTGTCGCGATATTGCCTGATTGGTTCACATTATCCATGACGTATCCTCAATTGAGTTTGGTTCACTTAGTAACCATGTTATACGTCAACAATTCACATCTAGTTCAAAAAGCAACCAGTAAGCCACTTCTACTAAGTACCAATGACATTTCAGAGGTCATAACGCCAGTTAAAGAATGTTGTCCTTCATTGCCTTTCCACTTTCTTTGCTGTTATAACTATATGATTAAAAAGTAAGCATACTGACAAGGAATCATCATGGATTGGTATATCAAGGTATTGAAGAATTACATTAACTTTAAAGACCGAGCGCGTCGTAAGGAGTATTGGTTCTTTGTACTTTTCAATGTCATCGCAGGGATCCTACTAGGTATCCTTGATAACATCACCGGCACCTTAAACCCTGAAACTGGCTATGGGTTACTAAGTGGTATTTATTCTTTAGCGGTATTCCTACCTGCCCTTGGCGTATCTGTGCGTCGTCTTCATGACACGGATAGATCAGGATGGTGGCTCCTTATCGCACTTATTCCATTCATCGGTGCTTTTGTATTGTTGTACTTTTTTGTGTCTGACAGTCAATCTGAACCTAACCGCTTTGGCCCTAACCCTAAGGGTAACGAAGTCGAAATCTAGCCTTGGAATTAAGGACTCAGTAATAGTCAACAAAGGGCAGTATAGTGCTAACCAGCGCTGTTCTGCCCTTTAATATGACTGTTTGTTCAAATTTACCGCAGACAAACCACCTCGATTTCAAACTGTGATCTACACCTCTTGAGCCTCTGATTTATATCCCGCATGCTAATTGCCCTTTTTGATTAATGGCTTGTTATTTAACACGCATTTTCAAAAAGATCCGTTCGGATGAAGGTAGCAGGAGAGTGGGGACTAACCCCACACCGACGAGGCAACTTTAGTTAGTGGATTATCCGCTAGTAAAGCACTCTTTCAGGTGCCACATTGTGGTGAGGACTGTTACTGGACGAGCCTCTGGAGAGACTGTAAACAAACGCTGTTCGTCAGCGATTGTCATTACAGCGCCGAAGGCGAAAGTGAGGCTGACTTATCAGTCACGCGAAACGCTCAGGCAAAAGGACAGAGGAGAGGATGACTGTATTCATTTATGGTCACTGTCGTTTGTTGCTGCGCCTAAAATCTACCTATGTGGGTGGATGCTCTGTCAGTTGCCCTCTTCAGTACCACATAACAGCCATATCTTTTCCTCCTCCATATTGTTGTTTAATATTCGAGGAACACCATGAACTTTCACGCGCTATTAGCTGATATCAATGCCATTGTTTGGGGCCCAATCACCCTATGCTTACTGGTTGGTACCGGTCTTTATCTCACTATTCGGCTTAAACTATTACAAATATTTCAGCTCCCTTTTGCCTTAAGTTTGTTATTCAAACCTGCAACAGGCAAAGGTGACTTATCATCATTTGCAGCCTTGTGTACTGCCCTATCGGCGACCATAGGTACAGGTAATATCGTCGGGGTGGCTACTGCGATAAAAATTGGTGGCCCAGGTGCATTATTTTGGATGTGGTTAGCCGCCTTTTTTGGCATGGCAACCAAGTACGCCGAATGTATGCTAGCGGTTAAGTATCGCACCACAGATGCCAAAGGTAATATTGCTGGCGGCCCTATGTATTATATTGAACAAGGGCTTGGCCTAAAATGGCTAGCCAAAATCTTTGCGGTATTCGGTGTTGGTGTGGCGTTTTTTGGCATTGGTACTTTTGCCCAAGTGAATGCCATTAGCGATGCCATGACAATTGCGTTCAATGTACCTACATGGGTGACAGCAATTGTACTGACAACAATGGTGGCAGCAGTCACATTGGGCGGCGTCAAACGTATTGCAAATGTCGCTCAAAAGCTGGTACCTACAATGGCGCTGGGCTATGTCTTAGCGTGTATTTGGATTTTGTTTAGCTTTTCAGAGCAAATTATACCGGCGCTCGAATTAGTAGTTCACTCAGCCTTTACCCCCATTTCAGCTGCAGGTGGATTCTTAGGGGCCACTGTTGCCCAAGCGATTCAAATTGGTATTGCCCGAGGTGTTTTTTCAAATGAATCTGGCTTAGGTAGTGCCCCAATTGCCGCTGCTGCTGCCAAAACTAAAGAACCTGTAGAGCAAGGTCTTGTCAGTATGACGGGGACCTTTTTTGATACAATTTTGATTTGTACCATGACAGGTTTAGTCCTGATTATTACGGGTGTTTGGAATGGTGATACTGCGGGTGCTGCAATGACCAGTGCCGCATTTTCAACGGGAGGCTCAGCCATTGTCGGTCAATATATTGTGACAATAGCGCTAGTGTGCTTTGCCTTCACGACAATTCTTGGCTGGCATTACTACGGTGAACGTTGTTGGTACTACCTAACCCACAAACGTCTTGGAGACCAAGGGATTAAGGTGTATCAATTAACCTTCTTAGGCTTGATTGCTGTCGGTGCATTTATTCAATTAGATTTAATTTGGATGCTTGCCGATACTGTTAACGGCTTAATGGCCATACCAAATTTAATTGCAATTATTGGCTTAAGACATGTCATTATGACTGAGACACATCATTATTTTGAGCGAAAGAAAAAGCAGTTTTCACAGGTAAAACTGGCAAATTAGTACCTGCTACAAATAGAGTTCTGTTTTGGTATACTTGTCAATTAAGTCTTGAATGGTGCCGTCATTTTTTAACTCTAAAATGGCGGCATTAATTTGTGGCATTAACGCTTGATGCTCTTTCCTTAAGCGCATGACTAACACCCCTTTTGAATGAATAGCAGCTAATGCGATTGGGAGGTTGAGCTTTTTCGCCCAATACAAAGCAGGTAAATCTCCCGAAATGGCAGCATTAACTCTGTTTTTATGCAGAGCTTTTATTAATTGTTTTTCAGAACTGAAGTCCACTCGAGTAAAAATATCATCATCGTGGTACAAATAGCCAAATACAGTGCCTATTGGCTGCCCTTTGATCTTAGCAATGTTAGACCAAGCCTCCTGATTCTCTTTAAGCGTTATGATGTTTTCTTGAATATGAAGCACTGGCTCTGACTGAACAAATTGCGCTCCCATATCTCCTTCAGCAAACCAACTTGGACTCACAAAATCAAAATCTAATAACCCTTTTTCAAGTGCTTGATTTGTACGTTGGGGAGGAAAATCATGGCGCTCGATGTCGATTGAAGCCGTTGCAAGGATTTGCGGAACTAACTCACCTAATATACCTGAGTTATTCGCGTCTTCGGTAATATAATAGGGCACCCAACTACTTGAGCCATTGACATTATATTTAAGAGTGGTGGCATGCAGTTTTGCATGAAACAGCAAAACTGCACTCAGCAAGAATAAGTAGTACATTTTATGCAAATAATTATCCCCCAAAACGTACACACTTTAAAAAAGTGCTATCAAAATTAATTTTATCAACACCTTAAACTAAAACAATTGTGGAACATTGTTAAGCTGATTTTAGCCTTACTTGGAAAAAATAGCGTTCTGAAGATGACAAAAGCAGCGCCAAACTCGGCTTTTGTTCACTTAACTCACTCATTGGTAATTGATTCTTATCAAACCAACAATATAAGCAATCACTTAATTAGTATTTCAGTTTACATTGCCTGTGAATCAAGTCATAGGCTAACCAAGTGGTTTATTCGAAGATATGTGTTAAATGAGTAATCGATGTTGCAGTAAATTGGGTATTGGTTAGTCGCACCAACACTATGGCGGCGCGCTACTTCGCTTCTGTCACAATATCTAAGTTGAGCTTAATATCTAATGATAACGTCGCTAATTTTTTATCCATCAATGCACGGATCTTTTGCAAGTCAGGTAATAGTTGATTCGACTTCTTCGGGTTTACATTAATGTTCACCATCAACTCGGGACCTACTTTAGCAATACCTGTAATCTCAAGCTCTTGTAGGCTAGAACCGTTGGCCTCTGAGACACTTTCATGCACTAGAGAGCAAATCTCTTGGCTCGGCTTCATCATCAGTAGCTCTCTTAACGCACCAGTGAGCATGGTTAATGGCACCGATATAAAGTAACTACCGATAAGCAGCATCATGACAGAGTCTGCGTAGACGGCATATGCATGCCAAGGTGTATATGCCATTAACACAGCAATAATAAAGCCTGCACAAACTGCTGCACTGATAATGGTATCCATCTTCCACTGTTTTATTTCAGCAGCAAATAAGCCCGAGCGCTGCGGCCCGTTTTGGCGAGCTAAAAACCACCAAACACCAGCACACCCTAATAAACCAATGAAACCAAATACAGCCGCAATAGACATATCAATGGCTTTACCACCACTTAGTATTGTTGTCATCGCTGACGATAAGCTAAAGCACAGTAACATTAAAATCACCGTACCTTTAATTGCCACCACGAGGGGTTCGATGATCGCTTTGCCAAACGCAAATTGAGATCTTGAGGGAGCACGCATGTAACTCGAGGCGGCTAATGAAAGCATGGTAAGAAATAAACTCATCAGCGAATAAGCACCGTCAAATAAAATGACAATTGAGCCGCTTAACCCACCCACAGCAACACCTAACACAGCAAACGCTAACGCTGCTGCAGCTGAAAGATTAAGTAATTGTTTATCTTTATTTTTATCTCTTACACACATGAATTATCACCAATTAAAACCTGTGGTAATTATTGCCATTGGTGACTATTTTCTCAACAGTGATTCTTGGTAATAACAATCCCAAGATAGGACTAAGTATATAAATTCATATAAATCATAAAGTTAATGCGAACATTAAGCGTCAAAAAACATGACGCTCAGTGAGTTAGTGATACATTCGAAGGCTGAAAGGCATTAAAACTTAAACAGATAATCGCTGATCTGATCGCACAGCCAAGCGACACTTTCAGGTTGTGCGCTGCCTGGCATTGAAAACATGCAGTAATCTTCGTGAGTTAACCCATAGGTATGTTTTATCACCGCCAGTTTTTGATTTCTCAAATGAGGTCTAATCAATGGCTCAGGTAACACGCCCCATGCTTTTTCGGACATAATTGTATTCAACATATATTCGAAACTTGAAAAACCAATATGTCGCAATGAAAAAGGCTGTAATTCAGGGTTATCTTTGTCATTTAAGTAAACCATTACTGCTTGTAGTGATTCACGTAATTGGTTGTCCGACACCCGCTTAAGGCTCGCAAGTGGATGTGTATGCTCGCACACTGACATCATTCGAATTCGCCCCAAGGGCAGATAGTCAGTATTGGCATCATCCACTCGTTCAAAATCAACACCAAAGGCAAAGTCTACTTGCCCAGTATTGACGAGGTTAGCTAAATCACCACTTGATGCTAATACAGTATTCACTGTGGTTGCTGTGAAGTGGTTATTCAGTTCTATAATAAAGGTTTGCCATACTTCATCAGGAAAAGAATCATCCCTTGCTAGCCAAATTTCCGAACGAAACTTATCGATCGTTTGCTCGCAAGTTTGCTGAATACGCTCACATGTTGCGACGACACTTTCGCAGTCTTTGTAAATTGACTTGCCCACCTCAGACAAGACTAAACTGTTACCAGAACGCACAAATAACTTAGCTGAAAGGCTCGTTTCTAATGCCTTCATCGCCATACTCAGCTGAGTACGATTACTGTTTAGCTGTTTTGCCGCCGCAGTAACAGAACCGGTATCGGCGATTGCACAAAAGATTTCAAGCTGTTTAAGATTCATAGTTCAGCCGCATATCGTCAGGTTATAAAGAAGCTTGCTTTATTGCTGTTGGCGCAGGTTAAATTGCTTTTGTGCCAATTCGTTATATTGCTCCAACAAGGTTTGTTCACTCGTATTGAGTGACAATGCTTGTAAATCAATTTTTAGCTGGCCTTGGCGATTAAATTGACTCGCAAATGTCCCCATATTCAACATATCAACTTGCCAATCTGTTAATTGACCAATCACATAATTACCAAATTGAAAGGCTTCATATTCGTTCAGTAGGGTTAAAAAATCACTAAACCCAAAGCCCTTTAATTGCTTTTGAGCGTTGAATGCCGCTAGATACCCCTGAGAAATGGGATCGTTATTACCGGATAAAGCTTGCTGAAATTGATATGAATGACGAGTTTCATGAACTAAAAATGCCAGTGAGGCATAAGGGTCTTCCTCTGCAAGTTTCTCAGGGTTGAGGTAAACAATGCCACTACCGCCTTTTTCCACATCGAAATCAAAATACACCATTTTGTTCGGATAGCTATGGTTATCAATAATTAATAGCGGAGTTTGGGTGCCAAAGCTTTGCACCGCTAAAGCAAATACCTTTTTAAGCCAAGGTATTTGCTCATCTATGGTTAAATCAGACCAATTTGCTATTGCTTCAGTCACATTTTTATCTTGGTTAATTAACCCAACTAAGCGATCCGCATGGGATATTGTTAACGCATAAGCTGGCGCAAGGAAGGCATCACTTTGAGGCTGAAGTGCAAAAGCTTGCGGCGCTTGTTGCTGTAATGCTTGATTCGCGTAAAAGCGGTCAGCTGCAAATGATTGCGAGGGACTCAGCCACAATAAAACAATGATTAAAATGGCTGAGATTATTGTAAATTGAGGCATAGTAGACTGGCTTCCAGAAAGATTATTATTGTTATAATGAATATTGCAATGCGCTGATATCGCCAAAGAGTATCACTTATATTCGCCTTATTCAGCATAGATTTAATTGAACTAAATCCTGCTCCTATTGGACTAATAATAGTATTAAGTATGACATGTAAGGCTTTATTCCTACTGAGTATTAAGGCTAATGAACAAGAAACCTGATCGCATCACTGCAATGCAACAGATAATGACTCAGGTGAAAGCCACGTTTCCATTAACTGAGCCCGACACCTTTGTATGTGGCCCTGAAGGGAATTGCCAAGGTTGTCCGAAAAAGTTACTCGAATTGGTTGATAGCGAAATAAGCTATTGGGAAGCGGCAATTGAACATGGCAACGCACCACAGCTTGGCGATATTAGTCGCTTTGCTAAACTGTGTAAAAATGTAAAACGTGGTCTAGATAGAAATGGCGTCATTGAAAAATATCGTCAATATAAACAGCCTGAATAGTAGTGCTTTCATCAAGTTAGCTTATGTTCTATGCTTAATTAGCCCTAGCAATTAATATTGTTTTACATACAATGATGAATATATCGACAGCGATATCACAACATTAGAAAGAGGCACCAATGGATAAAGCGAAAATACTTGTGATAGACGACGATCCAATCTGTACCAGTATGATACTGGCGCTTCTTGGTGATGATTATCTGGTATTAACTGCCAACTCTGGTGACGGTGCGATTGAAGTACTCTCTTCAATGAAACCAGATCTTGTGTTTGTGGATATCACCATGCCTGATGTGAATGGCTATCAAGTGATTAAATACATGAAAGAGCATGAACTGACGCAGCATGTTCCTGTCGTGGTTATCAGCTCACTTACTGAAGAATCAGATCAAAAGTTAGCGCTTAAAATTGGCGCAGACGAATACCTCACCAAACCTATTCTTCCTAATACTGTGCAGCTTACTGTCGATAAGTATCTCGACGGAGCATAATCTTTACTGACACTTTTATTGCCTTAAATAAGGCGTTGTCGTTATTCTATTTCCAAGTTATAAAAATGCCGCAATCTTTTGATTGCGGCATTTTTTATTAACTGAGATATCAGTCACCACGCTATTGAATAGTGAATGTACTCGATGAATTAAGCATTACTTAGCACCTGGCTCTGCATGCTGATTCATCCATTTTTCAACTTCGTTATACCAGTAAATTGAGTTATTCGGCTTCATGATCCAGTGGTTTTCGTCTGGGAAGTAAATCATTCGCGACTCAATACCTTTGGTTTGAAGAGTACGGAATAACTCAAAACCTTGGCCTACTGGTACACGGTAATCTAATTGACCATGAACCACTAAGGTTGGAGTATCAAAGTTTTCAGCACCGTAATGCGGAGAAATAGATTTATAAATCTCAGGGTTATCCCAGTAGTCACCAAAACGTGTGCTATGCACCGAGAAATCGGCTGCCATTTGCGAGTACATGTTGTAAACCGCAGCATGAATGAACAATGCATTAAATGGCTGATCTTTTTGACCTAAAATAATCGATGATAAGTAGCCACCGTAGCTTGCGCCACCAGCAACTAAACGTTCGTTATCAATCCAATCTTTTGCTTTAAACCAATCCGTTGCTTTAAATACATCTTCCAACGACTTGTTTTTCCAGTCTGGGTTAATGCTATCAGTGTAGTCTTGGCCAAAACTATTTGAGCCATGGAAGTTAGGCCATGCTGTGACATAGCCCCAAGAGGCAAATGTTTGTGCATTCCAGCGATAATGAAAACCATCAGAAATCGCGCTGTGAGGACCACCATGAATCAACATCATTAGTGGGTATTTTTTACTTTTATCAAACCCTGGCGGGTAATGTACCCACATTTGCACATCTTCGTCGTTATAGCCTTTATAGGTCACTGACTCATATGTACCCATATCTACATTCGCTAGAATGTCATCATTAAAACTATCTAAACGCGTGGTTTTGCCATTGCTTGGATTAATTTTAACTAAGCGAGCTGGGTACAAAAAGCTGTCATTTGCAGCCACTATCGTGCCGTCATTCGCAATAGCAGGTGCACCGAAGTTGGTTTGCTTGGTAATCGGTTTTACCTTGCCATTACTGGCATTGATGTGGAAAATGCGGCGAGTGGCAGCATCATCAATAGCAGCATAAAAACCTTTGTTATCAGCCGTCCAGCTAAAGCGGGCAACAGAGCGATCCCAGTCAGTTGTGATCACACGTTCAGTACGCTTTTTCACATCCAATAACACAAGGTTTGCTGTATCAGCGTAAAAACCATGGATAAGCTGGCGGGTAAACGCTAACGTTTTACCATCTGGACTAAAGGTAGGGTTTGAATCTGGCGCTTCGTTCTTAGGCGTTAAGTTAACCACTTTACCGCTGCCAATTTTCGCCATGAAAATATCAACTTTTGGATCAACCTGATTGTCCCAACCATTACTGTTAAACGCAATGAACTGTTCGTCAGGCGAAATATCGTAGTTGCCACTGCTTTGTGATGAACGTGGCAGTTGCTTATTCAATGGTTGAGTGATCGCTTCTACTTCGCCACCCTTTGCCGGAATACGAAATACATGCGCTTGTCTGTCTTCTTCAATCCAGTGATCAAAGCTTGAAAAAGGTAATGCATTCCACTGATGCGCAGAAACTTTATTGTCTTTATTCGCTTTTAACTGAGTTGCCATTTCATCCCAATTTTTACCTGGGAAGATACGACTAATGAAGTAAACATTTTCGCCAACCCATTTAAGGCCTTTAACGCCACCTGGCACATTGGTTAAGCGCTGTGCTTCGCCCGCTTTGTCCAATGGGAGTAAATACACTTGGCCAGCATCATCTTTATTACGCTTACTGATAAACGCGAGTGTTTTACCGTCAGGAGAAAACGTCGCCTCACTTGCACGTTGCCCTTCAGCAGTCAGCGCGCGTTGCCCTTTCCCATCTTTATCGAATAACCATAGCTGAGTGGCGCCTTTGTCTTCAGGCACATCATATTGAGTAACAGGGGCAATAATGTACTCACCATTAGGCGAAATAATTGGATTGCCAATTCGGCTTAATTGCCAAAGCACATCAACTGATAACTTTGTATTTTTTCTGCTTGATTTTGCACTGAATGCGCTGATTTTGTTGGCTCTGCGGCGATTGACGCTGCAGGCATCAACAAGCACATAAGCACTATCCCGACTTTCTTCACGAGAGGTCTCCTTGATCTAGTTATTGTTATTTTCTTCCGCTGCCATCATTAGTAAATTGCGGCAGTAAGTAAAGCTAGCGATGAATGTTAATCGAATTAACACCGAGAGAACGGGACAACCATCACCCTTGTTACATCAACATAAATCCATTGTCATGGTTAACAATTAAATAAAGCTTAAACCTGAGGAAGATAAAAATAAAACGTCTCGACTGTCATTAACCGCTGACTTTTCAACCTACTTTCATTGATATCCATCAATAAAAACAGCTACCATAATTTAGTTAATTATTGATAATTAACAATAAAAATAACAATGGTGCAACATGCAAAAATTTGGTCCAGTTAAAAGCTTATTACTCTTCGATCCTGAAATTAGCAAATTACAATTCAATATAATTATCTGTTTACTGATATTTTGGGGTGGATTAACCCAATATATGGCAATCAGTTATATCCCTTCGCTATGGATAGACACCCTTGGATTTTGGCCGATATTGGGCCTTTTTTTGTATCCAGTATATGTGGCGTACTCATGCTAGATAAAGGGCAACCTATTTACATTTTTACAGGTTTTAATCTCATTTTATTAGGTTCAGGCGCTTTTCTCTGTTACTTCTTACAATCACTAAGCACTGAAATCATAATAGATTTTATAAAATATGCCGTATTCATGGTGCTATTTTTATTATTTTCGAACGTGTTTTTACCAGAAAGATATTTACAAAAAAAGCCATTTACCTTAATCGCTACCGCGCTAGTCATATTGCTAGAACTTGTTTCATGGTGGCTTTGGGGATCTCACAGCAACATTTTAAGCTTATTGGTGTTGGTTTTGGTTATTGGTGGTCTCAGTAGTACATGGGCTGAAGCCAATGCAGAACACTCTGAGTACATTAAGCTCGAATTAAATGATGCCATATTCTGGGGCGCACATGTGTCTATGGGGTTTATCTTCCTCTTAATCCAAGTGGCTTCTAGACGCGATGATTCATCTAGTACAAATTAACCCAACGATTCTTTAATCAATAATAATCATTTTTTTCAATCTATTAGAAACTTAAAAAGCCGGCATTCATGACCCATTGCCGGTTTTTTTCATCTCCACTTGAACATATTAAAAATATATTCATACTATGTTTGTTGATTTATTGTTGTTTTTATATACACTTTTTAACGCACATTAGGTGCCTTCAAGCGGAATGATGGGGAGAAGCTCCGCTGATATATTCGAAATAATAGGGATATGAAAATGAAAAATAACCAAAATAGTGTCAACGAGACCTATAAAAAGCTCACCATAATAAGTTTACTCGCACTCATGCCATTGGGGGCTTTTGCTGGCACTGAGCACAACCATTCAGAGATGAAATCATCATCAAAACTTACGCAAAATAGCGAAAATTACGCAGAGCGACATCGCACTCAGCGAACTGGGCACCACAGTGAACGTTACGCCCATAAATGGCGAAAAGATAAGTCACATGGCCATAAACACCAAGAACATAATGGTCACCGACATTGCAAATACGAACGTGCCTTTTGCCAAGGTATACCTGAGGTTGCTGAAGCCGACCTTCCAACAGATACTGACTTAACGGGGTATACGGGAGAAGATTTTGGCTTCTTCGAAAATAAAGTCTTCGATGATGAACCCGAAGTCCTCTATGCATCAGACAGTTTTGATGACACAGTCAATGACACCAGTAGACTAAAAAAGCCCTTAGGTTTGCGGCTAAAGAAGACGATGGCGGTGTTGTTATTCTACGGGCGTCTCAAAAAGGGACGAATAACCGCTACAGCTTGGCGCACATCGTCGTACCATCGAATGTCCGTATTGAAGTCGAGCCTGAAGTCATACTTGAAATGCGTGGCATTAAAGAAGATACCAACCCTACTGGTAACCCAAATAACCGACCAAATCGCCAATTTTTATTCTCATTTGGTCGCAGTATTGGTCCAAGTAAGCTATCAGCTGAGCGCACGGTGAACGTTCAAGTCACATCAACGGATCCGACTCGAAACTTTACTGTCGATGCTAAAACCAATATGCCATTTAACTATGGCGAAATGCAGGGTGGAAATGGAGGTGGGCTAGTCAACTTAACTCGTGCTATTCCATTTGGATTATTTTATGTCGAAAACTTTTCAGTGTCGAATGTCACCATTGAAGATAATCATACTGAATCAGTATCTGTGCAAATGTTTGCCGATGCCGACTACAAAGATGGCTCATTCACGTATCGATTTGGCTCTGCGCCACTTTATCTTCAAAATCGCTATGTAAAAAATCCTGAAGGTTCACCTAACTTAAATAGACCAATGAACCCTATTAATATTCCCATCCCAACCGATGAGAATAGCAATTTCATCGATGATAGCGGCAATATCGTACCTGACATGTTTGCCATTCAACGTAACCCGACCTACGCTCGCACCCCTATTAAAGGCTCAATTAAAAACATTAAGTCAATTAATGCACATACAGGATACGGAGTGGTGCAAGTTTACGGTGGAGACTGGATTGAAATTGATAATATTGAAGCCTTTAATGGTATTGGTGTTCGAGTTGAGGCAGGTAATGGCACTAACAAAGACAACTTTAACCGCTCAGGCCCTTACTTTAGTTCAGCCAATAAAATCAAAATTTCAAATATTAAAGTCACTAACGGGTTTACCGGAGTGTGGTTAAAGCCACACAGTAAGATAATGAAAGACATTAGTGTAGAGAACATCGAAGCTATCGACAGTGGTTCAGCATTACTTGTCGGCAAAGGCTCATTTGCCTGTAAAAGTAGTTGTCGTGACTTAACACGTGGCCGAATCAACAACTTAACAGTCAGTGGTGACATTATTTTACGTCAAACCATCTATGATGAGCCTGTGGCTGAAGTTGGTAATGTTGCGACTTACTTTTTAAGTGAATCAAACCGTGAATATTTAGCCCAGCAGACAGGTAAAAGCACCACCGATATCTCTCGTGCTGATATTGAGCGTAATGTTTCGGGATCACGTTGGTATTTAACCTTTCCAGCAGCACCGATCCTAGCGCTCTCTCAGCTATCAGCAACTGAAATTGGCGATCAGTCAGCTTTTGAAGGCTTTTATGGCGTCGATTATTGCGACGCAAATATCATTCAAGATGGACTTGCACTGACTGACCGAGAAAAGTCGCGCCCTGACATTCTTTATATGGGAGATGCCCATACTCCAAATGGTGAGATCGCAACCGATTACATTTATAAATAATGCAATATTAAGGCTGATCCCAACTTGGTCAACAAAAAGCCAGCGCAATTGATGCTGGCTTTTTACTACTACGCTCTACACCTGTAGCCATAATGGGGGAAATTCATTCATAAGTTAATGAAATCATTTAGCAAGTTTTCCACTCTGCAAAATAACGATATCAATGGTAAAATAATCAGATAATTCGTATCCATTAACACAAGGTCTTGCAATGAATCCAATTATTGCCCTATTAAAAGAACATAGCGTCAGTGATGAAAAAATCAGTGAAGTGTTCCAAGCATTAACTCAAAACCCAATGATGGCTATGAGCATTATTGGTCAATTAGGTATTCCAGCGGAAAAGCTACAACAGCTAATGGCAATGGTTATGCAAAACCCTGGGTTGATTAAAGAAGCCGTTTTGGAACTCGGTTTAGACTTCTCTAAAGTAGAAGCAGCGAAAGCGCAAATGCAACCTCAATAAGCCTGTTGCATTAACCCGCAAGCTTTATCAATAAAAACGGCCAATCTTTGATTGGCCGTTTTTATATCTTATAGATCAATACTCATCACCTTACATGACAAATTGACCATACCACTGTGACTTAGCGCCACACGCCCCACTCACCTGTGGTACCTGGTTCTTCATCTTGAGTCCACCACTGAGCTGTCCAAGTTTGATTATTATGTATAACGGTTTCACCACCGGTATACACTGCAGATGCACTCCATTGCTCCCCAGGCTCAGGGCCTGGTCCTGGCTCAACATCGCTCGGCGTTACGCTAAAGCTATAAACTGATTTATCTTCCTCACCTTGCCCTGTGACAGTGAGTTCAAAGCTGAAGCTTTGAGCGAGATTATCGAGTCGTGCAGTATTAATAATTAGTTCGTCATGCTGACCAACTTCAGTCTCAATTGGTGTGCCACTTACTTGCACCCATGCCACATGCTCAATATCACCCTGGCTGTTCGCTGGGGTTAATACGACATACTCACCATGTGACACCGTAGCATCGGTAATAGGTTTTAATACCGTTGGCGTAATGACGGCTTCGACAAACTCATTCTTCTCAGAAATACTAAACTCTCCATAGGCTTGAGCATTCTTTGAGTTAAAGAAATTCTCATGCAGCTGATTTTGAAAATACATATAGTGATTCATCTCAGCATGCCAGCGACCAATAAACACATTGCCATCATAATGGTCGTGATAATAACCACTGACTTCAGCAGCCAATAAACGATCCCAAGCCAGATGGTTCTCTTCGGTGATAACGAGTGAAAAGCTAGAATGGATTTCGCCATTGTTATTGTAGACTTTGTAGTTAACTGACTCGCCTATTTGTGGCGTTGTTAAGCTCACCTCTTGTGGAATAAACGCATCCCCCTGCTCTAAATAGGGTTCTGTTGGCTCTGGATCAATTGGGCCGTCACCAGTAATTGTGATATCACTACAGTTATAAAACCCTTCACCGACTGGATCTTCACGTTGCCAGCGAGTATACAAAATCGCATCACCAGAACGGTCTGCAGGTATTGTAATATTCATCCGATACTTTTTATCTTCGCCGACTGCAACATTACCGTACTCTTGCAGTAAGACTAAATCATCCCAGTTAAGTGGCTTAGAAACATCCACTCCAGGTTTGGTTAAATAAAATTGCCAAAATGAAGGGTTGTGAGGCGCAGTTGCATTAAACACATACTCAAATTCACCTGGTGCTAATTCAGTTCGTGTCCATGCTGTATGTTCAGCCCCCATTCCCCGCTTTTGAGCATCATTGGCGTAACATAAACTGCCATCAGGGATCGCCGCTTTCACCGCATCCATGTCATTATAAGCAGGCGCAGGTATGTTAATGGCAAATTCATTACGCTGAATAAATGGATACGTACCAGAAATCTCTTTTGCTTGTGCACAAGCCGCATTCGGCGGTGTACCACTCCAAAGCCCACCTTGCTCATAACAGATTGATTGCCTTGCTTCAGGAAACTCAGCCCAGCCATGAGCGTGTGCTTGTTGATTAGGCATAGTAAAATACAAAGCAGAAACAGCTGCCATTGCACCTATGAGTCTTATTGTTGTCATTAAATATCCTTTATAGTTTTTGAATATTAACTCACTCATTAATATTCATTTCGGTCGACATGTTGAACAAAGCGACCAATTCAACAAAAAATAAACCTAAGTATCAAATTACTGATAAATAAGAGTAATTATGTAATATAAAGAACTATTATCAGCGCTATGAGTACACTGCCACATAAGCTTTAACGAAAGAAAAACTGCTTTTATTTGCTAAAAAACACAATATAAACAAATAGAAGCGTTAATAGAGTGAGAAATTTACACGTTATTAAATGAAGCTGAGTGTAAAAAAGGCCGAACCACCGATGCAACATATTGATAAGTTTGTGTCGTGACCTGTTTTTGAATAGAAAAAATGACTCGATTTATCCAAGCTAGCACGCTTTGTTCAACTGATGGCTTTACTGCCTATAACAGGCAGTAAAGCTTGTAGAATGAAGTGCAGCTGCGAGGACTTCGCAGCTGCCGTAAGGGCGTTAACCCGCAATGGGCTTTTGGCCTGACGAAATGGTTTCAGCGCTTTTCATCAACATATAAATACAGGTTGTTATTAAGCAAACACCTAAGTACATGATCAAGCCATTTCCGACTTCGGTAAATGTTGTGGCTAACAGCGGACCTAAAACAGAACCCACGCTATAGCACAGCAGCATCATTTCTGTAGCCGATACCATTTTTTCAGTCGGTAAATGATCACATGCCAGTGTGATGGCTATGGGGTAGAGCGCGAAACTACTCGCGCCTAATAGCAATAAACTAAACCCCATCATTACTAACGTAGAAGACTCAAGCACGCCCATAACCGCTAAACAACCTAGCATGCAAAATATCGCCATTAATAAGCTTTTGCTCATTCGGGTCGACATCGCACTGGCAATGGGTTGCACTAACATTCCCCCATAATGATGCTCGCCATTAGCAGTCCTGTGTGCTCTGCAAAAACACTGATATGCGTTAAATATGATGGCATTAATCCATAAATTGGACCGAGCAATAACCCTGACACCATACAGCCAATAATCGCTGGTCGGTTGATATGACGGATTTCTTTGCGGCTAATACTTTGTTGATCGTGACTATGGGGCTGGCCAGAACGAATCAGAATGGGAGCCAATGTCGCCATAAACAAGAGTAACAATACACACAAATATGGCTGTATTCCGTCTGTACCAAACACTGAAATAGCTAACTGGCCTACAGCACTACCGCCATACAAAGCCGCCATGTATAGCCCTAACCGCTTAGCACGTTGCTTAGAGCAATTTGCCATTAACAACCAAGACTCTACGACTACAAATACACCTGCTACAGCCATGCCAGCAACAAAACGAGCGACTAACCAAGTCACTTGATGTGGCACCAATATCATAACAACAACGGTCAGCGCCACCAGAGTCAAAAAAGAGATGAAAGATCGCCTATGTCCAAGTCGTTTAATCACTCGTTGAATACAGGTAGCACCAACCAATAGACCGAAATAAAACACACTGGCGAGCCAAGGTATTAATGATAAATCGATATCAAAATGGGTCACAGATAAAGGAATTAGGCTCATTAAAAAGCCTGAAGCCACCGCGAAAAAAGTTAAACCAACTACAGGGGTAACAATGTTATTTTCAACATTATCATGCGTGATTATCGTCAATTTAGTACTACTTAATGAAAGGTTTTGAAGGGTTAAATCATGCTTGTCGGCTAAAAGGGCAAAATCACCCTTAGACTATTTTCGGCGAATGTATTCTTGAAGCAATTACAAGTAAAGCTATTTTTGTTTTCAAAATCAAAAATGGTTAAAAATGCTTCAAAAATGGAATGTAGATCATGTTTTAGTACGTAAAACACGTTAGTAAAATAGCACTAGCAAGTGCAATAGCTTAAAGGGAAAGACCTTTCATCAAATAAAAAAGGAGGGAGATATATGAATAAAAAATATATTTATAAGCTAAAAAAAGCCACAAAGCAAAATTAAAGCACCAGTTATAGACGTTTAGCTTACCTATACTAATGTATTGGACAATAATGACAAGATTA
This sequence comes from Shewanella sp. ENK2, assembly GCF_043568515.1. NCBI lineage: Bacteria > Pseudomonadati > Pseudomonadota > Gammaproteobacteria > Alteromonadales > Shewanellaceae > Shewanella > Shewanella sp. ENK2. The sequence continues at coordinate 2,538,580 of NZ_CP171406.1, read as the reverse complement.
AACTATTCACTTAAATTTTCGTTACTGTTTATCACAAGTAGAATGGTAATGATTAAGCTCAATTAGGCCTTTTAAAATAATGCCGTGATAGCGTGCTTTAACAAGTTGGTAGTCCATTTCTGGGGCGAAGAAGTATGTGACTTCCTCTGCACCAGACTGCTCAACAGGGATTAAGATCATTTCTCCCCATGGTTCAATCTGTTCGGAAACAGGCTTTTTGACATACAGTTGATAAGGCTCAATTGCATCAGATGCTTGCCTAACTAAGGCGAATTGAGTTCGACCTTGGAGTAATAATTGACGCATTTGAATGGCTAGCGTATCGACATCTCGAAGGGGGATTTCGGTAGATGTGTAACGATCTTTTTCACCATCAATATCAACCTCGGATGCAAGCCCATCATGGCTAAATGACACCTTCATATCCCGAGCGCGAAAGCCTGTCACTAATTGATGAAAGTTATCGGTTATCCATTCATCACGGGTATTCGACCAAGACAGCTCAGCGCGCTGATCGTATTGAGTGCCAATACCTAATATGCTGGCTTTACTGGTTGAGGTGACCACAGCCGACTGACCTTGCCATGTTTCGGTTCTTTTCATGGTGCCAGTGTGAATGCCACTCAAATAAATATCATAGTGAGAAGTACGACTACACTGACTTTCGACAGTAGCATCCTGTTCAGATGCATTGGTGCAAAGTGGAAACAAGATAACCACCAGCACTAATTTTACCGCTATTATCAGTTTTAATACGCTCATTACTTCTCTACTATTTTACTATCGTGCTCAAACATACAACTTGAGTAATGTAGATTAAAAAACTTCATTCACATTAAGGTAGAAGTTAGTTTCGTTTTCGCCTACACCCACATCAAATCGTAAGTTGATATTGTCTTTAATTTTAAAGCGAAAGCCTGTGCCGTAAGAGGCTAATAACTCATCAGTTAAGTCACTCACTGAAGGAGCTACACTGCCAACCGCGCCCCAAAATACCATGCCATAGCGCTGAAATATCGGTAAACGATACTCAACTTGGCCCATCATCATTTGCTCATCTCTATAACGGCCTTTAATAAAACCACGCATAGCACTTGAGCCACCTAAATCTGGTAATTCATTCCACGGTACGTCACCACTAGTAAAATGACCTTGAACTTGCCAAGCAATTAACCCAGGCGCATGACTTAACATAGACGTAGAGCTTAAATCGATGTAGTTTGCCAGCTCGACATTGTAAGTTGAAAACGTCGAATACTCACTGTTTTGGTATACACCAGCATCAACTTGAAACAACCACCCTTTGGTGGCGTTTAAGCGATAATCTCGTGAGTCATAAATACTAGTGACGACAACACCAGAACTAAAGTTACTTGGTAAAATCGTGCTTTCGTCGACAGGCTCACCTGTTTCAACATATTCTAATTTATCGGCACTTGCATAGGTAAAGTCTGCACCTATACCTAGAAAATAATTATCGGCAACCTCTGTCATCCAGCGAGGTTTAAAGCTATAAAGCTGTTCTTCATATTCATGATGATTAATGTCTAGATTACCATCATCAATTCCTTTGCCATAATACACCGCCGCTTCATTATATAATTCGACGTCTAACAGTAAGCGCTGCTTACCGCCATTAAAAAACGTCATGTTTTCAGCTTCAATACCATAAGAGTTGTTCATCGACACAAATGAATTCAATACCAATGATGAAGGCTGTTCATCTGCGGCAGCCCCTTCAGTTTTATATAACCCGACCATGAGTAACCCCACACCAAACTTCTTTTCTGGTGTGTAATAAGCCGTAGGCAGATAACTCATATCGATGGGTTTACTGTCATCAAACTCACCATCAGCACCAAATATCGACAAGATATCATCGATCCAAGTCGGCTCCATGTCTTCTGGTGTATCGATTAATGGCTCAACAGCAAGAGTAGCACTCGAAAATGCCAATAAAGTGAGTAATAAAATCCGTTTCATAGCGGCTCTAATGTGAAGTGAAAAATATCGGGAAAATTGCCATGTGGCTCGTGGGGCGCATTCTACCATTACAAAAATTTTCAACAATTAATTTTGTTGTAACTTAGGTATTAATTTAATGCGCTTACATTTTATATTACGGCGTTTCAATATGAAGATTGACCTAGCACTGAGGTGTGCTGAACTTCAGCATTAGGCTAAGAGTTTGATTTATAAGTTTAAGAAGTCATCAATGAACTTAACCGGAATGACAGAGGTGACCATTAACTCACCACTCTAACTTGGTTTTTACCATCTTGCTTAGCAATATAAAGTGCCCTATCGGCATTTTTTATCATAACCTCAAGGGTGTCATGATTAATTGATTCATGCTCAAATCGAGCAGCGACGCTACCAGCAACACCAATACTTGCAGTTAACATTAACTCGCAATCAATGCCCGTAAATGAAATGGCCTCAATAGCCTCACGTATTCTTTCTGCATGCATAATAGCGCCATCTCGTGTGGTATCAGGTAAAAATACAATAAACTCCTCACCTCCCCAGCGGGCTGAGATATCGCCTTCTCTTGATGTTTCAGCAATGACTTTCGCCACTTTTTTTAATACTTCATCGCCTTTACTATGCCCATACTCATCATTTACTTTTTTAAAGAAATCAATATCAATGAGAGCAACTGAGATATTACGTTGAGTATCGACAATGTTTGGCCAAGTTAACTCTGTAAGCACTTTAAAACCACGTCGATTATTCAGTTCAGTCAATGGATCCGTGCGGGCATATTTTTCAGCTATCAACTTGTCAATTTGCGCTATTCTAAACTGCCTTGCCAAAATGGATGCCAGTAAAATTGCTTCGAATGCCATACCCACTTCAATTGCTTTAAACGTGTAATCGTTATAAGGCACTAACACGCCTGCAACAGCGAGTGTTGAAATAGTTATACACACCGCGGCAGTCACCGAAGATAAAATGAAAAGAACCGCAAATGGCTTTTGTGCTTGCAATGCTTTTATCCCCATGGCGATAAATAACATGACAAAACAGGTATTTAAGATAAATGCCAACACCATTGAAAAAAATAGTTGGTTAAACGCAAAGCCAATTAACATCCCTAGCGGAATATACAGCGTTGTACGCAATACAAATTTATCTAATCTTGGTGCATATTCTTTGGTGTGCAGTAGCGATCTTGCAAAATGTAACCCAGCAACGCTATAAGTGATCATTAAAAAGATATCGAGCCAATCTTGGAAATAAGGACCAAAATCATAGGTAATAATCGTGTGCAACTGACCAGTATAAGACAAGCTATTTAAAACAAAGCCCAACAGGTACAAACCATATAAGCCATATTCACGCTGACGAATAAACACAAATAGCACTAAATTATATAATGCTAGCGCCACCATAATTCCGTATAACGCGCCATACTGATAACCACTGACAATGTCGCGATTTATCGCATTTTCTACACTATTAAATTGCACAGGTAGCGCCATTGGACCTTTCGTTTCAACCCGCATAATAATGTCAGTGACGCCAGGTAAATAGGCATGTTCGAAAGCGTAAAAGCGATACTGCATTGGCCTAGTATCGAAACTAAAAGCATCGCCACCCGCAATATGTTTGATTAGCTGCCCATCTTTAATCAGCCAAGTATCAATATAATCAATCCATGGCGTTTCTACTGATAAGCGATAGTCTTGGCTTGTATTAGCGACATTATTGACCTTAACTGACATCCACACAGGATCAACGCCAATGCCCAAAGAAATAGAGTTACTTGTACCAAGAGAAAGTTCAGTTGTTTGAAATTGTTGACGCGCTTCTGTTAAAGAAAGCTTACCGTCACGTTCACGAAAATATGCCGTATGTTTACCAACACTGCCTTTACTAAAGCTAGGGATCTCAATTGTGTCTGCATGCAGTGTAAAGCTCATGAATAATGACATGACTGAGTAAAAAAGTATCATCACCAGCCTCATATGTTGGAAACCAACACACGCCGCTTTCTTTGAAAATATTTTATTCCATACACTCAGCTCAAGCATAAAAACAAATGATATATAGTTGTTATTTTTTTGATAATAACACTGAAGTAATAAATCTTCGATAGATGCTTGTTTCAATTGAAGAACAAGCCGTTCTAATCATGTAGGGAAAAGTGATTACAGCTTTTAAATGGCATTTTTAATGCCCAAAAACATGATAAAGAAAATACTAAAATTAACATCCTTGACAGTTTATTAAATCACAAAACCCTCCACTTTCAGCTGATATATGTCATTTACACACCAAATACAGCAAAATAAATCACAACATTTATTGATCTGAGATCATCTATAAAGCCAAGTAATTCACACCTTTGTGCACCAGCCCACAATTACAACAAATGCTAATCATTATCATTTGTATCAGCTTTATCTACGCCATAAAATTGCAACAAGCTTAACAAGTGCAGCACGAAAGCAACATTTACATACACTAACAATCACAAAAGTTGACAATATGAAGCATTCAATTTTAGCCGCAGCAATACTCAGCGCACTGACCTTTTCGGCTCAAGCTGAGACCACAGCCACCGATGATGAAATCGAGAAAATTGAAGTCAGAGGTGTGCGTCAAAAATTACAGCAAGATGGTCGTTTGAAAGATGTCATTCAAAAAACAGAAGTGTTGGATGAACTGATGATTCAAAACAAAAACGCCTTGAGTTTAACTGATGCAATCAATAATGAACCCGGCGTGAATGTTTCAAATGAATGTTCAATGTGTGGTGTTAAGCGCATCATGCTCAATGGTATGAAAGGCGAACATACGACGATTTTAGTAGATGGCCTACCAACACATACTATGATTTCTGGTTACTATGCGGTTGATGCGATTTCAACCACGGGTGTTGACCGTATCGAAATCGCGCGTGGCGCAGGCGCTTCCTTAATTGCCCCTGAAGCGATTGGCGGAACCGTTAACGTTGTCACTAAACAAGCCTACGAAAACGAAGTGTCTGTTGATATCGCTAAGGGATCACATGACTTCACCGCAATGAAAGGAATGGCAACAGGAATTTCAGATGACGGCAAAACGGGTATCACCTTAATCGGCCAATATGATAAACAAGATCAGGAAGATCATGATGATAATGGTGTTAGTGAAGCGCCTTTCCAAGAGAACTATACCGTCAGTTCGTTAGTCAGCCATGATTTAAACGACACCAATAACATTCACCTGCGTGTAGCAAAGGTGCGGAGCGAGATCTTTGGTGGCCCTGTGATTGGCGACAATGTTGGATCTATTCAAGAGGCGATCAGCAGCTATGATGGCGTAGAGTCTGATAGCTTATTTGTTGGTGATGATGTCCGTAATGAGTACATAGGTAAAGCGTGGGAAACCACTGAGTGGATTGAAACCAACCGTGACGAAGCCTACATTAAATGGTTAAGCGAACTAACCGATTACACCACCTCTGAGTTTGCCGTAAGCTATGCAAGACATGAGCAAGACTCTTTTTATGAAGGCATTGATTACCGTGCAAAAGACACCATGTACTATGCCCGAACTAAGTTTGATACAGAACTGACCGACAATCACTTTTTAACCTACGGCGCAGATATTCGCACCGAAGAAATGCGCTCGCATACCGATGCGCTGCATGACGTTGAAGCTTATGTCAGTGACTCATTTGATTACGATGTAAAAGGCGTATTCATTCAAGATACATGGACTCCTACTGACGATATTGAAATCGCGATGGCACTTAGGGTAGACAAAGTGACCGCTGATTTTGTTGATGACAAAAAACCAGGCACTGAAATCGACGAAACCTTTATCGCACCTCGCGTCGATATGCGTTACTTCCATACCGACGAATGGACTTCACGCTTGTCTGCAGGTCGAGGCTACCGCGCGCCATTATCATTCTTTGAAACTGACCACGGTATTCTAGACTCTGAAAAAGGCTACCTGATTGACGTCGATTCATTAGAAGAATCGTTATCAGCTAACTATGCCTTAAGCTATGATGCAGGCACATTAACGGGAACTTTCTCTGTCGCGCATTCAAAAGTGCAAAACTTAGCATCACTGCAAGAAACTGACGACGGTGTACCAATTCTGACTCAGCTTGATGAAGATGCATCAGTCACTACAGTCGACATCGTGGCGGGTTACAGCCTAACTGATGAGCTTACCATTAATGCCAGTGCTGAATACTTTGATTATAACGACGTATTTCGCTCTTCATACTCAATTGCCCCGGTTGAAACCCGTGCAGGTATTGAGCTTGAGTGGAAAACTGACGATTTCACCGTATTTTGGAATACCACATGGTTTGGCGAGCGTGACTTAACCGATTACGGTTACGAAGGTTATGACATCAAAGGTGACCCTAGCTCGCTTAAAAGCCAAGATGCACCAGCCTTTACAGTATCTGATGTAAAAGTACAGTACAGCCTAACAGACCAAATCAAAGTCTACGGCGGCTTATCAAATATCTTTAACTATACCCAAATTGAAGAAGGGGAATCACCACTGTTTTATGATGCTGATGGCGGCTATGACGTTGCTTACATATATGGTCCACTTCACGGTCGTGAATTCTATGTTGGCATTGAAGGCAAGCTTTAACAACCTAGTGCTACTGACAGCGTTAGCTGTTAGTAGCACTGCCAGTGCAGGTAACAACAGCACTGAACTGTCTGTGGCGCAAATCCAGCTAAAGGATTTGCGTACCAGTCAGTCATCCGTCAGTTATCACTCACAAAAGCCCACCGTATTGATGTTCTTTCAACCTGACTGTAGTTGGTGCAAAAAGCAGGGCAAGATCATTACTCAACTAGTCAGTGAGTGCGGTAACAGAGTCCACTTTACTTTAGTTGGAGATAAAGGTTCTAAAAGACAACTCAAACGAGAGTTGCGTCATTTTTCAGAAACGATTCCCTCTCAGCAAAGCACACAACTATTTGCCCGTAAAAGTGGCGGTGTTAAAGGGTTCCCCACCACCTTAGTGCTCGATACTCAAGGTCATGTGCTGGCTAAACGCCGTGGTTTTACTGATGAAGCAATGCTACGCAAATTAACAAATGAGCTCAGCCAAGGAGAATGTGCCCTGCAATAACAGGGGATGCCGTTAAAACTCCCAAAGATAACCTCCTCCATGATATACCCAACAATGAAATGTTTTTCTCGTTTGCGGGGTCTTATTTACCAATGACTTAAACAGTGATTGTCATCAGTCAAGGGACATCAAAGGAAATAAGATGAGAACATTACACCGCCTTTTAATATTACTCGGTTTATCCATGGCTCTGATGGGATGCACTAGCTTGAGTGACAAGCCAATTTATAACGACCAAGGCTATGCGGTTACAGGTTATGATGTCGTTGCGTATTTTACTGATAATAAAGCAGTTAAAGGCAGTACAGCATTCCAAACAGAATACCAAGGCTCACAGTGGTTGTTTGCAACTAAACAACATCAACAACAGTTTGAACAATCGCCCGAACGTTACATTCCACAATACGGCGGTTATTGCGCCTACGCCATGAGCAGCGGCTTTGTTGTCAGCAGTGATCCACAAGCTTTTACCGTGTATCAAGACAAACTATATTTAAACTACAGTTTAAGTGTGCGAGAAAACTGGCTCGAAAATAAAACGCAATTTATTCAAGAAGCCGATGGATATTGGCAGCAAAAAGTCGCCAAAAATTGAATATCAATTAAGTTATGACTGTTAGTTAACATATAAAAAGGGCCGAATGAAACCATTCGACCCTTTTTAATGACTAAAGCTGTGAAATATCACGCTTTGAGGTTTAGCTATTTAACTAGCTATTTCAATAATTTACCCACTGCATGATTTCATTGGATTGCATTAAGGCATATTGCCTTTTTACCAAACTACCAGCGGGCTCAAACATGAGTAGCTCTGCTGGTCTTGCTTGATATTTACGAATAAATTGATCGCCCTCTGGCGTCCCTATTCTCGCAATCAAAAATGACACGTCATCACCTAACGTCGCACGTGCTGTATTCATTTGCTCAGTCTGACTGTTACTCACTGCAAGGTTAGGGTCGTAAACAAACACTAAAACGGGTTTACCAGAACCAATATCTTCATGTGTCGTTTTAAAACCTTTCGGCAATACACTAAATACCACAGCAATTAACATCACAATGGCAGCAATGACGCCTAACACAATCCAAGGCTTGCGAGACTTAGTTGACTGACTAGATTGAGTTGTATCCTTGATAACAAGTCCCTCTTTAACGGGTGAAATACACAATAAGGTGTGAATTGTAATAAACGTATCTGAGAATTAGCTTAAAACTTTAGCGCTTTATTTTTAAGTGCGCTAATTTTTAAGCTATTGAAACTCACTCCACAACATAATTAATTCATCATAAAGCGCTAAATTCAGCCCTTACCTCACTTTACCTAAATATCTAAAAAACACTTAAAACCCTTAAAATCTTATAGTTAAGCCAAGTTATTTTCTTGACATCCTCAACATGAACAACGCTCATGTTGCAGCGGAAATTTAATCAATTTTCATCATCTACCTAAACACGTATAAAACACACTCAGCTTACAAAAAACGATGAAGGCTAATCGCAGAGCACTTTCAAAAGGATTTGAAAGCCAAGTAAGCATTAGCGACAGGTTCAGGGTTTATTACGAAAAGGGATAGCAGATCATGAGTAACGATTTTACATTTTCGATTAAAAATATTTGTCTTGATGAAAACTACCAACCATCAGACAGCACTCGCATTACCACTAACTTTGCCAACTTAGCCAGAGGCGAAAGTCGTCAGCAGAACTTACGAAACGCATTGACGATGATCGATAACAGTTTTAATGCTCTCGCCTATTGGGATAACCCAAAAGGCGAACGATATTCTGTCGAACTTGAAATCATTTCTGTAGATATGGAAATTGATGGAAATAATGAAGCCTTCCCGTCAATTGAGATATTGAAAACCCATATTGTAGATCATCACACCAAGGAACGGATTGAAGGCATTGTCGGCAATAACTTTTCATCTTACGTGCGAGATTATGACTTTAGCGTCTTACTGTCTGAGCATAATAAAGGTCAAAGCCAATTTAGTATCCCTGATACCTTTGGCGATCTGCATGGCAAATTGTTTAAGTATTTCGTGAACTCAGATACCTATAAGCAGCACTTCAAAAAAACACCGGTTATTTGTCTGAGTGTGTCAGACAACAAAACCTACCAGCGAACGGGTAATCAACATCCATTATTAGGTTACGAATACCAGCCGAATGAGTCGTCATTAACCGAGCAGTACTTCAAAAAAATGGGCTTACAGGTTCGCTACTTTATGCCGCCTAAAAGTGTTGCGCCACTAGCTTTCTATTTTTTCGGTGATTTGCTCAATGATTACAGCAACCTTGAGTTAATTAGCACGATTAGCACCATGGAAACCTTTCAAAAGATTTACCGACCTGAAATTTATAACGCCAATGCAGTGGCAGGCAACTGCTATCAGCCTAACTTGAAGAATCAGGACCACTCATTAACACAAATTGTTTATGACCGAGAAGAACGCAGTAAATTAGCCATCAAGCAAGGAAGGTTTGCAGAAGAACACTTCATCAAACCTTACCAAACCATGCTCGAACAATGGTCTGCTAACTACGCGATTTAATTTTTCTATTTATAACAACACGTTTCAATGAATCGGTTTCAATCAATTTCCATAAAATGACAGGTAATGCAGCATTTATTATGAAAACAAATACGTTTAAAACACTACTCCCAACATCAACGGCTGGCAGCTTACCTAAGCCTTCATGGCTGGCACAACCAGAAGCCTTATGGTCACCTTGGAAATTACAAGGTGCAGAGTTAATTGATGGTAAACACGATGCGCTGCGTCTGTCATTGCATGAACAACAGCAAGCAGGTATTGATATTGTCAGCGATGGCGAGCAAACCCGCCAACATTTTGTGACCACCTTTATTGAGCACTTAACTGGCGTTGATTTTGAAAAACGTAAAACCATTAAAATTCGTGATCGGTATGATGCGAGTGTGCCTACTGTCGTGGGCGCTGTTTCTCGTCCTAAATCGGTATTTGTTGAGGATGCCAAAATACTACGTCAGCAAACCAAGCAACCGATTAAATGGGCACTACCCGGCCCAATGACCATGATAGACACCCTTTATGATGACCACTATCACAGCCGTGAAAAACTGGCTTGGGAATTTGCCAAAATCCTTAATCAAGAAGCCAAAGAATTAGAAGCTGCTGGCGTTGATATTATTCAATTTGATGAGCCCGCATTTAATGTATTTTTTGATGAAGTGAATGAATGGGGGATTGCGTGTTTAGAGCGAGCTATCGAAGGCCTAAAGTGCGAAACCGCGGTGCATATTTGCTACGGCTATGGCATCAAAGCCAACACAGACTGGAAAAAGACCTTAGGCACAGAGTGGCGCCAATACGAGCAGGCCTTCCCTAAGTTGCAGCAGTCTACTATCGATATTATCTCGCTAGAGTGTCATAACTCCCATGTGCCCATCGAGCTACTAGAACTGGTTCGCGGTAAAAAGGTCATGGTGGGTGCAATTGATGTCGCCACCGACATCATAGAAACACCTGAAGAAGTCGCAGCAACCCTGCGTGAAGCCCTCAAATATGTGGATGCAGACAAGCTTTATCCATGTACTAACTGCGGCATGGCACCTTTATCACGTGATGTCGCAAGAGGCAAGTTACAGGCGTTAACAGCTGGAGCTGACATCGTTAGAAAAGAACTATCAATGAGCACACGATAAAAGCTTAAAATCCTACGCTAGAAAAGTTAATGGCAAGTGCTCAGCCGGAGCACTTGTCCAATCATCCTAAAGTGAGAAACTAAACAGATAGCAAATAGGTATCAAAATGGAAAGTCTAAATATAAAACTAAACAAATAGCTATAAAAAAGGTTAACTAAGCTCGTACCCACGAAGATCAGCAATGAATTTTACACTAGGGGGCAGAATAAATCGCTGTAGAAAAAGGCTTTTTACCACGAATTTATGTTTCTAGCCTTAACAATTTCAGCCTGACGAGGTAATGTATCCTTCTCTGCAATATATACAAAAATACAATTAACAATAATGAAATTGCTTGAAAGAGTTTGCTCTACCCTCATGTATTCCCCCCAACTATTCTTTTTTAACATTTCGTCGCCTTTAACCAATGAATCAGGACATAGATATAAAATTTGTTAGAAGAAATGCCGCCATATTTTGTGTTATAACAGTTACTTATTCGATGGTACAAAGGCAAAAATTTGAAAGAGTGTTTAATATGCACTTTTTATGCAGATACTGAAACAACCGTTAAGAAATAGTAACAACTAAAAACAGAAAAATGATAGACTGACTTTAAGTATTCTATTTTGTAAGTAAGCAACTCAAACGTCATTGAGCTCTTTTAGGAAATCATTTCCCCTGAAATAAAAGGATTTTTTTAATGTCAGCGATTTCACACTCTTCTTTTAGAAATCCTCAGTTTGACGTATTTTTTATCTTACTATTACCTATATTTGCTATTGCAGTTGCGTCTATTGCTAACACCTCCCCAATTTTGTACAGCCTTATATTTTCACTAAATATATTTTTCTTAGGCTATCATCACGTTATTTCAACCTATACAAGACTAGGCATATCACAATTAAGTGATTCAGAAACGCGATTTTTGACCTTAGTTTTACCATTTATTGTCATAGCTTTCGTTTTTACATGTATTTACATTAACTCTTCATGGCTAATATCAACTATATACCTTCATTGGCAATGGTGGCATTACACACGGCAAAGCGAAGGCGTGTCAAAAGCCATACGATATAAAGTCCAAAGCTGTGAAGGTGGCAATGAACTATTTAATCGAATAGTATTTTATGCTGTACCCATAGCTGCTTTCTCATTCATGTCAGCAAGGAATCCAAATACGTTCCTATTTATGGAAGTAAGAACTCTTCCAATATCTATGTCTGTTGCTATCGCACTGGTTTGTATAGCAATTATGCTTCAGTGTATATGGCTGTATAACCAAATAGGAGCTCTTCGTAGTGGTAAATTAAAACCAAGACATTTCGGGTATTTACTAAGCCACCAAACAATATACTGGGTAGCTTATGCTTTATTCATCGATATTAATGTTGGTTGGCTTGCTATCAATATATGGCATAACTCTCAATATATTTCTTTTGTATGGCATTACAACTCACAGAAATTTCAAAAAGGGTTTGATAAAAACCACCCTGTTATTTCTTGGTTAAGCCAGCAAGGGTATCTAAGAGTTTTTTGCTATTTCTCCGTTTCTATTCTCGTTACTTATTTCTTTTATTCTGGAGTAGATTGGTCTATCAAGCAGCTGTCTCCTTACACATCATTACCTTTAATTGTCATTGCTTACCAAAGCATTAATTTCCATCACTATATCGTAGATACATGTATATGGAAGCTTAGAAAAAGTCAATACGTGAAAACATATAGGCCAATGATTGATTATTAAAAATCCACCTATGATGATTGACCCCTTTCTGGAATAAGAGCTCTAGCAATTTTACTAGTTCTTTTTCGCCATGGAGTTAAAGGAGCTTTGGAAAAGTTCAATATTAATATCGACTCTCCTTTTGTAATATTCATGATTAATGGTTGGAGCGGTGTAGATTTGTTTTTTGTATTAAGCGGTTTTTTAATTGGTTACCATTTGCATAACCGATGGCCTAACGAACCTTCAAAATTCGAGAGTTTCATAAGAAGTTACATCTATAAACGGTGCCTTAGAATTTTGCCAATATACTATGCTTCTATTGCCGTAGTACTGTTACTTCCTGCCAGTATATATAGTATACATAGCCATAATGTTACTTATGATCTAGCTATTCACAGCGTATTCTTACAAGATTACTTAGGCTCTAACTTTATTGTATCTCTTTGGAGCCTGGCTTCAGAAATTAAGTTTTATATTTTAGCTCCCCTCATACTTTATTTTTTTAAAAGTTAACAGTAAAATCCTGTTGATAATCACTTTTACCGTTATTAGTTTAATACTTTACAGTCAATACATAGGTCTTAGTGAAGAACTCAGCTTCATTTCATATAGTCACTTTTTTTGGAAGTACAGAGCACCATTTCATTACGCTTTTTTGGGGCTGTTTATCGGTATGATACTGGCTATCTTTTATGCCAGAGATGGAATTCCCTTATGGATAAAAAATAAAGGAAATATCGTCGTTCTTTTTCTCTAGCATTGCTTACCTTTATATTATCCTCACAAAGCTATGCTAGTGATAATGCTAACTGGCTTCTTACTATCTTCATAATTACAATATCTATCGCTTTATATAGCTTATTAATCCTCGGAGCGATCTACTCTAAAAGCCTAATCAATAAAATTCTAAGCTCAAAAATAAGCCACTTCATCTCAAAGATTTCATATCCACTTTACGCAATTCATATGGTCGTTATCCCGTGTAGTCTTCAACTTTCGAACTCAATATTGCAATTCGTAGTAATTTATATTTTATCAAGTGTATTAAGTGCATATATTTTACACATTTGTATTGAGAATCCTTTTATGAAACTCAAGAGAAATTTTTAAATTCTCGGCTATATCCTAGATATTAATAGTCTTATATGTGTAGTGGCATAGTGATTTTGGCCACCTAATTAGAGGATGTTATGATTAATTCATAGCAGTATTAGGTGAAGATGTAGTGGTATGTTGAAAAGGGGTTGGTTTTATTAAGCCAACAACTAGCAGTGAAAAAGCAAATGTTTAAATCCACCTCACCACACTAAAACACTTGACTCGAAAGCCTATGGTGGGTGACGAAATCAGTTTTATAAGGTAGTTGTAACGTCACGGTAAAATGAAGGCGTCAAAGCAAATAATGAAGGGACAAGACTTTCAATTATCACTCTCATAATATTAATAAAATGAAGTGATATGATTCTGTGAGATGTTTATTTTGACCTCACTTTTTAACTTGTTTTCGAATACAGAAAGTCGTGGCACATAGCCCACGCCAGACTAAAGGGAAACATTTAGCCAGCAGAACCACTTGAGATAGATTGAAAAAGTTTACTCTGACCTTGACGAACCCGAGAACCAAAGCAACACACCAGTCGTCTGTAAAATAAGCTAGTGTTCAACAAGAACACTATAGCTATAAACTAATCTTAAGTCTCTAAAGCAGTTTATAGGAAATGCTTATATAAGCAACTGAGCTAACATTCTTAAGCCTGTTATGAGCAATACTACTGCAAATATTCTCTTCAATTTTCTCGCATCCAATTTGACTGCCAATATGGCCCCAACAGGTGCAAATAATACTGTTAGCGGCACAATGCAGATAAATCCCACCAGATTAACCAAACCCAAAGTGCCAGTTGGCGCATCGCTTGGAGTACTGCCTAATACCAACATAGTGAGCGCCGCAGGCAACGAAATAATCAGCCCAATTGCAGCAGCAGTGCCAACCGCCTTGTGAGCAGGATAATTATAAAGCGTCAGTAATGGCACCGAAATAGTGCCGCCGCCAATGCCCACCATTGAACTGAAAAAGCCAATCGAAGTGCCCATCACAGTTTGCCCAACTCTACCGGGTAATTGTTGATAGAGCACTGACTTACCCGTTCTCAATAACATGTTTAATGCAGATAGCGTCGCAATAACACCAAACAACATCGTCAGATAAGTGCCATCAACACGAGTCACTAACCAACTGCCAGCCAATACGCCAAACAAGATAAATAGCGCCCAATGTTTGAATAGCTCAAAATCAACATTGCCTTTGTGATTGTGGGAAAGTATTGAACTAACAGACGTTGGTACTATAGTGGCAAGTGAAGTCGCTGTTGCAACCAGCATGGCAGATTCAGCTGACACGCCAAATCCTTGAAACAAGAAAAACAGCACAGGCACAATCACAATACCGCCGCCCACACCTAACAAGCCCGCCAAAATACCAGCGAAAACACCGGTGGCCACCAACGCCAAAATGGTAGAGATATTACTGGTTATCAATTCGATGATATTCATTCACTGCAACTTCTATTTGTTTATGATTCCAATTCAATGAATTGTAAATAAACAAACTTGATTGATGAATTGATTAAATTTCATCAACACATGAATGCAATTCATCTGATCATAGAGGTGATCTTAAATGACTTAAAGAAAGTTGATTCAGCCCCCTCCTTTTCACTTTCTCTGCTCCCACTTTAAAAAAAGAGACAGCCGATAAAAAGGCCTGCTAATTTGCAGGCCTTAAACTCACTTTTTCGCTATCGGGAAAGCTAACTATCAACACTAACTTTCCACTTTAGCTTTACCTTTGAATTTTTCACGTAACGTCTGCATCATCACATAGAATACCGGTACCAGTAAGGTACCAACAATGGTGGCTGCTAACATACCGCCAAATACCGAATACCCTAATGCACGACGGCTACCCGCCCCCGCACCTGTGGCGACAACCAGCGGCAACACCCCGAGTAAAAATGAGAAAGCGGTCATCAGTACGGCACGAAAACGCAATCTTGCCGCAGTTTCACCAGCATCGAGGATACTCTTGCCCTCTTCTCTCAATTGCTTGGCAAATTCCACAATCAAAATGGCATTCTTACAGGCAAGACCAATCAAGAGTACCAGACCAATTTGGGCATATAAGTTGAGCTCTGCGCCCACTAGCCAGATATTGAGGAAAGCTCCAAGTATCGCAATAGGAACCGCCAGCATTACCGCAAACGGTATAGTCCAACTCTCATATTGTGCTACCAAGAATAAGTAGGTAAATACCAATGCTAAAGCAAAGATTAACGGCGCTAAGTTACCGGCTTTGATCTCTTGGTAAGTTTGACCCGTCCACTCGTAACTGTAACCCGTTGGCAATGTTTGTGCTGCTGCACGTTCCATCGCCTTAATGGCATCACCTGAGCTAAAGCCTGGCGCTGGGAAACCGTTAATGGTGGTTGAACTAAACATATTGTATGAGTTCATCACGTCTGGCCCCAGAATCGGCGTTACTGTCACTAAGGTACTCAATGGCACCATTTCACCCGATGAGGAGCGCACATAGAAACGAGCAATATCCCTATCTGAATTACGAAAGTCAGCTTCTGCCTGCAATATCACCCTAAAGACCTTACCAAAGCGGTTGAAGTCATTAACATACATTGAGCCAAGCATAGTCTGCATGGTGGTGAATATTTCATTGAGTGGAATACCCAACGCCTTCGCTTTGTCGCGGTCCACATCAACAAACATCTGCGGCACATCGGCGCGGAAATTACTAAACGACATCGCGATTTCAGGCTGCTCATTCGCTTTCATAATCAGTGCTCGCATTACCGATGCTAACTCTTGCGGACTCCGCCCTTGAGTGTCTTGCAACACAAATTCAAAGCCGCCTACACTACCCACCCCAGGAATTGGAGGCAAAGAGAACGCCATCGCCTTCACCGAAGGATTAGCTGCGTACTTAGCCTGAAGTTTAGCCACAATTGCATGTTCGGCCATATCAGGCGACTCTCGCTCAGACCAAGTAGATAGCGTAACAATCATCAAGCCACCGTTTGATGCCACTGAGCCAGTTAAAATACTAAAGCCACTAGCATGAATAACATTTTCAACACCTGGTTCAGCCAATGTCAGCTCAACCAAATCTCGCATCACATCTTCTGTTCTGTTAAGTGACGCGCCATCGGGTAGCTGGATATCAACCATAAAGGCTTTTTTATCTTCCATAGGTACAAAACCTGAAGGCAAGATTTTAGCTAAGCCGCCCGTTGCCGCTAACAAAGCAACAAACACCACCAGAACCAGTGCTAACTTACGAGTAAGCACATGCACTAACTTGGTATATTTGCCGGTAAATACATTAAAGTGTTTATTGAATTTGGCATGAAAGCCTTCGGTATGCTCTTTAGGTGGGCGCAATACTGAGGCACATAATGCTGGACTTAAAGTTAACGCATTAACCGATGAAATAAGTACAGAGATACAAATAGTCACCGAGAACTGGGCGTACATCTGCCCGGTAATACCCGGCATCACCGCCGTTGGTGCAAAGACCGCAAGCAATACCAAAGTCGTTGCAATAATTGGCCCAGTGACCTCTTGCATCGCTTTAGAAGTCGCCTCTTTAGGCGACAAACCTTCATCTTGCATCAGGCGCGTGACGTTTTCGACCACCACAATTGCATCATCAACCACAATACCAATCGCTAAGATAAGCGCGAATAGCGATACCGTATTGATGCTCATTCCTGACAGGAGTAAGAAGGCAAAAGTACCAATCAAGGAGACCGGAATTGCGATACCTGGGATCAGTGTAGAGCGTACATCTTGTAAAAAGATAAACACCACAAAAATCACCAAGGCGACAGAGATAAACAGGGTTTGTACCACCTCATTAATTGAGGTTTCAACGAACTCTGTGGTGTCATAGAGTACTTCATACTCTAGGTCTCTAGGAAAGTTCGCTGATAATTGCTCCATCTGCTCACGGATACCTGTTGCTACATCTAAGGCGTTAGCATCCGGTGATTGATAGATAGAGATAATCGCTGAAGGTTTATTATTTAGCTTACCTTGAGCATCATAGGTTTGCGAACCTAGCTCTACTCGGGCGACATCACCAACGATAATTTTAGAGCCATCGTCGTTAGCACGTACCACCACATTGGCAAACTCTTTTGGATTCTTTAAACGCCCTTTAGTCTGCAAGGTATATTGAAACTGTTGGTCGGGGTCAACTGGTGCTGCACCAATTCGCCCAGCAGCTACTTGAATATTTTGCTCCTGCAAAGCACCGATAACGTCGGTGGCAGTGATCGAAAAACTAGCCATTTTATCGGGGTCGAGCCAAATACGCATTGCGTAATCGAGCGCACCGATGATTTGTACTTTTGATACCCCGTTTTGACGTGCTAACGCATCTTTAACGTTTAGCCCGGCGTAGTTTGTAATAAAGAGTGAATCAAAGGTTTCGTTAGGAGAAACTAAGTTGACCACCATCAAGATATTCGGGCTTTGCTTTTCAACTTTTACGCCCTGTCTTTTAACCTCTTCCGGTAATCTTGGCATAGCTTGTTGGACACGGTTTTGCACTTTCACCTGTGCCATATCAGGGTCAGTGCCTACTTCAAAGGTCACATTGAGCGAATAACTACCGTCATTCGCGCTCTTTGACTCCATGTACAACATACCTTCAACGCCATTCACTTCCGCCTCTAGAGGCTGAGCAATGGTATCTTTAACAATATCGGCACTAGCACCAGAATAACTGGTCGATACACTGACTTGCGGCGGCGCAATTTCCGGGAACTCTGCTACTGACAATATAGGGATAGAAATAAGCCCAACTAAGGTCAACACAGTAGAGATCACAAAGGCAAACTTAGGCCTATTAATGAAAAACTGACTAATCATAATAAGCCCCTACTTTGTTTGGTTAGCTTCTTGAAAAGGCACAATCTCTTGCTCAACAGCGTTCACCTCAATACCGGGTCTAATTTTTTGCAGACCATCGACAACAATGCGATCTCCGCCATCGAGACCACTTAAGACTCGCCACTCCACCCCAAATCTCTCACCAAGTTCCACAATGCGTTTCTCAACTTGATTTTTCTCATTTAGCACCATCACAAAGCGACCCTGTTGATCTTCTTGCACCGAGGCTTGAGGGATCAACAACGCTTGTTCTTTAACAGGAGATTCAATGATTAAGGTAACGAACATTCCCGGCAGCATGAAATTACCAGCGTTTTCAAATGTTGCACGTAAAGGCAAAGTACCTGTGGTTGGGTCAACCTTATTACTCACAAAGTCGATATAGCCGGTTTCTTTATGCATGGTCGCGTTAGGTAAACGCAGATTAATCACAATAT
This sequence comes from Shewanella sp. ENK2, assembly GCF_043568515.1. Classification (NCBI taxonomy): domain Bacteria; kingdom Pseudomonadati; phylum Pseudomonadota; class Gammaproteobacteria; order Alteromonadales; family Shewanellaceae; genus Shewanella; species Shewanella sp. ENK2. The sequence goes on along the minus strand of NZ_CP171406.1, from coordinate 2,519,674 downwards.
CTTGGATTTTAATGTCTCTAGATAACGCTTTAGAGAAATTTTGCTGGGCGGTGATCAGTGCTCTTTCTGCGACTTGGAAATTAACCCACATTGGCTGTAATTGAACCAAGTTCGCCATATCTGATTGTGGGCTAATAATATCGCCGGTACTGACTTTCGAATTACTAATTCGTCCTGAAATTGGCGCGTAAATTTTAGTGTAGCTAAGTTGCAACTCTGCAGCACTCACCGCCGCTTCAGCTTGTACTACCCCTGCTGCAGTTGTGAGTTTGCGTGAAGTCAGTTCATCCATGTCTTGCGCACTGATCATGCCATCAGGTAACAAGCGACGACCTCGCTCCCAATTCATTACAGCGACATCTCTGGAAGCTACGGCTTGTTTTAAAACTGCTTTTTGCTGAGCTAATTCTGCAATATAGGTAGCTGGATCGATTTCAAATAGTAGATCCCCTTGATTGACATCATCGCCTTCAACAAAAGTTCGCTTTAGTAACTGCCCTTGAATTTGAGACTTTATCATCACATCTTCTGATGCGCGGGTTCGGCCAACAATTTCACTTTTTGATTGAATTTCTTGAACATGTGCAGTGCTAACAATCACACTCGGCAACATGGAAGCTTGAGGCGCTGGTGCTTCACCACAGCCAGTAACAACGATACAAATCCACGCAATGGTAAGCAGTTTTATTCTTGAAGCAGTTGAACAGGCCATTTAAGCCTCCTAGAGGGTCATACTGGGAGTTATTTTTATCTTTAAATTATAATCACATAGTGCCAGCTTATAAACCTTTTTACATATTCATTTCATTGCCATTACAAAAGTTTCCTCATTATTCTTCGTTTGAAGAAATTTAAAACTCACGAGACAAGAATTTACTAGAGGAAATAGAGTGAGCTAGAACAAGCTCTATTGGCACTAATGTCATATAAAAAATATAAAGAGCAACTCAGTTATAACTGAGCTTTAAAAGTCAGCATGCTGACAAATTTCAATAGCTCATCATTAGTTGATTAAAAGGAAAATTTACTCTGACCCACTTGTTCGGAACGATTAAGTACATATGTACTATTCCCTGACATTCATAAATAAGATAAAAACAAAACAGGATGGATTCAGATCGGGCTTTACGCTGCGTAAAAGTTAAAACTGTAGAATAAGTTATTTAAGGATTGAATATGAAATTCACTATTTATGCCTTGTTGCTGTTTGTTACAACAACGACATTTTCTTTTGCATCTTCAGATTTTTGTCGGAGCACATGCGCAGAAGAAGTTCGAACATTTCGCAAGTTCTCTAAGGAAGATGTTCCATTGGCTCACATGGCGTTATCACATGTTTATTTGCTCGGTAATGGTGTAGACGAGAGTCATAGTCGCGGCATTTACTACTTAAAAAAGGCAGCTCTTTTAGACTTCTCACCCGCACATTATCAATTAGGCTTGTATTACATGTATGGGATGTATGTGGATCAAGATTTTGAGTTAGCAGAAAAGTGGATGGAAAAAGCCTCACGAAGTGACGTGCGAGACTCGGTGACAATCAGGAATAAATTGGTGGCCATATTGGATGGGTCAGAGCCACCAGTCGAAATAAAACAACCCGAAGTTCAAGAATCGATAAAAAATGAAATTTTGTATGACAAAGAAGGCAAAGAAATAGAACGAATTACCGTGTCGACTAATATGGCTTATGCACACGTGGTGGATACATTAAAGAACATGAATTGCAGCAACTGTAGAGGTCACAGAGTAGTGTTCGGGTTCGTGCCATATATTATGCCTGAATAAATTGGGGTAGAGAAAACGGTTCATTAAATACCCAACAGAAAAAAGCCCCGATACCGTTAGGTATCGGGGCTTTCAAGTTTCATATTATTAATATGGAGATATTTAAAAGTTTACTCTGACACAAATCACTTTATTAGCGACGCAGCACCGCTATCCAGCGGCCAAGATTGAGCAAACTGGCCAGCGAGCCTGCTACGTAGGTCAGCGCGGCCGCCTTGAGAATCTTCTCCGCATGTTTTAGGTCACCGTCGTGTAGGTAGTTGCCCTCTTTTAGTATCGGCAGCGCCTTGCCATAACTGGCATCGAACTCCACCGGCAAGGTCACCAGATGCACAACAGTGCTCAACCCCATCGATAACACGCCAATCAAAATGGTCAACGCGCCAGCCTGAGGTATACGGGTGAGCATAAACACCACTGGCGCCGCGAACATCATTATGCCAGCAAGACGTTCACCGACCATTGCGGCTCTAGCGAGCTTTTGTCGCGTGATAAACATCGTCTCGCCGCGTGAATCCTGTAGAGCATGCCCTACTTCGTGGGCGGCAATAGTCACAGCAGTCAGGGAGTGACCGGAATAGTTATCCGGTGTAAGGCGAACAGCCTTGTCGGCAGGATCATAATGATCGCCGTTGGGAGTCTCTTCAACCTTGACTTCATTGAGGCCAAAACGGTCCAGCAGATGACGAGCAAGCTCACCACCGCTGCCTTGCTGGCGGTAGCGATTAGCGGGTTGCTGAAACTTGTCCATGATGTGCTTGACCCACAAGCCAGGCAAGAATACACAGCCGGCAATGACAATAATTAAAATGATCCATAGCATGAAAACCAGTATGCCATAAACCTTGGTGTAACTCTCACGGCTTTTACTCAAAGCCATTAACCGTGAATGCGTATAGATGCCTCGCTTATTCGACTTTTATGGGCCGAAAGAAAAAGTCGTGGTGCTTCGCCCCTTATCTGTTACAAAGAGTGACGAAAGGGAAACAACAGCATTTCCCTTCTCGACATCCCTTGCCGTTCCGACGAAGTTGTCATCCTCGGTCTTATTCAAAAATAACTAACGCTTCCGATAGGCCATCCATGGCCAAACGGAAGCTAACCTGACGTCCTGTCAGGCTTACGCTATTTTCTTCAACGACCTCAGCAACTTCCAACGGAATGTTTGGAACCCGCAAGGTAAATGGTTTAAATAGAGAGCCTTATAATTTTTACTATTCAAAACAAAAGCCCCGAAACCGTTAGGTATCGAGGCTTTCTTATATATTAAGAGTTCTTTTACAAGAAACTTAGATTTAGCTTTGAGGTTAGAGACCAACAGAGCATTTTAAGGAATGAGGTTTAACCTTAGTAATAGGAAATCATTCTATAGCTTTCAAAGCCAGTTTATGACTATTATGGTGCTGATTATTATCAAGTTATGAATGGATGCTGTTGATAAATGATTCTCAAAAATAAAACACTTCAAAATGCTCAAACACCTCAAGCTGTCGCTGGTCAAAAGCAAGAGCAGAATGTGGCATTTTTCTTCGCCGAGCTTTCAAAGACAATCCTGAAATTCTGGTCATCAATGATTTCAAATTCACTTTTAATGATGAAACCGCCCAAATCGATCACCTAATCGTTTACCCCTATGGCTTTGTACTCGTTGAATCAAAAAGTATTAAAGGCAATGTGAAGGTTAATAAACAGGGTGAATGGACTCGAAGCTTTAATCAACAATGGTCTGGCATGCCTTCGCCAATCAAGCAAGTTGAACTGCAACAGCTATTACTCAAAGAACTACTCAAGCATCATAAAGTAGAAATTCTTGGCAAGATGCTAGGTATTCAACAAGGTTTCAATGGTCGCCGTTGGGATCACCTCTGCGTAGTATCAAGTGATGCGATCATTGATAGAAACACTATGCCAAAAGTCGTATCAGAACAATTAGTGAAATCCGAATTTTTAGTCGATAAGCTTCATAAAATAATGAAGCTAGGAAATAAACTTTTACGCAAAGTGAATGTGTATGACACTCGACCTTATTTTAGCCAACAAGAGCTCGACTCAATTGGACACTTCATTCTCAGTCAGCATATTAATAGCAGTAACCGCATTGATAGCCATAAACAAACAGTAAGTCGTATACCTGAATTAGTTACCCCAGTAGCAAAGCCTCAAGCTGTAGTGGCATAGTGATTTTGGCCACCTAATTAGAGGATGTTATGATTAATTCATAGCAGTATTAGGTGAAGATAATGGCTAAGAAGTCACGTAAAAATTTCAGTCCAGAATTTAGATTGGAAACGGCACAATTGGTGGTCGACCATGGTTACACTCATGAAGAAGCAGCCAAGGCCATGAATGTTGGTTTTTCAACAATTGGTAAGTGGGTTAAACAGTTAAAAGAAGAGCGCCAAGGTAAAGCCCCGAAAGCGACACCTATGACCCCTGAGCAGCTTAAGATACGTGAGCTTGAGAAGAAGATTGAGCGCATTGAATTAGAAAAGGAAATTCTAAAAAAGGCTACGGCTCTGTTGATGTCGGACTCACTGAACAATTCGAATTAATCGAAAAACTCAATCAGAGCCATAAAGCCAGATATTCGATTCAAACGTTGTGTGATGTATTTGATGTCCATCGCAGCAGTTATAAATACTGGTGCTTGCGTGATACGTCATTGCCTCCAGAAGAAATTAAGTTGCGAGCTGAAGTAAAGTCAGCGCATGAACTAAGTGGAGGCTCCGCAGGTGCAAGAACCATTGCTGAAATTGTAACGCAGCGTGGTTTTCAGTTAAGCCGATATCGCGCGACAAGGTTTATGAAAGACCTAGAACTGGTTAGCTGCCAATTGCCACAACATGCTTATAAGAAAGGCTCTAAAAAGCATGTGGCAATCCCTAACTTGCTAGAGCGTCAGTTTGATGTTACTGAGCCAAATCAAGTCTGGTGTGGTGATGTGACTTATATTTGGACTGGCAACCGTTGGGCGTACTTAGCAGTGGTAATTGACTTGTTTGCTCGTAAACCTATTGGTTGGGCTATGTCACATTCACCTGATAGTGAGTTAACCGCCAAAGTATTAACGATGGCTTATGAGCTTCGTGGTAGACCTGATAACGTTATGTTTCATAGTGACCAAGGAAGTCATTACACAAGCAGAAAGTTCAGGCAACGACTGTGGCGTTACCAGATAACACAAAGCATGAGTCGTCGCGGTAACTGTTGGGATAATGCACCAATGGAACGGTTCTTTAGAAGTTTGAAGACCGAATGGGTGCCAACGGTAGGCTATCGAAGTTTTAATGAAGCTAAGATAGATATAACGAAATATATTATTGGCTATTACAGCCACGTTAGGCCGCATCAACATAATGGCGGTTTAACACCAAACGAGTCAGAGAAAAGGTACTGGCTAAACTATAAAACCGTGGCCAATTTAACTTGACCACTACATTCTGACTCTCTGAAAATTGCTTCTATTAACTATAATAGTCCAATAAAGTTTGGTTTCAGATCTTCACTTTTTGCTCTTGCTGTAACAATTGCAATATGCGGTGGAAAATTAGAGTCCACAGCTGCGAATGGCTTTGTTATTGAAACGCAAGGCCTTGTCGAAACGGCGATAAAAATTAAAAAGGAATTTTTTTCAGAAAGCATGTCTAGTTACGATATAGATAAAATCAAACGAATTAGGGACAAGGCTGAAGAAGAAGATGCTGAACATCCAATAGTAAAAGAACTTAATGAGTTGATTGCGAGGTAAAACAAAGTATAACTCTAAGAACCAAAGCTAAAGGTAATTTATCAACAAGTGAAGTGAGTATTCAGATAAATTATACATGAGGGTATGGGGGCGAAGCATCCCCATGCTAGGCTTAACGGTTTATAAACACTCATGAACACGTTGCGTGGCGAATATTGTTTAATAGTTAATTGGGTAAACAAAATAGCTTTTAACCCTAAACAAAAAGCCCCGATACCGTTAGGTATCGGGGCTTTAATTTTCATTTTTTTTAATATGGGATGTGGCCCTACTTCTTCACTTATTTAGACAGAATACAGTAAAATCGGTCTTATACTTTTCGAAATAATCACTTTTACATATCTGATGAAAATTGGCTTTAGAAGCAGCTTCCTCTTCGTGGTAAAGTGAATCAACTATTACCGCATACTTTAATGTTCCTTGCGCATCACCTTGATAAAGATTTATATCCCTCATCATTGAATAGGCCATTGAACATTTCTTATCAACAATAGGACAGTATCGATTTATTGCTTCTAAATAATCTGTTTCAGCCTGTTTAAAGTCTTTCACTAAAAGATTATTAAAACCTTCACTCATCAATTCGTCAAAACTAAGTTGGTTCTTTTCTTCAGCAATTAAACTCCAATTTATACATAATAAAAACATAAGAAGATAACGTTTCATATCTGAAGACCTTGATTATGACAAACTTGAGTAAGAAATTAGTGAAATCAGAATAAACTAACTTCAATTAAAACAAAATTACCCTAAGTAATGTTTATATGTCATAACATAAACAAAAAGCCCCGATACCGTTAGGTATCGGGGCTTTCAATTTCTTTTACAAGAAGTTCGGTTCTAAGCTTTTGAGCTTCAGACCAACATAATCATCTAACGCAGGAAAAATCGCTTTAGAGCAAGGCTTCTTGCTACGACGTTTAGCTTTTCATAAACGAGTGGCAAGGTAACGCAGCTATAAACGATTTTAACCAGTTAGATTTACATCATGCCGCCCATGCCGCCCATACCACCGCCCATTCCGCCCATATCAGGCGCTGCAGCTTCTTGTGGAATTTCCGCTACCATTGCTTCAGTTGTGATCATTAGACCCGCAATAGAAGCGGCAAACTGTAATGCACTACGGGTTACTTTAGTTGGGTCAAGAATACCCATCTCTAGCATGTCGCCGTATGTGTCGTTACCAGCATTGTAACCGTAGTTTCCTGTGCCGTTTTTAACAGTGTTTGCTACAACTGACGCTTCTTCACCTGCGTTAGTTGCGATTTGACGAAGTGGTGCTTCCATTGAACGTAGTGCGATCATTACACCGTGTTTTTGGTCTTCATTGATCACTTCAACTTCAGAGATTTTAGAAGCAACACGTACTAGTGCAACCCCACCTCCAGGAACAACGCCTTCTTCAACTGCGGCGCGAGTTGCGTGTAGTGCATCTTCAACGCGTGCTTTTTCTCTTTCATTTCAACTTCAGTGGCTGCGCCAACTTTGATAACAGCTACGCCGCCAGCAAGTTTAGCCATACGCTCTTGAAGTTTTTCTTTATCGTAGTCAGAAGTTGATTCTTCAACTTGCTGCTTGATTTGCGATACACGTGCAGAGATTTGAGCTTGCTCACCGTTACCATCGATGATGGTTGCGTTATCTTTAGTGATAACTACGCGCTTAGCTGTACCTAAATCTTCTAATGTCGCTTTTTCAATTTCAAGACCGATTTCTTCAGCGATAACTGTACCGCCAGTTAAGATTGCAATATCTTGTAGCATTGCTTTACGACGATCACCAAAGCCTGGTGCTTTAACAGCAGCCACTTTAACGATGCCACGCATGTTGTTCACAACTAATGTTGCTAATGCTTCACCTTCAACGTCTTCTGCAACGATAAGCAATGGCTTACCTGTTTTTGCTAGACCTTCAAGAATCGGTAGTAATTCACGGATGTTAGAGATTTTCTTATCAACTAATAAGATAAATGGAGAATCTAACTCTACGCTGCCAGTTTCTGGCTTATTGATGAAGTATGGTGATAGGTAACCACGGTCAAACTGCATACCTTCAACAACGTCTAATTCGTTTTCTAGTGCTTGGCCTTCTTCAACAGTGATAACGCCTTCTTTACCGACGCGCTCCATTGCAGTGGCAATGATTTCACCGATTGATTCGTCAGAGTTAGCTGAAATAGTACCAACCTGAGCAATCGCTTTAGAGTCTGAACACTCTTGAGACAATGCTTTAAGCTCAGTTACAGCGGCAACAACGGCTTTGTCGATACCACGCTTAAGATCCATTGGGTTCATACCCGCGGCAACAGCCTTAAGACCTTCAGTCACAATTGATTGTGCAAGAACAGTAGCGGTAGTTGTACCGTCACCAGCAGCATCATTGGCTTTAGAAGCAACTTCTTTCACCATTTGTGCGCCCATGTTCTCGAACTTATCTTCTAGTTCGATTTCTTTTGCTACCGATACACCATCTTTAGTGATTAGCGGTGCGCCAAAGCTTTTGTCTAAAACAACGTTACGACCTTTAGGACCTAACGTCACTTTAACTGCGTTTGCAAGAATGTTTACGCCGTCTAGCATTTTAACGCGAGCGTCACTGCCAAATTTAACTTCTTTTGCTGACATTTGTCTGTTCCTTAAAATTTGTTGATGATTGAAAGCGAGTTAATAATTAGGATTAACCTACAACTGCCATTAAGTCAGATTCTGATAGGATAAGAACTTCTTCACCATCAATCTTTTCTTTCTTCACACCGTAACCTTCATTGAAAATCACTACGTCGCCGACTTTTACGTCAAGGGCTTTAACTTCACCGTTTTCTAAGATGCGACCATTGCCTACAGCTAGGATTTCACCACGTGTTGAAACTTCTGCAGCACTACCAGTTAATACGATGCCACCAGCTGAAGTTGACTCAACCTCTAAACGTTTTACGATTACGCGGTCATGTAATGGACGAATATTCATCTACGGACTCTCCTAATGATTGCTGCCCACAAACGAGGCGGTTTAAACAAATGATAAGGGTATTTACCCTTTGATGAATGATATATGGGGGTAGATGATCACAGTTCCAAGGGGCTTTTCTAAAAAACTGCGATTTTTTTGTAAAATTTGTAGCGAGTATTTATTAATACAGAATGAATGCTGGTAGTATTTGCCTCCCGTTTTCGTGTTTAAGTCGAGATTAATGATAGATAAACACGGGTTACTCAGCGCACCCATTGGCCGCGTGCTATTTAACATGAGTTTCCCTAACCTTATCGGTATCCTCACCATTTATGGTGGAAGCCTTATAGATACGTTTTTCATTAGCCAATTAGGGACTGATGCGCTTACTGCTGTCAGTTTTACTTTTCCAGTCGCTGTTGTTTTTGCAAGTATTGCAATAGGTATTGGTGCCGCTGTATCAACAAACTTAGCAAGGCTCATTGGCGCTGGTCATCATGATAAGGCGAAAAACTTCTTGTTTGATGCCCTATTACTGACGTTTTTATTAGTCAGTGTCCTGGTGTCATTAGGGATTATGGCCATTGACCCATTGTTTACCCTAATGGGGGCAAACGAAAAAACGTTACCACTGATCCACGATTACATGCTGATTTGGTTCATCAGTGCTCCGCTGTTAGTCTTATTAATGGTCGGTAACCAAGGAATAAGAGCAACTGGTGACACCCGCTCACCAGCAATTATAATGTCTGTTGCCGCCATCATTAATCTGGTTTTAGATCCCTTCCTTATTTTTGGTATCGGGCCATTTCCACGATTAGAAATCCAAGGGGCTGCCATTGCGACATTGGTCTCTTGGGTCGTTTCATTTACTGTATCTGTTTATATCTTAGTGTTTAAAAAACAAATCCTCGAAATGATGAGTTTATGTAAGCTAAGGATAAAAAAGAACTGGAAAACATTAGGTCACATTGCACGACCTGCCGCCTTAATGAATATGCTAAATCCTATTGCCAATGGGGTGATATTAGCCATGCTAGCACGAGCAGACCAAGCTGCTGTGGCAGCTTATGGTGCAGGTATTCGCTTAGAAACCTTATTTATTGTAGTCACCATGGCGATGACCTCCAGTCTTATGCCATTTGTTGGGCAAAACCTCGGGGCTGGACAACACAAGCGAGCCAAAGAAGGCATGTTACTCGCACTACGGTTTGCATTTGTGTTTCAAAGCTTAATGTATATTCCAATATTGTTAAGTGGCGAATCCATTGCTAAGTTGTTCAGTAGCGACCCTTTAGTCATCGATTGGCTGAGTTTTTATATTCAAGTATTGCCTGCTGCGTACGGCTGGCTTGCTATCGTTATCATGTTTGCCACCTGTTTAAATGCCTACCACCGACCACTCAAGTCATTAGTCATTAATGTCATCAGGTTGTTTGGATTAATGTTGCCACTGGCTGCTTTAGGAATGTATTTGGGCGGCGTAAAAGGCTTGCTTATTGCTATACCAGTGACTAACGTCATTATGGGAATAGCTTGTTACATTATGGCTTGCAGGATCACTGAACATCCTTCGGTTAAGTACACCAATAATAATTCAAATGGTAATAGCGGTAGTGATAGTGGCGTTACAAACTCCGCTGACAGCGTTATCTAAGCCATCTAGAATCTAACATCAGGCGCTTAAGCAACTTATCAAGATGACGATTTATTAATTTGTATTACTTGCCCAATGTGTCATAACGTAGCGTTATACAGGTTTATGTAAACGACTGTCATGACGCAAGCATTCAAGGAAGAATATGAGGAATCATTTATGAGTAAATCCATTAATGCCGCGCTACTCAATGCCTTTGTCTGCCCTGGCACAGGACATTTATATTTGGGCAAAAAGGCAATGGGTTGGGGTATTATCATCACCTGTTTTGCCAGTTTATGCGCCATGATGATTGTGGTTATCGAGCGAGCTCAAGCCATAGCAGATGATATTGTCGCAGGTAACATTGCCCTAGACTTTACAGCCATATATAGCGCAGTGCACACGAGTGTCACAGCCAACTTACCCACGTCGGCCACATTGGCAATGTACGCCTTTTTACTCTGTTGGATTGGTGGCACCATTAGCGCTTTTATAATGGGTAAAAAAATGGATGATGCCGCTGCTCATTCCAGTGATTAAATTTGCCAAGCAGTAACAAAAAACATAACTAAAAAGCCGGCTGAGTATTCTCAGTCGGCTTTTTTTAGTCGCATTTATATGAAATGGGCAGTCTTTCCTTAATTGCGTCAGCATTAAGGTATATAGCGCAGTGACTTAAATCGCGTCGCTATTTCGTTTTTTCATCTTCTGACTTTTCGTCGCTTTTTGGCGTGATATCTTTCACTTCAACTTGATGAGTTTCTGGGGTTAATTCACTTGGATCGAATTTACGCTCAAAGTCGCCATCGAACGTATTACCGTTATCTCCATGACGGCCTTGATCAAATGGATTTTGACCAAAACCTTGTTGACCAAACGGGTTTTGTCCAGCTTGTCCTTGAAAGCCGCCACCAGCAACAACTCGCATTTGCATGCGTTTAAAAATATAACTCGCAATCGGCGAGCGAGTGATGGGAGTAAGCAGTAATAACCCAATAAAATCAGTCACAAACCCTGGGAATAACAGTAATAAACCAGCAGCAGCAAGCATCATACCTTCAACAATTTCTTTGCCTGGCGCTTCGCCACGCTCAAGCTTAGATTGCACAGACATCAAGGTGCTCAAGCCTTGGCTACGAACCAATGACACACCCACAATCGCAGTTAAAAACACTAATGCAATGGTATTTAATGAGCCGAACACTTCACCTACTGAAATCAGTACTGATAATTCAATAGCAGGGACAAGAATAAACACTAAAAATATAACTAACAGCATGTTGGCCTCAATTTTTTCATTGGCTATGAACGATATATGGGGGTAGTCGGGTCTTAATTCAAGACGCGTCACGATAATCATTAATGACTAATGCAACCGATTACAAAAATCGTACAGTATTGCTTTATTGTGAATAATGAAAATTAGTTGCAATAAAGGGTCGTGATAAATATACCAGCCTTGGCAATCACCTATTTTAGGTTATTAAGCTTAAGCTAACTTTAAGATAAACCAAAGATGATAGACTCCCTATGTCAGCAGCGTATTTATTAGTTATAACAACTTGTCCTGATATTGCCAGTGCAAAGAAACTGGCTCGTGCCTTAGTCGATGCAAAACTGGCAGCATGCGTACAACTGTATCCACAAATGGAGTCAGTCTATGTATGGGAGGATGAGGTTTGTCATAGTAGTGAAGTAGGAATGCACATAAAATGTTTGGCCAGTCATTATGATGCCATTGAACAATTAGTGATCCAACAACACCCTTATGAAGTACCAGAGTTAATCGCTGTGCCGATCGCTCAAGGCTTGCCAAACTATTTACAATGGATAAAAGAAACTTCTCAATCATGAAAAAAATATTTGCGCTTATATTTACCACTTTACTGCTGCTCTCCCCCTTAGCTCACAGTGAAGACATTTTTAGCAACAGTAATAAATTCAGTTTTTTGCAAGATGAGCCTGAATTAATGCCCGTTGAAGAAGCTTTTGTATTTGATTACCAGCAAAAAGGTAATCAAGTCGCCATAAGCTTTGTCATTGCTGACGGTTATTACATGTACCGAGATAAACTGCAGTTTAGTGCAGATGGTGCGGTCATTGGCGATATCGATTTACCGAAAGGTAAAATGCATGACGATGAATACTTTGGCGAGCAAGCCGTTTACTATTCATTTGTTACATTGCCATTAGCGATAAAAGAAGCCGCTGACGATGCCAAGGTACAAGTAACCTTTATGGGCTGCGCTGAAGGCAAGCTATGTTACCCGCCAACCAAGCGTGATGTCATTTTAGATGCGGTTGAAGCAAACGACGGTAAAATTACAACGAAAAAAGCCATCATCGGCGATGCTTATGCAGCAAAGAAAGCGGCTGATAACGCCTCAGAAAACACTGACACACAAGCGCCAATTACGCAGCAAGATAGTTTGAGCCAGATGTTAGCTAACGACAGTCTAATGTGGACCTTAATTATCTTCTTTGGTTTAGGTATTGGATTAGCGTTAACCCCATGTGTATTCCCAATGTACCCTATTTTGTCTGGCATTATTGTTGGCCAAGGCAAGCAGTTATCCACGGCAAAAGCATTCACCTTATCGATGGCCTATGTTCAAGGTATGGCCATCACCTATTCGCTATTAGGTTTAGTGGTAGCTTCTGCCGGAATGAAGTTTCAAGCGGCGCTGCAGCATCCCGCTATCTTAATCTTCTTAGCCGTCATGTTTGTGCTATTAAGTTTATCGATGTTTGGTCTGTACGAGCTGCGTCTACCTGGTAAATGGCAAGACAAAATGAACACCCTGTCGAATAACCAAAAAGGTGGCAACCTTGTTGGCGTATTCTTTATGGGTGTGATTTCAGGCTTAGTGGCCTCCCCTTGTACTACTGCGCCGCTGTCTGGTGCGCTTATTTATGTTGCACAAAGTGGTGATCTGCTCCAAGGCTTCTTAGCCTTGTATGTATTAAGCATGGGGATGGGTGTTCCCCTTCTAATTATTGGTACATCTGGTGGTAAGCTGTTACCTCGTGCAGGTGCATGGATGGATATCATCAAGACCATCTTCGGTTTCTTACTGATTTCGGTATCGATTGTGATGGTCGGCCGTATCTGGCCTGGCGTCGTGTCTGATGTACTGTGGTCAATTTGGGGCATTAGCTTAACAGGCTACTTAATGCACCAGAATAAACTTTCAGAATTTAACTGGAAGCAAACCACTCGAGGCGTGCTACTGATGCTGACTTTGCTTGCTAGTTTCTCGTATGGTTTCCAAGCGGTAATGTCTGCATTGGGGATGCAAGCGCCTTCAATGAGCACTCAAATTAGTCAAACAGCTAAAGTTGAGCATGCTGAGTTTACAATTATTAAATCTGTAGAAGATTTAGAAGTTGAGCTCGATAAGGCCAGTATTAGTGGCAAAACCGTAATGTTAGATTTATACGCCGACTGGTGTGTGGCGTGTAAAGAGTTTGAAAACATTACCTTTGTTGACCCTGAAGTGATGTCACGTTTAGATCAAATGGTGTTACTACAAGCTGATGTCACTAAGAGTGATGCGATTGATGTGGAATTGCTAGAACATTTCAGCGTATTAGGCTTACCTACCTTGTTGATGTTTGATGAAAATGGCAACCAACGTGAAGATTTACGAGTAACAGGCTTTATGGGGCCTAAACCGTTTGCTGAACACCTAGATTTATTACTTAAAAAATAATTTCACCACATAATAAACTACTGATAAATGGTCAATTTAGTAATTAAATTGGCCATTTTTTTATTTCATACGCAATTTTTAATATCAAGTTAATTAATTTCTTATACAATCTACTTACCTACAACCTCTTTTCAACAACTAGACTTAAGGCATTATGGAACCAGCAATTTTCATTATTACCCTTCTTTGCGGCATGCTAGTCAGCCGAGTGGGACTCCCTCCGCTCATTGGTTATTTAGCGGCCGGCTTCTTACTGTTTATCTTTGGCGTACAAGATGAAAGTGTTCCACTGCTACAAGAGTTAGCAGACTTAGGCGTCATGTTGTTACTGTTCGCCATTGGCTTAAAGCTGGATGTTAAAAGTTTACTTAAGTCGGAGATTTGGGCCAGCTCCAGTCTTCACTTAGTTGGCTCAATTCTATTCTTTTTACCTATCCTTAAATTGTTAGGCTTGGTTGGCTTAGATAGATTGGTTGATCTTGAAATGAACCAACTATTGCTGCTGAGCTTCGCATTAAGCTTCTCCAGTACGGTATTTGCCGTGAAAGTGCTAGATGAAAACGGCGATGGCCAAGCGTTATACGGCCGCATCGCTATTGGTATCTTGATTATGCAAGATATCTTCGCGGTGCTGTTTTTAACCATTTCCAAAGGTGAGTTTCCTTCAGTTTATGCCTTTGGTTTATTGTTATTGCCGCTGTTAAAACCGGTTATTTATAAAGTGTTTGATCGTGTTGGCCACGGTGAAATGCTAATTCTATTTGGTCTTGCTATGGCATTGGTCATGGGCGCTTGGGTATTTGAGGCGGTCGGATTAAAGCCAGATTTAGGCGCCTTGATCATGGGGGTTTTGCTTGCTGGTCACGCTAAATCCTCTGAGCTGGCCAAATCAATTTATTACTTTAAAGAACTGTTCTTAGTGGCGTTCTTTTTAACCATTGGCTTAAATGGACTACCAACCATTGAAGATGTCGGTTTAGCAGGCCTATTGGTACTATTAGTGCCGTTTAAAATCATGCTGTTCTTTGTCATATTAACTCGCTTTAAACTGCGTGCTCGTACATCAATGTTTGCATCGTTTAACTTAGGTAATTACAGTGAGTTTGGCTTAATCGTAGCAGCTGTTGCTGCGCAAAAAGGCTGGTTACCTGCTGAGTGGCTGATTATTCTCGCCGTAGCGTTAAGTATTAGCTTTTTAATTGCAGCGCCGCTCAATGCCAGCGTCAACCGTATTTATCAGCGTTTTCAGACAACAGTAACTACCTTAGAAAAGCACCCATTGCATCCTGAAGACAGACAAATTCCTGTCGGCAATCCACGCTTTTTGATTCTAGGTATGGGCCGCATTGGCTCGGGCGCCTACGATGAGCTTCGCAGTAAATATAAAGGCGAAATCCTAGGAATTGAACATAAACAAGATTTGGTCGATTTTCATCGTAATGAGGGCCGTAATGTTGTGCAAGGTGATGCCAGCGATACCGACTTTTGGGAAAAGCTTGAGCGTGCCCCAAGTCTAGAACTCGTGTTACTTGCCATGCCGCACCATGTGGGGAATATGTTTGCTGTAGAGCAACTGAAAAAACTGGAGTATAAAGGCAAAATTAGTGCGATAGTCCAGTACTCAGAAGATGCATTGTCACTCAAAGAGCAAGGTGTAGACAGCGTATATAACTTGTACGAAGCTGCTGGTGCAGGTTTTGTGGATAATGTAATCCATGAGTTGTTAGAGCCTGTCATTGAAGACGAACAAGACAATTCACAAGATAAGGCTGTCGCGTCTGATGAAATAAACCAAATTCTCAGTAAGCCATAGCTTCTCAGTAATAGCATAGCGTGACACGCTAACGTGAATCTATCTGCGCCTTATGGTTTCATAAGGCGCTTTTTTATGCTCATATTTTATCTACAATGCCTGTCAACGACGGGGAACTGTATTCATCAATTAAACGAGACACCAAATGGATATTAGCTGGTTAGCGCTTGGGTTATTTATGCTGGTATTAATCGCCCCCATTGCGATTAATCAGGTTTATCAGCTTCACTTGGGCAAAGATATGGCCATTGCGGTGACTCGTATGACGGTACAAATGGCGTTAATTGGTGTGTATCTGCAGTATCTTTTTCACCTTGATAACCTTTGGGTTAACCTCATTTGGCTTGTTGTGATGTTACTTGTGGGAGCTAGTGCCATAATCAGCAAGGCTAATTTACCCAAACACCCACTGATGGCGCCTGTTATATCAGGCTTAATACTAGGACTTGTGCCAATATTGGTCATCATGATGTTGTGGTTATTTCAGCCTACACCGATTTACAATGCGCAATATTTGATACCCACAGCAGGAATGTTGCTGGGAAATAGTTTAAGTAGCAATATTATTGCTCTGCAGCGATTATTTGCCGCATTTGACCAACAGCAAGCACAATATCAAGGCGCGCTTGCCTTGGGTGCAACACCTAAACAAGCGGCAGCGCCTTTTGTGCAAACAGCGCTGCAACAATCTTTTGCCCCGATTCTGGCATCGATGGCGACAACGGGATTAGTCAGTTTACCTGGCATGATGACTGGACAAATTTTAGGTGGTGTAGACCCCATAATCGCAGTCAAATATCAGATCGTTATTTTGGTTGCCATTTTTGCGACCTTAACGATTTCTGTAACAAGTTCAATTAGCTTTGCTTTACATAAACTGCTCGCGCATACAGGCAAAATGCGTTTTAACTTGCTCACCAATACTGGTAACCAAAGATAAACCAGACATAAAAAAGTGAGCCATGAGGCTCACTTTTTAGTTAATAGCATGAAGGGGAGTCATGCTATTTTGTTACTACCGATTCAAAATTGATGACTATTTTTTTGAATAGGCTGCCGCTTGCTCACCTGCTAAGCGGCCAAAGGTAATGATGTCAGAGATTGCGTTACCACCTAAACGGTTGGCACCATGAACACCACCTGTCACTTCACCTGCACCGTATAAACCAGGAATCACTTTCTTATCTTCTGAGAGCACTTCCGCTTTATCGTCAATTGAGACACCGCCCATGGTGTGATGTACACCTGGTGTAACTTCAATGGCGTAGTAATTACCTTCATTTAATGCACGTGGTAGGTTCGCACGTTCAAAGTCAGTGTCTTTGCCTGCTGCAACTAACTTGTTGTACTGAGCAATCGTTGCCGTTAGTGCTTTACCGTCAATACCTTCAATTTTGCCTAACTTCTCTGGCGTTTCAGCTGATGGCACGACACCAAGTTGAATGTACTTATCGATTTTCTTCAATGATTTACGCACTGAATCATCAAAGATTAAGTAAGCCACTTTACCGGTTTGATTAAGAATCGCCGCAGCCGCTTTATCACGAGTAGTGATTTCATTAACGAAGCGCTTACCTTCTTTATTAACCAAAATGGCACCGTTACCACGCACCGCTTCAGTCACCATCACCCCGCCTTTCACTGACAAAGTAGGATGCGCTTGAATGTATTGGATATCTGTCATGCCTGCGCCAGCGTTACCCGCAACATCTAAACCATCACCTGTCGCACCTGGCTGGTTAGTTGAAATAAAGCCTTTTAACTTAGGATCAAGTTTAGCAACACGTTCATTGTTACGACCAAATCCACCCGTTGCCATGACGACCGCTTCAGCTTTAATCCAGTAGTAACCTTTGTATTTACCTTTAACCAGTAAACCTTCCACTTTACCTGAATCATCTTTGATAACTTCAACACCACGGGTATTCATACGCATGTCGATATCACGCTTAAGTGCATTATCATAAAGCACTTGAATGACGTGAGCCCCTACACCTGCACCTCCTGTAGGACGATGAGAACGGTTAGCTGATGCGCCGCCCATACGACCAACATCATTTAAATCAGCGCCCAAGCCTGTCATCCAATCAACAGAGCCTTTAGAGTGAGAGGTTAATACATCCACTAACTTAGGATCGTTTAACTCGCGACCACCTTTCATGGTGTCTTTATACATAGACTCAACGCTATCTTTAATATCTTTAGCTTTTTGTTGATCAGTCCACGCGGCGTTCATACCACCTGCAGCCAATTTAGCGTTACCACCAATCACAGGCTCTTTTTCAATCAAAATAACTTTAGCGCCTGCATCCGTTGCTGCCACTGCGGCTGAGAAGCCTGCGCCACCAGAGCCCACAACCACCACATTCACAATGTCACTTGGCGCTGCTGATAATGCCGCTTTACGATCTGCTGCATCTTTTGCTAATTCTGCAATCGTAGGTTCGTAGCGCTCCCATTTGCTGCCAAACGGCATATCAAACTCAAAGCTATGGCAAGAGTCACAATACACGACTGATTTTTCATGGCCGCTATGACATGATGTACATGCGACATCACCTGGGAAGTGAGATTCATGGGCATTATAATTTTCACGAGTATTGCTTTCTGCCACTTCCGCTAACGTGCCATGACATGACACACACTGTTCATTTTCATAAGTTAAGCTGTCATTAGACAATTCACCACTTGGTAAATGACAGCTTTCACAATCTTGATTTTCTGAGTGAAAGTCAGCAAGGTTATCAGCTGCAATTGCGCCTCCCGCTAACCCCGCTGAGCCAAGTAGTACAGCTAACAAGGCTGCGCATCGTGTTAATTTCATGGTAACTCCTTAAAAATAGCAATGACGCTAATTCGCCTTGGCATGCTTAATCACTAAGCCATACCTTTTGCTATTGAACCTGATGTAAGACTATTTTGACTCTGGGTTAATGCGGCCTCAATCAAACTCTGCAGACTCAATTTGAAACTTTACAGCGGATCACATCTGCCATTTATGGCTATGCAAAAGCGCATAACCTCAATGGTGACTATGCATTTTTGCATAGCCTGTAGTGATCCGTGTCACAATCAATTGGTGCTGAATTTCTTGGTTCTTTCAAACTAAGACGTGTCAAAGCTTAGAAATAAACTGACTAAAATCAAGCTTGAATCTCACTGTTCATCTTTGTGTCATATTTACGCTCAATGCCACAGTTCGAAAGATTATCATTTGCTAAAGTGCAGCTAATATCTCTTGTAAATCCATTATCCTTTGATGAAATATTTTGCGCTATTACTGCTAATACTATCCATACCAGCTAATGCTGAAGAGGCAATTGTGTTTGGTGTGCACTCCACAACTGCGCCGCTTGAGTGGCGAGATAATGGCGTGGATCAAGGGTTTAATGTGGAACTCATGGAAAGCATTGGTTTACTGTTGAACAAGCCTATTACAGTGAGGCGCAAGACATTTCAGCAATTAGTCAGTGACATGCACAGTAGCGACAGTGATGTGGATGTGATTGCAGTTGTTAGCCCTGTTAACTTTCGTCGAGAACTGGCGCAATCCGATCCTGTGTATGCCACGCATGCCAAAGCCTTTACTTTGCAAGGTGAAGACTACATCGATAATTGGTCTGACTTAGTTGGTAAACGGGTGGCCATTAAAAATGGCGCATTTGTGGATATCTTTTTAAAAAATCAGCCACAAGATTTCACCCAAGTGAAAGTCGATTTGTACGAAACAGGCTTTCAAATGTTGATGAGTAAAGAAGTGGATGTGGTCCTAGCGGAGAATTTTGTCGCTAGACGGCTACAACCCAAATATCCATCGGTGCGCAGCGCCAGTGATGCATTAATTTTTGGTGCATTTACCTTTGTTAGTCATCCTGCCAATGCCTCGTTATTGAAAGAAATCAATGATGCTCTAAGGCAACTGAAAATTTCGGGAGAATATGACAGATTAGTCAATAAATGGTTTGGCATGGGACGAGAAAAGTTTGATATCACCTCAACTCACCAAAAGATGCTCACTTTATCTATTGTTATTTCGATAATTTCGGCAATGGGCATGCTGTATACCTTTTCCGTAAGCCGTAGTTTGAAGTATCGCTCTGAAGCATTAGCGCTTGAGCTACAACAACGTAAAATCGCCGAGCAAAAAATCCGTTCATTATCGCAGCAGTTCCAAGCTGTGCTGGATGGTATCCCTCATGGAATGACCATCTTTGATAAAAAAATGCAGTGCCTGTGGAGTAATGACAATAATCAGTTATTGACTCATAGCCAGTTTCATTACATTGATGGGACACCTTTTGATTTAGCTGAAAGTATTAAAAGCGTCATTGACTCCAAAAAGTCCTTTATTGCTGACATGGGATATCTTGCTCAGTATTGGCAAGTGCAAATTCATCCAATTTCTGACGAGCAAGCCGTTGTACTACTTGAAGAAAACACTGAGCAACAGCATTTGCGCCAAGCCAATGATGAAGCCAGTCGCTTAGCCTCCTTAGGCGAGTTATCGGCTGGTGTCGCCCATGAAATTAATAACCCAACCGGCATTATTATTCACTCTATTGCTCTGTTTGCCGAGGCAATGAAAGATCTGCAACCTGCTGCCGAGTATTACCAACAACAAAACCCGTTTTGGTTAATTGCAGGATTAGAGCCTCAAGCGGCTTTCGCCGAGATTAACCACAGTAATGAGGTCGTAGAAGAGAGTGCTAAACGCATTTCCAGAATCGTTAATGATCTTAAATGTTACGCATTACCAAATTTGTCAGCGAACCATCAAGCAATCAGCTTAAATGAAGTCGTACACGTAGCCCAGCGTTTAACCGCCAACCAGCTTAAGCGCTTCCAAGTTACCGTTGAGCTTGCTGAGCCAAGTCCAATTATCAAAGGCGACGCCCAGCAGTTACACCAAGTGTTAATTAATCTTATTCAAAATGCATGTCATGCCATGGACACCACTAATGGCCATATCCATTTACGTACAGCAATGAAAGGCAAAGCTGCCTATGTCAGTGTTGAAGATAATGGTTCAGGCATGGACAAAGCGACGCTGAAGCGGATCACTGAGCCATTTTTCACGACACGTCGCTCATACGGTGGAAGCGGCCTAGGGCTCTCGGTGTGCAGCCGTATTTTAAAAGAGCATCACGGTGAGATGAAAGTCACTTCAACACTCAATCAAGGTAGTCAGTTTACTTTGGTGTTTAGTGCCATCGAACCTGAACAATCTACGCCTTTTTCGCCAATAAGCTCATCAACAACAAATAGCAGGAAGCCAATACAGTGAAACTCGCACGTAATATCTTACTCGTCGATGATGAAGCCTCATGGCTACGTACACTATCAGTGACCTTAAATCGTTTAGTACCAGAAGCTGTTATCGACACCTGTGTTGATAGCCGCCAAGTGATGAGTCGGTTAGAAGGCACTGACTACGCCCTTGTGTTACTTGATTTAACGATGCCATTTCATTCGGGCGAGGATTTACTCGAGCAAATCCGCCTTGAGTATCCCAACACTCGAGTGATTATTGTTACTGGTGTCAATGAAGTAGAAACAGCGGTGCGCTGTATTAAACATGGCGCTTATAACTACTTTATTAAAACTGATGATGTCGCTGAATTAGCATTAACGGTGCGCCGTGCTTTAGAAGTCGTCGGGCTAGAGCGTAATTACCATAGAATAAAAGAAAGCTTTTTAAGCAAAACGTTAACCCAGCCCAGTGCGTTTAATAATATTCTGACCTGCGAGCCAGCCTTGCTTGATCAATTTCGCTATTTAGAAGCGGTGGCTTTTAGCCCTGAGCCAATACTTATTTACGGTGAAAGTGGCACGGGCAAAGATGAATTTGCAAAGAGTTGCCATCAGTTATGCTGCCCTGATGCCCCTTTTATTAATATCAATTTAGCAGGAATAAGTGAAAGCGCTTTTGAACTTCAGGTCTTTGGGCGCTTAAGCCAAGAACCAGGCCAATCGCAAGCTGGCGCATTACACCAAGTAGGCAAAGGGTTGCTCTACCTTAATGAGATTGCAGATTTACCTTTATCATGCCAAGCGAAGCTTGTTGATATTTTGCAGCAAAAACAATATTACCCAATGGGCAGTGACAGACCCTATCCAGTCAATTGCCGCATCATAGCTTCCACTCAACAAGATTTACTCGCCTTAAGCCAAGAAGGTAAATTTAGGCGTGATTTGCTCTATCGCTTACGTGCCCATAAAATCCATTTACCCCCTTTAAGGCAGCGCAAACTTGATATATCGATGTTGATTAATCATTTTATCGCACAAGCCGCTGAAGAAATGAACTCAACGCCGCCGCATCAACCAAGCGATCTAGCGACACAGCTTCAAGATTATGACTTCCCAGGTAACTTACATGAGCTCAAAGGCATGGTGTTCGATGCAGTAAGTCGCAGTGATGGAGTGCAGTTAACCATCTCCCCATTTATGGAAGCGATTAATGCACTTAAATCATCAAACTCTCCTAAAGGAAGTCGGATTATTTTTCCGCAGACTTTACCTACGTTAGCCGATATGAGCCAAGCCTTGATTGATGAAGCAATGAGCCGTACGGCAAATAATCAAACCGCAGCCGCGCAAATGTTAGGTATCAGTCAGTCGGCATTAAGTCGACGAATAACAAAAAAGAGTAACTCGATTCATGATGAAGGCTGTCTAAAATGGGCACTTAATACTGGTTAATCTAGACGGCTGTTGTTCTTTAAACGAAATAATAGCCGCATTAGAATAGTCCTTTAAGATAAACGGCCGCACCAAACGACATGAATTTACTTAATAAATATCCATTTTCGGTCAGAAATGGAATCAAAATAGTGAATCCTAGTTACACCTCCGACCAATCGTGATATAAATCACATATCTATCGGACAATTAACTCAATTTAGTCTAAGTTTAAAGTTAAGTAGTCAATTCGATACTCGTAAAAATATCTAAGTAATTCGGCATTCTTTGGAACTGTAACTGTATGTCTAATCCTGCTCAAAAAGCCATGAAGTTGTTTGTACAAACATTTGGAACTACGGCTGACGACCTTTATCAAGCACCAGGTCGCGTCAATATTATTGGCGAACACACGGATTATAACGAAGGATTTGTTTTACCCGCTGCAATTAATTTTCACACTGTCATCGCTGTTAAAGAGCGCAGTGACAATACATTTCGTGCTGTAACTGATGCGTTTCCGGGTCAGATAATACAGTGGAAATTTGGTGAAGAAAGTACCAGCCAAGACAGTAATAGCTGGGGTAATTATTTAAAAGGATTTACCGCGTCGATGTTTCAATCGGGCCTAAAAGCAAAAGGGCTTGATTTAGCGATTGTTGGCAATGTGCCTTTAGGTGCTGGCATGTCATCTTCTGCTGCCTTAGAGGTCGCTTTTGGCACCGCTATCAGCTATGCCAGTCAACTGCACTTATCACCACTTGCTATTGCCCAAATAGCGCAACGTGGCGAACACCGCTTTATAAAAACTGAGTCAGGAATTATGGATCAAACCATTAGCGCCTTGGCTGAAGCTGATCATGCCCTACTCATTGATTGTTTAGAGCTTGATAGTGAGCCTGTCTCGATCCCTGAAAATCTCAGTTTATTAATTGTCGATCCACATATCGATCGCCAAAGTTTAATAGAACGATTTGAAGCACGCAAAAAAGAGTGTGCCGAAATTAACGACCTATTAGCCATTGAGTCATTAAGAGAAGTCAGTTTGGTGCAGCTAAATCGTGAAAAGCATGCCCTAGGTGACACGCTATTTTGTCGAGCAAGGCATGTGTTAACTGAGAATCAACGTACTGTAAATGCTGCTAGAGCACTTGAGCAAAATGATATAACACGTTTCAGTCAGTTGATGGCACAATCTCATGACTCAATGAAAACCGATTTCGACATTTCCACGCAAGAAATCGATACCCTTGTCGGTATTGTTAAAGACGTCATTGGCAACCGTGGCGGTGTTCGTATGAGTGATGGCTGCGTTGTAGCCTTAATTGATCATGAACTTACCGATGCTGTTGTCAACGCTATTGAAGCCAAATACCCAGAACAAACGGGGCTTGAGGCCATTATTTATTTATGCTCAGCCAGTGATGGTGCAGGCAGAATCGACTAAATCACTAAAGCATCAGCTGGCAATGTCTAATAGTGAATGTAGCGGCTGCCACACGGCTTAATTATCTCATCAGGAAGAGACTACAATGATTGAAATCACGGCATTGGAGCCATGGCAAGACCCTCGTGGTGGCAGCATCAAGCGTGTCCGAATCGATAACGGCAACATCGCAATCGAAATTCTAAGCCTAGGTGGGATCATTCGTGAATTATGGACTGCAGATAAATTTGGACAGCGTCAGAACATTGTACTGGGTTGTGATAGTGTCGCTGACTACTTAGCTCAGCAAGCCTATTTAGGAGCGATTGCAGGTCGCTATTCTAACCGTATCGCTAATGGTCAATTGCATTATCAAGGGCAAGACTATCAACTAGACATTAACCAAGCGACAAACTGCTTACATGGCGGTCGTGACGGGTTTCATTTAAAGCAATGGCATATGGAAACCTTATCTGATGGGGTGCGGTTAACGGTCGACAGCCCTGATGGAGAAATGGGCTTTCCTGGGCTATGTAAAGTTCAGCTAGACTACCGTTTAGAAGGCAATAATTTACTTATCGACATGCAAGCTCAGGTCGATAAAGCCTGTCCTATTAGTTTAACTCAGCACAGTTACTTTAATTTAGAAGGCGCTGATAGTTTGACGAATGTGGATCATCACATTCAAGTCGATGCCCACCAATATTTAACCATGAACGATGTCGGCGTGCCTATCTCAATGGATGAAACGCTCGGCAGCGACTTAGATTTATCAAAACCGACGCCTTTTTCTGAGCAGACACAGCGAGCAGCATTAAGCGCTACCAATGGTTTTGACCATTGTTATGTATTAGCTCAGACAAATCATGATCTTGTTCGCTTTGGTTGCCTATCAAGCCCTAAAAGCGGCCGCACTATGACCATCTACACTGATCAGCCTGGCGTTCAGTTATATGGGGCAAACTTCCTTGAGGGGACAAAAGGTTTTAAAGGGGAGATTTATCAATCCCATCGCGCTGTATGTATTGAGCCGCAGATGCTACCAGACTCTCCAAATCAACCCCACTTACGGGGTGAGCCGTGGATTGCTGCTGGTGATACTTATCACCATCACACTCGCTATGAATTTGGTGTGCTATAAGCCCTGAGAATTCGTCATAAAAAAGGCGCTCCCCTTAAGGGAGCGCCTTTTTTATTGTAATGACAATACTATAGTCAACCAATGCCGTTTTGCATTGATGCTACCTGTCCTCGTCACCATCATCACTCATACTGGCTTCAAAACCCGTATCTTCAAATTCCATATCGTCATCAGCATCCATGACATCATCCATTGGCTCGTCGGGAACAACCGGCGCCTTACTTTTCACTTCAGGTGCTGAATCTGGCACTGAAGATAGTTCAATATGTGCCTCATGCTTTGCCATAAACTCAGTTCTAGCGGCTTGCCATGCTGCATCATGTTCAGCTTTTGCCGCTGCAAGTTGCGCATCATCAAGTTCATGAAGATTCACTTTAACAATATCTTCGACATACTCACCAATGGTATTTCGACTCGCATTGAATAAGTAGATCCGTCCAGGTGACGCGTCAGGTAAACGGTTATCATGAACGACGATTGACGTGCCTCTTGCAGTTCTTAATTCACCGAACCACACTTGTTTTTTTGCAGTGTTATACATATATGCTAACGCCCTTAAATCAACACATACCTTTAAAAATGTACTGATGAGTACATCGTTTAATAAATAAACCATACAGTTAACGCATGACTATTGAGGGTAATTAATCAAAAACTTCTTCAAAAATCAACTGATGTTTTATGAAGTTTTTGATATTTTGAACTCAACAATAGAATCGATATCATAGTGAGCTAGGCGATTCACCTACCCGCATATCAATCGCTAATAACCAGACAATATGGCTGAAAATTAACCCTCTCATACACGCTCAAATTTAGCCCAAAATACGTAAGCTTCAAGTTCTCAATTCGAAAAAATCTGTTCTATATCACTTTCAATACAATTTTACCTTGATGCTGTCCTGACTCCATATATTGATGTGCTGCGATAACCTCTTCAAAGGCAAAGATCTTATCCAGCTTGATGTTAATTGAGCCACTATCAAGTAATGGCCAAATTTGCGCTCTCAGTGCTGCAGCAATGTCAGCTTTCGCTTCAACACTTTGCGGCCTCAAGGTGGAACCTGTCCAGCTGATCCGCTTTGCCATGAGTCTAAAAATATCCACTTCAGCTCTTACTCCCCTTTGCATGGCGACAGTCACCATTCGGCCATCCATTGCCACCACTTTGAGGTTTTTATTCACAAAATCTCCACCCGCTATATCAAACACCACATTGACTCCTTGGCCATCTGTCGCATTAAGTATCGGCTCGACAAAATCTTGTGTGTGATAATTAATGGCAAGTTCTGCACCCTGTTGCAGACAATATTGGCACTTTTCATCAGAACCAGAAGTGACAAATACGCGTGCTCCCATTGCCTTAGCGATTTGAATTGCTGTTGTTCCGATACCACCGGAGCCACCGTGAATTAACACAGATTCACCTTTACTCAACCCTGCTCTAATCATCATGTTGCCCCAAACCGTAAAGTAGGTTTCGGGTAGTGCAGCAGCTTGCTCAAAGCTATAACCTTTAGGAATAGGTAAACAATGACTAGCAAACGTCACGACTTGTTCGGCATAGCCGCCACCTGGAACTAAGGCACATACTTTATCGCCAACTTGCCATTGAGAAACACCTTCTGCGACAGCAATAATCTCACCTGACACTTCTAAGCCTAAAATAGGACTAGCCCCTTTGGGAGCTGGATATGCCCCTTCTCGCTGCTTAATATCGGGGCCGTTCACACCTGCTGCATGGACGTTAATGACAACCTGACCCGACGTTAATGCTTGAGCGATTAAGTCATCATGAGATTGTGCAATATTCATAACTTCTGCGCTTCCAGGTTCAGTAAAAGTAATATATTTCATGATATAAACCTCAATAATAGTCAGTCGCACAAGGATGAAATAAGCACCAGAATGTGACCAGATGGACAACATGACCTTGAAACAAATTAGCCTCTAGACACCTCAACTCGAAAACTGCGCCGAGACAAAAGCATGAAGATAACATTGCTACATACCTTATCAATAACTCACGACGATTAACGATTTTGCTTTACAAAACTGGCAAAAATACCAAGAACGATTAAATTTAACCCAATAGATTGCCGCTTTAAGATACAATAACTCAAAGAGTTAGACTCACTGCTTAACCTTATGACTTCAAATGTACACGAAGTAACTTATTACTCGGGAAGATTTAGTTATACTGTTCTCTATTGACTCAACAAACTAATAATGGGTTGCTTGTTAAGCCTGTTATAAGTTGCGAACACATAAACTGACTGGAATTTATATCATTGTGAAAATGACGCTAAACACAGCCTTAACTAAGTTGTTCGCTTGCACTACAGCATGTCTATTGTGCCTTAGTAGCCTTTGGTCAGCGTCTTTATCTGCCAAGCCCCTTTTAATCGCATCTGATATTTGGTGCCCTTACGTATGTGAAGGTCAAACAGGCTATGTCACTGAATTAACAAAAAGGGCTTTTGCTGAAATGGATCAACCGGTTCATTTTATCGCAGTGCCATTTAATCGTGCTTTAAAAGAAGTCCAACACGGAAATATTGATGCAATCTTAGCCGTCACGCCAGAGCATGTTAGCCAATTTAATTTATATACTGATGAAGTCGTTGTGGGTTATGCAAGCAAAGATTTCTACACCACTACAGGGTTTGCTTGGCAATTTAACCAGCTTGAAGATTTAGATAACGTGCAAGTTGGTATCATTCGTGGTTATGACTATGGCGAGCGATTAAACGATAAAATTGCCAATTCAAATCGTTTCTACATTGCGACTGGAAACCAGCCGTTAACCATGAACCTAAAAAGGCTTATCAAAGGCCGCTTTCATGTCATGCTGGGTAATAAAGTGGTTATTCAAAACACGGCTGAAAAGCTAGCTCTAGATGATCAAATTCGCTTTGCAGGTACCTTCGGTGAACCATTGCCTTTGTATGTTGGCTTTAACCAAGGCGCGACTAAAGCTGCCAAAATGTTTAATCAAGGGCTAACTAAGCTCAAAAAAACAGGGGAATACCAACAAATATTGGATAAATACAATATTGAGCACCCAGCAGATCCATTAGCGCTAACTCCTTAATTTTAAATGCCTAAGCTTTACAATACCCTAGTTATACACGCCCTAGTTATGCATGCCCTAGTTATACACGCCCTAGTTATACATGCCCTAGTTATACATGCCCTAGTTATACATGCCTTGCACTGAACGACTCTCCCAATGATGCTTATCCAACAAAATACATAAGCATTATTTTACCGCCTCATTTGACTCACTAGCAGTTAGCTTTCTCTACTCTCATGAATACAGTTCCGTCAATAATGACTCACCCCACAATTAGTACCTTTTAGGTTTGATTGTTTATTGCAAATACCCTCGGTTCGATTCACCTAGCGCACATTTTCAAAGACAAATTGATCTAGCTCAAAACTATTGCAACTTTTGTTAAATTTCTGTTGCCTCAATGTGTAACCTTGGCAAACTGAATACATAAGTTAGACCATTCCAATAAGGCGTTTTCTTTTCCATATACGCGAGGAATTACGCTTAAGCGATTGTCATTATTAACTTTCACAGGAGGTGGAATGAGCGGATTAGTTAAGTTATTACAATCTATGCTCGGCAGTTTTCGAGATTTAGTCCCCATTATTTTAGTGGTGAGTTTTTTTGAAATTTTTATCCTCCAACAAGCTCCTGATAACCTTTTTTCTATCCTTGTCGGTGTCATCTTTATCGTTTTAGGACTGACTTTTTTTGTGTTCGGATTGGAAATGGGCCTCTTCCCAATCGGTGAGTCCTTAGCTCATGCCCTTGCTCGCAAAGGTAGCACATTCTGGTTAGTCATTTTTTCTTTCTCACTCGGCTTTGGCACGACCCTAGCAGAACCCGCGCTGACCGCTGTGGCAGCTGAAGCGGCTGAAGTCGCAGCAGAAGGTGGCGCCATTGCCGCCACAGAAACAGCAATGGACAGTTATGCGATGGGACTGAGATTAACGGTGGCGGTCTCCGTTGGCTTAGCCATCTTGCTTGGGGTAATCAGGATTGTTAAAGGCTGGCCAATTCATTACCTGATCATCGGTGGCTACATTATTGTCATGATCCTCACAAGCTTTGCCCCAGAAAATATCATCGGCATTGCTTATGACTCGGGTGGCGTGACCACGTCAACGATTACAGTGCCATTAGTGACGGCATTAGGAGTGGGCTTAGCCACTGTGATTAAAGGCCGAAACCCAATGTTAGATGGCTTTGGACTCATTGCTTTTGCAAGTTTAACGCCGGTAATTTTTGTCTTACTTTACGGCATGGTGTTATGACAATGATGTGCAATGTAGACATGACCTTACTTAATGAGCAGGTACAATTTGCCAAGGAGGCCAAATGACGTGGCTATATCAGTTATTAGAAACCTTGCTGCTCACAATGCGAGATGTGATCCCAATAGCCATCATTCTATTTGGATTCCAATTAGGTGTACTTAAACGTCCTATAGCTAACTGGAAAACGGTGGTGCTTGGGTTTGTTTATGTCACCTTCGGGTTAAGCTTTTTCTTAGTCGGACTCGAACTGGCGCTGTTCCCAATCGGTGAAAATCTTGCAAATCAGTTAACCTCACCAGAAATTTTGCACCCTGATGGTTCTGCTGGGCCTTACATCTGGCAAGACTATTTATGGGTGTATGTATTTGCTGCCGCTATTGGGTTCAGCACCACCATTGCCGAACCCTCATTGATTGCAGTTGCTATTAAAGCGAACGAAGTGTCAGGTGGCACGATTAGCACTCAAGGGTTACGTATTTCGGTGGCAATTGGCGTGGCTTTCGGTATCTCGCTAGGCTGCTTTCGCATCGTCGTTGGTGACCCAATCCATTATTACATCATGGCAGGTTATGTGGTGGTAGTAATCCAAACCTTCTACGCACCTAAATCCATCATCCCACTCGCGTATGATTCAGGTGGCGTCACCACTTCAACTGTTACCGTGCCCCTGGTCGCGGCATTAGGTTTAGGTTTAGCCTCAAATGTTGAAGGACGTAATCCACTTATTGATGGCTTTGGGCTTATCGCTTTTGCCAGTTTGTTCCCCATTATTGCTGTAATGAGCTATGCCCAACTTGTAGCCTGGCTAGATAAACGAAAATCCCAAGCAATTGATGAAACTGAGCTCAATGAAAAAAATGCAGCCGTTCCAGCAGATATATCAGAGGCACTTCCTAGTTCAGCAGTGCCAACATCAACAATAAAAAATAATCATTCCATTAAGGAGTAATAAATGCGATTTAAGTTAATTATCGCTTTTGTTGACGACATCACGACAGACACTGTACTTGATGCCGCCCGAGAAGCTGGCGCTACTGGCGCCACAGTTATCAACCATGCTAGAGGTGAAGGGCTAAAGAAAAAGAAAACCTTCATGGGCTTAGGCTTAGATGTTCAGCGTGATGTGATTTTATGGCTAGTAGAAGAGCATATGAGTCGCCATATTTTAGAGACAATATGCGAGGTGGGCGGGTTTAACACTAACCCAGGCCAAGGTATTGCGATTCAAATTGATGTTGAAGATGCCGTTGGTGTTGCTCATCAAGTTGAAAAACTTACCAATGATATTAAGGATCAAATATGAAGCCGACAACACCTATTAAAAATCGAGATGTATTGATGAATCAATACGCTATGATTGACGGTATGCTGACCATTAGCGAAGCCATTGCCATCGCGGTGGAACAGAATGTCTCTATTTTGGTCGTCAACAAGCGTAATGAGCATGACGAATATGGCATGTTATTGCTGAGCGATATTGCCAGAAAAGTCCTCGCAACAAATAAGTCACCGGAGCGAGTTAACGTATATGAAATCATGATAAAACCCGTGATGGCTGTCAGTGCGGATATGGATATCCGATATACCGCTAGGCTATTTGACCAATTCCAAATCAATAAAGCACCTGTGGTTGAAAACAGCAACATTATTGGCTTTGTGACTTATGACGATATCGTGCTTAAAGGCATGGTTAGTCAATAGCATTAGGGTTTTGCCAATAAAAAAGCCTTGATGATTGACTCATCAAGGCTTTATAGATTTGCCATCAATCTATGATTACTGACCAATAAAATGTTGGTCTTTTAGCCAATCTAAATACTCAGGCACTGCTTGCTCAACCGTTTTGAAGACATGGTCACAACCCACTGAACGAAGCAAGGTTAAATCTGCTTGAGTATAGCTCTGGTAAGCACCCTTTAATTTATCAGGGAAAGGAATGTATTCAATGTCGCCTTTACCATGGTACTGAATAACGGCATTTGCTACATCATTAAAGCTTTGCGCTTCACCTGTTCCGCAGTTAAACACACCAGACACTGACTTGTTCTGCCATAACCAAATGTTCACTTTAACGACGTCTTCAACAAACACGAAATCACGTAGTTGCTGACCATCTTCATAGCCATCCACACCGGCAAATAAACGACAAACACCGTTCGCTTTGATTTGGTTATTAAAGTGGAATGCTACACTCGCCATGCCGCCTTTATGCTGCTCTCTAGGGCCGTAAACGTTAAAATAACGAAGACCTGCAACTTGGGCAGTTGTGTCTTGTTGACGGACGTATTGGTCAAACAAGAACTTAGAGTAAGCATACACATTTAGCGGTTTTTCAACTTCGCGCTTCTCAACAAAAGTGTCACTACCACCGTACACAGATGCCGATGATGCATAGATAAATTGCACATTATTTGCTTGGCTATAATGCAGTAATACTTTTGAGTATTCATAGTTGTTTTGCATCATAAACTTGCCATCCCACTCAGTGGTCGATGAACATGCTCCTTGATGGAAAATCACTTCTAATTTACCGTCAAACTCGCCCGCTTTAATGCTGGCTAAAAAGGCATCTTTATCTAAGTAATCAGCGATTTCGCAATCGGCTAAATTAAACATTTGCGTGCCATCAGTAAGATCATCGACGGCGATGATATCTGTACGGCCCATTTCATTAAGCGATTTAACTAAATTACTACCGATAAAACCTGCAGCACCTGTAACCACGATCATAAGCTCAATTCCTGTGTATTGGCGTGAACATACATCACGCTTAAACCAAATCTTGTTTTGATAGCCTTAACTTAACGGCTAACGTCTGAATAAAATGAATCTAAAAACGCCGCAGCCTCAGTGGCTGCCTTGTCAAAATCAACTAACGCCATATTGCGACCCGTTCTTTTTCCAACAGGCGGTGTATAAGATAATCGGCGATCATCCGCTGATAAGGACTGCCAACGTATATGCGGTGCAGAGCGTCTGCCTGCATAAAACCCTAATGTCGGCACATTGTGTAGACCTGCTAAATGCAAAGGCCCAGTAGAGCCTGCGATAAACATATCAGCAGCCACTAATGACTCAGCAAATTCGCTCAGGCTCGATAATGGTTTGGCTTTTTCAACCTTAATGCCTTTTTCAGACAAAATAGCGACCATTTCGTCGGCAAGCACTTCTTCTTGGCCGCTGTAAGTGACCACAAATCGGCAATCTAACGCAGTACGCTGACTAATATCAATAAGCATATTCGAAAATGACTCAACAGGCACCCCGCCCGACGAGCCACCTGTACCAGGGTGAGCGAAAATCAACTTTTCTTCACCCTGTTTATTGTAATACTCTTGCCACTTGTGCTTTTTATTGCTCATATCCCAAAAAGGTCGTTTCACTTCTGGAATAGGGTAATTGTGCTCTTTTAGAAAGTGCTCAACAACATTACAACCTCTTCGCCAAACAGAAATGCCATCTTGATATTGTGCGTTGGTTCTGTGTTTATAGAGATATTGGTACCAATTTAGCGTGGGAACCAGTACATAAGGAATTCGAGCTGGTTTAAGTAGTTTATAAACTCGGTATTGAGACAATGAAACGATAGCTGCATCGTAATGTTGCTCTTTAATCAGCTCTGCAATAGCCGCATCATCACCTGTATCAACTAAGACGTTATCCACATGAGGGCATGCCTCGGCAAAACTTTTCACTACAGGAGCAACAAATACGTCAATTGTTGCGTCCGGTATTGCCTGTTTTAACATGCTAAGTGCGGGCCACTTCGTGGTGAAGTCACCAATTTTATCATGTCTCACATACAGGATTTTTTCATTTATTCAGATCCTAAACTCTTTGTTATCCGTCAAAATAAACCAATGAATGTTTCATTTTATACCAACAAAGCGTGCTTCACACTCATCATCAATCAAACTTGTTAATGAACAACAAAAAATCCCTGCATAACAGGGATTTTAAATATCACTTCGATTAATCCAGCGAATACTGTGTATTAGAACGGGATATCGTCATCCCAATCACCGCCTAAATCTGGCGTAGTGTTCTGCGGTTGTGGTGTTGGTGCAGGACGCTGTGCTGGAGCAGATTGTTGCTGGAAACCACCTTGCTGTTGTTGAGCAGGTTGTTGGAAACCGCCTTGTTGCTGGGCAGGTGCTGGACGTTGAGCTGGCTGCTGGTAACTACCTTGCTGCTGCGCTGGCGCTTGAGGCTTAGGCGTGTAAGCAGGCTTTTGAGCTGCTTGCTGTTGAGCAGGCTGCTGATAACCAGCTTGAGATTGCTGCTGTTGGCCGTATCCGCCTTGGGATTGCGGTGCACTTTGCTGAGGCGCATTACCATAGCCACCTTGACCTTGGTTCATACCACCTTGCTGACCGCCTTGGCCACGGCTATCAAGCATTTGCATTTCCATTGCATTGATTTCGGTTTTGTAGCGATCTTGACCCGTAGTCTGATCCTGCCACTTGCTGGTTTGCAGTTTACCTTCTAAGTAAACTTTAGAACCTTTTTCAGGTATTCGCCAGCTACTTCAGCTAGTCGACGGTACATCACAATGTTGTGCCATTCAGTGCGTTCTTGTTGCTGACCTTGTTGGTCTTTCCAAGATTCACTTGTTGCTACAGTAAAGTTAGCGACTGCGTTACCGTTTGGCATGTAACGAACTTCAGGATCTTTACCTAAATTACCAACCAAAATTACTTTATTCACACCACGACTGGCCATTGAAATCTCCTGCGATTTACCATGTTCTAAATTTATTTATGTTCAAATTCTGTTGAATCAATTATGCCATTTTTATGTCTGTTGACACATCAACTATCACACAAAAATACGAATTTAATTCTTAGCTGACAGAGCCTAACACAGCTCGGGCTTCTCTTAAATCGAATTGATCATCTACTTTTAAATAAGCAGCTTTCTCTTCAATCACGACAATTGCCTCAGCAACCCCTGCAAGTTGTGATAACTGAGTTGCCATATCTTGGGCATGATTTCTATCTTTCGCTTCAGCTTCAAGAGTATAGCTTTTAAGAAGCACTGGTTTTTCCATACCAATGGTCAATAATAACCACACAAACATCAACGCTAACGCGACATAAAAGACACCTGAAGCGCCGACCAATTGATAAGCGCCGCCACCTAACATGCCGCCACAAAAAGCACCTAAGAATTGACTGGTCGAGTAAACCCCCATCGCAGAACCTTTATCGCCCATAGGACAAAACTTTGCGATTAAGCTAGGTAATGATGCCTCTAAATAGTTAAAGCCGGTAAAAAATAACACCACAGCGCCACTGAGCACCCACAAATTATCAGCATAAATTCCCATAGCAGCGAGTGATAGCATCATTATAAGCAATGAGATTTGGAACATAGTTTTAGTGTTATTGCGCTTAACCCCAATAATGATCAAAGGCACCATTAAAAAGAGTGCGCCAACAAAAGCGGGGAAGTACAACATCCAGTGTTTTTCTTTGACTAAGCCAGCATCCACTAAATCTAAAGGTAATGCGACAAACACCGCTGTTAATACTAAATGAAGAATAAAAATGCCCGCATCTAATCGAAATAACTGAGGGTCCATCAGCATACGTTTAAGCTTGGTCGGCGTAGCAACAGTATCCCCTTTAGGGGCTTGAGACACAGGATTTGGTACTAAGACCTGCACAATCACCATGCCTAACACAGCTAAAATGGCAGTTAAAAAGAATAAGCCTTCAAGGCCTGCATATTGAGCAACTATCGGCCCTGCAAGTAAGGATAAAGCGAAAGAAAAGCCAATACACATCCCAATGATTGCCATGACTTTGGTTCGTTGTTCATCACGGGTTAAGTCGGCAGCGAGTGCCAATACCGCCGCAGCAATGGCTCCCATGCCCTGTAAAGCACGGCCCAGCACCACACCGTATATATGATCAGACATCGCAGCGACAATACTACCAATAGCAAAAATGACCAAACCACCTAAAATGATAGGCTTTCGGCCATATTTGTCAGACAACATGCCCATGGGAATTTGCAAACAAGCTTGTGTTAAGCCGTATGCCCCTATGGCAATACCGACCCATAATGGCGAGAATCCTTCTAAGTGTTGGCCGTAAAGCGCAAACACAGGCATGATCATAAACAAGCCCATCATTCGTAAACCAAACACGCTGGCTAACGAAAAAGCGACTTTTTTCTCTATGCCGGATAGTCCATTCTTGGCCATTCACTTGCCCTTAATTTTGTCACAGTAAAAATTTTGAGTTGCGCATATTATCACAGCGTCCTAATTTAGCTCAAAAGGAATAATGAACCAAGCAGCAACTGATTGTCGTATTTGCTAATGAGATTAAACAAACAGGTTATAATGTGTTTTATATCCCAGTTCAGGTTACCCCGAATAGGAATGACACCGCAGAAAATGAACTAAGCACTTAGCCCTATACAACACTGTATAAAATACTGTATAAATACATCATAAAATCGACAAACCAACATAAACTATTTAGACAAAAATAGCTTAAACCCATTTAAAATTCGGCGGCTTAAAGAAGTAGATCTCTTACCAAGCCCCTGAGAACAACATCAGAGTGAAGAATGGATACCATTGAAATTCGCGGTGCACGAACCCACAATCTAAAAAACTTTGACCTCAAAATTCCCCGTGACAAACTCATTGTCATTACCGGGCTGTCAGGTTCAGGCAAATCTTCATTGGCCTTCGACACCTTATATGCCGAAGGTCAACGCCGCTATGTTGAGTCTTTGTCAGCATACGCGCGCCAATTTTTGAGTTTGATGGAAAAACCTGATGTTGATCATATTGAAGGCTTAAGCCCAGCGATTTCAATTGAACAAAAATCCACTTCACATAATCCACGTTCAACTGTGGGTACGATTACCGAAATTTATGACTACTTAAGATTACTATTTGCCCGTGTAGGTGAACCTCGCTGTCCCACTCATGGTCAGCCCCTAGCCGCACAAACAGTAAGTCAAATGGTCGATAAAGTCCTTGAGTTACCTGAAGGTAGTCGTCAGATGCTGTTGGCGCCTGTCGTTAAAGCACGTAAAGGTGAGCATGTAAAACTGCTAGAGAGTCTCGCAGCCCAAGGTTATGTGCGGGCGCGTATTGATGGCGATGTTTGTGACTTATCAGACCCACCAACCTTAGACTTACATGTAAAACATACCATTGAAGTTGTTGTTGATCGCTTCAAAGTGCGTGACGATCTTAAACAACGTTTAGCGGAATCATTTGAAACCACCCTTGAAATGTCAGGTGGTATTGCTGTGGTCGCTGATATGGCTAGTGAAACGGAAGAGATAATCTTTTCAGCAAATTTTGCTTGCCCTCATTGTGGCTATTCAATGGCAGAACTTGAGCCACGTATTTTCTCATTCAATAACCCAGCTGGCGCTTGTCAAACCTGTGATGGCTTAGGAGTTCAACAGTATTTTGATGCCGACAGAGTGATCACCAATGGTGAGCTATCACTTGCTGGAGGTGCAATACGCGGCTGGGACAAACGTAACTTCTATTATTTTCAAATGCTCAGCTCACTGGCGGAACATTATAAGTTTGATGTTGAAACACCGTTCCAACAACTTACAGATAAAGTGCAAAAAATTGTACTCCACGGCTCTGGCAAGCAAAGTATTGCCTTTAAATATATTAATGACCGTGGCGATGTGGTGATCCGAAATCATCCATTTGAAGGCATCTTAAATAACATGGACCGCCGCTACCGTGAAACTGAAAGTAACTCGGTTCGTGATGAGCTTTCTAAATTCATTAATACACAACCGTGTAAAAGCTGTGGTGGTTCTCGCTTACGTGAAGAAGCACGTAATGTCTTTATTGGCGAACTAACACTACCTCAATTGACGCAGTGGTCTATTGGCGAAGCCATGACCTACTTTAACGGTGTCGAATTTTCAGGGCAAAAAGCACAAATTGCCGAAAAAATCTTAAAAGAAGTGGGTGATCGACTCGGGTTCCTCGTCAATGTGGGATTAAATTACTTAAGCTTAGATCGTTCAGCAGACACACTATCAGGTGGTGAAGCGCAGCGGATCCGGTTAGCGAGCCAAATTGGCGCCGGACTCGTTGGTGTCATGTATGTATTAGATGAACCCTCTATTGGCCTGCATCAGCGTGATAATGAGCGCTTACTTAATACCTTAATCCATCTTCGTGATCTAGGTAATACCGTGATTGTAGTTGAGCATGACGAGGATGCCATTCGCATGGCAGATCATGTTATCGATATTGGCCCTGGCGCAGGAGTGCACGGTGGTGAAGTTATTTGTTCTGGTGGCTTAAACGATATCATCGAATGTGAAGAATCGATCACAGGTCAGTACATTTCGGGCAAAAAACAGATCCATGTCAGTGAGCAGCGCACCCCAATAGACCCGAAAAAGGTCATTGAACTCACTGGAGCAACGGGTAATAACCTTAAAAATGTCGATTTAACCATTCCTATCGGGCTATTCACTTGTGTAACTGGGGTATCTGGTTCTGGTAAGTCGACCCTAATTAACGATACTTTTTATAAGATTGCTCACCGCATGCTAAATGGCGCCACAATTGATGAGCCCGCTCCGCATAAAAGTATTAAGGGCATGGAGCAATGCGACAAGGTCGTTGATATCGATCAAAGCCCTATTGGCCGAACACCTCGCTCAAACCCAGCCACTTATACGGGCATTTTTACTCCGATACGTGAGCTATTTGCCGCAACACAAGAGTCGCGTAGCCGTGGTTACCAACCTGGCCGTTTCTCATTTAACGTAAAAGGTGGACGCTGTGAAGCTTGTCAGGGCGACGGGCTCATTAAAGTAGAAATGCACTTTTTACCTGACGTGTATGTGCCATGTGATTCATGTAAAGGCAAACGCTATAATCGTGAAACCTTAGACGTGAAATACAAAGGCAAAAACATCCACGAAGTGCTGCAAATGACCATCGAAGAAGCACGTGTATTCTTTGACCCTATTCCTGCCATTGCACGTAAACTGCAAACCTTAGTGGATGTCGGTTTGTCATATATTTGCCTAGGACAAAGCGCCACGACCTTGTCAGGCGGTGAAGCTCAGCGAGTCAAACTTGCTAAAGAACTGTCTAAGCGTGATACGGGTAAAACCTTATATATTCTTGATGAACCAACAACTGGGTTGCACTTTGCTGATATTCAGTTATTACTTGATGTATTACATAGACTAAAAGCCAAAGGTAATACTATTGTTGTTATTGAGCACAATTTAGATGTGATCAAAACAGCCGACTGGATTGTGGACTTAGGACCAGAAGGTGGCTCAGGCGGCGGGACAATACTCGTAACAGGTACGCCTGAAGATGTTGCTAAAAACACTGAGTCGCATACCGCACGCTTTTTACAGCCACTGTTGGAGAAAATGCCACAAGTTACTGAGGCAAAGCCCAAGAAAGCGGCAAAAAAGACGATAAAAAAATCTGTTAAAAAATAAGCTATCAAGCAACATCGGACGATAAGCCAGAGGGAACGAAATGGAATTTCTAATCAAGCCTCTGGCTAATGCGATTACTGTTATCAACAAGGGTATTCGCTTCGCGCTTAAATTACTGAGCCTGATGATGATATTGTCGCTATCTGCTTGTGCATCTAAAAACTGCGGCAATCAACCTATCAGTCTTTGGGCAGTTAAAAGCCAACTGCTCGAAGATATACGTATTTTAACTAGCCCTGAATTTGAAGGACGTAAAACCAATACGCTTGGCGCCGAGCAATCTCGGCAATATCTCATCAAACGCTTTCAAGAACTCGAACTTACCCCTTGGCAAGATTCGTTTTTAGTCCCCTTTCAATATCGGTCAAACTTCACTGATAAAGAAGGGATAAATGTTATTGGCACAATTAGAGCCAAAAATGATAGCCAACGATGGCGAGTGATTACCGCCCATTACGACCACCTTGGCAAAAAAGGCAATAAAGTATTTGCTGGTGCAGATGACAATGCTTCAGGCGTTGCTGCTATGCTAGCCATCGCCGAGCATTGGCAGTCAAATGGTGATGACAAGGTTAACTTAATGCTTGTAGCAACCGACGCTGAAGAGTCAGGCTTATATGGTTCTTATGCAGTGGTTGAACAGTTAACAGCACAACCTAGCATGCAGATAGAAATGTCGATAAATTTAGACATGGTAGGTCACCCTTCAAGACCAAAATCCATTTATATAGAAGGCGAGAGAAATTTAACTGAGTTTAATCAGCTTAAATATCAACTGCAAGACTATAATCAATTGTGTGTCAGAGAAAGTCGTTCAAGAATGCAAAACGGCAGCATGGTAAAAATTGACTGGTTACGAGCTTCAGATCATTACCCGTTTCATAAGGCAGGGATTCCATGGCTTTATTTAGGTGTTCCTACCCATAAATATTACCACACGGTAGAAGATACAATTGAAACACTGGATATCGGATTTTTAGCCGCCGTCACTGAGACCGCTTTTGAATTAATCTCAGTAGATAAGCAACAAATTGCTCTTCAATAATCAGGCCAATTTTAGTTTTATATTGAAAATATATAGTCATAGAGGCTAAAGCTTGCTATAATATTGCCCCTTTGACGCGGGAAATCGACACGGGGTTGATTTTCTGTCTGTGAAACTTTAGCACGAATGCGACTATTTTCGTGCATACCCACAAGGCTACAACTCAATGTCATCCGATGAAAGAACTTTCCGCGAACTTGGTTTATCCGAGAATTTGCTTCGTGCCCTTGACGATTTAGGTTACGAAAAACCAACACCAATTCAAGCTGCTAGTATCGATCCTTTAATGGAAGGTAAAGATATTTTAGGTCAAGCTCAAACTGGTACTGGTAAAACTGGTGCATTCGCACTACCACTACTTAATAGTGTCGATCAAAAACTCAATGCTCCTCAAATCTTAGTATTGGCTCCAACTCGTGAGTTAGCAGTACAGGTTGCTGAAGCATTTGGTAGCTACGCAAAACACATGAAAGGCTTCCATGTACTGCCTATTTACGGTGGTCAAAGCATGCATCAACAACTTAGTGCGCTACGTCGTGGCCCACAAGTCGTTGTTGGTACGCCTGGACGTGTAATGGACCACATGCGTCGTGGCACACTGAAACTTGATGCGCTTAAAGCATTAGTACTTGATGAAGCTGATGAAATGCTAAAAATGGGCTTCATCGACGATATCGAATGGGTACTTGAGCACAAGCCAGCTGAAAGCCAATTAGCACTTTTTTCTGCAACTATGCCAGAGCAAATCAAGCGTGTTGCTAACAAGCACCTTAACAAGCCTGTTCATATCAGCATCGCAGCAAGTCATACGACTGTTGAATCTATTGAACAACGTTTTGTTCAAGTATCTCAACACAACAAGCTTGAAGCATTAGTCCGTGTATTAGAAGTTGAAAATACAGAAGGTATTATCATTTTCGTACGTACTCGTAATAGCTGTGTTGAACTAGCAGAAAAATTAGAAGCTCGTGGTTACGCTTCTTCGCCATTACATGGTGACATGAACCAACAAGCACGTGAGCGTGCTGTTGACCAGCTAAAACGTGGCAAGCTAGATATTCTTATTGCGACAGACGTTGCAGCCCGTGGTCTTGACGTTGAACGTATTGGACACGTAGTAAACTACGATATCCCATATGATTCAGAAGCTTATGTACACCGTATTGGTCGTACAGGTCGTGCTGGCCGTACTGGTATGGCAATTCTTTTCGTTACTAATCGTGAAATGCGTATGTT
This sequence comes from Shewanella sp. ENK2, assembly GCF_043568515.1. Lineage (NCBI taxonomy): Bacteria > Pseudomonadati > Pseudomonadota > Gammaproteobacteria > Alteromonadales > Shewanellaceae > Shewanella > Shewanella sp. ENK2. The sequence continues at coordinate 2,478,686 of NZ_CP171406.1, read as the reverse complement.
ACGTACCATTGAACGTGCTACGAACAGCCGTATTTCGCCAATGAAAGTACCTAGCCCTGAAACAGTAACAGAGCGTCGTTTATCTCGTTTAGGCGAGCAAGTTCAAGAAACCATTAATGGTGACTTAGACTTCATGAAGAACGCAGTAGCTGAATTATGTCAACAGCTTGAAATCGATACAGATTTACTTGCTGCGGCATTATTACAACAAGTTCAGGCTGAACGTCCTTTACAACTTCCTCCAATTCAAGAGCGTCAACGTGATTCACGTGACCGCGATCGTGATGGTGGCAGAGATCGCAACAGCCGTCGTGATTCACGTGGTGGCCGCCCAATGCCTACAAGCTTTGGTAGTGCAGAAGGCTTAAAAGATAAGCCTGATGTTAAAATGTGTCGTTACGTAATTGAAGTCGGTCGTGATAATGGCGTTGGTGTAGGTAACATCGTTGGTGCAATTGCTAACGAAGCTAATATCGACAGTCAGTTCATTGGTCAAATTCAGTTATTCGACCAAGTGACTTCAATTGACTTACCAGACGGTATGCCAAAAGATGTGTTAACACACCTTCGTAAAGTACGTGTTTGTGGTAAGCCACTTAACATCAAAGAAGCAAGTGACACTCCATTCCCAGAGTCTACACGTAGCGACCGTCCACGTCGTCCACGTAATGACCGTTCTCGTGGTGATCGTAATGATCGTCCTCGTGGCGACCGTCGTCCACGTAAACCACGTGACAGCGAGTAATTGATCACAGTATCAACAATCTGTTGAAACCCTGTAATAAAAATGGAGCTTAGGCTCCATTTTTTTATGCTGTTTTCTGTATAATCCTTCGCTCATTTTGATACCTACTGATACATAGCTTTATTTTATGTTACCAAGCACATACCTAGCCAAACATATTACTCGCGCACTTGCACTAATATGCTGTGTTTTACCTATTGTTGTGTCTGCAGCAGGGGTTAACGCTGAAGATCAACATCAGCAGGTTTTAGCGACATCAAATGGTGACTGGGTACAGTTCAGTTTTGAGAATGATGCATTTGGCCTTATTAATACCAGTGATAATGGCTACAGCAATGGTTTAGAGTGGAGTTGGGGTAAGGCAATCGTCGATGATTTTGATGAGCTTAACATGCCCACTTGGCTCACAGGTCTTTATGGTTACAGTTATTTAAACCATGGTGCATCAAGACAGTATCAAATTAGCTATAGTGTATCCCAGCGCATGTACACCCCTGATGACCTACAACAAGCGGAACTCATAGAGTCAGACAGGCCATATGCTGGCACCTTATTATGGCAATCTACATTACGTAGTTTTGGTGATGGTATCGCCGATAATTTAAGCATAACTTTAGGTCTTGTCGGGCCAGGTTCACTTGCTGAGCAAACTCAAAAACAAGTTCACGAAATCATTGATGCCAAAGAGCCAATGGGCTGGGATAATCAGTTAAGTAATGAGCCTGTATTCAGAGTTGAAGTACAACGCCTATATCAATGGGCATACACTCCAATTTCAGAAAATGTCGAGTTTGATACTGTTATTCATGGAAATGCGGCAATAGGTAATTTAATGAGTGATGTTGGTGCTGGTATGTCATTTCGTATCGGTAACATTCTGTCTCACAGTTATGCCTTCGTAACGCAAGCAGCATCAAGAAGTAACAATGGATACCAAGTAAAACCTGTTAGCGAGTTAAGCTGGCAGCTGTTTTTGACCTTGTATGGACGTTATGTATTTAACGATATAACCCTTGATGGCAATAACTTTACAGATAGCCACTCAGTCGAACTGACGAACCAACAAGCAATGATCAATTCAGGATTTATGCTTAACTGGCAAAACTGGGGGTTAACCTTCTCAGTCATTCGTGGCACTGAGCAATATAAAGATCAGCCAAGTACTGCCAATTTTGCAGCAGTCAATATCAACTACCGTTTCTAACGATACCTGTCAGCTGATGGCTGCTTGCGCTTTTGCTGCAATAAAGGCCATATCTGCATGGCAAAAACAGCGCCGACAATTAAGATAATCCCAAGCAATGACCAAGCATCAATGGCATCAGCCCTAAAGGTGTTGGGCCATAAGTTCATCTTTACCACCAGACTATTAGCAATGAAACTCAACACAGGTGTCAGAGCCAGCATAGCGCTGACTTGCGCTGTGGGCCAATACTTGATGGCTTGTCCAAAGCTACCGTAAGCAATCAATGTATTGGCTGCGCAGAATAAAATAATAAACCACTCAGATGAGTTCATCTTAGAGAATTGGCTGAAATCACAGAATGGCGCCATCACGACAACACCCAAACCATAGATATATAGCAATACGTTATTAGGCGATAACTTAGCGATCAGCGACTTTTGCAATAAAGCATAACTGGTCCAAGAAAGTACAGAGAACTGCACGATTAACACCCCAAAACCAATTTGACTATTATCACTGACAGACATATCAAGACTTGGATGGAAAAACAGTAATACTCCCAAGGCCAGAGTTGCAAAACAGCTCAACTGCACCGCAGTTAAACGCTCCTTAAAAAATAACGCACCACCGAAAGCAAGGTAAAATGGCGCAGTCTGAAAGTTAAGTTGTGCAGTACCTGGCGATAAATAATCTAAGGAATACACAAACGAAGTGTAGTTACACATGAGTAAAATGCCGGCAGCACTGAGCTTAACCCAATCCCCTCGTGAAAGTGACATGAACTGACGTAAATACCCTAGATGCCACATCACCAAAAAGGTCACGATAAATGCCACTAAAAATCGAAACCAAGTCAAGGTAACCGGATCGATAAAATTTCCAGAGAGTGTTAACGCTATCGGTAATATGCCCCAAAAAATGACGGCAATAGACACAAAAAATAAACCGAGTTTGGTAGGATGCACAGAATGTCTCACAGATGTTAACAAGAGTATAAGCTGCAATATCTTGCCTGATACAGACCAACGAATAAAGCATTAAAAACTAATATTAAGCCCCTCAGTATTCGCTATACAGGATTAAGAGTTTAGCCCTGTTATAAGCATGGAAATCTGGCTTAATAAAGGTAAAATAGCCGCCATTAAAATACCGACATATCCTGTTATTAAAGGATAGCTCCCTACACTTAACCTCTAAGGAATACTGGTCATGAGTCTTGCTGATTCAGTTCTCGCAATTAACAATGATTTGCCTATTCGTACCGACAAACCGGTACACAGTGGTAAGGTCCGCAGTGTTTATTGGCTAACCGATACTGATAGTCGCCGCCTTATTAAAGACAAAGGCTACGATGTTCCAGCGGATACACCGTTAGCCATCATGGTGATCAGTGATCGCATTTCAGCATTTGATTGTATTTTCCATGGCGAAGGCAACCTGCAAGGTATTCCTGGCAAAGGCGCAGCACTGAATGCGATTTCTAACCACTGGTTTACCTTGTTTGCAGAGCATGGCTTAGCAGACAGCCATATCCTAGACATCCCACATCCATTTGTTTGGATAGTACAAAAAGCACGACCAATTAAAGTTGAAGCAATTTGTCGCCAATACATTACTGGCTCGATGTGGCGTGCATATGCAAAAGGTGAGCGTGAATTTTGCGGCATCACCTTACCTGAAGGCTTAGAGAAAGATCAAAAACTGCCTGAGCTGTTAATCACTCCTTCTACCAAAGGGATTTTAACAGGTATTCCTGGCGTTCCAGAGCAAGACGATGTCAACATCAGTCGTGCAGACATTGAAGCCAATGTGGAAGCATTTGGGTTTGAAAAGGCATCCGATATCGATTTATACGAAAAACTGCTTAAAGAGGGCTTTAACGTAATTTCAGATGCCTTAGCTAGCCACGACCAGATGTTTGTCGATACCAAGTTTGAATTTGGTTACGTAGATGACAAAGAAGGTAATTCGAAACTGATTTACATGGATGAAGTGGGTACGCCTGATTCATCACGTATTTGGGATGGTCCTGCTTACCGTGACGGTAAGATTGTAGAAAACTCAAAAGAAGGTTTCCGTCAGTTCTTACTCAATCACTTTGATGATGCTGACATTTTATTAAATAAAGACAGAATGCCTGAACGTGAAGCATTAGCACGTGACAACGATCTACCACTTGAAGCGATGATGAATGTATCGCGTACCTATACCGGTGTTGCTGAAAAAGTCACAGGTAGCAGCATTAAGCTTCCTGAAAACCCTAAAGCCGATATCATTAAGGTCTTACGTGAAAATTACGACTTAATCGACTAAAAATGAATTTAGCAGAGTAAAAAGGCGCCTAATGGCGCCTTTTTACTGGCTGTGACCTTTAGAAGTACTTAATCCAAGCCTGTTTACTTTGATGCTTATATTGACTAAACCACTTGGTGGGAAAATACAGTAATACCGCTAAAATAACTGTCGTAATCCATACCCAACTAATGTCTGTAAATCCATATAAATCACCATAGTTTGGCCCAATTACATTTACTGCAAATCGGTACATAACAAGTAATAAATACAAATGAACAATATAGAAAAACATCGGCGCTGAGCCAAAGGTAGACAAGACTTTACCGTAACGCGGATTTACTTTTTCAAGTGCACGTAAACAGAATAAAGTGCCGCCAATAGTCACTAGCAAGAAAGCTAAAGAAGGTGGGTATTTAGTTAAATTAAACACCGACTTCAGCGTCATCAGTATACTGTCACCTTGCTGCCAATCTAAGGTTTCACCATAAATATTAAAACCACGCAAAATAGCGAAAATAACAAAACAGCTTAGACCAAGTTGAATAAGGATTTTGTGACGCTGTTTATCTTCAAATGAAGCACTGTATATTGGCGCCATAACATAGCCTAACAGTATCACGCCTATCCAAGGCAACACGGGATAACTAGCTCTAATTCCAATAAAGTCATTAGGTAAAATATTACCGCGATCATGCAATATCGCCCATAACGTGTAACCCCACTCACCTGGTGAGAACTGTATAGGCGTTAACATGTTGTGGCCAAATACGATGACTAGGCCAATCACACCAAGCCAAACTCGAGGTAAGCCAATCAGTAATGCGAGTGCTAGCATACTAATACCAATCGCCCACATAACCTGTAGCCAAATCATCTCGTAATTACCCATCCACTGAAAAGTAATCACGGTGCATTCTAAGGCAATAATAAACAGACCACGCTTAATTAAAAAAGACCTTGCTGAGCGCTCTGGCCCAAACTGAGGATGACTATATAACCAAGCTGACACACCAGTTAAGAAGACAAAAGTCGGTGCACAAAAATGTGCAGCAAATCGACTGATAAATAACCCTGTACTGGTACTGTCTAAGGTCATTGGGTCAGTCACTTGTTCATGAAAGAAAAATCGCTCCCTGACATGATCTAACAACATGATTAACATCACGATACCACGCATGATATCAATACTATCAATACGTTTTTTTAGTACTGATTGACTTACAGTATTCATTTATTAGGTTCTCTTTGGGAACTTAGAATAATCATTATTAGCCACAAATGTGCTTCTATCACTATAACAATCATCTGCAAACGGGTTTGTTCTTTATCGAAAATAGTCCTTAAAGCCATCTCAAATAACAGTGAAAAATTTTCAAAAAATTTACAATTTAGCTCATTTGTAAATGATAATGATTTTCATTCATTTTTTGTTAACTTTTCTTTATCATTTGGTGCAAATACTCCATTTGCAATAACAATTGCCCATTCTAGTGAAAAGCACTGTGCTTTCACAGCAGTTAAGATGATGAAAATATGAAACTAAGTCCTATTTACTTATCCATGTTATGCGCTTTAAGTGCATTACAAAGCGTATCAGCAGAAGAAATTAATGAAACTGATAATCAGAATCAGCCGAGCAATCTAGAAGTGATTGAAGTTAAAGGCCGATATATTGAAGGTTATAACGCTCACTCAGCAAGTGGAGCTTCTCGATTAGACTTAGCAATTGTTGACATTCCTCAATCCGTTTCTGTTATCACAAGCGCGCAGCTACAGGATTTTCAGCTAAATGATATTAACTCTGCATTAGATAGCGCTACCGGTATTAATGTTGAGCGTATCGAAACTGATCGAACTTACTACACGGCACGTGGTTTTGATGTCACCAACTTTCAAATTGATGGCGTCGGTTTACCACTAACCAATGGTAATAACCACGCAGATGAAGATACTGCGATTTATGACCGTATTGAAGTTATCCGTGGTGCAAATGGCCTAATGACTGGTGTCGGTAATCCATCTGCCACCATTAACTTTATTCGTAAACGCCCTACGGCACAAAGTAACCTTAACTTGCGAGCAAGTTACGGAAGCTGGGATAACAAACGCATAGAAGCCGATGGCACTTACGTAATTAATGATACTTTTGCAGCAAGAGCTGTTGCCGTCAAGCAAACCAAAGATTCATATTTAGACAGATATGAAACTGACAAGACGATTATGTATGCCTTTCTCGAAGCCAACTTGGGTGACAATACATCATTATCTATTAGCCACAGTTATATAAATAATGATGCTAAAGGCAATAACTGGGGCGCTTTGCCACTTTTCTATACTGATGGCAGCCCAACCAATTATGATCGTTCAACCAATACTTCAGCTGACTGGTCAAATTGGCAAGTTGTCAAAAACAATACTGTCGCAGAGCTAAGCCATTACTTTAATAATGACTGGCATTTACGTGCAACCTACTCACACCGCACCACCGATGAAGATACTGAGCTCTTCTATGTATATGGCACACCTGATAAAGAAACGGAGCTCGGATTAACTGGTTATGGCAGTGAGTATGATCTTGATGATGAACATGATTTAGTCGACGTATATTTAAATGGTGACTTTGAACTGTTTGGAAGAGACCATCAGCTGGTCGTGGGTGTGAACTATGCGAAAGTAAGTTATATCGACACATCCTTATATGATTACACCACTGGTAATGGTTTCCCAGCAATGCCAGATCTCAACACCTGGGATGGTAATACTCCTAAACCAACTTTTGCTGACGGCCTGAGTGGCAGTGATGTTGAAGCGACCCAAAAAGCGGCTTACTTCACCGGTAGATTTAATTTATTCGAAGGTTTCCACTTGATTGCTGGCGGTCGCTTTAATGACTGGCAGGTTGATGGAGAAGCTTATGGTAATGATCAAACTGTAGAAGATGCTGAATTCATTCCTTATGTTGGCGCAGTTTATAATATCATTCCTGAACTTTCAGCCTATGCGAGTTATACCGAAACATTCACCTCTCAAACAGAAAAAGATATCAATAACAACATCTTGAAACCTGTTACGGGCGAAAGCAGCGAAATAGGGCTAAAAAGTGAGTTATTTGATGGCAGGTTGATCACCACTGTGGCTTACTTCAATGTCATTCAAACCAACTTAGCGACGCTAGACCCAGATACCGCTGAGCTTCCACCGACTGAACAGCGTTATTACGGTGCAGATGGTATCGAGAGTAAAGGCTTTGAACTTGATGTCGCTGGCGAAGTTTACCCAGGATTAAATGTGAGTCTTGGCTACACTGACTTTGATATCAGTACTAGCGACGAAACGAATCAGGTAGCTAATTACACTCCTGAAAAATTATTCAAGTTAGGCACCACTTATGAAATTCCATTCTTAGAAGGCTTAACAATTGGTGCAAACATGCGCTGGCAGGATGATATTTTCCGCTACCAAGAACCAACGAAAACAGTTGTGACTACGCAAGATGCGTATGCCATTGTTGATCTGATGGCTCGTTATGAATTTAACGAAAATATTGAGCTAAGCGTTAATGCTAAAAACATCACCGACGAGAAATACTTAACGAGCCTATACTGGGCGCAAGGTTTCTATGGTGCTCCAACAAATTATAGCGCGACATTAAGCTGGAAATTATAAGCTGATGTAAGGGCTTCTTGCTGTAAAGCAAGAAGCCTTTTTTGATCCAATTAGAGTCAATTATGAGAAAAACATTATTTAAATGGCACTCCTATGGAGCCTTAATTGCGATGCTGCCGTTATTGATCATTTCAATAACTGGCAGCATTTTGGTTTTTAAGGTCGAAATAGACAGCCTATTGCGCCCATCACACATGGTCGTTGATGCCACAACAACCAGCGAACGAGTTAGCCTAGATACCTTAATGCAAACGACACTAGCTGCAAATCCAGGTTACGAGCTCGGTGGATGGGAATTATTTGACGATAAGCACCGTTCAGATGCAGGTTACTTGATTAAGCATGGCACTGAACAATGGGGAAAGATTTATATCAATCAATATAACGGCGAGTTATTGTCAGTCTCCCAGCCAATGGGACACTACATCACTGATTGGTTGCTCGAATTGCATTACACCTTTTTACTCGATGTTAAAGGCGCTTGGGTTGGCTTTACTGCCGCACTGATCATGTTATTTTTAGGGATCAGCGGCATCATTTTATACCGTCGTTTTTGGGCAAAGTTGTTCACCATGCGCTTTAAAGCCGTTAAGCGTGTTTTATTCAGTGATATTCACAAGTTCATCGGCATTTTAAGCTCACCAATTTTAATCATCATGGCTTTTACCGGTGGCTACTGGAACATTGCTGGCATCTTGCATGAAATAAACGAACACGGTGATGGCGGCCATGTTTACATCACTGCTCCACTTCATAGCCCTGAGATTTCTTTCGAGTCATTGCGGCTAAAAAGCCATGCTGAAATACCCAGTTACCAAGCTGGCTACTTGGCTATGCCCCATGAGCCCGAACGAGATATTACTTTTTATGGCGCAGTACAAAGCAGTAACCCTTTACATAGTGAGTACGCAAGCACTGTCAGTTTTGACAAAACCACAGGCAAACTCCTTAATAAACAAGATATTCGAGAAGCGGGTTTATTAATGGTGTTTTTAGACAGTTTTAGAAAACTGCACTTTGGTTACTTTGGCGGACTCATTACTCGTATTATTTGGTGTATTGTAGGGTTAATGCCAGTACTACTAGGCTTCACAGGCTTATATTTATATTGGAATCGGCGTCAGCAAAAATCCGCATCCAAACGAGCCAGAGTGGCCATAGGCTCTCAGCCATTGGCTTGAAGTGACAACAACCAATAAAAAAGGAGCCAAAGGCTCCTTTTTACTAACCTACCATACCCAATCTCGCCATTAGTGATGAGTTAACTCATTTTGAAGCGAAAACGTACGGCCAAGGCATAAGGTCAATAAAAGTAATAAACCCAAGTAACCTAAACTGCCACCAGCATCTTGTTTAATTTCACCGACTTTTACTTTTGATACTGCCGCTTGAGGGTATGCCAGCGCTATGAGCACTGGATCATGATCTGATGAAGAGTAAACATTGTCAGACTTGGCTAGCTCTCCGGTATATTTACTGCTGTATTCGAACAAGTTAGATTCAACCGCATTGATATGCCAATCTTCAATGGCTACCATACGTGCTGCTAAGCTGGCATTACCTAAGGCGTGGTCTAAATTGCCTAGTTCACCTCGATAACTGTATGAGTACGTCGCTGCGCCATGGGCTTGCGTATTTAAATTAATAAACCCATAGCCTTTATCAATTACCTGGCCTGCTGCTTCATACTCAACGCCATTTAAACGGGTATGTGATGCCGTTTTAATGACTCGTTCACTTAGCGCTGCATCATAATCAGTTAGCACTGCTAATGGATCTTCTTTACCATAGGCATTTAAATCACCAATAACCAATACATCCCCTTCTATGTCTTTAACCGACTCGCCTATGACCTTAGCAGCAGAGACTCGAAACGCATTACACTTGCCTTGTAAATCTACTGGCTCTGATTCTTCATTGAAGCTTAACCAATCTTCGACACAGCCTGAGCCTTTAGATTTAAAGTGATTCACTACGATTGTCAGTTTTTGCTCATCAATCATAAAAGCTTGCATTAAGCTATGGCGCTGGTATTTATGATATGCAGGGTTCGTTTCTTTTACATCGCCATTTCTACGTGTAATCACCCCTTCTTCTAGATGCTGTTCAGGCGTTGGTATCACCTTTGCTTTTCCATCTAAAGTCACCACAGAAGGTCGATATAATATACCGACAGCAATAGCATCTGAGCCGACAAAACCGCCATTGTCAGTGACTTCAACAAATTGATAAGCAAGTTCAGCAGGCAGCTTTGCATTAAGCGCTGTGACTAAGTTTTGAATGGCACTTAATTCACCAAAGCCATTATTCTCAACTTCCATTAAACCAATAATATCTGCATTCATTGCCGCCATTGCATTAACGATTTTTGTCCGTTGCAATCGCATTTCTGACTCAACTTTTGCCCCTCGGTTATGGCCTAATGGGTTAGCATCTCCGCCAAATTCGCTATTAAAGAAATTCAGCACATTAAAACTGGCGACCCGAATATCACCTTGGTTTGCAATCGTAGGTGCCGCCGTTCTGTCTTGATTACGAATAAAGTCGCTAGCATTGATGCTATTGGTTGGCATCAAACGGTATTGATCGTAGCTATAGCCAATGACTCCTTCAATGTTGGTCAAGGTATCTCCGATACGAATATAACCGTTATCGGCATTAAAATTTAAAAAATACGGCACCTCGCCATGCGCAGCTTTATAGTCAGATTCAACCACAAGTTGATTGCTGAGATTGGCACTGTGTAATGCGATTGCGTCAGTGGATAAAGGTGAATAAACCTGGGTGGCTTTCATTAATGGTGCTTGATGTGACAACACCATATTATTACGGTATGAATCATAATCGAGGCTAAATGAACGTGTGACTTTCATATCACTCGCTGTTGTTAACACAACTTTCATGCCTTCAAATCGCTCAAGAGCTTGAGCCAAACTTTGACCTTCTTGAACCAATAAAGGCGTAGCAGCAAGCTCACCAACATGGTTACCGAGTGTAAATTTTTGCTGTTGTTCTATATTGATTTGGGTAAAGCCTGAATACTCTTGTACTTTACCTGTGACACAGACTTCCATCCCTGGGACGATTTCTGCGGGTGCAGACGCTCCCCAATGCACAAAAATACCGTCTGATGCTAAAGGTGAACCTGCAGCGAGAGGATCTTGAATAAAGAAACCTTTGTATAATCTATCAGCTCGAGCTGTTACCACGCCTCGAGTGGTTAATTCATTAACCGATTCATTTGTGCCTTCCACCACAAAAGGGCTACTGCTTCCTGTGCCTTGGATCTTAGAAATCGGGGTAATCGAGGCAGCTTCACATAGCACATCACTCGCCGTTGATGCTGCTTCATTGACCGTTTTAGCTTGTAACCACATCGGCATGGACAACATAATCCCTAGCGATACTGCCGATAACATCCTTAATCTCATTGACCACTCCAACTTATTATCTTTCTGCTTTGTAATACAAAATAACTAAATAACTCAATCAACAACTAGGTTGATTTCCTAATCAAAATAGGAGCCGAAGCTCCCATTTTATGTGTCATCCAGTCAAGCTTAAATCGCCGCTTGCGCAACTGAAACATGATTTATTAATATTTTGCCGCCATATCTGGTTTAGGCATGGTGTTCTCAATAAATTCACGTAAGTCTTGGTTTGACTGTTTTAGATCTTCAGAACGTAAGTACATCATATGACCACTTCGATAACCTTTAAAACTTAAACGGTCTTTCATCTTGCTACTTGGATCAAGTTGCCACATGGTGTATTTGGCATCAAAGTAGTTGGTCGCACCGTCATAGTAACCAGCTTGTACCATGACATTTAAATACGGGTTTTGTGCCATTGCTTGACGGAGGTTTTCACCGGTTTTATTGTTAGTGCGATCCCACGGATGCACATCACCTAACATGTAATACTTAATATCGGTTTTATAGTTTAACTCTTCACGAATGTACGCATTAATTGCTGGTGTAAAAGAGTGTAACCATGACGTTAACTCAGCATTGTAATCAGGACTATCGCCAACATCTTGCTTATCAATCCCTAAGTAACGAGAATCTAAACGCCCCACAGTTTGACCACGCTCACGTAATAATTCTTTCCAGAAAAAGCGAGTTGAAACATCTAGATTAGACTTCAATACAGCATCGACACTTAAGCCTGAAAAGTAAGCTACTTTCTCAGCAATTTTTTGCTTATGATCAGGCGCAATAAAACCACCCATTGCCAACGCAGGTATGTATTCATTAATGGTAAATGCCTCAACCTCAGGTAAAAACTCGGTTAAATCTGTATTTTGTAAATCGGCAGATAACGCCTTGTGATACCAAGCGGCGGCGGCAAAATAAGGAAGGCGGTTAGCGGCTTTTACAGGGCCTTTACGTTCAATACCAATATCGGTTGGTGAAACCAGCACGACGCCATTTAAATACATCCATTGACGATCTTGTAACTCCAATGCCAAACCAGATACACGTGTAGTACCGTAACTTTCACCGATTAAGTATTTAGGTGAACGCCAGCGCTCATTGCGACTCACAAAGGTATTTAGCCATTCTGCTAAATACTTAATATCAGCATTAACCCCAAAGAACATTTCCTGTTGTTCATCTTTTGATGGCATCTCGCCATCTTTATTAGGTAACACCCGTGAATAACCCGTATTAACAGGGTTTACATACACGATATCGGCAACATCTAAAATAGAATATGGGTTGGTTTTAACCCCATAAGGCTGCAAAGGATAGCCTTCGTCATCAACGTTAATGGCACGAGGACCTGTGTAACCTATGTCCATCCACACAGACGCTGAACCTGGACCACCATTAAATGAGATCAATAAAGGACGTTTGGCGTTATTTCTAACGTTATCTCGCTGATAATAGGTATAACTTAAGGTTGCGACCGCATCACCATTTTCGTTCCACACAGGTTGAGTACCAACCGTTGCAGTATAAGAAAAGCTATTACCATTCACTTTCGTTTTATGTTCAGTGACTACCGTTTCATCAATGGCAATTTGACGACTATGCATACTGACATTTGTCTGCTTATGAGCTGACGCTTCATTACTTTGGTCAGCAATAACGTCGCTTACTGTCATCATTGATACAACGCTGACCATCACAGCCGCGAGGGGAATTAGCTTCATACCTGTTCTCTTTTTGTTATCTATATTAGGGTATTGATGTGATCTTATTAAATTACCAAATCATAAGAAGTGCAATCACAGTAATATGACCTCAGCCCGCGACTGCTCTTAAACCCAAATAAGCAACTGAATTTAAAGTATAAAAAAGATCAACAATAATCGTAAGCAAACGTACATTCACATTTAAGGTCGCTTAATGACACAGGTAACATCTCAATCTTGGTTACAACCTGATTGGCCCAAGCAAGCACAGCAGTGGGTAAATCGATCATTAAGGGAGCTGGATTACCAAGTGATTGGTTCGTTAGCGCTGATAAAAGGCTGGAGTCTCGGGTACGTTTATAAACAAAAGACAAACAAAGGTGATGTATTTTTTAAAGCCACTGCTTCACTACCTTTGTTTTCTAATGAATCGCAGTTATGTGCAACATTGTATGACCTTTTTCCAAATGCTATAGCAACCACGCTGGCTTATGAACCTAGGCAACAATGGTTACTAACCGCTGATTTTGGCACTGCTTTTGTTGATACTGTGCCATTGTCAGATTGGGCGCTCCCCTTTAATGCCTTTGCAAAATTGCAGCAGCGCTCTATCCAGCATCTCGATAAATTAATCGATTCTGGCTGCATACAACGTGATATTCGTAACTTACCCGATCAATTAACAGCAATGTTTGCTGATGACAACATAACCGCTCGCCTACCTAAGGACATGCCACAATCTGCTGCGCAAATCAGCGAGGTCATGACTAAATTGACACAACAGATTAATGCATTGCTGCAACTTGGCCTCCCTAACACCTTAGTGCATAGTGATTTACACATCGAAAATATTGCACCCAATACTGCATTAGCAACTGAACAAGCAAGCGAGCCGTTTATCTATTTTGATTGGAGTGATGCATGTATTAGCCACCCATTTATCGATGGCACCTATGTCTTTCGTATGGAAAAAACACCTGCAAAGCAGCAAATTGTTCAAGCCTATTTATCCCAATGGCAAAGTTATGCTGATATGGAGGCGCTTCATGAAGCTTGGCACTTAGCCGAAGGGATCTGTTATGCCCATCAAGCAGTATCTTATGGCGCGATGAACCACATTCTCGATCACGATATGGATTTGTTACATGCCTTTGAAAATGCCTTTAGGCGTTTCATGGTTAATTTATTGAATAAATAAATGAAAACACATCTTTACTTAGCACTGTTTTAAGCTGTGTATAATCAGACTGCGCCAGCGTTTGTTGAGTCAATGTTCCCTATGTAGCATAACCGATAAAAAAGCGCTTTTTTTGTGAAAAAACCATATCAAATCGACGCCACCTGCTCTAGAATCCAATTAATTTCTTCTATTCAAGTGCTGATTTTATGAAACAAGTTGAATTTCGTAATATTGATAAACTGTTTATCAAAATGTCTATTAACGACAAGTTCTGGGCAATTTTCGGGTTATTCTTAGTAATATTGAGCTTTGTCTCAATTAATACCTACCTAGACCGTATCGATCAGATAGAACAACAATCAATGGCAATGTTAACTGAAAAGGTCAACACCACAGTTAATACGCTTATCGCCACTGATCAAATCGAACAAGCTGCAACCACTGGCTTATCGGTATCGACTTATCATCAGCAAAGCGAACGTAATGGCAACAACATTACCGCAGTAATGCAATCAAATGGACAATACTTCTCGCTTAACCAGTCTGTTTATCAACTAGAGGCAGATGCCAAACAAGCGGCACTTTATAGCTTATTGCTCACGTATTTATGGGTACTGCCTTTTGCATTAGTGATTTATTGGAATGCGACCTTTATTGGCGGCGCACTTTTCGTGCTGTGGGATACCACTAAAAAAATTGGCAATGGTGATTTAACGTCTCGCTTGGGCTTCCACCCAGGTCGTGATGAGTTCGGCACCATAGGTTGCGCATTAGATAAAGCGATGGACACATTAACCGAACTGGTTGTGACGGTTAAGCAAAGCGCAGATACCTTGCACCATACCTCGTCTTCATTTGCCGATGAAACACAGCAAAGCGCCGAGCAAATAGATCAACAATATGTCTCTTTAGACTCTGTTGCGACTGCGATGGAAGAAATGACGGCATCGTCGTTAGAGGTATCAAACATTGCTAAAAACGCCACTCAGCAAGTTGAGCAAGATTCTGAATACACTAAGCAAAGCTACAATCGTGTAAAAAGAGCAATCGAAGAGATTGAGCAATTATCAACATACATTGAAAAAACCTCAGACTCCGTAGGCAGCTTGAAAGAAAACGCGACCAAAATTAATGAAGTGATTACTACCATTAATGCTATTTCAGAACAAACGAACCTATTGGCATTAAATGCCGCTATTGAAGCAGCTCGAGCGGGTGAAATGGGACGAGGCTTTGCCGTCGTTGCAGACGAAGTCCGTACCTTAGCCAGTCGTACACAATCAGCAACGGTTGAAATCCAGAGCATGATTGAGCAATTGCAATCTGAAACCCTTAACATTGATAGCATTACCCAAGATACAGTTAAGCAAGCGCAAAGTAGCAGTGATTTAATTGCCAACATTGGGACAGACGTGAACTCAATTGCCGAGTCTTCTCGTTCGATTATGGACATGAGTTTCCATATTTCAACCTCTTCAGAAGAACAAAGCGCGGTGGCAAACGATATTGCTAAAGAGCTGACGGAAATTCGTGTTAAATCTAATACCATCAGAGATCTTGCTAATCAGTCATCAAGTGGTGTTGCTGATTTATCTGAAGCATCAGCCAACTTAGGCCGAATTTTAAGTAACTATCAAACAGCCTAAATAGGTTTGATAACGACGTATGCTTTAAAGCTCAAACATCGACAGGCCAAAGCCTTATAACAAAAATGCCGATAGCATCAACTATCGGCATTTTTTATGAAACTGCTTCCATTCG
Organism: Shewanella sp. ENK2; assembly: GCF_043568515.1. NCBI lineage: Bacteria > Pseudomonadati > Pseudomonadota > Gammaproteobacteria > Alteromonadales > Shewanellaceae > Shewanella > Shewanella sp. ENK2. The sequence goes on along the minus strand of NZ_CP171406.1, from coordinate 2,462,713 downwards.
CAGTAATGTTATTGGCACTCTACGAAAGATTACAATTGGTGTAATGTATAGCCAAACTGACTTTGGCTATCTTGGGTAAGTACAAAGCTGTAATTCGTGTCACCATCAAAACTGATTAAATCAGACTGGTATAGCAAGGTCTGTGTGCCGTTATCAGATTCATATACAACATTTATTTCATAGTCATCTTGCGGCATAACCAAGCTATCTTGCTCTTCAAAATCGAGGTTTTCAATGGTGTATTGTGCTGACTCAATGGTTTCAGTGCTGCTGACAAAGTACACAATCACATCATCGTAATCTTGAGATAGGTTAGCGACATCAACATTATATTCATAAGCTCTTGGGCGAAGGTCATGCTCTATCACCATGCCTTTGACAGTATCATCTCGATACAACAATAAAGTGCGGATGTCGTCTTGGTTAAACGTCACAAGCACATTGTCTAAAATGACTTCGCTAGTCTCCGCATTGGTTACCGTCACACCATAATCATTAAACCCTGTTTGCGAATACTCACTGGTAGTAAATGGCGTAATGTCTTTCAAATAGTGGGACTCTAACTTACTTACGACATCAATATCTAACGTGGTATCTTCTAAACCATTGAACACTCTAAAGTCGGCCGTTGAATCAATATTGGTGTAAGTCACAGGGGTTGATGTTGAATCAACACTGTCCAAAGTGATTTTTAAATCGCCAGAGCCAAAACTATTTCTTAGAACAAACTTATAAACCGTTTCACTGGTTAAGCTCATGCTATCAGTGGTATAAACCACGTTATCTGTGCCCTGCTCTGTCAGGTAAATGATGTACTCATCGGTATTTAGCATCAGCTCTGAAGTATAACCTCCGTAGTTGATACTGCCTATCATAGTGGCATCTTGATAACTGTCACTATCAAGCGAGATATAGGCGTCATAAGCGTTATCTTCACTGGTTACATTGGCAACCAATACCTGCATTTTACTGTCGTCACTATCCTCGTCATCATTGATATCATCCATATCACTGCGATCATATTCGATATCTAATAACTCAGGTGAAACATAATCACCGTAAAGCACATATAAGTGATTTGCCTCATTACTCAAACTGATCGTCTGACTATAAATACTGACAGTATCCTCATATTCATCCAGACCATAGATTTCCATATCAACACTACCCGTGTCATATCCGTAACGTGGCATTGCATCACCAAATTCAACGTCTGTGTATTGGTAGTCATCTAAAACTAATGATGTCGCTGTGCTATCCGCTGAGGCATTATAAAATTGTACGTACGCAACAGAATCCGAATCATCATCACTGCTGCCATCAATCGAATCACATGCTGCTAATGAAACACTTCCCAAGCAAACCATCATCAAACTACATACATTTTTGTTAAACATACTCACTCCATTAACTGTTTAATTACATTCTCAGGAGATAGGACAGAGCACGGATGTAATTGACCGTAAAGAAGTGTAAAGATGATAAAGCCTGCGTAAATGGCTATTTATTCGGGGAACTCAACTATTTTAAAGATATAAAAAAGCACCGCCTAAGCAGTGCTTTAATGGGTTAAGTCAACAATTGGCTTAACTACCAGCGATTTTCATATCACTTAATAAAATACCGCCAGTACGAATAGAAGAGCGTAAATCTTGATCTTTCGCGACAGCTTGAATTCCCATAAACATATCTTTTAAATTACCTGCAATGGTAATTTCTTCAACTGGGAATTGAATCTCGCCGTTTTCAACATAAAATCCAGCAGCACCACGTGAATAATCACCTGTGACCATATTCACGCCTTGCCCCATTACTTCCGTCACAATTAACCCTGTGCCCATTTGCTTAATGAGCTCATCAAAGGTTTGGCCTGTATGACTTAATGTCCAGTTATAAATGCCACCAGCGTGACCCGTATTAGTTAGGCCAAGTTTACGTGCAGAATAGCTAGTTAAGAGGTACGTTTCTAATTGACCACGATCAATGATCTGACGCTGTTGTGTCGCCACCCCTTCACTATCATAGTTAGCACTAGCAAGTGCACCAATCAAATGCGGGTTTTCTTCAATACTAAACCATTCAGGGAATAGTTGGGTATGGATAGAGTCTTGTAAAAAGCTTGATTTACGATACAAGCTACTCCCACTAATAGCCCCCACTAAATGCCCTATGAGTCCTGTCGCAATTTCTGGAGAAAACAATACAGGCAAGTTTGCCGTAGGGATCTTACGTGCATTTAAGCGATTTAATGTCTTATTTGCAGCCAATAAACCAACCGACTCAGGTGTCATTAACTCATTATATTTACGGGCAATGGTGTAATCGTAATCACGTTGCATATTGCCATCGGCTTCTTCACCAATAACGACACAACTTAAACTATAGCGAGAGCTACAATAGCCGTTTAAAAAGCCATGACTATTCCCGTAAACCTTTGCTGCAGTATGAGCGTTAGCGGTTGCACCGTCAGAATGTTTCACTTGTTCATCAACTGACAAACTGGCTTCTTCGGCACGTATAGCAAGCTGTGCTAACTCATCAGGTGAAATGTCTTGTGGATGGTATAAGTCTAAATCACGAATGGTTTCTGCCATAAGCGCTTTATCAGCAAGACCGCTACATGGATCAGATGAAGTGTACTTTGCGATATCATCAGCGGCCTTAACGGCGACAGCAATTGCTTCAGGACTTAAATCTGAAGTGGATGAACTGCCTTTACAGCCATCACGATAAACCGTAATACCTAGTGCGCCATCTTTATTAAATTCAACCGTTTCAACTTCCTTTTCACGGGTTGAAACCGATAAGCCTTGCTGCTTACTTATCGCCACTTCTGCAGCACTGGTGCCTAATTTTTTAGCATGCTCTAATGCAACAGCAACGGCATCTTTTAGCGCCGCTAATTCAGTATCAATTTTATTGGTAGACACACACTTACTCTTCAGTTTCCATTGTTGGCACTAGCATATCAAATTCAAAACTGTATTGATAACCATCAAAACAAGGATTTAAGCGCACAAATTGCCTTAAATAAACTAACCTTTAGTTATCATGTTGAATTATCACTTAATGAACACAAATAGATTTACGCAAAATTGACGACTTAGCCGTTATTCAGTGGCCGCAATGCCCCTTGAAGTGTTATTATTCACGGATATTTATTAGAGGTTATTTACTATGAAAATTGTTGGCGATTCCGACCACTTCCATCAGCCATATGACAATGACGATGATTACGTCAGCAGAACAGAGTTCAAAAAAGAAAGTGAGGAAGCTCAAGCGCTTGGCATGCGTCTTATTGCCCTAAGTAAATCACAGCTAGACAAAGTTGGTTTAGACGAATTTTTATATGATGCTGTACTAAAAACAAAAAGCATCAAACCTAAAACAGAAGCTTACCGTCGTCACCTTCAGTACATCGGTAAACTTATGCGCGGATTCGATCACGAACCGATTATTACAGCACTTGATAACGTATTGAATAAAAACAACAATGAAACTGCTCAAGTACAAATTATTGAGAAGTTACGTGCTCGTTTACTTGAAAACCCAAATGAGGAAGTAGAAGCATTATTAGCTGACAACCCTGCATTTGAACGTCAAAAGTTACGTCAACTGATTCGCCAAGCAAATAAAGAACTCACTAAGAGCCCTGATGCAGAATCAAAATCTCACAAAGAACTATTCAAATACTTACGCGCTGGTTTAGCAGACTAAATATACTCATACAGGGATGTTGCTGATGCTACTAAAAAAATAAAATACGCACTACCTTTATCAATCGCTTCACTTGGTTTTCTCATCGGTTGTAATGGCCCTTCAGATGACAATGCTGATAACGGAGGAGAAGACGGCAGTTATAGCATTAGTGTTAGCTACCAAACGGTAGTAAACGGACAATGTGATGCAGCCACCGACTCACTCACTTTTGATATCAACGAAAGTTTTTGTGCAGTAGCCCATTTAACACTTTCTAATAGTGATGTTAGTGGTGCGATTATCAACTTTTCACCTGACTTTGGTGAAGCAAGTGCAGATAGTAAGCTCACTGACAGCGATGGTTTAGCAAGCGTTTTTATTAGTTCAAGTGGCGATGTCGGTGCTGGCAGCCTTTTAGTCAGCCATACACCAACTGATGCAGATAGCGTTACAGCAACCCGTAATTATCAATTCGAAGACACCAATACAGTCCCGACACCTGACACCATTTCTGTGGTTTCTAGCATTACTCAAGCAGGTCAAACGATAACCAGTTTCAAAATTGATGATGCTGTTATCTTAACGGCCAATGTGCTCGACGGCACTAACCAACCCATCGTCAATCAGCTAGTAACATTCCAAGCAGGTAATGCGAGTTTATCTCCAAACACAGCACTCACATCAGCCGAAGGTGTGGCGACAATAAGCTATACTGCATCGACTGAAGAGCTAGGTGCCTACACCTTAGTAGCCAGTACTGAATTTAATGGTGAAACAGTATCAGGCACCAGTGCATATGAAGTCCTTGCCGGTGATGAAGTGATACCTGATGGTACGCTCAAGTTTGGTTATATTGATGACAGTAATACTTTCCACGAAAATCAGTTAGGCTCAACATTAATTGCAGATACTGACGGCGATTACGTTATTGGTGCGGGCGCAAGCTTTGGCGTGATAGCTGATATTATTGTAGAAGCCGATGACGGCAGCTTTGCTCCTTTACAAACCCCAACCAGCATTTCATTCACCTCTGATTGTGTCGCCAGTACTGATGCCAGTATAGACTCTCCTGTGACCACTTCTGCAGGGCGTGCAAGTTCAACATACCAAGATACAAGCTGCAGCGGCAATAGTGTTCGTAGTGAGCAAATTGTGGCTTCAGCGGTTGTTGGTAGCGAAACTTTTAGTGCAACATTTGATTTTTCCTTAGAACGCCAAACGCTTGGTAGCCTAAGCTTTATATCTGCCGAACCTACGCAAATTCGTATTAAAGGCGCAGGCGGAACTGGCTCAACAGAAACGTCATTAGTGACATTTTTAATAAGTAGTGCCAGCGGTCAGCCTGCTGCCCAGCAATCTGTTGACTTCAGCTTAGATACCATTGTGGGTGGGCTAAGCTTTTCAAATGGTGAGATTACCAGTGAAGCAACCAGCAATAGTGAGGGGTTAGTTACCGTGACTGTTCAGTCTGGCACTATCCCTACCCCTGTGCGTGTGCTTGCCTCTGCAACCGACAGCGATACGGGTGATGTCATCACAACGCAGTCTGAGCAACTAACCGTGAATACCGGTTTACCTCAGCAATTAGGCTTTAGCATTTCTCCTTCGTTATTTAACCCAGAGGCGGGAAACAATAACGGTGAAAAAGTCACCATAACAGTATTTGCATCAGACAGCTTTGGTAACCCAGCACCTGATGACACTACGGTCAACTTCACAACTGAAGGTGGTCAAATCCAGCCTTCATGCTCAACGGTTAATGGGACTTGTTCTGTGATATGGACATCAGCCGATCCACGACCAGCTGATCATCGTGTAACAGTACTCGCTTACGCGTTAGGACATGAAACTTTCTTTGATACTAACGGCAATAACATCTTTGATGATGCTGATGGAACAGCCATAGCTAATGCTTGTTTAGATAGCGCAGGTGCTCCTATCGCTTGTACTGGTAATGGCATGGACAGGGAAACCTATCATCAAAGTGGCTTTAGCGATTTAGGTGATGCCTTTAGAGATGATGATGAAGTCGGTGTTTATGTTTCTGGCAAACCGTTTTTCAATGCTGAAGGCAATACCAGTTACTCTGGCCCTGATGGTAAATTCAATGGACCCCAATGCGAAGGCAGTCTTTGTGGTGAAGGCCAAGCGAACAAAACTTACATTCGTGCAGCCACTGTACTGACCATGTCAGGTTCAGCCGCTAATATTATCGCTACCGACGTGGATAGAAATCCAGTGACTAATTTAGTCTTGGCACCTGAAGCAATGCAGACAGTATTAGTGGAGCTATATGACAGTGCTAGACAGGTCATGCCAGCAGGATCGACATTAACGGTGACAGCCATAAATGGGACGATCAACTTCGAGGGTTATACCGTTCCTAACACGACGTGTTATAGCTTCGCAGCTAATGATGCAAGCCATGCCTGTGATGAAGTTGCCACTAAGTTTACCTACACAGCTGCTGATGAAGTGGGTCAAGACTCTATTACATTAACAGTGACAACCCCAGGTGGTTTGATTACGAAAACGGACCTAAGTGTCACTGTGCAGTGATATCTTATAATAGGGTAATAGTTTAACAGGGCTAATGCCTTGTGCCATAAGCTAGTGTCATCAAGCTTACCCCGTAAATCACCCACTATCTAGAAGCTCGCCTCGGCGAGCTTCTTATTATTGAAATATCATAAAACTAGGATATACTCTTTCGCAATTGGGAAAACAGGGTTCGTTTTCTTACGGTTTAATACTCAAAATTAAATCTAAAAAACCGCTTAAAAGGATATTTAAATGCGTACTACCGCTATTTTAGCCACACTTGCTGGCTGCGCTTTACTCACTGCATGTGCATCAACTCAACCTATCGTTGCTCAAGAGAAAACTGTTGAGTTTGAAGGACAAACTTTGGTCTTCTCAGGTATCTATGATACTGAAAAAAATAAACTTGAACTGTCCGTTAATGGCGATCCGCTAATGAAAGGGCGCTTTCCACCATACACACCAACTCAAAACCTAAAGAGTAAGTATCGAGATTTAAAAATCGAAGGTAAATGCTATTTTGGTTCGGTATTAGGCGATCAAGGTGGTGCATTTGGTGCCGTTGCTGGAATCATTCAATCTTCAAAATCAAGCACAGGCGACAAGTGCGAAATGCTTGTAAACAACAAGCCTGTTGAAAACCTGTATTTCTAAAACATCACCATAAGCTGTAATAACGAACCCAATCTTTACAATGCATTGTAGGCTAGTTCAGCTGCACCATACTGGTGCGCTGAACTAGACTTATAAGCCCTTAACACACTGAATAAAGGCAGTTAAAGCACTCAAGCGACTTGGCTTGGCAATTGCTTATTTCTTGCTTTCATTATACGAGTCCATCATGTTACCACTGCATACGTCCCTTAGAGGACTACGTTGTTTTTGTATTGCAGCCGAATGCCTTAGCTTTAAAGAAACGGCAAATCAACTATTCCTCACGCCTTCAGCAGTGAGCCATCAAATCAAGCAATTAGAGCAAAACCTGCAACAACCTCTTTTTATACGCCAAACGCGGGCAATCAAGCTCACTGATGCGGGTAAGCAGTTTTATCAGCAAGTTGCACCTGTCATGGTAAAACTTTCAGAAACCGTAAACCAATTCGCACAAACAAATACCACTTTAGAGGTGAGCATTTCGATGCCAGAGTTTTTTGCCAGTGAGTTATTTGTCCCTCAACTTATCGGCTGGTCTCAAGAATACCCGCAGATAAATTTAAAATTAGACACAGTAAAAACTAGGGCGGCACAAACTGGACAAACCGACCTATCAATTGTTCTGTCAGGTTCTAAACAACAAGATCAGCATAGTCATGAATTATTTCCGCTAAAGTACATCCCAGCCTGCAACCCTCACCAATTTCAGCAGTTGCATTCTCAAGGACTATCGGTGATATCTAAAGTCCCATTAATTGTTCATCAAGCAAGACCTCATTCATGGGAACAGTGGGCAGAATCAGTTAACTTACCGCATTTTTCGCCAAAACAAGTGATTCAACTGGACAGTATGTTTAGCGTTGCTCGGGCAGCAGAGCAAGGTATTGGCATCGCACTTATCCCAATGCCTATCAGTAAAGCATGGTTTGAAAATGGCAGTTTAGTGGCACTCTTTAATGAAGCCTTAAATAGCCATGATAAATACTACTTACTGCAACACGGGCAAAGTGAAGCAAGAATGGAGGTCCAGCAATTAATAGATTGGACGGTTGCCCGCTTTGGCCAACAATAATCAGGCTAGCGCGGCTAATAAGTGAAAAAATCTCATCTATCACAATGAATTTTCTCGTTTGTCAGCCAAGCAGATATTCCCTAAATTAGCCACGTAGCAACCCGCTACTACCTATAAAGGAATATACAATGAAAACATTACCTACTCTTATCGCAGCAAGCTTATTACTTGCAAGCTCACCCATGGTTATGGCTGATGCCGCTGAAAATAGTCGTTATAAAATGGTGCTTATTGAAGACACTCCAGGCGTAGATGCTATTCAATCAGGCGACTTAATTGAAGGCATTGAGTTAACGAAATCAGCAAAGCACTCAGCCATTGATACCTATACTCGTAACCTCAACTTATGCGTGGGATATACTAAGTTATCTCAATTTGATATTGCTGAAAAAGCGTGTAGTGATGCCGTTAGAATGGCAGTCAATGAAGAAACATTACCGTCGATGAGAATGCGCGCATATGCTTTTAATAACCGAGGCGTAATGAAAGTGCTGGCAAATGATAATATTGGTGCATTAGAAGACTTTAGACAAGCCGCAAAAGCGACTAAAGACCCGATTTATAAGCAAAATCTGACTCGTTTAGAAGCTGCACTTAATAGCCTAGAAACGGGGACCTTATAATTTGGAAGATGACCAACAGCGACAGCAAAGCTTACTCTGTCGACAACCAGTGAATGTGGAACCAATAGGCATTAAGTGGACACTTTAATGCCTATTTTTTTACTTAACCATTCTCCGTTTTCAGCCGTTGCTTAACACCAATAAAAGCCAATAACAGAAATAGCACAAACAGGGTCCACATATGTATCCATAAAGGTAATACACTCGTCCAACCTGCGCCCATTTGACTTAACTCTAACATAGCCATAATAGCTGGTACGGCAGGAATCACTTGGGATAATTGCACCAAAAGATCAGGAATTAATGCGATAGGCCACACAAAGCCAGACACAAATAAAATGGGCATCGACACTAACAGCAAGACTTGTGTCGGTAACTCTCGCCTTACAAATAGACTACTTAACGCAATGCCACATGCTGCAGTGGATAAAATAAACGGCACCATCAATAAGGCCACCTCAGTTAAAGTCGCTTGCACACTGACATCGTACCAATAAAAGCAATAACCTAGATAAAAGCTCGCAAACAAAGCATAAATGGCGCTAAAAACAGTTAGACGTGCACCAATTAATGCCATAGGTGAAACGTGATTCCAATAGCCCTTTTTGCGCCATTGTCCTGCCCCTAAAATCCCCGTACCAATCAATAACGTTTGGTGCAAAATTAGTAAAAACAATCCAGGCACCACATACGGGGTGTAACCTAAACTGGGATTAAATGCAGGGACGCTATTAATATTGACTGAATGTAAACTTTGCTCAGCTTGCTGCGGGTTTTCTCCTCGTGCTAACAACCCCACTAACTGAATTTGCCGACCCGCATCCATGCCTGCACTAATTAATCCTTCAGCAACAGCTGAATAAATTAAAAAATAGCTCGCATCACCACCGTAACTTAAGGTGGCTCCTTTACCGAGTAATAAATTACGCCTAAACCCTTCTGGAATGACTAATAAACCATGGGCTTTCGACTCTGATATCCATTGCTGTGCAATATCAATACTGCCCACCTGAGCAACGATAGTAATTTTGGGAGAAGCATCTGCATGTCTAAGCAACTGGCGACTTAATGAAGAGTTGTCGTGATCAACCACAACCACTTGTTGTTGAGTCGGAACTTGGTTCAGATAAGGGAGAGGATAAAGCACCGAGTAAAACAGCACGCCACCAAACATGGTCACGACTATGGCTTTATCCGCTAAAATGGCTTTTAGCTCTACAAATAGCAGTTGCAACCAGCTCATGACTTGACCCCTACAGCTTCACCTTGTGACCTTGTAGTCAGCGCAATTTGCTTATTCCAAATAACACGATGTAACCCCCAAGCTAACGCTAAAACGATAATAAAGTAGCTATAAGAAATACTTTGCTGCAATTCCTGAAGCGCTCCAGCACCGTAGCTGATAATACTGACATGGGAGTCGATATAATGACTAGAAGGCATAATTAAACGCCACCACTGCGCTAACTCTGGCATATCATTGACAGGAAAAGTGATCCCCATAAATGCAAAAGCTGGGGCGAATAAAGCGGTGCAAAAACTGACGCTTCTCGCTGGTTCACGCATCAATAAAAATACCAAAATAACCAAGGTCCACAATGCTAAAAACATCATTGCTTGCGCTGCTATCAGTAACAATAGATTACCCGCAATCGGTAAACGCAACACGCCGTATAACCATGCTAAGATAAAGCCACCATGCACTAACATTACAGGGGTATAAAACAACACTTTAGCGCCAACATGCCGCCAAAACTTTGCTGGTAATAAATACTGTTCGCCTTGACGGATGAGGCTGTCGTTTAATGAGTTTACAAATACCATCATTGCCAAAAGCTGCAATAAGGCGATTAACACAGGAGGAACCAAAAATCCCACGTAATTGTTGTTACGGTTAAACAAGGCCGTGGTTTGGCTGGTGACAGGACTTAAGTTGACCGCAACCGTTGCACGATTAGCACCATTGAGAAGCTGCTTCATACCAGCCACTTCCATGAGTCCAGCGCCTACACTCAGCTGTAACTGACTCGATAATAGTTTCCCGACTAATAAAAACTGACTGTTATAACGAATATCGACGGTGGGACTGCTACCCGTTAACAACTTACGCTTAAACTCATGCGGAAACACAACCACAGCGTAAACTTCTGCTTGAGTCATCGCAGCCTTTGCATCAGCAAACTGAGTATAGGTAATAGGCTTAATTACGGCATTAGCGGCTAAATTACGGGTTAAGGTTCGAGTAAGTTGGCTATTATCTTGATCAACCACAGCCACAGGCAGTTGCCGAGGTAACCCAGCACTGAATAACCACCACAAGCACAAAATACTGATTAACGGAATATATGTCACCAAAGCCAGTTGCCAGGGTGAACACCATAAGCGTTTCAATTCTTGTTTTAGTAAAACCCGCATCTTCGCACCTTAGTCATAAGAAGCACCTTAATCAGTTTGTAACTAATGATGCTAATTGACACTTAACAGCACAGACATGCCGACTCTTAAATCTGCAATCGGGCGATTGGGGCGTAATTCAACTTCAAAGGTACGCATATCAAAGTCATGGCCACTTTCAGTGGATCGCCAAGTCGCAAAACTGCCCATCACGCTAATATGCGCAATGGTAAAGTCCTCAGTAACCTTTAATGCAGGAATGGTTAAGGCAACCGTTTGCCCTTGCTTGAAATCTGCCAATTGGTCTTCACGTATTTGCATAACGGCCCATGCATCAGTGATATCAATTAAACTGACAACAGGAAAACCACTCGGTGCTAGCTCACCAGCCTGTAATAAGACTTCGCTTACTTCGGCATTTTTAGGCGATCGCATTTGACTGTCAGCTAAAATTGCACTGACTTCCTTCACTGCACCTTCTGCCATGCGAGCATTACCAGCGGCAGCGGCTTTGGTTTCTACTCTTGCCCCTTCATCTGCCATCTGATACATGGCTAAAGCTGCTTGTTCAGTATATTGCGCTGCTTTCCACTGAGTAAATGCTTCATCACGCTTTTGTCTGGCAACAACACCTTCATCAAATAGATTTTCAACTCGCTGATAGGTGGTTGCCATTAAATCGGTTGCCGCTTTGGCTTTTAACCATTGCTCTTTCGCCGCTGTCACTTGTTGCTGACGTGCCCCGTTATCCGCTTCTTGTTGCATGGCTTTGGCAGCATCACGCCCCCTTCAGCTTGCATTAACTTTGCATCCAATTCAGGACTATTAATCGCATACAGTAAATCACCAACTGCAACTTTATCGCCTCGGCGCACCATCACTTGCTCAACTCTACCCGGTACTTTAGATGAGATATTGTATTCACGAGCCTCTATTTGCCCTTGTAACAGGTTCTCTTTCGGCTCAAATGCTAGTTTCAGGCCATAACCCAGTATCCCCAACAGGATAAGAATGGCGATAACAGCAATAATTCGATTAGCCCGCATTTTGATTCTCCTGAAGTTGGGTGCGTCCGATAAATTCATCTAATTGGCCACTAATTGTCATTAGCCTTGCATAAGCTTGCACGAAACGATATTGCGCCCCAAGCTGCTGAGTTTTAACTGCACTTAATTTTAATTCAGCATCCACTCGATCAATGGATGTTGATAGCCCCTGATTAAAGGCAAGTTCGCGTAGGCGAAGGTTCTCTGTTGCTAACGCTAATGAGGCATTCAATGCTTTTACTTCTTCATCGGCCTGTTGTAGTTGTCGATAACTTTGATCAAGCAGCAAACTCAGATCTTGTTGGGTTTGCGCCTTGGTGTATTTAGCTTGCAATAAAGCACTTTGTGCAGCCTCAACTTTGCCACTACGACCATCACGGCTAAAGATAGGCACGTTTACCCCCACTCCAACCATCCAGTCAGGTTCAATTTGTGAGAACAAGCTATCGTCTTCATATAAGGTGTAATTACCATATAAAAACACTGTTGGATGGTAGCGACCTTTCTCTAGTTGAATGAGACCATTGGCTTGCGCTTCTTTCGCTTCCAGTAATTTGAGCGCAGGGTGCTGCGTTAAGGTCAACTGACTTAACCGAGGTAAAGACGGCGACTGAGGCAAACTGAATAACCCTGAAGTAGGATCAGATTCAGGTAAATGCAGCATTCTTGATAGAGCAATTTGAGCCATTTCATGCTGACGCTTTGCACTGCCAAGGTTTACTTTGGCATTTTCTAGTGCCACTTGTGCATTTAAGCGTTCAACTTTTGCAATTTGTCCTTCACGTTCTAGTTTTTGTGCGTGAGACTCATGTTCCGTTAATGAGTCCACTAATTGCTGATTCGTTGCCACTAAGGTTTCTGTTACCGCCACAGCAAAGTAACGATCAACAAGCTGATTAAACATGTCTCTAGAGGTAAGCGAATATTGATGTTTTTTCTCTTCGACATGGGCAGCATGAATACCTTGAGCCGCAGTAATTTTACCGCCAGTATAGATTGGCCACATAGCTTGTAAGCTAGCACGGAAAATATCCTGCTCAGTAAAAGGAGTCACAAATAAAGAGCCAGGAATAGCCGCTAACGCTTCACCCAGTGCTGGAGGAAGCGCACCAGGGTCAATTGCAGCAATTGGATTCAGATCTCGTAAATCTAATTCAATGGGCTTTTCAAGACGGGTATAGCTACCAGCAAGATTTAATGAAGGCAAATTCATGTCTTCACCGGCTCGCTCTTCAGCTTCAGCACGGCTGACTTCTTGGGATTGGGCTTTTAATTTATCACTGACAGTTAATAACTGTTTCCATGCATTTGCAAACGAAAGCGATTCAGCGCTAACCACATGGGATAATGAAGCAGTGATAACAAATACCCCAATGGGTACTAGTGACAAGACTTGTCTTACTTTGATATTGAAAACAGCTAAATGCCTCATGAACCTCATCCTTTAGTTAGAGTAATAACTCTAAATTGGCGAATTATAACTAGTTTTACTGTTTACTTCTAGCGTAAGAGATTGATTTTAAATATTCTAAATGAGTGTAGTACAAAATAAAAAGGTGCCATTACAGCACCTTTATTTTTCCGTTTATGCCGTTCCGCCAACGGTTAAGCTATCTAATTTCAATGTAGGCTGACCCACACCAACAGGCACACTTTGCCCATCCTTACCGCAAACACCCACACCTTTATCTAACGAAAGATCATTACCGACCATCGAGATTTGGCTCATGGCTTCCGGTCCATTACCAATTAATGTGGCGCCTTTGATTGCTTCGGTCACTTCACCATTTTCAATCAAATACGCTTCAGAGGCTGAGAATACAAATTTACCCGAGGTAATATCCACTTGGCCGCCACCAAAGTTAGGAGCGTAAATGCCTTTTTTAACCGACTTTATCATCTCTTCTGGCGTCGAAGTACCCGCTTCCATATAGGTGTTTGTCATACGTGGCATAGGTAAATGTGCATAAGACTCACGGCGACCGTTACCCGTCGTAGCTTGCCCCATTAAGCGCGCGTTTAACTTATCTTGCATGTAGCCTTTTAAGATACCGTTTTCAATCAAAGTCGTTTTTTGCGTTGGCACGCCTTCATCGTCGATGCTCAATGAACCACGACGATTTTCAATTGTACCGTCATCCACCACCGTCACTAACTCTGATGCCACTTGCTGACCCACTTTGCCACTAAATGCACTACTGCCTTTACGGTTAAAGTCACCTTCTAAGCCATGCCCTACCGCTTCATGTAACAATACACCAGGCCAGCCATTACCGAGGACAACGGGCATCTCACCTGCTGGAGCATCAATGGCTTTCACATTAACCTGCGCTTGACGTACAGCTTCTCGAGCAAACTCAAAACAAACAGGTAAACCAGCATCATCTGTCGCTAAAAACACACTGTAATCATGACGACCGCCACCACCAGCACTGCCACGCTCACGTTTACCATTATCTTCAAGAATGACGCTACAGTTGAAACGAACTAAAGGTCTAATATCAGCAGCAAGCGTACCGTCACTGGCTGCAACTAAAATTTCTTCATGCACCCCTGATAAACTAACCACGACTTGAATAATACGTGTATCTAGACTGCGAATGTATGCATCGGTTTGTTTAAGCAGGTTGATTTTTGGCGCTTCTTCCATTGCAGCAATGGGATCGTCACTTTTGTATAGTGCGTGAGTATTGTGACGCTTAAAGGCATGCACCTGATGTTGCTGACCAGCGGTTGCGATACCTCGTGCAGCTTCAGCTGCTGATTGCAGTGCTGCTGGAGTAATTTCATCAGCATAAGCAAAGCCTGTCTTTTCACCTGTTATGGCTCGAACCCCTACGCCACGTTCAATATGAAAACTGCCTTCTTTAATGATGCCATCTTCTAACGCCCAAGTTTCATGGCGGCTACCTTGAAAATATAAATCTGAAAAATCAATATTATGTTGGTGAATAATATTGAGGTAATCCTGTAGCCCATCAAGGGTTAACCCATCATGTAATAAACTTTGTTCAACTTGAGCTAGAAATGGCATTAATTCTCTCTTTAAGCCTATGGCTTGTAAAAATGTAATTCATCAATCGCAACAGCGATGTCTCATTTATCTTTCTGACTTTAATACTTTGATTAAAGTGCTGTCGTTAGCACGGGTAAATTAAAACGGTTGTGCTCCACGACTGGAATTTGCTGTCTAATATCGTTGAGTTGTTGTCGGTCTATCTGACCTTGCACCCAACCTGTTCCCGTTTTTCGTTCGGCGACAATGTGACCCCAAGGATCAACAATCATACTCTGCCCCCAAGTTTCTCGGCTACCTTGATTATGTTTGCCCCATTGATCAGCTGCTAGAATATAACATTGACTTTCAATCGCTCTAGCTTGCACTAACACTTGCCAATGAGCTTCGCCTGTCACTTTAGTAAACGCTGATGGCAGAGCAATAATATCAGCACCTGCAGCTCGTAAAGCACGGAATAAATCGGCAAATCTTACGTCATAACAAATGGCTAAGCCCACTTTACCAAACGGGGTATCGATAACACTAATACGATCGCCAGGACAAAAAGTATCACTTTCACGATATGAGCGTGTACTGTCGGCAACTTCGACATCAAATAAGTGTAACTTATCATAACTGCCTAAGGTATCACCTGTATCATCAAATAAATAACTTCGGCTATATACCCGTCCATCATTCGCTAAAATAGGAATGGTTCCAGCCACCATATACACTCGATGACGTTTAGCCAATACAGCTAAAGCCTGTTTCAGCTCACTGGTTTTATCATCTCCAGCGACTGATAACTGTTGCTGTTCATGACCACCAAATAACAAACTACACTCAGGTAATACAACGAGCTGAAGCTGGTTTTCTTGCCTTGGAAGTTGACTAAGCTGCTCGTCGATAAAAGCTAAGTTGGCTTGAACATCCCTGCTGCTCTGACATTGCAGTAAGTTGACTTGCATTAGCGCCTCCTTGGCTCTGACGTTGCTGGTAATCAACAAATGATATCGGACTACTACCCTCCCCTTTAGGAGCGTTATCGGGATCAGTGTCGGTTTGAGTATTGCTGTTAATAATGATGTTATCGCTGTTTTTGCTGCTATCCGCCTCGATACTGATTGCAGATACATTGGAACTGTCTTGTACAGTCATCTCTGTCACAGTTTGACTGCCAGAATCATTGACATCTAATCGCTCGCTCACCTGTTGCAATTGGTCTTGTTGAGCACCTTGCAGATTACTTTGCGGCTCAGTTTCCACTTTTTCGCGAGGTAAAATTGATTCAGGGATTTCGATTTCTTTACTCTTACGCTCTAACTCTTCTAGCAAAGGATCATTCATTGTACCGCCTAATCTGAAACGAATTTCAGAAATAACTTCAATGACTGGCTCCAATACTTTTGTGAGTGCAAAGGCCCCTAAGCCTAATGTCCAAGCGCTGGTACTTAATAGCACTACAGTTGGGACGCTCGAGGCTAATTGCGGAATAAAGCGAATATCGTAATTCAAACTTTGAGTGGTTAAGTCAGTATAGCCTCGTACTTTCATGTTGCCTGCTATCGCATCCATTTCTGTATCTGTGGTTTTTACGACGCCATTATCAATATCCAATGAGCCACCAAAAGAGTCGAAATATAACCCCTTGCCAAACACATCAGAGAAGTCTAACGAGAGTTTTCTCACTAACGAGTCCAAACTAAACAAGGAGAAAATACGAGCGCCTTTATCGCTCACTTCAGATAAATACCCTTTACCCAAATCAAAGCGTAATTTGCCGTTTAAGGTTTCTAATGAGAATTCATACGGTGCACCTTGCCATGAAAACTCTCCCACCATGTCCACAGGCGCATCTTTAAGACCAGGACTGATGCCTAACGCTTCAGATAACGCATCAAACTTGCTGGCTTTTACATTGACATCAAACGTGGTCATGCTTTTTCCTGCGGCGAACGTCCAATCTCCAGAGGCTTGCAGGCTGACTATTGGCCTTGTTAAGGTCAACGTTTGGAAGCGGTAGCCATTCTCATACGGTATTCCTTGTAGCACAAGGTGGCCTAAACGCGTTTTATATAAACCAAAATCATCTACATCAACTGCAAGTGGTGGTAAATTATCGAGTAAATTGCTTGGGGTAAATTCGGCATCTTCTGGCGCTTTCACATTAGGTGCTAAATGCAATTTACTGGCAACAATTTTAAGGCCTTGCTCGCGCCAACTTGGATAAAAATCAATATTACCCACCATCTGCTCTGATTCAATATCGAAACGCCATACATGCTGAAGCGGCTTGGCTGTAAACGATAATTGCTCAAAGTTTTGACTTAAAATATTCAATGAACCGATTCGGGCGTCGATTAAGGTTAACGGCGGGAAAAAGCTCACCTTGTCATCAAGGTCAGTAAGGTTAACTACTGGCTCTGATTCAACGTTTACTGAAGAAGATTGATTAGCCAGTTCAGCAACTGGCTCAATGTTTGTCGTTTCAGCAGTATTATCAGGGGCAGTTTGCGCTGTTTCATCACTGACGACTATTGACTCTTTATCTGCGATAACATCGATACTGGATGTCACTTTATCAGTAAATTTACTGATAAGAGGTAGCCATGTGGTCAACTCAGCTTCTGGTAAGTCAATTTGAATGTGACCTTGGTTTTTAACGAGCTTATCACCCAGTTTAAAATGGCGCCCGAGTAACAGATCATAATGTGCGAGGTAGTCGCCACTTTGCTCATTAAACCCGCCCCAAAACTCAGCTTCTTTGCCTAACTTGATCCCTAAGGAAGACTGCTTGTTATCACCAATTAATTCAGCTCGCAGCATTCTATGTTCGTCGGCTGCTTTAGTAAAAGGAGCTGGTAAGGACAATGTTGTGCCTGTGAGATCTGAATTTAATTGTACTTGTAAACGATAACCAAGCGGATCAAAAATCATCGTTAACCCACCATCCCAATCTAGGCTTCCTGAATAATAATCAGATAATGGATTATCAATGTAATTCGGTAAATTATCTAAATCCCACTGGCCGTTCAAATCGACGCTTAAAGCAAGATCACCGCTATTCGTTTGCTCTGTTGCAAAGCTAAACTGCAATGGTTGCTCAAATAAATCTGCCGCGATTTCTTGACCACTCACTTCAGCATTAATAAATTCGACAGCGCCGCTCACACTGTTTAAATGCAGCCCGGGAGAGGTGATATATACGGCATTATTATCGAAGGTTATCACGCCTTTATTGTTCGCTTTCGCACCATCATAAAGCGGAATGGTTAAATCTAAATCACTCACAATGTCACCAGAGATTTGCACAACATTGAGTGTTGAGCCCACTGAGGTTTTAAGCGGTGAATTATCAATAACGGCTTTTGCAGCATCAGCATCAGCGCCAACCTCAGCTTCAATTCTTAAGGTCGTTTCTTTACCCATATAAGGAATATAAACGTGTGCACCGTCGGCATCCACATCCAATAATTTCCCTTTGTTAACAACAATATCCATTGCCGCATTTTCAAATAATGCATAAAGGCTTAACGCTTCAACTGCTGGCCAATCGGGTTGAAACAAAAATGCACCATCATTTAAATTAAAACCTGCTTGAAAGATGCCAGAATGATCTTGATATGGAAACTGATTAAGTTGACCGTGCCAGACAATTTCAGCGTCAGGAATTTGGCCTTTTTTAAGCGAACCATTTAGATAATCTACCAAGTTATCGCTCATCGCATCTAACGGAAAATAACGACCCGCATGTTCAACATTATTGATGGCTAAGTTAGCATTTAAGGCAAGGTGTGCTTGCTCTAATAAATCCAGTTGCATTGATGCTGCGAGATCGATATCGGCATTGCTAAAGTGAGCATGAGGTAATATCAGGCGCGACTTATCGACGTTATATTGAACTTGAAATGCATCACCTTTAAGCGCAAGCGGTGCTTCAAACCCATCTTGAAAATCAAGTTGATAATCTTGTGCTGGGAACTCAGCATTGACTAAACCATTGGCCCAAGAAAAGCGTAAATCAATTGGGGCACTACCGGGTATTCCCTCTGTAGCAGACCACTTGAGTTGGTTAATTTCGGTTTTGAGTAAGAATGGTTTCCCTGACTCTTTAAGTAATTGCAGCGGCCCAATAACGCCACTTGGTGACAACTCTTGCCATTGAGCCACGCCCTTTTCTCCCATTTTAGGAAATAAAGGGAGCAATGGCGTGAGCACTTCAGGCGCAATTTCATTCACGCGGACCGATAAGTCACTGTAGTTAGTTTTCAGTAATAAATTAAGCTCAGGCCATGGAACACCATTGGTCGAAAAGTCTAAATCATGGCTTGTAACTTGCCAGCCATTATCATTTGGTTGCCACTTTAACGCACCGCCATTAATCGCAAACTTTTGCAGTTGTTCATTATTTTGCTGATCAGATGTATTCCACTGCAACCAGCTTGGTTCGAACATCAACAAGCCTGTATTGATAGTTCGATGCTCTATACCTAGCCAAGCTTTAAGATTTACAACACCTTCAAATTCAATACTATCTAATTTTAATAAAGGGTCATGTTGACGTGAAGCCCACTCACCTAGATCTAATGATTCAGCAGAGAGATAAATTTGACCCACTAATTCATCAGGTTTGTAGCCATCGCCAGTGACATCAATTCTGAGAGCCAATAATTCACTTGCTGACGCTTCTGAATCCAAATGCATAAAGCCTTTCGCTTGGTGAAGGCCTGGTTGGTTATGCCACATCAAATTACTGATAAATATTGGTCTAAAATCATGGCTATGACTTAGCAACTGTAAAGTACCGTCACTGATAGAAAAATATTCAAGCTGCTCAAGTAACAAGGCATATAACCAATCTAAATTGGTACTCGCATCCTCATCGCTTTTCGAACTAGAAAGCTCATCTACATTTAACGCAACATGGATGCCATCAAATTTTACGGTTTCAATTTTAGGGGACAGAGAGAGTAATGTTTGCCAAAAATCGAGTTTTAAGTGCACTTTGTTGGCGATTAAGGTCACAGGTAGCGATGGCTGTGGGGGAATAACGAGATTATTAACCGTTAATGCAGGTCCAAACGCTTGCCACTCGGCACTGAGTTTACCCACTTGAACTTCAATCTGATATTGCTCTTTGAGGTAATTCACCACTTCGTATCGCGCTTCAGGAAGCTGAGGTATTAATCCTCGGATGAGACTCACCGCTAGCGCAAATAGTACCAGTACTACGGCTACAAATTGGAACAAAAAACGACACACTTTTACGGTTTTACTTTTGGGCACTACACCATCACCACGTCATACTTATTTTGAGTATATAAAGTCTCGTTTTGCAGGCGGATCTGTTTGCCAATATACACTTCTAATTCTGCTAATAAGTGGCCTTCTTCAGTACTTAAACTTTTGAATACCGCCGGTGAACAGTACAGCAAAAACTCATCTGCTGCGTATGCTCGATTTAATCTAATAATCTCTCTGAATATCTCATATGAAACCGTTTCAACCGTTTTCATTGAGCCTGTACCTTGGCACGCAGGGCACTCACCGCACACCACATGCTCTAAACTTTCACGAGTACGTTTACGGGTCATTTCAACTAAGCCTAAGCCTGAAAAACCACTTACACTCGTTTTAACACGATCGGTTGCTAACGCTGCTGTTAAGCTGTCTAACACCCGCTTTTTATGATCATCATTCATCATGTCGATAAAATCGATAATGATGATGCCACCTAAATTTCGCAGCCGTAATTGTCGAGCAATAGCTTGAGTTGCTTCTAGATTGGTATTAAAAATGGTTTCGGCAAGGTTTCTATGGCCAACAAAAGCGCCAGTATTAATATCAACCGTTGTCATGGCCTCTGTTTGATCGATAATCAAATAACCACCCGACTTCAGTTCTACTTTACGACCTAATGCACGCTGAATTTCATTTTCTACATCGTACAGTTCAAAAATAGGAGAAGGGCCAGCGTAATGCTCAATTTTGTCTGCGATTTCTGGCATGAACTCTTGAGCAAACCCTCGAAGTTCTGCAAAAGTACGTCTTGAGTCGACTTGAATATGATCAAGCTCCTCACCGACAAAGTCTCGAATAATACGCACTTGAAGCGCTAAATCTTGATACAGGAGAGTGGCACCTTTACGTTTACGGCGTTCGCTCACTTTCGCCCAAACACGACGTAAAAATGCAGCATCTTGGGCTAACTCATCATCACCCACCCCCTCCGCTGCGGTGCGGATAATAAAGCCACCATCTTCATCGACATAGGGTTCGGTAATTTTCTTTAGGCGAGCACGTTCTGTTTCTTCTTCAATACGTTGAGACACGCCGACATGACTTGAGCCTGGCATAAAGACGAGATATCGAGAAGGAAGAGTTATATCTGTGGTTAAACGAGCACCTTTGGTGCCAAGAGGATCTTTAACCACTTGAACCATAATGTCTTGGCCTTGGCGCACGAGCTCAGCAATATCACGCACCACGAAATTACCTTTTTCTACATCGGCAACACATTCAGTATGCGGCACAATATCTGATGCGTGTAAGAAGGCTGCTTTTTCGAGTCCGATATCAACGAATGCGGCCTGCATACCCGGTAATACTCGGCTGATTTTACCTTTATAAATATTACCAACTAAGCCACGTTTCATTCGGCGTTCTATATGAACTTCTTGTAAAACGCCATGCTCAACAAGTGCAACTCTGGCTTCTGTTGGCGTAACGTTAATCAGTAATTCAGATCCTTTTTTACGCTGTGCTTTTGTGTGCATAAGCCACCTGTTTAACGCCGCGCTTCAAGGATAATGTATTACCAGCAAAAATGGGTGTGGTAACATTCACATGTTGGCGAACGAAAGATTAAGTTAATTCAATTTGATTCATTTCATGGAGCAGTTCGCGCGTTTCTACTAACGGCAATCCTACGACGGCGGAATAACTCCCCATGATAGATTGTACGAAACAACCACCTAGCCCTTGTATGCCATATGCACCGGCTTTATCCATAGGTTCTTCGGTGTTGATATACGCATCGATAGCCTCTGATGATATCTCGCAAAATGTCACTTGAGTCTGACATAAACGAGTCAGAGTTATTGCACCGTTGGTCACCGCTACTGCCGTCATAACTTGATGAGTTTGACCCGATAACAAGGTTAACATGCGCTTTGCATCATTAATGTCTTCAGGCTTACCTAAAATTTCCTCGCCCATAACGACAATAGTATCTGAACCCAACACTTTCGCAGCTGGCTCATCAATGCATAAGGTCAAACCCACTCTGGCTTTTTCTTTAGCTAAACGGACAACAAACTCGGCAGCTGGTTCATTATCGTGGTGCGACTCATCAATATCTGGTGCCACTTGCCTAAAGGTAAAATCTGACTCTGTAAAAGCTGCTTCTGCAAAAAGTGCTTTACGTCTTGGCGAAGTCGAAGCGAGAACCCATCCCATATTAACGGACCTTATATCGGCGACGAATATTTCGTAAAACCCAAAATACCCACCACCACATGAAAATACTGGACACTGCAGGTAAAAACATTGACCAATCAAATGCCACGCTGTTCACTACAAACTCAACCCAGTAAATAATAAAATGATACAGGCAAACAAAAATAGCGACCAAAATAGACTGCTGCCAGCGAGTAAAATTACGTAATCGTTGTGATTGCATCACAATCACATAAATTACAATCGAAAAAGCCAGTGAACGAATACCTAAGGTTGCACCTAATAGCACATCCAGTAATACTCCTAATACCCAAGCCGTTAAAATACTATAGCGATGCGGCAATGCCATTGCCCAATAGATCATTACCATCAATAACCAATCAGGACGCCACGCCTCGACGATTTTGGGTAACGGCATAATCTGAAACATCATGCCAATAAATATGGTCACTAGCACGACAAAGCGGCCATTGGCGATATGCGCACTCATTGGCTTACCTCATCTTCCGCTGATTCAATATCAAGTTCAGCCCCGTTCACCATGGTAGCTGGATCAACTTGCTCTTGTGTGCCATCATCAGGCCATATGAGCAACACATAACGGATCCTATCAAGTGCCGCTAATGGCTGAGCCGAAACAACCGAATAACTTTGCCCAGCATCCCGTGAAATTGTCATCACTCGTGCGACAGGATAGCCTTCTGGAAAACGATTCCCAAGTCCTGATGTAACCAGTAAATCGCCAACTACAATATCGGTACTTTTGGCAACATGCCGTAATTCAATTTCGTCAATATCCCCAGTGCCTTGTGCTACGGCGCGAACATCATTACGAGTAATTCGAACAGGGATCCCATGAGTAGGATCAGTTACTAATAACACCCGACTCGTCAGCTCGCTGACTTCAATCACCTGTCCAACAACCCCTTGGGCATCAACGACAGACTGGCCGACAAAAACCCCTGTACGTGCACCGTGATTTAACACGACATAATGCCTAAAGGGATCACTTGCCACCTCCATGACTTCTGCAACCACTTTTCGAGCATCCATATGCACTGGAGAGCCGAGTAACGCTCGAAGGCGTTCGTTTTCTTGACGTAAATGTTCAAAGCGTTGTAATCGCTCAGACATCATAAGTTGTTGACGCAATAATTCTTTATTTTGCATCGCCAACATATTTCGCGTCGCGATGGAGTCAGCTGACCAATCCAGCAATAAACCGGGGACATTAGCTAAATATTGTAAGGGACTTAAAACAGAGGAAATGGACTGACGAATGGGATCTAGACGATCATTGGCGATAAGCAACACCACCGACAAAAATATTGCCAGTGTTAATCTAAATTGTTGCGATATACCACGAACAAAAATGGGTTTCATAATATGTAGGCGGTGACACTCTTAACATACTTGTCAGAATAAACACCGCCGTTGTTTCGCTCTTTAGTTCTCTTCAGAGAATAAGTCACCACCGTGCATGTCGATCATCTCAAGGGCTTTACCGCCACCTCGAGCAACACACGTTAATGGATCATCAGCAACCATGACAGGAATGCCAGTTTCTTGCATTAATAAACGATCTAAATCGCGTAATAATGCACCACCACCTGTCAGTACCATGCCACGCTCTGAAATATCAGAAGCCAGTTCTGGCGGAGACTGCTCTAATGCAACCATAACAGCACTTACAATACCTGATAAAGGCTCTTGCAGTGCCTCTAAAATTTCATTGCTGTTCAAAGTGAAGCTTCTTGGAACACCTTCTGCAAGGTTACGACCACGAACTTCAATTTCAAGCACTTCATCACCTGGATAAGCAGTACCGATGGTATGTTTAATACGCTCTGCGGTTGCTTCACCAATCAAGCTGCCGTAATTACGACGAACGTAGTTGATAATGGCGTCATCAAATTTATCACCACCAATACGCACTGATGATGAATACACCACACCGTTGAGCGAGATAATCGCAACTTCAGTTGTACCACCACCGATATCAACGACCATTGAACCAGTCGCTTCTGAAACAGGTAAGCCTGCACCAATCGCCGCAGCCATTGGTTCTTCAATTAGGTAAACTTCACGTGCACCAGCACCCATGGCTGATTCACGGATCGCACGGCGCTCAACTTGGGTTGCACCTACCGGTACACACACAAGCACACGTGGACTTGGGCGGAAAAAGCTATTGTTATGCACTTGCTTAATGAAATGCTGCAGCATTTTCTCTGTCACATAAAAGTCAGCGATAACACCGTCTTTCATTGGACGAATAGCTTGAATATTGCCAGGCGTACGACCTAGCATTTGCTTTGCATCTGTTCCCACAGCAGCTACTGATTTTTGTCCGCTACTGCCACGTTCGCCACGGATGGCTACCACCGATGGTTCGTTTAACACGATACCTTCGTCACGAACGTAAATTAATGTATTTGCCGTACCTAAATCGATCGATAGGTCGTTTGAAAAAACTCCACGCAGCTTTTTGAACATGTATCTAGCCTGTATTCTGTAACATCAGAAAAAAGAAAAATCAGGTAACTTTATCAATGCCACTGGTTTTCCACAAGACCGAACAGGTTAACAATCGCTAATCTAGGTGTTTTTTTACAATAATGCTAAATTAATCCACCAGCGCAGAAAAACACCAACTATTCGAGCAAAAAAACAGCAGCATGTTTAAGGTTATCTAGTGTCAAAAAAACGCGCTTTCAACATTTTTTGACATAGTGAACGACCTCACGCTCAATACTGACTCATAACCACTCGGTTTCTACTTGCCCATTAACGTTTTTCACGCCAATAGATAATTCTATCGTGACCACGATAACGGCCAAAATAAGCACTGGCTCTTGGATCATATAATGTCGTCGTTGAAGCATTATCCCAGTTCCAATACCACTGTAGCCATTCAGGCACGATAAGTGGTGCTGTGACTTGCCCACGATAGTCAGCAGCAGTTCCAGTAATAACCGCATTCCAAAGTAAGGTAAATTCACCTGCAGCGAACATCGGAGATTGCCCAGTTCTAACAATGGTTTGCCCAGATGTTAAACTAGGCTCGAATTGATAGCCTAATACTGAATCATCGACTTGTGTAGCTAAAGCAGGTGTCACCGTGGAGCAGTTATCCAGAATATTCACACTCCAATCAGCGCCGTCCCAATACTCTGCACGAGTGGGCATTTGCAAGGTATCATTTTCTGCACCATAGGTATTATCCATCACCACTCGACCATGTCGAAAACGTTGGGTTGTGATTTGCTTAGCATCGCAATTGCTACCACAGCTACCAACAGTAGCCGCATTCATGTCAGGATCTGCCACAAAGCTATTATCGCCATCGTTATCGACCATAACCACACCGATATCCATGTCTTCAAATGGCCCATCTTTATTAGGGGCAGCCAATCGGGATAAGCTTGCCATGTAACTACTATCAACTGTGGCCACTCCAGCACTCCATGAACTAGCAGATACTGGTAAAGCACTTAAACGATTTCGCTTATCATCACCATCATCACTGTTTTCCCCGACCAATATCGCCGTGGCAAAAGCAAAGTCGCCTTGATAGTTTTCCGTGACATCTGAGCCAATGTTAAATGCAGAAATATTCATCGCCATTGAAAAAGGCTGATCCATATAATTAAATACAGTACACGCTGGTAATACACTGACACCACTAATCGCAAACCTATCGGGTATAAAACGGCCTATATTACCTGAGCTCGCCAATGGAATATCATAAAAACTCGAGCCTAAATAACTTGAATCTGACTTAACGGTAAACTCAAATACACCCACTTCACTGATTGATTGAGTAATCGTGTTGCTGTTATTTGCTGCAGCAAGGTGATCATAACTGCTTAAGCCAATTTCACCTTCGATACCTGGAGATGGTGCCACAAGGGAACTTGCGAGTGTCATTCCTGCATGAGCATAATTTGGTGTTGCAAGATTATCGCAATAGTCGCTATCTCCATCTGACTCCCACGCCATACCTTGAATCGTTAATTCAAACTCTTCGCCCGCTTTTTTATAAACGGCGCAAGTCTGATTTCCAGCAGGACAACTCGCAGCAGCATCAACTGGGCTAACACATAATCCGACAGGGAAGCTGACAAATGTGTCAGCCCCGACCATAACAAGGCCATCCTCATCACCTGTTCCGTCGTATTGTGCGTTAAGTTGGATAGCGCCCGCATCAGGGTAATTCACGTCAATTTCTGCAACACCATTGCTGTCAAAATCCAAATTAATTGGCGTTCGTGTGCCAACACTTGTACCGATACTCGTTGCAGTACCAGACCCTGTCACAGAGACATTTTGGCCTGAGATAACGGTACTAGGCTCGATATAATCACTCCAGAATCCCACGCTCTTGGTAACATCGGCAAATTGAGGAACACATTCCAGCGTTTCGCTATCTTTCTCTACTGCGGAGATATTTATCATCCCAGTGGGTTTATTCGCTAATTTATCCGGCACATCAAAAATAAAGCCACTATCTGCAAAATTAAACGTACATTGTGCAGCCGTAGGAGTATTACCTGCAATACTACATAAAGTGGTACTGAATGGTTTGGCTCCTGGGGTTGAACCTGTTACATCCACAGTCACTGAACCTGCGGTATTATTTCTTAACTCTAAATTGGTACTTCCACCACTAAAGCTAACGACGTTACCGCCAATCCAACCGCCACCAGTAGCTATTGTTGCAGGACTCAATGTTGCAGTAACAAAATCCGGAACTGTTTGAGTACAGTCTGCATTCGCACAAGCTTTTAATGTCATGGGCTCTGCATTACAGGTTAAGGCTGCACCAGTATGAGTAAATTCAAAATGGTCAATGACAACCCCTATTGGGTTGGAATCAAGCGCACAAATTTCAACATTATCAATTTCATGGTTATTAGTTGCCCCGCCAGTAGAACCTGTTAATGAAAGTAAAAAATCAGTAGGGACAGCTGACTGATTAGGTTCTAATGCAGCATCAAAAGGAGAAATGAGCATTTCGTAGCCATTGCCAGTGTCACGCTCAACACTGACCATTGATTGGCCGGCGACCTGAGAATCAACGGTTATACGGTAACGATGATTTGCATTTTCATTATTATCAACCGTAGGCGATAAACAACCTCCACTAGGGTTATCTTGCCCATTATTACAGGTACCACGTAGATAATCGTAACCACTAGTCCCCGAACCAGAGCCACGAACTGCTACAGACTGCTGTCTTCTACCAGGTCCACCAGGGCCTCCTTCGGTAGAAAAGTTACCATACTCATCAATACCAAAACCTAACCAACCGCCCGCAAAACCGTCGACATTCGAACGAGCACCATAGCCTAATGGACCACCGTATGAACCAGGCTGAGGAGTAATTGAAGCATCAGATAACACAAAAGCAATACCATCAGCACCACTGCCACCATAGGCATAATGATCAAACTCAATGGTCACTAAGTTTCCTGCAGCAGGGAAAAGTCGCTGATATGTCGAAGACGTAGCCTGATTTCCAGCAGCTTCGGTTATCCGAAGTCGGTTATTCACAATAGTAGGAATAAACCCACCGCGACTTTCAGAAACGACCCAATCATCACCCACATCACTGCGCTGAAAGTCATCATTAAAACACGTTAACACCTGTTCTTCTTTTTCTAAGGCGATAAAACTATAATTTTCCCATATATGGCGACGATCAGTATCCCGGTAGGTATCTTCATCAACCACCATACTCACCAGTGAATTTGTCAATTGGCAACGCCTTAACCAACCACCGTCACCACCACGGCGGCTATTTTTTCCTGCGACAAAAATGGGGGGATTAGTAAACCCTTCAAGCGCAGTCGTAAAGCCGCATTGGTAGCTTAGGTCTTGAACACTACCTGCGGTAAAAGTCTGCGCTTGACCGAAATGATAATTGAGGTTTTCACTGTTTAATACAATTGAGCCACTGCCTGATTGCAAGCTCAAATAAGCAACCGTTTCAGCCTGAATCTGATTATTATTTAAATTATCTGGCTGGCACCGACTGTTATTACTCCTGACTTCAGAAGTATCCATCGCTAAACGGATCCCTGTATTGTTAAATTGCGACAAGCTCGTTAACCAACAATCATTTACCTGAGTTTGCAATTGATTCAGCACAACATTCTGTGTGCTTGGTAACGCCACATTAACGTATTGACTATTGGAGCCAATCAGAGCGGTATCAAGCTCTACTGTTCCTGCGATAAGCTGAGTACCATTGGATAAATCATGGGTTCCCGCATTCACCGCAACCCAGTGAATTTCTGTCATATCTTCAGATTCAACATAACGACTTGCGGGTGACGGAGATTCCTGTTGAGACCAACTAAAACCAGTTGTCGTCGGTGTGCCATCTAAAAATACAGAAGCTGGGCCATCACTATTAGTATTCGTTTGCTCGATAGTCGGCATTAAAAAAACAAGAGGCGTAACACCATCAG
This sequence comes from Shewanella sp. ENK2, assembly GCF_043568515.1. Classification (NCBI taxonomy): domain Bacteria; kingdom Pseudomonadati; phylum Pseudomonadota; class Gammaproteobacteria; order Alteromonadales; family Shewanellaceae; genus Shewanella; species Shewanella sp. ENK2. The sequence goes on along the minus strand of NZ_CP171406.1, from coordinate 2,433,752 downwards.
GAAAAGCCGTATCAAAAGTCACGCTACCAGAGGTAGATTTACCATATTGAATATGGAAAGGAGTAGGTTCAGGAAATCCGTCGTTAATGGTTGTATCATCATTAATCACTAATTTTCTTGAGGTGATACGGCCATTAAAGGTGTTGGTGCGGTTAATGGTAATATTACCGTCACTATATATGTAACCGTTAATCTCAGAATCAGAACTGTTAAAATTAATATTGTTATAGGCAATCAGTGTAAATGTAGAATCAGTACCTTGATTAACGGTCAACGCACCATTAATTGAAGTACTGTGATTAACAAATAATCTGACATTGCCCGTTGTATTTATTACTGGAGTGCCACCATTAATAGTAAATGACTCAACCCAATAGTCACCTTCTGGAAGGTTAATGGTGGTCTTCTTATCCAAGATTAAGCTCTTGATTCGATAGGGTTCACTTGGCGCAGCACCGAATGTTAATTCGCAATTATTTTTATCAATAATCACATTCCCAAATTCGGTTATTCCAGGTCCCAGTAGATCATTGTTAGAACACTGCCCCCATGAGATCCCAGTATTACCTGAGCTAAACAAAAACTCATTTCCAGCAGCATTCAAATCAAGACCATCAATATCAGTACCTGATATTTCGCACTTTTTATACCCCGATGCACCATCATCACAGGTTTGATTTCCAATCTCATTACTTGAATTACTTGTGCAATAATCGAGTGCGACGCCATTTGTTCCATTAATTTGAGCATCGTAAATAACTAACTGCTGATTGATATTTTCACAACTCGCCGCAGTACCATGATGTCCTTGAACGACATTTGGGAAGTAGCGGGCATAATCTATGCCCTCAAAAGCACTTACTTGAAAAGACAGCACTGCAAGCATTACAAATGAATACAACTTCAATCGATTAATTACCACGAGCTTCTACCTCCACTTGGCGATTCACTCTTAAACAATTTGTCGTTGCTGCATTACCAGCGCAATCGCCAGTCTCGCATACTGCATTACTGATAATTTGATATTGCGTTACTCCATCAACACTAATAGGTGTGCAAGTTACCGTGACACTGCAACCATGAAATCCCACAGAGTTAGGCGGTGTCCAAGTTGAATTAGCGCTACATACACCAACAGCGCCAGAGAGCGGAAATAACTTTGCTAGCTCTGCATCTGCTGCACTATTGGCACTAAACAAAGCCCTTGCCCCCAGACTTCAACGTTCACTGATGCGTCTCCATCCTCAAGCATCCGAATCAAGGTACCTGCTAATAAAAACATCACAATAATGACAAAAACAGCAATAACTAATGCACTGCCTTTTTGCTTGCTAGCACCAAGGTTTACATATTGCTGTGGTTTTCGATTAAGTCGATAGTTATGGGACATTGGTCACCTGCACTTGATGCTGATATTTAAATGTTTCCCCATTCACACTAAAGCGTGGTTCAAGGTGGACTATCGCATTCGTCATTAAATTCTGCTCAGTGACTTTAATCGCCGGTTCAACTAACAAATTATTGGTAATATTTTCAGCCATTAATACCCCAGTTCCCATACTTGATGGCACTGGTTGGCTAATGAAATAACCATAATTGGCATAACGATATAGGTTGACAACCGAAGAGTTAATTGCGCTTTCAAAACAATAGCTCACAGGCTCATTAGCAAAATAGATTCGTTTAATAGGCGACTCTTCAGCAAATTGAACCGAACTTGCAAACGTTAGTGTGATTTTGTCTGCTGCAGAACTACTCGATTGCACTTCAAAACGTTTATTTCGGCTCGCTTGATAGATATCGTTAACGCCGCCAATACTTTCATTCGCTAGAGGATAAACAATCGCAAACACGCCTGACGCGACATTAATATTATTATCAACAATGGTGCCTGTCGTTGATGATGTATCTGGATAAATAGGCAAATCTAAATAGCTACTGCTTGCCTCAATCGGAAGCAACTCAATACACTGAAAAATACCTAAGTTGGCCGTCCTAATTCTGACACTGTTGGGGACTGAATTGCGTATATCCCTCGTCATTCTTTCCATAGCAAATCGGCTTTGCCCCAAGACTTGGTCAATTGAGCTCGACTCAACAAAAATACGTGTTCCGAATATGACGAAACTACTGACCCCAACAACTAAAATCCCCAAAATGATAATAACGGTGACCATTTCAACTAGGGTAAAACCCGCTTGCTTCATCTTCGAATAACGCTTGCCATTTTGCTTCATTAATAATTACTCCTTACCACTTGGTAAGTAATAACTTCGCTTGAAGGTGTCGTGACATCAATGGTAATCAGCTTTTGGGCTTGACCATTTATGTATTCCACATTGACTGACATCTGATAGCCAATATAAACATCTGCATAGGTCTGGCTAGAATCAAGCATGGTGCTGTTAATGTTGAGTCCGTGATAATCGTCGACATCATTAAAGTCATTGCGATTTTCGCCATTAGGTCCAAGTGTAGAAGAGCAACTGACACCTAAAGGGGAATTACACGCTGGAATACCGCCATTAGAGTTCGTGTTTTCATCAAAACGTTTACCCCAGATTTCATTCATCACTGAATGAGCAAGTTCAGCAGAGCGAACCCGTGATAATGTATCAACAGCCCGATCAGCCTGTGGCAATAACATCGACGTCAACATCACGATGGCAATACTAAGCACCAACATGCCAATAACAAGCTCAATTAACGTAAACCCTCCGTCTCGACATTTATAAACCATGAATATATCCCTCGGATTCCATGGCTATAGTGAGGCTTTCATCAGCAACAACGACAAAGCAACTGCCAGTACAAGCCAATGTTGAGCGGCCTAAATTATCGAAATCCATGCTAAAGCTGGTACTGGAATTACTCGCAAGCTCAATATACGCACCACCATTAAAGGTTTGCTTTAGATCGGTTCGTAACAGCAGGGCTGGGACACACCCCGCAAATGGCGCATTAATGTTATGACTATAGGTTGTTAATTGATATCCGTCCGAATCGACAGTGATGCGATAACACTGATCACTGTTATTAAGCGCTTTAATTTGAACCTGCCTCAGTTCACTTATAAATTCATTTCTCAAAGTGTAGGCACTGTAGCTCGATTCAGGTATCAATTTGGGTATGACGAACACAGCAAGAATCCCTACAATTAAAATCGTAGTGACTAGCTCAATAAGTGAAAAGCCTGAAGCGTATCGTTTACTCTGATTGTCCTGCATCCGAACGGTTAACGCCTTTTATTACATTTTCATATACACAGTATGGCAAAATATAACATAAACGTCTTGATATCCTTTATTAAAAATACTTTTTAGCAATGATGTTTCAAAGGTAACAACACGACATAGAGGAGAATATTTCAGACAATAAAAAAGGCCTGCATGCAGACCTTTTATTTACAAACGAATGTTAGCAGTCAGACGCTGTAGGCATAGGTAAAAAACCACCATTACCGTCAGAAATACCACTTGAGAAAGTTGGAGTACTTCCTGATGTTTGCGCTTCGGTATATTCAATATAACAATTAGTTGGTGCATCTTTTTGCTGAATTTTCACCGTACCGCCTGTTCCTGTAATATCCCAGTCCTCAGTAGACATATCAACCGCTTTAATAAGTTCATCGGCATCACCTTCAGCATAGCCAAAAACTGTCACCAAATTACTGCTTGCGCCAATATCAACAGAGCCAGGATCTTTCTTTTCTTCACCAGCTAAAGCCGCTTTTGAATAAACTAAACTATTAGCACTTTGAATAGCAGCTTTCGCACCTTGCAATGTGGAAACTCGAGCATCACCTTGTAAATTGATAAATTTAGGTGCCGCGGTCACAGCCAAGATCCCTAAAATAATGATCACCACGACTAACTCAATAAGTGTAAAACCTTGTTGCTTTTGCATTTGAAAACCTTCACTAAAAAGTAGAACAACGACAGCTCTTGTTGACACTATAATTAATGTTCATGAGCATATTCTTTTATCAAGGTAATGTTATCATTCCGTTGATTTATAGTGTGTTACCGACAGCACAAAAGTATTTTAAAACCTGATATTTAGACACAAAAAAGCCCGCAATAATGCGGGCTTAAATTTCTGATAGCGATTAACAGTTATCAGGATCTGTAACGGCTACAAATGAAGGTAAAGCTGTAGTGCTTGTTGCTTGTGTGTACGTTAAAGTACACGTTGCTGGAGCACCAACTTGCCAAATAGTAACTGTCGCAGCAGCAGTACCTGGGAAAATAGTCCAATCTCCACCATTATCAGTCACTACAGTAGGATCTGTTGCACTAGTGCCAATATTGAATGTCACATCAGTTGCATTTTCAATTTCATCTAAAAAGCTTTGTAGGTAACCATACTGAGTCACAGCATCAGTACCAGTTCCGATATCAACAGCTGGCGGAGTAGTATCATTGTATGCTTTTTCTCTTCACCAGCTAAAGCTGCTTTTGAGTAAACTAAAGTGTTGGCTCCTTGAATAGCAGCTTTCATACCCGCTAACGCAGATACACGAGCATCACCTTGAAGGTTAATAAATTTAGGTGCTGCAGTTACCGCTAAAATACCCAAGATGATGATAACGACAACTAACTCAATTAATGTAAAACCTTGTTGCTTTTGCATAATGTAGACCCTTTATTTAAATCAAATATGTGAATTTTGTACATCTGTTCATTTGTAAAATGCCCACTCAACATTCCATATTTTGTGGTTGTTTTTCGAGCCGCTATATTGCGACTTTAATTGTTACTCTTAGTTTGGCAATGTTGAAAACCTTCATTGACAAACAATTAATAAAATCTAGTCATTGCTGAAACTAAGCACTTGCCCAGTACCAGGGTTATATGTCACCCCTTTTGCACCTGCAGTAGACAAGTCAGGAGCAGGTGAAGGGACGCCGGAATTTTGATTTAATGTTAAAGACGCTACTTGGTGGTAAACACACAGGTCAATTCCAGTGACGGTTGTGCCATCAATAGACGTGGCTGAACCGCCCACCCCATTTTGCACTCTGACCGTGTAGCGTTGCTCACGAGCATCTTCATTATAAATCACGTTACGAGGCGCACTTTGTAAAACGTTATTAAACACTTCTTGGCACGTAGCATCTGTCATAGCGGTGACATCTGTATTACTTGTTCCTGTAGGGAAACCAAATCGCGTGTCTAATGACACCACTGTGCCGTCTAAAATAACGGACGTATTTCGGCGACCATCAACTTCCCACTGAGCACGTACAAAACCAACTGCTGTTGCGAGTCCACCAGCAACACCATCAATACTGGCATTTTGCGCATCTTCAGTAACATTTAAAAAACGTGGTATTGCTGTTGCGGCTAATAACCCGAGAATAACAATAACAATAACCAGCTCGATTAATGAAAAGCCTTGCTGTCTTAATTTCATATCTAAAATACCTATTTTACGCCTTACAAACATTGAATAAACATCTCAGCAGTAAGACTATTGTTACCTAGCTAAAGCTTATATGTAAACAAATTTTAGCATCATTTCTACATTTAAACAGTTGTAATAGTTAAATTTTAATCACTGCCTTCTAAAAAAATCACTCGCCCAGAGCTTGCTTGATAGCTGATGCTGCCACTTTGCTCTGTGGTAAAGCGACAAATTTCTGGCTCTTTTTGAAAAAAACATCAGCTTTAATGTCATGCAAATCACTTGCCATTAACTGTTGCCATAATGCTCTACAGCCTGCTTCATCACTCGAGTTTAATAGCGGCCACCCCTGAGGCGACATCTGAATAATGTTATTTTGAGGCTGAACCTTAACCTCATTAGGCTGTCGATTTGCTGAACCAACACCTGTATCTTCCCAACTTAGTTTAAGTGCGCTGGGCCTGCCCTGGCTTAGCCATTGACTTTTCACCATAGCCAACACATATAACAGGCGGCTATGCTCAAGCTGCAGCCCCTTTGTTCCAATACTTTCAACACTCGAAAAGTGCTTACTGGCGATAACGGCCATAATAACCAAGACTAAGGTTAACGTAATAATACGTCCGTAGGTTCTTAGGAGATCGCTTTCTGACTTCTGTTGTTTTTGCATTTTGCAATCAACCCTTAACAACGTTCAGCATATCCCACATAGGTAAGTAAATACCTAGTGCTAGGATCAATACGATACATGCTACAAACCCGATTAAAATAGGTTCTAACTTTGCTGTTAAGTTTTTTAAGTCGTAATCAACTTCCCCTTCGTAAAAATCTGCGGCGTCATTCAACAGCTGATCGATTTGCCCAGTTTCCTCACCTACAGCCACCATTTGCAATACTAACGGAGTAAACAGTCCACTTTGATTAGATACCCGCAGCATTGATTCACCTGATTCAATACCTCGACGCATTGCTACAATTCGGTCGTGCATATAGCTATTATCAACAGCATCGGCGACCAAGCTTAACGCTTGAGTCATAGGCACACCTGCTCCCAACATCATCGAAAAACTTCGGCAATACCGAGAAAGCGTTGAACGTTCAATAATTGAGCCTACAGCTGGGATATGCAGTTTCCATTGGTCCCATTGTCGCTCACCTTTTTCTGTATGATGCCAATATCTAATCCCAATAATTGCACCAACCACAGCAACTAACATGACATGCCAATAATTTACGAATACATTTGAAGTGGTGATTAAAATTTTTGTTGCCCAAGGTAAGTCAGCGCCAAACCGTGAAAACATATCTGCAAACTTGGGGATGACCATGATATTGAGGATCACCATGGCGATGGTAATCGCAATTAATACAAAAATAGGATAACGCATTGCCGATTTTATTCGACGTCGAGTCTCTTGTTCACGTTCTATATAGCTAGATAATTGAATAAATGCATCTTCCAGCTTACCGGTATTTTCACCAACATGAACCATCGAGATAAACAATGAATCGAACACATCTTGGTGTTGGTTCATTGCCGCAGAAAGGGGCCTACCAGACGTTAATTGCTCTGAGATATCATTTAAAGCATCTTTCATTCGCTGAGAATGCGTGGTTTCAGCTAACCCTGCTATCGCCCGCAGAATTGGAATGCCAGATCGAGTCAATGAATACATCTGTCTGGTAAAAATTTGCAACTCTTCAAGCGAGACTTTGCTTGCAAAAAGGCTACCCATTTTAAATGGCTGAGATTGTTTAACTTCACGCAGCTCAAGGGGAATGATGCCTCGAGACATCAAAGCATCAGCAGCACTACTTTCATTTGCTGATTCAATAAAGGCTTCTACGGCTGCGCCTTGATTGTTCCGACCTCGATACCGGTAAGTTGGCATACTTAGCTCCCCATACCCATATCTGCAGGCATGGTTTCTGCGCCTGGTATTTCACTGACATCTTCTACCAATTTGGCAACTTCCTCGATGGTTGTCATGCCGTTATAAAGGTACTCAAAGGCCGAGTCAGCTAATGGCACAAAGGTCGGACTTTTTGCGCAGCACGAGCAAAGTCTTGCGGGTTTCCTGTACGCATGGCATCGACCATATCGTCATCAAGTTCAAGAATTTCAAAAATACCAATACGACCACGATAACCCGAACCGTTACAGCTTTGACAACCTGTCCCTATTTTATAACTCGCAGCACTAAAATCTTTTTTAGCAATCGTGTTTATCCAGGCTAATTCTGAGCTTGTAGGTTGATGATCCGTCATACAATTTGAACATACACGCCTAACGAGTCGCTGGGCAATAATCACTCTTAATGCACTCGCAACCAAATAGCTTGCCGCCCCCATATCCAGTAAACGTAATGCACTGGTAATCGCATCATTGGTATGCAAGGTTGATAATACAAAGTGACCGGTTAATGCTCCCCTTAACCCAATTTCTACCGTTTCTTGGTCACGCATCTCACCGACCATGATGATATCGGGATCTTGACGCAGCGTTGTTCTTAATACGTTAGAGAAATTCAAACCAATTTTATGGTTAACTTGTACTTGGTTAATGCGAGGTAACTGATACTCGACCGGATCTTCAACAGTAATAATTTTAGTATCAGGCGTATTTAGCTCACTTAAAATGCCATATAAGGTTGTGGTTTTACCGCTACCTGTTGGCCCTGTTACCAAGAGCATGCCGTGAGGACGTCTAATCTGTTTTCTGATCCGTTGCAAAATATGATCAGGCATACCCGTTTCATTTAACGTCAGTAGGCCGGCTGATTGATCTAGCAAACGCATCACCACAGATTCACCATGATAAATTGGCATGGTAGACATACGAATATCAATCTTATGACCTTTGATTTCAATATGAAAACGGCCATCTTGTGGCATTCTTTTTTCTGAAATATCTAAACCAGCCATTAACTTCAAACGCAGCACCAGTGCGGAAGCAATATTAACTTCATCTAATGTATTTTCATGCAGCTGGCCATCAATACGTTGACGTATCCGTAATACTTTTTCTCCTGGCTCAATATGAATATCCGAAGCACGCATTTGTACTGCATCTTCAAAAATTGACTGCAATAACTTAACCACGGTGGTTTCGTTATCGCTGTCGCTGTCAGTGATGCTCGCCAAATCAAACATGTCATCAGCGGCATATTCTTCTTCAAGCTCACCTGCAATTTTGGCAATTTCACCTGTTCGACGATATAAGTTATCGAAAGCATCCAGTAATTGTTGCTCAGGCGTCACCGCAATAGTAATTTTCTTTGGTGCTACGAACACTTCTAAATTATCGATGGCCTGTAAGTCTGCAGGATCACTCATGGCCAATGTGACCGTATCTTCAGTGGCCTTAACCACAAGCGCACGATAACGTCTAGCCTGCACTTCAGGAATAAGATTGACGACTTCAGAAGGAATCGATAAACGACTTATGTCTAAATACGGCAGGTTTAATTGCTGAGATAAAAACTTGAGCAATTGATCTTCTGTAATACAGTGTAAATCAATTAATGTACGTCCCAATTTCTTACCTGAGTTTCGTTGCTCAGATAAAGCTTGGGTTAATTGGTCATCAGTAATAATGTGTTCTTGAACGAGAAGATCGCCTAAACGCATTTTTAATTTTGGTTTCATTGGCTACCTTCAAGTTGAATTAATCGTTGTTCTATATACGTCATAGCACCAGTTGATAAGCCTCGATAAGATAACGCTTTACGGTAAGTCTCTGCCGCCTCTTTATATGCTTGTTGTGAATCGAGTGCATATGCTAATCCCATCCACCAACGCGCTTGTGAAGGCTCCAGTCCGACTAATGAGCGATATGCCGACTCTGCCAATTCAAATTGGCCATTTTTCTGGGCAATATCACTTTGTAAAATCCATTTATCCCTTGCCCAGTCGCTGTTATCACTCACTCCTGATAAGGTGATTAATGCTTTATCAGGACTAAATGATGCATTCTCAACTTTGGCTTTTAAAATAGCGAGTTCCACTTCCTCAGGAAATTGAACCACGCCTTGTGCTAAAATCTGCTCAGCTCGCCCCAAATTATTAAGCGCGTAATACAAAGATGCTAACTGCTTTCTTGCTTGATGCATTGATGGCTCTAACATCAATGCTTCGTAATAGTATTTAATGGCTCTATCTACTTTTTGCTGCTGCTCTGCAACCTCTGCAATATCAAATTTCTTTTGTGCAAGCTCTGCATTTGATAACACAACCTCAGTAACAGCCATGCTGCCCTTATTCGCTGCCGCGCTAACGCTATTTCTTGCCGTTGTACTCGTTGGCTTTGATTCATTGATTGTAACGGCATTATTGGCCGTTTCTTTTTGGTTATCAGCGACAATGGCCGAACTGCGAGTGTTTTGGCTAAACCTGACTTGTACTGAACCTGAATCATTGGTTTGAGTTTGCTCAACCTTATTTACTTTTACAGCCCTATCAATATCTTGCTTGCTTTCATTTCTCGCAATTTCCACCGCCTCGATGTCAGTCTTTTTTAGTTTTACATCCCTATCGACGACACTTTCCTCTTCGGCAATCTTGTCGTCATCTTGTTTCATGTCATCAGTAAGTTCATTAGATGAAAATGACGCATCCGCTATCGTTGACTGACTCAGCGAGATAGATTCATCACTGCTTTTAACTGCCGTAACCATAGGCTGATCATCAGCTAAATTCTCATTAGGGTTAACCACTACTGAAGCATTGTTGTTAACCCGTTCAGGTGTCAATGGCTGTAATTTTTGCAGCTGCATTCCCTGTCGATACAGCATTATGCCTAACAAAGCTACCGCGACTAACATCAGTACAGACATCAGCAAGCTTTTGTTAGAAGAGCTTGCACTATCAGTAGTCGTCCCTTTTGACATATTAACTTGACTAGTAAACTGTACTTCAGGTCGCTGAAATCCGTTGGCCTCAGCGCCTTGTGGACTCTCATCAGAATGTTGTTGCTGACGCTTATCCAAATCTTTTAATACTTTATTAATGACGCTCATATTGACTCTCTTAACATCGATACCCAATCAACATCAGCGACATATAGCATCGCCAGTGAAGCGCATAAAAGTAGTAATAAAAAAATCCATCGTTCTTGTTGCTGAGCAGGCGGCAAGGGTTCAGCATCTTCTGTATCCACAATGGCCGCTTTACAATGCTTTGTATGAACTCGAGTTTCACCCTCTGCGAAACAAAGTAACAGCGCTTTATTAGTAATCACATTCACCAAACGAGGAACCCCTCGTGCTGCAGCGGCAATAAGTTTTACATCTTTGTCATTAAACAATGAATGACCTTGATAACCAGCAACGGACAACCTGTAGTCGATATAGGCTTGGATTTCATCCCACGCTAGTGGTCTTAATTTATAACTAAAGGTTATTCTTTGTTTTAGTTGCCTTAGCTTGTTATCTTCAAGTCGTTCATCTAATTCAGGTTGGCCAAACAACACCACTTGAATTAACTTGGTGCTTTCTGTTTCTAGGTTGGTAAATAGCCTTAAAGTTTCCAAACTTTCATTCGGCAAAGCTTGGGCTTCATCCAATACTAAAACGACCTGTAAACCTTGTTGATTAAGCTCAAGTAACCTGCTTTGAATTAAACTCGTTAGCTGTTGCTGGTTTAAGTTCTCATCTAATGAAAGCCCCAACTCTGTCGCTAATGCCCAACGAAGCTCTTCTGGGCTTAAATAAGGGTTTGGCACATATGCGCAATGGTATTGTTCCGGTAAATCATTGAGCAGCTTTCTGCAAATCAATGTTTTACCCGTGCCAACTTCCCCTGTGACTTTAATAAAGCCTTCACCATTCTCAATCGCAGTTTGCAGCACTTGTAATGCTTCAACATGCGGCGTTAACCCAAAAAGAATTGCGTATTCGGTGTTAACGTAAAAGGTAACTGAGTTAAGCCAAAGTGTTGTTGATACATAGCATTTTCAACGGCATTTAGCCGTTACTCCTGCTCAGGATACCAACGATCAAGTAAATCTTTAGAGCGTTGTAATTCATTACTCCAAGTATCAGCTCCTACTACGGTAGGTTTTAGCATGATAATAAGTTCTGTTTTCTTTGTTGATTTACTGCGATTAGTAAAAGCTTCTCCAATAAATGGAATATCACCTAATAAAGGCACTTTAGACAACGCTTCGATGTTCTCACTTTTCATTAAGCCACCAATCACAACGACATCCCCTGAAGAGGCTTTAATCACAGTGTCTGACTCACGAATTTCACTTTGAGCCAGTGGTAACTCTAAACTTGAACCGCTAACTTTAATTTCTTTAACTTGCTCTGAGACATCAATAACGGATGGATGAACATGTAATAACACATTACCGTCTGCATCGATTTGTGGTGTCACATCTAACGCGATACCTGAAAAGAAAGGGGTGAGTTCAACTTGAGGAGTCGTTACAGGTGTTGTACCTGCCACTGTCGTTGACGAGACATCAGTTACGAAGTATTCATCATTACCAACCTTAATTACGGCTTTTTGGTTGTTTGAAGCGGTGACTCTAGGACTGGACAGCACATCTACATCGCCTTGGGTATCAAGTAAGCTGATCATGGTGCTAAAGTCTGTTCCTGTAAGGCTAATTGACGTCACACCACCAATGACATTAGTGATTTGGTCGCTTAAGCCACTACCTGGTGAAGTCCCAAAGTTAATATCGGTACTGCCTGCGTGTCCTAATACGTTATCCCACTGAATACCCTGTTGGTAACCGTCCGATAATGTTACTTCTAATATCTTAGCTTCTAGGATCACTTGGCGTTGTAAGTGCGTTTCCGCTTTTTTCAGGAATGTACTGACTTGACGTAATTCATCAGGATACGCTCTTACAGTCACTAAGCCTGCTTGTGGCGTTATCACAACTTGGCGCCCGCCACCTGTATTACCGATAATTGATACTAAGGTTTTCTCTAATTCACCCCAGAAATTAGATTTCGTTTTCGAGCGAATAAAGGTGCCGTTAGTGTTGTCGTTACTATCGTTATTATTGTTGGAGTTGTTATTATTACTCGAGTTGCTACTTGATGAGCTACTGTTGGAGTTCGAATTCGAATTCGAGTTGGAGTTTGAATTGTCATTATTATCTGAAATACGGCCAGAACTCACCGAGGTTAACGATAGCCCTTCTCGTTCCATATAAAGATAATTTAGCGGATAAGTTTCTGTGCGCATTCCAGCAGGGAAAATACGCAAAATACGACCTTCACGGCTCACTTCGTATCCGTAAATATCTTCAACAACTTTAATCACTTCCGACAAGGTTACGCCGTTTAATGAAATGGATATAGTCCCGCTAACTTCAGGGTGAACAGCAACACTTAGTGGCGTTCCTTGAACAAGGCTTGGGAAGAAAACTTTTGCATCTACATCATTAGCAGACACATCAAATCGACGCTCTTTAGGTAAAGATGTCGCCCCACCAAGTAAACTGGAACCATTGAGTTCACGTTGAATTTCCTCAGGCATTTGCGCAGGAGGCGGCACAATATTTTGCGCCGTTTGCGCTTCAGCGAGTGATTGACTCAACTCCGTTTTAGACGTCGTTGGATCAGGTCTGTCTGTTGTTTGACAACCTAGCAAACAAAGAGATAGCAGAGGGGTTGCGTATTTAATAAATTTCATTGTTGTTCTTGTCCTATCGCTCTGTTATCGACTGAAATAGCTTAAGCTTTCGTCCGTCAGACAAATTAACGTAACTCTTGCCGATATATTCAATTCTGGCGCCATCAACACGCTCACCAACAGAAAAAATTTGATTATTGATTACAGCGTGAGGGCTAGCACTTTTTACAATGCTATTGAGTACCAATGATTCAACTCGCTCCCCACCACTTGAGGCCGTCACATAACCTTGTCCTGGTAATGTCGGATCTCTTAATGACTTGGCTGAAGCAAACCCGCTAAAAACACACAAGCCCAGCACTAATAAAATTAATTTATTCTGCGACACTGATAAACTCCTTATTAATACTCAAGGTATATAGCTCGAGTTCGACAGTGGCATTGGGGTGAGTATCAACATGGTAATTGAGACGTTTCCAATACAATTTATCTGGCATGGATTCTATTGACTCAATAAATGCCAAAATGGAAAAGAAGCTCCCTTCCAACGTCAAATGAATGCCATGACTGTATAAGTTCATTTTGTCTTCTTCGCCCACTTGCAATAACGGTGTTGGCGCTATCGATCCAAAAGATAACAGCTTCACGCCTTGAACATTGGCAAGCAAGTTAGTGAGCACGGTTGGCATATAGCTAGCAGGCACCATAGATACCATTTGTTTATCAAGCTCTGCATCAGCAACAGCCGTTTGCTCTTCAATCAAGGTTAATCGGTTGCGATAATCTGTGTTGGGATCCATTGCTAATCGTTGCTGATACAAAGCGATTTGCTGCTCAGAAACGGATATATCGGTATTCAATTGGCTTAACTGTCGATTAAGCTTTTGTCTTTCTTTAAAGATACTTTCAACAGGAAGGTAAACGACCATCGCGATAACAACTAGAGTTGCAATGCAAATTAAGACCCGCTCACGCTGACTCAGCTCATTAAATTTAGTGTCTAATTGCTGCCATAATTGCTTCATTTTTTTACCTCCACGTCTGGCGTGCTAGATAACTTAAAAGCAATAGGTTTTGACTCGCCTCTATCCATCGTCATGGTTGAAAATGCATACCCTTTCAATGTTTCGGTGTGCTTTAACTTCTCGACCCATAACGGAATACTTTGTGGCTGCGCCCCATAACCTTCGAACTCAAAGTGTTGTTGGTTAATGTTAATTTGGCTGAGCCACACCGAACCATCTGATACGCTAGCAAGATCGGTCAGTAAATTTGAATAGCCTTGACTGATTAAATTCTCACGTTGCTTGAGCTCACCCGATAATAAACGTTTTAAATCTAAACGCTGTTGAGCCAATTCAACACTCGCAACAAGTTCTGGATCTGGTGCACGAGTTGATATCTCTAATTCAAGTGCATTTTTTTGAGTATCAAGTGAAGATTTAGCAGCAGAAACGCTCGACACTTCTGCATTCAGACCTGTAACAGACCAATAGCCAATTGCCCAAATCAACATACTAAATACGATAAGCCCGCCAACTGCCATCATCATGCGCTGGAAAGACAATCTTAATTTAGCAGGCAATAAATCTGCACTGTAAAGATTAACCGTGGTTTTTATCATGCATCACCTCCGGTTAATTCCACCGCGGCCAAATAAGCCAATTGACTTGCCACAGACGTATGTTCAATTGCGCTGACTGGTTGATTAAAGTTCTGCGATACCAATGGCACTAACGCTTGGCACTCTCCATCAATCAATAAATCAATTGAAGCAACCGGAGCTTGACGCAGCTGACTTTCAAAATAATCCATTGAACGCTGAATTTCTAAGCTCAGATTGTCAGCGAGTCCATACTGCAAATCGGCGGCACTGGCTTTATCTATTTGGGTAAATCCACGAACTCGACGCTGCATCAACAGCTCACCTTGTTTGACGACCGTTAGTAACAGTTCTTGCTCTGGTACATGACTCACCACCATGTGCGGTGCTTGATCGTCAAATAAACGCGGCATAACTAACTCTTCAATGGTGATATCCTCAATTACAAAGCCATGCTGCTCACAGGATTGTGCCAAGGTAGAAAGTTGCATTTTATTGGCGACCACAACGTTTATTTTTCCTGTTGTCGTGAGCGATGATTCAAAATAATCTAATTGAATGTTCGTCACCTGTTCGGTCACTAAATCTTTTACCGCCCATAATAATGCTTGGTTTAATTCATTCGCCTCTACATTGGGTTTATCAGCCACAATCAATTGATAAAATGATTCAGCCAATACAATGTGTAATTTCGCCGCACCAAAGCTCGCTTTAATCTCAGCCAGCACCTCTGCCCAATTCTCACCGTTAAAGGCAAATTGCTGTATGTTGTCAGATAAACTGAGGTTAGCGTTTTTTTGATTAGTAGAATCAAGTTCTTGCTGTTGAGTACCTGATAAATCGGCCTGGAAAACACTAATGTGAGTTGCACTGATATACACCCCAAGTTTTGCAGAAACTTGAGTTTGGCGCCAAAAGGTCAATTTACTTAAAAAACCATTATTCATTCAAAACCCTGTGCCCAGATAATCAGGAAAATAACACATAGCGGCAAAGACCATGCAACTTCACAGCAACGATTCACTTCACTCAAAAATACCAGTTCAAAACCAACAACTATGTAACATAAAGAACGTTCTGAGCAGGAAAATAAGTCAAAAAAATACCGTACGACATTTTAACTGCTAATCACTTAATTTTATAGAAAAATAATCTTAAAAATATTGTATACATTTAAGATAGATTGTTATGCCTTGATACTCAAGTTTTACAATCTCACCACACCCCAAATGTAGCGCAATTGTTAATGGTGAATAAGATGTTAATTTGGCGAAATATAAAGCAATACAAATTACATACCACTTTGGATTGGAAGGTATCAATGTGCGACACAGGGTTGGGGTCGCTGTTAATTAAAAAAATCCCCTTGAGCGGCACTCACACCTAAAATTTTCAATGTTTGCCATTCTTCAAATTGAGTCACACCTTCAGCAAATACCTGCACTTCAGCACGATATAAGCCGCCAATTAGGCTACGAATAAATAACTGGTTTTCAGGTTTTAGGTGGATTTGGTGAATAATCGAACGGTGTAGTTTTACTAAGTCAAAGTGGCACTCTTGAATATAGTGAGTACCCACAACTTGCAATCCGACATGGTCAACACACAGCTTAGCTCCTATTTTGCGAAGCATATTCAAATTTTCTACCAATTTATGCTGATGTTTCACCACAATATCTTCTGACACCTCAAAAGTAAGACGGGAAGCTAAATGACGATGTTCCATCAAGGTGATTTTTAACCAACGGCTAAATGCACGACTCGTTAACGAGTCGAGGCTTAAGTTAATACTATAGTGATCTTGATTATTCACCATCAAATCAAACATGACTGTTTCTATTAATTGCCTTTCAACTTGAGGCATCAAGCCACACTTGTTCGCCATTGGAATAAATAAGGTCGCCCTAACTTCATTACCCTGATTATCAATTGCACGGCTAAATGCCTCTTGATGGCAAGTATGCCCATCACTATCAATGACCTTTTCCGTAATCGCAACAAAGCGCTTATTCACTAATGTGTTTTCTAAAAAGCTTCTCCATCGCACAGAGCCTTTTGCTATTTCCTTATCTACAGCGCCTTTGTCATACATAAACCAGTTATTACTACGTTGAAGCTGCGCGGCTTTTAGTGCCATTTCAACTTCTTCTAATACTTGTTCTTGCATGTCTCCTGCACTATAAAAAGCAGCGCCTAAATGCACATAGTTATCTTGAGTGTCTGACTGATTTTGTAGTTGCCTAATAGCCAGTTTCAGCAGTTTGTTTGCCAAACTATCAGCTTCATCTAAAGAAAGCTGAGGGACGACAATCACAAACTGATTAAAATCATACCGTGCAAAAGTGACATCTTCATAGGGGAGTAAAACTTGTGTAATCGCTTGTACGAAGTCGTTAAGTTGCTCATTAACAATGTCATCGCCTTCTTGTTGAAGCAGTAAATCCAAATCGTCAAAGTTAATGAGCAAGATCACACCGTGGGCAATCATACTGCTTTGATGCGTCAGTGCTTCGAGTCTATTTTCAAAGAAAATTCGATTACCAATACGAGTAGCAGGATCGAGGAAGGTTTTAGAGCGAATAAATTGGTCAAAGCGGCCACGCTCTTTTTGCGCATCTTGCAGTTGTTCAAGCAACTTAGTCATTGCCCTATTGACTAAGCGAGGGCGGCCTTTGCCTGAAAATTGCAGTGCTTTTTCATGCTCCCCCTCAATCACAAGCATACTGCGCTCGGCAACTTGCTCAATACCATCAAGCTCATGGTTAAACCAGCGAAGACCATAGCGGACAAATAAAGCAATCGCGATAAATGAAATCAATAAGCTTAAATACTCGTACCAGCCTAATTGATGTAATAAAAACGGCTGAGGTAGCTTAAGCTCCATCGATAACGACTTATCTGCGTCGATAACGTGTTTATATAAGGTTGGATTAGGCTCAGGTGTTGGCGAGTAATACTCAAATAAAATGGTATCGCCCTGAGTTAATTTAAATGAAGTGGTATTGTAGGCGATTAAAATCGGCGGTAGCCAAGCATGTAGCTCCCAATGACTGTCAGCCTGATAATGCTCCACGAGCATTGATTCTAATTGAGTGACTTTTTGTTGCTGAAATTTGTAGGTGAGCTGGATAAAGCTGATTAATGCACCAATAAAAAAATCGCTCCGACAGCAGTTAATGACAATAGCCAAAAACTGGTCAATTTTTTCGTTAAAATTTTGGTTAATTTCATTTATCAGCGTCCTGCTAAAGCGCAATACTGTGAGATTTTATTATTATCAGCATTTGGCCTAATCATGCCAAATACTCACCACTCAACTGTAGATGATTATTCAGTAGCTTATAGTAAAAGGCAAACCTAATCTTTATCGATTTCTGTAGACACAAAAAAGGGGCTTTCGCCCCTTTTGTATTTCACCTTACCAATCGCTTACAGTGAGTAATCAGTAGGTACTTTATCTAATACTGCCACACCTGAATCAATAGCCGCTTGTGACACCGCACTCGCAATATTTTTTAGTAAGCGTGGATCCATTGGTTTAGGCAACACGTACTCTGGACCGAAGGTCATTGAATCGACGTCTGGATAAGCAGCAAGGACTTCAGCAGGAACTGGCTCTTTAGCAATAGCAGCAAGGGCTTTAACTGCCGCAATCTTCATTTCATCATTAATTTGTGACGCTCTCACATCTAATGCACCTCTGAAGATGAACGGGAAACAAAGTACATTATTAACCTGATTCGGGTAATCACTGCGGCCTGTTCCCATAATCAAGTCTTTACGGATACTATGCGCAATCTCAGGCTTAATTTCAGGGTCGGGGTTTGAACAGGCAAAGATAACTGGATTTGGCGCCATTAACGCAATATCGTCAGCCGATAATAAATCTGCACCTGATAGGCCTAAAAACACGTCAGCATCTTTAATCACATCTTGAAGTGTACGCTTGTCAGTATTGTTAGCGAATAATGCTTTGTACTCATTGATGTCTTCACGGCGAGTATGAATAACGCCTTGTCTGTCCAGCATGTAAACATTTTCACGTTGTGCACCACACTTAACAATCATTGTCATACACGCAATGGCAGCAGCACCTGCACCTAGGCACACAAAGATGGCATCTTCGATTTTTTTACCTTGAATCTCTAACGCATTCAACATTCCTGCTGCGGTAACAATGGCAGTACCATGCTGATCATCATGAAACACAGGGACATTACAGCGAGCGATCAACTCACGCTCAATTTCAAAACACTCAGGAGCTTTAATATCTTCAAGGTTGATACCGCCAAATGTATCCGCAATCGATTCAACCGTATTGATGAAGTCTGCAGTGGTACGGTGTTTCACCTCAATGTCTGTAGAGTCGATATTCGCAAAACGCTTAAACAGTAAGGCCTTGCCTTCCATAACTGGCTTAGATGCTAATGGGCCTAAATTACCTAAACCTAAAATTGCTGTACCATTTGAAATAACTGCAACAGTGTTCCCTTTATTGGTATAGCGATATGCATCGTCAGGATTTGCGGCAATTTCACGTACAGGCTCGGCAACACCAGGACTGTATGCCAGAGATAAATCATGGCTCGTTTGAGCAGGTTTAGTAAGACTAACAGCAGTTTTACCTGCTACTGGAAATTCATGATAATCGAGAGCTTGCTGGCGGAAATCTGACATTTTTTATTCCTGAATGAGGCAATTTATACGGCGAAAGTAAGATTAATTCAGTCGCAACGCATTAAAACTAACTTTACTGAATGTCAGTAAAATGAGCTGTAGCGTGCTTTGGAAAGGGAGTATAAATGAAAAATTAACAAAAGTTATCTTTAATCGGCAGAATTTGATCAAGTTACAATTTATCGATATTAAATAAATCATCACAATAAGAATCAAAGACTTAAAAATGTAGAAAAATAACAAGATTTGACATAAAAAAGCAGAATCAGCATGATAAAGTTACAAATAGTTTGCCTAAATAACAATATTATCAACCTAACTGGCAACACATAATTTATAACTAAAAATTTTAATTTTTTTAAAAATTTAATCCAAAAACAAAAAAAGACGCCGAAGGCGTCTTTTTCTTAAAATAATTGCAGTCGCAATTACTTTTTACCAAGTGCACCAAAGCGCTTGTTGAATTTGTCGATACGACCACCAGTGTCAACAACTTTCTGTGTACCAGTGTAGAATGGGTGACATGCACCACATACGTCTAAGTGTAAGTTTTTACCTACAGTAGAGTTAACTTTAATTACGTTACCACAAGTACAAGTTGCAGTTACTTCAGCGTAGTCTGGGTGGATACCTGGTTTCATTTGGATTACCTTAATAGCAGGCCATGTCGCTCTCCCAACCCGAAGTTGAGCACCACATGCGTTAATAACAATAGTGTTAAGGCGCGCAATAGTACAGTATCTGTTCAGTCCAGACAAGTAAAAATTATCACTGTCGATGTTGTTGCTGTAACGCCTCAAATCTCAGCTTATCTTGTGCTTTATTACCATACTGATTTAGCTGCTCTTGTGAAGGACATGCCAGTGTTACATCTTGTCTGATTAAATGAATTTTCTGTTTAGAAAAGCCTTGAGGGTTAGCATCAAAAATTGCCATCATCACTCCATAGACGTTTAAATCCCACTCACTTTGATAGCGAGTAGCAATGCGCCATAAAGTATCTGATGCCTGCCTTTCAATAAAACAATGAGCCATCGTAGACGTCGGCTTATTATTGAGAACTTTTGCTGTCGTTGAAGGTCGACTAGTTGAAGGTTTTTCCGCAACTGATTGACTTGATGAAGCCAATTTAGGCTTAGCCTGAGTGACCACTTTTGGCAGTTGTTTTTGCTTATCTATTTTTATTTGAGTTTTAGCTGTTTCTTTAATAAATGGAGAATCAAAAACCGGTAATACAGCAAATTGACGCCAGCTGTTGCCTTTATATTCGCTGACGATCAGCTTTGCTTTCGGATCGCTCACATCTTCAACACCAATAGCAAATAACATAAAGCTACTGATAGGCTGTACCATTAACTCTTCCATGCTTTCTTTATCATCATTAGTTTGTCGCAAATGAATACTAAGCCGAGACAAGTCTTTGCTAGAGGCAACAATGTTAAGTTTGATTTTTGGGTGTTGACCCAACTCAAACTGCCTACTGTTTATGCTGATATGCGTCAGGGCAGCCTGAGCAATAAATGAAAATAAAAAAAGGGAGAGAGCTAAGCTGGCCTTACTGAATATTCCTTTTAACATCAATTTTCTCTTATTCTATTTCTTTATGTTCTGGCTCTAGTAAACTAGACCCTCTCAATTCTTAATGATGATAACTTATGCCCGTGTTTGTTGAGGTTGCTTTGCCGGTTCCTATGCGGCAAACCTTTAGTTACCAAGTCCCCGAAGCCAACGTATCGCAAATACAACTTGGGCTAAGGGTTAAAGTCCCTTTTGGTAGACAACAACTTGTCGGCTTAATTACCGCTATCAATAATGAATGCGACGTCCCTGCGAATAAAATAAAACCATTTACCGCACTATTAGACGACAAACCTTTATTACCTACCTCACTGTATAAGCTCACTTTATGGGCGGCAAGGTATTACTTTGCTAGCCAAGGCCAAATGTTAAGTCAAGCCTTGCCTGTCGCGCTGCGAAAAGGCTTAAGTGCACAACCGCAAACCGTCACCTTTTATTGCCTCAACGAGACAGGAAAACAGGTCGATGTCAGTGTACTGAAACGTGCTCCAGCACAAAAAAACTCTTCGAACTTTTACAAAAATCAGCCATTAGCCAAGAAGAATTTACCACCCAAGAACTTAGCAAAGTTGCCCTCAAAGCATTAGAGGATAAGGGCTGGGTAGAGCCTAAACATGTCACCAGTGAAACCGACTTAAGTTGGCGCCAACAACTTAATATGACTGAAACACCGTTAAAGCTCAATAAGCAACAGGCAGTTGCCGTTTCAGTTTTAAATCAACAACAAGGCTTTCATTGCAGTTTACTTGAAGGTATCACCGGTTCAGGTAAAACAGAAGTCTACTTATCGATTTTAGAAACCATCTTAAAACAGGGTAAACAAGCACTCATCTTAGTGCCTGAAATCGGGTTAACACCACAAACCATTAATCGCTTCAAACGTCGATTTGATGTGAATATTGCCGTTATTCATTCTGCATTAACAGATAATCAACGTCTTGAGGCGTGGCGCCAAGCTCGTTGTGGTGAAGCCGCCATTATCATCGGTACACGATCCGCTTTATTTACCCCAATGGCCTTTCCTGGGCTGATAATTTTAGATGAAGAGCACGATAGTAGCTTTAAGCAACAAGAAGGTGTGCGTTATCACGCCCGCGACTTAGCTGTTATGCGGGGGCATTTAGAAGATGTCCAAGTCATTTTAGGCTCAGCAACCCCATCACTAGAGACGCTGCAAAATGCGATTATTGGCCGCTATACGCATTTAACCTTGGCAGAGCGCGCAGGTGCTGCACAAAAAGTTAAGCAAGGTATTATCGATATACGCTCACAACCTTTAAAATCAGGGATGTCTGCTTCGCTAATTAATGAAATGCGCATGCATCTTGATGCGGGCAATCAAGTCCTTTTATTTCTCAATCGTCGCGGGTTCTCACCTGCATTATTGTGTCATGAGTGCGGTCATTTGCATGAATGCGATCGCTGCGATGCCTTTTTTACCGTACATCAAGGGTTGAACGAAATTTGTTGCCACCATTGTGGCAATCAATACGCTATTCCACATCAATGCCATGAATGTGGTAGCACCATGCTAATGGGCCATGGCACGGGAACAGAGCAGCTTGCTCAAGCATTAGAGCAAGAATTCCCTCAGTACCCCGTGGTACGTATCGATCGTGATACCACACGCAAAAAAGGCTCATTAGAAAAACAACTCACCAGTATTTTAAAGGGTGAGTACAAAATTTTGGTGGGCACCCAAATGCTAGCCAAAGGGCATCATTTCCCCGATGTCACACTTGTGGGGTTAATGGATGTTGATGGCGCACTCTTTAGTGCTGATTTTAGAGCACCTGAGCGCTTTGCTCAGCTTTACACCCAAGTCTCTGGGCGAGCAGGACGCGCCGACAAACCCGGTAAAGTATTACTGCAAACCCATCAAAGCGAAAATCCAATACTGCATGATTTATTAAAAAATGGTTACGGTAAATTTGCGCGAGCTCAGTTAGAAGAGCGCCAACAAGCACTACTTCCTCCCGCTTGGCACATGGTACTGTTGCGAGCCGATGCTCATTTAGCACAAGATGCTGATAATTTTCTACAACAAGTCGCGAACCTGTTGCCTCAAGATAGAGATTTTGAAGTCATTGGCCCCATGCCTGCGCCCCTGGATAGAAAAGCCGGAAAATATCGCAGACAACTGTTATTTCAAGCTAAAAATCGACAGCGTTTACAACAAGAATTTGAATCTGTTCTTCCCCAAATCGAAGCGTTGACAGAGAGTAAACGTTGTCGCTGGAGTATCGATCGCGATCCGCAAGATTTAATGTAATCAAATTGCAGCACAATGGGTTTAGCTCGATAGCAAAGAAAATCAAAAAAACTCGATTAATTACCCCGCTGAGATAGCATTTGCATAGCATTAGCGGGTAAAATACAAGGTTACTCCACTCATCCACTTTAAGTTAGTGCTAATAAACGCCCATGAAATCACATATTGCATCTTTACTAGAACAAACCATCGACTCTTTTAAGCAACAAGGCATTATTCCAGCTGATTTTCAGGCACGCATTCAAGTGGAGCGAACCAAAGATAAAAGTCACGGTGATCTCGCCACTAACTTGGCCATGATGCTAACCAAAGTCGCTAAAAAAATCCTCGTGAAATTGCTCAGTTGATTATTGATAATCTTCCAGCGTCTAGCCATGTGGCTAAGGTCGATATTGCAGGCCCAGGATTCATTAACTTTTTTATCGATGAAAATGCCTTAGCAAACCAACTACAACATGCCCTAACAGATGAACACTTAGGCGTTTCGTTACCAGAAAAACAAAGAGTCGTCGTGGACTATTCATCGCCTAACCTTGCTAAAGAAATGCATGTAGGTCACCTTCGTTCAACGATTATTGGCGACAGTGTCGTTCGTGCACTTGAATTTTTAGGCCATGATGTTATCCGTCAAAACCATGTGGGTGACTGGGGCACACAATTTGGCATGCTACTAGCCTACATGGAAGAGTTACGAGCAGCGAATGGCGAGCAAGCAGCACTTGAACTTTCAGATTTGGAAACCTTCTACCGTGCCGCTAAAGTCCGCTTCGATGAATCAACAGATTTTGCAACACGTGCACGTAATTTAGTGGTTTCACTGCAATCGGGCGATGAGTACTGCAATAAATTATGGCGTGAATTTAATGACATCTCGTTAAATCATTGTCATGAAGTTTACGAACGTTTAGGCGTGAGCTTAACCCGTAAAGATGTTCACGGTGAAAGTGCTTATAATGACGACCTAGAGCAAGTCGTAACAGATCTTGATAGTAAAGGCCTATTAAGCGAAAGCAACGGCGCTAAAGTGGTATTTCAAGAAGAATTCCGCACCAAAGATGGTGAGCCATTACCCGTTATTATCCAAAAAGCCGATGGTGGATACTTATACGCCACCTCTGATTTAGCAGCCATGCGTTATCGCTCAAACGTTTTAAAAGCTGATCGTGCTTTATACTTCGTTGATTTACGCCAAGCACTGCATTTCCAGCAAGTATTTAGCCTAGCGAAAACAGCTGGTTTTGTCCGTAAAGAGCTATCTCTAGAGCACACAGGTTTCGGAACAATGAATGGCACCGATGGCCGTCCATTTAAAACTCGTAGTGGCGGTGTGGTTAAATTAGTCGACTTATTAGATGAAGCAAACACCCGTGCAATCGAATTAGTTCGCAGTAAAAATCCTGATATGGACGAAGCGACAATCATTGAAATTGCGCGTGTTGTTGGTATTAGCTCAGTTAAATACGCTGACTTATCTAAAAACCGTAGCAGTGATTACATTTTCAGCTTTGAACAAATGCTGAGCTTTGAAGGCAACACTGCACCATACCTTCTTTATGCATACACACGTGTGGCTAGCATCTTCAAACGTGCTGAAGATATCGATTTGAGCCAAGCGAAAATTGTACTTGAACATGATAAAGAAAAAGAGCTAGGTACTAAACTTGCTCAGTTTGGTGAAGTACTGGCTCGTATGACAGATAAAGCATTACCACATGTGATGTGTGCTTATGTTTATGAGTTAGCAAGTGAGTTCTCAAGCTTTTACGAGGCTTGTCCAGTTCTTGCAGCAGAAACTGAAGAGCAAAAACAAAGCCGCTTATTGTTGTCACAGTTAACCGCTAAGACCTTAAAAACAGGGTTATCTCTGTTAGGTATCGAAACGTTAGAGCGTATGTAACATGAGTCGAGATTACGCCAATAAAAAGCCTAGTGGTAAAAAACGTTCGTCTTCTCGAGGAAAGAAACCACAGCAAAAGCGATCGATTCCTTACCTGCCGACATTAATCGTCTTGTTACTTGTCGGCGGATTTGGCTATTTTTTATGGTGGATAAGCGGCAGCTCTGATGATGCACCAGTAACAACGGCACCTGCTGTCACTATTGAACAGACTAAGCCTAAGCCAGTGAAGAAAGATCCAAATGCATTACCGCCAAAACCGACGGAAGAATGGACTTACTTAGAAGAGCTAGAAAACAAGAGCATTGATGTTGAAGTACCAGAAGATGCATTGAAATCTAAAGGCCCATATCAAATGCAATGTGCGTCGTTTAGAAAGCTTGAACCCGCAGAAGAAATGAAAGCCATGATTGCTTTTCAAGGTATGGAAGCACAAGTTAGGGCGACCACAGGCTCAAGTGGCGTCTGGCATAAAGTCATTTTAGGCCCATTTGAATCTAAACGTGCAGCCGAGCGCAGCAGGCACAAACTGCAACGTGCTGGTATTAATGGTTGCCAAATTTGGCTGTGGGAATATTAATTAGTTTTAATGTGAAGACTTTTTCCGCAATATTAAGCGCTTACTTTAGTAAGCGCTTTTTTTATCCCTTGAATTATTAACAAGCATCCCCATATCTGTTTTATCAACCAGCAGCAGACTCCTATTCGCTGCCGTCGTTAAGAGGATTTACCGTGACTACTATCGTATCCGTACGCCGCAATAATCAAGTTGTCATCGCAGGTGATGGCCAAGTTTCCCTCGGCAATACCGTCATGAAAGGCAATGCACGTAAAGTGCGTCGTTTATACCAAAATAAAGTGATCGCCGGATTTGCTGGCGGCACAGCCGATGCATTTACCCTTTTTGAGCGCTTTGAAACCAAGCTCGAAATGCATCAAGGTCATTTATTAAAATCAGCTGTAGAGCTCGCTAAAGATTGGCGTACTGACAAAATGCTCCGTAACCTTGAAGCTATGCTGATTGTTGCAGACACCAAAGAGTCATTAATCATTACAGGTAATGGCGATGTAGTGCAGCCTGAACATGATTTGATTGCTATCGGCTCAGGCGGAAATTACGCTCATGCCTCAGCGTTAGCACTACTGCAAAACACTGACTTAACGGCTCGTGAAATTGCAGAAAAATCATTAACGATTGCCGGTGATATTTGCGTATACACCAACCAACATAAAACGGTTGAGCAAATCGACTACTAAATTAGAACGTAAGGAATTATTTATGTCTGAAATGACCCCTCGCGAAATTGTCCATGAATTGGACTCGCATATTATTGGTCAAAAAAATGCAAAACGTTCTGTTGCCGTAGCCTTGCGTAATCGCTGGCGCCGTATGCAACTTGAGCCTTCATTGCGCCAAGAAGTGACCCCTAAAAATATTCTGATGATTGGCCCAACAGGTGTCGGTAAAACTGAAATTGCCCGTCGTTTAGCTAAACTTGCTAATGCGCCATTTATTAAAGTGGAAGCAACCAAGTTTACTGAAGTCGGTTACGTGGGCAAAGAAGTCGAACAGATCATTCGTGATTTAACCGATTCAGCTATCAAAATGACCCGTGAGCAGCAAATGAAAAAATGCCGCCACCGCGCAGAAGAACAAGCAGAAGAACGCATTTTAGATGCTCTACTACCCAAACCTAAAGATGATTGGAATACTGAGCCAAAAGATGACTCAAATACCCGTCAAATCTTCCGTAAAAAACTCCGCGAAGGTCAGCTAGACGATAAAGAAATTGATATCGACTTAGCTGCGCCACAAGTGGGTGTTGAAATCATGTCGCCTCCTGGCATGGAAGAAATGACCAATCAGCTTCAAAGCATGTTCCAAAACTTGGGGCAAACTAAAGAAAACCGTAAGAAAGTAAAAATCAAAGAAGCGTTCAAGCTATTGATTGAAGAAGAAGCGGCAAAACTGGTTAATCAAGAAGATCTTAAAGAACAAGCGATTGATTTAGTCGAGCAAAACGGTATCGTATTCTTAGACGAAATCGATAAAATCTGTAAACGTGGCGAAAGCTCGGGACCTGACGTATCTCGTGAAGGCGTACAACGTGACTTACTCCCGTTGATCGAAGGCTGCACAGTGACAACTAAACACGGCATGGTTAAAACTGACCATATTCTGTTTATCGCATCAGGTGCGTTCCAAATGTCTAAGCCGTCTGACTTGATTGCTGAGTTACAAGGTCGTTTACCTATTCGTGTTGAGCTTAGCGCCCTAAGTGCTGACGACTTTAAGCGTATCTTAACCGAACCACATGCATCACTTACAGAGCAATACGTTGCACTGATGGGTACAGAAGGCGTTAAAGTCGAATTTGCTGAATCAGGTATCGAAAAAATCGCTCAAGCTGCATGGCAAGTCAATGAGACTACAGAAAACATTGGTGCTCGCCGTTTGCATACTGTGATGGAAAAACTGATGGAAGAAATATCTTATGATGCTTCTGAAAAATCTGGCAGTACTTTTGTCATCGACGAAGCTTATGTCACAGAGCATCTCGACACCTTAGTGGAAGATGAAGATTTAAGCCGCTTTATTTTATAATCTGCGGTAGGTGATATGCCTCAATTGTGAGCTATCACTGTGTTAGCTGTCCTTATTTTAGTTAACATTAACTAA
Source organism: Shewanella sp. ENK2 (assembly GCF_043568515.1). Lineage (NCBI taxonomy): Bacteria > Pseudomonadati > Pseudomonadota > Gammaproteobacteria > Alteromonadales > Shewanellaceae > Shewanella > Shewanella sp. ENK2. The sequence continues at coordinate 2,406,046 of NZ_CP171406.1, read as the reverse complement.
TATAAATAGGATAGCTACATGAAAAGAGGTGGTTAACTCCAAGAGTAACCACCTTTTTTATTGAAGCCTCGACGCTGTATTTAAGCGCCCTGTTTAGCTATGAAGTATCATTCGTGAAAAAACTATCATTAGATAACGTTCCATTATAAGAGAGTAACCGTTATGAGCTCACCCAATGTCACTAACCTAAAATTAAAACGTAAATCCAAGCTACTTGAAGTCACGTTTGATAATGGCGACGTTTTTAATATCACCTGTGAAATGCTCAGAGTTAACTCTCCATCAGCAGAAGTGCAACGTCACGGAAATCCAATTTTGGTCACCCATAAAAAAGCAGTGAACATTACAGCCATTGAACCTGTTGGTAATTATGCCGTAAAAATCATTTTTGATGATGGTCATGATACAGGGCTATTTTCATGGAAGTTATTACATGAATTTGGAACACATCAAGTTGAGATTTGGGAAAGATATTTAGCTCGACTTCGTGCTGAGAAAGGCTCTCGTGAGCCGTTAATTGATATGAATATTAAGTACTCTTAGTGTTCATTTCCTGATATAGCTTAGGTTGAGGACAAAGCACGACAACTGTTTCTCAGAGACCAAAACTGAAACAAGGGAAATGATAGTATTTCCCTTATTTACGACTTTTCATTCCAGAAAATTTAATGAATACTGATGTTAGCCAAATTACCAATCTTCACCTCCATGCTTATCTAGCCTTTTATATCGTCTGGCTCGACCCTATCACGCTTACCGCCATTACTTTTTACCATCACTTAGTACCATCGCTTAATACCATCGCTTAATACCGCCGCTTAGTACCATGAGTTTAACCTTAAACCCAAGACTCAATATGTAAATCATACGTATATTACCGATAACTTATTGAATACTCATGAAGCCAATGATAGATTAACGACCCTTTATGATATAACATATCATTATCATGCCTAACCAATTAATCACTTGAGTATCAATATGAATAAGCCCGCCCAAATATTATTAGATCGCCTTGCTATTTCAGTCTCAGCGTTGTGCGCACTTCACTGTATCGCGGGGCCATTATTATTAATATTGTTTCCAACGATGTTGTCCCTACCTGTAAGCGATCACTTTTATCATATTCTCATGGTGTGGGTTATTATCCCGACAAGCAGTATCGCAGTCTTTCTTGGCTGCACACGACACAAAGATCCTACCGTTTTAGTGTTAGCATTTTCTGGAATGATAGCGCTAGGAGTAACCGCAATTTATGGACATGATTTATTTGGTGAGACTGGAGAAAAGCTAATGACACTTGCATCAACCATCATTCTGGTTTGTGCACATTGGCGTAATTACTCTCTTTGTCGCAGTGATGCTTGTGAGCACAGCGAGAAGTGATTTTTGGCTGTTAAGGGAAACTTGTTGTTAGCGCTCCAACCTTCGTTTGGATTAAGATTGTAGAATCCCAATTAATCCCTAGTTGTCGAGGTAAGCTAATTATTTAGCCAAATATCAATTGAAGTCAGTCTATAGATGAACCGGCCGTTAGCAATCATTCGCTTTATATAATAGCACTGGGCAATGCGGGTTTGTTAAGAAGGATAAACGCCTCCTTTTGACTCGGGTATGGATGAAGTGCCGCGACTTTTATCCAGACAAACTCCAGACACAAAAATGCCAGCTAATTAGCTGGCATTTTTCAGTTTACGCTTTAAAACGTAACCATCTTATCAAAGGCTACACTGCTGATTGGAAAATTACACTATCAGCTTTCTTTGTGTAAGACTCAATCTCATCGAAGTTCAAATAGCGGTAAGTGTCAGCTGCTGTTGCATCTAACTCTTTCGCATATTCTTGATACTCTGCAGGAGATGGTAAACGACCTAATAGTGCAGCTACGGCAGCTAACTCAGCAGATGCTAAGTAAACGTTTGCGCCAGTACCTAGACGGTTAGGGAAGTTACGTGTCGATGTTGATACGACTGTTGAATTTTCAGCAACACGTGCTTGGTTACCCATACACAGTGAACAACCTGGGATCTCGATGCGTGCACCGACACGTCCAAAGATTGCATAATAGCCTTCTTCTGTTAGCTGGTCTTTATCCATTTTCGTTGGTGGAGCAATCCACAAACGTGTTGGTAAAGTCTTAGCAAACTTATCAAGCATTTTACCTGTTGCACGGAAGTGACCGATGTTGGTCATACAAGAACCGACGAAGACTTCGTCAATTTTAGTATCAACAACTGATGATAATAACACTGCATCATCTGGATCGTTCGGCGCACAAAGGATTGGCTCTTTGATATCAGCTAAATCAATTTCGATAACTTCAGCGTATTCAGCATCACTATCTGCGCTCATTAGCTCTGGATTAGCAATAAACTCTTCCATGCCTTTAATACGACGCTCAATAGTACGACGATCGCCATAACCTTCAGAGATCATCCACTTCAACATCACGATGTTAGAGTTCAAGTATTCAATAATTGGCTCTTTGTCTAACTTGATTGTACAACCAGCAGCACTACGCTCAGCAGATGCATCAGATAACTCGAATGCTTGCTCAACTTTAAGGTGCTCTAGTCCTTCAATTTCAAGAACACGGCCAGAGAAAGCGTTAATCTTACCTTTCTTCTCTACCGTTAATAGACCCATTTCGATAGCTTTATGTGGGATAGCATGTACAAGATCACGTAATGTGATACCTGGTTGCATTTCACCTTTAAAGCGAACCAAAATTGACTCAGGCATATCCAATGGCATAACACCAGTTGCTGCAGCAAATGCAACAAGACCAGAACCTGCAGGGAATGAAATACCAATTGGGAAACGCGTATGAGAGTCACCACCAGTACCAACAGTATCCGGCAGAAGCATACGGTTTAACCATGAGTGAATAACACCGTCACCTGGACGAAGTGAAACACCACCACGGTTCATGATGAAATCTGGTAATGTTTGATGCGTATTCACATCAACAGGCTTAGGATAAGCGGCAGTATGACAGAATGACTGCATCGTTAGGTCTGCACTGAAGCCCAAACATGCTAAATCTTTTAGCTCATCACGTGTCATTGGGCCAGTGGTATCTTGCGAACCAACAGATGTCATTTTAGGTTCACAATACTGACCTGGGCGAATACCTGTTACACCACAAGCTTTACCGACCATTTTTTGCGCCAGTGTGAAGCCTTTACTTGATGCTTCAACGTCTTGTGGACGTACGAATACATCTGAAGCACTAAGACCTAGCGTTTCACGTGCACGGTCTGTTAAACCACGACCAATGATTAATGGAATACGGCCACCAGCACGTACTTCATCTAGCAGTACGTCAGTTTTAAGCTCAAACGTTGAAATCACTTCATCAGTGCCAGCACGCTTAACTACGCCTTCATATGGGTAGATATCAATAACATCGCCCATGTTCATTTTTTCTACGTCTAGCTCAATTGGTAATGCGCCTGCATCTTCCATCGTGTTGAAGAAGATTGGTGCAATTTTACCACCTAAACAGAAACCACCAGCGCGCTTATTAGGTACATAAGGGATATCGTCACCCATGAACCATAGCACTGAGTTAGTCGCCGATTTACGAGAAGAACCAGTACCAACAACGTCACCAACATAAACCAGTGGATGACCTTTGCCTTTAAGTGCTTCGATTTCTTTGATTGGGCCAACAACGCCAGCTTCATCAGGCACAATGCCATCACGGGCATTTTTCAGCATGGCTAATGCGTGCAATGGGATATCTGGACGAGACCATGCATCAGGAGCAGGAGACAAGTCATCTGTGTTTGTCTCACCTGACACTTTAAATACAGTCAAGGTCACTTTTTCTGCTAATTTAGGACGGTTTAGGAACCACTCAGCATTAGCCCAAGAGTTAACAACTTGCTTAGCAAAGTCATTACCTGCTTGCATTTTTTCTACCACATCATGGTAGGCATCAAACATTAATAGTGTATTTGATAATGCAGTGACTGCGATCGGAGCAAGTGCATCATTATCTAATTGAGCGATTAACGGCTCAATGTTGTAACCACCTTGCATAGTACCAAGTAGTTCAGTAGCACGCTCAGTTGATAGGATTGGTGACGAAGCAGTGCCTTTGGCAACTGCATCTAAGAATGCCGCTTTTACGTACGCAGCTTCATCAACACCAGGGGGAATACGATTTTCTAATAGATCTAGAATCACGGCCTCTTCACCAGCAGGCGGAGTTTCAACTAACTTCACTAATTCAGCCACTTGTTGTGCATCTAATGGCTTAGGGACAACACCCTCTGCAGCACGTTCTGCGACGTGTTTACGATATGCTTCTAGCACGGCAACATTCCTCTTTGTTTTGCGCCTAACAGCGAAACTGAACATCATTTAATAGAAAAAATGACCATTCCACAGGTTCGGGCTTGAAATCCGACCCGTAGTATACTACAGGTTTGCAAAAGTATGAATTAGATCACACTCTAATGGAGACGAAATCGATACTAATATTGAGCTCGCAGTATAATTTAACTTCTGCTTTAAACAAATAAAATTAGACAATAGTTTAAAACATTAAATAAACACTTTAATTTCAGTAAATTAACCTGACACCACAATTTAATTCAGTCCTATAAATCAATCGTATAACTTAGATGAAATTTTGCTTTTTTTCGCTATTCTGCATAGTCTTTGAACAGCACCACCTAATACATGCCTAAAACACTGTTTATTCAACTTTATTGACTAGCTATTCAAACTAAGTAAGGGAGTAATATGTCATTAACCACTATAGAAGCGGTCATATTTGATATGGACGGCGTGATTATTGATACCGAGCCAGCTTGGCAAAAAGCTGAGGTCGAAGTGCTCAATCAACTCGGTGTACCCATCACCATGAAAGATGCCGAAGTTACCACAGGGTTACGAATCGACTTATTGGTTGCCTATTGGTACCAGCGATACCCATGGGATAACTATGATAACCGTGCTGTCGCGCAGCAGATTATCGATAAAGTCGTCACGTTTATTGAAACTGAAGGTGCCCCAATGCGCGGCGTTATCGATGCACTGAAACTATGCCAGCAAAAGCAGCTTAAAATTGGACTAGCGACCTCTTCATCAACAGATCTCATTGACTCAGTCATGGCAAAACTAGGGATAAGATCATATTTTGAAGCAATTGCATCTGCTGAAAATCTTCAGTACGGAAAGCCGCATCCAGAAGTCTATTTGAATTGCGCCAATGCATTAAAGGTAAATCCTGCACATTGCCTAGCCATTGAAGATTCATTTAATGGCCTAATTGCAGCAAGAGCAGCGACAATGCAAACCGTGGCGATTCCTGCTCCTGAATTGGCAGAGCAATCACGTTGGGTTATTGCGCATCAACAGCTTGAGCATTTAGGCCAATTAGCTGATGTGCTAAATGCCACTACCAGAATCTAACTAAGCAACAAAAGCGATATAAAAAAGGCTGCACCCGCAGCCCTTTACATCACCAAGTCTATTCGAATAAAGACTTAAGTTAGAAGTTTTTACCAATGAATAAGTAAAACGCTTGCTCGCCAGTATCAGTAAAGCCAAAGCCTAATGCTGCCGGCCCCCAGCTAGTATCGGTACCTAAATAAAGACTACTCGCATATATCAAGTCATCTAAATCAATGTCATCCTTTAGTAGCCACACGTTACCAGCCTCAATACTGGCACCTAAGTAGAGTGGCACATCTGATAATAAAACATCTCGACCAAGATCATACTGATAAATCAGTGCGCCAAATGCTTTGTGAGGTCCAGCAAGAGCACCTTTGTGATAACCCGATAAATTCAAGAAGCCACCTAATTCAGCAACATGAATGGTGAAATCACGGTCAACATCCACTGTAGTGATTGCCGCTTTACCTACAATGGCATGGTTACCTAGATTTAATGCCCCTTTCCAATCTGCTTCAAATTGCCAAGCCAGTTGATCTGAGTCATTGACCACGGCACCTGAGTATTTTTCATCACGCACTGCCGCTTTAAAGGTTAAGCGTTGACCTTCAGTAGGGAAGCTGATGCTATTTAATGTATCGTACGTCATCAAAAAGTATCCACCGACTGAATCATAATCCAAGTCAATTTCGGAAACGGCACGATTAGATAGTGTCCCTAGTTCACCCACAGCACCAATCTCTATCAAACCAGCGTGAGAGTAGTTATAACCCACACCCATAGAGAATTGATTTAACGAATTTTTAAGCTCATATAAACGGTCATTGCCATCATAAAAGTCCCAGTCTTTAATCTCATACTCATAAAGCGCTCGGCCATAAAAATCTTGGTCTTTTGAGAAAGGCTGGTAAAACTCAGTACTAATTCGTTTTTCAAATCCAAGTTGCATCTCGTTTCGCCATTCGCCACCATTATCGGTAAGTTCACCCATGGTGTAAGCCAAGCTCAAGGTAATCGCCGAATCTAAAGTAAAGTCATCTTCCCAATTAAAGCCGACATCAAAATAATTAGGTCCCCAAGATTTTGCATGGGTACTGACGGTTAAAACACGGCCTTCTTCAGTATCTTCAAATTCTGCATCGACACGTTCAAATTTATTAAGCGAATATAGTCGTTTGATTGCAGCATTTAACTCTTCTTTAGTGATCACCTCGCCTTCTTTTAAGCCTAACTCTTCTCGTAATAAGCGCTCACTAACTTTAGAGTTATTGTCGAAAACAATTTTGGTGGAAGGACGGTTGACTTGATTCACAAACACCAGCTTGGCTCGTCTTTTTTTATCTTGATAAGCTTGATAATCAGCTTCACTGATACTCAAGTGAGCCAACATAGGCAGAGCAGCATTACCAGCGATAGTCCCAGCTTCTAATGCTTGCGGCATGATTTCAAAGTCAGTAGTGCTCATGTCGTCAATCGCGGGACGAATGAGCACGTCACCATCTGTTAAATAGGTCTTCTGCTCTTCAGTGGTAGCTTTGGTCAGAATCGTCGATAGCTGTTCCAATACTGCAATGGTGCTATCTAGCTGCTCTTTAGTTGCCAATGGTGAGCCAATATCAACAGCGATCACCACATCTGCTCCCATGGCTTTAACCACATCAATCGGCATATTATTCGAAATACCGCCGTCGACGAGAAGCTTGCCATCTATTTCTGCTGGTTGCAGCGCACCTGGCACAGTGGCAGAAGCTTGCATGGCTTTTACAATACTGCCCTTATCTAATACAACGGCGTGACTTGTGGATAAATCTGTTGCAACTGCACGGTAGGGAATAGCTAAATCATCGAAATCACCAAACTGCTCAACGAGGTCAGTTGAATGTTGCAGTAGCTGTGACATTGTTTGGCCTCGAAGTAAGCCACTTGGCGCAGCAAGCCCCCCATCTTTATAGCCCACATTTAATGGGATATTAAATTTATCTCGATGTTGTTTATCACGGTAGGTTAGATCTTCGCGGGGAATAGTATCTGAGTAGCCCTCAGCCCAAGGAGAGTTCAGCATGATCGTTTCTATTTCATCAGCGGTATAACCAAGTGCGTACATACCGCCTACATACGAACCAATACTGGTACCAGTCACATAATCAACTGGAATACGGTTTTGCTCTAATACTTTCAGGATGCCAATATGAGCCGAACCTTTTGCGCCACCGCCACTTAATACCAGTCCTACTGTTGGACGTTCTTTTGCATAAGTGAAACTCGTGGTTAAACTCAACAACAGTAACAATGCGATCTTACGACCCATATAAAGCATCCCTATCTTTAAATTATTATCGGCGCCATTCTAGCAAAGAAAATGCATCATTAATAAAACCTTTCAAACCATCTTATTAACCTTTATTTGCATTATCGTATTTAGAATGTATTCCCTAGTTTATGAGTCCGCCTTTGAAATTCCGATAAATGCATCAAACGCGTCACGTGGCATCGGCTTAGCAAAATAGTAACCTTGAATGATATAACAACCACGGCTGAATACTTGCTCCATTTGATCGTAAGACTCAATACCTTCTGCAACCACATGTAATTTAAGGTTACGAGCTAATTCTATAATACTACTCACAATCGCTTGGTCGGCCTCGTTATTAACAATATCAATCAAGAATGACCGATCAATTTTAAGTGTATTAACTTCAAAGTTTCGTAAATAAGCCAGTGATGAATACCCAGTACCAAAATCATCAATCGCCACTTCTATCCCTAACGCTTTTAATTGTGCCAAATGTGCATTTGCTACTTGCAACTCTTTCATTAAAACACCTTCGGTGATTTCAACAGCTAAGCATTGAGGTGGCATGCCAGTATCGGTCAAAATTGTTTTTAGGCTATCAATGAAATCCACTTGCCTAAATTGCACTGCTGAGACATTAACCGATAACTGAAAATGCTCATCATGTAAGGCATGCCAGCGAGCACCATCAGTGCAAGCCTGACGTAACACCCAACGGTCAATATCAATAATCAAACCACAGGACTCGGCAACTTTAATAAATACATCAGGTCTAATAAACCCTTTTTCAGGATGTTGCCAACGGATCAACGCCTCCATCCCAATAAATTTATCACCTCTTAAAATATCAATTTGCGGCTGGTAATACAGTTGCAGTTCGTTATTCTCAATGGCTTTTCTGAGCTCCGATTCAATCCATAAATGGTATTGCGCTTCTGCGTTTCGCTCTGCTGAATAATATTGAAAATTCCCCCGCCCTTCTTCCTTGGCGTGATACATTGCTAAGTCAGCATTTTTAATCAGAGTTTCAGGGTCCAAAGTGTCTTCAGGCCACATGCTAATACCAATACTAGTAGAAACGAAAAACTCTCGTGAGAATAGCCTAAAAGGTGCCGCAATTTGCTTAAGAACTTTTTCTGCAACCAAGTTAATCTCGTCGATTGACTCAACTTTCCTTAATAGAATAACGAATTCATCACCACCAAATCGGCACACAAGATGCTCGCTACCCACACTTCGTTGAATACGCTTAGCGGCTTCGACTAATAACGCATCCCCCATACTATGACCATATGAATCATTCACGTGCTTAAAGCGATCTAAATCGAGAAACAATAACGCTAATCGTTCATTGGAGCCATGAGCGCCTGAAGTAATTCGTGCTAATTGCCGATTAAACATGGAACGGTTCGATAGCCCTGTTAATACATCATTATTGGCTAGATTGCGTAAGTTAAGCTCATTTTGCTTACGTAACGTAATATCAGAAAACACCACCACATAATGCTGAATAACCTGATGCTTATCAGTCATCACTGAAATATTGGCCCAAACAGGAAACTTATCATTTGGCTGGCGTATAAATGTCAATTCGCCATTCCAGATGCCTTCTACAAGCTTTAAGACATCTATGTCATTTTCAGGGTTACTTTTGTGCAGCAGTGACTCAAAAGGCTGTCCAATCAATTGTTCTTCTTCAGCGCCTACCAAATTGTTGGCTGCAGCATTAATGACCTTGATGTGCTTTTTAGCATCCAGAATTAACATTCCTTCGGAGGTATTCTCGAAAGCTTTTGCGAGTAAATCAATTTCACTTTGAAGTTCTCGCTGCTCTGTCACTTCGGTATAAATACCCGCAACCTTCTCCACTTGCCCTGTTTCATCATTGACTTTGACTGCACGTCCACGGATACGTAACCAACCTAGAATGCCGCCGGCTCGGGTATATCGAAACTCAATATCAATCGAGTCTTGCTTGCCTTTGAGTAAATCCATCCAATGGCGAGTTACACCTTCTTTATCCTCATCGATAATAGGCAAGTCCGGTACGAGATAAGATAACTGAGATTTAGCGCCTAAAATCCCCGCTTTATTTTCGAATAAAATACTATTTGAGTGGCTGTTCCATTCCCACAAGTCAGAATCACTGCCCCGCAGAGATTGACGGAGTTTGTCTTCACTTTCCCGAAGCGCCGTATTAATCTTTAATACCCGCCTAACTTGCTTTTGACGCAAAACCACTGATGTGAATGCAGTTAATAAAACGATTAATAACACCAACATTTTAAACCACTGCGATGCCCACCAATATTCATTAACTTTGAATTGGAATTGAAACGGTTCTGTCGACCATATTCCCTGCTGTTTGTGCAGTAACTCCAAGGTATATACACCGGCATTTAAGTCAGCAATATTGACCTGTGTCTGCCCTTCAAGAAGAATATAGTTAGGCTTTTTAGCAGAACCATCCAGCACTAAACGATATTTGATACTAATTGGCGCCGTATCGATGTAATCAAATGTGGTCATTTGAAAACTAATCAGTTTGGCATCAGGTCTGACAGTGTTAAATGAGTCTGGCAGTAAATACAGCTCGGTTTGATCGTCGTAAAAAACTGAGATCGATTCCAATGAAATATCATGGCTTTGACTTCGGTGCTCAAGCTTATCAACATCCACCAGCATTGCCCCGTCAGGACTACCAATATATAACCCCGCTTTGGGGTCATAAAAGGATGCAGCTTCATTAAACTCTGAAGCTGTAAAACCATCATTCACAGAGAAAACGTCTACGACATCTTTGAGGGGATCGTGGCGGATTAAAATCGATTCACAACCAATGAGATTATAGCGATCAGTTTGCTGGATAAAATACACAGTACTGCAGTCTAAACCCCATAATTTGTTCATTGATTCAATGTCATGGGTTTTCGTATTAAATCGAAGTAAGCCTTCCTGGTAAGTCCCTAACCACAACGTATCATCGTCAACTTGATTGATGTTATTCACACTAGCATTTGGATATTCTCTCACCAAAATGTCTGATAACGAGTTCAATTGATTCTGATTGGTTAAATAACCTAAATATTTATCTCCCCCGACCCATAGCGTGTTTTCATCATCACGATAAACGCTGCTAATACTGGTTCGGGTATTCCGCTCACCTTCATTGAATATTGATATTTGTTTAATATCAGTCAATCCAGGTTGCCAATAATGGACTTTATCAAACGTACCCCACCAAGTTCGCCCATCAATCAGGGGATCGTTATAAGAGGTGAATAGCTGCGAACCTCTAAGGCTGTCACTGTTAGGAGCGAATGTTGAAAAGTCGACTTCGTTATTCGTATCTTTGTCATACACAAACACGCCATTGGTGGTCGCGAGTGACACATATTGGCTCTCTAACTCAGATAGACTGTATACTGAATCACTTGCTTGAAACCCATTTGGGAGATGCAAACTAGAAGCAACAGCTTGTTTATCGACAATATTCAATCCACCATCACCGCCAAGCCATAACTTATCGTCTTGAGCAAATACACTCCATATCATCTCATCGACGAGTTTATATTTAGAGGCCTTGTTAAAGTAATCCAGTAAGAAATCAGGTTTTAGCGCTAATAAAGCCAAGCCTTCACCAGAACCGCCAAGCCAAATCAGCCCATGCTGATCAACGGCAACATCGTCAATGTAATCAATATCAGCATCACGCTTTAACTCTTCTTTATAAGATTTAATCTCGTCGGTATGCGGTTGCCAAGAAAACAGACCAGAAGTCGTCGACATCCATAAACTACCTTGCTTATCTTCTACCAACTGATGGATATTAAAGGGGGCAATAGCCATGCGGTTAATGGTTTTTTTATCGATATCGACAAGGAATAAGCCTTTATTACTGTATACCCAAATATCATCTTTGCTATCGATAAATAAGCCACGAATAAAGGTATTTTTTATATCCCAATCAATTTGAGATAACAGTGCACCTTGAGCATCCCTAAGTTCAATAGCAAGGCTATTTGAATATAAAAAAGTGTTATCAGCCCATTGATGAATACTGTTCCAAGCCACATTTTCATCGAGTGAGTGTAACAAGGTTAGCTGTAAAGACTCGTTATCAAGCAGCAATACTCGACCAGCATTGGTTAATAACACCACACTTCCGTTTGCAAGCCTTGTGTAACCTGAAATAGGATCGTTATAAAAGCTGTCAGGTGAATCAATAAGCAGATCAGAGAATTGGTTTGTCGAAATATCGTAAAGGGTTAAAGAGAAATTGCTGTTGAGTAATAAATGATTTTTACCGACTTTAATCAGCAATTTGATATTTTGATAACTGAGAGCATCAGCGCTATTAGGTTGGTCAATTCTGCGAATTGCAGAGCTACTGACACGATACAACCCCTGCTGAGTTGCAAGCCAGACATAACCATAATCATCAAAAGTAATATCATTAATCGAATAGTTAATTAACCCATCTTGGGCATTAAAAAGTCGCTGGACAACATTTACAGCTGAAGCTTGGTTACAAAATAAAATGGTTAGAAAAATGAAACTTAAAAACTGTTTAACGCGATTTATCATTTGTTAATTATTACTCTGGAAAATGATTTATTCGTAACGTTGGAAGTTTCCTTGCAAAATATAAACTGGCTTCATGCCAACAACTATCTAAAACTCAATTGATACACATTTTAAATATATCACCATATTGTAAAAATTGATCAAAAAAAGCACCCCGTAAGGTGCTTTGATACAAATAGCTACAATGAGTTGCTAGTTATTTTTTCTTTTTTGCTTTTGGGTTTGGCAAATCAGTAATAGAACCTTCATAAACTTCGGCAGCAAGACCGACAGACTCATGTAAGGTTGGGTGAGCATGAATAGTTAATGCTAAATCTTCAGCATCACAACCCATTTCAATTGCTAGGCCAATTTCACCTAGTAATTCACCACCATTAACACCAACAACAGCACCACCAATCACACGATGAGTTTCTTTGTCGAAGATTAACTTAGTCATGCCATCACTTGCGTCAGAAGCAATAGCACGGCCACTTGCAGCCCAAGGGAAGCTTGCAGTTTCGTATGCAACACCTTGCTCTTTTGCTTCTTTCTCAGTTAGACCAACCCATGCTACTTCTGGGTCTGTATAAGCAATCGAAGGGATCACTTTAGGATCGAAGAAATGCTTAAGACCTGAAATAACTTCAGCAGCCACATGACCTTCATGCACACCTTTGTGAGCCAACATTGGCTGACCTACGATATCACCAATAGCGAAAATGTTAGGTACGTTAGTACGTAACTGCTTATCAACATTGATGAAACCACGCTCATCAACATTTACGCCAGCTTTTTCAGCATCAATTGATTTACCATTTGGTGTACGACCAATTGCAACCAATACAGCATCATAACGCACAGGCTCAGCAGGTGCTTTCTTGCCTTCCATAGTAACGTAGATACCGTCTTCTTTTGCTTCAACCGCTGTCACTTTCGTTTCAAGCATCAAGTTGAATTTCTTCTTGATCTTCTTAGTGAAGATACGAACGATATCTTTATCAGCAGCAGGAATGACTTGGTCAAACATTTCAACCACATCAATTTCACTACCGATTGATGAATAAACGGTACCCATTTCTAGGCCAATAATACCGCCACCCATAACTAATAATTTACCTGGCACTTCTTTAAGTTCTAGTGCATCAGTAGAGTCCCAGATACGTGGGTCTTCATGTGGAATGAACGGTAGCTCGATTGGGCGTGAACCAGCAGCAATAATTGCGTGTTCAAAGTTAATCACTGTAACGCCATCTTCACCTTGAACTTCCATGGTGTTTGATGAAGTAAATTTACCATAGCCATTAACTACATTAACTTTACGCATTTTAGACATTCCGCCTAAACCGCCTGTTAATTGACCCACTACTTTTTCTTTAAAGCCGCGTAATTTTTCTAAATCAATCGTTGGCTCACCAAATACAACACCGTGATGAGCAACTTCTTTTGCTTCTTCGATCACTTTAGCGACATGTAGTAATGCTTTTGACGGGATACAACCCACATTCAAACAAACACCACCTAACGTACTAAAACGCTCAACGATAACTGTTTCTAAACCTAAATCTGCAGCTCGGAATGCTGCTGAATAGCCTGCAGGGCCTGAACCAAGTACTACTACCTGAGTTTTGATTTCTTTACTCATGTTTTCCTCTATTTTTCTCTTGTTGGCGGAAAAACCGTCCAAACTGCAAAATGGGGTCATTATTGAATCTTGTAAGGTGGCCGCATTTTACCCTTTGTTTGACACTGATCACAATCCTGTGACGAGATAAAAAAGGCTGCTCACATTGAGCAGCCTTTCTCTTTACAAAATTAACGTACGGATGTCGCTAAGAATGCTAGATAATGTGACGCTAAAGCGCGCAGCCATTGCACCATCAATCACACGGTGATCGTATGATAACGATAATGGCAACATCAATTTAGGCTCAAAATCACTGCCATTCCATTTAGGCTTCATTTCAGACTTAGATACACCCAAAATAGCCACATCAGGATAGTTAACAATTGGGGTAAATGCGGTACCGCCAATGCCACCTAAACTTGAGATAGTGAAACAACTACCTTGCATATCCGCTGACTTAAGCTTCCCGTCACGAGCACGTACTGAAATGTCCATTAACTCACGAGATAGCTCAACGATACCTTTCTTATCAACGTCGCGAACAACTGGTACCATCAATCCGTTTGGTGTATCTACAGCCACACCAATGTGGAAATATTTCTTCTGAATTAATGATTCACCATCAGCACTTAAGCTTGAGTTAAACACTGGGAATTCAGCCAATGTTTTCGCTACAGCTTTCATCATAAAGACAAGCGGCGTAATTTTGTAATCCGCTTTCTTCTTAGCAGCAAGTGTATTTTGTTCTTTACGGAATGCTTCTAATTCAGTGATATCAGCTTCATCAAATTGCGTCACATGTGGAATCGTAACCCAGTTGCGATGTAAGTTAGGTCCAGAGATTTTCTGAATACGACTTAACGGCACTTCTTCAACTTCACCAAACTTACTGAAGTCCACCTTCGGCGCAGCAATCACATTCAATCCACCCGCACCACCAGCAACAGAAGTTGCAGCAGATGCTTTAGGGCGACTTAGCTCATACTTAATAAAGGCTTGTACATCTTCTTTTAAGATACGGCCCTTACGTCCGGTGCCTTTAACTAACGTTAAATCGGCGCCAAACTCTCTCGCTAAGCGGCGTACAGCAGGTGAAGCATGTACCACACCCGTTTTAGGTTGATTACCCGCACTTGGATGATGTGGCACTGGTGCAGCCTTAGCTGGAGCAGGTGCCGCTGCAGGAGCTGGTTTGCTTGCAGCCGGTGCAGGCGCTGGCGCACTTGGAGTAGGGGCTGCAGATGAAGTCGTTTCAACAGTGGCAATAATGCTACCTTGAGAAACTTTATCACCCACATTTACCGTTAAGCTTACAAGTTTACCAGCAAATGGTGCAGGCACTTCCATCGTCGCTTTATCCGTTTCAAGGGTAATTAACCCCGTATCCACTTCAAGCACATCACCAACGGCAACCAAAACTTCAATAACGTCGACATCCGATGCATCGCCAATATCTGGAACCGCAACTTCTTTCACTTCCACAGTGCTAGCAGCAGGCGCAGTAGCTTGCGTTGCTTCTGCAGGAGCTGTGGCAACTTGTTCAGTTGCAGCAGGAGCCGATGCGCCTACTTCAAGCATTAATACTAATGAGCCTTGAGACACTTTATCGCCAACGGCAACTTTAAGTTCTTTCACCACGCCCGCTGAAGGTGCAGGCACCTCCATCGTCGCTTTGTCAGTTTCTAAGGTGATTAAGCCGGTATCGGCTTCAATGGTTTCACCCACACTCACCAGAACTTCAATAATATCAACGTTTTCAGCGTCACCAATATCTGGCACTGCCACTTCAATGAGTTGCGAGCCGCCAGCTGCTGGCGCTGCAGGAGCTTCAACGATTGGTGCAGCAGGAGACGCTGGTGCTACTGGAGCTGGTGCTGCTTGTGGCGCTTCAACAGGAGCCGCCGCAGAAGCTGCATTTAACATCGCAATCAGCTTACCTTCAGCGATGGTATCGCCTACAGCCACTTTTAACTCGGCTACAGTACCGGCAAACGGCGCTGGAATATCCATGGTTGCTTTGTCGCTTTCAACGGTAAGAATTGAGTCTTCTGCAGCGATTTCATCACCAACTGCAACACAGACTTCAATAACCTGAACTTCATCACCACCGATATCAGGAACCAAAACTTCTTTTAATTCAGCCATTTTGTTTCTCTCTATGCGAACTGTGGGTTGATCTTATCAACGTCAATACCGTATTCCTTGATTGCTTTAGTTAGCACATCAACTGGTATTTCGTTACGGTCGACAAGAGACTTAAGTGAAGCAATAACAATGAACTTAGCATCAACTTCAAAGTGGTGACGTAAATTCTCACGGCTATCACTGCGGCCGAAACCGTCAGTACCTAACACTTTGTAATCAGTCGGGATGTAAGCACGTAATTGTTCGCCGTAAATCTTCATATAATCTGTTGCGACAATCGCTGGTGCATCTTTTGATAACACTTCAGAGATATATGGTACTTTTGGCGTTTCAGTTGGGTGAAGCATGTTGTAACGCTCAGTGGCTTGGCCGTCACGTGTTAACTCGTTAAAGCTAGTCACGCTGAATACATCTGCGCTAATTCCGAAGTCTTTTGATAAAGCGACAGCCGCTTTACGCACTTGCTCTAGAATCGTGCCGCTACCCATTAACTGAACTGAACCTTTACCACTACCTTGATGACTTTCTAGCTTGTAGATACCTTTAACGATACCTTCTTCGCTGCCTTCAGGCATAGCAAGTTGTTCGTAGTTTTCGTTCATAGTAGTGAGGTAGTAGAACACGTCTTCCTGCTCACCATACATACGACGAATACCGTCTTGAACAATCACAGCAATTTCGTAACCGTAAGTAGGATCGTAAGAAATACAGTTTGGAATAGTGTTTGCTAAGACATGGCTGTGGCCATCTTGATGCTGAAGACCTTCACCATTCAAGGTAGTACGACCTGATGTGCCACCCACCATAAAGCCACGCGCTCGCATATCACCTGCAGCCCAAGCCATGTCACCAATACGTTGGAAACCAAACATTGAGTAGTAGATGTAGAATGGGATCATAGGAGTATCGTTAACTGAGTAGCTTGTTGCCGCTGCGACCCAAGATGACATTGCACCTAATTCGTTAATCCCTTCTTGTAATACTTGACCGGTTTTATCTTCACGGTAGTAAGCAACTTGATCTGAATCTTGCGGCTCGTATTTTTGTCCTTCATGGGCATAAATACCCACCTGACGGAATAAGCCTTCCATACCAAAAGTACGTGCTTCATCAGGAATAATCGGTACGATGTTCTTGCCGATTTTCTTGTCTTTTAGTAGCGCAGTCAAAATACGGACAAATGACATTGTGCTTGAGATTTGACGGCCATTAGAGCCTTTCAGCACTGAGTCAAAAATCTTAAGCGATGGTACTTCTAACTCTTCAGAGAACTTCTCAAGGCGAGTTGGCATCGCACCATGGAGTGATTCACGACGCGCTTTAAGGTATTTAACCTCTTCAGAGTCAGCACCTGGATGGTAGTAAGGAATATCTTCTAACTGATCATCGCTAATTGGGATATTAAAACGATCGCGGAAGTATTTAAGCGATTCTACGCCCATTTTCTTGACGTTATGCGCGATGTTTTTACCTTCACCCGCATCACCCATACCGTAGCCTTTAACTGTTTTAGCAAGGATGACTGTAGGACGACCTTTAGTATTTTTAGCATGTTGTAATGCAGCATAAATCTTAACTGGATCATGACCACCACGGTTCAAACGCCAAATGTCATCATCTGACATGTTAGCAACCATTTCGGCAGTTTCAGGATACTTACCAAAGAAGTGCTCACGTGTATAAGCGCCACCTTTAGCTTTACAGTTTTGGTATTCACCATCGACGGTTTCTTCCATTAACTGCAATAATTTACCGCTAGTATCACGTGCAAGTAGTGGATCCCAGTAGCGACCCCAAATCACTTTAACGGCTTCCCAGCCTGCGCCGCGGAATTCGCCTTCTAACTCTTGAATGATCTTACCGTTACCACGAACAGGACCATCAAGACGCTGCAAGTTACAGTTAACAATAAAGACTAAGTTATCTAATTCTTCACGGGCAGCAAGACCGATAGCACCTAATGTTTCAGGCTCATCACACTCACCATCACCTAAGAAACAGTAAACCGTTTGCTCAGAGCAATCTTTTAAACCACGGTCAGTGAGATACTTAAGGAAACGCGCTTGATAAATTGCTTGAATCGGACCAAGGCCCATTGATACTGTCGGGAACTGCCAGTAGTCAGGCATTAATTTGGGATGCGGATATGAAGACAGACCTTTACCATCAACTTCTTGACGGAATCCGTTCATTTGATCTTCGCTAATACGACCTTCAAGGAAAGAACGAGAGTAGATACCCGGTGCGATATGACCTTGGTAATACACTAAATCTCCGCCGTCTTTTGCGTTAGGAGCACGGAAGAAGTGGTTAAAACACACATCATAAATAGTCGCACTAGAGGCAAAACTAGAAATGTGACCACCTAGCTCTAAATCTTTCTTAGAACCACGTAATACCATTGCAAGGGCATTCCAACGAACGATAGCACGAATGCGACGCTCCATTTCCTGATCACCAGGCATATGTGGCTCTTGGCCAGATGGAATGGTATTCAAATAAGCGGTCGTTGCCTTGTAAGGTAGATGAGTACCATTACGGCGCGCTTTATCGATTAACTGTTCAAGTAGATAATGCGCACGTTCAGGGCCTTCTTGCTCTAATACCGCTTGCAGGGAATCTACCCATTCTTGAGTTTCTAATGGATCTAAGTCTTGTAGCATATCTTCAGACATGTCGCTGTCCTTCTCTAGATACTGATAATTAATGTGTTTCGGTCAATCTATAGTGATGTTCACTATATTTTGTATCAAACACCGCTCTTTAAACGGCGCAAGCTACGCTGCAACCGACTGTCTTCTTCCCTCACTGACAACATGACTTCCTCGATGTAACTTAAATGTTCGTTCGAGGCTTCACGTGCCGCATCAGGATCACGGCGAACAATCGCAGCGAGTAATGCTCGCCTGTGTTCATTCGCCATAGTAGAGGCTTCTTCGCGACGGCTTAAAAGCTCTAAGTTCTGTGCCACGTTTTTGTGCAACACAGGGGTTAAACTGAGTACTAGGTGTAACATCGCCACATTGTGCGATGCTTCTGCAACTGCACGATAAAATCGCACAATCGCATCGGCTTGAGCTTCAATATTGCTTGCCGTTTCAACTTCATTAATTGAACGCTTGATGCTTTGCATATCGGCATCGTTTCCACGAAGCGCAGCAAAATAGGCCATCATACCCTCTGTAGCATGACGGAATTCCAATAAGTCGTATTGGCTTTCAGAGTCGTTATGCATCAGCTCTACAATAGGATCTGCTAGGCTTTGCCAAAGTTGCTCTTTGACGTAAGTGCCTCCACCTTGTCGGCGCATTAGCAGACCTTTGGCTTCTAACTTTTGAATCGCTTCACGCAGAGAAGGACGAGACACTTCAAACTGCAAGGCAAGCTCACGCTCAGGCGGTAATTTTTGCCCTGGTTGCAAGCTACCTTCGAGGATCATGCGCTCTAGCTGCTCCATGATCACATCTGAAATTTTTGGCTGGGTTATTTTGCTATAAGCCATTTGGCCCTCAGCTCCGTTGTCAATTGGTCTTACCAATTTATATGAGATAGCGCACTTTATCAAATCAAACAATTGATGTCTAGTTAGGCTAGTGTTGAATGGATGTTGGCTAAAAGTTTAAAACATCACAACTCTTAAGGTGCTATGAGCATAACGAAAAAAAACTTTTAAGGGGTCTGACCATTTCACAAACGCAACCACTGAGGGGATACGGAATGTTTCAATGTCGTTAGCGGCTAAAATAAAAAGCGCATTTCTAGTAAACTTTAGCAGCTAATTTAAATGCTAATCATCTATAAAATAAAAACTGTTTTTCTATTTCAAATAAATATTAGTTATGCATTAATTACGCATAAACTTAATCGTGTATTAACTCACCACACCGAAGATAGTGAGTACCGACAAAACTGTCAGTAATAAAATAAAGTTACGTTTACTTAATGCTAATAATGCCAACGTTGGCTGCACACAAACAGGCGCCGAGGTTGATTCAGGTATACTTTCAGCGGCTATGGCTGTACGGGTGACAATATTTTTTGCATGATTGCTGGCACTGAATACCTGTTTACGCCATTCGGCAATGCCTGAAGCGAAATGACCACTTAATACAAAACCAAAGCTAAAAATGCGACTCGGTAGCCAGTCGAGTAAAAACAGTAATCGACTAATAAAAGGCATATTGAGTTGGTTTAACTGATTATGTTGGTCATAAAAACGTACCGTACAATAAAGCACCGCACCAACTGGCCCAAAGAAGATCAAAAATAATGCTACAGCACCGTAGTACCGATAATTAACCCAAGCCACTGTTTTACCTATTTGTTGGCCCAAATCTTTTTCATCAATAGCATCTAAGCATTCAGCACAATCTAGGCTTTCGGCATAATGGTAACAGGCCTGTACATCTCCTCGACACGCCGCAAGCATGTATTTTTTGAAGTTATTACGCAGAGTTTGATGGCTAAAACAAAGAATGGATATTGCGACCCATAGCAATAATGTCAGTAAGTCATAAACGAGACCATCTAAGAGGACTAACAAGAGAAAAATCATAACCGCAGGAATAAGGATAACAATAGAAACCCAAATAGCTGAATCAAGTTGCTTATCTTTCCAAAATAAAGAATGGTATTTAGCGAGCATTGAATCAAATTGCCAACTTGCAGGAAGTAGCTTGAGTCTTTCGACCATGATTGCAATTAATAACGAAAAAAGTGCCATGTGACTCCTGCAAACTAAACAAAAATAAAGTTACTGGATAAACGCAAAACTAAGTTCAACACTATAATTAAAAAATGACTTTATAACAAAGGCTTATTTGGCCTTACCTTTTGAAGTATACAAGCTGACAACATCATAAAAACCACTGACACAATAGACATTTACTGTTAGATTCCGAACATCATTTAATCAGTGGCATTAGCTGGCACCACGGTTTGCTAATAAACTAAAATATCGTGACCAATCAAAACTATCGCCAGGATCAGTTTTTCGCCCCGGTGCTATATCGCAGTGCCCTACAATTCTAGTTTGATTAAGCATAGGGTATACATTGAACAACTCCAAGGTTAATTCAGCTAAAACTTGATATTGCTCATTGGTATAAGGAGCATCGTCTGTTCCCTCAAGTTCGACCCCCACCGTAAAGTCATTACAATTGTCACGACCTTCAAAACTCGACACTCCAGCATGCCATGCCCTGTCATCACAACTGACATATTGCACTAACTCGCCATCTCTACGTATTAAAAAGTGCGCAGAGACTTCAAGACCCGCAAGCTCTTCAAAACTAGGATCGGCACTGACATCTAAACAACCTTGAAAAAGGCCATCAATGTGCGGTAAACCGAAGCTGCCTGCGGGAAGGCTGATATTATGAATAATTAACCCACTCACCTCATGAAGGGGTCGTTGATTAAAATGAGGTGACTTACATATGCGGGCTTTTCGGTGCCAGCCTGCATGAATACTTTTGTTCATAATCTATTCTTATTATCAGCGTTAAACTACAACCTTTAATGGGCTGTTATATACATAATGAATTTAATCACTAAGCTTGTTTCTGCGTTGCGAGTATACAAGCTTAATGTATCAGTTAAGCGCTATATTTTGAAATGACAACTGTGGTAAAGTTGCTCGCATACCTGTTTTATTATCAGTTGGATTTCATTATATATTGACCAACTTGATGCAGCTGTTATAGCAAGGACAAATCACATGATTGAAAATGACATCCGTCACGCAGTGAAAACCGCTCTTGATGAAGATCTAGGACACAATCCGTCTCATACTCCAAAAGACATGTTAGCTGCAGATATCACAGCGCAACTTATTCCTACTGAAAAGTATGCAGAAGCCGAACTTATCACCCGTGAAGAAGGTGTTTTTTGCGGTAAAGCTTGGGCAGAGCAAGTATTTAACCAACTTGGTGGCGAAGTCGCTTTACATTGGCATGTTGATGATGGTGATTTATTAGTTCCTAACCAAGTGCTATGTGAGCTTTCAGGGCCAGCTAGAGCAATCTTAACTGGCGAACGCACAGCAATGAACTTTATTCAAACGCTATCTGGTGTAGCGAGTTTAACCAAGCATTATGTCGACAAATTAGCAGGCACACACACTCGTCTGCTTGATACGCGTAAAACCATTCCAGGACTTCGCACAGCACAAAAATACGCAGTCACCTGTGGTGGCGGTAAAAATCATCGCATCGGCTTATTCGATGCATTTTTAATAAAAGAAAATCATATTATGGCTTGCGGTAATATTGAGCTGGCTGTCAATGCAGCGAGAAAACTAGCGGCTGATAAACCCGTGGAAGTTGAAGTTGAGTCTATTAATGAGTTAACTCAAGCATTAGAAGCTGGATCAGACATCATTATGCTTGATAATTTTGATGTCACTATGATGATTGAAGCAGTAGCACTAAATGAACAATTTAAGCAAAAAGGCTTTAATACTAAATTAGAAGTCTCTGGTAACGTCACTATCGACACCATCAGTGATTTTGCAAAAACTGGCGTTGATTTTATTTCTGTTGGCGCACTCACCAAGCATGTTAAAGCGCTTGATTTATCATTACGTCTAAAATCATAAATATCGGCGAACTCGTTACTGATATAGAGTAGAAACACCGTTATTAGCATTTAGGTACTTATAACAAATGACATCAACATATTGGCACAACTAACAGTTAAACCTTGATGTTTCTATGAAGCCTGCTTAAAGCAGGCTTTTTAATACCTTGCTAGTGCTCCCAAAAAGTGCGGAATCAGCTTTCTCTAATAACTTCAGCGATTACTCACTTCACTTAGAGAATATGACTTTGGTTATGGTATGGTTATGGTATGGTTATGGTTTCACGAGTACAAATAACATGTCTAAACATTGGCACATCGATCTATATAAAGCCTTTATCTGATTCTCTCTGAGACAATAACACTGCTATTTAGGCTATAAAATGAGCTACATTTACTGTCATTCCAACCTTTAATCTGCTCATTGCTTTCTTATTTAAGCGGGAGTTCATGCTTGCGATTTTAATTGAATTCCAGTTTCTCATAATACCTTGAGAGGTCTTACCATTATTAAAGCTTCATTTATATAGTACTTATTTCTATATATAAAGGCTGTTTAACAATGCCATAATTTTGACAAAACCAATCGACAGTCAATTATTATTCAAATCAAGCAAAGATTGTCACAAAAATGTTACTTCCCGAGTCGTTTCAATGAAATAAAACCAGCAAAAAACGCTTTTTTCGCACTTTACGCCGATAAAGTATTCCCTTTTTAGTAACTTTATAATAACGTTCACTACAGACGAGCTAATGTTGAGACGCAAGCTTTAACAAATGACTTTTCAAAGTGTTACCTTGGTAACAATTGATTACTTTGATAAGTAATTTTTAAGCACTAACTCTCAACTGAACACTCCGTTAACAATGTAGCAAGTATGTTACACTGCTAATTGTGGTCAAAGGTAAAGTGGCGAATATTCAAACACTACTCTATCCTTTAACACTAATGTAACGATATGGCTTATGACTGGTTTCCCTGAGAAGCGAGTTATTTAGCTGTCTCGTAACTGCATTACCATTTTAATAAGAACACTAGTTTACTAATGTCGGAAGGATTGTGGTGATAGGACACCACTTAAAGTTATTAAGGGCCTTTAATAATTTTAAGTTTCAAGGATAAGAACAAGCCCGAAGCAATACAGAGAGAGACAAAAATGAAAAGCATTAACCAAATGAAAAACGCTAAGGGTTTTACTCTTATTGAATTAATGATCGTAGTAGCGATCATCGGTATTCTTGCAGCAATCGCATTGCCTGCTTACAAAGAATATGTTGAAAAAAGTAAAGTGAACTCATGTCTAGGTGAAGCTACTGCAGCCGTTAAAGCAAATGCTGCAGCAATCGTTGCTGAATTAGATACAATTCCAGGACATGTCGCTGTTGCATGCAATGCAGTAGTTACACTTCCTACTACCATTGCAGCTTTAAATACTGGAGGCACTTTAACTTTTGCTGCAAAAGATGGTGCTGGTAATATTACTTGTGATATAGCAACATCTTCATGTAAAGAAGGCACTTAATACTTTGTAAGTAATTAATGGAAAAGGGAGCTATGTAGCTCCTTTTTTATTTCTGGTTCAAATCATATAAAAATTTCGCACTAACCTATTAAACCATTCACCCATAATCTAGGAAATAAAGCAGGTAATAATTGCTCATGATGATAACTTGATAGAATTATCCCTGCCCCTGTCAACGTTGATATAAAAAGTATAACTGTTGTATTTTTTCTTACCTTGTAATATCCAGCCCCCCTTCATGGCAAACTAAAGCGACTAAGAAAACCAACAATATTTGTGAGAATGGCATCACTATCACCCCGCTAAACAATGAGTAGATCAGTCCAGAAAAAATAGATAGTAAAAATGGTGTAGTCTTTTGAAAATATTCACATTTTAAGCCTTGTATTTTTCCCCGCAGAAAATAAAAAACTCCGAATACTATGACCGACCACGTAACAACTCCATATTCATAGAGAAGTTGAATTACCGAATTATGGGGATGAGCATTATAGAGTGGTTTACCTTCAGCCCACGCAAAACTCATTGGCCCAAATCCAAACCAAATATTATCAACGATACTTTTAACACTATAAAACCATAAATCAATACGACCAGAACTTCCCGTTCTTAATTGCAGGTTTTCCACATTCATTAACCAATTGGGGATAATTATAATCAAAATTAGCCAAAGCACGCCCCCAAAAAGGAATGCTTTTACACTTGTAAAAAATAATTTAAATCTCTTTTCCGAAGGTAAAAAATAACCTAATACACCCGTAGAGATGATTAAGGATAGGGCAGCTCCTCGAGCCTCTGATTGTAATAGTACAACCCAATGTAACGATATGATGATAATAGAGGCCAATTTATATCTCTTACACTCTGGATGAAAAAACGGCCAAAACAGTATAGGGATTATCATTACCTGTAACTGATTGAAAAAGCGAACATTGACATAACCGTAGACTAACTCATGAATATTAAAGCTTTTTGCATCAAAATAGAAAAAAACCAGAAACAACAGATACTTAACAAATGTGAATATAGAGAAAAATAAAAAATATAGATAAACCCCAAAATAGAGCTTATTTTTTTCAAGTGCTCTCATACAAATCACAAAAAAAGCAAAATATATTAATAACAAACCATTATATATTAGCTCTATTCCACTAAAAAATGGATTTTTACTCATAAAGGACGAGTACAAGCCTGCAAGTAAAATAATAGTTCCCAACAGCTTAATTTTTATTGGAACCTTCTTAAACTCAATACTCTTTACGAAAGTGAGTAATAGAGAGAAAAACAAATACAAAAAATTACGATTAGTCGCTTAATATCATACTCATTACTAACACCAACTAATCGCGAAAAATTAATTGAGAAAAGAGTACCTAACAAGAAACCCGCCCCGCAAATAACTAACACAATTTTTGAATATGCTTTTGACTCCATATAAATCCCTAACTGATCACATACTGATATTTGAAAACTATATAAATAGCCTACCTCAAGCTTTAAGTGCTTACATTAAAAATAAATAAGTAAACTTGCTTATTGCTTGAAAGAAACTTTTATAACCTGCTTTTGCCTTTAACGTTAGATGGCATATCCTTCGAGTTAAACTCATACCTTTTGGTTAAGCATGAATGCAAAGCTGGCTAATTATTAAATCTCCTGTGGCATAAATCTTCATAGCTATAAATTGACCTAAAGAGTATAAGAGTTGTTTGCTAATTAAAACATATGCTTAGTTTTAATTGGCTTATATGATTAGTATTGTTATTATTAAGTATAATTAGTATACACCTCAAGGATCCGTTTCATGCCTTCAACTTCTCTACACTTAGGGTTGTCTGGTCTTTTTTTGAACAAAGGCTTATTAACTGAAGAGTTGTTGTCAACTGCGATATCAAAATCACGAAAAGATAAATCCTCATTAGTCACTACACTTGTGGCTGAAAAGTTTTTATCAGCTCGAGAAATTGCAGAGTTATGCTATGAAGAATATGGAACTCCACTTCTGGATTTAGCCGGATTCGACATCCAAAGTATTCCTGAAGAAATATTAAATAAGAAATTAATAAATAAACACAAATGCTTACCTTTATTCAAGCGCAGTAACAGGCTTTATATAGCAACGTCAGATCCCACAAATATTGTAGCTTTAGAGGATTTTCAATTCAGTCTAGGGTTACATGCTGAAGCTATATTAGTGGAAGATGACAAGCTTCAAATAATATTAGAGAAAATTGCAGAAGATGATATATCAGGTTTAGATCTTGCTGGTGCAGACGAAGAAGCATTAGCGAATATGGAAATAGCTGATACCGAACGTAATGAAAGTTCTGAAAATGAAGCAAGTGACGACGCGCCTATTGTCATCTATATAAATAAGATTCTTACTGATGCAATTCGCAAAGGTGCTTCAGATTTACATTTCGAGCCTTATGAAAAACGTTACCGTATTCGTTTTAGAATCGATGGTATCTTACATGAAGTTTCTGAGCCCCCAGTCAATCTTTCAAGCCGAATTTCTGCTCGCTTAAAAGTCATGTCGAAATTAGATATTGCTGAGCGTCGTGTTCCACAGGATGGCCGAATTAAGATGAAACTGTCACGTACGAAATCAATCGATTTTCGTGTCAGCACCCTGCCCACTATTTGGGGCGAAAAGATTGTAATGCGTATTTTAGACTCTTCTTCTGCGCAATTAGGTATTGAAAAACTCGGCTATGAAGATGATCAGCGCCTTCTATACGAAGAAATGCTCGCCAAACCACAAGGGATGATATTAGTAACAGGACCTACTGGTTCTGGTAAAACAGTCTCGTTATATACTGGTTTAAATATTCTTAATACAGAAGAACGAAACATTTCAACAGCTGAAGATCCAGTTGAAATTAACCTTGAAGGCGTTAACCAAGTTCACATCAATTTGAAAGCTGGGTTAACCTTTGCTTCAGCACTCAGATCATTTTTACGCCAAGATCCTGACGTTGTGATGGTCGGTGAGATTCGAGATTTAGAAACAGCAGAAATTGCTATTAAAGCAGCCCAAACCGGTCACTTGGTATTATCGACACTACATACAAACTCTGCAGCAGAGACGCTAACTCGCTTAATCAATATGGGCGTACCAGGTTATAACATTGCTAGCTCTGTGAATTTAATTATTGCTCAACGCCTTGCAAGACGTTTATGCCCTGAGTGCAAAACACCAGAAGATGTTCCAGTTGAAGAACTGCAACGACTTGGCTTTACTCAAGATATTATTGATACAGGCTTTACTGTTTATAAACCAGTCGGATGTGAGCACTGCTCTGGTGGTTATAAGGGCCGAGTCGGTATTTATGAAGTGATGAAAATGACAGATGAGATATCTAAGACGATTATGGAAGGTGGCAATTCCTTACAAATTGCTAGACAAGCTAAAATTAGTGGCATGAGAGACTTACGCTTATCAGGCTTGTTAAAAGTGACTCACGGTATTACCAGTATCGCTGAAGTTAATCGCGTTACCAGTTTTAATTAATTTAGTTATTAGTTAGAACTAAGCATTGATTGCACATAATAAATAGAAAAGGATTTGCTTTATGGCAACTGCATCGGCAAGAAGAAAGCCTAGTATCGATAAAAAGAAAAAAACACCAAACTCCAGCCTAAAACTTTCACCTTTGAATGGAAGGGAATTAATCGTGATGGACTGAGGACATCAGGAGAGTTGCGAGGTGCTTCAATTGCCGAAATTAGAAGTGTTCTAAAAGCTCAAGGTGTTACACCTAAAGGCGTTAGAAAAAATCTGCATCATTATTTAAATCTGAGAAAAAATCAATGCAATGGATATTGCAATGATTACTAGGCAAATTGCAACCATGCTTTCCGCTGGCGTCCCCTTAGTCACGACAATAGAACTATTAGGCCGTGGTCATGAAAAAGCTAAGGTGAGAGAACTTCTAGCAGGAATCTTAACAGATGTTCAATCTGGAATTCCATTATCTGATGCGTTACGACCTCATCGATTATATTTTGATGACCTTTATGTCGATCTTGTCGCTGCGGGCGAACACTCAGGCTCATTAGATGCCGTTTTTGATAGAATAGCGACATACAGGGAAAAAGCTGAGGCATTAAAATCTAAAATTAAAAAAGCCATGTTTTACCCTGCTGCTGTAGTTGTTGTTGCCATAGCTGTGACTGTATTACTTCTTTTATTTGTAGTGCCTCAGTTTGAAAGTATTTTCGCTGGTTTTGGTGCCGAACTTCCAGCATTTACTCAAATCGTTGTAAACCTTTCTCGTTGGCTACAGTCTTCTTGGTACTATTTCGTTA
Organism: Shewanella sp. ENK2; assembly: GCF_043568515.1. Taxonomy (NCBI): domain Bacteria; kingdom Pseudomonadati; phylum Pseudomonadota; class Gammaproteobacteria; order Alteromonadales; family Shewanellaceae; genus Shewanella; species Shewanella sp. ENK2. The sequence goes on along the minus strand of NZ_CP171406.1, from coordinate 2,377,590 downwards.
TTGCAATTGTAGCTTTAGTTTGGGGCTTCAAGAGAGCCCATAATACATCTCAAAGTTTTCGAGATAGAGTTGACGAGATAATTTTAAAAATACCAGCTATAGGAGAGATTTTACATAAAGGTGCCATGGCCCGTTTTGCAAGGACTCTAGCTACTACATTTTCAGCAGGTGTTCCCTTAATAGATGGCCTTGAGTCTGCTGCTGGCGCTTCCGGTAATGCCGTTTATAAAAAAGCATTATTAAAAGTACGCCAAGAAGTCATGTCTGGTATGCAAATGAATGTAGCAATGCGAACCACTGGTATCTTCCCTGATATGCTAATACAAATGGTAATGATCGGTGAAGAGTCTGGTGGGTTAGATGATATGCTCAACAAAGTAGCAAATATTTACGAAATGCAGGTAGATGATGCGGTAGATGGCTTATCAAGCTTAATTGAACCAATAATGATGGTCGTGATTGGTACTCTAGTAGGTGGATTAATTGTGGCAATGTATTTACCGATATTCCAGATGGGTAACATTGTTGGTGGATAATAATGAGAATATAGAAGAAAAATAAAATGAATGAATTCCTAATGACTTTTGTTGAGTCAATGACCCAATCACCTTGGCTCTTTATGTCAATTAGCTTTATCTTTGCTGCCACCATTGGCAGCTTTTTAAACGTCGTCATCCACCGCTTTCCAGTGATGATGAAACGTGAATGGCAAAGTGAATGTAACTTTTATTTATCAGAATACCACCCAGACATCGTCAAAGAAGTCGGTGAAAAACGTTTAAATAAGCCAATAGACAAATACCCCCTAAAATATAACTTAGTTGTACCTGGCTCAGCCTGCCCGAAATGCAAAAGTAATATCAAACCTTGGCATAATTTACCTATCTTAGGTTGGATTTTACTAAAAGGTAAATGTGCTAATTGTAAAGCAGCAATTAGCGCTAGATACCCTCTATTTGAATTAATAACAGGCATTTTAGTTGCGGTGCTTGCTTGGCACTTTGGACCTACCTGGCAGTTTCTATTTGCATCAATACTGACGTTTATACTGATAGCACTAACAGGTATTGACCTAGATGAAATGCTACTACCGGATCAGTTAACCTTACCTTTATTGTGGCTTGGCTTGCTTATTAATCTTAAAGGTATCTATGCAAGCCCTACTGATGCCATTGTAGGTGCAGCTGCTGGTTATTTAAGTCTTTGGTCTGTGTTTTGGTTGTTCAAGCTAGTTACAGGCAAAGAAGGCATGGGTTATGGCGATTTCAAATTGTTAGCCGTGTTTGGTGCTTGGTTAGGCTGGCAATTTTTACCGCTTATCATCCTCCTATCTTCGTTAGTAGGAGCCATTGTCGGTATTACGATGATGTTATTGAAAAATTTATCGAGAGACAACCCGATTCCATTTGGCCCATACATAGCGGTAGCAGGCTGGATTGCATTAGTCTGGGGACAAGATATTATCAATTGGTACCTTGGAACCTTATATTAATTAGAGCGCAATATGTCTAAATATATCGTCGGACTTACAGGTGGAATAGGTTCAGGTAAAACCACAATTGCAAATCAATTTGCTGAATTAGGAATTGAACTTGTAGATGCGGATATTATCGCAAGGAAAGTCGTTGAAAAAGGAAGCGATGGACTCAAAAAAATCGTTCTTCGTCACGGCCAAAAACTATTGCAGCCTTCAGGAGAGCTCGATCGAGCAGCGTTAAGAGAAATTGTATTTGATAATGAGGAAGAACGGCTTTGGTTAAATAACCTACTACACCCAATGATCCGCAACGCAATGCTCCTAGCGGTAGAAAATGCTAAATCAGCCTATGTAATTATGATTGTTCCCTTGCTATTTGAGAATGGGTTAGATAGTTTAGTCAATACGACTTTAGTGGTGGATATTCCACCACATGAACAAATAGCCAGAACAGCAAAACGAGACGGGGTCGAATCAGCTCAAGTTGAACGTATTATAGCCAGCCAAATAGACCGAAATACGAGACTTTCTAAAGCAGATAACGTTATTGAGAATACTCAATCTCCCGAGGCATTACGAGACACTGTTCAGTTATTACATTTGAGATATTTAGCCCAAGCATCTTCAGCATAGATAATAACAATGAATAACGATCTGATTTATGAGCAACCATTAAATGAAAAAACGCGTAGTTACCTAAGACTCGAATATTTAGCAGTTCAGCTTAACAGTCATGTCAATGATGACCAGCAGCACCACTGTTTCTACCCTCTTTTTTCGCTTGCTGAACTAACAGATCGTTGTGATTACCGTTCTGATATTCTTAAAGACATCGATAAGCAGCTAATTGTGTTAACAAAATGGCATGCTTTACCTCATGTTGATAAACAACAAATACAATCAATAATTGACCAACTTCAAGCAGCAAAAGCTCCGCTGCAAAGTAACGACCGTATCGGCTGTAAGTTAAAGCAAGATAGGTTTATATCCGCTTTAAAGCAGCGTTTTGGTATGCCTGGAGCATGTTGCAATTTTGATTTACCTCAACTACATTTTTGGCTTTCAAAGCCTTGGCATGAAAGACAAAAAGATTTAAAAGCATGGATAGCAAATTTTGAACCTATTTTGAAACCTATTACATTATTGCTAGAACTAACTCGAAGTACTGCTGAATTTAGAACCTCAGAGGCAGAACAAGGCTTCTATCAAGGAACCAGTCCACAAACCTTGTCACTTATTAGAGTAAAACTATCACAATCTCAAGGTTGTTACCCTACCATCAGCGGTCATAAAAGCCGGTTTGCCATTCACTTTGTTAATTTTGATTCTCAAAAGCATACCGACAAACAAATTAAATTCAAACTAGCTACTTGCCAATAAATTCTTTAGGATCTCACTGTATTAGTTAGAGAGATGAATTATGCCAATTTCAGTTAAATGCCCAATTTGCCAAGAAAATGTTCAATGGAACAGTGAATCTAAATTTAAGCCATTTTGTAGTGAACGCTGTAAAATGATTGATTTAGGAGATTGGGCTAGTGAAAAACATGCTATTCCAGTAAAGCCAGAGTTTGATCACGAAACATTAGATACAGAAGGATTCGATGAAGGTGACTTCTTCAAGCATTAACCTACCGGAAGTAATAATGAAAAGAGTTCATGTAGCCGTTGGCGTTATCATTAATGATGAACAAAAAATATTATTAGCAAAGCGTCACTCACACCTCCATCAAGGTGGTAAATGGGAATTTCCTGGCGGTAAGGTGGAAAACAATGAGACGGTCACACAAGCGCTAATTAGAGAGCTTAAAGAAGAAGTAAATCTCGATGTTTATAGTTCGATTTCATTTTTGGAGATAGCACATAATTACCCAGATAAACATGTACTACTGGATATACATTTAGTCAAAGACTTTGATGGGATCGGAGAAGGTCTTGAAAATCAAGAGATCAAATGGGTAGAGCTCTCAGCCTTGTCACAATATGAATTTCCTGAAGCCAATATACCTATCATAAAGAAACTAATGAGCGAAATGATATAAACCACACAGGCTGGTGCTGATTACATTAGCTTTAATTTAGTTTCCATATTTCAGCGTAACCAGCCGCATTACCATAGCTAGTACTACAACTTTTTGCTGCCAGTCACATATACACATGGTAATGACATGCTTGCACACTTACACTATCTGTCACGCCAGTCTAGATACTTAAGAATTAAACTTCAAAGGCCCGTTACGTGAGTAACGGGCTATCTGCTCTCTTAAAAGAGAAATTAGGCGCTTGGCAATGACCTACTTTCACATGGGTATATCAATCACACTATCAGCAGTTAATGTGTCTAAACTTAAGCTTTAGCTTCGTTCCTTAACCTGTTTATCTTAAATTACAAACACAAAAAAGCCCGTTACGTCAGTAACGGGCTATCTGCTCTCAATTAAGAGAAATTAGGCGCTTGGCAATGACCTACTTTCACATGGGCATATCGTCCATACTGTCTTTCCCTGCACTCAATTCACTTAACAATCAGACACAAAAAAGCCCGTTACGAGAGTAATGGGCTATCTGCTCTCTTAAAAGAGAAATTAGGCGCTTGGCGATGACCTACTTTCACATGGGCATATCGTCCACACTGTCTTTCGCTGTACTAAATTTTGACTAGCTATGTACGAAAAAAGCCCTGACTATTAAGTCAGGGCTTTCTCGACTCTCTTAAAAGAGAAATTTGGCGCTTGGCGATGACCTACTTTCACATGGGGAGACCCCACACTATCATCGGCGCGATTGCGTTTCACTACTGAGTTCGGGATGGGATCAGGTGGTACCACAATGCTATTGTCACCAAGCAAATTCGCTGTTAATCGCTTATCGCAATTAACTAAATTCGGAAAGCTGTTTGAGTTTTCTACTTTATTAAGCGCTTTAAATTCTTCACTAAGTCTTACCTTCAACAGTAAGTAATAAATCTAGTTACCATCAACTCAGATAAAACTCATCTGGGTTGTATGGTTAAGCCTCACGAGTCATTAGTACAGGTTAGCTCAACGCCTCACAACGCTTACACACCCTGCCTATCAACGTCCTAGTCTCGAACGGCTCTTTAGAGGAATTAAATTCCTAGGGATGACTCATCTTAGGACTCGCTTCCCGCTTAGATGCTTTCAGCGGTTATCGATTCCGAACGTAGCTACCGGGCAATGCTATTGGCATAACAACCCGAACACCAGCGGTTCGTCCACTCCGGTCCTCTCGTACTAGGAGCAGCTTCCTTCAATCATCCAACGCCCACGGCAGATAGGGACCGAACTGTCTCACGACGTTCTGAACCCAGCTCGCGTACCACTTTAAATGGCGAACAGCCATACCCTTGGGACCGACTTCAGCCCCAGGATGTGATGAGCCGACATCGAGGTGCCAAACACCGCCGTCGATATGAACTCTTGGGCGGTATCAGCCTGTTATCCCCGGAGTACCTTTTATCCGTTGAGCGATGGCCCTTCCATACAGAACCACCGGATCACTATGACCTACTTTCGTACCTGCTCGACGTGTATGTCTCGCAGTTAAGCTGGCTTATGCCATTGCACTAACCGTACGATGTCCGACCGTACTTAGCCAACCTTCGTGCTCCTCCGTTACTCTTTGGGAGGAGACCGCCCCAGTCAAACTACCCACCAGGCACTGTCCCGAACCCCGATTAGGGGCCGCGGTTAGAACATCAAAACTACAAGGGTGGTATTTCAAGATTGACTCCACTCCATCTAGCGACGAAGCTTCAAAGTCTCCCACCTATCCTACACATGTAGGTTCAATGTTCAGTGCCAAGCTATAGTAAAGGTTCACGGGGTCTTTCCGTCTAGCCGCGGGTATACGGCATCTTCACCGCAATTTCAACTTCACTGAGTCTCGGCTGGAGACAGCGTGGCCATCATTACGCCATTCGTGCAGGTCGGAACTTACCCGACAAGGAATTTCGCTACCTTAGGACCGTTATAGTTACGGCCGCCGTTTACTTGGGCTTCGATCATGAGCTTCTCCGAAGATAACCCAATCAATTAACCTTCAAGCACCGGGCAGGCGTCATACCGTATACGTCATCTTGCGATTTTGCACAGTACTGTGTTTTTGATAAACAGTTGCAGCCACCTGGTATCTGCGACTCCCAACAGCTTAGAGAGCAAGTCTCATCACCGTCAGGAGCGTACCTTCTCCCGAAGTTACGGTACCATTTTGCCTAGTTCCTTCAGCCGAGTTCTCTCAAGCGCCTTGGTATTCTCTACCCGACCACCTGTGTCGGTTTGGGGTACGATTCCTACTAACCTGAAGCTTAGAAGATTTTCCTGGAAGCATGGCATCAACTACTTCACCACCTTAGTGGCTCGTCATCAGCTCTCAGCCTAATGTTCACCCGGATTTGCCTAAGTGAACAGCCTACAACCTTAAACGCGGACAACCAACGCCGCGCTAGCCTAGCCTTCTCCGTCTCTCCATCGCAGTTAGCAAAAGTACAGGAATATTGACCTGTTTCCCATCGACTACGCCTTTCAGCCTCGCCTTAGGGGTCGACTCACCCTGCCCCGATTAACGTTGGACAGGAACCCTTGGTCTTTCGGCGTGGGGGTTTTTCACCCCCATTATCGTTACTCATGTCAGCATTCGCACTTCTGATACGTCCAGTGTGGGTTACCCCTTCACCTTCAACCGCTTACAGAACGCTCCTCTACCGCTTGCACCTAAGTGCAAACCCATAGCTTCGGTGTATTGCTTAGCCCCGTTAAATCTTCCGCGCAGGCCGACTCGACTAGTGAGCTATTACGCTTTCTTTAAATGATGGCTGCTTCTAAGCCAACATCCTAGCTGTCTAAGCCTTCCCACATCGTTTCCCACTTAGCAATAACTTTGGGACCTTAGCTGATGGTCTGGGTTGTTTCCCTTTTGACGACGGACGTTAGCACCCGCCGTCTGTCTCCCGAGTAGTACTCACTGGTATTCGGAGTTTGCAAAGGGTTGGTAAGTCGGGATGACCCCTAGCCTTAACAGTGCTCTACCCCCAGTGGTATTCGCTCGAGGCGCTACCTAAATAGCTTTCGAGGAGAACCAGATATCTCCGAGTTTGATTGGCCTTTCACCCCCAGCCACAAGTCATCCGCTAATTTTTCAACATTAGTCGGTTCGGTCCTCCAGTTGATGTTACTCAACCTTCAACCTGCCCATGGCTAGATCACTCGGTTTCGGGTCTACGCCTTGCAACTAAACGCGCAGTTAACACTCGGTTTCCCTACGGCTCCGCTATTCGCTTAACCTCGCTACAAAACGTAAGTCGCTGACCCATTATACAAAAGGTACGCAGTCACGGTCTCAAGAACCGCTCCCACTGCTTGTACGTATACGGTTTCAGGTTCTATTTCACTCCCCTCACAGGGGTTCTTTTCGCCTTTCCCTCACGGTACTGGTTCACTATCGGTCAGTCAGGAGTATTTAGCCTTGGAGGATGGTCCCCCCATATTCAAACAGGATGTCACGTGTCCCGCCTTACTCGATTTCATCTATGGTTAGTTTTCGTGTACGGGGCTATCACCCTGTGCCGCTGTGCTTTCCAACACATTCCACTAACACCCCATAGACTTAAGGGCTAATCCCCGTTCGCTCGCCGCTACTAGGGGAATCTCGGTTGATTTCTTTTCCTTCGGGTACTTAGATGTTTCAGTTCCCCGAGTTCGCCTCATACAGCTATGTATTCACTGTATGATGACCACTTATGTGGCCGGGTTTCCCCATTCGGACATCGTTAGCTCAAATGCTTGTTACTAGCTCGCCAACGCTTTTCGCAAGTTACTACGTCCTTCATCGCCTCTGACTGCCAAGGCATCCACCGTATACGCTTAGTCACTTAACCATACAACCCAAATAAGTTTCAAAAGAAACTCAAGTTGTACCGTAACTAGCTGGTTTATTACATAATTTGCATGTGAATTAACACTACACAAATTCGCCTTAGTTTTAGAATATTCAAGACACTTAATAAAGTGTTTTGAGAACTCAATGTATTACCAAAAAGGGATTAACTTCCCAGTAATACGATTTGTAATTAATACAACGACAGACATCATCGTATTAAATACTATCAGCTTTCCAAATTGTTAAAGAACAATGCTAACCGGCTGGCGGCGCATTTCGCTCAACTCCATAAAGGAGTAACAAGCAATCTGTGTGAACACTCAACAAACATCAAGTTAGTCGTATAGGTAAGGAGGTGATCCAGCCCCAGGTTCCCCTAGGGCTACCTTGTTACGACTTCACCCCAGTCATGAACCACACCGTGGTAAACGTCCTCCCGAAGGTTAGACTATCTACTTCTGGTGCAGCCCACTCCCATGGTGTGACGGGCGGTGTGTACAAGGCCCGGGAACGTATTCACCGTAGCATTCTGATCTACGATTACTAGCGATTCCGACTTCATGGAGTCGAGTTGCAGACTCCAATCCGGACTACGACGAGCTTTATGAGATTAGCTAGACCTTGCGGCTTTGCAACCCTCTGTACTCGCCATTGTAGCACGTGTGTAGCCCTACTCGTAAGGGCCATGATGACTTGACGTCGTCCCCACCTTCCTCCGGTTTATCACCGGCAGTCTCCCTAGAGTTCCCGCCATTACGCGCTGGCAAATAAGGATAGGGGTTGCGCTCGTTGCGGGACTTAACCCAACATTTCACAACACGAGCTGACGACAGCCATGCAGCACCTGTCTCAGAGTTCCCGAAGGCACCAATCCATCTCTGGAAAGTTCTCTGGATGTCAAGAGTAGGTAAGGTTCTTCGCGTTGCATCGAATTAAACCACATGCTCCACCGCTTGTGCGGGCCCCCGTCAATTCATTTGAGTTTTAACCTTGCGGCCGTACTCCCCAGGCGGTCTACTTAATGCGTTAGCTTGGGAGCCCAGTGCTCAAGGCACCAAACTCCGAGTAGACATCGTTTACGGCGTGGACTACCAGGGTATCTAATCCTGTTTGCTCCCCACGCTTTCGTACATGAGCGTCAGTCTTTGTCCAGGGGGCCGCCTTCGCCACCGGTATTCCTTCAGATCTCTACGCATTTCACCGCTACACCTGAAATTCTACCCCCTCTACAAGACTCTAGTTCACCAGTTCCAAATGCAATTCCCAGGTTGAGCCCGGGGATTTCACATCTGGCTTAATGAACCGCCTGCGTACGCTTTACGCCCAGTAATTCCGATTAACGCTTGGACCCCTCGTATTACCGCGGCTGCTGGCACGAAGTTAGCCGGTCCTTCTTCTGTAGGTAACGTCACAGTAACAACGTATTAAGCTGCTACCTTTCCTCCCTACTGAAAGTGCTTTACAACCCGAAGGCCTTCTTCACACACGCGGCATGGCTGCATCAGGGTTTCCCCCATTGTGCAATATTCCCCACTGCTGCCTCCCGTAGGAGTCTGGGCCGTGTCTCAGTCCCAGTGTGGCTGATCATCCTCTCAGAACAGCTAGGGATCGTCGCCTTGGTAAGCCATTACCTTACCAACTAGCTAATCCCACCTAGGTTCATCCAATCGCGAAAGGCCCGAAGGTCCCCTCCTTTCCCCCGTAGGGCGTATGCGGTATTAGCAGTCGTTTCCAACTGTTATCCCCCTCGACTGGGCAGATCCCTAGGCATTACTCACCCGTCCGCCGCTCGTCAGCAAAGTAGCAAGCTACTTTCTGTTACCGCTCGACTTGCATGTGTTAGGCCTGCCGCCAGCGTTCAATCTGAGCCATGATCAAACTCTTCAATTAAAGTTTTTTGAGACTAGGTCTCGGCTCAATGAATTCTGATTACATTATGCAGACTCGGAAGAATCTACATCCTGTTTGTTACATATTGCTATGAACACTCATCGTTACATTGATAATAATTTTGATTGCCACCTAAGTGACAATTTCGATTAACTCAACACCTGTGAGTGTCCACACAGATTTACTTGTTTGATTGTTAAAGAGCGTTGACCGTGTTGGTCAGGGATGCGTATTCTACACTTCCCGTTGTCAGCGTCAAGTGTTTTTTCAAACTTCTTTTCGCCGTTGATTTAAGGTGGTTAAAACCGCTTCAAATCAAGCTGACTCAGTGTTGGCTAGTGCCTGTTGCCGTGTCAGTGGATGCGCATTATAGGGAGATTATGAAACCGTGCAAGGGCTTTTTTGAAAAAAATTGAAATTAAATTCAGCGCACTAATTAAGAACAAGATACCCCAAACTTACCCCCAGAGTTATACACAAAGAAAGGCAAATTAGCTCTATTGACTGAAGCTGAATAGATGTACCAAGAGCTACCATTATCGCTTTAAGCTGCGATGAATATTGAATTTTGCCATTAATTTACTAATTAATAGAGCCAACTCTATTCCAATTGAACACTTATGAACAGATAAACTGTTTTCAATCTGAAGGTATAGAAGGTATAGAAGGTATAGAAGGTATAGAAGGTATAGAAGGTATAGAAGGTATAGAAGGTATAGAAGGTATAGAAGGTATAGAAGGTATAGAAGGTATAGAAGGTATAGAAGGTATAGAAGGTATAGAAGGTATAGAAGGTATAGAAGGTATAGAAGGTATAGAAGGTATAGAAGGTATAGAAGGTATAGAAGGTATAGAAGGTATAGAAGGTATAGAAGGTATAGAAGGTATAGAAGGTATAGAAGGTATAGAAGGTATAGAAGGTATAGAAGGTATAGAAGGTATAGAAGGTATAGAAGGTATAGAAGGTATAGAAGGTATAGAAGGTATATGTAGTGGCATAGTGATTTTGGCCACCTAATTAGAGGATGTTATGATTAATTCATAGCAGTATTAGGTGAAGATAATGGCTAAGAAGTCACGTAAAAATTTCAGTCCAGAATTTAGATTGGAAACGGCACAATTGGTGGTCGACCATGGTTACACTCATGAAGAAGCAGCCAAGGCCATGAATGTTGGTTTTTCAACAATTGGTAAGTGGGTTAAACAGTTAAAAGAAGAGCGCCAAGGTAAAGCCCCGAAAGCGACACCTATGACCCCTGAGCAGCTTAAGATACGTGAGCTTGAGAAGAAGATTGAGCGCATTGAATTAGAAAAGGAAATTCTAAAAAAGGCTACGGCTCTGTTGATGTCGGACTCACTGAACAATTCGAATTAATCGAAAAACTCAATCAGAGCCATAAAGCCAGATATTCGATTCAAACGTTGTGTGATGTATTTGATGTCCATCGCAGCAGTTATAAATACTGGTGCTTGCGTGATACGTCATTGCCTCCAGAAGAAATTAAGTTGCGAGCTGAAGTAAAGTCAGCGCATGAACTAAGTGGAGGCTCCGCAGGTGCAAGAACCATTGCTGAAATTGTAACGCAGCGTGGTTTTCAGTTAAGCCGATATCGCGCGACAAGGTTTATGAAAGACCTAGAACTGGTTAGCTGCCAATTGCCACAACATGCTTATAAGAAAGGCTCTAAAAAGCATGTGGCAATCCCTAACTTGCTAGAGCGTCAGTTTGATGTTACTGAGCCAAATCAAGTCTGGTGTGGTGATGTGACTTATATTTGGACTGGCAACCGTTGGGCGTACTTAGCAGTGGTAATTGACTTGTTTGCTCGTAAACCTATTGGTTGGGCTATGTCACATTCACCTGATAGTGAGTTAACCGCCAAAGTATTAACGATGGCTTATGAGCTTCGTGGTAGACCTGATAACGTTATGTTTCATAGTGACCAAGGAAGTCATTACACAAGCAGAAAGTTCAGGCAACGACTGTGGCGTTACCAGATAACACAAAGCATGAGTCGTCGCGGTAACTGTTGGGATAATGCACCAATGGAACGGTTCTTTAGAAGTTTGAAGACCGAATGGGTGCCAACGGTAGGCTATCGAAGTTTTAATGAAGCTAAGATAGATATAACGAAATATATTATTGGCTATTACAGCCACGTTAGGCCGCATCAACATAATGGCGGTTTAACACCAAACGAGTCAGAGAAAAGGTACTGGCTAAACTATAAAACCGTGGCCAATTTAACTTGACCACTACAATAGAAGGTATAGAAGGTATAGAAGGTATAGAAGGTATAGAAGGTATAGAAGGTATAGAAGGTATAGAAGGTATAGAAAAATACAATAAACCTAATCATTAGCAAGCGTTATTCTATGAATGACTGGATTCTTTTATTATGAAACCAATTTTTTAACTGATGTATTTATTGAAAGAATAATTAACTGAGCCTCTATAACTAACCACCAGGAACTAACCACCAGGAACTAACCACCAGGTAAACACAGTATGATTTTTTAGTTCTTCTCAAAAACTGTGATTAGTCGTTTAATTGCTCTCAGTAAGTCATATAAAAGCTTAGAACCACTTATCCTTAGGCCTACAGTTTTTTAATCATCTTATACCGCTGCCATATTGAAATTGTTCATTACACACTGTTAAACAACACCCAATATTCTTTAGCTAATGATAATTGCTCTGACTAAGTTAATAAAAATGTTTTATGACGAAAAAGCCCGCTACGTAGTAGCGGGCTTATCATTATTTGGTGTCTGGGAATGACCTACTTTCACATGGGGAGACCCCACACTATCATCGGCGCGATTGCGTTTCACTACTGAGTTCGGGATGGGATCAGGTGGTACCACAATGCTATTGTCCCCAGACAAATCTGGTTTTAAAGATGGTGCTGATACCCAGAATCGAACTGGGGACCTCATCCTTACCAAGGATGCGCTCTACCGACTGAGCCATATCAGCATGATCTTGCTCAAGATTACTTTTCAGTAATTTGAGACTTAAATTAGGCGCTTGGCGATGACCTACTTTCACATGGGGAGACCCCACACTATCATCGGCGCGATTGCGTTTCACTACTGAGTTCGGGATGGGATCAGGTGGTACCACAATGCTATTGTCACCAAGCAAATTCGGATGTTAATCGCTTATCGCAATTAACTAAATTCGGAAAGCTGTTTGTTTCTTTGAGTTTTCTACTTTATTAAGTGCTTTATATTCTTCACTAAGTCTTACCTTTAACAGTAAGTAATAAATCTAGTTACCACCAACTCAGATAAAACTCATCTGGGTTGTATGGTTAAGCCTCACGAGTCATTAGTACAGGTTAGCTCAACGCCTCACAACGCTTACACACCCTGCCTATCAACGTCCTAGTCTCGAACGGCTCTTTAGAGGAATTAAATTCCTAGGGATGACTCATCTTAGGACTCGCTTCCCGCTTAGATGCTTTCAGCGGTTATCGATTCCGAACGTAGCTACCGGGCAATGCTATTGGCATAACAACCCGAACACCAGCGGTTCGTCCACTCCGGTCCTCTCGTACTAGGAGCAGCTTCCTTCAATCATCCAACGCCCACGGCAGATAGGGACCGAACTGTCTCACGACGTTCTGAACCCAGCTCGCGTACCACTTTAAATGGCGAACAGCCATACCCTTGGGACCGACTTCAGCCCCAGGATGTGATGAGCCGACATCGAGGTGCCAAACACCGCCGTCGATATGAACTCTTGGGCGGTATCAGCCTGTTATCCCCGGAGTACCTTTTATCCGTTGAGCGATGGCCCTTCCATACAGAACCACCGGATCACTATGACCTACTTTCGTACCTGCTCGACGTGTATGTCTCGCAGTTAAGCTGGCTTATGCCATTGCACTAACCGTACGATGTCCGACCGTACTTAGCCAACCTTCGTGCTCCTCCGTTACTCTTTGGGAGGAGACCGCCCCAGTCAAACTACCCACCAGGCACTGTCCCGAACCCCGATTAGGGGTCACGGTTAGAACATCAAAACTACAAGGGTGGTATTTCAAGATTGACTCCACTCCATCTAGCGACGAAGCTTCAAAGTCTCCCACCTATCCTACACATGTAGGTTCAATGTTCAGTGCCAAGCTATAGTAAAGGTTCACGGGGTCTTTCCGTCTAGCCGCGGGTATACGGCATCTTCACCGCAATTTCAACTTCACTGAGTCTCGGCTGGAGACAGCGTGGCCATCATTACGCCATTCGTGCAGGTCGGAACTTACCCGACAAGGAATTTCGCTACCTTAGGACCGTTATAGTTACGGCCGCCGTTTACTTGGGCTTCGATCATGAGCTTCTCCGAAGATAACCCAATCAATTAACCTTCAAGCACCGGGCAGGCGTCATACCGTATACGTCATCTTGCGATTTTGCACAGTACTGTGTTTTTGATAAACAGTTGCAGCCACCTGGTATCTGCGACTCCCAACAGCTTAGAGAGCAAGTCTCATCACCGTCAGGAGCGTACCTTCTCCCGAAGTTACGGTACCATTTTGCCTAGTTCCTTCAGCCGAGTTCTCTCAAGCGCCTTGGTATTCTCTACCCGACCACCTGTGTCGGTTTGGGGTACGATTCCTACTAACCTGAAGCTTAGAAGATTTTCCTGGAAGCATGGCATCAACTACTTCACCACCTTAGTGGCTCGTCATCAGCTCTCAGCCTAATGTTCACCCGGATTTGCCTAAGTGAACAGCCTACAACCTTAAACGCGGACAACCAACGCCGCGCTAGCCTAGCCTTCTCCGTCTCTCCATCGCAGTTAGCAAAAGTACAGGAATATTGACCTGTTTCCCATCGACTACGCCTTTCAGCCTCGCCTTAGGGGTCGACTCACCCTGCCCCGATTAACGTTGGACAGGAACCCTTGGTCTTTCGGCGTGGGGGTTTTTCACCCCCATTATCGTTACTCATGTCAGCATTCGCACTTCTGATACGTCCAGTGTGGGTTACCCCTTCACCTTCAACCGCTTACAGAACGCTCCTCTACCGCTTGCACCTAAGTGCAAACCCATAGCTTCGGTGTATTGCTTAGCCCCGTTAAATCTTCCGCGCAGGCCGACTCGACTAGTGAGCTATTACGCTTTCTTTAAATGATGGCTGCTTCTAAGCCAACATCCTAGCTGTCTAAGCCTTCCCACATCGTTTCCCACTTAGCAATAACTTTGGGACCTTAGCTGATGGTCTGGGTTGTTTCCCTTTTGACGACGGACGTTAGCACCCGCCGTCTGTCTCCCGAGTAGTACTCACTGGTATTCGGAGTTTGCAAAGGGTTGGTAAGTCGGGATGACCCCCTAGCCTTAACAGTGCTCTACCCCCAGTGGTATTCGCTCGAGGCGCTACCTAAATAGCTTTCGAGGAGAACCAGATATCTCCGAGTTTGATTGGCCTTTCACCCCCAGCCACAAGTCATCCGCTAATTTTTCAACATTAGTCGGTTCGGTCCTCCAGTTGATGTTACTCAACCTTCAACCTGCCCATGGCTAGATCACTCGGTTTCGGGTCTACGCCTTGCAACTAAACGCGCAGTTAACACTCGGTTTCCCTACGGCTCCGCTATTCGCTTAACCTCGCTACAAAACGTAAGTCGCTGACCCATTATACAAAAGGTACGCAGTCACGGTCTCAAGAACCGCTCCCACTGCTTGTACGTATACGGTTTCAGGTTCTATTTCACTCCCTCACAGGGGTTCTTTTCGCCTTTCCCTCACGGTACTGGTTCACTATCGGTCAGTCAGGAGTATTTAGCCTTGGAGGATGGTCCCCCCATATTCAAACAGGATGTCACGTGTCCCGCCTTACTCGATTTCATCTATGGTTAGTTTTCGTGTACGGGGCTATCACCCTGTGCCGCTGTGCTTTCCAACACATTCCACTAACACCCCATAGACTTAAGGGCTAATCCCCGTTCGCTCGCCGCTACTAGGGGAATCTCGGTTGATTTCTTTTCCTTCGGGTACTTAGATGTTTCAGTTCCCCGAGTTCGCCTCATACAGCTATGTATTCACTGTATGATGACCACTTATGTGGCCGGGTTTCCCCATTCGGACATCGTTAGCTCAAATGCTTGTTACTAGCTCGCCAACGCTTTTCGCAAGTTACTACGTCCTTCATCGCCTCTGACTGCCAAGGCATCCACCGTATACGCTTAGTCACTTAACCATACAACCCAAATAAGTTTCAAAGAAACTCAAGTTGTACCGTAACTAGCTGGTTTATTACATAATTTGCATGTGAATTAACACTACACAAATTCGCCTTAGTTTTAGAATATTCAAGACACTTAATAAAGTGTTTTGAGAACTCAATGTATTACTAAAAAGGGATTAACTTCCCAGTAATACGATTTGTATTAATTAACATGACAGACTCATGTAATTAAATACTATCAGCTTTCCAAATTGTTAAAGAGCGGGCTTAAAAAAGCCAAAGATAAAACTGTCGTTTTATCTTTGGCGTCTCTATCCATGAGCAAGTAAATGGTGGAGCTATGCGGGATCGAACCGCAGACCTCCTGCGTGCAAGGCAGGCGCTCTCCCAGCTGAGCTATAGCCCCATTTACATGCAGTCAAACAAATTTACGTTAATACAAAATCTTGTTTAGGAGAAAACAAAGATTTTGGTGGGTCAGAGTGGACTTGAACCACCGACCTCACCCTTATCAGGGGTGCGCTCTAACCAGCTGAGCTACAGACCCAACGTAATTTGCTCTTACTTTCTATCAAGTAATCTGTGTGAACACTCAACAAACATTAAGTTAGTCGTATAGGTAAGGAGGTGATCCAGCCCCAGGTTCCCCTAGGGCTACCTTGTTACGACTTCACCCCAGTCATGAACCACACCGTGGTAAACGTCCTCCCGAAGGTTAGACTATCTACTTCTGGTGCAGCCCACTCCCATGGTGTGACGGGCGGTGTGTACAAGGCCCGGGAACGTATTCACCGTAGCATTCTGATCTACGATTACTAGCGATTCCGACTTCATGGAGTCGAGTTGCAGACTCCAATCCGGACTACGACGAGCTTTATGAGATTAGCTAGACCTTGCGGCTTTGCAACCCTCTGTACTCGCCATTGTAGCACGTGTGTAGCCCTACTCGTAAGGGCCATGATGACTTGACGTCGTCCCCACCTTCCTCCGGTTTATCACCGGCAGTCTCCCTAGAGTTCCCGCCATTACGCGCTGGCAAATAAGGATAGGGGTTGCGCTCGTTGCGGGACTTAACCCAACATTTCACAACACGAGCTGACGACAGCCATGCAGCACCTGTCTCAGAGTTCCCGAAGGCACCAATTCATCTCTGAAAAGTTCTCTGGATGTCAAGAGTAGGTAAGGTTCTTCGCGTTGCATCGAATTAAACCACATGCTCCACCGCTTGTGCGGGCCCCCGTCAATTCATTTGAGTTTTAACCTTGCGGCCGTACTCCCCAGGCGGTCTACTTAATGCGTTAGCTTGGGAGCCCAGTGCTCAAGGCACCAAACTCCGAGTAGACATCGTTTACGGCGTGGACTACCAGGGTATCTAATCCTGTTTGCTCCCCACGCTTTCGTACATGAGCGTCAGTCTTTGTCCAGGGGGCCGCCTTCGCCACCGGTATTCCTTCAGATCTCTACGCATTTCACCGCTACACCTGAAATTCTACCCCCTCTACAAGACTCTAGTTCACCAGTTCCAAATGCAATTCCCAGGTTGAGCCCGGGGATTTCACATCTGGCTTAATGAACCGCCTGCGTACGCTTTACGCCCAGTAATTCCGATTAACGCTTGGACCCCTCGTATTACCGCGGCTGCTGGCACGAAGTTAGCCGGTCCTTCTTCTGTAGGTAACGTCACAGCAACAACGTATTAAGCTGCTACCTTTCCTCCCTACTGAAAGTGCTTTACAACCCGAAGGCCTTCTTCACACACGCGGCATGGCTGCATCAGGGTTTCCCCCATTGTGCAATATTCCCCACTGCTGCCTCCCGTAGGAGTCTGGGCCGTGTCTCAGTCCCAGTGTGGCTGATCATCCTCTCAGAACAGCTAGGGATCGTCGCCTTGGTAAGCCATTACCTTACCAACTAGCTAATCCCACCTAGGTTCATCCAATCGCGAAAGGCCCGAAGGTCCCCTCCTTTCCCCCGTAGGGCGTATGCGGTATTAGCAGTCGTTTCCAACTGTTATCCCCCTCGACTGGGCAGATCCCTAGGCATTACTCACCCGTCCGCCGCTCGTCAGCAAAGTAGCAAGCTACTTTCTGTTACCGCTCGACTTGCATGTGTTAGGCCTGCCGCCAGCGTTCAATCTGAGCCATGATCAAACTCTTCAATTAAAGTTTTTTGAGACTAAGTCTCGGCTCAATGAATTCTGATTACATTATGCAGACTCGGAAGAATCTACATCCTGTTTGTTACATATTGCTATGAACACTCATCGTTACATTGATAATAATTTTGATTGCTGCATTCTTTACGAGAAAGAAGTCAGCAATTTCGATTAACTCAACACCTGTGAGTGTCCACACAGATTACTTGATAAATTGTTAAAGAGCGTTAGCGCATCTCGGTAAGCCCGAGTGGCTAGGGATGCGTATTTTACGCAATTCCCGTATCGCGTCAAGTGATTTTTAAACTAATTTAAAAACTCTTTTCAGCGTCACTTTTCAGTGAACTGATTTGGCGTGTACACCATGCTATTGCGTGGTTTGCCGTGTCAGTGGATGCGCATTATAGGGAGATTATGAAACCGTGCAGGGCTTTTTGCAAAAAAATATGATTTTTTTGCATGTTTTTCATTAGCCACAAGCTACACACTATTTACCCCCATAGTTATCCACAAATACAAGAACAATGGTGTTTTTTCAGCCTAAAATCAGGATATAAAAAAAGCAGCTATTAATAGCTGCTTTTTAGTTCTATATAAAGAAAGCGTTTTTAGCTTAATTTACCGTGACATTGTTTGTACTTCTTACCAGAACCACAAGGGCAAGGATCATTGCGACCAACTTTCTCACCATCACGGATTACCGTTCTTGGCATCGCCGCTTCTACTTCACTGTTGTCAGTTAACGCTTCTGAAGCAGCGTGTTGATAATCACGTTGGATCTTAGCTTCTTCTTCACGGCGACGCTGTTCCATTTCATCAACATCAGACTGTGCTTGTACCTGAACTTTTGAAAGGACACTAATCACATCTTGTTTGAGTGACTCAAGCATTTGCTGGAACAATTCAAACGATTCACGTTTATATTCTTGCTTAGGGTTCTTTTGAGCATAACCACGTAAGTGGATACCTTGACGTAAATGATCCATTGCCGCTAAATGCTCTTTCCACAAACCATCAAGAGTTTGCAGCATTACCGCTTTTTCAAATTGACGAAGCACTTGTGAGCCAACCATTTCTTCTTTGGCTTTGTATGCATCGCTCCAACTGTTGACGATACGCTCACGTAAAGTTTCTTCATGAAGATCATCTTCAGTATCTAACCAGTGTTGGATTGTCAGTTTTAAACCATATTCTTGTTCTAATCGTTGCTCTAAACCTGGAACATCCCAAAGCTCTTCAACAGATTGTTGCGGAATATATTGATCAATCACACTGCTTACTACATCTTGTTCGATATTTGAAATCGTATCTTCGATACTTTCAGCATCCATTAACTCATTACGTTGTGAGTAAACGACTTGACGTTGGTCATTAGCAACATCGTCATACTCAAGCAATTGCTTACGAATATCGAAGTTACGTGCTTCTACTTTGCGTTGTGCATTTTCAATAGCACGTGATACCCAAGGATGTTCGATGGCTTCGCCTTCTTCCATACCTAGTTTTTTCATCATGCCCGTTACTTTATCTGATGCAAAGATACGCATTAAGCTATCTTCCATTGATAAGTAGAAGCGTGAAGAACCTGCATCACCTTGACGACCAGCACGACCACGTAATTGGTTATCAATACGACGAGATTCGTGACGTTCTGTACCTAAGATGTGTAAACCGCCAGCTGCAATTACTGCATCATGACGAACTTGCCATTCAGCTTTAATTTTAGCAATTTGATCATCTGTTGGGTTCTTTAATGCATCAACTTGAACCTTCCAGTTACCACCTAAGACGATATCGGTACCACGACCTGCCATATTAGTAGCAATAGTTACCGTGCCTGAACTACCCGCATCTGCAACAATCTGTGCTTCTTTTTCATGAAACTTCGCATTCAATACTGAGTGCGGGATCTTAGCTTGCTTTAAAAGTGTTGCTAATAATTCAGATTGCTCAATTGATACTGTACCAACTAGCACTGGCTGACCACGCTCACGACAACCTTTAATATCATCAATAATTGCGTTGTACTTTTCAGCAGCTGTTAAGTACACCAAGTCAGCCATATCATTACGAATCATTGGCTTGTTCGTCGGAACTACAACCGTATCTAGCCCGTAGATATGTTGGAATTCAAATGCTTCAGTATCAGCTGTACCTGTCATACCGGCTAACTTCTCGTATTGACGGAAGTAATTTTGGAATGTGATAGATGCTAATGTCTGGTTTTCATTCTGAATATTAACACCTTCTTTAGCTTCTACAGCTTGGTGTAAACCTTCAGACCAACGACGTCCTGGCATTGTACGACCAGTATGTTCATCAACAATAACAACTTCGCCGTTTTTAACAATGTAATCGACATCACGCTCGAACAAAGTGTGCGCACGAAGCGCTGCGTTAACATGATGCAGCAACGAGATGTTAGCTGCTGAATAAAGTGAATCACCTTCAGCCAATACACCCAGCTCGATAAGCAAAGTTTCTACTTTTTCTTGACCACGTTCTGTAAAGTGAACTTGCTTAGCCTTTTCATCAATACTGAAATCACCTTCACCAATTTCATCTTCAGTATCTTCTTTTTCTTGAACGATAAGATTAGGAATAAGTGTATTAACTTTTATGTACAACTCAGAGCTATTTTCGGCTGCGCCAGAAATAATCAACGGCGTACGTGCTTCATCAATTAAGATTGAGTCGACTTCATCAATTAGGGCGTAATGTAATGGACGCTGAACACGTTCTTGAGGCGAAAATGCCATGTTGTCACGAAGGTAATCAAAACCAAACTCGTTGTTAGTACCGTAAGTAATATCTGAGTTATACGCTTCTTTTTCTCGACTTGACCTAAACCTGCCACGTTAATGCCAACAGTTAAGCCTAAGAATTCAAATAAAGGTCGGTTATTTTCTGCATCACGTGCTGCTAGGTAATCATTCACGGTAATAACGTGAACACCTTTACCTGTAATACCATTTAAATAAGCAGGCAAGGTAGCGGTTAATGTTTTACCTTCACCTGTTCTCATTTCAGCAATACGGTTACTATCTAGCACCATACCACCTAATAACTGCACATCGAAGTGACGCATTTCGAATACACGTTTAGAGGCTTCACGCACTGTTGCGAATGCTTCAGCCATAATTGCGTCTAACGTTTCGCCATTTTCAATACGCTGACGGAACTCGTCCGTTTTTGCTTTTAATTCTTCATCAGTCAGCTTTTCATATTCAGCTTCTAATGCATTAATTTTAGTTACAACTTTACCAAGGCCTTTCAAGGTACGGTCGTTACGACTGCCGAATACTTTTGTCAGTAATTTGCCTAACATCTTAATCACTTATCTCTTGTAGGTTGAGCTCAATTGAGCGACTTAACCGAAAATGTTATTAACTAGCCTTGCGATAAACGAACTTTCTAGGATCGATTTGTTGTCCGTTTCGCAATACTTCGTAATGCACGTGGGGACCGGTTGAACGGCCTGTGCTACCCATACTGGCAATTTTATCGCCTTTGGCAACGACGTCACCTACGTTTACTGACATAGATTTATTGTGTCCATAGCGGGTTCGAAGACCATTTCCATGATCAATTTCGACAAGCCCACCATAACCAAGCATATTTCCTGACCATGTCACCACGCCTGCAGCAGTCGCGATAACATCGCCTCCTTCTTTACCCGCAAAATCAATGCCTTTATGCATTGTTCTACGACCATTAAAAGGGTCATTTCGTAAACCGTAGGGCGAAGATAACCAACCTTTGACAATTGGTCGCCCTGATATATAACGTTCTTTATCTATATGGAGATTAGTTGACACAGTTTCAAGTAGTGCTAACTGAACATTATTATTATCAATTCTGGATGCCAGCTGCGACATATCGTCTAGCAGTTGGTTTAATTCAACACCTGCACCGATTTCACTTAACCCACCAACACCAACGTCAGCAGTAAAATCAAATTGATCTTCAAGTAAATTGTTTTCGGCGACTTGCTGGCCTAATGCCTCTAAACGAGTCACATTAGCTTGCATGCGTGCGACGTGAGCAACTAATGCACTTAGTTGAGTTTCAGTCGCTTTTTTGAGGTCTAGAACTTGTTGTTTTTGCTGTTCACGCAACTTTTGATTTTCATCAACTTTCGTCTGCTGTGCAGCAAAGCGATCAGCATTTTGCTGGTAAAGACCAGTTCCTGCTGCCACTAATAGGATAGGTAGAAGCAACCAACGTTTGCTAGGATGCCAACGTGTTACTCCATTTCGACCTTGAATAAAAACTGTTACACTCATAGCCTAACTCAGCCATCTTATTATCATATGAAAAAGCCCCCTCAAGATCTCAGTAGATTACTACATCAATCGGGAACATTACCGGAACTAGCTGAAAAAGCAGAGCTATTAAACCAGCTGAATACTTACGTAAAGCAGAGTTTAAATGGCCCTGTTAGTGAGCAGCTAAAAGTCGCTAATCTTCGTCAGGGTGTTCTTGTTATTGAAACTACTTCGGCTGCATGGGCTGCTAGAATAAATTTCCAAAAGACCAAACTACTGCAACAACTTCAGGAAGAGACGCTTCCAATGCTTACCGCAATAGAGGTTAAAGTCAACCCAGGGTTAGCAATAACACCAAGTAAAGCACCAACTAATTACGCAAAAATCAGCCCTGTCGCTGCAGAGCATCTGCAAACATTGGCTGATCACGTTGAAGGGTCTCTTGGTGAAAAACTAAAACGGCTGGCTGCATTAGCCAGCCGTAATAGGCAATCTTAACTCTTTACGCTAAAGATACAGCGCCCGGCACCATAAAGCTAAGTGGTACATCAACTTCATTTTCAAAGCTGACTAACTCCCAAGCTTCTTGTTGTGCCAGTAATGCTCTTACCAATTGGTTGTTTAGAGCATGACCAGTTTTATACGCACAGAACTCACCAACAATGGCATGTCCTGCTACATATAAATCACCGAACGCATCAAGAATCTTATGCTTAACAAATTCGTCTTCATATCGCAGACCATCAGGGTTAAGAACACGATACTCATCAAGCACTACAGCATTTTCCATGCTGCCACCTAACGCTAAATTGTTAGCTCTTAGGTATTCAATATCTTGCATAAAGCCAAACGTTCTTGCTCGGCTAATATCTTTAACAAACGCAGATGTTGAAAAATCCATCACCATGTGTTGCTGACTACGCGAAATTTCTGGGTGATTGAAGTCAATTTTGAAATCAACTCTAAAACCTTTAAATGGTTTTAATTCAGCCCATTTATCTCCATCTTCAACACGAATGGTTTGATTGATCTTAATGTATTTTTTAGCGGCTGCTTGTTCTTTAATACCTGCACTTTGCAGTAAAAAAACAAACGGGCTTGCACTGCCATCCATAATCGGGATTTCAGGAGCATCAACTTCGATAACAGCGTTATCTATGCCAAGGCCTGCAAGCGCTGCGAATAAATGTTCAATAGTCGAAATGCGAACACCTTCGTCATTAACCAATGCCGTACACATTGTTGTTTCACGAACAAGATTTGCCTTAGCAGGAATTTCCACTGCAGGCGTTAAATCTGTACGTCTTAGTACGATACCAGTGTTAACAGGTGCGGGCATAATGCACAGAGTTACCTTGTTGCCGGAATGCAATCCGACACCAGTACTCTTCACCATTTTTTGAACAGTTCTTTGAAAAATCATTCAGTTACCCGTTTTAATCACTTATTAATAAACATTATTGCACTGCTTTTACTGAGTTTACCCAGTAAGCTGAGGCGATATACTACCATAAAATTGTCTTTTCACAAAAAAGACTCCTTTACTGTGTTTTTCTACGCCTCTACTTACACAAGTAACATTTTATCAACATCTTAGCGTTTTTAGATTTTCATTTTTACTTTCAACAATTAATCAGCTTGCTTACGTAAAAATGCTGGAATATCTAAGTAATCACCGTCAGCACGCGTTGCAGGTTGCGCCGCAGGTTGCTGTGCTGGAACCGCATTTCCAGTAGGCGCTACATAGCTAGCGGCTGGTACTGGCTCTTCTGCAGGTTCAACTTTAGGCTCAATAACCGGTGCAGGCTCTGGACGAGCAACAGGCTTAGTCACTAATTGAATATCAGGCTTTTTCTCAGCGCCGATTCCTGTAGCAACAACAGTTACACGTAACTCTTCGCTCATTTCTGGATCAATAACTGCACCAACAACCACTGTCGCATTATCAGAAGCGTATGCTTTTACGTGGTTACCCACAGTCTCAAGCTCTTCAATACTGATATCCATACCGGCTGTAATGTTGACCAATACGCCACGCGCGCCAGCTAGATCAATATCTTCTAGTAAAGGACTTGCAACTGCAGCTTCCGCAGCTTCTTCTGCACGATCATCACCAGTTGCAACACCTGTGCCCATCATGGCATTACCCATTTCTGACATCACGGTTTTCACATCGGCGAAATCCACGTTAATTAGACCAGGACGCGTAATTAGTTCAGCAATACCTTGCACTGCGCCTAATAAAACATTGTTTGCCGCAGCGAAAGCGTCTAGCAATGACGTTCCACGGCCCAAGACTTTCAACAATTTCTCATTCGGAATTGTGATCAATGAGTCAACATGTTTTGCTAGCTCCGCAATGCCTTGATCAGCAAACGTCATG
Source organism: Shewanella sp. ENK2 (assembly GCF_043568515.1). NCBI lineage: Bacteria > Pseudomonadati > Pseudomonadota > Gammaproteobacteria > Alteromonadales > Shewanellaceae > Shewanella > Shewanella sp. ENK2. The sequence goes on along the minus strand of NZ_CP171406.1, from coordinate 2,353,327 downwards.
CGCTTTTTGCCTTCAAACGGAAACGGCTTGGTAACTACCGCTACTGTTAAAATGCCTTCTTCGCGAGCGATTTCTGCAACGACTGGTGCAGCACCAGTACCCGTTCCGCCACCCATACCTGCAGCAATGAAGACCATGTCAGAGCCTTTAATCGCAGCGCGGATGTTTTCTTTATCTTCAACTGCAGCTTGGCGACCCACATCAGGGTTCGCTCCAGCACCTAACCCTTTAGTGACATCACGTCCTAATTGAATTGTTGAGCCAGCGCCTGATTTGCGTAATGCCTGAGCATCCGTATTCGTTACAATAAACTCAACACCTTCGATGCTGTGTTTAACCATATGTTCGACAGCGTTTCCGCCGCCACCACCGACGCCGATGACCTTAATCACCGCCTCGTCATTATGAGTGTCCATGATCTCAAACATTGTCTGATCTCCGTTTGCCTGCGTTATTAAAATTCACCCTTAAACCAGCTTTTGACCCGATTCAAAAGACTGGTAACCCCTTGACGCTCAGGACGTTCGAACTGACGTTCGATAACGCGTCTGGCGCCATAATGAAGCAAACCTATTCCTGTTGAGTAAATAGGTTGATCAACATATTCATTTAAGCCTTTCACTGGTAGCGGTGACGCTACCCTAACTGGCATGCCGAAAGTTGCTTCAGCAATATCAACAGCACCTGTAATAGAAGCTGTTCCGCCCGTTAATACAATCCCTGCAGCAATTTGATCTTCTAAACCACTGTCAGTTAATTCTTTTAATACCAATTCAAATAATTCTTGGTATCTTGGTTCTACGACTTCTGCCAACGTATGACGAGACATACTGCGTGAAGGACGACCACCCACTGATGGAACTTCAATACTGTCTTCACGGCTCACCATTGAACTTCGTGCACTAGCAAATTGCACTTTAATTTGCTCGGCATGAGTTAATGGCGTTCTAAAAATCTTCGCAATATCGCTCGTTACTTGGTTACCGGCTACAGAAATCACTGCACAATGTCGTAATGCACCATTGGTATAAACCGCGATATCAGTCGTTCCGCCACCAATATCGACAATACATACACCCAAATCTTTTTCATCATTAGTTAAAACAGAATCAGCGGAAGCAATACCTGAAAAAACTAAGTCATCTACTGTTAAGCCACAACGCTCAACACTCTTGGTGATGTTCTTTGCCATATCGTTTGCACAAGTGACAATATGGGCTTTTGCTTCCATACGCATACCTGACATGCCAATTGGGCTCTTAATACCATCTTGCACATCGATAGAATATTCTTGCGGTAACACATGTAAGATCCTTCTCTCTGTTGGGATCTTAACTGAGCGAGCGGTGTGAATCACATTGTCCACATCTTCTTGCGTTACTTCTTCATCATTAATTGACACCATGCCATTTTCATTTTGGCAGGCGATGTGCTTACCTGAAATGCTTAAATAGACTGATGATACTTGGCAGTCAGCCATTAGTTCAGCTTGGTCAAGTGCACGTTGAACACTTTTTACAATAGAGTCCAAATCATTCACACCACCTTTATCCATGCCACGTGAAGGATGGTTACCTAAACCGACCACACTTATCTCACCATCGGGTAGCACTTCACCAATGATCACTGCGACTTTGGACGTGCCAATGTCTAAGCCTACGATAAGATTTCTTTCCTGATTCTTGGTCATTTAGTGTCGACTCTCTGTGTTAGTATCGTCCCAGCCAACGGCAACACCCGTGTCATAGCGTAAATCAATGGTTGCTATTGGCTTGTCATTTTTTGTTATTTCAGGATAAACATTTATAAATCTTTGTATTCTCGACATCTTATCTTCTCGACCTAATTCAAGAAGGATGCCGTTATCCAATGTCGCATGCCATGCATGCCGTGGGCTTAAACTTAAACTCGCAAGCTTAAAACCATTAATACTCAATAAATCAGCCAATTGCTGATAACTCGTTAACACTTCAGAAGACATATCTTCTGGGCCAGAAAGCATTGGTAATGCTGAGATACTTTCATGTGATTGAGCAATAAACACATCACCATGAACATTAAGCCAATCATCACCATTCCAGTGTGCTACAGCCTGTTGCTCTTGTAATGTTACCTTCAATTTAGCCGGCCATTCACGTCTCACTGACGCATGATGTACCCAAGGTAATGCTTCTAGCGCTTGCTGCACTTCAACCACATCTGCACTAAAAAAACTGCGCTGCATTAATGCTTGTAATGCAGCTTGAATCTCTGCATCTGTGGTATAAATTCGCTCACCTTTAATCGCTACAGCATCAATAGGCAATGCATCTGCATCGTTCAATAATACATTCAGCTTTAAGCCAGCCCACACGATAGTCAGCAGCACTGTCAGTAAAAACAGTAATCCGGTATATAAGTACCAATTGACTTGACTCAAATGGCCTTTTAATTGGCGAGCTTTATCACTCCACGCCACGGTTACTGTAACTCCCAACTGTATCTGGTCACTTTCATTTGGCAATTCACCATTATATCTAGCATGCTGACTGTATTAAAGCTTCTATTTACAAACAGTTATCGTTTAATAATCAATCAACACTTTCTTTGTTCGACTCATCAAAACCTAAATTAGATGATGCAAGCATTTTGGATAGTGCACCAATATTACCAGCGCCTTGAGTCAGCAATAAGTCGCCCTCTTGTAAAACGTCAGGCAACACATCAGCAAGTAACTCAGGCGATGCGACAAATATAGGATCAACTTGCCCACGCAATCTTATTGAGCGACATAATGCTCTGCCGTCTGCTCCAGGGATGGCACTTTCACCCGCTGCGTATACATCAAGTAACAGTAAGCCATCGACTTGAGATAATACTTCAACGAAATCTTCGTACAAATCACGGGTACGACTATATCGATGTGGCTGATATGCCATCACTAAGCGCTTATCAGGCCAGCCAGCTCTAGCCGCCTTGATCGTTGCAAGTACCTCACTTGGGTGATGACCATAATCATCAACCAACATCACCTTACCGTTTGCTGTATCAAACTCACCTAAATGCTGAAAACGTCTTCCGATCCCTTCAAATTCTGCAAGTGCTGCAACAATAGCTTCGTCATCGATATCATCTTCAGTAGCGACGGCAATCGCTGCCAGTGCATTCAACACATTGTGCTCGCCAGGAAGGTTTAACACTATGGCTAAATCTTCACGCCCCGTCCGGCGTACGTTAAATTGCGACTGATGGCCAACTTGCTTAAAGTCCAATGCTTGTACATCAGCAATATCACTAAAGCCATAAGTAACGACTTGTCTACCGACTCTTGGCATGATTTCTTGAATGACTTCATCATCAATACACATCACGGCTACACCATAAAATGGCAAGTTATGTAAAAAGTCGACAAAGGTCGTCTTTAGCTTCTCAAAATCACCACCATAAGTGTCCATATGATCAGCTTCAATGTTAGTAATAACACTGACCATAGGCTGTAAATGCAAAAAGCTTGCATCACTTTCATCGGCTTCTGCTATCAAATAACGACTTGTCCCTAAACGTGCATTGGTTCCGGCACTATTGAGCAATCCACCAATAACAAATGTTGGATCACGTTCAGCTTGACCGTATACACTGGCAATCAAGCTTGTCGTCGTTGTTTTACCATGGGTACCAGCAATTGCAACGCCATGACGGTAACGCATTAATTCAGCCAACATCTCAGCACGACGGACAATCGGAATACGGCGTTCTTTAGCCGCTATGATTTCAGGGTTTTGCTTATCAATTGCCGTTGAAACGACCACAACATCAACATCTGTAACGCTTTCAGCCTGATGGCCAATGATGATTTTTGCCCCTAAACTTTCTAGCCTTTCAGTCACACTATTAACAGCAATATCTGAGCCGCTGATCTGATAACCTTCATTTACTAATACTTCGGCTATCCCGCCCATGCCTGCACCACCTATTCCGACAAAGTGGATTTTCTTAATCCGTCTCATCTCAGGGATCATGCTACGTAATTGGGCGTACTTTTCTGTTTTTGTCATTTCAATCCTTTCGTGCTAATTCAGCACAAATACCTGCAACACGTTGGGTGGCATCTAAAACAGCAACGCTTCTTGCTTGCTGAGCCATCTCTAATACAACATGTCTTTTTTCAGCGAAAAGGGTTAACTTCTCAGCTAAATTATCTGCATTTACTATGGTTTGCGGCAATAAAATTGCCGCACCAGCCTCTACTAATACTGAAGCATTGATAGTTTGATGATCGTCTACAGCATGAGGATAAGGCACTAAAATACTTGCCCGTCCTACAGCGGCTAATTCAGATACTGTTAATGCACCTGAACGACAAACAACAACATCTGCCCAGCGATATGCGGCTTCCATGTCATCGATAAATTCTGCCACATTGACATTGGCTGCTTGGCCTTTGTCCTGATAGTGACTATTGACAGTAGGTTGGTTTCCTTTACCTACTTGATGCCACACGGTAATTGAATGCTGTTGACTTAATTGCCCAACCACATCCGGCATAACATCGTTAAATATTTTTGCGCCTAAACTGCCACCAACAACTAACACCTTTAAGGCTTCGTCATCACATACTTTCTCTTTTTGACCGAGCTCTATTAACTCTTGTCTAATTGGATTACCAACGACTTCTGCATTGGTTGCCGGTAAAAAGGTATTCGGAAATGCACAAAGTACCTTGTTAGCAATGCGAGATAACAACTTATTAGTCATGCCCGGAATTGCATTTTGCTCATGTAATACTAAAGGCACGCCTGCCAATTTTGCCGCCACACCACCTGGGCCACTGGCAAAACCACCCATGCCTAAAATCACGTCTGGCTGATATTCATTAATGAACGCTTTAGCCTGTAATATTGAACGTATAATTTTAAATGGTGCAGCCAATTTTCTTACTATTCCATTTCCTCGCACACCTTTGATATCAATAAACTCAATATCGAATCCATGTTGAGGAACCAGCCTTGCTTCCATTCTGTCAGCCGTACCTAACCAGCGTACTTGCCAACCTTTTTGGCTAATTCTTTTGCAACTGCTAACGCCGGGAATACATGTCCGCCCGTGCCGCCAGCCATCACCAATAATTTAGGTGCATCAGTCATATTAGGGCTCACTTTTTTACTCTCCCTTGCACCGCTTGCGTTAAACTTAACCGCCGTTCATGATCAATTCGTATCAGTAACATTACCGCTGCCGTCATGACCCATAAACTACTACCGCCATAACTAATAAAGGGCAGCGTCAGACCTTTAGTGGGCAACATACCAATACTGGCCCCCACATTGACTACTGTCTGAAAACAAATCCATATACCAATGCCATATGCTAAATAACTTTCGAATGGGCGCTGAATACTCAAACACAAATTACCCAATCGGATCGCTCTAAACGATACAAAAAACAGCACAGTTAATACGCAAACAATACCAACAAAACCAAGTTCTTCACCAATAACAGCAAAGATAAAATCTGTATGTGCCTCAGGTAAATACGACAGTTTTTGAATACTGTTACCCAAACCTTGCCCAAAAATATCACCACGACCATAAGCCATCAGTGACTGAGTTAGCTGGTAACCACTCCCAAAGGGATCTTCCCATGGGTCTAAAAATGACGTCACCCGTCGCATTCGATAAGGCTCAAACACCACTAAAAAAACAAACATGGCGATACCGAGAAATATCAGTACCAAAAAGTCCATGATTCGTGCTCCTGCCAAAAATAACAGGCTGACAGTACAAACGAAAAGTACGACGACAGTACCTAAATCTGGTTGAGCAAGAATCAAAAAAGCAAACAGTAAAAAGACAAAAATAGGTTTATAGAACCCCTTACTGTTTTCTCTTAACTCACCATGACGGCGAACTAAATACCCCGCCATGTAAATAATAAAAACAAACTTGGCTATCTCAGCGACCTGTATTCTCACAGGCCCAATCGCTAACCAGCGGGTAGCCCCATTTACAGTGGTTCCCACCACTAATACCGCTACCAGTAATAGCAACACCAACAACACTAAATATGCGCTGTAACGCTCCCAAAACTTCAGCTCAATATTGAGTACGGCATAAGCGATCACACCACATCCCATTAAATACGCTACGTGGCGATATATAAAATGAAACGGGTTCTCTGTCAGTTTCTGCGCTTCAGGCATAGACGCTGACATCACCATCACAAAGCCAAATGTAATTAACCCTGCAACAGCCAAAAATAAACTACGGTCATAAAGCTGATCACTGGGTGTAGTTTCAGACAGAATGTTTGCCCAAGGCCTTTTTAGGACTTGTTGGAATAAGCTAAGTTGTTGCTCACCCCTCGCCATCTTCAATCTGCTCCACTAATTGTTTAAAGTGATCACCTCTATCCATGAAGTTCTTGTACATATCAGTACTTGCACAAGCTGGCGAAAGTAGCACGATATCGCCAGAAAAAGTGATCTCAACAGCTTTCGCGACGGCCTCTTCCAAATTATTCACTTCAATACTGTCAGCTTTTAACTGCGCAATTTTGCTTCCGTCTTTGCCAAAGGTAATCACTTGAGTAACATTGGTCAGTGATTTTTCAAGCTCTTTAAAATCTGCACCTTTGCCTTCACCGCCAGCAATTAAAATGAGGTCGCCCAAGTGATCGCTTAGTCCGTTTAAGGCTGCAACCGTAGCACCAACATTGGTGGCTTTTGAGTCATTAATGTACGTGACACCTTGTTTCAACCCGACTAATTCACAACGGTGCGCAAGCCCACTGAAATGTGAGGCAATCTCGATCATCACATTCTTATCAATACCGCAGGCATCAGCCAATGCCATCGCCGCCAGTAAATTTGCCTGATTGTGGCTACCAATTAAGCTCACCTCATGCAAATTCATAATCTCACTTTCACCATGCAAGATTTTGCCGTCAGCTAAGCCCCATTCGTCACCTTCAGGTACACTTAAACCAAACGTATTTTGGTTTGTTGGCTCATCTGGATAAGTTAACGCATCATCACGATTAAACATCACGAAGCGGCTTTGCTGATATAAGCGCAGCTTAGCGGCGCGATACGAATGAATATCGTGATATCTGTCCATATGATCTTCACTGATATTCAAACAAGTCGCTGCAATGCATTGCAAGCTATGGGTTGTTTCTAGCTGAAAGCTTGATAGCTCTAGTACAAAGAATTCAGCATCTGTAGCCAGTAAGTCCAAAACAGGAATACCAATATTGCCACCAACTGCGACTTTTTTACCTGCAGCATTGAGCATGTCATACACTAAGGTAGTCACTGTTGTTTTACCGTTTGAACCAGTAATAGCGACAACACAAGGCGGTCTATCTGCTATTGCTTGAGCGAATAGCTCAACATCACCTATAACCTCAATTCCCATATCCATAGCAGCACGGATTTCAGGCGTGTCGATAGGAATACCCGGACTCACAATAATTTGCTTAGCTTGCACTAAGTATCGGCAAACAAAGCCACCGGTTAATAACTCAACATCAGGAAACTCCTGCGCTAACGTATCTTGACCTGGTGGTGTACGCCTACTATCCATCACCAATGGTGTTATTCCTTGAGACATCAAATAACGAACCACAGATAACCCTGTCGCCCCAAGTCCCAAAACAATATGTGAATAGCTTGATTGCATTGCTAACTACCTTAACTTAAGGGTTGCCAGTCCTAGCATGACTAGGAACAATGAAATAATCCAAAAGCGAACGATCACTCTTGGCTCTGGCCAACCTTTTAATTCGTAATGATGGTGAATTGGCGCCATTCTGAATATACGTTGTCCGCGCAATTTGTATGAACCAACTTGTAAAATCACCGACACAGTTTCCATCACGAAAACACCGCCCATGATCACCAATAACACTTCTTGTCGCACTAATACCGCAATAGCACCTAAGCCTGCGCCTAGCGCTAACGAGCCAACGTCGCCCATAAAAACTTGTGCAGGGTATGTGTTAAACCATAAAAAACCTAAACCAGCTCCAACAATTGCCGTACATACAATCACCAGCTCACCCGCATCGGGTAAATGTGGAATATGTAAATAATTAGCAAATTGCGCGTGGCCAGATAAGTAAGCAATCAGTGCAAAAGCGCCTGCTACCATCACTGTTGGCATGATCGCTAAACCATCAAGTCCATCTGTTAAGTTAACGGCATTACTCGCCCCAACAATCGTGAAGTAAACCAACACGATATAAAGCAGACCAAGTTGCGGCATTACATCTTTAAAAAACGGAACAACTAATTGCGTTTCACCAGGAATTGATGCCGAGCTATACAAATAAAACGCAACGACCAAGGCTGCGATAGATTGCGAAGCATATTTCCAACGTGCAATAAGACCTTTGGAATCCTTTTTAACCACTTTTAGATAGTCATCAAGAAAGCCAATACCGCCAAATGTTCCAAGTACAAATAACATGACAATGACGTATCGATTCGATAGGTCACCCCACAATAAAACACTGACAAAAATACCAGCAAGTATCAGTAAACCACCCATTGTAGGTGTTCCACGCTTACTAAAATGTGATTCAGGGCCATCATTTCTGACAACTTGACCAATTTGCATCAACTGCAATCGCTCAATCAGTTTCGGACCAAACCATAAACTAAAGATAAGACCTGTCATCAGGCCAAGAATGGCTCTAAAAGTCACATATGAAAAAACATTAAACCCACTGTAAAACTGGGTTAAATACTCAGCTAAATAAGCCAGCATCTAAACAAACTCCCCACGCCTATTGGCTTCTAACAACTCTTCGACTACAGTTTCCATCGCTGCACTTCGAGAACCTTTTACTAAAATGGTTACCTCACCAGGTAACTGATTTATTTTTTCAATTAACGCTTTTGCTAAGGATTTATTATCCTCATAATGCTCGCTTCCAAACGCTTTACTTGTAGATTCAGTCAGTTGACCACAACAAAACAAGGCATCGATGTCAGCTTTTTTGGCCTGTTTACCAACTTCCGCATGCAAAAGGGCGCTATTGTCACCTAATTCACCTAAATCTCCCAGCACTAAACACTGAAAACCTCGAGTTTGTTTAAGCCAATTCATTGCGGCATCGACAGAAGTTGGGTTAGCGTTATAACTATCATCAACTAATAATACTCTGCCTAAGTTATGCGGCACCATTCTCCCTTTCACTGGTGACAACTGGCTAAGCCCTGTCACAATGTCAGAAACGGGGATGTTAAGCGCAATACAAATAGCGGTAGCAGCTAAAGCATTACTGACTTGGTGCAAGCCTGCTAATGGAAGATGTACAAGGTGTGATTTTCCAAGGTACTCTAGGCTAAATTGATAACATCCGCTGTTATCAGCGACGATATCTAACGCCTTAATATCAGCTTCATTCTCTGCTGATATCGAAAACTTAAGTTGCGTAAATTCGGCAGTTTTATCCATCATAAATGATGAGAATTGATCGTCAGCATTTATGATTGCTACGCCATCTTTTTGCAAATGATTGAAGATTTCAGACTTGGCCTTAGCAACACCTTCAATCGAGCCAAAACCTTCAAGATGAGCACGGCCAACATTATTGACTAACGCCACCTGAGGCGTCACTAAAGATGAAGTATAATTAATTTCTCCCAGATGATTTGCCCCTAACTCAAACACACCAAATTCATGTTGATGCTCTAATCTGAGTAAGGTTAACGGCACACCAATTTCATTATTAAAATTTCCCGCTGTGTAAAGCACGTTATGGTGCTGCGATAAAATCGTCGCAACCATTTCTTTCACAGTCGTTTTACCATTTGACCCAGTTAATGCTACCGCAATTGGCGACACTTGTTGACGAACATACGCACCGATAGCGCCCATTGCCTTTTGCGTGTTACTCACAATTAATTGAGGTACATTAACAGCAAGTTCATGCTCGACTAATAACGCTTGCGCACCATTTTCAATCGCGGTTGACGCAAATTGATGCCCATCAAAACGCAGGCCTTTTAATGCAACAAATAAACTGCTTTCAGCCATCTTACGGCTGTCGCTTGTGACATCATTAATTTCTATGTCAGCGCCGACTAACGTGGCATTTAACTCACGTGCTAAGTCGGATAATTGAATAGGGATCATAGGCGCCCCTTTTGTTCGCTAACACTGGTCATAGTGTCACAGCCCGTTAATTGCATGGCTAGCGCACGCTCATCATAATCAATTCTTTTACCCGACACTTCTTGATAAGTCTCATGCCCCTTACCTGCTAGCAAAACAATGTCACCTGCTTTCGCTAATGTAGCGACTTTCTTAATGGCTGTGATTCTGTCAATTTCTGTCAAAGCAAGCTCGGGCTTATTTAGACCAGCGACAACATCATTGATAATGGTCATAGGGTCTTCACTACGCGCATTATCACTTGTCACCATGACCTTATCTGCGTAATGCTCAGCCGCTTGAGCCATTAATGGTCGTTTACCTGTATCTCTATCACCACCGCAACCAAAAACACACCACAAAGTACCATGACAATGGATTCTTAATGCTTTTAACGCTTGCTCAATAGCATCTGGTGTATGAGCGTAATCAACGACCAAAGTTGGGCCATCTTGCTGATTAAAGCGCTCCATACGACCCGCTACTGGGGTGAGCAATGGCACAAGCGCCAATAACTCATTCATTGAGTCACGATTAGGGCTAGATTGCTGTAAGAAAAGTGCGCTTATCGCTGCAACAAGATTTGATAAGTTAAAATCACCAAGCAGTGGCGATGTTAACTTAGCTTTAACTAATGCTGATTGCTGATCATTGACATTTGAAGGGTAATAAAAGTCGCAACTAACACCTGCATCATTAAACTGCATATTATCCGTATAAAACCGCGCTAATTGCTGCGTTTCAATATCTTGTGAAGTCACAGGTGCTTTTGTACTAAAGCCAAACATAGTGTGGGAATCGAATTCAGCATACCATTGCGCTCCAACGGCATCGTCTAAGTTGAGTAAGCCATGCTTAACACATGGAAAGGTGAATAAACGCTTTTTGGCTGCGCCGTACGCATCCATGTCACCATGATAATCTAAATGGTCACGGCTAAGATTAGTAAACACTGCCGTATCAAAAGGAACGGCCTCCACTCGGCCTTGTACCAGGCCATGACTAGATACTTCAATGGCACACGCTGACACATTTTGCTGCTGAAAAGCACTAATTTGCTCAATTATCGTTATCGCATCAGCCGTGGTATTACCGCTATCAACTAACTGTCCCCACACACCGTTGCCTAGTGTCCCCATCACCGCAGCTTTTTGCTGTTTGAGGGTAACGAGCTGTGCAATTAGCTGGCTAACTGATGTTTTACCATTTGTTCCAGTTACGCCAATAATTGACATTGCTTGCCCTTGAACCGGGTAAAGCTGTGCTGCGACTGCCGATAACTGACGACTTAACTGAAAAAGTAGACTAATACTGCGCCAGTATCATGATGTTCAACTTTGCCATGCTCATCCGGATTATCGGTATGAATAAGCGCACCTATCGCCCCAGAGTCTATGGATTTATCAATAAATTGACGGCCATCAACTTGATGGCCTGGTAATGCAACAAACAAACTGCCTGGTTTAATTTGACGACTATCTAATGTCATCGAGGCCACGATCTCACGACCGGCATAATGAAACCAAGGAGCAAGCAAATCACTAAGAAGCATTATTCAGCCCTCCTAGCAATGGCAGCTAATTCCACTTTTTCTTTCTCATTCAATGGCTCTACGTTGAGCATCTGTAATGCTCCAGACATGATTTTTGCAAATGCTGGGCCTGCAACATCACCACCATGGTAACGATCGCCTTTTGGCTCGTTAACCACGATAGATATCGCTAAGCGAGGGTTATGAACTGGCGCGACACCGGCAAATAGCGACACATAATCATCACCATAACCACCAGCAATTGATTTACGACTGGTTCCTGTTTTACCTGCAATTGGATAGCCATCAATATGCGCCTGGGTCGCAGTGCCACCCTTTTCAGTCACACCCAGCATCATTTCCATGACATCTTTGGCTGTTTGCTCAGAAATAACCTGCTCACCACGAGGGGCTTGCTTGAGTTTTAACACCGAAACAGGATAAAGCACACCACCGCTTCCTAGGGTGGCATACATTCGAGCTAACTGCAGTGGTGTAGCAGTTAAGCCGTAACCGTATGAAAGAGTGGCTCTTTCAAAATCAGACCAGCGGCGACGATCATGAATCAATCCGGCACTTTCACCCGCGAGATTAATGCCAGAATAATTACCTAACCCCATTGACTGGTATGTACCCAATAACTCTTGCACTGGCATCGATAGCGATACCTTACTGATACCTACGTTACTGGATTTCACTAAGATTTTATCTAAAGTCATGTCGCCATAATTAATCGGGTCACGTACCTGACGACCACCCACTCGCATCCAGCCCGGTGAGGTTTTAATTAAATCATTACGTTCAATTGTGCCAGCCTCTAATGCTGCAGCAACCACAAACGGTTTTACTGTTGAACCAGGCTCAAACGTATCGGTTAATGCACGGTTACGCATTCGATACGATTGTAGGTTTTCTCGAGAATTAGGATTGTAAGATGGTGTATTCACCATCGCTAACACTTCACCAGTATGAACATCAAGCACCACCACTGAACCTGACGTTGCTTGGTTAATTTCTGTTGTGCGTTTTAACTCACGGTAAGCAAGCTGCTGAATTCGCTGATCAATACTCAACACTAAATCATTTGAGCTTTCACCCTCTTCAACAATATCTAGACGTTGGACGACTTTACCATCTCGAGATTTACGTACTTTTTGCTTAGAAGGCGTGCCTGTAAGCCAGCTATCGTAAGCATTTTCAATACCTTCAATGCCGACATCATCAATATTCGTCAAACCAACTAATTGCGCTGCAGTTTCACCAGCAGGATAGTAACGACGAGATTCGGATTTTAAATAAATACCAGCAATTTTTAGCTGCTTAATATATTCAGCAACTGCAGGAGTCACTTGACGTTTTAAATAGATAAAGCGGCGTTTAGGATCTCGCTGCACTTTGCCTACAATGCTTTCAACAGGTAAATGCAATACATCTGCAAGGGCTTGCCAGCGGCGCATATCATTAAATGCTTCTTTGTCGTGCGACACTTTAGGGTCTGCCCACACTGCACGCACAGGCACACTCACCGCAAGCATTTCGCCGTTACGGTCAGTGATTAAGCCACGTTGCACTTGGTTACTGCTGGTACGAAGGGTTCGCATATCACTTTCGTGACGCAATTTATCTGGTTCAATAATCTGAATGTAAGCCGCTCGAGCAATCAAGGCCGTAAATAAAAGCAAAACAAAGCCTACCACTACGAATAATCGCCATGGAATTAACTCTGGATTTAACTTACGTTTTGCTTGTCTGCTCATTTTACTGACTCAATCATTCCTTTTCTGTTATTGCAGCCTGATAACCACTTCTTCTTTAGGTAAGGGTCGAACCATTTTTAAATCTTTAGTAGCAATACGAGTAACACGGCTATGCTCAGACTTAGATTGCTCTTCGAGTAACAAATTGCGCCACTCGATATCTAAACGATCCCGCTCTTGTAAAAGCTGATCTAACTGCGAGGTCAACTTACGCGTGGCATGGCTGGTATAAACCACCCCTACCGCATTGGCTAACACCACCATCGACAATAATAAAATCCACTTATGTCGCCAGATATCGGCAATCACAATGCGTGATAATTTTATTGATGATTGTCCCAAATTAACCTCTTTATGATGTCGCTGTGCTCAATAATTAATAATCAAGACGTTGAGCAACGCGTAACACCGAGCTTCGTGCTCGTGGATTCTGCTCAATTTCAACATCCGACGGCTTCATTGCTTTGCCAATCGCTTTTAGCTTTCTCGATTTATTTATTTCCGCTTCTGTTATCGGTAGCCCGTGTGGCACGCTTTCACCTTGGCTATTTTTACGAATAAAACGTTTTACCATTCTGTCTTCTAAAGAATGGAAACTGATCACCGATAAGCGGCCTTCTGGCGCCAATACTGAAACTGCGCCTTCTAACGCTTGCTCAATTTGCTCAAGCTCACTGTTGATATAAATACGAATAGCTTGAAAAACACGTGTCGCTGGATGCTTATTACGCTCTTTATTTTTAGTAATTCGAGCAATTAGATCGGCTAAATCTTTTGTGCGTAAAAAAGGAGTTTCTTCACGGTCAGCAGCAATACATCGGGCAATATGACGCGCATTTTTCTCTTCGCCGTAGGTTTTAAAAACCCAAGCCATATCTTCAATTTCTGCTTTAGCGATCCACTCAGCAGCCGTTTGACCTTGGCTGTTATCCATTCGCATATCTAGTGGACCATCGCGTAAAAAACTAAAACCACGTTCAGCATCATCTAACTGAGGCGATGACACGCCTAAGTCCAATAACACACCGTCAATTTTGCCTTTAAGCCCGAGCTCAGTAACGTAGTCAGCCAATTGGCCAAAACCTCCGTGAACAATCTGAAAGCGAGGGTCGTCAGCAAATTGCTTTGCCGCTTCAATAGCTTGGGGATCACGATCGATCGCAATTAGACGTCCATTGTCACCAAGTTGACTTAATACATGCCTAGAATGACCACCACGCCCAAAAGTGCCATCGATATAGATGCCATCTTCATGGATATTTAAACCATCAACGGTTTCTTTTAGTAGTACAGATAAATGGGCAAATTCTTGGCTCATTAGACTCTTCTTAATTGGGTTATTTATAATGAAAAATTAGCTAATCTTTCATGGTTTGCGAGATCTTCTGCTTGAATCAACTCATGGCTTTCATCCATCTGTTGTTGCCAAGCAGCTTCATCCCATAATTCAAATTTATTGAGTAGACCCACCAACATCGTTTTCTTTTGTAAGCTGGCGTATTGTCTTAATGCAGGTGGAACAAGCGCACGTCCATTGCCATCCAACTCACATTCGTGAGCGTGACCGAGTAATCTACGTTTCATAGAACGTTCGACTTTATCTGTGTCAGACAATTGTAATAACTTGGCTTCAATCAATTCCCATTCATGGATCGGATAGATCAGTAAACAGTGTGATTGAATATCAACGGTGATAACCACAATGCCTTCGTGCTCGGCGCGCAAGGATTCTCGGTATCGCATTGGAATAGCGATCCGTCCTTTTGCATCCATATTTATTGCACTGGCACCCCGAAACACGGTCATCAAATCCTATAATTTGTTATTAAATTTCCCACAAATATCCACAATTCCCCACAACCCTTAAGTTTAGGGACACAACACAAGTATTGTCAAGGGATGACAACATTAATTAAATCCAGTTCTGAAGCGGGTTCGCAGCAAATTTTAATTAATGATAAGCGAGTGGATAAAAGTGGTTTTTAGATGGGTAAATGAACGAAACCATAGACATAACAGCGTTCATCTCAGTAAAGAATGTGGGGAATTTGATCCAAATTGTGACCATTTTCATATAAAAATAACAAATAGGGTCGATCTTACAGGCAAAATAAAAATAAAAATCCACCGAAAACATGATGTCGATAACTGACTGGCAATAATGATTGCCGTTAACCAGCGCATTTTGTTGTATTGAATGATATATAAAACAGAGCAGCACATGTGAGTCAAAAATGACCATTCCATATACGCAAAAGGGAAAATACCAAGAAAGATGAAACAAAGTTATACTTAAATTGTCTAAATACTAACCAAAGATTGCCGATATAGTATATGAATCGACTTAGATCCATCATTTATCGACAACCATAAGGAGGCCATCATGAGCTTAGACACCATATATGCCATAACAGCAACACCACCAAAGCAAGTGGGTAGTTTTAAACGAGATGTCAAAAAGGTAAGCAACAGTAATGCCTTAGATGCTGATAGTCATGAAGCGCCGCAATCGCAATTGCCACCAAACACATCAACCCCAAATGCAGCTATATCACGTCCTAATACAAACCAAGCTCAACCCGCAGATACTAAATCATCTGCAAGACATATCGATATAGAAGTGTAAACTTCACCATTAAACTGTTTGTTGGACAGCTTTTTTCCAACCTGAATATAAACGATTGCGTACATCGGCTTCCATCGATGCAAAGAACGTTTTATCGGCCGCTGCGATATTATTAAGTTCAGCAGTTGATTGCCAAAAACCAACAGCAAGCCCAGCCAAAAATGCAGCCCCCATCGCCGTAGTTTCTGTAACCTGAGGTCGAATCACATCCACATCACTAATATCAGCTTGAAACTGCATTAAGAAATCGTTTGCAACTGCACCGCCATCGACGCGAACTTGAGTCAACGGGACTCCCGAATCTTGGCTCATCGCTGCAAGTAAATCTTGGCTTTGATAGGCTATCGCTTCTAATGCTGCACGGATAATATGACTGCGGTTAACGCCACGAGTCAGACCGACAATCGCGCCACGAGCATCAGGTTCCCAATAAGGCGCTCCTAAACCAACAAATGCAGGTACCAAATACACTCCATTGGTATCTTCCACTTTATTAGCAAAATATTCTGTGTCTTGTGCATCCTGAATCAAGCCCATTTCATCACGAAGCCATTGAATCACAGCGCCGCCCATAAACACTGAGCCTTCTAATGCATAGTTTACCGATAAGTCTCCACCAATTGCTACAGTGGTTAATAAGCCATGAGTTGATGATACGGCTTTCTGGCCTGTATTCATTAATAAGAAACAGCCTGTGCCATAAGTATTTTTTGCCATTCCTGGCTCAAAACAAAGCTGACCAAATAACGCAGATTGCTGATCTCCCGCCATACCAGCAACGGCAATCTCACCACCAGCAATCGTGGTTGTACCATAAACAGCACAAGAAGGTTTCACTTCTGGCAGCATTGCCCTTGGAATATCAAACGCTTTTAACAGTTTTTCGTCCCATTGCTGCTGATGGATATTAAACAACATCGTCCGAGACGCATTAGTCGGCTCGGTTACATGCACTTTACCTTGAGTCAACTTCCACACTAGCCAAGTATCTATTGTGCCAAACAACAAATTGCCCGCTTGGGCTTCTTCACGCGCACCTTCAACATTATCCAAAATCCACTTAATTTTACTGGCAGAAAAATAAGGGTCGAGTACTAAACCTGTGGCAGACTTAATATTCTCCTCTAACCCATCCGCTTTAAACTGCTGACATATGGCTTGACTACGACGGCATTGCCAAACAATGGCATTGTATATTGGCTTACCAGTGCGTTTATCCCACACCACTGTTGTTTCACGTTGATTTGTGATGCCAATTGATGCCACTTCATCAGCGCTAATACTCGCCCTTGCTAAGACTTCGATTAATGACGAACTTTGCGACGACCAAATCTCCATCGGATCGTGTTCTACCCACCCAGCTTGAGGATATATCTGAGAAAACTCTCTTTGCGCCACTGCAACCATATTGGCATTGTGATCGAATACAATCGCCCTAGAACTTGTCGTACCTTGATCGAGCGCAATAACATATTTCTTAGAAGTCATTATCTACCTATAGATTGTCAGCAGTGTTATTTTAAAAAGTGTTCTGCACGCTTGCGCGGTATAACACTGTAAAAATTATCTTTACTAAGTTAAGACGGATAATCACCGATCTCAAGTCCGTTACACTCACAATGAGAATAATTGTGCTGTAAGCTATATTTAGCCTACAAAAAAGCCCCGCGAGTGCGAGGCTTTTTCAATGTAATCTACAGTTTCAAATTACATTTTATAGCTTAATTGAATACCAGCTAACCAAACATCAGCTTCAACATCACCGCTATAATTAACTGATGCTAAACCCAGTAGGTCTTGAGTTTCGTCAATTGGCGCGTCCCCCACACCTTTAATGTAGGTCAAAGCAAAATCAACCGTTAGGTTTTTCGTTGCTTGATATCCTGCACCAGCACTGAACCATAAACGATCTGAATCTGGGATTGTTGTTGAACGGTATTCGTCTTGCGCAGCACCTTGATCTAATGCCATACCGCCACGAACTAACCACTTGTCGTTAAGTTGGTATGTTGTACCGACAGCAAAACGCCAGTTATCTTTGAAGTTCTCTTCTTTAACTAAATCAGACTCCAATGGTAAACCCGTTGTTGAGTCAATTGGTTTAGTTTCGCCAGGGAAGTATGCTACTAACTCATCAAAAACACTCCACTGAGTCCAGTTTACACTTGCATGCATTGCCCAGTTTTCAGTTAATTGGTGATGTGAAGCTAACTCAGCAAATGCAGGTAACTCAATCGGTAAGTAGCCTTCAATGTGCACATCTTGACCGCCATCGTACAATAAGCCAGATGCAAAGCCATCTAACTCAAGTTCAACGCCACTGTGATAAGCAAAGCCTAAACGATGCGCTTCATTGATCTGCCAGCTTGTGCCTAATTGCCAACCTAAGGCAATATCATCACCTTCCATATACTTAAGGCTCGCACCTGCATCAGGAAGTTGAGGGGCAAGAGCAGGAACGGCTTGTTTCACGCCATCAATCCAACCCGGCATAGATGCGCCAACATGGCCTTCACCATACACCACACGTAATCCGGCACCGACACTGAATGCTTCATTAACTTTATAAGCAATATTCGGGTTAAACTCGACAGTTGTAATCCCAGTTTCATTACCGAATAAAGACGCTGGATGGGTTGCATCAAGCTCTGTCGCTAAACCGTAATTTGAGTTAACCGCTAAACCCCAAGTCCAGTTGTCATTCAACTGATTAGAGTAATAAAAGTTAGGCACAACCGCACTATCAGCAAAATCAGTAGCATCCGCTGTAATAATGACAGGATCAGGACCTAATATTGGAGAAGAAATACTGACGTCACCTACAACATCAACATTTGGCATGATGTAAATCGCACCAGCTGAAAGTTGACGACCTTCAAGGTAAGTTAACATTGCAGGGTTTCTTGCTTGAGCCGAAGCATTATCTGCCATTGCCGCTTCACCAGCAAAAGCACGGCCTAAACCCGTTGATGAGTATTCCGCTAACTGAAAACCAGCTGCATTCACTTGAGTCGTTGCCCCGAAAAGCATGGCACTTACTGCCACAGTCAATAGTGTCTTTTTCATTATTAGTCTCTGTTTGTAGCAAATCTAATGTTTGCTTAATCTCTTACATCATTAGAGCAATTGCTCAATTTGAAATCGCGGCAAGTTTACTGATGCAGAATAAATTTACAAGCCAAAGCCTTAAAACAGAGTAAATAACTACAAAACCAGTAACAGAAAACATCTTTGGTGACACAGCTCACACCAAAAACGCCCTCTCAGAGACGTTTTTTAAAAAATACTCGCTAAGAGCCAATAGAAAAATATCAAACATAATAATAAAAACTTAAATATCAATCAGATAACAAGAATGTATTACTGGACGCAAGTGTTCCCAAAAAAGCAGTGAGTTTCACTACCTTTGTGTAAAACAATGAAAGATAAAAAGACAAAACCTTAAAAATCAAACTATTAAGCCAATATAATTTATATCAATCAATAAAAAAGCCCTTACTTATCATAGTAAGGGCTTTAGCTAATATAAACTTGGTACAAGTGTAAGCCTAAATGTTAATTTTAAGCCCAATAGCAACAATTTGATTAAACCTGTTTAAAATTACGTCGCTAATCGCAGACATATTGTCATGGCGATTAACGACGCCAAGCAGGTATATTCGCCTCGTAGTCCGTAATTGCCTGTGCATATTCTAAGGTTAAGCCAATTGCATCCAAGCCGTTTAATAGCTTATGTCTCGCTGATTCAGCAATCGAAAAATCGAAAACACTCCCAGTTGGTGAGGTCACCGTTAACGACACTAAATCAACGGTAATATTCGCACCTTCACTGGCCTCAACCTCTGCCATCAATTGATTGACTTGCTCGTGAGTTAACTTAACTGGCAATAAACCATTATTGATCGAGTTGCCATAAAAAATGTCAGCAAAAGTGGGCGCAATGACCACACGCAAACCAAAATCGGCTAACGCCCATGGTGCGTGTTCACGACTAGAACCACAGCCAAAATTTTCTTGAGCTAATAAAATCGACGCACCTTTATAACGAGGTAAATTTAATGAAAAATCTGGATTATCTTGCTCACCCGCTTCATCTAAATAACGCCAATCATGGAATAAATGCACCCCAAAGCCATCCCTTGTCACTTTTGATAAGAATTGCTTAGGAATTATTTGGTCAGTGTCGATATTCGTACTATCAATCGCAACCGCTAGACCAGTATGTTGAGTAAAAGCTTGCATCTGTTTCTCTCTTCTAGTGGTAATGGATTAATAAGGCTTACGGATATCAACAAAATGACCAGCAATAGCTGCTGCAGCTGCCATTGCAGGGCTCACCAAATGTGTTCGACTGCCACGGCCTTGGCGACCTTCAAAATTACGATTACTGGTCGATGCGCAGCGATCGCCAGCTTCTAATCGATCATCATTCATTGCTAAACACATAGAGCAACCCGGTAAGCGCCACTCAAAACCAGCATCAAGGAAGACTTTATCTAACCCTTCTGCTTCTGCCTGTAATTTAACTTGTCCAGAACCTGGAACCACAATCGCAGTGACGCCATCAGCGACTTTACGGTTTTTAGCATGGTGCGCAGCTGCACGTAAGTCTTCGATACGAGAGTTAGTACACGAACCAATAAAGACTTTATTAATCGGAATATCAACCATTTTTGTACCAGAAGTTAGGCCAATATATTCAAGGGCTTTTTCCATGCTACTACGCACTGTCGCATTTGGCTCGCTCGCTGGATTTGGCACTTCTGCATCAATCGGAACCACTTGACCTGGATTTGTTCCCCAAGTTAATTGTGGTGCAATATCGGCAGCGTCTAAAATCACTTCTGCATCAAAGCTTGCATCTGGATCGGTTTTTAACGCTGTCCAATCCGCAACGGCTTGCTGCCAGTCATCGCCTTTAGGGGAAAACTCGCGCCCTTCAAGATAGTCGAATGTGGTTTGATCAGGCGCAACCATGCCTGCTTTAGCGCCCATTTCAATGGCCATGTTACATAATGTCATGCGACCTTCCATTGATAGCGCTTCGATAGCGTCACCACAGAACTCAACGACATAACCAGTACCGCCATCCATGCCTAAGCGACCAATGATGGCTAACACAATATCTTTTGCTGTAATGCCTTCAGCGACATGACCACGTACTTCCACTTTCATGGTTTTCGCTTTCAGCTGACGCATAGTTTGGGTTGCTAACACATGCTCAACTTCTGAAGTACCAATACCAAATGCCAATGCACCAAATGCCCCATGTGTCGCCGTATGCGAGTCGCCACAAACAATGACAGTACCAGGAAGTGTAATGCCTAATTCCGGCCCCATTACATGAACAATACCTTGGTTAGGATGGTGAATATCATAAAGCTTAACGCCAAATTCTTTACAGTTTTGCGCTAATGTCTCCACTTGAATACGTGCCATTGGACTCATCGCATCTAAGCTCGCGCTCAATGTCGAGATATTATGATCCATGGTTGCAAAGGTTTTTTCAGGTGCGCGGAGTTTACGCCCTGCGGTTTTTAAACCACTGAAGGCCTGCGGTGATGTCACCTCGTGAACCAAATGGCGATCCACATAGATAATCGGAGCCTCTGCTTCTGGCGATGCCAGTACATGGGCATTCCACACTTTTTCATACAGAGTCTGAGCACCACTTGCTTGAGTTGCCATTACACACCTTCCTTAACAGCATTAGCGATAAAATCGCCCATTTCTGACGTTGTTTTAGCATTTTGGCGTTCATCAGCACTTAATAACTCGCCCGTTAAATAACCTTCAGACAAGGCTTTACTTACCGCACGCTCTATCGCACTCGCGGCTTCTTCAAGCTTTAAACTATGACGCAGCAATAAGGCCGCTGATAAAATTTGTGCCACTGGATTAGCAATACCTTGGCCGGCAATATCTGGTGCACTGCCACCAGCAGGTTCATACATACCAAAACCACTGCTATTTAAACTCGCAGATGACAATAGCCCCATCGAGCCCGTCAACATGGCAATTTCGTCAGAAATAATATCGCCAAATAAGTTTGAACATAACATAACGTCAAATTCATTCGGACGACGTAACAATTGCATTGTCGCGTTATCAATATAGATATGCTCAAGCTCTACATCTGGGAAATCTTTAGCGACACCTTCAACAACTTCTCGCCATAATACTGAACAAGCCAGAACGTTAGCCTTATCAACTGATGTCACTTTTTTGCTTCTGCCTTGAGCAGCTTCAAAAGCAATGCGAGCTATGCGTTCAATCTCGCGGCGGCTATAGCGCATCGTATCAAACGCTTCTTCATCAGCGCCTTCACCTTGGCGCCCTTTTGGCTTACCAAAGTAAATACCACCCGTTAACTCGCGGACGCATAACACATCAAAACCACGTGATGAGATATCACTGCGCAGCGGTGACATATGTTCAAGCCCTGTATGCAACTTGGCAGGACGTAAATTACAGAACAAATCAAAATGACCACGAAGCGGTAACAACGCGCCACGTTCAGGTTGATCATTAGGGGCTAGATGTTCCCATTTAGGGCCACCAACACTACCAAACAATACGGCATCTGCAGCTTCACAACCTTTCAAAGTTGATTCTGGTAACGGGCAACCATGGTTATCAATGGCAATACCACCAACATCGTACTCAGCATATTCAATATTTAGTGCAAATCTGGCTTCAACTTCTTTTAGCACTTTGCGTGCTTCAGCCATTACTTCAGGACCAATACCATCCCCTGCTAATACTGCTACTTGATAACTCATACTCCACCTAACTCCCTATCTTTATGAATCTGTTGTTTAAAATCAGCTACTTTATCTGCACGATAAATTAAGTTCATCACATGAACGAGCGCCTGTGCTGAGGATTCAACCACGTCTGTTGCTAACCCTAGACCATGGAAAGTTTGCTGATTGTATTCTGCGGTAATATCAACTTGGCCTAAGGCATTTTGACCTTCACCTTTCGCACCTAATTTGTAGTTGGTAATATTGATGGTGCGGTCTGTTGCTCTTGCAATGGCATTGTACGCAGCATCAACAGGACCATTACCGGTCGCTGCTTCTGTCATCTCTTTACCATCCACCGTAATACGCACTGTGGCCGTTGCCACGCCTTCTGTAGAGTCTGAATGCACCATCAAATGTTGTAATGCGTAATGATCATCATCTTGAGATTGAGCTTCCATAAACACTAAGGCTTCTAGGTCATAATCAAATACTTGACCTTTCTTATCCGCTAAATTCAAAAATTGCTCGTAAAGGCTATCCATATCGTAATCGGAAGCTTGGTAACCCATTTCTTCCATACGGTGCTTAATGACATGGCGACCTGAGCGTGATGTCATATTTAAATTATTACGATTCAAACCAATGCTTTCTGGTGTCATGATCTCGTAAGTGTTTTTCGCTTTTAACATGCCATCTTGGTGAATGCCTGATGAATGAGAAAACGCATTGGTGCCCACGACAGCTTTGTTCGCTTGAATAGGCATATTACACAGCTGGCTCACCAATGAAGAGGTGCGATGGATCTCTTTTGCATTAATATTGCTTTCAAGCCCTAATAAACCTTTACGCGTCGATAGGATCATGGCGATTTCTTCTAATGAACAATTACCCGCTCGTTCGCCAATACCGTTTACAGTACATTCAATTTGACGAGCGCCATGCTCAACAGCAGTAATAGAGTTAGCCACAGACAAACCTAAATCGTCATGACAATGCACTGATATCACTGCTTGATCGATATTAGGTACACGATTAAATAGCGTTTGAATGATGCCACCGAACTCACTTGGCACGGTATAGCCCACGGTATCAGGAATATTAATGGTGCGAGCACCCGCTTTAATGGCTTGTTCAACCATACGGCATAGGTTATCAATAGGTGTTCGACCCGCATCTTCACACGAAAACTCAACATCATCAGTAAAACGGCGAGCATATTTAACGGCCCCAACAGCCATATCAAGCACGTCATCAAATGAACGTTTTAATTTGCTTTCAACGTGAATAGTCGATGTAGAAATAAAAGTATGAATACGGAACTGTTCAGCAACAGATAACGCTTGAGCTGCCGCATCAATGTCTTTTTCAAGAGCACGAGATAATGCACAAACACGGCTGTTTTTAATTGTTCTAGCAATGGTCTGCACTGATTCAAAATCACCTGGCGATGACACAGGAAAACCCACTTCCATAACATCAACACCCAAGCGCTCAAGCGCCAGAGCAATTTGCAGCTTTTCTTTAACCGTTAAACTTGCTGCTAACGCCTGCTCACCATCTCTCAATGTGGTATCAAATATTATGACTCTATTGGACATCAGTTTTCTCCATCGAACTTTGTTGTTCAGGTAAAAGTTTGTTCGGTTATCTAACAAATAACTGCGACGCCATTAAAAGTGTTTAGCAAGTCATTCGTCTATTTGTTTGTTCTAAAAATCAATTGGGTACAGAAACAAAAAACCCCGCGGCTGTTAGCGCGGGGTTTGTGAATGCAAGTAAACTTATTTAGCAAGTAACACAAAGGACTCCGCGCAAATTTTGCGTAAGAGAAGAAAGAGACCTAGGAGAATGTTATCACTATAAATATTCATTAAAGTTAACTAATTATTCTTAAATTAAAATGTTCTATACTGACTTTTTAACGTGACAAGCCTGCTGTGTCAACCCTATTTTATTCATCTTTTGTTCAATTATCCCTTAAAGCTAAATCAGACTCGACAGTCAATCTTCCCTAAAACAGTGTAGCGATAAAGAAAAACCCAACGTAAACCTTGATATACGCTGATTCTAGGATTTATTTTCAAAAATAATTTGCATCAAACAACTAAGTATCACCACCAATAAAAAAGTGCATAAATTTTTTGAAGTGATTAAGCCATTTTTGTTATATCAGCCATGCGAATCAATACGCAGCCAGCAAACATTGAATATGGGACTAGCATAGTAACTGAATGAAATAGATCGTTCGTGATTAAAAACACCTGTTAATCATGTTTGCGCGATAACCTAATCAAAGCGGTTGCACACAAAGGAAGGCCATAACGAGAATGATGAAATCAAGCTAGTGAAATATAAGAGAGCTAAAATTGACGACAAACGAGAATTGAAGAAGTGAAGAACTGAAGAAGTGAAGAACTGAGGAGGTGAAGAACCATCACGCTTTCATTACCTAGCATTAAAACGGCTCGCTAACATCCTTGATGATAACGCAATAAGCCTTGTACCAAAGATTAACTAGCTTTCGATTAAGTATTGGCTAATTTCATCCAAAAAGGCATTACCAAATCGGCTTAACTTACGCTCACCAACACCATTCACCGCTAACATTTCTCCGGCGCTCGTGGGTACCATTGCCGCCATTTCTGCTAATGTTGCGTCATTGAATACTAAATATGGCGGAACGTCATGCTCTTCGGCCAGCTCTCTTCGTAGTAATTTCAGGCGTGCAAAGAGCTTTCTGTCGTATTGCTGCGGCGCACGAGAGGCGCTACTGCGACGTTTAGTGGTCACTAATTGAATACGAGGCTCTGCAAGTTGCAATGTCACCTCGCCTTTTAACACGGCTCTTGCTGATTCGTTGAGCTTAACAGATGAACCACGGGTAATATCTTGTGAAGCCAGTCCAAGGTGAATGAGTTGACGTGTAACCGACAACCAATACTCATGGCTTTGCTCCTTGCCAATTCCCCAAGTGGATAACTTATTATGGCCACGATCCATCACATTGGCCGCTTTTGAGCCACGTAACACGTCAATGACCTGATTCACCCCAAAATGCTGGTTTAGTCTAAAGATACAAGACAAAACTTTTTTAGCATCTTCACTGCCATCATACTTTTTAGGCGGGTCAATACAGACATCGCAGTTACCACAAGGCTTATCAGCACTTTCATCAAAGTAATGCAGTAATACCTGACGGCGGCATGTTTGCGCTTCAGCAAACGCCGCCATGGTATTCATTTTATGGAACTCCACATCTTGTTGCGGACCGGGCTCAGATTGCTCAATTAAATGCTTCACGCGCCCAATATCAGCAGGGTCAAATAACATGTAAGCTTCAGCATCTAAGCCATCTCGTCCTGCTCGGCCTGTTTCTTGGTAGTAAGACTCCACGCTTTTCGGAATATCGTAATGCACTACAAAGCGGACATTGGATTTATTAATCCCCATGCCAAAGGCAACAGTTGCCACTACAATATCGATTTTATCTTTTAAAAATTTATCTTGAATATCAACACGTTCTTCTTGTGTCATACCCGCATGGTACGCAGCAGCGCTGAAGCCCTGCAGCTTTAGGCGATCAGCAACCTCATCAACACGGCGTCGACTACTGCAGTAGATAATGCCATTACTGCCTTTTTGCAGTTGTAAAAACTGCTTTAGCTGGTTAGCCGCATTGAGCTTTTCGACCACAGTGTAACGGATATTAGGTCTGTCAAAGCTAGATAATAAGCAAAATGGCGTGATATGAAGACGCTGGCAAATACTCTCACGAGTTGCTTGATCAGCAGTAGCTGTTAACGCCATCAGTGGAATGTATGGAAATATCTGTTTTAACTGACCAAGGGCGGCATATTCAGGTCTAAAATCATGGCCCCATTGACTGATGCAATGCGCTTCGTCAATGGCAAACAGAGATACCTGTAATTCATGTAAACGTTCAATAAAGTCAGGACGAAGTAAGCGCTCTGGCGATACATATAGCAGCTTAATTTCACCTTGATGCAAACGACGTAGTATTGCCACCGTTTCTTCACGAGGCAAGGATGAGTTCAAATAAGCTGCCGCAACACCAGATTGAGTTAAGCTGTCCACTTGATCTTTCATCAAAGAAATCAAAGGTGACACCACTACTGTCAACCCTGGCAGTAATAAAGCTGGCAGCTGATAACACATACTTTTACCGCCACCTGTGGGCATGATAACTAATGTGTCTTGGCCGTTTAACGTTTGCTCAATAATCTCACGCTGACCTTCTCTAAAGTCACGATAGCCAAATATCTGTTGTAAATGGTAGCCGAGTGCGTCCTGCTCCAATGCTGGAGTGGGAACTGAAATCTGCTGCGGCTGTGCTTCTACTGAACCTGAGATATGATTGTCCATCTTTTGAGCTGAAGATAAGAAGCGCCATTTTAAAGCACTGCTGTGCATATGTCTCGAATCAATGCGCAATAGCTGACCTCAACTGCTCAAATATGCACCATTGATTTTATAAAGCTAATTAAGTTAGATTAAATACTCTATCTCATCACGTTCATGTATTTCAGCATGACTTGCTAACTAAAGGCCAACTATGACCACGGACGTTCAACGTAAAGTATTACAACAAGTGGCTGATATTTTTGATAAGCATGTTCCTTTTCATAATCTACTCGGATTAGAAATCAAGCGTTACGATATCGACGGTGTTGAAGTGGTGATTAAAATGAAACCCGAACTCATTGGCAATATTCATCAACACATATTACATGGTGGAGTGACAGCCACACTGCTCGATGTTGTCGGTGGGTTAACCTGTTTTGCAGGCTTAGTTTCAAGCCGAGAAGATTGGACCATTGAAGCGTTAGAACAACGGCTCACTACGCTCGGTACAATTGATATGCGAGTCGATTACCTTCGCCCAGGCCGAGGAGAAATATTTACAGCCACAGGATGTGTGATCCGTTCAGGTAATCGTGTTTCAGTGTGCCGAATGGAGCTGCATAATGAACAAGGTACTCATATCGCATTTGGCACGGGAACTTATATGGTTGGCTGATATGATGGGTTGAGTAGCCAGATGCGAATAATTCATTTGAACATCAGTGTCTATTTGGCAACTGTAAAGTTTTTGTATATTCAATATACGTAAAATGATTTCGCGAATTACTTGAGAGATTACCGTAAGCCACCTACAATCGCCTTCTTTATCGCTTCATACTGGATTCCCATGCAAGATCTTGAACATCGTAAAGGCATAGCCCTTGCCATTTGTGCCTACTGTCTATGGGGAATTGCACCGCTTTATTTCAAGTTACTGAGTGACGTTTCTGCGCTGGAAACCTTAGCGCACCGTGTCGTGTGGTCATTTATTTTTATTATCATTTTAATGCAGTTTTTGGGCGGTTTCTCTCGCTTAACGACCTTGCTGAAAAAGCCCAAACAGTTACTGGTGTTAGCACTCACCTCGGTGCTCATTGCTGCTAATTGGTTGATATTTATTTGGGCCATTAATAACGATCAAATGCTTGATGCCAGCTTAGGCTACTTCATTAATCCATTATTTAATGTGCTATTGGGAATGGTCTTTTTATCTGAGCGGTTACGCAAATTGCAGTGGGCTGCTGTGGCGCTAGCCAGTATTGGCGTTTTGATTCAGCTCATTTCATTCGGCTCAATACCTTTAGTATCTCTGGCATTAGCAGCTTCTTTTGGCTTTTATGGTTTATTGCGTAAAAAGGTCAATATCGACGCTAAAACAGGCTTATTAGTTGAAACCGCTATTTTGCTCCCTATCGCACTCGGCTATTTAGCGCTCACATTAGACACTGCCAGCGCGAATATGCTGACTAATGATATGACAATGAACCTCACACTGATTGCAGCAGGTATTGTCACTACAGTGCCATTATTGTGCTTTGCTGGTGCAGCCATGCGCATCCCCCTATCGATGCTGGGATTCTTTCAGTATATCGGTCCCAGTATCATGTTTATTTTGGCAATATTTTTATACAAGGAACCATTCGATATTGAAAAGGGCATCACCTTTGGGTTTATTTGGAGTGCTTTAGTGGTCTTTACTACCGATATGGCACTACAACGACGCCGTCGTTTAAAGCAAAGCTAACAGCCAATTGACTTAATCCTGCCAAGCAGTCATTTTTGTTATTGCTGCTTGCGGGTTTTCTAACGATAACAACAACGAATACCCCTTTTCAGTGGGTAACAACAAGACATTCTCGTTTGTAGTCACTGATACTAACGCCTTATCGCCGTTTTGCAGCGTAAACCATCCTAATGAGTAACCTGACAAGCCAAGACCATTCGTTCGTCTTGTAGGCATATATTGAGGCACCTCAATAAGATTAATCACTCTGGCCTGCTGCCAAACTAATTCATCTTGCTGAAATACTTGTCCGTAGAGTGGAATAGTCAGTGTCACCTGATGACTTTTCTCGACCGATAACCCCGCATGTTGCGTTTGATACAAGGTAATAGAAAACAAACCAAACACCGCAATAATTATCCCTAAGCTTGCGTAAACGGCCATGCTTGGCATCTTTTTCAGTTTTAAAAGTAACGTGAGCAGCAATAAGCCCATCATAACGCCGATGAAATTAGCTAAACCGTTCGCTGTTAGCCCTGCCAGTTCTATATTCATTGATTTTCTATACCTAAAATTCGTTTTTATTAAGCGCCCAACTTAATAGAGCATGTGATTGGAATAATGCAATATTTTGCGAGCATAACAAAAATGCCACCCCATGGCTTAACATGTTGTGGCATTTCAGTAAGTATCAAACAATCACGTATTCAACATTAATGTTCAAATCTAGTGTTATAAATATACCTTATAAATCTAGGGCCAATATTTTTGATTTACGTTGAAAATTATATAGCTGCTTTTTGACATTCGGCAGCGCATCAACCTCAACAATATTAAAGCCATGCTCTAAAAACCAATGAATACTGCGAGTCGTTAAGGCA
Source organism: Shewanella sp. ENK2 (assembly GCF_043568515.1). Classification (NCBI taxonomy): domain Bacteria; kingdom Pseudomonadati; phylum Pseudomonadota; class Gammaproteobacteria; order Alteromonadales; family Shewanellaceae; genus Shewanella; species Shewanella sp. ENK2. The sequence continues at coordinate 2,323,559 of NZ_CP171406.1, read as the reverse complement.
AATAGCCGTGAATAGCCTCTGACTCTGGCTTGACCAATAATGTTATTCAATAGCACGCTACCTCTGTCGGCATCACGGTAATCGGGATGCACGACTAAACAAGCAAACTCACCGGCATTATCTTCTTCAAATGGATACAGTGCTGCACAACCAATCACCAAACTGTCACGCTCAATCAGCATAAACTGTTCGATTTCCATTTCCAGTTGCTCACGAGAGCGTCTAACCAGTATCCCTTGCTCTTCTAGTGGTCTAATTAAATCTAAGATACCACCGATATCGCCAATGTTTGCCCGGCGTAATCGTTCGGCACTTTCGGTCACAATCTGGGTACCAATACCTTCACGAGAGAATAACTCTTGCAACAAGGTGCCATCTTCAAGGTAACTCACTAAATGACAACGTGGCACGCCATTACGACACGCATCAATACTGGCTTTTAAGAAGGCCATAGTACCAACACAGGCTTCGCCAGCTTGATTCATGTCATCCCAAATAGCTTGTGCGCCATTAGGCATTAACTCGGCAATCACCTCGCCTGACTCATCTAAAATGCCGTGAGTATTACTAAAGCCGATGATCTTATCTGCCTTTAACTTTATCGCCACTTGGGTGGCAACCTCTTCAGCCGTTAAATTAAAACACTCACCAGTCACTGAGACCGCCATAGGACCCATTAACACAATACAGTTATTATTTAATTGACGCTCTAACCCTTGGGTATCAATACGGCGCACTTTGCCAGTCAGGCAAAAATCGACGCCATCATCAATACCTAATGGCTGTGCAATAACAAAATTGCCGCTCACTAAGTTGATTTGCGCATTTTGCATCGGTGTATTACCCAAGCTCATCGATAAGCGCGCGGTAATATCAAATTGCACCGCACCGGCAACTTGCTTAATGACTTTAAGCGAGTCTTCGTCGGTTATACGCACACCATTGTGATACGTAGGCTCGATGTTCGCATCATGCAATGCCGCGTCAATTTGAGGGCGGGCACCATAAACTAGCACGACTTTAATCCCTAAAGAGTGCAACAAGGCGACATCATTGAGAATGCCTCTAAATTGATTATGTAATAGTGCTTCGCCACCAAGCATCACAACGAAGGTTTTGCCGCGATGCACATTGACATATGGCGCTGAGTGACGGAATCCATCAACAAGTTCTGTGGTTCTTAAAGGCACATTAACCCCTAACAAATAAACTTAACGGTATTCAGTGTCTATTCTAAATACGACACCAATATAATTAATCAATATTATTGCATTTAAATTCACTTTAAAAGACTTTTATTGGGATATTTAGCGATTTTTAGTATTTAACTATTCAAAAAAGTCTCAAAAGCGGTGTCACGTTAGTATTCGATAAAATATCAGCTAGCCAATCACTTAATTAAAGCGACCCTTTTGCCATGGTTTGTAAAATAGTTGGCCAATATACAGGTAAGCACTCAGTCATACGCAGCCTAATCAGCCAAGATGACAAGTTTAATACTCACACTAAATAATCAGTACAAAGCACTGTAAAGATATATTGCTACTTAAAAATGGATAAGAGAGTTGGGATGACATTGGTGGGGCTGAAAAAGGGCCAAAAAAAGCCCCTAAAAAGGGGCTTTTAAAAGGAGGAAAAATCAATTACTTGATTTTAGCTTCTTTGTAGATAACGTGCTGACGAATAACTGGATCAAATTTTTTGATTTCCATTTTTTCAGGCATGTTACGCTTATTTTTTTCAGTAGTGTAGAAGTGACCAGTTTTAGCACTAGATACTAATTTGATCTTCTCACGATTACCTTTAGATTTAGCCATTTTCTATTATACCTTCTCGCCGCGGGCACGAAGTTCTTTAACTACAACTTCAATACCTTTTTTATCGATGATACGGATACCTTTAGTAGATACACGTAGTTGCACGAAGCGTTTTTCTTCTTCTAACCAAAAACGGTGGTTTTGTAGGTTAGGTAAAAAACGACGACGAGTCGAATTTTTAGCGTGCGAACGGTTGTTACCAACCATCGGCTTCTTGCCAGTTACTTGGCATACTCTTGACATGTCAATCTTCTCCAAAAACAATTTTAAAACGCTCGAGCATTTATGTGCCTCGTGTGGCCGTCGCCCGAGGCACAAAGAGGGCGCATTTTATACACGATAACAAAACTAAGATCAAGTGTTGTTTAAAATATCCACCCACGTTCAGCAAAGGATATTATCTGCTGATCACCTACAACCATATGATCTAATAGAGAAACATCGATAGTAGAGAGGGCTTTTTTTAATCTGTCAGTAATTTGCCGATCTGCCTGACTTGGCTCTGCAATGCCAGACGGGTGATTATGACACACTATGACTGCCGCAGCCTTTTTCTCCAGCACCAACGCCACCACTTCACGTGGATATACTGATGCCGAATTAATCGTTCCGCGGAATAATTCTACAAACTGAATCACTCTATGTTGGCTATCCAACAATAATAATGCGAACACTTCATAGGATCGGTCTGCTAATTGTCTCATTAAATAGTCCCGAGTTAAATCAGGATTTATTAAAATTTGTCCTCGATGCATATTTTCTTGAAAAATTCGCTTCGAAATCTCCGATGCAGCCTGCATTTGAGCAAATTTTACCGGCCCAACACCCGCTAATTGACACACTTGAGACTGTGATGCTGAAAATAAAGCCCGTAATCCGCCAAATTCTGTGATCATTCCTCGAGCCAAATCCACCGCATTATGGCCTGCTAACCCATTTCGCAATAATACAGCCAATAATTCTGCATCTGATAAGTGCCCAGCCCCATGATGAAGTAACTTATCTCGTGGACCTTCTCCTTCTGGCCAATCTTTTATTGCCATAAACACTCCCTTGTTTATTGCTTAAATCAAATTCAGTCAATATTCCTGTTAGCTCACGCATCACTGCCAACATAACCATAGAGTATGGACGAAAATTTTAATTTCGGATCGTCACCATTTAGGTTGATTGTGATATTGTAGCGCCAATGAACTGGATAGCAGGATTGAGTAAACATGCTGACAAATAAAAAGTCCTTTTGGGTATCGGTGGTGGCATAGCCGCGTATAAAAGTGCTGACTTAATTCGTCGCCTCAAAGAACGTGGCGCAGATGTTCGTGTGGTCATGAGCCAAAGCGCCATGGAATTTATCACCCCGTTAACCATTCAAGCTTTATCAGGTCACCCTGTTGCTTCTGACTTACTGGATCCCGCAGCTGAAGCTGCAATGGGGCACATTGAATTAGCTCGTTGGGCTGATGTAGTCATCGTAGCGCCAGCAACAGCAAACCTTATTGCCCGCATTAATGCTGGCATGGCAGATGAATTGCTAACTACCACTTGTTTAGCCACAGAAGCGCCAGTGATAGTGTGTCCAGCCATGAACCAGCAAATGTATCGTAATCAAGCCACTCAAGAAAACCTTGCCAATATTGCTCGCAAAGGCATCACAGTTTGGGGACCAGCGAGTGGCGACCAAGCCTGTGGCGAAGTGGGTCCCGGTCGGATGATGGAGCCGTTAGCCATTGCTGAGCAGCTCATCAATTTCTTTGGCCCTAAACCATTAGCCGGAGTCAAACTACTCCTCACAGCAGGCCCAACTCGAGAAGCGATTGACCCAGTGCGTTATATTTCTAACCATAGTTCAGGCAAAATGGGCTTCGCATTGGCCACAGCAGCGACACAAATGGGCGCTGAAGTCACCTTAGTATCAGGGCCAGTCAATTTAGCGACCCCAAGTCATGTCAACCGTATTGATGTTGAATCAGCCCAAAACATGCTTGATGCTGTTATGGAGCATGTTGATGGTCAAGATATCTTTATAGGCTGTGCTGCTGTCGCAGATTACCGCATTGCTGAAGTAGCAGAATCAAAAATCAAAAAATCAGCTGAGAATATGCAGCTTGAGATGATCCGTAATCCAGACATTCTTGCCAATGTAGCCGCATTAAAAAATCGTCCTTTCACTGTAGGTTTTGCTGCTGAGACCGATAACGTAGAAGAATACGCCCGTGGCAAGCTTGAGCGAAAAAAGTTGGACTTAATTGCCGCAAACGACGTATCAATCGCTGGGCTTGGTTTTAATGCTGACGCCAATGCATTACATGTTTTTTGGCAGGACGGTAGTCAACAGCTGCCAGCAACCGATAAACTGACCCTAGCAAAACAATTACTTACTTTAATAGCAACAAAAATAAAAACATCATGAAGACACCTGTAGAATTAAAGTTACTCGACTCCCGCATAGGCAGCGAGTTTCCACTACCAAACTATGCCACACCAGGCAGTGCTGGTATGGACTTGCGCGCCATGATCGATACCACCATGGTCATTGAGCCAGGTAAAACAGTGTTAATCCCCACAGGGATTGCAGTACACGTTGCCGATCCAAGTCTTGCGGCAGTGATTTTGCCTCGCTCAGGTTTGGGGCATAAACACGGCATTGTGTTAGGTAACTTAGTCGGCTTAATTGACTCTGATTACCAAGGACCATTAATGGTGTCTTGCTGGAATCGTAGCGATGAGCCTTTTACATTAGAAATAGGTGATCGTTTAGCGCAACTGGTGTTTGTTCCTGTTGTTCAAGCACAATTTACCTTAGTCGATGAGTTTGATACCTCAGATCGTGGTGAAGGCGGATTTGGTCACTCAGGTACCAAATAACCTTTACAAGTAGTCACAAGCCTAGGAATAACAAATGGCGGCTAGCCCAAAAATAAATCGTCGTGAGCACATTTTACAGTGTCTCGCGCACATGCTGGAAACCAGCCCTGGCCAACGTATTACCACTGCTAAATTGGCAGCTGAAGTTGGTGTTTCTGAAGCGGCGCTTTATCGCCACTTCCCAAGTAAAGCAAGAATGTTTGAAGGCTTAATTGAGTTTATTGAAGACGCGATTTTGTCTCGTTTAAACCTGATTATGGATGAAGAGAAAGACACCATGAAACGCTGTGAATTAGTCTTACAGCTATTACTAGTCTTCTCTGAGCGTAACCCAGGTATTTCACGGGTACTCAATGGCGACGCACTACTGGGCGAGAACGAGCGTCTACGCAGCCGCATCAGTGGTTTATTTGCCAAAATTGAAACCCAAATTAAGCAAATACTGCGTGAAAAAACCTTACGTGAAGGCCATGGTTTTAATTTAGATGAAGCCATTTTAGCAAACTTATTATTAGCTATCGCCGAAGGCAGAATCGCCCAATTTGTTCGTAGTGAATTTAAACAAAAACCTACCGAGCACTTTGACGAGCAATGGCAATTTGTTCAGCAGCAGTTGTTACGCAGCTAAATCAGCCTTCAAAGTACAATAATGTAAACGCACTTCGGTGCGTTTTTTTATGTAAACAATTGTATTAATGACTTAAAAGTCGTACTTTAAGATGACAAAAATAGAATTAATCGATAGAAGTCGATAGGTTTTTCCGATAAAAATACAAGGATGTTTATGAAATACACTGCTATTATTGCAAGTTTTCTGCTCGCTGTTTTCCCCTCAATATTAAGTGCAACTTCTTTATCTCAGGCAGCTTTATATAGTAAAGGCGCTGAGTATAGCCATGTAAAAATATCACCAAATGGTGATTTTCTCAGCGCATTGACCACCCATGATGGTAAAAAAACCTTAATTATTTTAGAAACTGAAACTAAAAAAATGATTAGTGCGATAAATTTTCCAGGGAATGCTGAAGTCGGAAATTATGAGTGGGTCAACCAAGATAGAATCGTATTGCAAAAAGTCTATCTTAAAGGCTGGACAGATGTTCCCCAGTATTATGGTGAACTTATGGCTGTTAATGCTGACGGCTCGAAAGGAAAATATTTATTTGGCTACAATAGCAGCGAGCAGCAAACTGGTTCAAATATTAAGAGAAATACATCAATTAGAGCCACTGCATATATTTTAGACCCATTACCTGAAAATGATAAGTATATGCTAGTTAATGCAATTCCTTGGGGAAGCGTCACTTCATTGGGCAACGATAGCTTACAACATGTTTACAGAGTCAATGTTAAAACTGGTGTTAGGAGAAAAGTAGCCACATCCCCCATCGGTAACCCAAGCTTTTTAACTGACAATGAAGGCGAAGTTAAATTCGTCTCTGGGGTTAATAAAAACAACGAATTACACACGTTTTATCGACAAGATGGTGATTGGATAAATGCCAATGATCTCAATGTAGGGTTAACTGATTTTCACCCTATTTCATTTGCAGGAAAAGCAAGCACCATTTATGCAGCGGCTAGAGAAAATAATCAAACTGTAAGTATTTATAAAATTGACTTAGTCAGTGGCCAAAAAGAAAAGATCATTAATGATGAAAATGTTGATCCAAGTAACTTTTGGATCAACAAACAGTCTAAACAGCTCTATGCAGTTGAATATGAAGATGGCTATCCAACATATGCTTTCGTTGATCAAAAAGATGATCATACAAAATTACTGAAGCAACTCATTGCATCACTCCCCGGTCATCAAGTGCAAATTATCAGTGAAACAACAGATGCAAAACTATTCGTGATTAAAGCTTTTAACGATAAAAATCCCGGTGACTACTACCTATTTGATACAGAAAAAGTCACATTAGACTATCTCGCATCTGAAAAAGCTGGTTAGATCCTGATGCAATGGCAGAAGTAAAGCCGATAAGCTTCACGAGTCGTGATGGAAAAATTATTTCTGGTTATTTAACTTTACCTGAAGGCAAAGAGGCCAAGAACTTACCGCTAATTGTTAATCCACATGGTGGTCCACATTACGTGCGAGACTGGTGGTCTTTTGATCCCCAAAGTCAATTGCTTGCCAGCCAAGGAATGGCCGTTTTACAAGTTAACTTTCGAGGTTCTGGTGGTTATGGTAAACAGTTCCAACAAGACGGTTATCAAAAATGGGGAGCTGATATTCAATACGACATCATCGATGGTACCAAGTATGTAATTGATCAAGGCTTCGTAGATAAAGACAGAATTTGTATCGTAGGTGCTAGTTTTGGTGGCTACAGTGCACTTCAAAGCGCAATCATTGAACCTGAATTATTCAAATGTGCAATTGGATTTGCTGGTGTCTACGATTTAAAAATGATGTTTGAGGAAGGTGATATACAACAAACAAGTAGCGGCAATAGCTATTTAAAACAAGTCCTTGGAGAAAACATCCAGCAGCTAGAAAACATGTCACCTGCTTTTAATACTGATAAACTGAAAGCAAACATACTACTAGTGCATGGTGGCAATGATGAACGAGCACCGATTGAGCAATTAGAGTCATTAGAAAAAGGGCTGAACCAAAACAAACATCCCTATGAAAAACTCATTATGGATGATGAAGGCCATGGTTTTTATAACGATGACCATAGGGCAAAATATTACGATAAAATGCTGAGTTTTTTAAAAAGTAACCTCAAACTCTAATTCGTCACCTCACCACTAAAGCCGATACTTGACTAAAAAGGTCGGCTTTTTTTATGTCAGTAATATTAATTTGCTTCAAATCACGTTATTATCCCCTCCCTCGTGATACGGCATTTGCAGCAGTATCACGGTTCATAACATACACTCAGTAGTACGCATTACCCCTGTGGTTGGAGGATAAGATGGCATTAAGTGAAGCTGCAATAAAGGTCAAAACAGCACTGACTGAGCAAGGGTTAGAAACCCCGATGCTGCCGCAAACTCATACTCCAGAAGCGCGTAAAGAAAAAATTGAGCATCACATGAAAGAAGTGTTAACGCTAATGGCGTTAGACTTATCAGATGACAGCTTAATGGATACGCCTCGCCGCATTGCTAAAATGTATGTTGATGAGATTTTCTCAGGGCTTGATTATGAGAACTTCCCTAAAATCACTGTCATCGACAATAAGATGGGCGTTGATGAAATGGTTCGGGTGCAAGACATTAGCCTTACCAGCACTTGTGAGCATCACTTAGTGACCATTGATGGCTATGCCACTGTCGCCTATTTGCCTCGCACTAAAATTATCGGTTTATCAAAAATAAACCGCATTGTGCGCTTTTTTGCCCAGCGCCCACAAGTACAAGAAAGACTGACCCAGCAAGTCTTAGTTGCACTGCAAACCTTGCTTGAAACTAAAGATGTTGCCGTTAAAATGGATGCGGTGCATTACTGCGTTAAATCTCGCGGCGTGATGGACTCCACCAGCTCAACCACCACCACGGCATTAGGCGGGATTTTTAAATCAAACCCAGCAACCCGTGCTGAGTTTTTACACCAGTCTAAGTGTTAGTTAGCAATCATTAACCCTGCTCAATGCAAAACAAATACAAAAAAGCCAGACATCAAGTCTGGCTTTTGTTTTTAACGAAGATGGATTAAATACCGTATTGCTCACGGTAAGCGCTCACTGACGCTAACTCTTTTTCCATTCCTGGTTTTTCAGATAAGTAATTGATTAAATCACCTAGCTTAATGATAGATACGATAGCACAGCCAAAGTCACGTTCAACTTCTTGAATCGCTGATAACTCGCCCTTGCCTTTTTCTTGTCTATCAAGTGCGATTAACACACCTGCTAAGCTTGCATCGTGGGCAGCAATGATTTCCATCGACTCACGAATAGCTGTACCGGCGGTAATCACATCATCCACTAACATCACTTTACCCGCAAGCTCGCTACCCACTAACGAGCCACCTTCACCGTGATCTTTTTTCTCTTTACGGTTAAAGCAGTAAGGCACATCTTTATCATGGTGATCGCAAAGCGCTACAACAGTCGTTGTCGCAATAGGGATACCTTTGTAAGCCGGACCAAACACTAAATCGTAGTCAATACCAGAATCAACCAATGCAGCAGCATAAAAACGACCTAAACGTGCTAAATCACGACCCGTATTAAACAAACCCGCATTAAAAAAGTAAGGGCTAGTACGGCCTGATTTTAAGGTGAACTCACCAAAGCGTAATACCTGACGCTCAAGAGCGAATTCAATAAACTCACGTTGATATGCTTTCACATTATCTCCTTAACACTGTTATCTGTTGGGTAATCTTTTTTTGTATTAAATACAGCTTAAAAAAAGGGCCACCTTATTCAAGCAGCCCCTTAATCAAATACGCTTTAGCTTAATGCCGCTTTTTGCGTATCGACAATTTCGCGAATGCCGTGCTTCGCAAGCTCAAGTAAGCTTAATAACTCTTCGTGGCTGAATGGCTCACCTTCGGCAGTGCCTTGGATTTCAATCATCTTGCCAGTTTCAGTCATCACAACGTTCATGTCAGTTTCAGCAGCGCTATCTTCGATATATTCTAAATCGCAGATTGGCTCACCTTTGTAAATACCAACACTAACAGCAGCAATTAAGAACTTAAGCGGGTTAGTTTTTAAAATGCCTTTACCACGCGCCCAGTTTAATGCATCTACTAATGCAACACATGCACCGGTAATTGCAGCAGTACGAGTACCGCCATCAGCTTGAATCACGTCACAATCGATAACAATCGTGTTCTCGCCTAAGGCTTTCATGTCTACCGCAGCACGTAAAGAACGGCCGATTAAACGTTGGATTTCTTGCGTACGACCAGACTGTTTACCACGTGCAGCTTCACGTTGCATGCGGCTATGAGTCGAACGAGGAAGCATACCGTATTCAGCAGTTACCCAGCCTTGGCCTTGGCCTTTAAGAAAACGCGGTACGCCTTCTTCAAAACTTGCGGTACACAAAACTTTAGTGTCACCAAATTCAACCAACACCGAACCTTCAGCGTGAGCTGTAAATTGACGAGTAATCGTAACTGGACGAGATTGTGCTGGTGTTCTGTCGCTTGGACGCATATGCATTTCCTATTGTGTGGAATCAGTGACTAAATTGGGTGTTAAACCTAAGTGTTAAACCTAAGTATTAAGCCTAAGTTTCTAGCTAAGGTCGGGGCATATTATCGTTTGTAGCGCCTTCAAATAGCAGCTAACACGATAAACCCACAACCAACGCTCATAATTGAACAGCATTATAGTGACTTGTTAGCCTTGATGCCACGTCAAACAAAACCCTTATTGGATTTTTATTAACAAAACGGCACACTGGTCAATGGAATGTGACTCATGCTTTAAGGGAAATGATGAAAATAGCCATCTTTGGTGCAGGTTCAACAGGATGTTACTTAGCGGGTGAACTACTCATGGCAAAGCTCGATGTCAGCTTAATTTGTCGCGAGCGTATTAAACGCAGCATTATCGACAACCAAGGTATCACGCTCACAAGCTACCAAGGCTTACATCAAAAAGTCATGCCGAACGCGATGATTACCGAAGTTGACGCTGACACTCCCAGATTCGATTTGATTTTTGTCACCTTAAAATGTCATCAACTTAGCGATATAACTGAGCAACTACTGCAGTTAACCCACCCGCAAAGCACCATAGTATTAATGCAAAATGGCTTGGGCAGTTTAGATGAAGTTAAGCAAGCATTCGCTAACGCCCCAACGCAGCTAAGGCTGCTGTTACAAGGCATTACCCCGTTTAACGTGCTGCAAAAAGAACATGCCACCTTTCATAAAGGCACCGAAGGCCAATTCACTTTTGCCAACACGCCCCATACGCAAGCGATCCAACAAGCAATGCTTTCAGCGAGCTTAAGCTGCACCTTGGTAGAGGATATGGCGCCAATCATTTACGGCAAACTACTGCTTAACCTTAATAATGCACTCAATGCAATTACTGATGTGCCTATTAAGCAGCAACTGAGTCAAAAACAAACCCGTAAATTATTAAGCCTTGCGATGAAAGAATGGCTAAGCGTGTGTCAAAAAGCCCGCTTGCCGTTAGCGCAATTTACCAAAGTAAAACCCCAATGGTTGCCGCTGATATTGTCCTTACCCGACAGCCTATTTACCGTGCTCGCTAAGCAAATGCTTGATATCGACCCACAGGCACGCTCATCCATGTGGGAAGACATACAAGCTAATCGTAAAACCGAAATAGACTATTTAAATCAAGCCGTGGTCAAACTTGGGCAACAACATCAGGTCGCCACCCCCGTTAATGCCGCCATCGTCAGCGCCATTAAGCAGCTTGAACAAGGCCAAAAGATCGATATTGAATCACTCGCTTAATCTGCATAAAAAAGGCCGTGACTTAAATAAGTCACGGCCTTTTTTGTTTTGTCAGTTCTCTTTTGGCAGAACGTTATCGTAAAGCCTTACTTTTGCTTTTTCACAAACGGTAAAATAAGCAAAGCGACACCCACAAGTAAAAACGGAATACTCAATAACTGCCCTGCACTCATGGTCCACTCAGTGGCATAAGCTGCTTGCTTCACTTTCACCATTTCAATCGCCCAACGGGCACTGAATACGCTACATAAGAACAAGCCGAATATCACGCCATGCTTTTCTTTTAGGTTAGTAAACTTGTACACAGCATAAAGCGCGATAAAGATAATTAAGTAGCTAATCGCTTCATACAATTGCGCAGGATGACGCGGCAATAAATCCACACGCTCAAAAATAATGCCCCAAGGTTTAGTGGTCGGCAGACCTAAAATCTCAGAGTTAGCAAAGTTGGCCATACGCACAAAGAAGCCAAATATCGCGGTAGCAATCGCTAATCTATCCAGCAAGAATAAAAACGGCATATCGGTTTTACGCTTGTAGTAATACAGCGCTAAAATCGCCCCTAATCCGCCACCATGGCTGGCTAAGCCGCCTTCCCATATCGCCAAAATCTTCATCGGATTGGCAAAGTAGTAACTCGGATCGTAAAAGAAACAATGGGCCAAACGCGCACCAACAATAATCCCCACCACACAATACATCAGCAAGTTATCTAGCGACTCAACATCCAAGCCCTCTTGCTTGTACATGCGCTTCATTACCTGAAAACCACTGGCAATCGCCAATGCAAATAACGCCCCGTACCAATGTACTTTAAGACCCATAAATGAAATTAATACTGGGTCGAGATTCCACACGAAATGGTCCAATTGCCTACTCCAAAATTTGATAACACCTTAAATCCGCAGATCTAAGTTGGTGATTGAGCCTACTATAAACAATTCACTTAACGAATTCGATGACAAACCCATCGATAACGCCATTTAACAGGCCGAGATAACCCAAAGCGATAAACACTTCAGTGATGTGACCGTGTAAAACGGGTTAAGTTTCGATATTTAAAGTGAATTTACCCTTGTACACTTTGACCTTCAATGCCAGCAGACTATAATCGACAACACACTTGCTGCTAACTATTCAGGGTTCAACCATGATCCAAAGTATGACCGCCTACGCTCGCATTGAGCATAAAGCCGAATGGGGCACTGCCTCTTGGGAAATTCGCTCAGTCAATCAACGCTACTTGGAAACGTACCTACGTTTACCAGAGCAAATGCGTAGCCTTGAGCCAGTATTGCGTGATCGCCTACGTAAGCGCTTAAACCGCGGTAAAGTTGAGGTCAACTTACGTTACGAACTGTCTGAATCTGGCAGCAGCGAAATGCGCCTAAACCAAGACTTAGCCAAGCAGCTGTTAAATGCGACAGAATGGTTAAACAAAGAAGCGCCACACGGCCAAATTAACCTAGTTGATATTCTACGCTGGCCTGGTGTTATGGCAGGTGCAGAACAAGACATGGGCGAAATCAATAAAGATTTACTCGGTGCTTTCGACGGTGCAGTGGCTCAATTTATCGAAGCCCGCGGCCGTGAAGGTGAAGCCATCAACGCCATGCTACAAACTCGCCTCGACCAAATCGTTGAGCAAGTAGCTATTGTTCGCGAGCACATGCCAGCGGTTATGCAATGGCAACGTGACAAGCTAACCAACCGTTTAGCCGAAATCACTGGCGAACTTGATCCAGCACGTATGGAACAAGAAATGGTATTACTTGCACAAAAGATGGATGTTGCAGAGGAAATGGATCGCCTTGACGCACACGTTGCTGAAACGCGCTTAATCCTTAAAAAAGGTGGTGCACAAGGCCGCCGCTTAGACTTCATGATGCAAGAATTCAACCGCGAATCTAACACCCTAGCATCTAAATCAATCAGCGCAGAAGTCACTGCCGCAGCGGTAGAGCTTAAAGTACTGATTGAGCAGATGAGAGAACAGATCCAGAATATTGAGTGATTAGTTTTTACATATATATTCACAAAAACAGCCAGATTTAGTGCCTTATTCAGGTTTTATTCATAAAATATTCAGTGAATTTTATAAAAACCTGCTTTGAGGTGGTGACTTTGGCGGTGACAACTCACCACTTGAAGCAACTGAACTCCTCATTTTACTCACCACATTTTGGTTGAGAATTTGAGGAGAAAATTTGTGAGTAAAACCGATAAATCTAAACAGATTGAAGCACTAGTTTATTCTGGTGATCCTACCTTTCAGAATGTCTATCCAAGTTTATATATCGATGTAAGATCAGTTGGTGTTGCCAACTGGGTTTTCCGTTACCAACTTCGGGGAAGGCGATGTCAGTTCAAAATCGGCAGCTATGGACAAGACCATGAGCAACTATTGGACTTCCCTGACGCGGTTAAAATCGCAATTGATTGCCGCCAAAAGTTAAATGATGGTATCGATCCTAAACTGGAAATGGAGCGCCAAAGCCGCCCTAAGCTCATAACGTTTGACGATTGTGCTCAGAAGTATTTAGCTAAAAAGCGCGAGCAAATTCGAACTGCTTTTGTTTACGAACGAATCTATAACAAAGAGATTAAAGCCCACCTCGGTTATGTTCGGATGGAGCACATTAACAGTTATGATATTGATAACGTTATTCAACGTATCCTAGATACGGGTAGGCCAGCGGTCGCGAACCAAGCCTTGCTTTTAATCAAACGTGTCTTTCGAGTCGCTATTAAGTACAGCGTTATTGTGTCAAATATCGCACAGGAGTTTTCACAAACGGAAGATGCAGGGGGAGCAGATAATAAACGTCAGCGATTTTTAGAGGAGCATGAGATAGAAGCAGCCTTTAGAGTTTTTAGGGAAAACCCTGTGAAGATCACACAGTCGTCCTATATTGCACTATCGTTATTGCTTATGCTGGGTACACGGAAAATGGAGCTGTTATCAGCAAAATGGACGCAAGTTGATATTGAGCGACAGACCTTTAAATTATTTGCAAGTTCAACTAAAACCGATGCTGCACTTGTGATCCCTATTCCTGATCTAGCAGTTCCGCTGTTTCAGGATTTACGAGTGCTGAGTGGCCACTCGGAATATCTTTTTCCTAAGCGTAAAGCGAGTCAATACCCTCATATTGGGCCTGATACCTTGAATGATGCTGTAGCTTGTTTGTTTGGTATTTCATATGGAAAGCGGGATAGAGGTCCTAATCGCATGGAGGAAGCAGGTGTTGAGCACTTTACCTTACATGATTTACGCCGCACTTTTCGCACGTTTCTTTCTAAGCTTGGTGTAAGCCGTGAAGTATCTGAAAAATGCATGAACCATAGTTTAAAAGGCGTCGAGAAAACCTATGATTGCTACGGCTTTTTTCCTGAACGAGTAAAAGCTCTGAACAAACTCAGTGAATATGTTGCGCCTTTACTTAACTATAAGCCTTTAGTTGCTGCTACAGTTGGTTAACTAAATTATAGAGTTCTGCTGAGCAATGCTCAGCGGACAAATATAAGTGCAATAAAACTATATTTGAAAAATAAGTTGCATAAATATATTCTAATTGGGCACATTAACTAGACGGAATCACTGACCTTTGTGCTACCCACTTAAAATTTAACTTAGTTTATATTTAGCAACTTCGTCCAAGCAGATCGAGATTCCATGGGGCGACGGAGATTTTTATGTCTAAATATACTAATTTAGTCAGTAACAATGATCTTTTGGTTTTAAAAGATCTTGCAAATCACACAATCGAAATATTGAACTCAAATATTTCTAGTCTTCAGTTCAAGTTAAATGAAGTGTTAGATGCTATTGCTATCACAATAGACTACCCAAGCTGGGAAGTGCTGAGTGAATTCAGTGAGAAACAGGTAATGTTCACTGATATTTTTCATTTAATTAAAGAGCACTTTCCATCTTGCATCCTTAAGCTAATTCCTTCTGAAGTGAAGCTCACTCGAGAGCATGTAGTCAATATTAGTAAAAAAATATTGTCTAGTTTTTTCCCAAAGAATGCATCATGGATAAGTACTTGGAATCTTGATGAACAAAGTGAAATTAAGCTGTGCTTGCTACCTACAGATGTAGGCAACATTTATGAAGTTGTAGGTTATAAACATGAGCTTGATTTGTTAATAGCCTTGGAGCAAAGAGATGCTCTAGGGGTATCTATAGGGCCTTGTATTGAGATCAATAAAGAAGATGTTGATAGAAGACACAGACCTTATATGCCTTCTTTGCCACTGTATAATTATATTGAACACTATGCTAAAGAGGCTATTTTTGTAGAAAATGATAATTTCCTAGTCTCTCATTTCAATTATATTCATGATAGCCGCTTAAGATTAGATTCAGAAGCAATACAGCTTATCCTTATGAGGGCTTCATTTATGTGTCCGAGAAGTTATGAATTTTACTATGAGTATGATAAAGGGGAACTAGCATTTTATTTTGGTGGGTATCATAGCTACGAATGTATAGGGCGCAAAAAAATCGCTAAGGAAGAGAAGAAAGGAATAAAAGCCCATAGAGAAGGTGAGGCTTTCCAAATTGAGCATTTGTTCATGCACCGATCATTATTGGAAACTTTACAAATAGATCTATCAAATCCTTATCGACACTTTTGTAAAGTTCAAGTTTGTCAGATGTACTCTACTCCCCCTTGTGATCTAAAGAAAAAGCTATTTATTAATGGTAAAGAGTTGCTGAGTATTGTTCAGCAACTCAATTTGCCTTACCGATTGTGTTCACTGAACAGAAAGACTTAAACAATGCGCATCACTAATCCCAATGCTCTTAAGCAGGCACTAGCCAATAACCGACTAGAATCGAAGGTACCTTCTAAAAAGGTCAAAGAGCTTCTAGAGAAAGCTTTGACTGATTCGACTATTACTACTTCTCAAGTTCTAAATTTACTGCGTAATAGCTAATTGTAAATAGTTCACCACTACTAGTGAACTATTGTTGAATTACTACTACAACACCCTATATTCACCACTACTAGTGAATATAATTCATCTTATGACTACTATCTAATTTATTCACTAGTAGTGGTGAATATTTCTTGCTAATGTGACTAGTAGTAATATAATCACTACTAGTGGTGAATTATTGGGTACATATCAATATGGCTAATCGAGTTAAAGTTTCAGACATGCCTAGCTCTGCACACATAGAAGATGCAGTAGTACTAGGTAAGCTAATTAAAGCAAAACGAACAAAGTTGAATATGAAACTGGCAGACTGCGCAGCGCTATGTGGAGTCGGTATAAATACGCTATCACGTATTGAAAACGGCAATGCTAATTGTACTTTGTCCGCTGTCTTTTCGGTTTTACAAGGGTTAGGGATAAAGCTAACAACAAAAGAGCTACTCACTCCGAACGCCAATACTATAGCTGATAACGAGTGGGTCTAACTGATGAATGATAAATTAGATGCCTACAGTCTAAATATAAGATTTGCAGAAAATGTTATCGGTGAACTATCACTGAACAAAGAAACTGGTTTGCCCAAACTAGAATACAATGATTATTGGCAACAAAATGGTTTCGCTATATCGCCAAACCTAACGCTAGATAATAATCACGACAACTCTGTTGCATATAACTTTCTTGATAACGCCTTACCTGAAGGAGAAGCTCGACTACTCCTTGCAGAAAGGGCTGGAGTATCAGAAAAAAATGTTTTCTCACAAATACGTGAAATAGGTGGCGATCTTTCAGGGGCTGTCACCTTTACTTCTGACAGTATTGAACAGAGTGTAAATGAAGCTGAAGAGCCTGCTTTCAGATTACTCACTGAAGATGAGCTTGAAAGGAGACTAGATACTAAAGAAGACATAGGTTTATTAACATGGGATGACAAGCCTAGGCTCAGTGTGGCTGGGGTTCAGGATAAGCTCAACGTCTTCATAAATGAAAATGGCGAAATTGGCTTTGGTGATGGAACGCTATGTTCTACACATATCTTAAAATTTGAAAAGAAAAATTGCCTAAATCTAGTTCTAAACGAATATTTTTGTATGAAGTTATCCGCAGCAGTTGGTTTACCTACTGCTGAAGTCGAGTTTATTCGATTTGGAAAGCACCCAGCGCTTATTGTTCATCGCTTTGATAGAAAATATGTCTCGGAGAAAAAACAAGTGTTGAGGAGGCACGTCATTGACGGATGCCAAGCATTGAACTTGCCTAGGGATTATAAATACGAACGAAATTTGGGAGACAACAGAGATGTATTGCATATAAGAGATGGCGCAAGCCTCCCTAAGTTATTTGAGTTTAGTAAATCAATGTCTTCCCCTGTTGAAAGCGCACAATGGTTAATCAACTGGCAGCTATTCAACTTAATCATTAGTAATTATGATAGTCATGGAAAAAACGTATCACTGTTTTGGAGTAGGGAGAATAGTAGCTTCACTCCTGCTTATGACCTCGTAAATATTGCAATGTTTTCTCAATTTAAGCATGTGTTAGCTATGGCAATGGGAGATGAGTTTGATCCCAATGATATCAATGCCTATCAGCTAGCTGATTTTGCCGAAACTTGTGCAATAGATAAAAAATTACTGGCAAGGTTACTTTCTAATTTAACAAAACAAGTGCTCTCCACCTTAACAGAAGAATCTTTTATTCAAGATCTAATCAAGACCAATGATTTTTCGGCAGAAGAGCAAGTATACATAGGTCAATTGAAAGACAATATTGTATCAAGAGCACAACACCTAAATTCTCAAACTTCAATGATCTCAACAATAGAGGTGTAATGAGTACTTTTACTTGTTTTTAGTATGTACCTATCGATGACCGAATAGGTCCTGTCATTTCATCACTTTGGGTTGAAGTTTGAGGTGTTCCGAATCGGTACGGCAGTTTCACCATTTTGATTCGAAGTTTGAGGTGTTCCGAATCGGTACAGCAGCATCACCAATTTGATTTGAAGTTTGAGGTGTTTCGAATCGGTACGGCAGTTTCACCATTTTGATTCGAAGTTTGAGGTGTTCCGAATCGGTACAGCAGTATCACCAATTTGATTTGAAGTTTGACGTGTTCCGAATCGGTACAGCAGCATCACCAATTTGATTTGAAGTTTGAAGTGTTCCGAATCGGTACAGCAGTACCACCTTTTCATTTGGAGTTTGAAGTGTTCCGAATCGGTACAGCAGCATCACCAATTTGATTTGAAGTTTGAAGTGTTCCGAATCGGTACGGTTACCGTGTCATTTTGAATGAAAGTTGGTGGAGACTTGATCGGACTTAGCCAATGTAAGTTATTTTGGCTTGCTTAATAAGCAAGTTTCGCTGAAGTGCCTTGTGACTTTTTGACAACTACTTTGCCAAATTCGGCGCATGAATTGTCGACTTTGACATACAAATTGCCAAGAATGGCAAACATTTTTATGGGGTATTTTTGACTAAATTTGGTGATTTGAAGAACAAGGCGAATCCTCACCTTACTTTTGTTATATAACTTTATAATTTTATGATCGTTATAATAGTTATAACATAAAAACACATTTTCTTATACAGAAATGTAGTGTTTGCAAGGGCTATAAGCGGATTTTATTTTGAAGGATTTAGAGTTAGGTGGTTAACAAATGATCCTATTTAATATTTACTCTGACAAAATAAAAATATCGATTACGATAAGTTTTGATTTAATTAGTAGCATGCTTTTTGAAATTAAAAATCATTAAGAGATGGATCAAAAGTGTCGGGAATCTCGATATTACTATAATCACCTAATTGAGAGTAAAAGGGGTGAGTTTCAAATGTGTATGATATTGCTTCCTTCTGGTTTTTATCTGTGAATGAGTCAACATTATTTACTAAATCCAATCCCGTTTGAAAGGCATTGCTTTGCTCAGGATCGAGAGAAGGGCATTCTCCTAATAAAGTAATTTTTCGCAAATCCGGATACTTAGTACTTTTGTTCTTCATTTGAAAACTCGCATTAACGCCATACTAGTTAAGCATAGTTAAATAGTACTCTGAACTCAAAAGATGGTTCGGTTATGACTATAATTTAGTACAGTGGCCACTGTGTGAACTTGACGTTTACATACTGTTATAAACCTTCCCACCAATAAAGAACGCTTAAAGTAATACTGTGTTACATCACGGAGTGCTTCAAATTATAAGGTGCAGTTTAATAATTCCTGTGCATTAGTCGATGGATCGGAACAACTGAAATAGTTCCGATCCATTGATATTAACTATAAACTCATTCCTGCACCATTAAATTTCAGCCATTTTTTGGCTTCATCATAGTCTGGCATCACTTTTTCTATCGTGCGCCAAAATTTGGGAGAGTGATTTTTGTCTTCTAAATGCGCAAGTTCATGAACTATAACGTAGTCCAACACACTTAAAGGTAACATGGCACACTTCCAATGAAGGTTTATTGCTCCTTTCGAAGTGCATGACCCCCAGCGGTTTTGTAATTCCATAACTCGAATGCTGGCAGGTTTCAGGTTCATTTTTGGCTGGTAGAGCTTAAGCCTTTCATCTAAACGCTGCTCTAATTTCGTTTTGTAAAAGTTCTTAAAGTGATCAGGGGCATTAGCCACTTCTGAATCTAACAACTTAAATTGCCCATAATGGAAAGTGAGTGGCTCTAATTGGTCCTTCACTAGTTGCAGGCGGTAGTTTCTGCCAAAATATAAGAAACTTTCACCGTTAACATACTCTCGATGGATTCGAGTTCTGTTAAGGTCCTCCCACTCGGCTAGGCTCTTATAAATCCAGCTTCTCTTAGACTCTATGACCTGTTCAATTTTCTCAACATCAAACGATGATGGCGCTATTACTAAAACAGTACCATCACGTTCAATGTAGATACTTGTTGTCTTCCTATCACTTTTCTTTAGTTGGTAGCTGATATCCCTATATGTGCTGACATTTAAAGTATCTGCCACTAATTACCATCCTGCTGTTTTCTATTAGACAAAATATCTAGCTCTCTTCTTTTGGCTAGATTCAATAACTCTGTTGTTACTAGCTCAAATGATTCTTCTAGTGCCGGAATGCCACTCAAAATAAATACTTCTTGGATTTTACCTTCAAGTTCGTCAACCATATTAGGGCGATCCCAGAAGTTTAACCCTTCAATTTTATCAACCATTATTTCTAGTATTCGTTCAACAATACTCTTAACAGGTTCCATCTCACTTGGCTGGCAAGACCCATCAAATGCCAACTCAATGATTAGATCAGTAAACGGATCTCCAGCAGATGAATCATCACCTCTACCTTGGTCAATTTCTTCTCTTAATGTTTCCAAGTGAAGCAGCATCTGATCCCACTGCTCATTGTACTTCTTAAGAATATCATCAAGCTTTTCACTGAAGCGTTTGTACATTACAGGGTCATCAGCTTCATTCACTTTGCAATGTTTACGAATAGCATGTTCCATTTCACTAGCCGCAGCACGATCATCCTTATGCTCTTTTAAGGTAGTAATGAATTTATCTGAGAATAACTCTACAGGTGGCACTTTAGGGTTAATACCTAGGCTAATTAGATGTTCACTAACTAGCTTGCGAACTTTTTCACCTGCACCAGCAATATTGATAGAGTCATCTTTATACCGCTCCCTCGCTTTAGCCTGTAGATGACTAAATTGGTACATAGGTATTTTGTATGGATGTGCCAGCTTGTTTGGCAAAATAATATCCATACTTTGCATGAACTTCTTTAGATAAACATTAAAGCTATCGCGAGTTTTAATATCCTCTAGTGCTTGAATGACTGACTCAGTAACTTTATATCTTTCAATATCTGAAGATAACTTCTGTTGAACGAGACTTTCTATTTGTGAGATATCTTTATCTTCAAATAGTTGAATCAACTGCCTATAACGGCTTTGAAGTACAGGCATTTCAGACTCAACCGATTTAAACGTATCTAAAATATCTTTTTGATCTTTGCCTGAGTATAGCGATAGCGCTTCTTTTAGATTCTCAGTTAACCCTATGTAATCGACAACATACCCAACTGTTTTGCCGGGATATGTTCTATTAACACGGGCTATTGTTTGCAGTAAGTTATGTTCTTTTAGCTTCTTATCGATGTACATAACCTGTTCAATGGGCGCATCAAAACCAGTAAGAAGCATGTCACAAACTATTAAGAAACCGATGCCTGTATCTGGCTTGTCGTAATCAAATTTCTTCTTAAAGTTTTCCACCGCATTACGTTTACGAGACTCGTTTCTAGCAGCAACGAATGAAGCCTTTTCATTGGTTCCATCAGAAGAAATGACAACCATAGCATCTAGAAACTCGACCTGTTTGAGTAGCTCTTTATCCTGTTCTTCAGCAGGTTTTTGCTTTTCCTCTTCTGCCCACTCATTAAGCGCTTTTCTAATAAACGTTTGGTAGTGCAATGCCGCTTGCTTTGAAGAACAAACAACCTGAGCTTTATAGCCACTAGGCAATACTTTTTGTATATAATGCTTAACAAGGTCGTTAGATATTTCTTCAATACGATCTTCTGCTTCTAATATATCGCCAGTTGCACCATACTTTTTGCGTATTGCAGCTATTTCTTCTTCGGTTCTGTCTTTAAACAAGTTTTCAAACTTTGTATCAAAACCATGTTTATCATAAATTGCTGAATCGGCTGTTTTACCCTCATACAATATTTGCAGAGTAGCACCATCATCTACAGCATCTTGAAGCTTGTATTCATCAATATATGGTTCATCAGGGTTATTGCCAAAGCGCTTCCAAGTTGGATCGTTATGATGGTCGGCAATTAAAGGAGTGCCAGTAAAAGCCAAGCGAGTTGCATTAGGGAATGCATCGAACATATTGTCCGACAAACTAGCTTTATCTTGCCCTGTTTTCTGTGTTCGGTGTGCTTCATCAATCATGATAAGCACTTTCTCTGATGAATTAACCTCACCAAAGCTTTCAAATAGCTTCACAACATTGTCTTTGTCAGCTTCAGAAGAATACTCAGAAGAGGGTTCTGCAACAGATTTACCCAAAGCTTCATTTAAATAGTCTGGCGTATTGCTGTTATCTGCTTCTCTAAATTTATGCACCATCACCATATTCAGAGTTGAGCGATCATCACACAGCTCTGTTTTAACTTCATCACTGCTAGAAATGCGATAAACCTTTTCGCCTGTTAAATCAGCCGTTTCACCAAGCTGTTTGTCTAGGTCTTTACGGTCATTAACCATCAATACTTTGTAATCTTTCAAGTCTTCGGTACTACGCATTTTGCGTACTAAAAAGACCATTGTTAAAGACTTGCCGCTACCTTGTGTATGCCAAACGACACCAGAGCGTTCATCACTTGTCTCGCCAGTTCTAATTCGTTGAATAATCTTATTAACAGCACGATATTGTTGATAACGAGCAACAACCTTTATGCGTTGCTTTCCTGCATCCATGAATAATGTAAAGTTATTCGTAATGTCTATCAGGTTTCTGGGGTGCAACATACCTTGAACAAGGGTTTCTTGTTTACGATGCTTCCCTGTCTTGGGATCTACATAAGGAGTATCATCTGGGTAAATTGTCTTCCAATTAAAATAATACTCTTCTGTTGATGTAACTGTACCGAACTTGGCGTTGTCACCATATGTGCCAACCATTAATTGATTGGTATAAAAAAGTTTTTCTTCACCTTCAATCAGTTGAGAGCCTTCCGGCTCCCTTAGATCGGCATATCGCCTTAATTGCTCTATTGCTTGATTCATTGGGTCTGATGTAAAGCTATTTACATCTTTACACTCAATAACAACCAGCGGAAGGCCGTTAACAAACAATACAACATCAGGAATGATGCATTCTTTAACGCCAGCAGGGGTATCAATACGAAACTGATTTATTGCAACAAATCGGTTGGCCTTCCAATTATCAAAATCAATAATCTTAACCGTAGGGTTCTGCTCACCAGTTACGGTGTTCTCATCTACCTGCCATTTTTTGATTCGCTCCATAAACTCTTGATTGTTTTCAAGCAGGCTCTTAACACCAAAATCAGTGAAGTCTTCATACAGGCCATCTATTTGTGAATCAGTTAACCAACATTGGCCATCAATAGTGTTAAGTGTGCTTATCGCCTTTGTAAACTCTCTCTGGATAACACATTCTCTGAAATGTTCTCGATAACTAATGCTAGGATCTTTAGGTATCACACTAGAGGAATGCTCAATAACTTGCCATCCCATAGCTGCTAGTTGATTTAGTAGAGGCTTTTCTACAAATTGATATTCAGACATTAAACCTCTCCCACTGGTTCTGGTACTAGCTCATAAAACACGAATTCTAAAAAGCTAGAAATTGTAGTCCTTTGATTTTCTATATCGTCATCCACCCAAACATGATGTTCAGGGTTAAGCTCTTCGCGCCAATCATGCAATTGCTTTGCAATATCTTGCGATACTATTTTTTCTTCGCTCAACGCATCAATCCGCTTACTTAACGATTCATTAGTAATTTGTTTTTTACGTATCTGTTTCGAAAATCTCAAACTTAAAACTTCTTCAAGATAAACACGTGGCTTACAGCTTAATTTATCGGTATTTCGTTCAACAAAATCAATTAACTCTTCAGTGTTCAAATGGTGAGCTGATTTTACAAAGGCATCTTTGTTTCCAACTTCAAGATATGAGCCTTGAGCATTTTTCTTAATTTCGATTAGAGCAATATCATTCTTTGAGAATCCATGTACCTTTAAAAAGTTCGCGACTCCATCCTTGAAGTGGCTAAGCATTATTACTTGTTGGCACTTATCCGCCAATTTCACTAGCTTGCTATGCGTTTGCCCAACTCTGTTTTCATCAAATGAGGTAACAGGGTCATCAAAAACAATTATTGTTTTTGCTAAGGTTTTGTCTTCAAGAGAGTCTAGCGATGCGAGAAAAATTGATAAACCAAGAGATCGTCTATCAGATTCACTAAAAATTTTATCTAAATCATTCTCGGCAATATCAGCGCCTTTAAACTTTACTTTAAAGCTATAAATAGGTTTGTTACCAAGTGGCTCATGCTTATATTCAAGCTTAAAGTCTCTACTTCCTAAATCATTAAAATGTTTATTAATTTTAGTGAAATACTGTTTTAGGAAGGCGCTTTGTTCGTTCCGAAGCGATTCTTTTAGCTTTGGAATATCTTCCACAAGATCGCTTATGTTTTTTGACAAAGCCATGTGGTTTATACAAGCGTCATTCTTTTCATATCGCTCAACCTTTAACGCTAAGCCTGTGCCTTGTAGTTTAAGGTGTTCAAGAGCTTTTTCAATTTGGTCTCCTTCAAATCTAGCTTTGAATTCGTTGGCTCTTTTATTAAAGGTTTGGTAATCAGAGTTCAGATCTGCAACATCACTAGATATATTTTTAATAAGAAGTTCAAACTGAGCTGTATCTACAACTTCAAATGATTTTTTAGGGTCGGCTAGCTTAGTTTCAATCCTGACATTAAACTCCCCAATAATTTGAACAGCTAATAGGTTTAGCTCATCAAGCTTCTTTTGAATTGAGTCATGTGACTTTTCGATATTCGAAATTACTTCAGGAATTTCATCAACACTACTAAGCTCTGGGTAACTATCAATGACTAAACCTGCCTTTTGGATTGAAGATATTAACTGTTCAATCCAGTATTTCGTCAATAAAGGGTGATGTTGCGCGACAGTAGACTTAACATACCCTTCGTGCCTAGCAAATTGATCATCAAAACATTGTCGATACAGATCCAGTAACTCATTTGCTTGTGGTGTAATAGCCTGCCCACAAAAATGGCAGTTATCACCATCAAGTAAACTTAAGCCTTGTTTAATCCATTGTTCAGCACCTTCAGGCTTAACAAAGTGTTTTTCAATATGACGATTTAATTCTGCTTTGGCTGCCTCATGTGGGTTGTCTAGCCCGGTTTTTAGTACAGTGTTAATTGCCGTTACCGCTTCACTAAAATCTGTAGCCACTTTAAGCGGAAATAGATTCTTTCTTTCCCTAATCGCCTTACTTGCTTTCTTTTGTGAGTTAAGCAAAGCATATTCTTCACGTTTTTTATCTAGCTCTTCTTTGGTAGCGTCTATATCCGCAATTACTGGTTCAGCTATAAAGGATTTTAAGTCATCAACTTTTGAAAACTCGCTTTGAACTAACTTTTTGAGATCTGACTTCTTCTCTTTTAATTCTTTATTTTTCGCTGCTATGTTTTCTGCTTTAACAACCCCTTGTGAACCCAAAATAAAGTCGCTAAAACTCTCTTTGGTATTGCGCGTTAGTGTGCGACCCAAGAAAACATTTTGGTGATAAAAAGCATCATCATAAACAGCAAGTCTTAAGTGACCGGGCAACTTATTTTTCCAGTCATCATTGTTAAAAATTGCTTTTACTTCTTTTTTGCCATCAGCATCTAAAAAATTCAGTTCTATCTTTTGTGCTAACCCATCATCAGGAATGCTCTTACGGGCGCTCAGGGTAGCAGATTCAACAGATTTGAGAGATGAAAAAATATCGCCCAAAGTGCTTTTCCCGTATGTATTTCTACCATACACGAGCGTAAGCTTTTCAAACTGGCTTTGGCGACCATTGCAGTCTTTATAGGTGCCAATATTTTTTATTGTGGAAATCCGTTTTAACAAAACAACTCCTTAACTGGCTAAGTTAAACATAATCAGCCGTTATAAATTCACGCTTAATCACATATTTTCTAAAGTAATTACGAAGGATAATACTTTGCTCTGTAGACATATATTTATCAACTGTCCATTGGGTAATGGCTATTGGCATGCTCAGCATCATATTCGTAACTTTCAGCGACACCTCTTATAGTGCTCGCTAAGTTTACAAAGCCATATTCTTCAAGCGCCTTAGCTTTTTCTCTATAACCTTCAGCAATTTTTCTTTCTGTATCACCTGAGGGGTCAACTGTATATACACCTCTAGAGTTACGAATACCTGTAGCAAACCCTCTGCGCATAACTTCTCTATCTTGAATATCAAGCATTTCAGCTATCGCAGTATTAATCCACAGGCCACTTTCATCACATGGGGAAGTTGATAAAGCTTCGCCAATTACCGATAGTGTTACATCATATCTATCAACCTCTTCTGCTATTCTTAAGGTTTCTGAAATCCAGCTATTAAAGCTACCTTCTTTGTAATCTTTACCACCAAATTCTGGCATAACTCTCCAATTGTATAACAACTGCCATACACGCTTGGCTACATCAGGAGAGACCTCTTGTTCTTGATCTTCTTCGGAAGGGGTTTTTCTCTTGTACACCAATGATATGAGTTCACAGAGAAAACTAGGTTCTGACTCCATTTTTAGTTGGATAGCCCTAGGTGAGTTTTTATCGCCTTTTGAAAAAAGTTCTAAATAAGCCCACTCAATAGAGAACAATGCATTCATATCCAAATCATCTTGTTTGTACAAGAATTCCAAGAAGTCCATGATCTGATATGAAGATATTGAAACAGGTATCTCTTTCGAGGTTGTAGATTCTTTCAATGCTTGAATAACAATATCAGAGGGTAAATTTTCATCCTTATTTCGAACCATGTACAACATATCTAATGCTGCTAATGGCCTATTGTTTTTCATTAATACACGAGCGGCATTGACAATATTTTCTTCATATAATGGCATCACACTAACTTCATCCCAATACATCGAAGAATTTTCACCAAGTAACTCATCCGCTTTCGACCAAACAGGCTCAACAAACGGTAGATATTTAAAATATTTTGCAACTTGCTTATCACTCCAAGATGAAGCGTCAACTTGACTTAAAGCGCGTTCAGAGAACTTCAAATAAAGGTTTACAGCTAATCTACTTACAAAAAACTGCACACTACCTTCTAATTCGATAAATGCTGGAAATATAGCAGCTAAATCATCATCAGATGCCAATTCAGAAAACACCAAACCTACTTTATCAGCGTGTTCAACTTGTTCGCAAAATAACATCAGGTTATCAAGACCTCCATCGGCATAAATAGCGGCTAGTAACTTCTCTCGTTCTTCTTGCAAGCGTTTCTGCTGGACATCCCAATCGCCAACGTTTTCATATAAGTCATAATCTCGATTACCAAATAGTCTTTTCCCTTTTTCAAATAAGTTTTCAGGTTCGATACTGTTAGCAATACCCTCTATAACTAATATTCTTTCTTCCGGAAGAGACCATGCTGAATCAGAAAATTTTCTATGCCGATTTATTAGAAACATTAGCTCTTCCCAAATTGGACGCTTTATCTCATCAGGCTGAGTAGGTAAAAAGTTGCTCATATTTGCAACCAAAGCTTCCAATACATCAGGAGGTAACTTATCCAAATGCTTAACAATTTCCTTGAGCGTACTAATGTCGTTGCCATAAGCCTCAATCAATAACATGGAAAAAGTATTCGTAGCTTGATGGAACGAATCTCTCGAAATACCTTTTTCCCAAGTATCAGGAATAATATTTCTCCAAGCGGGTTTATATGTACCTGTAGTATTGGAAACTTGATCAGGTAAAAGTTTTATTAATAGCTTAAACGCTGTTTCAGGGTTATTTCTTACCAATGCTTTAATGGAGATAAGTTGACGTTCTAAGCTTGATAGGTTGTGAGGTAACCAAGGAAGAAAAATATCAACCAGTGAATTCAATGGTCTATTAGACCATTGTCCACCGGGGTCTTTACTATCAAGTTGACCAAACAAGTGTACGACTCTAACTAAGAGTTCATCATCCCAAGCTAGACCTTCTAACGCCCAGTAAACACCTGTTAACTGATTACTACCGAATGCACCACTTCCTTCTTGTTCAAACAGCTCTGTCAACGTATCGCAATTCGCTAAAACTTCAATGGCACTCATAAATTCATTTGGTGCAGCCTCTGAAAGATTTGGGAGGAGAGAGTTAAGGCTGGCCCATTTTTGCCAATTTTGTTCCGCAAAAAGCTGTCTGATACAAAGAACAACTTTCGTATTAATATGACCAACACTGCAATGTTCAAATGCATCAGTATTGTTAGCCAAGATAGCGAGACTTTCAGAAAGAGCTTCTCTAATGTGATTAGAATGAGTTAATTTTTTATCCCATACTCCTGCGGCATAACGTAGCTCCTTTTCTAGCTCATACTGAGGGTCTACCTCTGATAAAACATTTGTTAAATTATCAATAAAAAGGCTGATGTGTTCATCTAAGTATACTGACGCAAACTCTAGCATTTGTTCATTGCGATTGTTTACTTTCCAAATTTTGTTCTTTAATGAGATCCTATCTTTATCTTCTAAAAGAACTCCATGAACCTTTTTGATCCAAACCTTATAGCTTTCTTGAGATATCAGTTCAATAAATGCTATATCCTCTGCATTGGACTCATTCCATTTACCAACTAATATAGCTTGGCAAAACGCCAAAACATTTTCGGTAGTTTTCCAATGATTTGTTGGTACAGTTTTAAACTCATTTTTTATTTCTGAAGGAACACTTTTTACTTCTAATGTTTTAAATGACTCAACGATTTCATCGGGTAAGCCATCCAGTGTAATTTCTCCTGCACTTTGATTTTTTCTTGAACTTCTAACAACAACTGTGCCCAGATACCATTTGCTTTCTCTGGCGCATATTGGTGAATTAATGTTCTCAATAAACAGATATTTACACCATCTTTAAAGTCCAAGTCGAAGCTTAATAGGTAGAAACTTTTCAAAAACAACCATAACTTTTTGTCAGAAACGGTTGTACCTGCGCATTTATCAACCTGAGTTCTTATTATTTTCAACTTTTCACGTTTATTATTACTGCTAAAACGGGCTAACTGAATTTGTTTAAAGAAATCGACTTCGCTATTATTTCTAGCCCAATCTAGGACTTCCCTCACTTCAAGATCTGTGCCCTTTAAAGGCCCTGTAACTAACGCAATCTTGTCTAATGACTGATCAAAGACTTCTGGGTTATTAAAGTCCCTCCAAGCAGCAGCAATAACTTCAATAAACGTCTTGTTATTCGTGATTGCAATATCATGCTTCACTTGGCCTAATAACTTTGCAGCTCTCGTACCATTTGATGCTGTTACAATAAAGTCATCGACATTGTAGCCATGATGTTTTCCTTGTACTTGCACTTTAGTAATTGGCCAACTAGGTAAACCCGGTGCAAATCCATTTGTTAACATAAGTACAACAAATGATGTTTGAACTTTATTCTCAAAATTAATACCGCCACCACCTGTAGAAAATGGTGGTGCAACTATTTTTTCCCTGTACGGGTCTTTCTTCGGTACTGCCGTCATGTAAAACTTCGCTTATTAAACTGTTACTTTCCCTGTTAGCAAGTCTTGCATCAGGCCCTTTTTAATTAATTTATATTTATTTAATGAATCTTGTTCATTATCGATTTTATTTTGCAAAGCACTCGCTCGAATAACGATTTCTTTTTGCTCATTAGAGTTAGGCAACGGTATTTCAAATTCTCTAATTTCTTCTAAATGTAAGTTTGTAACAGTGCCTTGTTTAGCCCTGACTCTAATTTGAGTCCATATGACTTCGGTAGTTAAAACCAGCTCTAAATATTTGTTAAATATCTGACTATGATCTGGCTTAATCAGACAGAGACTAACAAATACCGAAAAATCCCAACTCCAATCTACTATTTTAGGAATTCCAATGGTGCCATTTTTCGAATATAAAATATCGCCATGTTCAGGATTACACCGTTTTATAAGCTGATTATGTTCTTCTTCTGATACGAACTTAATCTTTTCTAAATTAATTTCTTTAGATTGAACATCTGTTACTCGCAAGAATGGCACTCCACTTTCTGTATATGTAGGAGTATGATGAGTACCATCTATGATCTTGGTAGTTAAATTCTCTAACTTTTCAATATTCCAATCTTTCGGAATCCAACCTAACTTTGTTTCCTGATAAAGCTCAGGTGCGTCTTCATAGCTTGGGCGCAATTGACCATAGCTTTTGTTGGTTTCTGGCGTGCCAGACAAATTGATACCACGAGAGAATAAATCAGCCATCATGCCTTGTTTGACGGCAGTATATTTGTCGATCAGGTTTTGAGTCTGGTCAATGAGGTTATCAACTGTAGATAGTATTTCTGCTATCTTCTGCTGTTGCTTTAGCTCTGGAAAATAAAGTGTTAGTTGCAAAAGCTCAGTTCGACTTAGCTCAACTTGATTAGTACTTCCTGTAAAGCAATATCTAGCGATATCATTTTGTATCCATTCCGAGGATAAAAGCTCACTTAAATATTTGGAGTCACTCTCTTCACAAATAGGTCTTACAATTGTAACGTGTGAATCAACAAAAAATGATGATTTACTATTTGGTTTATCCCATAGCCCAACTCGGCCAATAGTCCCATCACCAGTACTATTTATGCAAATATCATTTGTGTTTAATATCGCACTATGCCTAACGAGAGAAGCGTTATCATGGTAGCGGCCAAGATCAATATTAACTTTTCCATTTCGTATACATTTTTGGTTGATCGCTATAACGTCAGTTTCTATATCTGAGTAGTTCGGTCCGATACCTCTTCCTACGAATGAAGAAATGTTTTCGATAGTTACACCTTTCCAATTTTCAGGGTAAGTAACACTACTCATAACCTAACTCCACCAAGAACTTATTTAATAAGTTAGCCTGCTGTTCACGTTCATTCAGAATATCTTTAACCGTAATTGAATACTTGTTATGGAGATTCTCAACAGCCTTGATTAGCTGTGTAACAAGTTGGCGCAGGTAGTGTGCATAGCTATCAACCATCTGCTGTTTAAAGCGTGCTTCGATAAGTGCCTTAGCTTCTTCTGGCGTGATTTTTTCACGCGCAGCTTCAACAAGATCTTCTTTTTTCTTTTCCGCTTCTTTAATGCCTGCTTTTAGCTCTTTTAGCTCTTTTTCAAGTGCGGTGTGTTGCTCTAACTTTGCGTCTATCTCGGTATTTGCTGAAGTTAGCTTCTCAATGCTCGATTCGAGCTGCAATGCGCGTGTAGGGTCTTCTTTTTTGGCAAACTTTAGCTCTTTCTTTAAATCGCGAAGCTGCCCGTTGTTTTCTTTTTTGGCATCTTTAAATGCTTTTACCTGAACTTTTGGTAATACGCCTGATTCAGACTCTTCCTCTGCTTCATCTTCAGTAGACTCATTTACCGCAGCAAACAACGCTTCCAACTCTGTAATTCTGGCAGCGTCTCTTTTCAGGTTTGCTAGTACCTCTGGAAACTGAGATTCAAGAATTTCTTCATCTGGAATTAGCTCAGCATTCCAACCTGAGTTGGCAATAGATTTAAGATCCGCTTCATGTTGTTTAAAATTATTCGCCATTGCACCACGTACTTGATAAATGGAAAGCAAATTTTCAGGTAATAAGGCACCTACAATGCTGTTTAGAGCATCACGCCTTAACGCGAAAACACCTTTAGAGCTTAAGGTTTCATCACCGAGTTTATGGAACTGCGGAACAAAGTGCGCACTCCACCAGTTATCTAACCGTGCATAAAAAGCATCATGCTTAGCAATAAGTTGAGGGTGGTGTTCTATAGTTGTTTTTATGTCGGCTTTGCTTTCAATAGCCGGAGCAAAAGACCAATATTTTGAAGAGAGCGAGTCGCCATCTTTTTGTTTAGGGTGGCCTGAAGTAAATAATGCTTCTTTTAATTTGGCATAATTTTGCCAGTGAGATTCAAGGCTGTTAACTTCATCAGCAGGTACACCACCGTTTAAATGTGCTTTTACATCATGAGGCTCTGGTGCTGGGCTGTTATCAACATAACGTCTAATGTTTAAATTGAATTTTTCTTGCTCAAGCTCACTAACAGGTACTGCTCGTGCGTATTTTTCTACATCGTTATCAATATCTGATGTGAGAGATTCATATACATGAGTGATTTTTTCAATGTCTTCTGGGCGAAGGCTATTTTGGTTTTTACCTTCTTTGTATTCGCGATCCGCATTGATAAATACAACATGTTTACGTTGTGCTGCATTCGCTTTATTAAACACTAATACGCAAGCAGGAATGCCTGTTCCATAGAATAAGCCTTGTGGTAAACCAATAACCGCTTCTAAGATCCCTTCTTCGATAAATTTTTGGCGACATGTTTTTCTTCACCACCACGGAACAACACACCATGTGGCATTACCACTGCCATCTTGCCGTCTTGCTTAAGTGAAGCCAACATGTGTTGAACAAACATAAAATCAGCTTTTTTACCGCCTTCAGGAAGCCATGTATGGAAGCGGCTTTGGTGTGTCATGCCATCGCGACTGTAACTTTGCGAAAACGGTGGATTCGCGATCACCCTTGAATAAGTGCGGATTTCGCCATTAGCGTCAATATGCTGGGGTTTAGCAAGGGTGTCTTCATTTTGAATATTCGCACCGCCAACACCGTGCAAAATCATATTCATTTTACAAATAGACCATGTAGTACCACTGTCTTCCTGACCGAATAAGTCTATTTTGTTTACGTCACCACCCGTTTCTTCAACGTATTTTTTACTTTGGATGAGCATACCGCCACTTCCAACTGTAGGGTCGTATATTTCCATCCCTTCACCGGGTTGAAGTAGTTCAACCAACAAGCGAACCACTTCAGAAGGCGTGTAGAACTCACCGCCTTTTTTACCAGCGCTGTCGGCAAAGAACTTGATTAAGTATTCGTAAGCCGCGCCTAGTAAATCAGGAAACTCAAAGCATTCATTGGTTAAAGTGAAATCTTTTTGGTCAAAGTGCTGAATAAAATCAACCAGCACCTTATCTTCCATCGGTTTCTTACCAACTTTTTTGTTGAAGTTGATATGCTTTAGTACGTCTTCTAGACCTTTTTTAATATTGGCATCTTCAAGTGCTGCAAGCGCTTTATTTAGCTCATTACCTACATTTTTCTTAACGTGTTTAATGGTTGACCATGATGCTGCTTGTGGCACAAAGTAATCAAACCGAGCGGGTAGTGAAATAATCTTTTCTATTGCAGCTTCTGATTTTCCTTCTTCTTCTAAGCGAGCACGAATAGCGGCTTTATCAGCTTCAAATTGATCAGACATACGTTTTAAGAACAACATACCAAAGATGTATTCTTTATATTCCGAGGCATCCATTTTGCCGCGTAATATGTCACACGCTTTAAAAAGCAGGCTTTCTAATCTTGTTAATGTCAGTTTATGTTTCATGTTTTCAATAATTCTCTTTGATTGAGCTGTGCTGGAATACCACCACTCTTTTAAATTCTTTGTTGCTTATTTAAATTTCAAAAAAGTCTTCATCTAACTTTTTGATATGCAATACATCTTCATCTCGACTACCAATGTTGTAGCGCAGCATGAGTTTGGCTAGCTCTTTGCCATTAATTAAGACGATACGAGTGCCTAGGTTGTTTGCTGTATCTTGCGCTGATGATGTGAAATCTGAGGTTGTGATAAAAATACCTTTTTGCGCACGTTTAAGGTTTAGTGCTCCAAAAAAGTCTCTGATATCGGCAGCACCAACGTTATTGCCTTCGGCATAACGCTTAGCTTGAATATATATTTGATCGACACCTAATGGATCTTGGTCAATAACGCCATCAACACCATTGTCTCCTGATTTACCTAGCGCATGAGCTGCACCTTCACCAGCGCCTCCATAACCCATCGCAATTAGTAGTTCGATGAGTAAGTCTTCAAAAAAGTCGGGGGTTACTTTACGGGTACGTTCTAGGATTTCTTGAGCGAGTGCTCCATTAACTTTTTTATATGCGGATCTCAATATTTCATCTGGTGTTGAAACCTCTTCTTGCTCAGTGCTCCCTGATTCAACTTCGTTACCAGCTTCATCATTGCTTTTTTGTTTAAAAGCGATGAATTCATCAAATTTTTTCAGGTACTCGTTGTTGATATCTACATTTTCGGACAATGCTTCTTTACCACGAGGGGTAATAACAAAGTGTGCTCTGCGAGTCGCTTCTAATAAACCCGCCTTTGTTAAATAAGTACGTGCCCAACCAACTCGGTTATCTAGAATGCTTTGACGACCACTCGGCAAGGTTTCAGACCTTTCATCATCAGTTAAGTCAAATTGATCAGCTAGTTGATTAATAACATCACGTAGCTTTACTTCATTGCCATTTGCATCGTTAGCAATTTGTAAGAATGGACGCATAAATTGTTGGTAATTGGGTATCACACAATATCCTTATTGTTTTATTCTTCATCTAGCCATTTGTTCAATGTTGGGCGACTTACATTAAAGTGATCTGCAACTTCTGCTTTTGTCATTTCAGGGTCACTAAGCATTGCCTTGGCTTTCTTTATATCGGCTGCTGATAATTTTGCTTTTCGACCGCCTTTTCTCCTCCGCGCTCGCGCGGCATCAAGTCCAGCCTTGGTTCTTTCCGAAATAAGCCGTCTTTCAAACTGTGCAATGGAGCCGATCATATGAAAAGCTAACTCACCTATAGCGGTGGTAGTATCGATATTCTCGTTGAGTGAAATAAACTGCACTCCTTGCTGCTTGAAACCATCCAATAGTTCTATGAGATCTTTTAAACTTCTACCTAAGCGATCTAGTCGCTGAACGATGACAATATCACCTTCTCTCAATGCATCTATCATACGCTCAAGTTCAGGACGGTTCTTTGATTTACCACTATAACTTTCGCGATAAACTCTTTCACAACCTGCCTCTGCTAATGCATCTAGCTGTGAATCTTGAGATTGATCGTCAGTACTTACCCGTGCATAACCTATCTTCATAAAATAAAGGTACCTTTTATTTACGTAGAAAACTTTACGAGTTTATTTACACTAATGCAAGTTGTTTTATGTTTAATTTGGTAATTGATTGGTGCGTAAAATAAATGGTCGTTTTATTTATACTCTGCCGAGCAATTAACTTTGCAACTCAAAATTAATTGCTCGCCTCCCTGCGACTTTTCAGAGCTATTAGCTTATAAACAAATTAGGTTTACAGCCATGCTTGTAAATCATTGTCATAATGAGGGGTAGCTGCTTTGACTACTTCGGTTTCACCGTAAGTTTTTCTCATATCTTCTGCCAAGTCTAAGCGCTCATCTCTTAGTCGATTATATAATTTGTCTGACTCCCTTCGTTCTCGGTCCGGGATATTGGGTTTTAACCAGTTTTCTCTTTCTTTTAGCATCCTGTTACAAATGCTTTTGTATTCAAAAGACATCTCGGCAAAGGTACGAGGCAATGATATATCAACGCTTTTTTTCGCCTCAATGCCTTTGGTGTCTGTTTCAGAAACTTCACAGTGATATGTGTACCCTGATTGCTTTACGACCTTTATAGTCATTTGGCTAGTTTGGGGATTATCTTCAATAGTGAATATTTTGAGTTCAACACAGAGTGGATCCTCAGTTATGGTTTTGATGCTGTAATCACATGTTGTTTTTGAAGATAACGTCCGGCCAGCTAGTTGGCTGACGTTTCTTCTTAAGTAATAAGTCAATTTTGATTGTATCGTTCTCATTAAATTACCTCTCTAATCTGTTTTACATGAGAACATATCATTCATTATCGTCACAATTAGCTAGCGTAAATATCGAAATAAATGCTTATTTTTCAATATAAGATAATTGGGCTTGGGCAGGTTATATGTCCGATTGTTATCCTTTTAGGTGCTTCCATTGCTCGTATAACTCATCGAATTTACTGCTATTGCATTCGTCAAAAAACTCGTGAGGTTCGCAATAAATCGCTCTTCCTCTTATGACGTGTATTGCTAATGCTAGATACCTAGTATCTAGCGCATATAAATCTGCAATAGGGAATTGGAAATGAATGCTGTTGTGCGCGCTAAGAAGAAGTTGGGCGCAAATACGCCCGCTACTGCCATGATGTGATAATGCAAAATCTACTAAAGATTTACACGCCCATTCATAGTCTTTGACGGTCGTTTCACGTCGGATCGACTTTAGCATCATTGCTTCTATTTTTTCGTCATGTTCTCTCTCTACTAGTAAGTCATTTGACATAGTAATATTCACCTTTTTATTTTAGCTTGAAGTCTAGTTTAAGATCTCAAGGGTCTTGACTTATATAAGTTAGATTTGCTCTATTGAACAAAGTCATTATTTATTAACTAGTTAAGTGGCATATTTTTCTTTTAGGGGGCGAGGAGTGAGTCTATCTTTGCTCTTCAAGTTGCCAAAGAGCACTGATATAAAAAAGTGTCTAGTTATTATTTTCTAAATAACAACAGCTTAATACTGCATTCTGAATAGCACCAAAAATAACGGTAATTTTGTTGTTGATTTAGAGATCTCATTCCTTAATATAAAAAGAGTAGTTAAACATTTAAGCACTCAAGGAGCTTATTAACATAAATCCTTGCTGTAAAAATGTGATGGAACCAGCAGCAAATAGATAAGGTTCTATCATATGAATAAACATGACTTACCCGGCTGTGCCTACTATCAGTTGCACAAATATATCAATGAAGCTCGTGGCCTTGATGCAGAAGATAGCATGGGCTGTGACTTCGAAATATTCTTTCTCAATAGCTCGCACGAGGTTTTTTATCAGGCAGAGATTGTGCATTTCAACGGCGAATATATTTTCACTATCGAACATAACCTCATGTTTTCTGGTGAACAAAGTAAAACTTATGGATTTTATCCGTATGACGAAGTGCGGCAGATCGAACACTCGGTTTGTCGAGGAAAGCAGTTGGAAGAGGATGCAACTGATTAAAACGGCGTATGCATAATGTGTTGAGTTAATGAAAAGCAATAGCAACTATTTATGCTATTGCTTTTTATTTAGTTAATCTCTCCATTATCGCTCTAGTTTTATCGGACTATCTTTCATTGAAAAATAAAGATATTTTTCTGATATTTATTCCACCTATTTTTTTTCATTTTTAATCCATGTTTTCATATTCACGTCGTTAAACAAATGAGGTGAAATATGACAAAACAAAGAACTATGTATAAAGAAAGCGACTTAGCTAAAAAGGTCGAAGCAATGGAGGTGGGTACTTACTACGTGGCACCTAATGTTTACTTGAGTATAACCCCAAGTGGTGCAGTAAATTGGAAAACCCGCTTTCGATTAAATGGTAAAGCGATAGAGCGAGTGCTAGCTCCATTTGGTGAAAACAGCCCGTACGTTATGGACTATAGTCAGGCAGTAATAAAATCTATCGATATTCAAAAGCACCTTCGATTAAAGCAAAACCCGCTAGAGGTTAGCCATTTATTTATCCGAACAATTGACGATTTGGTTAAAGCATTTTTAGATAGTACTACGCATCAGTATACGAAAGAGCAGCAGGTTTACGCTGAAGATATACAGAAAAAACTAGGGGGTGAATTAGTCGTTAAGGTCACAAGTTTCCAACTTGAGGAGATTGTTAAAGAAATCGTTGATAGCGGACGAAACTCGATTGCTGCACTAGTGGTAGGATTTTTTAGAAACATTTTTGATTATGCGAAAACTCATAGTCTGATATTAAAAAACCCAGCGTCACACTTAACAAAAGTTAGTCATGCCGGATTTGTAGAGAAAGCTAGGAAAGTAACTTTGAAAAAGAAAGATATCGAAAACGTATTTCAGGTCTTTCAGCAATATCCTCAGCAGGCATCACTTGTTAACCAATGTGCTATTGCATTATTTATGATATTTGGTTTTAGGAAGTCAGAGCTGTTAAAAGCAAAGTGGGAAGATTTTGATGAATATGAACAAGAGCTAACTGTCCACCCTACTAAAACAGGGTGTGATGAACTGACAGTTGGTATTCCCTGTTCTGTAATGACTATATTCCGATTCTTGAAAGAGAATGCAGACGATTCGCCATACATATTTCCGTCTACTGGTGGCGCAATGTGTGGTCATATGAGTGAAAGCACGTTAAATGCAATGATTAGTAAGTTTTTTAAAACGCATCAGACTAAGAGTGTATGTTTTAATGACCCACTAGGAAATAAGGGAGTGCCCAAGTTTCATGTTCATGATTTAAGACGTACATTTTCTACTCTTGCTGGAGATCTTGAAATACATAAGTGGGTTATTGAGCTTGGCCTTAATCATTCGCCCAAAAAAGGTGAAAAACCATACCACCATTCTAAGCGTCCGACCGAAAGGAAAAGAATGTATCAAGCGTTAGCTGATTTTATTTTACCAAAGACTAATTTATTAAACCTTATCGAACCTACAACAGGTAACGAGCCACCTCCTGCCTCAGCTTTACCAATAGCTGCCTAATTGGTACTGGCGCTAAATGCGCAAAATTAGATATGTAGAGACAAATAAAAATAAAAGTAAACTTCTACATCTCTAATTTGAAATACTATCTCTTTATCTCTCCTCGAATATAAATGTTGCTCAAATCAGACATGCTAAAGTTTGATAGTGAAGCATTAGTCTGGCTAGTTAAAAAACAATTTTTCAATGCAGATTTTAGTACTAAAAGTAATACCCGTTGCTATCATTTAAATTGGGCGCGCATAAAGTTAATAACAGGACTAGATGGTTTAATAATGGATATATCAGAACAAGAAGCTAATAAAATTTTTCAAGATATGCTCAGTGAAGCCCTTGCTTTTGCAGTAGTTACAAAAGATGGTGCAGTAGCCTATTCATATGCAGATAATGGGATGATAAGTCATGATGTATCAGATGCTGCTGAGGTCATTTCTACAATTGCAAACCTAAGCAAGAAGAAGGCTGTCGATAAATAATGATTCAAGTAATAAAAAGGCTGGCATTTCTAGTTTCGTTCGCTAAACTATTGTTGAGTAAGTGAGGTGATTATGTCGCTAAAGTTAGCTAACAGGTGGTTAACGTGGTGATTTCGTGAATATAAAACCTAAACAACTAATTACAAAATTTAAAAATTTTGGCCCCAATATAACCAAAGATCCAAAACGTTGAGTAATGAGTCTCTATTTACGCTCAAACGATAAGCCCAGCGAATACTGGGCTTTTTATATGCTGCAATCTCATTCAAAGCACAGCACAAAAGGAAATGAAACTCGAGCGATTAGCACTCAAGCTTAACCACTAACAGTAAAGTAGTGACTGACTCCCCCACTAAAAAGTGTACTTTGTTACCCTTTTAAAGCACATTAAGGTACATTTTTACTAAAGGTGTACAATGCTACACCCTTTAACAGAAATAACTTTCAGCCACCTCAATAGTGTAGCTTGTTACACCTTTATCTTGATAAATCGTATACAAAACATTAAAGCAACCGTACTACCTTTTATCCAATAGCCAACTTAGCTGTCTCTGTCCATAAATATGCAGGCATTGGATGGTGAAGTTTCCATGTAATATTCATCGGCTGGCTTCCTTCATATTTGACAAAATCCACAGGGCCAAAATTCACAAACCCCATAGTCCTACCATTTTCATCTTTCGACTTTTCGCGTACAAACAATATATAACTAGTGTCGTTCTTTTGCTGCTGGGTATAATCTAATCCTTTGCCAGACTCGGGTCTCGCGCTATTTTGTGTCTGCCAGTGGAATAAGCTCGGGCTAATTGCATAATCATGGTACATAGTCGTTGCTGAAAACTGCTTTTCACATTTATCCAATGTCACAAATAGCAACTCAATATTAGCAGGAGCTATTTTTAACACTCCTTCACGACTCGATGATTTTTTAATAAATGTACTTTCCCCAAAAGCCACAAGAATATGTTCTTTTGGATAACGCACGTGCATTTTCAGCGGGGAGTTATCAATCATTGATTTACCTAACTTAGGCATATCAAACTCACTTGTGGCTAATCGCCCAATAAGAATGCCAAGGACTTCTGATAACTCATTTCTAAGCTCAACATGGTTCAGCGACAATAAGCTCTTAGCTAGGTTGCTAAAACCAGCCTGTTCTCCTGCTTTATCCCAAAAATCGTAATGACACATTAAGGTGAATAGTGAAGCTTGGGTTTGGGCTTTTTCATCACCTGCTAATTCAGGTTGGTCAAATTGATTTTGGCATAACAGCTTTAAAAACTTTAGGTAGGACAATGAAGAACAAATCAACAAACGATTATTAATAGCACGGTAAAAGGCTGAAAAAACAGGTTTATCACTCGAGTTAACTTCCTCGTCCTTACTTTGCTTTATCAGCATCTGCCAGCCACCTACATTACCCCACTTCACCTTATAAATGTCTTCTAAGGATATATTGGGGTTGATATAAAGAAAATTGGTCAGTGTTAATGGCAAATCTGTAACACTAGTAAAATGTCTCACTAGGTTAAGTAATCTATTTCTATTTAATGTGGCTCTACTGATGTTTTGTAGGATCATCGTTTGAGTTTTCTCTTGTAACTCAATTCGACAACCAGCAGGTAAGTGAGGGAACCCTTGTTTAATTTCCTTTGTTATTGATTGATTCGTTTTACCAACCAAGGCACGGAATTTATTTGAAAAGTCATATTCAGGTCTAGAATTCCCAACAAAATCCAGCACAGTGCAACACTCTTTGTCGTTGGTTAATCGTAACCCTCGGCCAAGTTGCTGCAAGAAGATAGTTAAGCTTTCTGTTGGCCGCAAAAACAACAAGGTATCTAACTCTGGTATATCAACACCTTCATTGAATATGTCGACAACAAACAATACATTAATTTGCTTAGACTTTAATCGCTGTTGCATTAACGCCCTGTCATCGCGGTTATCACTGATGAGCACATCACATGCAATATTGCTTAGTGCAAATTGCTGCGCCATAAACCTTGCATGTTCCTTACTTACGCAAAATGCTAAAGCACGCATTTCCGATATGTCAGTAATCACCTCATTGAGATTTAGAATAATACGCTTAACCCGTTGATCATCTTGCGTGTATAACTGGGTTAACTCTGAAATATCATAACGGCCTTTTGACCATGTGACTTTCGATAAATCAGTTTCATCATCAATAGCAAAATATTGAAATGGCGATAAGTGACGTTGGTTAATCGCTTCAGGTAATCGCATTTCAGCTGCAATAACATGGCAGAAATCACACAGTATATCTGTGCCGTCATGACGCACTGGAGTCGCAGTTAAGCCTAACAATATTTTAGGGCTAAAATGTTTCAGTACAGACCGATAACTACTGGCAGCAATATGGTGAACCTCATCGATTACAATATAATCAAAATAATCTTCACTTAACGTCAAAGCCTCTAGGCTATTATTTAAACTTTGAACGGAAGCAAATAAGTGCTGATATTTATTAGGTTTATAGTTTCCGACCCACAGTTCCCCAAATTGGCTGTTTTTTAACACGCCGCGGAATGCACTCTGCGCTTGCTTTAGTATTTCTTCTCTATGAGCAATAAAAAGAAACTTTGCTTCAGGCTGCTTGCTGTAAAAATTTGCGAAATCAAATGCCGAAATAAGTGTTTTTCCGGTACCTGTTGCAGCCACAACAAGGTTACGAAATCGATGGTGAATATTCCGTTCTGCATTTAATTTATCTAGGATAATTTGCTGATGTGAATGAGGTTGTATATCAAAATAAAAACTGGGAGTAGAACTGAAATTTCCTTTAGCATCATCAAGCGCTTTAGTGAGCTTTTCTCGGCTCTCGATTGCTCCATCAAATGGTTCAAAATCAGGTGACTCCCAATAGGTTTCAAATGTGCTTAAAGATTTATTGATAATATGCGGTATTTCTTGAGACGTTATTTTTAAATTCCATTCCAAACCACTAGTAAGTGCTGAA
The DNA here is from genome assembly GCF_043568515.1 of Shewanella sp. ENK2. Lineage (NCBI taxonomy): Bacteria > Pseudomonadati > Pseudomonadota > Gammaproteobacteria > Alteromonadales > Shewanellaceae > Shewanella > Shewanella sp. ENK2. The sequence continues at coordinate 2,281,822 of NZ_CP171406.1, read as the reverse complement.
TGTGACAGGTTTGAAGAGCCGATATATCCAGTGTGATAGCCAGTATTTCGCATGAATAAATACGATTTAGCATGAAGCCGTTCACGATTGGTGTTGTAACTCAGTTTTACTTCTGTGTGAGGTAGTGATGCTAAAAACTCGACCGCTTTAGCATCTGTAGCTCCCATGTAAGAAGTGGTTATCACTTTGAGCTGCTTTCCGAGACGAGTAAATTCCTCTAACTCTTTTTTAAATATCCGAATGCCAGCCCATTTTATAAATGAAACTAGCCAATAAATTTTGTCCGAAGATTGGATTTCACGTTTTATCTCAGTCTCTAAAGATAAGCCTACATTACTGCCGCAAAATAACTCACTTTGGGTTAAACCCGTCAACGGCATGATTGATTCAACATATTTAGGTAAATCGGCTGCAATCGGGTTAGATTTATCAAATAAGGCAGTTAGTATTTTCCCCTGCGTATCCAACAAGTTATCATCAATGATTAACTCATCACCGATGTGTTCACTGATCCAAAGTACAATAGTATTTGCAAGGTGAATTTGATCTTGAATTCGACTGTCTCCACGAGGAACAGAGTCCATCGCTATTTCGATAATACGGGTCAAAAAGCGTGATAACCAGTGACTAGCCTCACCTTCATCAAGCTTTCTTTCTCCTACATAAAATGTATCCCGATTAAGGTTGTTGTTGACCAACTGAGTAATGAGTTGCTCGTAGATTCCAGCTTGATTCATAGCATGGCCTTAAAACTAAAATTAAGAATTACTAATTAAACAAAAACAATAAGATAACGATTAAACATACTAAACAGTGTTTTACAAATTTAAAGACATTTATGATTCTATAATTTACCAACCATGATCAAACCAGAAATAAATTTACTTTTTTCTTTATCCCCAAAACAAATAAACCCAGCTTTCGCTGGGTTTATTGTTCATTGAGCTAACTCAATACCATTTCAACTTTAACGCCTAAAACATTAATGCTCTGTGGTATTTTTGTATACCTTGCCGTCTTTCATGATGACGCGGAAGTTATCTTCTGGGTTAGTCAGCACATTCAAATCTTCTAGTGGGTTACCATCAATTAAGATTAAGTCTGCATATGCGCCTTCTTGAATCACACCCAATTTGCCAGGGTATGGGTTTCTTGGGCCAGACATTGCTAATAGCTGCGCATTACCTGATGTGGCTTGCCTTAAGATTTCATGATTAGAGAACCACTTAGTACGGTTAGTGAACTCTTCATTTTGTCTTGCCATTAGCGCATGGTCGCCAATTACATCAGTACCAAAAGCGACTTTTTTGTAACCCTTTTTCTTGATCAAGCTAAAGGTGTTATCTAGGCCATCAAATGCCTGCTTAAACTTCTCTTTTGTGCTTCATTCACACCACTTGGGGTGTTGATATACACCAAGGTTTGCACACTTAACCAAGCATCTTTTTTGATCAATAAGTCTAAGTTTTCTTCATCAATAAAGTTGGCATGCTCAATAGACTGAATGCCATTTTCAAGTGCCATGCGAATGCCAGTATTATTGTATACATGGGCAGCTACGTAAGTGTTCCAGTTTTTCGCCGCTTTCACCGCCATTTCAATTTCTTCTGGCAAAAACTGGGTAACATCTAATGGATCCGTTGGAGATGCTGCGCCGCCACCAATTAACATTTTGACTTGTGAAGCACCTTTACGCAGTTGCTCACGTGCTCCGGTTAATACTTCCGGCTGACCGTCTACAATTTCTGTGTGACCACTGCGTACGAATGAATCAGGATCATTTGAATGTAGTTTTGGCAGGCTATTAGGTAAACGGTAATCGCCGTGTCCGCCTGTTTGAGTTAATACCCCACCAGATGGATATATTCTCGGGCCATGGATCATGTCTTGGTCAATGGCTTTTTTAAGTGAGAAGGTATTGCCGCCCATATCACGTGCTGATGTAAAGCCGCGCATTAACATGGCTTCAGACTCTTCCACTTGACCAATGGCAAAGCGATATTCATCTGCAACCATCATTTCGCCAAAGCCTAGTTGCAGCGATAAATGCACATGGGCATCAATAAAGCCCGGTGATAAGGTTCTGCCTTCACCTTTAATGACTTTGCTGTCGCTTAATGGCGCAATGTCTTTACCAATGGTTTTAATTGAGTTGCCTTCGACCAATACATCCATGTTAGGGATCAGGTTCTTACTTTCACCATCAAAAATATTTACATTTTTGATTAACACACTGTCAGCTGCAAAAGCAGGGAGTGACAGCATAGATATAAATAACGTTGTCACAATTTTATTGGCTTTAAACATATTAACCTCTGTTCTTAATCAAATTTACGTTAATTGATTCAATACGCTCTGCATTGATTTTGTATAAGCTGGCCAGCTCTCTTTGACCATCATGATATTTAGCTGTGGCCACTGCCATTTCGGCGTTTAAGTTGCCATCGACCACAATCAACTCGCCTAGTGTGGTGAGCGGAATACCTTGCTCATATTCAACTCTGATAATTTGGTTTGGTGCTGGCATATCTGAATGTGAGCACGAGTCTGCCACTGGCACTAAAAAGAAGCTGGTGACTAACTCTTCAGTAAATTCAATTGGCACCATATAGCCTTGAATATGCCAATGCTTATTCACCACTGCTAAATTCGGCGTTTGGTTATTGCGTTTATTTTGCTCAATAAGTATATGCCTTAATTTATAAAGTGCTTTGGCGTCTATGTCTTGCAGCCTTAATTTATCCTCAATTAAAGCCAGCTTTTGCAGCACATTTTTCTCGGTGTTCTTATCCATTAAGTCATGATAAAACTTGTCATTTAACGCGGCATATTCACGCATTAAGTTGATGTTTTCATATGACATATCTTCAAATGGGTTTGCTACTTCAACCACTGGGGTTATTACTAATGCATTCCAATCAAGGTAATTTGAGGTGCCCTTGGTTGATTCAGCGCTGACGCTTAAACCTAATGTTAGGGTTATTAAAACCACTGTTAGCAATTGCACAACTTTCATATTTAATGACCCTCCAAGGTAGTTTTATTTGCGCTGCTGAGCTTCGTTTAATAAAGCCAACAAGGCGAAATGATTAACAGACAAAGCAAACTTGACTCGCTACTCGCTACTCGCTACTCGCTACTCGCTGCTGATGGGAAGAGATTTTATTGACAAAGATGAATTTCAGCTAATCTTGTTTGAAGGATCAAACCCTACAAACGTAGCAAGGTTTTACACTTTTACTGTGATGGGGTAACTTAGCTGGCGACTAACTAAAACAACAAACTCGTCATTTAACGGAAAGGAATTCCTGTGAATACATCATTAACTCATATTGCTCTAACCACGGTACTCTCTACCTTAGCTCTAATGCCAATCACCTCTCAAGCGACTGAACATGACAAACAGGCTTTGTTACTTGAGTGGATGCAGGGACATTTCGATAGTCAGCAACAATCAATCGACGATAAAGATTTTTATAATATTCACCTTAATATGGTGCAGATTTGGCCTAAAGAAAACTCTACGTGGCTTTATGTAGAGCAAGCTGCAGTAACGCATTTAGATAAGCCATATCGTCAACGCGTGTATGAAGTTACCGCCTTGTCTGATACTAAATTTGCCAGCAAGGTTTATACCTTTGACAATGATAAGCGCTTTGCGGGTGCTTACAAAAATGCGGCGCCGCTTAGCGAGCTCACACCAAGTGACTTAACAGAAAAGGTAGGTTGTACGGTCTTTTTAACTTGGTCTGAGGCAGAGCAGCAATTTGCAGGCTCTACCGATGAGAAAACCTGTTTAAGTCAGCTGCGCGGGGCAACCTATGCCACATCTGAAGTGACCGTAACCAAAGACAGTATTCTTAGTTGGGATCGCGGCTATGACAGCGAGGATAAGCAAGTGTGGGGCGCAGAAAAGGCTGGCTATATATTCTTGAAGCATTAATCCGCTTTATCACTTCTAGTGCAATTGCATGTTAGCGAAGCTGGATTTTTATAAAAACGGTATTATGGCAGCTTCGCTTTCATTTACTTTCTGCATTTTATCGCTATTACCACGGCTAATTTGTCCTTCTTACAGCGAAAGATTTTTCCATTAAAATCACTGGTCAAAGCTGACTTAATCTATGGCTATGTTACAGTGAACCTTATAGCTGAATTCATCACCAAGTTATCGTTATTTAAGAAGGTTTTGTGGAACAAGTTACTATCATCATTGATTTTTTAGCAACCTATAAGCTGTTTATTACTGTACTAATTATCCTACTGCTGTCGATACTTAAACGCTTTGTGGTGTCTAAGATCCGTGGTGATGTGGCTTTTGTGAGTGAAGGTCAACGTAAATGGATATCTCGTACTAAAAACGGCACCTTTATTTTAATCGTCATGGTGTTGTTTTTACTGTGGCAAACCGAGATCAACAAATTTGCCCTGTCGGTCACCGCGATTGCGATTGCTTTTGTGGTAGCTTCAAAAGAAATTATTTTGTGTTTTACCGGCTCGATTCAGCGCGCGAGTTCACGTTCATTCGTGATTGGCGACTGGATTGAGGTGGGGAAATTGTGCGGTGAAGTGATTGAGCACAACTTAATGGCGACGGTGATCCAAGAAATTGATTTACACCACGGCCAATACCATTACACAGGGAAAACGGTGACCTTCCCTAATAGTATGTTCTTTAGTTATGCGGTGAAAAACCTTAACTTTATGAAACGCTATGTGTACCACAGCTTTACGATTACAGTGGTTGAGTTTGTAAACTTGTATCCGCTGTTCCCTGATTTAGTTGAAAAAATTGAAGCTCATTGCGAAGACTTTTTAGAAGTCGCCACCCGCTACAACAATGTGATAGAAAAGCATGCAGGAGTCGATTTGCCAGGGCCAGAGCCTCATATTCATATCCATAGTGGGCCTGCTGGCGAGCAATTAGTGAATATTATGATTTTTTGCCCGACTGAACGTGCGACCCATTTAGAGCAACATATTAGAGAAGACTTTATGATTGCTTTTCATAAAGCATTTCCAAAGTCTGCGGCAAGCGAATAACTCTTACAAACTGAACGAAAAAGCCACTCAATTGAGTGGCTTTTTATTAATGATGGCATTGACGTTATGCTGTCTAAAAAAGAGGTTTAGCGGCGACTTGAGTGCAATTTATCGTGCAGTTGATGCAAGTCTTTGACTTCAAAGGTGGGTGTAATCCCATCCACTACATCCTTTCCATGGTGATTAAGCCAACAGGTATCAATACCTGCATTAACGCCACCAAGAATATCCGAATGCAGGTTATCACCCACCATCAATACGGTGTTTTTGTCTGGGTTACCCATTAAATCGAAGGTGTGCTCAAAAATGCTCACATCGGGCTTAGCTTTGCCAAACTGTTCAGAAATCACTACGTGTTCAAAAGCAGGTTTAAATCCAGTGCGTTCTAATCGCACATTTTGTAATTCTGTTAAGCCGTTAGTGATGATCCCTAAACTGGCTTTACCTTCTAAACTGTTAATGAGTTTTTTAGCACCTGGTAACGGCTGACAAATATCAGCCATTGCAGCTAAAAAGTCGCTATTAAGCTGCTTGGTCGTTAAGCCTAATTTGGTCGACCAGTGTAAAAAGCGTGTGTGTTGCAGCTCCGCTGCATCGATTAATCCTTGCTGGTAATCAACCCATAACTGCTTATTTACGGTTTGATAAAAAGCGAAATCACTGGCATCAAATTCGATATCAAAGCGAGAGAACATCAGCTGTAAACCAGCAAAAATATCAAAATCAAATAGGGTTTCGTCGGCATCAAACAAAATCCATTGGTACTTCATGATTTACCCTTACTGATATATACAGTTAACTGAATTATTCAAATAGCGCCATCAGTTGCGCTTCTTGTGCGACTAAGCTTTTGTATACGGTTAACTGGTTGGCAGCTCTGTCGAGGTTATGGCCTTCGCGATGAATACCGAAATACACATCACCATTTAGGTGATCGGTTAAAAAGCGCGACCCAAGCATTAACGCCATTACCTTTATGCCTAACCACAAACTACGTTTTTCTAGCGGGGTTAAAATTGCAGCTAATTGGTCGGTATACGCTTGGGTGGCTGCAGCAATGATTTCAGGGCGCGCGATAACTTTATCAAGTGCTGTTGAGTCTTCTTCCTCTGGCGAACAAAATGCACGCACCATGTCACCAAAGTCATACATTAAGTAACCTTTCATGCAGGTGTCGATATCAATCACTGCCATGCTCGACATGTCACGCTTATCAAACAACATATTGTTTATTTTGGTGTCGTTGTGACAAATACGCAGCGGTAATTGGCTTTCTATTTGTTCAAGCTCTGCAAAAAGTGCCTGCTGAGAAAGCACAAAGTCAGCCCAAGGCTTACAATGCTCAAGCCTGCCTGCGTTATCTTCGGCAATGGCTTGTTTAAGCTGCTCGATACGTTGCGGTAAGTTTAAAAAGTTGGGAATAACATCGATTAGGCTGTTGGCATCTAAGTCACTTAATGCAAAAGCGAAGTGACCAAAAGCACTGGCCGCCATTTCAGCTTGCTCAGTATTGGTGACGACTTCAATCGTATGGCTGTTAGCTAAGTAGCTGATGGCGCGCCAGTAACCTCTATCACCAAGGTCGACAGATAAGCGACCATCTTTTAATACGACAGGCGAAATGACATCAAGCAGATACTCACCAAGAGTGGACTTCTGTATTAGGTGATGACTGACTTTTGCCGCATTATCGATTAATACGTCTGGCTCGGTAAACACAGTAGTATTAATTTGCTGTAGCACAAGTTGCCCTGTAGACCATCTCACCAAAAAGGTTTGGTTAATATGGCCATTGCCTAACGGGGCAATACTGGCATTTTCATCAGTTATTCCATACAAAGGCAAAATTGTTTGCCTAATAAACTCCACCACCCAACACTCCATATTTTTTATCGCGAGCCCGATAGTCTAATCCATCCCTGAGCACAAGACTAGCTATGCACTAGTAATGCCTTAAAACTCAACAAAAACGACACTATTCACGCTATCTCACGAGGTTAAAGGCTTTTTAAGTAGTGCGCAAAATCAGGTTGACTAGACAATGTTGCTTGGCTGCCCTTCAAACTAAAATTAAATCCGCACATTTTAAAACTACCTCGCATGGCTATATTGTTGATGATCTTAGCGTTATCTAGAGGAGAAAAACGCGCTTCAGTACCGCTGTCTGCCATTAAATCTACCTGCATAGGGCGGAATTTGCTGCCGTCGTTAAACACTAATTCAGCACAGCGTTTATCGCCTTCTGCGTTATCTAAACGCCAAATAGATTGCGCATTGCCTTCATCACCTAACCAGCGAATGATTAAAATGTCTTGTTGTAAAATCAGCCAAAACCCATCTGGGAGCTTAACTCTTGCTGTCTCGCTAATGATTGCAGGCTGCTCGATAGGCGCTATTTCTACTGGCTCTTGTTCAACATCGCTGTTACTAAATAGTAAGCTTATAAGGTAAATAATTACCGCAATGACACTAACAACACCCAGCCCTTTAGCTAGCATCATTAGCGTTTTTTGATTGTTTTGTCCCCAAACAAGCCATGACTTTAGCAGTTCAGATAACGAGCCAGACTCTAATGCACCACGGTCAACTCGGTAGGTCGGTTTATCATCGCTTTCATAATCGGCTTGCTCATCAATATTATGTTGTTGGGCTTTAATATCATCTTTATAAACGGTTTCATGCTGATAACCAGGCTCATAACTGACATCATCGGCATCATAAACAGATTGCTCATTTTCTTCAGTCATTGATGAAAACGCATGCTCGCCGCCCATAACTGGCTCTTGTCTTCGGCGTACATCGCCAAGCTTTACCGATGCTTTAGCGTGAGGCCCAAAGTAGCCCATAACATAAGCAGGTTTACGCTGATTTGTTTTAGGCGCAGCAAGCCAAGCAAAGCCACCCGCTGTCAGCGCTGCAAGAATAAAAACAATACTAGACACAGCCACGGGGAAGCTAAAACTGAGCGACATGCTAAACAGCAGCAACAACAGTACAGGGATCGCAAGCAACGTATTGGGTTTCGCCGCATCTTTTAAGCGACGTAAAGTGCTTAACGCGCAAATAGGTAACGCTAAGACTGCTGCAATTAATGTCACAATCGAGTTTGAAAAAAGTAGCGCAATCAATAACACAAAGACTAAGCAGCTTAATTGAATGGCTAAGGCTCTTAGGCCGTTATCTCGACCTTGGCGACAAAATAAGGAGGCGAATGACACAAGCAATCCCAATATCTAAATAAATGAACTGTTGGCAGACTAAACAATTTCAACGCTAAAGTCAGTGAAACCCACGTAAAATGGCACAAAAAAATGCTAAAAAGCACTATTTGGTACTAAATCGAAGAGGAAACTTATCCATTGTCTTTTTCGATTAAGGTTAAATTCAGGCTAGTTAGGTGCTGCATCTATATCAGTCGGGGATTGAGTGCTAAATTCAACGCAGAATTCTTTGCTATTTTTAGTGCAGATTTTTGCATTTTTCTCTATCACAAATCTCGCAAATTGTATGGCTTTGAGTATAATACTCGGCCTGATAAATAATCTGGTTGGAAATTGCACTATGAGCGCTCGAGGAAATCTATTTATTGTGTCTGCCCCAAGTGGCGCCGGTAAATCTTCACTTATCTCTGCTTTACTAAAAGATAAGCCAAGCGACATGCAAGTGTCTGTGTCTCATACCACCCGTCAGCCACGTCCAGGTGAAGTGAATGGTCAACATTATCACTTTGTCTCGGTTGAAGAGTTCAAAGCGCTTATTGCTGAAGAATCCTTCTTTGAATGGGCTGAAGTGTTTGGTAACTATTACGGCACATCCCGCACCGTTATTGAACAAACATTAGCAAATGGTATTGATGTATTTTTAGATATTGATTGGCAAGGCGCTGAACAAGTCAAAAAACTTATGCCAGAAGCCATTGGGGTATTTATTTTACCTCCTTCAAAAGCTGAACTTGAACGCCGTTTAACTGGCCGTGGTCAAGACAGCCAAGACGTCATTGACGGACGTATGGCTGAAGCTGTATCAGAAATGTCACACTATAAAGATGCAGATTATATTATTGTAAATGATGATTTTGATGTGGCTTTAGGCGATCTTTGCGCGATCATTCGCAGTCAAAGATCAACCTGTGCTAGTCAGATCCATACTCACAGTGGTATGATTAACGATCTGTTGGCAGATTAATTGTCATAGTGTACAATTTTGCGTCATTTTTTTCCCATAGATAACACTGGAGTTTCACCACATGGCTCGCGTAACTGTAGAAGACGCCGTAGAACAAATCGGCAACCGTTTTGACATGATCCTGGTTGCAGCGCGTCGTGCACGCCAAATCGCTGTGCAAGGTAAAGACCCTATGGTTGAAGAGATGAATGATAAGCCAACGGTTATCGCTCTACGCGAAATCGAATTAGGCTTAGTCACCTCTAACACTTTAGATGCTGACGAACGTCAAACTGTTCGTGAGCGTGAAGCCGCTGAAATTGCTGCTGTTGCAGCAATTGCTGAAGGCCGTACGCTTTAAGGAGTAGCGCCACTTGTATCTGTTTGAAGGTCTTAAGGAGTCTGCGTCAGGTTATTTAGAACCCGCGCAAGTAGAGTTACTCAAGCAGGCGTACATTGTTGCGCGTGATGCCCATGAAGGGCAAATGCGCACAAGTGGCGAACCCTATATTACCCATCCCGTTGCGGTAGCCCGCATTGTGGCTGACATGCGTCTTGATCACGAGACATTAATGGCAGCCCTGCTTCATGACACCATCGAAGATACCCCAGTTACCAAAGAAGAGCTCACTGAGTTATTTGGCGTAACCGTGGCTGAACTCGTTGAGGGTGTATCAAAACTCGACAAAATTAAGTTTCGCGATAAAAAAGAAGCCCAAGCCGAAAACTTCCGCAAGATGATGATGGCAATGACGCAGGATATCCGCGTTATTCTAATCAAGCTTGCTGACAGAACGCATAATATGCGTACTTTGGGTGCATTACGTCCTGACAAGCGTCGTCGTATTGCTCGCGAAACCTTAGAAATTTACGCACCGATCGCCAACCGTCTTGGTATTCATAATATCAAAAGCGAGTTAGAGGATTTAGGTTTCCAAGCCTATTATCCAATGCGTTACCGTGTGCTTAAAGAAGTCGTTAAAGCAGCCCGTGGTAATAGAAAAGAACTGATTAACAGTATTGAAGGTGCGATTACGACTCGTCTTGAAGATGCCGGTATTAAAGGCACTGTCAAAGGTCGTGAGAAAAACCTTTATTCCATCTATCGTAAGATGAGCAATAAAGAACTGCAGTTTCAAGAAGTCATGGACATTTATGCGTTCAGAGTCATGGTCGATACCATTGATACCTGTTACCGCGTATTAGGTGCCATGCATGGTCTTTATAAGCCACATCCTGGCCGCTTTAAAGACTATATTGCCATACCAAAAGCCAATGGTTATCAATCATTGCATACCTCATTATTTGGCCCTCATGCGGTTCCTGTTGAAGTACAAATTCGTACTGAAGAAATGGATCTCATGGCGGATAAAGGGGTTGCTGCTCACTGGATGTATAAGAGCGGCACCAATAGTTCGCAACAAAGTACCACTCAAATTCGTGCCCATAAGTGGATGCAAAGCTTGCTGGAGCTGCAACAAAGTGCCAGTAGTTCATTTGAATTTGTGGAAAACGTTAAAACCGAACTATTCCCTGAGGAAATTTACGTCTTCACCCCTGAAGGCCGTATTTTAGAATTACCTGTCAACTCGACTGCTGTCGATTTTGCTTACGAAGTTCATACCGATGTGGGTAATACTTGCGTTGGCGCACGTGTAAACCGTCAAGCTTACCCGTTAAGCCAGCCATTAATCTCCGGTCAAACCGTTGAGATTATTACCGCTAAAGGCGCTCGCCCGAATGCGGCGTGGCTAAACTTTGTGGTAACCGGTAAAGCACGTGGCAAAATACGCCAAGTCTTAAAGAGCTTAACCAGTGACGATGCTGTAGCACTAGGTAAACGCCTATTGAATCATGCCTTGGGTGAAACCAAGCTTGATAGTATTGATGCTGAGCAACTGGATAAGGTCATCTCTGAAACCAAACATGACGATTTAGAGTCACTCTTGGCGGATATCGGCTTAGGTAATGCCATGAGCATTGTGATTGCTCAGCGATTACTGGGTAAGAACCTCACGACTAAGAACGAAGATGACGACGATCACGAAGAGCATTTAATGCCGATTCGTGGTGCTGAAGGTATGCTTGTTACCTTCGCAAACTGTTGCCGCCCTATTCCTGGTGATGCCGTCGTTGCCCACGTGAGTCCTGGTAAAGGCTTAGTGGTTCACATGGAAAACTGCGCCAATATTCGTGGTTATCAAGGTGAGCCTGATAAATATATTCCAGTACATTGGGATAACGTTGAAGGCGAAACTTACCAAGCTAACTTGCGGGTTGAAATTGTTAACCATCAAGGCGCTCTAGCTAAGATCACCAATATTATCGCTGCGGCAGGCTCAAACATTCATAACTTGAGCACTGAAGAACGCGATGGCCGTGTTTACCTCATTAACCTACGTATCTCGGTTGATGATCGTGTTCACCTCGCCAATGTCATGCGCCGTATTCGCGTATTGCCAGAAGTCTTGCGTACCTCACGTAATCGCTAGTAAGATTGCTAATCTAACTTTCCTAAGCTGAATGACTCTAACTCTATGAGGCAGCTTAGGTTTGCTTGCATTTTATTTTCAATTTTGAAGTTTTTACTTTCGCAGAGGGCGTCATGGCAGAAAAAATCATTATCGCAACCGATAAAGCTCCACAAGCAATTGGCACATATTCTCAAGCTGTAAAAGTGGGTAGCACTGTTTACCTATCAGGCCAAATTCCATTAGTTCCAAGCACGATGGAAATGGTCAGCGATGACTTTTCTGCGCAAGTTGTGCAAGTATTCGAAAACTTAACTGCAGTATGTGAAGCCGCTGGCGGCAACATGTCAGACATTGTGAAGCTCAATATCTTCTTAACTGACCTTTCTCACTTTGCAACTGTAAATGACATCATGGCTAAATACTTCAGCCAACCTTACCCTGCACGTGCTGCAATTGGTGTAAAGCAGCTTCCAAAAGGCTCTTTAGTCGAAATGGATGGAATAATGGAGATCTAAGTCACAAACCGACTTTTCCTCTACAGGGCGCCAATAGGCGCCCTTTTTATTAGAGCTATTACTCGATAACGGTTCACATCTCAGCTGAATATGCTAGTTTATTAGTTGTATTTATTAAAAATTAACAGCTTAACGTTTGCGAAGAATGCGTTAAATCGCCATACTGATAATCATCGTGTTCATTATTTACTCGTTCAATGGGGGCCAGTTAGTGTAACACCTGAAGATGTTACATATGTGAGTACTAGTCGTACTTTATGCATATATATAACGTTTTAGGCCTACATAACTGGTCTGAACTGATTAAATATTCAATGCGATTACAATAGATTATTACGTTAAAGACATTGAAATAAACACGACCTACATTAAAACAAAAAAGAACATGGAATCGTCAATGGAAAATCTAATGAAAACGCCAGTAGAAATGTTGTCGCACTGGGTAGAAACCCAGGGTAATGAAGTCTATTTACGCCAACCTATCAATGGTCAGTACGTTGACTTTACTTGGCGTGAAGTACAACAAAAAGTTCAGCAAGTTGCCGGTGCACTGCGTCATTTAGGCTTAGTACCAGGCGATAAAGTCGCAGTACTTTCTAAAAACTGTGCTGAATGGTTTATCATTGATTTAGCATTAATGCATGGCGGTTATATCAGTGTGCCGATTTACCCAACAGCAAATGCTGAGACTATTCGCTATGTCCTTGAGCACAGCGAAGCTAAAGCCATTTTTACAGGTAAATTAGATTTCTGGGCAGATCAAGAAGCGGGTGTAGGTGGTGAAATCTTACGTCTTGCAATGCCATATGACACCATGCCTTCTCAGTATCACTGGGATAAAATTCTTGAACTTGGCACACCATTAGTTGATGCGCCGACGCCTACCGCAGAGCAAGTCATGACGCTGATTTATACCTCTGGCTCTACCGGTAAACCTAAAGGCGCAATTCAAACATTTGGTAGCTACGGTTGGACTTGTGAAGCCGTCGTGCGTGATTTAAAAACCAATACCACTGACAGATTATTATCTTACCTGCCATTAGCCCACATTACTGAGCGTGTCGCAATTCAAGGATCATCATTCTACTCAGGTTCTTCGGTCGCCTTTGTTGAAAGCCTAGACTCGTTTGTTGCAGATGTGCAGCGCTGTCGTCCTACGGTGTTTTTCTCGGTGCCACGTTTATGGACACTATTCCAGCTCAATATTATTGAAAAAGCCGGTGAAGCTAAATTGGACTTCCTGCTTAAAGTCCCCATCATTAGCAGCTTAGTTAAACGTAAGATCCAAAAAGGCCTAGGGCTGGAACATTGTCGTTTGCTGGGTTCAGGTTCAGCACCTATTCCACCAAGCCAGCTTGAGTGGTACCACAAAATCGGCATGAACATTTCTGAAGCTTGGGGCATGACTGAAAACTGTGCTTACTCGATAATTAACTTCCCATTCGATGCCACTAAAATTGGTACAGTGGGGCGCCCAGTCGAAGGTTGCCAAGTGCGCCGTAGTGACGAAGGTGAGCTGATGGTTAAAAGCCCTGGCTTAATGCAAGGCTATTACAAACAAGAAGAAGTCACCAAAGCTTGTTTTGATGAAGATGGTTTTTTCCATACTGGCGATTTATGTGAAATTGATGATGAAGGCTTTATCTCAATTACGGGTCGCGTTAAAGACAACTTCAAAACATCAAAAGGTAAGTATGTTGCGCCAGTCCCAATTGAGCGTAAGTTAGCTCAAGATTCACATATTGAATTATTGTGTGTCATTGGTTCGGGTTTACCGCACCCTGTGGCATTGGTTCAATTATCAGAAGGTGCTGCGTTGCAACCTCGTGAAGAAGTACGCTCATCACTCAAGGCGACCTTAGACAGCATTAACCCTAACTTAGAATCACACGAGCATGTTGACGCTATGGTTGTGGTAACAGAGCCTTGGACCATTGAAAATGATGCAATGACTCCAACGCTTAAAATTAAACGCCACGTGCTAGAAAAGCAGTTTAGTGCCAAAGTTGATGGTATTCGTGGTGCGAAAATTTGCTGGGAAGATGAAATTTAACCCGCTGTTTGGTTAGACTGATTAAAGCACACCTTATTGGTGTGCTTTTTTGTCCCTGGTATTTGCGAAATAACCCTATGCTATACCTAAGCTATATGAACAAAATTTAACCTCCGGCTCGATAATTTAAATTGCGCAAAACTAAAAAATCACTATGCTTGCCGTCCATTTCGGTTTCAGCCATTTTTGAGAGTGAATCATGCTAATTATGTTGTCGATTATCGGCGGTTTTTGATTTTAACCCTAGGTGCAGAAGCACTCGTGCGAGGAGCAAGTCAAATCGCGCTCAAGTTGGGACTTACGCCGCTTATTATCGGTTTAACAATCGTGGCCTTTGGTACCAGCGCCCCTGAACTTGCAGTGAGTGTTAAATCAGCTATTGCAGGTAATAGCGGAATAGCGTTGGGCAACGTTATCGGCTCAAACATTGCCAATATCGGTTTAATCTTAGGAATAACCGCGCTTATCCGTCCAATAAAAATCGAATCACAAATGGTGCGCCGAGATATCCCTATTATGATTGCGGCCTCATTATTGTTTTGGGGGTTATTACTAGATGGTGGTTTAAGCTTTTTTGATGGCGTAATTCTCACTACATTGCTTATCAGTTACTTATTATTTAGCTATTTCACAGCAGACAAACAACAAAATGACGACTCTGAAAGTGCAACAAATCAAAGCAACCTCCTTTCAGTAATAATGATTATTGTCGGTATTTCCATGCTGGTCGGTGGCGGCATTTTGTTTGTCGATGGCGCAGTTGCCATGGCAAAGTCGATAGGTATTAGTGAGGTGGTTATTGGCCTCACCATCGTCGCGATAGGCACCAGTATGCCGGAGCTTGTCACCTCTATTGTGGCAGCACTGAAAGGCGAAAGTGATATAGCGATTGGTAATGTTGTTGGCTCAAACCTATTTAACATTTTAGGGATTTTAGGGGTAACGGCCCTTATCCACCCTATTATCAGTAATGAGATAAGCCAAATAGACTGGGTGGTCATGATCGCATTAGCAGCAGTACTACTGCCCTTTGCTTACACAGGCCTGCGGATTGGTCGCCGAGAAGCTGCTGTTTTAGTCGCCAGCTATTTAGGCTATATCAGTTACTTAGTGATCCAAGCGTAAGTATAAAAACGGTTCAGTCTATGCGATAGGGTCAAACAAAAAGCCTAAGACGATAACATCAGGACTAAACCATAAGCCAGCATGCTAATTCAGTATGCTGGCTTTTTTTATTAATGACATTTGTCATCATAAACTGATGACGTTTGTGCCTGCACACATTCACGCCAATATTGAATACTAACTCTGCACTCAACACACACTTGAATAAACGGAGTTAATCATGAAAACATTATTTATTGCCGCTACCTTATCTTTAGTCAGTCAAACCAGTGTCGCAGATATCAGTAGTATTGATGCTGCAGCCAATACCATGAACCTTGAAGCGCTCAATCAAATCAGCCAGCAAAGTGTTGATTATGAACATGCCTATGCCCAATACCGTATTGCAATTACTGCCAATATTTTAGGACAACGTGGTGTCGCAAAACGTGCGCTTACTGATGCACAAGCCACACTTGAAGCAGTTATCAGTCGTGAAGAACATGCTGAATCGATGACATTATTAGCGCAAATCTATGGCATGCAAATCGCTTATGACGGCGCTAAAGCCCAACAATTATCATCTAAAGCAGGCGCTTTATTACAGCAGGCTGAGCAATTAAGTCCCGACAACCCTAGAATTGCATTAGTTAAAGCTATGAGTGCATTTTACACGCCTGCGCAATATGGTGGAGGTTACGACAAAGCCAGTGAGTTGGCCTCATTAGCCATTGCACGCTATCAAAACCCTTGTGATGAGATCTGTTGGGGACATGCTGAAGCTTACACTTGGCGAGGTCTTGCCAAACAAGAGCTCGGTCAACAAGATGCCGCAAAGCAGGACTGGCAACAAGCGTTAACTATTAATCCAGACTATGGTTGGGCTAACTTCCTGCTAAACCCAACCTCTACAGTGAATGCTAGTCAATAATGCCACGGGACCTGTTAGCTACTGCTACCCATTGCCGATGGGTTGCAGTATGCTAACTTGCTAAGGAAAGGTTATGAATACTCAAGATACTGCCAATCAGTCTGCTCAAGGAATGGTTCACACGGATATGACCACTAACGAAAACAACCACCCAGAAAAAGCCTACAAGCAAAAAACGGCTTGGGTCTATTTGTTAAACCTCATTTTTTATTTCATACCTATTTGGTTTATGCGTGATGATGTTATGCGTGTAAGCATTAGTCTATTGCTATTAATTCCATTCTTATACGGTTATTTTTGGGCTTATAAAAGTAGCCAAGCAAAAGCCATATACCCTATATCCTTAATGATTTCGACTGCGGTTATCGCCAGTTTATTTACTAGCGGCGGAATTTCATTTTTAGTTTTGCGGGCTTTTTTATTGGTTTTTTTACTCATTACGCACCAGCATTATCAGTTTTATCGCCATCAGTATTGGGTTATGGACACTAAACTACCTTGTAGGGTATCCCGCATTTTATTTCCCGCTATACGGCATGTTAATCGTGTTTGTGGTGGGATTATTTGGTGTAGTAGAACATAACAATGAGCGAATTAGACGTCAGCAACGTCAATCAAATGATGAAATTGCCAGTTTAGCGACAGCCCTTGAACGAGAAAGAATTGCTCGAGATCTTCACGATATTATGGGTCACAACTTATCGTCTATCGCCCTTAAAGCGCAGTTAGCGGAAAAGCTCGTTGAAGCAGGAAACCTGCCTTTAGCAAAAGAACATTTGAGTCAATTAGCAGAAATAGCCAGAGACAGCCTTAGTCAAATCAGACAAACAGTATCGGATTATAAACATAAAGGCTTGGCTGACACCTTACAGCAATTAACCGCATCCCTTCGAGAACAAAGCATAGAAGTGAACGTCAACGGCCAACTGCCCGAGATGCCCGAATTATATGAATCACAACTAGGGTTAATGTTTACTGAACTAGTCAATAACATGCTCAAGCACGGTACCGCAACTGAATGTTGGTGGCAGTTTAGCCATCAAAACAACACCCTAAACGTACGTTTATCTGATAATTCATCAACACAAGCGATAGTGGAAGGAAACGGACTAAAAGGCATCGCAGAACGGGCTCAATTGCTCAAAGGCGCATTTAACTATCAAATTACCGATGGTTATCAGTTCACGATTTCATTGCCTCTTTCTACCGATAAGGACAGCTGATTCATGAAAATTTTACTGGCAGAGGATCAAGCTATGGTGAGAGGAGCGCTTTCAGCACTGCTCACTCTTAGCAATGATGAAACCATTGGCCCAGTTGAAGTCACAGAAGCCGAAGACGGCACTCAGGCTATTGCGTTACTCAAACAACACTCGTTTGATTTACTGCTCAGTGACATCGAAATGCCAGGGCATACAGGCCTTGAATTAGCACAATGGCTTAAAGAACAGCAAGGTGCAGCACTGCAAACCAAAGTCATTATCTTAACCACCTTTGGTCGAGCCGGTTATATCAAGCGAGCGCTTGCCTGTGGCGTCGATGGCTTTTTATTAAAAGATGCCCCCACAGAAAGTTTATTATCGGCAATCAAGCAGGTCATGGCTGGCAAAAAGGTGATCGATCCTGAGCTTGCAATCAGTGCCATCGGGGATATTGATCCGCTAAATGATAAGGAACGAAAAGCGTTACGATTTGCCAGCGAAGGATTATCTACCAGTGATATTGCCGCGAAGCTGTTCATTGCCGAAGGGACAGTCAGGAATTACTTGTCTGAAGCGATCAGTAAGCTTAATGCCAGTAATCGTATTGATGCTGCCCGTATCGCTAAACAAAAAGGCTGGTTATAGCGTTACTTAGCTGCCAAAAAGGGGAATATTATTGCCTTGTATTCAAACTCTGCTAAGATAGGCATAAATATCTGTATATATTTACAGTACTATTGTCTCTAGCAAGCATTCTCACTCGATAGTGAACTGTATAACTTATTGGATAACTCTGTTAACCCTTGCTAGCATGATAGCGCCAACACTCGACAATATGAAGGCATTGTGGATTTGCAACCATTGGATCAGGTTCCTATTACCGACTTAAAAGGCGTAGCCAAAAAAGTCGCTGAAAAACTCGATAAGCTGGGTATTAAAACAGTACAAGATGTGCTGTTTCATCTGCCTATGCGCTACGAAGATCGCACCCAAATCTATCCCATTGCGAGTTTATATCCTGCCATGTATGGCACTGTCGAAGCAGAAATCATTTCTACCCAAATTGTCCCTGGCCGCAAACGCATGCTGACCTGCACTATTGCAGACGACACAGGAATGCTAACCCTACGTTTCTTTAACTTTTCAGTTGCCCAACGTAATGGCATGCAAAACGGCGCGATTATTCGCGCTTATGGTGAAATTAAGCGCGGTAAAAGACACTTTGAGATTATTCACCCCGAATACAAGATAATCAAAGAAGGCGAGAATCCAGCATTAAGTGATTCACTGACCCCCATTTACCCTTCAACAGAAGGTCTTAAACAAGCCAGTTGGATTAAACTAACCGAACAAGCACTGACTCACCTAACTCACGGCGGGCTAACCGAGTTACTACCCGCCGAGTTGCAACCAAATAATATGAGTATTAGCCATGCTTTACAGTTAATACATAGGCCTCCCAATGACATCGAACAAGCTGACTTGGAGATGGGGATGCATCCTGCTCAGCAGCGGTTAGTACAAGAAGAGTTATTGGCACACAATTTAAGTATGTTAAAACTGCGTCAACGTAACAACCTTGATAAAGCTGTCACGCTTTCGGCAACAGGCCAACTACTAAACCCGTTTTTAAAATCCCTGCCCTTCAAACCCACAGGGGCTCAACAGCGAGTGGTCGCAGACATAAGCCAAGATATTGAGAAACCAACACCAATGATGCGTTTAGTGCAAGGTGATGTCGGTTCAGGAAAAACCTTAGTTGCTGCACTGGCAGCGCTACAAGCCATTGAAAATGGCTACCAAGTGGCGATGATGGCACCCACCGAATTGTTGGCTGAACAACATGCTATTAATTTTGCAGCGTGGTTTGAGCCGCTCGGACTAAAAGTCGGCTGGCTTGCAGGTAAACTAAAAGGCAAGGCAAGGGCTCAATCACTCGCGGATATCGCTGATGGTAGCGCTAATATGGTCATTGGCACCCACGCCATCTTCCAAGAGCAAGTCAATTTTGACAAATTAGCACTGATAATTATCGATGAGCAGCATCGCTTTGGAGTGCATCAACGGTTGGGCCTACGTGAAAAAGGCATTAGCCAAGGTTTTCATCCTCATCAATTGATCATGACAGCCACTCCGATACCTCGCACGTTAGCAATGACAGCTTATGCCGACTTAGAAACCTCTATCATTAATGAGCTACCACCTGGCAGAACGCCTGTCAGTACAGTTGCTGTGAGTGATAATCGCCGTGATGAAGTCATTGAGCGGGTCAAGCAAGCAGCCTTAAACGACAATCGACAAATTTATTGGGTCTGTACCTTAATTGAAGAATCTGAAGTGCTGGAATGCCAAGCTGCTGAAGATACAGCAGAAGAACTCAGTCGTTTATTACCAGAGCTCAACATTGGTCTGGTGCATGGACGAATGAAAAGCGCAGAAAAGCAGCAAATAATGGCTCAATTTAAAGCGGGTGAGCTACATTTACTAGTGGCAACCACTGTGATTGAAGTTGGTGTTGATGTACCAAATGCCAGTTTGATGATTATTGAAAACCCTGAAAGGCTGGGCTTAGCGCAATTACACCAATTACGTGGTCGTGTCGGTCGAGGCTCAGTCGTGAGTCATTGCCTACTGCTTTACAAAGCGCCATTGTCGCAAACAGCAACAAAACGGCTTGGTGTATTAAGGTCGAGTAATGACGGTTTTGTTATTGCCCAAAAAGATTTAGAGATCCGCGGCCCAGGTGAAGTGCTCGGCACTCGTCAAACTGGGCTGGCAGAAATGAAAATAGCAGATTTGGTCAGAGACCAGTATTTAATTGAAAACACCCAAAAACTTGCCGCACATGTCATGCGACAAGTACCTGAAAATGTTGATGGCATCATTCACCGTTGGTTAGGTGATCGCCAGCAATACGTACAAGCATAAATTATTGTTAACTTAGTCTATTATCACTAGACAAGCGTTAATAATATTGCAGAATGAGTGATGAGCTTGAGGCTAAACATTATTTATCTCGTGTTCAGTTCCACTTTTGATGTTTAAAGCTAAGGAATAGAAATGCAAGTCAATCAAGAAGACAGAGCAACACCACAATCGAGCCGCGCAGGTGGCAGCAATGCAGGCGTTATCGGCGTAACCATTGCCGTTATTTTGGCTGGTGCAGGTTATTTCTATTTCACGTCAGAGCCGTCTGAACCTGAGGTGATAGCCCCAACACCAGTACAATTGCCAGAGCCGGTGCCTGAACAGCCCATCGAGCAAGAGCCAATTGAAGAAGTGATTGTTGAACCAGAAGTGGTTGAGCCGACCGAAATCATTCCAACAGAACCTGAAGTGGTCGTTGAACCGTTACCAGCACTGACCGAAAGTGATGATTTTGTAGAGCAAAAAACCATTGAAATGGCTGATGGAATGAAAATCGAATCCATCATCCTTAAAAAAGACATTGCTCGCCAGTTTGTGGTATTTGTCGACAACATGGCACAAGGTGAAGTCATTCACAAAGCCAGCCCTTTAAAAGGTCCTAAAGACAGCTTTAGCGTCAGTGAAATTACCGACAAAATCTACTTAAACCCAGACAGCTACCACCGTTATGATCTCTATGCAGACATGATAGCGGGCATGAATGATGAACAGCTAGTCAGTACTTTTGAAGAATTATCGCCTTTATTTGACGAAGCATTTGAAGAACTTGGTTATAGTGACATGAGCTTCAATGAACGCATGGTAGAAGCATTTGATGTGATTTTGGCAGCCCCCATTATCGAAGATCCAATTGAGCTGTCATCAATCAGTGTTAACTATTTATTTGTTGACCCTACACTTGAGTCGCTACCTAACATTCAAAAATTAATGGTGCGCATGGGGCCTGAAAATACCAAGAAAATCAAAGGTGCTGTAAGAAAGCTTAAACAACAGCTAAACAACTAGCTTTTGTAGGTATTTTTAGTACTAGCCAACCTATCGCTGCCAAACCCTAATCGAATAAGAGCAAGTTACTCGATTAGGTTTACAGTTCAAGCACCCACAAAATAGCGACCTTATGTCGCTATTTTTTGTTTTTGTGATGCTAAATATTACGGTACAATTGCTGACGTTATTAAATTAACAACAAGCTGCCACATTCATAGCGTCCAAACCCTATCGATGTGGCCATCTCAGCAAGGGATACCTGAGTCGTACCAGAGGCAATGTAGTGCAATTAGTATTTGATATTCTTTCATGGGGCGCATGGTCTCTAGACTTTCAAGATAAAGAAAGCTGGCGCCAATGGGATAATGCTGTCACCCCGACTACAGAAAATAAAATCTCTCCCACTTTAGCTCACGTGCCAGCCATGCAACGTCGCCGTTTTAGCCGCTTAACTAAAATGATGCTGACTGCAGCCCATGACTGCCAACCCGCAAAACATTGCCGCAGCGTGTTTGCTTCTCGTCATGGCGAACTCACTCGCACACTGGGTTTATTACAAGATATTGTTGATAAAGAAGCGCTTTCTCCATTAGCTTTCAGCCAATCAGTACACAACACAGCCAGTGGCATTTACGGTATAGTGAGTGGCAATACCGCAGCTTCAACTTCTGTTGCAGCAGGTGAAGAAAGCCTATCCCAAGCCATGATTGAAGCATTTGCGCAGCTAGCTGAAAACCCTGAACCGGTTCTGCTTGTCTTTGGTGACGATCCTGTCCCGCCTATTTACAATCAATACACCCAAGAATATGAATTACCTTTGGCAATGGGCTTATATCTTGCCCCAGCCAACAGCACTGAGCATCAGCACACTGTTCTTGGTCAATTGACGCTATCAAACGGCAATACAAACGAGTCCCAGCCAATCAGTTATGCGCAATTTATTCATGCTATTGCTTCGCAAACTTCGCTAACAGGTCAATTGGCTCATTGGCAGTGGCAATTGACGCCACAATTAGATCATGATCACACGACCTAGCGACATGAAAGTCGTTGATATTATAAGTTGCAGAGTATGACGAATAAAAACAGCGCAGTAGAGTTCCCTGAACCCGCCCCTTACTTAACGGGGCTAGCATATGTACCTCGTTGGATAGGTGGCACCTTATGTTATGTTGTTTTTGGTTTAGGTGGACTATTAAGCTCGCTCACTGTTTTACCTGTATTACGTTTGTGGCCGGGTACAAAACAGCAACGAATTGCCAGAGTACAAAAAGCGGTCCACATTATGTTTAAAGGTTTTGTGTGGATGCTCAGTGCAACCGGAGTCATTAAAGTCAGTACCAAAACGCTCCCTAGCTTAAGCGAGGCAAAAGGAGTGATAGTGGTGGCTAATCACCCAACCTTGGTTGATGTGGTGGTGTTAATCAGTTTAATGCCCAATGCCGGTTGTATTGTTAAACAAGGATTATGGCGCAACCCCTTTATACGCGGTGTATTAGCATCAGCAGGGTATATTCCTAATCGTGGTGCAGACTTGTTACTAAAAGACTGTCAGCAAGTGTTAGCAACAGATACAAACTTAATTATTTTCCCAGAAGGCACTCGTACCCTTGTGGGGGCTAAAACAAATCCATTTGCACGTGGCGCTGCAAATATCGCATTACGTACACAAACTGATATCATGCCTGTCATACTTCGTATTGATGTGGCCGGACTGACAAAGCAGCAACCTTGGTACGAACTACCAAGGCAAACAATCAATATGTCTGTAGAAATGGGCGCACCTTTTGAGTACCTAAGGTATGATGCTAGTCAAAACAATGAAGCTAAAATGGCCAGAGTTCTGACAAGAGAGTTGCAGCAGTATTACGCTGAGCAACTCACAGCATTACCGCCATTACGCAACATGAGCAAACATTAATTACACCAATCACAATTAGAATATTAATATGAATTTACACAACGAAATTAAGCAGCTCATTATTGACTGCCTCGACTTAGAAGATGTCAGTATCGACGATATTGAAACTGACGCACCACTATTTGGTGAAGGCTTAGGATTAGACTCAATCGATGCGCTTGAGCTAGGTTTAGCAATTAAAAAGCAATTCGATATCAAAATAGAAGCTAATTCAGAAGCAACTAAAGCACACTTTTACAGCGTAGCAAGCTTAGCTAGCTTTATTGAATCACAGCGTTCTTAGGAGTCATCATGGAAAATCGTGATCAAATCCTAGACATGTTGACGCAAATTTTAGTCGATGATTTTGAAATTGAAGCAGAAGATATCACCTTAGATGCTTCACTTTATGAAACACTTGATTTAGACAGTATTGATGCTGTGGATTTAGTGATAAAGCTTCAACAAATGACCGGAAAAAAGATTCAACCAGAACAATTTAAAACAGTGCGTACAGTTGAAGATGTCGTTAATGCGATTGAAGGTTTAATGAAAGATTAATGGTGCTAGTACTGCAAATTATCACCGCCATCGCACTTATTTGCTACCCGATAGCGGTGTATTTAGGTTTGCAGTTCTTACCACCAGGCACAATAGCATTAATGCTTTGTGCTGTATTAATTGCGCGACTTGCGCTGAGTAAGCAACAACTTAAGTCTATGGCGCTGCCGCTACTGGTGGGCATTGGACTCACAGCTGCGAGCTTTATTGCTAAACGCAATGATTGGTTACTGTTCTACCCAGTGGTGATAAACCTCACCATGCTAGGGCTATTTAGTTACTCACTAAAACAAGGCCCAAGTATGATTGAACGTTTGGCCAGATTAAAAGAACCAGATTTACCTGATTCGGCCATTGGTTATTTAAATAATGTCACCCGTCTATGGTGTGGATTATTTATCATCAATGGCAGTTTCGCGCTCTACACTGCACAGTTTGCCTCGCTTGAATGGTGGACGCTTTATAATGGATTCATTGCCTATATCCTCATGGGTTTATTACTCGGTGGAGAATGGTTATATCGCAAATTTTGGTTGAAAAAACATGAATAACTTGCTGATAAACTGGCTACATAATGGCCCTAAAACGCAACAATTAATTAGTTTCAATCATCATGACATTGTGACGGGTTCACTGTTTACAGCCCATGTTGCCCATCTATTTGAACAACTTAATGCCAGCCCAATCAAACGTTGGTTACTCGCAGCTGAAACCAGTGATTTATTTGCTGCAGGCATGTGTGCAGCCTTGCTTGCAGGTAAGCAAGTGGTTTTGCCCGCTAATATCCAAGGTGGCACGCTAACTGAGCTAAACCATGCCTTTGATGGGGTAATTTCAGATCAGCCTCTTAGTGAAGTTAAGCAATTTATCTTGCTTAAAAAAGAACTCGGCCTTGCCAATAAATCTTGGCCTGAAACCTGCAAAATTGGCGAGTTAGTTTTATTCACATCAGGGAGTAGTGGCGAACCTAAAGCCATTGCAAAGTCAATTGAACAACTGGATGCTGAAGTCAGCATTTTAGAACAAACCTTTGCATCTCGACTGCCACAGTGCAGCGTTATTTCTACCGTTTCACATCAACATATTTATGGTTTGTTGTTCAAAATATTGTGGCCTTTAGCTGCAAGTCGTCCGTTTTTAAGTGATCTCGTTGAATACCCTGAAACCTTAAGTTACTACATCGCCTTAATGCCGAACTTATGCTTGATAAGTAGTCCTGCCCAATTATCACGCTTGCCAGAAGCTTTAGAGTTTGAACAACAACAGTTAGCACCAAGTCTGATTTTCAGTTCAGGTGGCCCTTTGTCATACGATGCCTCTCAGCACATTCATACCTGCTATGGTCAGTTCCCTATAGAGGTCTTTGGCAGCACAGAAACTGGCGGTATTGCCTATCGACGTCAAATGGAGCCAAACAGAACTTGGCTTCCTTTCAGCTGCGTTGAGATATGTGAGAATGATGAAGATGGCGCATTGATGCTCAAGTCACCCTATTTACCTGCCAGTAATGGATGGATGAAGTGTGATGACAAGATTGAATTAGCTGAAGATGGCCGTTTTACCTTGTTACACCGACTCGACCGCATCGTAAAGGTGGAAGAAAAACGTTTATCTCTAGCGCAAATGGAAAGCTTACTCTGCACTCATCCGTTTGTGAAAGAAGCTGCTGTGGTTCAGCTAACCGAGCCAAGAATCATGCTAGGTGCGGCAATTTGCTTATCTGAAGAAGGATTAGAGCAGCTTGATGATGCCGGTAAATTAAGTGTCAATAATCACCTTAAAAAGCATCTATTAAGTCAGTTCGAACGAGTCACGTTACCACGCCGCTGGCGCTATCCTGATACATTACCGCTTAACGCACAGGGTAAGCGTGTACAAACCGATCTATTAGCAGTATTCAATGATGATTAAATCAGCGTTACCCCAAATATTAGCGCAACACAGCAATGAAGATGAGATTTGTTGGCGGATCTTTGTGTCTGCCGAGTTAGATTATTTTAAAGGCCACTTTGAAGAACAAGCCGTATTACCTGGCGTCACCCAACTTGATTGGGCAATTCAGCTTGGCTGCCAAGCATTTGGTTACGAGCCTACCATTGCCACGCTAGAAGTGCTTAAGTTTCAACAATTAATGTTACCTGATACTGAAGTTGAGCTATTCATTAGCCATAATGCCGCCAAGTCAAAATTAACCTTTAGTTATCGTGATGGTGACAAACGGTTTGCTTCAGGCCGCATCGCATTAGCTTTGGCCTCTGCAACATGCAATAAGGATAGCCAATCATGAAACTGGCTCTGATTATTCCCAATTATAATCATCAACAAGCCATTGCTGACACATTAATCGCTTTAGCACCTTTAGGTTTGCCTTGTTATTTAGTTAACGATGGTAGTAATGATGAAACGCGTTATTTATTACAATCATTAGCAGATAAGTATGATTGGGTAACCTTACTAACGCATCCCTTTAATCGAGGTAAAGGCGCAGCAGTCACCACCGGTCTGCGGGCAGCTTATGCAGATGGCTATAGCCATGCTTTGCAAATTGATGCCGACGGTCAGCACTGTTTAGATGATATTCCAGCCATGATTGAAGCTGCATCAGAACAGCCTCTTGCGTTGATTTCAGGCAAACCCGAATACGATGAGTCAGTTCCTAAAGGACGTTTATATGGCCGTTATATCACCCATTTTTGGGTGTGGGTTGAAACCCTGAGTTTTGATATTCAAGACTCAATGTGCGGTTTTAGGGTTTACCCTCTTGCTGCTACAGAGCAGCTATTTAAACAGCAAGCGCTAGGCGAGCGCATGGACTTTGATATTGAAATCATGGTCAAGCTGCACTGGCAAGGTGTACCAATCAAGCATATTTCTACCAAGGTGATTTACCCTGAAGATGGCATTAGTCACTTTCAAGGTATTAAAGATAATGTCCGTATTTCAGCAATGCATACCGGCTTATTTTTCGGGATGCTAAAACGTTTGCCGCAAATTCTGTCAAAAAAACGCTAATAAGCACTGGTCAGCTATGGGGGAGCGTGGCAGTTATTGGGGAATTAAGCTCATTGCTGACAGCTATCGTTTAGGCGGTCATTGGCTTTGTAGAGCAATCATGTACCCTGTGATTTGCTACTTCTTCCTTACTGGCGTAACCGCAAGAAACGCCTCCATGGACTTTTTACGTCGAGTTAAGCGTAAACATCCGCAGCATGAACAATTATCTGATCCTGTTACTTGGCGAGACAGCCTGAAGCACTTTTTTGCTTTTGGAAATGCGGCACTGGATAGAATCGATGCATGGTGCGATCGTATTAAACTGGCACAGGTAGACTTTCCTGACAGACACGTTTTAGCAGACCAAGTGGCATCTGGCCAAGGTGCTGTATTATTGGTGTCTCACTTAGGTAACCTTGAACTTTGCCGCGCGATCTCTATCCACCAGCAACAAGTCAAAGTCAATGTGATGGTGCTGACCAGTCATGCAGAAAACTTTAATAACGTGCTAAAACAATTAAACCCAAATAGTGGTTTAAATCTGATTCAAGTCAATGAATTGGGACCAAGCACGGCGATGCTATTACAAGACAAAATTGCCGCTGGAGAATTAGTCGTTATCGCAGCAGACCGCACCTCATCTGATACTGCCGGTCGCGTTTTTTATAACGACTTTATTGATCAACAAGCTGCATTCCCACAAGGCCCCTTTATTCTAGCTGGGCTACTTGATTGTCCGGTTTACACTATGTTTTGTTTACAAGAGCATGGTCATTATCGTGTCCATGTCGAACACTTGTCAGACAGTTTAAAAGGGCCTCGTAAAGGACGAACAGAGCGATTAGCTGACGCGGCGACAAAATATAGCCGCCGACTTGAGCACTTTGCGACACAACAACCATTGCAATGGTTTAATTTTTACGATTTTTGGCGCCGAGATGAAGACTCCCAAAGAGATTCTGGCCCCACAGAAGTGACACCTTCGACTGAGCTGTCGTCGCCCTCACATTCAAGCAATCCCAATTTCAAGCAGGAACAGTAATACCATGAGCCAATCAACCACTTCTTCAGCTGCAACTTTGGCAACGGTCACTTTCGGTCAGCAATCTATTAGCTTAGAGCAAGTTGTCAGTGTCGCAAAAGGCGCACCAGTAAAGCTAAATGATAGCCAGCAATACCAAGAGTACATTCAAAAAGGCGCACGCTTTATTGATAGTCTCTTACATGAAGAAGGTGTGGTTTACGGGGTAACAACCGGTTATGGCGACTCATGTACCGTGACAGTCGGATTAGATTTAGTCCACGAGCTACCGCTGCATTTATCACGTTTTCACGGCTGTGGTTTAGGGGATATATTCTCGCCAATGCAGTCGCGTGCCATTATGGCTTGTCGTCTCAATTCCTTGGCTGTTGGTAAATCAGGTGTCACTTACGAGTTATTACAGCGAATTGAGCTACTACTGAATTTAGACATTTGCCCTGTAATACCAGAAGAAGGATCGGTAGGCGCAAGTGGTGATTTAACCCCATTATCTTATTTAGCAGCCGTTTTAGTCGGTGAGCGAGAAGTGACATATCAAGGTCAACGTCGCGCTACAAAAGACGTATACGCTGAGCTAAATATTGTGCCATTAACCCTCCGACCAAAAGAAGGCTTAGCCTTAATGAATGGCACTGCGGTTATGACGGCTTTAGCTTGTTTAGCGTATGACCGAGCTCAGTACTTGGCACGATTATCAAGTCGTATCACTGCCATGGCATCATTAACGCTCAAAGGAAACTCGAACCACTTTGATGATATTTTATTTGATGCTAAGCCTCACCCAGGCCAAAACCAAATTGCCACCTGGATTCGTGAAGATTTAAATCACCATACCCATCCAAGAAACTCTGACAGACTGCAAGATCGCTACTCGATTCGCTGTGCTCCACATATTATTGGCGTACTGCAAGATGCATTACCTTTTATGCGTCAGTTTATTGAAACTGAATTAAACAGTGCTAATGACAACCCGATTGTCGATGGTGAAGGTGAGCATATTCTTCACGGTGGTCATTTCTATGGTGGCCACATCGCCTTTGTCATGGATTCAATGAAAAACACTGTGGCTAACTTAGCTGATCTAATTGACCGTCAAATGGCCTTAGTCATGGATCCTAAATTCAACAATGGGTTACCTGCTAATTTATCTGCAGCAACTGGCGCACGACAATCCATTAACCATGGCTTTAAAGCGGTACAAATTGGCGTATCCGCTTGGACTGCTGAGGCACTTAAAAATACAATGCCAGCCAGTGTTTTTTCACGCTCAACTGAATGCCACAACCAAGACAAAGTCAGTATGGGCACCATTGCAGCTCGAGACTGTATGCGAGTATTACAGTTGACTGAACAAGTCGCAGCTGCTGCACTGCTCGCAATGACTCAAGGTATTCACCTGCGAATTGCTCAACAAGAGTTGGCAGAAGAATCATTAACCCCTTCTTTGGCGAAAACCGTTCAGCAAGTCAGTGCAGACTTTGAATTATTAACCGAAGATCGCCCACTTGAAGCCGTTTTGCGTCAAACTGTTAGCAAGATTCAGCTCGGTGAGTGGGAGGTCTGTTAACAATGAAAGCCATTTTTAGCACTGAATTAGAAATGATAGTGCCTTTTCATGATGTCGACTCTATGGGCATCACTTGGCATGGTAACTACTTACGCTATTTCGAGGTTGCCCGTTGTAAGTTACTTGACGAACTTGGCTATAACTATCGTCAAATGATGAATTCAGGCTATGCTTGGCCGATTGTTGATACCCAGCTTAAATATGTAAAAAGTAGCACCTTTGATCAAAAGCTCATTGTCCATGCCGCAATTGTTGAATGGGAAAATCGATTACGGATTAATTATCAAATTAAAGATGCTGACACTCAGCAGCGCATCACCAAAGGCTATACCATTCAGGCTGCCGTTGAGATTAACACTGAAGAGTTGTGCTTCGTTACTCCGGATATATTTCGCGCGAGAATCCTGCCATTACTGGACGAATCAAGCCTCAATGATGAGCTCATTCAAGAACGTGAGCGATTATCATCACTGAAGGTGAGTGCGTCATGAAGTCCCTAGGCTGTTTTTACTGTGTACTCGTATTTTTCCTGCTAGTAGGTCAAACTTACGCATATGGCAATGGCGCAGACAAGACGAATGGCTTTGAGCTTAAGCAAGCTCAAACAAGTGAGCAAAGTGACGGCGACACCACACAGACAAGCCTACCCGCTAATACAGTACCTAAAAAAATACAGCCAACAGCACTCAGCGCAGCGCAAGTTGTCACTCTCTTTAATACGACCGCCTCCAACGAGCAGTTAACCCATCTTGCGAGCCAACTACAACTCGGGACGCAAGCCAAGGGGCAGTTTCAACAAACTCGCCATTTAGCGGTGTTAAAACGTCCACTAAAAAGTGCTGGTCAGTTTATGTTTAGCCAAGATATTGGCTTACTATGGCAACAGCAAACCCCTTTTAAAAGCACCTTGTTATTGAAGCAAAATACCCTGTTTCAACAAGACAGCTTTGGCAATATTCAACAAACAACAGCAAACCAAACCAGTTCAGCCATGGCAGAGCAACTACCGCAATTAATGCAAGGTCTTCTCACAGGGGATGTTGATGAGTTAGCTAAAGATTTTCATCTATACATGGCCCCCAATATTGACCAACACAACCCATATTGGCAGCTGGGGTTAGTGGCCAAAGACCCGCTAATTGCTAAAGCCATCGGGGCTATGGTGCTCGAAGGACAGCAGCAAATACATCGTCTTATCATGCTATCTGAAAAGCCAACCATCGCCGAAAAAGACCAATTAAGCGGAGATAAAACCGTTATCGAGTTTGTGCATGTCAGCCCAACCCTTAGCAAAATGGATTTACAACAATTTGACCTTAAACCCACTCCATCCGTGGCAGAGGGTCAATAATGTCACGCCTTTCCAGCTGGTTTAACTCACCACAACACGCATTATCACGCTTTATCGTTTGGTGTTTACTCATCATAGTCGTCAGTGGATATGGGATAAATTTATGGCAAGCCGGTGCGACGATTCAAAGTAATATTTTGGCGATGCTGCCTAAAATATCAGAAGCGCCACTGACCCAAACGGCATTAAACCGTGTAGAAAAACGCTTAGCCGATCAAGTTTATATCGGCCTAATTGCCGATAACAAAGCTGAAGCGGTTAATGCGGCAACCCTGCTGATTAACCAGCTAAAACAAGAGCCAAGCGTCTTTACTGATGTTCGTAGTGGCGATAGTCATACCATGCAAGCCTTGAGCAAATACTACTTCTCAAAGCGGTTTATGTTACTGACAGAAAAACAACGATCGACAGTTGGCATCACAGCACAAGGCTCGCCCTTATTAACGTCGAGCACACCCAAGCCATTGCCTCCTCAATGGCAAGGACTGCTCACTGCCGCGCAGCAACAGCTATATAGCGGTTTTGGTTTTGCCAGTAGCGCATTGTTAACGCAAGACCCACTACTGCTTTTTCCTGATAATTTACTGGCACTCGCGCCAATCAACTCGCTTTCCACTGAACAAGGAATACTGCTTGGTTCTAGCCAATCTCAACCCGTTGCTATTGTGATTGCCAAAGGAGTACAAAGCGCTTTTAGTCCTCAAGGGCAAGCAGATCAAAGCCGAGTGCTAACCGACAGCTTAGCGGAGATAAGCCGTCAATATCCTCAGATAAACACGATCCAAGCTGGCACCTTATTTCATGCCCAAGCAGCAACTGAAACCGCCAAATTTGAGATTTCGACCATTGGCAGCATCTCCTTAATTGGCGTGATGCTGTTAGTATGGTTCGCTTTTAGAAGTGTTATGCCGCTATCACTAGCCGTTGTGACCCTTTCTAGCGGCTTTTTATTTGCCACAGTGGCCACACTCGCCCTATTTGGCGAAATGCACTTACTGACGCTGGTATTCGGTACTAGCTTAATTGGTGTGGCAATCGACTATAGCTTCCATTTTTACTGTGAAAAAATGGCGTTAAAAAACCAATCGGCCACTCAAGTCATTCAACGAATATTGCCAGCATTAACACTGGCATTAGTGACCAGCAGCATCGCATTTATCGCGATTGGTTTAACCCCTTTTCCCGGCATGCAGCAAGTCGCAATCTTTTGCGCTGCAGGTCTGTTTGGTGCTTATTTAACCCTAGTGTTTGCCTATCCTTTATTAGCCAATCATCGCTTACCTAACGCAACTAAGGCATTATCATGGGCAAGTCGTTACCTAAATTGGTTAAATACAATCATCATCAGCCCCACTGATCGCAAGCTATCCAAAACAGCGATAGTGATGATAGTTGGCATGCCTCTATTTATCGGCTTAGGTTTTACCCAACTCAGTAGCGATGATGATATTCGTAACTTACAGCAAAGCCCTGATCGCATTGTCCAAGCCGAAAACCAGCTGAGGCAAATACTGAGTGGTGGCACTGACAATCAGTTTATTCTCGCCAGCGCTGATAGCGAACAAGGTTTATTATCTCAGCTTGAACAGACTCAATCACTATTATCCCAAGCACTAGAGGCAAACGAGATACAAAGCTTTGTTAGCCTAAGTCCCTATTTACCTAGCAAGTTGCAACAGCAGCAAAACTATCAAGCATATCAGGCACTCTACCTGCAGCACTTAGATGACATTACTGCAGGCCTTGGAATCGATGAATCCATTAAACCAGCGCTGCTCAAGCAGCTTGAGCAAGCAAGCAGCCAATTCATCGAACCAAACGCAGTGCTTAACATTGCAGGTGATGATTTAGCGGCATTATGGTTAGCACCATCAGAACACTCTCAAAGCCAGCAATATGGCAGTATTATCTTACTCGGCGGGATTAATGATTTAACAGCGTTAACACAACGAGTTAATGACAGCCAATTATCTATTACTGTAGTAGATAAAGTCGGTGAAATTTCTCAATTAATGAGCCAGTTTCGGCTCATTACATTGCAATTGCTGGCCCTGGTTTGCGCCATCGCTATTGTTATCTTTAGTGTAAGATTTGGTCTTAAATTGGCGGCAGCGATTGTGCTGGTTCCAGTCAGTTCCATTCTACTGACCTTAGCCAGTTTGGGAATTGTCGGTTCGCCATTAAGTTTGTTCCACGCGTTGGCATTAATTTTAGTGCTCGGTATTGGAATTGATTACAGTTTATTTTTTGCTTCGGTAAAACCGCATAAGAAGGCAGGGGCTAATGGAGTGATGATGGCAGTCTTTATGTCGGCTTGCTCAACATTGCTCGCTTTTGGATTGTTAGCTCTAAGTCAAACCAATGCGATACATTATTTTGGCTTAACATTGTTGTTTGGGATCGGGTTTACCTTTTTACTCGCACCACTTATCAGTTTCATAACAAGAGAAGTTACCCAATATGGAAAGTAACCCATTCGGCACTAGCATGGATGAAAACACTCAACATCTGCACGTCGATGTAGTGATTATAGGCGCAGGCCCTTCTGGCGCAGTAGCGGCTAGCTTATTACACCAGCAAGGAAAACGCGTATTGGTTGTAGAAAAGCAGCACTTCCCTCGATTCTCTATTGGAGAAAGTTTATTACCTTGCTGCATGCAATTTATTGAACAAGCCGGCATGTTGCCAGCGGTTGAAGCGGCGGGATTTCAATTTAAAAATGGCGCAGCATTTCGCCGAAATAATCAGTACACGACTTTTAATTTTACTGAAAAATTTACTCCCGGTCCTGGCACCACCTTTCAGGTACAACGAGGCCAGTTTGATAAGATATTGGCAGATACAGCGGTATCGCAAGGGGTAGAGATTCGCTATGGCCATAGTGTTAATGCTATCGACTTAGGCGAAAACCAACATGCCTCACCAGTGCTAACGGTGACCGATGAGCAAGCAAACAGTTATCAAATTACGGCACAATATGTACTTGATGCCAGCGGTTTTGGTCGAGTGCTTCCAAGGTTATTAGATCTTGAGCAAGCATCTAGCCTGCCTTCACGCAGTGCAATATTCACTCATATTGACGATAATATTACTGATGCAAATTTTGACAGAGAAAAAATTCTCATCAGCGTCCATCCAACACAAAAAGATATTTGGTATTGGCTTATTCCGTTCAGTAATGGCCGCTGCTCAATTGGGGTGGTCGCAGAGCCTCACTTAATTGAACATCACCAAGGTGATTTAGAGCAGCAATTATGGCAACTGATTAACGAAGAGCCTGGTTTAAAAGCGTTATTAAACCAAGCCAAGGTCGTGCAAGAATGTGCGACGTTAAAAGGTTATTCAGCCAATGTGTCAACGTTAGCCACGCCTCAATTTGCACTATTAGGTAATGCTGGTGAGTTTTTAGATCCGGTATTTTCATCCGGTGTCACCATTGCCATGCAGTCAGCACAAATGGCTGCAACGACATTAGTGAAACAGCTCGATGGCGAACAAGTTGATTGGGAGCAAGATTATGCCAAGCCCTTAATGCTTGGCGTAAATACCTTTAGAACTTATGTTCAAGCTTGGTATGACGGACGCTTCCAAGATGTGATTTTTTACGACGATCCTAATCAAACCATTAAACAAATGATTTGTTCCATCCTCGCAGGCTACGCTTGGGATACGAACAACCCTTTTGTTAAAGATTCAGAGCGCCGACTCAATATGATTGTTGATTTGTGCCGTGAACAAACGATAGCGAGTTAATCATGCGTCAATTAATGCCAGTCATAGGAATACTACTCGTCATGTTAACCACAGGCTGTAGCCACCAGCTACAGCGACAAACTTGCGTAAAGCTGACGCCAGAAGTGAATTATTGCTTGGCACCTTTGTTACAAAGTAGTTCCAATAGCGAGCAAGTGTTAACTCAGAAGATTAGCTTTACCCATGGTGAAAAGCATCACGAACTACTCACAGAACTTGCATTAGACGCCTCAGAAATGGCCTTAGTCGGCCTTGCTCCAATTGGACAACCATTATTTACGGTCACCTATAACGGCGATGAAGTGTTAAGCCAACAGAACGTGTTAATGGGTGAAGATTTTAAAGCTGAGTATTTAATGGCAATTATGCAGCTGATATATTGGCCTCATGAGCAGGTCAATGGCTATTTTAATCAAGGTGAAATGATTGACTTTGATTGCCAACAACCACGATGCAGTGCGTTAATGGTGAATGAAAAACACGCGATTACAATTGATTACTCCGATGATAACCCTTGGAAATCCAATGTGAGCTTACATTTTCCAGCCGCGAATATCACCCTAGTGATTACGCCATTGCTATAATGCAAAAATGTTGAGCCAGCAAAGTGCTATCTGGCTTTTCTAACATCACTGAATTTGAGATGAAACATTAACTATGAGCTGTGCCATAGCAATTACACAAATCGGGCTTTGTACGCCACTAGGCAATAGCAGTGAAGACGTGCTGCAAAACTTGCTATCAGCAAGCACTGACGCCATGGTGCTGCGTGATGACTTGCTGTTTAATGCAAGCACACGAGTCGGCGCCATTAATAATACTAACCTTTTGGACATTCCTGCTGAATTGACGCAATTTGATTGTCGTAATAATCAATTGCTTTACACAGCCGCAGCCTCAATAACAGCCGATATCGAGCACGCTAAAAAGCAATACGGTGCAGATAGAGTGGCAGTGGTGCTAGGCACCAGCACATCAGGCATCTCGAAAGGCGAGGCAGCCCTTGCCTATCATCAACAACATGGTGAATTTCCACCTAGCTATCATTATGCCCAACAAGAGCTTGGCAGCACGAGCGACTTTTTGCGTCAGCTATATCAATTAAGCGGCCCTTGTTACACAGTTTCTACGGCATGTTCATCGAGTGCCAAAGTATTCGCTAGTGCTAAGAGATTACTTTTAGCTGACTTATGTGACGTTGTTATTGTTGGCGGTGTGGATAGTTTATGTCAATTAACGTTAAACGGCTTCAATGCCTTAGAGTCAGTGTCTAAAGGCTTATGTAATCCCTTTAGCCAACACCGTGATGGAATTAATATAGGTGAAGGTGCCGCCTTATTTGTGCTGAAAAAAGCTCAGGAGGATGCGCAATCACGCTCGAAATCTCAGGTCTATTTAGCGGGCATTGGCGAGTCATCAGACGCTCACCATATTTCAGCGCCCCACCCTCAAGGCTTAGGTGCAATTAGCGCAATGCAGGCAGCACTTGCCGATGCCAGTATCACTTCTGCACAAATTTCTTACGTTAACTTGCATGGTACAGCAACGCCTAAAAATGATGCGATGGAATCCTTAGCCATGCAGCAAGTTTTTAATTCAAGCAATAACAACGAAGCGGCAAGCATCCCTTTATGTAGCTCGACAAAACCCTTAGTTGGACATTGTTTGGGCGCTGCTGGCGCCATTGAGGCGGCTTTTTGTTACTTATTGCTCAGTGACGCTAATCAGCAGCAACAATTACCGCCGCACGTATGGGATCAGCAACAAGACATGAATAACCCGATATTGCCATTCGTTACTCCAGGACAATCAGCCGAGCTCACATTCATCATGAGTAACTCGTTTGCCTTTGGCGGTAGTAATGCCAGTGTTATTTTTGCAAAAGCGGAGCATTAAAATGACTGAGCAACAGACCAAGCAAATCGCTCCTGAAACATTGCTATCGCAAGATATATCAGCCTTTGTGCCTCATAAAGCACCGATGATATTAGTGACACGCATTATTAAACATCAACCTGATAGCCTCACCACTGAAGTTGAGATCACTGAGCAAAGCGCTTATTTCAGTCAACAATTGAATGGCGTCCCTAACTATGTTGGTATCGAATACATGGCGCAAAGTATTGCCGCATTAGCAGGCGTAGAAGCGCACCTTATTGAAGATAAAATTCGAGTCGGCTTTTTATTGGGCACCCGTAAACTGAGCATGATGCAGCCAACGTATCTGCTCAATAACACATATCAAGTTGATGTGACTCGTTTATATCAAGAAGCGTCAGGACTTGCGGTGTTCGATTGTCAAATTACTCTTGATAATGAAATCATTGCCTCAGCCAATGTTAATGTATTTCAGCCTCAAGATACCCAAGCTTATATCAATGAAACCTTATCGACTTAGGCTCGATATCAGTGACGAGCGTACTATGAACACAACGATTAATGTAAACCTGCAGTCCCTACGGAGAAACAATGACAACAACAAATAGAGTCCTAGTGACAGGTTCAAGTCGTGGTATAGGTAAAGCCATCGCGCTCAAACTTGCAGCGCAAGGCTTTAATATTGCCATCCATTTTCACAGTAACACTGCAGCGGCACAGCAAACTCAATCAGAAATCCAAGCCTTGGGTGTCGAAGCCAGTTTAATTCAATTTGATGTAGCAGACCGACAGGCTGCGAAGCTGCAAATTGAAGCTGATATTGAACAACATGGCGCTTATTACGGCGTGATTTTAAATGCAGGAATCACCAAAGATACAGCTTTCCCGGCAATGACAGAAGATGAATGGGACAGTGTTATTCACACCAACCTGGATGGATTTTATAATGTCATTCAGCCAACCATTATGCCAATGATCCAAGCACGTAAAGGCGGTAGAATCATCACTATGGCATCTGTTTCTGGCATCGCTGGTAATCGAGGTCAAGTGAATTACAGCGCCTCAAAAGCTGGACTTATCGGAGCGACAAAAGCACTGTCTTTGGAGCTTGCCAAACGCAAAATTACCGTCAACTGTATCGCACCAGGGTTAATTGAAACCGACATGGTTAGCGACTTCCCTAAGGACATGGTTAATCAAATCGTACCGATGCGCCGTATGGGTAAAGTGAATGAAATCGCCGGGCTCGCCAATTTCTTAATGTCTGAAGATGCAGCCTACATTACTCGCCAAGTGATTTCGGTCAATGGAGGCATGATATGAGCCATAGAGTTGTTATCACAGGTATTGGCGGTATTTCAGCATTGGGCCAAGACTGGCCAACTATCGCTAAACGGCTACAAGATAAATACAACTGTGTGGTCACGATGACTGAGTGGGATAAATACCCTAATCTCAATACTCGTCTTGCCGCGCCAATAACCGATTTCGAGCAACCCAAGCATTACTCTCGGAAAAAAACCCGTTCCATGGGACGTGTCTCAATCATGGCAACGCGTGCCAGTGAAATTGCATTAGAAGATGCAGGCTTACTCGACGATCCGATTGTGTCATCAGGAGATATGGGCATCGCTTACGGCTCATCAACTGGCAGTACAGACCCCATTATTGGTTTTGGTGACATGCTGAAACATGGCGATATGTCCGGCATCAATGCCACCAGTTATATTCGTATGATGGCACATACTACCGCAGTCAATGTCGGCGTATTTTTCGGCCTAAAAGGCCGAGTGCATACCACAAGCAGCGCTTGCACTTCAGGAAGCCAAGCAATTGGCTACGCCTATGAAGCCATTAAGTTTGGACAGCAAAAACTGATGCTTGCAGGTGGCGGTGAAGAACTTTGCCCAACAGAAGCTGTAGTATTTGATACTTTATTTGCCACCAGCACGAAAAATGACTCACCAACAACGACACCAAGACCATTTGATCGTCAGCGCGACGGTTTAGTTATTGGAGAAGGCGCTTGCACCTTAGTGCTTGAGCAGCTTGAACACGCTGTAGCCCGTGGCGCTAAAATTTACGCGGAGCTCGTTGGGTTTGGCACTAATTCAGACGGGTTGCATATCACTCAACCCAATGCAGAAACAATGGAAGTGGCGATTCGATTGGCTATAAAGGATGCTGCAATCGCACCAGAGCAAGTGGGTTATATCAATGCCCATGGCACAGCAACTGATCGAGGCGATATTGCAGAATCACAAGCAACTTACGCAGTATTTGGTTCACATACCCCTATATCATCATTGAAAAGCTATACAGGGCACACCTTAGGTGCATGCGGCGCACTCGAAGCTTGGGTCAGTATAGAAATGATGAATGCAAATTGGTTTGCACCCAGCTTAAACCTTGATGAAGTTGACCCTGAGTGTGCACCGTTAGATTACATTCAAGGCGAAATTCGCTCTATCAGCACTGACTATGTCATGAGTAATAACTTCGCCTTTGGCGGGATTAATACTTCGCTTATTTTTAAACGTTGGCAGGGATAAGACGCTTACCTAACGTACATGTAATTGTTGTAAACATTTTAGGTAGGACGTCGGCTTTACTCTTAACCATTTTGAGTAAAGCCATTTCTCACCTTTTATGACAGGCATTCCTTGGTGTAAAGATAAGGGTAAAGGCCCATAACTATTGTCGGTATTATTAAACACAACCAACCGTTTTTGTTTTGCTCGCACCGATTTCGATAACCTTGGAAAGTGCGTATCTCCCCCTTGCTCAACATCATTAAGGTAAATTAAAACGGTTTTGAATCGTTGACCGCCATCTTTTAAAGCTTGTTCGCTGCCTTTATCGTTTGGGTGAAAAAATCATAATGTGGCTTATATTCTTCCCCAACCTCATATTTAAGAACATTACTTAACTCACCGTTTTCGATAGGGATGTTGAAATAAGCAGCGATTTTCATCTCAATGTTAAGTAGCACCCAATCATTAGCAATAGGCGCTAGTTGAGCCACAGAGCCTGTTCTAACATTACTCACAATATTTGAGCCACTCTCGCCATCAACAACCATAGAGCGCTTAAGCTCGCACAGTGCGCAGTTTTTTAGCCACAAACACTCAAAGTCAGTTAAGAAATCATCAACATAAAATAAGTTAATCTCAGGCGCTACCGATTCATACGTTAACTTAGAAAGGTCAGCCCTACGGATATCATTAAAGTCTAATAACGCTTCTTCATTGTCAGAAATTAAACCAAGTGACTCAGTTAACTGATTCACCTCTGAAATATGACGATTCTTCGTTAAAATCTGACTAGCTTTAGCAACAACGCCCTGTTGTAAATACAAATTTGCAGCAGCAATAATTGCCGCGTGATCGCCTTGTTTGAAGGCACTAAACAGATATGGTCGGAAGTCCACTCCCACCTCAGGGTGAAAATACAATATAAAAGCGGCTTTAAAATTAGCACCAGCAATATTCCCTTTGCACAGTTCAAAAAGGTACTTTAAGCCTATTTGTGGCGATTGCTGTAACAACAAGTCAGCCTTCATCAATAACGCTTCTTCGATAGCTAAATCAACCAAAGGTTGAAGCAACTCATCTGCCTTTGAAAAACGCTTATCTAGAATCAAAGCGTTTATCGTTTTTAATGCTTTTCTTGAATCTTCGCTTAAGGACATAGACTTCTTAATGATGTTAAACTGAACAATCAATACAGCTTAATGAAAAAACGATTAAGTACAACTTTGCAGACAAATAAAATTAGAAGAAATTAGAATCTTACTAAATAAATCAATGCGTTCACCATTAACTTCCAGTCATAAGGATATGTCATGAAACCAATGTGCTTATTGCCAATAGCCCTAATTGCCAGCTTCAGTTTACTCAGTCCAATCGCTCAGGCTGATACTTATACAAAGGAAGAATACCAACAGATATTTGCAGGTGATGATACCTATAAACAAGAGCAAGCCATTGAGTCTATTTTCTTCGTTGGTTTGAATGATCCCAGTACCTACCAATCGATTAAAACCAAGATAGATACCTTATTACCATCGGCCAAAGATAAGCATGTCATTGATAATATTGCCTGGTTAATAAAGGGGCTTGGCTATTCTGGCGATCCTCAATTTCGTGAATACCTAAACCAACTGGCACAAGGCGATGCTCATAAGAAAATCCGTAAATACGCCAAACGTGCACTAGCTGACTTATCAAAATTCGAGCAGTGGAACCCGATTTTACAAGACAAAAGTCAATACAAGCCCGAGCAATCACATCGAGCTAATGTATATGCCGCAGCACTACGTAGTGACAACCTTGAGCTGATGAGAACGACGGCAAAACGTATCGCAAATGAGCGATTATTTGATAATTACATGCTGCAACAACTGGCTGCACAACTTAGCCCTATGCGTTTAATCGACGACAATAAGCTAGCCATAGATACTTACGCTTGGATAACACGCGCGCTAGCGACCTCAGGTAATGAAGACTTTAAAGCTGATGTGGAAGCCGTCGCACAAAATGCAAAACAGAAAAAACTACGCAAATACGCCACTAAATATTTAGCGAAGTTTTATTAAGCCCATTGATTAGTGATGCATGGGCGTTAATCCCTAAGCAATAAGCGGTAAGTCATAAACAATTTGTCATCAACATTAGTTATAGAGCATGACCACTTCATGCTCTTGTTATTAACAACCTTGATCTTTACAATGCATTAGAATAATCTTATTGAATAAAATCTAATGCAATTCAAAGTGAGGTTCTAATGGTCACGGCAAGCACAACTTCGATTTCGGTAAATACCAAGCTGACAGGGGCACAAGCCACTGCAACCTGTTGGGAGTTAATTAAGCATGGTGCAATGCTAATTGATGTACGAAACCCTGATGAATTTGCGAGTGGCCATTTACCACAAGCCATAAACGTGCCGTTAACTGAATTACCGGTTTGGCTTGATGCCCATCATGTAGAGCAGCAATTTGTCGTATATTGTGGCGCCGGGATAAGAGCGCAAAAGGGTTGCGATATATTCGAGTCTAAAGGGTTCAATTGTGCAGTAAATGGTGGAGCAATGAAGGACTTACTGTGCTGCGAATCTTTAAGTCAGTAATCTAGTGAAGGATACCCTCAGCTAGGCCTATACGACATGGTTGTGTCCTTGAATAATACCTAACGATTCTCTAAGAATTAGTAACTAAAATATAAGCCACTAAACGTAGCGCAGAGCTTACCTGCGCAATGTAATTGCACCTCAAGCTTAACCTTCGCTTTTTTACCATTATTAATTGCTTCGAAGACACTCATATCGGGTAACCCCGTCTCAGAAGAAGCTGATTTATCAGTCAGCGATTCTGGCCAAATAACTGTCACTATTGGCGCTTCGGTTACAGGAGCCAAATATCGAATGTTTGCATCGGCTAAAACAATATTACCTTCTACTCCAGCCAAGCGTTGTTGTAACCACAACATTCCCCACCCCGTTAGGGTCATTAAGGTATAAATACTGCCAGCAAACATAGTTTGATGAAGGTTAATATTGGGAGAAAGTGGCGCTGTAACAGTAAAGCATTGATTGTCAAAACTGAGCGGAGTAACTTGCATAAACTGACTCACAGGAATGGTTTGATGCCACGTCTGTGTTAACTCATTAAGTAAAACCGCTATCCTGGATGAGCCAGTATTCATGATGCCTTTCCGTTATACCTGAAGATTAAAGGTAACTGGACCATCATTGAGCAATTCAACTTTCATATCTGCACCAAACTCACCAGTTTGCGTCACCACGCCTTGCTCTTGGCAATAGGCAACAAAAGCTTCATACAACTCATTAGCTTGTTCAGGGGTTGCAGCAGAAGAAAAGCTAGGACGTAACCCGCGGCCAGTATCTGCTGCCAAGGTGAATTGAGACACGACTAACAATTCGCCACCTACCTGTTGCAGGTTGAGGTTCATCTTGCCATTTTCATCACCAAAAACACGGTAAGCCATCACTTTTTTAGCCAACTTACGCATTTTTTCCAAGTCATCATCTTTTTCAACACCAAGTAGCACTAATAAACCTTTATTGATGCTACCTGTGACATGCTTATCATCATCACGATGAACGGTGACACTGGCATGTGCCACCCGTTGAATTAACCCAATCAAAGTTACTTCCTATTAATCGACCTGAGAAAGCCGATATTCTACAAGATTATGCGCCCGTGTCAGGCTTAATCACAGGAATAGGTTTGATCAAGTGCTCAGAACCTTTAGGTAAAGATT
The DNA here is from genome assembly GCF_043568515.1 of Shewanella sp. ENK2. NCBI lineage: Bacteria > Pseudomonadati > Pseudomonadota > Gammaproteobacteria > Alteromonadales > Shewanellaceae > Shewanella > Shewanella sp. ENK2. Next base: position 2,239,091 of record NZ_CP171406.1, on the reverse strand, counting down.
TACCCACTTGCTTTAAACCTTCATCGGTCCACAACATAAAGCGACGTAATTCTTCAACTTGAATAGAATCAACAAATGTCGCAGCACCTTGAACCTGAATCACACCGCCATTTTCACGAACAACAAACTTTGCAAAATTAAGCTTTTGATTTAATGAACCAATCAAAACCAACAGTTCTTTACTGCCATGTAATTGCGGGTGAACGGCAAATAAACGGTTCGTTAAAATGCGGTCTATCCCCTTTTCACTCATACTTGGTTGCAATACAAATTGATTATCGCCAAATTGCACAGCCACACTGGTAGGGCTAAGTTTAGTCGCTAAATAACTAGACTTAATCAATGCGTTATAAAGCGCATCAGCAGCTTGTTGGTCCGTCATTCCTGTCATGTCAATGCTGGCAGGGGCAGCAGATACAACACTTTCTGAAGTGTTATTATCTGTTGTTGCACAAGCCGATAAACCTAATACACATGCCGCTAAAATCAATTTTTTCATTTGCTTTCCTTATAGAATACAGACTGCACTACTGCCATAGCAGTAGGCTTTCATTGTGACTTCTGCTATTGAATGACATTTATAATTACCCCAAATTGGAGCGAAAAAGTCAGGCCACTTGCCCATGATAATGACAGAAGCCCAACAAAATTACTTAATATTTTGCTGATATACGCTTTATTAGACTCTTAGCAATCACGTTTTATTAGATGCCTGAGTGTTAAAAGTAGACGCTGCTTGATTACTCTTTTCTTGCTCACTTGCAGCGATACCATTGCTGTCATCACTGGCTTGCACCTCACTATTTTCCGAAGTGCTGTCAGCCAACATCTCTATTTGTAAATATTCTGGCATTGCAGCGGTAATTTCAGCGCCAAGTAACACGATCATCCAAGACACATAGACCCAAACGAATAAGATAGGAATCGTCGCCAGAGCCCCATAAATGGCCTCATAACTCGGAAATTGAGTCACATAAAACGCGAACCCTTTCTTACCTGCTTCAAACAGCATTGCCGCAACGATAGCCCCGAGTAGCGCATGTAAAAATCGAACTTTTCTATTAGGAACAACCATATATAAAAGTAAGATTGATGCTACAGAAAACAACATTGGTAAACGCTCAACCAGCCAAGTCATCAGCCCTGAAATTTCTGCCATTTCAAATACTTTAAGTGACACGACATATGAGGTTGCCACTAAACTTGCCCCAATTAACACTGGACCTAAGGTCAGTACCATCCAATACATCGAAAAAGACACCACATAAGAGCGGGTCTCTGTGGTACGCCAAATATTGTTTAATGCTTTATCAATGGCAGAAATCAACATTAACGCTACGACCACTAACGCAATGACACCGACAAACGTGCCTTTCGAAGCATTTTCAACAAATTCATTGATATAAATTTGTACTGTGTCACCCGCTGCAGGTAAAAAATTGTCATAAATAAAACTTTCAATCTTGCCGCGGATCCCCTGAAATACAGGAAAAGCAGACAGCATCGACATGGTCACAGCAACCATTGGAACTAACGACAATAAGGTGACATAAGTTAAATGACCTGCTTTAACGTTAATTTGATCTTCAACCACACGTCGCTTTACATGGACGATAAATTTCCAAATACTGAGATTAATATTTTTTAAATACGCTACATCTATCTTATTTGTCACAATTTTCTCTGATTATTTATTTTCAATTACCGAGTTAACTTCGTACAATGTTATAACACGATAGTTACACTCCAAGGGAGTTTTTTAATGTCTCAACAAGGTTCAGCTGGCAATGTCATCGCCGCCATTGCCAGTGTTTTCTTCCCAGGCTTAGGGCAACTCGTTCAAGGCCGTATCATTGCTGCAATTTTATTCTTCGTGATCACTGCAGTGTGTTATTTCTTCTGGGTACTTATTATTCCCGCCATCATTGGAGCGGTGTTTCATCTTTGGAGCATCATTGATGCTGCCATGTTTAAAGCAGATTAATTTAACGACAACATTTAAGAGAGCATAAGATGAAGAAATGGATATCACTTGCCTTCCTTAGCGCAAGCTTGTTACTAAGTGGCTGCCAAAGCGCCTATTACGGTGCAATGGAAAAAGTTGGCTATCACAAGCGTGACATCATGGTGGATCGCGTTCAAGAAGCAAAAGAGTCTCAAGAAGAAGCACAAGAACAATTCAGTTCCGCTCTCGAAGAGATGCAAGCACTACTCGCTTTCGATGGCGGCGATTTAGAAGACGCCTATAACAAAGCTAAAGATGAATATGAATCAGCTCAATCAGCAGCCGATGAAGTTGGTAGCCGCATTGATAAAGTTGAAGATGTGGCCGAAGCCTTATTCGAAGAGTGGGAAGCTGAAATTCAAGAAATCAGTAAAGCAAGCCTTCGTCGTAATAGCACTAATAAGTTAAACGAAACTGAGCGTTCGTATAATTCATTAGTCAAAGGCATGCGCCGTGCAGAAGCCAAAATGCCTCCGATTTTAACCGCGATGAAAGACAACATGCTGTACTTAAAGCATAACCTTAATGCCCAAGCCATTGGCGCAATTAAAGGCGAGTTTAATAGCTTACAGTCTGACATTTCTAGCTTGATTTCAGAAATGAATAAATCAATTGCTGAATCAAATAAGTTTATTGAGGCAATGGAAAAAGGCTAACTGCCACCATTGATATCATGAAGCATAAAATGGCGCTTGAAGACCTCTACCTTCGGCGCCATTTTTATTGAGCCTAGCCGCCCTTTCGCCTAGCCCACAGTTATCGGGTAAGAAGATGTTAACTTAAACCGATTTGATTTATATTTCAGTTTGCCGCATTCAAGGTCGCTCTGTTAGTAGCAGTTTTTATATAAACGCACCATGTCTAAACGGTAATAAGCCTAAAATGGTAACAGGTATAAATGGCAACAGCATCGCAAGCTGCATCAATATGGAAGTCTACTCGCTACATACATTTAACCCGTAACGTCTTATATTAATTGCTAACTTTTTAATGCTTACTTTTATTAGTTTACTATGGTGGATTCAATGAGCAGCCTAATGCATACCATGCGCTTTTTTATACTGCCGATTATTATCACTTTTCTATCATTAGGCTTATTAGAACACTTTCAAACTCATTGGATTGATTGGCAAGATACCCTACATTTTGCACCTTATTGGTTATTGGCGGCATCTTCATTAATTTGTTTGCAATTTAATCGTAGTCGACTGTTTTATATAGGTTTGATGTTACTCACCTTTTACGCATTGCAAAGTAACCGTCTGTTTTTATCGCCTATCATTCATCAATTTTTACCGCTTTTTGGTACCTTGGTGATCACGCTATTTTGTTTTATTAAAGATCGCGGCGTCATCAGTGTGCACAGTTTTTATCGTATCGGTGGCATTGTTCTTTGTGGTTTAATCGCCTATTGCTGGGTGTATCTCACTGGCCAATACTCGGCAACGATTAGTCAATTTCAGCAAAGTATTGGGTTAACAATCGAGCAGTCCCCCTTGTATCTGCTCCCTATTTATCCACTGGCAATCATCTTACTGTGTAAGCTCAGTTGGAAAAGCAACTTAGCACAAACCAGCCTTGGTATTTGTTTGCTGCTATGGCTGGGCTACTTTTTGGTACCGACTAACCTGCCGTTATCTGTACTATTTAGCTGTATTGCGATTAGCTTTTTAATCACAGTCCTGTTCGACTCTTACTTTTTAGCTTATCGGGATGAACTCACGGGACTACCGTCACGTCGAGCCTTGTTTAATTTAAGCCTAGCTTTAGGCAGAAAGTACACGGTTGCTATGGTCGATATCGATCACTTCAAAAGCTTTAATGACACCTATGGGCACGATGTTGGTGATGATGTATTGAAATTAGTGGCGGTAAAGTTATCCAAAGTCACTGGTGGCGGCAAAACCTTCCGTTATGGCGGCGAAGAGTTCACGATTGTATTTCCCCGCAAAGACATAGAACAAGTTTACTCTCATCTTGATGATGTGAGGCAAAGTATTGAAGATTATGACATTGTGCTGAGAGATGAAAATAGAAAGAACAGCTCAAAAAAACAGCGTAATAAAGCCCCTGTAAAAAAGAAAACCGTCAACGTTACCGTCTCTATTGGCTGTGCCGAACACAAACCTGAACACAGCTTTGAGCAAAGCATGAAACTGGCAGATAAAGCCCTGTATCGAGCTAAAGACAGAGGTCGTAACCAAGTCAGGTTTTAATACTCTGCACCACTTTTATCGTCATCACCGCTTTTATTCATCACAGCGTAGCGATTAGCTTTATTGGTGTTTGTCACAAGATTAACATTCAAAAAAGGCCAAAGCGCAAAACGCTTCGGCCTTTTTATTACACAAGTTTCAGACAAAGGTATTAACCAAGCTGACCTGCCACCATAAGCTCTCGGCTCTCAGGTATTTCATTGTACGACAATACATGTAAGCCTCTTGCAAATGCTAAAGCATAGCGGGCCAGTATCGGCCTAAGCTGTGGTGCAACCAACAACAGTGGACTATGTCCTTGCTCTTTAGCATCAGCTAAGATTTGCGGCATGCCTTGTTGCAACTGAGCCAGTAACGTTGGATCAACAGGGAAGCTATCCAGCGCGACCTGACCTTGCTGCTGCGATTGGGTTAAAGCGTTCATTAAGGTTTGCTCAAGCTCTGGCGCTAATGTCAGTACATTCAATTTGGGTTCTGCGCCAGCAATACTATGCACTATGTTATTTCTTAAAGCACAACGCACATCTGCAGCTAACAGCACTGGATCTTTACTGTTTTCACTGCAATCAAGTAGTGTGGTTGCAATTGTGCGGATATCTTTTAATGACACCTGCTCTTTCAGTAATAACCGGTACACTTTTAACTGCACAATTGGACTTAACGCACCGTTAAGCGCTTCCGCTAACTTGGGTGATTGCTTTGCCAAGCGATCACTGAGTGCCAGCACATCATCGTGTTGTAACATGTCAGGCAAGTTTTCACGGATCAGCTTACTGACGTGTGTCGCTATCACAGTGGCATTGTCCACCACCGAATAACCTAAGTTTAATGCTCTCGCTTTAGCATCTTGGTCAATCCAAATCGCGTCCATGTTATAGGCAGGCTCTTTAGTAATGATTCCATCAATATCACCAAATACCGGCCCACTTTGAATCGCCATCAGTTTTTCAGCTTGCAACTCCGCTGTCGCTGTTGGGTTACCCATCATATTAATTTGATAAGCATTTGGCGCTAACGATAAGTTATCCCTCACTCGCACTTCTGCGAGTAAAAAGCCCGCTTGTTCAGACAAGGTGCGGCGGATCCCTGTTAGGCGTTTTTGTAACTCAGCGCCTTTAGTCCGCTCAACTAAATGCACTAGCTGATATCCCAAACGTACTTCAATCAAATCGGTATAAGGTAATGCATCCCAACTTGGTGGCGATGGTTCTGTAGTATTGCTTTCCAGTCGCTCTTCAAGCTTGGTTTCAACAACGGCGGGTTTATGCTGGCTTTGTTTCCAAGAAGCAAAAGCCAATAAAGCAGCGAAAGAAATAAATACCATGCCAGGCATACCTGGCACTAAACCTAAAATCAGCATTACCAATGCTGCTGTTGCTAAGGTTTTTGGGTTTGCAAGCAGTTGCTTTTGCAGCTGCTCAGGCATTTCTTCAGCATCCGAAACACGGGTTACAATAATCGCCGCTGCGGTAGCTAATAGTAATGATGGGATTTGAGCAACAAGACCGTCACCAATGGTCAGTAAGGCAAACGTCTTAAATGCATCAGCTGCGCCCATACCATGCATAAACACACCAATGGCAATACCACCAATAATGTTAATCAGCAGGATCAAGATGCCAGCAATAGCGTCACCACGCACAAATTTAGACGCACCATCCATCGAACCATAGAAGTCTGCTTCTCGAGCAACTTCTTGACGTCGAACACGGGCTTGTTCTTGACTTAAAATCCCAGCATTTAAATCAGCATCAATTGCCATTTGCTTACCAGGCAACGCATCCAGAGTAAAACGTGCTGAAACCTCTGATATCCTTTCACCACCTTTGGTAATCACCACAAAGTTGATAATCATCAGAATTAAGAAGATCACGGCGCCTACAACATAGTTGCCGCCAATCACCACTTCACCAAATGCTTGAATGACTTTACCTGCCGAGTCTCCACCATTGTGGCCTTCGATTAACACCACACGAGTTGAGGCAACGTTCAAAGTTAATCGCATTAAGGTGGCGAGTAGCAATATCGTCGGGAATACCGAAAACTCTAAAGGCCGACGTATGGATACACTGACTAGCAACACCATTACTGCAAGTACGATGTTAAACGTAAATAAAATATCCAACAGCCAAGGTGGCAATGGCAAGATGACCATCGCCAGAACGGCTAATAACATTATCGGAATACCGATGTAGCTTCGATTGCCAGTAAAGACTTGTGCAAACCAATTCATGGTTTAATGGTTCCTTTAATCATGTCGTAAATGGGGAGGAATATAAAAATGCGGCAATGGTTCAGGCTTCTCTTGGCTGCCTGTTCTTGCTGCTTTGATTTGCAACACGTAACTCAGCACATGCGCAATAGCGACAAACAATGCCGCTGGAATTTGTTGTTCAATCTTAGTGGAATAATAAATCGCACGAGCCAGTGCTGGGATTTCAATAATTTCAACCGCATTACGTTTTGCTACATCACGCATATAAAGCGCCAGTTCGTCCACTCCTTTAGCAATAACATAAGGCGCATCTGCTTTATCAGCGTCATAACGAAGTGCAACTGAATAATGAGTAGGGTTAACCAGTAATACATCGGCTTGTGGCACAGCAACATCAGCACGAGAGCGGCTAATTTTTTGCTGCATTTGGCGAATTTTAGCTTTAATTTCTGGCTTACCGTCTTGCTGTTTATGCTCATCTTTCACTTCCTGATGAGACATTTTTAGCTCGTTATGATGATGCCAATACTGATATGGCACATCGATAAATGTGATAATCAGCAGACCGACGCCTAAATAAAACATCCCAGTTGATATCGTATCAATGCTGTATTTAACGGCTTCATCTACTGGCAGCTGACTACTTGCCATAATGCCTTGCAAGTTACTCTGCAAAAAATACAGCATGATGCTGACTAGCAAAGTGATTTTTAAGACCGATTTAACCAACTCCACCAATGATTTAATTGACACCATTCGCCCTAAGCCAGCAATGGGATCAATACGGCTATATTTGAAGAAGGCATTTTTAATACTAAATAGCGGCCCACCAGGTAATGCGCCTGCAATCATGCCGATAGCGGCCACTAAGATAAATAACGGCCCAAGAAGATGTAGAATTCCGACAATCGCAGCCCCCATATGCATTTCTAGCATTTTGGGCTCATTTAACTGCTCTTTAGTGAGATTCATATTGAAGCGAGTAATTTCGGCCATTTCACTGCCTATCCACTCGGCGCTGCTCGTTAGCATGACAGCACAACCAATGATCAGCGCTGATGCGGCTAAGTCTTTAGAGCGTGGAACTTGCCCTTGCTCGCGGGCTTTTTTGAGTTTTTGTGGTGTTGCCTGTTCAGTTTTACTTTGGCCGGTATCTTTATTGCTCATCACTAGCCCCCGATAAACTGATGCATGCTAGATAAGGCATCGAGGCAAATATCACTATAGCGACTGGCAAGGCCGCTAAACGAAAAGAACACACACAGCAGCCCCATTAGCATCGACATAGGAAAACCTAAGGCAAACACGTTTAATGAAGGCGCAGATTTACTCAACACACCAAAAGTTAAATTAACCATCAACATGGCGACAATCGCAGGTAAAGCCAGCATAAATGCGGCCGCAAATAACCAGCCGACTCGCTCAACCAGTCCCATTAAAGGCAACTCAAATATGCCCATGCCAATTGGCCACAAATAAAAGCTATCAACGATAACGCCAATAGCAACTAAGTGACCGTCTAACGCCAAAAATAATAATGTGCCATACAGTAAAAACCATTGACCAAGAATAGGATTAGAGTTGCCGTTAGCAGGGTCGTTCATAATGGCCATTGCCAAGCCCATTTGCATTGACATCATCGCGCCCATCTTGGTCATTACACTGATCATGATCAGTAAAAATAATGCCAACATAAAGCCAACAAGCAATTGCTCAACGGCCAATAACGCAGCCCCTAGTGAGATAGCGTCAACGGCAGGCACTGGGGGTAAAATTGGCGCCACCAAAGCACTCAACAGCATGGCAAATAGCAGTCGTATTTTGACCGGAATATAGTTACTGCTTAAAAAAGGCATCACAATAAATGCCCCCATAAACCGACAAAATGGCCACCAAAATGAGCCAATAAAAGCACTGATTTGTACCGATGTTAACGACAACATCAGTTGCTATCTACCCAGTCAAAATTCAGCCGCTCAGCCATGCTAAATGCGTTCATCTACTCGCCTAACCAATCACATGGGGAATACTGAAAAATAGCCGCTCAAACAAGTCACTGATTTTCATCAACAACCACTCACCTGCAAATAACACCATCAACAGCGTTAACACTAAGCGAGGTAAAAAGCTTAATGTTTGCTCATTCACTTGGGTCGCCGCTTGGAACACAGCGACAATCAGTCCCACAATCAAGCCTGGCACGACCAATACGCCCACCATCATCACCACTAAAAATATCGCTTCAGCAAAAAATGACGTTAGCTCGTTTACATCCATCTTATTGCTCCCGCAGGTGGCCGCTTCAGCTGTTCAATCATCTGATTTGTACTGGTCATTAAAATCCATGCTAGATGTATCATCGTCTACCCTAGCTAGCCAAAGCTGCCTGTTAACGTACCCACAGTCATTGCCCAACCATCCACTAACACGAACACCATGAGTTTAAATGGTAGAGATATAATCAATGGCGACAGCATCATCATCCCCATCGACATCAAGACGCTCGCAACCACTAAATCAATCACTAGAAAGGGAATATAAAGTAGGAATCCAATTTGAAATGCTGTTTTCAGCTCGCTCAATACAAATGCAGGCATCAAAACAAAGAAGGGGATTTCATCTGCGGTTAATGTCACTGGCTCATTAGCAATTTTTAGCATTTGCTCTAAATCTGTTTCACGAGTTTGCGCCAACATAAATTGTCGTAAAGGCACTTCTGCCCTCACAATCAATTCTGTTAATTCAATTTCACCCTTGTCATAGGGTAAAAATGCATCTTCATAAATCACATCACCAACGGGGCGCATAATAAAAATAGACATGACTAAAGCAATGCCAATTAACACTTTATTAGGTGGACTTTGTTGTAAGCCCAACGCCTGCCTCAAAATTGCTAACACAATGATAATTCGAGTAAAGCTTGTCATCATCATCAACATCGCAGGTAAAAAACTTAGCAAGGTCATCATGGCTAAGATTTCTAACTTGACGTTCACGGTTTGCGACTGGTCGCCGTCCGCTAAAGTGAATAAGGTTAATCCATCATTAGCATAAGCACTGGGTGCTAATAGGCATAACAGAAGCAGGATGACACGAACCATATTAGTCGTTTGCTCCAGTTAAGCTTATCGCTTCCACTTCAAGCAATCTCACACCATATCGGCCATTCACTTCAACCACTTCACCACGACCTAACAAAGCACCATTAACACGAATATCCAATGGTTCGCCTACCATGCGATCCAATGCAACAACGTCGCCTTCTCCCATTTGGGTTAGCTCACCTAAAGACATTTCTGTACTCGCTAATTCCAATGTCACTTGCACTGGTAACTGGTGAAAAAATGACATCTCTTTTAAGGTTTTAGCCTTTGGAGCAGGTTGTGGCTCTGCTAGGGTATCTTCTAATAACAGATCATCATCAAGTAAGAATTCATCATCTTGTAAAAGTATATTTTCAGGCATGGGTAGAGTCCTCTGGGTGAAACGCTTCCTGGGTAAGTTTGGCGACCATTTGTCCATCATCATTATGAACAGTGGCATAAAATAGGGGTCTGCGACCGATAGTCACTGGGCAACGAGAATGCAAACTCATCGGTAAAATATCACCGACTTTCAAGCCTTCTAATGACGTCACAGGCATTAATTGATGACCAATTTCTAACGTGGCTTTTATCGGAATTTGTCTTAAACGCTGACTTAATTGGCTATTGAGGTTTTCAGCAGCTTGATATTCACTTGGCTGTTCAGCCATCAATCCCAAAGCAAATTCAGTCATGCATAACATCATTGGCGGGCCAACATGCTCAGCTGGAAAGCTCAGAGTCCAAGCAAGAGGCACCTCTAATGGCGTGGTATTCACCACCAATTCAAGATCTAAGCCGTCGTCATCGAGTTCAGTTATCGGTAAAACGTCCAACGCAGAACGCAATAAACGCTTCACCAAACGAAACTCAGACAAACTAGGCGCCCGTAAAGGTGACTGTAACGGGCTGGAGAAACTACCGTAGTAACCGCTAGCCAACTGATCTAACGTACATTTATCAATTCGCCACCAAGCCAGCGGAGTTCGGCGGTAACTCATCAAAAACCACGCGTGGTTTAAGTCAGGTGTTACTGTATTCAGATCGGTTGAAAGCGATACTTTTGACAATGCGTGATGACCTTGGCCAATAATCGGGCCTAATAAGTCATTTATATTGTCGAGCAGCGTTCTATGGCAACGCTCTAGTTGCAATACTAGTCGGCTGCGTGCAAGTTTCTCTTGAACTAACGCAACGGTTCTCACTTTTGGAAGCTGCTGCTTCTTAATCAAACTTGCTTTAGCTGTGGTTTTCATTTTAATTTAAAACTCACTTAACTATAAAATATCCATAAATTAATAACCGTAATAATATGTATCAAAATTATATTATCACCCACACGCAACTGAACTAAAAACGACCACCTTATTAATATACAAATAATTCAGGCGACATTTTTTTGGCAAACAAATATATTTTGACAACCAAACATAATAAATCAGCTAGTAGTACATATAACAACGACCACAGAAACAGATAATCAAAACAAATAACCAACAACACTTAAATAATAAATAAATTCCAAATATAAAAACAAAAAAAATAAATATTATTACAAAGCGACTATAATCGTAAAAAACTTTAAATTTATTTTAAAATAACAAAAAATATTTTTTAAATTCAATAAAATCAAATACTTAAAAACAGAATAACTGTATCTAGTTTCTGTATAACTTAGAGGAGTCAGTATTTCGGCAAGATACTACATCATTTAAATAACGAAAGACAATGACATATATATGAACAAACAATAAACCTTGCACTATTTAAAACTTTTTATAAAATTTCATTTTAATAATTTTTCTTTTAGTGTTTAATACTGCAAAACTTTATTACGTTACAGACATAACAAATAAAAATAGGATGTTAGTAATTGAAAAAAATAATACTGATTACAATTATCGCATTTATTTTTCCGCTTAAATCGTATGCAGGAGTAATAGAGAATAAATATCAAACCAAGATGGAAAAATCTTCTTGGGAGTTCAGTGGAAATATATTTCACTGTGAAATAAGCCACCAAGTGGATGGGTTCGGAGACTTTATGCTCACTGCCACGCCAGGTGACGAGTTATTCATTAGTTTAACTGCTGACTGGCTGAGCTTGCGTGATCATGCCAGCGAAATAATAATTGAATCTTCTTCATGGCAGCAGCAGAACAACGCCCCTTTTGCACAATCAGAACTAAACTGGCAAGGTCATACCGCTAAAACGAGCCGAAACAGCGCAGCTTTTTTAGAGGCCTTAGAGCAAGGACTGACGTGGCAAGTCAATATTGATCCAGGTAAAAATATCAAATATAAGGTGAATTCTTCACCCGTTTCTACTCGTGCCATCGTAAGAGAATTCAGATTATGTAAGCAAAACCTGCTGCCTAAGCCTTTTTCCTATGTACGCAGAGTGGATATGCAGTTTAATAGCAACTCGACACATCTATCTCCTGAGAACGAACAGGATTTAATCGCAATTGCTCGCTATATTGCGGCTGATGACAATGTCACAGAAGTCCTTATCGATGGGCATGCTGATGCATCAGGAGATCACTTCGTGAACTTGCAATTAAGCAAGGAGCGCGCTTATGAAGTTCAAGCAAGATTAATTGAGCTTGGCGTGCCCAATACAATGATTCAAGTGCGCCATCATGGCACGAGAACCCCCATTGCCAGTAATAATAGTTCCCAAGGACGTGAGCTGAACCGTCGCGTTATGGTGAGATTAGTTAAAACGAACAACCTTACCGCTCTCAAAACGCAGAAGGCCAGTCGATGAGTCAGCAATACTCAATCCAGTTGGTCGATTGCCAACTGTGTGAAACCGCTGCCGCATTATTGCTAAGCAATGGCTTTCAGTTATGGGGCAATCAACAGCCATCGCCTTGGCTGAATCTGGTGAATTTATCAGATTGTGAACCTGAACAAGTGGCACAGCGTTTAGCCATGTACCCGAGTAAGAATCAGATTGCCTTACTTGATCCAGAACAAACCGAATTGGCTAGTATTGCAATGCAGTCAGGGGTGCAAGATTACCTATTGCAGCCGATTGATAATCAACAACTTATTGCACTGTTAACCCGTCTAAAAACTTTAGATAAAATTGATTCAGACATCGTTGCATCATCCGCTGTCAGTCGTCAATTATTGATGCTTGCTCAACGTGCTGCTGTCACCAATGCTACGGTATTATTGACTGGTGAAAGTGGTACAGGTAAAGAGCCATTAGCCCGTTATATTCATCGTCACTCCAATCGTTCACAAGCCCCATTAATTTCGATCAACTGTGCGGCCATTCCTGAAAGTATTTTAGAGTCAATTCTATTTGGCCATGTCAAAGGCGCCTTTACTGGAGCTGTCAGCGATCAATCAGGTAAGTTTGAACAAGCCAATGGTGGCACTTTACTGTTAGATGAAATCGGCGAAATGCCGCTCGTCTTACAAGCTAAATTACTGCGAGTTTTACAAGAGCGCGAAGTTGAAAGAATTGGCAGCCATAAAGCGATACCACTCGATATTCGCGTGATTGCATCTACAAATAAAGACTTACGCAAAGCTGTTGAGAATGGTGAGTTTAGGCAAGATCTATTCTACCGCTTAGATGTATTACCGCTAAAAATTACCCCACTAAGACAACGTCGTGAAGACATCATGCCTATTGCAGAGCACTTTTTAGACATGTACCACAACAATAACTCTGAACAAGTCTGTTACTTCAGTGATCAGGCCCGTAGTGTACTGCTCGGCCATGACTGGAGTGGCAATGTAAGAGAGCTTGAAAATACAATTCAGCGCGCATTAATCATGCGCCGTGGTCAAGCTATTCAGACCGCTGACTTAGGCATAGAAGCAGAACAAACAGCTCAGTTAGCGCCTCAACAAAGTGGCCTGAAAGACTCTAAACGACAAGCAGAGTTTCAATACATCATAGACACACTGAAACGCTTCAATGGTCAGCGAAACCTCACCGCAGAATCTCTTGGCATGACAACACGTGCATTGCGTTACAAGCTTGCTCAAATGCGCGAACAAGGGATAGACATAGACCTTGCTCTTGGCAAAGTAGCGTAATTACCCTCTAGCAAATAGATAGGAAAACCAATGGCTAATGCAACCATGGTCAGTGCACCAATGACCAATGTTCAAACATTAATGGACCAAATGAATGTCCATTCAGAAATGGCCAAAGGCGCCATCAAAGTCGGTCCAAATCCGAGAGACTTTGGCACTCAACACCCTTCATTCACTGAATTGATGGAGCAAAAGGTTGCTGCAGTTAACACCGACCAAAACACCTCATCAGCACTTATGCGTGCTGTCGATAGTGGCGAAAGTGATGATTTAGTTGGTGCCATGGTGGCCTCACAAAAAGCCAGTTTGTCATTCGCCACTATGATTCAAATTCGAAACCGTTTGGTACAAGCGTTCGATGACGTAATGAAAATGCCGATTTAATCAATATTGATATAAATCAGCTCATTAACGATAAGTTTCAATAGCCTAAACCGCCTTAGTGCAAGGAAATTAGACACAATGCCTACAACTCTTACTCAAACTAGCCAACCCGTTACCGAGGTTGGAGAGAAAAAATCGCCTTTTACGACGATAAAAGAGAAATGGACCAGTTTCAATCAAGGCGATAAACAAGTTGTCGTGCTTGCGGTTTTCGCCATCGTCGTGGCCTGCGTCATCGTGCTGATGTTATGGACCGCAAGCCAAGGCTACCGACCTTTATACGGCAGCCAGGAAAAAGTCGAAACGGCGCAAATTATTGAAGTTCTTGAAACTGAAGGAATAAGCTATCGTCTTGATACTAATTCTGGGTTGGTTTTAGTGCCTGAAGACAGACTCGGCAAAGCGCGAATGATTTTGGCAGCCCGTGGCGTGAAAGCACAAATGCCGATGGGAATGGAGTCACTAGATAGTTCAGGGATTGGTACTAGCCAATTTATGGAACAAGCTAAATATCGCTACAGTCTTGAAGGTGAACTCTCTCGTACCATTATGGCGCTACGTGCTGTTCGTACAGCCAGAGTGCATTTAGCTATTCCTAAAAAAACCCTATTTATTAGGCAGCAACCTGAATTACCTTCGGCATCGGTCATGCTTGATCTTTATGCAGGTAGCAACATTCAATCTGAACAGGTTGAATCGATTGTCAATCTGGTTGCAGGCAGTGTCACAGGAATGACTGCAGAGCAAGTACAAGTTGTCGACCAACAAGGTAATCACTTAAGCTCAGCGTTAACCCTCAATAATGACATTACCCAAGCACGAGATCGCCAGCTCAAGTACACCCACGAGCTAGAGCAAAGCCTCATCAACCGTGCTTCAAGTATGTTAATGCCAATCCTTGGGCAAGAAAATTTCCAAGTTCAGGTCGCTGCGCAAGTTAATTTTAATCAAGTCGAAGAAACGAATGAGTCACTCGACCCTCAATCTGTTATGCGCAACGAACAGCAAAGCTCAAATGAAGTCAATGGTGACTTGGCCATGGGAATACCCGGTGCGCTCAGTAACCAGCCTCCAGCTGCAGAAGGTGCTGAAACCAATCAACGCCGCAATGTCACTCAGCAAACTCAACGTAATTTTGATGTGGGACGTTCGGTTAAACATACCCGCTACCAACAAATGCAATTAGAGAACCTGTCAATTTCTGTGTTGTTAAATAATCAAGCTGCAGGCGAAAACGGTTGGACTGAAGCGCAACTTGAATCAATGAGCAACATGGTACAAGACGCCATTGGTTTTACCGCTGCGCGTGGCGATCAATTTAGTATCAATAGTTTTGATTTTGCGCCAGTGAAAGTAGCTGAATTCCAGCCTATGCCATGGTGGCAAACAGAAGGTTACGAGTCATACCTGCGTTACTTTATTGGGTTACTACTCGGTATTGGACTGATTTTCTTTGTCTTACGTCCGTTAGTTCGCCACTTAACTAAAACCGTTGACTTAAGTGCGATGAAGGAAGTTGAAGAGCAGGATAATTATCAATATCAAGAGCCTAGCCCTGCAAAATTAGACAGTAGCAATAGTGATGCACAGTCTCTTGCAGATGAGCTAATGGGACTTGGTCAGCCTCAAGCTGATGATGACCTAATGAATATTGGACTACCAGAAACCAGTTCTCCGCTAAAAGTGAAAATGGAGCACCTCAGTGTTCTCGCTGAAAAAGAGCCCGCTCGTGTAGCAGAAGTCATTGCCCACTGGATCAGCGACAAAGATGCTAAACAACACTCATAGCGAGATAGGAAAAGACTAATGATGAATGAACTTGATATTAACTTAGATAATCTCGACCAAGCTGCCATGATCCTATTGAGCATGGGCGAGAAAGGCGCAGCGCAAGTGATGGCTCATTTAGACCGTAATGATGTGCAGCATTTGAGCCATAAAATGGCTCGCCTATCGAGCATTACTCAAAATGAAGCCGACTTTGTCATAGGACGCTTTTTTAAGCGCTACCAAGAACAATCAGGTATTGCCCGCGCCTCACGCTCATACCTGCAAAAAACCCTCGATTTAGCCCTAGGGGATCGTGTAGCAAAAAGCTTGATAGACAACATCTATGGTGACGAAATCAAAACCTTGGTTAAACGTCTTGAGTGGGTCGACCCTAAGTTACTTGCCCGTGAAATCACCAATGAACATAGCCAACTTCAAGCGGTACTTTTAGGTTTATTGCCACCAGAAAGTGCAGCCCAAGTATTATCAGGTTTACCAGAAGCAGGCCAAGACGAATTACTGGTTCGTATCGCTCAATTAGGAGAGCTTGAGCGCGGTGTCGTTGAAGAACTGCGCCACCTCGTAGAACGATGCATGCTCATAGCAATGGAAAAAAGTCATACTCAAGTATCTGGTATTCGCCAAGTTGCCGACATTCTCAATCGCTTTGAAGGTAACCGAGAGCAATTGATGGAGATGATTAAGCTCCACGATAAAAAACTGGCGGGTGAAGTGGCAGACAACATGTTCGACTTTATTATTTTAGGTCGTCAAAAAGCGGAAACCTTGCAAGAAATCATGGCGCTTGTGCCTGCCGATACGTTAGCGCTAGCGCTTAAAGGTATTGAATCAGATCTTAAGAAAACCTTACTGCAAGCGTTACCAAAGCGTATGTCTTCAGCGATAGAAACCCAAATTGAAGCCATAGGCACAGTCCCATTGAGTCAAGCCACAGCAGCCCGCAAAGACATTATGGAGCTGGCTAAGCAAATGATGGACGAAGGCCAAATAGAATTACAGCTGTTTGAAGAACAGGTTGTTGAGTAATGAGCCCATTTTTGACTGATCAAAAGAGTAAAGCCATGAACAAGTCACCGCATTCTGACAGACGCTTTCGCCTCAGCGGCGAGCGTGTACGCCGTCACCAATTTAGCCCATTACATGCAGACGAGCTTGCCCAAAACCATGAAGAGCCATCATGGCAAGATTACCAACAAGCTTTTGATAAAGGTTATGATGAAGGCGTCGTAAAAGGTCATGAAGCTGGCTTAGTTTCAGGCCACAAAGAAGGCCAACAATCTGGCTATGCCGCAGGATTTAATCAAGGACGAATTGAAGGGCAATTAAAGGGTAAAGAAGCTATTGATGAGCAACTTAATAACTTAATTACGCCATTGTCAGCAATGAAATCTTTGCTCGAAGAGGGTCATACTCAGCAGGTGATGCAGCAACAGGAGCTGATTTTAGATTTGGTTCGTCGAGTATCAATTCAAGTTATCCGATGTGAACTGACCTTACAGCCTCAACAAATTCTTGCCTTAGTTGAAGAAACACTAGCCGCGATTCCTGATGCTCCCACTGACGTGAAAATTCATCTTGAGCCATCAGCTGTCACGCAATTGAAAGATATCGCAGCTGATAAAGTGCAAGACTGGACTTTAATCCCTGACAACACTATCAGTGCGGGTGGTTGTCGTATTGTGGGCGATAAATCCGATGCCGATGCCTCAATGGAAACCCGTCTCAATGCCTGTTTAGATCAAGTAGAGAATCACTTAAAACGCACAGATATCGAGCAACAACTGTCATCAGATACAAGTGTCAATCAGGCAGCAACAGATACAACAGACGAAACTCGAGGCGCCAGTGAGCAGTAGTTCGGCTCAAACAAGCGCCGAGATAATTGACTGGCCGTCTGTGCCAGTGGCACAAGTGTATGGCAAGCTCACTCGAGTCAATGGCTTGCTGCTTGAGGCTGTCGGCTGCCAACTAGGTACAGGCGATCGCTGTCATATTGAGTGTCGCAATGGTGGAGTCGTCGAAGCTGAGGTTGTCGGGTTTTACAAAGACACCGTCTGTTTAATGCCAATTGAACACACCACAGGACTGATGCCTGGCGCAAGAGTGATCCCTATCGCTGAGCGCTGCCAAATACCTGTTGGTAAAGGCTTACTTGGCCGTGTACTTAATGGCTTAGGTAAGCCACTTGATGACCTTGGCCCTCTTAGCCAGATACAAACCATTCCTATGGTGCAAATGAGTACTAACCCGCTACAGCGTAAGCCAATTACCGAACCTTTAGATGTCGGGATCCGAGCTATCAATGCTTTATTGCCCGTCGGCCGTGGTCAACGCTTAGGATTATTTGCTGGTTCTGGTGTCGGTAAAAGTGTGCTGTTAGGCATGATGACCCGCTTTACTGAGGCTGACATTGTCATCGTAGGGCTAATTGGTGAACGTGGCCGTGAAGTGCGTGAATTTATCGAGCAATCATTGGGCGAAGAAGGCCGACAACGTTCAGTTGTCATCGCCGCTCCAGCAGATACCACCCCATTGATGCGTATGCGTGCCATGCGACTGTGCCATCACATTGCTTGCGCTTACCGAGATCAAGGAAAGCGAGTTCTGCTATTAGTTGACTCTTTAACCCGCTATGCACAAGCGCAGCGAGAAATTGCCTTAAGCTTAGGTGAACCACCGGCAACCAAAGGTTATCCGCCGTCAGCGTTTGCCCAGCTTCCTAGCTTGGTCGAAATGGCAGGAAACGGCCAACATCCTACAGGCACCTTAACTGCATTTTATACCGTATTAACGGAAGGTGATGATCAACAAGATCCTATTGCCGATGCCGCTCGAGCCATCCTTGACGGCCACATAGTGCTAGATAGAAAACTGGCCGAACAAGGCCATTACCCTGCCATTGATATTGGCGCTTCGGTAAGCCGACTTGCAGCGCAAGTTGCCAGCACTGACAGCTTGTCTCACGGACAAGTGTTTAGGCATTTAAATAGTAAATATCAACAGGTGAAAGAATTATTGCCTTTAGGTGGTTATCAGCCTGGGCAAGACAAAGAGCTGGATATTGCAGTGCAAGCGTACCCACAAATGGCCGCTTTTTTACAGCAAGCGACCCATAGTCAGGCAGACCATCAACATAGCATCAGCCAATTACAGCAGTTAGTTGAAGGTCTGGGTTACCAAGCACCTCCTTCGACTGAATAAGGCAGATGCAGCAGTACGTCATCAACCAAAGCGCATTGTAGAGATCGTAAAATGAAACAGCTTTTACAGTTATGCCAACAAGAAGAAAAGAAACTGCATCAGCTCAGCCAGCAAAAGAATGCCAGCCAACAGCGTTTGCTTGAAATCGCCCAGCAGCAGCAACAACTATCAAGCATGGTCAGCCAATATCACGCTTACCCACAACAATGCGCCAACCCGCTATTAATGCAAAATAGCGTGCAAATGATTAACGCAATTCAGCCCCTACAAAAGAAGCTCACACGTCAAAAAATATTATTAGAACAAGAACATCAAAGAGTGGATAAAATCTGGCGTAGCCAGTTAGGGCGCCAACAAGGCATTAATTGGTTCTATCAAGATCGTCTCAAACAACGACAAGCTCATATTAATAAACAAGAACAAAAACAAATGGATGATTTGGCCTGTCGGTATCAGCTTAAGTAAACATACTTAAATGATGTTTTTTATTACCAAACTTCGTTTAGCTTTCCCCTCCCCTTACTTTATTAGCGCACAGAGGTTAATTTGAATATAAATAAGAGTGTCATTTGGGGCAACCTTCATAAATGGTCGGCAATCACCTGCATAGGAACAACTTTGCTATATCTTTTCCTTGTGATGAACTTAACTTACGTTGGAGTAAAGGTAACGTATTACTCAATCCCCATTATAGTGATTAGCTTTGCGCTAGCTTACTTATCAAGAAAGCACAGAACTTATTTTAGAAGCAAAAATTGCTAACTTTCAAAGTGAAAGATTCTTTGTATTTCCAAACTTCGTTTGGATTAGATCAAAGTCCTGGTGCTTCGCCCACACCCAATTCTAACATTCGTGATTTCTCCCATATTTCCAAACTCCGTTTGGATTAACGTCGTGGCGCTTCGCCCACACCCGACCAAAAGGGTATCAACAGCAATACCCTCTTGGAACACCCCGCTGCCCCTAAGAAATTTTCTGAAAAGCGAAAGATTTCAATGGGGACTTTCATATCGTTTAACTTTATCTGTAGCCTGCTTCGGTAAGCTGTGAAAATCACTAACGCTTACGATGGGGCGTCCCTTCCCCTCGAAAGCTAGCCAGAATCTTAAGTACAGGATGTACTAAATGCCTTGCAGCACATGGATGTGCGAGAAAGGCCATGTCTGGACTCACGCGATTTTCTTACTTACCTCAATTCAAATGGAACATTCGAAGAAGATCAAAAGCAGTGCGATTGTTATTACAGCGAATGCTTAAGTTGCAAACGAACCTTCGGGCACAATGATCCCCATTGAAATTGCTGAAATGCGTTGAAGAAAATGGCGTAAGCCTGACAGGACGTCAGGCTAGCTTTAGTTGGCCATGGATGGCCTATCTAAAGCGTTAGCTATTTTCGAATAAGCATGAAGCTTGCTCGCTTTTCAGAGCAATTTCGTAGGGGCGGCAAGGGATGTCGAGAAGGGAAATGCTGTTGTTTCCCTTTCGTCGGGTGTGGGCGAAGCGCCACGACTTTGATTTTTGATAAATGCAATATTAGCTTTTTTGTAAGCAAAAAAGTTAGGCTTTACCTAGCATACCCATAGTCGTTTTGACTTTCTGGTTGCTTGTTCAATAACGAGTTAATCACTTCTTGTTGGCTGACCAACAACTTGCCATTTTCTTCGTTAAACTGTTGGCTTTCTTTTACTAAATCAACCAAGTTGCGCCACAATATCAGTACTTGTTTTTGGCTGGCGTGAGGCAGTCTCGCGATGAGATCTTCCATACCTTTGCTGTTACCCGTAAAACCTAAAGCAACTAAGGTTCTTGAACGGTTTTTAGCGCGCTCCATTAGCTTTTCACACAATTGTGTTTGCGCTTCATTATGCAACCCTAAACCAGCATTATCACGGCGTTTCATCAATTCACGTTGGCGGATTAATAAGCCATGAAGCTGTTTGTAGCCATCAATATCCACTCTTATTCCACGCAATAACCCTTGCACTTGCTCCCGCTTAGATACTGGTGCAGCCGAACCTTGATGTGATTGTTCCACTTGATTACCCATGATTTTGCTTCATCGCCTCTGCTATTTTTTTCACATCTAAACTGAATGTGCCGTTTTGCAATGCTTGACGTAATTCAGCCACTTTTGCGGCGTCAAAGTCGTCCATACTGGCTAGGTTAGGCTGGTTTTTTCAATCAGTTTCCAATCATCACTCACGGTACTTTGCACAGGCATTTTCCGTGTTTTAAGCTCGGCAACTTCATGCTGTTGCGAGGTATTGGATTTGCTTTTCGTTGTGCCCATGTCAGCGGTGACTGCGCTAGAAATTTTGTTGATATCCATAATGGTTCACCATATATGTCGTCGATATCTATTAAAGGCGGCTAATAAACAAGAAAACTAAAATATCATCATCATAAAATCAGCCTGATAACTTAAGCGGATTGATGCGCAATTTAGCCTATGGACGTTGACAAGCTTTGAGCTGTAATACTGAACATGAAATTTGATAGCTAAGACTGAAAAGTTCGCAGGTCAGTGGGTCTATTTGACCTGCTTAAAATAAGGTCTTCACTCTGCCTTTCGCAGTGGGGTAAACATGAATAATTTTACCAGAACTTAAATTGCGGACTCGAATGGTGGATCCTTCTCCGCCAGACTCCAATGCTTCTCCTGGCATATTGGCATAAAAGCCATTCATTTTAGCTTCTATAATCACCCGGTCACCAATATTAATCCATTGAGGATTAGTTACTTGGCTGGTTTTAATCGCTCTGAACCGACGCAGTTTGTGGCTGACTTGATGACCGATTAATTGCGATTTTTGAGTAATAAGATCTCGGTCTGCTGGAGTCAATTTAAGCCATTGCAGCTCAATATCACTGGCAGAAATATGCTCGCCTCTTGCCAATGGTCTATTTGCCACAGGGACATTGGCAGTGACATCAACACGAGCACGAATAAATAAACTCCACCCTAATGATTCACATGTCACTCGACGTTGAACATTACCAAAAGGCAATCTAGCACCGCTGCTAATCACCAGCGCGTTTGGGCATTGCTGCAAGTTAGCAGCCCCTGAAGGTAAATGCACATCAATCGTGTGTTTGATGGCATCAAGCCCTGCTTGTCGCTGCCAGTTGGCTAGTTCCTTTTCTACCATTTGCGTAAAAGACTGCTTTAGTTGCCCTGTGGCATTGCTGTGATCTTGCGCATGTATTGTCAGCGGAAGCAAACAGGATGCCGCCAGTGTCACACAGGAAACTAGCGTTCCGATCTTATCTTTAAAATAGTCACAAACCATTGATAAAACTCGCTTTAAACTTTTGGCACACTAATTGGATAGACAAGGCAAATATTGAAATCGTCCATACCATACTAGGAGTTTTAATGGCTATCAACCTCGACACCGCCTTAGGCATTCACGCACAAACATTAGATTTTCGAGTCGAGCGAAGCAAGATGTTGGCGGGTAACTTAGCCAATGCTGAAACTCCTGGTTATAAAGCGAAGGATTTAGATTTCAAAGCTGTCATGACGCAAATCAATGCGGGAATGGATGTCGGTCGAGACTACCAAACAGCCTACCGTGTGCCTTACCAAAGCTCTGCGGATCACAATACCGTTGAGCTGGGTAAAGAACAGGCGAGGTATTCGCAAAATGCCATGGATTATCAAACGAGTCTCACCTTCTTGAACATGAAAATTTCCGGCTTACGCTCGGCTATCGAAGGACAATAGGAACTGATATGTCATTTGGAGAAATATACCAAATTGCGGGTGCAGGTATGCACGCACAAACCATTCGTTTAAACACCGTGGCCAGTAACTTGGCTAACTCAGGTGCTGCGGCAGAAAACCCTGATGATGCATATCGTGCATTAAAGCCGGTTTTCTCAACGATCTACAACCAAACCCAAGAAGGCAAAGCCACTGGTGCACAAGTTGAAATCGCCGCCATTGTCGAAACCGATGCTCCGTTAGATATGCGATACGAGCCTGATCATCCCTTTGCTGACGAACTCGGTTATGTCGCCTATTCAAACGTCAACACAGTTGAAGAAATGGCTGACATGATGGCAGCAAGTCGTTCATTTGAAACCAATGTAGAAGTGATGAACCGTGCTCGTTCTATGCAACAAGGGCTCTTGCAGCTAGGAAACAAATAATGAATGTTACCCCAAGTACAACCAGTAATGACCCTGCTGCAACTGCCACAGAAGTCATGAATTCACCAGGCAATGATGCTTCATCTATCCGCAATGAATTTCTAACCCTGATGATTGCGCAAATTCAAAATCAAGATCCTACCAACCCTATTGATGGCACTGAGTACGTCACTCAACTGGCACAGTTCTCACAAGTAGAAAGTCTTGAGCACATGCGCGCAAATCAAGCCACCAGCATGGTGATGATGGAAAATTTAGCCATTGTGCAATCAGCGCAACTTGTGGGCAAAACGGCCATGGTGCCAGCATCAGAGCTTGAAATAGACTGCTTACCTGTTGATGGCAAAGTCTATCTAGGTAATGCGGTTGAAGAACTCAGTATCGATATCATCGACGAAAATGGTGATGTGGTACATACCTTAGAGTTAGGTTCTCAAGAGCCTGGTGATGTGGCCTTTACCATTGATCCAGAAGCCCTAGATTTGCCTGCTGGCGAATACAGTATCGAAGCCAATATCACTGCTGATGATGTTACAGAAACCGCAGATACCTTCATCGCTGCAACCATTGAAAAAGTTCATTTTGTCAGTGCCTCCGGCGTCATGATGGCCGAATTAGGTAACGGGCTTGGCACCGTTTCTGTTCTCGAAATCTCTGAAGTCTCATAACAAAAATTAATAGGATTACACCATGTCGTTCAATATCGCATTAAGTGGTTTACAAGCAACAACACAAGACTTAAACACCATCAGTAACAACATTGCTAACGGTTCTACTGTTGGTTTCCGTAGTGGCCGTAGCGAATTTGCAGCCGTTTACAATGGTGGCCAACCTGGCGGTGTAAATACCATGTCGACTAGCCAAAACTTCTCGATGGCAGGCAGCCTTGCGTACACAGGTCGTCAACTTGATATGGGAATTCAAGGTGATGGATTCTTTGTTCTTAGCGGTCAAGATGGCAGCACCATGTACTCACGTGCAGGTATGTTCAATCAAGATGCCAATGGCTATGTAACCGATCCAGCGGGTAACCGTTTACAAGGTTACAGTGTCGGACCTGGCGGGCAATTACAAAACGGGAATGTCACAGACTTACAAATACAAGCAGGCTCATTACCTGCTTCAGCAACCAGTACCATTAGCTTAGTGTCTAACCTCGACTCTCGAGTCGATGCAATCGACCAAACTGACACTCCGTTTGATAAAGATGATGCATCGACGTATCACTCTTCAAGTACTGTGACGACCTATGATTCACAAGGTAATGAGCACGCACTAACGCAATACTTTGTTAAAACGGATGACAATGAGTGGTCAGTTCACTATGTGATGGGCGATGAAGATATTACGCCAGCTGCGGGTCATCAACTGTCATTTGATGAAAACGGTTTGCTGACTGCTGGCGCTGATTTTGAATTAGACATCCCACGAGATATTACTGGCGGTGCAGCCGCAATGGTATTGGCACTCAGCTTTGATAAAAGCACCCAATACGCTTCTGACTATAACAACTCAAGCCTAAGCCAAAACGGTTACACATCAGGTGAGCTTAACGGTATTCGCCTTGACGATGGCGGTAACTTGTACGGCACTTACACTAATGGTGAAGAGCAACTTCAAGGGCAAGTGGTGTTAGCCGATTTCAACAACCCAAATGGTTTAAACCCTGTAGGTCAAAATGCGTGGGTTGCCACTAACTCAGCGGGCCAACCAATGATTGGCACGCCAACAACAGGCACCTTAGGGTCAATTAATGCAGGTTACCTAGAAAGCTCAAATGTCGATAACACCGCTGAAATGGTTAACTTAATGACCGCCCAGCGAAACTACCAGTCAAATGCCAAAGTGTTAGATGCCAACTCGACTATGCAGCAAGCATTACTAAACGTTATTTAAGGCTGAACCATGGATAAGATGCTGTATACCGCTGCAACAGGCGCGACCAGAGTCATGGAAGCCCAAGCTATCAGAGCCAACAACCTGGCAAATGCTGATACCACTGGCTTTAAGGCAGATCTTGAGCGTGTGAATGCCAAAGTGGTCACCCCCACAGGTAATAGCTTACACACTCGAGTCTTAGCGCAAACTGAAAGTAGCGGCTTTAGCCAACAGGCAGGTGTGCTCAACCCAACAGGCAGAACATTAGATTTAGCCATCAATGATGGCGGTCTATTTAGTGTGATGACACCTAATGGAGAGGCTTATACACGCTCTGGTGTCGTCGTGCCTGATGCTGCGGGGCAATTAACCATAGATGGTCGCCCTATCGCAGGCGTTGATGGTCCAATCGTGCTACCCGAATACCGAGAGCTATTCATTGGTGATGATGGTCGCATCAGTATCATTGCCGACACAGGCAACATTACCGAAGAAGTCGGTCAGCTCAAACTGGTTAACCCAGACTTACAGCAAATTCGAAAAGGCCAAGATGGACTGTTTTACAGTAACGATGGAATGCCATTAGCCGCAGACGATGAAGTGCTAGTGCGTAGCGGCTTTCTTGAGGCCAGTAATGTTAAAGCGGTAAGCGAACTCATAGCGTCAATGGACTTAAGCCGCCAATTTGAAGTGCAAGTGAAACTGATGCAAAGCGCCGAGAAACTGGCTGAATCAGGCAATCGTTTAATGCGTGATGCATAACAAAGCACGCACGACAGAATAAAATAAAAGGAATCACATCATGCAATCTGCATTATGGGTAAGTAAAACGGGCCTTAGTGCTCAAGATACTAAAATGACCACCATTGCCAACAACTTGGCTAACGTTAACACCACAGGTTTTAAGCGTGATCGTGTGGCATTTAACGATTTGTTTTATCAAGTACAACGCCAGCCTGGCGGCCAAGTTGATGAGCAAAATGAATTACCTTCTGGATTACAACTAGGTACAGGTACCCGTGTCGCTGGTACCCAAAAAGTATTTACCACAGGCGATATTCTCACTACAGGTCAGCAGCTAGACATGGCGATTCAAGGCCAAGGTTTCTTCCAAATCGAAGAAGCAAATGGTGACTTAGGTTATACCCGTGATGGCCAATTTTTCCGTAGTAGCGACGGCTTAATGGTGACATCACAAGGCTTACCTTTAGTACCCAATATCGAAATTCCGGAAGATGCGTTAACCGTAACGATTGCATCAGACGGCCAAGTGTCTGCACAAATGGCGGGCCAAGCCGAAGCACAAGAATTAGGCCAAATCACCTTAGTTAATTTCACCAACCCTGCTGGTTTAGAGGCTCGCGGAGACAACTTATACCGTGAAACAGGCGCATCAGGTGCTGCGATTGAAGGGGTTGCAGGCGATCAAGCTATTGGCCAAATTCGCCAAGGTTCTCTTGAAGGTGCCAACGTTAATGTTGTTGAAGAGATGGTTGAAATGATCTCGACTCAACGTGCTTATGAAATGAATGCCAAAGTCGTGTCCTCATCAGATGACATGCTCAAATTCTTAAACCAAGCACTGTAAACACTCACGACAGGTATTGAGCAAGGCATTACCTTGCTCAATGCCTTTGTAATACTTTGACTCATGGTCAGGTTAACTTCGTCTCGACAAG
The DNA here is from genome assembly GCF_043568515.1 of Shewanella sp. ENK2. Lineage (NCBI taxonomy): Bacteria > Pseudomonadati > Pseudomonadota > Gammaproteobacteria > Alteromonadales > Shewanellaceae > Shewanella > Shewanella sp. ENK2. The sequence continues at coordinate 2,212,422 of NZ_CP171406.1, read as the reverse complement.
GAATATTATGCGACATAGCTGGATTGCGATAGTACTACTGCTATCGGGTTGTGCATCTCACCTTCCTGAGCCAGAAACGGCACCGGGTAAGCCAGAGTGGGCTCCCCCAGAAATTGATTACAGCTTGCCAGAAGCCAGTAATGGTAGTGTTTATCGTCAAGGTTATATGTTGACACTTTTTAAAGATAAACGGGCATTTCGTGAAGGCGATATCCTCACTGTGTCACTGGATGAAAAAACTTATTCGAGCAAAAAAGCTGATACCAAAACCAATAAAGAAAGCTCGATGTCTATTGGCGCACAAGGCTCGTCAGGCAACAGCAGTTTTGCTGGCAGCGGTGGCGCAGATACAGGACGTTCATTTAACGGCACAGGTTCAAGCACTCAACAAAACCAATTAACCGGTTCCATTACTGTCACGGTCGCCAAAGTGTTACCTAACGGCGCCTTGCTCATTCGAGGCGAGAAATGGCTCAGGCTGAACCAAGGTGATGAGTACCTTAGATTACTCGGACTGATCCGCACCGATGACATAGGCAACGACAATACTATTTCATCTCAACGTATTGCTGATGCCAGAATTATCTATGGCGGTCAGGGTGCAATTTCAGACAGTAACCAAATGGGTTGGGCGTCTCGATACTTTAATAGCCCTTGGTTTCCGCTGTAATGACACGACTTGCACAGCGTCATCTCATCCAGTTTACTTTTGTTAGTGCCTGCCAATTCGTGCAGGCATGGAGCGTTAAATGAAACAAGCTATCGCATTTTTTGCGAGCGTGTTAATGACTATTTTGTCATTTCAAACCACTGCTGCACCGCAAACAGAACAAGCCATTCAAAATCGTTATTTGATGGATATTGTTGATGTGCAAGGTATCCGTGATAACCAACTCGTAGGATACGGTTTAGTTGTGGGGCTCGATGGCACCGGTGACCGTAACCAAGTGCGCTTTACCAGCCAATCTATCGTTAATATGCTCAAGCAGTTTGGCGTGCAAATTGATGATAGAACCGACCCTAAATTGAAAAATGTCGCAGCAGTCGCTGTACATGCCACCATTCCGCCACTGGCAAGTGCGGGCCAAACCATTGATGTGACCGTGTCATCTTTGGGTGATGCAAAAAGTTTACGTGGCGGCAGCTTACTGATGACCCCGCTACGTGCTGTCGATGGCGAAGTATATGCCGTGGCACAAGGTAACTTGGTCGTTGGCGGCATTTCAGCTCAAGGTCGTAACGGTACGTCTTTGACGATTAATACCCCGACCGTAGGGGCAATTCCTAACGGTGCGCTGCTAGAGGCAGAGATCCACAGTAACTTTAACGAAACCGAACACATTGTCCTTAACTTGCGCGACCCCAGTTTTAAAACTGCCCGCAATATTGAGCGAGCTGTGAATGAGTTATTTGGCCCTGATGTAGCAGAAGCCGATAGCAGCGCTAAGGTTTTAGTTCGTGCGCCTGAATCAAATCGTGAGCGTGTGACCTTTATGTCTATCCTTGAAGAGCTGCAAATTGAACAAGGGCGAAAATCCCCCGCGTAGTGTTTAACAGCCGTACAGGCACAGTAGTGATGGGTGGCAATGTCGTTGTTAGAAAAGCAGCAGTAAGCCACGGTAACTTAGTCGTGTCGATTGTAGAGCAGGAATTTGTCAGCCAGCCCAATGCGCCGTTTATAGGCCAAGGGCAAGGTCAAACTGTGGTTGGTAGTGATAGTGATATAGATATTGATACAGGCGATGGGCATATGTTTGTGTGGCCAGAAGGCATTGCACTCAATGATGTTGTAAGAGCAGTCAATAGCTTAGGCGCCTCACCAATGGACTTAATGGCAATCCTGCAAGCGCTTAATGAAGCTGGCGCATTAGAAGCTGAATTAGTGGTGATTTAATGAAATTAGATAATAACCACGGTTATCTGAATAACCTCAATGCAAAAGACTTAATCGAAGCCAATGGTGAACATGGTGCTTTAGAGCTGGTGAGCCAGCAATTTGAAGCCCAATTTTTACAGACAGTGCTCAAACAAATGCGCTCGGCATCTGATGTCATGGCCGATAAAGACAGTCCATTATCATCTCAAAATGATGGCATGTACCGAGACTGGCATGATGCTGAATTGGCGGGTCGATTAAGTCAGCTACAAAGCACTGGCCTTGCTAGCGTAATGACAAAACAATTGTCCGCTGGGCTTCAGTCGGCTCCTGATAGTGTCGCTTCTAATAACCATACTGAACACGTCACTCAAGTTGAGAATACCAGCGCGCAAATACCTGCAAAAACTGAACAAAGTTCAGTGATGACTGTGAACACAACAGCCATGCAGCCAGCGTTAAATATTCCACTAATGGCCAAACCGAACAAATAACAGCGGCGAACAATTCGCAATATCGACAGGGTTCGACGCTGTGACATGAGGATTAGATATGAGCATGCTCAATATTGGGATGTCAGGCATTAATGCCAGTATGGCAGCACTCAATGCCACATCAAATAACATTGCCAATGCAATGGTACCAGGCTATTCACGCCAATCTGTATTGATGAGTTCTGTAGGCAGCAGTGCTTACGGTAGCGGTATGGGGGTCATGGTTGACGGTGTTCGTCGTATTTCAGATCAGTATGAAGTGGCGCAACTGTGGAAAACCACCAGTGATGTCGGCTTTACCAGTGTTCAAGCCAGTTATTACACTCAAGCCGAGCAAATATTTGGTTCTGAGGGCAATAACATTTCCGCAGGTTTAGATTTATTGTTCGCTTCGCTCAACTCAGCTATGGAGCAACCCAATGAAATTGCCCATCGTCAGAGTGTATTAAATGAATCTCGTGCCTTGACCCAAAGATTCAATTCTATCAGTGACGGTATCGACTCACAGCTCAAGCAGGTCGAAGGACAAATTAACGCCTCAACTAAAGAAATCAATGCTTTGCTTGAGACGATTGCCAGCTTTAATGCAGAAATCCAATCATCAGGAAGTAACCCACCGCTGTCGTTACTTGATGCGCGCGATGCTGCGATTGATGACTTAGCCGTGATTGTTGATATCCGCGTCGTTGAAGATTCTCAAGGGATGAAGAACATCTCATTGGCTCAAGGACAGCCGTTGGTTTCTGGCACTCAGTCTTCAACGCTATCAACTCAGCCAGATCCTGATAACCCACAATTATCTAAGGTCAGTATCCAGTTTGGTAACTCCAGTTTTCCGATTGATGAAACCGCCGGAGGGAGCTTTGGAGCATTACTCGATTACCGTGATACCAGCTTAGCTGAGTCAATGGCGTTTATTAACGAACTCGCACAAACCGTCGCTGACGAGTTTAATGCAGTATTGCGCGAAGGTACGGACCTTAACGGCGAAAAGCCGACCCTGGATTTATTCACTTACGACCCGAGTAACCCTGCGGGCACCATCAAAATCAGTGACGGCTTTACCGCTGAAATGCTGGCATTTGGTAAGGATGGTACACCCGGTGATAACGACAACTTAAAAGACATATTAGAACTCGCCAATACCGAGTTTACGTTCGAGTCTATGGGTGTCACGACCACTATGGGTGATGTTTATGCCAGTAAAGTCGGTCAACTCGGCTCAGCCTCTCGCCAAGCGCAAATGGCCCAGGACACTGCATTAAAACTGCAAATGGAAGCGCAATCACAATGGGCGAGTACCAGTGGCGTCAGCATGGATGAAGAAGGGGTGAATCTGATTATTTATCAACAATCTTATCAAGCCAATGCCAAGGTCATCTCTACCGCTGATCAATTGTTCCAAACGCTTTTAATGTCTATCTAACTGAAGGAATTCTGCAATGCGCGTTAGCATGATGAATATGTACAGCCAAAACCTACAAAGCATGCAAAACCTCACCAGTGATGTGGCTAGAGTGAATCAGCAAATGGCCACAGGTAAGTCCATTTTGCGTCCTTCAGATGATCCTATTGGCATGGCTAAGGTCATCACAACACAGCGAGATTTAGCGTCTACATCGCAATACTTACAAAACACTGAATCACTTAGTACCAGTTTAGATCGCTCTGAAACCTACCTTTCGAGCATGACTAACCTGCAAATGCGGATGCGCGAAATCACCATCGGTGCCAATAACGGTGCGCTATCTCCTGAAGATAGAGCCGCTTACGCTGCCGAGCTAAGTGAATTATTAGAGTCATTTGTGGATGTGGTTAATGCAAAAGATGACGGCGGAAACTACCTGTTTTCAGGTAACGAGACAGGGACAGCTCCTATCGGTATTGATGCTGATGGTAACTACTTTTATCAGGGCGATGATGGCCACCGAGAAGTACAGATATCCGGCTCAGCTTGGATGACAGGTAACGTGACTGCTCAAGAATTTTTATTCTCATCAGGCGGCACTGATATCCTGAATCAAACCAAGCAATTTATCGATGTACTGAATGACCCAGATTTAAGTCCTGGCGATGATGTTTTTACCCAAGCAGCTGAAGATATGTTAGCGGCATTAGATGATTCTTTAGCAAGCATTAGCGGCGCTATTACTGATATTGGTGGTAAACAAAATGCCCTTAGTTTGATGCAAACAACTCACACAGAGCGCATTTTATTCAGCGAAGAAGTTATCGGTGAAACCGAAGGCCTAGATTATGCTCAAGCCACAGCTGAGTTTAATTTGAAGTTGACCACATTACAGGTGACGCAACAGTCTTTTGTGCAGGTAAGTCAGTTATCATTGTTTAACCACATGTAAGTTAGTTAACCAAATCCATGCTTAAAGGTATTTCCGAGAGTCTCAATGTATTGCAGCGCAACCAAACGGTTGCGCCAGCACCTACCGCTGTGCCAAGTTCACAGCCAGCGACAGCCAAACCTGCGCCTTCGATTCCAACCCACAGATTAGCAAGCTACCAAAAGTGGGCGAAAGTCACTCAAGGCCAGCATGCTATTTCAGCCAATCAAGTGGCTGAACAAGGCTTATTAAAGGTGTCGCAATTACTCAAAAAACTGCAAGTTCCTCTCAGTAATGCCTCTTTGCAACATGGCCTGTCAGAACAACAATCTGATACCGCAAAGCAACTCCAACAACAATTAGCAGCGCTCGATATCAGTTATCAAAAGCAACCGTTAATTGATCACCAACTGAATTTAATCAATAGCCAGCGCCCAGCAGCTAAGCATTTCTTTCAGCTCAAGTCGGTTGATTTAATTGGGGTAAAAACCCGTGATGAACGCATTACCGTACAATATGGGAATCAAGCGGCAAGTGCGTTATTACCCGCGCATCAAAATAGCCAGTACTTAGCCAAGCAACTGACTCATGCTTTAAAAGACATTGGGATAACGGTACAAGCACCTGCACGAGATTCAGCTATGCTCAGCAGTGAACATAGTGAATGGCAACAGATACAAGCGGGTTTACTGATGTCAGGCCAAGGACAACGCCTGCCAGCTGGCGAAGCTCGCACAGTAAAAGTGGTAGAGATATTATCTTGGCAAGATCCAAAAGAGTGGCGCTTCGATAAGCCCGAGGACATTAAACAAACACAGGCTAAAATTGCTAAAACTCAGCAAAAAGTGACTCAACAGTTGATGGAGTTACGCAGCAGCAAACAAAAAGTGCAGCAGCAATTAAAGCGAACAAACTACCAAGAACAACTTCATGGCAACCTTGATAACAACATGGCTAAACTCAAAGAACTGATGCAGCCTACACCTTTTTATGCCCAGGTGACGTCCTTAATGGCGCAAGCTAATGTCAGCCGTGACCATGTGTCATCACTATTAAAAAGTAAGCCATAAATACATTGTTTCTCACGATAATGAGGTTTTATTCGTGAAAAGTCCCTTGTTGTAATTCACTTCGAGTCTCAACACACATCCCTCACGCCCTATATTTGATGGGCTTTGGGATTTATACCAAGCTACAAGATTCTGTTTTACTCCCTCATTTGAACAAAATTTTAGTATTTTTTTATCACTCCGATTCAGTTTCGTTTTCCTGTGTCGTTTTAATTAATTGTGAGACCAAAACTTTAAACTATAGGAAAACATTATGTTATCTGTTCATACTAATACTGCTTCGAACATTGCTCAAAACTCAGTGACTAAAAGTAACGATCTAATGACCAACGCTATGGAGCGTTTATCAACAGGTCTTCGTATCAACAGCTCTGCTGATGATGCTGCTGGTCTACAAATTGCGACTCGCTTAAATGCAAACGTAACAGGCATGGAGCAAGCTAGCCGTAACGTGAATGATGCGACATCTATGCTACAAACTGCTGATGGTGCACTTGAAGAGCTAACAACTATCGCAATGCGTCAAAAAGAGCTTGCTACACAAGCAGCTAACGGCGTGAACTCAGCTGAAGACTTAACTGCTCTAAACGACGAATTTGCTGAATTAAGTGCTGAAGTTGACCGTATTATCGGTGACACTGAATACTCAGGTAACAACCTATTCACTGCTTTAGACGATATTGATTTCCAAATCGGTGCAGGTTCAAACGAAGTATTAAACGTAACTTTAGGTGCATCTGCATTAGCTGGTCTAACTGATGATCTAGAAACTGCAGCTAACGCAGCAATCGATAACGTTGATGACTTCATCGATGCTATTGGTGTTGAGCGTTCAACGCTTGGTGCTAACATCAACCGTTTAGGCCACACAGCGTCTAACCTAACTAACGTTACTGAAAACACTAAAGCAGCTGCAGGCCGTATCATGGATGCAGATTTCGCCGTTGAATCAGCTAACATGACTAAAAACCAGTTATTAGTTCAAGCAGGTACTACTGTACTTTCTAACGCTAACCAAAACACTGGCTTAGTTATGGGTCTATTACGCTAATATCGCGTTAATAACCTTGATAAAAAGGGCCGCTTGGCCCTTTTTCTGTTTTTATTCAGTACGTCTTTCATTGTTATCAACTCAAGCCTTACTAGTCACTGCAAGCATCTAATTTTATTGATAATAAATGTTTATTGCACTTCAGCCACTCATTATCCCTGTCGCCTTTAATCACTGTTACAAACCCTTTTTCGACACTCGGTAGATCAAACGGAAGCTCAGCTTCCATTGTGCTGCACAAAACGGAAGTTGCTTAACCGACAAAAAAATCGAAAAACCAATAAATAACTATTAAACAATAACTTAACCATTGGCATAAAGATTGCCATTCAAGTCAGTTAGCCAATAGGAGTTGCCATGATTTCAGGTATGAGTGCCGCCTCATTTGCCGAGCAATTAGTTGCTGCAGAACGAATGAGTAAAGATGCTTTATTTAAAAACAACTTAGATAACAGCAAAGCACAAATTGATGCTTATAAAATTTTAGAACGCACCTTAAACAAGATGACCAGTAATCTGGAAAACTTAAACGGTGATGCCTTCGAAGGTAAAACGTCTGAAATTAGCGATGACAGTGCCACCATCACAGTAGACAGTGATGCACCTGCTGGCGTTTACGATTTATATGTTAAGCAACTGGCTCAAGCGCATCAAATCACTAAATCCTTCACAAGTGAAGATGAAATTCTACCAACCACTGGTGTGGTCAGCATCGATGTCGGTGGCAATAGCATCGACATTGATATGGCCGAGCTTAACGCTTCAGGTAACGCAACGGTAAGTGACTTACGTGATGCAATCAACAAGCATCCTGACAACCCTGGTGTCACAGCTTCTTTAGTCAGAACAGGTGGTCAAGTTGAATTGATGCTGACATCTGATGAAACCGGAAAAGACAGCACAGTCACCATGGAGATGAATGGCACAGACTGGGGCACTCAAGAAAGAATTAAAGCCCAAGATGCCGAGTTTACCCTTAATGGCATTGATATCACCAGTAGCAGCAATTACCTCGATAACGTCATTGATGGCGTCAATATCGAGCTGAAAAAGCCCATAACGTCGGTGAAAGCGCCACGATTACCATAGGTAACGATACCGAAGGCACCGAAAAAGCCGTTAATGATTTTGTTGATTCTTTCAATGAATTAATGACGCAACTAAACCAACTCACCCGCTCAATGGGGAGCTCGGTTTTAGATGATATTAATGGCGACAAAGACAAAGATGATGACGATGAAGACGATGATGATGATGAAAACTCATCAGTCGGCGAAGATCAGATCGGTATTTTAAAAGGCGATTCAAGCCTGCGTATGCTGCAAAACAGTGTTCGTAATGCCATTTTCGATGAAGCACCCAATGGCATGCGCCTCTCTGATATCGGCATTGAAATGGGTCGTGATGGCAAGCTGTCTGTCGACGATGAAAAGCTCTCTCAAGCCATTAGCAGTGACTCAGAGGCGATCAAGGAAATGTTTACCGCTGACGGTGGTTACATTGATCGTATCGATTCAATCATCGACCCATTTACTAAAAACAATGGCTATATCGATTTAAAGCAGAAAAACCTTGATTCTCAAGTGGAACAAATCGAAGACAACATGTCTCGTCATGACAACCACATGAGTCAACGGTACCAAATTTTACTCACTCAGTTTACTGCAATGGAAAACACCATTAACAAGTTAAATACGGCTAGTGGCCTATTTTAATTAGGAAAAATGAACAATGTTGAACGAATACGATCCTTTTAATGCTTACAAGCAAACCACACTAGACGCCAGAGTCGCCTCAGCTAATCCCCATGAAATGGTGCGTATGTTGTTGGACGGTTTACTGGAAGAAATTGAGCGTACCAGTGGATACATGGAGCGACAAAGCTATGAAGATAAAGGGAAAAGTGTCAACAAGTGTCTCAACATTGTTCATGGTTTGGATTCGATGTTGGATTTAGAGAATGGTGGTGAAGTCGCTATCACACTAAACCGCCTCTACGACTACTGCAGTCGTCAATTAGTGACCGCTAGTGTTGAAAACAGCGTCACGGAGCTTACCCCCGTCATTAAGGTAATTACAGATGTCAGAGCCGGCTGGGCCAACCTCAACTAATCAGTGGCAGCAATTTGAAGCTGCACTGATTAAATATGCCAAAGCAAAAGACTGGAAGAAGGTAGAAAAAGTTAATGAGCTAATGATGATGGCGCTTACCGTTCAGGGTAAGCCCAAAACTCAGCAGCAATTATTGGCTCGCCAATCCCTTTCAAAAACCCATCAATTGGTGATTGCTCAGGCTACAGCAGAAAAAGACTTGCTGAATAAAGAGATGAAGCAGTTCCAAGCAACAAAAGACGGTATCTCAGCTTATAAGCTAACCAGTCTTTGCGGTGAAATTTATGATAACTAATGTGTCCAATTTATCTGCGATGGCGAGTCATTCATCATCGCAACCTTTTAGTATTTCAAGTGAGACACAATCAGATTTTGAGCATGAATCTCAAGGCGATATGGGATTTGTGATGCCTTTGCCATCATCCCTTGTCTCACCAGATAAAAACGTCGTCACATTGCCTCAAGAAAATGTGACTGTACAAAATAGTGCGATAAGCCACATCCCTGCCCACCTTATCAGTGAGATAAAGCAAAACCCCTATCTTGCAGGGGCGTTATCGGCATTAACAAATGAATTTGATAGTAAAAATCCAGCGGCATTATCTCAGGCTTCAGAGCAAGTTAAGTCAGTTTTAAGCGAACTTTCGTTAATGCAAAATAGCACGAATTCTCCATCATCAATTAGCCCTGAATTACGTGACTTTTTAGCTTTACTAAACCAGCAAGTTAGCCAGTCGTCAGCGCCATCACAAGCCCAGGTTAATCAATTAGCCTCTGGCTTGCCCAATGGTCAACAGCCGACATCGGTAACAACCTCCTTGGCACCACAAAGCATGCAGCCTGCGATGGAAATGCACCTCAATATGGCTCCAGCAGCGGCAATAACACCGCCAGTGACTGACGGGGTAAGCACAGAGTTAGATAATATTAACCAAGTCATTAACCAACTCAGTCAAACCGCAGCTAAAACACAAGCAACGAGCCAGTGGGGCCCTGTTTCAGTGTCTCAATCTGCGCCCATGTTACAACAGTCAAACGAGCTGCTATCTCCGCTTCGAGATCAGCTCAGGTTTCAAATTGATCAGCAAATTAAATCTGCTGAATTGCGTTTAGACCCACCTGAACTTGGCAAAGTAGAGCTCAATATTCGCCTTGATGGTGATCGGCTACATATTCAAATGCACGCAGCCAACAATAGCGTACGTGATGCCCTACAAATGGGGTTAGAGAGACTGCGTCATGATTTAGAAATGGAACATGGTGGTCAAATTGATTTTGAAATGTCGGACACCTCATCAGAGCAGCAACACACATCGCGTGACGCAATAGCGCAGCAATTCATTTCAGAAGAAGCGAATCAACAACATGAACAACAAGACGTTAGCTCACTCACTCAATCAGACTCATTAAAGCCTGAACAAGTTGATTTACTCGCTTAACAAAGGAAAAACACAATGGCTATAGGTAGCAAAAAAATCGGGAAATTAAGCGGATTAACTATGGTATTTCTTGCCTGGTCTGCAGGGATATTCTGGGTAGGTTGGAAGTCACCAGAGTTGTTCGGTGAGCCTTTCACCGCCTTTGAACCCGCGCCTAAGGTGGCGCAATTTTACCCGCTCGAAAAATTCATATTCTCGGTGCCGGGTAAAGACACCTCGCACTATTTGTTATTAGAGATGGCATTAAAAAGCCGATCTGATGATGCTGCCAACATCATTCGAGATGCTGATCCACTGATAAAAAATGCACTGATGAAAATGTTTTCCCAAAAAGAATATGAAGAACTTCATGCCAGCCACCAACTGGAATTACTGCAAACCGAAGCGCAAGTGTTATTGGCAACGGTGCTAACTGAAAACAATTTTTCCATTGAATTAGACGACGTTTTATTTACCAGAATGGTTATTCAATAAAAGGGGCTGTCATATGCAATCCGGTCAACTCGCTTATCAAGAAGCTTTTGAAGAGAAGCATGTCCACCGCTTATCTGAAGCGCAGGTTATGCAGCAATACTTGCCGTTAGTTAAGAAGTCAGTGTCTCACCTTAGAACCCATTGCGGTGCAGCTTTGGCCATAGAGGACATGGAACAAATAGGCATGATGGCTTTACTTGAGTCAGCAAGACGTTATCCGGGTGAATATGACAATGGGTTTATTTCTTTTGCTGGGCAACGGATCCGCGGCGCTATTTTAGATGAATTGCGCCGCCAAGACTGGCGCCCTCGTCCAGTAAGACAACAAGCACATGAACTCAATGATACGGTCAGAAAGCTCATCAGAGAACTTGGCCGTGAACCAACTGATGTCGAAGTGGCTAAGTCCTTAGGGCTCAATAAAGAACAGTACCGTGATCGCTTATTTGCGACTCAATCAGAGTCAATGAAGAGTCTTGATGAGTTATTAACCGAAGGGGTTAACTTTAAGGATAAGAGTTGCTTTATTGAGCAAATAACCAATAAAGACACATTATTTAAAGCAATTTCGAAATTAAACAAAAGAGAGCAAGTAATCCTGTCGCTTTACTATCAACATGAACTTAATTTAAAAGAAATCGCTGCGACTCTTGGTTTAACTGAAACACGAATATGCCAACTACATAAACAGGCTATTGCGAATCTTCAGCAAATATATCAACAGTGGGAGCGATAATACCAGGCAGGAAATATGAGCAAGTTAATTGGGATATCGATCATTATTTTTTCAGTATTTGGTGGATATGTATGGGCAGGGGGCAGCCTAACCTCATTATGGCAACCTGCTGAAATCCTAATTATCTTTGGCGCTGGTTTAGGCGCATTAGTTATCGCCTCTCCCCGCGCCGTTCTCGATGAAATGGTTGAGCAAGTCAAATCTGTTTTCTCAACCGAAAAAGAAGATCCAGAGCTATACCCGCAGTTGTTTGGTTTAATGGGTATGCTAATGAGCCAAATCCAATCTCAAGGGCTAAAAGTTCTTGATGAACATATCGATAAGCCCAACGAAAGTTCCCTTTTCTTAATGTACCCAGCAGTGCTTGAACACCCTCAAGTACTGCAATTCCTCATCGACAACTTGCGCTTACAGTCGATTGGTAAGCTGTCACCTCACGATCTAGAACATATGCTAGCTGAGGAGATTGAACGGATTGAAGACGACAGTCTTAGGCCTTCTCATGCTTTAGCCAAAATAGCTGAAGCCATGCCAGGGTTTGGTATCTTAGCCGCAGTAATGGGCATTATCATTACCATGTCTAATATTGACGGTCCAATTACCATGATTGGCGTCAAAGTCGCTGCCGCGCTGGTCGGTACCTTTATTGGTATTTTCGCCTGTTATTGCTTTTTTGACCCATTATCGAAATCTCTTGAACATTTAGTCGATCGTAAAAGTGCACAACTGCGTTGTGTTGCGGCGGCGCTCACCGCCTTTGCTAAAGGCAAACCTCCGATGCTCGCACTTGATGCCGGTCGCAAACAGATTCAATCAGAAAACCGTCCTTCATTTATTGAGCTTGAACGCTGGATTGAGGAGCAACGTGGCTAATGGCAATTCAACCCGAACCGGTGATCATTAGCCGGAAAAAGCGTAAGAAAAAACATGCCGCTCATGGCGGTGCTTGGAAGGTGGCCTTTGCCGACTTTACCTTGGCCATGATGGCATTGTTTATGGTGTTGTGGATCATGCAAGTGGCCGATCAACGAGAACGCACCTTAATCGTGCAATACCTCAAAGGCGACATGTTCTCATCGGGCCCAATAAACCCGTTTGATTTAAGCAACTCATCGTCCATTATCGATTTAGAAGGCGGCATGAGTATCGAAACCTCTATCGTGCCGTCAGCAGGACAAGGTAAGAATGATATCGCTATCGATAAGCGTCACGCTCTAGGTGAACAAAGCTCTCCGTCAGGCAAAGGTAATGAGTTGAACTCAATCTTACCTGGTGAGTTTGAAACCCAAGCACAATTAGAGTTGTTGGCGCGCGAAATAGACAAGATTATTGCCAATGTCGATATGAGCGCCAATGTGAACTTACAAATAGTGCCTCAAGGGATTCGAATTCTTGTTCACGACAATGTTGAGCAATTCATGTTTACCCGTGGCAGTGCCACTATCCAACCTTACTTTGAAGATTTACTACTGGCTTTGGGTGAACTACTAGGGCAAATCAATAACGGTTTGAGTATTTCTGGCCATACCGACTCATTGCCATTTGCCGGTAGTACATTCACCAATTGGGAACTGTCGAGCCAACGTGCATTACTTGCTAGACGTATTCTTGAGGCCGGTGGTGTTGACTATAAGCAAGTCGTACAAGTAACAGGTATGGCAGATCAGTCGCCTTATGTTCCAGACGAACCTGCAGCGGCGGCAAACAGGCGCATTGAGCTACTGGTATTAACCCAAGAGGCCGAAGAGAGCCTGAGGATGATGACAGGGCTACAAAGCCGCCACAGTAAAGATAATCAAGATATTAATCTTAAAGTTGATTCAGCAATCAAAGCTGCCGAACAAAACATGCCAAGAACACGGTATCCAAACTAATGAATACAGATCAAGAGCAGGTGACGGAATTTATTGAACGAGAGCAACGCGAGGAGACCACTGCACCTGTTGTTACAGATAACCGAGATCATATTAGACACAGTCTAAGAGAGTCCAATGAAGAGCTCGCACAAGCTTGCGATGGGATCAGCGTAAAGTTACATCAAAAAATCTGGTTTATCACTCAAGAGTTAGGGATTGCCAATATCAAAGATATTAGCTTAGGCGGAGTAGGATTAATCACTCCTCTTCAGCTTGAGCTAAATCAATCGATTTGGCTCGAAGTGGAGCAATCCTTATTTGAATTTACCATTATGAGACAGTATCCAATTAACCAAAGATTAAACTTTATTGGCGGCAAGTGGAAATCAAAGCCAGACGACATCAACAAACTCTTGGTGTATATCAATAACGCCAAAGCGTAATAACCGTAAACCACTGAATCACTAATGTTTCTGTCGTAAACGATAGGGAGAGAATTATGCGCGCCAGAGATAGAAGAAAAGGACCTGATGGCTTACAAAAGCTCTTTCTTTATCTAATATTGTTGGAATGGTTTTTACTGATTTATACGACCTCAACAATCAGTAAAATGACTTTTCGCCAAGGGCTATTAACCTTAGCTTTGCTTCTGGGTTTTAATTTAATTCTCGGTAAGCTATGTACCAAAAGAGCTAAACGCACCACGGACGGCTATATTATTTATCCAGTGATTTGTGGCGGCTTACTGTCATTTTTATTGTTGTTATTCTTTATTTTTTAAATCGTTCGTTATTGATTACAAGGTCGAGGGTCTGCTTTACAGGCTGATAAATTAACCTTAATACCTGTGGCAGTATCTTGCTGTAAAATCTGTAAACTCAATTGCGCTGCTTTTTGTTTCATCGCAATAAAGTCTGCATCATCGACAGAGCGAAAGGACCACAAGTCACCATCATCTAATGGCTCAGCCTGTGTGGCATCTAGGTGGTTAGCATGCCTATCATTTAAATAGGTAAACTCAACATTAAGTATATTATCAACACCTAAGCGGGTAACCTCAGCAGCGGTAATTACAGCTTCATCCCCCCTGTCGCATTTATCGCCTGTGTATCAATAATCGCATCAAACCGAGATTGATCAGCAAAATGAAACACCATATTGGGCGACAGATGCTTAAAGGTAAACCCCATTTGATTCGTCATGAATTTACCGGCCTGCCAGCGCTGATAAAGTGACGTAAATGAGGCATCTTGCTGCCACATTTTAACGACCTGTGCTTGGTATTTATCTTGTAACAAGGTCCAAGCTGAAGCGACTAGGTTTGGGTCAACCTGAATATTAAACGGGCTAAAGAAATCGTGTTGTAGTAGATATTCCGCCAATACAATGTATTGCTCACGCACAATGTGTGGCAATGTCAGGCGCTTTATCGTGGAGTAATCGGAGAGCTCACAATACCCCTTTGTTGCCGAGCGGCGGTAATCACTACATACTTCCACTTCAAGCTTTTTGACATCAAAACGTCGCACCTCAAAGTGACTAAAGTTGACAACATCAATCTGTTTTTGCTCTCTATCTTGTAAAGCATTAAGCGCCGCATGGTGAAAATCGGCATCTGTACGACAATGATTACATTGGATACTAATTTGAGTATTAAATACATTAGCCTGAATAGATCCACTCATAAGCAATAATGCTATTAAAATAAGCCAAGCAAAGTTAACGCTTTTCATTCAAAGTCCATTTCCAACAACATCTATCATTTGCAACCACCTAGTAAATGATATTGAGTGTTCACTAAAAACCCAGAGGCAATATTGCACCTAGCCTATCGTATAAACTAACTGTATTACATCAACTTAAGACTGCAATCTCTTAATTTCATCCTATGTTTTACAGCCTTATCAAAGGTTAGATGGGTAACACAGTACGACTGAAGTTTTGTTTAAGCACCACAGTCGATTCAATCCCAGCAACGCAATCAATGCTCCCTAAAGCTGACTTCACAAATTGCTCATAACTCAATAAATCGGCTGCCACAATTTTTAATAGGTAATCATGTGCTCCTGTCACCACAGAACACGCCATAACTTGTGGCAATTGAGCAACAGTAGACTCAAACAAGCGCGCCGAATTATCAGAATTTTCTTTTAATCGAATAAAAGCGTATACCACGACATTTAAATCCAACTTTTTAGGTTCTAAGTGGGCACCATACCCAATAATGACGCCCTGCTGTTCGAGTTTTTTCACTCGCCGTAAACAGGGAGTGTCTGACATATTTAGTTGGTTAGCTAACTCGGATATCGCAATACGACCTTGATGCTGTAGCACATTGAGTAATTGTCGATCCTTTTTGTCCATCGTGAGTAACCCAGCTTAAAAATGAGTGAATTTCACTCAAATTATCACATTTTTGAGTTAATTCCTGCGCAAAGATGAATTTTTAGCCACTCAATTTGGTGAATTTCCCCACGGCATAATGCTAGCCTAGATCCCATTACATTAAACCTATACCAGCATAAGAGTGTCATCGATGAAAACACCGACCCGCCATACCCAAGCTTTTGATGAATGGATCCGTCATCGATTTGTGGCGTTAAATGATCAGCTTGAGCAGGCCTATTTTGAGCAAGCTGATAAAAACAATGTCGAAGGTATTGGCGATGACATAAAACAAGTGTTACTCACTCAAGGCAATGACTTAATCAGTCATTTATTGGAGGAAGGCAATACCGATCAAGGATTTGACAGTGCCTTCGATTTGCTCGGTAATGTGGGATTATTTATGGCAGCTTGTCGTCGCCATGAAATTACTGAGCCCTCCAGAGAAACCCACTCACCTCTAAAACAAGCATCGGCATTAGCGATGCATATTGGCGCCTCTATTGGTGTCACGCCCAGATTCGCAACCGCACATTTAACCACCCACAACCGTGCTGTTAATGGCACATATAAACGCTTTACCAGCCTCGAAGACGAGCAGATATTTGTCGACTACAACACCAAAGGGATTTTGGCATATAAACGGGCAGCTGATGCCCTACTAAAAATCCAACCTTTAGGTATTTCCCACCCGATTTGCTTCGACCTATTAACCGTCGCAGAACAGGCATTATCTGAAGTTATAGATTCAAATAGCCGCTTATTCAATAAATTAGATGCAGACCGATTTTTCTACTGTGTTAGACCTTATTACAAACCCTATCGAGTAGGTTCACAGGTTTATCGTGGCGCCAATGCGGGTGACTTTGCCGGTATCAATGTGATTGATTTACAGCTAGGGCTATGTGCTGCCAACGACCAATCTTACTCTCAACTTTTAGTCGATAAATTTTTATACATGATGCCTGAGGATCAGCGGATTTTACGTGACTGTATGCGCCGTCAAAGCATCATGGATGACTTCTTACTTCAACGTTCAGCCAGTCAACAAGCTTGGTATCAAAAAAATCTGCAACAATTTCTTGTGGTGTGCCAACGTCATGGCCAAGGCGCCATTCAGCATCACGACCAACTTGTAAGTAAGTATATTAGCCAGCCATCTACCGACATGGCACAACAACATATGGCAAAAGTCACCGCCAGTGGTCCGCCATTGCCAGTATTGATTGCAGCGCTAGAGAAGCTTCGAGACCGCCGTGCAGCAAACAAACGTGATGATATTCACACTCGTTTTGACGATATAAAAACATTACAGGCCAGCTTAAAATGAATCAATCACAAAGCATGAGCGACACGTTGAAACAGGACTTTTGTTTAGCCGATGGCACATATTTGCTCAGCCATTCGGTGGGCAGGCCGCTTATTAGTGCCCAACAAGCCTTCGGGGAAGCGTTCTGGGCGCCGTGGCAACAAAGCAATATTGAGCCTTGGCAGCAATGGCTTGCAATAATAACCGATTTTCAACACGCCCTAGCAAGACTATTTCATCACCAAGCCGATGCGTTTTGCCCCCAGGTAAACTTGTCAAGTGGACTCACTAAGCTAGTGATGTCCATTCCTCGATTGCAACGTCGTAATAGCGTCATTTTAATGAGTGAAATTGACTTTCCGAGTATGGGATTTGCAATAAAAAAAGCATTACCAGACTGTGAAATTCGTTTTATTCCTAAACAGCTAGATATCACCAATGAAGCCGTGTGGCAGTCGCACATCAACGAGGATGTAGACTTAGTTTTTATTAGCCATGTTTATTCTAATACCGGTCAACAGGCACCAATTCGCCATATAATTAACCACGCAAAGCTGCAAGGTTGCCTGAGTTTAATTGACGTCGCTCAGTCAGCTGGGATCATTCCCATTAACCTAAGCGAACTGAACCCAGATTTTATGATTGGCTCTTGTGTTAAGTGGCTATGCTCAGGCCCGGGCGCTGCTTACTTATGGATTAACCCGTGGCAATTAGAAAATTGTCGCCCGCAAGATGTCGGCTGGTTTTCCCATGAAAACCCTTTCGAGTTTGATATCCATCACTTTAGCTATCACCCGAGTGCACTGCGGTTTTGGGGAGGAACGCCTTCGATTGCGCCATACGCTATTGCGACAAATAGTCTGCAATATTTCCACCGTATCGGCATTGAACATTTGCGCCAGCACAATCAACAAATGATCCAAAAACTCACTAAGGCCCTTGCTGACTTTACGGTATCACCGCGAGATGCTTCACGCCAAAGCGCAACAGTCATTTTAGATTTTGGAGCGCGACAACAACATATTATGACAATGCTTAAAAACCATAATATCAGCGTTGATGTACGTAATATGGGAATGCGAGTGTCACCACATATTTATACTGATGCTGATGACATCCACACTTTTATTGATCGAATCCAAGCAGAGTACTAAACAAAACCAGTAAACTAACAGCCAGCAAGATCCCTCTCAATTAGTGGGGTTTCGATGGCAGTTTGAGGCTCTGAGTAACGAATTTCACAGTCATTCACTGAGTAATCTGCAGCAGGCCTGATACGTAAGCCACTTCGGCCACCAATATTGTAGCGGGTCAGTTCAAAGTCATCTCCATCAACAATATTTATTGCTCGCGCTATACCCGCTTCAGTGTTTCTTGGATAACCATAAGCTAAACTTATTCGTTCGCCTTCAACTACAATAGTATTGCTGCCACTTGCTGGCGCAGTTGAGTCACAATCTCGACTGATAACACACGCTGAGTGAACGAGCTCTTTAGCACTACCAATGGCACCTGACACGCCTTGCATTTGACCTGCGTAAGCATCTTGTTTTAAGTCAATGAATTTCGGCGCAGCAATGACAGATAAAATGCCTAAAACAATAATCACGACGACAAGCTCAATTAAACTAAACCCTTGCTCACGTGCAGAAAAACAAGCCATTTGCTGAGACTTATAAGGTATATAGAGACTACGCATATCCCCTCCAAAAATAACAACAAAGCATCATCAACTTGCCACTGCAACTTGGTTTTTACCCTGATGTTTTGCACGATACATTGCGGTATCAGCACGATGAATTAAGCTATCCGTGTCTTTATCTTTCCCTATTGATAGCGCAAGCCCAATACAGGCGCTAATTGCTATCACTTTATCCTCAATAATCAATGGTTCACTGAATAATTGTAGTAGTTTTTCAGCGGCACATTCAGCTGCTACGATAGAATCCATATTTGGCATCAGTACAATAAACTCATCGCCACCGTATCGAGCTAATACATCATCAATGAACAAATGTTTATTGACCTTGTCAGCCAAGGTTTTCAATAAGATGTCACCGACTTTGTGGCCGTATTGATCATTGACGGCTTTGAAACCATCGAGATCTATAAACAATAAAGAAAAGTGTTTACTCTCGTGCAATAACGACGCTATTTGCTCCCTGATTGCCACACGGTTGGCAAGCCCAGTCACTGTGTCATGGTTAGCTAAATGAAGCGCTTTAGCCTGCGCTTGAGCCAAATCAGCGGTTCTGCGTGCGACTCTAATTTCTAGCTCTTCTCGACCATTACGAATTTCTAATGACATTTGTCTAAAACTATCGAATAACTTGGCAAATTCAGCAGTATGAAAACCACGATAACGTCGAGAAACAGTATCGCTAGCCTCTTCGGTAATAAGGCGTGTTTTAGCCGTTAAAATATCAATTGGGCGAGTGATTAAACCAACAATCCACCAGCTAATAGCGCAGCACACCAATAACGAAACAAACGCAATCAATAAGGTCACTTTAATCACATCAAATGCACGTTGATCTAACTCAGTCAATGGCTGCGGTATCATCACGCCCCAACCTGTTGCTGGCACAACATCAAATCCCGCAATCATATCTGCTTTCACTGCAGGTGAATAAAACTGGCTCACGCCAGACTCTCCCGCCATCATTTGCTGAACGATACTGATCTTGCTGATGTTTTTAGCTTCAGACTGCCATTGTTTATTTGGGTGCGCCAATACATTTCCTAACTGATCGACAATAGCAGCATGCCCTTTCTCACCAAAAATGACCGCATTTTGCACTTGTTCAATATAAGTCGCTTTTAAGGTAGCTAACCAAATATTGCCATCAGCGGTTTGACGGATCATGTACAAAGTGGGCACATCGACACCTTGTTTATGTACAGGAGTAAATCGTGCTTGCGCTAGCCCTGTTAATTCAAAAGGATTGAGCTCGCTGGTTAAGTCATCAGGTTGAGCTTGCTCTGAGCCCAAAAGTACCCTTTTACGCTGACCATTTGGTTGATACATGGCAATAGATGCGACATCAATGGAGTTCAATAGCAGCTGCATATCATTGTCTAATTCAGCTTTGTTGGCGCTGGTATTGGTCACCGCAGTAAATATGGCTAAGGCATCCACAGCATATCGATTTAATGCCGTGGTAATGTTATTGGCAAGCAATAAGTGCTTGTCATAGACCATCTTATATTCGTTTTCGAGGGCAGAATTTGCAGACCAAAATGAAATTGCTGTAATGGGGATTATTGACATAAAAGTCATCACCAGAAACAGTAAATGACGAAAAGGTAATTTCATTGAGATTCCATGCTCAGGTTACTTCGCTAATTTACAATAATAAAACCGTGTATAGAAACGCGGCTCAGTCATATCATCACGCATTAGCATCTGTTATACGCCTTAAAATGACGTTTATTTTTCTCATACTTAGTCAATTAATCTACATAATGTTGCATGAGCTAAGTGTAAAATAATGTTACAAAATTTGATGCGCATTGTTACATATGCTCAAAGACTGTTCAACCATTAGCGTCGAAAACTGAATAGTTACTCTAGTTGTAATGAATGGCCTATAGCAATAAGCAGTAAAAGCCATTCTCACAATCATCAAACCTGGTTATTTAGATAATAAAACACGCTGATTGATAAACGATTTAACCGACTGATTCGGCCTGATATTGTTTACCATTAATTCGCTCAATAATCTGCGTTGCGGTTAAATCATGCACTACGTTAATCACGGTTGATGCCGCATCTGTAATTGCTCCCAGAATCACCAAGATAGGGATCACCTCAAGGGGCAGTCCCAAGGTGGTGACAATAAAGATTTCTCCAAGAAAAGCGCCTCCCGGGACTCCACCTATCACAAACGCAGACAACACCGAAATTAAAATGGTGAGCATGAATACCTCAGAGGTAAACTCCATCCCCAGCAACGAGTATATAAACACTATCTTCAAAGCCGTGATCATTGCTGCACCGCCTTTATTTAAGTTCACCAATAACGGCAAACTTATCTCAGCAATCTGCTCATTCAAGCCCATTTTGCTGGCACTGCGAATATTGACCGGTAAGGTCGCAAGTGATGAACTGGTGCCCAATGCTGTTACTGCTGGTGCCAGCATATGTTGCCAAAAGCGCTTTACGCCCTGAATACCTCCACCAAGCCATGCGTATACAGTTGACCCTAAGGTGAGGTAGACCAGAGTCGCCACCAAGAATAATCCCACGGCACGGGCAAAGGTGCCCATTAACTCTGCATCTTGGCTGGCCATAGTGGCAGCAAAATAGGCCCCTAAGCCAATGGGCGCAAGATACATTAATATGGCAATGATTTTCATGATGACTGTATTTAAGCTATCCAGTAACGCAGAAACTTTACGTCCATCTTCGCCTGATTGACCAATGGCGATGCCACTAATCACTGACATAATAATTAATGCCAAAATATTCGATTTAGACAATAACCCCACAAAATCATTCGCTGTCAATAAACTTACAAAATCCATACTCCCTGCGGTTTCCACAGTCTCTTTTAGCTCAAGCGTGACCCCTTGAGCAGGATCATAAGCCAGTGCTAACAACACAATGCCAATTGCGGGGATCATAGCCATCATCACTGATACCGCCATGATCGAGGCGAGAATCGCCCCTAATGCTTTTAAGTCAGTCATTTTGGCAATCGATGACATAACGCTAACTGCAACTAATGGCACGATAATCATGAACAATAAATTCAGAAAAATTTGCCCGATAGGTTTAAGTTTTATTGCCATTTCTGGCAGTAAAAAACCAAACATCCCACCCAGCATTAACGCCACAAGTAGAATTATCGATGAGCGATAAGCTTTAAGTGTGTTCCACATAAATCCATTCCATTATTAACATCTGATTTCAATCTTTATTTCAATGATGCAGAAGTGAATAAAGCCTGTAAAAACAGGCTTTATTCATCTGAACTAGCGACGTCCCCTAGCATGACCTTCTCTTGCCATACCGGATTGACGAGCTTGTCGTGAACGATTCAAACTTTGATGATCAAAGCCGCCAGTAGGACGGCTACGGTTAATTGAATTATTCATATTTGAAGGTCGTGTTGTCGGCCTACTTGACGGCATAGTAGAAGGCCTAGACGTGGGCTGAGTCGATGGACGACTAGACGGTAAAGTTGAAGGCTTGCTTACACTGCTAGGTTTACTCAAATCACGAGTAGACGGCGCAGTATTCCATTTACCATCACTGCGATTTTCCCACTTACCTTGATTATCACGAGCCACGTTGCCGTGCTTATCGGCAAACACATCATTTGTACGATTCTTGTTGTGCGTCGCTTTTTTAAGGTTTTGATTAGCAATTGCAGGGCTGGCTAACCGATCTCGGGTCGCAGGGCGTTGATATAAGTTATCTCGACCGACTCGATTACCATTAATATTAGCTTTATTCATTCTATTGGAAATTTTAGTACGATTACCGACATTGATACTGTTCCCAATGTTGATGTCACCAGTATTGATCACTACAGGACGGCGATACCCGCCACCGTAGTAACCACCACAACAACGATAAGGTCGATGATAACCATAACCTCCGCCCCACACGACGCCTGCACGGAAAAAACCATTACTCCAGGTCACACCCACATTCCAGCCTGTCCACGGGTTATAGCCAACATGCAAGCCCCAGGTTGGTGGACGAGGATAATAATAGCGGCCCCAATAAGGTGGGTAATACCAACCCGTACCGTAAATCGGTACGCCATAGTATGGATACGACCACATATAACCTGGGGTATATCCAACATACACCACCTCTGGGGTTGAATCATAAACTTGCACATAGGTCGTGTTATAAACAGGTGAGCTAGCCGGTATTTGCGCGATTTCTTCATTCGGGATCTCATCAGCAACAATCCACGGACCTTTAGCCGTTTTTGATGTAAACCACACACCATTATCAACGGCGTAATACACCTTATTAATCAACAAGACTTGGGTAGAGGTATTCACAGCATAAGAAACGGCTGTGCCAGTTACAGCTTCAAACTTAGGTTCGCCGTCATATTCGACTTCTAGCTTGGCTTCATCACGTTTAATGGCTGCAGTTTGTGGAATTTGCGCATCGAGCATCGCTTGATTCGCTTCATCAGTGCCAGCAACTGATACTCTCAAGCCACCAATATCAGACTCAGGTGGAATATCATTAAAGCTTTCAGGTAACTTATCACCTCTCACAAAGGCCCAAGGACCAGCTTGTTTTTTCGAGTTAAACCAGCGTCCAGAAAGCAAAACATACATGTCGCCTGAACTGGTTTCTCTAATCCACGGTGTTTCGGTATTACTAACGTACAATAACTTACCATCAATCAGACTCAGCCATTTAGGGGCACCATCTGTCGAGACTAACTCAGTTGGTTCATCAGAAGTAATAATGTGCGGCGCATTAGCCGTACTTTTAGCTGGCTCGTCATCTTCGGTATTAACCATACTGACCAAGTCTTCAGGTGGATAAAGAGTGACTTGCCAAGGCCCCATTGGATCGTCCGCAACGTACCAATAAGTCCCACTGCTCAAGTACAGTTTTTTAGATTTTTTATCTCTAGCCACTGCGAATGGCGTATTCAGTATTCGCTCGTAATCACTATTGTCGATATCACGGAATTGAGGTTCGCCATCATAAGACAGCAACACACTCAGCCTTGAGCTGAAAATAATTTCTGGCGCGTCATTTTTAATATTATCTAAACTGCGTTTAACTTGGTCTGCAGTTTCTAAACTGGCAGAAAGGCGTGCCATTGAGATTTCAAAACTGGTGCTCGCTAATGCTTCAGATACCGTATCGGTAAAGGTTTGCTGATCTTCTTCAGTTGATGACGGCCAGCGTACTTCTGTCACCTGAATATTGCGAACCGTAGTGACATCATCATTTGTATCGATTCTGGCACTAAACCAAAAAGCGCCAAATACTGGGTCTGCTTGGTCTTTCACTTCAAATGACATAGCCGCACGACTTTGCAGCACATTACCTTCAAGCGATTCTGGCTGTGGCTGATATACCACTAACGTACCTAGCTTAGTTTCGACTTCTTGAGGCCATTCGAGAGCCATTGCAGAAAAGGAACAAATCCAAAGCGTCAAGCTAATGCAAAGCTTATGAAACCATCGATGACTGGCGTAATTAATCATTATCCTTCCTTAGTCTTAGCTGGCGTAATATTGAGTATAACGGGCTGTGCTGAATTCGCTTCGAACAGTAGCAACGATTAATCCATTTGATTGCACAATTAATATACCGACAATTAACTGCAAAAGGGAAAAATCTTTATAAAATACAACTATAAATTGAGGTAAGTAGAGGATAACTGCTAGATTAGATTCACCAGCAAAATGAAAGGCAAAACCATGGCTAAAAATTTATTTCAGAACCTTGATTTGAACCTGTTACATGTCTTTTTCATTTTGTACCAAGAACGAAATATGCGTTTAACCGCCAATCGTTTATTCGTCACTCAGCCCGCTATCAGTAAATCACTACAAAAGCTTCGCCATCATTTTGATGAAGAGTTGTTTGTGAAAATATCTACTGGCCTTGAGCCTACGTCATTTGCTGACAAGCTTTATAAAAGTGCTAGCCCAATCTACCAAAATCTTGAAATTGCGATTAACAGTGCCAATGTTTTTTCACCTGAAGCGTTAGATGACACGCTAAATATTGCCCTTTCTTCATTCTTACTCAACAGTATCGGCAGTAAGCTGTATGGCATAATTCATGCTGCGGCACCAAACTGCAAAGTTCATATGTATAAATGGTCTAATGACACTTTAGCTAGTATTCAACAAGATCAAATACATTTAGGAATTAATTATCAAGGAAGTCAGTTGCCTGGAGAGATTTCTGAAACTGTGATAGCTCAAGATACGTTTAAATGCTACGTGAGAAATGGGCACCCTTGTAAAAAGAATATTATCACTATCCCTGAAGCTGCCGAATTTGACTTTGCCACTATCATCGCAGCAGATTGGAATGCCACTCGCACTTTTGCTCAACAAGTCTTTGAAAAATATAATCTAGATTACTCTATTAAGTTTCGTTCAGAACTGCCTTCTGCTGTTATTGAGGCCGTGAGTAAAACAGACATGATTGTGCCTTTATCTGGCTTTCTTGATATGAGCCTTTACCCTCAATTACGTGCTATTAAGTTTAAAAACAAAGAAAAATGGCTTCAGCAAGACATTGCTACATATATCCACTATAAAAATCGTTCCAGTCCATTAATGAATTGGCTTAGCCACCTTATAGCACAAGTATTTGATGAGAGTTCACAAAAAAGCCCAGCACAATAAAGTACTGGGCGTGAGCAACCAAATGGCTAAATTTAGGTAAATAGGTATTGAAACACAATCAATACCTCATTAATCAAGCTCTAGGCCGATTACTGTTTAACAATTTCGAAATTAGAAAGACTAAATTGATGTTGATTTAGTGTCGTGCTGCCACTTCTTAGAACCGCATGACTACCTAAAGCATCAAAACCTTGATACGACACAAGTTCACAATCTTGGTTAGCTTTTGTAAATGTGTCCCAATCTTGAGTTAATTGATAACTAATACTGTCTGCTTGCAGCCCTGCTTTACAATAAAAGTTAATGAACGCGTCTTGTTCATTCTCTAATGAAACTTGCGGGTTAGCTAACTCTGATAACGTTGTCACGCCTGCTTCAAAGCCTTCTATTTGAATACCCACTGAAGTACGTGACTGGGTATTTTTTATTTCCACACTTTGTCCTACGCACGTGCCATTATCAACACGATGATAATCACAATCCTCTTCTACAATAACGTCATATGACATATGTACTTGAACGACATCATCCTCTTGAGCTTGAGCATTACGATGAATAATGTTCACCAAGCCTAAGCCAAACTCATGACGTCCTTTTTGAAACGCTAAATCGTCTCTTTCTTCCGTAAACTCTGCCCAAGAGTTGAAGTTCTCAGCTTCTCCAGCACTACACGAATTCGTGTCGTAAAACTTCACAGTTTCATCGCTAAAAATGGTCGCACATTTAGTTGCAACGCCATCAGATAGCCAAATATTGGTGTAGCCATATAATTCATCGTCTTTTTTCATCCATGCTTCAAATTTAACTTGAGCAATAGAAACATCAGAAGGCACTAATAAGCCAGTCTGTGGAAACGCTTCAGAGTTCACAGTTGCGGTATAAGTAGCAGTTTCAGGATCAAGGGCTACCAATTCTAACCCCTTATAGCTAAAATCCGGCTCTGGAATAGTTGGCTCTTGAGGCTCAGCAGGTCGATCAACAATATCCCAATCGTTCTCAATTTCGAAACCACCATCACCTTCAATGATGTACCACTTATGATGTTGGCCTACTACAGCTTCTAATTCTTGTTCGAAAGGTCCCATTTCTGTAACCCCTTCGATAATGTATATTTCACCATTTACGAATGCGTGAAAGTAGCTTTTCTCTTCGCTGTCATATAGCTCTTCACCATTAACCTTAATGTTGTCGATTTTTTCACTTGAATCAACCGTCACATAAGTAAAATGCCTATTCTCAAGCGTCATTGTGTACGAATCGATATCTGTCGCTACCGTCATATTTCCCGCTACAGAATACTCATCTGTGACTTCAGCTTCTAACTTTTCTAAGATTTCACCATGTACAACTTCTAAATGGTAACCATCTCTTACTTCAAAGATATAACTATCATCAATACTGAAAGGACCAATCGCTTCTTCTTTATTATCAACTCCGTTAATAAGAAGGTAATAATCATCAGTTAATAAATGATCGCTAGCAGAACCTGCAACATCTGTGGCCATAGGATCGATAATTAACCCGTAGTCAAAACCAACAGTAATGGTTCTGTAATCACTTTCTGGAGATGAAGAATCTGATGAACAAGCTGTCATTAAAGCAGCAGTAACGAGCGTGGTTAATAGTTTAACTTTCATTTGTTTCTCTCATTAAATTTAGTCTTGAGGATGAGTGGTCCCACCTTGTTGCTATACCGTCACCTGACTGTGTAAGCGCTTGTTATGGAGCGTATATTAGTGACTAAAATGAAAGGTGAATAATTGTTAATCCTTATTAGCATCATAACCAAAAGTTATCAGATACATATTGATACAATTCAATTTGGAATGAGATAAGGCGAAAAGTAACCAATAAAAAAGCCCTTGATGATAATCATCAAGGGCTTTGAATTTAGCCTATGGCCAATTTACATGAGCGTTAAGCCAAGGCTTATAGGCTGTAGTAAAGTTGGAATTCCATTGGGTGAGTAGTACGAGATACTTGCTCACACTCTTCAGACTTAAGTGCAATGTAAGACTCAATAAAGTCTTTACTGAATACATCACCCTTAGTTAAGAATTCGTGGTCAGCTGCTAAGTTTTCTAGTGCGTTTTCTAGAGACGTTGCAACTTGTGGGATCTCAGCCGCTTCTTCAGCAGGTAGGTCATATAGATCTTTATCCATTGCTTCACCTGGATGAATCTTGTTTTGGATACCGTCAAGACCAGCCATTAGCAATGCAGAGAATGCTAAGTATGGGTTAGCGGTTGGATCTGGGAAACGTGTTTCAATACGACGAGCTTTAGGGCTTGGTACCACTGGGATACGGATTGAAGCACTACGGTTACGTGCTGAGTAAGCAAGCATTACAGGCGCTTCGAAATGCGGTACAAGGCGCTTGTATGAGTTAGTACTTGGGTTAGTGAATGCATTCAATGCACGAGCGTGCTTGATGATACCACCAATGTAGTAAAGTGCAGTTTCACTTAAACCTGCATATTTATCGCCAGAGAATAAGTTAACGCCATCTTTAGCTAAAGATTGGTGAACGTGCATACCACTACCGTTATCACCAACAATTGGCTTAGGCATGAATGTCGCCGTTTTACCGTATGCATGAGCAGTGTTATGAACAACATACTTCATGATTTGGATTTCATCCGCTTTGTTTGACAGCGTGTTGAAACGTGTCGCAATTTCGTTTTGACCCGCTGTAGCAACTTCGTGATGATGCGCTTCAACAACTTGACCTAATTCTTCAAGAATTAGACACATTGCACTACGAATGTCTTGTGATGAATCAACTGGTGCAACTGGGAAGTAACCACCTTTAACGAATGGACGGTGACCAGTGTTACCATCTTCGTAGCTAGTACCTGAGTTCCATGCCGCTTCTTTCGCGTCAACTTTTACGAAAGTACCTGACATGTCAGTACCAAACTTAACGTCGTCAAATAAGAAGAACTCTGGCTCTGGACCAATTAATACAGTGTCAGCAATACCGGTAGATTTTAAATACTCTTCTGCTTTCTTAGCGATTGAACGTGGGTCACGCTCATAACCTGTCATAGTAGAAGGTTCTAAAATGTCACAACGAATAAGACCAGTCACTTCTTCAGTAAACGGATCAAGTAAGAAAGAAGAAGGATCTGGCATCAATACCATGTCAGATTCGTTAATACCTTTCCAACCGTTGATAGATGAACCATCGAACATTTTGCCATCTTCAAAGAAATCTTCGTTTACTTGATGAGAAGGAATAGAGACGTGCTGCTCTTTACCTTTAGTGTCTGTAAAACGTAAATCTACGAACTTAACTTCTAGTTCTTCAATTTGTTTTAATATTGATTCAACTGACATTCTTAAGCCTCCGGTAGGGTAAAGGGTTGTCCCTTAATATAATCTTGTTATTCGTCAGACAAACTATCTGCTTTGCGAATTTGTTCAATTAAAAGCTATTTCCATGCCAGAAAGGTAAGTGATTGATTTAAAGCTTAATAAAAAAATCACTAGCCATAGGAAAAGCCATATTGCACAAATACGGTGCACCACTATGATCACAATTGGTGCAAAAGTCCATTTCGGTGCAGGGTTTTTAGCGCATGAATTGATCTAGTTCATTAAAGCGTCATTTTATTGCGGCAGTATGATCCTTTTTCGTTTTTATCTTCTATCTTTAGTGTTTAATTTTTTATTAAAAACGACCTGTTCAAAAATAATCCTATCTACTCGGCGCTCGGTGGAGTAGAATGGCACGCTTTTTTATAGTGGCTATACTTATCAGCCCTATAAACTCCTATTTTTTATTTGATGGTATAGAGGTTTTATCCGTGTTAGAGAATTTACGTAACATCGCCATTATTGCTCACGTTGACCATGGCAAAACGACCTTGGTAGACAAGCTATTGGCTCAGTCAGGCACCCTTGAAAGTCGAGGCGAAGCCGCAGAACGTGTAATGGATTCTAACGATCTTGAAAAAGAACGTGGTATCACCATTCTGGCAAAAAACACTGCCATCAAATGGAACGACTACCGTATTAACATCGTAGACACTCCTGGTCACGCCGATTTCGGTGGTGAAGTAGAGCGTGTTCTATCTATGGTAGATTCAGTTTTATTATTAGTAGACGCAGTTGACGGCCCAATGCCTCAAACTCGCTTTGTTACTAAAAAGGCATTCGCACAAGGCCTTAAGCCAATCGTTGTTATCAACAAGATTGACCGCCCAGGTGCACGTCCTGATTGGGTTATCGACCAAGTATTCGACTTATTCGACAACCTAGGTGCAACTGACGAACAGTTAGATTTCCCTATCGTTTACGCTTCTGCATTAAACGGTTTCGCGACTCTTGATCCAGAAGAAACAAGCGAAGACATGACACCGCTTTTCCAAGCGATTGTTGAGAAGGTTTCTTCTCCTGATGCAGATGCTGAAGGTGAGTTCCAAATGCAAATCTCTCAACTTGATTACAACTCATACGTAGGTGTTATCGGTGTTGGTCGTATTAAGCGTGGTAGTGTTAAAACTAACCAGCAAGTCACAATCGTTGATGCTGAAGGTAAAACTCGTAACGGTAAAATGGGCCAAGTATTAGGTTACATGGGTCTAGACCGTCACGAAGTTGCTGAAGCCAACGCCGGCGATATCGTTGCGATTACCGGTTTAGGTAACTTACAGATTTCTGACACTGTTTGTGGTGTTAACCAAGTTGAAGCATTACCTGCATTATCAGTTGATGAGCCAACGTTAACAATGACTTTCCAAGTGAACACTTCTCCGTTCGCAGGTAAAGAAGGTAAGTACGTTACATCACGTAATATCCTTGAGCGTCTAGAACAAGAACTAGTCCACAACGTTGCACTACGTGTTGAAGAAACTGATTCTCCAGATCGTTTCCGTGTTTCTGGTCGTGGTGAGCTTCACCTTTCTATCTTAATTGAAAACATGCGTCGTGAAGGTTACGAATTAGCAGTATCTCGTCCAGAAGTTATCACCAAAGAAATCGACGGTGAGATGTGCGAGCCATTCGAAACATTAACTGTTGACGTTGAAGAAGAGCACCAAGGCACCGTAATTGAAAAATTAGGTATGCGTAAAGGTGACATGAAAGATCTACAACTAGATGGTAAAGGTCGTGTACGTATCGACTTCATCATTCCTAGCCGTGGCTTAATCGGTTTCCAAACTGAGTTCATGACTGCAACTTCTGGTACAGGTCTTATCTACCATTCATTCGACCATTACGGTCCAGTGAAAGGCGGTGACATCGGTCAACGTGCTAACGGTGTATTGATTTCTAATGCAACAGGTAAAGCCCTAACATTCGCATTATTCGGTTTACAAGACCGTGGTCGTCTATTAATCGGTCACGCTGCAGAAGTTTACGAAGGTCAAGTGATTGGTATTCATTCACGTTCTAACGACTTAACTGTTAACTGTCTGAAAGGTAAGCAGCTAACCAACATGCGTGCATCAGGTACAGATGAAGCACAAGTGTTAACTCCGCACATCCAAATGACACTTGAGCAAGCACTTGAGTTCATCGATGATGATGAGTTAGTTGAAGTAACACCTGAAAATATTCGTGTTCGTAAGCGTCATTTAACAGAAAATGACCGTAAGCGTGCTAGCCGCTCTGGTAGCTAAGTTTAGCTAACGTAATTTGAATATGAAAACCCGCTCAGGCGGGTTTTTTATTGCCTGTTATTCTAATAAGTACCAGTACAGCAAATAAAAAACTGATTTCATCTAACCTATAACCTAACAGTCTTTATATTCACTTTAAACGAATATATATTCACCCTTACTTATTGTCTCTTAGGTTGGAATATCGCAAAATGTCTGTGATTCAAAATGTTAACGTGGCTAATCAAGCCAATATTTACTTTGATGGTAAAGTCATCAGTCGCACAATTCATTTTACTGATGGTAGTCATCAAACCCTTGGGGTTGTGCTACCTGGTGAATATAACTTTGATACCAGCCAAGCTGAAATCATGAATATCACCTCTGGTAAATTTGAGGTGTTATTACCTCATGCCACAGATTGGACAACCGTCACAGCAGGCGAATTATTTGAATTAGATGCCAATGTTAACTTTAAAATTCGCACTAACGAAATCAGTGAATATCGCTGCCAGTACAAGTAATTAGCGTCAGCAGTTCATCAGTAATTGCTGATTTTATGTTAAAAAGAAGCTAATATTAATGTGTTGAACGCCAAAGGTGAAGGAATCCCACATGCGCTTAGTCTTAATCATTAGTCTCATTTTAACCAGTATTGTCCTCTCAAGCAGCCATGCAACGGTTTATCGCTGGGTAGATGAGAATGGTAAAGTCCACTACAGCGACGAACCAAGGGAAAATGCCGAAACAGTAGAGCTCAATCAAAATACGCAAAATAGCATTTCTGTTCGTGTTCCTGCCGAAGTGGATTCCAATACAAAACCAGCTGAAGCGGTTACCTACAGGGTGAGAATCGTTAATCCCACTCAAGAAGAAACCATCAGAAGTAACCAAGGAAACTTCACTGTTGTCGCCAGTGCGGCGCCAGAACTACCCAATGGTTATTTACTTGCACTGTATATTGACGACATTCTTTATGGTCAGCCTCAATCCAGTGCAATCTTCAATGTCACTGAAGTAAATCGCGGTGAACATAATCTTGTCGTTAAGATTTTGACCCAAAACGGCAAAGTCCTTGCATCAAGTTCTGCTAGAAAGATATTTCTACATCAGGCTTCCATTCTTAATAAACCTAGACCAACACCTAGGACTGAATAAAAATATTGTTTTTCATATAGATAGAGAAACAATATTAAAAGATTATTAAATTGATTGTCGATGTAGAATAAGTTGCTTAGTGCACCATACTGGTGCAACATGGTGGTGCAACTTCAATATGCAGGACAATTGATGGATACAAATAATCTGCTGAATCATTTAGTTACCGCTGTTCTTGTTATCGATAGCAAACTGATGCCTCATTATGCCAATGCGGCAGCTGAGCAGCTGTTAGGGATCAGTGTAAATAAATTGCGAGAACAGCGTTTGCCTGAACTCTATCAGTTTATGGGAGTAGAGTCTGAACTCTTAATTGATTCGGTAAAAGCCAGCCAAGGGATTACAGTTAATACTGCTGCGTTAATAACCCTTGACGGTGTGCACCACATTATTGATATCACCTTGATCCCCATGGAGCATGAAGATGACTTAAGTCTGCTCGAGCTAAGACAAGTCGATCAGCAACATCGTATCCACCAGCAACTGAACTTAGATGCCCAACAACAAGCTGCGCAATTCTTAGTGCGCAACCTTGCCCATGAAATTAAAAACCCATTAGGCGGCCTCAGAGGTGCAGCCCAGTTACTTTCACGTGAGTTAGCTGAGCCGCAATTAAAAGAGTTCACCGATCTAATTATTGAGCAAGCCGATAGGCTAAGAAACTTGGTTGATAAGCTATTGGGACCACAACGTCCTACCCAGCATACCGAACACAATATCCACCAAGTAGTGCAAAAAGTCTTAAAACTGATTGAGTTAACCCTACCGGATAACGTCACGTTAGCGCGAGATTACGATCCATCCATTCCCGATATGAATATGGATCCTGATCAACTGCAACAAGCCGTGCTTAACATAGTACAAAATGCCACTCAGGCGCTTGAGAAAACCGGTGGCGAAATACTCATTAGAAGTAGAACCCAGCATCAAGTCACTATTGGCACTCAAAGGTTCAAATTAGTATTGGCGCTATCGATTATTGATAACGGACCTGGGATCCCGGCAGAACTACTGGATACATTGTTTTATCCAATGGTAACAGGCAGAGAGGACGGCTCAGGTTTAGGCTTATCGATTGCGCATAATATTGCACGATTACATGGAGGTCGCATTGATTGCGTATCGGCACCAGGGCACACAGAATTCACCATTATCCTGCCATTACAATAACATGCCATTGATGGCTATTGAGGAAGTAACATGAGTATAAGCGAACAAGTTTGGATCCTCGACGATGATAGTTCTATTCGCTGGGTATTAGAAAGAGCCCTACTGGGTGCCAAGATTTCTACTGCCAGCTTTGCTGCGGCCGAGTCATTATGGCAAGCATTAGAAATCTCACAGCCTATTGTGATTGTGTCAGATATCCGCATGCCTGGAACTGATGGCTTAACCTTGCTTGATCGCTTACAAATGCACTACCCGCATATTCCAGTCATTATCATGACGGCGCACTCTGATTTAGACAGTGCCGTCAGCGCTTACCAAGCGGGGGCCTTTGAGTATTTACCAAAGCCATTTGATATTGATGAAGCCATTGCGTTAGTGGAACGCGCACTGACCCATGCAACAGAACAAGTCCCTCCGCCAGCTGAAGAACCCGAAGTGGTGAAAACCCCTGAGATCATTGGTGAAGCACCTTCAATGCAGGAGGTATTCCGTGCGATTGGTCGCCTATCTCGTTCATCCATTAGTGTATTAATAAATGGTCAATCTGGTACTGGTAAAGAACTGGTTGCTGGCGCACTGCATAAACACAGCCCTCGTAAAGATAGCCCTTTTATCGCATTGAACATGGCTGCTATTCCAAAAGACCTAATAGAGTCTGAACTATTTGGTCATGAAAAAGGCGCCTTTACAGGAGCAGCCAATGTCCGCCAAGGTCGCTTTGAACAAGCCAATGGCGGAACTCTGTTTTTAGATGAAATTGGCGACATGCCACTTGATGTGCAAACCCGCCTTTTACGTGTTCTTGCCGATGGGCAGTTCTATCGCGTCGGTGGCCATGTGGCAGTACAGGTCGATGTGCGAATTATTGCCGCAACACACCAAGACTTAGAATTATTGGTGCAAAAAGGCGATTTTCGTGAAGATTTATTTCACCGCTTAAACGTGATTCGAGTACACCTACCGCCACTGTCGCAGCGTCGTGAAGATATTGCCCAATTGGCCACCCATTTTTTGATTTCTGCAGCAAAAGAAATCGGTGTAGAGCCAAAAGTACTGACAAAAGAAACAGCAACCAAATTAGAGCAATTACCTTGGCCCGGAAATGTTAGACAACTTGAAAATACATGTCGCTGGTTAACGGTGATGGCCTCAGGCCAAGAGATTTTGCCTCAGGATTTACCCGCTGAGTTACTTAAAGACCCAGTCGCTTCAGGTGAAAGAACTGACGGTGTTTCAGATTGGCAAGTGGCATTAACCCAATGGATTGATGAAAAGCTATCTGCGGGTGAAAGTGATTTGCTCACAGAAGTGCAACCAGCCTTTGAGCGGATATTATTAAAAACAGCGCTCAAGCATACTCAAGGCCATAAGCAAGAAGCAGCAAAACGTTTAGGCTGGGGGCGAAACACCCTCACGCGTAAACTCAAAGAATTAGAAATGGATTAATTTACGACAAGAGTTAAAACAAAAAGGATAGCGAAAGCTATCCTTCTTTATTTACACTCGCTTTATCTTTTTATACTAAGAGCACTCAGTTTAAAACTGGTAATGCAGCCCCAATGCTAACTGCGAAGTATCTGCATCAATATCTAGCATTTCAGAACGATCGGCATCTAAGTCACCGGTGGCATACTCATAACTTAAACGTAAGCGCAGTGATTCGGAAACAGCAGCTGTTATGCCAACACCGTAAAGCACATTAACACCACTCCAATCGGCAGTATCAAAGCCTTCGTCATAATCGTAATCAGGGTCAACTTCGAGTGCACGAATCGCTAAGCCCACTTTACCAAAAACAGAAAAGGTATCATTGATAGCCCAAGTAAATTTCGGCGCAGCCGAAAAAACAGCTAAACCAAGATCAACACGACCATCTTGTAGATCATTGGTCAGCATCCATTTTCCTTCGATGCCAAACCAATGATTGAAGTTATAACCACCATAAGCACCGAAACCTGCACCAGAATCGTCAAAACTGCCGACTTCCAGTTGTACATTACTCAGTTCACCACCCACATACCAACCCGTATCGCGGGCTTTATGTTCTTCGGCTGTGACATTAAAAGATAAACCGACCATTAATATTGCACTTGCTACTACAGATAAGCGTTTCAATATCATTCCTTAATAATTCTATCAGCGCAGGCAGCATAGCAGAAAGCACTCACTCATCAATCATTTCAAATGTAGGTATTTGTTCGAAAATGTGTCAATAACGATAATCTAATAAGAAGGAGCATTGCTGCTCCTTCTTATCATTAACTAATAGATTAATACTGGCTTAACGTATTAAAAACCTGAATTCAGGCTAAATAACCATGCTCAGCACGCCCACAATAATAAAGGCGATAGTCCCGAGTAATGTTTCCATCACAGTCCAGGTCTTTAAAGTGGTTTTCTCATCCATTTCCATTAAACGACCCACAAGCCAGAAACCTGAATCATTAAAGTGAGACAATACCGTCGAGCCACCAGCAATGGCAATGACAATAAAGCAAAGATCAAACTGTGTCAGACCCGAAGTCACAGCGACCATAGGCGCAATTAACGCTGCTGTTGTGGTTAATGCAACCGTTGCCGACCCCTGCGCTACTCGCAAACATGTTGCAATGACAAAGGCTGCTACAATGATGGGCATACCGGTATCGTTTAATACTCCAGCTAAGGCTTCACCAATACCACTGGCACGTAATACACCACCAAACATACCACCAGCGCCTGTCACTAAAATTGCACCACAAATAGGAGCGAGCGAATCACCACACAATTTCTCAAGCTGCTTCATACCGTAATCTTTAGCAAACACAGCAAGACAAACGAGTAAGGTTATTAGCAATGCAATGGGAGTTTTACCTAGCATGCGCAGGCTTTCAACCCAAGTGGCACTGCCATCTATCACACCTGCTACGCTCAAGGTGTTCAAGCCTGTATCTAGAAAAATTAGCAATACTGGTAGCAGTAAGATCATTAATACAGTAATGAATTTAGGCTGTTTAGCCGGGTCAATCACGGTCTCAGAACTTAAGAAAACCTTAGATAAAGGAATATCAAACTTCTTGCCTGCATATAAGCCAAACAAATAAGCCCCTATATACCAAGTTGGGATCGCCACTAAAATACCAATCATTAGTAGCATGCCTATGTTTGCCCCAAGTAAATCAGCTGCGGCAACCGGGCCTGGATGCGGTGGCACAAAAGCATGCATTACCGCAAAGGCACCCGCAGATGGCAGCGCATATTTTAATGGTGAGCCGCCAAAGCGTTTGGCCACACTGAATATAATCGGCATCATCACGATTAAGCCCGCATCAAAGAAGATAGGGAAACCAAACAAGAGTGAGGCAACACCTAATGCGAAAGGCGCTTTTTCTGCGCCAAAGCGGCCAATAAGGCTGTCGGCTAATACCTGCGCCCCACCAGTAACTTCTAAGATTTTACCAATCATGGCACCTAAGCCTACTAAAAGTGCGACAGCTGCCAGCGTGCCGCCAAAACCTGACATCATCGTCGGCACGACTTGTTCAGTAGAAATTCCTGTCGCAAGAGCTGTTGATAAACTCACTAATGTTAACGCCACAAAGGCGTGCATTTTGAGTTTTATGATCAATAAGAGTAAAGCAGTTATAGCCGCTGCAGCGACCATTAGTAGGTAGGTAGGATCAGCAGATTGAGCTAAAGTGTCCATGGTATGTTCCATCGTTCTTTTAGGTATTCTTTATCAAGTTGATTAAATCTAATCTAGTCAAAAAAATCAACTCAACGCGGTACTATCACTCAGCTTCGAGATATACTTTCGAAACGGCTAAAGTATATAGATCAACCCTGATTTGAGGTACGTAAATGACCGGTAAAACCATTATTGTGATGGGTGTGTGTGCTTGTGGTAAAAGCACCGTTGGCGAAAAGTTAGCAAATAGCTTGAATGCGAAATTTATTGATGGTGACGACCTACATCCACGAGCTAATATTCAAAAAATGGCCCGTGGCGAGCCATTAAACGATGATGATCGCGCACCATGGTTAGAGCGCGTTCGAGACGCGGCTTACAGTATCGAATCAAAAAATGAAACCGCCATCATTGTTTGCTCTGCACTAAAACAACAATACCGAAACACCATACGAGAAGGTAACCAACAAGTCGCTTTTCTATATCTACAAGGCAGTTACGATCTTATCTTGGCAAGAATGCAGGCTCGAAGTGGCCACTTTATGAAACAAAACATGGTCGACAGCCAGTTTGCTACCCTTGAAGATCCTAGCCAAGAAAACTTAGTCGTCACTGTTAATGTCGATAACAGTATCGACAATATTGTTTCACTCGCTGTTAAGCAATTTAAACAGCTAGGTTATTAGCCTATCTTGTTCAAACAGACATAAAAAAGCCGCTAATAAATTAACTTGTTAGCGGCTTTTAGTCTTTATATGAATCTAGTAGCAATCTAAATAACCTGAACTCGGGATAAGAGTTCAATAAGTTATGTTTAAATAGCCATATTCACTCTTTTAAAATAAATCAGTTAAATTCAAACTTGAGCTTTGCGCTGATAACAAGGCGAATTTACGCGTCAATAGCGGGTCTATTGCAAGTAAATTCAACACAGTTAGCGGTGCAAAGAGCTGTTTGATATGCATTTAATCGATAGGGTCTTGGTGAATTATCACTTCCGCACTATCAAACGCTTCACATAAACGTTTCTCAGTGTTGTCGGTTATTTCATGGGCTTCACGTAATAGTAATGAGCCTTTTAACTCGATATGAAACTGGATAAACGTGGTCTTACCCGCTTGTCGAGTACGTAAGTCATGTAAGCCATTCACTCTAGGGTCTTGCTTAACAATTGCGATGATGTCTTCACGGGTTGCTTCATCTAGCTCACGATCAAGCAAGGACTGAATAGAGCGATAACCTAAATCTATTGCTTGATGACCTATGTATAAAGCAATTAATACCGCAAATAAACCATCAGCCCACCACCAGCCATATTGTGCCAGTACTAAAGCGAGTAACACTGCCCCATTTAAAAATAGGTCAGATTTATAATGCAGTGAGTCCGCTTCCACCACAGTACTATTGGTTTTTGCTAACGCTTTTTTCTGCAGCATCACCAAGGCAAATGTCATCACTAGCGCAATGATAGACACCACCATGCCTAAACCAGCATGAGAGACTTCAACAGGATTGAATAACCGCTCTCCACCATAAAACAGTAATAAGAATGCTGAGCCTAAGATGAAAGCAGATTGAGCAAGCGAGGCTAATGGTTCAGCTTTTCCATGACCATAACGATGATCACTGTCAGCAGGCAAAATGGCATAACGGATGGCAATAAAATTAACGATAGAGGCAAGTGCATCGGCAAACGAATCGGTTAACGATGCAAGCATGCTCGCAGACCCAGAATAGAGCCATGCGAGCAATTTGATCACAATAAGGATTAACGCTGTGGCTACAGCTGCGCGACTAGCTAACTTAACCCAAAAATCGTAGTCTGAATCTGTTGTCATAATAGAGGTCATCACGCCTAAATAAATGCAGTGGTAACCTCCAGTATAACGGAGTCAGCTAACAATTAACCACGACCTTTACCTTTGGTTTTGGTAAAACGTGAGTCAAACTTCGCTTTTTGCTCTTCAGTCAGTAGCTGGTAGATTTCATTTTGCATTTTCATGAAGTTTTTCATGCCTTCTTTTTGCTTAAGTTGCTTAGCATCAATAATGGCATCAGCTTGAGCATCGTCGAAGTTAGCATTGCTAATCAGCGCTAACATTTCAGTTTTATGTGCTGTGCGCTCTTCAGCAGATGGACGCTCGCCTTTCTCAGCTTTGTACTTCTCAATAATCGCTTTTACATCTGTGCGTTGAGTGTCAGTTAAATCAAGTGAACGTAGCATTTTACGCATACTTTTATGCATGCTCTTGCCATGGTGCTTACCACCATGTGCTCGCTCACCCTTTTCTTGAGTCTGTTCAGTTTGAGTATTGGTGTCTGTGCTTGTTGCGTACACTTGACCAGCTAATAATGCTGAAGTAGCAACAAAGGCTAATAAACTATTTTTTACTGTTAAACGTGATTTCATAATGTCACCTATCTATGTGCTTTACTCAATTAAAACAATGGGCTAACAGCGCTTAATCCCTTTTTTAAGTAACACTGCTAACAGAATGTCGTCTTCAATATCCCAAAACGAATTTATGTGTATTTAATGCGTTTTTGATATGAAGCTAGTTTAGCAATTGCAATGTCAGTAAGGGTTTAGCCTCGGTAAAGCTATGTAAAGATCTCATTTCTGGAACAAAAGTAATCTCATACACCATAATGGGAGCCAGTTCACGTATATAAAAAGGGATCATTTTCATACTGAACCTACATAGGACATATGTATCTGAGATAACACTAATTGAACGTTTTAATAAGGTGTATAAGTTGAGGTTATGGATGAGTAAGATTTTCAGCCGATTGATTTTGTTATGTGGTTTATTGCTCTCTTTTGCCAGTATGGCGCAGGCAAACGATGATGCTTTATGGATAGATAATAGCGCCGCTGAACCCTCGGTAAATTTACATTTTTTCTGGTCAGAAACCTGTCCACACTGCCGTAAAGCACACCCATTCATTGATGCACTTGCTGAACGATATAGCTGGATAAATCAACATGATTACCTTATATCAGAATCAGGCAATGTTGATAAACTGATGGCCATAGGCGA
Source organism: Shewanella sp. ENK2 (assembly GCF_043568515.1). Classification (NCBI taxonomy): domain Bacteria; kingdom Pseudomonadati; phylum Pseudomonadota; class Gammaproteobacteria; order Alteromonadales; family Shewanellaceae; genus Shewanella; species Shewanella sp. ENK2. Next base: position 2,172,281 of record NZ_CP171406.1, on the reverse strand, counting down.
GAAAACCGGCGTCGAGCCCAAGTCAGTGCCTTACTTTGCCGTCTGTGGCGAAGCCATTACAGGCTATAATAGCCATGATGTGACTGGTCGCTATATTCTTGAACGCCTAGAAGCATGTTATCAGCGAAATGGCGGCACCATGCCTGCTGAAGATTTAATGGGTGATTTTTATGAAGATAAAACCACCGCTGATGCACCGTTATTTGAAACTTGCTCGGATAATTCAGATCCAAACAACCCTAGTACCTGTGATATGGATTTTGGTTCAAATGCAGCAAGCCAAGCCAAACTAGATGATACCCCTCACGTACAACCTGTTGATATTCCACTGATCGGTGCTGTTCAGCCTGAAAAAATGTCGCTACCTGTATTGACCTTAGTGCTAGCTGGCGTCGATGCATTTAACCCTTGCGCCTTCTTCGTATTGCTCTTTTTATTAAGCATCATGGTGAATGCGGGCAGTCGTGGACGCATGCTATTAGTGGGCGGAATTTTCGTTTTCTTCTCTGGCTTTATTTACTTCATCTTTATGAGCGCATGGCTCAACCTGTTCCAACTGCTAGGTGGTGGAGACGGAGGCTGGATTATCACAGGTGCGGGGTTAATTGCACTGGTGGCTGCCTTGGTCAACATAAAAGACTTCTTCTTTGGTAAGGGCGATGTCAGCTTGTCTATGTCGGTTGAAAACCGTGGCAGCTTAATAAAGCGGATGGGGAAATTGTCTAAAACCAGCTCTTTACCAACCTTAATATTCGGTTCTGCGTTATTGGCGATTATGGCCAACGCTTATGAGTTGCTTTGTACTGCTGGTTTCCCGATGATTTACACGTCTGTGTTATCAATTTCGGGGTTAGATACCATTGAGCGTTATATGTATCTCATCGCTTATAACGTCATTTACGTTATTCCATTAGCAACCATTGTGATTGTATTCGCAGCCACTCTTGGCAAGCGTAAGCTAACGGAAAAAGAAGGCGAAGTACTTAAACTGATGTCGGGTATTATGATGTTAGGTTTAGGCAGCATGCTTGTTATCGACCCGATGGCGCTGCAAAACGTGGTGTTCTCTGTAGGCTTGATTGTAGGTTCTATCTTGCTGACTTATGTCATCGTTAAGATTAAACGCTTGAAGCAAAAGTCTTAATCTCGCTATAAAGCTCAGTAACCAGTAAAGCGAGTCTTATACCTAAGACTCGCTTTTTGTATTTAATTAGCCAATAGATTTTATTGGTAAGCTCCAGCCGAGTAAGTTAACTCATAGCTATGGCTATAGATTTCTAAAATATTACCGAAAGGGTCTTCCATGTAAATCATCCGATATGGCTTCTCACCAGGGTAATAATAACGAGGCGCTTTCATGCGTTTTTTACCCCCAGCGGCAACAATTTTTTCAGCCAAACCTTCAACATCAGGATCTTGAACACAGAAATGGAAAATACCTGTTTTCCAATACTCAAAATTATCGTCAGGGTTTTGCTGGTTTTTAAATTCAAACAACTCCACTCCAACTCGGTCGCCAGTAGATAAATGGGCTATCTTAAATCGCTCCCACCCTGGACCAAAAACGTCGGTACACATCTCACCGATGGCTGAATCATCTTCAACAATTTCTGTCGACTCCATGATTAAGTACCAACCTAAGACTTCAGTGTAAAACTTAACTGCAGCCTCTAAATCTGGCACCGAGATACCGATATGAGAAAAGGTTCTAGGGTACGGTGTAGGTGAATCTGGCATTGCTGCGGCCTCAGCAGTAGCCTCTTGTTGCGAGGTGGCAGACACACAACCCGTTAATGCCATAGGCAAAGCAGCGGCCCCAAAACTTACACCCAGTAACTTCATGAATTCTCTTCGACTGGGATGATTGATAAACATAGTGTGTTCCTATAACGGCGATACAATAGAGGATGTCTAACAGATTGAAAACGGGGATGACGAAAAACCTAATAGCCTCCATAACCCCCTGTGAATGTTATTTATATGCACCACTGGCATAATGTAATTCATAGCTGTGGCTGTAGATTTCTAGGATATTTCCAAATGGATCTTCCATGTAAATCATGCGGTACGGTTTTTCACCTGGGTAATAATAACGCGGTGCTTTCATTCGTTTTTTGCCACCAGCAGCAACAATTTTCTCTGCTAGTCCTTCAACATCAGGATCTTGAACACAAAAGTGGAACACGCCAGTTTTCCAATATTCAAAGTTATCTTCAGGATTCTTTTGATTCTTGAATTGAAACAGTTCGACGCCGATACGGTCACCGGTAGAGAGGTGGGCAATGTTAAAACGCTCCCAACCTGCACCAAATACATCCGTACACATTTCGCCAATGGCAGAATCATCTTCAGTAATTTCTGTTGGTTCCATAATTAAGTACCAACCTAGTACTTCGGTGTAGAACTTCACTGCCGCTTCTAAATCAGGTACTGAAATACCAATATGAGAAAACGTTCTTGGGTAAGGCATAGGTGCAGACATATTTATCTCTCCAGTTGTTGTTCATAAAGTCGGGCTAATTTCGATAAGAAAAGTATAGGAGAACTACAACCAAAAAGTTAAATTATCAATATTTATGTTTTTAATAATATTTTGTAATAATTGAAATTATGAAGTGCTGGATTATGCCGATTTGTTTGATACTGTTTCTCACCAAGTGGCCTTTCTGTATTTCCTTCAGCAACTATAATTAACTGATACTTTTAGATTAATTTTAAAAATCTTATTTTAATCACGATATTCAGCACCGACAGAGATCGCAAACATGAATCTATTACACACAGTATTACCGGCTATTTTACTCAGCACTTTACCTGCCACCGCTGTCTTTGCAGAAACCTCCCCCAGTCAGAAGTCATCACGACAGCTGATATTGACTGGGGTTATTTAAACCCACTTCGTGGCGATAAAAGCCCTGGGGCGGCCAACCTTTGGGGCGATCGCACCCAAAATGTGCCAACGGGTATGTTAGTGAAATTCAATAAAGGGTTTTCCTCACCTCCCCACATTCATAATATTACTTATCGTGGTGTGGTTATTGAGGGGAAAATGCATAATGACGATCCCGATGCTGCAACCATGTGGATGCCAACAGGTTCTTTTTGGACACAACCTGCTGGCGAGAACCACATCACTGCAGCCAATGGAGAAGACAACCTCATCTTCCTTGAAATTGATAGTGGCCCTTATTTGGTTAAACCATCTAGTGAGCAATTTGACAATGGCGAACGACCAATAAATCTTCATCAATCAAACCTTGTTTGGCTAGACCAAACCGACATGAAGTCTATCAATGGAAATAATGCTGAAATAACCGCATTATGGGGCAGTAACAAAGTCGGGGAACTCGGCGGTGCAATGATAAAATTGCCAGCCAACTTTAGTGGAACACTGACAAGCGATGCTGAAGAGTTTAGAGCCATTGTTATCAAAGGTAGCCTTAGCTATCAATCTGTTGAAACACCAAACAGAAAAGGATTAACCGCGGGCAGTTATTTTGGCTCTAACGGTAAATTCAGCCATAAAGTGACAACGTCAGCGCAAGGGGCAATGGTATATATTCGCACTGATGGAAAATATCACGTCGCAGAAAAATAGTGCGGCTAGGTGGTAACGCGTAGCAAAGTTTATGTCGCACTTACTCATCTTTATGTAAAAGAGTGCAATGTTGCTAAACTTGGATCCTCATTCGTTATATAGTGCAATTAATGAAAGAGTGAGGATCGCAATGAGTCGTATTTTATTAGTTGATGATGACGCAGGTTTATCAGAATTATTAGCCCAGCTTTTGGTACTTGAAGGGTTTGAATTGACCCAAGCATTTGATGGCCAACAAGGCCTTGATTATGCACAGAACCAAGATTTTGATTTAATTTTACTTGACGTAATGCTACCAAAACTTAATGGCTTTGAAGTCTTACGTGCCCTCAGAACTCAAAAGCAAACGCCAGTACTCATGTTAACTGCTCGTGGTGATGAAATTGACCGCGTGGTTGGCCTTGAAATTGGCGCTGATGACTACCTACCAAAACCGTTTAACGACCGTGAGTTAATTGCACGTATGCGCGCGATTTTACGCCGCTCGGTATTAACTCAAGCTGACAAAAATGAGCAAGTTAGATTAGATTTTGGTGACCTCAGTTTAGACCAAGCAAGACAAGAGCTTTATTGTAACGAACAACTTATTATCTTAACGGGTACTGAGTTTTCCTTACTGCATAGCTTGATCACCCAAGCGGGCGATTTGGTCACAAAAGAACAACTTAGCGAAACCGTACTCGGTAAAAAATTAATGCCATTTGATCGCAGCTTAGACATGCATTTATCTAACTTGCGCAAAAAATTACCTGAACGCAGCGATGGTCGACCAAGAGTAAAAACCATCCGTGGTAAAGGCTATATTTGGATCCCGTAATGACTTTCCTCTCTTCTATAAATCGCCTATTTGTTAAGTTATTACTGGGTTTTTGGTTATGCAGTTCGCTCATCATCGCCTTTGTGGCGATTTTGCCTTTTTACAGCAAAGCCATGATCAACTCCCTTTGTCGGACAAACAAACACAACTGCTCAAACGTGCGGCAAAGCACTTTATAGAAGAGCCGTCGTTACTTGAAGATGAACAAGCGTTAAGACGTTTAAATCGTCACCGAAATCGTGATGGAAAAAGCTTTAAGTTTTATATTCTTGACGAGCAAAGCAGGGTGTTAAATACGAACAAAGTACCACGTACTTTTCGTGAGTTTTTACTTATCAGCGAAGACAATGGTGCCCCTATTAGTCACCAATTCCGCACTGAGTTAATTTTCGGTCCTTACGAATTTATAGCAGGTGAGAAGCCTTACCGCGTCTATGCACGTATTTCAGATAATCACCCACGCCCTTGGTTTTTCTTTTTCAGTGATAACAAGCTGCTGACAGCCATTATCGCCATGTTAATGTCTGGTCTACTGTGCGGCCTTTTAGCTTGGAACTTAGGTAAGCCATTACGTTCACTCAAGCAAAGCTCTAATGCGCTAGCGCGAGGAGACTTATCAAGTCGAGTCGAAACCAGCGTGGTAAAACGTGGGGATGAAATTGGCGAGCTGGCCCAAGCATTTAATACGATGGCAGAGTCCATCGAAACCATGATGAATAATCAACAACGCTTAATGGGTGATATTTCTCATGAACTACGTACGCCGTTAACCCGGCTGCAATTGTCATTGGCATTAGCCCGTAAGAAAGATCAAAGTAGCCCTGATATAGAACGTATTGGCTATGAAGCAGAACAGTTAGAAGCCCTCATATCTGAGCTATTAACCCTATCTCGTGTCACCATCAGCAACACTGAAAATAAAGTCCATCTTGAACTGGCTGAATCGCTTAGCCATATTCTTGATGATGCTGAGTTTGAAGCCGAGCAGCAGCAAAAACGCTTAGATATTGTGATCCCTGAAACAATCAGTCTCGACCATTACCCAAAATCCTTATCTCGCGCGATAGAAAACGTGCTGAGAAATGCGATTCGCTATGCCGAATCTGTGATTTCTATTACGGCAGAACAGGTACAAGATCGAGTGGTGATCACCATTGATGATGATGGACAAGGGATTGATGAAGCCGACTTAGAAGAAATCTTTAAGCCGTTTTACCGACCTGATGATGCTCGCGATCGTGAGTCAGGTGGCTGGGGGTTAGGTCTGGCCATTACCCAAGCAGCCATTAAGCTCAACCAAGGTAACATTGAGGCAAAAAATATCTCTCCCCATGGCCTAAGTGTTGTCATTAGCCTGCCTAAAACCATGCAGTAACCTAAGGCTATCTTTCTAACTCTCAGATAAGCGTTAGCAGGAGGCATATGCAGAATGTCAGGCAAAACATCATCATCTTGATGATTTCTTTCCCTGGCTATGATGTTTTGAGTATAATTCTCGATTCATTCAATCAAGGTATTTAACATGTTCCATATTGCGCTTTATGAACCAGAAATTGCTCCAAACACGGGTAATATAATTCGTCTGTGTGCCAACAATGGGGCAAAACTTCACTTGATTGAGCCATTAGGCTTTGATTTAGAAGAGAAAAAGCTTCGTAGAGCTGGCTTAGATTATGCTGATTTAACCAATATCACTCGCCACAAGAATTTTGAAGCCTTCCTTGAGGCGATGCAAGGCAAGCGCATCATGGCGTGCACGACTAAAGGCAGCCGCCCACATAGCGAGCTTGAATTTGCCGCTGATGACGTATTGTTATTTGGTCCTGAGACCCGTGGGTTACCGATGGATATCATTGAATCTATTCCCGCCAGCCAACGTTTACGCATTCCGATGGCTGCGAGTAATCGCAGTTTAAATCTATCCAACTCTGTGGCGATTATTAGTTACGAAGCTTGGCGTCAGCTTGATTACGCTGGAGCTGAATAGCTAATTTAACTTGTAGCACTGGCTAATTGGGCTGAACGGTTGTCAGCTCAATCGCGCGGATCAATTGATATTGCTGGCTATCATCATCAAGATAATGCGCACTTTGACGCCACAACCAACTGTCATTATTACCATTATCAATTGGAGCGCTAGTCGTCGATGATAAGGGCTCAAAGCTTAAACGAATCAATGCAGGCCGCTGATTAAGTTGCCCTTTTCCTAAAAAAGTAAAACTATCCCCACGCTGATATAAACTAAAAACTTGCTCTCTATCTGCACCAACACCGTCAGTGTATGTCAGGAGTACATCACCACTATGTGCACGAAACCACCAAACTTCACTATTGGGGTTACTGTCGCCACGGCTCACCGTCAGCATTAGATTCCGTTTATCAGATGAGCAAATTGCAGCAGTTGTCACTTGTTTTGGTCTGGAGCCCGACTTAGCCGCCGAGCCAACCCAGTCACCATCAAGTCGTGGACAAAACTGGCTCAAATCCACTTTCGCCGCGCTCACGCTGGCTGCGGGCAGCATCCCTATAAATCCTAACAAGAGGGCTAAGCTACAGCTTATTTTTGAGATTCCAATATTATAAGACATGGACAAAAAGGCCTTGAAGTAAGCTTAATCAGTGATTAGCTAGCACATTATTTTATTCCATCACGATTTTCAAATAACTAAACTATTTTTGCAAATCACGTCAGTTATTGAACCGACAAATTTGACCAATAAAAAATGCCTTTCTCAAATAAGAAAGGCATTTACAATCAAAAGTAGACGAGATGAGTGTTATTGACCGAAGCCCACGTCCGTCATATTAATCTGCGTGACTTCACCATATTCTTTAGCAATATCAGCAACCTTAGCAGCATTACCAATCAACACAAACTGCAAATTGTCTTGAGGGAAATAGGTGCTTATTAAACGCTGAGTATCTTCAAGGGTTAAGCCGTCGACTTTGGCTTGAAACTCATTGATGAAAGAATCATCAAATTTATAGATATACATATCTGCCATTAGCTCAGCTAGCTGACCACCTGTTTCAAATTTAGGCGGGTATTGGCCTTTTACGTAGGCTTTAGCTGAATCTAAGGTTTGCTGATCTATCCCTTGTTCCCATAAACGCGCATAGGTTTTTAACGCTAAGTCCATGGCCTCTTTAGTCGTACTGGTTTTGGTAAAGGTGCTGACTTGGAAAACCCCAGAATCAGAAAAAGGATTAAAGCCAGAACGAGCGCCATAAGTTAATCCAGCGTTGACCCTTAACTCATCGTTTAACCATGAAGTAAAACGGCCACCTAAAATGGTGTTGACTACCGTTAGCCCTACATAATCAGGGTTATCACGGCGAATACCTAAACCACCAAAAACAAATGTTGTTTCAATCGCATCAGGTTTATCAACTAACAATACTCGGCTAGCATTGAGTGACGGTAATCCCTGTGATAAATCAGGTTGGACGGCTTTTTCAGTTCCCTGCCAGCGACCAAAAGCTTGAGTTAGCTTTGCCTTCATTTGGGCTGGGTCAAAGTCACCGACAACATTAATGGCCATGTTACTTGGCTGATAATAGCTTTTATGGAAAGCACGTAATTGTGCAATATTAATCTCAGCTAACGAAACGCTGTTACCCGTTGTTGGGTTAGCATAAGGGTGCTGTCCAAATACCATTTTAGTGTAGTAACGACCAATAACCGCGCGGGGGCTTTCTTTTGCTTGCGATAATCCCACTATTTCACGCTGTCTTAATTTTTCAAATTCAGCGCTATCAAAGTCTGGTGATATCAACACATCTTGCATTATCGCAAGTACGGTATCGAGATCCTTACTCATAAAGTCAGCATCAATTTGCGAGCTTTCACGCCCTGAAGCTGTCTTTAAACTTGCACCAAGAAAATCAATGGCTTGCTCAATTTCCGCCTTCGATTTGCCACCAGCACCTAATAATAAACTCTTAGCTGTCATATACGACACGCCCGAGGTAGTGTCATTAACAGCGCCAGCTCTGACAACCGCATTGATGTTAATAATCGGCACTTCAGACTGCACCATAAAGTTCACTTTTAGGCCATTATCTAAGGTCATTGATTCGTATTGCGGCATGCTAAAGCTGCCAGTATCAACCGTTTTACTGGTGCCTGTAGTACTTGCACACCCTGTTAAGGCTAATGAGCATGCCAGCGCCATGGCTGTAAGCGTACGTTTTGAGGTAAATCCTGCTAATGACATCATAGGTCAGCTCCTTCTGTTGCAGCTAACACGCCCACGGTGCGATTGGCCTTACGTAAATAGGTTTGCGCCACACGTTGAATGTCTTCTATTGTGACTTTGTTATATGCCTCTGGGGCACTGAATAGTTTGTCATAACTGCCAAAATACAGCTCGTAACGGCCTAAGGTATTGGCACGACCATTAATGGTTTGCATCGTACGATAGAAATTCATCAGTTTGATATTCTTAACTTTTTCAAGCTCTTGTTGAGTCACCCCTTCAGTGCTAATACGGTTAATTTCCGCAATCATGTTGGCTTCAAGTTGCTCAGCATCGACTCCCGCATTTGCCACACCAAGAAAATAAAACAGGTTAGGATCAAATGATAATGGCAGATAAGACACCACGTTTGATGCAACTTGCTTGTCAACTAGCCCTTGATATAAACGAGAGCTATTACCTTCACTAAAAATGGTATTTAGCAAATCAAGTGCATAATAATCTTCATGTTTTGTCGAGGGTACGTGGTAAGCCAACATTACGTTTGGCGTACTCACTGACGCTTTTTCCACAAACACGCGACGCTCGCCTTTTTGAAGTGGCTCTACAGTGCGCACAGCTTGAGGTGGCGTTTGCGCAGGAATGACGCCAAAGTATTGTTTGGCCAGCTTTTTGACTTCAGCAACCTTCACATCCCCAGCAATCACCACGACGGCATTATTGGGTGCATAATAAGTTTTATGGTATTGCTGTAAATCCTCTAAACTCCAAGCTGCGATATCTGACTCATGACCAATCACTGACCAGCTATAAGGATGCGCTCTAAATGCCACACCTTTAACTTCCTCTTGAATGGTGCGCCAGTTAGAGTTCTCTAGGCCAGTGGTTCGTTCAGATTGCACTACGCCACGTTCACTTTCGACCATTTCAGGGTCTATATCTAAGTTGGCGATACGATCGGCTTCTAAGTCGAAAATGGTCTCTAATGCATTGGCAGGAAACCAATCGGTATACACGGTTATGTCTTCAGTGGTGTAGGCATTGTTAGCACCACCAGCAGCTTCCATCGTTCGGTCAAACATTTTCGGACCATACTTTTTTGAACCGTTAAACATCATGTGCTCAAAGAAGTGTGAAATACCGGTAATCCCTGGCACTTCATTACGTGAACCGACTTTCCAAAATAGATACATATTGGCATTGGGTATGCTGCTGTCTTCTAGCACCATAATTTTCATGCCATTATCTAACGTAAAAGTATTTACATCTTCTTGAGTGGTAGCTTGCGCTACGCTAACCCAAGCGCTGAGTAATACCAATAACGCGGTCATTCTGCGTTTCATGTTGGTTTCCTTTTAATCATCCGTCACAGCGACGATATCTTTCATGGTCTTTGTTAACTGACACAAGATTGTTACTTGTCAGGTAATTCGTTTTATTACTTAGCGCTTAAGGCCGTTAACGCCAATTGTGTCATGGTTTGCACACCAACTTTTAATGCAGACTCATCCACATAAAACGCCGGTGAATGGTTGCTGGCCACTGTTGCAGGATCTTTGCCTGCTGGGGTGACCCCCAGAAAATAAAACAAACCTGGGGTTTCTAATGCGTAATAAGAAAAGTCTTCAGCGCCAGTAATCAGCCCTGGCTCAATTAAGTTATCCTCGCCTACAACACTGCGAATGACAGGGCGCATTTTAGCGACTAATTCAGGATTGTTTACTGTCACAGGATAACCTGCATCAATTTCTGTTGTGGCAGTTGCCCCAAGGGTTTTAGCTGATAATTCTGCAATTTCGGCAAGCTTAACTTTAATATCTGCTCGCATATCTTGATCGAACGTACGTATCGTTCCGATAAGCTCTACCTCATCAGGAATAATGTTTGAGCGAATACCACCATTAATGGCACCAAAGCTAACGACCGCTGGCGCTTTGGTAACATCAACTTGACGGCTAATAATGGTTTGCACGCTATTAATAATTTGCGCAGATGCCACAATAGGATCCACTCCGCCCCAAGGACGAGAACCATGGGTTTGACGGCCTTTAACGGTAATAGTGAATGAATCTTCTGATGCCATCGCAGGGCCTGAACGAAGGCCAATAACCCCCGTTGGTAAACTTGAAGTCACATGCATGCCAAACACTTGCTCAGGTTTACGCTTCGCAAATAAGCCTTCTTTAAGCATTAACTCTGCACCACCTTCTTCACCTGCTGGTGCGCCCTCTTCTGCCGGTTGAAAGATAAACATTACGTCACCAGCAAGGCTATCTTTAGCATTAACAAGGTTTTCGGCCACGCCCATTAACATCGCCACATGGGTATCATGACCACATGCATGCATCACGCCTACAGTTTGACCACGATAAGTATCTGTGGCTTTTGAGGCAAAAGGTAAGTCCACCACTTCAGTGACAGGCAATGCGTCCATATCAGCACGAATACCAATTAATGGCCCAGGTTTTGCCCCTTTTAAAATCGCTACAACGCCTGTGTGAGCCACACCAGTTTGTACTTCTAAACCTAATGATTCTAGGTGCTGAGCAATCACTTTACTGGTTCTAAATTCTCGATTAGATAGCTCAGGATGCTGATGTAAATCCCGACGCCACTCAATGACTTTTTGTTCAACATTCGCAGTCAATTTAGCTGCATCAGGGCTATTAGCAAAAACGGCAGGAGCAAATGTGCCTGACAGTGTCGCAACACATAAGGCTAAAGTAGAGAGGCGCATATTATCATCCATGGTTATTATCATTTTTTGTAGCATTCCAATCTACAAGGTCTGGCTCGAGTTGTTAAATATTTTGTTAAAGGAGAACCTAAGAAATTGTTTCGATTTGTTTACTTAGTGAACTTCTGTACGATTGACCTGTGCGAATCGTTACCCTTTCGCCAGTGGTTGTAACACAAGGACATTAGCTAATGGATATCAAATTTAATCAATTCACTGCATTGAGTCACTCACTGACACTGGATATTGCCGATTGGCATATTCACAACCAGTCGTGGGGAGTGTTTAGTGCTCATGGTGATATTGGATCCATACTAGGCGATCTGCTTTGCCAGCAATCCGCTGCATTATTTGATAACAAACTGACTAACCAACCCAAAGATATTGAGGTGTTGTCAGGTGACATGAGTATATCGGCGCATCACATTGCCCAAGTTTCATTAACCGAGCAGCAAAGGTTATTAGCCTTAGAGCTTGAAAGTGACGACACAGATTTTCAAGATATTGTCGACACAGGCACTAAAGTCATCGAACTGATAAAACAAGCACTGCCCGCAGCGGGTAGCAGACAAACCAATAACCCCGAGCCCATTGATGCACTACTGACAAAGCTAGATCTACACTCACTACAAGAGCAAGGGTTTCGAGAATTATCGACAGGGGAAACACGACGAGTCATGCTGGCAATTGCCATCGCCAGTCAGCCAGACTTTTTAGTGCTTGATAATCCATTTTCAGGGTTAGATATTCAACATCGAGATGCATTATCTGACTATTTAAGCCAATTACCAATCCCGATGTTACTGGTGTTTTCAAGAGAAGAAGATCAACCCAAGTGGATAGATAACATTGCTATTTTCAGCCACGGAAAGTTAGGCAGAAAGATGAACAAACACGATTGGGAGCAGCACCCTGTCATCGCCCAAATAACCTCACAAACTCAGGTACAAAGCGAATTAATGTTGGCGACAATGCAACGACATCGCCACCAGAGTCATTTTAACAATCCGGTTTTTGAACTTAAAAATGGCAAAGTTGCCTATAGCGATAAAACGATTTTTACCGATGTGAATTGGCGAATTGATAACGGCCAACACTGGCAAATTAAAGGCCCAAATGGTTGCGGTAAGAGCACCTTGTTAGGGTTAATATTTGGTGACCACCCTCAATGCTATAGCAATGATATTCATATTTTTGGCAAAAAAAGAGGCTCCGGCGAAACCATATGGGAAATTAAACAGCATATTGGCATGGTGTCTTCAGCACTCCACTTACAATATCGGATAAATTGCAGCGCGACAGATGTGATTTTATCAGGTTTTTATGACTCGATAGGCTTATATCAGCAAGCCAGTGCTGACCAGAAAGCTGTCGCAAAAGATTGGCTCATCATGCTGCACATGGTTGAGTACGCCAATACATCGATAAAGCAATTAGACTATAGCCAACAACGATTATTACTGATTGCTCGAGCACTCGTTAAACAGCCTACGCTACTGATTTTAGATGAGCCTTATCAAGGCTTAGATTACTTGGGAATACGTTTAGTTAAAAAGACCCTTGAGTTGATCGCCAAAGAGAACCTGAGCCAGTTATTGTTTGTATCCCATTATCATGAAGACAGTATCGATAGTATTGACAACTACTTAACATTTGTGACCAAAGAAAATGGTGAAGGTTACCGAGCAGTGATTAGTGAGTAATACACTGCTAACAGCGTTAACTGCTGGAAGCTATTTCTCTTCAATTTTTCGCTCTTTCGCGGCAGCTTCTTTTGCTTCACGCAGATATTTGTCGGCACGAGATTCACGCTCATTAAATTGTGCTTGAGACTTTTTTATCTGCTCTTTTTCCCACTCACCAGACTCTTGACGGGCTAAGACTTCTTGCTCACGATTTTGGGTATCACTTGCTGCTTTACGAGCTTTTTCTAACTGTTCTTGCTCAGTCTTTTTGGAGTCAATTCGCCCTTGATCCGCTTTTTGAGATAATGTCAGCCTAGGCTTTTCACTTGCGCTCACGTGCCATGAACTGATCGCACTCAAGATTGCCATTACCGTGACAGCAATGAAATATGTGTTACCCAATCGCGTTTGATTCAACATGCGGTATATCTTCCTTGTTATTGTTCTTGATCATAACGAGCACGCACAGCTGGCGGCATGGCATCTAGCTTATGTTGCACCATCGCATCAAAGGCTGCAAACATTGGCGCTATATCCAATGTCGGATTAATGGCTTGCAGCATATATGCTGTCGCTTCAAGCGTCGACAAGCTATCACTTCGTTTCGCTTTACGAATGCGATACTGTGACACGCCTTCAAACTCAATATGCAATGCCGGCAAATCAAGTAACCAAGGGTTAAGCTGCAGCATTTTGAAGGCTTTTCGCCAAGTGCCATCAATCAATAAAATAATACAATCTTCAGGTGAATTTGACTCTGAAGCACGTTGGCTTGTTTCGTTTGGATAGACTAAATATACAGGCTTGCTGGCTTGTTGCAGATACACTTGCAGCTCAGCAAAGTCTTCTGCTGTTTCCCCTACCACAACTTGCGTCTCTGGTAAGGTTAAGCACAATAACTTAACCGTATTTTTAGCATGCTCAACCTCTGAAGGGTGCTGCAGCACAATCACTTCGGTTTTGACCTGAATAGGAGAAATGCTAGCGCATATACACGTTGCTGATGGGTAACCACAGCCATTACAGATGATTCTAATAACGCACCTCGAAACAAACTTAACACTTAAGCAGTACCGCTTAGTTAGGGTTATTTTAGCGTTATTCGATATATATATGCCAGAAACAACAATGCCGCTAATAATTCATCAGCGGCATTGAGCAACATCTATAAAATAACGAAAAAATTTAATGCTCTGGCTGTACTTGCTCCATATGCAAATGGCTTAAACTTTTTATCGACATGATTAATAGCAATACTAACGATAAACCACCCATTAAGAAGGCTACGGCATAAGGAGCGCTGATGTCAGTCATCTGAATTAAGCCTGCTAACACAGATGCCCCACTCATTTGAATACAGCCTAACATGGCTGCTGCAGTACCCGCTCTTTCACCGAAAGCTGATAAAGCCATTGACGTTGCAGGGCCAAGTAATACTGCAAAACCAATGCATAACAACATCATTGGCAACATGAAGGCAAACCCTGCTGCAAGACCTGTTTCAGGTCCAGCTAACTGCATGACGACTTCAATAACAGCAGCTAACAACATCATTGCGAGCGCAGCAATAACTGCTGGGCGATTGCCAATATGCTTAACCAACACTGGCGCGGCAAAACACGCAGCAATATTTACCGCAGCATTTAAGCCAAATAAGCCACTAAACTCAAGTTCACTTACCCCTAACTCGCCAATCAGCCACATAGGTGAATACGATACATACGTGACAATAGAAGCCATAGCCACCATACAAGTACTCGCATAAAACATAAAATGCGGATCGCTTAGCACTGGCTTATAACGTGCCCAACGATATAAAGGGCCACTGGTATCGGTGTTTTCTGGACGAGTTTCTGGGAATTTAATGAGGACAATTGCGAGCACGATAATGGCGTACAGTGCCATAAAAATAAATGTAGATCGCCAACCAAATTGCAGCGCGAGTAAGCCACCTAGTGTTGGTGCCAAAGCAGGAATAACACAAATAGCGCCATTCAAATAACTGTACATTTTGACGCTTTCTTTGCTGCTATAGCAATCACGTACCGCACTGAATACTACAATTGAGGTTGAACAAGCTGCTAACCCTTGTAAAACTCGAGCTAATTGTAGCACTTCAAACTCTTGTGCCATTGCGCCAATAAGACTGCTAACGCCATAAAGGACGATACCAAATAATGCGATAGGACGGCGCCCAAAACGATCTGCTAAAGGACCAATCAGAATTTGACCTAAGCCCATCGCAAACAAAAACAGCACTAATGTCGACTGAACTTGGCTACCACTCACACCATACTCTATCGCCATCGTTGGCATAGAAGGCAAGTAGATATCGATGGCTAATGGGCTTAGTAGCACCATAAACATCAAGGTGGGTAGCAGGTTACGTCTCATTTGTTCTAGTCTCTTTCTTAATTTCGGGTATTGATTTAGGCGCGCATTTTAGACTACTCATGGTATGAATAGAAATGGTATGATTTCCTAAGTAAATTTCCCTAGAGGAATATCAGCCGAGGAATATCACATGAATATTGATAATCTTGCCAAGATTGACTTAAATCTACTGGTCATCTTGCAAGTCCTGCTCGAAGAACAAAGCGTCACGCGCGCCGCCAGCCGCTTGCACTTAAGCCAGTCAGCATTGAGTAAAAGTCTCAATCGCTTACGTTCAACTTTAGATGATCCTTTATTTCAGCGAACCGCACACGGACTTAAACCTACCGCGCATGCCATTCAATTAGGCGAGCAATTGCCACAAATATTACAGACATTGCATCAGCTCACTCAGCCACCAACTTTTGAGCCTGCAAGCAGTAATCAACATTTTTCATTTTCCATGGTCGAAAGTGCTTACGAAACTTTGCTACCGTATTTTATCGGCACATTGTTACATGATGCCCCTAACGTCAAACTCGATTCGTATGTTTGGACCGAAAAGTCGATGCAAGATTTACAGTTAGGACAAATTGATTTTGGTATTGCAGGTCGTGACACTCACCCTCAAGCCGATTTAAAAATTGAGCAACTACCAGACGGTATCGAGCATCAAACCCTATTTAAAGATAAGCAAGTATGCTTGGTTCGCCAAGATCACCCCATGCTAGCAATAATACAAAGCCCGCAATGGAATTTGGCAAGCTACCTCACAATGTCACATGTGCAAGTGCGCTGCGAAGGCAATGATTGGTGGGCGCTAGATTATCACCTAGCAGAACAAAACTTACATCGTCGTATCAGCACCACAGTGCCCGATTTTTATGGCGCTGCCAGTATTTGCGCGTACAGCGATTTAATCTTTACCTTACCATCGAGTTTTGCCCGCCACGCGGTTAAACTCTACCCTTTGGTACAAGTCCCCTTGCCATTTGAATTTATGCCAATGGCTTATGTGTTGTTATGGCATGAACGTAACAGTCAAGCACCTGGACATTTATGGCTACGGAATATTATTTGTGAAAGTGTGGCGAAGGCCGTGAATCAAAGCGATGTATAATTTGCCTAGATTCAAATAAACGATACTGATTAAAACCAATGACTTAATGCTTGCAGTCCCAAACCCGTAACCTTAGCTAACAAACATTAACCAGGTTTAACGTGACGTTAATAGCTGTTCCATTGCATTATTAATATACAAATTCTAAGGCTTCGAGTTTAACAAGCCATTCTAGAGACGTTTCCATCGCCTTTTGATTCGTATCTAGCCAGTAAATTGAGGAATATTAATGAATTTTAACCAGTTTATAAATCAAGCCCAACTGAAACAAAAAGTTGGCACCATGAATCCTATTTTTGCACTACTATCGATTATCGCTATCGGCTTGATGTCGATTGTTTTATTGCCATTTTTAATTGTATTTGCCGTTGTTAGCTTTATCGGGTTAAACCTACTTGGGCGCAAGTACCTAGCCCCAAAAATGCAGCCAATTTTCGGTCAACAAGCACCAGATGAGGTTTATCGAGGTGATCCGAACATCCAACGTGAACACTCGGTTTATCAATCAGATATGTTTAAGCAAACAGGCAATAACAGGCAGCGCAGCGGTCGCACCTTCGACCATCAACCTGATTAATATGTTTGTTTGAGTCACACATGAGTCATGACTCAACCAAAAACACCGCCATTTGGCGGTGTTTTTGTTACTTCATTCAAGAAGTTGATAGTTGAGTGTAAAAAATCTCAGATTTTGAAAATTCACTTTACCTGATGACAAATAGAATATGGCTAATAAAACATAACTAAGCCAAGATCCCTTGTGCATGAATCAAAGATTTCAGTTCTTCTTCACTAGGTTTAAGCGCGATCACATTATCAATTTGAATTTGAAGCGATTGCCAAATCGGTTCGATAATCTCAGCTTGTTCATCATTAGCATATTGTTTGGCTAGTTTAAGCAATGACGCCGATTCAACCACATCAATGCGTTTAAATACACCATCAGCAAGCGCGACACTTAGCTCTATCATTGCAGGAACACTGCGGCCGTAGTTAATCACATCTCGCAAATATCGCTCTGCTAAGCATACATCTGCCCCTAAACCTGAATCATCATTAAGCATATGCTGGGCTCGGGTAAACATGGCGTCTAATTGACCTTGCTCGGCCGCCTCTGCCAGCCAATGTTCACTGGCATTTGGATTTGCTTCACAGCCTTCACCATTAAATAACATCAAGGCAAGATGATATTGAGCATGAGGATAACCCGCTTGAGCCGCTTTATTAATCCATTCAAAAGCTTTATCAAGCTGTTGTTGCTGATAATACAAAACGCCTAGGTTTGACATCGCTTCAGTGTTTTCAGCTAATGCAGCTTGCTCTAACCAATTCGCCGCTACCGCTAAATCCACTGCAAAGTTTTCACTACCAACCAAGAAAAAGAAGCCTAATAGAGCTTTCGCTTCTATGACGCCAGCCTCTGCAGCACGTTCAATAGCTATCTCGCCAGCTAAGGCATTTTTTTCACCACTGTAGCCATGCAGTAAAGCAACGCCATGCTCAAATAAGGCCTGTTGATGCTTGTCTGAAGCCAGCTCAAACCAATTAGCCGCTTGCTTAAATGTGCCAGATGAATCAACTTGATTTTCGGTATCTTGCTCAAGTGATTGCTCTTGCTCTTGTTGCATTAACGCTTTTGATTTAAGCGACATACCCACCAGGTACTGAGCCTGCGGATCGTTGTGCATCACAGCTTGATAGCACAGCTCACGCCCCACATATGAATCAAAGGCTTCAAACTGATACTCAGGCGCTTTTTTCGGTGTACTTTTGGATACAGCAAGGTAATTAACGACAAGATATTCTTGATGCTTTTCTCTGCCAGTGAAACAAGCTGATCTTGCGTTAAATGATATTTTTCTGGATGAGCACCACGGTTACCGTCGCTGCGTAATCGGTGCAGTGCACGTGTGGTTGGTACATCAATAAAACGCATTCGATTCAATTGCTCGATGCGGTCATATAAGTTCGGGCTATTAAAATTAACGGAATGTTTATCGGCTAATAGCGAGGTGACTTGATGGGTAAAACTACGAACGAACACCAAAGCCTGTGTTGGAATATCTCTAACATAGCTTTTGGCTTTGGTGTAATCGTCTACGATGTCAGCCGAGAAGCCGCCAATAAATTCAATATCATTTAACACTGGCTTGGCTCCTTAGCATGATTACTCGCATTTAGATTTCTGTGGTATCTGATTCACTATCATCTGTCGTACGGTTAACCATATACAATCTAAATAAGGCAACGTTAACGAAAAGTCCTAAAAATGCGAACAAGGTATCAATAATAATGCGTAGTGGGAAACCACCGAATTCTGTTAACTGCAACACGATACCACCTACCATAGAAAGTGGCAGATATAACATTAAAATAAGCATAGTTTTCAATACGATTGGTGATGAAAACTTAAAGCTACTCTTAATGGCTTCAAGCGGTGATACACGTTCTACGATAACCATAAAGTTGACGTATGCAAGGCGAGCAAACAAGTAGAAACTAATACTTAATCCAATAATCCAAAATGGACCAAAGACGGCAAATAACATAACAGGTGCCAAAATAGCTAAACCAGAGAATACCCCTGCGAGTAGTAATGGTGGCACAAAGGTAAAGCTGTTTTTAAGCACTAAACCAGGGGTCACATCATGACCTCGTGAACGAACCTCTAAATACAAGGTTAGCGCGGCAATCAATAATGAAAAAATTAACAGTAACGCCATCATGGCTGCACCATGAATAGCGCCAAACTGTGGGATTTCTACTTCAGCTTGCGCTGCGAGTTCTGTTCCTAACCACACTTGGATCATTACTTGAATTAACAGTAGTGGCACAGTAAGCGAAGCAAGCTGTGCAATATGGTTACGAAAGAAATTATATGCTTCAGTCAAAATTGCAGACAATGACATGGGATTTCCAATAATCTAAATAAGACAAATATGCTGCTAAGGATACCGAAAAAACAGTGTTTTTGCACAATTGATATTGAAGCTTAATAGAAGTTAATCAAATCAATTGTCACATTTTTGTGAATAACGTTAAAATGGTGACAGAATATCGATACCTCACCTTTAATCATTCAACAAAACCACAGGATGGCCATGATGAAATTAAGCCCTGCAGTAAGTCTTCTAATAGCGATGTTTGCCGTAACTTCACCAGCACAGGCAAGTTGGTTAGACAGTGTATTTGGAAACGATGAAAAGAAAGTAGAACAAGTAGACACAGCGGCTACTCAATCTACTGACTTAGTTGGTAATGTCATGTCACAACTCGGGTTAAGCCAAGAACAAGCTGAAGGCGGGTTAGGTACGCTTTTAAGCCTAGCGCAATCAAACCTAGGCGGTTCTGATTTCAGCCAGCTATCAAACAGTATTCCTGGAGCTGATGCATTACTCGCAGCAGTACCTGAGCTATCTTCAGATTCTGGTATGTCAGGGTTATTATCCCAGGCGGGTGACTTAGGTCAGTCATTTGAAGGCGCAGCTATGGTTTATGATGCATTTGAACAACTCGGTATCAAAAAAGAATACGTAGCGCCTATGGTCGATATCGCTAAATCATATTTAGAGACTAACGGCAGCGAAGGTACAGTCGATTTGCTGATGAAAGGTGTTAATTCATTGCTATAAGCCAATCAGCATTTAGGATTAACATAATTTAATGCCGAGCAATTCGCTCGGCATTATTGTCTCTGTTAAGCTTAATCGATATAGATTTCCCATTAAATGCGCTCATTAGCTGGCGTGTAGGAGGCAAAATGATCGCGAAACTGAAACAGTTTTTACAATCCCATGCTCAAGCAGTGACCCCTGAAGAGCAAGCGCAACAGCTAAAATTAGCCGCAGTGAGTTTACTGCTTGAAGTCATGTATGCAGATGAGACGCTCGATGAGCAAGAAGTCGCCATGCTCCCAAGCATGATTAGTCACAGCTTAAATATCAGTTCAGCTGAAGCAAATGCATTAATTGACGAGGCCAAATTAGTTCAAGGTAACGCAACGTCGTTATTTGAGTTCACCGCCGAAATTAATGCTCAATGCTCAATTGAGCAAAAGCAAAAGCTGCTACTGTGTATGTGGAAGCTGGCATACTCTGATGGCAAATTGTGCCGAAACGAAGATCAAATCATTCGCCGAACTGCAGATTTGCTGTATTTAAAGCATAGTGAAGTCATTCAAATGCGTAATATTGCCATGGAGCAACGCTAACTCGGTTTTTGCATAATTTAGTCATTGAAAAACAGCGCATTAAGCGCTGTTTTTTGTTTTGGTAACCTAGGGAATACTACGCCAACTGTTTGCGAGCTTGATGCTGTTTCTGCCAATACATAAACGGCGCTATCACCACCAGTAGAATAAATGAATACAGCATATTTTCAGCTAAGGCGATGCCCACGCCAATACAAAATACACTACCACCAATAATCAATGGCAAATAACGTTTGCTAAGCAATTTTACTGCCGATAGCATGGTCAGCAGATAAATAATCACAAACACACCATTACTCCATGCAATAAGATCTTCAAGCTTTTGCTCTGTCACAAAGGTTAAGGTGATGACCAATGCCATGATGGTCAAAATGGTGATCAACGCACGTAATGGCACGCCATAGCCATTAAGCTGGCTAAAATAACTTGGCAGCACCCCTTCTTTACTGAAACTCCACAATAATCTCGCTGCACTTGCACAATACACATTGACCGTCGCCAAACCACTGGCAATACCTAATACCCCAATCACTTGTGCACCCATGCCTTGCCAAGTGATATCACCTAATAACACATTGAATGCATGGATCATGGCTAAGCCTTCTTTATCACTTGGCACCATCAACAGCAATAAAGTACAGATAAGGTAAATCACGCCAACGAGGACAGTGCCTATCATCATAGCCGGTAACATATCCTTTTTAGGATCGTTAAAATCATTGGCTAAATGTGTCATGGCTTCGATGCCCAAAAAGCTCCAAAAACCGATCCCCATAGCTAACATCACTGTAGAAGCTTCTGGTGAAGCCATACTTGCAAAAGATTCCACTTGGCTGACATTGGCGCCACTCGCACCAAATAGCACTGCCACAACAGCGACAATGGCTAGCGTTAACGCAAATTGCAACTTGGCAGAAACTTGAATCCCGCGATAATTAAGCAGTAACAATACCGCCACAATGGTGAGTTCGGCCGCTAATTGCCCCCAGCCAGTAATAGACACAAGTGCATCCATAAACTGGAAGGTCATTAAAATCGCTGCTGGCGCTCCAATAGGTATCACAAACAAGAAAATTAATCCTATCGTGCGCCCTGCTGTGGTGCCATAAGCTTTCTCAATAAAATAGGCAGGCCCTGCGGCATGTGGGAAGCGACTAGCCAATAACCCAAACACCACCGCAACAGGCAAAATGGCGATGGTTAATATAGCCCACGCCAATAATGCACCACTATTTGCCACCGCAATGGTCATTTGCGGCAAAATAAATACCCCTGTACCTAGCAAAGTGGTGGCCATCAAGCCAGCACCTTGCCAGCGCCCTATCGTTCCTGTAATTTGATTCATTGGCTTATTCTATGGTGAAGTTTGAAAGAATTATAAAATTAAAATGATAAACAAACTGCCGTAAATACCCCACAAGATAATGGATTAAACCACCATATTGACGGAATTAATGCAAAAAACCGACATTATGACGGTCCACTTATAACGGTTCAGCCTTTTAAAGCGAGTAAGACTTCACATGGACAAATTCGACCAACTCATCATTAATGCACTACGTGCCAATGCCCGCCAAAGTATTTCTCATATTGCTGAGACAGTCAGCTTATCACGTAGTGCTGTAACCGAGCGGATTAAAAAGCTCGAGCAATCAGGGATCATTCGTGGCTATCAAGTGCTATTAAGCGAGTCACAAAAAGAAGGCGTTTCCGCTTATTTTGAAATTCAGCATGAACGGGCAAATTGCGCCGATGTTGTCCATGTCTTCCACGCTATTCCAGAGGTAATCACTTGCCAAGGAATCACCGGAGAAATGGATTTATTGGTGTATGTCAATGCGGCATCCATGAAGCGATTACATGAAATCCGAGAGTATATTGATGCACAAGCCGATATTGTCAAAATTAAAACTCATGTTGTAATGAGCGAATGGATTAACAATCAAGCGTAACGCACATTTTATAATTAATTTATTGGTTATACTGATGAAAATAGCCAACATTTATTAAGCCAGTGACTCACATTCTGTAAGGTTTGTGGTTAACACTTAGCGTAAACAACCATGTTGAAACCTTAGGTTTCAGGCACTTTTAATTGGGTATTTATTACTATGCAAACACAACCTACGTCTGACATTAACTTACTATGGGGTGCGTTAATCCTAGAAGAGCTAGCTCGGCTTGGCGTAAAACACGTTTGCATGGCTCCAGGCTCACGCTCAACGCCTTTAACCCTAGCTGCGGCGGCGCAACATAAACTTGAGCGCCACATGCATTTTGATGAGCGAGGACTTGGTTTTATGGCGCTAGGCCTTGCCAAATCCAGCAATAGTCCAGTTGCAATAGTGACAACATCAGGCACAGCTGTTGCTAATTTATACCCTGCCATCGTTGAAGCATGGTTAACTCAAGTTCCATTAATTGTATTAAGTGGAGACAGGCCACCTGAGCTTATTGGCTGCGGTGCCAATCAAGCCATTATCCAACCTGCTATTTTTGCTGATTATGCCAAGCAAGTGAATTTGCCAACGCCAGATCTCGCTATCAGTCCAAACACACTCTTAACAACAATTGACGAAGCCGTGGCTAACCTTCAACAACCTGTGCATTTTAATTGCATGTATCGTGAGCCACTTTACCCAAGCGAGTTGGAGAGTTTACCAGCACTGATAGCATCATCAGCATCTTATACTCAACCGATCTCAGAATGGGCAAATCACAGCCACCCTTATACCGACTATGGCCAGGTTTCCTGTAATAACCTGCCCTCAGAAGACACCATGATGCGTTTTGTCCATGGCAAAGGCATCATTGTAGTGGGTACGCTTTCGCCTCATGATAATCCATCACTCATCATTGAATTATCACAAAAGTTAGGCTGGCCAGTCGTCACAGATGCGCAGTCACAATTACGACAACACCCAAGTGTTATCGGCCATATTGATCAATTGATGCTACACCCCAAAGCAACCAAATTTGTAGAGCAAGCAGATAGATTATTGGTATTTGGCGGCCGATTTATCTCAAAAAGGCTTATTAGCTTTATTGCACAACATCAATGGCACAGTTATTGGCAAGTACTTCCTAATCAGCAACGACTCGATCCTAACCACCAATCTAAACGTATTTGGCAAGCCAGTGTTACAGCCATATGTAACGCGCCTTGGCCCCGTTCATCTTCAGCAAATTGGGCTTTACCTTTAATTGAAATGAACCAGCAACTAGAGGCGCTGTTCACACAGCACATAGATCAAAGTAGTTTTGGTGAGCCGCAAGTTGTACGTCAACTTGCTAAAGCGCAGACCTCAAACCACCAGTGGTTTATTGGAAATAGTTTACCGGTGCGCTTATACGACATGTTTTCTCCTATAACCTGTGAAACACCGCATATTTATACCAATCGTGGTGCATCTGGTATTGATGGATTAATTGCAACATCCTGCGGTATGGCCCTTGCCACGCAACAACCTAGTACTTTGTTAATTGGTGATATATCCAGTTTACATGACCTTAATTCGCTGGCTATCTGCAAACAAATCACAAACCCATTTGTGATCGTGGTGCTCAACAATGATGGCGGCAATATTTTTAATTTATTACCTGTGCCAAATGAAGCGGTCAGAGATGAATTCTACCGTTTAAGTCACGGGCTGGAGTTTGGTTATGCCGCTGCCATGTTTGGCTTGCCTTATAACCAAGTAGATTGTTTATCTAGCTTTAATGAGGCTTATACTGATGCAATGGCTTATGCAGGGACTTCTGTAATTGAAGTCAATGTTGGCCCCAATCAGGCAAGCGATCAAATAAAGCTCATTGCACAATGGGTGAAACAACACTAATGCCAACCATTAAACGTTACGGTGACACAGCATTACCTGCACTGGTTTTATTACATGGTTTTTTAGGTTCAAAAGAAGATTGGCAAGCCAGCTTGCCCATTTTAAGCCAGTACTTTCATTGTATCTGTATCGATTTACCAGGCCATGGGGAAAACGATCAAATATTACCTTCTCCTGGTTTTGAAGTATTAGCTCAAACCATTGTCGATAAAGTGATCAAGCTAGGTTACCCGCAGTTTCATTTACTGGGTTACTCTCTTGGTGGGCGTGTTGCTTTGCACATTGCGAAGTTCCACCCACAAGCATTGTTAAGTTTAATGCTAGAATCCGCCCATTTAGGCTTATGTTCCACTCGAGATAAACAAGCTCGTTTGAAGCATGACCAAAAATGGGCAGATAAACTCGATAATATGCAGATAACTGACTTTTTAGCCCAATGGTATCAGCAGCCTGTATTTGCAGATCTACAAGACAGCGCGCGTGAGCAACTGATTAGTATACGCAGTAAAAATGATCCGCAAGCGCTACTCCATTGCTTTAGAAGCACTTCATTGGGTTTACAAGGTAATGGCCAAAAAGTGTTGAAACAATTACACTGCCCAAGATACATGTTGGTGGGTGAGCAAGACAGCAAGTTTTCTAAGCTGGCGCTTAAGTGGCAAGAAAAAATCGATATGTCGGTGATCAGTATTCCGAATTCTGGCCACAATACCCATAAAGCCCAACCACAGATGTTTGCCGCAAGGATAGTACAACTTTTATATCCTTAGCTAACCTTTAACGGTAAATGAAATTTAGCCACCTTAACCGAGGTGGCCATCGCTTTATAGGATATTTGCTTTATGCACTTTGATGCCCCACAACCTTTAAGCCATTCATGCTCTACTCAAATTGGCGAAACGACTGACAATGTGGCGCAAGCAAGCATCCGAGAACTGAGCATACATCAATATAAAATTGACCTTGAACCGGCTCTGCCCGTCGCCAGTCAGCGAATTAATCAACGTTTAGGGCTAATCATCAGTGCCACATTTGATAACTGCGCCCCAGAGTTTGTTGAAATAGCCCCTTTGTCAGGTGTTGATATTCAAGGTGAACCGCTAACTGGGTTTAGTCCTGAATCATTATCACAGGTCACTGAATACCTTGAACAACAGTTACCTTCTCTGATAGGGCAACCTATCAAGGCACTGAATGAACTTGCCAATCAAGCGCCCTTTGCATCTATAGGTTTAGGGTTAAGTTTGCTCGGGTTTAAATCGTCATCACAATTTCAATATGCCCATGTTGATGAACGTAAAGTTGGCCTATTTTATTATAAAGACGACACCAGTATTGAGACCTTAACGCAGCAAGTTAATGCGTTACCCATAGGGACTTATTCCATTAAAGTTAAAGTCGCTCAGGCAAGTATCGAGCAAGAAATTGCATTTATTCATCAAATTTTAGCTATTAATCCAAAACTGAAATTACGCCTTGATGCCAATCAAGGTTTTAACGTTGAACAAGCTATTGAGTTCTTAGCTTGCCTACCGAAACAAGCTATAGAGTACATCGAAGAGCCTTGTAAAACGCCCGAGCAAAGCCAACTTGTATACCAAAGCCTACATATCCCCTTTGCACTTGATGAAACCTTAAATGATGGTCATTACCAGTTTGAAATGCTTGAAGGACTAGCAGCCTTGATAATCAAACCTATGGTACTCGGTAATATTGATAAATTAGTTCAGCTGATTAACCTTGCTACTAGCCATGGCGTGCGGTGTATTTTAAGTTCAAGTTTAGAGGCCAATCTTGGGATTGGAGATCTGGCGAAACTTGCTGCAGTGTTAACACCAGACGAAATTCCTGGGCTTGACACACTTGCCAGTTTTACTCAGCCATTAATGAACTCAGACAATCAACTTAACCTTGAGGTATGTCAACTGCTTCAACACTACCAAGGTTAATTCTGGTCGCTATTGAGCAAAAGTAGGCAGTATAAAATAGGTATGAAGATGATTTCTCCATTGCATCAAACAGCCCTTAATCAACCGAATGCTATCGCCATCAAGCAAGCATCAAGTTCAGTGGCTTCGTTAACCTATCAGCAACTCAGTGCCATGGTTTGCCACCTAGTTAAGACGTTGCAAACTCAGGGTATTAAACAACATAGCCGACTCGCTTGTGTCAGCAAAAATAATCTCGAAATGGTTTGCTTATATTGGGCTTGTGTTGACTTGGGTGCCGTGTTGTTACCCATTTCCCCACGCTTTCCTGCACAGCAAATTAACCAATTATGTCAACGCTTTAACATTGATGCGATATGGCTTGAACCTTCATTTATGGATGAATCAAGCATTAAGCACAATCACAAAACGGACAATAATCGCGTCGTAAACAAGCAACAACTTACCATCTCGCTATCTAACACTGCTTTAGGTGGCGCGATACCTAAAATAAATCCCCAGCAACCGTTAAATATCATTTTGACCTCAGGCTCTAGCGGTGCGCCAAAAGCCGTTGTACATTGCTTGGAAAACCACATTGCTAGTGCAGTAGGTTCTGCTAACAACATCGCGTTAGCGCAGGGTGATAGCTGGTTATTATCCTTGCCGTTATTTCATATTGGTGGCTTAGCCATCATTAATCGATGCGCTCTTGCTGGTGCAGCAGTGGTGTTAAATGATAGCCAAGCTTTGTGGCAACAGATCATTGCAAGCAAGGTGACTCACGTTTCGCTGGTTGCGGCGCAATTAAGTAAGCTACTTGCACAACATCCCCACGCATTAGATAGTGTCAAAGCCTTATTATTAGGTGGTGGCGCTATAGAACCTCATTTAGTCTCAGCGCTTGCTGACAAACAAGTTAATGCTTATTGCAGTTACGGTATGTCTGAGATGAGTTCGCAAATCACCACGGCAGCTATCAATCCACAGGGGCATCTCGGCCAAGTATTATTGCATCGCCAACTTAACATCGTCGATAACACCATTTGGGTTAAAGGCGACTGCCTATTCTTGGGTTATTTGGCTGACTCAGATAAAAATGAGTCTTCACACGCAGCAATCACCCAAGCATCACTAACATTGCCACTGGATTCACAAGGTTGGTTCAATACTCAAGACCGAGCAAAGCAGGACGAAAAAGGCAATTTATACTTGCTTGGACGCACTGATAATATGTTTATCTGTGGCGGCGAAAATATTCACCCTGAGGAGATTGAAGCTGCGCTAAAGTCGCACCCTCTAGTTAATGATGCAGTGGTATTTGCTCAAGCTGACCCGCAGTTTAGCTTATTACCCGCTGCCATTATCCAGTTAACAGATAAACACTCGCCCCTTACAGCAAAGATTATCGAATCGTTACAGCAACATGTCCTGGCGAAAGTGGCACGCTTTAAACGTCCTCGCCAGTATTATTCATGGCCTGAAAATGTCATCACTACGAGCCTTAAAGTTCCTCGAAAAGCGATCATTGCTGCGGTTAAAGCCAACTTGAATGAAGTAAACAACTAAAGACATACTCAGTCTTTTCAAGGCATAAAAAAACCTGCCGGAGCAGGTTTTAATCATCTTGGTCGCATCACTAATAAACTTAGATTTCCATACAAGATTTCAATTTGTTCATTGCATTCTTTTCAAGCTGTCTGATACGTTCAGCCGATACTTGATAAGTGGCTGCAAGTTCTTGCAATGTGGTTTTATCGTCATCTAACCAGCGAGAACGAAGAATATGCTGGCTTCGCTCATCAAGGGTTTTAATCGCTGAGAATAAACGAGCTTGTGAATCTGATTCCCAGTTTTCATTTTCAACTTCTAATGCCACATCAGAAGAGTGATCTTCTAGGTAATGAACAGGAGCAAAATCAGCGCTGCTGTCGTCGTCATTGTCGTTGGTTAAGTCAAATGCAGGATCTTGCGCCGCCATTCGCGACTCCATTTCGGTAACGTCTTTTTTAGACACACCAAGATTCTCTGCAACCATGCCAACTTCTTCATCACTAAACCAGCCTAAGCGCTTTTTAGTTTTACGAATATTGAAGAACAATTTACGTTGCGCTTTAGTGGTTGCAACTTTCACGATACGCCAGTTTTTAAGTACGTACTCATGAATTTCCGCTTTAATCCAATGCACAGCAAAAGACACCAAACGCACACCAACATCAGGATCAAAGCGTTTTACTGCTTTCATCAAACCAATGTTGCCTTCTTGGATAAGGTCAGCTTGCGGCAAACCATAACCAGAATAACCTTTCGCCACATGCACAACAAAGCGCAAGTGAGACATAATTAATTTCTTCGCAGCTTGTAGATCACCAGTTTCTTGCAAACGTTTAGCTAACTCATGCTCTTCCTCTGCCCCAAGCATCTCGATGCCTGTGACTGATTGCATGTATGCTTCTAAGCTGCTACTTCCTCTAGGGACAGTGAGTGACATAGATTGCGATTGAAAGGCCATTAAAGCTCCTACTAGTTACTGCGTTTTTAACACTTTTTTTACTTAAAAGATTTTAAGTAAGTGGTGAACTATCTATTATAAGACAAGATATGTCAACAGTGGTTCAACACCGAAATGCACATAAAATATGCGCTAAATGATAGTCGTCTGAAACATAAGAAAATGCAAGTGAACAAATGTTCATTTTTTCGATAGTCTTAATCTAGCATGCCAATACGACAGAATTATTAAGACGGTTCAATTGCACGAAGATGTTGCCTAACAGACAAATATGAACCCAACCACCCCAAGAACGAAGCTAGCAGTACTAGCTTAACTAACTCAGCCACACTCAAAGATTGGATCTGCAACTGACTACCATACAAACCCAATAGCTCAGCAAGTGCAGAATCGAGGTACCAAACCAGTAAATTGATAATAATCCACGCCAAAACGCCACCGATTACACCATACCAAATACCTGTATAAAGGAAGGGACGCTGGATAAACGCTTCTGTCGCACCGACAAGTTTCATCACTTCAATTTCAGTGCGGCGATTCATAATAGCCAGGCGAATCGTATTACCAATAACCAATACCACAGCCAAAACCAATAAGGCCGCTATGGCTAAAACAGTACGCTCTATTAATCTAACCATGGCTTGCAAACGCTCTAGCCATTCAATATCTAAGCGGCCAAAGCTCACTTCAGGCTCTTGCTCAAGCTTAGCCAGCAACTGCCTTGCCCCTTCTGGGCTAGAATGGCGCGCTAAAGGTGTGACCACCACCACGGCAGGTAACGGGTTTGAATCTAAATAAGATAATGCTTCGCCAAAACCAGATAAACGTTGAAACTCTTCTAGTGCTTGGTCTCGGTTAATATAATCAACCACATCCACTTCGGCGTAAACTTTTATACGGGAAATTAGGCTTTGAATGGACTGCTCACTTCGGCCTTCATTAATAAATAATGAAATTTCTGCAGCGTTATTCCACGACTGGGTAATATTCTCTGCATTTTTTACTAAGACTTGCAGCGCCGCAGGTAAGCTTAAACTGACCCCTAATACTGCCATGGTCATCACTGACGAAATAGGGTTTCGCCACAACTCACCAATACTCGCCATCGCTTGTTGAATATGACGAACGAAAAACATCACTAATCGACCAGTAAACGGTAGTTTGCTTGCGGTAATGCTCACCTTATTTGTCATTACGCCTGTCCCTGAGTATCTGTCGTGTAAATCTCATCACCACCTAGCATCTTGCCTTGGCGTAGGGTTAAGGTGCGATATTTCATCCGAGCAATTAAGCCCAAGTCATGGGTTGCGATAAGCACACTTGTTCCCGCATCATGAAAGGTCTCAAATAACCGCAAAATATCCATCGATAACTTAGGATCTAAGTTACCCGTTGGTTCATCGGCAAGTAATAAAGGCGGTTTATTAACAATCGCCCGGGCAATGCCTACACGTTGTTGCTCACCGCCTGATAACATGACCGGTAGATGGCGCTCTTTACCGTATAAACCAACCATATCTAAAGCACCAGCAACTCGCTTACGAATTTCACCATGGGAAAAGCCTTCAATAACAAGAGGCAAAGCCACGTTATCAAATACGCTTTTATCCATTAATAGGTGATGGTTTTGAAATATCATACCGATATTACGGCGAAGATATGGCACATGTTTTTTGCCTAACTTAGCAATATCATGGCCATTAATTGAGACTTTACCTGCACTAGCACGTTCGATCACAGTGATCAATTTGAGCAAGGTACTTTTACCAGCGCCAGAATGTCCGGTTAAAAACGCCATTTCACCTTGATGCAGGCGAAAATTGACTTCTGACAAGGCTTTTTGGCCACCTGGATAAATTTTACTGACTTGCTCAAAATGGATCATATATGACTATTCTGCCTTGTCTTGACTAAATAATGCTTCGATAAAATCGTTTGAATTAAAGGTACGTAAATCATCAATTTGCTCACCCACACCGATATGACGGATTGGGATAGTAAACTTATCAGCAATGGCAAAAATAACCCCGCCTTTTGCTGTACCGTCTAACTTACTGATGGTAATACCCGTTACACCAACCGCTTCTTGGAATAATTGCGCTTGGCTAATGGCATTTTGTCCTGTACTTGCATCGAGGGTTAACATCACTTCATGCGGTGCATTAGGGTCTAATTTTTTCATGACACGAACAACTTTTTTCAGTTCTTCCATCAAGTGACCTTTGTTTTGTAAACGTCCTGCGGTATCTGCAATTAATACATCAACGTTTCGTGCTTTAGCCGCTTGCAATGCATCAAATAACACGGATGCGCTGTCTGCACCAGTATGTTGCGCAACAACCGGAATATCATTACGCTGACCCCATACTTGTAATTGCTCAACAGCTGCTGCACGGAAAGTATCGCCCGCAGCTAACATGACAGATTTGCCTTGTTTTTGATACTGTTTTGCCAATTTACCTATGGTGGTTGTCTTACCAACACCATTCACACCAACCATTAAAATAACATAAGGACCGTCACTGTTTTCAGGTACAAGAGGGATAGCAACAGGATCGAGAATTTTTTGCATTTCATCACGCATCAGCTCATATAAAGCTTCAGCATCTTTTAACTGTTTACGTGATGCACTCTCTGTCAAACTATCGATTAGGCGAGTCGTGGTTTCAACGCCCACATCTGCAATCAGTAGTTGCTCTTCGAGTTCTTCAAATAACTCGTCATCAATTTTTTCCCGCGGAAAATACCCATAAATCCGCTACCAATGTTTTCACTGGTGCGTAATAGGCCACGCTTTAGTCGTGCAAATAAGCCTTCTTTAGCAGGTTTTGCTTGCGGCTCATCAATGAGTTCAGCATCAGTTTGCTGCGCTTCTTCGGCTAAACGTTCTTCTTCAGCAATACGTGCCGCCTCTTGTTCGGCTGCTTCTTGCTCTGCTGCAAGTTGCTCCTCAGCTAAACGTTCTTGCTCAAGGCGCTCTTGTTGAAGACGTTCTTGCTCAACGCGTTCGGCTTCTAGACGTGCTTGTTCCTGCTTGGCTTGCTCAAGGGCGGCTTGTTCACGTTCTTGTTGCTGACGCTGTTCTTCAGCAACACGAGCAGCTTCTTGTTCTGCTGCAAGTTGTTCCGCAGCTAAACGTTCTTGTTCAAGACGTTCTTGCTCAACGCGTTCGGCTTCTAGACGTGCTTGTTTCTGCTTGGCTTGCTCAAGGGCGGCTTGTTCACGTTCTTGTTGCTGACGCTGTTCTTCAGCAACACGAGCAGCTTCTTGTTCTGCTGCAAGTTGTTCCGCAGCTAAACGTTCTTGTTCAAGACGTTCTTGCTCAACGCGTTCGGCTTCTAGACGTGCTTGTTTCTGCTTGGCTTGCTCAAGGGCGGCTTGCTCACGTTCTTGTTGCTGACGCTGTTCTTCAGCAATACGAGCAGCCTCTTGTTCTGCTGCAAGTTGTTCCGCTACTAAACGTTCTTGTTCAAGACGTTCTTGCTCAAGCTCTGCTTGCTCATGTTCTTGTTGCAGACGCTGTTCTTCAGCAAGGCGTGCAGCTTCCTGTTCTTGCGCTTGCTGATCTTGCGCTTGCTGATCAGCATGACTGGCATCAATTTGCTCTTGTGCGCTCTCGGTTGTTACTTTCTCTTGTTCTTTGGTTTTGTCTTTACGAAACCACGAAAAAAAACCTTTCTTTGCCATGTCTACTACCAGTGCTTATTGAGCTAAAAAATTCGGAAAAATAGTCTCGATAGCCCATTCATCATAATGTACAAAGGATTGCTCACCCTTACACTTCAGTTTGGTATAAAATATCGAGTATTCTAATTGGTTGCATAGTCTACCACTTTCTTTGTTCAGGCAAAATCACGAGGGCAAAATGTCCAAAAATAACTCGGCAAGCGGCCAAGTCAGAATCATTTCAGGGCAATGGCGTTCACGTAAGCTCCCTATTCATAACCTTGAAGGTTTACGTCCAACCACTGACAGAGTTCGAGAAACCCTGTTTAACTGGCTTTCAAGTGATGTTCGTGGTGCACGAGTATTAGATTGCTTTGCAGGCAGCGGAGCATTAAGTCTTGAATCGCTTTCTCGTTACGCCAGTTATGCACGCATTTTTGAATTACAAACCAGCGCAGCCAAACAGCTAACTCAAAATTTGCAAACCTTACAGTGCGACAATGCTGACGTCATTAACGGCGACAGCTTGGCTATACTTGAAAAAGGACCAATGGATAAACAAGGCTTTGATATCGTGTTTGTCGACCCACCGTTTCGAAAAAACTTAGCGAACAAGACCATTGCTTTACTGGATGAAAAGCAATGGCTCAACGAGAATGCACAGATTTATGTCGAGACGGAATCTGAACTTGATGTCCTTGAGCTACCCAATACTTGGGTGGAGCTAAAACAGAAAAAGGCAGGTCAAGTGATCTACCGTTTATTCCAATATCAAATCGATTAAGGGTCAATAATGAAGTTTTTTATTACTGCAGGTAAAAGCTTTACCCTACTCACTTGGTTAGTGATGTTTTATAACTTGTTTATTCCTTTTGAAGGGCAAGTCAGTATTATTTTAAATATCTTGTTGCTGATTACAGTGATGATGCATTTCTTCCAGCTACTGATATTTCATACGATGTTTAGCAGCTTACTTAAACTTAAACTCATTGATTATATTAAGGTATATTTTTTCGGTGTCTTTGGGTTATTAGTCTACCGCCAAAAAGTGTTAGACCTACCACCAGCAGAAAAATAATCATATTTCTGCTTTGACATAAGCCTCACAAATGTGGGGCTTTTTTAATTGCCTACCTTGTCATTACCTACCTAGTCATTACCTACATTATCGCTCGCAATAAACTCTGCTACCCAGCTCATTTAATATGAGGATACAAACTTTGAGTGTCGGCGATGGTAATTGGTATCGTTTTTTAACTGGTCATATTGTTAAATTCGTAATAACGGCCGGCTTATGATTTCCTTTTCTGTTTATTCGTTTCTTCTATTTTTAAGAGGTGATTCCAAATTTAAGCCATAAAAAAACCTCGCTATTGCGAGGTTTTTTTAATCGGTAGCCTCTCAGGTCATCACTCCCAATGAACTACCCTTGTATAGGTCTACTTACTTTTTAGGGTAAGGGTGAGCAACACCTTTATGACAATCTACACAAGTCTTTCTCTTATCGCCTTCTTGCTTGGCGTTGCGTTCATGCATTCTTTTAGCCATTTTCTTCATTGTTTCAGGCTGGTCTTCGTAGATGCGAGTATGACAATGTTGACAGTTAGCTGAGTCCGTTGCGCGGAAGTACTCAAGTGCTAAGTCAGCTTGTTCTTTACGGTTTTCATCTAACCAAGCTTGCGTGTTGAAGTCTTTGATAGTCACAAAACCATATAGATCTTTCGATACAATGATTTTCTTGATCAAGTAATCAACTGGACCGTGTGGAAGGTGACAATCTTGACACTGAACTGTCACACCAGCACTACCGCCGCCGTGAGCTGAAGCAAGGACTTCATCTTTCAGTGAATGGTTACTATGACAAGTCATACAGAATTCATCTGTACTGGTTGCATGTAAAGTTTGTTGAGTAGCGAAGTAGCCCACTACACCCATAACCACACCGACAATAATCAGTGCAATAATTGAATATTTTGCGCTAGGTTTAAAAAGTGCACGCCAGTTCATCACTCATCTCCAATATAGAATATTTAATTTATAATTTTTGAACTCTAAAATATAATTTTTAAATTCTAAAAATAATAATTATATTCTAGGTTGTTTTAACCTTAAAAAAATGATTTAAGGACATGTTTTAATTAATAAGTTGCCAAATTATGCTCAAAATGAGAGCCAGATCTAAATAACCACATAAATAGTGACTCAATACAACTTACTTAAACCTAATACAAGCTGAGCATATTCGCAAAGATTCTTTAACTTGATACAATACTCCTCATATCAAGCATGCCATATTAACGCATTGAACTATCTTGGTTTTAATGGGTCTAGATGAGAAGTTAGGCTTTTTATGACACTTTGATTGCTGGCAAGTTGTTAACAAGCTATATTTGGCACTTGTATCATTGCTTGCCTCAAATGTTCATCACTTATTTGTTTGTTGGCACCGATTGGAGAACCATGAAGCTTTCATTATCGCATCACATCATGACTTTCCTCGCTTTGTTCGCTTTACTCGGACAAGGTTTGGTGACTAATGGCTATGCGATGGTTATGCCGAGCATGACACATGACGCTTACGAACTCGCTTCTAATACAAATGTTAAGCACCACATGGACAGTGCAATGGCATCTTCAGCAGATGAAGAAGATCATTCATGTTGTGACACCATGCCTGAAATGGTGAAAATGGCATCAAATGCCTGTTGTGATTCAGTGTCTGGATGCAGCATCGACTGTGGACATTGCTTAACAATCTCAATGACCGGTCACTTGCAAAGCCTGGATATCACCTTAGCGACACCCATTAATATCAAAGCAGAAGCCACAGCTCTGCCGCATTTCTTTTTTCATCAAACTTTACCGGCATTCAAACCTCCCATCGTATAACAACCTTTGCTATATCAGCCGCTTTACTTGTGCCAAAGCATAGGTACAGAAGGCATGAGCACAACGGTAGGTATACACTGAGATACATCACAGAGTAATACCGCTTGTTCATACTGAAAGTCAGCTGTTATAGCCACAGCCAATTTCAATGCTTTACTGACAAGATATTTAGGCGAATTTGTGCGTCACAGCGACGAATATAAGCGCCATTTGAGGTTTTTATGAAACACATAAACTGTATATTGATTGCGATTTCTGTTGGGTTCTCGCTTGTTTCTATGCCATCTCAGGCACAACAGCATAGTCAAATACATCAAGCGACTGAGCAGAGTTATGTTTGCCCAATGCACCCAGAAGAAACCAGCCATGAAAAAGGCCGTTGCCCTCAGTGCAACATGTTTTTAGTTCACCAGTCGACAGAACAAGTATCCGGCTCCCATGCTGCCAAAGACATCGCTCAAGAAGAGACTAAAAATACCTCTACTTATGTTTGCCCAATGCATCCAGAAGAAACCAGCCACGAAAAAGGCCGTTGCCCTCAGTGCAATATGTTTTTAGTGAAAGAAGAGGAGGAATTTTCCGCAGATGAACATGCCGGACATGCCCATGCAATGGCGTCCACTGTCGTCGACACTTCTACTCAAACCCAAGCGGACAATATCCTAAGCCAACCTAAACCCACGCTAACACCTGCTAACAAGCAAGCACAAACGAGTCATATTAAATACGTTTGCCCTATGCACCCTCACGTGGTTTCAGATGAACCTGGCAGCTGTCCTATTTGTGGTATGGATTTAGAAAAAGTCACCATGGGCGATGCAAGTTCTAGTGAGATACTTGTCGGCGTATCAGGCGGTATGCAACAAGCTTTAGGTATGCGCAGTGAACAAGTTACAAGCGGAACCTTATGGAAATTAGTACGTACAATCGGAACCGTTGAATACAATGAAAACCGAATTGGTCACGCCCATACTCGTGTTGATGGCTGGCTGGAAACGTTAATGGTCCACAATGTCGGCCAGAAAGTGAAAAAAGGTCAACTGCTTTATGAACTCTATTCGCCAGAGTTGATTACAGCACAAGATGATTACATGCAAGCCATTGATTACCTTAAACAAGATAAAGCACGCGGCGCAAGCTTACTGCGCAAAGCGCGCATGCGTCTAGAGCTATTAGGAGTGAGTGATAGCACCATCAAACAACTTGAACGCACAGGTGAAACCATTTACCGCGTACCTTACTACGCTGACCAAGATGGGTTTGTCAGCAAACTGTCGGTAAGGCACGGCATGTTTGTTGAACCTGGCACAACATTATTTGAAATCGTTGATTTAAAAAGTGTTTGGGTGATTGCTGATGTATTTGAAAACGAGCAAAGCTGGCTTGAGATTGATCGCCCCGTTGAAGTGTCTTCTGCGGCTCAAGGGATTTTCGATTTAGAATCGACCATTGACTACATATACCCAGAGCTCGATCCCGTCTCAAAAGCAATGCGTGTGCGCATCAAGCTGGATAACCCAGGTAAGCAATTAAAACCCGGCACTCTGGTCGATGTAAAATTGTTTGGTGGGCCAAAACGTAATGTGCTTTCCATTCCAACTGAAGCGCTCATTCTTACTGGACGAGAAAATCGCGTTGTTGTGCAGCGTGACAATAACAGCTTTGCCTCAGTTCCCGTAAAAGTTGGCATGATTGCTCAAGGTAGAGCCGAGATTATTGATGGTTTAGATGAAGGTGAAAAAGTCATTGTTTCTGGTCAATTCTTGTTAGACTCCGAAGCCAGCATTCAAGGCAGTTTACAACGTCTAAGTGGCAGTAATGCAGACAACACCACTGACACATCAGATGCGCATGCGCATCATTAATCGGAGACTGTCATGTTAGCAAAAATAATCAGTACTTCGATTAAGCAGCGAGCAATGGTGTTACTGCTGACCCTTGTTGTTGCATTAGTTGGTTATCAAGCGATGCGAACAACACCGCTGGATGCTTTGCCTGACTTGTCTGACGTACAAGTGATTGTTAAAACATCGTATCCTGGGCAAGCACCACAGCTTGTGGAAGATCAAATTACCTATCCGTTATCAACCGCCATGCTTGCTGTACCTGGCGCAAAAACGGTGCGTGGTTTTTCCATGTTTGGCGATTCGTATGTCTACATCATCTTCGAAGATGGCACCGATATTTATTGGGCTCGTTCAAGGGTATTGGAATACCTTTCGCAAACCCAAACCCAGCTACCTGATAATGTCACCCCAACATTAGGGCCTGATGCCTCTGGGGTTGGTTGGGTATTTCAGTACGCGTTAGTTGACCGCAAAGGCCAGCATGATTTAGCCCAACTTCGTTCACTGCAGGACTGGTTTTTAAAGCTTGAATTACAAAGTGTGGCTGGCGTTTCAGAAGTCGCAACGATTGGCGGTATGGAGCAGTCTTATCAAATCATTGTCGATCCGCATAAGCTGGCCTTATATCAAATTGATTTGATGACGGTTAAAAATGCGCTCGATAACTCCAACAGTTCTACCGGCGGATCAGTCATCGAAATGGCTGAAGCCGAATACATGATTACCTCTACCGGTTATCGCCAAACCTTGGCTGACTTTAACGAAATTCCATTAGGCATTGTTTCTGATTCAGGTATTCCTGTATTGATGAAAGATGTCGCCCAACTGCGCACAGGCCCAAGCGCAAGACGCGGTATCGCAGAATTAGACGGTGAAGGTGAAGTGGTCGGTGGCATTGTTGTCATGCGCTACGGCGAAAACGCTTTATCCACTATCAACAATGTTAAGCAAAAGCTGACAGAAATCGAAAACGGCTTACCCGATGGGGTGGAGTTAGTCATCACTTATGACCGTTCACAGCTCATCCTTAATTCAGTGGATAACCTTAAAAACAAAGTCTTAGAAGAAATGTTGGTTGTTGGCGTCATTTGTCTGATTTTCTTACTTCATGCCCGCTCAACATTGGTAGCGATTATTTCACTGCCTATCTCAATTTTAATCAGCTTTATTGCGATGAACTTGATTGGTGTTAATGCCAATATCATGAGTTTAGGCGGCATTGCCATTGCCATTGGAGCGGTAGTTGATGCAGCCATTGTCATGGTGGAAAATACCCACAAACATCTTGAACATTACCGACAGCAACATCAAGGCCAAGCGCCCACAGGAGAAGCCCATTGGGAGCTGGTACGCAAAGCCTCTATTGAAGTCGGTCCGGCGCTTTTCTTTAGTCTGTTGATTATCACCTTAAGCTTTATTCCAGTGTTTGCACTTGAAGCTCAAGAAGGACGTTTATTTCATCCGTTAGCATTCACTAAAACATTTGCGATGGCAGCCAGTGCTTTGCTGGCTATCACCCTTATCCCTGTATTGATGGGATATTTTGTTCGAGGCAAGATCCCTGACGAGAAAAAGAACCCACTCAGCCGCTTGCTCATTGCGATGTATGAGCCCTTACTCAGATTGGTATTACGCTTTCCCAAGTTCACCATTTTATTAGCGATAATCGCCCTAGGTAGTGCGGTTTATCCTATGACGAAAATGGGCAGTGAGTTCATGCCTGAACTCGAAGAAGGCGACTTGC
The DNA here is from genome assembly GCF_043568515.1 of Shewanella sp. ENK2. Taxonomy (NCBI): domain Bacteria; kingdom Pseudomonadati; phylum Pseudomonadota; class Gammaproteobacteria; order Alteromonadales; family Shewanellaceae; genus Shewanella; species Shewanella sp. ENK2. Next base: position 2,133,117 of record NZ_CP171406.1, on the reverse strand, counting down.
TTTATATGCCAACAACCTTACCAGGCGTTAGCGCTGGTAAAGCCGCTGAAATTTTGCAGCAAACAGACCGATTAATTAAGACTGTACCTGAAGTTAAGCGGGTGTTTGGTAAAGTCGGACGCGCCATGACAGCAACAGATCCCGCACCGTTAACCATGTTAGAAACCACAATCATGTTAGCGCCTCGTGATACATGGCGTGAAGGTATGACACTTGAAGGGATCATTGCAGAGTTACAGCAAACGGTCAGAATCCCCGGTATGACCAACGCATGGGTGCAACCCATTAAAACCCGTATTGATATGCTCTCCACGGGGGTTCGTACCCCCGTTGGTATCAAGATTTCAGGCGCCAATATTGATGAGTTACAACGTATTGGTACTGAGATTGAAGCTGTCGTCAGTTCACTACCTGGCACTAAGTCAGCTTTTGCCCAACGAACCAGCGGCGGACGTTATATTGATATTGAGCCAAATCTTAAAAACGCTGCTCGATATGGTATGACATTAAAAGACATACAAGATGTAGTACAAATGGCCATTGGCGGTATGCAAGTCGGACAATCGATTCAAGGGCAAGAGCGTTATCCCATTAATATTCGATACCCAAGAGAGTTGCGTGACAGCATAGAAAAACTTACTGCATTGCCTGTCCTGACAAAAACAGGGAAATATTTGCCATTAGGCAATTTAGCCAGCATTACGATTAGCGATGGGGCTCCCATGTTGGCCAGCGAAAACGGCAGGATAATCAGTTGGGTATTTGTCGATTTAGACAATATATCTATCGGTGAGTATATCGAGACAGCTCGAGCAGCATTAGATGAGCAGATCCAATTACCAGCACGGTATAGCTATACCTTCGCTGGGCAATATGAGTATATGCAGCGAGTCGAAGCCAAAATGGAGTTAGTCATTCCTTTAATGATTGCGGTGATATTTATGCTGCTAATGATGACGTTTGGTTCATTCACTCAAGCTTCAGTGATTATGCTGAGTTTGCCATTTTCATTAGTAGGAAGTGCTTGGCTATTGTACTTACTGGACTTCAATTTCTCGGTTGCAGTCTCTGTCGGCATGATTGCGCTGGCTGGCGTGGCTGCTGAATTTGGGGTCGTCATGCAAGTCTATTTAAATAACAGTATTAAAGATAGAAAAAGCCAAGGCCAATACCAACAACGCAGCGACTTAACCGAAGCATTAATTCATGGAGCGGTGATGCGAATTCGTCCGAAAGCGATGACGGTTGCGACCATTTTCTTCGGCTTACTACCAATCATGTGGGGCAGTGGTACAGGTAATGAGGTGATGCAAAAAATTGCCGCCCCTATGGTCGGTGGCATGGTCACTGCGCCGTTATTATCCTTGTTTGTTATACCTGCTATTTACTTGTTGATTTACGGAAAAAAGCTTCCAAAAACAATCAACTAAACTTAGTTAACACCTAGTAATAACACATTAAAAAAGGCGCAAATAGCGCCTTTTTTTGTAAAAATAATCACATTATTTAAGAATCATCGTGTTCTATTTGCTGTTTGATACGAGCAAGCCGAAACATACTGACTAAACCCCATAACATGATACTCGCACCGACGGCCATCATAACGTAAAGCACATTGGGGTTATCTAACATTGGCAAAGCCTCAAGCCTGTAGCCAACAACTATCCCATATAGACCTACCGCTAATAGCAATGTCCCAGGTAAATCAATTATTGCCACCAGCATCATTTTCTTTTGAATTTCAGCGAGTTTGTGCTCTTTCGTTTGCTGCATGCTGCTTCCTTGAGCTCTGTTGATTTCCGTGAAGGCTTTGCTAAACCATCAGCAAAGCATCATTAAGCTATCAAACCAAAAGCCTAAGTTAAAGCAGATTATCCATTAGCAACAGGTAAGCTTAATTTGATAATAGAAAACGTCCCACCTTGAGGGTCATCTATCACTGCAAAGCGGCCAACATCTGGAATATCAGTAGGAGGGACGCAAACTTTACCGCCCAATTCTTCTGCCTTTTGCGCCATCATGTCGCAATCATCGACACTAAAATACAACATCCAATGCGATGGCATATCACCAAACTCTTCGGTCATCTCCATCATACCGCCAACAGCTTGCTTAGCAACAAGCCACTGCACATATTCAGCAACACCCACTTCTGACATATCCACGGACTCAGTATCAAAACCCAAAACCTGACAATAAAAATTCTTCGACACGCCAACATTGCGGCACATGTACTCGACCCAACATAAGGTGTTTGGCTCAAAAGTCCGCTTGATACCTATATGTTCTATCGCCTGCCAAATTGAAAAACGAGCACCTTCAGGGTCGCGACAGACGGCCATTTTTCCAGAATCACCCACAGCATGTGGCCCTGCGATAATTTCTCCACCAGCATGCTGAATAGCTTTAACGGTTTCAGCGACATCATCAACCGCAAAGTACAACTCCCAATGCGTGGGAAGGCTGGCCATTTCTTTGGGCATTTGATACATAGCGGCAATATCATCTCCGTCTATTTGTAGCATAGTGTAATGCCCTTCTGGCATAGGCATATCATCAGGATGCCATTGAAATAACGCTTGATAAAATCCTTTTGCGGAATACCAATCATGAGTGGCCAGTTCCACCCAGCAAGGCTGACCTTGCATGTAGTGAGTCACATTCATAAACCTATCCTTGAAATGTATATTTGCTCAGTGCGATTAACGGCAAAGTTATCTGATATTCACTATCAAGACTAAAACTGACACTGCAAATATTTTGGAAATCATGTCTATAGTTAAGACCGTTTTAGTTAGCCTGTCGAGGGAATAATCAGTTTAATTTGCACCATAAAAAAACGCCCTCTTGCGAGAGCGTTTTTAACGCGATATACCATTCAAACTTTGGTTGTATAACCCGAGGTTATATTGACCAGATGTAGTATATTTGCGACTTCATTCTGATAATAATTCCACGTATCACATCTAAAAATGCGAGGAACTCAACAGGTTTAGCCGCCGATACCCATGCTAAGCCAACAGAGCCTACTGGAATATCAAAGCCTTCAGCCTCATGTAACTTTAAGCGCACAAAGTGATGCTTGTTATTAATGTTCTGCCCCGTTGTTTGTCTAACATTGTCATCACGAGCCAACAAACTACCTTGAGCTTCACCTGTTGCTTCAATAATCCCTTCAACTTCTGCATTGAAAATTTTGCTAGGATATACTGCTGAAGCAAACTCTGCCATTTGGCCAACTTTCACATTACGAATCGCTTGATGATTCACCCGCATAAGCACGTACTTTTCATCGGTATACATTTGGATACGAGGTGCGACCCCCACATACTGCCCTTCACGCATGATGAAGTTCGTTAAATAACCATCTGCAGGTGCAAAAACCTTGGTATTGTCCAAGTTCCATTGCGCCTGAGCCACATTTTCAAGTTCACTGTCTAAATCAGACTGACGGCTTTCTACTGTTAAGTGTGCTTTTTGAATATCTAACTTTGCTTTTTGTACTTGGGTATTCGATTTGGCAATTTGTGTCACATACGAATCCACTTTCGCTTGCGCTAAATCGACAGCCGTTTGTTGCTCATCTAGCTGACTTTCAGTAATGGTGTCAGCCACTTTACTGTTTTGTTCAACATAACGATTCATGGTGGTTTGCTTCCACACCAAGTCTTTTTTACTCGCATGCAGTTGGTTTTGATTAATCGCAACATCAGACTGCGCAGCGTGTAAAACTTTTTCAGCGATACCTATATCTTCCTTAGCAAGTGACAATGCAACCTTAGCTGTTTGTTGCTGCACTTTAGCCTTATTCAGCGCTATTTGATAAGGCTCATCATCTATCTCGTAGATTAATTGCCCTGCTGTTACTCTTTGATTAGGTTCGACATAGATACCTTTTACATTACCTTTAATTTGTGTCGAAGCTGGACGCAATTGAATATGCGGAGATTGCACAACAGAGCCGCCTGTAATATCCATAGGCGCATAGTTTAATAGTCCTACCCATACAAACAGTAACCAGCCAGCACCGCCTAAGTATGAAAAAGCTTTTGTGCCTTTATTCCAAGGCATACCTACCAAGCGTAAAATATAGATAAACAACGCCCAAACTGCTAAACCTTCAATCATGAGCTAATCTCCTCTTTTGCTGGAGTGGCGGTAACAGGCTCTTCCCGTTCATTCTCTCGCCAAATATCTCTGATCCTTCTTAATGCTTTACCACTATCAATAAACGCGACCATGACTGCTAACACCCAAACCCAATGCCAGATAAATCCTATCCATGTGAGCGCAGTAATCAGTCCTATTTGTTGATGTTTTTCTTTGTGAGCTTTATGAATCGGCAATTCGTGAACTTTCCAAAAACCGAATCCTGCGGCAGCGACAGCCCCGACCAATACAACTAAAGCCACACCATGAAGTGCAACATCAACTCCAGAATCGACGAATGGCATACTGAATAAACTCATAGTGATTGCACCTCTTGTTAACTTAGATGCTGCGTAGTGTGCACCCAATCGACAAAACCACAACACAAAGTAACCATACGTATCAATTATCAATGTTTTTTGATATATGTAGTTACTTAAATATCATCTACCGATCCCAAGCACTTAACGAGAAATTGACATGGCATTTGAAGTTTCATTTATTCGAGTTTGCTGTATTTTACCCGTGCTAAAAGGGGTTGAAGCCCACTATGGCATCACAGCACAGGATCTATCGATCCCTCAAAGCTTGTTGAATGAGCCCATGACATTAATCCCTTACTCGGAAGTATCAATGTGGCTGAGTAAGATTGAGCAATTATCGAATGTTCAAGATTATATGTTGACGCTCCAACACTACTTAACCGTCAACCAATTTAATATGCCTAACAACTGGTTCTTGGCGACTCCAGACTTGGCAATTACCTTTCGGCGCATTAACTATGCCATGGCTTGTTTTCATTCAGGTGCAAGTTACTACGGTGCTCAGTCGAATAAGATTATTAAATGGTGCTATCGCAATAACTATGTCAGCGGCAAAGCCAAATCCCATGACTCGCTCCGCATAGCCTTAACACTGCTAAATACCTGCAAGCACTTTTTAGGCAAAGACTTCACCCCGATTAAAGTGATGCTCAGTGGCCCCGCCATAAATCAACAGGAGAGCGAAGCAGTATTTGGAACCAAAGTGACCTGGAATGCGCCGCAAACCGAGATATGGCTTGATGTCGACTCCTTGATTAGCTCTGAACAACACTTTTTGGCCTCGCTATCCACCTCCCAACATATTCAGCGCAATAACAAAAGTAGTATTAGCCTCAATCAACTCGACTCATATTTAAATATGCCTCAACCCCATGACACGCCTAAAGTGCTTTATGAGCTGGTGAATTACATACGTTTTTATGGTTTACCCACATTAGATTCCCTTTCGGAATTATGTGGTTTTTCGAAACAACAATTACAGCGACGATTGCAGCGTAATGGCTTTAGTTTTACAGAGTTAATGCGCTATATCTTAGGAAATTTAGCAGTGAAATATATGCTTGAAGGCAAAGAGGTTAAAGAGATTTCGCAGCTACTTGGCTATGCCAGTGTACGCAGCTTCAGTAAAAGTTTTAGGCGATTACATCATCAATCACCGACTCAGTACGTTGAAAAATTGCATCAAAAAAGCCCTCAATAGAGGGCTTTTTTAGATTATCAATATTGCGTATAGCTTATCGATAAACAGGTAATAAATCAGCCATTGCCAATAAGTGACAAGCTGCTGTTAGCACACCAAAAAGAATCACTACAACCACTAACGGCGTACCACCAGGAACTCTAAAGCTATTCTCATCAGGGAACATTTTACGAGACTTATACGCCATCATCGCTGGCACAATAGCAGCCCAAATTGTCGCGGCAAGAGCGGCAAAACCAATAGCGATTAAAAAACCATCTGGGAATAATAAGCCTAAGATGGTTGGCGGTATAAAGGTCACTGCAGCAGTCTTGATTCGGCCATTAGCCGATTCATCAAAATCAAATAAGTCTGCTAAATAATCAAACAAGCCTAAGGTCACCCCTAAGAAAGATGACGCAACGGCCAAATTAGCAAACAGAGTTAACATGGTATTTAGCCAAGCACTGGACATCACATCTGACAATGCCGCAACCAATACGCCCATATTCCCACCTTGAGCGATAATATCGCTAAAATGACTACGAGGAATATTGCCCATGGTGGCAATTAACCAGCACGTGTATATCACTAACGCGATAAAGGTACCGATACAAATCGCCTTGATAATCACATTAGGCTGCTTGCCATAATACTTGACTAAGCTTGGCACATTGCCGTGATAGCCAAAGCTTGTCAGACCAAAAGGAATGGCAGCTAAAATATATGGAGCAAAACTCGCCTGTCCGTCAGGGACTAACAAGTTCACGGTTTCCACATCAATCAGCAAATTACCGACGGCTAAAAAGAAAGTAATGATCATCCCGCCAAGCATTACTGTCGTAATACGGTCGACCACTTTAGTGCTAATCATCACAATCGCAGCAAGCACAAGGGCAAAAACTAAGCCTGCAATACTTTGTGGTAAATGAATGCCCATACCTGACAAGGTGTGGTTCACAATAGAGCCACCACCACTGATATAAGCGTAAGTTAGAATATATAATACGAAGGTAATGGAAAGCCCATTAACTATCCGCCAGAATTGGCCTAATGTCACTTTGGTTAACGTGTCGAAACTGTCGCCAGGTTTAAAATGCAAGTTGGTTTCAAGTAGCATTAAGCCTGACACCAACATACAAAACCAAATACCGATTAGCATGGCAATGGAATAGCCAAACCACATACCAGCACTGACAACAGGAAGGGAAAACATACCGGCACCGACTGTGGTACCGGCAATAATCATAGCACCGCCTAATAATGATTTATTGTGCGGTTGTGATTGTGTTGAACTCATAAAGTTAGTGGTTACCCATGTTCCATAGTGACGCTATCTACTATGGTTTTACGAACAGATAAACGCAACATACCATTGGCATGGTCGCGAATTCGGATGACAGCAAACTGATTGTCATTACCCGACAAGTGCCCTAATTCTTTTAATTTTACACTCAAATTATTGTAGAGTTTTTTATCATAAAACTCTGGCGCAGTAATTCCGTGTAAAGCACCTAAACGCTGAGCTAATAAGTGGCTCGCGCTTTCTAGATCTGAACGTTCAATATCCGGTTTATAAGCCAATAAATTAAAGATAATCGCGTAACGTTGTAATGTCTCACTGACAGTTTCAGACAATAACATTAACTGGGTAATATTACTTTGATTGAGTTCAAACTCGTCTGTACCCGAAATAAGCTGTTGCTCAACAAATAAGTTTAATACGCTATCAATGTAAGCGGGTAAGTCTTCAATCCCCATAAACAACTCAGCCTTGAGTAGCGGATAGAAGTCATTAACGATTTCATGAATTTTTTGACGATTAAACTCTTCGTATTGCACCAAGCAACTCGCAATTAACGAAGGAACTGCCATTAAATGGATGATGTTATTACGGTAGTAGCTCATCGCAATTGCTGAAGACTCTTCAATCGCAATAATTTCACCAATTTGATCAGTGTGCGAAGTAAACTTTTTCAGTGATAGACATTGATCAACTAATTCACTAGCACTGCCTTGAGCTACTGAGGTGTAATCAGTGTAAGGCACTTCTTTCATCAATTTAAGATATAAATCTAGCTGACGTTCCAGCTCTGTGCGCTCTAATGCATTTTGTTCAGCGGCTAATAACACCATACTGGTTAACGTAACAGAGCTCGCAGCTGCTGCACTGTTAATGTTTGTCATCACTTTATTGGCTAATTGATTAACCCCAGGCGTTAACCATGTTGGTTTTTGCTCAGGATCTTTAGCCACTTCTTCACGCCAATCTGGCGACTGCTGATTTAAGAACTGCTGTACGTTAATTGGCTCACCAAAGTTAACGTAACCTTGTCCAAAGTTACCCAACTTACGCAATGCACCAAACACTTGCCATACAGATTCTTTTTGCTTTTTCTTACCACTTAATTCTTTATGATAAGTCGACACTTCCATGACATGATCGTAGCCAAGATACACTGGCACTAAGGTCACAGGACGCTCGATACCACGCAATACGCTGTTTACCGTCATCGCTAGCATGCCTGTTTTAGGAGCAAGTAGACGACCAGTACGTGAACGACCACCCTCAGTGAAATACTCAACTGAATAGCCTTTAGCAAATAGTTGATCTAAATACTCTCTGAATACTGCGGTATAAAGCTTATTACCGTTAAAACTACGACGGATAAAGAAGGCACCACCACGGCGGAACATTGGACCTGCTGGCCAAAAGTTAAGATTAATCCCTGCCGCAATATGCGGTGGAACCATGCCTTGATAATAAAGAATATATGACAGTAACAAGTAATCCATATGGCTTCGATGACACGGCACATAAACGATTTCATGACCATCATGATGCAGTTTACGAACTTGCTCCGCACTCTTGATGCTAATACCACTGTATAACTTGTTCCAAAGCCAAGTTAAGAAACGCTCAGCAATACGAATCAGGTTATCCGAATAGTCTGCTGCGATTTCATCAAGGTACTCAATGGCTTTTTCACGTGCCTTTTCTTCGGGTATTTTTTTGTTAACGGCTTCTTCTTGAATGGCACGCTTGATGGATTCTGACTTTAACAGCGAATTGAACATCGCTTGACGATTAGGAAGCTGAGGCCCTGTCATCACTTTACGTTGACGGCGAAAATGCACACGAGCCACACGGATAAGCTTATGCGCAATACTGACATCTGTACCGTGTTCATCAGCCATATAACGCAGCGACATGGCATTAGAAAATTGAATGAAGTTATGGCGACCTAAAAATAGAATCATTAACCATTTACGTAACCATGTTGGGTTTTCACGCTCAAAAACCGCAGCGGTCATGGTGTCGTCTTCTTTACCAGGGATACGACCCCAATATAGGCTTACAGGAACAAGCTGGATGTCGAGCTCTTTGTTCTTTTGGTGTAATTCGAGCAACTTAGTAAAGTTTGCTACAAATTTATCGCTACTATGGCGCTTACCAAACAAGGGTTTACGCCCTTCCACACACACAATTCTAGGGGTATTGAAACCATCAACATCTAACCGTTCATACGGACTTGGCAAGTTATATTTAGCTGTCATTTCATGTAAGGCAGCAATATCACTCAGCGACTCCGTTTTCATCACATAGACCACTGGCTTGTCAGGATCTAAGTTAAGGTCAGCGAACGGATCTTCAGGCACAACAACACTGTGTACCATTAATTTCTGAATCCAACGTAATGATTTAGCAATGATAGAATCTGGTTTTAGCATGGGTCTTCGCATTATCAACAACGATTTATTGCGCATAGGATACCAGAATATCATTCAGTTACACTAACCTCGGTAAATCTAGTTAACATTTAAGTAGCAAGTTTTGTTGGTTCTAACATCAAGTATCAATCACTTAGTAAGTAGCAAAACATTTAGGTACAGTACTGTATAAATAGACGGTATCCAGTACTTTTTGGCTTATTGCCTTAAGTCATAAATAATAAAACACACTAATTTACCGACGACCCACAAAAACAATAAACCACTGATTTAATAACCTTTAAATAACTAAAAACTTCGATAAAAATTCATATCTATTGCTTTATCAGCAAAAAATGTTGGTTAATACTTGCGCGACCAAAGATACTGTATATAATGACAGTCACTGTATAAAAAGACAGGAATCAACATGAGACCTTTAACGCCACGACAAGCTGAAATTCTAGAATTAATTAAATGCAATATTGCCGAGACAGGAATGCCACCAACTCGTGCAGAAATTGCCACTAGATTAGGCTTTAAAAGTGCTAATGCTGCAGAAGAACATTTAAAAGCACTCGCTAAAAAAGGTTGCATTGAAATTATTCCAGGTACCTCTCGCGGTATCCGTATGGTCCAAGAAGAAGAGGAAGTCGAAGAAGGCTTACCACTGATTGGTCAGGTTGCGGCTGGTGAACCAATTTTGGCGTTAGAACATGTTGAACAATACTTTCAAGTTGATCCTGAAATGTTTAAACCCAATGCTAATTTCTTACTACGTGTTCGTGGCGACAGTATGAAGGATATTGGCATTATTGAAGGCGACTTATTAGCGGTTCACAAAATGCAGCAAGCTAAAAATGGTCAAGTCGTTGTTGCCCGTGTTGATGATGATGTCACTGTGAAGCGTTTTGAAAAGAAAGGCAACGTTGTTTATCTGCATGCAGAAAACGAGCAGTACTCGCCGATAAAAGTCGATTTAACATGCCAAAGCCTTACGATTGAAGGGCTCGCTGTTGGCGTTATCCGTAATGGAGGTTGGTTATGAACACATTAATAGGTAATGCACCACGTCACCCAGGTTTATGGATGGACATGGCATCAGCAGCTGCGCCAGTAAAGCAAGGTATCGAAACCAAACAAACAGCTAACCAAGGGTTAACTGAATTAACTCAGCTATGCGGCCAGTTAGCCGTATTAAGTCAACAAGGGCGATGGATTGTACTGATTAATCCGCCTCACATTGGTTACAAACAAATTCTAGCGAACGCCAATGTCAGAATGGACCGTGTATTACTGGTTCACACTAAAGATGAAGTCGAAACACTGTGGGCAATGGAAAAAGCACTCACAAGTGGTACATCCAGCGCAGTCATTACATGGACAACCCCATTAGATGCTCGTGATAATCGTCGCATTCAATTAGTCGCTAAAAGCGCCTTAGCGCAAGGTGTCATTATTGAAGATGTAAATACTCACTTACGTGATGACCAATTAAACGCCAGTAATCCTGTGACTGCAACCCAATTGAATTTATCTGCATTTCACTAAAGTCTATTTGCTAAAAAAGCCCTTCATTTCGGTGACGGGCTTTTTTTGCGCCTTTTTTCAGCAAATTAGATGATAAAGTGATCTTGATCAATATTTAATCTCCAAGTAATGTAGTTAACAAGGGAGTAACATTTATTGACCTCTCTTAGTGGTAAAAATGAACATAAGTGATAAAACGCTGTAAAGATTGTGCTGGTACCATGCGGTATAGAAAGCCTTGAATAAAAAGCGTCAATTTAAGAATTGAAAAGTTCAGTATTAGGTACAAGTGTGGCCACCAAAACCCAATAGAATAATCGAGTATTAATACTCACTGCCACCGTGTGCTTTGAAGTGATCAAACTTTTTCGGGAATAGAAAAGTTTGCATAGAGCAGAGTATTACTGTGTGACTTTTCCTTGTTGTTATTGCAAATCGCAATTGGCAGAGGAGTAGTCTTGTGAAGCGATTGTTGTATGGATTAATGGTGCTGTTTTTTGCAGTGCCGCTTGCAGCGGCTGATATGCCGCTTAACATGACCCAAGGGGTAACAGAGATCAGTGGTAAGGTTTACGACCTCCATATGATCATTCTTTATATCTGTTGTGCTATTGGTGTTGTGGTATTTGGAATCATGATTTACTCCATGATTTATCATAGAAAATCAAAGGGTGCAGTACCTGCTGATTTCCATGATAGTACCAAAGTGGAAATAGCATGGACTGTCGTGCCGTTTCTTATCCTCATTGGTATGGCAATTCCTGCCACAAAAACCCTCATTGCTATGGAAGACCCAAGTGATGCGGAGTTAACTATCAAAGTAACCGGCTCTCAATGGAAATGGCATTACAGCTATTTTAATGAAGACGTCGAGTTTTACAGTTTACTTTCCACCCCTGCCGATCAAATTACTGGGACAGAAACGAAAACTGAAACTTACCTACTAGAAGTCGATAAGCCCCTCGTTCTGCCAATCAATCGTAAAGTACGCTTTTTAATGACTTCAGATGATGTGATTCACTCTTGGTGGGTTCCTGCATTTGCGGTGAAAAAAGATGCTAACCCAGGTTTTATTAATGAAGCTTGGACCAAGATTGATAAGGTTGGTACCTACCGAGGCCAATGTGCTGAGTTGTGTGGTAAAGACCACGGATTCATGCCGGTGGTAGTTGAAGCCGTTTCTGAAGCAGACTTTGAGCAATGGCTAAAAGATCAAAAACAACTAACTGCTGATGCAAAAGCCGCGGCCGAAGCGTCACTGTCGCAAACCCTGACCTTTGATGAGTTGATGGCTCAAGGTGAACAAGTTTACATGGGCCGATGTGCCGCTTGTCACCAACCAAATGGTGCAGGATTACCTGGTGTATTCCCATCTCTTATCGGCAGCCCAATCATTAAAGGGTCAGTTGCTGGCCACATTGATATTGTCGTCAACGGCCAGCCTGGTACTGCCATGCAAGCCTTCGCGAAACAGCTTACTGCAACAGAAATTGCAGTTGTTGTGACCTACGAGCGAAACGCTTGGGGTAATGATTCTGGTGATGTGGTTCAAGCTGCTGATGTGAACTCTGGTGGGGCACCTAGCGATGCAAGTGATAAACCAACGCCTGTCACTTTGCCTGCTGAGTTACCAGCGACACAACCTGAGGTAGAACAAGTGGTTGCTGACGTCGTTGAAGAAGCAACACCTGACGTTGTTATGGATGACCTATCTATGGATGAGCTGATGGCAATGGGTGAGCAAGTTTACCTCAGCAGCTGCGCTGCATGTCACCAAGCCGCTGGTACAGGTTTACCTGGCGCTTTCCCTGCATTAGTGGGCAGTCCGTTAGTCATGGGGCCTGTTGAAGGACACCTTGAAGTGGTTATCAATGGCCAACCTGGTACAGCAATGCAAGGATTTAGCTCCATACTCTCACCTCAGCAACTCGCAGCTGTTGTGACGTATGAGCGAAATGCTTGGGGAAATAATACTGGTGATGCTGTTCAAGCCACCGATGTTGTTGGTCATGGAAAGTAAGGGATACAGATGAGCACAATTACACAAGATACTACCCCAGCTCATGATGAACATTCTCATGACGGCCATGATGATCACCATCATGGCGCGCCGAAAGGCATCATGCGCTGGATATTAACCACTAACCATAAAGACATTGGTTCTATGTATTTATGGTTCAGTTTTATTATGTTCCTCACTGGTGGTGCGATGGCAATGGTCATTCGCGCAGAACTATTTCAGCCAGGCTTACAGTTAGTTGACCCTAACTTCTTTAACCAAATGACCACAGTACACGGTCTTATTATGGTATTTGGTGCCGTCATGCCCGCCTTCACAGGGTTAGCCAACTGGCTGATCCCAATGATGATTGGTGCACCTGATATGGCACTGCCTCGAATGAATAATTGGAGCTTTTGGATCTTACCATTTGCCTTCGCGATTCTGTTGAGTTCGTTGTTTATGGAAGGCGGCGGCCCTAACTTTGGCTGGACTTTCTATGCACCGCTATCAACAACCTATAGCCCTGATAGCACTGCACTATTTGTTTTCTCGGTGCATATCATGGGGATCAGTTCGATTATGGGCGCAATTAACGTGGTCGTGACCATTGTTAATATGCGTGCACCAGGCATGACTTGGATGAAGTTGCCATTATTTGTATGGACATGGCTCATTACTGCATTCTTGCTGATTGCGGTGATGCCCGTACTTGCAGGTGCGGTTACCATGGTATTAACCGATAAATACTTTGGTACCAGTTTCTTTGATGCCGCAGGTGGCGGTGATCCCGTCATGTTCCAGCATATTTTCTGGTTCTTCGGTCACCCTGAAGTCTACATCATGATTTTGCCATCGTTCGGGATTATCTCGGCCATTATTCCCACCTTTAGTCGTAAAAAGTTGTTTGGTTACGCTTCGATGGTTTACGCCACATCCAGTATTGCGATTTTATCCTTCTTGGTTTGGGCGCATCACATGTTTACCACAGGGATGCCAGTATTTGCTGAACTGTTTTTCATGTACTGCACCATGTTAATTGCGGTGCCGACAGGGGTAAAAGTATTTAACTGGGTAGCAACGATGTGGCGTGGTTCAATCACGTTCGAAACCCCTATGTTATTTGCGATTGCCTTTATTATTCTCTTTACCATTGGTGGTTTTTCAGGATTGATGCTGGCGATAACACCTGCTGATTTCCAATACCATGATACTTACTTCGTGGTGGCGCATTTCCACTATGTACTGGTGACTGGAGCGGTGTTCTCTATTATGGCTGCTGCCTATTATTGGTTACCAAAATGGACTGGCCATATGTATAGCGAAACCCTTGGGCGCTGGCATTTCTGGTGTAGCGTGATTTCAGTCAATGTGCTGTTTTTCCCGATGCACTTTTTAGGATTAGCAGGCATGCCTCGCCGAATTCCAGATTACGCCATTCAATTTGCTGATATTAATCAAATTGTCTCAATCGGCGGGTTCGCATTTGGCTTATCACAGCTAATTTTCTTAGCCGTAGTGATTAAATGTGTCAAAGGTGGCGAGAAAGCGGCTAATAAACCTTGGGAAGGCGCTGAAGGACTGGAGTGGACCATTGCCAGTCCAGCACCTTACCACTCATTCACCACACCACCAGAGGTGAAGTGATATGAGCCAGCCAACGAAATCAAACCGTAACTTACTTATAGGTCTGGTATTAGGATCAATAGGTATGTTCGGCTTTGGTTTTGCGCTGGTACCACTTTATGACGTGCTTTGCGAGACCTTAGGCATTAACGGAAAGCCTCAAGGTACAGCAAGTCGTTATGAAGCGGTGGTCGTTGATAAAGAACGCACCATTACTATTGAATTTATCGCCCAAGTGCAAGGCAGTATGCCATGGGAGTTTGGCCCCAAAGTGAACCGAATACAGGTTCATCCAGGTGAGCTAACTCGCACTGCATTTTTAGCAAAAAACCTTTCTGCTAAACCTCTTGTAGGCCAAGCGATACCCTCGGTATCGCCTGGCCAAGGCGCTGCATATTTCAATAAAACGGAATGCTTCTGTTTTAATCAACAGCCCCTAGCTGCAAAGGCTGATGCTGAACTGCCATTAATCTTTTATGTGGATCCTGACTTACCCGATTCCATTAAAACTTTGACTCTCTCTTATACCCTCTATGACATCACAGACAAACAAACTGCGGCCATAGAGCAAGGAGCAGCAAGATGACAACAAAACATGAAACTTATTACGTGCCAGCGCAAAGTGCCTGGCCCATCATTGGCGCTATTGGGTTATTCCTGATTGCTTTTGGCGCAGGTTCGTACGTACAACAACTCGCCACCGAAGAAACATCGGGCGGCTATATCCTCGTGGCTGGTATCGCAGTCATCATTTTTATGCTGTTTGGTTGGTTTAAAAACGTCATTGATGAATCAATGTCTGGCTTATATTCAGCGCAGATGGATCGTTCTTTTAGACAAGGAATGAGCTGGTTTATTTTCTCTGAAATTATGTTCTTCGGCGCCTTCTTTGGCGCACTATTTTACGCACGAATGGTCGCTATTCCGTGGTTAGGTGGTGCTTCAAACAATGCCATGACCCATGAAGTGCTTTGGCCGACTTTTGAGGCCATGTGGCCACTCACTAAAACACCTGATGGCACTACGACTGAAGCGATGCCTTGGACAGGGTTACCCCTATACAACACCCTGATATTACTCGCATCGTCAGTCACTTTACACTTTGCCCATGTGTCTCTTGAAAAGTCTAAGCGTGGGGCATTAAAAGTCTGGTTAGGACTAACCATCTTATTGGGTATTGGCTTCTTATTTTTACAAGTTGAAGAATATATTCATGCCTATCAAGAAATGGGACTGACACTTTCATCAGGGATCTACGGCAACACTTTCTTCTTACTGACGGGTTTTCACGGTATGCACGTCACATTGGGGACTGTGTTCTTGATTATTCTGTTCTTTAGGGTGCTCAAAGGCCACTTTACCCCTGAGAGTCATTTTGCCTTCCAGTCTGGTAGTTGGTACTGGCATTTTGTCGACGTAGTCTGGTTATGCTTATTTATTTTTGTCTACGTCATTTAAGAGTATGGCTCACCTCTACAGAGGCGAGCTAATACGGCCTAGGGTTAGGTGTTACCCAGCCTAATCCTAGGGCCAGCAACAATAACAACATCACCACAGCTGAAAAGATAACGCGTCGCCCCAAATATTGACTCATTGGCTGTTTGTTTTCAGCTTTAACCATAATAAACAAGGCTCTAGCTAAATTAAATAATATGAATACAAGCAGTAGTACTAATACAAGCTTGAAAATAACTAAGGTATCTAACGCTGCCATGGGCTCTCCTTTGCGAGTCTGGCGACTATCTACTGGGTTATTGCTGCTTGTTACTGTGAGTGTGTTTTCTATTTTGGTCAAGTTAGGTTTATGGCAACTCGATAGAGCGGAGTACAAACAAGCATGGCAAACCACGCTAGCTGAACGACAAGCCGCCAGCGCATTGGATTACCAAAGTTTACTTAATTTAGCTAACAATGACGCTATGACAGGTTACCGATTAACTGTCGATACCATCGCAGTCAGCGAACAAATTTTATTACTTGATAATCAAGTTCATAACGGTCAAGTGGGTTATCTCGCATATCAATTGGTCAAGGTGTCTGAGTCACAACCTTGGTTAATGGTTGAACTAGGGTTTGTTGGCGCCAATAAAGACAGACGTATTCTGCCAGCACTGACTCCCATGCCTAATCAGCCATATGAGTTAACAGGGCGGGTCTATCAAAAACAAACAAACCCATTAAGCGAAGCGCTATATGCCGAAACATTTTCAATGAATAACCATGAAGTGATTCGGTTTCAAAATTTAAACCTTGTGGCCTTAGCAGAGAAAGTAGGCCACGAACTGGCACCGGCAGTATTGCAGCCAGATGTGACTCCAACAATGACATTAGCAAAACCTTGGACACCCATTCCCTTATCAGCACAGAAACACCAAGGGTATGCATTGCAATGGTTCACCATGGCAGCGGTTTTTTTAGGGCTCATGCTATGGATTGGTTTTAAAACGTTGAAGAAATCAACACACCCTATAACAAAATAAGTCGTAACAAGAGGAGCAAGTATGAACTCCCCAGCAAAACCAAAGAGCAACAAGACGCTTTATTTACTGCTGTTGGTATTTATTCTACCCGTAGCTATGGCCAAACTCGTGCTCAGTATGGATCTTTATAATGGTGCAGCGACCAATAAAGGCCAACTGATTTCGCCTTCAATAAGCTATCAGAGCTTATCAATGGACAACCCTCAGCCTCAGTCGTGGCAGTTACTTTATTTACTGCCAAAACAATGCCTTGAGCAGTGCCAACAACGTTTATACGTTTTACATCAAAGTCATGTGGCATTGGGTAAACATCAAGATCGTGTCAGCCCTATTGTTTTGTTACAAGACGGCAGTGACACCCAAATTTTAGCCAGTTTAAATGTGCCTTTTGCCACCGCTCAAGCCAGCCCACAGCTAACTTCAATGATGGAAAAGCAACAGCTTATTATTGTTGATCCCCTCGGTAGCTTAGTCATGCAATATCCAGGTATTGCTGGTGAAGAAGAGAATATTGCGCAAGGTAAATCCATGATCAGCGACTTGCGCAAAATGCTCAAATTGTCGAGGGTCGGTTAATGAACATCAAAACCTTACTCAAATTCACTTTGGTGTTTACCTTTGCCGTGATCTTAATGGGCGCTTATACCCGTTTATCTGATGCCGGCTTAGGTTGCCCTGACTGGCCCGGCTGTTATGGCCACATTGGCGTACCAAGTGACTCCGCCGCATTAGCCAAAGTCGAAGAAAATTTCCCTAACCAAACTGTCGAGCCTAAAAAAGCATGGCTCGAAATGATTCACCGCTATATTGCAGGAGCCCTAGGACTTTTAGTATTAACCATTTTAATTGTGTGCTTGAAGCGTGCAGATGCACCTAAAAAACTGCCGATATTTATTTCAGCCTTAATACTATTTCAAGCCGCACTCGGGATGTGGACTGTTACCATGAAGCTAATGCCCATTATCGTAATGGGTCATTTAATTGGTGGATTCAGTTTATTTTCGTTACTGCTATTACTCTATCTTAGAACCAAACCTTTGCGGATCCCAGGTGGTGATGCCTACGCCAGAAAGCTTGCACCGCTTGCTATGGTCAGCATGCTAGTTCTGATATTACAAATCATACTGGGCGGCTGGACCTCATCAAACTACGCCGCATTAGCCTGCACAACCTTACCGATATGTGAAGGCAATTGGATGGATAACTTAGCGTTTGCCAAAGCATTTTCGCCATTTCAAGGCGATCACCCTAGCTTTGAATTTGGCGTATTAGAATACCCAGCCCGCATGACTATTCATGTAACCCATCGAATTTGGGGCATTATCACTGCCGCTTGTTTATGTTGGCTGGCCTTTAAATTACTAAAAGCACAGTCATCAGTGATGCGTAAAAGTGCTTGGTTGTTGTTCGCACTCGTCGTAATCCAAGTGGGATTAGGCATTAGCAATATTGTTATGCACCTGCCGCTTGGTATTGCGGTTTCACATAATGGCGGCGCAGCATTATTACTGCTAACCGTTATTTTCATTAACTATGCGCTGTGGCGTAAAGCTTAAGCAAGGATTCTATTATGGCTAAATCACTTTCACTGTCCGCAAGCGCAACGAAAACCAACACTAGCCCACTACAGTGGCGTGCTTATTTTGAAATGACCAAACCCAAGGTGGTCGCACTGATGCTGCTAACAGTGCTGGTCGGTATGTGTCTTGCGCTCCCCGGCGCTGTTCCACTTCAACCGCTTATTTTTGGCATGATTGGCATCGCCATGATGGCAGGTGCTGCAGCGGCCTATAACCACCTTATCGATCGCCGTATTGATGGCTTAATGGCGCGTACCTACAACCGCCCTTTACCTAAAGGCAAAGTATCAGCAATCAAAGCCATGACCTTCGCCACTTCAATCGGCTTAGGTGGGTTCATTGTTCTGTATGCGTTGGTTAACCCGCTAACCGCATGGCTAACATTCGCCAGTTTAATCGGTTACGCAGTGGTCTACACCGCATATTTAAAGCGTGCCACACCGCAAAATATCGTCATTGGCGGATTAGCTGGCGCCATGCCACCATTACTAGGCTGGACAGCGGTCACCAACGAGTTACATGGTAATGCCCTGCTTTTAGTGATCATCATCTTCACTTGGACACCACCACACTTCTGGGCGTTAGCGATTCATCGTAAAAAAGAATACGCCAAAGTCGACGTGCCGATGTTGCCCGTCACCCATGGTGTAGAGTTCACTAAAACTTGCATATTGCTCTACACCTTATTACTGGCCATCGCTTGTTTATTACCTGTGTTAGTGGGCATGTGTGGACCTGTTTATTTAGTCGGTTCAACTTTATTAAGTTGTGGGTTTATCTATAAAGCTTGGCAATTAAAGTTCCATGACAAAACTGGTCTGGCAATGGATGTATTCAAGTTCTCAATTTACCACTTAATGATTTTATTCTTAGTGCTATTAGTTGATCACTACTTGTGGGTTTAAGCTATGGGCTTAAGTTATGCGCATAGCAATAACCAATGCTGCAATGAATAAACGGGGAGTGACCGATTGAAAAAATCCTTTTATTAGCCGTCATCATGTTGGGCTTAGGCGTTGCGGTTGCAGCGCTATTCCCTCGCCAATCAGCAAATACCGCCTTGATGACTCAGGTGCCAGACTTAGCCCTTCAAAGTAGTTATCTTTTTGATAACCCAAGACCACTGGCACCGTTTACCCTGCATGATCAGTTGGGCAATGAGTTTGGCAATCAACAATTACTCGGTAAGTGGAGTTTACTGTTTGTCGGTTTTACCTCTTGCCCAGATGTGTGCCCAACAACGTTGAATAAACTCAATGCCGCTTATGCTGAACTGCAATCAGTATCAGAAGATATTCAGGTGGTGTTTGTATCAGTTGATCCAGACAGAGACACGCAAACAAAACGCTTAGATTACATCAATTTTTTTAATCGAGACTTTAAAGCTGTCACAGCTGACCACACTCAACTGTTCCCGTTCACCCGTGATTTAGGTTTCGCCTATGCCATGGTGGGTGACGGCGCTGATTATCAAGTCGACCACAGTGCTAGTTATGTTTTAGTTTCACCCCAAGGGGAAAAATACGCGGTGTTTAAACCCAAGCAACAACCAGGGAAAATTCCACAGATTTTGAACAAAGAACTGGTTGCTGATTTGAAATTGATTATTGAAAGTGCTTAAGTTTTTATATAAGTATTGGAAATATCAAAAAGCCTCAGTATGAAAATATTGAGGCTTTTTAGAAGGTTGATACTGAGAACTAAATTATATTTGGACACCTCTAAGTTTCAGTATTCGCTAAATTAATAGTTAATGAATTAATTAAGGTATGACAATAACTGCTATATGTAGCATAGAACGACTTTGTCGACATTAGTATCTACCAAAGTCATCATAGTAACTTTCAAATGGATTAATTTCCTCCTTCAGAAAATACTTAGTCATATTCAATGTAACTTCAGTACACAACTTATAAAGAAACTGGATAGGATGAACTAGCTCAAACTCATCATGCTTCAGGTTAGCAATGATACTGTTTCCCTCAACTCTCATATACTGCCTGTAGTGTATTACATATGAGTTTCTTCTTGGGTAAGGTGATTCTTTTCGATGCTGAAGTGAATGAACCAAAGTGTTTCTACAATGATAAAGCTGAATGATTTGGGTCAAATTTTCTCGATTAGGAGAACTAGTTTCGTCGTTCCAATTCTCAGGCCAAACAACATCAAGTTCATCCTTACTAGGTAAATCATTTAGATTAACTTGAGCTGCACCAAATTGACCTCCTTGAGCAACCATTCGATTATAAGCCTGCTCTGCGAAATCTTTCAGTTCAGTATATTGGGGGTGTTTATCACTTAATCTTTTCAGAGCAAGAGGGCAAATTTTGTCAAAGTGTTCCCAAGTCGAATAATCTTTGATTACGTTAATAAAAGCCTTCTTGTTTGACTTATTTGGATAGCTTGCACCAGCCAAGCTATCCAAATAAGCCATATATAGAAGCTTTTTCTGTAGCTCTTGGTCAGGACTTTCTATCAGCTTGATGTTCTCAAGTCTTTCTAAAATATAGCCATTAAATTCAGACACTAACAGTTGATTGATAGTTATATGTTCGATGATTCGAGCCTCTATTAAAGTAAGATGATATTGATAAATCTCTTTCACAATTAATCAAGTAACCAAAAACGGATGAAGTGACTGATAACCCCAGCTAACTAGACACTACACTGATTAGAAAAAGTAGGTCAAATAGTTATCCGTAAAGTATGACGGGTTAGTGCGCAAGCTTGGAATCAGGCAAAGATGAGCTAGCTCTTCAATTTGTCAAACGTATTCTTGATTATGATCGTCAACTCCTAAATTCATTTCCAAACTTCGTTTGAATTAGGATCAAGGTCGTGGCGCTTCGCCCACACCAGACCAAAAGGGAGTGAACGGCAACTCCCTCTTGGAACACCCACCCGCCCCTACGAAATTTTCTAAGAAGCGAAAGATTTCAATGGGGACTTTCATAGCGTTAAACTTTATCTGTAGCCCGCTTCGGCAAGCTACAACTTTGGTTTAATGAAGCTCTAACGCTTCCGATGGAACGCCCCTTCCCCTCGAAAGTTAGCCAGAATCTTAAGTACAGGATGTACTAAATGCCTTGAAGCACATGGATGTGCGAGAAAGGCCATGGCTAGACTCACGCGATTTTCTTGCTTGCCTCAATTCAAATTGAGTATTCAAAGAAAATTTAAAAAACCGACATTGCTCGAACGACTCATTTATCAACACTCTCTAAAACAACAAATGAACCTGCGGGCACAATGATCCCCATTGAAATTGCTGAAATGCGTTGAAGAAAATTGCGTAAGCCTGACAGGACGTCAGGCTAGCTTTAGTTGGCCATGGATGGCCTATCTAACGCGTTAGCTATTTTCGAATAAGCATGAAGCTTGCTCGCTTTTCAGAGTAATTTCGTAGGGGCGGCAAGGGATATCGAAAAGGGAAATGCTGTTGTTTCCCTTTCGTCACTCTTTGCAAAAGATGGGGCGAAGCGCCACGATCTTGATTTGGATTTGGATTTGGATTTGGATTTGGATTTGGATTTGGATTTGGATTTGGATTTGGATTTGGATTTCAAATGATGAATAAAACATAGCCGCAGCGGCAAAGGTTTTATAAAAATCAACGAAAAGGGAGTCAGTGTTGACTCCTTTTTGGTCGGGTGTGGGTGGAAACCCACGACCTTAATCCAAACGCAGTTTGGAAATAAATTAGATATGAACCTAGGTTAACCAATATCGAAAACCTAAGTTTTATCCTAAACCAAAAGACTACTCTTTTGGCCAGCTTCCATCATTATTCGGTCTCACCCACGCTTGTGAAAACCAATAGTAGCCATTTTGGGTTTTACTCGGCGCTGTGCAGTTATAGCGGCTGCGCCCTGCTGGTAAGCTAGCTGGCGCTTGAATGCTAAATTCTGTTTCAGAAATCCACGTTGGCTTTTTAGCCCCTTGCCCTTGAACAAAGCACATGACTTGATGTGGGTAAATATCACTAGTATCCAGCTCAACAGTCAGCTCTGGACGCCAATTACCAGCAGTTAATAAAGGGTCACTGATATTTTGTTTGATAACGGGCATGTTCAAACTAGTAAATTTAACTTTCAAACTATCCAAGTCTGCATAGGGGCCTGCCACAGGAAAACGAGGCAATGCGGTTAATGCAGAGTATTTACCTGCGGCACCAGATTGCTGGCCTAATCCTATAAAATCATGCTGCTTGAGGATGTTTTCAACATCAGCATTGTATTCACCATATGGATAAGCCAGCATTCTCACACTTTGGCCTGTGTGCTTTTTAATTTCAGCTTCGGTGTCTAATAAATTTTTCTCAATACGAGTTAACCACTGCTGCTTAGTTTCGCCTTCAAGCTTACGATTCAAATGCTCATGCGCCCAACTGTGATTGGCAATCGTCGCACCATCTTTAGCAAGTTGATTAATGTCATCCCAGCTCATCATCCCTGCATACCCTTTTTCAATCGGTTCAACCGAAACAAACAAAGTGTAAGAAAAGTTATGCTTTTTCAGCACAGGAGCAGCCGCTTTTGCAATGCTGTCATAGCCATCGTCAAAAGTAATGACAATGCTTTTATCCGCGATTGGCTTATTTTGTTTTATGGCATCAACCGCTTCTTGTAAGCTAATGATGGTAAACTCGTTATCAGCAAGATACTGCATCTGCTCTTCAAATTGAGTAGGCGTCACACTGGTAATTGCTGGCGTTGTTTCTGATACGTGGTGGTATTGCAAAATGACCACGGCATGCGCATTAACAGAAAAAAGCCAAATTAATCCCAACAGACTTTGTTTTAACATAAGATTCCTATGTCCTTAAAAGTATTACTATTTAACAGCCAAAAAAACCGTCAGCTATTTGCATTAGCTTTGCCGATGATTTTATCCAATATCACTATCCCACTATTAGGTTTAGTCGATACCGCTGTTATTGGTCATTTAAGTGAAGCCTATTACTTAGGCGGTGTGGCACTAGGCAGTACAATAATTACCTTAATTGTCTGGCTGTTGGGCTTTTTACGTATGTCGACCACTGGTCTTGTTGCCCAAGCTTATGGTGCTAATGATAACGTAACTCAGCAAAAATTGCTGGTTCAAGGTTGCAGCCTGGCATTGATGTTTGGTTTTACGGCGATTTTATTACAGCAACCGATAATCGATTTTGCTCTGTCATTAAGTCAAGCCAGTGAACAGGTGCAACACTTTTGTCGCGAGTACGTTAACATCCGTATTTGGTCGATTCCCTTTGCATTAGTAAATTTAGTGTTATTGGGCTGGTTACTTGGCAGGCAAGCACCCAAAGCGGCAATGTGGCAGTTAATCATTGCCAACATAGTGAATATTATCCTTGATGTATTGTTCGTCATTGGTTTTGAATGGAACGTCAAAGGGGCGGCTCTTGCTTCTGTGATTGCCGATATTTGTGCGTTTTTAGTTGCGGCGACTATCGTCAAACGAGCGCTATACCAACAACACGATTTTCACTTCCGTCAGCTTTTAGTTCATTTAAGCCTAAAAGGTTATTCACGCTTATTAAAACTCAACCGTGATATTTTTATTCGCAGCCTATGCTTACAAGCCAGTTTTACCTTTATGACATTTTATGGTGCTGGGTTAGGTGATGACATCATAGCTGCGAATGCGGTTTTACTTAACTTGTTGCTGCTTATCTCTTACGCTTTGGATGGTATTGCTTATTATGCCGAAGCCGAAGTCGGGCGCGCTATAGGTCAACAAGATTTAGCGCTATTGCATGACTCAGTGACATTAGCGGGCTATTGGTCGTTACTATTTTCATTGGGCTTTTGTGTATTATTTTATCTGGGGGTGATGCGATTATCACTATGCTTACCAGCATTGAGGTCGTGCAACAACAAGCTGAGGTATACCTAATTTGGTTAGTGTTTATGCCGCTTTTGGCATTTGGCTCTTATCTGTTTGATGGTGTTTATATTGGCGCAGCTCAAGGCAAAGTTATGCGTAATAGTATGGTCATCGCCACATTTGCGGTATTTTTTCCCTGTTGGTATGCATTTCAAGATTATGGCAATCATGGCTTATGGGCAGCGATGAGTGCGTTTATGCTGTGTCGGAGCCTGTCGTTAGGGTTACATTATCGTTACAGTAAAACCTTCAAGCAAATATATGACTTTCAGTAGTTTAAGCATCGATGGACTATCAATCTCCACCTTTTTACTGATAACATTAAATTAACACATATTTCTGTACGGATAGTTCAATGAAACGGATTTTAACCTCGCTTACGGCCTTTGTGATGCTGTTTGCCAATATCGCTGTAGCGAAAAATCAGCTACTGCCACTAGAAGCTTTTGCCAGCATTCCTGATGTCAGTCATGTCACCATGTCACCTAATGGCAAACTTATCGCTTCGTTAGTCAGGCTAAATACTGATAAACAACAAGGCGCTATCATCAATATCTTAGATATTGATACCCGTGAGTCCATTTTTCCTGTCCAAACAGATAATGAAAAATTTGTCATATTGTCAATGAGTTGGGCCAGTGATGACTTGCTTCTTGTTGAAGCAAAATTTCCCGCCGTTCGTTACGGTACTCCCACCACTGAAACTCGCATTATTACCTACTCTGTCAGTAAGAAAAAATCTCGAATTTACTCAGCCGTTTTGGTCTTAAAAAGTTTAAGTGGATGCCGCAAATTCAATCCAACATTATTGATTACTTGCCTAATGATGAAAAACATATATTGCTTGGTATCAATGGCTTAGGTAACAAACCTCAATATGAATCCGTCATTCAGGTGAATTTAAATAATGGCAATGTTCGCTTCAAACAACCTGCTGAAAGTAATATTACCGATTGGGTAACAGACCGACAAAATAGAATTCGAATTGGTATTTATCGTAAAGACACCCAATATCGAATTTATGAGCAAGCTGATGCCCATAAAGACCGCAGGCTCCTTTGGGAGTTCGAAGCATTTGAAGAAGACCAAGTATGGCCAATGGGCTTTGCAGAAGATAAAGACATACTTTATGTACAAGCCTACCATGAAGGCTATGAGGCTATTTTTAAAGTTAACTTACAAGATCCTAAGCTCACTAAAGAATTAGTTTTCAGCAAAGAGTTTAGTGACGTCAATGGTTCGCTAATTTATTCAAAATTAAAAAAGAAAGTGATCGGCATTGATGATGGCGATGAGTCTGAATACACGTTTTGGGACAAAGAATACATTGGCCTTGCTAACGGATTGAACAAAGCTCTGCCAGATTACCGCAACTATATCACTCAATTTAGTGAAAATGAGCGCCGTTATATCGTTTATTCAACCAACGCGAAAGAGGCAGGGATCTACTTTTTTGGCGACCGAGATGCTGGCCAACTCTTACCTATTGCTTATCGCTACAAGCAATTGTCACCTGATGTGTTAGCCGATACCGAAACTCTGACGTATCAAGCCCGTGATGGTTTAGACATCCAAGCGTTTCTAACCACCCCCAAAGGCCAAGAAGCTAAAAACTTACCGACCATTATTTTTCCCCATGGTGGCCCAATTAGTTATGACTCAAACAGTTTTGATTATTGGACCCAGTTCTTCGCCAACCGAGGTTATGCGGTGTTAAGAATGAATTTCAGGGGCTCTGCGGGTTATGGTTATGACTTCATGAAAGCGGGCCTTAAAAACTGGGGGCTCGATATGCAAAATGATGTTGAAGATGGCACGCGATGGTTAATTGAACGTGGCACTGCTGACCCCAATAAAATCTGCATTGTGGGCGCAAGTTATGGTGGTTATGCCGCACTAATGGGTGTTGCTACCACTCAAGATCTTTATCAATGTGCTGTCAGTGTTGCCGGTGTCACTGACATCGAATATTTAGTGAAGTCGTCAAGACGTTACACCAACTTTGAAATCGTCAAAAAACAAATCGGCGATGATTATGATGCCCTGTATGAGCGTTCCCCTCTGAGTAAAGCCAAAGATATTAATGTGCCAGTATTACTTATCCATGGCGATAAAGATCGGGTGGTACGGGTACAACACAGTGAAGATATGTTTGATGAACTCGAAGACCTTAACAAGCCAGTTGAATATATCGAACTTGAAAATGGTGATCATTATTTAAGTAATAACAAGCACCGCATTAACACCTTTATGGCAATCGAAGCCTTCCTACAAAAAAACTTACTTTAACCAACTTAACCCCACCCTCACATTGAGGGTGGGCAATACCAAAGAGAGCTTTAAATGAAACGGATTTTTATGTTGATACTGTTGTTATGTATCACCAATACGCCTTTTTCAGCCCCTGCGCAAACATCAAAAGTCACCCAATTACCTGTTGAGGCTTTTGCCAGTATTCCTGATGTAAGTCATGTACGACTGTCCCCCAACGGTAAGCATATTGCTTCACTTCTTTTAGACGATACTGCAGAAGTACCACATAAAATTGTGGCCTTATTTAATACTGAAACAGGTCAATTTCATATCCCAATGAAAAACGATCACGAAAAGTTCATGATCACTAATCTAACTTGGGCGAGTGATGAAATACTGCTGATAACCGCACTCATGCCATCTAAGCGTTTTGGTAAAAATGCCAATGAGAGCCTACTCATTAAATACAATTTAACCACGGGTGAAGCTGGCAGTGTGTTAACTAAAAAAGCGTTAAAACGATTCGACTCTATCCCACAATATCAAGGCGACGTTATTGATTTATTGCCTAAAAATCCTGAACATATTCTTTTATCTGTATCGGGTTTCAGTAAACGAGTCAGCGAACCAACAGTCATCAAAGTCAATTTATATAACGGCAGCTTTACCACTGAACAATATTATCGAGAACACGTTATTGATTGGATGACGGATCAACAGCATCGGGTACGCATTGCCACTTATCAAGATCGGGATACCACCGAGTACCGAATTTATGAGCAAAGCGAAGCCAATGGCGACTTACGACTGTTGTGGAAAAGTGAAGCTTATTCTGAAGAAACCGTTATTCCACTGGGGTTTGATGTCAATCCCAACACGCTTTATGTAAAAGCTTACCATGAAGGCTTTTATGCTGTTTTCAAAGTGGATTTAACCGATCCTAAATTGACAAAAGAATTGGTATATAAACAAGATAATACTGATGTGCATGCCACTCTGATCCATTCTAAAGTGACGCGTCAAGCAATTGGTATAGCTACTGGTGACGACAATGAATATCATTTTTGGGATAAAAACTATAAAAAGCTAGTTAATCGTTTAAAAGCTGCACTGCCAGATACCCAAAATTACCTGACTCAATTTAGCAACAATGAACGCCGCTATATGGTGTATGCCACCAGCCCCACTCAACCCGGATTGTTTTTGTATGGCGATCGTGATGCCAACCGACTGGAAGTGATTGCAGCTAAATATTCTCAATTAACACCCGCGCTATTAGTTGAGCCACAACAAATCAGCTATGAAGCGAAAGATGGTTTAGAAATTCCAGCTTATCTCACCTTGCCGAAGGGCATTGAAGCCAAAAAACTGCCTACGATCATTTTTCCACATGGTGGTCCTCATAGTTATGTCTCTGACAGTTTTGATTATTGGACTCAGTTTTTTGCCAACCGAGGCTACGCAGTATTGCAAATGAACTTCAGGGGGTCTACAGGCTTGGGCTATGAATTCAAGAAGGCGGGTATGCAAGGTTGGGGTAAGGCCATGCAGGGCGATGTTGATCAAGGCACACGCTATTTAATCAACCAAGGTATCGCAGACCCTGACAAAATTTGTATTGTTGGTGGCAGTTACGGCGGTTATGCAGCCATGATGGGCGCAGCCATGAACCCAGGGCTTTATCAGTGTGTCATCAGTTTTGCTGGTGTCGCTGATGTAGAGGATTTAGTAAAACTATCGCGTTTTTATACGACCCATGAATTAACTAAGAAAACCCTTGGTGATGATTATGATGAACTTTATGAAAACTCACCTATTCGCCATGCTGACAAAATTAATGTGCCTATTTTATTGATCCACGGCGACAACGATAAAGTGGTTCAAGTCAGTCAAAGCCGAGATATGTATCGCAAGTTAGACGCATTAGATAAACCGGTTGAATATGTCGAAATTGAAAATGGCAATCACTACCTAAGCAATAATCAACATCGTTTAATGACTTTCAAAGCGATTGAGAAATTCCTTGCTACCAACCTATAAAGTGAACTTAGCCCTCATTCTTGCTTTGCAGTATTTATCTAAATAAAAAAAGCCCTAACATCATCGCTGACGTTAGGGCTTTTCACTAAAACACGGTTTACCTTAAAGGCCGTTTTACACTTATCTTAGAACTTTGCTTCAAACGCTAAGCTAAAGTTTCTACCTTCACCCACAGTGACGTCAGTGTTAGTACCACCGCCTAAGTAGTCAGTATCAAATAGGTTTTTAACGTTAAAACGAACACTCATATCAGTGTTTTGCACGGCAAATGTATATGCTGCACCAAAATCAAAACGAACATAGTCATCTTTAACAATGGTGTTTTGTGTATTAGCAAAACGCTCACCCACATAAATTGCACCAATGTTAAACGCTAAATCTTCAGTGACTTCGTAACGTGTCCAGATATTAGCTGACCATTCAGGTGCATCAACAGGTGTTTTACCATCAAGCTGTGCAGTATCTTCTGCGCTAGTAATGTATTCAGCATCTAAGTACATCATTGAGCTCGTTATGAACACATTGTCGCTAACTTGACCTTGTGCACCCATTTCGAAACCACGGTGTTGCTGCTTACCACTTTGAGTTGTGATGTATTCTTTATCGCCAATTGGTTGTTCAAGTTGCTCTTGCACAGTCACGTTTGTCACAGTGGTATCGAACACCGCACCCGTTAGCAATAAGCCACCATCAAACAGTTCCCACTTAGTACCGATTTCATATTGCTCACCGTACTCAGGCTCTAAGTTCATGCCTTCATTGACATCGTTATCACTACTCACGATTGATTGAGGGTTGAAGCTCTTTGAGTAGTTAACATAAATACTGCCATTCTCAGATGGTGAGTAAATCACACCAAACTTAGGTGATACGGCATAACTGTTCTCACCTTCACCATCTTTCTTTTGTTCATCATAACGAACGCCAGCAAGCACTTGCCACTCATCGTTGATGGTCATTAAATCTTGAACATAGAAACCATAATGCTTGTAGCTAGATTCTGACTTGGTCGGGTCATTGTTGTAATCAAGATCAGGTCTTGGAACATCTTGACCAGGCATGACAATTTGCGCATCGCCACTGTCTCTTAGCTGACCGTAGTAATAATCAAGAATGTTAGCACCGACTAATAATTGGTGCTCCATACCAAAGGCATTCACGATACCTGTGAAATCCATATAAGCTGTTTTGTGTTGCCAATCATCGTAACGGTCAAAGGCTTTAATTTGGTAACCTTCGGTCACAGGATCCATACCCGACACCATAGAAGGAGACGAATCTAAACGTTGGCGAGTAAAGGTTTGGTGGTTATAACCTGTGGTCATTTTCCAGTCGTCAGAAATATACCAAGTTAAGTCAGCACCTAAGTTTTCTACGTTGTTGTCAGTAAATGCCCAAGACATATCCCAGATATCTTCACGGTCGCCAACTAAGTCACCATTGTCGTCTAACCAACCACCTCTATCGATACCTGTTTTGTCATCGGTGTAGTCATATTTAACCGACAGCATCACGTCATCGTGTAAGTCAAATTCAAGGTTGATGTAACCTAAAAAGCGGTCACGTTCTTGTTCTTGCTCACCGTTACCGTCTTGGTATTCACGCCAGTATTTCGTATCTTGCTTCACTAACACAGTGCGGTAGCGAATAGATTCTGCATCGTTTAACGCGCCGCCTGCATCTAACTGAAAACGAGTAGAACCGTGAGCATCGGTATCAAATGCGACATCAAATAGCGTGTCATAAGTTGGCTTTTTAGTGACCATGTTAATCAAGCCACCAGGACCTGACTGACCGTACAACATACTTGATGGACCTTTCAACACTTCAACTTGTTGTAGCGTTTCAATTGGCTGTACGTAGTGAGACCATTGTTGCTGACCATTAATTAAAAAGCCGCTACCTGAATCTAATTCAAAACCACGAATATTGAATACTTGGCGGTTCCACTTTTCACTACCACCGGTCACACTTGAATCGTTAACAAGTACTTCTGATAAGTTTCTTGCTAACTGCTCGTCGGTAACAAAATCAGGGATCACATTCACAGACTGCGGCGTGTCCATTAAGTCGATATCGCCACGCATTGCGCCAGAAGAAGAACCCACTTTGTAGTTGTTGAAGTTCATCCCAGTGACTTGAATGCGCTCAATTTCAGCGGTAAACCCCTGACTTGACTCAGTGTTATTCGCAGCTTCTTCTGCTGCAACTGATGCTGACGCTAAGCTTGCTAGAACAGCGAACGCAATTGGTGAAATTCTCATACAAAATAGCCCTTAATTTGGCAGTTATCGTTAATGAGATGGATTATCATTTGCGTTCTTTGTTTTGTGAAGTTTTATTTATGAATGGAGTTAAGAACTGTGAACAACCGCACTAATGAGAACAAATCCCATTACGGTTGTTGAATAAATATTGCGTATTAACTGTTTTTAATGTTAACAGAATAAAAAATTTTACTTTTCATCACAAAACCACCGAAACCCAAAACAAACCCAACAATCGATTAAAATCAACAATTAACATAACTATAACAAAGTGTATAAGCTCATATCTCTTATATGAAAAGGGTTTAATTGAAATAAGCACCTTCTACACACGTGAATAAATAGAGAATAGTTATGCACTTGTTAATATACCCAATATTTAACATTCATTAAAAACTGTGACCTGTTTGGCAATCTTTCTGATTAAGTTGCGTCTTTACATTTCTTTAATTGTGTAAAGAAATGAGATTAATTATCATTCACGAAATTTTTGCTTTGACGGTCATTTATTGGCAGTGAAGCAGGCTTATCAATCTTTGACTGGCCATTAATAACGTACTTTGAGAACTTCACTATGAATGTAGTCCCTGCTTTAAAATGGTTTCATAACTGGGTTGGTTTCGTTATCAGTGTTTCTATGCTGATTGTGTTAACGACAGGTGTTTATCTTGGCGGCATGGATATGCTTAAAAGAATGGACGACAAAGGGCAGCAATATGTGCCGTTAACGTCTGAGCAAAAAGCACACGTTACCGAAACACTTTTTGAGCGTTACCCTGAAATGAGCACGGTTCGCTTTCCAACTGAATACTCTCCGTATGTCGAAATCGCTGCAAGAGGCCACTCCATTGCTTTTGATAACGATTTAAATGAACTCTCAACCTATAAAATGAGAGATATTCCACTCTATAGCACCATGTTCTGGCTACACCGCAACTTCTTATTAGGTGATTTTGGTAAATACCTTAATGCATGGGCATCGAT
Organism: Shewanella sp. ENK2; assembly: GCF_043568515.1. NCBI lineage: Bacteria > Pseudomonadati > Pseudomonadota > Gammaproteobacteria > Alteromonadales > Shewanellaceae > Shewanella > Shewanella sp. ENK2. The sequence goes on along the minus strand of NZ_CP171406.1, from coordinate 2,101,106 downwards.
GATCGGTGGTGTTATTACCTTAGTGGGTATTTATCTTTGGTGGCGTGTTCGCAAAACATTCAGGTTAAAGCATTCAATCCCAAGCAATACTAAGTCAAGTAGCTTAGTAAAAAGCCACATTCAACTAGGACTTTTCATCTCAGTTCCTTTGTTTTTACTGTGTATTACTGGCTTTTTAATTACTTACAAAGGGTTGTGGACAGGCGCACTTAAAACAACGCCAGATAGCAGTATTCAATACCCAATCAGCCAAGCAAAAGATTGGCAAAGCCAAATTCAAACGGCACAAAGTGTATGGCCAGATTCTGAGTTAGTATCAATCAGCAAGCCACGTCAGCCTAGACCGGATCCAAAAGCGAAGGCAGAGGCACCTAAAAAGCCTGTTGACGCAATTTATAGCTATCGATTTAATACCCATAATGACGTTTGGTTACGTCAAGCTGATAGTATCAACATGAACTATGATAAAGGCACAATTAAGTCAGCACTGCTTCACAGCGATAGACCACTTTCAGGCCAAATCGCTACGTTTGTTAGACCTTTGCATGACGCAATGAATATGCCGTTTAAGTATGTGGCATTTATCACTGTCATCGCATTGATTGGCACAGTAATCTTAATATTCAGCGCGGTGACTTTTTACCGCCGAATCTTTAAAAAGAAACGCTAGTTACCGCTAAAATGACAACAAAAAACGGCTTACTGGAAACAGTAAGCCGTTTTGTTTTATTAAACGTTGAAATTACACCAAACTCTCTCTCTGGAGTACGGGTTAATCTTCAATGAAAGGAGTGACAGTCCCTGCTACCGAATCATAAACAATCTTGATTTCTGCGCGATTTCGTCCTCTGGTATCTCCCAGTGTTCTTAATACATAAGTACATTGCGTCGCACCAGTACCGCCATCTGCACTATGGCGATAGGATTCAAAATCAACATCATCAGATGTATTTCTAATGGCAACGCTAGGTGGGTCTTCTATCAATGCATTCCACAAATCCACACACCCAGCCTGACCTTGGCCAATATTAACTGGGTTCCCCATTGGATTACCTTTGCCTGTGCCTAATGGATAGCCAGAGGCATTCATATCTAAATCGTTATCAGCAAAATCAGGCAAATCATTCATTGGTTCGCTTCCACCAATAATTTGCCAGCGAGTATGCGCAAAGGTAACTGACTGCTCAAACGAAGCCGCCACTGCTTTTACGCGGCTGATTTCAGCATCACGTTTCACATCAGTGAACTGACTCGCTGCGATAACAGCTAAAATGGCCAACACAATAATCGCAATAACCAGTTCGATTATGGTGAAGCCCTTGGCAGAAGAAACATTACGAGTATTTACAAAAAACGCCACTTGTTTCTCCTTAATAATACTTTCAGGTATAGCGCAAGTTTAATACTCATCAGCCATTACATCAAACAAAAGCATTACAAGTGTAACAAGGTAAAGAATAAGGAAAGATAAATAACTGGCTATATTCAATGGCATTCAGCTTGAAAAAGCCATAAAAAAACGCGACTTATATTGCCGCGTTTTTAGTATCAATATTGCGTTAACGATTATTGATAAGAGTGAGCACCATGTTGGTGATCAGTCACGTCTTTAACGCCTGTTAGTTCACCTGGGAACATGTCTAATAGCTGCTTTTCAATACCATCTTTTAAAGTAATATCGACTTGAGAACAACCATTACAGCCACCACCAAATTGAAGAACAGCGGTTCCTTCTTCAGTGATTTCAACTAGCATGATGTTACCACCATGGCTGGCTAACTGTGGATTGATTTCTGATTGAATCACATACTCAATACGCTCTTTTAGCGGTGCATCTGCAGCCACTTTACGCATTTTAGCGTTAGGGGCTTTTAGCGTGAGTTGCGAACCCAGCTGATCGGTCACGAAATCAATGCTAGCTTCTTCTAAAAATGGTGCACTCTTTTCATCAACCATGGCACTGAATCCATTAAAAGGAAGCTCAGTATCATCTGCTTCTACAGCATCTGGCGGACAATAAGATACACCGCACTCAGCTTGAGCGGTGCCTGGACTGATGACAAACACACGGATATGAGTGCCTTCAGGTTGATCGGCCAGTAATTTTACAAAATGCGCCTGAGCCGTATCAGTAATGTTGATCATATAACTGCTCCGTTGAAAAACTTAAAAAATGCTACTTAGCTCAATCAGTACCCGTACAACATGGTGCACCATCTAAATAGTACTTGAGTGATTTACTAAGATTTAGCGCTATGATACTCCTACTTGCTCCTGCTTTATAGCCCTCATCTCGCAAGTGTGACAAAAAATATCCTATTTAAGGGGGTTTTTAATGGAGATTTAAGCTTAATCACTTTATGGTAATTGCATTGTTTTATTTTATGATGTTGTTTCTCCTATGATTAGTTTACCAAGCCACCTTGTTCGTCTACTCATTGCTGTGATGGCAAGCTTGCCACTTTTTGTTTCTTTAAGCGCATCTTCACAGACGAGCGCGGCAGACACACGAATTAATCAACGATTACTCAGCGAAGACATCAACGCTGATATTACCTTGCCAGCTGAATACTTAGGTTATCCGCTGGGCGAATGGCATTTAAGACACGATCAAATTAATCAGTACTTGCAGATTCTGGCCACTGAGAGCGAGCGTGTGTCGTTGGACTCAGCAGCTTATAGCCAAGAAAGACGACATCAGCTCACTGCGGTGATTACCTCTGAAACCAACCAAAAAAATCTTTCTGATATTTTAGCTTATCGCAGTAAAGTCAAATTCGGCACCATGCAAAATAGCCGCAGTAATACTCAACCTCTCGTCGTTTGGCTTGCCTATTCAATTCATGGCGACGAAGCCAGTGGTGCCCATGCGGCAATAGCATTAAGCCATTACCTTGCTTCTGCCAATGCGCCTTGGGTTAAAGACTTACTTGAAGATACCGTGATTCTAATTACCCCAACACAAAACCCTGATGGCTTTGATCGCTTTTCAAACTGGGCCAATAATAACAAGGGCCAAGTGGTCGTCACCGATAACAATCATCGAGAACATAATCAAGATTGGCCAGGTGGCCGCTTTAACCATTACTTAGCAGATTTAAACCGTGATTGGTTGTTTCTACGTCATCCAGCGTCTCAAGGCCGAGTTGCCTTCTTTCACAAGTGGCAACCGCATTATGTCGGTGACTTCCACGAAATGTGGCATCAACAGTCTTACTTTTTTCAGCCCGGAGTGCCTGATAGGGTTAACCCGCTTACCAGTAAAGCCAACCAGCAATTATCAAATGAACTGGCAGCATTTCATCGCCAAGCATTAGATCAGGTGAAGCAGGTGTATTTTAGTGAACAAATGTTTGATGATTTTTTCTATGGCAAAGGCTCAACCTATCCTGATATTAATGGCGCAGTGGGCATTTTATTTGAACAAGCCAGCTCCCGTGGACAAGCCCAAGCATCGCCAAATGGTGTAGTGACGCTAGCAAATAGCATTGATAACCAGTTCGCTACTTCAATTTCGAGCTTGCAAGGCGCGCATAACTTGCGCGAGAAACTGATGAAGTATCAAACAGACTTTTTCTCAAGCAATGCTAAGCGCACACGAGATGGCAAGCAAACGGGGAGATTGATTAAAGCTCATGGCGGAGCAGCTCATATATCACAGCTAACAGATATCCTAAATCAGCATAAAATCAGCTTTAAATACCTTGCTAAACCAATAGAAGATGACGACATTATCTTCTCGGAGCAAGACAGTATCTTTATTCCCAAAAGTCAGCCACAGCACGACTTAGTTGAAGCCTTATTTGATAAGCGGACCGAGTTTAAGGATGAAACCTTTTACGATATTTCCACATGGAACTTTGAGTCGGCACTGGGGTTAACATTGATTGAAGGTGCTAAGCCGAGTATTAAATTCCTTGCAGATAAACCGGTAGCGAAAGCACTAACACTAAGTGCTAACACCACAAAAACCGTGTTCCCTGATGAGGCGGTTGCACTTATTGTAGATTGGCAACAAGCAGCTGCAGCCCCTTTTTTACAGCAATTATTGCATCAAGGTGTATTAGTAAAATATGCCCTCAAGCCATTTAGTCTCAGTGCAGCTAACAGTAAAAACTTGCCCGTTGAATTTGTCGCGGGAAGCTTACAAATTCCATTAAAGCAACCTGTATCAGAAGAGCAAGTCCGACAAATTGTCAGTGAGCTTGCCGCTCAATATCAAGTCAATATTGTGGCTGCCAGTTCATCGCATACTGCTGCAGGTATGGATTTAGGTAGCGATGACTTTATTAAAGTTCAGCCCGTCACACCATTATTGGTCACCGGCTCCGATACCAATGCTTCAGAAACAGGCCAGCTTTGGTACTACCTTGATAAGACCTTAGGCATCCCTGTCACTATGGTGAACAGTGAACGACTGACTTCAATCGATTTGTCCGCTTATAGCCATATATTTATGGCTGATGGACCTTATCATGTCATTAGTGATGCAACATCGAGACAGTTAGGAAAATACGTTTCGGATGGGGGGACTATTGTGGCGCAAAAACGTGCCTTAGTTTGGCTTAAAAAGCGCAATATTTTAAAGTCAGAGCCTAAATCTAAGCGTGAGCTCAATAATCTATTTAGTACTTCAGGACTTAAGTTTGGCGACAAGTCAAAGTTAGATGCTCGTCAGTCAATTGGTGGCGCTATTGTGTCGTTAACGTTAGACCAAACTCACCCCATCACCTTTGGCTTACCAAACCCATTACATGTGATGAAAAATCGCGAAATCAGCTTTGGCCCAACGTCCACACCATTTATTGTGGCGGCAGAATACGATAATGAACTACTGGTCAGTGGCTTTCTAGCAAAAGAATATCAACGCTCTTTTGCCAACACGCCGGCTATGATTGTCGAAAAGAAAGGTAAAGGTGAAGTGGTTGCCTTAACGGATAATTTATTGTTCAGAAACATCTGGCTAGGCACAGAGAAAGTGTATGCCAATGCCCTGTATTTTGTGCCATCAGCGATGTAATTTTATCCGAACCTTCAGGGCATAATCTACAAATAAAAAAGAGCGCAAGTCGCTCTTTTTTAATATCAAAATATAAGCTAATTCAGTTTATGCTGTAAGTCAGGATCTTTATGCGCAAACTCAACTTGGGCTATTTTTTCTTCTGCTTGCTCTTTGGTGATCACATTTTGCTCTGCTAACCATCTAAATTTATTTATTTCGCTTTCAGGGTCATTATCAACATTAACATCACCATACCACTGCAGTAGTTGTGCTTTTTTCGTTTTGAAATTTCATCAATGATGTGATCATGCTGCCCATTTTGAATCACAAATATATTGCTGGTTTCAGTTTTAAATACCGAATACCTGACCTTAGTCACTGCAAACCAAATTAAGCAAATAACGCCTAGAAAAAGCCATAAACCAGTACCTGTAACAGGATTATCACTGAATACCGCACGGCCAATATTCAATGCTCCCAATAAAAACCAAAGAATACCTACATTTCTTAGCCAATCATTTTGCTCAATGAGTAAAGATGATTTATCAGGAAAAGTCCCATATTCGACATCCACATCTTCTGCGCCCGATTTATTTTTAAAAGCAAAATTTAGGCTATGTTCATTGAATGTAAATGTGTGCTGATTTGATAATTTTTTCTGTTTAATTTCCATTTTTATCAGTAACTTCCATGTTTCGACGATATGTTTCGTATAAAAGGCTTATAGTGAATAAGGCTGTAAGATACTTTTATTATCAGTATTTGACAACTCCGCCATTGAAGCGACATACATTTCTTATTATCAACTTAAATCAGCAACTTAAGCTATCTACATTACAGCAGGCCTGGCGCTTCAGCTCGTGCTAAACACCATGCTTGAACATGAACATAATCTGCCGCAAATAGCTTGTCAATTTCATTGACTGTCGTCCCTGTCGTTACCACATCATCAATTAATGCCACACGCTGATAAGGTATGGCTTTCGTTGTATTAAAAGCATCGGCGCAATTGCGTCGCCTAGCTTGCCCATCTAGCCCAGCCTGAGCTTGGGTATCGATGCTTCGCACTAACAAACTGTCGTCCATGGGGATCCCCAATTGACGGCTTAATTCATCTGCAATTAGCCACGCCTGATTAAAGCCACGTTGCTGTAAACGGTTCTTGTGCAATGGCACAGGCACGATCACTTGCGGCAATGTAATCACTCCTCTGGCAACCAGATCCATAACCCGAACCGCCAGCACATTCACTAACGCAGTAAGAGGCGCACATTGCTGTTGGTATTTTATTCCTGAAACTAACTCGCCAAGACTTTGATGATAACTACAAGGTGCAATGACCATCATAGGTTTGTGTCGCAAACAGTGACCACAATAGGCTTGAAGTTGCTCCATACGCTTACCACAACCTAAACACACTTCGTGCTGATATAGCCCAGCAACTAAACAGTGGTGACAAATGCCCGTTTGAGGTTTCCCTGAATCAAACTGACGTATGTCTTGGCGGCATAATAGACATCGATTTGGTAAATGACGTCGAAGCCAATGGGCAAACGACGTTAAACGATGACTATAGGCTTGTGGGAGTTGCCAATCCATATAATATCCTTATCCTGTATGGCACTTACTTGTCTGTATCGTGATGATTTGAGGTAACCTTTGCAGCCCACTTTTTCTAAGCTACACGTTCACACTATTGGTGAAGGCCAAGATCTAATACTGCTTCATGGCTGGGGAGTTAACTCAGCCGTATTTCATCCTTTAGCAACGGCTTTGGAACAGTATAGAGTGCATTTTGTCGACCTGCCGGGCTTTGGCGATAGTGAAGCCAACGAAGGCGATCTCAACGCATGGGCTGAACAACTTGCTCACCAATTACCGCAGCAGGCAATTTGGTTAGGTTGGTCACTGGGTGGGCTGGTAGCCACTCAGGTTGCAATTAATCACCCTCACTCAGTTAAAGCCTTAATCACGGTTGCGTCATCACCTTGCTTTATGGCGCAGCAACCAAATAACGATGAGCAAAGCTGGCCAGGTATTGCCCCTAAGGTGTTGGCACAATTTTCGGAGCAACTCAGCATAAACTTAGCTAAAACCGTGGAGCGCTTTTTAGCGATTCAAGCAATGGGAAGTGATTCAGCCAAAGATGACATTGGCATGATAAAGAAACTGGTATTAGCAAAGCCCTTACCTAGTCAGCCAGTACTTGATCAAGGTTTAGGGATGCTTCGTACCGTAGATTTGCGTTCGCAGTTACATCTAATTCAGCAGCCATGGTTACGAATTTGGGGCAAATGTGACAGTTTAGTTCCAAAAAAGATCATCTCTATTTTACCGCAAGCAACAAGTATAAAAGACGTTATTCACAATAAAGCATCCCATGCGCCGTTCATTTCACATACAGATGATTTTTTGAACGAATTATGTACTTGGATCAATAAACATACAGACTAGCGCTATAAAACCACTTTAATATTGACTATAATTTGTACGTTATTATTCAATATCTAAGTGAGTTTTATGCTGGTTGTCACTAATTATCCCCAAGTACCGATAGCAACAAGTAACGTTGCGACGGATCTTGCGCGCGCGGATAATCAGCAAGCCAAGCCTATTCTGCCACCACAAGAGTTGTCTAAAGCCTACCAAGAGCGGGCGTATAATCAGCAAAATGAACGGTTAACTCGCCACGAATTACTCGATCAAAAACAGCAGCAAAAACAATCTGCCGAGCAACAGCAAACGCAGCAACAAACCTTGGGACCTAAAGGTATTTTTCCACAACTATTACGAGTGGCAGCCAATAGTAACCCAACGATTCAACGTCGTGATATTCAGCAAAAAAACCCAAATAACCCGAATGTTGAAACAGATAAAATCAGCGACAATAATAATAGCCGAGCGATTCAAAGCTTGTTACTTCATGATGCTAACCAAGAACAAGAGCAAGCATTTTATGAGCAACTAGGTGAACGAGTCGGTCAGTTTTATCAGCAGCAAACAACGCCTGCTGAGCAAAGCCAACTATTCGCGTTAGTCTAAATCCTGCTTTACCTACCTTAGCTTAAACGCAACAACATGACTTGGTAACGCCATGAAATATTGATCGTTATCAAGCAAATTTTGCTTTTGTATCTTGTAAATATTGAGTATTGGTAACTATTTAATTATATTGAATAAGCTAATATTCTGAAGGACTCAGTCAAGGCACTCTTTTGTCATTATTTAAGTACATACTAGTCATTGTTGTTACTTACCTATTTAGCTATTTCACAATAGCTCCCTTTGCCGTTGCCAAAGATATTATCATTCTCAATCAGCCAGCCTCTGCCAATGATATGCGTTACCATTACAGCTATGAGTTAATGCAGCTGATACTTGAAAACACCGAAGATGATTTTGGCGAATGGGAAATCACCCACTCTCCAATCTTTATGACCCGTGATCGGATTTTGACAGAAATGGTCGATGGCGAGCTCATTAACGTCATTGCAGAAGCCATAAAACCCGCTTGGAATGAAAAGCTGATTCCGATAAGAGTGCCTATTCGTAAAGGTATCCAGGGTTTTAGAGTTTTCATTATCAAAAAACAAACTCAAGCCCAATTTTCCAAGATCAAAACCATTGAACAACTCAAACAAATCCCAACTGGCAGCGGCATACATTGGTCAACAAGACTGGCATTTGAAAAAGCCGGGTTTGACGTGGTTGTCGGTTCAAGTTACGACGGTTTATTTCATATGCTAGACAAAGGCCGCTTTGAAAGTTTTGGCCGTGGAGTTAATGAAGCGCCAGCCGAGTTAAGTTCATTTAAAGTTAAATTTGCAGATTTAGTGCTAGATGAAAATGTGCTGCTACATATTCCGTTAGCGACCTTCTTTTATGTTTCACCCGATGAGCCACAACTGGCTAAGCGGATCGAGGTCGGCATTAAACGTATTATGGCAAACGGCCAATTCGATAACACATTTTACCGCCAGTACTGCCAAGAGTTGATCTCATCAAAGCTCAGTGAACGACGCATATTCAGTATCGAAAACCCGTTAATGGATCCCAAGCTTCTAGCTGAAATGCAACAAGCTAACTACTTGTTATCGCCATACACTCATTTTGATGAAGCCTGCTCAGGTTACCTTCCATAAAAAAAGCCCTTAACCTAAAGCTAAGGGCTTAATCATTGATTTTAAATCGTTAATACATCAGCTAATTTACTTTTTTAGCTTAGCAAAGGCATCAGCAAATGCATTACCCATTGCCGCATTGGCAGGCGCTTTAGTTTGTTTACGCTGACCGCCATTATGCTTGTTTGCAGCATGTTTAGCGCCACTTGGCTTATGACCTGAACCCGTCTTAGCGTTAGACTGAGGTTTAGATTTATTCGCTGCTTGTAATGGCTCGTCTAATCGCATACTTAACGCAATACGGCGACGTTCAACATCCACTTCCATGACCTTAACTTTAACCACATCACCCGCTTTCACAATCGTGTGTGGATCGCTGACAAACTTGTCTGTCAATGAAGAGATATGCACTAAACCATCTTGATGTACCCCCACATCCACGAAAGCACCGAAGTTGGTCACATTGGTCACAACCCCTTCGAGGATCATTTCGAGTTTAAGATCTTTTAACTCTTCAACCCCTTCTTTAAAGCTCGCTGTCTTGAACTCACCACGAGGGTCCCGTCCAGGTTTATCAAGCTCGGCTAAAATGTCGGTAATGGTCGGTAAACCAAATTCCTCAGTGACAAATTCAGCGGCATTAAGCTGCGCTAATAATTCACTGTTACCCATTAGCTGTTCAACCGTCTGCTGTTTAGCTGTAGCAATGGTTTCCACTAACTTATAGGCCTCAGGGTGAACTGCTGAGCCATCTAATGGATTTTTTGCATGACGAATGCGTAAGAAACCTGCTGCTTGTTCATAAGCTTTAGGGCCTAAACGAGCCACTTTTAGCAACTGTTTACGCGACTCAAACTGACCGTTCTCATCGCGGTAACTGACCACATTTTTAGCCAAGGTTTTATTCAAACCTGCCACTTGAGCCAGTAATGGCGCAGACGCCATGTTCAAGTCGACACCAACACCATTTACACAGTCTTCTACGACGGCCTCAAGTGAACTTGATAGCTGGCTTTGGCTCACATCGTGCTGATATTGACCTACACCAATAGATTTAGGCTCAATCTTAACTAACTCTGCTAGCGGATCTTGCAAACGACGAGCAATTGAAACTGCGCCACGAATCGAGACATCAAGATTAGGAAACTCTTCCGATGCTAATTCGGAAGCAGAATAGACTGAAGCGCCCGCTTCGCTAACCATCACTTTGGTTAAACTCGGGTGTGTTTCTTTCATAAAGCTAATCACTTCAGCAGCAAGTTTATCGGTCTCACGTGACGCTGTACCATTACCAATAGCAATGATGTCCACTTTATGCATTTTTATTAAGTTAGCCAGCGTACGGATAGACTTATCCCAGACATTTTGTGGAGCATGAGGGAATATCGTCGTGTGTGCGACAAATTTACCTGTGTTATCAACAATCGCAACTTTAACACCAGTACGAAGTCCAGGGTCGAGACCCATTGTGGCTTTAGCTCCAGCAGGTGCAGCCATCAATAAATCACCCAAGTTACGCGCAAATACATTAATCGCTTCCGCTTCAGCACGTTCACGCATTTGGCTAATGAACTCGGTTTCCATTTGCAAAGCAATTTTAATTCGCCAAGTGGCTGTCACCACTGTTTTAAGCCATTGATCGACACTCGAATCAGATAACTTTAAATTGAAATGATCAGCAATGATAACCACGCAATAACTGCTTTGTGCCACTTCTGCTTTAGGGTCTGCATTCATCGACAGACTCAGCACACCCTCATTGCGCCCTCTCAGCATCGCTAATGCGCGATGTGATGGCACCTTAGTTATGGCTTCAGTATGCTCAAAATAGTCACGGAATTTGGCACCTTCTTTTTCTTTACCTTTAACCATGCGACTTTCAAGCACAGCTTGTTGACTTAGGTGTTTACGAATTTTTTGCAGTAAGTCTGCATCTTCAGCAAAGCGCTCCATTAATATAAATCGAGCACCATCTAATACGGCTTTGGTATCCCCAAAGCCAGCCTCTGCATTCACAAACTCAGCGGCTTTGCTTTCTAAATCCGCTTGGCGATTCGTCAATAAAAAATCAGCTAGCGGTAGCAAACCTGCTTCGATAGCAATCTGGCCTTTAGTACGGCGCTTAGGTTTGTAAGGTAGGTAGAGATCTTCAAGACGTGTTTTACTATCAGCAGTATTGATCGCTTGTTGCAAAGCAGGCGTAAGCTTACCTTGGGTTTCAATGCTAGAAAGAATCACTTGTCTTCTTTCTGCCAGTTCACGTAAGTAGCCTAAACGACTATCGAGTGTTCTTAACTGAGCATCATCTAATCCCCCTGTCGCTTCTTTACGGTATCGAGCAACAAACGGGACGGTGGAGCCATCATCAAGTAACGCAATGGTATCTGAAACTTGTTGCTCACGGACATTCAATTCCTGAGCGATAATCTGAGCAATACTTAGCATAAAAGGTCTTATTCGGCGTTGAATAACAAATATCGCCCAAAGATAGCATAACCTGCTTAAAACGTTTATTGAGAAAGTGAATTTTTACAGGGTATTTTCAACCTAAATAGGATGACAGCTCAGTTTAACGGTAACTTAGCTCGGTTTTTTAGGCATTAGCAAAGCGACACAATGGACTAAATTCTTAAAACAGAACAATCAAAATACAGGTTCGTATCAATTTTTAATTTACCGCTAGTAGACTTACTTTTATCAGGGTTATAAAAAACAATGAGTTATTTTAGTTAATGAAAATTTAAAACGAGGGAGTCAATAAATAAAAACCAATTTATACCCACAAAGAGGTATCTTATTTACCTTTATTTATTTGGTATTATTTAAAATAAAAAATATACTAACAAAGGGCCGTAAATGATAACCATTATCAAATGTAACATTTGATACATTTATTTATTTACAAAAAATAAACTTATTTATCGTTAATTCGACTGACATATTCAGAAGGGCAACATCCAACATTATTAGAAAAGTGACGACTAAATATTGCCAAGCTTTTAAAACCACACTCATATGCAGTAACTTTTATATTATCTTGGTTCTTCTTTAATACTAATTTTAATCTATTTGCTTTCACTTCTTTAATGATATCTTTGACACAAAGACCCATAGATTTCACTTCTCGCTGCAAGCTTCGTGTCGACATTCCTAACGCAATAGCTAATGTATCAACAGATAACTCAGCTGGAATCATACTCTTAGCTGCCGCATGAATCCTGTCCAAGCTAGTAATCGTTTCAATGCATAATGGCCTAATATCATACTGCTTACCTGGCGTTTTTTTGGCAAAAATTGACAGGTTCTGACAGTTGAATTTAACATTTTCTAAAATGGCAACATTGTAACCGTAAAAACCACACTCAAACGGTAACTCAATGATTATATTACCATTTACTTCTTTGTGGAAATTCAATATTTGCATCACTGAGAGATAAACAAATAGGTCATCATACTTAGAAGCACGTTCAATAGGATTACGCTTAGCCACTAGGCCAATGTAATCCCCCGCATCAATAGTAACCCAATTTAGATCAGATACTTGGCTATAAAACATTGTGAAATCAATCAATTTCTGAGCGATATCGACATCATCAGATAAGTCTATTTTAGTAAACTCAGTTACCCTTTTAACAAAATACTTCGCTAAATTCAGAAAGAAATAAGGGTCTTCAATATTATTCTCAATATAATTTAATAATTTGGTTATTATATTTATGCCAACCCATTCTGTGTCATTAAAATATTTAAAATGGGCAAATTCCACCGGCAAATGAAAATCAATACTATTACAGTATTCACAAACAAGTTTTGTGTGAATTGCAGGTCTGCATTTATATTTTATCATTTGGGGAACTTTTTAAATAAAGGAACTATTGGAAAATATATTTTAGTTTTTTTGCTACCTATGATGTAGATTTAGATCACAAATGTCGTTTTTTGATAATCACTATTCTTAGATCTGAAATCCCCTCTTCTTTAAAATACCTCCAATTGATTACTCCATTTTTATTTAAGATTTAATAAGGTCAGGTGACATTATGAATTGGTGTCGAAACTTAATCGCATCTATCAGTGTAACCCTTTACTTGTGCTCATTTGGTGTCGCTGCTGCGCCATGGGATGACATGACAGGTGAAGAGGTTTCTCAAAAACTCGTTGAGAAGTTCGCTGAAGGTAAGTATTCCCCTAAAGGAGCAGACAGCTGCTTAATGTGTCACCAACGTACCGAAGGTGTTACCGACATCTTTAAAGGCGCACATGGCGACTTAACCAGTAAAGACTCACCAATGGCTGGACTGCAATGTGAAGCCTGTCATGGCCCTCAAGGCAACCACAATCGTGGCGGCAAAGAGCCCATGATCCAATTTGGTAAAGACAGCAAATTAGATGCACCAACTCAAAATACCGTTTGCCAAGGTTGTCATAACGACCCACAGCAAATGGCATGGCATAGCAGCACTCACAATCTTGAAGAGATTGCTTGCGCCGATTGTCACGTGGTACATGCTGCTAAAGACCCAGCCTTAGACAAGTTAACCGTTAATGACACCTGTACTAGCTGCCACACTCGTGAAAAAGCTGACATGAACAAGCGCTCATCTCATCCAATGAAATGGGATCAAATGACCTGTATTGATTGTCACTCTCCACATGGTTCTATGTCTGAAAGCGCCCTAAACAAGCCAACAGTCAATGACACTTGTTACAGCTGTCATGCTGAAAAGCGTGGCCCAATGCTATGGGAACATGCACCTGTGACTGAAAACTGTGTCACGTGTCATAACCCACATGGCAGCGTTAACGAAGGCATGCTAAACAATCGTGCACCACAACTATGTCAGCAATGTCACGCTGATGACGGTCACGCAAGTCGCGTTGTTCTTCAACCTGGAATGGATGCCTTTGGCGGTGGAAAAAGCTGTTTGAACTGTCATAGCCAAATCCATGGTTCTAACCACCCAGCCGGCAGCTTGCTGCAGCGCTAATTAGGAGCCATAACATGAACTTTAAACTGAATTTAATTACTGCTTCTTTATTAGTTGCATCAGCGCCAGCAATGGCGGCAAACTTTGCCGTCGGTAATGCCAATACTGAAAACCTTAATCAAGAGAAGTATGAGTGTAAGCGCTGCACCAACTCAATGGGTTATAGCGGTAGTGTCGATATTTCTGCAGGCTACATCGACAGTGATGATGTCCATGCTGCTAATGCACTAGGCACAGACCAAGATGGTTTTGTTACTGCACTGAGCGGCGATATTGAATACCAAGATGAAAACGGCTACCAAGCACGTGCTCAAGCTCATCAACTGGGATTTGAAAACAGCAGCGCTAGCATTAGTGTAGGCCAAAAAGGCTTATTTAATGTCGATGCTGATTATTCATTATTAACCACTTACCAGTCCGGTGATGCCCAAAGTAACTTATACTACGACGATGGCATGATGACGCCTGATGTACCGTACGTATTTGAGTTATCTCAGCAACGTGAAAAAGTGGGTATCGGCGCCGATTTCAACCAAGACTTTTATCAAGCCTATGTGCGTTTCGACTCTGAAGATAAAACCGGTTATAAAAGCAGTAGTTTAGTGAGCCCAGGTCCAATTAACTTTGGTCAACGTGTTGATTCAACCACTGACTCATTCACCGCTGGCGCAGCACTCACCGGCGATAACTGGTTAACTGAATTAAGTTATTTTGGCAGTCAGTATAAAAACAATACTGACAACCTAAGCTTACCAACTGAATACGATGTGTATGCTGCAACCCCAGATAATCAAGCACACCAAGTATCGTTATCGGGTCAGTACCAGCTAGACCGCACTGTCATGTCAGGTCGTTTCATTGTCGGTCGTATGATCCAAGATGACGATTTGATTCAAGTGGCAGGCAACCCAATTCAAAACTGGGACGGCGAAGTCGATACCACAGATGCAAACTTCCGCATCACTTCTATGCTCAACAACCGTTTACGCCTTGGTGGTAGTTACGACTACAGCAATCGTGAAAACAACAGTTCAGTCTTTGAATTCCAACAATACAACTTCGATAGTGTCAGTGGCACATTCAAAGAAAACGTCGCCACGGATATTGAGCGCTCAACCTTTAAAGTGAACGCCAGCTACCGCATTGCTAGCGGCTACCGCTTACAAGCTGGCTATGATCGCAAAGACATCGAACGCACTTACAGCGAACGTGAACAAACCAATGAAGGTAGCTTATGGGCAAAACTGTCTATTCGTGCCATCGACAATTTCACTATCGATCTAAAAGCAGGTCACAGTAATCGTGGCGGCTCTGAGTATCAAGCAACAGAGCTAACGTCGAGCGAAGAAAACTCACTGATGCGTAAATACTATTTAGCAGACAGAGAGCGCAACGAAGTTGAGCTGCGAGTTAGCCACACTCCCTTGACTGGTTAAGCATCGACTTGACAGGTCGTTATGCCAAAGACGATTACGATGACACTGTTATTGGTTTAACAGAATCAGAAGATTACAGCTACGACATCAATCTTAATATGCAACTAACGAAGCAGTTCTCTGCTTACGGTTTTGCAGGTCAGCAATGGATTAACTCTGCTCAAGCAGGCAGCCAAAGCTACAGCAGTCCAGATTGGTACGCTGATATTGAAGATAAATTTATCAACCTAGGTGCTGGCGTAAGTTATGGCGGCCTAATGGAAGACAAGCTGACACTGGGTGCTGATTACTTATTCAGTAACTCAAGCAGTGACACTTATGTCACCGCAGATGGCACCAGCCCATATGGGGATTACTACTCATATAACCATAGCGCTAGCCTTTACGCTAACTATGCCTTGAGTGATGACATGGCATTAAAGCTGACCTACAGCTACGAACGCTATTACGACACCGATGACGCTCAAATGACCCCTGACCAAGTGCCAGGCATGGTTACCCTGGGCGAGCTTAATCACAATTATAACGCCCATCAAATCATGCTGAATTTCAGCTATGTGCTGTAGTCGTTTAACAAACGTGCTGAATTTATTTTAGTAAGAGGAAATAATAATGGAACGCAGAAGTTTCTTAAAAATGAGTGCTGCATTGGGTTGTGCTGCAACAGTAACGGGCTGTAATTCAAGCTCAAAAGATGCTGAGCCACTACCGCCGCAACCACCTGTTGATGAAGCACTAACTTGGTCTGCATGTCTCGTTAACTGTGGCTCAAACTGCCCAGTTAAAGTATATAGCCGCGACGGGATGATTACCCGCGTTGAGACGGACCATGAAGTAGAAGATGTTTACGGTATGCACCAAGTTCGTGCTTGTGCCCGTGGCCGCTCACTACGTCAACGTACTTACGCATTAGATCGCTTAAAATCACCGATGAAACGTGTTGGTGAACGTGGCGAAGGTAAATTCGTTCCAATCACTTGGGATGAAGCAGCTGAAACGATTGGTAGCAAATTAAACTCAGTGATCGCTGAGCACGGTAACAAAGCAATTTTCAGAAGCTACGGCTCTGGCGCTTACTACGGCTTTGCATCAAATGGCTGTTTTAACCGTTTATTCAACCTAGTTGGTGGTTGTTTACAATACTTCGGTAACTATTCTTGGGCACAACAAACTGAAGCTGCTAAGCATACCTTTGGTACTGGCAGTACATCAGGTTCTGCAACTGTCACTTTAGAAAGCAGTGACTTTTTACTGGGTTTTGCTTACAACCCAAGTGAAATTCGTCAATCAGGCTCTGGCGAAGGTTATGACTACTTACAGGCATTGCAACGTGCAAATGGCCTTAAAGTCACCATGATTGACCCTCGTTACACTGACTCAATGACGGGTAAAGAATCATCTTGGTTACCAATCCGTCCAGGTACGGATGCTGCATTAGCAGAAGCAATTGCTTACTTGATGATCAGCTCAGGCTGGGTTGATGCAAACTCTATCGACTTCATCAACAAGAACAGTGTCGGTTATGACGCAGCGTCAATTGAAGCGCAAAAGCAAATCTTCTTAAACAGTGGCGATGCGAAGAAAATCGAATACGCTGCTGCGATGGATTCAGAAGAGAACTACCACGATTACATCATGGGCCAAGGCAAGTTCGCTGACCGTGAAGCACGCACTCCTGAGTGGGCAGCAAAAATCACTGGTATTTCTGAAGCTAACATTAAGAAAGTCGCTGATGACTTAATGGCATCTGAAAAGCCATACATCATTGCTGGCGCTGGTGTTAACCGCCAAGCTAACGGTGAGCAAACCGTTCGTGCTATCTACATGCTAGGTGTATTAGCCGGTAAATTAGGTCGTGAAGGTTCATCAAACGGTGAGCTACCAAACATGACTAACATGTTCCGTGGTTCTATCCCAACAGGCACTAACCCAGTGAAAGAAAAAATCTCTTTCTTCACTTGGTCAGAAGCGATTCACAATGGCGAAACCATGACGGCACGTACCCACGGTATTACGGGTACTGATGATTTAGATACGCCACTTGGTACTAACATCAAAGTGATCATTTCAGCATCAGACAGCTCGCTATTAAACCAGCATGCTGACATCAACGGCACTGCAGAAATCTTAAAAGATGAAAGCGGGGTTGAACTGATTGTTTCTTGTGATTGTTGGATGACACCAGGCGCTAAATTTGCCGACATCATCATTCCTGATACCTCTTGGTTAGAATCTAACGACTTAGTTGATGATTCTTACGCTTCAGGTGCAATGGGTTACATCACAGCAATGAAAGCTGCAGTAGACCCAATTTGGGACTGTAAGTCTATGTACCAAGTTGCAGCATTAATCGCTGAAAAAATGGGTGTTGGTGCTGAGTTTACTGAAGGTAAAACTGAAGACGAATGGCTAGAAGAGCTATACCAACAAACCCGTGAAAACAGCAAAAACTTAGGTGTGAGCCCTGCGTTCCCGTCAACTTACAAAGAAGCACAAGAAATTGGTTTCTTCCGTAAGAACATGGAAAACCGCAACGTTGCACTACAAGGTTTTGTTAATGGCGGTGAAGCACTAGGTACGCCATCAGGCAAAATCGAAATTCATTCTGCAGAACTTGCATGGCGCGCGGCTAACTGGGAACAAAACAAAGTTAAAGGCGACACCATCACTGCTATCCCTCAGTACACAGTAACGTGGGACGGTTATGAAGATGAAGACACTAAAGAAGATTACCCACTGCAATTAGCGGGCTATCACACTAAAGGTCGTACTCACTCTAGCTACCATAACGTACCTTGGTTACGTGAAGCAGTTGAAGATGCAGTATGGATGAACGCTATTGATGCACAACAATACGGCGTTGCTTCTGGCGACAAAGTAGAAATGTATAACGATCGTGGTTCAATTGAAGTTGTAGTACGTGTTACTCCTCGTGTTGTACCGGGTGTTGTAGCTCTTGGTCAAGGTGCTTGGTTCTTACCAGATCCAAACGGCCGTACTGGCTCAACAGGTAAAGTGGTTGATATTGGTGGCGCAATTAACTCGCTAACCAAATACATGCCTAGCCCAGTGGCTAAAGGTAATCCACAACACACTAACCGTGTTCAAATTCGTAAAGTTTTATAAGGGAGCGCTACAATGAGCGATGCTATCCAATATAGTTTTTATGTCGATTCGACTAAATGTACAGGGTGTAAAGCCTGCCATATCTCTTGTAAAGACAGACAAGGTGAGCAAATCCGTAATGCCACTAAGCCAGTTGAAAATGGCGTGCCAAGCCTAAACGGCGTTAACTGGCGTCGTGTTTACGAATACGGTGGCGGTACATGGAATGTTGACCCTGCAACAGGTACTTTTGAGCAAGACGTATTTGCTTACTACATGTCTGTAGGTTGTAACCACTGTAGCGAGCCTGTTTGTGTTAAAGCTTGTCCTACTGGTGCGATGCACAAACGTCGTGAAGACGGTTTAGTGCTTGTAGCAGAAGAGCTATGTATTGCATGTGAAAGCTGTTCTCGTGCTTGTCCATACGATGCGCCGCAACTTGATCAAGAACGTAAAGTGATGACCAAGTGTGACGGTTGTTATGACCGTTTAGCTGAAGGCCGTAAGCCAGTGTGTGTTGAGTCTTGCCCATTACGTGCACTAGACTTTGATACAACAGAAAACATTCAAGCTAAGTATGGTTCAGGTGACGGTCATATTGCACCATTACCAAACCCATCAATCACTACCCCGAACTTGATCATCAAAGCGAATCGCAATGGTCAACCAGCAGGTGGCGGTGCGGGTAATATCTTGAACCCGAAAGAAGTCTAATCAGATCTGGCAGTGGTCATTAACCACTGCCCTTTTTGAGGAAAAGTAACATGAGTATTGAACAGTCAGTTGAACAGTTATGTGAATACCAAGCCGTAGCCCGTATTCTGCATAACCTTTTTTGTCATTATCCTGAAGCAGAGCTTATTGCAAACTTCAAAGACAATGACGTTGCTGCTACTTGGCCTGAATTTGCCAATCGCAGTGACAATCAACAAGGACGTGACGCTCTAACAGCGTACCTCAATCAATGGGATGAATCTGAGCACCTAATGGACTTAAAAGTTGACTATGGTCAGCTATTTTTCGGTCCAGGTGAACCTAAAGCGATACCACAAGGCTCTGCTTACTTAGGTGAAGATCAAGTACATTTTGATGCATCAACTATCGCATTAATTGATTTTTACAAGCAGTACGGCGTGAGTTTCGAACTTGAGATGCCACAACCCGTTGATCATATTGGCTTGTTCTTTAGCGTATTAGATTCAAGTTTTGCCCAACTCGTTGAGGCTAAAACCAATCCTGAATCTGATGTCGATGAGCAGCAATTAACCCAGTTTATTCAGGTGTTGTTACAGCAACACATGCTACCTTGGGCGGGTCGCTGTTTAGCATTAGCGAAAACCAATGCAGAAACCGGTTTTTATCTGGCCATTGCGCTATTGGCTAATGACTATTTAGCTGAGCTTACTGACGCATTTAAGGTTATACCAATGCCAAGAAAGCTATTCAGATAAACGCCGTTTTATACTCATATCATGTTGTTTTCGTAGGAGTTGTTATGTCAGTCATTCACGCAATGGGCGCACAGTGGGATAAGGCCGAGTGGTCGCATCAACTGGTCGCATTCTGGCAGCAAGATACCTACGTTAACAGCCTTTTTGCAGGCGCAACGAATGCCACAACCACAGCTAATCTAGTCGCCGCATTAATCGACCCATCTCGTCGTATCTCTTGCGAACAAGCTAAGTTCGATACCCCAGCAGTGTTTAGCGCATTATTCGACTGTTTTTTGCTGTTATTTGTCAAAGAAATCAACAGTAACAACCTGACTCAAGCAGAAGCCTTAATCATTCAAATTACTGAGCACTACGCCAAGCAGTGTCTCAAACAAGCTGACGAGTTAGCCGCCAAATCACACACCGACAACGATGCTTTGCAAAACAACCAGCAAACTCAAGGCACTGATACTAGACTCGCTGTGATATGTCATCAAAGTCAAAAAGTCATCTCTGCAATGGATCAGTTAGCACAGCTGCGTCAACAACGTCGTAGTCAAAGCCGCAATATGGGCAGCTAACAACAGACTCGTATCGACTTAAGTGTCGACAACGGCATTCCTTTTAGGTAATTTCACTCATAAGCAATAACTCACCATCAGATTGAGTACACACCCAAGTGAAAACCAACCTCATCACCCCTGAAGGGATGACCAAACTCAAAAAAGAACTGAATTACCTGTGGCGAGAATACCGCCCAGAGATCACCAAAAAAGTTACCTGGGCAGCCAGCCTTGGCGATCGCAGTGAAAATGCAGATTACAAAGAAAATAAACGCCTGCTTCGTCAAATAGATGGCCGAGTTCGTTTTTTACGTAAACGTATCGAAACGTTAAAAGTCGTCGAATATGCCCCCGAACAAGAAGGAAAAGTATTCTTCGGAGCCTGGGTGGAAATTGAAAACGATGACGGCAAGCTACTCACTTTTAGAATTGTCGGCCCCGACGAAATCTACGGCGATGCCAAAGGCTATATCTCAATTGACTCCCCCATGGCACGCGCCTTACTGAAAAAAGAAGTCGACGACGATGCTGTCGTTCCAACACCAACAGGCCCACAAGATTGGTATATCAATAAAATATCTTATACAGCTTTATAGGTAGAGTTGATAACCATAAAGGAATAGAACAAAGCCCCATTTAGGCGCATCCACCAAGATTAATAAGACTTTGAGTCGATTTAACTGGCATAAGTTTGCGCAATAGCGCTCATTTACTAAACTTGAGATCCTGTTTTTTATCTCTATTGTTTTTTGAGTGGCATAAAAATGGAGCTTTTATGTATGGGCAATGGTTAGTGCGATTTAACAAGAGCATCGTCTGCATATTGCTCGTTTGTTGTGGGGTGGCCAACGCCTCGCCACCGTCTCATATTGTGGGTAACTGGCTTAGTCAACAAACCGATCACATTGAAATTTTACAAATCAACGATGACCTCAGTTACTTACAGATTGGTCTAGACCTGCAGGCACCAGATAACAGTTTTGCCGAATGGGGTTACTTTAATTTGTCTAACACGAAAGCGTTTTCTGAATTGCCGCTTTCTATCAGCTTTAATCCGACATTTAGCAATAATCCAACCAAAGGCTTTATCACCTTACTCACCCAACGAAATCAAAGCCATGTGTACCTCAACAGTGATGCCTCTCGCTTACAATTAAACATGGACACCTTAGGTGATAACTCAATTGATAACGTGATTGAGTACCAACAATTAGAACCAAGAGAAATTGAAGGCTATTGGTACAACCAAGACTATGACGATCTTTATGCAGTCCTAATGCTAGAAAATGGCCTTTATGTGCAACTGCAAATCAACTTTGAACATGATGACGAACTGACAGGGATGGAGTGGGGCCAATATCAACACCAATCAGACTCTGGGGAAGTGTATTTTCAAACTCAATATGACGACAATCAACAAACAGGTTTTAGTCGTTATGGAGAAATCGCCTCAGCGGCCTATAATGTCAAATTACATGATGACCAATTAATCTTTCTACTGGATCACAACGAAGATGGCATCATAGATACTTTTTCACGATTAATGCGCAAAAACTGATTTAGTTACAATTTCCAAAAATCAAATCCACTTCATTATTTATAAATAATTTCATAGACTTAATTGTCATTATTAGTCATATTATCCTTGTTCTGCCATAATCGACTGTAACACCTCTTGTTTGCACTCTAATAAACTCGCTATATTGAACTGATTAATGGTATTTAGCGCCGAAATTTAGACTAAAGGATATTTCATGGGCCAGGAAACATCTAAAATTCTCGTTGTCGATGATGACATGCGACTCAGATCATTATTGGAACGCTATTTACTTGAGCAAGGGTATCAAGTGCGAAGCGCTGCCAATGCTGAACAAATGGATCGTTTATTAGAACGTGAAAACTTTCACCTTTTAGTGCTTGATTTAATGCTTCCGGGTGAAGATGGACTCTCTATCTGCCGACGCTTACGTCAGCAAGAAAACCCTATCCCTATTGTGATGCTGACAGCCAAAGGCGATGAAGTAGACCGCATTATTGGTTTAGAGTTAGGCGCAGATGATTACCTGCCAAAACCATTTAATCCTCGTGAATTACTTGCCCGTATTAAAGCCGTTATGCGCCGTCAAACCACGGAAGTACCTGGTGCACCAGCTCAGCAAGAAGAAGTCATCAGCTTTGGTGATTTTTCATTGAACCTTGCCACTCGTGAAATGTTCCACGACGATAAGAGTATTGCACTGACTTCGGGTGAGTTTGCTGTGCTTAAAGTATTGGTATCACATCCAAGAGAGCCATTATCTCGTGACAAACTGATGAACCTTGCTCGAGGCCGTGATTACTCAGCACTCGAGCGCTCCATTGACGTTCAAGTCTCAAGATTACGTCGCTTAATTGAAGTCGACGCGGCTAATCCACGCTATATTCAAACTGTGTGGGGCTTGGGTTATGTGTTTGTGCCTGATGGCACCGCAAGAGGGTAACTCCCCATTAGCCAGAGTAAATCCATTAGCCCGCCAACGGCAATTAAACTGAAGTGGTGGCAGCGTTTTCTGCCACGCAACTCTTTCAGTCAAACCGTTCTCTTGATTGGTAGTTTGCTGCTTATCAATCAGCTAGTGTCATACTTATCTGTCACTGTATATTTCATCAAACCTAGCTACGAACAAATTAACCAACTGATTGCCCGTCAGATTAATTTGTTGTTCATCGATGGCGTCACGATTAGCCGTGAACACCTCACCATGGTCGATGCCCTCAATGCAAAAGTACGCCACGATGAAATGAAAATCTACAATCAACAAGATGCCATCAAAGCAGGGCTTGATAGTGCAACGTATTATGGCTTCTTGTCTGAGCAAATGTCGCAATACTTAGGTGGCGAGGCTGAAGTTCGCTTTTCCCAAGGAACGCAATTACAAGTTTGGATCCGACCACCACAAGCACCCACCTTGTGGATAAAAGTGCCGCTTACTGGCCTCAATGAAAATGATCTCTCTCCACTGACTCTATACTTATTAGTGATTGGTGCATTAAGTGTCGCAGGAGGCTGGATATTCGCTCGACGGTTAAATCGACCGTTAAAACGCCTACAACAAGCAGCGGTGACAGTTTCCAAAGGTGAGTTTCCAAAACCTTTACCATTAAGTGGCTCATCTGAAATCGTTGAAGTGACCCACGCTTTTAACCAAATGTCTCATAGCATGAAGCAATTGGAGCAAGACAGAGCCTTGTTGATGGCAGGGATCTCGCACGATTTACGCACCCCGCTGACACGCATTCGTCTTGCCTCAGAGATGATGGTCGATGAGGACAAGTATCTTCAAGAAGGTATTATTAATGATATCGAGGATATGGATGACATCATTAAGCAATTTATTGCTTATGTTCGTCATGATCAAGAAAGCGTGCGCGAGCCGAATCAGATTAATCGCTTAATCCAAGAAATTAGCCAGCAAGAGGTTAATCGTGATGGTGAAATCGAGTTAGATTTACAAGATTGTCCATTAGTGCCTTTTCAAAGTATCGCTATTAAACGAGTACTGAGTAATTTAGTCGAAAATGGCTTTCGCTATGGTGGCGGCTGGATAAAAATCAGCTCTAAACATAAGCCCAAATACGTCAGCTTTATTGTCGAAGACAATGGCCCTGGCATTAACGAAGCTAAAATCGATGAACTATTTCAACCATTCACCCAAGGCGACAGCGCCCGTGGCTCAGTGGGCTCTGGCCTAGGTTTAGCGATAGTAAAACGGATTATTGACCGCCACCACGGAAAAATTGAATTGAGTAATCGTCCAGAAGGCGGCTTAAAAGCACAAGTATGGTTGCCAATAGATAATAGTTAATGCTATTGAGCTTGTTGACTGCCCAAAGTTTGATACCAAAAAAGCGACTGCTATAGCGTAAATAGTGAGTCGCTTTTTCAGATTGGTTATTACTCTGTTTATAAGTCTGAATGTGGGCCAAACACTTCGTAATGAATTTGCGACTCTGGCACATTAAGCGCGAGTAACTGCTGCTTAATCGCCTTCATAAACCCAATAGGGCCACAGAAATAATACTGTGCATTTGGCACAATACGCTCAGCGATATTTTTCAGTGCAATAGTCCCCTCAAAATCAAAGTCTTCAGCGGGTAAATCTGTCGCTAATGGTTGACGATACCACACATAACTTTCAAGGTGAGTATTGGCATTGCGCTTAGCTTTTATCGCATCTTTAAAGCCATGCTGCGCACCGTCTTCACAGGCATGAACCCACGTAATATCTGCTTGGTGAGATTGAGACAATAACTGATTAAGCATACTCTTCATTGGTGTCACCCCCACTCCAGCAGACAGTAATACCACTGGCGTATCAGCTTGTGCAGAAAGTACAAAATCACCAGCTGGGGCTATAAGCTCAATCACATCACCAACATGATAATGATCATGCAGTAAATTTGAAGCTTTACCTTCCGCTTCACGCTTCACGCTTATGCGGTAGCTACTCCCGTTTGGCGCATCCGATAATGAGTATTGACGAATTTCAGTAAACTCAAGCTGTTCATGCTCAAGCGACACGCTTAAGTACTGTCCAGGCGTAAAATCGACAACCGATCCACCGTCCTCAGGCGTTAACAAAAATGAAGTAATCACTGAAGACTCTACTGTTTTAGCCTTTACAACAAAACGGCGCTTACCTTCCCAACCACCCGTTTTGGCAGCGGTTTGCTGATAAAGCTGCGCTTCTCGATTGATAAAAATATCCGCTAAAAAACCATATGCATTGCCCCATGCCGTCAATACTTCTTCGGTTACTGCATCACCGCCGAGTTCTTTAAGGGTCGCAAGTAGGTGACCACCAACAATGGCATATTGCTCAGGCTTAATTAAAAAACCTGTGTGTTTATGGGCTATACGCTCAACGGCAGCGCCAAGTGCTTCTAAGTTATCTATGTTTTTGGCATAGGCTGCCACGGCATTAAATAATGCAACTGGCTGACCGCCAGTGTGTTGATGAGCCAAGTTAAATACATCTTTTAACTCAGGATTATGTTCAAACATACGTTGATAAAAGTGTGTGGTTAGCGCTGGGCCTGCTGCTTCTAATAACGGAATCGTGCTCTTAACAACGTCTTTGGTATGCTGATCTAACATAAACAACCTCTAATATGTATTCAAAATGCATGTTTTAAAGGAATACTAAACATGTATTTGATTTAGATCAATGTATTTCAGATTAATTTGAATTTATCTAGCTCGTAAATATCATACTGGTAGCTGAAAGAGTTGACTCGATTGCACCAAGATCAAGAATCAGTGATGGCCCTAAAAATAAATTAATACAGTTATACGTTTACGACACAACTCTTGGATAAGGTGGATTAAATTTGAATAAAAAAGGCGACTATATCAGTCGCCTTTAAAAGCTAATCTCTCTCGTAATATTTACAAAACCGCTAATATCGCTTCTGCAGTACTGACTTCAAAAGATTTCGGCGCTTCAACATTCAAGGTCGTCACAACACCATTATCAACAACCATGGCATAACGTTGCGAACGAATACCGCCAAACCCAGCAGTATCCATATCTAGCCCTAATGCTTTGGTAAAGCTTGCATCGCCATCGGCGAGCATAGTCAGTTCAGAGGCATTTTGCGCCTCCCCCATGCTTTCATTACAAAGGCATCATTCACTGAAACACAGGCAATGACATCAACTCCTTTGGCTTTAAGCTGATCGGCATAAATCACAAAACCCGGTAAATGGGATTCTGAGCAAGTTGGCGTAAATGCACCAGGTACTGCAAACAACACCACTTTCTTATCAGCAAAAAAATCACTCACATTGTGATTGAGCATTCCGTCTGGTGTTAACTCAGATAAGATGCCTGCAGGTAATGTGTGTCCTTGTTCTATCATGGGATATCCTTAATCAAGTGAAATGATGATTAACATAATGACTAGCATAAAACGAAATCCTTCAAACAAACACCGAAGAATTGTATGGTTAATTTATCCAATAAACGTGAAAGTAGCCACTAAAGCACTCGCTGCTATTCTGGTATACTCGCTATGCTTCACTTAACTTCTCGTGGCTCTTTATTACTCGGTATTCATCTTAGCTTTAGGTTTCATCGCCCGATACGCATGTCGGCATCCTTTACCGCAGCCCACAAGACACAATTCACAAGCTAGGGATAATATAAAGCCAATGACTAAGCCTATAGCAATCGCTCTGGTGTCCAACATAATGGTATGGCTAAAATTTTGCCAAACCTCTTGGCGAATATCCTCTAATGGCTCGAAAGCCACTTGTTCAAAACCGCTGTAAGCGGTTTGGTTAAATTGATTTAAGGCGCCATTGAGTAATTGATACCGCTGATAAATGGCTTCAATACTGTCTCCGCCGGCATTGACAACTTGATCAGGGTTTTGTTGGTAATGCTGAATAAGCCGTTGGATATCACCCGCAAAAAACCGATCAGCATCTCGCTGAAATTGATCCAGACTTAATTTGGCTTCTTGAGTATGCGCTTGTAAACGTTGACCGTATTGATCGACAAAAGCAGGCACTTGCACCCCAAGCAGTACGCCACTAACAAACAAGATGAGCCGCAAATAATCCATTATCGATTTCATGTAAATGCCTTTAAAAAGTGTGAATGGCTTGGCTTATAACGTTAATTTAGGTTGGATAAAGTCAATGAAAGCAGAAATGCGCTTCGCCACAGAAGATGATTTATAATACACAGCATTGACCTGACGACAGCCAGCATTGACCAGTTTTTCAGACTCAAGCAAGGTCACTAACCGCCCTTCCTCAATATCTTTGTTCACCATAAACCCAGATAAACAGCCAATGCCATGGCCGGCTAACACCAATTGTCGAATGGTTTCTCCACTACTACATGTCATCGCAGGCACAGCTGTGTACCCGCCCTTTAGCGGCCATTGATTCAGCACTTTAGGCTCACTAAAACCGATTAAATTATGATAATTTAACTCACAAACCTGCTTTGGAATATCACGCTTTTGCAAGTATTCAGGTGTCGCCACGAAATACAACATACTGTGACCCAATAAGCGGGCATGCAAAGTAGAATCAGCAAGTTCACCAATACGAATAGCGACATCCGTGTGCTTTTCTAATAAGTCGACATAACCCTCGTTAGAGGTGATTTCTAATTCAATATCTGGATATGCCTCTTTGAATTCATGAATTAATGGGATTAATTGGTGAAATACAAATGGACTAGCTGCGTTAACTCGCAACCGTCCTTTGGGTAGATCGCCACGGCAAATCAAGTCATGCTCAGCTTGATTAAGGCATTGCAGCCCATTGCGAATAGACTCAACAAACTGACGACCTTCATCGGTTAAATCAACTCGTCGAGTGGTGCGGTTTAATATCGTCACGCCAAGTTGTTGCTCTATTCGACTAACAGAACGTGATACTCGTGCCACTTGAATATCCAAGTGCTCTGCCGCAGCTGAAAAACCGCCACTATCGACAACAGTAAGTAATATTTCTAAATCATCTGAACGTGTCAGCATGTCGTCTCCAGCAAGATTAACCGAATGGCAGATACCGTTTACAAATTGCGATAGCCATTAATAACGGCTTGGTGAATGCCTACGATTGTAGCAAGCCCATTAAAATCAGCTAGTAATAACGCTTATGTTATTAGGCTATACGGTGTAGTTGGCGCTATAGCATTAGCGATCAATATGGACATTACATTAAAGGATTAATACATGAAAGCCGCGATTATTGTCACCTTGTTACTGTCATCATCTACAATGGCAAGTTCCCCCTCTCAGAAGAGCTCACCGCTGAACAATTAGATATGGTGATTCAAATTTCCGTTAATCAAATGAAAGCGGATGATGAATTTACCAAAATGGCCAGCTGTGTAAATCAATCAAAAGCAAAGTAGAATCGGTATTTCGCGAGGTGATGCGCGCATGTGTTGAGAAACATATGCTAGAGGAAGATGATGAGAAAACCACGGCTTGTTTGGTATCTAATTTTTCGGAAAAACTCGGCGTATCAGCTGAAAAATTTACCGCCTGCTCCGAACAAGGGTAATCTAGATTAACTGTGATTGTTGTTACTAACATCATATAAAACGATGGGTAAAACCCTATTTACCCATCGTGAATGAGGTACCTGCCCTTAGAAAATGAATTGATATAAAAACCCTGCACTGATCGCCATTGAAATAATGACAAACAGAAATGCCGCAATCATTTGGTTTTTAAATATCGACTTAAGCAAAATCACTTCAGTTAAGCTCGCACCTGCACTGCCTATAATTAGCGCCATTACCGCACCTAATCCCATACCTTTTGCTGCAAGTGCTGCACTTAATGGGATCACCGCTTCTGCTCGAATGTATAACGGAATACCGATAACTGCTGCCACAGGAATGGCTAATGGATTATCTTCACTAGCGATACTTGCAACAAACTCTGTCGGCATAAATCCGTAAATTAATGAGCCAATGGCAATACCCCCTAACAGGTAAGGTAAAACCGTTTTAAAATCAGCCCATGTGCTGTTCCAAATCTTGCGCCACTTGCTTACAGGTACAGATTTAGCCCCACAACCACTCCCACAACCTTTTGACTCAGGTGCAATATAGGCTTCAGGTTTGACATATTTTTCAAACCCAAGCTTTTCAAGGGTAAAACCAGCAATGACAGATACGCCCATTGCCATCACAAAATAAAACAGTGTGACTTTCAAACCAAATGTCACTGCAAATAAACCAATAATGATTGGATTTAGCAGTGGGCTTGCAAATAAAAATACCATCATGGTGCCAAAGCCTGCTTTAGCACGCAGTAATCCTTTTAAAAACGGAATAGTTGAACAAGAACAAAATGGGGTAATGGCACCTAACAACCCAGCTACGACATAACCTCGGCCATTTTTACTGCTCAGAATCCGCTGAATTTTTTCTGGTGGAATGTATTGCTGTAATACGCCCACTAAATAACTAATAGCAATAAACAGAATCGTTAACTCAACGGCTAAGAACACAAACATGTCGAGTGTTTCTTTAATCATAGTGCTATCAACTGAATTGAAGTCGAACATAGTGTAAACCTTATATCTATATTTCTAGAATAATCGAAATATAAGTGATCTCACTAGATAGATCAATATATTTCTAGTATTATCGAAATATATTTTTGTTATACCGCTCCTAAGGAACTAAACAATGGAAATCGATACGGTTGCGAAAACACTAAAAGAATTAGGTCATCCAACAAGGTTAACCATATATAACAAAGTGATACGAGCAGGGTTTCAAGGTATTGCAGTGGGCAGTTTACAAGAAAGTCTCGGTATTCCAGGTTCAACCCTTTCACACCATATTGCCAGTTTAGCCTCTGCGGGGCTGATTTCTCAGCGACGTGAAGGGCGCACCTTATTTTGCGTTGCCGAATTTACCCAATTAGAGTCTGTCATCGTCTTTTTACAAAATGAATGCTGCGCCGATCAAACTTGCGGTGAAAAGCCCGTTATAGGCAAAACAAACGTATAATCAAAACAAATATATAGTCAAAATAAACCTATCGAACTCGTTTAAATTGATTAGTCACTAAGCAGCCAAGATGTTGTTGACTGCTTATATGTGTAAATTTAAGTGGTTCAGCTAAATCACCGAATAATGGAATACCACCACCAAGCAGCGTCGGTATAGTGGTAATGATTAACTCATCAATCATGTCGTGCTGCAAAAATTGTTGAATTGTCACACCACCATCAATATATAAGTCATTAAATCCCTTGGCGTTAAGCTCAGCGACCACTTGCGCAAGATCGCCTTTCACTAAAGACACCTTATTTGTCAATTCACTCGGGACTTCTGATAAGGTGCGACTCAACACGAATACGGGTTTGGTATAAGGCCAATCACAATCAAAGCTCAATACTTTTTCGAAGGTATTTCGTCCCATGACCAAGCCATCAATGCGTGCCATAAAGTCGCTAAACCCCATGTCAGACCCTTCTGGATTAGGCGTTTCATGAAGCCAATCAATGTTGTTATTTTTATCGGCAATATAGCCATCTAAACTCGTTGCAATAAATACGATATTTGCCATTGTGTCACCTCGATAATATTCACATGAGTGTAGCAAACTTATTCTGCAAATGATGAGTTTAAGAAAGCTCAAATCTACGTCGCTTTATTACTTTCAAGCTATAGCATTTTGAACAAGGATGAATTTTTATTGCAATAAAGCAAGCTTGTATATCGTCTGTTCTGGTTTCGTTATCAAGGTGTTTTGCTTGCTGATTTAATCAGCAATTTGCTATGAAAAAACGACCACTTATGACATCATCCGCCGCTGAAAAATAGCCCTATTTGGGCAAGCATTGGTTGCTAAATACTTACCCCTTTCAATAGCAAGGTCACACTGGTTTATATGAAATCTAATTCGTTAAAATTGAAAATTATCTTTCCGGTATTAATCGCCTTATCAGTCGTCATTGCCCTATTGTCTTGGCAAAGTTATTCCAGCCAAAAAACCATGTTGTTAACCTCAAATCTAGAGCAGGTTCAGCGACTCAGCAGCCAACAAACTGAAAGAATTAGTGATTGGTTATCATCTAAAAAAGATATTCTGAATGCGCTCAAATCACGGATTAACCAAGGCGACGACATTCATGTTTTGCAACAAGCATTAGATTCAGGTCGCTTCGAGTCCACATACTTTGGTAAAGATACCGGTGAGATGATCGATGCAGACACTAGCATTGATAATACAGGTTATGATCCTCGTACTCGTCCTTGGTATCAGCAAGCAATGACCAGCCAAGCGATGATTCTTACCAAACCTTATGTAGACTTCCCGACTAAAAAAGTCGTGATTACCCTTGCTGAAAAAATCCATAATGGCGTCATTGCCAGCGATGTGAATATTAACGACTTAGTCGATGATGTTAACCGTATGACCTTGCCTTCTAATGGCTTCGCTATCATGATGCATAAAGATGGTACGGTTATCGCTTATAAAGATGCATCAAAAACAATGGGACATATTCGCGATATTGATAACCAACTGGATCTTAATGTGTTGCAGCAACAGCGCCGCAGTGATCAATTAATTCCAATCCATTTTGAGCTTGAAGGCCGTGACAAATTAGTCTGGGTTGAGGATATTCCTCAAACGGATTGGGAACTGATTGTTCTACTTGATCAAGCAACGCTTGAAGCCCCTCTAGCGAGCTTGCTTGTCAAACAACTTGGACTAGCTGCATTAGTGCTTTTAGCAAGTATGGCAGTGATTTCATGGTTAATGACTAAGTTACTTCTCCCTCTCGGTCGTGTCTCAAATGCACTGTTTAAAATCGCTGATGGAAACGGTGACTTAACCCAGCGTATTGACGTTGAGTCTAAAGATGAAGTGGGAGTGTTAGCAGATAGCTTTAATCGTTTTGTTAGCAGCCAGCACTTACTCATTAGTCAAATAAGACAAGTGGCACACCAACTTGATCAAAATGCTGATAATAGCTTAGTGAACAGTCGTCATGCTGAAAAAGAAATTCAAATCCAGCAGCAAGAAGTCACTATGGTCGCCACTGCGGTAACTCAAATGGCCAGTGCGACACATGAAATTGCATCCAGTGCAGAAAATACCGCTACCGCAGCGCAACAATCCAGTAGTAGCAGCTTACAAGGCCAAAGCTTAGTGGATAATACCCGTCAATCAATTCATTTATTGGCCAATGAAGTCACCCAAGCAACGGATGTGATTAGTGAATTGAGCCGTCATGCTAATGCTATTTCCAGCATCTTATCGACGATTCAGGGAATTGCTGAACAAACCAATTTGTTAGCACTAAACGCGGCCATTGAAGCAGCAAGAGCTGGTGAACAAGGACGTGGGTTTGCCGTTGTTGCAGATGAAGTACGTGTACTTTCTCGTCGTACTCAAGATTCAGCCCAAGAAATCTATGAAACGATTGAAACGCTACAAACCACCACATCAAATGCTGTTGAGCTAATGCAAAGCAGCCAAGCACTCGCTACTAACAGTGTCGAAGATGCCAATGAAGCGAATAAAGCCATTGAAGAAATTACCCAAGCAGCGGCATTAATTTCAGATATGGCCAGTCAAATTGCTACCGCGGCAGAAGAACAAACCCAAGTGACAAATGAGATCACGCAAAATACAGTGGCAATTAAAGACGTCACGGATGAAATTGCACAAGCATCCGTCACAGCCCATCAAGAAGCGCAGCAATTAAAAGGGCAAGCAAAGGCACTTAATGACTTAGTGGCCACTTTTATTTTATAAGCAAACATCGACAATTTTTGGCCAAGGCCTCAATAAGGAAAAGCCCAAGTTTACATTAAGTAAACTTGGGCTTTTTGCCATTAAAGTGAGCAACAAATCTTGTTAAAACAATATCATCTTTTGGGGTTGAAGTTATTGTATTTGTTTAAGTAAAACCACAATAGTGCAGTAACACACTCACTTGTCATGGCAAATATCGTAACATCTAGAAATGCACTTAACTAGTACTAAATCATTACAAATACATTGCAAAAATATTACAAACCCCATGTCGAAAAAGTAGCATAAAACTCAGTTAACCTTGGCTAACTGAATTCTGATTACGCTTTTTCAGCAGGCTCTTTTGGGGTGCCATGATGACCATCACGCTTCCAATCTACATCAAGTAACTCTGCACCTGACAAGCTAAATGCTTGGCCAAATCCTTTAACGTATAAGCCATGATGCGGATTTAGTTTAAATAGATTGAAATCAGTTAATCCTGCTAGATTGTCAATCATTTCGCCAAAACGTGCCGACAATGCCGCCACACCTTTAGTGAATGTTTCACTATCACGGGCAACAATTTCAGCTGTCGCATCAAAGGTTAAACGCTTACGTGCAAACACACTTTTCGACTCAGACTCATCAGCAACTAGCATGACAGACAGTTTATTAGAGGCTTTTAAGTTAGTGCCGTGGCGTGCTAACTCGCTGACCAAAATATAAAAACCATCATCGGCCAATGCAAATGGAGCATAACTGGCGTTAGGTACACCATCAGCATCTTGCGTTGCCAATTGTAAGGTTGAACGTTGCGCTTTGAATTCTTCAATTTCTGGAAGAAGTTTCTCTCGTAAGCGTTGCTCTTTTTCTGTCGACATCACACATTCCTTTTCTCTATTTTCTAATCAGCAGCGATGACAAACAGTCATCAAAAACGTTGTCATCAACAACTAAGCTGCAATGTTCACGCTATCTTTAAGTGCTTGAAAACGCTCAACCTGTTCACTTAATAACACGCGCTTTTTATCTCTGCCTAAATACACTTTAAAAACCACTTCACCTTGTGCGCCGAAGAAGTTAATTGAGTGGCTTTCAGTGCCTCTGAACGGCTTGCTGATCAGGGCAATTGCACTGATATCATCCAGCTTTAAGTGACCATGTAAGCCTTCACCTTTGGTGATTAAGTTGTAGTAACCATGAGCGTACTTACCCTTAGGGAAGCTACCCTTAAATTCAAAAATGCTACCTGATGCAGACACAATCGTGGTCATATTGCCCCACTCTGGTAGTGAAGCCAGTAAGTTATCTTTTTCTGTCAGTGGTAATAAAGCCAACTGCTCTGAAGGCAGTGCTTTAACGACTTCTAACTCTGTGATTGCTAACTCAGCTGCAACCTGTCCTGGCATCGCTGCTGGGTTGTCGGCGAGGTACTGCTTGATTTGTTCTACTGATACAGCCATGGAATATCTCCAAATATTTAATAACCCTAATATACGAATCTTAAATCCTGAAAAAGCCGCTCAAGCTTTTAACTTTGAGAGGCTTTCCAGATAAGAGAGCAAGTGTTATCCACACTATTGCTCTCTCAGCTCGGTCTAATTAATTCGTTTACAGGGTAAAAGAATTAAAACGAGTAACGCGCTGACAATTTGAAATTCCTGCCTTGCTCATACAAGGTTTGCCACGCTTGGCGATATTCCTCATCACCGATATTTTCTACTGCAAAATCTACACGCAAGCCTTCGAATGTCCCCATTGCTGGTTCCCAAGCTACGTAAACATCCCACAATTTGTACGAGTCATATTGCTCTAGGTTGTCAGTTGGTAACTGATCTTGCTCAGCAACATACGTAAAACGAGTACCAAACTTCATATCGCCTTCCATAATGGCTTGCGATAAATCTAAGCCCATTTTCTTAGCTGGGATATTAGATAGATACTCATCTGACTCTTTATCTTTACCTTCAGTTTGACCATAGTTGAAGGTCAAACGAGTTTGCTTAAAACGGTAGCGAGTGGTGAACTCAAAACCGGTTAATTTAGCTTCGTCGACATTATCCCAAGAGGTCGTTTGCTCAAGTCCTGGAATCCCATAAAGTGGGTTAGATACAGACTGTTCGATGAAATCATCAACATCGTTTCTGAATGCACTTAAGGTCACTACTAACTCATCATCGCCCGCTAAATCAGCAAAACGCATGTCGGCTTTGATCTCTTTGTTTTGCGCTTTTTCAGCTTTCAGATCTGGATTAATCTCGAAAGTGTTACATAAGCCATCTGGCAAGAAACCTGGGATAGAAGGAATACAGTAATGTGTCCCTGTTGAGTACATTTCTTCCATGCTTGGTGCACGGAATGCTTCGTCGTAACGTGCACTTAAGGTTAACCAATCAGTCGTCTTCCACACTAAGCCAACTGATGGCGTAAACGCATTGTCGTCAGATGATTGGTTTAAGTTATTACTTTCATTTTTGAAGGTGTCGTAACGTACTGCAGCATCTAGTGCCAAGGTATCGGTTAAGCTAATATCGGCTTTAGTGAAAGCCCCCAAACCGTAGACTCACCGTCGATATCATCAGGACGTTCACCAGCTTGGCCATTATCGTCACGTACAGTATTAATGGTGTCTTTGTAACCATCCACACCATATGTCAGCACAGTATTGCCAAAGGTAGAGCTGTTATTAAGACTAAAACCTATGGTGTCGTATTCCGTGCTATCAACTTGGTCTTTAGTCACACGATCTTCGTCGTAATTAGTGCTATTCCAATATAGCGTCGCGTTTAAATCCAACAATGGGTTATCTGTTGGGTTTAAGCTGTAATCTAACGTCACGTTTTGATCTGTCGTATTGCGTTGAACTAATGGTACTGAGCTGCCCACGTTAGTCGCAGGATTACTTGGTACTAACTCATCAGTATCTGAAAAACGTGCAGAAAACTGTAGACGCTGATCATCAGTTGGTTCCCAACCTAATTTAGCTAAACCGCTCGTTGCTTCTGAAGCACTGTTTTCAAGGGTTTGGTCGTTACCAATCTTGATATTGTTGCTGTCGTGGTAGCTACCACTTAATAACCAATCAATATTGTCAGCTAAACCATATAAAGTACCGCTGGTTTTGATCTTGTCGCCGTTCGTTTCAAAACCTTGTTTGATGTAGCCACCAAAGGTATCGCCTTCATCTAAAAAGTCTTGGGCTGATTTGGTATTTTGTGCAACCACACCACCAATCGCACCACTTCCCCATAAGCTACTTGCAGGGCCACGCACAACTTCGATTGAGCTTAGTAGCTCAGGATCCATGAAATAGGTGCCACGGTGACCAGAATTGGTGTTTTGACGCGCGCCATCAATAGTTTGTAGGACTCGCTGTCCACTTAGACCACGGATTTCAACACCTTGAGACGAAGCTCGAGGACCATTAGTCACACTAACGTTAGCTTCGTTTTTCAGTGCATCTGCAACCGATGAAGGTTGTGACTCTTGCATTTTATCTTCGCTGATCACTGTCACGCTTCGGCTAGTATCAGAGACTTTTTCACTGATACGCGTTGCTGTGACTAAAACTTCATCAAACTCGGTGACTGTTTTGCTTTCTTGTGCATATGCGGTTGTACTGAAAACCATTGCCATTGCTACTACGAGTGGCTTCTTGGTCATGATTAAATCCTCAAAGTATAAATACAAAATTCGGCTTAGTTCGAGGGAAGTAATGACCACTCTGTGTTAGTGAAAAAGCTAATGAATCATTCAGAAAAACTAATCACAAAGTATTATTACCGCCTAACTAATTGCCGCACTTTACCTGAGAATAAAACCTAGATCAAATGAAAATCATTATCATTTGCGATCTCATTACTTATGTTGTATGTTTAGCGATATCTTGATACTTACTATTATTAAGTGGTTGTAATTATTAGCTTTGCAAAGATTGTAAAGATTTTAAGCTAACTGATTGCTTTTCTTAAAAATGGTCAATATCTAACCGAATTCTGTTGTAGAAGAATATAGATCATGACACCTAGACGATATTTTGCTTTTGGATGTTTAACCGTTTTAATCCAAGGAGGCGTTCTCGCCTCTCAAAATACTGAGCCTGAAATTCAGCTCGCGGCAGGGTCCGCAATGGGGTCAAATCAAGCTGTTAGTGTCATGGTAGCAATGCAAGCAAGTGCACAAGCTCAAAGCACTGAGCAAACCATTGAAGAAGTGCTTCCAGAGCTTAAGCCAGAAATTAAACCAGAGCCGAAGCCAGAAGTTAAACCAGAACCTAAGCCAATTCCTGAGAAAATCGTCAAAACCGATCCTAAAAAGCCAGCACCCGATAACGTCATCGCAAAAGTTGAAGAGGTCATTGAGCAAGAAGTCGTTGAACCAACACCAACGCCTGTGACCGAGCAACCTCCAACCGAAATATCAGATACCGAACTTGCCAGCACAGATGCAAGTGCAACCCATGAACAGCAACAAGTGGAGGCCCAACAAGGCGTTACTCAACAAACCGTCGCGTTACAGAAACCGACATTTTCAGCGCCGCCATCACAACCTAATTACCCAAGAAAAGCACGTAAAAGAGGCTTTGAGGGCACAGCGACAGTGGAAGTCATGTTTAATCAAATTGGTGAGCAACTTTCGCTCACTTTAGTTAATAGTTCAGGTTATAGCCTACTTGATGCAGCTGCGATTGATGCTGTTGAAAAGTGGAAATTTGCCGCACCTTCACCGCAAACCGCTTTTGCTTACACAGTAAGAGTCCCGGTGAAGTTTGCGCTAAATTAATCTGAAGATAGGAAACCAACATGTCTCAACCACTATATTTGCAGCTCTCAGAGCAATTAGGCTACTTAACTTGGCCACTGTTTATTTGTGCTTTTTTAGCATCACTTATCATTCTTGAACGACTTGCGTTAATGGCCAATGAGTTATTAAAACGTGACGCTTGGTTAACAGAACTGAGAAAACAAACTCGCAGTGCGACAACGGAGCAGCGTCAGCAATTAATTGCTCAACTAAGCCAAGGCCGCAGTATGTTGGCTAAAGGAACGGGGCTATTGTTATCCCATGGTGACCATCCTAGAGCCATGCGTGAAGAAATTTTAAATTTATGGCTAATCAAGCAAAAAGAAAAACTGCAATCGGGCTTAAAAGTATTACATATTATTGGTGTCATCACCCCGTTACTCGGCCTATTGGGCACAGTACTAGGTCTTATTGAAATGTTCAGCCAGCTGGGAATTTCAGACGGTCCCGTCACTCCATCACAATTGGCAACAGGACTTGGGCTAGCAATGAATACCACAGCTGCAGGTCTTATCATTGCCGTGCCAGCCATCACCATGTCACATTTGATTGGGTTATGGGCTGAAAAACGCTGCAACAAAATGGCTCATGCTCTCAACCAGCTTAACTTATGGTTAGAAGGCTTCGACCAAGCATTAAATATTGGTTGTGAAGTCCCTTGCGGCGCAAATGCACCTTGCCTTAAAGCCAGCAATACCCACGCAAGTCAGCAACAGACATCATCAAACATGACACCACCAATGGCAGCAACCTTGTCGGAGTCAAACTGATGATTGGCTCTGAACAAGGTATAGGATCATCGGCTCAAAGTAGCATTGGCATCGATCTTACGCCGCTTATCGACAT
Source organism: Shewanella sp. ENK2 (assembly GCF_043568515.1). Taxonomy (NCBI): domain Bacteria; kingdom Pseudomonadati; phylum Pseudomonadota; class Gammaproteobacteria; order Alteromonadales; family Shewanellaceae; genus Shewanella; species Shewanella sp. ENK2. The sequence continues at coordinate 2,062,530 of NZ_CP171406.1, read as the reverse complement.
CATCTTTATCGTATTGGTGTTTCTGCTACTGACTGCCAATACCCAGTTACTGACGCTACCTGTGGATGTACCCACTGAAACCAAGTCAGAACTGGTGGGCTTATCTCAGGAAGAACACCTTTCAGTCAACATCATGGATGAAGCACCACATTGGGCACTCGACGGACAAACGTTTGACCAATTTGATCAGTTTGAAGCAGCCTTTATTAGTGCGTTTAATGCTTCACCTGATCTCAATGTGGTGGTTGCTGCAGATAAAAATGCGCCAGTACAACCATTGATGACCGTACTTGCTTTATTACAAAGACAGCAAATCAGTAATACCCAAATTTTAATGGAACCCTAATGACTGCGCTTCTAATACTGACAATCGACTCACAGTAAAAGAAACACATAGGGTTTCCACAGTAATTTTTGAGCCTTTATCATATTTATTCGGAGTTTTAATTATGCTCAAGCAACAAACATGTCAATCTAAAACCTTTTTATTCGCCAGCTTAATGGCACTTTCTGGGGCTATTTTTAGCTCAGCAACCATGGCTGAACAGCGCGTTGTCAGTGCAGGTGCTGGTATCACTGAATTAGTGATTGCCTTGGAGGGGAGTAACGAGTTAGTTGGTGTCGATTCTACTAGTCAAGTCCCTGAAGAACTCACCTCAGTTGCAAAACTTGGCTACCACAGAATGCTGTCGGCAGAAGGTATTTTAGCGTTATCACCAACGTTATTATTGGGCTCTGATGCTATGGGACCTAAAAATACCTTAGAGGTTTTAGCTGGCGCCAATGTTGAAGTGGTATCGCTACCTAATGCCAATACTAAAGAACAACTCCTGCAAAATGTTGAAAAAATGGGGCAGCTACTAGAAAGAGAAACTCAAGCGGCAGCACTCACAGAGCAAATTCAACAGTCTTTTGCAGAAATTGATGCTAAAAAACACACCATAGCCAAACAAGGTGATGCCCCTAAAGTTCTTTTCCTACTACTACAACCTGACCGTCCAGCACGTGTTGGCGGCGATGACACTGCTGCAGATATCATTATTAACCTTGCTGGCGGCAATAATATAGCGGGTTTCTCAGGTTATAAGAGCGTTTCTCAAGAAGGTATTTTAGCCCTGCAACCTGATGTCATTCTGATTTCAAACCGCAGCGAAGAAGTGGCAGAAGATCCTGCAGAAACGCTATTAACCCAAATGCCATTACTTGCTCATACCCCAGCAGGCGAACATAAGCTGATTAAAAACTTGTCAGCTAAAGCATTGCTCGGCGGATTGGGGATCAGTGCTGTCGAAGCTGCCGATAAGCTTGCCAGTGACTTTATTGAGATCCAACAGCGCTAAGTTTGTTGAACGGCTATAGCAAATATTAAACGTGCTGCATTAACGCACTAGGAACTATCATGGAAAATCAACGTTGGCTTTGGCCCTGTTTACTCACCGCTTTGGTGATAACAAGCCTGTTGTCTGTCAGCATCGGACCATTACAAATTAGCCCTTCCACCAGCTTCAATGCCATGGTGAATTGGGCAACTGGACAAGAATTAGCTGCGGTTGCTCCCCACGAGCAACTGGTGATTAATAACGTCCGTTTACCCCGTACTCTTTTAGCTCTAGCTGTGGGCGCAACATTAGCCCAGTGCGGCGCTGTCATGCAGGGGTTATTCCGAAATCCGCTGGCGGATCCTGGCATTATTGGTGTGTCCTCAGGAGCAGCACTTGGTGCAGCAATTTGTATTGTGTTATTTCCCCAAGGTGGCGAATACCTTGTGGCTTTTAGCGCCTTTTTCGCTGGGCTTATTACCACCTTGATTGTATACCGTTTAGCATCGAGCCCAAGCGGTACCTCTGTTGTGCTACTGCTGCTTTCAGGTGTTGCCGTAGCCGCACTTGCAGGTGCTGGTATCGGGGTGCTGACCTATATGGCCAACGATATGGCATTACGTGACTTAACCTTATGGCAAATGGGCTCGGTCGCGGGAGCACAATGGCATTATGTTGTACTGAGCTTAATCGCCCTAGCCTTAATCAGTTGGCAATTTAATAAAAGTGCTAAGGCATTAAATGCATTATTGCTAGGCGAAGCAGAAGCAAGGCACCTTGGCCTTGATGTTGATAAGCTCAAACTCAAGTTAATTGTTTTGTGTGCTATTGGCGTCGGTATTGCTGTTGCAGCTACTGGGATTATTGGCTTTATCGGTCTTGTTGTTCCGCATTTAGTGAGAATGATGATAGGGCCAGACCACCGCTTATTATTGCCTTTAAGCGCGATGTTAGGTGCTGCAATATTGGTGGTTGCTGACATAGGCGCACGCTCTATTGTTGCACCATCTGAGCTACCTGTTGGCCTTGTCACGGCACTGTTAGGTGCGCCTTTCTTTATTATTCTATTACTCAAACAGCGCAATAAGTTGGTGTAATATGATGAGAAATCTAGAATTAAAATCCATGTTTAAAACACATAAATCTGCGCCTGCATTATCAGGATTAGAATTGGCTGGCGCTGACAACACGCCATTGACTCAACATAAGTCAAAGCCCGATGCATTCAGTCACTCTGCGGTGCAAGCCTCACAATCGGTTATTAATATCAGAGATTTATCTGTTCATATTGGCAAAAAAGCCGTGTTAACAGATATCAATATAGACATTATGCCCGGCCAAGTGACGGCGCTGCTTGGCCCTAATGGTGCGGGTAAATCCACGCTATTGAAAAGCCTTTGCCAAGAAGTAGCATTAACCTCTGGTGAGATCACTTTACAAAACAAACCACTCGCCAAGTGGGATCGTGCTGAACTAGCGAAATCCCTTGCTGTTTTGCCACAACATGCGTCACTCACGTTTCCATTTAAAGTCCACGAAGTGGTACAGATGGGGTTATACCCATTAACCCTTAATCAGCAGCAAGGTGCTGATTTGGTGGATAAACAACTAGAACAAGTGGCACTGTCTGCATTGAAATATCGCAGCTATCCAACGCTTTCAGGTGGTGAAAAACAACGTGTGCAATTAGCGCGGGTGTTAACCCAACTTGCTCAAGCACCGAGTCACCCAATTCTGTTTCTTGATGAGCCCACATCCGCATTGGATTTAGCTCAACAGCATCGCGTCCTAGAACTCGCTCAAAGCTTGGCTCGTGGGCAAAACTATTGCGTTATTGTGGTATTACATGACCTCAATCAAGCTTGCCGTTATGCCGACAGGTTAGTGGTACTTGAACAAGGTGAAGTAGTCAGTGATGGCGCACCTTATGAAGCGCTAACCGCTGAAGTGATCGAGAAAGTTTGGCACTACAAGCCCACCTTAGTTATCGATCCTAAAAGCAACCTTCCACTTATTTTTTAATATACAGACATTCAAATATCGCGCAGCCTCCTAGCCATTGCTAGGAGGTCACTGCCATTTTTACTCTAATACCAATCACGATAAATAAGTGTTCAGAAATAGCGTAGGAAACATACTTGAGAACAAGGCAGATTTTTTATAAGTAGTGATTCTACAACCAAAAAATCCAACACCGTTATCGCGTGTTTTCACAAGCTAGGCTGAACAGTTATTTATTACGATTGGTATAAAACCTTGTTAAGGACGCAACTTTGCAACAACCTCATCCACAGCTTAATTGGGCTTGGTTAAAACAGAAGATTCTTGCCCATAAACGGCAACTATTTCAGGCAAATATGATAGCAGTTGCCGCCACGTTATTAAGCTTACCTATCCCAATGCTAATGCCATTTCTAGTAGACGAAGTGTTGCTAGAAAAACCAGGTTGGCTATTAAACACCTTGCACCCAATTTTGCCTGACAGTATGCACAGTGCTGGCGTGTATATTGTTATTGTTTTAGTGGCTGTGATTGTGCTGCGGTTACTGACGATGGTGACACAAGTTATCCAAGCCAGAGAGTTCACCAAAATCGCCAAACGCATCAGTTTAGATGTGCGTGAGCGCATGCTAATGCAATTACCTAATATGCAAATAAGCGCGTTTGATAAATACGGTAGTGCAGGGTTGGCATCTCGCTGTATTACTGATGTTGATACTCTTGAGCGCTTTGTCAGTGACACTTTGTCACGGCTGATCATCAGCGTATTGACTATCGTCGCCATTGCCAGTGTCTTGCTATGGCTCAACTGGCAATTGGGTTTGATGATCATTTTGCTCAATCCATTGGTTATCTACTTCTCTTCTCGATTTGCTGAACACGTTAAAACATTACGTCGTAAAGAAAACGCAGCAACTGAGGCATTTCAACAAGCCCTTGTCGATACCATTGATGCCACACGAGAGTTACGTTTAGCACAGCAAGAAAAGCACTATTATCAACGTGTATTTGGCTTAGCCTGCAATTTAAGCCAGCATGCCATTGCCAACCAATGGAAAACAGATGCGCTCAATAAACTCAGCTTCACTACTTTCTTGCTGGGATTTGAATGCTTTCGTGCGATGGCCATCTTTATGGTGTTGGTTTCAGATTTATCCGTCGGCCAAATTTTTGCCATCTTCAGTTACCTTTGGTATTTGATGGGACCCATTCAAGAGTTATTGAACATTCAATATGCTCGATTTGGCGCACAAGCCTCGATGGAACGACTCAATCAGTTATTAGCGTTAGAGACTGAACCCGCAGAAGTAGAAACGCAACAGCCAAAACAAGTGACTCAACCACAACGACTTACTGAAACATCAGCACAACAAGCAATGGGCTTAACCATTGAATTTGATAATGTCAGCTTTGGTTTTGCCGAAACGCCAAACTTGTTCCACCAGCTTAACTTACATATTGCTGCCAATGAATCCGTTGCCTTACTAGCAATGAGTGGCGGCGGTAAATCAACCTTAGTCAATTTACTGCTCGGCTTTTACCCTGCTCAATCAGGGAACATCTTAATAAACGGTCAGACTATCGATGACTTTGGTATCAACGCATTAAGGCGTCGAGTCGGTTACGTGCCGCAACACCCTAAGCTTATCGCTGGCACATTACGTGAAAACCTGACTTTCGGCGCTGATGTAAGTGATTCAACACTATGGCAAGCCCTTGAAAAAGCGGAATTATCAACCACTATAGCCAGTTGGTCAGAAGGGTTAGATACAGACTTAGGTCGCAGCGACACACGATTATCAGGCGGGCAACTGCAACGTCTCGCGATTGCCAGAATGTGGATCTCAGCACCTGATTTAGTCATTTTAGATGAGGCGACTTCAGCCCTTGACGCCGCAACAGAAGCCAAAGTACTGCAAAACTTACACGCATTTTTGCAAAACCGTAGCTGCATTATTATTGCCCATCGACTGAATAACCTAGATTTAGCCGATCGAATTCTGGTGTTAGATGACGGCCAAATTGTGCAGTCAGGTAACCAGACGCAGCTCAAACAAGAGGCGGGATTGTTTAAGCAATTGTTTGCCACGACTTAGCGCAAATAGCATAGCAATAGGCTGTTTAACGTGACTAAAAAGGCATGCATTAGCATGCCTTTTTTATTCAATGCAATCCAACTACTCGCCTTACAACAAGATCACTAACGCATCAATTTAACCCAGCTTCGCTGACAATCTTTACAATGCAAAGCGGCAAAACTTGATCTAAACCAAGCAAAATGCAAATGATAATGGTTATCATTAACTATATTTATTTTTACTTGATGTGAGTAACCATGATCTTAACTTCTTCCATGACAGGCATTGCAAGCCCAGACCCTTTGCAACATGCATTTAAAGTCAAAAGCGCTCCCCATGCAGGTCGAAGTGGTAGCCGTCCAATTAAAGTTGATGAACAGCTTTGGCAACAATGGTGGCAAACGGAAACAACTGCAGATAAACGTGCTTTATATATTCATATTCCATTTTGTCGTAAGCGTTGTAGCTTCTGTAATTTCTTTGAAAATGGCGCTAAACCTGAGCGCATTAGCCACTACATGGAAGTATTGTGTCAGCAGTTAACACTCGCCTCGCAAACAAAGCTGGCACAAAGTCAGCCCTTTGACACGGTTTACGTCGGTGGTGGTACACCGACTGATATTACCGCTGAGGACATTGCCAAGTTAGGCCAAGCTATTCAACGATTTCCATTAGCTGATAATGCAGAAGTCACCCTAGAAGGCCGCCTAAATGGTTTTGATGACGCTAAGTTTAACAATGCGCTAGATAACGGTTTTAATCGTTTTTCATTTGGTGTTCAAAGCTTTGATACTGCTGTACGCAAAGCTGCAGGTCGTTTTGATGATAAAGAGACTTTGCTTAAGCGATTACAACAGCTTAGCCAACATCCAAACGCCAGTATTGTCATCGACTTGATCTTTGGTTTACCTGGGCAAACCATGGATATTTGGCAACAAGATATTCAAGCTGCAATTGACTGTGGAGCCCATGGCGTCGATTTATATCAGTTAATTGGCTTAGCGGGTAACCGTATCGATAAAGCCAGCGAAAAAGGCAAAGTATTAGGTACTGAAACCAGTGAATTTCAGGCTGATAGCCAAACCCGTGCCAGCATGTATGCCTATGGCGCTAATGCACTAGAAAGCCAGCAATGGCAAAGATTATCTAGCTGTCATTGGCGCAGAGATGACCGTGAGCGCAGTGTGTATAACTCACTCGCTAAAAGCGGTATCGAAATTTTGCCTTTTGGTGCTGGCGGCGGCGGTAGCATTCATGGTCATGGCATGATGAATGCCAGAGATTTAAGTGAGTGGCACCAAGCACAAGTTGTCACTGAAGATGCAGAGTCGAGCAGCCAGACACGATTGCCAGCACAAGTACCAGGCATGGCGCTCAGTCCAAATCCATCTGCCGCATTTGATGCTATTTTTAAACGTGGCTTAGACTCAGGCACATTATCATTCGATGGGATTGAAACCGATGTTGTTATTCATTTGCAGCCATTATTTGAAGCTTGGCAGCAAAATGGACTCGCAACGATAGATGACCGTTGCTTGAAACTCACGCTTGCAGGCCGTTTTTGGAACGTGAATATGCAAACGGGTTTATTTGAGTATTTAGCTAAAAACCCAATGAATGCAGAAGCACAGTTAGCAAGCTAATTGACCAACTTAGGCGAAGCAGATATACCAATAAACTAGGATATCTGCTGCATCAAATACCGCTTGTTCATATCGTAAATAATGGACAAGTTATGAAGCTGGCATATGCTCCACCAGCATATCAATGAAACTTCGCACCTTTGGAGTTAAATGCTTGCGACTAGGATATACAGCGTAAATATCCACTTCAGGTTGCACATAGTCACTAAACAACACCGTTAGCTTTTTCTGCTCTAATGCCTTAGATAAATAAAAAGAAGGCAGGCGGCAAATACCATGATCATCCAGCACCATTGCTAATTCCATATCCGCATTATTGCAACCGATAACTTGGGGAACATCGACCGTCACTGTCGCTTTTTCAGGGTGTTCAAATACCCAACGACTAGGATGCTTTAAATTGGTGTAACAAATACATTGATGAGTAATAAGGTCTTCTGGAGACTGCGGCGTCCCATGTTTTGCTAAATATGCTGGCGTTGCTACCACTAATGCGTGAAATCGACTGAGGCGCTTACAAATCAAATTAGAATCATCGAGCTGTTGGGTTGCTCTTATCGCTAAGTCATAACCATCTTGAATTAAATCGACATGACGATCACTAAAATCAATGTCTAAGTTAATTTGTGGGTATTGCTGCATGTATAAGGACAATATCGGTTGTAAGTGCATTAAACCTAAAGTGACCGGGCAGCTAATTTTTAACGTGCCACTAGGCACTTGTAAGCGACTATCTAACATAGCGACAGCTTGCTCTGCATCTTTGACTATCTGCATACACTGCTGATGAAATAACTTACCTTCTGGTGTTAAACTCAATGAGCGTGTACTGCGATGTAACAAGCGAGTTTGTAATCGCTGTTCTAATTTTGTCACCACTTTACTGATGTGCGATGTCGAGTGACCGGTTTTTTCGGCGGCAATCGAGAAGCTACCAGATTCGATAACTTGACTAAAAATTACCAGGCCATCAAACAATTTAGGGTCAAGATTCATATGTCACTCTCTTCATCAAATTAGCCAGACACACAGGTCGACATTCATTCCAAAATAACACCAATTTTTAATATAACCCACAATTACAAGTCATATGGAAATAATCATTTACCTTATACCTACTTAATCCCACGTCATGATATCGCTAAAGTAACCACATCAACGCACGAGGGCTCAAGCCTTTAAGTGGTTAACTATAAGGAAATAATCATGGAACAGATCACTCGAATTAATCATTATGGATTACGCGTAAAAGACCTTGATATTGCTAAAGCATTTTACGCGCAACTTGGATTTAATTATGTGGCTGGTCCATTAGGGCCAGAGCCAGTAGCAATTGTCGAACACCCGAGTGGTATCAACATTAATTTTATTTTGAATGCCGCACAAACTGACACGAATGTACTAATGGATATTCCCACTAAACACACTGGCTATACCCATATTGCGTTAGAAGTTAATGATGCTGACGTCATGATTGAGCAATTAAGCAAACGCAACATTCCACTCAGTGGTGAACTAATGCAGCACATTAATGGACGTTCATTCTTCATTCGAGATCCTGACAAAAATGTCATCGAATTTATTGAATACAAGCACGTAAATTAATGTTAAACATAAATAAATACGAGTAATTTACCCCAACATACATTTTGTTTTAACTGACTTATTCTGGCTTAAAGAGCCTAAGGCAATAACATGAAAATTTTAGCATTTGCAGCAAGCAGCAGTCGTCATTCCATTAATAAACAACTCGCACAATATGCGGCTAACCATGCCGCGACATTAGTTGATAATGCCGAAGTTGAATTGCTCGATATCAATGACTACGAAATACCATTATTCAGTGAAGACCGTGAGAAAGAATTGGGTCAGCCTGACTTGGCTAAAGCTTTTTTCAACAAAATTGGTCATGCGGATGCTATTGTTATTTCATTTGCAGAGCATAACGGCTCATACACCGCAGCATATAAAAACCTATTTGATTGGACATCACGCATTGATCAAAAAGTATTTCAGGGTAAGCCAACATTACTATTGGCCACCTCGCCTGGCCCAGGCGGCGCGAGTACAGTACTTGCAGCGGCGACAGGTTCAGCCCCTTACTTTGCCGCTGAGGTCAAAGGCTCGATGTCAGTCCCTAGCTTTTATCAAAACTTTGATACCGAGAAAGGTCAATTAACCAATGCAGAACTTGTCGCAGAACTGAATCAAGCTGTGGTTCAATTAGTTAGCTAAGTCATTCAAACCACTCGATAACGCTGTATTATTGCCGCAGCGTTATCTGAGCTCTGATCGTCTGACAATGATATCTCTGACGCTAGTATCCCACCATTTACCATTATCATTTTTGCTGAAGCAACATTGTGCTTATAGCAATGAATGTGTAGCTCATTAATGCCTTTGAGTTTTGCCTTAGCAATAACCAGTCCCATGAGTTCAGCCCCTAAGCCTTGACCTCTATAACTTGGACGAATGCCCAAGCCAATGTGCCCGCCACAATGTCTAATAGCGTCATTTAACCGCAAGCGTAAATTGGCGACACCAACTAACTCAGCCTCATCAACTAACCAATAGGTTTCGCTGGCGACATAACCTTGAGGCAAGTTAACCCCATCAGCAAAGTTCTGAATTTTTTGCAACATGGCTTCAAAATCTTGATGTTCAAAATCCAGTGGAAAAGGATAACGCTCTTCATCGGCTAGTTCGGCAATATAAGCAAGATAACTGGATTGGTATTCTGCACTGGGTTTAACGAGTTTCAATGATACTTTCCCTATATTAATTGAGACAAAAAAAGAGCCTCACGGCTCTTTAATGTTAACCCCTAATGAGCACTTACTTGCGACCTAAAATACGTAAAATTCTTAGGAATAAATTAATGATGTCCATATACAAGGCTGCAGCGCTATCTATCGCGTTATCAACTGTTTTAGGAATTTGATTTGCGCGCCCCCAGTCGTAGCCAATATAGCCACAAAAGATCAGCACGACTATCCAATCTAATATGCCATGGTGGATCCCAAACACATAAATTTCAATTAATTCGATGACGATAACCAACAGCAGCGCAATGGTTAACGCTCCGGCAATTTTACTGAAAAAAGCAGGGAACAATGTGCCTAAACACATCATTGCAATAGTCACTAACCCAGTAATACGAATGGCTTCAGACACGAGTGCAGCGTCATATTGACTCACAACCAAGTTAATAATGAAACCAAATGGCACGACCACGAAGTTGTAGCCAATAAAGCTCACCACAGGTTTATCTGACGATGAAAATAGGTAAATACCTAAAAAACATGACGCAAAGTAACCAATAAAAAATACCCAAGAATTAACAGATGCAATTGCTTCTGGGGAAATATTAGTCACCATCCACCAGTTAATGCCAAAGCCCCAGCATAGGGTTAACCCAATCAATAAATTGTATAATGGCCCACTGATAATCTTGTCTGTGGTATATGTTCGATCAAATACATTTGTTTCCACTTAGCTTTCCTTATCACTCAATCATTCTTCAACTTACGTTCAAATAAAAATGACGAAAGCACAGCTTTCGTCATTGAGCCTTTCTGGTCATACTGACCCAGTGATGTTTATTTAATTAAACGTAAGATATAAGGCACTTTAAAGTCTTCTGCTTTTGATGCCGCAATCGCACCTAAAATACAAAACACTAAGTTAAATATCCCAACAGCAAACATGGTCAACATGCCAATAACGATAATAAATAGAAGGCTTGAAATAAAGTAACCAATGATAACGGTGATCGAGAGGTTTAACGATTCTTTTGCTTGCTGGCGAACATATTCATCATCAGTCTTGACGAGATATAAAACCAAACCAGGAATAAAACCAAAAAAGATGGTGCCTATCCAACAAAGTAGTGCCAAGTTTTTAGAGTCTTGACTCACTTCTTGAGTTTGTAATGTTGTTTCTTCACTCATTTTTGCAATCCTTATTTGCCTGATTTAGGCACTTTTCTTTTAGAGTTGTTGTGGTTATCGAAGGCATATTAAGCAGAGTTTATGACAGGAATATGCAAAAGCTGGTGTAAGGATAAATCTGAAAGCTCCTTTTCACGTACTCGATTGCAATCCTTCACGTCTCGAATGACAATATGTTTCTTAACTTAGATTACCCAGCTCACCTCGTTAGTGCAATAGTACTCTTTGATTAAAATCACACTTTACAATTATCATTAAACATTTAAAAACATCATCTTATAACGCTTACCTGACTCTCCTTCCTTGCGTCATTGTTTAAAACTACAGCGTCATCAACCTCAATAAAAAGTCGTAACAAGGCTCTGTGGCATTAAATGGTAACTCTTTAATTACGACTTTTATTAAGCTAGTTATCACCCAAGAGCGGCTGTTTGGTGACGTGCTGCCATATTGATTATCAACTTTTTATCATCTAAGTAGGCTTATGCAACAAACTCAACGAAGAAAAAATATTCGCGTATTCAAGCTGATTTTTAGTGTCATATTGATGTTCAGTATCAGTGTGGGGTTTTACATATTTAATCAGTACCAAAAAATTGAAAATGACGAAATGAAGCGTATCAATGACAAGCACAGTCAGCGATTAACGTTTTCAACAGACAAGCTCGCAGCTGTTATTGAGGGCGTTGATGACATCATCAAAAAGCTCACTACGAGCCCGCAGATCATGAAATTTACTGAGCACCCTAGTCAGAGCAGCCGCGATACGCTTGAAAATATGTTTTATTTTGTGGCAAAAAATGAAGCCATATACTCGCAGATTCGTTATATAAACAATGATGGTATTGAGCTAATTAGGGTTAATAACCTAGGTGTTCAACCCTTGCGAGTGCCTACAGCGCAATTACAAAACAAGTCTCAACGCCCGTATTTTGTGTATGCAAAGCAGCTAAAACAAGGTGAAGTTGGTACTTGGCCAGTCGACTTAGAAATTGAAAATGGTGAGTTATCACAACCTATTCAGGCAAGCATGCGTATCATCTCGCCTGTTTATCACCAACAAAAACGTCAAGGGTTTATGGTGATAAACCTGAGTATTTCTAACATGCTAAGCGCCATTGATGGGATTCATCAAGATAATGTCGTGACAAAAATATTTGAACATCAAGGCCACTTACTTGCAAGCGATCAACCTAATGAAACATTAGATAATTTACTTCATAACAAAGCAGGCTCTAGCTTGGCTGAGCTTATGCCTAATTTATGGAAGCAAATTCAATCGTCTGAAAATGGCCGCCTAACTCAAGATGATGCAGTCTACTCTTATGCAAGGCTATCCCTTGGAGAGGCCTACAGCCCACTTGGCCAGTATATTGTTATATCTAGCCCGACAGACTCACCTTATGTGCAACAACAAAAACAACACCTACTGGTGAATGGCTTACTCATTTTGCTACTGATTGCGGGTATTTGTGGCTACATTTTCCAATTATACAACCAGCATGAAAATGAATTGGCTAACAGCCAATTGATTGAAGCCGCTTTTAATGGTGTTGCGGGCGTGATTATTACTAATCCACAATTTGCATTGATAAAAGTGAATCAAGAGTTTGTGCGGGTTTCGGGTTATACCCAAAAACAGCTACTCAATAAATCACTGTATCAATTAAACCTGTCGCTCAATGAGCATCAAGTTGCCGCCATAAAAATACAATTAGAAAAAGATGACTTATGGAAAGGTGAGATTGTCGGTCATAACAAATCAGGCCTGCAATATACGCTGATAACCCGAATACAAACGTTAAAAAACAACATAGGGCAAGTCAAAAAGTACGTGATTACCTTTATCGATATTACGCAACGAAAACTGCTTGAAGAAGAATTACGAAACCAAAGTGAGTCGGATCCTTTAACCGGAGTCTGGAATCGTCGTAAGTTTGACAAGGAGCTAGATAATCTCACGGTTTATACTAAACGTTACCCTGATTACCAAGCATGTTTAGGGATCATCGATATAGACCATTTTAAAGTCATCAATGATAAGCATGGACACGATGCTGGTGATGTTGCATTGCAAAAGTTAGCCCACTTTTTAAATCAGCAATGCCGTGAGACAGACATTGTCGCTCGCATTGGTGGAGAAGAGTTTGCAGTGTTAATGCCTCACACCTCTGCTGCTCAAGCTGAGGCTGTGCTTAACCGACTTTGCCGTATTATTGATGCCAATTCGCAGTTCCCTTTCACCATTAGTGGTGGAGTCACTAAAGTAAAAGACGATGCGACCTTAGCCTATAAACATGCTGATATCGCCATGTATAGAGCAAAAAAAGCGGGGCGAAATCAGGTTATGCAATATGATGCGACAACGACGAGCAACACTCAGATGCGAATGACATCAAGCTCGAAACTGAGTGTCGTATAAAGCTAAAACGCTTGATTTAGGCCAGCGATACTGGCCTAAAATCACTATTTTAATGGGGTATCAAAACCGTATTTAGCCAAAATTGCTTGGCCATCCGATGATAAAATAAAGTGCGCTAAACCAGCGGCATCAGGGTTAGCCCCATTAACAAGCGTTAGCCCATATTGTGCGCCAACAGATAATGCTTCTGGCACGCTAATAATTTGTAACGCTGGCACTTCTTTTTGTGCCAATACCGCATTGGTACAGTAGGTTAAGAAGATATCTGCCTGATTATTTTCCATTACCCAACCATAAGGGTTACGCCCTTCAGGCGCTTTAGCTGAGTGTTCGCCACCTGTTAGCTGTAACGCTTTTTGTTGTAATGTTTGCTCTGCACCAGTTTGTAACTGTTCAGCTTTGGCAAATAACTTCCAAGCATAATCACCCGCAGGATCCGCTTTGGGTGTCGATGTGCCCACTCTAATATCCTTACTTAGCATTTTATCCAATAACTGCTCACTGGTAAGTGAGACATTTTGCTGGGCAATGGCACAGAGCTTATTGCCAGCAAATCGCACTACAGGCCCTGCTTTATCAGCTTTATTGAGAGTCGTTGGGTGTTTCATGTTTGCTGATGCATACAAATCGACATGCTCGCCTTGCTCAATTCGCTTACGTAATAATCCAGATGGGGCAAACTGCGACGCCACTGCTACATCATATTGATCTTGATATTGAGCAACGACTTCCGTCATTGCCGTCTTTAAACTTCCTGCAGCTCTAAACTCTACTGTCTCAGCGGCAACCGTACTCGCTGAGAAGCTGCTCATTACAGCTAAGGTGACTAACCATTTTTTCATGTTAATTCGCTCACAAGTTAATATTTTAAGGTCAATGATTTGGCATTAATCACTATTGATTCATGCCGTTACATTATTCTCAGTCGCTTACACTATGCTTTTCGGCACAAAATAAACTCGGCATTCATCGCAAAATCAAACATTCACATCAATAATTTACATAGAGGAAAACAGCGGTAAATAACATAACGTTAGTGACTATCGCTCGCTATTTGACATGACATTATTAGCCCAATGACGCAGCACTTCTCGCTAAACTTTTTGTTATCTGCGCCGATATCTCTTTTATCAGTGCCAATAAACAATGTGTTTATGTCACCTCACTTAGCTCAACCAATTAATTGGGTTTGATTGGTGATGTAACGTGAAATTAATCAACAGATAAATCGCTAAAAAAAGATAAAAAATAATCAGTGACAGTCAGACTGAGATCTGTCTCGATTTATTCACTGGTAATACTCGGTAACATGCCAGCTTATTACATGTAACACTTTGTATTGATGAATTAAATTATCAATATAATTTACAGAATATATTGTAGGCACTGACCGCATTTGCAACTTAATGTCAGGGCTAGATTGTTGCTTTGACTAAAGGAATGCTCGACATGAAACAAATTAGCTTTCGTAAAGTAGATGCTGTACTCATTAAGCTCAGTTTAAACGGTAAGTTTTGGGTTATATGCGCTCTTGTCACCGCGATTACCGCCGCTATAGCTATGACTCAATACGTCAATTACACCAATCAAATTGAATACAGTTCAGAGCAATTCGCTCAATCCAGAGTCAATGCTTTTGCACAAAGCGCTCAAGCTCAAGGGCTTGATGAACAAGCATTAGTTGATTTCGCTCATCTCATTGATGCAAAAGTTGGCCAATTAACTCAGGCTACACGCTATCAAGACAACATTACCGTTAGCGCACCCGTCAATAACTCAGCGTTAATTCTAACAGTGAATGTCGCTAAATTAGAGGCAGAACCCTTATCCAGCGCAAGCAGCATGCTGATTTGGGCATTTGCCGGTTTACTGCCTCTGTACCTACTGTGTTATTGGATTTCGACTTCGTTAGGTGGCGGACTATGGGACATGTATGTTGCCATCAAACGTCTTGCTGAAGGTGACTTAACCTGTCGCCTTAATTTTTTTGGTACGGATGATTTCAGTCTTATTGCCCGAGAAATTGATCGCAGTGCCGATAACATGAGCGAAATGGTGACCGCCATTGCAGCCAATGCGCAAACCTTGTCTAATGCTGCACAAGAATTTAATCAGCAAGCGCAGCAAAGTGAGCAACTTACTGAGTATCAACATAACTTTTTAGATACAGTATCGGTGGCAATGTCGCAAATGACCACGGCGATTGAAGCTGTCTCGCACCATGCAAGCAGTACCAGTGAACAAACTCAAACAAGCTCATCGCAAGCCAACAATAGCCAAGTGCAAATCAGTGAAGCCGTCAATCGTATTGGCACTTTAACAGGTCGCATCTCGCAGGCATCTATCTCTGTTGATGAGCTATCAAAAGCTGCTGCCAATATTGGTGAAGTGGTCACCACGATTAATAGTATTTCTGAGCAAACTAACTTATTGGCGCTTAATGCTGCCATTGAAGCGGCACGAGCGGGTGAACAAGGTCGTGGGTTTGCTGTCGTTGCCGATGAAGTACGTACTTTGGCTAGTCGCACTCAGCAAGCGACAGTAGAAATACAAACCATGATAGAAGGATTACAGAAAGACACGGGCACCTTATCGCATATTACTGAAGACATTGTTAAACAAGCTGAGCAAGGGCAACAAGCCATTGCCTCGGTAGGTGAAGATGTTGATGGCATGGTCACTTCAATTAACCATGTGTTTGATATGAGCTCGCAAATCGCTTCATCTTCTGAGCAACAAAGCGCAGCTTCTCGTGATATTGCTCAGCAACTGCATGACATTCGTAGCCAAGCAGAAACGATACATGAAACATCACATCGCTCAGTGACCATTGCAAACCAACTCACTCAAGCATCTGTTGGATTAGATGATATTTTAAAACAGTATCGTTTGGCTAAATCATAAGCCGACTTAAGTACTCGCTAACTCATTGAGGCGAATCACATCTTCGCCTCATTGTGTTTTTCGTTAATAGGCTTTGATCGTTAAGGTACGTTACTAATCCAAACCGTTTGGTAAGGCTCTAATAATTGCGTAGCAGTAATATCGTGGATCACTTCGCCGTCAATCAAATCAAACCAGGTTTCGGTACCAATTAAGTTCAGCTCGGCCAAGGGTAAATCTATCGCTTGGTCTGAAATATTACTGATACAAAAAATGCTCTGTCTACGATCGCGGCTCTGACGCCAAAAGCCAAATAACTGCAACCCTAAGTGCAAGGTAAATTGAGTCGCATTAGGATTAAATGCAGCTTGATTGGTTCGAATAGTTATCAGCTTAGTCAGTGCAGCAAGCACTTTAGCATGGGTACTATTGTCATCGGCAAGCAAGCCATTCAATTGTTCTGCATCCCAGCGATGACGATTAATAGAGCGATTATGAGAGGTATTAGCCAGTTTCTCATAATCATTTTCGGTGCCCAGTAAGCTATGAATATATATCCCAGGGATCCCTTCCAGCCCCAACATAATGGCATGGGCACAGGTAAAGCGCGCTAAACCAAATTGGTCTTTGCCTTTCGTTGTACCTTGCAAGGCATCGATGAGTGCGATGTTCATTTCATAGGGCTTTTTATGGCCATCTTCGCTCGTTCGGCTGGAAATCTTACCGCCAAACAACACCATGGTTTCTACTAGACTGTCAATTTCATCCTGCTCTAATATCCCTTCAACAGGCCTTAAACCCACACCATCATGTGAAGCAATAAAGTTAAAATAAGTGGTGCCATCCTGTGCTGGAGGCATGCTCATTTGCCAACGTTTTAAATACAAACAGCTTCCTGTAATCAAAGTATTAATCAGTAAAGGCGGCAATGAGAAATTATAAATACAGTGCGCTTCGTTGGCGTTGCCAAAATAAGTCAGGTTTTGAGTATTGGGAATATTGGTTTCGGTGATCACGACTGCATCTTGTTGAGCATGCTCTATTAAAGTGCGTAATAAACGGATCACTTCATGGGTTTGCGGTAAGTTAATTGATTTCGTGCCGGCAATTTTCCACAAGAATGCCACGGCATCAAGGCGGAAAATATTCACGCCGGCATCAAGGTATTGCCTAATGATACGTGTAAATTCGATAAGCACTTGTGGATTTCTAAAGTCAAAATCCACTTGATCATGACTGAAGGTACACCAGACATGCTGCCAGCCTTTACTTGTATGAGTTGGCCTTAATAACGCAGAGGTTCTTGGGCGAACCACTTGAGATAAATCATCGTCAACATTGGCGGTAAAAAAGTAATCATGCCCAATACCTTCACACTTGATAAAGTTCTGAAACCAAGCACTTCGACTAGAACAATGATTGATGACTAAATCAGACATGAGTCTGCGCTTTGACGCTATGGCGGTAATATCAGACCAATCACCCAAGCCATCATTGACGCTTGAGTAATCGATAACAGCAAAGCCATCATCCGAACTAAATGGGAAAAATGGCAGAATATGCACCGCATTAATGCATTCAAGATGCGTATCCATAAAGTCGGATAACGTAGCCAACGGTTTTTGATCTGCTGCAATAATGCTGTCGCCGTAGGTTATCACTACCACATCTTTTTCAGACCAATGATTACTGTATGGTCGAGGAGTAAAGCCACCTTGAGTAATGCGCATAATATCGACCAACACATCAGCAAGTTCATCATAACTTTGTGTTAGCTCAACATCTTTATAAATGCACCCAAGCTGTTGAATCAGTTTATGCTTTAAACTTTCTATTTCTGTCATAAGCCTATCTTCTAACGTTTATCAGATTAGACTGGCAGCCCACCAGCCTTATCGACCTTATTCATTACATAAACTCAGCGTTATCCGCTTCTACTGCCGATTTAAGTTGCTCAAGTACGTCAGGCATAGCACTGATCACTCGGCTCCATGTTGGCATGAATGGCGTTTCCATTGGGTTATCTAAAAAGCGCTGACCTGCTGTCACAATGTTTTGAGTAAACATTTCAACGGCTTTTTCTTCGGTATGAATATCGGTTGATAACCCGTTCATCAATGCGTCATTATGGTAGGTTTCCACGTAATCTAAGGCGATACGATAATAGGTTGCTTTTAATGTTCTAAAGGCTTCTGTATTGAAGGTTTCACCTTGGGTAGCCAGTTTGCGATAAAACGCCTTAGTAATATCTATCGACATTTTTGATAACCCCGCTTCGGCATTATCGAGCGACAAATCTTGATGCTTATGATCATAATTATCGGCAATATCGACTTGGCAAATACGGTTGTGGGCATAGTTACGGTGCATTTCACTGAGCACGCCAATTTCTAAGCCCCAATCACTCGGGATACGTAAATCATTTAGCACATCACGTCGAAAGGAGAATTCACCTGCCAGTGGGTACCGAAAGCTGTCCATGTATTCAAGGTAATCGTTATGGCCAACGACTCTTTGCAGCGCTTTGATCAATGGCGTGACCAGCAGACGTGACACACGACCATTAATTTTGCCGTCTGACATGCGGGCGTAATAACCTTTACTGAACTCATAATTAAACTGCGGGTTAGCAACAGGATAAAGTAAGCGTGCTAACAATGACTTTTCATAGGTGACGATGTCACAGTCATGCAGGGCGACTGACTCAGTTTTGCCTGATGCTAAAATATAGCCCATGCAATACCAAACATTTCGTCCTTTCCCTAACTCTTTGGGCGCTAAACCCAGTGCACTGAGTTTTGCATCTAGTGCTTGTAATCTTGGCCCATCGTTCCATAACACTCGGTGATGTTGCGGTAATTGATTGAAGAATTTTAGCGCTTGCTGATACTGCTCTTTATCAGCTCGGTCTAAACCTATTACCACTTCCGATAAATACGGCACATCTTTCAATTTATTAATGATATTGGGTAACGCTTCACCTTCCAGCTCTGAATATAGCGAAGGTAAAATTAGCCCTAGTGGTCGAGTTTTGGCAAATTTCATGAGGTCCTTTTCCATTTCCTCATGGGTACGCTGGGTTAAATTATGTAATGTGGTCACAATGCCATTCTGATAAAAGTCAGCCATGTTATGCCTCCTCAGCTGTAAATAAACTTGGGGTGGGAGAATCAAGTAATAACGCTTGCAAGCATTCAGCCCAGCCCTTGGGACCGTAGTGGCGGCTTTGCATGGTTTTATTGCTGGTTTGAATTGTTGGAAAAGTATGGGTTGGTGACTTAATTTGAATCGCAATATCGGCGGCTTCAAGCATGGCACTATCATTTCCGCTATCGCCCAATGCTATTGTGTTAACCCCTACCTGATATGCGTTAGCATAAACCTGTGCCAGCCAGTTCATTGCACACCCTTTGTCGGTATGGCCGCCCACATGCAAAAATCGACCACCTTGCAACATATTGGCACCAAGCTTCTGCATATGGTCAATAAAGCGTTGCTTGCGCTCTTCATCAGCCGTCCACAATAGCGGCTCTGAGTAATGCCTTACTAAGGCCAGTTCTGCTTTCTCTGCGGATAAGTCGGTGAGTTCACATAGCTCATCAGCACTGAGTGATGAAAAGCCAATGAAGTCTTCTGCAAATTCACTTGCTTGATTATCTAATAGACTGAGCCAATGTTGCCTTGTTTCACAAAAGGCTTTAACCCAGTAATACCCCTCGGTCACAGTATCTTCAGGTTGTTGTTCAAAGTAGCCAATTGGGATATATACCACGGCGCCATTTTCAGAAATAAATGGAGAATTAAAACCAATGGTTTGTTGAATTTTTTCCATTTCAGCAAAGGTTTTACTGGTATTGGGAATAATAGGAATTTGTTTTTCAACCAACGCCTCTATCACGCCAATTGCACTCGAAAAACTATAGTCATAGTGGTCGAGTAAAGTGCCATCCATATCGGTAAAAATAAGCGGTTGAGTCGTCATTTTCTTCCCCTGCCATTTCGCTAATCATTGTGTGATTAAATTAAACGTTACAGGGAACATGCCAGCTTGATATAAAATGCACCAAATTGGTTAATTACTGACTTTAGACATTGATTTTAAATGTTAATTTATTAATGCACGGAATCATAAATAGGATTAAAAATTCAAGATTCAAACAATGTTGTGCTGACTTTTACATCATCGACGCACTATAAAGGTGCAATTTTACATTGTTCACACTATCGACTACACCTTAATAAACTGTCATTACATTAGGGCTGAAATTTAACCTAGAAATGGCTTATTTGAACTCATGAAACCCGCTATGTAAGGAGTGAGCATGCGATTTAACCAGGCTTTTGAGGTATTAGATCATTTGATTGATGTTTATGAAGCTATTTCGATGGCGTGTGAACGCTTATTAGATGAAACAGAAACTGAACGATCTCGGATGTTGCTGCATTATTTAATTCAAAAACAACGTGAAAATATCCAGTACATACGCGACATAAAATTGAGAATGCCAGAGTCACTGCTTAACACATGGATAGATGAAGATATCGAGAAAAGTATTATTAGTGCGACAAAAGATATACATGTTGCCTCTAATGTCAAAACCCATGAGTTGATGGAGCACGTCGACACGCTTCATGAAAACATCATCGTTTGGCTTAATGTCACGACCAACGTAATCCCCAATCAAGATTTGCTGATTCAATTACAGAACATCACTGATTCGCTTAATCAACGCCATCGACAATTAGCTCAAGCGGTTAATCGTATGGATGATATGTAAGTGAGGGTCTGATCCTTCAAATGCGAGTTTGGCCTTTGCGACCTTTCACTTATCATTCTGACGTCGAAAGACATTGGCAGGCAACGAGAATGTTTCACTCAACTAAACATTGCATCCACTCCAAGGGTTTCGTTGCTTGCTTTTTTATCTATTTCTTTGCACTGTTGGATATACTCTCGCCTCGTTAACTGAGCTTTAAGCACATTGGGGAGCAAGGTAGACTTTATTTTTACCAGAAAACTTCGCTTGGTATAATGCATCATCTGCTTGCTTGGTAAGATCGGATAAATTTGATGGCTGACCAGCACTCAATGTCGCGACGCCTAAACTAATCGTAAACTCCACTTCAATCCCATCAAAGTGAAATGATTGAGCCGCAATACCGTTTCTCAACCTATCTGAGATGGTAAAGGCTTCGTCCAGCGTGGTGTTGTCTAATACAATCAAAAACTCCTCTCCACCAATACGCCCGACTAAGTCTTGTTTTTTGAGCCAACTGCTTGCACGTTTGGCTGCCGCTTTAATCGCTAAATCACCAATATGATGCCCATAGCGATCATTAATTGCTTTAAAGTTATCAATATCAAAAATTATCACTGAGGCTGGGCGCTGTTTTTTGATGGCTCTTTCTATAATGCGCTGGCCTTTTCGGAAGGTATAGCCTCTGTTTGATAATCCGGTGAGATAATCGGTTTGAGCACGTTTTTTCAACGTCTTTCGAGAATGCAATAACACTAAAATCACACTAAACAATACAATGGCCAAGACCAGAAATAAGGTTAGCTTTAGATCGCTAATGCGTTCTTTATCAGCAACGGCGGCCCAGTTGAGTTCATTAATGGCTAAGCGATTGGCTAATAACTCATTCTCAAAACTCGCTAGTTTTATATTATGATCAAGTGACGTTGTCAGTACCTTATTATCGATAATGCTTTGATTATCTTCCCTCTCAACATCAATAACTTCCAAAAACAAGTTAGCAGCTTTATTCGACTCGCCTGCCGCAAGGGCGATAATCGCATCCGCTTTTAAAAACATGGCTTTCATGTTGGCAGGGAAGTTTTTATTTTGCCTAAATATCTGTGCCATTTCCGCAGCGCGAGGTAGGTTACCACTACGAACATACGCAATCGCCAGATACAAATACCCACTTGTGACAAAATACTGCTCTTTAGTGGTGTCTTTTAACGATATGGCTTTTTCGAGATGCAATACCGCTTGATTAAAATCAAAGGTTCTTAGCGCCACTCTGCCAGCATTAAGATGGGAGAAAAATAACAGATCATTTGGCTTTGTGGCCTGACGAGCAAGTTCAAATTGCTGCTGAATATTATCTTCGGCTTTATCCCAGTCACCTAGCTTAATCGCTTGGCTCACCATGTTGTGCTGCATATTGAACATGTCTTCAATATCATTAATGGTTTTCCAAGTTTCATACGCTTTTTGAAAGTTTTCGTAGCCGCGTTGGTGTAAGCCTACACGACGATATAAGCTGCCTGTGGCGTTATATATCATTGCCTTACGATTGACATTCAAATTGTCACTTCTATCCACAATCAGCAATGCTTCATCTAATAAGTCTATGCCCTTATAGACATTGTCTGGTTCAATAAAGCAAAAGGCAGTTTGTGTCATCGCCTTAGCTAATAATTCTGCATTGTCATAGTTACGGGCATATTCGAGTGCTTGGTGTCTATCAGGACAATAGCTTGCGGGGTCATTCGCTTTAAGATACCAAGCAAATGAACGCTCTAAATGGCTGTCGATTAACACCTCACTGATCGAGAGGTATTTTACTAGGGCAATACCTTTATCATAACTACTGATGGCGAGGTCGAGCTGGCGTAGCTTTTCGTGTATCTGTCCATACAGAAAGTACACTTTGGCCTGCTCTTCAGGTGTAAAATCATGATTGTTCAGATCAAACTGATCCAGCAAGTTAATTGCTTCGGCGGGAGTAACGGCATAAACATCAGTTTCTAACTGATTAAGTGTGGGGTTTGCTAATCCTTCAGTAGTGAACATCAGAAGGCATCCGCATAAACAGAAGATCCACCCTCTTGATAACAATACATCCATATACCGCCCCAATTTTATCATCCTTTCGTATTATGCTTGCCAGCAGGGTAACATGATAATACGTCTATATTAAAGCATTGATTGTATGGGGATAATGTTACCTTTAGTTACATTGGTAACAAAGTGCCTAGTTAACAGTTTTAAAATAATTTATTCATTTTTTGCATAGCAGATATCAAAATTTCAGCCTCTGATGGAGACATCTCTAAGGTTAAATCTTGCATTAACTCGACATGTAGCTGATGGTGCTGGCGATGAATTGCCAGGCCGTCCTCGGTTAAGTTCAATAATGTGGCTCGACCATCTTTAGGATCAGCACAACGTACCATCAGCCCAAGCTTCACTAATTTATCGACTTGTACAGTTAACGTACCTGTGGTGATCCCCAGTTTTTGCGCTAATGCATTCATTCTTAACGCGCCAAAGTTTCCCAACACTTCTATAGTGTGAGTCTGAGCTAAACTGTAGCCAGTCTCTTTTACAACCGATTGCTCCCAAGAGGACATCTTGTCATAAAATTCAGTAATGGTTTGATTTAGCAGTTCAGTATTTGGCATCGCTTATCTCATAGGGTGTACTTCAAGTGTCAGGTGATGGATTTTATCAAACTGATTTAATAAGGTCTTATATTCATGCAAAGAATAAGTTGTTTGTTTAGCAACTAATGTTATCGCCGCCGAATAATGGTGGCCACTGACCTTCCAAACATGCATGTCTTTGACATCAGCATAAGGGGCTAATGCCTGTTCAATTTGCTGTTTATATTCAGCATCAATACTCTCATCTAATAACACAGGACTGGTTTGCTTCATTAATCCTAGCGTCCATTTAGTAATCACAATTGCACCCACCATCCCCATCACGGCATCAAGCCAATGCCAACCATAAAACTTACCGAACACCAGCGCTACTATCGCTAAAACAGAGGTTAATGCATCTGCTAACACATGCATGTAAGCCGCCCGTAGATTATGGTCATGGTGTTTTTCACCTGATGCGTGATGATGACCGTGTGCATGCTGTTCATGATGGTGCTCATGAGAATGAGAATGTGATGTGTGGTCATGGGCATGAGAATGACCGTGAGAATGGCCGTGCGAATGATCATGATGGTGATGATCACCTAACAAAAAAATACTTGCCACATTAACCGCTAAACCAATAAAAGCCACCATAATAGCTTCATTAAAATGAATATCATGTGGGTTAAATAAACGATTAATTGATTCCACCATCATTAATAGTGCCACCACACCAAGTACAATCGCACTGGTGTACCCGCCTAAAACACTCACCTTACCTGCCCCAAATGAAAACTTATCAGAATTGGCATGTTTCCTAGCATAACGGTAAGCAAACAATGTAATGCAAAAAGCGGCGGCATGGGTGCCCATATGCCAACCGTCAGCTAACAAAGCCATAGAGCCGTATACTGTGCCAGCAATGATCTCAACCACCATCGCCGTCACAGTCAATATCAATACGTAGAGGGTTCTCTTTTCACCGGAACTTTGTTGGGCACAAAAGTCATGTTGATGTTCTGTAGTAAATCGCACGCTGGCACCTATAGTTTGACAATCAAAGTATTCTTTAGAATTTAACTTGATTATCAAACTATTTCAACACCATCCTTTTAAACCAATGACATAGATAACATAACGTAGAAAGCTACCGAGTTGATAAAGCCAATAATGGCGCGACTTCGGCCGTTATTTAGCAAACGCTAACTTGAAAAGAACGCTGACAATCTTTACAATGCCGCTGTCTTTGGGGAGTAACTTGCCACTCATTTAAACAGCCTTTAAATAAGTTGGTTTGTTCGTCAACATCATTGATGCAAAATCATCATGGCGTTCAAGGCTTTGTCACCACAGAGCTGAGTGAGACCATAGACAACAATCGCAACCCGAGGTGGGGGAGCGAGTGTTGTCTTGGTTGTTAATTTTCCCCACCTCTAAAAGAGAGCCTCTTGAGCGTACTTGCCATATCAATTACCACAGTCGCATTAGCCGAAATTGGTGATAAGACTCAACTATTATCATTACTGCTTGCCAGTCGGTACCGTAAACCTATCCCTATAATTGCAGCGATATTTTTAGCCACTATTGCAAATCATGCTTTAGCTGCATATTTAGGTGTCGTCATCGCCGACTACCTTTCTCCTCAGCTATTAACTTGGGTACTCGCAATCAGCTTTTTAGCCATGGCAGCATGGATACTGGTTCCTGATAAGCTCGATGATGATGAAAAAATTTCCAACAGAGGGCCCTTTGTTGCCAGCTTTATTGCCTTTTTCATTGCCGAAATAGGCGATAAAACCCAAATAGCCACCTCCATTCTTGGCGCTCAATATGCTGATGTGTTAGCCATGGTGGTAATAGGTACCACTATCGGCATGTTGCTCGCTAATGTCCCCGTAGTGATAATTGGAAAGCTATCAGCTGATAAGTTGCCATTGGCATTAATTCGTAAAATAACAGCCAGCCTGTTTATTCTATTGGCGATGGCCAGCGTGTTAATGTAAGCACCATGAAAGTAAATATGTCCTAAAAAAATAAAATTTTCGTCTTTTTAATTATGACTTCGTCTTATCAGTATTAATAACCTTTATATTTATCAGGTGTCAGTTATGATTAAAATTATCAGCTTCAAAATTTGCCCTTTTGTTCAACGTGTTACAGCTGCATTAGCGGCTAAAAATATCGCTTATGAAATCGAATACATTAGCTTGAGTGATAAACCACAATGGTTTTTAGATATCTCACCCAACGGCCAAGTACCAGTGATGGTGACAGACAACGGCACCGCCCTGTTTGAGTCTGATGCGATCATTGAATACATCGAAGATGAATATGGTCCGCTTGAGCAAAACGTTACCAATGAGCAGCGCGCATTAGACCGAGCATGGAGTTACTTGGGGGCTAAACACTATTTAGCGCAATGTGGCACTATGAGTAGCAAAAACCAAACGACATTCGAAGAACGTTTAGCCAAGCTATACAAAGCATTCCACAAGATGGAAAATCAGCTTTCCGGTCATACGCGCTTCTTTAAGTCAGATGAACTCAGCAATGTTGATATTGCTTGGCTGCCGCTGTTACATCGCGCCAATATCGTCAAGCAAAAAACGGGGCAGGATATGCTTTGCGGACTGCCTAAAGTACAGGCATGGCAACAAGCTGTTATGGCATCGGGATTAATTGAGAAAACAGTTGCTAATGACTTTACTGAAAAGTTTGCTGACTTTTACTTAACCAATACGTTTTTAGCTGAAGGTAAAGATATTCAACCAACTGATGCTTGCGGCAGCGCTAACTGCTGCGGATAAAAATCAAGCTAGCAAATTAGCTAACCGCATTAGTTAACTAGGGCTTGTTATCTATTATACTCAACAGGTAAATACCCATAAAACTGATTTAAGCTCTGCTTAGATCAGTTTTTGCGTTTCCAATAAATGCGCTTTACAGGAACTTATATGACAACATCAACCGCTATCAGCATTGAAACTATTTGGGCTGAATATCGCACTAGCCTTAAGGCGTTTTTGACTAAAAATGTCTCCAATCATGCTGATGTTGATGACTTGCTGCAAGAGATCTTAATCAAAAGTTATAACAGCTTAGAAAAAATCCAAGATACCAAAAAGCTAAAGTCTTGGTTATTCCAAATTGCTAATCACACCATCATCGATTTTTATCGCAAGCGTGCTAGAAACCAAACAAGCGAATTACAAGATCAACATGACTGGGCTTTAGAAGAAAGCGAAGATATTTTTGAACAAATGACTGATTGTATTACGCCATTTATTAATGGTCTGCCACCAGAAGAAGCGGCGTTATTGACCGCAGTTGAGCTCAATGGTGTCGCCCAAAAAGCCTATGCTGAGCAGCAAGATATTAAGTATTCGACCTTAAAATCGCGAGTGCAAAAAAGCCGCCAATCTTTATACAGCTTATTTAATCAATGTTGTGATTTTCACCTTGATGCCAAAGGTAATCTCGTTTCTTACACCCGTAAAACCGGTAAAGATTGTGGCGGTAAGTGCTAATAATAGAATTTAACCAGCAAAAAAAGAGGTTTAATGATCTCTCATTAAACCTCAATAATGAGTTATGATCCTTGCAGTGACTAGTTAGCGTTTAAGGGGTTATTCACTCCCACATTAAACGTATCACCAAAGTCCTTATCAAATTCAGCTTCATCCACTTTTACCCCTTTAATGCGCTCAACGACCATGTAGTTTACTGGCACCATAATAAGGGTAATGAAAGTCGCGAAAATAATACCAAAACCAAGCGATATCGCCATTGGGATTAAGAACTGCGCTTGGGTTGATTGCTCTAACAGTAGCGGCATTAAACCAATAAAGGTGGTTAAACTCGTTAGCATAACGGGTCTAAATCGCTTAGCTCCAGCAGTCAGAACAGCTTCCACCAGCTCAACACCTTCTGCACGTTTTTTATTAATAAAATCAACCAATACCAGTGAGTCATTTACCACAACGCCCACCAGCGCTAACATGCCTAAAATACTGAATATGGTCAATGCTGAACCCATAATCCAGTGCCCCATGACAGCTCCGATTAAGCCAAAAGGGATCACACTCATCACAATAAATGGCTGAATATATGACTTAAACGGAATCGCCAATAAGCTATAGATCATGAAGCATACGAATATTAAGCCCCATTGAAGCGAACCAAAGCTTTCACTTTGCTCTCTGGCTTCACCTTCCAGCGAATGACGCACACCTGGGTATTGCGCCACTAACCCATCAAGATAGATTTTAAGGTCGGCTTGCAGCACGGTCATATTGGAGTTGTCTTTATCCACATCGGCGGTGACATTAAGTACTCGATATCTATCGATGCGTTTAATGGTCGACGGACTTTTGCCTGAAGTCATTTTAGCCACATGGCCAAGTGGCACTTGCGTCCCTTGGCTGGTACTGATCAAGACTTTCTCTAAATCAGCTAATGACTGTCGCTCATTCAGCGGCAAACGCACCATGACACGAATATCATCACGCCCACGTTGAATACGCTGTACTTGTGAGCCAAAGTAGAAACTGCGGATTTGGTTAGTGACCTCCTCACGAGTTAACCCTAAGGCTTTGCCTTGTTCTGTAAGTTCAATCAGCAGCTCTTCTTTACCGTTAGATAAACTATCAGAGATATCAAACACGGTTGGATAGGTTGCTAAATGGACTTTAACTTGATCGGCAATCTCTCGCAGTGTATCCAACGAATTAGCACTTAACTGCACATCAATAGGGACGGAACTTCGGCCAATTTCAGCACGATAAGTCACTGATTCAGCGTAATACTCGCCAGCTCCAGCAATTGCTCAGTTGCAATAGCCTCTACCCAAGGTTGGTTTTCTTATAATGCTTGTGCACTGGTATACCAAGTTGGCGGTAATTCAGGCGTAACCTGCTTCTAGTCCAAATATGTGTTACTTGTGCAACCCGCTAATACACTCAACGACATGGCGATCATCGCTATAGTGAGGTGTTTGTTCATCTACCTAGATCCCAAGATGTCATTATTTTTATGTTAATAATTCTAGAGATTTGCACCGAAAATTCACACTCTTATATGCCAACTTCGCACGGCTTTACAAAACATCAACTTTATCTTTCTAATTTGTCAAAAAAACTCGAATTTCTTTGTGTAGTATCACGCTTACATGAAGTTCAACATTTAAAATTAGCTTCATAAAAACAATAACTTAAATAGTTTTCCATTTTATTTCTGTGACACAATTTATATCAAGGGCGAAGAATAAAGTTAAGACATACTTGCTTACATTCTCAAGCGCCAGTCAGAACCAATAACAAGCTTGCTCCTAAACTCAAGAAAAATCGCTTGAGTAAAATGAAAAACCGCACTCTTATACGTCGCCATCACCACTGTTAGAACATACTGGCAATAGCATCTAAGCAGGCTTTAACATTAAGAGGGGCTTTTTGGCCATAAGGGTGTAAGCCATAAATGTGATTGACTGGCAGACGATGCAGAGGAACAGCAGGGTTAATTTCACCGCTCAACTTAGGCAAGTAAAAATCCGGCACGATACCAATACCGCAGCCTGACTGAATGAGCGCCAAACAGGTGTGAAAGGAGTTAGCCATGCAGTGCGCTGTGGCTGTGTATTGAATAGCTGATGCTTGTTTTGATTCAAACTGATGAGTGATATGTTTGCCCTGCCAAGTATTGGCGATATAAGGCAAATCATGAATGTCACCATTATCTACTATCGACTTATGGCCCACTAGCACATCACGAAAAGAGCCAATGCGTTTTTGCATCAACATATTCTGCTCAGATTGCCCCACTCGAATGGCTAAATCAATATCTTCATTGAGCAAATCTAAATGCTGATCATGGCTAATCAGCTCCGGCTCAAGTAATGGATACTGCTTGAGTAAGCCACTAATTGCTGGTGTCACTAAAGTTTCCATCAATGCATTTGGTGCGGTAATACGTACTCGCCCTTGAGGCAGGACTTTAGTTTGCTCAACTTCAAACCAAGCATCACTGGCAATTTTATTGAGCAATTTACATTGCTGATAAAACTGCTCACCTGCGGAAGTCAAAGACTGCCTGCGCGTTGTTCGCTTTAACAGCACCACATCAAGCTCTGTTTCTAGTGCTTTTAAGTGCTGACTGATCACTGACTTTGACAGTTCAAGCGAGTCAGCTGCGCCAGTAATTGAGCCAGACTCAACAATATGGGCAAACACGGCCATTTGACGTAATCGATTCATTATTATTGTTTAGTTTTATTAAACAGTGATTGTAAATATAGCTGTTTTTCCGAAGTAGTGACATGACTAATATCAGTCTTATTCGATGCGTTCATCACTCACTTAAGGATTAAAAATGACTCAATCAACCACTACAGAAAACCCAGTATTAACCGCATGTAAAAATGGCATTGCTGCTTGGAAAAGCGCTTTTAATAATCAAGATGCCAAAGGCTGCGCTGCACAATATCAACAAGATTGCGTGATGACAGCTCGTCCATTTGGCATATTTGAAGGCCGTGAAGCCATTGAAGCGTTTTGGCAAGGGATTATGGATCAAGGCTTTAAGGATGTTGACTACACTCAGGTAACTTGGGAAGCTGAAGGAGACAATGGTTATATTCTGACTTCACACTGGACCATGAATAAAGCCTTTGGCGTGGTACATCGTGAGCTATGGGTCGTTGATGCTGACGGTAAAGCCAGACTTGCTAGTGACGAATTTGAAGTACAGGGTGAGCGTTAAAAAATTACTAAAAGGAATTAAACATGCAGATAAGCCACCACAGTTTATATATCAGTAACCCTGAACAATCTTTGGCGTTTTATCTGCAACAGTTGGGAATGCAGCTGGTAAAGCAGGATCAAATTGGCAGCCGCAGTCATTACTTATTGCAGTTTCCCAACGCTGCGAACCATGCGCAACTTGAATTAATACATGATCCTCAGCGCGTCTTTAGTATTGCTAAGCAGCCAAGTCGAGTGGATGGCTATTGGAAATTTTCAATTGCGGTAGGCCACTTAAAAACAGCACGTCAAAACCTCATCGATAATGGCATTACCACTACGCCTTGCTTAGAAATCCCTGATCTCGCGTACTTATGTCACCTTGAAGATCCTGACGGCTATAGCATTGAGTTAATCCAAACACATTTGCTTAAAAACAGCCAAAGCTCATTAATAAAGCAAGCACCAAACTACCCATTAGGCAGCACCGCGCACTTCAATCTATCGACCTTAAGAGTCAAAGACATTGCATTAAGCCTGTCGTTTTACCAAGAGTTGGGATTAGAGCTAGTACATACTTTCCGCTCAGACGAGCGCAACATGAGCTTATACTTTCTGGCTGATAAACACACACAAGCCTTTGCCGATTTACAAGCTGCAATTAATTCAACCAGCCAATCAGTCAGCAAATCAATGAATGCCGAAATTGTGGAATTATTATGGCAATACCCAGAAACAATATTGGAACTGCAGCAATTTGACGGCACCGCTGAGGATGAGGACTTTAGTTACCATACATCGACCCACAGCGGTTTTGCAGGACTCACTTTAAAAGGAATTGAAGAACGGCAAAGTAATAGTGTTAATAAACTCGTTAAAGATCCTGACGGTTTTTTATTGCGAATCGACTAACCCATTAATAAAGACATGCTTACTTCATTGCCGCTTTTACATAAACATCAAAACGGTTTTTCTTCTGCGCTAATACCATGCTAGGTTTTACCCCATCTAAATCTTCTGCATAATCAGGGCGTTTAACCACCACACGCTTTGTCGCTAATGCTTGGGCAGGTTTTAATAATCCATCGGCATCTAAATCTGCACCAACAAGCGTTTGAAACACGCGCATTTCTTTTTTCACTAATGCGGATTTTTCACGGTGCGGGTACATAGGATCAAGATAAACTACATCAATTTCATCGCCTGATTGCTCAGCAGCATCGGTCAAAGCTTCGATACTTGAACCATGGAATAAACTCATACGCTCGCACATCCAATCACCGATTTCAGCGTCTTCATAAGCGCGGCGCAGGCCATCTTCAAGTAAAGCAGCCACCACAGGATGACGCTCAACCATGATGACTTTACAGCCTAAGCTTGCCAATACAAATGCATCACGACCTAAGCCCGCCGTACCATCGACCACTGTGGGACTAATCCCTTGCTTTAAACCCACAGCTTTAGCAATCGTTTGCCCACGGCCACCACCAAATTTACGACGGTGTGCGACGGCACCAGAAACAAAATCTACACTAATACCATCTAGCTTTGGCTCATCACGTTTATGCAAACTTAAGGTGTTGTGTTCAAAGCGCAGTTCAAATAGCGCGGCTTTATCCCACTCCAATCCCCAACGTTCACTAATATCGACCAGTGACGGATATTGCTGATTAAAAAACATTGGTATGTGCAAAAGTATTTCCAGTATTTATGAGACTCAAGCCTATTATGCCAAAAGCCTGCAACAGTGAATACCTATACCTGCTATGACTTAGCCCCTATAATGTGTCCATCTTGCAGTTTTACTGCTTACTCATATTCGGACATTCTCATGTTAAGTTACCGTCACGGTTACCATGCTGGCAATTATGCTGATGTACTCAAGCACACAATGTTGCTGCAAGTACTTAAACTTATGCACAAAAAACATAAGCCTATGGCTTACATTGATAGCCATGCGGGTGCTGGCGGCTATGCACTTACCGACGAGTTTTCAAAAAAACGGGCGAGTATTTAGACGGTGTCGCCAAACTGTGGGGCAAAGACGACTTACCTGAGCCTTTGCAGCAATATGTTGATGATGTAAAACATTTTAATCAAGGTGAAGAAGAACTGGCTTTTTACCCTGGCTCACCAGCATTTGTTGACATGAATATGCGCGAAAAAGACCGCATGGTATTACATGAGCTACACGGTACTGACTTCGCTTCCCTTGATGAACAATTTGCCAATGACCGCCATATTCGAGTTGTAAAAGGTGATGGTCTTAAAGGCTTAATTGCGGCTGTACCGCCACTTGAACGTCGTGGTGTTGCGCTAATTGATCCAAGTTATGAAATCAAAACAGACTATCAAGATGTCGCCAATGCAATCATTAAGGCTCACAAACGTTTTGCCACTGGGGTTTACATGCTTTGGTATCCTGTTGTGGATAGAGCGCAAACAGAGACCATGTTAAAAATATTGGCTGATAGTGGCATTAAAAATCAATTGCGAATTGAGCAATCCATTACCCCTGACAGCGATGCTTTTGGTATGACTGCAGCTGGATTATGGATTATTAATCCGCCTTGGCAGTTAGATATTGCAGCAAAAGAAACCTTGGATTACTTAGAGCGATGCTTAGGGCAAAGCGGCGGTAAGACCGTGGTTAAGCTAGAAGTACCAGAATAGGGCACTAAAACAATCTAGATTAACAGAGCCTGCAAACAATCATTTAGGTCAATTCATTTAGTGAAAAAAGCCCATGTCGCTCTTTGTGATAAAAGAGAGTACATGGGTTTTAATACTTCGAGCCAGTTAAACTATGCTGCTATATAAAAAGCGGCTATATAAAGAGCGACTTACAAAAGCTAAATACCTGCACTAAATACAACTGGATTCATCATTATTCAATGCGCGGCTCAGTGCACCAAACATGGCACTAAAAAGGCCGACTGCCGCATCTTGTTTATTGTTATCACTAGAAGACACACGGTGAGATCGCGATTCCCTCTCCTCTCTGTCTTTAGCATTCCCGTATGCTCCAGTGACAAAGTCACAACCAGCATTTGACGCAGAACGAGACGAACATCCTGTCATCATCATTGGCATTAGTAGACATATAAACAGCATCCTTTTCCGCATCTATCTCTCCATTTACATTAACAAGCTCATGTCACACTAATCAAAATAGGCACCTGCAGCCCCCGGAAACACGACTGGACTGCTATTACCATTTTTACCCACAGCTGCAACACCGTATAGGTAGTTATCTATGACCATGTTTTTTAAAAAAATTCATTAACGTCTCCCACATAGCGACTATGAGTCCATTCAGGCTCTGTGGTAAGGCGCCAAAAAACACGGTATCCCGCAATGGTATCATCATCCGCACTTGCCCAGCTTAGGGTCGTATTCGCCGAGACTTGCCCCTTAATACTCACCTTTGTTGGCGGCGCTGGCGCCCATGCCATAGAGGCTAGACTAATGGCATTCAATCCGGTCAGTTTGGCATTAAAATCAAAGTCGACACCTTCAATCACATCACCGTATTCAATGCCATTTTCGGTGCGTAAATCTTGATGTTGGCGATCATAATGTTCGTTAGTTTCCATTACACGTACAGCGGGTAAGCCTGCTTTATTAAACGGTAAATGGTGTCCACCGCGACCAAAGCGGTCAAGACGGTATACCAACATAACATCTAAATTTGTCATGTATTGATCAACTAGGGCTTTAATATTTCGAGCTAAATTGCGCGACGCAGAATCATTCTCTCCGCCGCTGAAATAACGCTCTTTGGCTTCTTCTTTCGTTTCAGCAATTCTGACGCCTTCCGAAAAAACCCTTACCGTTGAATTGTTTATCACCCCGTTAATACCAGCAATATTACCAATCATGTCGTTATTCAAAACAGCCTGAATTTGCCAGTCATGCTTATTGGCATAATTGATTAACACATCACCGCCATATAGACCTTGCTCTTCACCAGACAGTGCTGCATAAACAATGGTGCCGTTAAACTGATACTTTGATAACACTCGAGCTGCTTCTAGTGCACCAGCAACGCCTGAAGCATTATCATTTGCCCCAGGAGAGTCTGAGGTAGAGTTCATCGGATCGGTTACCCTCGAATCAATATCGCCACTCATCATGACGACTCGATTAGGGTCAGTTTTGCCACGTTGAATAGCAAATACATTGACCACTTCGGTCGGTTCGGGAATCCGTTTTCCAGATACGGTTTCCCCTACCATAACGACTTCAAGACAACCGCCACAGTCTGCAGAAATTCGCTCAAACTCAGATTTAATCCAACGCCTTGCAGCACCAATCCCACGAGTATCAGATTCGGTTTCAGATAAAGTATGTCGAGTACCGAAGCTGACTAGCTTAGCGACATCGTTATGCAATCTGCTTGCCTGCGGCGCCTCAGCAATATCATATAAACGTAAGTCTTCTTGCGAAGGCGCTGGCGTAGCGCTCGCGCCTAAACTGAATAATGATATGAGCCCAGACAATGCAGCGGCCATAGGGGTTAATTGTAATGTTTTTTTCATAGTTTCCTCTAACTTTGCAGTGCAGTGCGGTAACGTTTTAAGAGTATTTTGACTCGCTCTACATAGGCTTGGGTTTCAGGATAAGGCGGTATTCCTTGGTATTTCGTCACTGTTGTCGGTCCAGCATTATAGGCAGCACAGGCTAAATCAATATCGTTATCGAAGCGTTTAAGTAAATACGCTAAATACTGACTGCCTCCCCAAATATTTTGTTTAATATCATAGGCATCACTGACACCTAACTCTTTTGCCGTTGCTGGCATCAATTGCATTAACCCTATCGCCCCCACTTTTGAGCGCGCTTTGGCATTAAATGCAGATTCCGCATGGATCACTGCCCGTATCAAAGCAGGATCCAAGTCAAACTGCTCGGCAGCATCGCTGACAAAGTCGCTGTGTTTAGAAGCGAATAAGGGAATACGATGCCAATCAACTTGTGAGTTCACTTGGCAAGCAAAACAGTCGTAAAGTAAGACTTCAAAGTCCGCTGAGTCAGGCACAATATTTGAGAAAGTCGTAATCCCACCCAGCTCATATTGGTAGATTTTACGTTTGGGTTTATTACCGGTATTGAGGCTTTGATCGGAAAAAGAAGCGGTTTTTGATGGCTTAACCCACTTAGGCTTGCTCACGGATTTACTGGACGAAGATGGAGCAACGACCACCGCTGGTTGGGTGATAACTTTAGGTTGCAGCACTAGCATAGGTTTAGGTGATTCATCAGGCAGTGCCACAACTGC
Source organism: Shewanella sp. ENK2 (assembly GCF_043568515.1). Lineage (NCBI taxonomy): Bacteria > Pseudomonadati > Pseudomonadota > Gammaproteobacteria > Alteromonadales > Shewanellaceae > Shewanella > Shewanella sp. ENK2. The sequence continues at coordinate 2,026,841 of NZ_CP171406.1, read as the reverse complement.
CGGATGGAGCACTTGCTGCTTTTTAGGTTTTAAGTATAAGCGGCTTTCAACATCTTGATTATCATCTTCTGCTGGCAGCACCACAATGGGCGCTAACAAAACTTGTCGTGACTTAGGTTTATCTTGATTGCTTAATGCAACTTGAGGCACTGACACCCGAGTCGGCTTATGTTGAGCTAGGGATGGTTGTAATTGTTTTTGTGCTTTGGTTTTGGTTTTGGTTTTGGTTTTGGTTTTGGTTTTGACGATAGCTTGATCTTGGATATCAGCAACAATATCTGTGTTATCCACAACTGAAGGCGAAAGCGTTTTTTGCGGTTTTAATGTAATGACTTCATCATTGGCATCGTTAGCTTGCATTGACACTTTGGCTTTTATCACAGCCTTAGATTCTGGAAGATAGGCACTGTTAGGATCTGCCAGTGCACTACCACACAACGCAGCAATGGCATATGTCACAACAGCCTTGTAAATTACACACACAATTTTATTCATTTTCTTATAATTATCTAATAAAACACATTATTTTAGTTTGTTTAAGCAGTGAATTTCTTGCCACTTTTTAATATCGAATCGCCCCACTAAAGCGTAAGGCTTACTGCTATCACTTCCCCATAATAGCCATATTTCAGTACAAAGTTCATCTTAGTAATACAATGAAGGTGTTTTTTTATTAGTCATTTTTTCACAACCTTGGCTAAAACCTGACAAAAATAAGGGTTAAAACCTTACAAAATGAATGCTTTACAAATAGCTACGACGAAATACTGATTAAGCAATAAAATCATGAACAAAAAATATCGTTTGTTTTTTTATTATTTAAAAACATAAAGCTAACCAAAAACAGCAGTGGGTGTTTTTTATACCCTCTTACAAAAAAATCATGGTTTAAATACCAATTTCAATTAAAATGAGTTGTCATTACGTTGCGTTGATTGAATAACTGTTGTTAAGTATTATTTATCAACTGTTTCATCGTTAATTTAAGCTTAATTTAAAATTTATCAGCTAGTCTGTAAGTTGGCAAAATCTCAAACTCATAATAAATAAGCCAAGCTAAAGGGAAGATCATGTCCGTTACTCCATCAAATACCACGCCGCCTAACAACGGGGCGCCACCAAGCAACACGCCACAAGATCTCGCTTCAAGTGGGGCTTTCGTAAAATTTCTTAATATTGTTGAACGTTTAGGTAATTTATTACCGCATCCAATCACCTTATTTGCCATGTTCTGTTTAGCGGTGATCGCACTCAGTGGCATAGCAGGTTACTTCGAACTCACCGTTGCAGACCCTAGGCCAATAGACAGTTCAGGCCGAAGTGAAGACGGACTCATTCACGTTGTCAGCCTAATGAATGCTGAAGGTTTGAGAATGATCGTCTCAAACTTGGTAACCAACTTCACCGGATTTACTCCATTAGGCACAGTGTTAGTCGCACTACTGGGTGTGGGGATTGCCGAACGTTCAGGTCTACTTTTCTGCAGCAATGCGTTTATTGGTCATGGGGGCATCAAAACGCCTTGTCACCTTAACCATTGTGTTTGCCGGTATCGTATCTAACACGGCCTCAGAGTTGGGATATGTGGTACTAATTCCAATGGCAGCCATGATATTTCACTCGCTTGGGCGTCACCCTTTAGCTGGTTTAGCAGCAGCCTTTGCTGGGGTATCAGGCGGTTACAGCGCTAACTTATTATTAGGCACGGTTGATCCTTTACTATCAGGGATTACTGAAGCTGCTGCGCAAATGATTGATCCTGACTATATCGTCGGCCCTGAAGTGAACTGGTACTTCATGTTTGTATCGACCTTCTTAATCACTGGGCTAGGCGCCATCGTGACTGAAAAAATCGTTGAGCCTAAGTTAGGCAAATACGATGTCTCTGAGGCTGCAGATGATCTATCTGAACAGCAGATGGATAAAGTCACTCAAACTGAAAAATATGCGTTAAAAATGGCGGGACTTTCTGTATTGGTTTTCTCAGCATTATTAGCGCTCACTATCTTGCCTGACTGGGGGGCTTTACGTAACCCTGAAACTGGCTTAGTTGCTGGTTCGCCTTTCTTAAAAGGGATTGTCGCTTTCATCTTTATTGGTTTTGCAATACCAGGCTTGGTGTACGGTAAAGTCGTCGGCACAATGAAGAAAGATACTGACGTGATTAATGCAATGTCACACAGTATGAGCACCATGGGCATGTATATTGTTCTTGTGTTCTTCGCCTCGCAGTTTGTTGCTTTCTTTAAGTGGACGAACTTAGGCGCTGTGCTTGCCGTGACAGGCGCGGATGCACTAAGCAGTATCGGCTTAACAGGGCCTTTAGTGTTTGTGTTATTTATTATGCTGTGTGGCGTGATTAACTTAATGCTAGGTAGTGCTTCTGCCCAATGGGCTGTGACAGCGCCGATTTTTGTTCCTATGCTGATGTTGGTAGGTTACGCACCAGAAACCATTCAAGCGGCATACCGAATCGGCGACTCAGTCACGAACTTGATTACCCCAATGATGAGTTACTTCGGGCTTATCCTTGCAGTAGCGAGTCGTTATAAGAAGGATTTAGGTATCGGCACACTCATCGCAACCATGTTGCCATACTCAATCGTGTTCTTTATCGGTTGGACCTTGTTCTTCTTCCTTTGGGTGTTCGTACTTGGCTTCCCGGTAGGCCCAGGTGCAGCGACTTACTACACGCCGTAATGACATAGGTTAAGCTAATAAATAAAAACCAGTAGCATATTTCGTGTTACTGGTTTTTTTATGTTCGCTCATCGCTTTATAAGCTATTTAGGTTGTAAAAGCTCAACCAATTCTTGTTCATATTGCTCGAGTTTATCCAAGTTAAACCCTGTATGCTGCTGCACTAACTCACCTTGGCGATTGAAGATAAAACTGCTTGGCATACCTTTAAGTGCAAATAGCCTTGCGACCTCACTATCTGGATCGTAACGAACGGTAAACTCAGCAGGAAAGTCTTGTAAAAACTGCTGTGCTAACGACAATTCAACATCTAAATTAATTGCCACTACAGCTAACCCTTGCTGTTGATATTTAGCATGCATTTGATTCATCCACGGAAACGACTTACGGCAAGGTCCGCACCATGAAGACCAAAAATCCACATAAACAACTTTACCTTCAAACTCATTCAAACTGACTTGCTCACCCAGTTCGTTTTGTACCATGTGTGTTAACGACGGCGCGGCGTTAACTTGATTCGATACTGTTATTGCAGCTATCAGCATAAAACTAAAGACCATTAACTTAACAGGCTGTGTGTTTGTCATATCTTTACTGTCCCTATATGCCGATGTCTATTCAGTTAACCCTCATAAAAATGACGACTTGCATCAATTGCTCGTATTGGCCACTTCTATCAATTAACGACTCGCTGTTGATAACTACGTTTATAGCCCATGCTAAAGATCAATGCGGCTCAATGTATCGCTATATTTTATGTTCGGACATAAAAAAGCCTGCTTGATGCAGGCTTTTAGTATGAACCAGTTAAGAGGGTTTATTAACTCTTATCTGATGTTTCAGTTTGTGCTTCCGCTTCTGGCGGCTTGTAACCTTTGCGCTCTTTCTTACTGAATATTTTCTCTACCACAACGAAGAATAGTGGAATTAAGAAGATACCAATAAAGGTTGAGCTCATCATGCCACCAAGTACACCTGTACCCAGTGCATTCTTACTACCTGAACCTACGCCGGTACTGATAGCAAGTGGCACAACACCTAAACCAAACGCTAACGAAGTCATTAGGATTGGACGTAAACGTACACGCACCGCATGCAGTGTTGCTTCAATCAAGCCAGCACCTTTTTCGTAGAATTCTTTAGCGAATTCTACAATTAAGATCGCATTCTTGGTCGCAAGCCCCACCGTCGTCAATAAGCCTACTTGGAAGAATACGTCATTAGGTAAACCACGGCCATTCATCGCAAGCAGTGCACCAATCACACCTAACGGTACGACTAGAATAACCGCAAATGGTACAGACCAACTTTCATATAGCGCTGCAAGTACTAAGAATACAACTAAGATAGATAAGGCATAGAGCGCTGGCGCTTGGTTACCTGATAATCTTTCTTCGTATGATAAACCGTTCCATTCGATACCGAATCCTGGTGGTAATTGCTTCACCATTTCTTCGAAATCTAGCATTGCATCACCTGTACTATAGCCAGGCATTGTCGCACCTTGGATATTGATTGCAGGTAAGCCATTAAAGCGTTGTAGCTGTGGTGAACCAAATTCCCATGTACCTGTTGTAAAGGCAGAGAATGGTACCATTTCACCTTCAGCATTTCGTACATACCACGTGTCTAAGTCGCTTGGTTGCATACGGTATTCAGCTTCACCCTGAACATATACTTTCTTCACACGACCACGGTCAATAAAGTCATTCACATATGACCCACCATAAGCGGTAGCCAGTACGCTGTTGACGTTATCAATATCAACACCTAAAGCACGAATTTTAGCTTGGTCAACATGGATCTCGTACATTGGTGCATCTTCTTGTCCATTAGGACGAACACCAACTAGGTTAGGGTTTTGTGCAGCCATACCTAATAACTGATTACGAGCATCAATCAAGGCTTCATGGCCCATACCACTACGATCTTGCAGGTACATATCGAAACCATTCGAGGTACCTAGCTCAATTACCGCTGGCGGTACAAATGCAAATATGAAGGCTTCTTTAATTTGCATGAAGCGACCCATTGCACGATTTGACAATGATTGAACATCTTGGCCTGGTTCAGTACGGTCAGCCCAATCTTCTAGACCAACGAATGAAATACCCATATTCTGACCAGAACCTGCGAAACTGAAGCCCGCAACACTGAATACAGATTTAACAGTGTCACCTTCTTCATTAAGGTAATAGTCACTCACTTCTTCCAGCACTTTAATGGTGCTTTCTTGTGTTGAGTTAGTCGGCAAAATAGTTTGAGTAAATAAGATACCTTGGTCTTCATCTGGTAAGAATGCCGTTGGCATGCGCATGAAAATCCAGCCAGTAGCAATCACCAATACAAGATAAACCCCCATCATACGAACCGTGCGCTTCAAGATAGCAGCAACACTCGCTTCATAACGCGATGTTAGCTTGTCAAAGCTTCGGTTAAACCAACCAAAGAAACCCGTTTTAATGTGAGTATGGCCTTTTGGAATAGGCTTAAGCATGGTCGCACATAATGCTGGGGTTAAAATCATCGCAATCAATACAGATAGCGCCATTGCAGACACAATCGTGATTGAGAACTGACGATAAATCACACCCGTAGAACCTGACATAAATGCCATTGGAACGAATACAGCAGATAGGGTTAAACCAATACCAATCAAGGCGCCGGTAATTTGATCCATCGACTTACGAGTCGCTTCAAGCGGGCTTAATCCCTCTTCGGACATCACCCGCTCAACGTTTTCCACCACAACAATGGCGTCATCCACCAGTAGACCAATCGCCAGTACCATCGCAAACATGGTTAAGGTGTTAATCGAGAAGCCTGTGGCCGATAAAATAGCAAAAGTACCCAGCAGCACCACAGGTACAGCAATTGTCGGAATCAATGTTGCTCTGAAGTTCTGTAGGAACAGATACATAATCAAGAACACTAAGATAACCGCTTCAACTAGCGTATGAACCACACCTTCAATTGACTTCTCAACGAACGGAGTCGTGTCATATGGATAGTAAATTTCTAAGCTATCAGGGAAGTAAGCTTGTAATTCAGCGAGTTTTTCACGTACGTTATCAGCAGTTTCAAGTGCGTTTGCACCTGTTGCTAATTGAATACCAATACCTGCAGCAGGTTTACCATTGAAGAAAGACTCAACCGAATAACTTTCAGAGCCTAGCTCAACACGAGCCACATCATTCAAATAAACGTTAGCACCTGAAGAATCAGACTTAAGGATAATCTCACGGAATTGTTCAGGCGTTTGCAAACGACTTTGCGCCGTCACTGTCGCATTCAATTCTTGACCTGCAATGGATGGCGCACCACCTAATTGACCAGCAGAAATTTGCGCATTCTGCTCTTGAATTGCCGCCATAACATCAATACTAGTTAAGTTGTATTGCGTTAGTTTTAACGGGTCAAGCCAGATTCGCATCGCATATTGCGCACCGAAAAGCTGAATTTCACCAACACCAGCAACACGACTTAACGGGTCTTGAATGTTAGCAGCAACATAATCGGCAATATCGGTCTTTTGTAGCGAGTCATCTTCAGATACGAACGCTGCAACCATTAAGAAGCCAGCACTAGACTTAACAACGTTAACCCCTTGCGACTGTACTTCTTGTGGTAACAAAGTCATTGCTGCTTGCAACTTGTTTTGTACCTGAACCTGAGCAATATCTGGATCGGCTTCAGCATTGAAAGTTAAGGTAATAGTCGCATTACCAAAGCTATCACTGCTAGACGAAATATAGCGTAAGTGGTCAATACCTGTCATACGCTGCTCAATAACCTGAGTTACCGTGTCTTCCATGGTTTTTGCTGAAGCACCAGGGTAAAACGCAGTAATCTCAACGGTTGGCGGCGCAATCGTCGGGTACTGTGCGACAGGTAGGTCTTTAATCGCTAAGACCCCTGCCAACATAATTAAGATTGAGATCACCCAAGCAAAAATAGGGCGATCGATAAAGAAACGAGCCATAACGTTACCCTATTTAGTTGCTGGAGTGGCAGATAAAACTTGTGGTGTCACGACTGCGCCAGGACGGATTTTTTGCAAGCCATCAACAATCAGTTTATCACCCGCTTGTAATCCGTCAGTCACACGCCATTGGTGGTTTATGACTTCAGCAGTAGTCACAATGCGTGTCTCTACTTTGTTTTCTGCACCAACTACCATAGCAACAGCTTGGCCTTTGGTGTTTCGTGTCAGCGCTTTTTGAGGAACTAAAATCGCTTTTGGATCTTGCCCTGCATTAAGAATTGCACGTACATACATACCAGGTAATAACACGCCATCTGGATTCGGGAACTCAGCTCGTAGTGTCACAGAACCTGTTGCTTCATCCACACTCACTTCGGCGAATTGCAATGTACCTGTTTGCTCATAAGTCGACCCATCTTCAAGAATCAACTTCACTTCAGCATTCTCGCTTTGCTGTAGCTTGCCAGCTTTCAACTTGGCCTTTAAACGCAGTAATTGCGCGCTTGATTGAGCAATATCAACATTGATTGGATCAAGCTGCTGAATTTTAGCTAAGGTGTCAGACTGGTTAGCTGTTACCAAAGCGCCTGGAGTTACACTTGATTTACCAATACGACCTGAAATTGGTGCTTTAACTTCAGTGTATTCAAGGTTAATGTTTGCTGTGTTAATTGCCGCTTTAGCTACCGTTACATTGGCAATCGCTTCTTTATAAGCCGCATCTGCTTCATCAAAATCTTGTTTACTAATCGCATTGGTTTGTACCAATGCAGCATAACGATCAGCTGTCGCTTTAGCCGACGCTAAAGACGCATTTGCACTTGCTAAATCAGCTTCTGCGCTAATCAGCGCCGCTTTATATGTTGCTGAATCGATTTGATATAGTGATTGGCCAGCTTCAACGTCCTTACCTTCAACAAAACCACGGTTCGTGATAATGCCAGAGACTTGTGGACGCACTTCAGCTTCCAAAAATGCACGACTACGACCAGGTAACTCAACATGAATAGCTTGAGATTGCTCAGTCACACTCAACACGCCAACTGGAACGGGTGGTGCTTCTTGCGGGGCCTGAGCCTTTTGGGCTTGACCACATGCTGTAATCCATAAAGCCGCAGTGATAACTGAGGCTATTTTCAGTGCTTTATGCATGACTGTTCTTACTCCTAATGACATCATCAGTAACCTTACGCTTCATTACGTAACGATTGCTAAATAGCGATAATCCTAACGTTTAAATTGACTAAACTTTATGGGCACTGTTATCGCATACCCATGTGAACTCAACAACCACTTAAAATATTATAAATTGTAAACAAATAATAAGTTTTGCGGCTTTGTTTCAAGCTTGTTAACAAGGCTGTGCTAACAAAAATTAAACAGCCTTAAATGTTACTATAACGTTACAACTGAATGAGTTAAAAAACTCCAATATACAACATAACGTTAAAAAAAATGCATATGAAATAGTATTTTATTTGGTTTATTGTAGGTGAAACCAGATATTTTTCTATCTCTTAGCAAAAAATTATTGAGATTGTAAAATCCATTCATCATTCGATAGCATCTCACGCCACCAAGCCTGTGTTTTTTGCGGTGAGGCGACATTAACCGGCTCTCCGAAAACGGGAGTAATCACTGACACATTGGCCTGTTCGCCTAAGTCGCTAATCCACTCTAAAGGTTCAAACCAATCATGTAGCGCCAAGTCAAAGGTGCCATTATGAATTGGCATCAACACACTGCTTTCAAATTCAGAACCATTTAAATCAATATGCGCCTGCAGGCTTTGTTCAGGCATCATGTGGATCTGACTCCACATTTCATTATAGGCGCCAGTTTCAATCATCGTGATATCAAAAGGCCCATAACGTTCTCCAATTTCTTTAAAACCTGAAAAATATCCGCCATCACCACTGAAAAATAGATTGCTGTTAGTACCTTTAATAACCCAACTTGCCCACAACGTTGTATCACGATCACGTAATCCACGACCTGAAAAATGCTGTGCAGGTGTTGCCGCTAAGGTTAGCTCTCCAATAGTGAGCTCTTGCCACCAAGAAAGCTGACTGACTTTACTCGGCTCAACACCCCATTCAATTAAATAATCGCCCACCTTTTCGGGCGTGACAAAATGCTCCACTTTATCGCTTAGTTCAGTAATGGCTGATTTATCAAGGTGATCATAATGATCATGACTAATGATAACCGCTTTGATTGGCGGTAATTGCTCAATACTGATCGGCGATTGATGAAAACGCTTAGGCCCAGCCCACTGTACTGGCGAAGCACGCTGACTGAATACAGGGTCTAACAGGATATAGTCACCATCAAGACGAATAAGTATCGTTGAATGACCTAGACGAAAGAGCTGATCTTCATTACTAAAGCTTAAACTCGTTGCCGTTATTGGTTGTACAGGTACCTCAACCACAGGAGCAGGGTGTAAACGTTTGGTGGTCATGTAGCTTTTAGCGATATTCCAAATATCACTGAAGCCTGATTGGTATTGAATATCGGTATTTTCAAATTTAACAGCGTCAGTTTTATCAGCTGCAAAAAATGATTTAATTGAAAAAGCCATCACCAATACCCCCACCAAAATCAAAAAATATTTCATCTTAAAACCCAAAAGTAAACTGCACGGTGCAGTTTATTAAAATATGATTGAAAAGTAAACTACCCAGTGTAGAATGTCTCGAGATTTACATTACGAGTAAAAACCATGCCGACTGAAAAAATGACTTTGAGCCAAAAAAACGTGCTGCCATCATCAACGCAGCCAAAGTGACCTTCACTGAATTTGGTGTTGCAGCAACCAGTATGGACAAGCTGGCCGAAGTTGCCGGCGTGTCTAAGCGCACGGTTTACAATCACTTTGCCACGAAAGAAGCGATTGTTATGAACTTAATGGCTGATCTATGGGACCGCTCTTTCAAACATAATGTTGCAGAATACCAAAGCAATACACCTTTGCTTGAGCAGTTATCGGAAGTGGTATTTAAAGAAATCAATTTTATCAGTAGCCATGAATACATAGAGCTGACACGTATGGCTATTGGGCATTTTTTCTATACACCAGAGTCCATGAACCAAGAGTTTCAACGTGTTAAAAAGCAAGAAAGCGCCACAATGCGCTGGATAAGAGCAGCCATGGCCGACAAAAAGATTTCAGTCACTAATGAGGAATTGGCGCTACAGCAAATACATAGCTTGATTAAAGGAAGTTGTTTTTGGCCTCAAGTCATGCAATTTGCTGACAGACTTAACCATGATGAGCAACAAGAAATAGCCAATGAAGTCGCCAAGATGTTTTTGTGTCGCTATCAAAACGCATCAACTTAGCCCGTAGTTAGACGCGATTGTCACCCACACCTAATGAAATGATACGGCTGATTTGAGCTTGGCTTAAGCCAGACTCTTGTTGCCAATGGTTAAACGCAGCTTGCGCCTGTCTTAGCGCAGTTTGAGAGGTAAATCCTGCATCAACGACCTTGTTGGCTTTTAAATAAGATTGCACATCATTGGTCAATAAAAAGGTATCTTTACCAACCGTGCGCAAAAAATAAGGCCCAGTATTCCCCCTAAGCGACTGCCTTTTTTCTTCAGCACTTGCCAAAGCCCAGTAATGTCATCTTCTGGCCAGTTAGCAATAAACTCTGCAAAGCTGCCATGCTCTGCTGCCAATTGTTGCACCATATAAGCATTATCAACAATGGATTGGGTTTTCTTTTGATGACGGATAAGCGTGGCATCTGTGGCACGCTCTTGAATTTGATCAGGAGACAACATTAACACTTTAAAAGGCTCAAAGTTAAAGAAGGCTTCTTCATAAACAGGCCATTTATTCTCAACCACTCGCCAAACAAAGCCACTTTGAAACACTTGCTTGCTCATTGCAGATAACAATTGGGCATCGGTAAATTGCCCAATCTCATCAGCATCTAATGTTTGCGGCATTAATAAGCCTAGCGCTTTAGCACCACCTTTACGTTCGGCTGCGCGGTCAAAAATATCGCTAAACTTCTCTAATGTGGCCACTTAGGTTACCTACTCAATACATTATTATCTTTAGATATAATAACGTTTACGAAGCTAAACTCAATTTAGGAGCAAGGTTTTGGTCTTTCTTAACTTGTAAAAATTCTTTCCACTTAACCAGCTCCGGAGGCATAGCGGGTGTCGGCCCTTCATAGCCCGCTGCAGCAACTAAATCAGTAATCGGAACTTGTTTACCCTTACAAATAAACACGCCACGTACATGCATGATGCAATGTAAGCCTCTTGCGGTAACAAAGCGTTGTTCAATATAAAAATATTTCTCATCCCACCCAACAATGCGAGTTTCGATTTCAAATTTTTCCATCGGTTTGATATCACGGAAAAAAGTAAACTCTGATGCATTCACAATAGGCAGCCATTTCAGCTTCAGAAATTTCTGCATTAGGCCCATTTCTGCAATCATATGAGTACGAGCAAGATCCATAAACGCAGGATAACGAGAGTTGGTTAAATGCATATTGATGTCGCAATCTAGCGGCAATGCACGGTAACTAATACGGCTGGTATCTAAAAAACCAATTTTTTTAGCTTGGCGATTACGCCACAACATCAACCAAATGAGACGAAAATATAAATTCATATACTGCTTACTCCTTATGAACGCATCAGGCTAACAGAGGTCATACCAGCTATCAAGTCCACTCACTAAATTAACAAATCATTAAATAGAACAACTTATACGAAAATGTCTCCGCCAAAGTTCAGCCACCTTAATGATAGAAATATTTATGAACTCTGAGTGCCTTATCACTTTTTAAATCCAAACTTTTGGCTTACCATGACGGCGCTGTTTAGCACATAGGGTGTTAAGCAGGTTATTTTAATTCTCAGGGCGGGGCGAAATTCCCCACCGGCGGTGATGTTAACTTACCCTAATGTAAACTTAACTAAGCCCGCGAGCGCTCGATTCGTCGAGGTCAGCAGATTTGGTGATGTAGATGTAATGTCTACGATTCCAGAGCCGACGGTTATAGTCCGGATGAGAGAGAATAGAAATACGCCAGTGAGCATTGTGCTTGCTGGTGTATTTCGGTTGGCGTAAAAACCCTCTTTAAAGCCCTGATTCTGGTATTTTTTAGGAGTTAACCATGAATCAGCTATCACTACTTTCGCCATTTGGCGATCCTATCGAACGTGTCGAAAAAGCCTTATCTGCTTTACGAGAAGGTAACGGCGTATTATTGCTAGATGATGAAGATCGCGAAAATGAAGGCGATATTATTTATTCAGCAGAGCACCTCACCAGTCAACAAATGGCATTAATGATCCGTGAATGCAGCGGCATTGTGTGTTTATGTTTAACAGATGAGCAAGCCAACAAGCTAGAACTGCCGCCAATGGTGGCGGATAACAATAGCGCTAATCAAACGGCTTTTACCGTATCCATTGAAGCTAAAGAAGGCGTGACCACGGGCGTTTCAGCTCAAGACCGCGTGACAACAGTTAAAACTGCCACGGCAGTTGACGCTAAAGCATCTGATTTGGCTCGCCCAGGACATGTGTTCCCACTTCGTGCACGTGCTGGCGGCGTTATGTCACGTCGCGGTCACACTGAAGGTACGGTAGATTTAATGCAAATGGCAGGGCTACAACCAGCTGGCGTACTATGCGAAGTCACTAACGAAGATGGCACTATGGCAAAAGCCCCTGAAATAGTCGCCTTCGGCCTTAAGCATAATATGCCAGTACTGACGATTGAAGATATGGTGATGTATCGTCAGCAATATGAGTTGAAACTAGCGTAAGTTTATATCAATAGTATATCGACAAAAAAGCGACTGTTATCAGTCGCTTTTTTATAATCTGAATCTGAGTTCACCCCTGCATTACAAATCAATATATAGCTGAGTCAGTAATGTTTTGACTTGCTCATCATCATTTTCAAACTGAATACCAACATTCACTTTGCCATGCTCAAACCGGCTATTGCACACCTTGGCAGAAATATAAATATCTTCGTTATTGGTATTACGAATGGTGACTGTGATGTCTTTTTGGCTCACTTTCACTTTAGGGTTGTCAGCTTTAAAGACGAAACCGCAACCTTTTATAGAAATATCAGAAATAATACCTCTTAACTGAGAACCATGAGCGGTGTCGTTTTCACCTTTGGCTTGAATCATTGCTGGCAAATGGGTGGTATAACGTTGATGGGTGCGTAACTGACGGTTTTCTATCTGCTTAGGGTACGACAGAAAAATAAACTTTTCTGGAATTTTAGTGATATTGCGAATAATCGATTTAAATGCATAACATTCGCCTTGCTGACCTTCTAGCAAGTAACGAACAACCACACCATTACCTTCAACGAACACATCTTTATAATTGTTCATTTGCTGCGGAGCAGGATGTTTTAAAATGATATATTTACCCAATTCATAGCCTACCAAAGTGGCTTTAATTCTGAATTTGACTGGGAAATCAATTTGTAAATCTACGGTTCTGCCCGGAGTTAAGGTGAAGAATACTGGCTCTTCTGGAGATGCTTGCTCTGTCAAAGTACGAGTCCGTTCAAATTATGCTATCGATAACATAGTAATGTAACTTTACTGAATTAATAAGTTCATTAGCAAAATTAATTGACCTAAGTAGCATAAAGACAAAAAAGGCACCCTTGAGGTGCCTTTTATCATTTAATTTTTGCGGTTCCTAAACAATCACTTATAACAGTGTGCTTGTTTATTTCTCACAAGATTACGCATTAATGCCTGAATGACGTAATAGCGCATCAGTATTTGGCTCACGCCCCATAAAGCGCACAAATAAGGTCATAGGTTCTTCACTGCCCCCCATTTCAAGGATGTTGTTAAGGAAGCTTTTGCCTGTTTCTGGGTTAAAGATCCCTTCATCTTCGAAACGAGAAAATGCATCTGCTGATAACACTTCTGCCCATTTATAGCTGTAGTAACCAGCTGCATAGCCACCAGCAAAAATGTGTGCAAAACCATGTTGAAAACGGTTAAAAGCAGGCGGTACATTCACAGCAACTTGGCTACGAACTTCATCTAAGATACCTTGAATATCAGCGCCTTTCTCAGCATCAAACTCATGATGCATTCTAAAATCAAACAACGAAAATTCTAACTGACGAAGCATCATCATGCCTGACTGGAAATTCTTAGCCGCTAGCATCTTGTCTAATAAGGCTTTAGGCAAAGGCTCACCCGTTTCAAAATGCCCCGAGATCTCAGCTAATGCCTCTTCTTGCCAGCACCAGTTTTCCATAAATTGACTAGGTAACTCTACGGCATCCCAAGGCACACCGTTAATCCCAGCAACACCACCGACTTCAATTTTAGTCAACATGTGGTGAATACCATGACCAAACTCATGGAATAGGGTTGTCACTTCATCATGAGTAAAGAGCGCTGGTTTGCCATCAACTGGACCATTGAAGTTACAGGTTAAGTAGGCAACTGGCTTTTGCAGACCATTGCTTGTTACACGGCGGCCACGGCAATCATCCATCCATGCCCCACCTCGTTTACCACTGCGTGCATATAAATCTAAGTAGAAGCTACCACGATGCACGTTATCCGCATCGTAAATATGGAAGAAACGCACATCATCATGCCACTTATCAAAACCATGTTGCTCTTCAATGGTTAAACCAAATAAGCGTGACACAGTGTAGAACAAACCTGATAAGACCTTGTCTTCTGGGAAGTATGGACGTAATAACTCTTGTGACACTTCATACTTATGCTGTTGTAGCTTTTCAGCATAAAAACTCAAATCCCACGACGCCATCTCTGTCACGCCAAACTCAGCTTTAGCAAAGGCTTTAAGCTCTGCTAGCTCGGCTTTACCTTGCTCTTTTGAACGCAAGGCTAATTCATTTAAAAACGATAATACTTGGCTAGGATCATTCGCCATCTTAGTTGCTAATGATTTATCAGCATAGCTATCAAAACCCAGTAGGTTAGCAAGCTCATGACGCAGTGCTAGGATTTCGTCCATGTTGGCACTGTTATCAAACTCGCCCGCATTCGGGCCTTGATCTGACGCTCGAGTGACAAATGCACGGTAGCACTCTTCACGCAGCTCACGGTTTTCACTGTAGGTCATCACGGGTAAGTAAGATGGGAAATCTAGCGTAAATAACCAACCTTGTTTTTCTTGCGCTTCAGCCATCGCCTTGGCTGCTGCAATCGCAGAGTCTGGTAAGCCTGCTAGCTCAGTTTCATCAGTAATCAATTTAGTCCACGCTTGCGTGGCATCTAATAACTGATTAGAAAAACTGCTAGTCAGTTCAGAAAGGCGTTTTACAATTTCGCCATATCGGATTTTTTGCTGTTCATCGAGTCCAATGCCCGACAACTCAAAGTCACGAAGGCTTTGAGTTAATAATGTTTTTTGTGCCGTAGACAGCGTATCAAACGCCGCCGACTCTTGAATGGATTTGTAGGCTTGATACAAGCCTTGGTGCTGGCCAACAAACGTACCGTATTCAGATAATAACGGCAGGCAAGCATCATGAGCTTCACGCCATTCATCAGTGCTGGTCACAGAATTCATGTGTGATACAGGCGACCAAATTTTACTGAGCTGATCGTCCACTTCTTCTAATGGCTCAATTAAGTTTTCCCATGAATATGTGCTGTTTTCAGCTAAGACTTCATCAATTTTACTGCGACATTGAGCAATAGCATGTTCTACAGCTGGTTGAATGTGCTCCGCTTTAATTTTCGAAAACTGCGGAAGCTCGCTCTGCTCGAGTAAAGGATTATCTAGCAATGTATTGCTCATAGGTGATTCCTCGGGGAAATAGGGTAATTGTGGCCTTTATCCATTAATAAGGGCAACAAGCTGTAAATTCAAGTCTATAGCAGTTTTGAGCTCACCGATTTGGTATTGTCTATACACTAAACACGTATATTAAAATAAGCTTAAAAAACGTGAGTAAACACCCAGATTTTTTTACGCAAACTTTACACTGAAGATATTGACAACTCGATCGCAAATCTAACTCGTTATCATTTCCAAAAAATGTTTTTCAGGTATTCTCCTTTATTGAATATATGATTTTGAGAAAGGTTGTCGAAATGCGAACTAAATTATCCCCTTTATTAGTGACAACTCTAAGCATGATATCAACATACCTAACCACATCGTTTCATGCCCATGCCGAAGACCTTAGTTTTGGCGTTGCTTTAGGTTGGGATTCAAAATACATCTCGGAAGGGCGCAACAATCTAGAAAGTGGTGGCATATATTCTGGTGC
Organism: Shewanella sp. ENK2; assembly: GCF_043568515.1. Lineage (NCBI taxonomy): Bacteria > Pseudomonadati > Pseudomonadota > Gammaproteobacteria > Alteromonadales > Shewanellaceae > Shewanella > Shewanella sp. ENK2. Next base: position 2,010,870 of record NZ_CP171406.1, on the reverse strand, counting down.
TGCTGCAGTATCTACAGGTGATTTAACAGCATATGCAGCTGTAATCAGAGGCGATTCAACGCATTACATTGAATATAATTGGGGGCTTGAGTATGAACTTCACCTCCATGACAATCTAGAAACCATTATAGGTTATCAACGCCTTGAGTTTTACGGCGATGAACGCGCTAACGACAACGAGTTTTTTGCTGAGATGACTTATACCGCCGTTGAATGGTTAGTCCCTTCTGTTGCTTATACCTATTCAACGCAAGCTGGCGGCTACTTTGTTGAAGTGAGCCTCCATAGCCCTTGGCAACTCAGTGAGCGATTTACTGTCACGCCATATATTACCCAAGGATTTGATTTTCAATATGCAACTGAAGAGCATAATGGGGCAAACCATTTCCAAATGGGAATTGAAGCCAATTATGAAATTTCAGATAACCTTGCTCTTAGTGCTCAATTCAGCCATGTCATCGCCATGGATGATATTAAACAAGAGGCGAAAGCAGAAGGTTATACAGGGAGTTTAGACGAAAGCTTTGGTGGCATTTACTTAACTTGGCGCTTTTAATTATCAGTAATACCTATATTGCCTGACACTTAGCTCAGACTAAAACATCTCTGTGTTTGGCAAATCCCCCTATTCCCTTCTAAGCTAAGTGAGTCGTACCACATGATGTGGTACTCGTTTAACTAAAGCAAAGGAATGCTGATGAAACACACTCAGGGATCATATCGCCTATTATGCTATTGGTTTATCCGCCAATTTCCCCATCATATTCATACACTGGTTGCCCCTTTTATTATCACTGTATTGCTATTGTTTAGTATTCAAACGCAAGCAAGTGATTTAACCCAGCTGCGTCAATCAAAAAATATCAATCAACAGAACCCCACAAATGCGCTTCCCATTGGCAGCGTGCTAGACAGCCAAGGTCAACCCATCGCCATACCACAGTCACAAAGTGCGCTTGAATATGCTGCAGATGAAATGCAGTTAGATAGAGCGGACACCATACAAGTGTCATCAAACCCAATCTCAATGCGCGATACCTCTGCCGCCAAGGTTTCTCCCAAGATGGTGGTTGCCAACGATCCGAGCTGCCGCTGGTTGGCTAATCGCATCAAACAATTATCAACACAACTCAAGCACAATAAAGATGCCAGCTATTTGCAAACTGAATTATCCCATCGACAAGATGAGTGGCAATGTATGGACTGCCAAGGTTCAGGCCCAGCTCAAGGCCAACAGGCTGAATGTCAATATCGCCGATAAACCTAGTACTTGGTCATACTGAGTGAGCGTACTTGAATTAATAATGCGTTACTTTCTCAAGTTTAAGCACCATTGATTGAGCGTTTGCAGGTACAGTGTCAGCTTTTCGCTGCAATAAATTAGCCGACTTTACGGTCTTAGAAACTAGCTTGTGATGACATTCCCCCTACAATGGCTGCAATAAAAATTGTCAAACTCACATAAACGCTTAATAAAAGTCAGGTTGCCGTATTAGCAATCTGATTCAAGTATCAATAATAGAGAGGGTTAACATGGCTCAACATTATGACTATATCTGCCTTGGTGCAGGTAGTGGTGGTATCGCTTCAGGTAATCGCGCGGCAATGCGTGGCGCAAAAGTTTTGGTTATTGAAGCAAAACATGTTGGCGGAACATGCGTCAACGTGGGTTGTGTACCGAAAAAAGTCATGTGGTATGGCGCTCATGTTGCTGAATCCATGCATTTATACGCCAAAGATTACGGTTTTGACGTTACAGTGAACAACTTTAATTGGAATACGTTAGTCGATAACCGTGAAGCCTATATTGGCCGTATTCATGAGGCATATGGCCGCGGATTTGCCAGTAATAATGTCACCCTATTGAACGGTTACGGTAAGTTTGTTGACGGTAATACCATTGAAGTCAATGGCGAGCATTACACGGCTGATCATATCCTTATCGCCACTGGTGGTGCGCCAACTATTCCAAATATTCCTGGCGCTGAATACGGTATTGATTCAGATGGCTTCTTTGCATTACGTGAGCAACCTAAACGTGTTGCTGTTGTGGGTGCAGGCTACATTGCCGTTGAGCTTGCTGGCGTATTACATGCACTCGGTAGCGAAACGCATTTATTAGTACGTAAACATGCCCCACTACGTAATTTTGATCCTATTTTGACCGACACGCTTGTAGAAGCGATGGCGACAGATGGCCCAACCCTGCACACGCACAGCATTCCAAAAGCTGTGGTTAAAAATGCAGATGACAGCCTAACCCTTGAACTTGAAAATGGTGAAAGTATCACTGTTGATAGCTTAATTTGGGCTATTGGGCGCTCTCCTTCTACAGGAAACATTGGCCTTGAAAACACTGATGTGAAACTGAATGACAAAGGCTACGTGGTCACTGACGAGCAACAAAATACGACAGCAAAAGGTATTTATTGTGTCGGTGACATCATGGAAGGCGGCGTTGAATTAACACCTGTTGCAGTCAAAGCAGGTCGCTTATTATCAGAGCGCCTCTTTGGCAACATGCCGAACGCTAAAATGGATTACAGCGTGATCCCAACGGTCGTATTCAGTCACCCACCAATTGGTACTATGGGATTAACTGAACCAGAAGCAGTTGAACAGTTCGGCGAAGACAACATTAAAGTGTATACCTCTGGTTTTACTTCAATGTACACCGCTATCACAGCTCACCGACAAGCGTGTAAAATGAAGCTGATTTGCGCAGGTGAAAATGAAGTGGTTGTGGGTATTCACGGCATTGGTTTTGGTATGGATGAAATCCTCCAAGGCTTTGGTGTTGCCATGAAAATGGGCGCGACAAAAGCAGACTTTGATGCAGTTGTTGCAATTCACCCAACTGGCGCAGAAGAGTTTGTTACTATGCGCTAAGCACTGAATCATTTGACGGATTCAACTCATCAAAAGGCGAGAATAATTTCTCGCCTTTTTTGTGCCTAATTTCCACAGAACTCACTGAATTGCTTTACCTAAAAAGCTAAGCCGTTGTGACTCAAACCGCAGTTTTATAGACAAAGTCACTATTCACGATATCTATTCACGGTTCTTGATATACAAGCAGTGCTATTTGGCCGCACATTTTTTATAATCGACAAATACGTTTAACACATATTGTTTAAACAGAAATACGCTCTTTAAGGATATTGCATGACCCAAGCTAACGAATTGACCTACATGAGTTTAACTCAGGTTGCAGAGTACTTGTCGCTCGATGAAGACTCGGTCAGCTCAATGGCCAATGAGCGCATTTTGCCAGCCACAAAAGCCACGGGGAAATGGCTATTTCCCAAAATACTGGTAGATCGGTGGCTGATGGAATCTTGTCATAGCGGAATGCTATCTGATCGAATGCACATCACGGGCAGCGACGATCCACTACTGTCTATGTTGGTTGCTAAAACCATGTCACAAGTAGGTACCACTGAACTCATTAGCTATAGTTCAACAGGTTCAGGCTTAGGGTTAGATGTATTATCTCAAGGGTATGCTGATATCTGTGCATTGCATTGGGGAAGCCTTGAAGACGATAGCCTGAGTTATCATGAATTATTAACCAGTTACCCAAATCATAAACAATGGTTGTTGGTGCATGGCTATAACCGCAAACAAGGGTTAATGATGCGCTCAGAGACGTTTGAGCAATACGAAGCCTTAGCAAACGCTGCCACCAATACCTCATTTAAATCATGGCGTTGGGTCGCTCGTCAAGCAGGCTCTGGTAGCCAACAACACCTAGAGCAATGGTTGTTAAAACAAGGTTTTAACTTCAAATACCTTAACTCTACCTTGGTGGCGCAAAGCGAACGGGAATTAGCAGGTTATATCGCACGACATAATGCCGATATCGGTTTTGGTTGCCAATCTGTAGCGCTTGAAAGCGGATTAAGCTTTGTGCCAATTTTAACGGAATCCTTTGATTTAGTGATGCCACAGGGCATTTACTTTAGACGCCAATTGCAGCAGTTGCTAGATTTACTGCAACAACCAGAATCCATCAGACTAGCTGCCACGTTAGGCGGATACGACCTCACCAATACAGGCAAATTATTGTGGAACGGCCAAGAGTAACTTGCTGCTTGGCTATGTAAGACTTCTACTAATCAATGCACAACGCAAACAGCAAAATTAAAAAGAGATGGCTAACTCATCCTGTGTTAGCCATCTTATTAGTCGTTACTTATCTTTAATTAGATGAGTTTAATCTGGCTTGAATCGCTAACTTCACTTCCTCTTGTTCGAGTAGCAACTCTTGTTCTTCTTTGCTGCGCATCAAATCATTAAATGATGTTCTGGCTTCTTGCGCCAGTGTTGAAGCTGCAAGTTTAGACTCTTTGGCTTTTGCCGCATCAGCGGTTAATTGTTGTAGCTGCTCGATAATATCATCGGGTGCATTGCCTAACTCTACACTCGACTCACCACGTGATAATGCTTCTCGACGTAACTGCTTTTTCAGCAACCATATTGCCTCATTGGCTTCTCGTTCGACATTGGCAGCATCAATAGCATTGTCACGTAACAATTCAAAGCGTGCTAAGGCTTGGCCTTCTTTGCTCCAAGGATCAACATCGGGTAAATCAGAAATATTAATCACAGGATCGACATAGTCATCTTGATGGCTTAAATCCAATGACGCGGCTTTAACACCTGAAATCATCAACATCACAGCAATAACAAGGAGCGGTAAACCACCAACAATTGCGGCGGTTTGCAAGGTAGCTAAGCCTCCCATAAACATCAAAGCAGAAGGCATAAAGGATAATGTAAACGCCCAAAATAATCGGTTCCAACGCATCGGATCTTCGGTCACATTGGTTTGTACTACTGAGGCTAAAATGTAGGAAATCGAATCGAACGTTGTCGCAGTAAAAATGATGCACAACAAAGTAAAGACAGCGATGACCACGGTGCTAAATGGCAACTGTTCTAAAATAGCGAAAATGGCCCTAGTTGCCCCTTCGCTATTCAACAGGGCCACTACATCAAGTTGCCCAGATAACTGCAAAGACAAACCATAGTTACCCAATATAATGAAGTACATTGAGCAACCCAAAGAGCCAAAAAAGACTGCTCCGGTGATCATTTGCTTAATGGTTCTGCCACGAGAAATTCGAGCAATAAACAAGCCCATACTCGGCGCAAATACCAGCCACCAAGCCCAATAAAAAATTGTCCAATCTTGTGGGAAGTGAGTATCTTCAAAGGTGCCAAGGCCACCAAACGGTTCAGCCCATGTTGCCATAACAAAAAAGTTAGATAGCATTCGGCCAATGGAGTCTAGACCGGTTTCCAGCATAAAAATTGTTGGGCCACAAACCAATACAAAGACTAACAAGCCTAATGCGCCCCAAAAGTTGATATTACTGAGAATTTTGATGCCTTTATCCATGCCCATATAAGCTGAATAGGCAAAAATAGTCGTACACAACATCAACACACAAATTTGACTACCCGTTGTTGCAGGGATGCCAAACAAATAACTAATGCCTTCGTTAATTAATGGCGCTGCTAAACCTAATGTTGTCGCTGCACCACCTAATAAACCAAAAATAAACAATACATCAATCACTTTACCAAGCTTACCAAAGCTATTGGCTTCACCAATTACAGGCATTAGTGCAGCTGACACCTTTAATACTGGCTGCTTGCGCACATAGAAAAAATACGCAATTGGAATAGCTGGGATCATATAAATACACCAAGCGATAGGTCCCCAATGGAACAAGCCATAAGTCGCAGCCCAGCGAATTGCCTCTTCACTTCCCGCCGCTAATTGAAAAGGTGGGTTCTGGTAGTAATAGGCCCACTCAATGGTGCCCCAATACAAAATGCTTGCGCCAATACCACCACAAAACAGCATGGCTGCCCATGAGGCTAATCCAAACTCAGGTGACTCATCAGGGTCCCCTAGTTTAATCTGACCTATATCTGAAAAAACGATATAAATCATAAAGAAAAAAGCAGCAATACCTAGACCTAAATAGGCAAAGCCCAGTTTATCTGTCATAAATGTTTTAGCGATAGCAACCCACTGTGCCCCTTCAACTGGGAAAATAAGTAAAGGGATAACCACAGTAAAAAGTAATATCAACGCACCGAAAAAAGTCGGTTTATCAATAAGCTCGAAGTGTTTGTTCATTTTATTTGTCCGAAACAATAAAACTGATTAAGAGAGTCCACACCACAAGTGCTTCCCCCGTGCTGCGAGACAGCCAGGTTGGTTTACTGTTTGAAGAGTTGGAATACTGTGCGTGAACCGTTTTCTATAAAACGCCAGGTCGTTTAATGTTTGTGACATTAACGGCAACACAGGCACGCTAAAATAATGTTAATCACGTAAAATGTCGACTAACTTATATTAACAATCGATTCAGATTGTGAGCGAGATCTCACCAAGATTTAAGGGTAACCATGTGCTTATTTAGCGGTTATTTCCTGTACAAAAACCTACAAGATTTTGGCTGGCATTTGGTTATCTAGCAGGTAAAGAAAGTCATAGACTAGCTAATCAATAGCACAATAAACTCAACATATTGAGAATAATAAAGCCCGATAAACTCACCACAGATTGCGGGGCTTACCGGGCTTATTGTGTTATCAGCGATGGATTACTTTGCCGAATCACCAATGTGCTTTTCTAAGAAAGCTAAAATCGCTTTGTTGGCCTCTAGAATATTTTCTTCATTATAAAAACCGTGTCCTTCTTTATCTTTCACTAACCATTCATAGGGATGGCCTTTTTCATCTAACGCTTCTTTGAGTGCTAACGCATGCTCAAAGTGAGCACGTTGATCATCCTCACCATGAATAATAAGTACTGGCGCGTTAAGTTTATCGACATTACGACTTGGAGACTGGGCAATAAGTTCAGCAGGGTTAGTACCGAGAGTTTTATTCAGGTAAGACCCTCCCCAAGTTAATGTCTTAATATCCCCTTCATCAAACATCATAGGTAGGTCATAAACCCCTACGTAGCCAATTGCGCACTGATACATATCCGGCTCTCGGATTGCACTTTGTAAAGCGCTATAACCACCAAAACTCGCACCAAAGATGCATACACGATTTTTATCGGTCACACCGGTTTGAATCGCATAATTTAATGCCTGAGTTATATCATCTTGAATACCCGTTCCCCACTCGCCGTAGCCAGCTTCCATAAAGTGTTTTCCGTAACCATCTGAGCCTCGAAAGTTCACTTTAATGACAGCATAACCGGCGTTTGCGAGCATTTGAGCTTGGGGATCGAATCGCCAATAATCTCGAAGATGCGGGCCTCCATGAGGCAATACCACTGTGGGTAAATTTTGTTTTTTTCCGATAGGAAGGGTTAGGTAACCGTTTAGCACTAAACCATCAGAAGACTTAATTCGAAAAGGTTCCGTTTCAGCTTGCTGCTCTTTTTTAATCCATCGTTTGCTCGACAATAAATAACGTGCACTCATTGTGTCTGTATCGAATATATAAAATGAGCCGGGATTGCGGTCACTAGAAACACGCACCACCATTTGCTTACCGTCTTTTGTTTTACTGGTAATTTCGACACTGTCGCCATTGAACGCTTGAATTAATGCTTTATGGAGTTTGGCTTCTTGGGTGTCAGGTTTAATAAAAATATAGCTAGAATAGTCTTCATCTACTCTCAAACCATACACTTCGTTTAAATCAGAGCTAATAGCATAGGTAGGATCAGCAATATCACTGCGGTACAAAAACGTTTCTTTTTGAGTATCTAAATCGTAGCGATACAGGCCTTTCGGTTTATTTTCTTCAGTTTTTAATGCGTAAACTGACTTATTATCACTACTAAAAGTCAACGGAGTAAACTCACCGTCAAACTTTGTATTAAACACCTGCCAATCTTCTCCTTTACCCTCTGAGTAGTACATTTTAGTGTCATGGTTTTTATCTACCCCCACAACAAACCTAGGCACACTATCATTATCAACTAAAAACTGGCTGTAAGAAATTGGCGCACGTTTAACTTTACGCTCCTTGCCTGTATAGACATTAAGCCTAGTCACTTCAGGCAGCACATCGCCATTTCGACTTAGCAAACGTTTGGTAATTAAAACGTGCTTGTTATCACCTTCAAGTTTATCCAATAAAAAACCACCGTATCCCGACAACACAATACCTGGTTGAGATCGGATACCGAAAATCATTTTACGCTTACTACCGTCATAATTAACGGCAAAGATTTCACCTAAATTAATCGGTAATTCTAATCTGCCACGGCTCTGTACCACTTGAACGATGACACGTTCATTATTGACCCAGTAATATTCTGCAGGTTGATCCCGACCACTGGAATTGAGCGCAAAAGTAACTTCAAAGTTGTCGGTGCGTAAAAAGGCAAGTCTCTTTCGACCTTCATCATTCATTAAAACAGCTAAATGCTTGCCGTCAGGGGATATTTTTACATTGTAGTAATCACTATGGCGTGAATAATCTTCGACAGAAGCCGCGAGACAAATATCTGAAATGCACAATAGCATTCCCCATATCATCAATTTGATGTACATCATGGAAACTCCTTTAATCCATCTCAAAGAGACAGCTTTATCCTTAAAACCTTGAAGCGATATGGCACAAGAAGTAGATGAAATAACATTGAGGTAATGCGATATTCCCTAACTCCTTGGGATCATACTTCCTAAACATAGATATTCATGTTTCAATTAATTTTGCAGCGATACCCACATTGATTCAATAGATTAGCTGCTATTTGGCATATTTAACTGACAAAACAACATCTCTCACTAGGCTAGGTTGACTCAATAGTTAATAACACTGGCTGAGTCATGACGGAATTTCCCCTGTTAATCACTGAATGCAAAAAGTGACGTCCAAATATTGAGGGGATAGTGGCAATGTTCATCGTTAAAAATTTGTAGTAAAATTGTGTCTGAGGACGACCTCAACCTGTTGAGCACCACAATCAATCACATCGAATTGATGAATTTGGCAAACAGGCTTCCATCCGGGGACGGCCCCTTCTGACTAACTTCCAGATAGGAGCCCATATGAGAATCTCTCATTACTTTTGCGTTATTGTTACCAGCCTCATTTTTTGCATATCCCCCGCAGCCTCTGCGAATGAAAGCCATATGGGCTTACATGGTATGACTCTATTTGGCGGAAAAGATGGCTTATTTGCCTCACATTTGCCTATGTATCACCATCCCCACAATGTACAAATGGTCATGCAATTTCACTTTGCCGATCCTGAAACTGATCATGCAATAAAGCAGCAGCTTGAAACAATGGCGACAGCACCAGAGCAGCTTTGGACTATTGTACCCAAGCCTTTTGACTTAATGCGTCTCAGCCCTCTGGCAACCGACCCAATCGAACAACTGCAAGTTGATGTTGTAAAAGGTCACTTTGAGCGAGGAGGCATTAACCAGTTTTCTCAACAATCACTCATCATTGATCGCATCATTATGTTCACCGAATTAAGCATGAAGGCAGGGCAAGATAAGGCGCCAAATGCACAATATCGAGTCATTACACCAACTGAAGATAGCCCAAACCAGTTCTTAGTTAAGGTCATTGAAAATCGTCCTGAAGCAGACCACTTGCTGCGAGTGATTCAACATGATTTCATTAGAACGACTCAAATAACCGTGCCACTCAAAGGTAAACTGCATCCTAGTCCAAAGGATTTAGCGGATCAGCTATCAATTCCCCTCGAGCACATTATTGAAATCTATCTAGAAACTGGCGAGTTACAGTAATGGTTTCATTATCGCTGGCAATCATTCAGCACCATCAGGCTGAAGGACCAGGGCGCATTTCTGACTGGTGCAAACTGTCGGGACATAAGATCACCCGCTTCATGGCGCCCGATGGTTGCTTGCCCGATCTAAACCAATTTGATGGCATCATCATTTTGGGCGGCCCTATGGATGTAGAAGATAACCCAAGATGGATGCAAAAAGAGCGCTCTTTGATTCACTCGGCGATTGAAATCAACAAACCGCTAATCGGTATTTGTTTAGGCTCGCAACTATTAGCATCGGTATTAGGAGCTAAGATTTACCCACTTAAACAGGCTGAATTAGGTTGGTATGATCTCAGAGTTAATGCCAACGTATGCTCAGCAAGTCTAGCGAACAAAAATTTGATTAATTTGGCCGTACCTCAATGGCATTATTTTGGGTTTAACTTTGATAGTCACTTAGCTCCGCTAACCCATAAATCGGTTGAGATAAAAGCCTACTCATCATTGTGTCCTCAACAGATGTTTCGGCATCAACAGCAATATGGCATTCAATTTCATCCCGAATGGGACGCTGTGCAACTGGCTTATTTACAACAAGCATTTAGTGAGCAGTGCCCAGAAGATTTATATGCTAAATCACGTATGAACGAACAGACACAGTTACAACACTGGTTTTTTAACTTGTTATATACTGTGTTTCGTTCTGCAATAACGAGCGATGACTAAGGATAGTAACGCTAATCGGGACAATACAGCGATAAGCTGTTAATGAAAAAGGCGGTAACTGACTGTTACCGCCTTGTCGATACAAACAATGAATTCAATGCTGCAAGCTAACAATGATCAACTTAACAGTATCTCTTCACTTCTTTGTTATGTGTGGCGCTATGAAGCTGGACTTGAAGCTACAGTGTTATTTACCACCTCAGATTCGGCGCTATTCAATGGCATAGCCGTCTGAATATTAGCTTGTTTAATCGCTGCACGGGTTTGATCGGTCAAACTATTCTCGCCATTTAATAAATCGGTTAACGTGCCAGTGTCGCCATTGACTAACCCCAGCTCCTGTAACATGGCATCGACTACTGGCGCATTCGCACGATAGTTTAATGCTGCCGCTGTGATTTGTTCGGCTACGCCACCAGATTGTCCCTGCATGATTTGGTTACCATTTGCGGTTGCAGCGCCAGCGCCGTGGTAACCTTGTAAGATCTTAATGCCTTCAATGTTTTCTAGTGGTTTGACTGCATTAGCAACCACTTCTGGTAACGCTTGCAGTACAGCCAAGGATTTTTGCAGCTGAATTTGCTCATCTTTCAGAGTATTTTCTGCTTCATACAAAGCTTGTTTACCTGCTGCTTCAACTGCAAAGACTTTTTCATCCGCTTCGGCTTTTAGCTTTTTAGCATCAGCATCAGCACGAGCTTCAGTTAATATGGCTGTTGCCTTATCTTCAGCCGCTTGCTTATCTGCAGCGGCTTGCACAGTAATTCCAACGGCTTCACGTTCTGCTTCTTTTTTCGCATCAATGACTTCAATTTCTTTTTGACGATTTGCCATTGCCACTTGCTTGGCTGTGATTACGGCCTCTTCTTTTTCAACTTTACCCTTTTCAACATCTGCGGCTTTAGCACGTGCAGCTGACTCTTCTTCTGATTTTTCTGCTACCGCAATCTGCTTATCTTGTTCAGCGACTTCAATATCACGCTGCTGTTGAATACGAGCTTGCTCAAGGGCTTTTCTTTTAGCAATTTCACGGGTTTCAATGTCTTTTGATTTTTCAATTTCTGCCGCTTCAATCGCTTGCTCTTTCGCAATCTCAGCTTCGCGCTCTTCTCGCTGTTTATTTTCACGCGTTTTAGCAATTTCCGCTTTTTGCTCTGCACGTTTAAATGCCAAAATTTGCTCTTGGCTTAAACGAGCTTCTTCCTCTTCTTTTTGAATTTCTAAAGATTGACGCTCTGCCTCTAAATTCCGACGCTCAATTTTAACGCGGTTTTCTTGTTCAATATCATTGGTTTCTTTACGTTTTTCTTCAATGATTTTTGCAAGACGTGCACGACCTTCAGCATCAAATGCGTTATTTTCATTAAAAAATTGTAGGTCTGTTTGGTCAAAGCCAGTTAATGAAACAGACTCAAGTTCGAGTCCGTTTTTCTCTAAATCATTGGCCACATTTTGCTGAACCTTTTGGACAAAGTCAGCACGCTGCTCATGCATTTCAGTCATGGTCATTTCAGCAGCCACAGCACGAAGTACATCAACAAATTTTGATTCCATTAACACTTTAAGTTCTTCAACGCGCATGGTACGTGTACCCAAAGTTTGCGCAGCCATCGAGATGCCTTCTTGGCTTGGTGCCACACGAAGGTAAAAATCCGCTTTAACATCGACACGCATTCTATCTTTGGTGATCAGCGCATCTTTTTGTGTTTTCTCAACTTCGATGCGTAATGTGTTCATATTGACCGGAATAGTTTCGTGCAACACAGGTAAACACACTGTGCCACCATCTTTAACGACTTTCTCCCCACCTAAACCAGTTCGGACAAATGCAATTTCCTTAGTGGCTCTAATATAGAGTTTGGCAAAAATTAACCCTATGGTGATAAACGCCAACATTGCCACGCCAGACATTATTAAAATAAAGGTGGTATTTGACCCTGCTGATAATTCAATCCCTTCCATTTTCTTTCCTTGTATTACTACTATAAAAATCTTGGTTTCATGAATAAACGGCTAAATACTATCGAGTTTTGCAGCTATCCAAATATTATTTTTTTATTCAGCAACACGACTTGGTCATGCTGGTTAAAACTTTCTTCTGCAAACTCTGGCGCGACCATCACGTAATGTTTCTGCGCATGTTGATCCACCAGCACCGCCTCTGCAGGACTGTTTACTCTGGCAGTGCCCACGGTAATTTTGGCCAATAAACCACTAAAACTAGTATTAGAAACGGCATGGGATTCATTTTTGGGGAGGATTTTTGCCAAAGGTCTACCAATGATGGATGTGCTGAGCAGACTCAGTACAAATACAATTGGAGCACTAATCATTGGGGAAAGTAGATTACTAGCGTATTGATAACTAATAAAATTTAAACTGTAGCCAATGAGTGCAAAACAAGTAAGCAATAACACTAGCCAGATTAATAACGGTAACTTATTCAGGCACAGCCAACCAACTAATGGAGTCAGCCCAGTATTAGCCACATTAAGGTCGGCATCGACATCAAGTTCAACAGGAGAAAGGTGGTCTATCAGATTTGAAATGCTAAAGCCTATCACTAAGCCAACACCTTCTAACAGTGCAAGCATCAACACCATCGTCATCGCAATCGCAAATGGGGTATTGGCGTTTATGAGTAAAAAATCGAGCATGACTGTATTCCTTTACAGCTAGATTAATCACTCAACCCTGGCAGTCATCCTATGCCAAGTTAATAAGTAATTAATATAATTAGATTATATCTGTCAAAAGCAACATCACCTTAACAAAAACTTCCTTAGAAGTGAATTAGATTATCAGTCTTTGTGATGACCGACTTATTCGCACTGTGCTTGACCACTGGCATAGCAGCTAGGTTGTCGTGGGCATACTGCGCCACGGGAGCAAATCACTCTGGCATCGTTTTCTATGCCACGTTCAATCCAATTTATATTCAAGATTTTAGCCACGCTAACCAGATCTGCTTTGATGTGTTTTGGAATGGCGACTAAGCCGCCGTTTTCAACACACGTTTGCTTTAAATCTTCTGTAATTTTTGCAGCATCTTTACCTTGCGCTTCAATGGCGGGGTTTAAATCTATCCCTGCACATAACACATGTGGATTACCCGCTGAATCATCAACTTTTATTGATTCACAACAGTAAATTCGCGGCTCATTACCTACATTTAATATTGAAATTTGAGCAGATGTTCCCGATGTCGGTTCGTTAATTTTCCTAAATACAGCCCAATGGTGGCAAGGGTCTTCAACTATTCGCATATTGCCCCAAGGCAGTGGAATGCCATTACCGCGATAGACCGCTTTAAGTTTACCTGGTGCATAAGCATCAAAGTAATGCCAATGAGGGTAAGGAGAGACAACTGTCATTCTGCGCATGGCAACCGACGCCGACACCTGTAACTGTTTATGGATATCAATCTCGTAGCCGTGACGATCTAATAGCTGTCTGAATGGCACTTTAGGGCAGAGTAATGCCCCTGCAAAAAAGCTTGATTCAAAATCACGCCATGCATGCAAGATATCTTGGGCATTAAGTGTGTTTGACTGCACAGTTGCATCATCATCCACCTCAACTCGACGCCCCGATGTCATGACACTTTTCAAGCCGTCTTTATTGTGGAGCACGCAATGACCAATGTGCACAGCCAAGTCATATTTAAGCCTTGGCGCATTGGATTTGAGCGCTTTATTGATAAAAATTGTCGCCGGTGGTTCAAAAAAGAAGTGGTTAACCGAGAAGAACGAGCGCCAGTTTCATCTAACACTTCAGTCGGAACTTCATCAATCCATTTGATTTTAAGTCCCATACTCTTAGCAATGCTAAGCATCTCATCAGCGCTTAGCGGCATCTGTTTTCTGCCAATTTCTTCAGCGGCGCGTTCTAAATCAGGGAAATGATTTTGATGGTGTTCTTGGTGTGCGCGAATTAATAACTGAGCAAACTGCCGACCTGATGTGCCTGTTTGTGACAGCATTTCAGGTATCGCGATTTGTAAAATGTCATTAGAAAATAAAAAGCTTGGTTCGAGTGGCATACCGCTAATACCGCCACGGCGTCCCTTTTCTGGGGTGATTGATTGCTCCTCTGGCATGTCATCTAAAAACCAATCGACATCTTTTTGGAACACGGTGGCAATCACCGCCAGCATGCCAGCACTGGGCACTCTTTTACCTCGTTCTATCATTGATAGATACGACACCGAAGGCGCAGAGCTCGAATCTACACGTATACATCTGGCTGACAAGTCTTCCATTGTCAGATGATTACGTTTACGCAGATTTCGAATCTTTGTACCCAGGAAATGTGACTTTCTCATCAAGCTTTGTTCATTACGCATTTTGTAAAATTCACACTGTAAAATTTTTATTGTGAAATTGTAGTGAAAAATACACTAGACTACAAATTAAGCAATCGGGAAACAGTGTTCATCATTTTAATTCCCATTGCGACTAAGGCAATCGATAACAAAAGATGTAAGCACGGCCTAATGATATGAATATTTAATTAGCCCCGTGTAATGACCCAAGCGAAGAGGATAAGGTTATGACTATGACAACAATGCACACCAACACAGCCGCTCACAACCTTAACAGCTTCATTGAGGAACAATTTGTGGCAACCAGTACCAACGCAGACAAAATTAACAATGCAAAGGTATTTTTAGATGACAACTTCCCACTTACTGAAGGCTCACACGCCGATGTGAGTAGCTATGTTATTTACTACACTCATCTTCTAGCCTTTATGAAAGATGGTAGCCAATGTGGTTTACAGAACCCATGTCAATTTGTTGCTTTAACAGGTCATAAAAGCGAACCAACATCGATTGTCCTTAAAAATAACGATACCCATGTTGAAGTCAGCTTTGACAGAAATGGCGAGTTAGGCTCGAAAGATCCTGCGCATATTGAAGATATTCAAGTGGCGCTGCCAATTAAAAACTTACCAACGCCATATAAACAATGGGTTAGTATGCTGCATTCTCGCTGCCTACCTACTGAAGGTAACTGCAAAGTATTTACTGCAAAAGATGGCACTGAATACGCAATGCATCAACGTTAATCAGCGCAATAAGCCGCTAGATTACATTGCACTCTCAAGGTCGGCATTATTGCCGGCCTTTTTGTCAGTGAATAAAAACGTCTTCTCCTGTCGCACCAACAATTAGCTAATAATGCACTAAAATAGCCGTACTCCTATCCTATAAAAAATTAACCTATTGATTAATATATTATTTAATAGTGGTCTAACTCTTGCGCGTTCTTATAGACGTTTATCATGCCTATAGGAATTTATAATGAATAAAGAACAAGTGGTTGAAGCGATTATTTTAGCGAAACATGCCCGCCAACTAAGTTGGCAAAATATTGCAGATGAGTTAGAAATGGGCTGTGTTTGGGTCACCTCAGCATGTTTAGGCATGAACAGCATGCCAGAGAACGTCGCCAATAAATTGTGCCAGCTACTTGAGCTTCCTGCAGGTTCACAAGCTGCGCTCACGGCTTACCCAACCAAACAATGGCAACATGATGTGCCACAAGATCCACTGGTCTATCGCCTCTATGAGGTGGTTGGTGTATATGGCGACACATTAAAAGAAGTCATTCAGGAACAATTTGGTGATGGCATAATGAGCGCCATTGATTTTTCAATGGATGTTGCAAAACAAACTGATCCTAAGGGCGATAGGGTCGTGATTACCATGAACGGTAAGTTTTTACCTTATAAAGCATGGTAATTAATCCTTGGTAGCCTGATAAAAGCTCAATATCGGGTTTGTATTAACGCAGTACTCTTGCTGCTGTGTTAATACAGACAAGCATTAAGGTCGTGCTTAATAAAATAAGGCTATCACTAACCCTAGAGCTAATAAGAAAGATAAACGCTGCCAAAATAAAATGGGGTCTTTATCAATATAAGGCGTGTGCTCACGTATTGATTTAGGGTGAGGATGTTTAAGGTTATAAATAAACTCCGATACTTCAGCAGTGCGTTTTGACGGGGACACTTCAAGGGCTTTTTCAAGGGCATAATCTACCCACTGAGGTACTGCGGCATTTCTACTTCGGGCAGGAACATAGCGTAAGCTTTGCTGCGCTTTTAACGTCGTTGCCTTGGCAACATCCACCCCGTAGGGCAGCTGACCAGTCAGCATTTGATAAGTTATTACCGCCAAAGAAAAAATGTCACTGCGACCATCGCCAAGCTCGCCCACAAAATATTCAGGAGCACTGTATTGGGCCGTTCCCAAAATGTGATCATCAATCCCTTGAGTTTCAATGATTCCTGCAACAGCTGTCGCACCGAAGTCAATAATTTTGACCACACTTTCAGTGGTGATCATGATGTTTTCAGGGCGTAAATCTTGGTGCACCATCTCTTGTCTGTGCATAGCTTGTAACCCCCGAGCGATTTGAACCACTATCGTTCTCACTGAATCTAAATCGGGCTGTTCATGATCGTGGATCCATTGAGCTAGCGTGCAGCCTTCAACATACTCTGTTGCCGTGTAAAGGTAACCCTTAGGAACACGCGACTTAACAGGTTTTAATAAATGCGTGTTAGATACCCTTTGCGCTACCCATTCTTCCATTAACAAGGTTTCTAAGTGGTCTTCATTTTGGCGCATTTCATCAGAAGGAACCTTAATTGCTACACGCTGACCAGAGGCTTTATCTTGAGCTAGGTAAACTCGGCTGCGACTACTCACATATAGTTCACGTTGAATCACCACATCTTCGAATTCTTGGCCGCTATGTAATGGTGGCGGCAAAGGAGTCGATTCAATAACTGTTTGAACTCATTGACGTCTGGATCAGGTAGAGAATCTACCCGCACAATTTGAATACTCAAATTATCATCGCTACCAGCATCAAGCGCTTGCTGAACCAGCTCTTGCGCCACATTGGTTAAATCTCTGTTTTGCTCTAGTGCATCATTAATAGCATTGGCAATGGTTCTCGTGGTTAAAAACTCGTGCACACCATCGGTGGTCAATACAAAAATATCGCCCAAGTTAATCGAGCAGGAGTGATAATCACTATTGAGTAACGGGTTAATGCCTAAAGCTTGATTAAGGTAACTGACTTCATCGTCGACATAACGTCGATGATCTTCCGTTAATTGCTCTAAACTATTCCCGCTCAATTGGTAGATGCGAGAATCACCACAATGAAAAATATGTGCTGTATTTGATTTAAATACTAACCCACTAAAAGTGCAGACATAACCTTTATTCAAGTCATGACGATGCGGGCCATTTTGGCTTTGAGCATATAGCCAATGATTAAGTGCCTGTAGCACTTTAAGCGCAGATTTTTTAACTGACCAGGCTTCAGAGGTTGCATAGTAATCACTGATAAAATTACTTATCGCACTTTCACTGGCAACACCACTGACTTCACTAGAACTAATACCATCAGCAATCGCAACCACTACACCTTTACTATGTATCAAGGCATTATCTGGTTGCATACTGCCACAGCAATCTTGATTGATTTGCTTTAGTCCGCAAACGCTTTGTTGTGCAATGGTGAGTTTAAGCAAATTTTGCATTAAAGCTTCCTTGCCGCCACAACAATTACAGTGCCATTAAGGTAATCGTGTGACGGTAAGAACTCACTTAAGTGTCCAATATTAAGCAAGCTTTTCACGACGAGCTTCTGCTTGTTTGCGCTTACGCACAGGACTTTCTTTCACGTGAGTTAAATACAGCGGTAACCCAACAAGTGCAAATCCACCCACTAAATTACCCAATGCGGTAGGGATTTCATTCCAAACGAGGTAATCCATAACCGTAAATTCACCGCCCATGATCATTGAGAATGGGAACAAGAACATATTGACAATTGAATGCTCAAAACCCATGAAGAAGAACAGCATGACTGGCATCCACATTGCCATCATTTTGCCGCTTGCAGAAGTAGAAATCATTGCACCAACGACTCCCATCGATACCATCCAGTTACACAACATGCCGCGAATAAAAATGGTCATCCAACCTGCAAAGCCATGTTCTTGATAACCCAGAGTACGTGACTCACCGATGCTACTCACTTTCGCAGCGAGTACGCCACCATCAGTGTTATAACCATAAGTTAAAATAAACGATGCAAAGAAAGCAACCGTGAGGGCACCAGCGAAGTTACCCACAAACACTAGGCCCCAATTCCGCAGCATTTGGTCGACGGTACAGCCATTTCGTTTATCCAAAACCGCCAATGGCACTAAGGTAAATACCCCGGTTAACAAATCAAACTTCATTAAATACAGCATGATAAAACCAACAGGGAACAAAAGTGACCCCGTTAATAAGCTGCCAGTTTTAACTATCACTGTAATGGCAAAAAATGCCGCTAGACCTAAAATAGCCCCCGCCATAAAAGCACGAACAAATGTATCTTTCGTTGACATGAAAATTTTTTGTTCACCAGCATCGACCATTTTGGCTGCGAACTCTTTTGGTTCAATATACGACATAGCTTCACACTCCTAGATTTAATTCTGATCATGTTTTGCGAGTTCTATGCCACTATAAAAAAGTCAAATTAAACAACTTGTTAACATAAAGGTGTACCATAAGCTAATTAGCTAAAGCACTATAATAGTTCATTTTTTATTCACCCCGCCCTATATTGGAACGTCATCAAAGAGCTCAATCAAGTTGTATTTATCCTTAAGGTTGAATGACTAAGGCCTAAAAAAGCGTGAAGCTTGAGCCACTTGATTAAGCGGTTTTCCTTGGACAATTTCACCACCCGAGTTCACTTCGGTGATAAAAAATGTCAGCGCTTCGCGTGTTTGAGATAACCCCTGTTTATCTGGATGCTTTATCGAGCTGGTGACTGTAATAGGGTATTCAAGTTGCTCAGCCGCTTTAATCAATACCAAGGTGTTATTGGTTATTTTGAAATCATGAGCAGATAACTTATCGGAGCTAACACTGATCTGATAAAAAGCGGCTTGCTGGGTTTTGTTACGTATTTTCAGTAAATAGCTATTTTCGATGACGGGGTTTGTTGGCTCAGAGCTGACAACACGATATAAGCTTTGGCGATCTCGAATAACGTTAAGCTGAATATCCGCTCGGCTTTGTAAATCTAAAACAATCATGACCAGCATCACCACTAATGCACCCGCATAACCTAAGGCTTTTAATGACCACATTGACGGAGTGCGGCCCGTTTTTAGGGCGTTTTCACTGGTAAAGCTGATCAAATTGGGCAAATAGCCAAATTTACTCATCGTTTGATTGCAGGCATCGACACAGGCACCGCAGTTAATACATTCATATTGCAGACCATTTCGAATATCAATCCCTGTTGGACACACATCTACACAAAGATGACAATCAACACAGTCGCCTAAGCCATTGCCAGCCTCTGTCGTTGCCTGAGTCTTGGTGCTTTTTTATTACGTTTTCTCGGACCACGGTTTTCACCACGAGCAGCATCATAGCTAACGGTTTTAGTATTCGCATCGAACATCACTGCTTGGAAACGCGAATAAGGGCAACAATGTAAACACATCATTTCTCGCATCCATCCAGCATTAAGGTAAGTACATAGTGCAAAAAACCAAACCCAAACTCCTGTCCAAAAGCCGCTGCTAAAACTAAAAATATCCACATAAAGCGCCCTTGCAGGCATAAAGTAAGCCATAAAACCACAGCCAGTCACCAATGCCATTAACGCCCAAACAGTGTGCTTCGCAACTCTTTTAGTTACTTTATTCACTGACATTGGCGCTTTATCAAGGGCGGCACGGTGATGATGGTTACCTTCAACTTTTGCCTCTACCCACATAAACGCAGCTGTCCAAGCGGTTTGAGGACACATAAAACCACACCAGACTCTGCCGAAATAAACAGTAATAAAAAACAATGCAAATGCTGCGGCCATAAAAAACCAAGCAAGCACGGTAAAGTCTTGCGGCCATAAAGTGACATTAAAAAAGAAAAATTGCTGCTCTGTTACATCGAATAGAATGGCCTGACGGCCCTGGAAATTGATAAATGGAATAAGGAAAAATAACGCAATCAACACCGTATTAGTGTGCAACCTAAGACGCTGAAATATTCCTTGCTGCTCTCGCACATGAATCTTTCCCGAATCGCTAATATTGATAACAGGAATACGTTGCTGCTGCACCACAGACGTGGGTTGTGCTGGTACTTGTGATGGTACTTGTGATAGTGAGGGTGTTTGCTGACTCGCTATTGGCTCTGACATATCTAAGATCCTACTGCTCTAGTAACTTGCTTTCATTCGCAAAGCTAATAGAGCAAAACCTGAGCCAACCCAAAAATAAACCTAAAACACTGATTAATAGACATTTACTAATTTTTATCAAACAAAAAAGTCACGATATATCACGTTTCCGTGAAATATCGTGACTTTATCGTATCGACAGTAACTTAACGCTGTATGCCAAGCTTTTTCATTCTTGAGCGCAGCGTACTTGGCGGCATATTCAGCACTGCAGCAGCACCTTGTGGCCCCGAAATACGCCACTGAGTATGTTCTAGGGTCTGCTGTATATGTTCTGCTTCTGCTTCAGCCATCGTTAGCGGTTGTTTAAGCTTGGTTTCATCGGCATGTTGCGAACCGCTAAGCGATAGGCTATTAAATTCTAGCACTTGATTTTGCGATAAAATAATCTCTCTTTCGATGAGATTTTGTAATTCACGCACATTGCCAGGCCAAGTATATTGCTGCAGCTTTTTCAACCCTTTAGCACTGACGCGAGTCATTTTTTTCCGAGCTTTTGACTTAACGATGTGACTAAGTCACTAACTAAGGACGGGATATCCTCAGGGCGTTCACGAAGTGGCGGCACCACAATTGGAAACACATTTAGACGATAATACAAATCCATTCTAAACAAGCCCTGCTCAACCCTTGCCTGTAAGTCATGATGGGTGGCAGCAATGAGTCTAATATTCACTTTAATGGTTTCGCTACTGCCAACCCGCTCAAAAGACTGCTCTTGAATCACTCTCAGTAACTTGGATTGTGCTTCTAAACTTAACTCGGCAATTTCATCAAGAAATAAGGTGCCATTATGCGCCAACTCAAAGCGGCCTTTCCGGCGACTTGTCGCTCCCGTAAAGGCTCCCTTTTCATGGCCGAATAATTCACTTTCCAGTATCGATGCTGAAAATGCAGCGCAATTGACACTCACCATGGGTTGCTCATTACGGCGACTTAATTGATGTAAGCTTCTTGCGACAAGTTCTTTACCTGTGCCATTTTCACCACAAATAAGCACCGTACTATCAGTATTAGCAACCAAATTAATTTGCTGAGTTAAATGGTTAATAGCGTCACTATGCCCTGACAAGCCCATTGCGCCTTGCTTGCCCTGCAACTCGGTTAGTAAATATTGATTTTCTGAGGCGAGCTTCTCTGATAATGCCTGTACTTGCGCAAGCGCTTCTCTCAGCGATGTTTCAGTGTGTTTTTGCACACTGACATCACGAAATATCGCTACCACACCAATCAATTTGTCTTGGTCATAAACGGGAGTTGAGCTGTAATACACTGGAAAACAACTGCCATCTTTGCGCCAAAACACGTCCTCTGAAACCTGCCGCGCAATACCATCATGCAATGTTCGATAGATTGGACAGTCATGTTGTGGATATGGGCTTCCATCGGCATGGCTATGATGATGACAATCATGAATATTTTTGCCAATCAACTCTGCACTTTTCCAGCCAGTCATCTGCTCTGCAGCTGGGTTGATAAATACCGCATTACCGTTAAGGTCAAAGCCGTATACCCCTTCCGTGATGGCATTAAGGAGAAGGGTATTTTCAGGTAAAAAGTGACTGGTGGTGACACTGGTTTTTGAATTCATCGCTGATGGCCTCAACTTTCGTGATATCTAGCATATTACATTAGATCACGATATTTCGTTACATAAATGGGCTCTATTTCAAAAGATAGCTCGATAGATACAGTTGTTGACCGATTTTCACTATCAAATATCGTTCATCAGCCTGCATCTTGCTACAATAAGGCATCTGTATTTAGGCGATCACCATCAGCATGCAAATCTCTTCCACATTTAAACTATGGCTATTTATCGCCATGGGTTTGATTTGTTTAACACCCATAATTTCTTCTCCTATCGCCTTGCTGATGGGCTTTACATTGGCGAGTTTAGGTATGGTACCGACTCATATCGACTTAAATAAGCTCACTAAAAAACTATTGGCATACTCAATTGTTGGTTTAGGTTTCGGAATCAACTTACCTGAAGCAATTGCTGCAAGTAGCAACAATTTAGGGCTAATTGTCGGTTCGATATTTTTAACCTTAGTGTTAGGTTTTGGATTAACGATACTATTGAAACTTGATAATAAAACGGGTCATTTAATCAGTTGCGGCACCGCAATTTGTGGCGGTAGCGCTATTGCCGCCGTTGCACCAGCAATCAATGCTAAGAACGATCAAATTGCGGTATCGCTTGCCTGCATTTTCTTATTAAACTCAGCCGCGTTATTCTTATTTCCGACAATTGGTCATGCATTATCATTAAGCCAATATGACTTTGGTGTGTGGAGTGCGATTGCGATTCACGATACCTCGTCCGTTGTGGGCGCTGCGTCAGCTTACGGTGACGAAGCTTTAAAAACGGCCACCACAATTAAACTGGCTCGTGCACTGTGGATTATTCCTATTGCACTGCTCAGCGCGATTATCTTCGGTGGCGACAAGTCAAAAATATCTATTCCATATTTTATTGGCTTTTATTGTCTCGCCATAGTTACGGCCTATTTATTTCCTCAGGGGCAAGCTGTTTATCAGGTGCTCTTTAGCGTTTCTAAGCAATTACTTATCGTGTGCTTATTTTTAATTGGTGCAGGTATCACCGTCAGTAAAATGCGAGCGAATGGGCCTAAGCCACTGTTATTGGGCGTGCTATTGTGGATTGCAATTGGTGGAATATCGTTGGGAGTCATTCTCTGGCAGAGTTAATCGCTTTTTAGTTGTTCATTGAAAAGTAAATTAAGTTAGGCTAGTTAAATTGGTCTCTTCAGCACTAAAGCCGACTATTGCTGACAACAAATATTAATCACTCTTCTTCGTTTATCTCTTGCTGTATATAAGGTTTTGCCAAAGCCAGGGCGATTAACCCACCAAAAGCTAATAACTCAATTACCGCACGAGTAAGCCCAGAGGTTTGCACAGATGCCACTACCGCAATAATGCAAAGGCATATTATCGCAACAGCTTTAAAGGTCTTACTTTGTATCAAGGACATCATCATGGTCTCCAATTAAGTAGACCATTATCTAAATCCCAGTATTTCGCTGCCAATATCAAATATTACTATGTTATTCACATAATGACTTTTGCCCACTGTTACCAGGCTAGATAACGCATTAAGTCTTTTTGTCTGTGGCTATCCAAGCTGACACAAGCCTATGACTTACAATAGAAAACACGCAATAAGCTGTAAAATAATAAAAACCAATTTCGAATGAAGCTGTGGTTTTTAACATCTCTCCCATTCCAGCGGAGGCATTTCCAGCCATGTAGACAATAATTAATGCCACAACAAAAACATCAGCCATCGACCATTTACCAATTGCACTGATAAACCGGTTCACCGCTGACTGATACCTTGCCGTAGCAGGAATACACATCGTCAACAGCAGTAATAATTTAGTGGCAGGAATGACCACACTAAATAAGCCAACTAGCCCAGCCACCAGCACGTTATTAGATAGGTAAAGTTCTTTCACGGTATCAACAATGCTGCGGGTTTTGTAAAACACCTCCACTTCGCCTTCGAGGTTATCAAAACCAAACATACTCACCGCCATGTCGAGCATGCTGCGGGCATTACCACGTGCTCCTTCAGATAAACTCTCGGTAAACATCGTCACGCCAGTTTCTACCAATTCAGCTTTCTCAATACTGCCTTGTATCGTCAAAATGGGTTGAGTGACTCCAGGGATCAGTAAAGCCAATGACAATATAATGACCAATGAGCTAAATAAGGGTTTCATAGGTACTCCAAGTAAATATCACAGCCAATCACATCAAATGAGGGAAAAATAGTACGTTAAACGCCATAAAATAACGGATCGCAACATTAAGTCCAGTGGCGACACCGCACTTTACAAAGTCGTATCCTGTTTAGGAAAGGTAATTAGTAGAAAGGACTTGGATCAACATCAAGTGAACGTGGTGAAATACCTCGTTCAATATGTAAATCTGACTTTTTCAAATCCACAAAGGTCACTTCGGTATAGCGTCGATGTTTTAATGAATAAAAACACTTAACGACAGGGTTTAACGCATCCCGCCCTTTTGACTCCCAGACAATGCCAACCCGCTCATCAGATAACTGAACTAAAGAACCTACAGGGTAAATGCCTACACAACGAATGAACTCGTAAACTAATGTTTGGTCTAGATGAAAAGGCGTCAAACTCATTAAAATTTTAAACGCTGCCGCTGGGCTCATCGCCTCTTTGTAACAACGAGTAGCCGTTAACGCATCAAAAATATCCACAATACAACTCATGCGGCCATGTTGAGGAATTTCATCACCTTTAAGGCCTTTAGGGTAACCCTTGCCATCTAGCTTTTCATGATGCATCAAGCACACATCTTTGCTCACCTGCGAAAGGCCAACGGTTTCATTCATGATATCAATTGCATAGGTTTGATGCTTTTTGATTTCTTCGAACTCTGCTTCGGTCAATTTCCCAGGTTTATGCAAGATTTTATTATCAACTTGAATTTTGCCTATATCGTGCAAAATGCCGCCGATAGCCATTTCTTTCAACAATGACTTATCTAAGTTCAAGTGTTTACCGAAAGTCACCAGTAAAAATGCGACATTCACTGAATGCTCCAGTAAGTAAGCATCTTTAGTTCTAAGCGCTGACACACATTTAAGAGCATCGGCATCATCCATCACCGATTCAATCATGTTATCGGCAATGTCTTCAAAGGGGGCAACTTCAACCGCTTTGCCTTCATAGGTTTCTGAAAGCACTTTGCGAACAAGGGTCTTTGCTTCGGTCAGGATATTTTTAGCTTGCGCTTGTTTGGTAGCTCTGGTGATAACCGGTTTACGCGTCTTTAACGGAGCAGCCTTTTTCTTCAAGCCACAGCTATCCGATGAGCGCTCAACGTCTACCCACACACTTTTAATGCCGGCTTTTTCTAATTTCGCAATCGAATCTTTATGTTTTATCTGGCCAGCATTACTGATAGCCACTTTGCTCTCTTTGCGATCGATAGCAACGACAAACATCCCGAGCCCTAAACGGCTAACGGGAATACGGATAACGTCTTTAGATTCTTCAACGGAGGACATTAACGATTAACTCTCCAAACGACAACCAAAACACCGACAAGAATGATAATACTTATGATGAAATTCAGTGACAATGTAACAATGTTAATGACATTTTATCTTGTCTCGACTAAATACTCCAAATTAAATGTTATAATTTGTAACCCCCTTCAAATACAGTCGCTTAGCAGGCTACTCTTTTAAAAAAACGCAGATACTATGATTATATTAGCATTTCAGATCACAGCATGAGCGGCTTGGCATTGACAGTTTTTGAACCCTTCATTAACTTAAGGCATAATTTACTAAAACGAATACCTCTCTTTATCATTTCACCTGTTTGAGATATCAACCTTTGGAGTCTTTGTTGCCTAGCCAAATTTTTTCTGAGCAATTTAGCCAGTTAATCGAAAAGCTAAACGCTATGAAGTTGGCCGTTGCCAAAGAACCTATTGTGCAAATATCTGTCGAAGCGAAGTCGATCCCGTTACTGTCATGGTTGGGCGCACAAACCCAATATCCACGTATTTATTGGCACGGGCGAGAAAAGCAGGAAGAAATTGCCGCCATTGGCGCCTGTAAAGATTTCAAACAAGAGCAAGAGATTGATGATGAGTTACTCTCAAGCTTATACCAATCTCAACGAGGTAAAAGCAGCAATCAAGATATCCGCTATTATGGTGGCGTTGCATTTGATCGTACCGTAGAGTGCTGGCCAGACTTTGGCAGAACACGTTTTGTCTTACCGCGTATTGAGTTACGTCGTCACGGTACAATTGTAAAATTACTCATTAACTTAGATTTTGAAAACAACTCGCAAGTTGATGAGTGCGATGCCGCGATTGATGCGATTAAACAACTTCAACCAGCAAAGCCATTATCGCCACCCAATAAACTGCCCCTAATGGGCCGCAGTGATTTGCCAAACTATCAACGCTGGAAAGAACTTGTAGAGCAAGTCACTCATCCCAAGTTTAATCAAACGACACCCAAAGTCGTGTTATCTCGACAAACTCAGCTTGAGATTAATGATGCGGTCGATCCTTGGATGGTGTTGGCCTGTTGGCAAGGACGTAACCCGAATAGTTTTCAGTTTGGGTTTCAGTTTAGCCCAGATAGAACGTTTATCTCTTGTTCTCCTGAACGCTTGTACTTACGCAGGCAAAAAGAATTATTTACTGAAGCACTAGCTGGCACAACTGTGCGTGGGCTCAATCAGGAAGAAGATGATTTTCTGGCTAAGCAATTACTCGAAGACACCAAAAACAGTTATGAGAACCAATTAGTCAGGCAGCAAATTGTTGATGTTCTTACGCCACTCAGTAACTACATTGGCGCAGACGAATCAGCTAAAATTTTTAAACTGACTCATATTCAGCATTTACACCGCTCTATTCGTGCTGAATTAAAAGCGGGCGTCAATGATTTTCAGCTGCTGCAAGGCTTACACCCAACACCAGCTGTCGGCGGACTGCCAAAACAGTCAGCACTAAGCTTTATTCGTCAACGTGAAGGGTATAACCGTGGATGGTACGCTGGTGCTTGCGGTTATCTCAACAAATACGAAAGTGAATTTTCCGTGGCGATACGCAGTGCATTAATTGAACCTGGGCGCATTAATTTGTTTGCAGGAGCAGGCATTGTTGCTGGCTCAGATCCCTTAGCTGAGTGGCAAGAACTAGAAAATAAACTCGCGACTATTTTATCCATATTAGTGGAGCTCTAACTTCCCATATCATCGCTGACATTTACTTTTGTTGTTGCCAATTCATTTAGGCTAACTCCATTTTATGAACTTGAGAGTTGCATCTTATTTTTCGATCACTATAATGCGTCCTCCTTGGCAACAGCCGATAGGCTATGATTAAGCCAGTTTATGGCATATCACTAATCAGCTTTCTAACAATACAATAATACTGCCATCCTTAATTCAATACGGGTTCCCTCACCCCGTCTAACCCAATAAAAAGGCTACAAGATGTTAAAACTATCTCAGGCGCAATGTCGCCGTGCACTGATGTTTCTAGTCAGTTTTCATATCATCATTATTTGCGCAAGCAACTACTTGGTGCAGCTTCCGTTTCAAATATTTGGTTACCATACAACTTGGGGCGCATTTAGCTTTCCTTTTGTATACCTAGCAACCGACCTAACGGTACGTATATTTGGCCAGAAAGCCGCGCGGAGTATTATTTTTAAAGCGATGCTACCTGCGTTGCTGATTTCCTATGTGATGGGAGTTATCTTTCATCAAGGCGCATTTCAGGGCGCTGCATCATTAGTTGAGTGGAATCAATTTGTGTTCCGAATTGCTTTTGCAAGCTTTGTGGCCTATCTCGTAGGACAACTCATGGACATCACAGTATTTGCTCAATTACGTAAAGCAAAAGCGTGGTGGATAGCACCAGCATCCTCGACCCTTTTTGGTAACCTCGTTGATACTATCGTCTTTTTCAGCGTCGCCTTTTACGCTTCAACCGACGCATTTATGGCTCAACATTGGCCTGAAATTGCGATGGTCGATTATGGCTTCAAGTTAATCGTTAGCTTAGGGCTATTTTTGCCTGCTTATGGTGTTTTGTTAAAAGTGCTGAGTGATAAACTTATCGAGACACCGGCAGAAAATTTGATTTTGACTAACGAAACTAAGTCGTAAACATCACTTAGCTGTCGATTAATTGATCAATGCGGCATTTTTCAATCAATCCTGCCCGCCAACTGGTACGATGAGATATAATAATCCAGTGTTTATTCGCTGCTAACCAAGATTCAAAAAGACTTTCACAGTTTTCAATCATTTGCTAATACATCGCAAAAGATAAATTGAAAGCACGTGAAGGTCTCTTTAATAAAAAGTCTACTCACCTTGAAGTAACTTGCTGTATTAAGGTTCTCAGCCCTGCGGAAGATAAAATGTTAAATATCCAAATCGAAGCTTATACAGAGCTTTCAGCTGAAGTGTCAGAAAAACTGGCTTTATTAACGTCTCGTATTAGTGAGCTCGATCGCACTCAAAGTGCCGAGTCGCTTGTTGAACGCATAGGTGATAAGCCTAGTTTAATTCTATTTGCTTATGTTGAAGGCGAATTAGCGGGCTTTAAATTAGGTTATCAGTCTGAAGAAGATTGCTTTTATAGCTGGCTAGGTGGTGTTGATGCAGATTTTCGTCAACTTGGTTTAGCAAAGTCTATGCTTGAATATCAAGAAAAATGGGCAAAAGCACAAGGCTATACTCGCCTAGAAGTGAAAACCCGTAATCAGTTTCAAGCCATGCTAAATATGTTGGTAGCTAATCAGTACCAAATTACGCAAGTTGAAAGCCACCCTAGCATCGACAAAAACAAACTTCACCTTCAAAAAGTGCTATAAAACAAACATTTGAACAAAGAGTTATGTTCCCTATTGTTAGTGCTAACCGGTTAACGATTATGGTTAGCGCCTAATGTAGACATATATTTGGAAAAAAATTGAGCAATTACCTTGTAAACGCAAATGATAATGATTATTATTAACTTGCGTTCCAAAACTCAGTTATCAACATTAATAGCTTCATCTCCTATTAACCTAACTGAGTCTGCAAGCACAACATTGCTCCAACACTCTTTTAGCCAGGCTCATCACCTGGCTTTTTCTTGCCTGCAATTCACACAATGATTACCCCCCAATGTAAACACTATGTAAAGCCGATAACAAAATGTAATAAAAACTTGCTAACGATAATGAGAATGATTATTATTTATTTGCGTTCCAAAACTCAGTTATCAAATTAATAGCTTCATCTCCTATTAACTTTTCTGAGTATGCAAGCACGACATTGCTCCAACACTCTTTATAGCCAGGCTCATCACCTGGCTTTTCTTTGCCTGTTTTTCAGATACTGACAGCTCTAAAGCTTAAAATCACTCATTGTCCCCACACAAATACCTTTCAGTATTTTAGGCGCGAACTTCTTATGCTTATGTGTAAATCAAGGAAGTGAATGCCACTGTAACGGGCTGAATTTGCCATTGTAAAAAAACTGGATGTAAAGGGAATGTAAAGTAAGTGAAAAAGCCCAATTAATATTTGCAAACGATAATGAGAATGATTATTATTTATGTGCGTTCCAAAACTCAGTAATCAAATTAATAGCTTCATCTCCTATTAATCCCCTCTGAGTATGCAAGCACGACATTGCTCACACACTCTTTGTGGCCGGACTCATCATCCGGCTTTTTTTGTCTATTTTTTTCTCGTCTAAGTTAACGCTCAACTTTATCTATTATTGACGATAAATTCAGTCGACGTTATTTAGCCTTAATTAGTCATCTAATCGCTTAGTATCTCCAAAATGTAGCCCTTCATAAGGGTTATCACCTTGTTCTTCTTTAGCTTTGTGATACATACCAATGGTAAATACAGTTCCTTTACCTAAGGTCGACTTCACTTCAATTGTGCCGCCTATGCGCTTAATAATACCGTAGCTCAGTGACAAACCTAAACCAGTACCATCTTTGCGTGTGGTATAAAACGGATCAAAAATACGACTTAATCTTTCTGGCGCAATCCCGACACCTTCATCTTCCACTTCAACTTTTACACCCACGACTTGCCCTTGCTCAACCCAATCATTGGCTCTTATCCAAATGCGGCCTTTACTTTCAATTGCATGGGCTGCGTTGACCACTAGATTAATCAAGACTTGAATAACTTGAGGGCGATTGACTTGAACATCTGCAGTGGTATTAATCTCTTGAATCAACTCAACTTCTTGTTTTTCAATCGAGTGGCGAACCAATACTAATACTTCTTCAATCATGGATTGAACTTGATGCATTTCAAGCGGAGCGTTAAATTCACCTGGACGACTGTATTGCAACAAGCTTCGAATAATAGTGCTGATCCGTCCGACTTGCTGAATGACTAGCTCTATCTCTTCTTCAACCACATTCGCATTGGATCCAAGTTCATATTTCATTAGCTCCATATTGCCAAGGATCACCGCTGTTGGGTTATTAATCTCATGAGCAATACCAGCGGTTAACTCACCAAGAGCAGTTAATTTCTCATTGGTGACAAGTTGTTGACGAGTCTCATTGAGTAAAGCAACGTTACGTTGTAGCTCTTCTGTCTTGTCTTGTAAGCTGCGAGTACGTTCTTCTACTTTCACTTCTAATTGTTCTGCTGCGGCTTGAATTTGAAGATTACGTCTCTGCAGTAAATCCAGCATATGATCAAACTGCTCTGCCAAATTAGACAGTTCATTATCTCTGTCTAAGCCAAGTTCACCAATGCGAAGATCTCGACCAGACTGTACTGCTTTTACAACATGATGGATGCGCTCAATAGGCTCTAATAAACTGTTAGCACCTCGGTATACTAAAAAACCTGAGACTAAAAGCACTAACATTAATATCGTGCCGAGTTCGATAATATTGAGAATATAAGTATGAATAAAAGGAGCTTCAGAGAAGCCTGTGTAGATCATGCCAATTCGATTACCACGTACATCTTCTAACGGCGAATAACCAGAAATAAACCAGTCATTTAGTACAAATGCTCGGTCTACCCACGGCGTGCCTTCAACCAAGACTTTCTGTCGTACTTCATCAGATACCAGTGTCCCTAAAGCACGTGATTGCGCGGCTTGCTTAGTTGAAAACAAATCCATCGGCACATTGGTACTGACACGGGCATTATCTAAGAAAATCGTCACAGTACCAATCGAGCGCTCTGGCAGTGTACCTTGGTCGTACACTAAATCTCGAATATGATCGACAATAGCCGTATCACGATTAAATAATGTGGCCCCATCAAGGTACCAGCTCACTTGCCCATCTTGATCAACTATCGGTAATAATGTCCGGCTGAGCATGCCACGAGTCTCTTCTGACTTTTGCGGTTCTTGTGCTCGCAAAGTCGCAGACAAAGGTACTCTAGCAAGATCGGCTAAATTGGGGTCAAGCCGATCTAACCTTTTAGCAGATAACACCATTAGCCCAGAATAAGCCTGATTATTACTGATTTTGGGTAATAGCTGCCTCAAGTCCGGATCAGCATTGGCTTCTTCAATTCTAATGAGTCGCAATACATCTAGATCAAGAATCTTTTTTTGTTGTGCTAAATAGCCGTCAATTATCGCTATAGGCTCTTTGTCACCCTGCTGGATTCGTTTAAATGCTTGCTGAAAATCCCAAGATTGACTGACATTGTGCAACTGTATTTCTTGCTGCTTTTGCACTTGTTCTAAGGTGTTTATGGCAACGGTCAAGTCAGCCTTAACCTTCATAAACAACTGCTTACCTGTATAACTAATATTCCAATAAATCGTAATAAACACGAGGCTAATTAACGTCAGCAAAATAGGAAGCAAGGTTAGAATCAAAATACGATAACGCACCTTGGCTTGCATTTGCTGCCAACTAACACCGAAGAACTGACGAAAAACAGACACGATTTAGTCTTCCTTATCCGATTCGATTTCGAACCATTCTTTGTATTTTCGATCTAACGTTTTACGAGAAACCCCTAGATCACGTGCAGCAGCAGATTTATTGCCATTATGGGCATCAACCACACTCATGACATGCTGTTTTTCAACTTCTTTTAATGGCCAGCTTAGTGGATAACCCGCTTGAGTCACTACTTCTGTCTCTTGGGATTTTTTCCAATATTCTGCAGGCGGCTTGCCCAATAAAATGCATCGCTCAATCATATTACGTAATTCTCGAATATTACCTGGCCATTCATGTTGTTGCAGCACTAACAAATCTTCATGGCTCCATACAACTTCTTTTACGCCTAACTCACGTGCAAGTTGCCAAGTAAAATGATGCGTTAATTCAATGACATCTTCAGGGCGAGTGCGTAATGGAGGAATAAGAATATTAAGCACATTAAGGCGGTAATATAAGTCGCTACGGAAATTTCCTTCTGCCACTTCTTCGGATAATTTTCGGTTGGTTGCAGCCACAACTCTGACATCAATCGCCACTTCTTTTTCGCTGCCCACAGGGCGAATCGCTTTTTGCTCAAGCACACGTAGTAGTGCGGTTTGCATTTTCATTGGCATTTCACCAATTTCATCTAAGAAAATCGTTCCGCCGGTGGCAAAATTAAATAATCCTTCTCGATTACCTTTTGCTCCAGTAAAGGCTCCTGCGGTGTGACCAAAAAGCTCACTACCTAACAATTCTGGCGCAATAGCACCACAGTTAACGGGTACAAACGGGCCTGTACGTCCGCTAAGTTGATGTAATTGCCTTGCAACGAGCTCTTTACCTGTACCAGATTCACCTTCAATCAATACCACGGCATTGGTTGGCGCAACACGTTCAATAACTTGTTTCACCTCCATCATGGCGTCGCTATTACCAATCATAGTGGTTGAGTGGCCACTTGATAACTCACGACGTAACATGAAGTTTTCACGCTTTAATAAACGGCGCTCAATACAGCGGTCAACTGATGTCATCATTTGTTCTAAGTGAAACGGCTTCATGATGAAGTCGGATGCGCCAGCACGCAGTGCTTTTATCGCTACGTCCATATCAGCATAACCGGTCATAAAAATAATATCTGAACGGCGCTCTTTTTCATTGAGTGCTTCATGCCACTCAATACCTGAACGATCTGGTAAGCGAATATCAACAATTAATAAATCAAAATGGCCACGACTACGAAGCTTTTCAGCCTCTGCAATGGTAGAAGCGGTTTCAACTAATGCGAACTTCTTGGAAAGCGCCTTTTTTAAAAAACTGCGCATGCCTGGCTCATCGTCAACAATCAAAACAGATACCGCTGTCGGAAGTGGTTTTGAGTTTGATTCATTATTATTCATATGGCTTCTACTTTGGACATTTTGACTATATTAATCATTATCGTATCACTAAAAACCCATAAATAGGTCAGTTTGCCCTGCAGAATCCTCGTTTTGAGACAATTTGTCTATAAAACCGAAACTTGCGATGTGAGGGTGATCACAGTTTTATTTTAGTCGTGATCCATATTTTTTTTGTTACTTTTGGCATACCTCTTGCTCTGTGAGTTTTGTTACGGGCAACGTTGCCCGAGTTCATTAAAAACCATCAGCAACACAATCACGTTGTATAGCAGGTTACTTTTTTATCAAGGAGATAAAATGTTTAATTTAAAGTCAGGTTTAACTGCTTTTTTAGGTATGGCACTAATCAGTAGTGCAATGGTCAGTGATTCAGTTGAAGCGACAGAAACGATTAAGTTAGCAACCACAACCAGCACAGATAACTCAGGTTTATTACGCGCAATTTTACCGACATTTGAAGCTGAATCTGGTTACAAAGTACAAGTGATTGCGACCGGAACGGGCAAAGCATTAAAGCTTGCACGTCAAGGAGATGTAGACGTAGTCATGACTCACGCTCCAGCTGCGGAAGCAAAATTTATCAATGAAGGTTATGGCACAACCCCTCGTGGCATTATGGAAAATGACTTCGTAGTGCTTGGACCTAAAAATGATCCAGCCAAAATGAACGGCAGCAAAGATGTTGTTGAAGCGTTCAAAAAAGTAGCAGAAAGCAAGAGCACCTTTATCTCTCGTGGTGACAATTCAGGCACCAATATGAAAGAGCTCGCAATTTGGAAAGAAGCTGCTGTTACCCCAGATTTTTCAGGCTATACTTCAATTGGCCAAGGCATGGGCAAGACATTATTAATGGCTGATGAGAAACAAGCTTACACATTAACTGATCGTGGTACGTTTGTTGCTTATAAATCTAAATTAGATTTAGCAATCACTTTTGAAGGTGGCGCTGCATTAGCCAACCCTTATCAAATCATGCTAATTAGTGCAGAAAAATATCCTGATTTAAATCATCAAGGAGCAAAAGCTTTGAGCGACTGGTTTATTAGCCCTCAAGCACAACAGATGATTAATGATTTCAAAGTTCAGGGAGAACAATTGTTTAAGGCAACATATAAGTAATGAATGATGGCTGGTTAGCCCTAACGCAGCAAGCTTTTAGCTTGCTGCTTTCTTTAGACCCAGACGTATGGTCTATCATAAGTGTATCTTTTTCGGTTTCTTTTGCGGCATTAATCATTACATTAATCCCGTCAATCATGCTTGGCTTTCTGCTTGCATCATACCAATTTCCTGGTCGCTGGTTTGTCACTAACATAGTTCAAACTTTGCAATCAATTCCTACTGTTGTCATAGGCTTACTTGCTTACTTACTGCTAACTCGAAACGGTCCTTTGGGCGATTTACGCTGGTTGTTTACTCAACAAGGTATGATCCTCGGTCAGATGATGATTTGTGCGCCAGTACTGATTGCATTATCTCAAGCAGCCTTTAGCAGTATTGATAAACGTGCTTACGAAACCTCACGCACCTTAGGTGCATCTTGGTCTAGAGCTATTTGGACGGTTTGCCGCGAACTCCGCGTGCCATTATTATTGGCTGTGATTGCCGCATTTAGCCGTATTTTAACTGAGGTTGGTTGTTCGATGATGGTCGGTGGCAATATTCTGCATCATACTCGAAATATTCCCACTGCCATTGCGCTTGAAACCAGTAAGGGTGATTTTGCCCAAGCTATTGCACTAGGACTGGTTTTATTAATCTTGGCGATTGTGATTAATTTCGCTATCGGTTCATTGCGTGGTAAAGCCATGCCTAGGAGCCAATAATGACAGTCAAATTAGTTGCAAAAAATATACGTAAAAACTTTAAAGACAGACTGTTATTTGAATTTGAGCAACTCACATTTTGCCAAGGGGATGTTATTTACCTTCAAGGCGACAATGGCTCAGGCAAATCAACATTGATGAAATTGATTGCTGGCATTATTAAACCTAGCGCTGGCACTGTTACAGCTGAAGGTTTTGAGCCAACAAAATGGTGGCGCAAAAATTCATTGCTTGGCAAGGCGGTATACTTACATCAGCATGCTTATTTATTTGATGGTTCTGTAGAGTATAATATTCGTTATGCTTTACCAAAAAGTCAGTTATCACCTCAGCAACAACAAGAGCGAGTTGAGCAAGCAATTAACATGGCACAACTGGGCGCATTATTAAAAAGCGATGCAACTGATTTATCTGGCGGTGAGCGGCAACGTTTGGCAGTTGCTAGAGCCTGGATCACTCAGCCCAAATTGCTCATGCTCGACGAACCAATTTCCAATATGGACAAGCAATCGCAAAAATTAGTACTTGCGATGATAAATCAGCTCAAACAAGATGGTACAGGATTGCTAATTAGTAGCCATCAAACTTGCGGTTTAACAGCTTTATGCCAAAAACACTGGCATATATCAGAGCACAAAGTTGTTGAAAGTAACCATATACCTCGCTTTGAACAATCTCAGGAGTTTCACTATGTCAGTGCAAATTGATGCGGTGATTTTAGCTGGCGGTATGGCCAGAAGAATGGGCGGTATTGATAAAGGCTTAGTTGAACTTAGCGGTAAGCCAATGATTGCTCATACTATCGCTCGGGTTCAGCCACAAGTTGATCGTATAATGATTAATGCTAATCGCAGCCAAGCGCAATATGCTGAGTTAGGCTTTGATGTATTAAGCGATCAAGAAAGCGGTTATTTAGGCCCATTAGCCGGAATGGTCACAGCCATGAACAATACCGATGCTGACTTATTGCTAGTGGTGCCTTGTGATAGTCCGATGCTCCCGACTGATTTGTGTGAACGTATGTATGCATCGCTTAAAGAAGCCGATGCCGATATTGTGGTCGCCAGTGACGGTGAACATCATCAGCCAGTGGTTTTACTGCTCAAACCACACTTAAAAGATTCTATGCAGGCATTTTTAGATGCAGGCGATCGTAAAATTTTCCTTTGGTATGAACAACACAAGTATGTGGTCACCAGTTTCGCTGACCAACCAAATGCATTTGTGAATGTGAATACACTTGAACAAAAACTTGTCATCGAGAATGCCAAATAACCTGTGGCAACACAGCGAAAAGTCAACAATGAGGTCTTTATGAGTATACCGTTTTCCAATCCGCTTAATATTCCCGTTCTCGGATTCTGTGCCTATAGCGGCACCGGTAAAACCACCTTATTAAAACAACTTATTCCTGAGCTTAACCGCCGCGGGGTGCGTCTAGCGGTAATAAAACACGCCCACCATAATTTTGATGTCGATATTCCAGGTAAAGACAGCTACGAAATGCGCAAAGCAGGCGCTAAACAAATGTTGGTCGCTTCACATGTTCGTTGGGCGTTAATGACTGAAGATGCTGTTGAGGGCGATCCAAAACTACCGCATTTATTAGCGCAAATTGAAGCAGATAAAGTCGATATCGTTTTAGTTGAAGGCTTTAAAAAGCTCGAGCTACCAAAAATTGAATTACACCGCTCAGCGCACGGCAAGCCCCTTATTCATACTCATGATGACAACATTGTGGCTATTGCCTGTTGTGACGAAACTGAAACGCCAGCAGAGTTAACTCGTTTAGATTTAAATAATGTCGGCCAAATTGCTGACTTTGTAATTGAATACCAAACAAACTGGCAAGCACCAGACATTGAACTGCCGATACCTGCTGAAGCAACACCAGTATCAGACGAGCAAAAGTTCTTATCTGTTGCTCAAGGCTTAGAACAATTAATGGCGATGGTGAAGCCACTCACTGACAGTGAGCAAGTTGCGATAGATGATGCCGCTAACCGTGTACTGGCAAGC
Source organism: Shewanella sp. ENK2 (assembly GCF_043568515.1). Lineage (NCBI taxonomy): Bacteria > Pseudomonadati > Pseudomonadota > Gammaproteobacteria > Alteromonadales > Shewanellaceae > Shewanella > Shewanella sp. ENK2. Next base: position 1,973,405 of record NZ_CP171406.1, on the reverse strand, counting down.
GATGCGATTTCTCCCGTAAACGTACCACAACAAACTAACTCGGCAATGGACGGTTATGCCTTTGCTTATAGTCAAGATAACAGCCCTGAACACCCAGTTGCACCACTTACATTAATGGGTGAAGTGCTGGCAGGCCACGAGTACCCAGGCACCTTAGCGGCAGGTGAAGCTGTGCGCATTATGACGGGGGCAACCGTACCCCAAGGCGCTGATACCGTTGAAGCTCGAGAATTAGTCGTCGAGCAAGATGGACAAGTACAGCTACAAGGGCCAGTTATTGCGGGGCAACATGTACGCTTAGCAGGTGAAGATATTGCTAAAGATGCCTTAGCATTAGCAAAAGGTCACCGCATACATGCCGCTGAACAGGGGTTATTAGCCTCATTGGGTTTAGCCACTGCCGATGTGGTCAAACAGCCTACTATTGCCGTATTTTCTACAGGCGATGAAGTCAGCCAACCAGGTGAGCCACTAAAAGCCAACTGCATTTATGACTCAAACCGCTACACCATCAAATCAATGGCGCAAAAGTTAGGTTGCCATGTCATTGATTTAGGCATTATCGAAGATAGCGAAGAAGCATTAACAACCGCATTGTCAAAGGCATCAGTTGATGCGGATATTGTTATCAGTTCAGGTGGCGTATCTGTAGGAAATGCAGATTATATTAAGACTGTCCTCGCGAAGATTGGCGAAATTAACTTCTGGCGTATTAACATGCGTCCAGGTCGCCCTCTCGCATTCGGAAAAGTGAATGAGAGTTTGTTCTTTGGTTTACCAGGTAACCCTGTGGCTGTAATGGTGTCATTTTTACAGTTTGTTCAACCTGCTATTCGAAAACTCGCTGGCGAAATCAATTATACACCACAGTATTTACCAGCTATTACCGATACTATGTTGCGCAGTAGAACAGGACGAACTGAATTTGTTCGTGGTCAGTATCATTTAAGCAATGATGGACGTTTACATGTTGCCTCGACTGGGGCGCAAGGTTCAGGGATGTTGAACTCAATGGTCAAAGCAAACTGTCTGATTGTTATCGGCGAAGCCGAAGATTCAGTTATGCCAGGCCAACAAGTCTACATTCAGCCTTTTGCTGAACTGTTATAACTAACCAAAAGATGTGCTAATTCATGAGTTTAATAGTCGACAAGTTTAACCGAAAAGTAGAATACTTACGTTTATCGGTCACTGACCGTTGTGATTTTCGCTGTGTATATTGCATGAGTGAAGATCCCAGCTTTTTACCAAAAGAACAGGTATTAAGCCTTGAAGAACTGGCATGGATTGCACAAGCTTTTACCGAATTAGGTGTAAAGAAAATTCGCTTAACTGGCGGTGAGCCTTTAGTTAGAACCGACTGTGACAAATTAATTGAGTTACTCGGTCAACTACCGGGCTTAGATGACTTGTCGATGACCACTAATGGTTCGCGCTTAAGTAAGCTTGCTCAGCCAATGCATGATGCAGGCCTTAAGCGCCTAAACATCAGTTTAGATACCTTAAACCCTGATCTCTTTACCGAAATGACTCGCAATGGCAAAGTCGAACGAGTGATTGCGGGAATTGATGCAGCAAAAGCCGCAGGCTTTAAACACATCAAAATCAATGCGGTGATTTTACGTGGCAAAAACGATCACGAAGTGATTGATTTAATCAATTTTTGCCGTGACCGTGAGTTAGATATTGCTTTCATTGAAGAAATGCCATTAGGTGTAATGGATGAGCGCAAACGTAGTCGTCACTGCTCAAGTGAAGAAGTGAGAGGGCTAATTGAAGAAGCTTATCCATTAATTCCATCAAGTAAACGTACTGGCGGGCCTGCTCGCTATTACAAAATGGCCGACAGCAATATTCATATCGGTTTCATTTCACCTCACAGTAATAATTTCTGCCACGAATGTAATCGTGTTCGCGTGACGGTAGAAGGTCGTTTATTGTTGTGTTTAGGCAATGAGAACTCAGTGGACTTGAAGTCAATCGTTCGTGAATTCCCAGGGGATATCGGCAAACTCAAAGAGGCCATATTAGAAGGAATTCAACACAAGCCAAAAGAACATTACTTTGGCACCGATGATGACGTGCAAATCTTACGTTTTATGAATTCAACAGGCGGCTAGTGAACATCAACTTCAGTTAACGAAAGGTGATGCTAAATAATGCATCACCTTTTTTTAGATGACTCAGTCAACGCCATTTTCAACTAACGATAACTATTCACTTTTTGCTCACCAGTATTTTGCTATACACTTAGGGACACGATCGGACTCACAAGCAGTAATGCATTAGTTTATGGCTTTATCTCGAAAAAAATGGAACAACATTCTCATCATTGCCTGTGTCTTTATGGTTGCAGTGTTAACCTTTATCGACTCCAAAACCAATAAAATGCCAGATGATGCTCATGCATTATTTGATGAAAGCAACCAGTTAACCCAATTGCAATTTAATGGTATTTGGCTTAATAAGTCAGCCTCTCAATGGCGTTGTGACGATAGCGTACTCAATTGCCAACCCCTTGCTACTGCTTGGTCAAAACTAATGGTTTCAGCGGTTCAAATGCCTGCGAATGAGATCCAATTGCTTACCGCCCCCGTAACATTGACCATTGCCATAAATCATCAACAACAAGCGCAACATTGGCAGTACTATCCTGCTGAAGGGCTTTTACAATCGGCATCAAGCAATTGGTATCAAATACCACCAAGCTTACGCAATGAGTTAGCACCGATTATCTCAACCCAATAATTATCATCATCTAGTGAGTAACGATAAAGACCAAGTAAACGCCACCAGCGTCAAACTTAGCTAATAGACAATAAAATGGATTCATATGCCTGAATTACCAGAAGTAGAAGTCACTAAGCAAGGTGTATCACCGCATCTTGTTGATCAAACCGTACGCGATTTAGTCATTAGAAACGCCTCTTTGCGTTGGCCTGTACCTGATATTTGTAAAAACATTATAGGGCAAACCATTAAGCAGGTTCGCCGCCGAGCCAAATACTTATTAATCGACACCGATGCGGGGATTACCATTGTCCATCTTGGTATGTCTGGCAGCTTACGCATCCTGCCAGCGAACACTCCCGTCGAGAAACATGATCATATCGACCTCGTATTAGAAAATGGCCGAGTACTGAGATACAACGACCCTCGACGATTTGGGGCTTGGCTTTGGTATGAACTGCCAGAAGATGGACACCCGCTACTGTCAAAATTGGGTCCAGAGCCTCTTAGTGACGGCTTTAATCCACAACATTTACAACAGGCATTAACCAATAAAAAGAAAGCCATCAAACTGTGTTTAATGGACAACCACATCGTGGTGGGTGTAGGAAACATTTACGCTAACGAAGCACTTTTTGCCGCCGGAATTCACCCGCAAGCAGCGGCTGGCAACATTGATATAGACAGGCTGACAATATTGGTCGCTGAAGTAAAACAAATCCTTGCCCAAGCAATTAAACAAGGCGGCACAACACTTAAAGACTTCACCAACGCAGACGGTAAACCCGGCTATTTTGCGCAAAAGCTCCATGTTTATGGCCGCGGCGGTGAAACTTGCACCGCATGTGGTAACTTACTCAGTGAAATAAAGCTGGGGCAGCGGACTACGGTGTTTTGTGGTGTGTGCCAAAGCCATTAAGCTCACTAGACTTTAGCCTGTGGAATTTTTTCAGAAAGTAATTTAATGGAATAACGCTAATAAAAAGCCTCAAACAATGTTGAGGCTTTTTTAGCAAATCATCTTAGAACTTGTACTCGTAGCGCGTAAATAAAGTACCGTCGGTTTCAGAGTCTTCCACTTCAAATTCAGATTGTGACACGGTTCCGCCAAAGGTCATCATACCGCTCATCAGTGGCATTCTGTAAGACAGCTCTAACATCAACAAATCTTCTTTAGGCGGCTGCGGCGCCCAGCCATGGCTTGGACTTTCTCCATCTTTATTTAACTGTGCATACCTAAATATTGAGGTAAATGCATGGCTGTTTTTAAATTGCCCTACTAACCCTAAAGCATATACCTGTGCATCGCTGCCGTAAGTGCTGCCAAAGGCTCGGCCATGATAACGTGAGCCACTTTTATAGGTACTATGCTCATAAAAACAATTAAACTTGGTCGAATCTTCACCACAATAAACCATGGTGTCTGTGTACTCAAAAAACAATTTGTACTGTTGAGAGTCGAAACTAAAGCGGGTATCTACGCCGTACATTTTTCCACAATCGACAATTTCCCATGGGTCGCCTTTAGAGTCTTCACAGGTACGCTCTAAAAAGATCCCCACAGGGACATCCCAGAAGGTTTCTGAGTAGCGTACATCGAAGCCTGCCATTTGGTTACCATAATTGGAACAATTACCATCTTCAAAGCCGCGACAATCACGCTGCCCTGTAATGGACTTCCATGCACTATCTAAATCACACTCCTGACCTTCACCGCAAAATTGTGTGGTCCAAGATAGGCCAATTTCAAGCTGTCTTAACGGTTTAATAGAAGCTCGTAAGTTCCATAACAACGCATGAGGAGCATACCTTTCTTCTTCCATCATGCTGATGCCACCAGTTAGTGTCCAAGTGCCTAACCATGATAACCAAGGTGTCTCAAAAGCTTCTGCATTGTTACGAGAGACCATTAACGAAGGCATTGGACGGGCATTATTTGATTTATGTAAACCAGAATCAAACCCCGGCCCCCACCATTGCTCTATGGTGCCTGCCGTAACAATCCAGTTGCCTAACACCACAGCCATATATGAATCATCTAATCGAAATGTCTTATCATCTTGTGGTTCGTAATTTGCTGACGCTGTAACCTTATAAGCGAATCGCTCGCCAAGATATTCATGGGAAGCGGTGAGTTCACCTTTTTCACGATAATCTGAGCCAAAATGCTGAAAGCGAGCTTCATCAGTCGCTGCCGTTGCGGCAATTGTCGTATTACCTCTATTTTCAATTGCATTTTGGTAGTAAAAGTTAACCCTCGCAAAAGCATCAACTAGCGCCGGAGACATAATTGATGGCTCAGCTTTTCTCAAATCATTACCGATACCTGACCACATGAGCGGAAAAGTATTAATGGGTACGGTAATCACTCCTGCATCGGCAAGCGCTTGAATGTCGGCACGAAGATAAATATCAGAAGTATCGACCCATGGGGCAGCCACAACAGAAGCACTTAAACAACACCCAGCCAGGCTCAGTGTGGTGAGATGTTTTCTAATAGATCGTTTTGATAACGTACACTTTTGAGATAACGGCTGAGATAGTTTCATGCTGTGCTTAATAGGTAATTAAAAAGATTAACGTATTTGAAAAGTCCATTTCACGTTACGTTGCTAAGACTTAGTCGAGGCAATTTTATCTAACAAGGAAATCGCCACATCTTGGTGCACAAATTGACTCACATCGCCGCCGTGTAAAGCAACCTCTTTAACTAAAGTTGAAGAGATAAAAGAGTTTTCTTCGGCAGGTGTTAAAAACACACTTTCTAAATCAGGGCTTAATCGACGATTCATGTTGGCCAATTGAAATTCATATTCAAAGTCCGACACAGCTCTTAAACCACGCACAAGTACACTGGCTTGTTGTTCTTTAGCAAAATCAACCAACAATCCAGTAAAGCCGACAACTTCTACGTTGTCTAAATGTGCCGTCACAAGGTTCACTTGCTCCACTCTTTCTTCAAGCGTGAACATAGGCTTTTTGGAAGGGTTTGAGGCAATACCAATGATAACGTGACGGAAAAGTCTCGCTGCACGTTCTATCAAATCAGCATGGCCATTGGTAACAGGATCAAACGTTCCTGGATATATTGCACGTCTATGCATGTAAGTATTCGCTATATCAGTGAATTCAGTCCGTTGAAGAGTATATCATTCAGAACTAAACAAGGTTCATTATCGGTCAACTAAGCCGCCAAATAATACTACAAGGCCGACAATGACAGCAAAAATAATATCGATAAAATGGCTCGTTAACGTAAATCAAATACTTTCAGTTCATGGTTATCATAAAAAATAACAGGTAAAATCAACATTAATCCTATTTCGACCTGTATAGCTATTCAATTGAACTTACTCCCCTTTAAAGTTTTACTGGTTTTCGGCACCCGCCCAGAAGCAATTAAAATGAGCCCACTGGCAAAACTACTTGCTCTGCACCCTAGTCTAGAGGTGCGAGTTTGCGTTACAGGTCAACACCGAGAAATGCTAGACCAAGTATTAGGCTTATTTAATATTACCCCTGATTACGACCTGAACTTGATGAAGTCGCAACAATCTCTTGAATGGTTAACTTCCGCCATTATTGAGGGAACAAGCCATGTTATTAACGACTTTCAACCTCAACTGGTGTTAGTTCATGGAGATACGACTACTTCATTTGCGGCTGCACTTGCCGCCTTCTATAAAAAAGTCGATGTGGGTCATGTTGAAGCAGGCCTCAGAACCGGCGATTTACAATCACCTTGGCCAGAAGAGGCCAATCGAAAACTGACAGCCACACTCGCTAAACACCATTTCGCGCCCACTCAAACGGCTGCAAATAACTTACTAGCGGAGGGGCATCAACCTGATAATGTCCATGTCACAGGCAATACCGTGATTGATGCGTTACTGCAAACAGTTGCTTCAAATCATGAAAATGGATTTCAGCCAACGGCATTAACTGAGCTACTTAACAGCGTAAGCTATCAAAAAGTGATACTGGTTACAGGCCACAGACGAGAAAATTTTGGCACAGGTTTTGAGAACATTTACTTGGCATTACAAAAGATAGCCACTACATATCCTAATGTCGCTATCATCTATCCAGTACATTTAAATCCACAGGTGCAAGCCCCTGTGAATCAATACCTTGGTAATATTGATAACGTTCATCTCATTGCGCCACAAGATTACCCTTCTTTTGTTTATCTCATGGATCGTGCAGATATTATTTTAACCGACTCTGGAGGCGTCCAAGAGGAAGCACCAGCACTTCACAAACCCGTATTAGTGCTTAGAGATAAAACCGAACGTATTGAGGCGCTTGAAGCCGGAACCGTCAACCTTGTAGGAACCGATACTGATCGTATCGTTAACGCTGTCACGACCTTACTTGAGCAACAAGAACAGAATACAAAACCTAGTAACCCTTATGGCGACGGACAAGCCTGTCAACGAATTCAAACGCAAATATTGCGCCATTACCAACTCATTTAATGCAGGCTAGTCCATGAAAAATATTTTTATCATCTATCGCTCAATGTTTACCCCACAAGGTGAGGTACACACCATTGGCGGAATTGAAAACTATATTATGAGCCTCATTGAGACATTTAAAACTCAGCAATGGCGAACTCAGATTATTCAACCAGCTAAAACGTCTTTTTGTCTTGAAAGAGAAGACGTGATTATCAATGGAGTCACAACAGGCATATATCGGGGAAATAGTAAAAAGTTTGCATTAGCACAATGGGTTAAACAGCATGCCAAAGAAGGCGATGTGGTTATCTTCGCCACTGATTCTTATGCAGTCAAAATACCTGGACTCGCCACAGTCGGTATTCAACATGGAGTGTCATGGGACAAGCCCCAAACTAACTCGTCATTTTTAGGGCAGTTTGTGTCTTCGCTGTTAAATCATTATAAGTATCTAAAATTTGCTAGAAAAAGCGATACACTCATTTGCGTCGATCATAACTTTGTAAACTGGTATCGCACCTGGTGCAGCCCCCAAGCTCAACAAATCAAAGTCATCTATAATTTTTATCAACAACGATTAGCCACAGACCAGTTGCTACAGAAATGGGCTCAATCGCCGCAACCTCTCAAACTCATCATCGCAAGACGGTTCGTTGACTACCGAGGTATTGCGATAATTGCGCCAGTAATTGAAAAACTGTTAAATCAATTTGAACACCTCGAGGTCACATTCGCTGGAGAGGGGCCACTTCAGCCTTTACTCGAAAAAGCCTTTGCAAAACATCCTCGAGTTACAATCACTCAGTATCAAGCCCAAGAAAGTTTTCACATCCACCAGCAACATCATATAGCGGTTATTCCAACCTTAGGTTCAGAAGGCACATCATTGTCCATGATTGAAGCTATGGCAGCGGGCTGTTTGGTAATAAGCAGCAATGTAGGAGGCCTTTCAAACTTAATTATCGACGGCTATAACGGCCATATGGTTATGCCTAATGCCAATGAGTTTGAACGGGTTATTTACCAAGCAATTAATGATATAAACCAAACTCAACAGCTGGCAATCAATGGATATGAGTCAATTAAACACGTCTGCTCGCAAGCGCAATGGTCTCGGGCTTGGGTTGATGTCATAAAAAGCTTACCTTCTAAAGCTTGTCATTAAATCTTGTTTATCGACTAAAAATCACAGCCACAAGAATCAAAAAAAGCGACAATATTGCTATTGTCGCTTTTAAAGTAAAAACATTAATATTTAACGCTTTAACTGATTAATATCAGGTAACTTATTTCTATTTATCCGCACGTTCGCTTCAAAACACACCTTTTGCCAAATACGTCTCACTGGATGTTTTTTAGCATTATTTCTATTTTCTAAAGTGCAGATTTCACTTTCAAAATCAGCCTCTAATACCGGAAAGGGTTTAACGACATAGCAAGCTAATGATTTTTCATACCAATACTGTATATCGATATCAATTGGTCTCGTAATCGGAGTGGCGCTAGCTAATAACTTTTGGGCCCCTGATAACGATACAAATTGCCCGCGAGTGGAAGACGGTAACTTTAAACAAGTCGACAATGAAAATAGCTCTGTTAACTCAATACTATCAATGACTTTTTTCTGCTTTCGTCCATGACATAACTTAATGTAATCCCATGAAGAAGGTAATTGGCTAATGCTCTGTATCAGTGAGAGTAACTCAGGGTTAAGCACTGAGTCATCCTCTAGAATAAGCGCAAAATCTAACCCTTGCGACACCATCATGTTCCAGCAGTTTATATGGCTCAGATAACAGCCAATTTCACCCACATTAAGCACTTTATCGTACTTTGCAAGATTCGCTTTTTCATTGAAGACAGCGTGGATTTCAGCATCATCTAGGTCTTTGCCATATACAGCCGGTACTCTTTCATAGTCTATACTGAGTAGTTCTAGCTGTTGACGCATAAAAGCCATTCTTTCGGTGCTTTTATCAAGATTTATTACAAACACTTTAAACTGCATAATGTCTCTTCTACCATCCTTGGGCTTATCTATATAATATTCTACACAGTCAAAAAGCGACTCATTGATGGTTCTTCATTTTGTCTGTAATACTCTACTTTGGCGTGATATTTAATTTTTGCTTTAACACGGTTGAACTAACATTAGGCGTGTAATCAAAATAAACCATTTCACACGTAACTGGTGGATATTTCCCTTTCCAATCTGAACCAACTGATATTGCATCAATATTATATTGATCAACTACTGCCTGCTTATTCTTATCAACCTGAGGGATCACTTCATCAACGTAGCGGTTGGCTTCCAGAATCGAAATCCGTTCTTCAAATGGAATAATCGGAGGGCGACCTTTGGAATTAATTATCACCTCATCGGTAGACACTCCCACGATAAGATAATCGCACAGCTCTTTGGTTTTCTTTAGAATATTCAAATGACCTTGATGAAAAATATCAAAACACCCAGATGTATACATTCGTCGATATTTCTTCGTTGTCTCTTTTGACTCAAGAGAAATGAAGTCACTTTTGAGGGTTTTTAATAACTCTTGCTGATAAATATCATCAAGTTGCAATTCATTGGCAAGACTCGGCTGGTTCGGCCATTGTTTATCAGTAAACACTTTGTCGCAGAATTCAACAGGTGACTCATAACGCGGTATCACATGAAAATGTACGTCAGGGTCGACCATCATCAGCATCAAATAGTTAATTTTTGTATAATCAAAACGCTTTTTTAGCACTCTTTCGATATCAGAGATGATTAGTGACTGTTCGTCAGCAGCTTCTTTTGAAATCGAAGAATATTGATGCACACTCTCTTTACATATCAACACCATTGAACCTAATGTTGGTTGTTCAGGTCTGAGTAATAAATCCCAGTGCTGATAAGATTTAATAAGACTTTCAGGGTAGGCAAATTTTTTAAGCGTTACTTGAGGCATGAATTCAGTACACAGTAGAATTGTGGGAAACATTTTAGTTCAATATTGTAAAGCCGTCTACGAGTTAGTCTGTTTGAAAGTACCAATGTAACAAATCGGTAGTTGGAATTTGATTGCTTAAGATTAACTAACATATAATTAAACACTGTAAACATCTTTGAAGCATAATTAATAGGAATATCATGCTAATTTTTTTCGATACTCTCAATGTGTATTATCTTCCCCAGTACGTTCCTATTATTCAAGAATTAAAAAAACAAGGTCATTCTGTTAAACTCGTTTGTTATCATGAGCGCAATGAGAAGGATGTCGTTCAGCAAATTTTTAATAAATTAGATTTAGAGTGCCTTTGGGTTAATGATGATAGTGAAGCAGAAACACTCTACCTCGCTCAAAAACCTGACTGGATTTTCTTCGGTAATAAATGTACTTATCTCGACAGTATCCATCAGTACTCAAAAACGGCTCAACTTGGCCACGGTATAGGACCTAAACCTTCTTATTACCATAAATCTATCACTCCGATGACAGTAAGATTTATTGAAGGGTCGTTGCGATTAGCCAAAATCAAAGAATTTTACCCTGACGATAACTTTGTTCAGGTCGGGTTTTCAAAATTAGACCCAATCATTAATCATCAAGAGCCTGGGTTAGATTTAGACAAAATAGGTCTAGATAGTAATAAGAAAACGATTCTGTACGCTCCGACATTTAATCCGAGCTCCTTAGAATGTTTTCCTGATAATTGGCCGAAAGATTTTGCAGATTACAATATTCTTATTAAACCTCATTCGTTAACCCAGATGAGAGATAAATTCAAAAATCAACAGCTAAAATTAAAGAAATGGTCAGCATTTAGTAATGTATATGTTGCTTCTGCTAAAGATATTTCACTGCTCCCTTTTATGCAGAATGCAGATATTTTACTCAGTGAAGCATCCAGTACTTTATTCGAGTTTTCCGCATTGGCAAAACCGGTTATCGTATGCAATTTTTTTAAACTCAAATGGTCATATCGCGGCATTTTTCACTTTCGTTTTGTAAAGCGCTTCGGTAAAGATAATGTGCTTTATAGCGATATAGGGTTACATGTAAACAAATATTCTGAGTTGATTTCTGCTGTTCCACAACAATTAGCCCACCCAGAACAATACGAAGCCAATAGGCAAATATATACGGATGAACATGTTGGCCCCACAGATGGAAAAGCATCAAAGCGGATCGTTGAATACCTTGAGAATTATCCATCAGCGTAAAGAATTACCACAATTGATAAATTCGTTAACTGGTTTACTTACATAGGAATTATTGAACGGTTGATTCAATGATAAATGAATAAAAATATGGCTATAATCTCTGCATCACAATTACAATCTTGTCAGCGAATGTTATTCATGTCGCCACTAGCATTAGGTGACTTTCTATATCTAAAAACATTTTTAATTGCTCTTAAAGCTCAAAATCCGCATATCACATTGGATATTTGGCTAGACGATAACCGTTGTACAGACACAAGTTGGCGGTTATCTAGAAGCGCAATTTTGCAACAATGGATAGCTTCAGACTCCTCGTTTAATATCAGCTACGGTTGTACTAAATCGGCTTCAGATCATCAAGCACAGATCCAACAAGCTAAAGCTAATGACTACGACATTATTATCTGTCATTCTGCAAGTAAAAGTGCTCGTTATTCACAAATAGCAAGAGAAATAGCGCCAAAAGCATTCATTGTTTCAAGTATCACTAAGCAACCTTACAATGGATTGTTTAATCGCTTGATTTTTAGGCATAGTGATCACGTTATTGCGCTAGATACTAGTGAACTAGATAAAAATCATCATATTACTGATAGGTTTTATGCCGTTTTCAATAAAATATGTAACGTTACACTCGATAAATCACAATTTATGCCAACACTAGACATACCAAATCAAATGGATAGTGTAAGTAAAAAATGGTTATTAAATAAATTTAATAACCAGGATAGACAAGGAAAATTATATTTCCTCAATCATTTATCGACAAATACCAAAAAAGATTGGCACTTATCACAACTCTTTGAATTAATAACTTTACTTGCAAAAGTGTCAACCGACGGGCGCTTCATTATTAATGTTACTAAAGAGAATTTTGATGAAACGGTGCAAAAAGTAAATGAATTTACATCCCAGACTTCTTTCAAGTCGTCGTATTCACAGTAGAAGATCACTTCTTTGAATTACCATCACTGATCTCTCATTCGGACTTTGTCATCACCGTCGATACAGCTATTTTGCATTTTGCATTTGCAGCTAAACGCCCTTTAATTTCTATGATGAGATCTAAAAAGCCCTATTGGGCTCCGCCAGCAAGTAAACAGTCTCACGTATTATATGCAACTGAAGGTAAGGGCCATGTGTCAGATATCAGTGTTGAAGCCGTTTACCAGCAATACCTAACAATGGTTCACTAAATATTTTAACCCTATTAAATTTACAAGGTCTATATGAAAAAGGCTATTTTCACTCTCGCCATTGGGGATAACCCAATGTATAAAGCTGCACTAGAAAGCTTTAAAATATACGCAGATAAAGTCGGTGCTGATCTTATTATTTCAGATCAATTGCATTACAAAATTAATATTGAGAATCCGCTGTACTCTGCGAGTCCGGCTTGGCCAGAAAAGTTATTTACGGCAGAAATTTTAAAAAACTACGACCGAGTGTTATACCTTGATGCTGATATCTTAGTAACGCCTCATGCACGCAATATTTTTGATGAGTATCAAGACCTTGATACCGTATACATGTTCGACGAAGGTCAGCATCTTGATCGTAATTTACCCATAAGCCAAATATCTGCAGCGTTAGGTAAAGTAGATGGGTGGAATAAAGTAAACGGTCAGCTTAGTTATTATAATTTTGGCATGTTTTTAATTTCTAAGCCTTGTAAATTATTTGAATTAGCTACCTTAGATGGAATGCAAAAAGTCTGTAACCACGTAAAGTTTTACGATCAGACTTACGTTAATTACATCATACAAAAACATAAAATTTCTAACCAGTGCGTTGCTCCCGAATTTAACCGCATGGAGTTTTTAGGCCAAGAAGGTTATAAGAAAGCTGACTTTATTCATTACGCAGGCCGAGGATACCGTATTAAGTGTCCAAGTAGAGAAATTCGTTATGTAGATGACTATTGTCAATTATATTCGGATAATGTCTCTGCAGAAGAGAAGCGTCAAATGAAATTAGATGCATGGAATTTATTTACTAAAAACCTTGCTAAAAAAAGCTATATACCTCAAATCATTTTAAACTTAATTGGTAAACCTACAATTGGTAGAAAGTGGCTATAAATTTAATTTAAAATAGAAACTTAGCAATCATTAGATTGCTAAGTCATACTATCAAACTGCTGAATCACTTTCTCAACGCTTATCAGGCTCATCAAGTCATCCCCTTTAGCCCGTTTCCCCCAAGGGATCGTCATGTTAGGGAATTGCTTACGAATCACCTCATCATACACACTCACCACTTGCATTAAGGACATATATGGCCCTGTTCGCCCAGGATTAGAGTGTGCGTATAACCCTATCACTGGGGTGCCTTGAGTAACGGCCATATGAGCAGGGCCAGTATCTGGCGCAATCACTACAGAGGCCCTATTTAACACGGCTAATAATTGAGTCAGTGTGGTTTGCCCCACCTTATTTTCTATCGATTGCGAGGCAAAATGGTTAATTGATGCCGCTAAATCAACTTCGAGCTGACTAGGGCCGCCACACAATATGACCCGATAGCCTTTTGATACGGCATGATCAGCCACTGCAGCATAACGCTCTGGTAACCAATTACGTTCTGCTTTACTTGCTGCTGGGCAAATAACTAACACTTTTTCAGTTTCAGCAATCAGCTCATTTGCAAACTCGCTATCTGACTCTAATACTGGAATATTCCACTTCGGCGATAAGTCTTTCACACCAATGATTTTAGCAAACCCCATAAAGCCTTCTAACACATGAGGGGTTGCCAAGGGTTCGACGGCATGATTGGTCACCAACCACTGTCCTTCTTTAGCGCGTGCTTTATCAAAGCCCACTCTCACTTTCGCCGAAATCAACAACGAAGCGATGGTTGCTCTTAGCGCCACCTGCATGTGCAACAAAACATCAAACCTCTGCCCCGCTAAGTCTTGACGTAACTTCCCATAACTTCGCCAACCTTGAGATTTATCAAAAATAACAAAGCGGATGTCAGGCAAATGCTTGAGCAACTGATATTCAACCTTGCCTATCACCCAAGTCACGGCTAAATCAGGATACTGACGTTGAATCGCTTGCACCATTGCCACAGCATGACATACATCACCAATAGCGGATAAACGGAGTAAACATAATGATTTCATTGACGAAAAGTCTGCTTTCATGGATTACCACTATCAATGCAAAGGGAATATAAGTACAAGCATTCGATCTTAATGTAGAATATCTTTTTTAGCCACAGACAAATCAACGCATTATTAATTGACCTATGCAAATTGAATCAACAGGTAATGGGGTTATCGCATGGTGCGAACCTCTTGCACAACACCTTACTCCAGCTCAGTTTCAAGCCGATTATTGGCAACAGCGCAATGCTGTCATCGGTCAATCAAAAGGGCGTTATACCACTTCGTTTGTTGAGTACAATCAACAACAATGGGTGCTTCGTCATTATTGGCGAGGTGGGTTAATAGAAAAGCTAAGCCGAGATGCTTACATTTATACGGGCATGCAACGCACTCGAGCTATTGCAGAACTTGCCTTATTAGAAAAGCTACATGCAGAAGGTTTGCCTGTTCCTCGCCCAATTGCAGCCAATGTTGAACGATTCGGTATTTGGTACCGCGCTGATTTACTTATCGAGCTCATTGATGGAGCCAAAGATTTAGTCGCTTATTTATCCACTCAAACGATGACAAATGAGCAATGGCAACAATTAGGTCAATTAATCGCGACCTTTCATAATCGCGGGGTTTATCACGCCGATCTGAATGCTAAAAATATTCTGTTTGCTAAAGGCGAATTTTACCTCATCGACTTTGATCGGGGTGAAATAAAAACACCCGCAAGTGCATGGCAACAAGCAAACTTAGCGCGTTTATTACGTTCATTTAATAAAGAAAAAACCAAACTCGCTTCGCTTAACTTTTGTTCTGAACATTGGCAAGCATTATTAAAAGGTTATCAGGCTAACATTAATAATTGATACGATATCTATATCATCTGCGCCTGTTTTAATTGCTCCTCGATAACATCAAGCTGCTTTTGTAGGGCTCCGCGGTTTTGGCTTACCACGCCTAAGCCGGCATTAGCTGCATTTTGATGTTGATGTTGATCATCAAAGTAAGCTAATAGCTGCAATGCGAGCTGCTCAGCATCTGATACCACAGTTAATCCACCTGCTTTTTGTAGTAACTCAGTAATCTCTGCAAAATCCCAATGGTGCGGTCCGACACTGACAGGTAACCCCATTGCTGCAGGTTCAAGCGGGTTGTGACCGCCATTTTCGATCAGCGTCCCGCCAACAAAAGCAGCATCAGCTGTGCCATATAACATTAGCAATTCACCCATGGTGTCACCCAATAGCACTTGCGTATTTTCGCTCACAGGTTCATTCATACTGCGTCTTGCTAGTGATAAACCAAACTGCGTTGTTGTTACCGCTGCCACATTAAATTGCTCTGGATGACGTGGAGCCATAATCATAAGTGCATTCGGGTATTGGGATAATATTTGTTGATGAGCAGCAAGCATTATTTCAAACTCACCAGGGTGTACGCTACCAGCGACCCATATTGGCGTTTGTACTCGCCCCCACTGCTGGCGTAACGCTTTGGCTTGTTGATGTTTACCCTCATCAATCTGTAAATCAAATTTTAAGCTACCGCAAATATGTAACTGTTCAGCATGCACACCTAAAGACGCAAATCGCTCCGCCTCTGTGCTTGTTTGCACAGCTATCGCATCTAAACTGGTTAGCATAGGCTGACTTAACGCAGGTTTCTTTTGATATTTAGCCGCTGATTTTGCAGATAACCTTGCATTAGCTAACACCACTTTAACCCCGCGCTTTCGGGCAAAATGAACTAAGTTCGGCCATAACTCAGTTTCCATAATTACCATTAGTTTCGGATTAACTTGACCTAAAAAACGCTGCACACTCAGGCTAAAATCTAATGGCAAATAACAATGCTGCACCCGGTTACCTAAATGCTGCGCAAACGCTTTACGCACTTCATCTGAACCGGTTGGACTGGTCGTGGTAATCGTAAAAGATAGATTGGGATATTGATCCATTAGATGGTTAATCAGTGGAATCGCCGCCAGCGTTTCACCCATTGAAACACTATGAATATGCACATCCGTTTCATTAAGGCGCGCAATACCGAAACGCTCAGCCCAACGTAAACGATACGCAGGACTTTTGAGGCCACGAAAAGCAAAATATAGCACCACTAAAGGTGATAATAGGTATAAGAGGATAGAATATAGGCCACGAGTCATGAAAAGAGTCTTAATCAATTTTGCTTGTCAGATAAACACAATGTTAACATAAACCAAAACCACATAAATAAGTGTTACAGCAACATATTCTTCGTATAGTGAGCTATGTTGTATAACCTAAATGCTGTTGTTTATGTCGCCTTCAAAACTGCCATTGGGCATCAAGACGTAGTTCTCAATGTGATTAAGGCTGAACTGACCAGATGTAAGTGTGTTTTAATATAAGATTCATAAGGATATGCATTAAGCGTCTTATTGGGTCACCAAGACTCCTATAGTTAGCAATTGATAATTGGAACCGATATGAAAACCCGCGATAAAATTGTTTTTGCCAGTCTTGAACTCTTTAATGAACACGGTGAACGTAATATTACCACCAACCATATTGCCGCTCATCTCGGAATAAGCCCTGGAAATCTTTATTATCACTTCCGCAATAAAGAGGACATCATCAACTCTATTTTTGCTCTGTACGAAAGTCACTTAGAGTCTGGCTTTAAGCCATATGAAGACACGACAGTCGATATTGAGCTATTGATGGGCTATTTTGACGCCATGTTTTATACCTTATGGCAGTTCCGTTTCATGTACGCCAATCTTGCAGACATATTAAGCCGTGATGAAGCACTTAAAACACGATATTTAACTGCGCAAGAACAGGTATTACGTCGTTCAAGCGATGTATTACGTAAGTTAATTAGTGATGGTTTTCTTGAGATAGAAGACGCCAAGGTTACTGCTTTAGCCGATACGATAAAGATGATGGTCAGTTTTTGGATAAGCTATCAATTAACCCAATCAAGTACATCTACTATCACTAAAGCCACGCTATATGAGGGCTTGTTACGAGTGCTGATGATCTTCAAAGCCTATTCAACCCAAAGTTCAGAGCCAACATTCACCCGCCTTGAACAACATTATCTTGATATAGCGTCTCAAGAACGTGACGCAGCAGCATAAAACCCAGCAAACATACGCATACAAACCGCCTTTTTACGACTAAAATATAGCTGTAAATTGGCGGTTCACTGACTTTTAACATGATAAGCCCTTCATTATTCAGCACTTAACAAAACGGTGTTAATGATTAGTATATCTAATGTGAAAACAGCCCTAGCCCTAATCATTTTTATATCGCTACGCAGGTTAAAAAAACACTGTAGAGCCAGTAAAATTAAGGTTAGAATGCCGCCAAAGATTTCCATATTAAAACTATATTTAGGAGAAATCAGGTGGCCTCTACCTCATTTTACGACCGCATAAATCAACAACTTGTCGACGTTAAAGCTGAAGGCTTATACAAAAGTGAACGTGTTATCACTTCAGCCCAGCAAACGGCGATTAATGTAAATAGTGAAGAAGTCATTAACTTCTGTGCCAACAACTATTTAGGCCTAGCAAATCACCCTGAATTAATTAATGCTGCTCAAAACGGGTTAAATACTCATGGTTTTGGTATGGCATCTGTTCGTTTTATTTGTGGAACACAAAATATCCATAAACAACTAGAAAATAGCCTCAGTGAATTTTTAGGCATGGAAGATACTATTTTGTATTCTTCTTGTTTCGATGCCAACGCAGGTCTATTTGAAACCTTACTAGGCCCTGAAGATGCTATCGTGTCTGATGCATTAAACCACGCATCAATTATTGATGGTGTCCGTTTATGTAAAGCCAAGCGTTTCCGATATGCCAACAACGACATGACTGATTTAGAAACACAGTTAAAAGCAGCAAAAGAAGCGGGTGCTCGCGATATTCTTATTGCGACAGACGGTGTGTTTTCAATGGATGGTGTTATTGCTAACCTTCAAGGTGTGTGCGATTTAGCTGATAAATACGGCGCACTGGTTATGGTTGATGACTCTCATGCAGTTGGTTTTGTCGGTGAGAACGGCCGTGGAACTCACGAATTTTGCCAAGTAATGGATCGTGTAGACATTATCACAGGCACACTAGGTAAAGCGTTAGGCGGTGCATCTGGTGGGTTCACTTCGGGCAAAAAAGAAGTCATTGATTGGTTGCGTCAACGCTCACGTCCTTACTTATTTTCTAACTCTTTAGCACCTTCAATTGTTAGCGCATCAATTCATGTGCTTGAAATGCTGAAGTCTGGTCATGCTCTTCGTGAAGCAGTATGGGAAAACAGCCGTTATTTCCGTGAAAAAATGACCAAAGCAGGCTTTACCTTAGCAGGAGCAGATCATGCCATCATTCCTGTCATGATTGGTGATGCTAAATTGGCAAGCGACTTTTCAAATCGCCTTTTAGCTGAAAATATTTACGTGGTCGGATTCTCATTCCCTGTTGTACCAAAAGGCCAAGCACGTATTCGCACACAAATGTCAGCAGCACACTCGCGTGCTCAAATCGATAAAGCGATTGAAGCCTTTACCCGCATTGGTAAAGAAATGGGCATTATTTAAGGTCTAAACAATGAAAGCACTTAGCAAGTTAAAGCCTGAAGAAGGTATTTGGATGGTTGATGCGCCTAAACCTGAAATGGGCCATAACGATCTATTAATTAAAATTCGTAAGACCGCTATTTGTGGCACTGATGTGCATATCTACAACTGGGACGAGTGGTCACAAAATACCATTCCTGTGCCTATGGTAGTGGGCCATGAGTACGTCGGTGAAGTCGTCGATATGGGCCAAGAAGTCCGTGGGTTTACCGTCGGAGATCGCGTGTCAGGTGAAGGTCATATTACCTGTGGTCATTGTCGTAACTGCCGTGGTGGCCGTACCCATTTGTGCCGCAACACTTCAGGTGTGGGTGTAAACCGTGATGGCGCATTTGCTGAATATCTTGTGATACCTGCATTTAATGCATTCAAAATTCCTGATGATATTTCTGATGATTTAGCGTCTGTGTTCGACCCATTCGGTAATGCTGTCCACACAGCATTATCATTTGATGTGGTCGGTGAAGATGTACTGATTACTGGTGCTGGCCCTATTGGTATTATGGCTGCAGCCGTATGTAAGCACGTTGGCGCTCGTCATGTGGTCATTACAGACGTCAATGAGTATCGTCTCGATTTAGCCAGAAAAATGGGCGCAACTCGTGCGGTTAATGTGGCTAAAGAAGACTTAAAAGATGTCATGAATGACTTAGGCATGACCGAAGGGTTTGATGTCGGGTTAGAAATGTCAGGCGTTCCTTCTGCGTTCCATTCTATGCTCGATACCATGAACCACGGTGGCAAAATTGCCATGTTAGGTATTCCTGGTGGCGACATGGCCATTGATTGGAGTAAAGTGATCTTTAAAGGGCTTATCCTTAAAGGTATTTACGGTCGTGAGATGTTTGAGACATGGTACAAAATGGCAAGTCTAATCCAGTCTGGTTTAGATTTATCACCTATCATTACTCATCACTTCTCAATTGATGACTTCCAACAAGGCTTCGATGCTATGCGTTCAGGCCAGTCAGGTAAGGTCATTTTAAACTGGGATTAATTCCCATCGTAAATTACCGCAATAATAAAGGGGTTGTATCAAGACAGCCCCTTATTAGATACTTCAGTTATTACTTTTATCTCATTTCACATAGCAGCGGTATAGCATGAGCACATTTAAGCACCTTTCAATCAATGAATTAATCCATATGACAGCAGACTCAAGTGATGTCCAAATCGTCGATATCCGTGATGCTGCGAGTTATGCAGCAGGTCATATTGAAGGTTCAATTCATCTCACTAATGAAAACATTGCTCATGTAATAGCAGAAGCGGACATGGATATGCCATTAGTCGTTGTCTGTTATCACGGCATTAGTAGTCAAGGTGCAGCAGGTTACTTAATTGAACAAGGATTTGATGACGTATATAGCTTAGACGGTGGCTTTACAGCTTGGAGCGCAGCGCACGCATGATTGAGATCGGCCAGTTACCCCACGCACGCGCAGCTCAAGCTTTTATCGACTACTTGAAAGGGTTAGATATTGAGTGTGTACCCGTTGTGACTGCAAACGGGGTATCTCTGGTCGTATATGATGAAACAAAAGCTGAACAAGCCAAGCATGAATTTGAGCTTTTTAGACAAAACCCATATCAAAAGAAATATTTAGAAGCCTCTTGGGATAATGGTTCAACCCAAACTAAGCTTGATTATGGCTCGTCCTCTTTAGGCCTAGTGCAACAATTTATTACCGGAGCAGGCCCTTTAACCCTAATCACTTTTTTTATCTGCATGGTTGTCTTTGCTGCGATGAACCTCGGCTTTGCTAATCACGTTTTTAGCGCTTTGTCCTTCTTTGGGGCGGTTCCTGGTAGCGACTTCAGTCAAGTTTGGCGTGCCTTTACCCCTAGCTTAATGCACTTTTCAGCCATGCATCTTATCTTCAATTTACTTTGGTGGTGGTATTTAGGCGGTAAAATAGAAACAAAACTTGGCACACGACCACTGTTGATATTACTGGTCGTTGCCGGCACCTTGCCAAGCCTAGTGCAATATATGATGACAGGCCCTAACTTTGGTGGTTTATCTGGCGTCGTTTACGCCGTTGTTGGATATACTTGGATTATGGGTCAACGAAAACCAGATGCAGGTATTGGCTTACCCAATAGTTATATGACTTTTATGCTGATTTGGTTAGTTTTAGGCTTTACCGATCAACTGGGAATGCCAATAGCCAACGGCGCACATATCGGAGGCTTGTTAGTCGGGTTAGCGCAAGGCTTTTTTGATAGCCAAAGACAAAGCAATACTCGGGTCGATCAGTAACTCCTGTCTCGATAGCTTCACAGGTTAAGCTATCGAGAATCAATATTTCCCTTCATTCCAGTTCAGCGTTAAGAGTAATGTATGACAAGTACATTTTTTAATCACGTCATTTCAAGTACTTTAGCCACTAGCTTTTCAATACCTACATTTGCCTCTGCAATGCTATTCGCAAGCATGTAAGCAGGTGTGGATACGATGTTATTGTGTGTATCAACGATAATATCTTCAACGGTAGCATCACGGTGCTCGCCCCCATTTCCGTGAAGGCCTGGGCGGTTCCACTATCATTACCGATCGTGCCAATAGGGTTGGTTTTAAAAATGCTAGGGATCATAACCGGCGCAATGCACATAAACCCGATAGGTTTCTTCACTAAAGCAAATTCTTGAATAAACGCTTCGACACTAGGCTCAACTTTACTGCCACTTCCTGCGACGGCGAAATCGCATAAGTTTTTTGCCGCACCAAAACCGCCAGGCACAATCAAACCATCATATTCAGTGATATCTAATGACTGAACGTTTAGCACTTCACCGCGACAAATTCTGGCAGACTCTTGCAAAACGATACGAGTTTCTGCAGCATTTATTTCGCCATTAAGATGATTCACCACATGCATTTGTTCAACATCAGGTGCAAAGCATTGATAATTAGCCCCTGCTTTTGATAACGCCAGCAAGGTTAACACTGACTCGTGTATTTCTGCGCCATCATAAACACCACAACCGCTCAGTAACACAGCAATATTTTTCATTTTAGATCCCTATAAAGTGGCTTAATTTAACTTTTTTTAAACAAATCTATTGATCTGATTAAAAAACATGCTAACTTAGTTTCTCGAAATTATTTCATGGTTTAAAAACTGTACCAAATAATTGACTAAATCAAGAAAGATATTAAAAAAGTCCACAAATTAGGAATATTTTTAAAAACTACAATTAAACTCACAAAAATATTAAAAAACATTTATTTTCAATAGTTTAAACGTTTTATTCCCAGTCGTAATTAAAACACCTTTATAAGATAAATTAATTCACTCACAGAGTTATCCACAGCCTGAGAGTTAATTTTCCGTGGCCGAAAATCCTTGTATGTGGCATTCTAAGGCCATCTCAGAATACTGAAAATGAAAACAGACTATGCCAACAATCCCCAATAACCCACTCGTCCTTGTGGATGGATCTTCTTATCTTTATCGTGCGTTTTATGCACCACCACATTTGACTAATTCAAAAGGCGAAGCAACAGGTGCTGTTTATGGTGTAGTCAATATGCTTCGCAGCTTAATGAGTCGCTATAACCCTAGCCATATTGCAGTGGTTTTCGACGCTAAAGGAAAAACCTTCCGTAATGATATGTATAGTGAGTACAAAGCGCAGCGTCCTCCTATGCCGGATGATTTACGCTCACAAATCGCCCCACTTCACGCCATTATTCATGCGCTGGGATTACCCCTAATTTGTATTCCAGGTGTCGAAGCTGATGATGTCATCGGTACTATTGCACTAAAAGCCAGTAAAGAAGGCCGCGCCACCCTTATCAGCACGGGTGATAAAGATATGGCGCAATTAGTTGATGACAATGTCACACTCATTAATACCATGACAGATACCATTATGGGCCCAGCTGAAGTAACCGAAAAATTTGGCGTTGGACCCGAGCTCATTATCGACTTATTGGCCATGATGGGTGATAAAGCCGATAACATACCAGGCTTACCAGGTGTCGGAGAAAAAACCGCATTGGCAATGCTGACAGGTGTAGGAGGTGTCGATAAGCTAATCGCAAATCCACAAAGTGTTTTAGATGTGACATTCCGTGGCTCTAAAACCATGCCTAAAAAGATTGAAGACAACAAAGAAATGCTTCAATTATCTTACGATCTTGCGACCATCAAAACCGATGTTGAATGGGATGATGATTGGGCGCCTCTCGAAATTCAACCACAAAACCGTGACGAGTTAATTAAACTGTTCGGGGAAATGGAGTTTAAACGCTGGTTAGCTGAGGTGTTAGATAACAAATCTGCCTTTTCTACAGCTACAGCCACCACGACTAACGAAGTCCAAGAGGCTACACCAGCCATTGATGTTGAATATGAGACAATACTAACCGAAACTGATTTAGCTAATTGGATTAGTAAACTGTCTAAAGCTGAACTCATTGCAGTTGATACCGAAACCACCAGCTTAAATTATATGGAAGCTAAGCTAGTTGGCATTTCGTTTGCCATTGAAGCGGGCAAAGCCGCTTACCTTCCACTAGCACACGATTATTTAGATGCACCTGAGCAACTTCCTATGGAATATGCTTTAGAGCAACTAAGGCCTATTCTTGAAAGTGATAGCATCAAAAAAGTCGGCCAAAACCTTAAGTACGACATCAGTATTTTTGCCAATGCAGGAATCACCCTAAAAGGGGTCCAGTTTGATACTATGCTTGAGTCTTACGTATTTAACTCTGTCGCTTCACGCCATGATATGGATGGATTAGCGCTTAAATACTTAGGCCATAAAAATATTAGCTTTGAAGAAATTGCAGGTAAAGGTGCAAAGCAGCTGACTTTTAACCAAATCGAATTAGATGTAGCCAGCCCTTATGCAGCAGAAGATGCTGATATTACCTTACGTTTGCACCAACATTTATGGCCAAGAGTAGAAAAAGAAGCCAAGCTAACTTCGGTATTTAACGATCTAGAGCTGCCGCTTATTCAAGTGTTATCAGACATTGAGCGCCAAGGTGTATTGATTGATAGCATGCTGCTGAGCCAGCAAAGTGATGAGTTAGCCCAGAAAATTGATGAGCTTGAAACCCAGGCCTATGACATTGCTGGCGAGAAGTTTAATTTAAGCTCTCCAAAGCAACTACAAGCGTTATTTTTTGAGAAGCTCGGATACCCGATCATCAAAAAAACGCCAAAAGGCGCACCATCTACAGCTGAAGATGTATTGATTGAATTAGCATTAGACTACCCGTTACCTAAGTTAATTTTACAACACCGCAGTTTATCCAAACTGAAAAGCACATATACCGATAAGCTTCCTTTAATGGTCAATGCTGAAACGGGCCGAGTACATACTAGTTACCACCAAGCTAATGCCGCTACAGGTCGTTTATCATCAAGCGAGCCCAACCTACAGAATATCCCTATCCGAACAGAGGAAGGTCGTCGGATTAGGCAAGCGTTTATCGCACCAGAAGGTCGTAAAGTTCTGGCTGCTGATTACTCTCAAATTGAACTGCGTATTATGGCTCACTTATCTCAGGATAAAGGTTTATTGACCGCATTCGCTGAGAATAAAGATATTCACAAAGCTACCGCAGCTGAAGTCTTTGGCGTTCACTTTGAAGAAGTCACCACTGAGCAGCGCCGTCGTGCTAAAGCGGTTAATTTCGGGCTAATCTACGGTATGTCAGCCTTTGGACTGGCTAAGCAATTGGATATTCCACGTAAAGAAGCTCAAACCTATATCGATACCTACTTTGCTCGATATCCTGGAGTGCTTAAATACATGGAAGACACGCGCGCGCTTGCTGCCGAAGTCGGCTATGTTGAAACCCTATATGGAAGAAGATTGTATCTGCCAGATATTAAAGACCGTAATGCTATGCGACGCCAAGCCGCTGAGCGGGCAGCAATTAACGCCCCAATGCAAGGTACAGCAGCTGACATCATTAAAAAGGCGATGATCACCATCGACCAATGGATTAAGTCAGAGACAAACGGCGAAATAACCATGATCATGCAAGTACACGATGAGTTGGTATTCGAAATTGATGAATCAAAAGCAGATGCACTACAGGCAAAAGTATGTGAATTGATGGCTCAAGCAGCAAGCCTTGATGTGACCTTATTAGCTGAAGCTGGTATCGGTGACAACTGGGATGAAGCGCATTAGCCATATCGAATATGTTATTTCGGTTTATATAAGTTGCCCTAACATATAAAAATCACAACAGCTTCAATACAAAACCCGACAATCCCGTAGTTTTATCACTGCGGGATTGTTTTTTTTGAAGCTAATTTCATCGACAAGGCGATTTTTTCAACGACATTTGTGTCAAACTTCACATTATTGTTCATTTTTACAAAAAACAGTTTTTCATTTTAAGGCTAATGACGTATTATCATCTGCGTAGGGTACAGAGGTTAAGATGTTCCATCTTTCAGACCTTTTTTATTCGCTAGAAATAGTGACAAGCCGAATTATGGCGCTCCAGCATTTTTGTGCTGGAGCTTTTTTTGCCAAAAATTTATTTTAGAGTAAATACTTTAAATCTGTGTAAAAAACGATTACTATATCGTTATTGAGCGTCATCGATGAGTAGGTGGCACTTGAGTCTTGTTGAATTTAGCTTCTCCCCAAAAGAGCTAATTTTTTTAACCGGTGACATTATGTCGTCGGTTTTTTTTGCTTAATATTCACCGTCTAGTGCCAATATACCGTTATATTCAAACCTTAAGCACAAAAAAGCCGCTGAGTGAATTAACTCAACGGCTGCATTAAAGCGGTTTACGCTATCAGTTATTCTTTATCTTGTTCTGCTTGCTGCTCAGCTTCAGTCAACCAGCTGGGGTTGCACCACTCGTTTAAAATACCTAAGACTTTAGGTTTTCCAGTGCCTTTTAATGATGAGAAAGGCTCAACTTTTACCCAGTCACCAAATTCAGCCAGCTCTTTGCGCACGGCATTAACCGTTTTCATTTTGACATTTTGAGCAAGTTTATCGGATTTAGTCAGTAATGCTAAAACTGGAATTTCACTTAATACCGCCCACTCAATCATTTGCATATCTAAATCTTTTAACGGATGTCGAATATCCATCAACACAACGACACCGCTTAGACAGGCGCGCTCTTGCAAATATTCACCTAAGGCTTTTTGCCATTTATTCTTCATCGCTAAAGGTACCTTAGCAAAACCATAGCCAGGTAAGTCGACTAAGCGACGGTTTTCATCTAACTCAAAAACGTTAATCAGTTGAGTTCGCCCAGGGGTTTTACTGGTTCTCGCTAAGTTTTTTTGCTCAGTAAGTGCATTTAAAGCACTAGACTTACCCGCATTTGAGCGGCCAGCAAACGCAATTTCTACTCCAGTATCACCAGGCAAGTACTGATCGAGATGTGCAATGTCTGGCGCACTAATTAAAAACTTGGTTTTTCGAAAATCTATACGCGTTTCTGACACGATTTACTCCAATAATTTTTAGGTAATACCTTAATTATGTAAGATTTGCTTACTTTTCCACATTTTCGTGTAAAATATTAGCCTGATCACAGTTTGTAGATTTTACCACGCTTGCGGGTCTTCCTAGTAAGCTCAGGACAATAAATTAAACAAGAAGTTGGAACGCCATGAAAAAGTTAGCTCTTGCGCTGTCTGTATTTGCCGCTATATCAACGCCTGCAATCGCTGAAGGTGATGTGGAAGCGGGTAAAACTAAATCAGTTATGTGTTCTGCCTGTCACGGTGTTGACGGTAACAGCATTGCTCCTATATGGCCTAAATTGGCCGGACAGCACGCATCTTATCTAGAAAAACAATTACATGATTTCCAAGCGGCAGCGAAAAGCGGCGGCAAAGAAGGTCGTAATGATCCTACCATGACTGGCATGTCATTGCCTTTATCTGAACAAGATATTAAAGATGTTTCTGCTTATTACGCAAGCCAAACTCAAACGGTAGCTGATGTGGCCAATGTGCCAGCCGAAGGTGAGGCTTTATATAAAGGTGGAGACATGGCTCGTGGCATTACTTCATGTATGGCTTGTCATGGACCAGACGGAAAAGGCGGTGAGCTAGCAGGCTTCCCTGCGATTGGTGGTCAGCATGCTGATTACATCAAGATTCAGTTAACCAAATTCCGTGATACAAGTCGTAACAATGATTTAAATGGCATGATGCAGGATGTGTCTAAAAAGTTATCTGACAGTGACATTGAAGTTTTATCTCAATACATTTCAAGCCTTAAGTAATTTTTTATTCATAAATTGATGAAGCTAAAAGGGTGATTATTCACCCTTTTTTATTACTCAATGTTTACGTTTACGTAAACTTATCAATATTCACTCTTGACAGAGATCACGCTTTTAGGGTTAAATAGCCCCGTACCGAGATGAACCCAACTGTGAGAACAAAAATATTAATTCTACTTCACAGATTTCGGATACGTTTACATTTAAGATATAAGAATAAAATTAATAAATAACAATAATATAAATAAGACCACTCACTAATAATAATAAGAGTCGTGATTTCAGCTTGAAATCCAGGTCATACAGAATTTGTAAGGAACAGACCTTATTGGTCGATACGCTTAAATAGCACTCCCTTACGCAACAGAGATAGAACCCCATAAGGACACTACTTTAAGGATTAAAGTAGCAGCATAGGAAGCTAATTTGCTTAGGATGCACTTGCGGAGGCTTGTTTATCACTGGAAGGTACTTTTAAACACGGATTGTTTACTCATGTCATTGAAGACAACTAAGGATATTGATGAGTCATTGAAGACCATCTACGGAAGCTGTGGTCAGGACGGCAACAGGATATAAAAAAAGTGTCATTGAAGACCGATAACAACTAAAAATGCACGGAAAGCTCTAAAAATAAGATGGATACTGACCGGGATAGTCACATAGCAAGTATGGATACTTGGAATCAAAATTTGGTGCGATAAGCACTATCTTTCAAGGTGGCAGTTTACTGCCACCTTTTTTATTTCTTATTTTCAAAAAATCTGCTATTGATTGATAATTATCATCTTTGTTGGGTCACTTCTTATATCAATGATTAAATGCCCGTTGTGCAGCAATGCTGCTGAGTTTTTTATTCAAGACAAAAAAGAGCATTTTATACCTGCTCTGACTGCCATCTAGTCTTTGCAAACCCACAATCATATCTAATGCCTGCAGCGTTAAAACAACGCTATGGCAGAGCCAATAAAGCCTCAAAGCAAAAACAGCTTGTTCAATTCATCCAACCTTTACTTACCCAAATTAGCGCTCAGCAACATGGGCCATTAACTGGCCTTAATTTTGGCCGAGTATTGGACAGTAATAGTTTAGATAAAATAGAACATGCAGGACACAGTCTTTATCAATACGACCCATTTATAAAAATTGATCAGCATATATTTAATCGCCAATATGATTTCATTTGTTGCTATCGAGTACTTGAGCATTTTCAACAACCCGCTAAAGAATGGGCTTTATTATCTAGCTTATTAAAAGAAGGTGGCTGGTTAGCAATCAGCACCTCACTGCTAACTGATTTAAGCCTTTTTTCGAAGTGGCATTTTAAAAACAATCCCAGCCACGTGAGCTTCTATAGCCAACAAACTTTCGAGTATTTGGCACAAAATAGCGAATTTAAGCTATTATTTGCAGCTAAAGAGCTCGTATTGATGCAAAAAACATCAAAGTCTGATATAAAGCGCATCCTTATTTAGTGCGAGGTGGCTCATACCCATCTAGCCAAATTTATACAACTACATGAGATCACCGATGGCTCGTAGCAAAAAATCGCGCAAGGGCGGCGAAAATGGCCCTAAACAAGCACCAAGAGTCAAAAAATCTGAGCGTAAAGCCATTGGCGGCAAAAAAACAGAAAGCGGCCGTAAGTCTGGCAGTCGTCATAATGAAGCGCTAATTGAAAAGCAATCACCGCATATCAAAACGACGAAAAATAACGATCCTCGCCATGGCAGTAAAAAACCTGTTGCGTTAAATATTGCGCCTGTCGCAGAAAAAGCCGAAGCAAAAGTAAAACAGCCAAAGCTAACAGATGAGCAAAAATTACTTAAGCTTGAAGAAGACCCAAGATTTAACCAATTACTGGACTTATTAGAAGAAGGTAAAAACCTATCCGCTGACGATCAAAAGTGGTTAGATGGTCAACTTTCTAAAATTGAAGCCTTAATGGAAAAATTGGGTATTTCAGATGCAGAAGAACTTCCACCTCAAACAGGTAAAGTGGCATCTGATGATGATTTATATGATCGCTTTGAAACAGGTGCCGATGTCTTAAAAGACTACCAGTCATAAGAGTGTTTTAGATGGCATGCTTTAGTCGGCATGCCATTATTATATCTTGCATAGTGAATAAGTTAATAAGGATAGTTTGTGTCTAGCATTGTTATTGTTATCGCCGTTGTTATTGTTGTTCTATTAGCGTGTTACGCAGTTTTCCTATTAAGCAAACTCAACAAACAGCAAAAAGAAGCACAAGCGGCCAAGCAGCAACGTTTAAACGATGCCAAACAAAAAAACTGAAAGTATTGGATGATATTAAATATATCGCTTCAGCAATGCTTGAAGAACGATGTGAGCCTTCAGAGGGTGTCATGCGTATCGCTAAATTATTTGAAGCATTATCTATGTCTGAACAAATGGCTGTTGAGTTCCCGAGTATTTTTGAGCATTACGACTGCATCAAAGCGCATCCTATTAAAGAAGAGCGTAAGGCATTAGCCAAACAACAGCGAATGAAGTTAGATTTAGCGCGGATGAAGTCAGAAGCTAAACTGGAACAAGGCATACTGGATGATGCAAAAAAATCACACAATTTCATTTCGTGCATTAGAGTTTATTAACGACTAAGACTTCTATTTGATAACAAGTCTCATTATTATCAATAAGTTAATATGAGGCAGGTTTCTGCCCCAAGTGCGTAGCTAAGGCTGTGAGCCATTGCACAAATTCATAAAACTTCACAGCTTTCTGGCTAAATATGGCCTTTCTAGCAACATCAAGTTTCAAATTTACAACGTAGTTCAAGGTTTTTTGTCAAAGATGGCTGCATACTTCGTCTATTGCTAATTTACTCGGAGGACGCGCCTTGAAGCAGCCCACACAAATAAGTTGGGATCAGTCGATGATCGAAAAATATAACTACAGTGGTCCACGCTATACGTCGTATCCAACGGCATTAGAGTTTGATGATACTTTTACTGAGCAAAACCTACTATCTGCTATCGAAACCAGTAAAAGCGATAAGCTGTCTTTATATATTCACATCCCCTTCTGCGCCAAGCTTTGTTATTACTGTGGATGTAATAAAGTCATTACTCGTCATGCTCATAAGGCTGATCAGTATATTGAATATCTTGCCAGCGAAATCATAAAACGCGCTCCTTTATTCAAACACTACACCGTGACTCAAATGCACTGGGGTGGCGGTACACCGACATTCTTAAACCCAGAGCAAATCTTAACCCTGTCTAAATTAATAAAAAGTCACTTTAACTTTGCTGATGAAGGCGAGTTCTCAATTGAAGTCGATCCACGTGAAATCGAACTATCGATGTTGGATACACTTAAAGAAGCTGGCTTTAATCGTATTTCTATTGGTGTTCAAGACTTCAATAAAAAAGTACAAGTTGCTGTTAACCGTGAGCAAGATGAGAAATTCATTTTTGACCTAATGGCTAAAGCAAAAGACATGGGGTTTGTGTCTACTAATGCCGATTTAATTTACGGCTTACCACATCAAACACCAGAAACTTTCGCTGAAACAATTCAGCGTGTTATTGAGCTATCACCTGATCGTTTATCAATCTTTAACTATGCTCATTTACCGTCTCGTTTTGCAGCACAGCGTAAAATTAAAGATGAAGACATGGCTTCGCCACAGCAAAAGCTCGACATGCTGCACCAAACCATTGAATCATTGACCTCTGCAGGTTATCAGTTCATTGGCATGGATCACTTTGCTAAGCCTGACGACGAGTTATCTAAGCTGCAAAACGAAGGTAAGCTTCACCGTAATTTCCAAGGTTATACAACGCAAGAAGAGTGTGACTTGCTGGGCTTAGGTGTTTCTTCAATCAGCCAGATTGGTGATTGTTACGCTCAAAACCAGAAAGATATTCGCCCTTACTACGAGTCAATTGATGAAACTGGGCATGCATTGTGGAAAGGCTGTAGCTTAAATCGTGATGACGAAATTCGCCGTGTCGTCATTAAGCAAATGATCTGTCACTTCGATTTGGATTTAACTAAAATTGAACAGCAATTTGACTTGAACTTTGAAGAATATTTTGCAGAAGACTTAAAGCTGCTACAAACCTTCATCGATGACAAACTGGTTGATATTACTGATCGTAAACTAACAATTAGCCCTACAGGCCGTTTATTAATTCGTAATATTTGTATGTGTTTTGATGTTTATTATCGTCAAAAAGCACGTCAACAACAGTTCTCACGTGTTATCTAATACACGGAAATGAAAACAAAAAAACCGCTGATTTCAGCGGTTTTTTATTATCTAAGCATTCATTACTTTTTTGATGCGTATAGTGCTTTTCTTTCACTGTCTGATAGAAATGCCATTTCAACGCCATTACGTTGTACTTGGGCAATTTGCTCATCTGATAGGTTAAGTTCAGACTTAGCAATACGATATTCATGCTGAATATCAATATTGCTCACACCAGGGTCATCGGTATTGAGTCCAATCAATACACCCGCATCTAAGAATTGCGTAAATGGGTGAGCATCATAATCAGCCACTGTAGAAGTATGTAAGTTACTGGTAGGGCAAGATTCAATACCTATTGAGTGTTTAACCAAATACTCCATCAACTTAGGGTCATGAATAGCATTTACACCATGCCCTATCCTAGTCGCACCTAGCTCTTGAATCGCTTGCCACATGCTCTCTGCACCTGCAGCTTCACCAGCATGTGCTGTAATCTGTAAGCCTGCATCACGGACTAATTTAAAATGTTCATTAAATAAGTCACCAGGGAAACCCAATTCATCTCCGGCTAAATCCATACCAACTAATGCATCACGGTGAGCAAGCAGACCTTCAAGCTCTAAGCGGCATTTTTCTTGACCAAACGAACGCGACATGATGCC
Source organism: Shewanella sp. ENK2 (assembly GCF_043568515.1). Lineage (NCBI taxonomy): Bacteria > Pseudomonadati > Pseudomonadota > Gammaproteobacteria > Alteromonadales > Shewanellaceae > Shewanella > Shewanella sp. ENK2. Next base: position 1,941,146 of record NZ_CP171406.1, on the reverse strand, counting down.
AATAAGGTTAACTTTAACATCGTGCTCCTTCACACCAGCTTTGACACCATCAATGACAGCCTCAACCACACCTTCAATCGGTAAATTGTGATTCATTGCCATATAATACGGGCTAAAGCGTAACTCGGTATAATCTAATCCTGATATCGCTGCATCTGCGACATTTTCATATGCGACACGTTTGACTGCATCTAAGTCCGCTAATACAGCTACCATCCAATCCAGCTTTTTTAAAAAGCGACTAAGCTGTTTTCCTTACCTTGGATCTGAACAAACGGAGCAAGAGCTTCTAACGTTTGTGCAGGCAGCTTAATTCCATGCTGATGTCCGAGTTCCCAAATGGTATTGACTCTAACGTTGCCATCTAAGTGACGATGCAAATCAACTAATGGAATGGATGTATTGATCATTATTAACCCCTATTAATTTTTTAAGCTAAATCTGTTTTCTTTATAATGAACATCTAGCATGGCGAAGTTTAACACGCCTCCACAAAAAAATGACGTTTTAATCGCCTAAATAGTATAATCAGTAACAAATATTTCCGCCTGAACCGCTAGCGTGCTAACTGTTGAATTGTTATGTTGTAACTGAGAAATTTAACCCAAAATTCAAAGTCTACATAGGGATACAACATGCGTAAGCTAATCTTGCCCGCGATAATCATGCTGTCAATAACTGGCTGTAAAATGACCACTGGCTCAAAAGCCCAATATTATCTTGGCGATAATTACAAAAGTGAAGAAGTCGCAAGCGAAACGCAAAATGTCTCAGTCAGCAAAAAAGTTGAAGACATGGATATTCAATCAATTATAGATAAAGCCTGGCAAGTTAACTTAGATTTTTCTCCTCAGCTCGCTTATTCACTTGGTGATGAATCCAAAGCTTCACAACTACCCGATTTGTCGCCTGAGACACTGGCAGCCAAAAACATACGTCAGCAAGAACTCCTGTCATCTTTAAAGCAACTTGACCAAAACACGCTATCTGCAACAGGTAAGATAAATGCACAGTTGCTACAATACCAACTGCAAAATGAGGTTGATTTATACCGTTATAAAGATCATTACCTACCAATAACCGCAGAAAGTGGTTTCCATGCATATGTCGCATCTATGGCTAACGCCACATTCAACACAACTCAAGATTATGAAAATTACTTAACCAAATTAGCAGCGTTATCAAATTACTTTGCTCAACAGACCTTTTGGTTAAAACAAGGGCTAAGTAGTGGTATTACACCAGCTAAAGCGACTTTAACAGGGTTCGAAGACAGCATTAGCGCGTACATTGTGCCTGTAGAGCAAAGTCGATACTTCAAACCATTTACCCAATTTCCAAGTCACTTTACTGCTGAGCAAAAAGCGAAACTTGAGAAAAAAGGTAAACAAGTGGTCAGTGAACAAGTACTCCCCTTGTATCAGCAGTTTTTTGACTTTATGACGCAAGAATATATCCCGAATGCGCGAACCTCGATTGCTGCTAACGATCTACCTAATGGCAAAGCTTTTTATCAAAACAGAGTTGCTTACTACACAACTCTTGATATGACAGCTGATGAAGTACACGCGCTCGGTCTTGAGGAAGTAGCGAGAATCAAAGCGGAAATGGAACAAGTGATATCAGATGTTGAGTTTGAAGGCAGCTTCGCTGACTTCCTACACTTTTACGTACAGATCCTCAGTTCTACCCCAAAACGGCAGAAGAACTATTAAAAGAAGCGGCTTATATTGCCAAAAAAGCCGATGCCGTATTGCCTAAATACTTCGCAACGCTACCCCGCACGCCTTATGGTATTAAACCAGTACCTGCGGAAATAGCGCCTAAGTACACAACAGGTCGCTACTCTGGCTCCAATAGAGACGATGAGCCAGGCTATTACTGGGTCAATACCTATGCCTTAGATAAACGTCCACTTTATGAAATGGAAGCACTCACCTTACACGAAGCTGTACCGGGTCATCATCTACAAATATCATTAAACAAAGAGCTAGCTGATTTACCTAACTTCAGACGATACAGTTATATCTCTGCATTTGGTGAAGGTTGGGGTTTATACTCTGAATATCTCGGCCTTGAAGCAGGTTTTTATCAAGACCCGTATAGTAATTTTGGTCGCTTAACATATGAAATGTGGCGCGCTGCAAGACTTGTCGTCGATACTGGCATGCATGCTAAAGGTTGGACAAGACAAGAAGCCATTGACTTTATGGCAAGTAATACTGCGCTATCAATGCACAATGTGACCACAGAAATCGACCGTTATATTTCATGGCCAGGACAAGCATTATCATACAAAATCGGTGAGCTCACGATTAAGCGTTTACGCAATAAAACTGAAGAAGCATTAGGCGAAGACTTCGATATCCGATTATTTCACGATGCGTTACTAGAAAATGGTTCAATCACCATGGAAATTTTAGAGCAAAAAGTAAATGAGTTTATAGCGGAACAACAGAAACAAGCTTAACTGAGTCAACGCTATATTGACTGGTTCTCTAAACCAGTCAATATAGCAAGTTTCCTCGCAACACATCACTTTCACTAAAATATCATCTGTTAGTTTGCTACACTGCCCCAATCTTATATCGATATATTCTCAGATAACCAAAGGTGAGTGATTTGTATTTTTCGTCAGAACAACAACTCAATAGCGATCAACAACAAGCATTCTGGCAAACAGTCACGCAATCCACCATGGTCAAAGAGAACATCTCCATCGCCTATGCTCATGTTATTCACCCACATAGTCGCAAAGCGATTGTAATAAGCAGTGGCCGAGTTGAAAGCTATTTGAAGTACAAAGAACTAATGTTCGATCTTTATCAACAAGGCTTTAGTTTATATATTCTCGATCATAGAGGTCAGGGACTTTCAACTCGAACAACCACCAACAAGCATCAAGGGCATATTAATAAATTCCAAACATACATTAATGATCTAAATGACTTTGTTGAGCAAGTGGTTAAACCCCAAGCGCACCAAGATTTATATTTAGTTGGCCATTCAATGGGGGGAACAATTGGAACCTTATATATGCAGCAACATCCGACAGTATTTAATGCTGCTGTGTTTTCCGCCCCCATGTATGGAATAAAGTTGCCATTTAATAAGGCTTTCATCCGCTCATTGGCAACACTATTAGATACTTACAATGAAAAACAACCAAATAAACAGCCTAACTACGTACTCGGCGGTACCAATTACCAAGCAGTAGAGTTCGAAAAAAACCATCTGACACATAGTCAAGCAAGGTACCAACAGATTTTAGATGTGTTTGCTCAACACCCTGAAATTCAACTAGGCTCACCCACTAATCATTGGTTACTTGAAGCAATTGATGCCGCAGAGCGCGCAATAAATGCAGCAGCATTAAGCATTAAGCCAATCCTGATACTCCAAGCGCTAGATGATGAAATTGTCGATAACATGGCGCAAAATAGAGCTGAGAATAACCTTTGCCAGATAAAAAGGATTGCTAACTGTCGCCATGAAGTCTTTGTCGAAGCTGATGAGGCACGCAACCAAGCACTACGTAGTTTAGTCACTTTTTTAAATCAGTATTGAATAGGCACTAAGACAAGGCATTAAAAGGCACCTTCCAAACCACACTTAAGGTCAACTCTGACTCTAGAAGGTGTTTTATGTCCTGTTGAGTTAGCGGTCGGCTAATCACATATCCTTGGAATAGATTACTCTTCAGCTGACTGAGTGTGGTTAATTGCTGTCGGTCTTCTATTTGTTTTACCACGACAGGGTAGTTAAGCTCTGTAGTCATATTAACCAATGAGGTGAATATGTTTCTCGAGTCTTCAGAAATCGTAATATCGTTGATATAACTCGCTGCAAACTTAACTTGTGAAAAATGGATCCCATGTAAACGATATAACGGACATAATCCTGAGCCAAAGTCATCCAAAGCGACTCTGACACCTAAACGTTGCAACGTTTGTATTTTAGCTTTCGCCGTCACTGGATTAATCGAAAAGATATCCTCTGACAACTCCAATTGAATATATTCCGGTTTTACACCTCTAGACTCAATTTTTGATTGGATAACACTGACAAACATATCTTGATGAAAGTGCCTCGAGGAAATATTGATCGAAAAACAAGGACAAGAAAGTTCTGTATTGTGCAAGCTATCGATGAAACGACACACTTCATCTAACATCCATAATTCAAGCTCAAAAATAGAGTTAGACAGCTCTGCGACTGGAATAAACTGCTTAGGACTAATGTAACCGAACTCAGGATGATGCCAACGCATCAGTACTTCGACACTTTCTGTATTACCATCAATATCAACAACAGGTTGATACACTAAAGACATTTGATTGAGCTTAATGGCTTTCTTTAATTCTTGATGAAGCTTTTGAGGTTCGTGATGACTTCCATCTAGCTGCAGACTATGTAACACACAACTGTTATTGGGACTCTCAATTGCTTTACCTAAAGCAGTATCAGCTCTAGATAATAACTGACTCGGGTCTAAAGACTCCTTACCATCAAATACCACCATGCCGATTTGAGTAAAAACAGAAAAGTCTTGTCCTGAGAGGTTAAAGCTTCGTCCAACAACTTGCCTGACTTCGCTCGCTAACGCTAAAGCCCGTTTGTTAGCATGTTCTAAGTTCGCTCCTAAGTTTTTAGCTGCAATAACAAACTCATCATCACCTAAGCGACTCAATAAGCAACTTCCTGCAAAAGACCCCGCTAATCGTGCTGATATCTGCATTAATAATCTGTCACTCAATTGCTCGCCAACAGCTTCATTAACCAGCTTAATATTGCTTAAATTAATTAGCATCATAGTGCAATACTGACCAGACTTACGTGCATAAGCCTGTAAATCAAATAGTTCATTTGCTAATGCTTCACGGTCTTTAATATCAGACACACCAGCATGGCTTTGTCGCTCTACAGTAATTTTTTGATTTTGCAGCTCTGCAGTGACATCAGTAATAGACCCAATCATTCGAATCGGATTACCTTTGTCATCCCACTGAATAATCTGTCCTTTATCCAGCACCCATATGTACTCGTTACTTTTATTGAGTAACCGGTGCACGCTCTCATAGTGATCGGTTTTATTCGCTAAGCATTGCTCAATAGCGCGTAGTACAGTGTTTTTCTCATCTGGGTGCAGTCTAGATTCCCACGCGTCATAATTATTTGTAACTTCATTCGTCTCATAACCTAATATTTCTTTCCAATTATCAGATAAGAAAACCTCATTCGTCTGGGTATTCCAATCCCATATGCCATTATTATTAGCACTGATTGAATACAGCCAACGCTGCTCAGAGTTGGTCACCTTTTGGTTATTATCTTGAATTAGCTTTTCGGCCTGTAATAACGATTCGCCAAGGTTATACACCTCTTCAACTAGACAATTAATTCTTGTGTTATCTGGTTTAGATTGCAGAACATTTTTTGCTCTTGTAGTTAATTGCTTTACCGGTCTGACTAATAGCCAATATAAAGCCCAACAGAAAAATACGACAAGTAAGCCACCTGCTCCCCAAATGAAAACAAAGCGCTTTTGTAACTGATCTGATGCATCAGCAATAAGTGAAGAAATGTCATATTCTAGATAAATCACATCTACAGCACTTGAGTAGCTGTAATTAGAAGATGTGTTAATAGGGTAATAAGCTTGAATTGATAAACGGTCTTTATTGACCTTGATAAAAGACTCACCATCGGCAACAACTTGTTGATGAATATCGTTTGAATAACCTTCAACAACATTCTGAGCATCACTTTCTCGCCAAATTACATGGTTAGCAAATTTGATCCTACTAGAAGCATCAAGAATGACATACACCATCATATGGCTATCAGTAGAAACTAAGGATACTTCTTGCTCAATTCTCGAAATATCTTGTACAGACAGAGCAGACTCTACCACATGGATCATTCTAAATAGATCTTTCTGAATCTGTTTAGACTCTCTTGCTGCGACCTCTGAACGTAATTCATCTCTCTCATAGTAAAATTCTCCGCTAACTAATAATAAGTACAGAGAACATAAGAAAAATGGCACTAAGAACGATAGTGAAAAAGAAGGTCGCTTTGGCAAATGTACACCGTTAGTTGTTAATAAGAATGTATCGCATTGATAACATACTAAAGACAAACACAATCAACAACTATAAAAACGACTTTAACCAAAACATAATACATTTGTCTGATTATTAAGGGGATATTAACGCTCTTCCAGCATTTTTATACACTAATTAATTAGCTGTTAGATAAAAACACAAATAAGAAATTTCGTTTTATTAAGTGACACATTGTGAGGAATAATCTACCAGTGCTCATAATGAGCTCACAGAAAAATGAGAATAACTTTCTCAAGAATCTGCCTCAATGATCAAACACAAAAAAGCCCGTTACGTGAGTAACGGGCTATCTGCTCTCTTAAAGAGAAACTAGGCGCTTGGCGATGAGCTATTTTCACATGGGCATATCAATCACACGATCAGCAGTTCACGTGTCTAAACTTGTTTTAGCTTCGTTTCTGAAGATGTATATCTTAAATTACACACACAAGAAGCCCGTTGCATGAGTAACTGGCTACCTGCTCTCTTAAAAAACAAATTAGGCACTTTACCATAGCTGACTTTCACATGGGCATATCGTCCACACTGTCTTTCGCTACACTCAATCCACTTAACAAACAGACACAAAAAAGCCCATTACGTGAGTAACGGGCTTTCTGCTCTCTTAAAAGAGAAATTAGGCGCTTGGCGATGACCTACTTTCACATGGGGAGACCCCACACTATCATCGGCGCGATTGCGTTTCACTACTGAGTTCGGGATGGGATCAGGTGGGACCACAATGCTATTGTCACCAAGCAAATTCGGTGTTAATCGCTTATCGCAATTAACTAAATTCGGAAAGCTGTTTGTTTCTTTGAGTTTTCAACTTTATTAAGCGCTTTGTATTCTTTACTAAGTCTTACCTTCAACAGTAAGTAATAAATCTAGTTACCATCAACTCAGATAAAAACTCATCTGGGTTGTATGGTTAAGCCTCACGAGTCATTAGTACAGGTTAGCTCAACGCCTCACAACGCTTACACACCCTGCCTATCAACGTCCTAGTCTCGAACGGCTCTTTAGAGGAATTAAATTCCTAGGGATGACTCATCTTAGGACTCGCTTCCCGCTTAGATGCTTTCAGCGGTTATCGATTCCGAACGTAGCTACCGGGCAATGCTATTGGCATAACAACCCGAACACCAGCGGTTCGTCCACTCCGGTCCTCTCGTACTAGGAGCAGCTTCCTTCAATCATCCAACGCCCACGGCAGATAGGGACCGAACTGTCTCACGACGTTCTGAACCCAGCTCGCGTACCACTTTAAATGGCGAACAGCCATACCCTTGGGACCGACTTCAGCCCCAGGATGTGATGAGCCGACATCGAGGTGCCAAACACCGCCGTCGATATGAACTCTTGGGCGGTATCAGCCTGTTATCCCCGGAGTACCTTTTATCCGTTGAGCGATGGCCCTTCCATACAGAACCACCGGATCACTATGACCTACTTTCGTACCTGCTCGACGTGTATGTCTCGCAGTTAAGCTGGCTTATGCCATTGCACTAACCGTACGATGTCCGACCGTACTTAGCCAACCTTCGTGCTCCTCCGTTACTCTTTGGGAGGAGACCGCCCCAGTCAAACTACCCACCAGGCACTGTCCCGAACCCCGATTAGGGGCCGCGGTTAGAACATCAAAACTACAAGGGTGGTATTTCAAGATTGACTCCACTCCATCTAGCGATTGAGCTTCAAAGTCTCCCACCTATCCTACACATGTAGGTTCAATGTTCAGTGCCAAGCTATAGTAAAGGTTCACGGGGTCTTTCCGTCTAGCCGCGGGTATACGGCATCTTCACCGCAATTTCAACTTCACTGAGTCTCGGCTGGAGACAGCGTGGCCATCATTACGCCATTCGTGCAGGTCGGAACTTACCCGACAAGGAATTTCGCTACCTTAGGACCGTTATAGTTACGGCCGCCGTTTACTTGGGCTTCGATCATGAGCTTCTCCGAAGATAACCCAATCAATTAACCTTCAAGCACCGGGCAGGCGTCATACCGTATACGTCATCTTGCGATTTTGCACAGTACTGTGTTTTTGATAAACAGTTGCAGCCACCTGGTATCTGCGACTCCCAACAGCTTAGAGAGCAAGTCTCATCACCGTCAGGAGCGTACCTTCTCCCGAAGTTACGGTACCATTTTGCCTAGTTCCTTCAGCCGAGTTCTCTCAAGCGCCTTGGTATTCTCTACCCGACCACCTGTGTCGGTTTGGGGTACGATTCCTACTAACCTGAAGCTTAGAAGATTTTCCTGGAAGCATGGCATCAACTACTTCACCGCCTTAGCGGCTCGTCATCAGCTCTCAGCCTAATGTTCACCCGGATTTGCCTAAGTGAACAGCCTACAACCTTAAACGCGGACAACCAACGCCGCGCTAGCCTAGCCTTCTCCGTCTCTCCATCGCAGTTAGCAAAAGTACAGGAATATTGACCTGTTTCCCATCGACTACGCCTTTCAGCCTCGCCTTAGGGGTCGACTCACCCTGCCCCGATTAACGTTGGACAGGAACCCTTGGTCTTTCGGCGTGGAGGTTTTTCACCCCCATTATCGTTACTCATGTCAGCATTCGCACTTCTGATACGTCCAGTGTGGGTTACCCCTTCACCTTCAACCGCTTACAGAACGCTCCTCTACCGCTTGCACCTAAGTGCAAACCCATAGCTTCGGTGTATTGCTTAGCCCCGTTAAATCTTCCGCGCAGGCCGACTCGACTAGTGAGCTATTACGCTTTCTTTAAATGATGGCTGCTTCTAAGCCAACATCCTAGCTGTCTAAGCCTTCCCACATCGTTTCCCACTTAGCAATAACTTTGGGACCTTAGCTGATGGTCTGGGTTGTTTCCCTTTTGACGACGGACGTTAGCACCCGCCGTCTGTCTCCCGAGTAGTACTCACTGGTATTCGGAGTTTGCAAAGGGTTGGTAAGTCGGGATGACCCCCTAGCCTTAACAGTGCTCTACCCCCAGTGGTATTCGCTCGAGGCGCTACCTAAATAGCTTTCGAGGAGAACCAGATATCTCCGAGTTTGATTGGCCTTTCACCCCCAGCCACAAGTCATCCGCTAATTTTTCAACATTAGTCGGTTCGGTCCTCCAGTTGATGTTACTCAACCTTCAACCTGCCCATGGCTAGATCACTCGGTTTCGGGTCTACGCCTTGCAACTAAACGCGCAGTTAACACTCGGTTTCCCTACGGCTCCGCTATTCGCTTAACCTCGCTACAAAACGTAAGTCGCTGACCCATTATACAAAAGGTACGCAGTCACGGTCTCAAGAACCGCTCCCACTGCTTGTACGTATACGGTTTCAGGTTCTATTTCACTCCCCTCACAGGGGTTCTTTTCGCCTTTCCCTCACGGTACTGGTTCACTATCGGTCAGTCAGGAGTATTTAGCCTTGGAGGATGGTCCCCCCATATTCAAACAGGATGTCACGTGTCCCGCCTTACTCGATTTCATCTATGGTTAGTTTTCGTGTACGGGGCTATCACCCTGTGCCGCTGTGCTTTCCAACACATTCCACTAACACCCCATAGACTTAAGGGCTAATCCCCGTTCGCTCGCCGCTACTAGGGGAATCTCGGTTGATTTCTTTTCCTTCGGGTACTTAGATGTTTCAGTTCCCCGAGTTCGCCTCATACAGCTATGTATTCACTGTATGATGACCACTTATGTGGCCGGGTTTCCCCATTCGGACATCGTTAGCTCAAATGCTTGTTACTAGCTCGCCAACGCTTTTCGCAAGTTACTACGTCCTTCATCGCCTCTGACTGCCAAGGCATCCACCGTATACGCTTAGTCACTTAACCATACAACCCAAATAAGTTTCAAAGAAACTCAAGTTGTACCGTAACTAGCTGGTTTATTACATAATTTGCATGTGAATGAACACTACACAAATTCGCCTTAGTTTTTAGAATATTCAAGACACTTAATAAAGTGTTTTGAGAACTCAATGTATTACTGAAAAGGGATTAACTTCCCAATAATACGATTTGTATTAATTAACATGACAGACTCATGCAATTAAATACTATCAGCTTTCCAAATTGTTAAAGAACAATGCTAACCGGCTGGCGGCGCATTTCGCTCAACTCCATAAAGGAGTAACAAGCAATCTGTGTGAACACTCAACAAACATCAAGTTAGTCGTATAGGTAAGGAGGTGATCCAGCCCCAGGTTCCCCTAGGGCTACCTTGTTACGACTTCACCCCAGTCATGAACCACACCGTGGTAAACGTCCTCCCGAAGGTTAGACTATCTACTTCTGGTGCAGCCCACTCCCATGGTGTGACGGGCGGTGTGTACAAGGCCCGGGAACGTATTCACCGTAGCATTCTGATCTACGATTACTAGCGATTCCGACTTCATGGAGTCGAGTTGCAGACTCCAATCCGGACTACGACGAGCTTTATGAGATTAGCTAGACCTTGCGGCTTTGCAACCCTCTGTACTCGCCATTGTAGCACGTGTGTAGCCCTACTCGTAAGGGCCATGATGACTTGACGTCGTCCCCACCTTCCTCCGGTTTATCACCGGCAGTCTCCCTAGAGTTCCCGCCATTACGCGCTGGCAAATAAGGATAGGGGTTGCGCTCGTTGCGGGACTTAACCCAACATTTCACAACACGAGCTGACGACAGCCATGCAGCACCTGTCTCAGAGTTCCCGAAGGCACCAATTCATCTCTGAAAAGTTCTCTGGATGTCAAGAGTAGGTAAGGTTCTTCGCGTTGCATCGAATTAAACCACATGCTCCACCGCTTGTGCGGGCCCCCGTCAATTCATTTGAGTTTTAACCTTGCGGCCGTACTCCCCAGGCGGTCTACTTAATGCGTTAGCTTGGGAGCCCAGTGCTCAAGGCACCAAACTCCGAGTAGACATCGTTTACGGCGTGGACTACCAGGGTATCTAATCCTGTTTGCTCCCCACGCTTTCGTACATGAGCGTCAGTCTTTGTCCAGGGGGCCGCCTTCGCCACCGGTATTCCTTCAGATCTCTACGCATTTCACCGCTACACCTGAAATTCTACCCCCTCTACAAGACTCTAGTTCACCAGTTCCAAATGCAATTCCCAGGTTGAGCCCGGGGATTTCACATCTGGCTTAATGAACCGCCTGCGTACGCTTTACGCCCAGTAATTCCGATTAACGCTTGGACCCCTCGTATTACCGCGGCTGCTGGCACGAAGTTAGCCGGTCCTTCTTCTGTAGGTAACGTCACAGTAACAACGTATTAAGCTGCTACCTTTCCTCCCTACTGAAAGTGCTTTACAACCCGAAGGCCTTCTTCACACACGCGGCATGGCTGCATCAGGGTTTCCCCCATTGTGCAATATTCCCCACTGCTGCCTCCCGTAGGAGTCTGGGCCGTGTCTCAGTCCCAGTGTGGCTGATCATCCTCTCAGAACAGCTAGGGATCGTCGCCTTGGTAAGCCATTACCTTACCAACTAGCTAATCCCACCTAGGTTCATCCAATCGCGAAAGGCCCGAAGGTCCCCTCCTTTCCCCCGTAGGGCGTATGCGGTATTAGCAGTCGTTTCCAACTGTTATCCCCCTCGACTGGGCAGATCCCTAGGCATTACTCACCCGTCCGCCGCTCGTCAGCAAAATAGCAAGCTACTTTCTGTTACCGCTCGACTTGCATGTGTTAGGCCTGCCGCCAGCGTTCAATCTGAGCCATGATCAAACTCTTCAATTAAAGTTTTTTTGAGACTAAGTCTCGGCTCAATGAATTCTGATTACATTATGCAGACTCGGAAGAATCTACATCCTGTTTGTACATATTGCTATGAACACTCATCACTTACGTGATTCAGAAAATATTGATAATAATTTTGATTGCTCCATTCTTTACAAGAAAGAAGTCAGCAATTTCGATTAACTCAACACCTGTGAGTGTCCACACAGATTTACTTGTTTGATTGTTAAAGAGCGTTGACCGTGTTGGTCAGGGATGCGTATTCTACACTTCCCGTTGTCAGCGTCAAGTGTTTTTTCAAACTTCTTTTCGCTGTTGATTTTAGGTGGTTAAAACCGCTTCAAATCAAGCTGACTCAGTGTTGGCTAGTGCCTGTTGCCGTGTCAGTGGATGCGCATTATAGGGAGATTATGAAACCGTGCAAGGGCTAAATTGAATTAATTTAATAAAACAGGGTTAACAGCTGAGATTTTGAACGAAACGCATAAAAAAGGGGCTAAACAGCCCCTTTTACCTAAAATACCTAGGTTTAATCACCAAAGAATCTTGACTCTTGTTTGATAGAAACAGGCTTTCCATCGATATTTGCAATCACAATTAGATTAATTTTTGTCACTGTTCGCTCTAAAGCACCTGGATCAACCGCAATACTGACAGGAAGCGTTAATACTTCTCCAGCTTGTATAGAAACGTCTGTCGGACCGGTCCACTGATAGTTATCTAAACCTGTCATCGAAAGTTGATACTCTTGGGCTTGTTCAGTTTTGTTGAGCAGCTTCAATGTATATGTATTTTCTACAAGCCCGTCATTAGTAATACGATATAAAGCATTTCTATCTCTAATGACATCCATACGCACTGGCGCAATAGTTGCGCTGGCATATACAAAGACGAGTATCATGACTGTTAGCGCTACGCCATAGCCAACAAGTTTTGGCCTAACAATTGTCTCTTTAATATTCTCAAGTTTATTTTCGGTGGTGTAACTTATTAGGCCTTTGTCATAGCCCATTCTTTCCATAGTCGTATCACAGGCATCAATACAAGCACCGCAATTAATGCACTCATATTGCAAGCCATTACGAATATCGATTCCGGTTGGGCACACTTGCACACATAAATCACAATCTATGCAGTCGCCCAATCCCATTTCTACAGGGTTTGCTTTACGAGATCTTGGCCCTCGAGTTTCACCACGCTTTGCATCATAACCAACTATATATGTATTCTTATCAAACATAGCAGCCTGAAAGCGAGCATAAGGACACATATGAATACACATAATCTCGCGCATCCAACCAGCATTACCATAGGTTGCTAAAGTAAAGAATACGACCCAGAAGTAGATGCTTAGATCCGCGTTTAGGGTGAAAACATCAATGTAGACTTCACGACTTGGTACAAAGTAAGACACAAAGGTCATTGCAGTTAATAGTGAAACAAGTACCCAAGAAGTATGCTTCGCCGTTTTTCGCCAAAGTTTATTAAAGCTCCATGGCATTTGATCCAACTTGATACGCTTATTTCTGGCACCTTCGAATTTTTCTTCAAACCAAATGAAGATGAACGTCCAAACCGTTTGTGGGCAAGTATAGCCGCACCATACCCTGCCTAGATAAGTGGTCACAAAAAGAGGCCGAATGCAGCGATAGTAAATAGTGCTGCTAACAAAGTCAGATCTTGAGGCCAAATAGTCAAACTAAAGATATGGAATTTCTGTTCACCTAGATTAAACCAAACGGCTTGACGGTCTCCCCATGGTAACCATGGCAATATCAGAAAGAATGACATGGTTGCCCAACCAATACGTCTTCTTACTGTTGTCCAAAGTCCGGTTACAGCACGCACATAAATACTGTTACTTGGATTGAAACGATCTGCTTTATTAGCATCTGGCTGATGGATTTTAATCCGCTTTTGTTTGGAAAAATCTTTAGATGTCGATTCTTTTGTCATCTCGATGCCTTACTACTTAAAAAGGGGCAAACTCTATTGTGATTGCAGAAAAAGTTAATATTTTAAAATAATAATCTACTGAAACTGCTACACACTCGTTTACAGAGTGTTAATTGAGTATATTATACTCGTATTATTCATGGTTATTCACTTTAATTGGACTAAATGATGAGAGGTTGGATCCTAATCGCACTGATTGCCGGTGTAATTTACTACTTTGCTACCGAAACCGATAAACTCGATGAGCCGATAGCTGAAATACAATCAGTTATGGACAATGCAGATGATAAAATATCTTCAATGACAGGCACAAAAATCATTAGAAAAAGTGACAAGGTCATTAAAATACCTTCAGGTGTAATAGAAAGATTGTCAGGTAAAGAGGTTAACGCGTTTAAAGACATTTTCACTGACAATGAATCGGTTGCCAATTTTAAGTCAGAATATTGTGGTTTTGGATCAAAACATCCTATTTTTGGTAAAGATAACCTTCAATTAATCTGTGACAAGATTTAATTCGAGCTTTACGACATCTGTAATTGACCTGAGATTTAAATCAGCCTAGCCTTTGGATAATCGTTTGAAAAAGGCTAGTAAACATGACTCAACAGGTTTCAGATATTTTTGACCCTTCTCTTTGGGACACAGTTAGTGGTTTCGACTTTGAAGATATCACTTATCACCGAGCAAAAGATCAAGGCACTGTTCGTATTGCGATAAACCGCCCTGATTGTCTCAATTCTTTCCGACCTAAAACAGTTGATGAGCTTTATACTGCGTTAGATCATGCTCGCCAATGGTCAGACGTTGGCTGTGTGCTCATTACCGGTAATGGTCCATCAGCAAAAGGCCAACACTCTTTCTGTGCCGGAGGAGATCAACGCATCCGCGGTAAAGACGGCTATAAGTATGAAGGGGCTGAAGAAGGTAAACCTGATGTCGCCCGTATGGGTCGCCTTCATATATTAGAAGTGCAACGCTTGATTCGCTTTATGCCGAAAGTGGTTATTGCAGTAGTTCCTGGCTGGGCTGTTGGCGGAGGTCATAGCTTACACGTTGTTTGCGATTTAACCCTTGCTTCAAAAGAGCACGCCGTTTTCAAACAAACCGATCCTGATGTCGGCAGTTTCGACTCTGGATATGGAAGTGCTTACTTAGCCAAAATGATTGGTCAAAAACGTGCTCGTGAAATTTTCTTCCTTGGGTTTAATTACTCAGCCGATGAAGCATTCGATATGGGCATGGTTAACCGCTCAATTCCTCACGCAGAGTTAGAAACAGAAGCTTTAGCTTGGGCAAAAGAAATTAACAGCAAATCGCCAACTGCCATGCGTATGCTTAAATATGGCTTTAACCTGCCAGATGACGGTTTAGTCGGTCAGCAACTATTTGCAGGAGAAGCGACTCGCCTTGCTTATGGGACTGATGAAGCACAAGAAGGCCGTGATGCCTTTTTAGAAAAACGCGACCAAGATTTTTCTAAATTCCCTTGGCACTACTAAAACAAGCTTAATTAACCTTAAGTTACTTGTTTCGCCAATAATTGAAAAAGGCGTGGCTTACTTTATCGTTAGCCACGCCTTTTGACTATAAATGCGTACCCTCAATCAAACCTGACTTAGTTTATGATGTCTTTTACAAACGGTTTTAATTGCAGCTCACGATCAAATAGCAATGGGTAATCTGTTCGGCCTGTCATTGGCCAATCGTTTCTCCAAGTTTGACCATCATCGACACCCCAAAATGTCACACGATCGATTTTTTGTTGGTGCTTTATAAATAAATCAATGATTTGCTTATAACGCTGCGCAAGTTGTTGCTCAACATCTGAAGGAAGTCCGTCAGCATAAGGATTAAACTGTTGCTGCAATGCCATATCTAAGCTGATATCTGCGCCTTGATTGTCTTCATCTGGAAAGGGTAATACTGATACATCAACCTCTGTAAACATAACGGTGACGCCTGTATCAGCAAATGCATTAATTGAGTTTTCAACTTCATTTAAATCAGGATAATCCAATGCATAATGCCCTTGAATCCCAACACCATCAATGCGAATACCTTTTGATTGAAGTTGCTTAACTAACTTAACCACCGCTTTACGTTTTGCAGGCTTAAATAAATTGTAGTCATTGTAATAAAGCGCAATATCAGCATCAGCTTGATGTGCATATTCAAACGCTTTTTCAATATAGTCAGGGCCGATGATAGCTAACCACTTTGAATCGCGAAGTGTACCGTCCTCATTAAATGCCTCATTAACAACATCCCATGCTTGCACCTTGCCTTTATATTGCCCTAACACGGTATTGATATGTGACTGTAGCCTTTCAAGTAAAGAGTCACGCTCAAGTAAATTACCCTTCTCGTCTTCAAATACCCAATCTGGCGTCTGCTGATGCCATAACAATGTATGTCCTACCATATAAATGTCATGTTTCTGACCAAAACTCACCAATTTATCAGGCGTACTAAAGTTATATTGCTGAGGGCTTGGGTGAATTTCTTCCCATTTCATAACATTTTCAGCAGTTAAACTATTAAACTGCTGAGCAACCAAATCTAATACACCTGGTTTCTTATCTAAGATTTGCGCTTCACTTAATGCTGCACCGATTTTAAATTGTTCAGCAAAGTGATCTTTTAATTGTAACTCTGTCTTAGCATCAGCGGCTTGCAGAGTTACAGGCAAAAGTAGGCAAGCAAGTAATGGTACAAACCTCTTCAAACCAGCGCAGCTTATTAGCGAATTATCAGGTACAAACATATCAATCCCTTTATGTTAATAGTAATAATGAAGTCGCATTTCGATAATCTAAGAAGTGAGGACACGATTCGCTTCATAGGGTAAAACGGACAAAATTTAACAAAACACAGCTTATTGTTAAAATGACTATTACATATAATATTCCTAAAACCAAGATTCATTTCAATTGATTTTTTGTAAACAACAGAATTCGTTGCGCCCAAAGTGCGCTTAATTTACTCTTATTGATTAAAATTTATTTTTCTTTTTATCGTGATTTCATTAGATTAAGCTAAATAACCTTTATATCTGACCGATATAGCCAACGTTTTACATATGCTAGGTACTATGATGAAAGTAAAGCCGATTTTAAATGCCAATGAGTTAGCCCAAGAAGAAGCTTTGCCAGATAACACCATCACGAATGTGTCGGTGGATAATCTTATTTTCTCTATGCATGAAGGTAAGCTGAAAATTCTATTAGTGAAATACAATAGAGGATTAGCGGCAAACAAGTGGGGTCTTATTGGTCATTGGGTAATGATGGATGAAAACCTTGAAGATGCAGCATCGAGGGTTGTGAAACAAACAACAGGTGTCGATAACTTATATTTGGATCAGCTAGGCGCATTTGGTCAAGTCGATCGATACCCTACCCGTCGTATCATTACGGTTGCCTTTTATTCTTTAGTACGTTTTGATGAAACACGTTTAGCCATGGGCAATAACGCCTATGAAATTGAATGGTTTGATGTCTATAACTTACCGCAGCTCGTTTTCGATCACGCAGAAATTATTAAAAGCTCACTAAGTAATCTTAAATATAAAGTCCACCACGAACCAATTGGCTTTAATTTATTACCAGAGAAATTTACCCTGCTGCAGTTACAAGAGATTTACGAATCAATTCTTAACAGTAAGCTCGATAAGCCTAACTTTAGACGCAAGATATTAAAAATGAATCTATTGATCAATTGCAACGAAAAACAAAAGAACGTAGCTCATCGTGCTGCCGCATTATTTTGTTTTGATAAAGTGGTTTACGAACAGCTTAAACAGTATGGATTTAACTTCGAATTTTAATTCAATCCGCTAATGAAACGTTATTAAGTCGCCTAAGATACGCTTAAGCGACTTTTTTATTCTTCTCAATCAGATAGATATACACGACCCGACGAGATACTCCAGTTTAATCGAATAAACCTTTTGACTTAATTTGTAAAAAACACTTTAAATGGTAATGATAACCGTTATCATTTGAGTGGTTAAAAACAAACTTACTCGAGGTTCACATGAAAAAAACCATGACTTTCGCTATTTTGCATTTCAGTGTTGCATTCACCATTACATATTTACTAACTGGAAGTATTGTCATTGGTGGTGCTGTGGCATTAATAGAACCTGCCGTAAATACAATTGTTTTTTATTTCCATGACAAAGTTTGGAATAAAATAGAGGCAAACAGCTTAGCTAACGCTATCAGCTAGTGCCTCATATTAAGAAAACTACTTTGCAGGTTTGTCTTTTTCAAGTCCTAGCTTATTTGCCAATGGCGCTATCGCTCCACCTTGAATAAAGATAGAAAATAATACAAAGAAAAACACCATATGCACAATATCAATTGCGCCTGGAACACCAGCTGCAGCAGGTATTAACGCAAACACAATAGGTGTTGCCCCCTTTAGGCCTATCATAGAAATGAATAGTCGCTTTTTCCAACTGGCTTTTACAAAAGGTAAATAGCACAGTTGAACAGCAAGCGGCCTTGCAACAAATATGAGTAATAAAGCTGGAAGTATAGATATCCAGAATACGGTCATCAGCGTCTGTGGGAATATTTGTAGACCTAACACAATAAACATTAGTGCCTGAGCCAACCAAGATAAACTGTTAAAAAAGTGCAAGTTAACTTGCTGCCCTCTTTTAATGCCGTTCCCAATAACGACACCCGCAATGTAAGAAGCCAATAATATATTGCCCCCCAATAAATCAGCACCGTAAGTCGCAATAATAAAGCTGGCTAATACAAACACTGGTATCAAGCCATACTCTGACAAACTAATCTTATTTAGCAGTGTTACAGCAAGCTTACCAATTAAAAATCCGACGATAATTGCAACAGCGATTTGAGTAAACAAGCTCAAACTTAAAGAAGATACAGTAACCGATTGTGTTGAAGACAGTGCCATCTCTGTTAATACAATAACCATGAGCATAGCTACTGGGTCATTGGTTGCTGACTCAAACTCCAAGACGGTGTCGGTTTCTTCTTTTAACTTTAACTTTTTCGACTCTAAAATCGAAAATACAGCCGCCGCATCCGTTGAAGACACAACAGCGGCAAATAGTAGGCAAATTACAAAATTGAAGTCGAGCAGCAAATATAAAATACAAGCGAAGATAAGAGTGGTAAATATCACACCAAAGGATGCCAAAACACCCCTTCTTTATACGCTATCTTAATTTTATCCGTCGAGGTATTAAGGCCACCAACAAAAACAATCACATTTAGCGCTAAGCCACCAATCCATGCAGTTTTGTCCAAATTGTCATAAACAAAATTAAACTCACCATTACCAAGTGAAAGACCCACTCCCATAAAGATGAATAGCGACGGGATCCCTAAGGTACGAGAAGGATGATGCAATAAAATGCCAATAACGATCAGAATAGACATTCCAATCATAATCATTTCTGTGGTCATAACGTCCCTTTTTATTTTGATAAGAAAATGAACTGAGAAGGCCACCAAAATCAAACTTAAGTTATAAAGACATCGCAGCTTATAACTTAATTATTGGCAGTGCTTGAGTGTAATAAAACTTTAATAAAAATTTTTACGCTAAATAATTTGGCGGCAATATAACATCAATCCTCAAACCCACCTTAACTTAAGCTTAATCCAAGATTAACACTAAAAGCATTTTGCGCTTATTCAGTCAAATTGAACACCATTACACTTCAATAATACTTGGCTTTGACCCCTTCAATAGCAATTTAAGGTATTCAGCGTTTTTTTACTGAATTATAGTTAATAAACACATCCACCACACATAAACATAACATAAAAAAACATAAGCTTAGGTAGCTTTAGATAATCCAATTTCAACAAAGAACACTGTAACTTTACTGTCATATTGATCTGTCTTAATGCACTCGCTTCAAATTACAGCGAGAAAGAAGCACCCTAACTTTCAATATCCAAGATGGGTATTAAGTACAAATTTAAGTACAAATAATAAGTGGAATTTGTGATGAAAAAAGTGATTGGTTTATTAACTGCTGTTGGCTTAATGACGGCACCTCTTGTTCAAGCTGGTACAGTGACAGTATCTGGTTCAACATCTGTTGCACACGTTATGGAAGTGCTAGCAGAGAACTATCAAAACACTGCTAAAAAGAATGTTGAAGTACAAAGCACTGGCTCTTCTGCTGGTATTCGTGCAGCGAAAGACGGCACCAGCATGATTGGTATGTCTTCTCGTAACATTAAAGAAAATGAGTTAAACGATACAACAAAAGAAATCGTTATTGCTCGTGACGGTATTGCTGCTGCAGTAAACAAAGCAAACCCAGTTCAAGACTTAACTCAAGAACAAATTTCAAAAATCTACCGCGGCGAAATCAAAAACTGGAGCGAAGTAGGTGGCGAAGCTCGTCCAATCGTTGTAGTAACTCGTGAAAACGGTTCTGGTACTCGTGGCGCTTTCGAAGAAATCATGGACTTACAACGTACTGTTAATGGCCACAAGGTAACGGCTATTACACCTACAGCTCAAGTAGGTAATGGTAACGGTATGATCAAAACAATCGTTGCGAATAACCCATACGCCATCGGTTATATCTCTCTTGGTTCAGTTGATGATTCTTTAGTTGCTCTAAGTGTAGGTGGCGTTGAAGCTACTGACACAAACATTGCAGCTGGCGAATACCAAATTGCTCGTCCATTCATCGTTTTAGTGAATGACCAGCCACACCCGAATGCACAAAGCTTCATCGACTTTATCATGTCAAATGACGGTCAAAGCATTGTTGCTGAAGAAGGTTACATCCGCGTTCAGTAATAGCTGACCACGGTATATTAAGAGGAGCTTATGCTCCTCTTTTGTAGTTTCTATCAAATATTAAAAATGATTAATCATCAGTACGACCTCGAGGCATATGATGAATACAGCAACTAAAGTCCAATCACAAGGACTGCAACTTGCACCAAAAAAGCCATGGACATAAAAGAAATCTTCTTTCATGGCCTTTTCCTATGTTGCGCTATGGTTGGCGTACTATCGGTTTCCACCATCGGATGGTTTGTATTTAACGAAGGTTTACCTGCATTTAAAGAAGCAGGTGTTACTGAGTTTGTAACAGGTAAAGAATGGCTGCCACCAGCACTTTATGGCATTTTACCTATGATTGTTGCCTCAATGATATCAACAGCTGGTGCTGTAATCATTGGTGTCCCTATTGCTATTTTAACCGCTGTATTTTTGGCAGAAATTGCCCCTAAATGGTTAGCAGATTTAGTTAGACCAGCAGTTGAGTTACTGGCTGGCATTCCTTCTGTTGTATACGGATTTTTTGGATTGGTGATTATTGTCCCAGCCATTGAAACGATTTTTAATATTCCTGCTGGTAACACTATTTTGGCGGGAATCATTGTGTTGGCAATTATGATTTTGCCAACCGTCATTACTATTTCAGAAACATCTATTAGAGCCTTACCTTCAGTGTATAAGGAAGGTGCGCTAGCCTTGGGCGCATCGCATATATACAGTATTTTTAAAGTACTGATCCCTGCCGCTAAAAGCGGCATCTTTACAGGCGTTGCACTGGGCGTTGCTCGTGCAATTGGTGAAACAATGGCCATCATTATGGTTATGGGTAACGCACCGGCTATGCCAGGTTCGTTATTGGAGCCTGCACGTACACTTACCGCTAACATCGCAATGGAAATGTCTTACGCAACAGGCATCCATTCAAGTGCACTGTATGCAACAGGTATTGTCTTATTGGCATTTATCGTTTTGCTTAACGGTTCATTGTTATACCTAAATCGCAAGAGAGCGTATTAATCATGTCTAAGTTTACTCAATCAAACTCATTAGTATCGAGACAGAATCAAGATAAATTGCTTCATGGCGCTATTTGGGCTGCTGCCGGTATCACTATCTTATTTTTGTTATGGGTGGTTTGGCACATTCTCTCAAATGGATTAAGCCATGTTAGTTGGGAGTTTATTACTGGTGCCTATACCCGCATTGGCGAAGCTTCTGGTATTTGGGCGATGATTGTCTCAACGGTGTACATGGTATTGCTTTCACTCGCTTTCGCCGCACCAATTGGGATTATGACTGCGATATACCTTACTGAATATGCAAAACCTGGCAGTAAATTTGTACAGGTTATCCGTTTTTGTACTGAATCATTAGCGGGTATTCCATCAATTGTTTACGGCTTATTTGGTATGACATTCTTTGTCACGACCTTAGGCTTAGGCTTTTCAATCTTGTCGGGTGCATTAACGCTAGCTATGTTGATTTTACCCGTCATCATTCGTACTACGGAAGAAGCCTTAATGGCTGTCCCAATGAGCTACCGTGAAGGTGGTTATGCATTAGGCAGTAGTAAAATTTACACTATTTGGCGCTTAATATTACCAAGCGCTTTACCAGGTATTGTTACATCGGTCATTTTAAGTACTGGCCGCGTTATTGGAGAGTCAGCACCAGTATTTTTAACCGCTGGTATGGTGACTCAAATTCCTGACTCTGTATTAGATTCAGGCCGAACATTGACTGTTCATTTATATAAGTTAACCCAAGAGTTATTTACTCAGCACGAATGGGATCAAGCTTATGCCACTGCAACCATCTTAATTGTATTGGTATTAGCACTAAATTTAGCAACCAAAGTCATTGCTACCCGATTAAATAAATCTTCTTAGCATTAAACAAACGAATAGTAATAACACGTAAAACATCGTGTTAATTAAAGGCCAGATCATGAACAAACTTGAAGTAAACAACTTAGACCTATTTTACGGCGAAAACCATGCGTTAAAAGATATCTCAATTAACATCCCATCACGCCAAGTGACGGCTTTAATTGGGCCATCAGGTTGCGGAAAGTCAACACTGCTACGCACGCTAAACCGAATGAATGACTTGGTTGCAGGAGTCAAAATTACAGGTACTGTGGCATTCGAAGGTGAAGATATTTATGCCGACGTTGATGTAAAAAACCTAAGAATGCGAGTAGGTATGGTGTTTCAAAAGCCAAACCCTTTCCCGATGAGTATTTATGAAAACATCGCTTTTGGCCTTAAAGCCCAAGGCGTTAAAGATAAAGCCGTATTAGATAAAGTTGTTGAAGACTCATTACGTGGCGCAGCTTTATGGGAAGAAGTTAAAGACAGACTAAATACACCTGCTTTTGGTTTATCAGGTGGTCAACAGCAACGCCTTTGTATTGCTCGCGCTATTGCGATGGAACCTGAAGTGATCTTAATGGACGAACCAACCAGTGCACTTGATCCTATTGCGACCCACAAAATTGAAGAGCTAATGGATGAATTACGTAAAAAGTTCACCATTGTTATCGTGACTCACTCAATGAACCAAGCAAAGCGTATTTCAGACAGAACGGCTTTCTTCTGGATGGGGGAGTTGGTTGAACAAGGTGAAACACAACAAGTGTTTAATAGCCCACAAGATTCACGAACTCAAGGTTATGTGAGCGGTGAGTTCGGTTAATATAGTTGCTGACTATTGAGCAAATAGCTTAAAACAAAAGCCTTCAATATTTTATTGAAGGCTTTTTTATTGCCCATACATTTTTCGCCACTATTAACTTTTTTGCGTTTGCTTTACCATTTAACTTCTATTCATATTGGAAATAACAGTGGCTAAACCAAACGCAAAAGGACCGACCCGCACCGTTGATGTATTCTGCGCTAAATGTAAAACTCAGCTTTTTAAGTATCGTAAAGGAGGAAAGGGTGCATTAGTTAAATGCTTTAAAGAACGTATAGTCGATGATTACACCGAGAAACCTTGTATCTGCCCCCAATGTGATACCCCTTTCGCTAGAGATACTTTAGTTCGTGGAACTCCTGCTTATAAAATGATTGGTGGCAAAGTCACGATGAAATGATTTGAGTCATAATACAAAAAATAATGTAACTCCGTTCTAGCTAGCTTTACACCTTCAATAACCTCCCTTTATTCGACTCATTTAATAAATAAAAAAGACTAAAAACTCACTCCCTCTAGAGCTCAATAACAATTTACCCCCCGAAATTTAGTTAACATTTAAAAAATGGATTCAATTTTATTGAATATTTTAGCTTTAATAGAGGTAACAAATGAAAAGATTGATCTCTGCTGCTATTGCTAGCTGTTTACTTATTGGGCCTGCATCTGCTGCTCAACAACTTACCACTGAAGATGCAATTGGCATGGCAGGCTTAATGTTTTGCGAGGTATTTTATAGTGATATTGATACCGAAGAAGCTGCTACACAGGCAACTGTCATCAAAAAATTATTGGTAGAAAAGTATAAAACAGGCATTGAAGAGATGATGATGACGAAAAAGACAAACGACGAATTAGATATTTATATTTCACAGTTCAAATCATCTGATGAACAACAAAAGACGAGTCTATGTGCAGAGGCAATTAAATATACTCAAGACAGCAGTATTGCCAGTTTAGGAATGAGATAACCTCAATATGTAGCTTGATGCATTCCGCCCGATTGTTATCTATAGCAACCGAGCGGAGTGTTAATGTTTAGTCTAAATGACTTACCGCTTCAAGGGTAAGTTTAATCATGTCATTTAAGGTTTGCTGACGCTCTTCAGCTGTTAAATGTAATCCTTGTCTTAAATGATCTGTCACTGTCATCATAGCCAATGCTTTAGCACCATATTCAGCTGCAACGCCATATAAACCAGCCGCTTCCATTTCAACACCTAAAATACCGTACTTTTCCATCAAGTCGTAACGTGAATCGTCAGCGCAATAGAATAAATCTGACGAGTACAAGTTACCTACGTGGTAACTAGCACCCTGTTTTTCTGCTGCGTCAGCCGCAAGGCGCAACATGTTAAAGTCTGCAATCATGGCAAAGTCAGTGTTTGCAAAACGGGTACGGTTAATCGCTGAATCAGTACTCGCGCCCATCGCCATTACCACATCCATTAATTTGATCTTGTCGCTAACAGCCCCACATGAACCAATACGAATAATATTCTCAACACCATATTCGGTAATTAGCTCTTTAGCATAAATAGAAATTGATGGTATTCCCATGCCTGAACCCATAACAGAAATACGTTTGCCATTAAACTCACCGGTATATCCCAGCATATTACGAACATCAGTCACTAACTCGACATTTTCAAGAAAATTATCAGCGATATATTTAGCACGTAAAGGATCGCCAGGCATTAAAACAGTTTTAGCAAAAGCGCCTTCAGGGGCATTAATATGTGGTGTCATCTTGTTACTCCGAAAAAGCCTGCTGCGTCAGCAGGCATAACATACAGTTAAAATTAATTTGCTAGGCTAAATAATAAGCCTGCAATGGTTCCGCTCATTAGGTTAGCTAATGCTGCAGCAATCAATGCTTTCATACCAATTTCACTTAAATCATGGCGGCGCTCAGGGCACAGAGCGGCCAGTCCACCAATCACCATGGCTAATGAACCAAGGTTAGCGAAACCACATAAAGCAAAACTGATGATAATTTGAGTTTTAGGCGACAAATCTTCGGCGACTTTTAAGAAATCAATATAAGCAACAAACTCATTGATCACCATTTTCTGGCCAATAAACGAAGCAGCTTGAGTAGCCTCACTCCACGGTACTCCCATTAACCAAGCTAATGGTGCTAAAAAATAACCTAAGATTGCTTGCATGGTGATATCACCATGACCAAACCAACCACCAACACCACCAATTAAGCCATTAACCATGGCTATTAAGCCAACAAAGGCAATGAGCAGAGCTGAGACCGCAAGCACTTGTTGCATCCCCATAGCTGCGCCGCTTGCTGCTGCATCCAAGACATTGGTAGGCTTGTCTTCTTGCTCATCCATGACTTGCTTAATATCATTGCGTGGCGTTTCTGTTTCAGGCCACATTAACTTAGCAAAGAGTAATCCAGCTGGAGCCGTCATAAAGGCTGCGGTAAGAACGTATTTAATGTCCACGCCCATTTGTATGTAACCAATCATGGTGCCACCAGCAACAGAAGCTAAGCCACCTGTCATCACAGCAAACAACTCTGAACGGGTCATATGTTTAACAAACGGTCTCACCATTGATGGCGCTTCAATTGGGCCGACAAAAATATTCGCGGTTGCTGATAATGATTCAGCACGGCTAGTGCCTAATAGTTTAGATAGTCCACCACCGATAACGCCGATAATCAGTTGCATAATGCCGAGGTAATACAGCACTGCAATCAAGGCACTAATAAACACCACAACAAACAGAACGTTAATAACAAAGATAAAACCAACACTGAATTTAGCTAAATCACCAAATACAAACGCTAAGCCTTCATTACCATAGTTGATCACATGCATTACTGCGCTAGATGCGCCATCCAACATGCTTTGCCCCATAGGTAAATACATGACAAATGCACCAAATGCGATTTGAAATGCGAGTGCACCGATTACCGTTCTTGGCTTAATTGCACTGCGTTTTTCTGACAATAAAATAGCTAAACCAATCAAGGCACACATGCCTAGTAAACTGATGAAAACTTCCATACATTTTTGACTCGTGAAACGATTTGATACATGCAGTTTATCGAGCAAATAAACGGACTCAAGCCTTGTTTGTCGTCAGAAATAACTATTTTAGTAAAAGATAAGAATGTGGAGAAAATGCCGAAATAGCACCTAAAAAACCAAAACAAATACCGCATTTAACAAATATGAAAAACACATAAAAATCACAAAACAAACATTTCTAAACCAATCCATAAGATGTGTAAACATTCACTTTTCACCCTGTAGAGAAGCCATATTCAATAAAGCAAAATTTCGCTCTATTAATTGTGTTATTGGCATATCAATTCTGAAATTAAACTACTTAAAATTGAGTAAAAATGGCGCATTTTTGCGTTTAATAAATACAAATAAAAAAACCTCCACGTAAGTAAGACTTACGAGGAGGTTTAAAGGCTGCACTAATCACAGTTATGATGCGTGAGTTTTACCTTAACTGTGCACGAGTGTTTTGCTAACACGCCAAATATTATTCTACCGTGACTGATTTCGCTAAGTTACGTGGCTGATCCACATCAGTACCTTTAATTAATGCCACATGATATGACAATAACTGTAATGGAATGGTGTAGATAAGCGGCGCCATAAACTCATCGCAATGTGGAACCGGAATCACCTTCATGGTGTCATCAGATTCGAACTCTGCATCTTTATCAGCAAAGACGTACATTAAGCCACCACGGGCACGGACTTCTTCAACATTTGATTTAAGCTTTTCAAGCAATTCATTATTTGGCGCGACAACAATAACCGGCATATCGGCATCAATCAGTGCTAATGGGCCGTGCTTTAGCTCACCCGATGCATAAGCTTCAGCATGAATGTAAGAAATCTCTTTTAGCTTAAGCGCACCTTCCATCGCGATTGGATATTGATCGCCACGACCTAAGAATAAAGCATGGTGCTTATCAGCAAAGTCTTCTGCAAGTTCAGCAATCGCATCATCTAAACTTAACGCTTGCTCTACTTTAGCAGGCATAGATTGTAAGCTTTGAGTTATCTCAGCTTCCATCTCTTCAGTCATACCGTTATGGCGACCAATTGCAGTGGTTAGCATTAATAAACCAGCAAGTTGTACTGTAAAGGCTTTCGTCGATGCCACACCAATTTCAACACCAGCTTTCATCATATAAGCCATATCAGACTCACGAACTAATGAAGAACCTGGCGCATTACAAATAGTTAAGGTCGCTTTGTAGCCCATCTCTTTTGCTAAACGCATCGCCGCTAAGGTATCTGCAGTCTCACCAGACTGAGAGATAGTCACTAACAGGCTGTTAGGGAACATGTGTGATTTGCGGTAACGGAACTCAGACGCAATTTCAACATTACACGATACGCCAGCCCAGTCTTCTAACCAATAACGGGCTGCCATACCAGCATGATAACTGGTACCACATGCTATGATTTGCACATGCTTTATGTCTTTTAAAAATTCTGCCGCATTCTCACCAAATGCTGAATCTAACACTTTACCAGCAGCAATTCGGCCTTCAAGAGTATGGGCAATTGCTGTTGGTTGCTCATAAATTTCTTTAAGCATGTAATGACGATACTCGCCTTTATCGCCAGCATCATGAGTCACTTCAGATTCTTTTACCTCACGCTCAACCGGATTACCATCAACATCAAAAATACTGACTTCACGACGAGTAATTTCAGCGACATCACCTTCTTCTAAAAAAGCAAATGAACGTGTTACAGGTAATAGGGCTAACTGATCAGAAGCAACAAAGTTCTCGCCTAGACCATAGCCTACAACCAATGGGCTACCACTGCGAGCAACAACCATACGCTCGCTATCACGACGATCTACAACGACTGTTCCGTATGCGCCTTCAAGCTGTTTTACTGTGGTCTGAACTGCAGCCAGTAACGTGTCATGGCTTTTTAATTCATGGTGAACTAAATGACAAATCACTTCTGTGTCAGTATCTGATGCGAAGGTATAACCTAAGCCTTTTAACATCTCACGCAGTTTGTTGTGGTTTTCAATAATACCATTGTGCACGACCGCAATATCACCTTCCGATAAATGAGGGTGTGCATTACGTTCACTCGGTTCACCGTGAGTTGCCCAGCGAGTATGAGCAATACCCGTTCCACCTGCTAAAGGAGAAGTTGCTAGTGCATCATCTAGTTCTTGTACCTTACCGACTCGACGAGTCCGTCCTAATTCACCTTGATTGATGATGGCAACACCTGCGGAATCATAACCTCGATACTCAAGACGCTTTAAGCCTTCTACTAAAATTTCTGCCACATCCCTTTGCGCTACTGCACCTACAATTCCACACATAATTTAATACCTAATTTATAAAACTGATTTATTTGTTTTTATATGGCGCTAATAAGACTTTAACGCCATATTGAGTAATTTTGTTGACCATATCCGCAGGTAATCTGTCATCAGTCACTAAAACACTGATGTTTTCCCAGGCAAGCTCGAGGTTGGGAATTCTGCGACCAAACTTATCTGATTCAAGCATCACAATAACCTCTCGTGATACTTCAGCCATCACTTTACTGAGACCAGTTAATTCATTAAACGTAGTTGTTCCACGCTCAAGGTCAATACCATCAGCACCAATGAAGAGTTGATCAAAGTTATAAGAGCGCAGTACTTGTTCGGCAATTTGTCCTTGGAAAGACTCAGAATGCGGATCCCAAGTACCACCGGTCATCAATAAAGTCGGTTCATTTTCTAATTCATGAATAGCATTCGCTAATTGCAGGGAATTAGTCATGACTAATAAGCCCCGCAAATTATCAAGCTGCTGAATAAGACCTGATGTTGTACTGCCACTATCAATAATAATGCGATTATGATCTTTAATAAGTTGCGCAGCTTTTTTAGCAATAGACAACTTATTTGGGGCAATTTTGGAGCTAAACTGTTGAGTAACCTCATCAGGAACCGCAACTGCGCCACCATAACGACGCAGCAATAATCCTGCTTCTTCTAATGTCGCTAAGTCCTTTCGGATTGTGACTTCAGAAGTTTCAAACCGTAACGCCAACTCATCAACACTCACCTCACCTTGCTGAGATAAAATACTGATAATATTATGTCTGCGTTGTTGTGTATTACGTTTGTTCATAATAACCATAAGTTTCGATTCGAAAGATAATTATAAACAAACGAAACTTTTTAGACAATATTTCAAACAATTAATATCCAGTTTCATTAGGCATAAAAAAACGGCCTGTTTTAACAGACCGTTTATAAATTTGATTAATAAACTGATTTTATGTCAGTTTTTAAAGCTCAATTTTATGATTTAGGCTTTTTGACTGGTCTTGCCCAACCACTAATGTGACGCTGCTTAACACGAGTAATAACTAACTCACCCTCGCCGACATCTTTAGCAATCGTAGAACCAGCACCTAATGTGGCGCCTTTACCAATAGTCACTGGCGCAATAAGTTGCGAGTCGCTACCGACAAACACATCATCTTCAATAGTCGTTTGGAATTTATTTGCACCATCGTAATTACACGTAATAGTGCCAGCACCAATATTTACACCGCGACCAATACTCGCATCACCTAGGTAAGCTAAATGACCCGCTTTAGACCCCTCACCCAATACCGCTTTTTTCATTTCAACAAAGTTACCAATATGGGCATCTTCTTTGAGTTCAGCACCGGTGCGTAAACGAGCAAATGGCCCAGCACTAGCGGCTTTACCTAGCTTGGCGCCTTCGACTATTGAATAAGGTTTAATTTCAGCGTTATCAGCAATCTCACAGTCAATAAGAATGGCACCAGCACCAATCGTCACGTTATTACCAATCGTCACTTTTCCTTGGAAAATAACATTGATATCAATCATTACATCCATGCCGACGCTGACATCACCGCGAATATCAAGTCGAGCAGGATCACGAAGGTTTGCACCTTCAAGCATTAACTTTTCAGCCGCTCTTGCCTGATAAGCTCTTTCAAGTTGTGCAAGTTGAATGCGATTATTCGCCCCTTCAACTTCTACAGCTGATTCAGGTTGGGCTGTATCGATGGCCACACCATCTTCTTTTGCCATGGCAACAATATCCGTTAGATAGTATTCACCTTGAGCATTAGCATTTGATAAGCGACCTAACCAAGATTTAAGTTGTTTACCAGGAACCGCCATGATGCCGGTGTTTACTTCTTGAATCAGTAACTGCTCAGCATTAGCGTCTTTTTGCTCAACAATACCAACCACGTTACCCGCTTCGCGAACAATTCGACCATAACCTGTTGGGTTAACTAAATTGACCGTTAAAATAGCCATACCGTTTTCTGGTCTAGCTGCTAATAACTTTTCTAAGGTCGACTGCTGTATTAGAGGCACATCACCATAAAGAATTAACACGGTGTCGTCGTCATTAATGTTTGGATTAGCTTGAGCCACAGCATGGCCAGTACCTAATTGCTCAGCTTGTAGAACCCAATTTACAGCTTGTTCACCTAAAACAGTTTGAAGTTTATCTGCGCCATAACCATAAACCAGCTGAATAGTATTACTACCAAGCGAATTAGCGGTATCAATAACATGTTGTACCATGCTTTTATGAGCAATGGGGTGTAGTACTTTTGGCAAGTCTGAACGCATCCGTGTTCCTTTACCAGCAGCGAGAATGACAACATTTAATGACATCAGGATTCCTTGAGCAACAATTGAGTTAGTAGCCGTTTATTTTATCGCAGATATTGAATGTTAGAAATGGAAATGTGCAGTTCTCTGCTTATTCTGGTTCATTAGCTATGGTTAGTGACACACCTGGAGAGGGATATTTAAATAACAGACACAAAAAAGGCGACCCAAGGGTCGCCTTTTTAAAACAATAACCTTTATCTGGCAATGTTCTTTTTGATGGTTTCAACAACACGAAGTTGAGCTAAAGATTTAGCTAATTCGATTGTTGCAGCTTCGTAATCAAAGTCAGCGCCTGCATTAGCGATACTCGCTTCTGCGCGTTGCTTAGCTTCAAGTGCAGCTTGCTCATCAATATCATCGGCACGCATAGCGACGTCAGCAAGTACAGAAATTGAAGTTGGTTGTACTTCCAGGATACCACCTGATAAATACAATACATCTTCACTTCCATCTTCCTTAATCATGCGCGCCATGCCAGGTTTGATTTTAGTTAGCAAAGGAGCATGGTTAGGCATAATACCTAACTCACCTTCAGTACCGCTCACTTCTAAGAAGGTCACGTCACCGCTGTACATGCTGTTCTCTGCACTTACTATATCAAGTTTGACTGTCATGGCTGCCATCAAGATCTCCTAAAATACTAAGCTAATGCTCAGTTATTTCTTTTTGTTA
This sequence comes from Shewanella sp. ENK2, assembly GCF_043568515.1. Lineage (NCBI taxonomy): Bacteria > Pseudomonadati > Pseudomonadota > Gammaproteobacteria > Alteromonadales > Shewanellaceae > Shewanella > Shewanella sp. ENK2. The sequence continues at coordinate 1,909,514 of NZ_CP171406.1, read as the reverse complement.
GCTTTCTCGACAGCTTCGTCGATTGAACCAACCATGTAGAACGCTTGCTCTGGAATGTGATCAAACTCACCATTCAAGATACCCTTGAAGCCACGGATAGTGTCTTTAAGAGAAACGTACTTACCAGGAGAACCTGTAAAGACTTCTGCTACGAAGAAAGGTTGAGATAAGTATTTCTCAATCTTACGTGCGCGGAATACAGTTGTTTTATCTTCATCAGATAATTCATCCATACCCAAGATAGCAATAATGTCTTTTAGCTCTTTGTAGCGTTGAAGTACAGTTTGTACGCCGTTTGCTACATCGTAATGCTCTTGACCAACAACTAATGGATCTAATTGACGAGAAGTCGAATCCAGTGGGTCAACCGCTGGGTAAATACCTAGCGAAGCAATGTTACGAGACAGTACAACAGTCGCGTCTAAGTGAGCGAAGGTTGTTGCTGGTGACGGATCGGTTAAGTCATCCGCAGGTACATATACCGCTTGTACAGAGGTAATAGAACCAGACTTAGTTGAAGTAATACGTTCTTGTAGAACACCCATTTCTTCAGCTAGTGTTGGTTGGTAACCTACTGCAGAAGGCATACGGCCTAATAGTGCAGATACTTCAGTACCGGCCAAAGTGTAACGGTAGATGTTATCAACGAATAACAGTACGTCACGACCTTCGTCACGGAATTTTTCAGCCATTGTCAAACCAGACAATGCTACACGTAAACGGTTTCCTGGAGGCTCGTTCATTTGACCATATACCATGGCTACTTTGTCGAGAACGCCAGAATCTTTCATTTCGTAGTAGAAGTCGTTACCCTCACGAGTACGCTCACCAACACCAGCGAATACAGAAAGACCTGAGTGTGCTTTTGCGATGTTGTTGATTAATTCCATCATGTTGACGGTTTTACCAACACCAGCACCACCAAATAAACCAACTTTACCACCCTTAGCGAATGGACAAACAAGGTCGATAACCTTGATACCAGTCTCTAAAAGTTCAGTTGTGTTTGACTGATCTTCGTATGAAGGTGCTTCACGGTGAATTTCATAACGCTCTTCTTCACCAATGTCACCCGCTTCATCGATAGGCTCACCCAATACGTTCATGATACGGCCAAGGGTTGCAACCCCAACCGGAACAGAAATTGGTGAACCTGAGTTTGCTACCTCTAGACCACGACGCAGACCATCAGAAGAACCCATAGCGATGGCACGAACTACACCACCACCTAGCTGTTGCTGAACTTCCAGCACCAAGCCATTACAGTCGCCTTCACCTGTGATCTTCAGAGCGTCATATACCTGAGGTACAGAATCTTGTGGAAACTCTACGTCCACAACCGCGCCAATTACTTGGACAACAGTACCTGTGCTCATGATTAATCCTCTAAACTTTATTAGTTACCTAACCTAAACCGCTGCAGCGCCTGAAACAATCTCCGACAATTCTTGCGTAATCGCAGCTTGTCGTGCCTTGTTATAGACTAATTGCAGATCATCGATCAGCTCACCAGCGTTATCAGTTGCAGCCTTCATTGCTACCATACGGGCAGCCTGTTCAGACGCAATATTCTCAACAACACCTTGATAAACTTGAGACTCAACATAACGAGTCAACAATACTTCCAAAATATCTTTTGGATCTGGCTCGTAAATGTAATCCCAAGGATACTTAGCTACTTCTTCTTCCGATTTAGGTAAAGGTAGCAGCTGTTCGATCACAGGAGTCTGAGTCATAGTATTCACAAATTTGTTGAATACGATAAACAGACGATCCAGTTTGCCTTCGTTGTAAGCTTGTAGCATAACTCTCACGGTACCGATTAAATCGGCTAACTTAGGCGCATCGCCTAAACCTGAGGCATGGGCAGAGATTTCTCCACCAAAGCTATTGAAGAATTGCACACTTCGTGCACCAATTGGACAAAATTCAACTTCTGCCCCTTGGTCTTTCCAATCCTTCACATCTGACACAACCTTTTTGAAAAGGTTAACGTTCAGACCACCACAAAGGCCACGGTCGGTTGACACAACAATGTAACCAACCCGCTTGGCATCTCGAACTTCCAAATATGGATGTTTATATTCAAGAGTACCTTGCGCTACGTGACCGATCACCTTACGCATATGCTCTGCATATGGACGGCTCGACTCCATGCGATCCTGCGCTTTGCGCATTTTGCTGGCAGCCACCATTTCCATTGCAGAAGTGATCTTTTGAGTGTTTTTAACACTCGCGATCTTGGTTTTAATCTCTTTAGCGCCGGCCATTTCTACTCTCCAATCTGGGACCTGAGGCGCCTTACGACACCTCGATAATTATTACCAGGTTTGGGTTTCAATGAACTTGTCCAGGCCAGCTTTTAATTGACTTTCAATGTCTGCGTTGTAATCGCCAGTTTCATTAATAGTATTAACAAGCTCAGCATGTTCGCTGTTCATGAATGAAAGCAGAGCAGCTTCGAAGCTACCGATTTTACTTAATTCAACAGTCTTCAAGTAGCCTTTTTCAGCTGCGAAGATTGAGATAGCTTGGGCAGCGATGCTCATTGGAGCATATTGCTTTTGCTTCATAAGTTCGGTAACACGCTCACCATGCTCAAGTTGAGCACGAGTTGCATCATCTAAGTCAGATGCAAATTGTGAGAACGCAGCAAGCTCTCGATACTGTGCTAACGCGGTACGAATACCACCAGACAGTTTCTTGATGATCTTAGTCTGAGCCGCACCACCAACACGAGAAACAGAAATACCAGGGTTAACAGCTGGACGTAAGCCAGAGTTAAATAAGTCAGTCTCAAGGAAGATCTGACCATCTGTAATAGAAATTACGTTGGTCGGTACGAATGCAGATACATCACCTGCTTGGGTTTCAATAATCGGTAACGCAGTTAAAGAACCGGTTTTACCTTTTACTTCACCGTTAGTGAATTTATCTACGTAGATTTCGTTTACACGTGAAGCACGTTCTAATAAACGAGAATGTAGATAGAATACATCACCTGGGTATGCTTCACGTCCTGGTGGACGCTTCAATAGTAGAGAGATCTGACGGTAAGCAACTGCTTGCTTAGATAGATCATCATATACGATTAAAGAATCTTCACCGCGGTCACGGAAGTATTCACCCATTGAACAACCTGAGTAAGGTGCTAAGTATTGTAATGCTGCAGCTTCAGAAGCTGTTGCTACTACAACGATAGTGTTAGCTAATGCACCGTGCTCTTCAAGCTTGCGTACTACGTTAGCAATTGTAGAAGCCTTTTGGCCTACAGCAACGTATACACATTTAATGCCTGAATCTTTCTGGTTGATAATTGCATCGATAGCCATCGCTGTTTTACCAGTCTGACGGTCACCAATGATCAATTCACGTTGTCCACGACCAATTGGGATCATAGAGTCAACGGCTTTATAACCAGTTTGGATTGGTTGATCTACTGATTGGCGCTCAATTACACCAGGAGCAATTACTTCAACAGGAGAGAAACCATCGTTATCGATTGGTCCTTTACCGTCAATTGGCTCACCAAGGGTGTTAACTACGCGGCCTAATAAACCACGACCTACTGGTACTTCAAGAATACGACCAGTGGTCTTAACTTTTGCGCCTTCTGCTAAATTAGCATAAGGACCCATTACTACGGCACCGACAGAATCACGTTCTAAGTTCAACGCGATTGCAAAACGGCCACCAGGCAGTTCGATCATTTCACCTTGCATTACATCGGCAAGGCCGTGAATGCGAATGATGCCGTCACTTACTGCAACGATTGTACCTTCGTTGCGAGCTTCACTAACGACGTCGAACTGCTCGATCCGCTGCTTAATCAGATCGCTGATTTCAGTGGAATTCAGTTGCATGCTCAAACTCCCAATTACGATTGTAGCTTATCAGACAAGCGCGATAAATTACCGCTAACCGAGCCATCGATGACTAGGTCGCCTGATTTAATAATTACACCGCCAATAAGCGATGCATCTACACTACAATTCAGCTTAACTTTGCGTGCGAGACGTTTCTCAAGAGAAACACTAATTTGCTCTTGTTGCTCAGAGCTCAGCTCAGTCGCTGAAACAACAGTTGCTTCAACTTCTTTAGCCCACTCATTGCGGTATTCAGCAAAAAGTAAAGATACTGTTGGTAGTATCTCTAAACGACCGTTTTCAGCCATCACCTTAATAAGGTTCTGACCTTGCGCATTCATTTGCTCACCACATACTTCGATAAATAGTGAGGCAAGTTGTGCACTAGCCAATGAACCACCAAGCAACGGTTTAATTGATTCGTTTTCACTTACCAATGCCGCGAAGTTAAGCATTTCTGCCCAATCTTCAATTGCTTTGTGTTCAACAGCAAAATCAAAAGCTGCCTTTGCATAAGGACGAGCAATGGTGCTTATTTCAGCCATAACTCCGATTCCTTAATTAAATTTCAGCAACAAGTTTATTAACTATGTCACTGTGAGCTTCTGGATCAATCGAACGTTGAAGAATTTTCTCTGCACCAGTTACGGCAAGAGTAGCAACTTGCTTACGCAAGTCATCTTTAACGCGATTACGTTCGTTTTCAATTTCAGCTTGACCTTGAGCGATAATTTTCGCACGTTCGGTATCAGCTTCAATTTTAGCTTCTTCAACTATTTGAGCTTTGCGCTTATTAGCTTGCTCAATAATTTCATTAGCAGTCGCCTTCGCTTCTTTTAGTTGCTCATTAGCTTTCGCTTGAGCCAACTCTAGATCTTTTGCAGCACGTCCTGCATCAGCTAGCCCATCGGCAATTTTCTTCTGGCGTTCTTCGATAGCGTTCATCAATGGCGGCCATACAAACTTCATGCAAAACCACACGAAGAGTGCAAAAGAAATCGCTTGGCCTAGCAGGGTAGCGTTAATACTCATAACGACAACTCCTTCTAAGGGGGCGATTAGCCAGCTAATTGACCTAAGAATGGGTTAGCGAATACGAAGAATAATGCAACACCAACTGCAATCATTGAGATCGCATCAAGTAGACCAGCTACGATGAACATCTTAGTTTGTAATGCTGGAGCAAGTTCTGGTTGACGAGCTGAAGCTTCTAAGAACTTACCACCTAAGATAGCAAAGCCAATACCAGTACCTAGCGCTGCTAAGCCAATCATGATTGCAACAGCTATTGCTGTAAAGCTAATTACAGTTTCCATTTTATCTCCGATAAATAACTAATTTTATTAAATTAATGTTCTTCATGTGCCATGCTTAGATATACAATCGTAAGCATCATGAAGATAAACGCCTGCAGCACAATAACCAAAATATGGAAAATAGCCCAAGGCACTGATAATGCGAACTGAGCCCACCAAGGCATCAGTGCTATCAGAATAAAGATCAACTCACCTGCATACAGGTTACCAAACAGACGAAGCGACAATGAAATCGGCTTCGCAACCAAAGTAACTGTTTCCAAAATCAAGTTAACTGGAATCAGTGACCAATGGTTGAAAGGTTGTAAGGTCATTTCTTTTGTGAAACCACCAAATCCTTTAACTTTAATACTGTAAAAAACAATCAACGCAAACACACTCAAGGCCATACCTAGAGTTACGTTTAAGTCAGTTGTTGGTACAATTTTAAGGTAAGGAACACCTAAAAATCTGTTTGCGGCTTCAGGTACAAAGTCAACCGGAATTAAGTCCATTAAATTCATCAGGAAAACCCAGACAAAAATAGTCAGACCTAATGGTGCGATAACCGCGTTACGACCATGAAATGAGTCTTTAACGATTTTATCTACACCTTCCACGCACATTTCAACGAAACATTGAAATTTACCTGGAACGCCAGTTGTTGCTTTTTGTCCTACTTTGAAGAATGCCCACAAAAATAGAACCCCAAGACCTACTGAAAACAAAAGTGAGTCAATGTGCCAAGTCCAAAACCCGGCATCTTGACATGCATAGTTAAAAGCAATTCCGCCATCAGCAGAACACATTTTCGCATTAGTCAGGTGATGCTGGATATACTCGGAAGCATTTAATGCTTCACCAGTTGTCGCCATGATTAATCTCACTTAATTTTGCTTGAAGTATAAAGGGGCTGTCCAAGGTATTAATAGCGCCAACAAATAACAGCTAAATAACGGCATAAATGGCGTTTTCAGCATGCCAAATGCAATGGCGAATAACACAATGGTTAGCAGCAACTTTACCGCTTCCCCCAAGAAAAACATCCAAACGACTTTTCCTGACGCTTTAGCTCCCGCATGAGAGAAAGCAAGGGTTGCGAATACAAAATTAGGGAGTACAGCAATGAGACCACCTGCTAAAGCAGATAAGCCATACTGAGCTCCCCACAGAGCGAAAAATAAAATTGAAGTTCCCCCAGCTACCGCCGCCTGCAACAACACTATTCTATAGGCTGACCACCGGCCACGACGCGCTAAAACCTTACTCAATTTTTAATCTCCGCATTAATGCTTATTTCTCTTCTGGGCGGTTAATGTGATCATTAACAACTCAGACAGGAAAAAAGCATGCAAAGTATACCTTTTCACACCTTGTTTGCAACTTTGATGAGAGGTTAAACAGTGATATTAGGCGTGATTTGAGACTAAATTTCTAAAATCTCAAATTTACGCCTTGTTACAAAGTTACTATTGAAATGACTTTGTTGGAGGATTTAGTGGATTTTGCTAAGTATTCCATCTAATTCAGCAAGATCTTGGTAGTTTATTACAATTTTACCTTTACCTTTACTGCCATGATTTATAGCCACTTTAGCACCTAATTTTTCAATTAACTGTTGCTCCAAGCGGGTTACATCATGATCTTTAGCTGGCTTTTCGGCTTCTTTGGTAGGATTTAGGGCTTTATTCACTAATCGTTCAGTTTCACGAACTGTCATTTCTTTAGAAGCGACTAATCGAGCAAGGTTTGTTTGCTCATCACCTTCAATAGCCAATAATGCTCGAGCGTGACCCATATCAATATCGCCATACTCTAATAAACGTTTTACTGGCTCATTTAAACTGTTTAATCGTAATAAGTTAGAAACACTTGCTCTAGATTTTCCGACAGCATCAGCCGTTTGTTGATGGGTTAATTCAAATTCTTCAAGTAAACGTTGTAATGCAATGGCTTCTTCCATTGCATTAAGGTCTTCACGCTGGATATTTTCAATCAAGGCAATTGCTACGGCGGATTCATCAGGTACTTGCTTAACAATACAAGGAACTTGCTCTAATTGAGCAATTTGCGATGCTCTCCAACGACGTTCGCCAGCAATGATTTCGTATCTTTCAGTATCAACTTTACGAACAACAATAGGCTGAATGATACCTTGTGACTTAATAGATTCAGCTAATTCATCCAGTGCTTCTGGTGACATGTCTTTACGCGGCTGATATTTACCAGATTGCAATAAATCCACATCTAGCATTAATAAACCATCTTCTTTCGGCGCTTGGTCGATATTGATGTTAGGTTGAGTCTGTTCTGTTTTTCTATTAGCAGCGCTACTGTTGCTTAGTAATGCATCCAAACCTTTACCTAAACCACGTTTTTTTAACGTCATTTTATTCCCTTACGCTTACTTTGATTCTGTTTGTTGCTCTGCACGGCGAATAATTTCACCCGCTAAAGCTAAATAGGCTTTGGCGCCAGCACTTGATTTATCATAATACATCGCAGGAGCACCAAAACTAGGCGCTTCAGCTAAACGGATATTTCTTGGAATAACGGTGCGATATACTTTTTCGCCAAAATGTTGTTTTAGCTGATCGGACACATCATTAGATAAACGATTTCGAGGATCATACATGGTTCGTAAGATCCCTTCGATGCTCAAATTAGGGTTAACCATCGCACCTAATTTGGTGATGGTATCGATCAATGCAGTTAAGCCTTCTAATGCATAATATTCACACTGCATTGGCACTAATACAGAGTCAGCGGCAGACATCGCATTGACCGTCAACATGTTGAGCGACGGCGGACAGTCAATAAAAATGAAATCATAATCATCTTTTACTGCTGCCAAAGCATTTTTTAATCGAATTTCTCTTGCAAAAAACTCCATTAGCTTAATTTCTGCTGCAGTTACATCACCATTACCCGCAATAAGATCATATTTACCGGTCGTATCTTTGATCACTATCTCTTCGAACGGCTTTTCTTCAACAAGCAATTCGTATGCGGTATTTTCAACTTCATATTTGTCGACACCGCTGCCCATAGTGGCATTACCTTGCGGATCAAGATCGATTAACAGCACTTTGCGTTTTGTGGCTGCAAGTGATGCTGCTAAATTAACACAAGTTGTTGTTTTTCCAACGCCACCTTTCTGGTTGGCTACGGCAATGATTTTACCCACGTGTTCACCCTAAGGACTTATTTACGATGTCCGATAATATTTATTTTTTTCCTGACTATTATTTCTTGGTCAGTTTTAACAGATGTCTTTGTTCATCGAGCTTTGGCACTGTTAACGAAATGGTTTCAGTGACTGTAAACTCGTTAGGAATACTGGCCATTTCTGCATCACTAAGTTGGCCTTTAAGCGCATAAAATTGGCCATTGTCAGCTGGTAAGTGATGACACCAAGTCAACATGTCTTCAATTGATGCAAAAGCACGGCTAATTACGCCATCAAATTTTTGATCGGGCTCATAAGCCTCAACACGACTTTCAACTGAAGTAATGTTATTAATCTTTAATTCAAATTGAACCTGTTTTTGAAAACGAATACGTTTTCCTAAACTATCAAGTAACACAAACTCTTTATCGGGATTAAGAATTGCTAGTGGGATCCCAGGTAAACCAGGTCCAGTCCCAACATCAATAAAACGCTGCCCTTTAAGATAAGGAGAAACCACTAAACTGTCCATAACATGACGGATTAACATCTGTTCAGGATCTCTAACCGAAGTTAAGTTATAAGCTTTATTCCATTTGTTTAGCATGGTAACAAACCCAACAAGCTGTTGTTGTTGAGTTTCTGTTGCTGATATACCAGTTTCAGCAAGATAAATCTTAAGTTGATCGGCTAACACGCTAAGTGACCTCTAAATCAAAGGGAATCGTTAATCATCGGGTATTATGAATGGCAGAAATGACTAAGGGAAGTCTCAATGCTTCCCTTATTGGTTAAAACACAACTTTTTACTGCGATTTATGCGCTTTTACGTAATAAACCACGTTTTTTAAGGTGTACAAGCAAAATTGAAATGGCGGTTGGGGTCATTCCAGAAATACGTGAAGCTTGGCCAATGGTTTCAGGTTTATGCTCATTCATCTTAGCAATGACCTCATTCGACAAACCTTGCACTTCTTGATAATCCAAATCCAATGGTAAAACAGTCGTTTCATGACGGATTGCTTTGTCAATTTCACCTTGCTGTCTTTGAATATAGCCTGAATATTTCACTTGGATCTGAACTTGCTCTGCAGCACGCGGATCGTCAACACCTGGGCCGAAACCTTCTAAACTCATTAATTTACCGTAATCCATTTCTGGACGACGTAATAAATCTTCAAATGATGCTTCACGTGAAATAGGTGTATTTAATTCAGGATTCAATACATCCAGTAACGGTGAGTTTTTATGAACCCAATTACTGCGTAAACGCTGTAATTCAGTTTCAATTAACTCTTGTTTTTCACTAAACTTCTGCCAGCGCTCATCATCAACTAAGCCTAATTCACGGCCTTTTTCAGTGAGACGTAAATCAGCATTGTCTTCACGAAGTAACAAACGGTATTCAGCACGACTGGTAAACATGCGGTAAGGTTCTTTTGTGCCAAGTGTTGATAAATCGTCAACCAATACGCCAATGTATGCCTGATCGCGTCTTGGACACCAAACTTCTTTGCCTTGTACTTGCAACGATGCATTCATACCAGCTAACAAACCTTGTGCACCCGCTTCTTCATATCCGGTTGTACCGTTAATTTGTCCAGCAAAGAATAAACCATCAATATTTTTAGTTTCTAAAGAGTTTTTAAGATCTCTTGGATCAAAATAATCATATTCAATGGCGTATCCAGGACGAATGATCTCAGCATTTTCCATACCTTGAATAGATCTAACCAAATTCAATTGTACATCGAAAGGTAGACTTGTTGAGATCCCATTAGGGTAGATCTCATTAGTGGTTAACCCTTCTGGTTCAATAAAAATTTGATGGGAGTTTTTGTCTGCAAAACGATTAATTTTATCTTCGATCGATGGGCAATATCTTGGACCAATTCCTTCAATAACACCTGAGTACATTGGGCTACGATCGAGTCCTCCACGAATAATATCGTGAGTTTTTTCATTGGTATGTGTGATGTAACAAGAAACTTGTTCAGGATGCTGGCTAACATCACCAATGAATGACATGACAGGTAACGGACTGTCACCTTTTTGTTCTTGCATTTTATCGAAATCAATCGTGTTTGCATCAATTCTTGGTGGCGTGCCCGTTTTTAGACGTCCAACACGAATTGATAATTCTTTTAGTCTATTAGCGAGTGCAATTGCAGGTGGATCACCTGCTCTTCCGCCGCTGTAATTTTCTAAGCCGATATGAATTTTACCACTTAGGAAAGTACCGGTTGTTAATACAACGCTTGGTGCTTCAAATGCTAAGCCCATTTGAGTAACAACACCTAAAACTTTATTGTTTTCAACAACTAAATCGTCTACAGCTTGTTGAAAAATACGTAGATTGGGTTGATGTTGTAAAATTTGTTGTATTTTTTGACGATACAAAGCTCTATCAGCTTGTGCACGAGTCGCTCTAACAGCTGGGCCTTTGCTTGAATTTAATGTTCTAAATTGGATACCTGCAAAGTCAGTTGCGGTTGCCATTGCACCGCCTAAGGCATCAATTTCTTTTACCAAATGGCCTTTGCCAATCCCACCAATGGCTGGATTACAAGACATTTGTCCAAGGGTATCAATATTGTGTGTTAGTAATAGGGTTTTTGATCCCATTCTGGCAGCAGCTAAGGCTGCTTCGGTTCCGGCATGACCACCACCAACAACAATTACATCAAACCGTTCATGAAAATGCATTTTGTAACCTTGGATAAAATAAATTTCTAATTTAGATCTTTAAACGAAAGACTCTCTGAGCCGAGTATTTTAGCACCTGGTTTGCTTTTCGGGAATGATCAATTTTCGTCTTTCGATCAGAGGAGGTTTGCTTAATAGATCTTAAGATCTTTTTAAAGATCTCTTTGTTATGTTTATTATTAGGATCGTACTTTTCTGTGGGTAAGCCTAATTTTTCTTTATATTCAATGGGTAATGGATAAACGTTCTTGTGTTCTAACTGCGATCTAATTAAATATAAGTTGGGGATAGATCGGCTACTTATCCACAGGGGGATCTTTAACCAGATCAGGTGTGGATCAATACAAAGTTATGATCGGATAAAATAATACCTTATCCACATAGTTATCTTGTAAATTAACTTATTGTGGATAAGGTTGGCTGTTATTGTGAGTATAAATGAAGATATTAACTTAATTAGTGGAAGTGATCGACGATTGCCATTGAGCTAACCAAGCAAGCGCGGCATCTTCAGGTACTGGATCCATTTGAACATCGATTTGGATCTTATTCACAAATGAGATTGCACCGAGTTGATCTAACCTTGAAATTATTTTTTCTGGGCCTTGGCAAAAAGTATCGTAACTTGAATCACCAATAGCGCATAACGCATATTTTAGCTCTGTAAGATCATCATTTGTGGCGATCAATTGTTGATAAAAAGGCGCTATATTGTCGGGAAGATCACCTGCTCCATGTGTAGAACTGACGATCATCCATAGGGATTTGGGGTCTAATTCAGATAAATTAGGAGCGAGATGTATTTGAGTTTCGTGGCCTAATTTGTCTAATTCTGCAGCCATATCGTCTGCTACATATTCAGTACCACCTTGCGTTGTACCGACTAAAATTTCGATTTTTGCCATATTATTGCCTTTGAATTAACCGTTAATTGTCATAGTTTACGCTGATTTATCATTGCACAAAGCGGTTTTTGTCCGTATTTTCAATAGTTACATTTAACAAAAATATAACTTTTCATGTCTCTTGTTTCTATTACTGCCCAAATAGCCGATTTAGCTTGGGGCCCACATATGTTGGTATTACTTGTGGGTGGAGGGCTTTTTTCCTTATTTATTCGAGGTTTATTCCGTTTCGATATATTGGTCATGCCATTAATATTGTAAGGGGTAAACATCCAGATAAAGGTGCAGAAGGGCATATTAGTCACGCTGGTGCACTCTCCAGTGCAATGGCAGGTACCGTTGGAATGGGCAACATCGGCAGTGTCGCTGTCGCAATCATGGTGGGTGGTCCAGGCGCTATTTTTTGGATGTGGATCAGTGCCATTGTTGGAATGGCGACCAAATTTTTTACTTGTACCTTAGCGATAATGTATCGAGGTAAAGATGAAAATGGCGATGTACAAGGTGGCCCTATGTACATTATTACTCAAGGGTTATCTAAAAAGTGGCACTTTTTAGCAGTTTTCTTTTGTGTTGTAGGCCTAGTGGGTAACTTTCCATTATTTAACTCTAATCAACTGGTACAGATTATTCGTGAATGGCTAATTGTAAAACCAGGATATTTTCCAGCTAATGAATCTACTTTTTGGATCGATTTATCACTGGGTATCGTCGTTATGCTGATTGTTGCTAGCGTTATTTTAGGCGGGATCAAACGTATTGCATCTGTGGCATCAAAGGTGGTGCCATTGATGATCCTCATTTATATGAGCTGTGCTTTTTATGTTATTGCGACTCATATAACTGAAATACCTCATTACTTTGCATTAATTTTTACAGAGGCTTTTTCATTAAACTCAGTTGGAGGCGGCATATTAGGTACTATGCTAATTGGCATTCGTCGTGCGGCTTTTTCAAATGAAGCGGGTATTGGTACCGAAGTAATGGCTCATGGTAGTGCGAGAACCAATGAACCTGTTAAAGAAGGCCTTGTCGCTATGCTTGGTCCAGCCATTGACACTTTGTTAGTGTGTACTGCAACAGCAATGATAATTTTGATTTCTGGGGTTTGGCAAACAGGTGAAGCACAAGGGGTTAATTTATCTGCCCAAGCGTTTGAAATGACAATGCCAGGAGTAGGGCCTTATCTGTTGATATTGTGTGTGGTGTTTTTCAGTATCAGTACCATTTTTACTCAAGCATTTTATGGTGGCCAGTGCTTTGCATTTTTATTTGGTCGTCAACGGTTACGTTTATATCAGTACTTTTTCTTGTGTGCGATTTTATTTGCTGCAACGGCAAGTATTCAAGAAATTGTTAATATTATTGATGCGGCATATGCCTTAATGGCTATTCCGACGATGACGTCTGCTATTTTACTTGCGCCAAAGGTGAGGGCAGAATCTAAACGTTACTTTGCCAAACTTGCCAATAAGTCATTGACTACAAATCATCATTAATGAATAGAAATAGATAAAATGCCAGCTAACATTTAGCTGGCATTTTTTATTGCTGTTTAGTGTTAATTCCAACTCAAGAGTAGTTTACTAAGTAGTATATCTAGTTGCTTTATCTCATCTTCTGACAAAATTGCTAATTTTTTTGCTCATTTTTATGAAGCTCAACGATGATAGCGTCAACCAGTTCTTTTCCCATTGGTGATAACTTAACCAGCTTGCTACGCTTGTCGTCAGGATTATCCAGTCTTTCTATTAGCTCAGCTTGCTTCATCCTGTTTAGGACTTTTGTTAAACCGCCTGAACTGAATAGTAGAGAGTGGTAAAGGGTGGTTGGTGACAAACAATAAGGCTCGCCACTTCTTCTTAAGGTTGCCAGAATACCGAAGTCTGCACCTTGTATTTGGTAATGACCTAATAGCTCTTCGAGATCTGTTCTGATGTGATGATGAGCTCTGAGCAATTTAAGAATCGACGGAGAAATATGGTCGTATGCTTCAGGCCAATTAATTTTTGTTGATTGTAAAATGCTATCGACACTTTCCTGTTTTGGCAAAATCTATTCATTTAATCAGTGGGTGTTGCAAGTAATATATCTTGCTAGAAAGCTAAAATCTAGCTAGTATCTTTCTGGAAAGGTACTTTAGAGGTGTAAATGCAACAATCCATATCTAAAAGCTTAATTCTGTTACTTGCTGCTGTTTTTGCGATGACTCCATACGCGATCGATAGTTATCTGCCAGCGATTCCAATCATTGCAACTGATTTCAATGTCGACACTTCTTTGATTGCGATTACCGTCAGCATGTATGTTTTCGGGATGGCAATTGGTCAGTTAGTTGGCGGACCACTATCTGATAAATTTGGCCGTCAGCCAATTATGTCATTAGGTTTACTGGTGTTTGGTGTATGCAGTTTAGTGTTGGCTTTAGTCGATTCTCTGGCGTTTTTTGGCTTTGGCGTTGCTTGCAATCAATTGGTGGCGGTATGGCTGTTGTTGTTGTACCTGCAACTATTCGTGATAATGCAGAAGGAAAAGAAGCGGCGAAAGTATTCTCACTTGTGATGCTAATTATGATGATAGCTCCTTCTATTGCTCCCGCCATTGGCACCTTAATTATGAAAATATCCAGCTGGCATTGGATTTTCTTATCATCTGCTATTTTCGCAATCCTTGTGGCAATCTGTGCATTTTTTGTTCTGCCAAAGCATATAAAGGCTAGTGATACTATGCCTAGTACTAGCTTTAAAAGTATTCTTAAGTTCAAACCTGCGCGGGGATATTTAATTGCACAAGTATTTTCTTATGCGCTATTAATCACGTTTATTACCAATGCACCTTTTGCTTATTTAGTTAAGTTTGGTGTTAGCGAAACGCTCTTTTCAGGGTTATTTATTGCTAATGTTGTGGGAGTTGTGATCATCAATCGTTTAAATGCTTATTTGCTTAATCGTTATGATGCTGAACAAATGCTGTTGGCATTTTTAGGGTTAAAAGTGTTCGGTGGACTTGTTTTGTTCTGTTCAATTTTGATTATGCCAAATAATCTATGGTTTGCTGTTTCTGGCTTTGTTATCTGTATGGCGGCGACAGGTGGGACAATATCTAATGCAAGTGTAAGCTTTTTAAAGCACTTTGGTAGAAGTGCAGGTACTGCTTCAGCGTTAATGGGATCTATGCAGTTTTTCATCGGCGCAATTATTAGTGGTATAACAGCATTACTGTTGAAAGACGCTTTATGGCCCATGGTGCTGATCATGTTTGGATGTTCGGTTATTGCACTTTTAGCGACATTAAAGGCTAATGCACTTAACAGAAAAATGACTGAGACAAAGATGAGTTATTGCGTTAATTAGTCTTTCTATCAAGTTATTTTCTTCATTATCAATGCGTGTAACTGCCTATATAAAAGATAGTAAAGCCTCAATGTTATTCACATTGAGGCTTTACTATCTTTTATAAGGCTGTTATTTCTATTTTGAAACTCTAACTATGTTTCACATGGAACAATGACCTCTTTTTTAGGTCAAGGCTCATTGATCATTGTCGTTTTCTATTTATAAATACTTTGCATGGAACCTTAAATGGTCTTCGATAAAACTACTAATGAAGTAGTAGCTATGATCGTAGCCTTCTTGCATACGCAGGGTTAAAGGGTATTCCTGTTCTTTGGCTGCATCGACTAATACTTGTGGTTTTAACTGCTCTGCTAAGAAGTTATCATCGCTACCTTGGTCCACCAGCATAGGAATAGCGGCTTGAGTAAGCTTCATTAATTCCGTGCTGTCATATTCAAGCCAATCTTGTTTATCTGTACCTAGATAACCAGTAAAAGCCTTTTGTCCCCAAGGGCAATTAATAGGATTACAAATCGGGCTGAATGCTGAGATTGACTGATAACGCTGCGGATTTTTAAGACCGATACTGATAGCACCATGACCGCCCATTGAGTGACCACTTATGCTGCGCTGCTGAGAAACAGGAAAGTGTTGTTCAATGAGTTCTGGCAACTCGTTCACAACGTAGTCATACATTTGATAATGGGTATTAAAAGGGGCTTGAGTTGCATTGACATAAAAACCTGCGCCTAGACCAAAATCATAAGCTCCTTCGCTGTCGTCTGCTACATTCTCACCACGTGGGCTAGTATCTGGTGCCACAATGGCAATACCCAGTTCCGCAGCTATTCGTTGAATACCTGATTTTTGCATAACATTTTCATCGGTGCAGGTTAAACCTGATAACCAATAAAGCACAGGTACTTTTTGAGTTGCCGCTTGTGGTGGTAAGTAAATGGCAAAACGCATTTGGCAATTTACCGTGTCTGAATGATGGTTATATTGCTTTAACCAGCCACCGAAAACTTTATTACTGCTGACATTTTCTAAAGTCATGTTGTTATCACTTCTTTTGAAAATGCCTTATCAACTGATAAGGCATATGGTTGTCTTAAGGTGTTCAATTCAGAATATGTTAGCGTTCTGAATGGATAACATTTGCGCAGAGCTTACTTGTCGAAATGAATGACAGAGCGAATACTTTCTCCGCTGTGCATTAAATCGAAAGCATCATTAATTCCTTCAAGTCCCATAGTGTGAGTAATGAAGTGATCTAATTTAAACTCACCATTTAGATACTGCTCAACAATGCCTGGTAATTCACTGCGCCCTTTAACACCGCCAAATGCGCTGCCTTTCCAGACTCGGCCTGTCACCAACTGGAATGGACGAGTTGAGATTTCTTGTCCTGCACCAGCAACACCAATAATCACAGACTCTCCCCAACCTTTATGACAACACTCAAGTGCGCTGCGCATCACATTGACGTTGCCGATACATTCGAAAGAGAAATCAACACCACCGTCAGTTAGCTCTACAATGACATCTTGAATAGGTTTATCGTAGTTTTTAGGGTTAATGCAATCTGTCGCGCCAAGCTTAGTGGCTAGCTCAAATTTAGATTCATTTAAGTCAATACCAATAATACGTGAAGCCCCAGCCATGGTAGCGCCAATAATTGCTGATAAACCAATGCCACCTAAACCAAATATGGCTACGGTATCGCCTTTTTGAACCTTAGCGGTATTAAGTACGGCGCCCATACCTGTAGTGACACCACAACCTAATAAACATACTTCTTCTAGTGGCGCATCTTTATTCACTTTTGCAAGCGAGATTTCAGGTAATACGGTGTACTCGGAGAATGTTGAACAACCCATATAATGGAAAATTGGCTCACCATCTTTATAAAAGCGAGTCGTACCATCAGGCATTAAGCCTTTACCTTGTGTTTCACGTACTGCGCTACATAGGTTGGTTTTACCTGATGTACAGAACTTACATTTACCACACTCAGCGGTGTAAAGAGGAATAACATGGTCACCGACTTTAACGCTAGTGACTCCTTCACCGACCATTTCAACAATCCCGCCACCTTCATGGCCCAGAATTGCTGGGAAAACACCTTCTGGATCATCACCTGATAGGGTAAATGCGTCAGTATGACAAACACCCGAAGCGATAATCTTTACCATCACTTCTCCCGCTTTCGGGTACATGACATCAACTTCTTCAACTGATAATGGTTGTCCAGGTCCCCATGCAACAGCGGCTTTAGACTTAATAAATTGTGCTGACATTGTGTTTGTCCTTATTAAAGATGAACGACTAAATTGAATCTACTTAGTGTAGATGAGATTTTGTAGTGATAGATCTATTGTATTTATTTTCTGTCAGTTGATAATAAGCTTAAATTACAAATGACTTTTACAGGTGAGTAATAATGCTTCCATGGGAAGGGGTTTATGAGTTTGTCGCAGTAGCTGAAACGGACAGTTTTACCGTTGCTGGTAAGCGTTTGTCTATTTCAACAGCCCAAGTTAGCCGTCAAATTAGTCAGATTGAAAATAGATTAAATACTAAACTTTTTTACCGTACCACCAGAAAAGTCTCTCTGACAGAAGAAGGGCAAGTTTTTTATCGGCATTGTAGGCAGGTGATTGATGGTCTCGAAGAAGCTGAACGAGCCATCAGTAGCCTGCAAAATAAACCGCAAGGGTTAATCAAGCTGACTGCACCTGTGACCTATGGTGAGAAGTTTATCATGCCGATTGTGACTGACTATATGCAGCAATATCCTGATGTCGAAGTGATTTGTGAATTAACAAACAGGCAATTAGATTTAGTTGAGGGCGGTTATGATTTGGCTATTCGCTTAGGCCGATTACCTGACTCTAGTATGATGGCAAAGCGACTAACCAGTCGAGAGCAATTTGTGTGTGCTGCACCTGAGTATATTAATCGTTTTGGTGCGCCATATTCATTATCTGAATTGAGTCAGCATAATTGTTTAATCGGTTCGCAATCTCACTGGCACTTTAATGAATTAGGTAAGGCGAGAAGTATCAAAGTACATGGGAACCTGCAATGCAGTAGCGGTATTAGTTTATTGGATGCGGCATTAAAAGGCCTAGGAATTGTGCAATTACCTGGTTATTACGTTAAACAGGCTATTGCTGACAATAAGCTAAATGTACTACTGGCATCTTTTCAACAAGAAAAAGAAGGCATTTGGGCTTTGTACCCACAAAACCGTCATCTATCTCCTAAAGTCAGATTATTGGTGGATAAACTCACTGAATGTTTACCTAAGCAGTAATCTGTAATCTGTAATGTGTTATTGATTCATCTTGCTTTGAAGTAGCGATTTGGAACCTATTCCAAATCGCTATCTCACATCCATATTTGATTAAAATATGCGCTGTGGTTCATTTCTGTAAATCTACCTATTTAGATATAAGTAAACCTTGGTTGATTCCCTTTTTGGAATTGATTCCATCTTTATGATGAAGGAGTCAATTTAAAAAAGGGTGATGACCTATGAGTAATGTAGATCTGTTAGGACGCCGTAAATTTATCGCAGGGCTTGGTGTTGCAGCGGGTGCTGCAATGGTGGCTCCAGCGATGGCTGTTTCTGAAAAAGCAGACGGTGTTAAGTGGGATAAAGAAATTGAAATCGTCATTATTGGTTCTGGTTTTGCTGGCTTAGCTGCAGGGATTGAGGCAACAAAACTGGGCGCAAAAGATGTCCATATTTTTGAAAAAATGTCCTATTTTGGTGGTAATTCAGCTATTAATGGTGGCTTATTTGCAGCACCAGGGACGCCAATGCAATCAAAAGAAGGCGTTAATGATTCTGTAGATCGTATGGTTGCAGACCAATTAGCTGCTGGACGTGGTATTGCCGATGAAGCATTACTTCGCCATGTTGCTGAGCATGCTATGGAAGCATTACAAATGACTTTTGATGCGGGCTCAGAGTACCATCCATATTTGCAACAGCTTGGTGGTCACTCTGTTGCACGTACTTACCAAACAACCGTGAGTTGTGGTGCTGGTATTACCCAACCTTTATTACATAAGTGCCGTGAATTGGGTGTTCATACCCATAACCGATCTAAGTTTGAAGGTTTCTTGATTGGTGATAACGGCGAAGTACTCGGCGTTAAAATGCGTGACAACTATCACTTTGGCGAAGATCAACCAGGTAAAGTCATTAATATTCGTGCCAAACGTGGTGTGATTATGGCGACAGGTGGTTTTGCTCAAAATGTTAACCTTCGCATGGCGCAAGATCCAACGTTAACCTCTGAAGTAGGTTGTACCAATGCACCAGGTGCTACAGGCGAAGGCATGTATGAAATGTTCCGCTTAGGTGCTGTACCTGTTCATTTAGCGCATATTCAATCTGGCCCTTGGGCGTCACCTGATGAAGGTGGTTTTGGTTATGTATCTAACTATTCTATCTATAACTTCCCTCATTCTATTGCGATTAACCGTTTAACTGGTCAACGTTTTATGGATGAAATTGCTGACCGCAAAACGCGAGCTGATGCTGAGCTTGCGTGCCGTGATGAACAAGGGAATGCATTACCACCTATTTTAATCACTAGCTACAAAGATTCTAAAAAGCATCCTAATACCAAAAAAGTCATTAAGTACAACGTGGGGTGGAAGTTTGACTCTGTTGAGGAATTAGCTTCGCATTTTAATGTGCCGTTAAAAGCACTCAAAACTCAAATTGAAGAATATAACCAATACGTTAAATCTGGTGAAGATAAGCAGTTTGGTAAAAACATGACTAAGGCTGCAGGTAAGTATATTGAAGCGCCTTTTACCGTTGTGCGTTTATGGCCAAAAGTGCATTACTGCCAAGGTGGCGTTCAAATTAATACCAAAGCAGAAGTAAAAGACAGCTTCACGGGTGTGGCGATTCCAGGGCTTTACGCTGCTGGTGAAGTCTGTGGTGGTATCCATGGTGTAAGCCGCTTAGGAAGTTGCTCTATTCCTGAGTGTATGGTCATGGGAATGACTGCTGCTCGTAGCATGATGAAAGCGTAACCCAATTTACAAGAGGAATTATTGATGAACACATTAAAGATAATGCTTGCATTGGGATTATTATGTTTAAGTAGTGCCAGCGTTCAAGCAGTAGAAATTAGAGACCATCATAAGGAAGTGATTGGTAAAGATTGTAAAGCTTGTCATGATCAGGGGATTAAACAATTCCTTCAGATCAAGCTTGTCAGCAGTGTCATGATGTTGATGAGTTAGCTGAAACAACAGCGCGTAGTGAAGAAGACAAGTGGCAGAATCCACATAATAACTTGCATTATGGCAAAGAGTTACCTTGTCAAGAGTGTCATGGTGAACATAAAGCGAAAAAGCCTATTTGTAGTGATTGTCACACGTTTAAATACGACAAACATAAAGAGTAGTTCTTTACTGTTTTAGTTAACTTATAACAGCAGATAAGTCAGCAGTAGCTTATCAATTGCCTCCCCTTTGGGTAAGATAATTGCTGATAATCAAAGCCTCTAATTCATCATCTTAGGGGCTTTTTTTATGTTTTTTATTGCGGTTTATTTGTAGGTTTTATTAATAAGTACAACTTATGCTTTGATATCGAACCTTCAGCAAGGCGAGTTCACTTATTCACTGTCATCATTATGATGCGCTAGGTTTTCTACATTGGCTTTAATCAACGAAATTAACTGTAAAGTTGCATCTGTTTGGGTATCAGGATTGAGATAAAGTGCTTCGTTGAATACCGGTAATATTGGCAGTCCATGCTCAACGGGATCGAGTATTTGCATTTTGTCGCTGATCCGAAATTCAGCAATGGGGGCAATGGTAAGATCGTTTTCAACGGCCATACACAATGCTTGTGGTGACGGGGTTGATAGTAATACATTGATCGAGCGCATTGTTAATTGATGATTGGCAAAGACTTGTGCGCGAATTGGGCAATTTTCTGGGTACAGTGCCATAGGAATAGCGCTGCGTTTATGGGCATTACCATTCTTGGCTGCTACCCAATGAAAGCGTCGTTCAAAAAGTAACTCTCCATTAGCCGGTGTTTGCCAATGAGTTGCAACGATGACATCAAATTCACCTTGTTGTAAGCGCTTATATAGATTACCGCTAACATCGGTATCAATCACTAACTCTATTCGAGTAAATTCACGAATAAATTCTAATAAACAGCTGCTTAAATATCGTTTTATATAATCTGTTGGAACACCTAATCGAATGATTTCTCGATTTTGGCCATCTTTTAAATCATCTAAAGCTTGTGAACTTAACTGCATCATTTTATAGGCATAGTTAAGCAAAGTGACACCTGATTCAGTCAAGGTGACCCCTTTGTTATCACGGATAAGTAGTGGTTGACCAACGCTTTCTTCAAGCTTTTTAATTTGCAGACTTAATGCTGATTGAGTCCGGCAAATTTGTTCTGCAGCTTTTGAAAGGTTGCCATTTTCGGCTACCGCGATGAAGCTTTCTAGTAATTCAATTTTTAACATTGGCTTTTGATAATCTGGCTATTGAGATTGATCATAGTGGTATCAGTATTACTTAATATCGAAAACGTAAAAAGCTTGTTATCGTGTGAATGTGAACTGGTAACATATTTTTCATTCAAAGTAAGGGATACATCATGAGTACTTGGCAGAAAAGAGGAGAATACCTAGTCGAAGTATCTCAGCGTTGTTTAAGAGGGCATAAAACATTTGATTTATGTCGTTCACATTTAGTTCAAGCTAGCCAAATATCTAAAGGGACTATTTATAACCATTTCCCTAACGAGGCCGATTTAATGGTCGCGGTGGCAATTAATGATTTAAATCGTTGGAGTGTCCAGGCTGCACTTGATGAACAACATTATCAAGACCCGCTTATTCAGTTTTTAGCTCATCAATGTTGGCGTTTACACGATACTTTAGTTAATAAAACCTTTGTCATTGAAAGAGTCATGCCTAACTCTGATGTTTTATCTCAAGCTAGTGAGGTGTATCAGGTAGCTTATCAGCAAAGTTACGATGCTTATTTTGTATGGTTTCATGGCATGATTACAAAAATAGGCAAGGTTGAAGGCTTCAATCGTGATGAATTAGTGATGAGCTATTTACGTGGTGCGATGATTAATTGTGATGATGCAGATAAGGACGGAAATGATGTTCAGCTATATTATCAATACTGTTATGCCATCGTTCAATTACTAGGACACTCAGATAAAAGATTGCCTGCAATTGCTAAGTTTAAAGAATGGTTAAGTACCATGCCACAACAGCTGTCGGCGGCATAAGATACGAATAACTTTATTTAAAAGGTTATTGTGCTAAAAAAGCCATGACTTTCGCTTTTGGCATACCAGTAATCTTTTGAATCTTATCAAATGTGACTTCTTGGTTGGGACGATATTGCTCAATGGTATTGAGTTGATGCAGCCATAAATGTCCTGTCATGGTGGCATCTGCTAATGCTCTATGAAAAACACCATCATTGGGCAGTTGATGGTAATCAACTAAGGTTCCTAACTTATGATTGGGTGCATCTTGGTTAATTCTGCGTGATAGCAATAAAGAACAAGCAAATTGACCTGAGTATTGATGATTTATCCTATTGAACTCTGCGTCTAAAAATTTCTTATCAAAGCTGGCGTTATGGGCAACGAGATTAAAGTCGCCCATAAAGTCTGCAAAGCGTGCCATGACTGTTTCGCAGTCATCGGCTGTTTGCAGCATTTCATTGCTAATACCTGTGTAGTTTTCAATAAAACTATTTACTCGACGTCCTGGGTTCATTAATTCTTGAAACGAATCAACTTCCACACCGTCAACCAATTTGACTGCACCAATTTCAATGGCTCTATCAGCGTTATCAGGTGATAAGCCTGTGGTTTCGAAATCGAGTACGATAACGGTATTTGCTAAACTCATAAGGGTTATTTACCAATACAAAAAGAGCTAAAGATTTTGCCGAGTAAATCATCTGAGGTGAACTTACCGGTAATTTCAGAGAGGGCCATTTGTGCCATACGTAGTTCTTCCGCTAACAATTCACCGGCTAAATAAACTTCCAGTTGCTCTTTTCCTAACTGCAGGTGGCTTGAAGCGAGATCTAATGCCTCTAAATGACGACGACGGGCAATAAAACCACCTTCAAGGTTACTTTGATAACCCATTAAGGATTTTAGGTGTTGTTTAAGTTCCTCAACGCCTAAACCTGTCTTAGCTGAAATACGGTAAACATTGTAGCCGTGCTCATCAGTTGTCATGACAGGCTCACCAGTTAAGTCGGCTTTATTTCGCACCACAGTAACGCCAAGTTTAGCGGGGAGGCGGTCGATAAAATCTGGCCAGATTTCATGTGGATTTACGTCAGTAGTTGTGGTGCCATCAACCATAAATAGCACTCGGTCTGCTGTGGCTATTTCATCCCAAGCACGTTCGATACCTATTTTTTCAACCGTATCGGCTGTATCACGTAAGCCTGCAGTATCAATAATATGCAATGGCATGCCATCTAAGTGGATATGCTCACGCAGTACATCACGTGTGGTACCCGCAATTTCGGTTACAATGGCTGATTCTTTACCAGCAAGAGCATTTAACAGACTAGATTTACCCGCATTAGGACGTCCTGCAATGACTACTTTCATTCCTTCACGGATAATCGAGCCTTGTTTAGCACTGGCTTGAACTGAATCCAGTTTGTCGATGATGTTATAAAGTGAATTAGCAATTTTACCATCAGATAAGAAGTCGACTTCTTCATCAGGGAAGTCAATCGCTGCTTCGACGTATAAACGCAAGTTAGTGACTTGTTCGACAAGTTGGTGCACTTCATCTGAGAACTCGCCTTGGAGCGAGTTTAACGCGCTCTTAGCGGCTTGTTCACTGGTGGCATCAATTAAATCGGCAATGGCTTCAGCTTGGGTTAAATCAAGCTTATCGTTCATAAAGGCTTGTTCACTAAACTCACCAGGTTTAGCAATTCGAAGACCATCAACTTCCATCACACGCTTTATGAGCATGTCTAAGACGATTTGACCGCCATGACCTTGCAGTTCCAATACGTCTTCACCGGTAAAGGAATTTGGTCCTTTAAAGAATAAGGCTATCCCTTGATCAATGACTTCACCAGTCGCACTTTTAAAGTCACAGTAATCGGCATAACGGGTTTTAGGTAGATGGCCTAATACGCTATGTGCGACTTCAGTTGCTTTATCACCTGATACACGAATGATACCGACGCCGCCACGACCTGGTGCGGTTGCTTGTGCCACGATAGTGTCTGTCATTGAGGAAAACCTTTGTTTAAATTTAATAAATGAAAAGGCGGCTCAATAGCCGCCTTTAAAGATTATATCAGTTTGAGCTATGACTTATTTTAAGCCTTTTTTCTCAAGACCTGCATAAATAATCTTTTGTTGTGTGATTGCGACTAAGTTACCTACTAACCAGTAAAGTACTAGACCTGATGGGAACCATAGGAAGAATACTGTAAAGATAACTGGCATCCATTGCATCATTTTCACTTGCATTGGATCCATGGTTGGTGCCATTGGTTGCATTTTCTGCATTAACCACATAGACACACCCATTAGTAGTGGCAATACGTAGTAAGGATCTTGAACCGATAAATCGTCAATCCAAAGCATGAATGGCGCATGGCGTAACTCATAACTTTCTAGCAATACCCAGTATAGTGCAATGAAAATTGGCATTTGTAGCAAGATTGGAAGACAGCCGCCCATAGGGTTAACTTTTTCTTTCTTGTACAACTCCATCATTGCTTGACCCATCTTCTGACGGTCATCACCAAAGCGTTCTTTTAACTCTGCAAGCTTAGGCTGCAAGTTACGCATCTTAGCCATTGAAGTGTATTGCGCTTTAGTCAGTGGGTATAAAATACCACGTACAGAAAGCGTAATTAGGATAATTGCAACACCCCAGTTAGTGACAATCGACTGGAAGAACATCAATAGTTTGTAGATAGGAATTGCTAGCCACCAAAGGAAGCCGTAATCAACAACTAAGTTTAATGTTTCAGAAATGTCTGAAAGTGCTTTTTGGTCTTTAGGACCAACGAAGAACTGAGCACTAATCGTTTGTTGTGCACCAGGAGCAATATCATGTACTGCGCCGCGGAAACCAATATTAGCTTGGCCACCCGCACTCATGCTAGAGAAGATAGTATTTGAATCGTTTGCTGGTGGTACCCAAGCTGACACGAAGTAATGTTGAAGCATCGCTGCCCAACCACCTAATGTTTGTTGGTTTAGGTTACTCTTAGCAATATCTTCAAAGTCATATTTTTCATAGCGTACACTTTGAGTCGAGAATGCTGCACCACGGTATGTTGGCATCATCATGCTACTTTCAGATGCTTGTACCGTTTGTTTAATTTGACCGTACATTTGCATTTGAAGCGGCGCTGAAGTGGTGTTGTTTACGTTGTAATCAACAGTCACATCAAATTGGCCACGGGTGAAAGTAAATACTTTGGTATAGCTTGCGCCATTTGCATCCACATAACTTAATGGTACAGATAACGTATCTTGACCATCAGCTAATTGATAAAGTTCTG
This sequence comes from Shewanella sp. ENK2, assembly GCF_043568515.1. Classification (NCBI taxonomy): domain Bacteria; kingdom Pseudomonadati; phylum Pseudomonadota; class Gammaproteobacteria; order Alteromonadales; family Shewanellaceae; genus Shewanella; species Shewanella sp. ENK2. The sequence continues at coordinate 1,883,642 of NZ_CP171406.1, read as the reverse complement.
ACTCTGCAGAGAAGTGTGCACGTCCGTGAGTACTGCTATCAATACCATCACGACCGATTAAACCACTTTGAGAAATATAGTTGAATGCGCCATTTTGCTCTAAAAGAACAAATGGGTCATTACTATCAATTTCAACTTTATGGTCAACCAAAGCAGCATAAACAATATCACCGCCGACTGGGTCAATTTTAATGTCTAACTGATCGGTTTTAACTTCAATCAGATTTTGAGTTGCCGGTAATTGAACAGGCATACTTGAATCTGCATCGGGTACATCGCTATTGCTGTGCGATGGTACATCATTCGTTTGAGCAACCGTAGTTTGTGTCGCGACTGGTTGCGGTGCTTTATCGTCTTGCCATGCTTGCCAAAGTAAAAAACTGACAAACAGTAGTGCGATAAGCATTAAATTGCGTTGAGATTCCATAGCCTATTTGTTACACCTGTCATTTTTAGGGGGACGGGATCACTTCCGCCGGGATGTAAAGGGTGACATTTTAGTATGCGTTTCGCTGCAAGCCAACAACCTTTCACTGTTCCATGCGTTTTTATTGCGTCAATCGCATAATAAGAGCACGTTGGGTTGAATCTACAGCGAGGACCCAGCATGGGGCTGATAAGAAGTTGGTAACCACGAACAGCCTTAATGGCTAGCCATTGTAACGGCGACTGAGCTTGCGCCATAACTTCTCTGTTAACTTGTGTAATTCTGCATTTTCCATATCGACCACACCATTTCTAACCAAGACAACAATATCAAGATTTGGAATGTCGTGCTGATTTAAACGGAAATTTGTTCTGATTATTCGCTTAATTCGGTTGCGATCACTGGCATTTTTAACAAAACGTTTTGCAACTGTTAATCCAATACGAGGATGTTGTTCAGAATTAGGTACAGCGAGCAGAGTTATTTCAGCAGAAGATGCTTTGATAGGATTTGAGAATACAGATTTAAATTGCGCGGGAGTTAACAGACGTAACTCCCGCGTAAAAGCATAGCTAGTCACTATGGTTATCTACTGATTAAGCAGATAAACGAGCGCGACCTTTTGCACGACGACGTGCAATCACTTTACGGCCGCCTACAGTGGCCATACGTGCGCGGAAGCCGTGAGAACGCTTACGCTTCAGGTTGCTTGGTTGAAAAGTACGTTTACTCATTTTGGCAATCCGTATATTTAGTAGTTAATAAACCTTACATTCTTAAAATAAGAGGTAAGGGCAAAAAAGAGGCCGAATTGTAATCACTTTAATCACTACCGTCAACAAGGAAAGTGGCTATATGAACAATTTTTACCTAATTAACTTTGAGGCAAACATCAAAAATGCACTATACAGTGTGGATAACTCTGTGTACCAACACTATATGTAGTGGATCAAAGGCTGTTTAACCAGATCAAAGCGCGGCTATTATAGATCAAGAGTGATCGGTTAATAAAGCAGGATCTGTGAACAAATCACATTAATTGGATCGTTTTTGATCTTTAAAGATCACAGATATCCACATACAATGATCTGCTTGGGGATAAAATTTTTTTATCGATAGCGATCATTGAGATCTAACGATAGAATAGCCCTCCTTCAACAAACGATATTAAGGAATATTAAGTGGCGGTTTCACTTTGGCAACAATGTATCGGCAGGCTGCAAGACGAACTTTCTGCGCAGCAATTCAGTATGTGGATCCGTCCGTTACAGGCTGAAATGGATGGCGATACCTTGGTACTTTATGCACCTAATCGTTTTGTACTTGATTGGGTTCGAGATAAGTACATCAATATCATTAATCAATTTTTTACCGAACAGTTAGGTGGTAATGCCCCTAAACTGCGCTTTGATATTGGTAGCCGCCCGTCTGCAGTGAGAGCGCCTGAGCCTGTAAAAGCAGAAGTTAGGCCAACACAAAGCACACAAACTAAGCAACGTGTTAGCACTGCGTTTAATACTCAAGCAGAACCCGTTGAGCATGCTAACCACCGCAGTAATATCAATCCTACTTATCAGTTTGATAATTTCGTTGAAGGTAAATCAAACCAATTAGGTAAAGCTGCTGCACTGCAAGTGGCAGAAAATCCTGGCGGTGCTTATAACCCGTTATTTTTATATGGCGGCACCGGTTTAGGTAAAACCCATTTATTACATGCTGTAGGCAACGGGATTATCAAAAACAATCCCAATGCAAAAGTGGTCTACATGCATTCAGAACGCTTTGTGCAAGACATGGTTAAAGCGCTACAAAATAATGCTATTGAAGACTTTAAACGTTATTACCGTAGTGTTGATGCGCTTTTTATTGATGATATTCAATTCTTTGCCAATAAAGATCGTTCACAAGAAGAATTCTTTCATACCTTCAATGCACTATTAGAGGGTAACCATCAGATCATTTTGACTTCGGATAAATACCCGAAAGAAATTGATGGGGTTGAAGATCGCTTAAAATCACGTTTTGGTTGGGGCTTAACAGTTGCTATCGAACCACCTGAGCTTGAAACCCGTGTAGCGATTTTAATGCGTAAAGCGCAAGAAAGCGGCATTAATCTGCCTGATGAAGTGGCATTCTTCATTGCTAAACGTTTACGTTCAAATGTGCGTGAATTAGAAGGGGCGTTAAATCGTGTTATTGCGAATGCTAACTTCACCGGCCGACCAATTACGATTGATTTTGTCCGTGAAGCATTACGTGATTTACTCGCGCTACAAGAAAAGTTAGTGACCATAGATAATATTCAAAAAACGGTTGCTGAATATTACAAAATCAAAATGGCTGATATGCTATCTAAACGTCGCTCTCGCAGTGTAGCGAGACCTCGTCAAGTCGCGATGGCATTATCAAAAGAGTTAACAAACCAAAGCTTACCTGAAATTGGTGACGCCTTTGGGGGTCGTGATCATACTACCGTATTACACGCATGCAGAAAAATTGCCCAATTGCGTGAAGAAAGTCATGACATTAAAGAAGATTATGCTAACTTGATACGTACATTATCTTCTTAATATCAGGAAATTGAGACGAATGAAATTTTCAATTGATAGGGATGCCCTATTAAAACCACTTCAATTAGTGTGTGGTGCAGTAGAAAGACGCCACAACTTACCTATTTTATCAAATTTACTTGTCGAAGTTAGTGAGTCCTCACTTAAGCTTACAGGTACTGATTTAGAAGTAGAACTTGTTGGCCAAGCGGCCATTCAAGGTGAAGTTGAAACTGGCCGAACAACCGTGCCAGCTAAAAAGCTACTCGATATCGTCAAGTCACTTCCTGAACAAGTCGAAATCAAAATTGAGCAGCAAGATAACAAATGGCTATTACGTTCTGGTCGTAGTCGTTTTTCACTGGCGACTTTACCTGCAAGTGATTACCCCAATGTTGAAGCCTTTGAAGCTGATATCGAGTTTAGTCTCAAACAAGGTACATTGAAGTCGATTATTGATTCGACCCAGTTCTCAATGGCGAACCAAGATGTTCGATACTATTTAAATGGCTTACTTTTTGAAACTGCAGGTAACTCGTTAAAAGCGATTGCGACAGATGGACACCGTCTAGCATTAAGTCATCGTAATATCGACATTAGCCTTCCTGAAAAGCAAGTCATCGTGCCACGTAAAGGTGTGGTTGAAATGTCTCGCTTACTTGAAAGTGAGGACAGTGAAATTACCATTGCTATTGGTGACAGCGCCATTCGTGCAACAACGCAAAATGCTGTATTTACCAGTAAGCTTGTTGATGGACGTTTCCCTGATTACCGCCGAGTATTACCAAAAGGCGGCGATAAAATTGTGGTGGCGAGCCGTAATCATTTAAAACAAGCGCTCACACGTGCATCGATTTTATCCAATGAAAAGTTTCGTGGCGTGCGTATTCAGCTTGAACCAGGATTATTACGTATAACTGCGAATAACCCAGAGCAAGAAGAAGCGGAAGAGATCATTGATGTTGAATACAATGCTGACAACCTAGAAATAGGGTTTAACGTGAGTTATTTACTCGATGTATTGAACAATTTAGCCAGTGATGATGTCAGAATCACGCTGATTGATGGAAACTCAAGCGCATTAATAGAAAACCACGTCGAAGAAGATTCAATGTATGTGGTTATGCCTATGCGTTTATAATGTAAGATAACGTTTCACGACGTTTTAGAACCCAAAAAGGTGCTAGATTAAGGCACCTTTTTTAGTTTTACTGCATCACCATAGGTTTGAGAAATTAGCACCCATGAGTTTAGCCCGTCTTAATATTGCCAACTTTCGCAATATCCTTTCTGCGTCATTGCAACCTGAATCAGGATTAAACTTGATTTATGGAGAAAACGGCAGTGGAAAAACCAGTATATTGGAGGCGATTTATTTTTTAGGCATGGGGCGTTCGTTTCGTAGTCACTTATCCCAAAGAGTGATCAATATTGAACAGGATAACCTTACTTTATTTGCACAACTTGAGATGCAAACCGGTGAGGCGAAATTAGGCTTAAGGCGATTTCGTAATGGCGATATTGATGTCAAATTAGATGGCGATAAAGTGAAGCGTTTATCTGTTTTGGCAGAAACTTTACCGATTCAAGTTATCACGCCAGAAAGTTTTTCATTACTTTTTGAAGGGCCAAAAGCACGTCGACAATTTATCGATTGGGGCGCGTTTCACTCTGATGCGAGTTTCTATCAAGCATGGGTGAATACAAGACGGATTTTAAAGCAAAGAAATCAACTCCTTAGAGATGGTTCTTCTTATGCAACAATTCAATTTTGGGATAAGGAATTGGTGCGGTATGCTGAACAAGTTACTTCGATACGAAATCAATATGTAGACTCGTTAAATGAGCTACTTAAGGGTATAATCGGAGAGTTTTTACCACGAGTTGATATTAAGGTTTCTTTTACTCGTGGCTGGGATAGCAAAACGGATTTTGCTGAGTTACTCGAAACTCAATATCACAGAGATTTATCTTCGGGAAATACGGGTAGTGGACCGCATAAAGCGGACTTGAGATTGCGTGTAGGCAACTTACCTGTGCAGGATGCATTATCCCGAGGACAGTTAAAATTATTAGTCTGTGCACTGCGCATTGCACAAGGCAAGTTGCTTCAAGAACAACAGAACAAGCATAGTATTTACCTTGTGGATGATCTTCCATCTGAGTTGGATGCACAACATAGGCAACTATTGCTAAAACAGTTAACCGAAACCGGTGCACAAATTTTTGTCACAGCGATTGATCCTGTAGCAATAGTCGATTCGCTGACAAGCCCGCCAAGTAAGATGTTTCATGTGGAACATGGGCAAGTCACGGTAGTTGAATAAAAACGAGAGAGAAATATGTCAGAGAATAGTTATGATTCTTCGAGTATTAAGGTATTAAAAGGCCTTGATGCAGTTCGTAAGAGACCAGGGATGTACATCGGTGATACAGACGATGGTACAGGTCTTCATCACATGGTATTCGAAGTGGTCGATAACTCTATCGATGAAGCCTTAGCTGGCCACTGTAATGACATTACTATTACCATTCATGCTGATGGCTCTGTGTCAGTACAGGATGATGGCCGTGGTATTCCTGTTGAGGTTCATGAAGAAGAGGGTGTTTCTGCTGCTGAAGTTATTATGACAGTACTTCATGCTGGTGGTAAGTTTGATGATAACTCTTATAAAGTATCAGGCGGCTTGCACGGTGTAGGTGTGTCGGTAGTAAACGCACTGTCTGAAAAACTGCAAATGACCATTCGTCGTAATGGTAAGGTTTACGAACAGTTTTATACAATGGGCGTACCTGAAACTCCTATCACACCTGTCGGTGATTCAGATAAAACGGGTACCTCTATCCGTTTTTGGCCTAGCCCAGAAACCTTCTCTGATACCCTGTTCCATTTTGATATTCTTGCCAAACGTGTGCGTGAATTATCATTCTTAAACTCAGGTGTTGGTATTCGTCTTGTTGATGAACGCGATGAGCGAAATGAGTTCTTCAAATACGATGGTGGTATCAGCGCATTCGTTGATTACCTAAACCGTAACAAAACCCCAATCAACAAAGATGTTTTCCACTTTACTCAAGAACGTGAAGATGGCATCACTGTTGAAGTGGCAATGCAATGGAACGATGGTTACCAAGAAAGCATTTTCTGTTTCACAAACAACATTCCACAACGTGATGGTGGTACTCACTTAGCGGGTTTCCGTGGTGCACTAACACGTAACTTAAATAACTACATGGAGCGAGAAGGCTTCAATAAAAAAGGCAAAACCAATGCTACGGGTGACGATGCTCGTGAAGGTTTGACTGCGGTTATTTCAGTTAAAGTGCCAGATCCTAAATTTAGCTCGCAAACCAAAGACAAGTTGGTTTCTAGTGAAGTGAAAGGCGCGGTAGAACAAACAATGGGTGAGCAGTTAAATGACTACCTATTAGAAAATCCAGTCGATGCTAAGTTAATTGTAGGTAAAATCGTTGATGCGGCACGTGCCCGTGAAGCGGCGCGTAAAGCCCGTGAAATGACTCGTCGTAAAGGCGCATTAGATTTAGGTGGCCTGCCAGGTAAACTTGCAGATTGCCAAGAGAAAGACCCTGGCCTTTCTGAAATATACATAGTGGAAGGGGACTCTGCTGGCGGTTCAGCCAAGCAGGGACGTAACCGTAAAAACCAAGCGATTCTTCCGCTTAAAGGTAAAATCTTAAACGTTGAAAAAGCGCGCTTTGATAAAATGTTATCTTCACAGGAAGTTGCCACACTGATTACTGCATTAGGTTGTGGTATTGGCCGTGACGATTACGACCCTGAGAAAACACGCTACCATAACATCATCATTATGACCGATGCTGACGTCGACGGCTCGCACATTCGTACGCTGTTGTTGACCTTCTTCTTCCGTCAAATGCCTGAGCTTATTGAGCGTGGTTACATTTACATTGCTCAACCACCTTTATTCAAAGTGAAAAAAGGTAAGCAAGAGCAATACCTGAAAGATGAACCTGCTTTGACAGAATATTTAACGACTCAAGCCTTAGATGGTACTCATATTTATCCAGCACCAGGTGCGCCAGGTATGTCTGGTGAACCATTAGAGCGTTTAGTAAGTCAGTACCGTGAAGTTGAAGCGATTATTGAGCGTCTTGCTAAGCGCTACCCAGAGTCAATTACCAATCGTATGCTCCATCATCCTGGCATTAGTAATGAAATGCTTACTGATGAAGGGCAAATGAAGCAGTGGTGTGATGCATTCGTCGCTGACTTAATTGAAATTGAATCTGATGGTGTGATTTACAGCATTGAACCTGTATTAGATCCAGAACGTCAAGTTTACTTACCGAGCTTAACGATCCGTAAGCATGGTATTGATACTAATTACCTATTTAGTTACGACTTCTTCCAATCTAACGATTACGCACTTATTGCCAAATTAGGTAAAGCGTTAGACGGTATGATTGAAGAAGGTGGTTACATCAAGCGTGGCGAACGCATGAAAGAAGTTGAGAGCTTCATTGAAGCGCTTGATTGGACCATGAGTGAAGCTAAACGTGGTTTATACATTCAACGTTATAAAGGATTGGGTGAGATGAACCCTGAGCAGTTGTGGGAAACCACAATGGATCCTGAAACTCGTCGTATGCTACGAGTGACTATTGAAGATGCTGTTGGTGCGGATCAATTATTTACGACCTTGATGGGCGATCAAGTTGAGCCTCGTCGTGACTTCATTGAAACAAACGCGTTAAATGTAGCTAACTTAGATGTTTAATCTTAAAATAAGTTAGTTTAATAAAGTGGGCGCCTATTTATAGGTGCCCATTTTTTGTTTTAAGCTTTATAAAAATCAAATATATTGATTTGTTACCTGTAGTATAGGTATTTTCGATGTTCAAGAAACTGTTTAATAGGATGTTCAATGTTCGCAGCAATCAAGAAGTCAGCGAAGCGAAAGCGTTGAACCCGCAGCACAATGTTTTATCTAAGAGTAAAGCTGTTAAAGCCTCGCCTGTAAATACGCAAAAAACCACTGTCAGTAATGTACCGAAAAAAATGGCTTCGTTGGCGATAACGGTTGACTCTTCTGCGTTGTTTTACAGTTTATTATTTCCTGTAAGCGACCAAGATACTGGCGCAATGGCGAATAATTTAGAGCGTAATGTGCTAGCAAAAATTGAACAAGCTTTCAGCTCGCCACAGCAAATTGCCGACAAAGTATTAAAGCTGCCGAGTCGTTTATCTGAGCTAGATAGAAAGCTGGCTCAGGATGATGTGGATACCAAAGCGCTATTGAGGTTGATTGAACAAGATCCTTTATTGAGTATTGAAGTTTTAAAACTCTGTAACTCAAGTGCATTCAAGCGTTCAGATAAAGATATTACCAGTTTACAGCAAGCGGTAGTGCAAATTGGGCTTAAGCAGTTACAACTGTTTGTTCGCACTAGCTTAATGAAAGAAATGATCAATATTAAGCCAATTTACTTTAGGCGTTTTGGTGCTGAAATTTGGCGTCATTCAATGCAGGTGGCTTTTCTAGCAAATGAGCTTTCAGAGCAAGATAGTGATACCGCCTTTTTCTTAGGGCTATTGCATGATGTTGGCAAAATTGCGATTTTTAAAATGATGATTGAAGCATTTCGTCTAGCTGAGCCTGGTGAGCAACCGAGTTCAGTTTTGTTTAAACAAGTCATGACCACGAAGTCTTTAGTATTGAGCGCATTGTTAGTGAAGCATTGGGAGTTACCCACTCAGTTCGAGCAAGCTTTAGCACAACTTGCAAACACTCATCATCGTCCAACAGATCCAATGGCGTTAGCTGTGTGGCGGGCCAATATTATTAGTGAATGTTCGATGCTTAAACAGGTGGATAAGCTGACAGAGCAGGCGCAGTCGCAGTTGCTTTCTCAAGTCGCTATTAGCCATGATGAGTTTGAGTTCCTGCATCAAAAGTTAATCACTCTATAATGTAACTTTAGTTGAATTTTCGTTTAATCTACACTGACGTTTGTCATAAAAAAACGCGCCTTAAGGCGCGTTTTTTTGTGATGACTCAGATATCATTATTGTAATAATGAAATATCAGCGGCATGTAAGAATTGCTCACGTAGACTATTAAGAAGTGCTAAACGGTTATTCTTAAGTGCTGCATCATCCGCCATAACCATTACATCTTCGAAGAAGGTATCAACGCTTTCACGTAGACTCGCCAATAATGCGAGCGCTTCTTGGTAGTTTGCTGCTGCAAATAATGGTGCCAGCTGTGGCTGAAGCTCAGTCAGTTTATCAGCTAATGCTTTTTCAGCACTTTCGACTAATAGGCTTGAATCGATATTGGTTGGGATTTCTCCTTCAACCTTAGCCAAGATATTCGATACACGCTTGTTCGCAGCCGCAAGCGCTGAGGCTTGCTCTAGGGTTCTAAAGTGAGCCACAGCTTTGATGCGACTTTCAAAATCTGCCGGTGCGGTTGGTTTACGTGCGAGAACAGCTAGGATCACGTCAACACCCACGCCTTGATCTTGATACCATGCACGGAAACGACCCATAAAGAACTCAAGAACTTGCTCTGATACCTTGTCATTAGTGAGGTTTTCACCGTGTAACTCTTTAGCTTTAGCAATCAAGTCAACTAAATCTAACGGTAAGTTGTTCTCTAAGCAAAGACGTAAAATACCAATAGCAGCACGACGAAGTGCAAATGGATCCGCTGCGCCCTTAGGTGCTTGGCCAATACCAAAAATACCCACTAAGGTATCTAATTTTTCAGCCAGTGCAACACAGATTGAAATCGGCGCTGTAGGTACGGTATCACCAGAGAACTTTGGCTTGTATTGCTCAGCTAATGCAACAGCAACGGCTTCAGTTTCACCATCTAAGCGGGCGTAATGCATGCCCATAGTGCCTTGAAGATCGGTAAACTCCATTACCATGTTGGTCATCAAGTCAGACTTTGACAGTAGACCTGCGCGAGCGGCCTCTTCACTATTTGCACCTATGCTGGTGGCAATATAGCCAGCCATTGCAGAAATACGTTCAACACGGGCTTTAATCGTGCCCAATTGTTTTTGGAAAACAACAGACTCTAAGCTGGCTAAACGCGTTTCTAAAGACTCTTTTTTGTCTGTTTCAAAGAAGAACTCTGCATCAGCAAGGCGAGGACGAACTACTTTTTCGTTACCTGAAATAATCTGCTGAGGATCTTTAGATTCGATGTTAGTTACGAAGATAAAGTTAGGCAACAACTGACCTGCATCATCAAATACTGGGAAGTATTTCTGGTCGCCTTTCATGGTGTAAACCAAGGCTTCAGCTGGGACATCTAAGAATTTTTCTTCAAAGCTTGCTGTTAACACAACAGGCCATTCAACCAATGCGGTGACTTCTTCAAGTAAATCATCTTCAAGTTCAGCAATACCGCCAATCTCTTTTGCGGCAGCTTCAGCATTTAGCTTGATGATATCCTTACGACGTTGGTAATCAGCTAAGACTTTACCTTCAGTTTCTAATTGCGTGAGGTAGTTATCAGCGTGTTTTAGCTCAAAAGTATCAACACCCATGAAACGATGACCACGAATTGTGCGAGCTGATTCGATACCTAACAACTCACCTGGAACGAGTTCATCACCTAACAGCATGGTGACAGTATGAACTGGGCGGATAAATTGTGTTGTATTACTACCCCAACGCATTGGCTTAGGGATAGGTAATTTATCTAATGACTTTTGTGCCATTGCAGCAATTAAAGACTTGGTTTCAACACCAACCACTTTAGCTTGGTGTAATAACCATTCGCCTTTGTCTGTTTTAAGACGGTCAGCTTGTTCAACAGTAATGCCGTTACCACGAGCCCAGCCCATAGCAGCTTTCGTTGGGTTACCTTCAGCATCAAATGCTTGAGCGACGGCAGGGCCACGTTTCTCAACCACTTTGTCAGCTTGCGCAACAGCAAGTTGTTCAACACTAATTGCCAAACGGCGAGGGGCTGCATACCAAGTTGCATTGGTAAATGCTAGTTCTGCCTTGGTCAGTTCCTCGGTGAAATTAGCGAGAAATGACTCAGCTAATTTACGTAATGCCTTTGGTGGTAATTCTTCTGTACCCACTTCAATGAGTAAGTTTTCAACGTTCATTTTTCTACCTCTACTTACACATTGGGAAACCAAGCGCTTCACGTGCTTGGTAATAAGATTCTGCAACACCTTTAGCCATAGTACGAACACGCAAAATATAACGTTGGCGTTCAGTTACCGAGATAGCGTGGCGAGCATCAAGTAAGTTAAATGCGTGTGAGGCCTTCATCACTTGTTCATAAGCAGGTAGCGGTAGTGGCTTTTCTAATGCTAATAATTTCTGGCAAGCCGCTTCACAATCTTCAAACTGTTTAAATAAGACTTCAACATCAGCATGTTCGAAGTTATATGTAGATTGTTCAACTTCATTTTGGTGGAAGATATCGCCGTACATGACTTTGCCCATAGGGCCGTCAGTCCAAACAAGATCGTAAACACTGTCTACTTCTTGAATGTACATTGCTAGACGTTCTAAACCGTAAGTAATTTCGCCCGTGACAGGTTTACACTCTAGGCCGCCTACTTGCTGGAAGTAAGTAAATTGTGATACTTCCATGCCGTTTAGCCATACTTCCCAACCAAGGCCCCAAGCACCAAGAGTTGGTGATTCCCAGTTATCTTCAACAAAACGAACGTCATGAACGCCCATATCAACGCCAAGAGCTTCTAAAGAGCCAAGGTATAATTCTTGGATATTACTCGGAGAAGGCTTTAGCACGACTTGGTATTGGTAATAATGCTGCAGACGGTTAGGGTTTTCACCGTAACGGCCATCGGTAGGTCGGCGACATGGTTGCACATAAGCACTGCTCATTGGCTCTGGGCCTAATGAACGTAAAAATGTCATTGGGTGGAATGTTCCGGCACCCACTTCCATGTCCAATGGTTGAACGATTGCGCAACCTTGCTGCGCCCAGTATTCCTGCAGGGTCATAATGAAGCCCTGGAATGTCTTTACGTCGTGTTTCGTCGTCATGTCCGCTTATCTACTGGTTGAGGCTAAAAATAGAAAATGGTTTTGATTATACCTTGTAGATTAAGGCATATGTAGGTTATTTTTTAACGTAGAGATTAAAAATTTTAAAGGGCCTTATAAATGGATTTAAAACGTTGTGCTTGGTTGAGTGATGATCCGCTTTATGTTGACTATCATGACAATGTTTGGGGAAGGCCTGTTTATGATCCTATTGAGCTTTTTGAAAAGCTATGTCTTGATGGTCAACAGGCAGGGTTATCTTGGATCACTATTTTAAAAAACAGCATAACTATCAAGCTTTGTTTGCCAACTTTGACCCTAAGGTTATTGCCACATTCGATGACGCTAAAGTTGAAGAACTATTATTAAACCCTGGGATTGTTAGAAACCGTTTAAAGGTGAATTCAATTATTCGAAATGCTAAAGCCTATTTAGCTTTCGTCGAATCTGGCAATGATTTTTCAACATTCCTGTGGGACTTTGTCGGTGGACAACCTAAAGTGAATCATTTTAGCTCTATGTCAGACGTGCCTGCGCAAACGCCAGAATCAGAAGCAATGTCAAAAGCATTAAAAAAATTAGGCTTTAACTTTGTTGGCCCAACAATTTGTTATGCTTTCATGCAAGCGGTAGGAATGGTCAACGACCATACAACAGATTGTTTTCGTTATGGAAAATAACTAATTATTGTTGTTGCCGAAATTAAAAAGGGATGTTCCACGTGGAACATCCCTTTTTTATGACATAACGTACTTACTTTGTGTCTTCAAAGAAAAACGGTTTACGTTCTTGTTCATCACCATTTAAAAGATTCATGGTTTCTGAGTTGTAAAGCTTGCCATTCGCCATGGTATAAGTGACTTTGTCTGTGACTCTAATGTCGGTTAAAGGGTCGCCATCAATAACAATGATATCTGCCAATTTACCCGCTTTAATCGAACCAAGTTGATGATCCATTCCAAAGGTTTTGGCAGGGTTGATGGTTGCTGTTTTTAGTACATCCATATTGCTCATACCGCCTTGAGCGAACATCCACATTTCCCAATGTGCAGCTAAACCTTCGCGTTGACCGTGTGCTCCAATATTTGGCTGGATACCAATATCATTTAGCTCATTTGCTACGCGAGCAACATTGAAATGATTGTAATGCGCATCTGGTGCCTTGGTGCGTCGCATAGAACGAGCATTCAAAATATCACTAGGTACATACATACTTAGACGGGGATGAGCCCATACGTCAGTTTTGTCATACCAGTAATGTTCACCTGATATTCCGCCGTAAGCAACAACAAGTGTCGGGGTATAAGCCACTTCTGTTTGCCCCCAGAATTGCTTGATGTCACTGTAAATTGAACCTGTTGGTAATGAATGTTCAATCGTTGTGTGACCATCAGCAATCATCGATAAGTTATGCTGTAATAAACTACCACCTTCAGGCACCACCATCATTTCTAATTCACGTGCAGCTTGGATTACTTGCTGACGTTGATTACGACGAGGTTGGTTATAGCTTTTAACACTGAAAGCGCCGACTTTTTTCAGACGCTCTAAATGAAATTTCGCATCATCTAACGAGTCTACGTGCGAGGTATAACCTGGTGCATTTGCACCATATAAAATAGTACCTGTAGAGAAAATTCGTGGCCCTACAATATTGCCTGCTTTTTGTTGTTCAGATGCAGCAAATATTTCTGTTGTGTCATTCGATGGGTCATGTATTGCGGTGACACCTAGCGAAAGACCTGAGTAAAGTTGCCAGTTTTGTTGTGGAATGATTTCATCATCAGCTTGAGAACCGTGAGCGTGAGCATCAAATAAGCCAGGCATTAATGTTTTGCCCTTAATATCGATCACTTGAGCGCCACTTGGAATATTTGTCTTTGCATCACCAACAGTCACAATTTTGTTGTCTTTAACGATAACGATGCCATTGTCTATGACTTCATCATTTTCCATAGTGACAATTTTGCCACCGACAAAAGCGACTGTTCCACGTGGAACATCTGCTTTTTGAGTGAAACCAATTGAGGTTACTGTTGGTTTGCTTTCATTATCAGTTTTGGCGTATTGGGTATCGACTTTTGCTTGATAAAGTTCAGGGCCAAGAGTCCAATAAAGTTCACTATTATCAGCGTTCCAACTGATACTTTCACCAGCCCGAGCACTAAGTTGTGTGACAGGTAAGTTAGTCGCTTTAGGGCTAATACGTACTGTTTCACCGTGTTTTGCAAAAGGGGTGACATATACACGAAAACGTTCTGCAAATGCTAAGTGTTCGCCGTTAGGCGATACTCTAAATTCTGTTGCATGCTCACTGGTGTAATGAGTACGTTTTTCGAAACCATCTAAGCTGATTGAAGCGAATTCAGGTGTTTCACCGTGATCCATAAAGAATACACGATTATTATCGCTGCCAAATTGTGGTTGGTACCCATTAGCTGTAATTTTAACATTATTCTTTTTCTTTAAGTCGACTTTATACAAGCCAGGCTCTTGAGACCAAGTACGAGGCGTGACATAACCACCTTTAGCTTTGCGGTACACAACGACTTTACCATCAGGAGAAAAGGTCGGTTCAACATACTTACCAGGCTCTTTTGTCAGCGTTTTACTTCTTCCGCCTTTAGCGCTGACAATGCTCACCGTTCCTTGGTCTTGATCATTCCAAGTGGTAAAGACGATATTTTTGCCGTCTCTTGACCACTGCGGGAATAACTCATTAATATCGTCGTCTAGGCGAGTTAAGCGTTTTTGTTTACCGTCTTCAATATCACGGATCCACAATTTCCCTAAAGCTTCGAACACCACTTTTTCACCATTAGGAGAAACTTGAGCCATTCGTAGCATTTTTACGTCGAAATTGTTTTGGTCTAAGTTTTGTGTAAAACGAACTGAAGGCTGAACATCTAATTCAGTTTTGACCGTAAAAGGAATATTCTTTACTTCCTTATCATCAATGCTCAGTTTATTGATTTTACCTTTAGCCCAGAATACGATTTCTTCATTATCTTGAGTCCATGACATTGTTGGGTAAACACCATGAATTGCCCAAGTTTCTTGCATATCACGATCGAGATTGTCGTATAACTTAGTGTGCTCACCTGACTTTAAATCTAATAAATACAATGTAGATTGAAAACCGTCACGCTTAATGTAAGCCAGTTTGGTACCATCTGGGCTTGGAGTCGGTCTAATTGCGCCACCAGTGCCTTTAATTAATACTTCAATATCACCGGTTTGAGTATCGTAGCGCTTAATTTTATAAATGCCCTTTACCGAATCTTTTGAGTAGTGGAATGTTTTGCCTGGGGTAGCATCTTGACTGAAATAGATATAGCGACCATCAGGAGAGTATGCTGGCTCGCCTAAGTCTTTTTGATCATTAGGGCGTTCAGTTAACTTAACACCTTCACCACCGGCAACGTGGTACATCCATACTTCACCGGCCCCCAAACTACGACTAGCGGTAAAGTGCTTTCGAGCAACTAAATATTGCGAGTCAGGGCTCCATGCTGGGCTGTTTAATAAACGAAAGGTTTCTGACGTAACAGGGCGAGGATTACTACCATCTGCATCCATTACCCAAATGTTGTCACCACCATCTTCATCAGATGTAAAGGCAATTGATTTACCATCAGGGCTATACACTGGCTGCATTTGCCAAGCGATACCTGAAACTATTTTCTTGGCTTCTCCACCAGAAATTGGCATTTGATAAATATCACCAAGTAAATCGAACACGATGGTTTTTCCGTCAGGAGACACACTGACGTTCATCCAAGTACCTTCAGTAACATCAATTTTTACTTTTTCAAGCGGGGCATTTTCTGGCGCATTAACTTGCCATTTAACTGTATCTTCTGATGCATTAACTGCAAGTGATGCACTGGCCAGACTAAGTGCAATAGCGGTATACAATGGTTTTATTTTTGAGGTAAACATGCACAATCCATTATTATGATTATCGTTATTGATCGGAGTTACACTTTTATCAATCAAGTGTTGTTTGCGAGTTATAAAACTGATGATATTTATCGCATAAATTAAGCAAGAACTAAACATTTATTCTGTTTCAATTGATGACAGAAAAAGCTGATTATTTGATTGAAATAAGTTTGCAGAAAGTCGGGGGTATTAATGGTGATAACGGTAAAAATGTTTAAAGAGTAACAAAACGAATTTGCGTAAACATGTTTGAATACGGTTAGTTAACTCATTATGTATAAAGAATAAGTGGAGGGGAATAAGTATAAGTAGGCTTACTTAACTGGTTAATATGATTTTGGTTTTTTATAAAATCGAAAACCGCAGGTTAAGTGGGGTGATCATGTACCAATTATCAAAAATACATTACAGCTGAATCCGTTATTCAATGACCACAGGATCTTCTGTTTGAATTAATCCTTCCGTAACGACCTTGCAAGTTACTCCGCCGCGCCAGTGTGGTGACAAGGCTTGTTCTAAGCCGGGCTGAGCTATTTCCATTTTAGCGCATGGATCGGTTTCACCAGTTATAACTAGAGAAACGTGCTCACCAATCGAAATGGTTTTACCTACATCGGCAGCACTAAATTCATGACCATCAATTAATAGATTTGCTCGACGGGTAAGCCAGTCTAAATTGACGTTGATTTCTTGGCATGCCGTTTTCCATTGCTCTATCGACATTACGGTTACTTGGCGCTTGCTTGGCCGACCAAAAACATCATTTTCTACACCACGAAGCAAACTCACATTTGCGCAAAAAACGGGCTTCATTGGGCCTTTTTTTACTGTTTTGTATGCGATAGCTTGTAGTGTAGACATGATTAAAGTCCTTTTCTGATCATATATTTATAAGGTGTCTGATTTGTGTCACTTGCAATAAGAGTGTGATCCATAAACTCACAAAAACTTGGAATATCTCTGGTTGTTGCTGGGTCGTCAGCGGTAATAAGTAATGTTTCACCTTCAGCCATTTTACGGACAGTCTTACGGATCATCATGACAGGCTCAGGACAACGTAAACCTAACGCATCTAAATGATGCTGCGCTGTTGAAAATATTTCGCTCATACCCACTCTTATATACGACAGACTAACAATAATTGCGCTAATTTTACTCTGCTGAGTTACTGTTGCAAGGGCTTAACCTTAGCTTTATTAGTAAATCGTGAACTAGTACCCATTGTTCCACGTGGAACACGTGTCGTGCTTGCAATAAAAAAAGCCGTACTTCTGTTCAAAGTACGGCTTTTTACACAATTATTATATCAGCAGAGGTTAGCTTTCAACGCGCTCAAAAATAGTCGCAATACCTTGGCCTAAACCAATACACATAGTTGCAAGACCATATTTCGCATCTTTAGCTTCCATCAAGTTAATCAAGGTCGTTGAAATACGAGTACCAGAGCACCCTAATGGGTGGCCTAATGCAATTGCACCGCCGTTTAAGTTAACTTTCTCGTCAACCACATCGGTTAGACCTAAGTCTTTAACACATGGAAGAGACTGAGCAGCGAATGCTTCATTTAGCTCAATTACATCCATATCATCTACAGTTAAACCTGCACGCTTAAGCGCTTTTTTAGTTGCAGGAACAGGACCGTAACCCATGATTGCTGCATCACAACCTGCAACAGCCATTGAACGGATGCGAGCACGAATAGGCAAACCTAACGCTTTAGCTTTTTCTTCTTCCATAACTAACATTGCAGAAGCGCCATCAGATAAGGCTGAAGAAGTACCCGCTGTTACTGTTCCGTTAGCTGGATCAAAAGCTGGGCGTAAACCTGATAAAGACTCAAGTGAAGTTTCTGGACGGATGACTTCATCGTGGCTTACTTTAATCAAAGCGCCATTAGCATCATGACCTTCAATTGGCACAATTTCATTGTCAAATCGACCTTCAACCGTTGCTGCGTGTGCACGTTGGTGTGAACGCACAGCAAATGCATCTTGTTGTTCACGGGTGATGCCATGCATTTTTCCAAGCATTTCAGCTGTTAAGCCCATCATGCCTGAGGCTTTAGCTACATTGCTCGCTAGGCCTGGATGGAAGTCAACACCGTGGTTCATTGGTACGTGACCCATATGTTCAACACCACCTACGATAAAGGTATCGCCTTGGCCCGTCATGATGGCACGTGCAGCTTGATGTAACGCATCCATTGATGAACCACATAAACGATTCACCGTTACAGCTCCTGCTGTTTTAGGTATGCCAGCTAATAAGGCAGCATTACGTGCAATATTGAAGCCTTGCTCCAATGTTTGTTGCACACAACCCCAAATGACATCTTCGATCTCGTTCGGGTCAAGCTGGCTGTTGCGGCTTAATAGTGATTTCATTAGTTCTGCAGAAAGGGTTTCTGCACGTACATTCCTGAATACTCCAGCCTTTGAACGGCCCATTGGAGTACGAATGCAGTCGACGATTACAGCGTTTTTCATGATGATATTCCTTTACTGCTTATTAGGCTGCTGGGTAGTAAGTGCCGTTATTGGCTGCAAGCTCACGCATTGCATCAGTCACTTGATATAGGCCACCTAAGTGCGCAAATTTATCTGCCATAGCAACAAAATTAGCAACACCCATTGTGTCTAAGTAACGGAATACACCACCTCTGAATGGTGGGAAACCAATACCGTAAACTAAGCCCATATCGCCTTCAGCAGGAGAAGCAATAATGCCTTCTTCTAAACAACGAACTGTTTCGATAACCATTGGGATCATACAACGTGCGATAATCTCATCGGATTCGAAATCTTTAAGCTCACCAAATTCTTTACCAAGCAGTTCATAGCTAGTCGGGTCCAAATCTTTCTTAGGTTTACCACGACGGTCAACAGAGTAAGAGTAGAAACCTTTAGTGTTCTTCTGGCCAAAACGTTGGCTTTCAAACATGATATCGATAGCGTCTTTGCCATTTTTACCCATGCGATCTGGGAAACCTTCAGCCATAACGGCTTGTGCATGGTGTCCAGTATCAAGACCGACAACGTCAAGCAAGTAAGCAGGGCCCATTGGCCAGCCAAACTGTTTCTCCATGACTTTATCTACTTTGGCAAAGTCAGCACCGTCAGCGAGTAAGCCACTGAACCCTGCAAAGTAAGGGAATAACACACGGTTAACGAAGAAACCTGGGCAGTCATTAACGACAATCGGGGTTTTACCCATTTTGCTGGCGTAAGCGACGACAGAAGCAATGGTTTCTTCAGAGCTGTTTTCACCACGAATAACTTCAACCAATGGCATTTTGTGCACAGGGTTGAAGAAGTGCATGCCACAGAAACGTTCAGGTTTCTTCATGCTTTTAGCCAGTAAGTTTATTGAAATTGTAGAAGTGTTTGAGGCGATGATGGCATCGTCTGCTACGTGTCCTTCTACTTCTGCTAATACTGACGCTTTTACTTTTGGATGTTCAACTACAGCTTCAACGACGACGTCAGCATCCTTAATTGGTGCGTAATCTAAAGCTGGAGTGATGTTGTTTAATACTGCAGCCATTTTAGCTGGAGTAGAGCGGCCACGTTTAACCTGAGCAGTTAACAATTTAGCGGCTTCGCCGAGCCCTAAATCAAGTGCAGGTTGGGCAATATCTTTCATGACGATAGGCGTACCTTTACTGGCACTTTGGTAAGCAATACCACCGCCCATAATACCAGCGCCAAGTACAGCCGCATTGTCGACGTTTTTAGCCAGTTTGCCTGCTTTCTTTGCTTTGCCTTTAACTAATTGGTCATTTAAGAATATACCAATTAACGCAGTGGCTACTTCAGTTTTCGCTAGCTTGATAAAGGCTTGGTTTTCAACCTTCAATGCTTCTGCGCGATCAAGTGTTGCAGCTTGCTCTATGACACTAACAGCCATCATAGGTGCAGGATAGTGTTTACCTGCCACTTTGAATACCATGCCTTTTGCTGTTGCGAATGACATCATCGCTTCAACTTTTGGTAAGGTCAGTGGTTTTAGTTTGCGGTTACGACGAGATTGCCAATCTAACTTTTCGGCAATAGCGTCTTTTAGCATTTGAAGCGCTGCTGCCTCTAAATTTTCGGGTGCTACCACGGCGTCAACAGCGCCAACTTTCAATGCTGCGTCTGGGCGTTGATCTTTACCTGTGGTGATCCACTCAAGAGCGTTATCTGCACCGATTACACGTGGTAAGCGCACTGTGCCACCAAAGCCAGGAATTAACCCAAGTTTGGTTTCTGGTAAACCAATACGAGCATTGGTGTCAGCAATACGCAAATCAGTAGCAAGTATGGCTTCACAACCACCACCAAGTGCAAACCCGTTAACTGCAGATGCTGTTGGGAACGGTAGATCTTCTAGCTTATCAAACACGGCACTGGCTTGTTCAACCCAGCTAAGTAATGTGGCGTCATCCAGTTTGAATAACCCTAAAAACTCAGTGATATCTGCACCGACAATAAAGGTACTTTTACCTGATGTGAGTAATAAACCTTGGATGCTAGCATCTTGTTTAATTCTCTCAAGAGCTGCATCTAATGAAGAAAGAGTTTCTTTATCGAATTTGTTTACCGAGCCTGGTGCGTTAAAGCACAACTTGGCAATGTTATCCTCTAATAACTCTACTTGAATTGTAGGACTTTGGTAGATCATTGCTTGCTTCCTTTTTGCTAAAAGCGACTTCCACATCACAATTACTGTGTTGTTATCTAGCTTTGTTTCACAGCAGCGACGGCCATCATTTGACCAGTTGCCAAACAGTGTGCGACGAAATGAAATAAATTACAACACCCAATTTAAACGTCCGTTTAAATATTTATCTGCTAGAGGCCATTTTGTCCTTTGTGATACACTTCACAAGTTGTCAAACAAGAAAAATAACATCACAGGGATAGCCAAAATGGATCAGCTAGCTAATTTTTATCATGCTCACATTGCAGAATTAAATCGTCGGGTTGCCGAGATTGTTAGTCGCGAAAACCTCGCGGGGTTAGTGATACATTCTGGCCAAGCTCATCGTCAGTTTTTAGATGACTTAAGCTACCCGTTTAAAGTGAACCCACAATTTAAGGCTTGGGTGCCCATTTTAGATAATCCTAACTGTTGGGTTGTGGCCAATGGCATAGATAAACCAACGCTGATTTTTTATCGCCCCGTGGATTTTTGGCACAAAGTAAGTGACGAGCCGACTGATTTTTGGGCAGAGCATTTTGATATTAAATTATTAACCAAAGCCGATAGGGTTGCTGAGTTATTGCCAAACAATATTGCTGACTGGGCCTATTTAGGCGAGCATCTTGATGTAGCTGAAGTGTTGGGGATGAGCCGTCGTAATCCTGATTCTGTACTTAATTATCTGCATTACCACCGTGCCGATAAAACCCAGTATGAATTGGAGTGTTTACGCCGTGCTAACCAGATTGCAGTAAAAGGGCATTTAGCGGCAAAAAATGCTTTTTATAATGGCGGTAGTGAGTTTGAAATCCAGCAGCAATATTTGTCTGCGATTGGCCAAACTGAAAATGAAGTGCCTTATAGCAATATTGTCGCGCTAAACCAAAATGCTGCGATTTTGCATTACACTGCGCTTGAGCATCAAATTCCATCGCCTAGGTTATCTTTTTTAATTGATGCGGGTGCTAACTATAATGGTTATGCGTCAGATATTACGCGTACTTATTCATTTGAGAAAAACCGCTTTTACGAATTGATAGTAGAAATGAATAAGATGCAGTTAGCCATTGTCGATATGATGAAGCCGGGTGTTAAGTACACCGACCTTCATTTAACCACGCATGCCAAATTAGCTGAATTAATGCTGCAATTTGATATTGCATCGGGTGATGCTCAAGGCCTTGTGGAGCAAGGCATAACCAATGTGTTTTTCCCTCATGGATTGGGGCATATGTTAGGGCTTCAAGTTCATGATATGGGCGGCTTTTCCCATGATGAGCGTGGCACTCATATTCCTACTCCCGAAGGCCATCCATTTTTGCGTTGTACTCGTGAGATTGCAGCGAACCAAGTATTCACCATTGAACCGGGGATCTACATTATTGATTCATTATTGGCGGAGCTAAAAAACGATCAACGCCATACACAAGTAAATTGGAATACGATTGATGAATTGCGACCATTCGGCGGTATTCGAATTGAAGATAATGTTATTGTTCACCAAGATCGTAATGAAAATATGACTCGAGAGCTTGGACTGGTTGACTGAACAATACTTAATTCCCAATCAAACATTAACGATTGAAGAAGATATAAAGCATAGCCGTTTCATTACTGTACTATTTCATTGCAGTAGTGAAACTGCGCTTAAGTGTGCACTTACTAATCTCAAGGCGCAATACCCTGGTGCTAACCATTATTGTTATGCGTATGTGGCAGCTGATCCTTCTAACAGCATTGCTATTGGCAGTAGTGATGACGGTGAACCTGCAGGCAGTGCTGGTAGACCTATGTTAGCAACGCTTCAAGGTTCAGATATTGGTGAAATAGGCGCGGTTGTTATTCGGTATTTTGGTGGAACCAAGCTAGGTGTTGGTGGATTGGTTAGAGCTTATTCTTCCGGCATTAAATCGGGGTTAACCCAGCTAACTACCGAAACCAAATACATTCGTTACCGGTCATCATTAATCTGCAGTTACTCGCAACTCAATAATATTGAATACCTGATAAATCAATTTGATGGGGTTATCATCAATAAATCATTTTTGGCAGAGATTGAAATTGAGTTTGAAATCGCCAAAGTTTTTCATCAAGAGTTTAATCGCGAATTAGCGACACAAACCCAAGGTCAGCTTAAAGCAAAGTTTAACGTTTGATGGGGCTAAAAAGTATGCCAGAATATAACGTTACCAGCAGAATAATAAGTGCAATTAAGAACCAATACTATGCAAACTAGTGCAAAAGTAATCCATGCAATATAAAACAATTATTAGAATAACCGGCCTATTGATGGGATTATTTTCTATCACTATGTTGCCGCCAGCATTGGTTGCCATTCTTTATAAAGATGGTGGCGGTACTGCTTTTATTCAGGCATTTTGCGTGAGTTTATTTCTCGGGTTTTTATTGTGGTACCCCAACCGCAGACAAAAAGGGGATTTACGTACTCGTGAAGGCTTTTTGATTGTTGTGATGTTTTGGACGGTACTGGGGTCAATTGGGGCGCTGCCCTTTATATTTTCAACCGAACCTAATCTAAGTTGGACTGACAGCTTCTTTGAGTCTTTTTCTGCGCTAACAACAACAGGTGCCACCGTGATTGTGGGGCTTGATGACTTGCCTAAAGCCATTTTATTCTACCGGCACCTACTACAATGGATGGGCGGCATGGGTATCATTGTACTAGCTGTCGCAATTTTGCCTTTACTCGGAATTGGTGGGATGCAGCTGTATAAAGCTGAAATTCCAGGCCCTGTAAAAGACAGTAAAATGAAACCCAGAATTGCAGAAACAGCTAAAGCATTATGGTACATCTACCTGCTGCTTACTGTTGCTTGTGCAACAGCATTTTATTTTGCTGGTATGGGGGCGTTTGATGCCATTTGTCATTCATTTTCGACCATTGCGATTGGCGGATTCTCAACTCACGATGCCAGTATTGGCTACTTTGATAGCCCATTAATTAACGTAATTTGTGCTGTTTTCTTATTGATTGCTGCAGTGAACTTTAGTTTGCACTTTGCCGCTTTTAGCTGGCGAGGGATTAATTTTAAAGTCTATTTTCGAGATGCTGAGTTTAAAGCGTTAATTGGTATTCAGCTGACACTAACAGCAATTTGTTTTGCTACCTTATATAGCTCTGGCATTTATGACACGCCAGAACAAACCTTAGATTATGCCTTCTTCCAAGTGGTGTCTATCTCGACCACAGCAGGGTTTGGCACTGAGAGCTTTCATTCCTGGCCTTTATTTCTGCCTATCTTATTAATCTTCTCAAGCTTTATTGGCGGATGTGCCGGTTCTACTGGTGGTGGGATGAAAGTCATTCGTTTTGTTTTATTGTTGCTTCAGGGCTCTCGTGAAATGAAGCGTTTAATCCATCCAAAGGCAATGTATTCAATTCGAATAGGAAAGTCAGCATTACCTGATAGGGTTGTCGATGCGGTGTGGGGATTTTTCTCTGCTTATGCGTTGGTGTTTGTTATTTGTATGGTGTTGTTGATGGCAATGGATATGGACGCCATTACTGCATTTAGTGCAACGGCAGCGAGTATCAATAATTTGGGACCTGGTTTGGGGGATGTGGCGAGTAACTATGCGAGTGTTACCGATGGCGCTAAATGGGTATTGGTTTTAGCAATGCTATTTGGGCGGCTGGAAGTGTTTACTTTACTGGTCTTATTTACGCCTACATTCTGGAAGAACTAGGTTTACCACATCAATGACAGGGAAAAACATGTCGAACAATCTGATAATCTATTCCACTGTGGACGGTCAAACTCGTGCTATTTGTGAAGCGATCAAGGCTGTTGTCGTTAATGCTGGGGAACAGGTTGAACTTGTATCATTAGCTCAAGCCAATGCGCTTTCTCAGGCTGGCAGACTCGCTGATTTTGACAAGATATTAATTGGGGCTAGTATTCGTTATGGTAAGCATCGCCCGCAGTTATTTGAATTTATTACCCAGTATCAAACCGAACTTGAGCGAGCTAAAAGTGGCTTTTTCACGGTCAATGTTGTGGCGCGTAAACCTGAAAAAAATACCCCTGACACCAATCCTTATATGCAAAAATTCCTAACGCTTACCAAATGGCAGCCTAAGTTGTTAGGGGTATTTGCTGGGAAAATCGATTACCCTAAATACCGCACTATCGATAGAGTTATGATTCGGTTCATCATGTGGATGACCAAAGGCCCCACAGATACCTCTGGCACCTATGAGTTTACGGATTGGCATAAGGTCGATGAGTTCGCAAAAGGCTTTTTAGCACTCAAGTAAGCGTGCTGAAATAGCCTGCATTGTGAGTTGTGTTATTTGGCGCAATACAAGCGGTGTAAAATGGAAATCACCTCAGTAACTTCAGCGTTTTTTAGAGTGTAATAGACATTTTGAGAGCTTTTGCGTGTGTTGACTAGGTCTTGAGCCCGAATGACGGCTAAATGCTGTGATAAGGCTGATTGGCTTAGTGGCACGGTTTCATTAAGCTCTGTCACGCTTAGCTCTTTATCCAGCAACAAACACAAAATCATTAAACGATATGGATTGGCAATTGCTTTAAGCCATTTAGCTGCCATCTCGGCATTGCCTAGCATTGAATCTAAATCAATATTTTCAGACATTTATCTACCTGCTACTCACATATGTTTTTGTAAAATGGATACACCATTAGCATCATACTGCTGGCTAACCGAGATCTCAATTTTATCATTCAATTATATGAGACGTTTCTAATTTGTGATCAAAGAGCACGATTGAATCGCCTTTTTTGCCACAATAATATTCCAATAGAGCAACAATCGGTGTGCAAATGGCAAAAACATTAGTGATTTATTACTCAAGAGGCGGGCATACAGCCCAAATCAGTCGCGCGATAGCTGAGCAAATTGTTCTGAGTGGTCATCAGTGCGATGTCGTTAATATTCTTGATAATAATCATGCTGATATTGATTGGAATAGCTATGATGCAATCGCACTTGGTGCTTGTGTGCTTTATGGTTCATATCATAAGTCGGTATTTGAATTTGTTAGTCGTTATCAAACTGAGCTAAGTAGCAAGCCGAACAGTTTTTTCTGTGTAAACGTAGTGGCGCGCAAGCCTGAAAAACGCATTCCTGAAAACAACAAATACCTACAAAAGTTCATGGAACTTTCACCTTGGAAACCACAAGATGTGAAAATCATCCCTGGTAAAGTCAATTACCCTTCATGGACTTGGTACGACAGTTTGGCGATTCGTCTAATCATGAAGATGACCGATGGACCAACTGATCCGACAAGTGTGATTGATTATACAGATTGGGATGATGTCAAAGTCTATGGTGACCATATTGTCAGTTTGATTGCTAGCGAGACGGTCAGTTAACATTGAGTCATGCAACTCTAAAGCCTTAATGAAAATTAAGGCTTTTTTATTGGCTTTATACTAATCAGTCGCGCCAAACTCAGGAGCGAATAACACGGCAACCGTGACTTTAAAGCCTCAATAAAGATTAAGTTTTTTTATTGGCTTTATACTAATCAGTAGCGCCAAACTCAGGAGCGAATAACACGGCAACCGTGACTCAAAGCCTCAATAAAGATTAAGTTTTTTTATTGGCTTTATACTAATCAGTAGCGCCAAAAATCAGGAGCGAATAACACGGCAACCGTGACTCAAAGTCTTAATGAAGGCTAGGTTGTTTTATTGACTTTATACTAATCAGTAGCGCCAAAACTTAGGGGCGAATAACACTGCTACCGTGATAATTTCTAAACGGCCTAAAAGCATGCCAAATGCTAATGCCCACTTAGCGATATCTGGTAGGCTTGAAAAGTTACCCGCAGGCCCAATAACAGGGCCAAGGCCTGGGCCGACATTAGTGACTGCTGTGATTGCGCCTGTAATACTGGTTACGACATCTAACCCTGAAAGCACTAATGTAATCGCTAATAAGAGTATCACCAGAAAAAACAACATTATAAACGCCATAATTGAGCGAATAATATCGTTATCTATGGTGCGTTTGTTATAGCGTTTTTTAATGACTGCTTGAGGATGAAACTGCTGTGTAAGTTGTTGATACATTATTTTAAGAGAGATTTGAAAGCGAAATATTTTTATTCCGCCCGAGGTGGAGCCTGAGCAACTACCGACAAACATTAAAAACAAAAAAGTTAAACTGGCAACGGCGCCCCAAGCTTGGTAATCAGTTAAACCATAACCCGTTGTGGTGACCACTGAAACCACATTAAAGCTGGCTAATCTTAATGCATCTAAATAAGGCATATCGGCGCTAAACCAAAGCCAAGTACCTAAGCTAACAGAAACAAAGCTAATAAATTTAAGGAACCCTTTTACTTGTTCATCATCCCAAATTTTCATCGACCGTTGCTGTAGGGATTGAACAAACATTAGTAAAGGCAACCCCCAGCCGCCATAAAGACCACCGCAATCCAGTGCGCGGAAGCTGAAAATGAAGACATCGAACTATCTGATGTGGAATAGCCGCCAGTAGAAAGCGTTGTCATGGCATGGTTAATGGCTTCAAACCAGTGCATTCCTGATGTGTGATATGCCATTGCACATATAACGGTGAGCACAAGGTAAACCTTGAATAGGTGTTTTGCCATGTGTTGAGTACGGGGAGTCGCTTTATCGCCCCAGTCTGATGATTCAGTGCGAAATAATCGCATACCACCGACATTTAAAAACGGCAAAATGGCCACAGCCATAACAATAAAGCCTATCCCCCCAAGCCACTGCAAGAGCGAACGCCAAATTAAAATGCTGTGGTCCATGTCATCAAGACCGGATAATACGGTTGAGCCAGTAGTGGTGATGCCTGACATGGTTTCAAAAAAGGCATCGGTATAGTTTATGCCGTGATAAAGGGTAAAAGGTAAGGCGGCAAACAAACTGACAATTAACCATGTGACTGTGGTTAAAAAGAACATATCACGAATGTTGAGGTTGATTTTTCTACTGTGGCCACTTTGAATACATAAAATGGCAATTAGGCCAGTAAATAACCCGGACATCATAAAGTCGCCGATGGTTTCTTCATGATAAAACAATGCAAAAGCCATTGGCACCAGCATAAAGCCGGTGAGAATCGACAGGAATATGCCAACAACAAAGAGTAGCGGCTTAATATTCAGCATGGGCTGTTAAAAGAAAAACGCACTCGGTTGGAATAGCTTTTCTACATCGCCAATGAATTTTTTATTCACTAAGAATAAAATCACATGATCTCCTTCTTCAATGATGGTTTTATCGTGGCCCATGATCACTTCATCATTACGCACAATTGCGCCAATGGTCGTTCCGGGTGGCAGTTTGATGTCGCTGATTTGCTTGCCGACAACTTTAGAGGTTGATGAGTTACCATGAGCAATTGCTTCAATTGCTTCTGCAGCACCACGGCGTAATGAATACACATTACAAATGTCGCCTTGACGAATATGGGTTAGTAAGGCTGAAATGGTGGTTTGTTGTGGCGAGATGGCAATATCGATATTCGCTTCTTGAACGATATCAACATAGGCTTCACGCTGAATAAGCACCATGACTTTTTTGGCGCCCATTCGTTTTGCTAATAGTGCCGACATGATATTGGCTTCATCATCATTGGTGACGGCAATAAACACATCGGTTTGATCAATATGTTCTTCAAGGAGTAGCTCTTGATCAGAGGCATCACCATTGAATACTGTGCAGTTTTCAAGTTTCTCGGATAAGCTTTCTGCTCGCTCTAGACTGTGTTCAATCAGTTTTACTGAATGATTTTTTTGTAAACGTTTAGCTAGGCCTAAACCAATATTACCGCCACCAGCAATCATGATGTTGCGGTAAGAGTTATCCAGCTTTTGCATTTCGCTCATCACGGCACGGACATGTCGAGTGTCGGCGACAAAAAACACTTCGTCATCGGCTTCGATAATCGTGGTACCTCGTGGCATGATCGCATTGCCTTTGCGGAAAATAGCCGCAACTCGGGTATCAATATTCGGCATGTGTTCGCGTAAAGCTGCAAGGGCATTCCCCACTAACGGACCGCCGTAATAGGCTTTTACGGCAACTAAGCTAAGCTTACCTTTCGCAAACTCAAGGACTTGTAGCGCTCCAGGGTACTGAACCAAACGTTCAATATAAGCTGTGACGAGTTGCTCTGGTGCAATCAGTTCATCAATGACAAATCCACCACGTGTTTTGGTATCACTGCCTTTAACTTCGGTATTAATGAAGAGCTTTTCTTGAAGGTCTAAATAGGCTTCTGAGCGGATACGAGCGATTTTAGTAGGGGTACCAAATAAGCTGTAGGCAATATGACAAGCTGCCATATTGCATTCATCACTATTGGTCACAGCAATGAGCATATCAGCATCTTCTGCGCCGGCCTTTTTCAAGGTGCTCGGGTGAGCACCGTGGCCAATAACCGTTTGTAAGTCGAACTTATCTTGTAAATATTTAACTCGAGTACGGTCATTATCAACAAGGGTAATATCGTTATTCTCACCGACAAGGTTTTCGGCTAGGGTACCGCCGACTTGTCCTGCGCCTAAAATAATAATCTTCATTACTGTGCTGGTATCCCTGCTATAACACGCTTAAATCGCTTTAATCAAACGGGCGTAATAAAAACCGTCCATATTGTTTTGTCCTGGTAAAATCTGCCAGCCGATATCATCTGCAGATGGCTGTTGTGCAATCGGATCAAGCGTTGCATCTGGTGTACGTTGTAAAAACTGCTCTATTTGCTGACGATTTTCTTGAGGCAAGATAGAGCAAGTGGCATATAGCATGGTGCCGCCAGGTTTTAACCACTTCCAACAATGATCAATAATCTGTTGCTGTAATAGTGCTAATTCTTCAATATCTGCATTTTTACGTAGCCACTTAATATCAGGATGACGACGGATAACCCCTGTTGCTGAGCAAGGGGCATCTAATAAAATACGATCAAACTTCTCACCTGACCACCAACTGTCAATATTTGCAGCATCACCATGAATAACTTGCGCTTTTAATTGCAGTCTGTCTAGATTTTGTTGCACTCGCTCGAGACGTTTTGCGTCAAAGTCGACGGCAACCATAGAAATACTTGGTTCGCACTCTAGGGTATGACAGGTTTTACCGCCAGGGGCTGCACAAGCATCAAGAATGAGTTCATTGGCTTTTGGTGCGAGTAAGGTTGCTGCCCACTGTGCTGCTCCGTCTTGCACCGATGCAGCGCCATCAGCAAAGTTCGGTAGTTGCATGACATCTTTTGGACTTGCTAGCAAAATGGCGTCATCACTATCACCAGCTGTTGCTTCAATATCTTGCTCTGCTAATCGTGCTAAATATTCTTCACGAGCTTGAGATAATTGGTTATTACGAAGCCACATAGGTGGGCGCTGGTGGCTTTGCTCAATAATATCCGCCCAATTATCTGGGTAGGCACTTTTAAGGCGCTTAATAAACCACGCTGGCGTGTTGTATTTTAATGTGTCGTTATCTGTATTTAAGGGTGCCTCTTTACGCTGAATATTACGTAACACGCCATTAATGACTTTGACCAGACCATCAAACTTCATTTGACGACAGGCTTCAGCGGTTTCTGAAATGGCTGCATGAGCAGGAATACGAGTAAAGTAAAGCTGGTAACAACCAACCAATAACAGCTGGTGCAATACACGCTGTTTTCCCTTAAAGGGTTTACTTAAGCAGTCACTAACACATTTATCTAGCTGAGGAAGTTGACGCATTACGCCATAACAAAGTTCTGCCAATAAGGCTTTATCTTTGCCATTTTGTAAATGCTGCTGTTGCTCTGGTAGGGCAACCGATAATGAAATGCCTTTTTCTAGTACGTTAAAAATGGCTTTTGCCGCTAGCGCTCTCACATTCATTATTGTGCTGCCTCTGTTTTATCTTCAGGACAAATAAAGCAAGTGCCTTGGCTAAACCAATCAGCACGAGAATTTAAAATGTCCGCGACAGGCATTTGTTTTTTCCCAGGTAGTTGCATGACTTGTAGTTGCAGGCTTCCTTCACCTGTAGCAACGGTAATACCTTGTTTAGTGCTGTCGATAATGGTGCCAGGTTCTGCAGCAACGTTATCAAGTGTATATTGAGCCTGCCAAACTTTTATCGTATTGCCTTGATGAGTGAAGTGGCTTGCTGGCCAAGGGTTAAAAGCACGAATTTCTTGCCATAATTGTTTGGCGGGTTTACGCCAATCAATCTGCGCTTCTTCTTTTGATAGCTTTTCTGCGTAATTAGCTAATGCTTCATCTTGTTTCTCAGCGGTAATCGAACCATCACTGATACCGACTAAAGCTTGAACTAAGGCTTGAGGACCTTGCTCTGCAAGTTTGCTGTATAAAGTGGCTGAAGTATCAGTATCTTCGATTGGTAGCGAAGTTTTTAATAACATGTCACCCGTATCTAAGCCGATGTCCATCTGCATAATCGTGACACCTGTTTCAGTGTCACCTGCCCACAACGCTCGTTGAATAGGTGCTGCACCACGCCAACGAGGTAGGATGGAGCCATGAACGTTAATACAACCTAGTTTAGGCGTATCTAATACTATCTTGGGTAAGATCAAACCATAAGCAACCACGACCATGATATCGGCGTTAAGCGATGCTAATTCTGCTTGAGCGTCTTCTTTACGTAATGATGCTGGTTGAAAAACAGGAATGTTGTTAGCTACGGCAAGCTGTTTTACAGGACTTGCTTGTAACTTTTTCCCTCGCCCAGCAGGTCTGTCCGGCTGAGAATAGACTGCAATGACATTATGCTCAGAATTAATAAGTGCTTGCAGATGCAATGCGGCAAAGTCTGGCGTACCAGCAAAGATAATATTTAACGGTTTCAAATGGAGTCCTATGCTTCTTTAGCTGCTAAACGCGCTTCTTTTTCAAGCTTTTTCTTAATGCGATCACGTTTCATTTTAGACAAGTAATCTACAAATAGTTTGCCTTGTAAGTGATCCATTTCATGTTGCAGACAAATAGCGAACAGGTCATCAGCTTCAACAGTGAACTCTTCACCGTGACGATCTAATGCTTTTAATGTTACAAATTCAGCACGGTCAACTTTGGCGTAAACGCCAGGTACCGATAAACAGCCTTCTTCATTCGTAAAGTCGCCGCTTTTCGCTACGATTTCAGGATTAATGAAAATGGTTGGGCGTTCAACATCGTCTTGTAAATCCATCACAATTAATTGCTGGTGGAAATCAACTTGGGTTGCTGCTAAACCAATGCCTTTTTCTTCGTACATTGTTTCAAGCATGTTATCTATTTGAGTCTGTAGAGCGTCACCAAAATCGGTGACAGGCTTGGCTACAGTGCGTAATCTTTCATCTGGAAAACGTAAAACTTTTAATAATGGCATATATAAACTCTTAACAAGTCTGTCAAATTTCAGCCAGTTAGCTATACTGGCTAAGTTAATGGGTTAATTTTAATCCTTACTGACCATCAATAACAGCAAAAGCTCTAATAAAGAGCTAAACACATGGAATGAACCATGAAACGGATATTTTTACTCGCGTTTTTGTTACTTAGTACACTGTTTGTTAATGCAGATACATTAACATTAAAATCTGGGCACCCCGATTCTTACATCGTTAAGAAAGGTGACACTCTTTGGGATATCTCGGCATTTTTCCTAGAGGACCCTTGGCGCTGGCCTAAATTATGGGGCGCTAACCCGCAGATTGCTAACCCACATCTTATTTATCCAGGTGATCGACTGACTCTTGTCTTTATCGATGGTCAACCTCGCTTGGTACATAAACAGCATATCAAAAAAGGTCCAGAAGGGCGTATTAGTTCAAAAGGTGGCCCGATCCCTGCGATTGACCTTTCGCTCATTCAACCGTATTTGGTACAAAACCGCGTTGTCGATCCTGAGTGGTTTGAAGGCTTACCAATGATTTTAGATGGTGAGAGAAATTCTCGTCACCATGTGATGAATGATATTGTATATATCAATGCGAATTTACCCGTAGGGCAAAAGTTAGCTGTATATCAAGAGGGGCGTGAGTTTCTTGATAAGGAAACCAGCGATACTTTGGGCCAAGAAATCATTTTAACGGCAAGTGGTCGTGTGACTGAGTCTGGCAACATTTCTAAGGTTCAGCTGTTGAGTAATTTTCGTGAATCAAAAGCTGGCTTTAAAGTTGCGCCTGTAGAAGATGAAGCCTTGATGTCTGCTTATTTTATTCCTAAGGCTGCGCCAGAAGGTGTGCCAGCAAATGTCATTGCTATAGAAAAGGACATTCGTGAAGTCGGAAAGTTGGATATTGTTTACTTAGACAAAGGTGAGCAAGACAGCATTGAAACAGGCCATGTGTTTGCGATATATCGCAATGGCGAGCAAATCGTCATTAATGGTGATGGCTTACCTGTATCAACGCTGGAGCGTAGCGCATACGATAGTTTAAAAGCGAAAGTTTCAGATGAAGACGTTTACACCATGCCAGATGTTTACCACGGCAAATTAATGGTTTTCAAAGTGTTTGAAAAAACCAGTATGGCTATTATTGTTGCAAATGAACGTCCTATTCGCATTGACGACAAGTTAATTACACCAAAAACAACGGATTTACGAGGCGAATAAATCTCTGAAAAGCTGGTCGATTGGCTAGTTGTTTGTGCAGTATCCGGGCTAGGACCCGCCCGGATTCAACAATTATTAACTCAAATGGATGTTGAGGAATTAAGACAACGTTTAGAGTTCGAAAAGCAGTCTTTGCCGCTATCGGCAAAGCTGCTTTCACAATGTCAGATAGACTTTGATAAAGTTGATGCCGCGCTGGATTGGCAGCAACAATCCTCCAACCACCATATCCTGTGCCTTTCCGATCCGGAATATCCTGCATTACTGAAACAAATCTCAGATCCTCCCTCAGTGCTTTTTGTGAAAGGTCAGTTAGAAAGTTTGCTGTTGCCATCTATTGGCATGGTTGGCAGTCGAAATGCATCAGTAGGTGGATTAAACATTGCCAATTCACTTGCTGGTGAGCTTGTAAGTCTAGGCTTTTCTATTACAAGCGGTATGGCAACAGGGATTGATGGCGCTGCTCATAAAGCGGCGCTAGGGCATCAAGGCGTAACGGTGGCTGTATTGGGCACTGGGGTAGAATGCATTTACCCCAAAAGGCACAGTAATTTGTATCACCAAATACAAGACTCTGGTTGTGTAATAAGTGAGTATTGGCCAAATATAGGTCCGTTTGCAGGAAACTTTCCTAAACGTAATCGAATTATTAGTGGTTTATCATTAGGGTCAATTGTGGTTGAGGCAACGCGTAAAAGTGGCTCACTTATTACCGCTAGGCTGGCGATGGAGCAGAACCGAGAAGTGTTTGCAGTGCCAGGCTCAGTGGCTGGTGGATACAGTCAAGGTTGTCATGATTTGTTAAAGAATGGGGCTAAATTGGTTGAATGTGCGGCTGATGTTGTTGAAGAATTGTCCACAATGATCAGCTTTCACCTTGAAGATGTCGCTAATCGTCACCATATAGAAGATAATACAACAAATTTGCCATTTTCTACGCTGTTAGCTAGTGTAGGTTATGAGACTACCAGTTTAGATTCGGTAGTTGAGCATAGCGGGAAGTCGATAGATCTGGTGTTAGTTGAAATGCTTGAACTTGAATTGCAGGGCTGGGTTGCGCAAGTGCCTGGTGGTTACGTCAGACTAGAGAGGAGATAACCATGTTTGATATCCTCATGTATCTTTTTGAGAACTATGTTCACAGTGAAGTTGAGCTATTAGTTGACGAAGATGAACTTACCAAAGAGCTAACTCGAGCAGGGTTCCATCAGGCTGATATTTTAAAAGCCTTATCGTGGTTAGAACGTTTAGCTGATTTGCAAGAAAGCGATAAGCCTTACTTGTGTAATCATGCTCAACAGTCATTTCGTATATACACAAAAGATGAAATGGCAAAACTGGATGTTGAAAGCCGAGGCTTTTTATTGTTCTTAGAACAAATCCAAGTATTGAGTGTTGAGACTCGTGAGATGGTGATTGACCGAGTGATGGCGCTTGATGAAACGAGCTTGATTTTAGAAGATTTAAAATGGGTTGTTCTGATGGTGCTATTTAACGTGCCAGGGAATGAATCCGCTTATGAGCAAATGGAAGATCTTATTTTTGAGCAGCCAGATGGCCGATTACACTCTTAAATAGTCGATTGTTTTGACCAAGTGATGAAAAGGGAGGCATAGCCTCCTTTTTTGATCTTGATATTTGCTACACTAGTCTTGAGAGTTATTTATATCATAGCCTTATGACTGCAGTTTTCTATTGCAGTCATGGTTTGAGTTGAGAGCGACATGTCTAAAATTGATCAACAATTATTTACTGTGCATGAACATGCTTTAGAAAAAGAGTTTGAACTCTGCCCTAAGTGTGGCTGCGAATTATCAGTTAAAAACAGTAAACATGGTGGCTTTGTTGGTTGTAATAATTACCCGACATGTGATTTTACTCGACCATTAGTGCAACATGAATCTATTGAAACTCAGGTCATCGAAGGTTCAGAATGCCCAGAATGTGGCAGTGAACTTGCTGTCAAATCAGGTCGATTCGGGATTTTTATCGGTTGTACTAATTACCCTGAGTGTAAACATATCGAAAAACATGATCATGATGCAGAAGCGGAAGTGATTAGCTGTCCTCATTGTAAAAAAGGTCACTTAGAGTCTCGAACAAGTCGTTATGGTAAAACCTTCTTTGCTTGTAATATGTACCCTAAATGCAAATACCTAGTGAACTATCCGCCTCATAATGAAACCTGTCCAGAGTGTGACTTTGGAATACTTGTTGAGCGCAAAGGCGCCGCAGGTAGCCGATTAGAATGCCCACAAAAAAGTTGTAAATATAAACGGCCTATATAATGGCGGGATGTTTATTTTGGGTTTGCCAAAAGTAAACTCGTTGCTTCACCATAATCGTATATCAGCAATTGTTCATATCTACAGAGTCTGTATAATTTGTCTTTAATTTATATAGGTTAAAGGTTTTTTATGCAGCTGTTGAACGCATCTGAAGTCGCTGAAGTGTATGCCCAAGGTGGGGTTATTGCCTATCCAACAGAAGCTGTTTACGGCTTAGGTTGCGATCCTGATAATCTTAATGCCATTCAAAAGCTCCTCGATATTAAACAGCGTCCTTGGCAAAAAGGCTTGATTCTGGTTGCCAGTGACTTTCAACAGTTAGCACCTTATATCGATGAGTCACAGTTAACCACTGCCCAACTTGAGTTTGCTTTCAGCAAATGGCCTGGGCCATTTACCTTTGTGATGCCAATAAAGCCAGGCGTTAGTAAATTACTTTGCGGTCAATTTGATTCCATTGCTGTTCGTGTTTCTTCGCACCCAGTAGTCAGAGCTTTATGCGATACCGTTAACAAGCCTTTTGTATCAAGCAGTGCCAATATTGCGGGTCATGATCCCGCGATGTCAGCTGCTGAAATTGAGCATACTTTCTCTAACGATATTACAGCGCTGGTCGTGGGTGAATTAGGTTCACAACGCCAGCCTTCGACAATTATTGATGCCCGTAGTGGTAAAATATTACGTAACGGACAATAAGGACTTTGATATGGCACTACCTGATGCCTCAGTAGTAAAACAATATTTATTATCACTTCAAGCAAGCATTTGTGAAGGTCTTGAAGCCTTGGATGGTAAAGCAACTTTTCAAGCCGAGTCATGGGAGCGTGCTGAAGGCGGTGGCGGCACCAGTAGAGTATTAACTAAAGGTAAAGTGTTTGAGCAAGCTGGGGTAAACTTCTCACATGTTATGGGAGCGGCCATGCCTGCTTCAGCGACAGCACATCGCCCAGAGTTAGCTGGACGCAGTTTTGAGGCCATGGGGGTATCGTTAGTCATTCACCCTAATAATCCGTTTATTCCGACGACGCATGCAAATGTACGTTTCTTTATTGCCCATAAAGAAGGTGCCGATCCTGTTTGGTGGTTTGGTGGAGGATTTGATTTAACACCATATTACCCATTTGAAGAAGATGTGGTTTCTTGGCATCAAGCAGCGGCAGATATCTGCGCACCATTTGGTGAAGATGTCTATCCAAAATATAAGAAATGGTGTGACGAGTACTTTTTCTTACCACACCGAAATGAAACTCGCGGTGTTGGCGGATTATTTTTTGATGATCTAAACGAGCCTGGCTTTGAAAAGAGCTTTGACTTTATGCAAGCGGTAGGCAGTGGTTTCTTAACGGCTTATGCGCCTATTGTCGAGCGAAATAAAGAACTTGAATATAACGATGATGAACGCCAGTTTCAGCTATACCGCCGTGGGCGCTATGTTGAGTTCAATTTAGTATATGACCGAGGTACCTTGTTTGGTTTGCAAACTGGTGGTCGCACCGAATCGATATTGATGTCGATGCCACCACTGGTGCGTTGGGAGTATGGCTTTACGCCAGAAGAAGATTCGCAAGAGGCTGAATTGTACGAACGCTACCTTAAACCACAAGATTGGTTACAACTCGAAAGTTAGTCTTTATTACGCATGTTGTTAGCTAGAGTTGAAATAGCCTGAAATATCACTTGTTGATGTTCAGGCTTTTTTATTGCCTTGATAATGGCTTGTTCCATACAGATAAGCCATTGTTCAACCATCGCTTGATCAATGGCAAACGGCATGTGCCTAGCTCTTAACGCTGGGTGACCGTACTTTTGTTGATATAACTGAGGTCCGCCTAACCAGCCGCTGAGAAACTCAAATAGTTTTTGTTCTGAATCAGCAATAGGTGCGCGATGGATGCTCAGCAATGACTGAGTATCTGGTCGTTGCTGCATTTGTTGATAAAAATAATGGGCAATCAAGCGGATTGTTTTTTCGCCGCCAATAAGATCGTAGGCATTCGACTGCGATGGATCTCTATCATCAGCTTGTGGTTTGCTGGCAAAAAGTTTTTTAAACCAATTCATTATTAAGCTTTGCTAAGTAAAGTAGTTTTGGATTATAGCGGGATTTCTTACCTGACAGTATGTATGAATGATTCGAAAAGTAACACTTTGTTAATGTTTTGCTACAAATCTTATCAAGCATTGGCTGTATTTCCCTGCTTAACCTCGTTAAATTATACCGTGTCGGTTAATAACAATAATAACAGGGAGTAAAACATGTCCAAATTTGCGCCGTCCATGACGGTCATTGCAGTGTCAGTTGCTTTACTTGGGTGTAATCAAACCCAAAAGCAAGATCCTCAAGTCACGATTAACAAAAATCCATACCCAAGCACATATCAAGCCTTGCCCCGCAGTGCCACGTTACTCACTAATGCGACAGTATTAACAGGTAAAGGCGAAAAGCTTGAACAAGCAAATGTATTAATGGTGGATGGTAAGATTAAAGCTGTTGGTACTAACATTGCCGATGAGTTAGTTGCTGGCGCAACTGTTATTGATGCAACCGATATGTGGATTACCCCAGGTATTATTGATGTGCATTCACATTTAGGGGTATACCCAAGCCCAAGTGCCGACGCTCATAGTGATGGCAATGAGGTGACTAATCCTAATACTGCAGAAGTTTGGGCTGAGCACAGCGTTTGGCCGCAAGACCCTGCCTTTAACCGTGCCCGGGAAGGCGGTGTGACCACGCTTCAGATTTTGCCCGGCTCTGCGAACTTAATTGGTGGTCGTGGGGTGACACTTAAAAACACGCCATCTACCACGATGCAAGGAATGAAGTTTCCTGATGCTCCTTATGGTTTAAAAATGGCTTGTGGCGAAAACCCTAAAGGCGCGTACGGCAGAAAGCAAACTGTTGCACCAATGACGCGTATGGGCAATATGGCTGGTTACCGCCAAGCCTTTATTGAGGCGAATGAATATAAGCTAGCATGGGATAAATACGAAGCCGATTATGCTGCAGGTTTAAACCCTAAAGCCCCTGAACGTGATTTGACTTATGACACGTTAAAAGGCGTGTTAGAAGGAGAGATCCTAATCCATAACCATTGTTATAAAGCAGAAGAAATGGCAATGATGGTGGATTTAGGTAAAGAATTTAACTACCACTCAGGTACATTCCATCATGCAATTGAAGGTTACAAGATTGCCGATTTACTGGCAGAGAATGGTAACTGTGCTGCGATGTGGCCTGATTGGTGGGGCTTTAAAATGGAAGCTAACGACATGATCGTTGAAAACGTTGCCATGGTCGATGCTGTCAAAAATTCGTGTGCGGTAGTGCACTCTGACTCAAGCACCACTATTCAACGTCTTAATCAAGAGACAGCGAAAATCATGTATAGCGCCAATCAGCATGGTTTCAACTTAACAGAAGAGCATGTTATTAGCTGGATCACCTCAAATGCGGCTAAATCATTAGGAATTGCAGATAAAACCGGTTCACTGGAAGCGGGCAAAAATGCCGATGTTGTCATTTGGAATGGTAATCCATTCAGTGTTTACGCTCAAGCCGATAAAGTATTTATCGATGGCGCCAAGGTATTTGACCGTCAAGATGATGCGTACCGTGCAAAAAGTGACTTTATGCTAGGCCAACAATAAGGAGCAAGACATTGAAACATTTTAATTATTCACTCGTTGCTATCTCAATGCTTGCTGGATTACTGCCTGCGTTAGTACAAGCCGATACCCTTGCCGTGACCAACGCCAAGATTTATACCTCAACTGAGCAGGGTGTGCTTAGCAATGCCTCTGTCATTATAGAAGATGGTAAAATCATCCAGTTAAACCCAGATGTGGTAAATGCAGATATTATTATCGATGCCAAAGGCGGTATCTTAACCCCTGGCTTTATTGGAGCGATGAACCCGCTTGGTTTAGTCGAAGTGGGTCAGGAAAAAATGACCCGAGACACTAATGACAAAGCGGCTGACATGACGTTTGATCCAAGTTTAGCGTTTAACCCTAAAAGTGTTGCAATTCCATTCGCCCGAAAAGGTGGCATAACACGTAATATCGTCGCTCCTGGTGGCGGTGAAACCATATTTTCTGGGCAAACAATTGAAGTCACTCTCACCGGTGAGTGGGACAGTGTTGTCGCTACTGAACAAGCCTTGTTTGTGTCATTAGGCGCAAAACACGAAGGCTCTCGTATCATTGGTATGCAGAATCTGATTAATAAATTAGAAGAAGGTCAGAAAGCGCTCGCTAAATCTGATAAAGACGCCGATAAAACCCCAAGCAAAGAAGCGTTAATCATCAATGCAGTGTTAAGTGGTGACAAACCTGTTATTGCTTATGCCGATCGCGGTAGTGATATTTTGCAGCTGATTAAACTCAAGCAGCGTTTTAATATCGATTTAGTATTACTGCAAGCAGCTGACGCTGTGTTACTTGCAGATGAAATTGCTAAAGCCAAAATCCCTGTGGTTATGGATGCAATGCGA
This sequence comes from Shewanella sp. ENK2, assembly GCF_043568515.1. Lineage (NCBI taxonomy): Bacteria > Pseudomonadati > Pseudomonadota > Gammaproteobacteria > Alteromonadales > Shewanellaceae > Shewanella > Shewanella sp. ENK2. The sequence goes on along the minus strand of NZ_CP171406.1, from coordinate 1,843,624 downwards.
AACTTACCTGAAAGTTTTGATTCTTTGCATAATTCACTGGATAACGCTGGCAAATTGAGTAAAGCTGGCGTCAAAGTCGTGTTAGCCACTCCGGGTGATGCTCACAATAACTATGCATTACGTTACAGCGCAGGTAATGCGGTTGCTAATGGCATGAATTACGATGATGCTATGGCAGCGATAACCAGTAATGTTGCAGATACATTCCACTTAGAAGCGGGGCGTATTGCTGTCGGTATGCCTGCTGATATGGTGCTTTGGAGCGGCGATCCATTTGAATACAGTAGCCATATTGAAAAAATGTGGATTGGCGGTGAAGAGCAAAGTACTGAAAGCCGTCAAGATGTATTGCGTGATCGCTATATGACAAAATCCTCAATGCCACAAGCTTATACTAAGTAGTGGTACATGAGATAAACCAAACGAGTTAATGAAAGAGAGAATATTAATGATCGATAAGTATGCTGTATTTGGCAATCCAATCGCACAAAGTAAGTCGCCATTTATACATACTGAGTTTGCAAAACAAACTCAGCAAGCAATTAGCTATCAAGCCATTCTTGCACCTGTCGATCAATTCTCTCAATCATTAATGGCTTTTTTTGCTAATGGCGGTAAAGGTGCGAATGTTACCGCACCTTTTAAAGAGCAAGCTTATGCTGCTTGTGATGAATTAAGTGAGTTAGCCAAACTTGCAGGTGCAGTCAATACACTCATCTATTTACCCAGCGGAAAAATACGAGGCGATAATACAGATGGGGTTGGGTTAGTGACTGATGTTATTCAGCACTTTGGTGATATTGCCAATAAGCAGGTTTTGCTTGTCGGTGCAGGTGGCGCAGCGAGAGGTTGCATAAAGCCTCTATTACAAGCAGGTGTCAGTTTAACAATATGTAACCGTACATGTAGTAAAGCTCAAAAACTAGCAGACTTATTTAATCAATTTGGAGATGTTAAAGCTAAATCGATTGAAGAGTTAGCCACATCCTTTGATCTAATTATTAATTCAACTTCAGCGGGACTCGCCGGAGAGCTAATCAAGTTACCGTCATGCATTATAGACTCTAACACTCAATGCTATGACATGTCTTATGGTGCTGAGGTGACGCTCTTTAATCAATGGGCGCTATCTCAAGGTGCAAATAAAGTAGCAGATGGTCTCGGTATGTTAGTTGGACAAGCTGCACACAGTTTTAATATTTGGCGCGGCGTGATGCCATCGACTCAAGCTGTGCATCAAGTTTTGCGGACTCAATTATCATAAGGCTGATAACGATGAATCAAAGTATCCTCTTTACTGATATTGTTGACTGGCACGATGCACAACAGAAATTATCATTTGTGGCACAGGTACAAGGTATGAATGTTACTTGTATGATTAAGGCTGAAACCATTGAGAAACTGGCAGCAATAAAGATTGAAAATAGCCAGCAAGCGCTTGCTGCTTTCGAGCAAATCAGATTCGACATTGAAGATTTAGCAGAAGAGCTCATCGAATCTGAAGCATTCGATGAGCAAGGTATGATTCAACTATAATGAAATGAACATAGAATCTGTTTAACTCGATTGTTGTAAATCGACCAAGTATTCATTTTTCAATCTGACATAGTTATCTGCTGACTGTGGTAAGAATGCCAATTCTTTTTCAGTTAATGGGCGTACCTGCTTACAAGGACTGCCAACATATAAAAAGCCACTTTGTAATACTTTACCTGGTGGAACTAATGACCCAGCACCTAATATCACATCATCCTCAATGATGGCTCCATCAAGAATAATAGCTCCCATTCCTACCAGCACACGATTTCCAACGGTACAACCATGAAGCATTGCTTTATGACCAATAGTGACATCATCACCGATTAACAGTGGATTACCTTCCGGGTTTGTTGGTGATTTTCGCGTTACATGTAAAACACTGCCATCTTGAACATTACTGCGCTTACCTATTTTAATTATATTCACATCACCACGCGCGGCGACCATTGGCCAAATACTCGCATCATGATCGAGTGTAATATCACCAACGATAACTGCTGCACTATCTATATAGACATTATCTGCCAATTTAGGGTGGATTCCTTGGTAAGAACGAATTGAGCTAAACATATAAAAATCCCTAATAAATGTAATTAGCTTAAGTATAAGGGCTAAAAGGCCATGTTTGCTGCTAAAAAAGCATAAAAAATAGCTGATTAGTTTAAATTCTCAGCAAGCGAACAGTAAAAGTGAATAATCTTTAAAAAAGCCCTTGCGCTGATTCAGAATCTCCCTATAATGCGCATCCACTGACACGGCGACAGGCCAACAGGCTCAACGTATCAGGGTTAATTGGAACGGTTTTTAAACCTACTAATTAACGGGCAGAAAAGAGTTTTTAAATTAGTTTAAAAAACGCTTGACGCCAACAACGGGAAGTGTAGAATACGCCTCCTCAAGCCAACGACCTAGCGTCTTACGGCGATATCTGAAAAATTGATATCACGCTCTTTAACAATCAAACAAGTAAATCTGTGTGGACACTCACAGGTGTTGAGTTAATCGAAATTGCTCACTCTTTCTCGTAAAGAATGCAGCAATCAAAATTATTATCAATGTAACGATGAGTGTTCATAGCAATATGTAACAAACAGGATGTAGATTCTTCCGAGTCTGCATAATGTAATCAGAATTCATTGAGCCGAGACTTAGTCTCAAAAAACTTTAATTGAAGAGTTTGATCATGGCTCAGATTGAACGCTGGCGGCAGGCCTAACACATGCAAGTCGAGCGGTAACAGAAAGTAGCTTGCTACTTTGCTGACGAGCGGCGGACGGGTGAGTAATGCCTAGGGATCTGCCCAGTCGAGGGGGATAACAGTTGGAAACGACTGCTAATACCGCATACGCCCTACGGGGGAAAGGAGGGGACCTTCGGGCCTTTCGCGATTGGATGAACCTAGGTGGGATTAGCTAGTTGGTAAGGTAATGGCTTACCAAGGCGACGATCCCTAGCTGTTCTGAGAGGATGATCAGCCACACTGGGACTGAGACACGGCCCAGACTCCTACGGGAGGCAGCAGTGGGGAATATTGCACAATGGGGGAAACCCTGATGCAGCCATGCCGCGTGTGTGAAGAAGGCCTTCGGGTTGTAAAGCACTTTCAGTAGGGAGGAAAGGTAGCAGCTTAATACGTTGTTACTGTGACGTTACCTACAGAAGAAGGACCGGCTAACTTCGTGCCAGCAGCCGCGGTAATACGAGGGGTCCAAGCGTTAATCGGAATTACTGGGCGTAAAGCGTACGCAGGCGGTTCATTAAGCCAGATGTGAAATCCCCGGGCTCAACCTGGGAATTGCATTTGGAACTGGTGAACTAGAGTCTTGTAGAGGGGGTAGAATTTCAGGTGTAGCGGTGAAATGCGTAGAGATCTGAAGGAATACCGGTGGCGAAGGCGGCCCCCTGGACAAAGACTGACGCTCATGTACGAAAGCGTGGGGAGCAAACAGGATTAGATACCCTGGTAGTCCACGCCGTAAACGATGTCTACTCGGAGTTTGGTGCCTTGAGCACTGGGCTCCCAAGCTAACGCATTAAGTAGACCGCCTGGGGAGTACGGCCGCAAGGTTAAAACTCAAATGAATTGACGGGGGCCCGCACAAGCGGTGGAGCATGTGGTTTAATTCGATGCAACGCGAAGAACCTTACCTACTCTTGACATCCAGAGAACTTTCCAGAGATGGATTGGTGCCTTCGGGAACTCTGAGACAGGTGCTGCATGGCTGTCGTCAGCTCGTGTTGTGAAATGTTGGGTTAAGTCCCGCAACGAGCGCAACCCCTATCCTTATTTGCCAGCGCGTAATGGCGGGAACTCTAGGGAGACTGCCGGTGATAAACCGGAGGAAGGTGGGGACGACGTCAAGTCATCATGGCCCTTACGAGTAGGGCTACACACGTGCTACAATGGCGAGTACAGAGGGTTGCAAAGCCGCAAGGTCTAGCTAATCTCATAAAGCTCGTCGTAGTCCGGATTGGAGTCTGCAACTCGACTCCATGAAGTCGGAATCGCTAGTAATCGTAGATCAGAATGCTACGGTGAATACGTTCCCGGGCCTTGTACACACCGCCCGTCACACCATGGGAGTGGGCTGCACCAGAAGTAGATAGTCTAACCTTCGGGAGGACGTTTACCACGGTGTGGTTCATGACTGGGGTGAAGTCGTAACAAGGTAGCCCTAGGGGAACCTGGGGCTGGATCACCTCCTTACCTATACGACTAACTTGATGTTTGTTGAGTGTTCACACAGATTGCTTGTTACTCCTTTATGGAGTTGAGCGAAATGCGCCGCCAGCCGGTTAGCATTGTTCTTTAACAATTTGGAAAGCTGATAGTATTTAATACGATGATGTCTGTCGTTGTATTAATTACAAATCGTATTACTGGGAAGTTAATCCCTTTTTAGTAATACATTGAGTTCTCAAAACACTTTATTAAGTGTCTTGAATATTCTAAAACTAAGGCGAATTTGTGTAGTGTTAATTCACATGCAAATTATGTAATAAACCAGCTAGTTACGGTACAACTTGAGTTTCTTTGAAACTTATTTGGGTTGTATGGTTAAGTGACTAAGCGTATACGGTGGATGCCTTGGCAGTCAGAGGCGATGAAGGACGTAGTAACTTGCGAAAAGCGTTGGCGAGCTAGTAACAAGCATTTGAGCTAACGATGTCCGAATGGGGAAACCCGGCCACATAAGTGGTCATCATACAGTGAATACATAGCTGTATGAGGCGAACTCGGGGAACTGAAACATCTAAGTACCCGAAGGAAAAGAAATCAACCGAGATTCCCCTAGTAGCGGCGAGCGAACGGGGATTAGCCCTTAAGTCTATGGGGTGTTAGTGGAATGTGTTGGAAAGCACAGCGGCACAGGGTGATAGCCCCGTACACGAAAACTAACCATAGATGAAATCGAGTAAGGCGGGACACGTGACATCCTGTTTGAATATGGGGGGACCATCCTCCAAGGCTAAATACTCCTGACTGACCGATAGTGAACCAGTACCGTGAGGGAAAGGCGAAAAGAACCCCTGTGAGGGGAGTGAAATAGAACCTGAAACCGTATACGTACAAGCAGTGGGAGCGGTTCTTGAGACCGTGACTGCGTACCTTTTGTATAATGGGTCAGCGACTTACGTTTTGTAGCGAGGTTAAGCGAATAGCGGAGCCGTAGGGAAACCGAGTGTTAACTGCGCGTTTAGTTGCAAGGCGTAGACCCGAAACCGAGTGATCTAGCCATGGGCAGGTTGAAGGTTGAGTAACATCAACTGGAGGACCGAACCGACTAATGTTGAAAAATTAGCGGATGACTTGTGGCTGGGGGTGAAAGGCCAATCAAACTCGGAGATATCTGGTTCTCCTCGAAAGCTATTTAGGTAGCGCCTCGAGCGAATACCACTGGGGGTAGAGCACTGTTAAGGCTAGGGGGTCATCCCGACTTACCAACCCTTTGCAAACTCCGAATACCAGTGAGTACTACTCGGGAGACAGACGGCGGGTGCTAACGTCCGTCGTCAAAAGGGAAACAACCCAGACCATCAGCTAAGGTCCCAAAGTTATTGCTAAGTGGGAAACGATGTGGGAAGGCTTAGACAGCTAGGATGTTGGCTTAGAAGCAGCCATCATTTAAAGAAAGCGTAATAGCTCACTAGTCGAGTCGGCCTGCGCGGAAGATTTAACGGGGCTAAGCAATACACCGAAGCTATGGGTTTGCTCTTAGGAGCAAGCGGTAGAGGAGCGTTCTGTAAGCGGTTGAAGGTGAAGGGGTAACCCACACTGGACGTATCAGAAGTGCGAATGCTGACATGAGTAACGATAATGGGGGTGAAAAACCCCACGCCGAAAGACCAAGGGTTCCTGTCCAACGTTAATCGGGGCAGGGTGAGTCGACCCCTAAGGCGAGGCTGAAAGGCGTAGTCGATGGGAAACAGGTCAATATTCCTGTACTTTTGCTAACTGCGATGGAGAGACGGAGAAGGCTAGGCTAGCGCGGCGTTGGTTGTCCGCGTTTAAGGTTGTAGGCTGTTCACTTAGGCAAATCCGGGTGAACATTAGGCTGAGAGCTGATGACGAGCCGCTAAGGCGGTGAAGTAGTTGATGCCATGCTTCCAGGAAAATCTTCTAAGCTTCAGGTTAGTAGGAATCGTACCCCAAACCGACACAGGTGGTCGGGTAGAGAATACCAAGGCGCTTGAGAGAACTCGGCTGAAGGAACTAGGCAAAATGGTACCGTAACTTCGGGAGAAGGTACGCTCCTGACGGTGATGAGACTTGCTCTCTAAGCTGTTGGGAGTCGCAGATACCAGGTGGCTGCAACTGTTTATCAAAAACACAGTACTGTGCAAAATCGCAAGATGACGTATACGGTATGACGCCTGCCCGGTGCTTGAAGGTTAATTGATTGGGTTATCTTCGGAGAAGCTCATGATCGAAGCCCAAGTAAACGGCGGCCGTAACTATAACGGTCCTAAGGTAGCGAAATTCCTTGTCGGGTAAGTTCCGACCTGCACGAATGGCGTAATGATGGCCACGCTGTCTCCAGCCGAGACTCAGTGAAGTTGAAATTGCGGTGAAGATGCCGTATACCCGCGGCTAGACGGAAAGACCCCGTGAACCTTTACTATAGCTTGGCACTGAACATTGAACCTACATGTGTAGGATAGGTGGGAGACTTTGAAGCTCAATCGCTAGATGGAGTGGAGTCAATCTTGAAATACCACCCTTGTAGTTTTGATGTTCTAACCGCGGCCCCTAATCGGGGTTCGGGACAGTGCCTGGTGGGTAGTTTGACTGGGGCGGTCTCCTCCCAAAGAGTAACGGAGGAGCACGAAGGTTGGCTAAGTACGGTCGGACATCGTACGGTTAGTGCAATGGCATAAGCCAGCTTAACTGCGAGACATACACGTCGAGCAGGTACGAAAGTAGGTCATAGTGATCCGGTGGTTCTGTATGGAAGGGCCATCGCTCAACGGATAAAAGGTACTCCGGGGATAACAGGCTGATACCGCCCAAGAGTTCATATCGACGGCGGTGTTTGGCACCTCGATGTCGGCTCATCACATCCTGGGGCTGAAGTCGGTCCCAAGGGTATGGCTGTTCGCCATTTAAAGTGGTACGCGAGCTGGGTTCAGAACGTCGTGAGACAGTTCGGTCCCTATCTCGCCGTGGGCGTTGGATGATTGAAGGAAGCTGCTCCTAGTACGAGAGGACCGGAGTGGACGAACCGCTGGTGTTCGGGTTGTTATGCCAATAGCATTGCCCGGTAGCTACGTTCGGAATCGATAACCGCTGAAAGCATCTAAGCGGGAAGCGAGTCCTAAGATGAGTCATCCCTAGGAATTTAATTCCTCTAAAGAGCCGTTCGAGACTAGGACGTTGATAGGCAGGGTGTGTAAGCGTTGTGAGGCGTTGAGCTAACCTGTACTAATGACTCGTGAGGCTTAACCATACAACCCAGATGAGTTTTTATCTGAGTTGATGGTAACTAGATTTATTACTTACTGTGAAGGTAAGACTTAGTGAAGAATATAAAGCGCTTAATAAAGTAGAAAACTCAAACAGCTTTCCGAATTTAGTTAATTGCGATAAGCGATTAACACCCGAATTTGCTTGGTGACAATAGCATTGTGGTCCCACCTGATCCCATCCCGAACTCAGTAGTGAAACGCAATCGCGCCGATGATAGTGTGGGGTCTCCCCATGTGAAAGTAGGTCATCGCCAAGCGCCTAATTTACTCGAAAGAGTAGCTTTATCACGATAAAGCGAGTCTACTAACTTTGACAAGTTAGCGACTTAAAAAGCATTTAGCATTACGCGTAAGCATCTTGCTAAAGGAGCGGTAGTTCAGTTGGTTAGAATACCGGCCTGTCACGCCGGGGGTCGCGGGTTCGAGTCCCGTCCGCTCCGCCAACATAAAGACGAAAGCCTCTACAGCAATGTAGAGGCTTTTTTCGTTTTGAGTCGAAATTTACGTGCTGCGTTAAACTTAAATTCTATTACGCTTTAATTGAATGCTGTCATCGTTTGTTCTTGTTAGCTTAATAACGGGCTATTGTGTCGTGCCACTTTTTCGCATATAGCTTAACTAACAGAAACATCATTGATAGTTAACGCCATATAGCGCCATCACAATGCATTGAATATCAGGTTATAATTTCTACGTAACTCTCATTTTTTACTTAAAGATGTATTTTGAGTGCGTTTTATAGAAAAGATGATTCTATATTAGCCATTAGTAAGATATATTGCTGCTTTAACACTTAGGTACTTTTATGGACTGCCGTCTTGGTTGTGGTGCTTGCTGCATCGCACCTTCTATTACAAGCCCAATTCCAGGAATGCCAGATGGTAAACCTGCTGGAGAACGTTGTATTCAGTTAAATGATGACAACCTTTGTAAACTGTTCGGCGACCCCTCTAGACCTAAAGTATGCTCGGATTTTACTGCCACAATCGATGTGTGTAGTACGTCAAATGAACAAGCGCTTTGGTTGATTACTGATCTTGAATCATCCACTTGTTGATTATGTATTTAAATGTTGGAACTAACTCATGCAACTAACTCGCTATACTGATTATGGCATTCGTATTCTAATGTACCTTGCTGCACAGCCAAAAAGAGAGACATTATTTCGTATTGCGGAAGTGACTACGGTGTTTGAGTTATCTTCAAACCATGTTGCGAAGATTATTCATCATTTAGGTAAGCTTGGCTACATCCAAACCATACGTGGTAAGAGTGGCGGATTTAAATTGGCAGTGGCGCCAGCTGACATTAATTTAGCTAAATTGGTCGGTGAATTAGAGCCGTCATTAGCGCCAGTTAATTGCACTGAGCCTTATTGCCGATTCACGCCGGCATGTAGCTTAAAAGGTATATTGGCTAAAGCGGTAGCGGCTTATATGGCGGTGCTTGCTGAATCAACGTTGGCTGACATTGTCGCAAATGCAGATGAATTACTTGAGACGTTACCTGATCTCTCTATCTCAGTACTTGAGTTGAGCTAGCCCCCTCGCTTTTTGCCATTGTGACAGGCAGTAATGTCGATGTATGAACTAGGTTAATGCCTTTTGCTTCTAATCGATGTAAGTTTTGATTTAAAAAGCGTACTGTTTCAGGATAAGGGTGCGCTATAACAACTAGACTTCCTTGCTGTTTTGCTTTCTCAATGATTTGTGAAAATTGCTTTTCAAGTGCAACTTCACTGACATCGTTATCTAAGAATATCTCTCTACGTAGCAGTGGAACACCGTGTTTCTCAGCCTTACTACTGGCTTTGCTGTAACGTGTAGTCACACTATCGACAAAATAAAGCTGTTTCTGTTTTAGGCTTTCCATTAACCAGTTCATCGGGTTGTCTAACTGAGTTAGCAAGCTGCCCATATGGTTATTTGCACCTTTGGCATATGGGATATTGGCAAGCGATGCCGTTAACTCTTGTTTGAGTTGTTGTTCGCTCATTTGATTAGTAAGTCCACCATTACCCAGTTTTTTACCGTTCAAGGCCTGCATAGGAATATGCAGCATGATTTCTTTTCCTTGATGATGTCCTTGCTCGGCAAGTTTTTGACCTAATGGTGTATGAGGTAATACTGACAGTGTCACGCTATTTGGTAGTGACAACACGGCCTCATCTGATTGACGATAACCGATATCGTCAATGATGATTGCTATGTTGACTGCTTGAACTGGACCAATAAAAAGTAACGTTAATAAAAAAATAAGTAGCGCACTGAGTCTGCTTTTTAGTTATGTGTTGTTATCCATGCAATAGCTGAAGAAATCTGGCCATCCTGTGGCTCATCATATTGCGCAGTTGATTGCTCAATTATATCCAGATATTCAGAATTTAGAATAGCTTCGTTAGAAATTTTGATGTCAGGTTCAATTCCTTTGCTGTGGATATCATTACCATCTGGCGTACTATATTTGGCGATGGTGAGTTTAATAGCATTCCCCATTTCTAACATAGGGATCAGGCTTTGTACTGTGCCTTTACCAAAACTTGTTTCGCCGACTAAAGTTGCGCGGTTATTTTCTTGTAGTGCCGCAGCAAGCACTTCTGATGCAGATGCTGAACCCTTATTAATTAATACCACCATAGGAACGTGCTTAAAAATGGCTGGCTGGGATGCGTAATACACTTCGTTGGCATCAAAAAATCTTCCTTCGGTAGAAACAATGAGCCCATTTTGTAAAAACAAGTCAGCGATACTGATGGCCTGTCCTAATAATCCACCAGGATTATTACGCACATCCAGAATAAGCCCTGTTAACTCAATGTCCTTCCAAAGTTTAGATTGTCTAATGATGGCGCTTGTTGCATCTTCTTGAAATGAGTTCAATTGGATATAACCAATATTACCTTTGAGTATTTTGGCATTGATAGATTCTATATGAATAAGTTCAGGGTTAAGTGACAACTCGAACGGCGCATTTTCTTCACGCTCGATGGTTAAATTAATGGTCTGTTTGGCGTTGCTGTTTTGTTTAATATCCATTAGCACATCAGTTAAATTCGCACTGTCTATGACAGTATCGTTTAGCTGCAGTACTTTATCACCAGGCTGCAAGTTGGCTCTAGCTGCAGGAGAGTTAGGGTAAGGAGTAATAATCGTGATTTGGTCATCATCGGTGGCCACTTCGAAACCGTATCCAAAGTATTGGCCACTATTATTGTCATTGATGCTTTGGTAATCGTTAGCGTCTAAAAAGCCTGAATATGGGTCGAGATTTGTAAAAATGCCATCAATGGCAAACTCGATCAGTTGTTCGCGATTGACGTCATTAAAGTAATAAGTGTGGATGGTATCTATCACATCAAGTAGCAGGCTGTAGCTGTACTCAGAATCTGATTTATAATGTTGCTCAGAGCTAGACAAGCTCATCGAAAGCGCAACCGAAATACCCAAGAAAAAACATAAGAAATAGCGTGCAAATTGCATCATAACAGCCCCTTAATACCGTCAAGGTACATACAGGGCGTCGGTTAGTTCAGCGAGTTAGGCTTCCTAGCCAGTTGTTTATCGACAATATTTCGCTGGGTTAACGGCTTGCCCTTTGTGTCGTATTTCAAAGTATAGGCCAGATTCTGTCTGTCCGCCTGAACTCCCGACAAGAGCAATAGATTCTCCTTTCTGTACAGTTTCTCCAGGCTGAATTAATAGTGCTTGAGCGTGACCGTACAGGCTCATGTAGCCTTCACCATGATCGACAACCATGACCATGCCAAAACCACGTAGCCAATCAGCATAAATGACGGTACCTGGCGCAACAGCGGTAATACTGCGTCCTTCTGGTGCAGCGATAACGACGCCTTTCCAGCGTATTTGCCCTGAGCGGCGACTGCCAAATTTAGATGCTAAATGCCCTTTAGTAGGCCAGTTTAATTTGCCTCGTCGTTTAGCAAGCCCGTCCATTTCAGGATTGTCTTTAGCTGCAAGTAACGCTTGCTCGATAAGCCGCTTTAAGCTGGCTTCTTCGATTTGCATTTGCTCAAGTTCAGCCCCTTTACTCGTTAAGGTTCGCTGAATTTGTGCCAACGTTTGTTTACGTTGGCTTTGCTCTTTACTCAGTTGTTCAGCTTGTTGCTTTTGCTCAATAATAAGTGAATTAAGCTTTTGTTGTTCTGTGACTTGCTGCTGCTTGACTGTGTCTAATTGCTCTATGGTCGCCTTTAAATCTGTAATGGCTTTAATTCGAGCATTATTAAGGTACTGATAGTAAGCCAGCATACGTTCAACAGTCGCAGGGTTTTGTTGGTTTAACATCATTTTTGAGTAGTCATGATTACCAGCTAAATAGGCACTAGATAATTGCTTTGATAAGGTTTTTTGTTGCGTAGCTCGTCGCTTGTCTAATTGAATCGTTTCAGTCTCTAACTCACTAAGTTTACTGTTAACTTGAGTTAGTGAAGATTGGGTTTGATTGACTTTTTGAGCTGCATTTGAAATAGCTTGCTCATCACGCTTAAGCAGCGAGATGAGCTTTTCTCGTTGACGACTGGTGTCTTTCAAAGAGTTTTGTTGTTGATTGATCTGCGCTTGAATGGCTTTAAGCTCTGACTGACGCTTATTCAGATCGGCACTTTGAACTGATGATGAAATTATCAGAAAGCCAGCAAATATGCTGGCTTTGAACAGTTGTCGTCTATTCACGAGTGGCTATTTACTCTTTGAGATTAATAATTGAGCGGCCTGTCATTTCTGATGGCACGTCTTGTTCCATCAAGGTTAACATAGTTGGCGCGATATCGCTCAATCGGCCACCATCTTCAATTGTCGCGTCACGACCGACGTAGATAAATGGCACTAACTCACTTGTGTGAGCAGTATGTGCTTGGCCTGTGGTTTCATCAGTCATTTGCTCAGCATTACCATGATCGGCTGTAATTAAGCATTCGCCGCCAACTTTTTGTAATGCATCAACAACTCGGCCAATACAAGTATCAACCGCTTCACATGCTTTTACTGCAGCATTGAAGTTGCCAGTATGACCAACCATATCGCCATTAGGGTAGTTACATATGATGACATCAAACTCGTTAGACTCAATTGCAGCAACCAATTTATCGGTTAGTTCAGTTGAGTTCATCTCTGGTTGAAGATCGTAAGTTGCTACGTCAGGAGACTTAATTAACTCGCGGCTTTCACCTTCAAATGGCTGCTCTTTGCCGCCATTAAAGAAAAATGTTACGTGAGCATATTTTTCGGTTTCAGATATACGTAACTGAGTCTTGCCTAGGTTTTGTAATGTTTCACCTAAGGTATTTACTAAGTCAGTAGATGGGAAAGCGACGGGAGCTTTAATGTCGTTGGCATAGTTCGTCAACATGACAAAGTTCACACTAGGCGTGACCTGGCGCTTAAAACCGTCAAAATCGGCATTAACAAAACTGCGAGTGATTTGGCGAGCTCGGTCAGCACGGAAATTCATAAATATCAGTGCGTCATTGTCTTCTAATGACACAGTATCACCGATGGTCGTAGCAGCTACAAACTCATCGTTTTCATCACGCTCATATGCCGCCTCTAATGCATCGACAGCACTTGAGAAGTTAAATTCAGCTTGGCCTTGGGTGATAAGGTTATAAGCCTTCTCAACACGATCCCAGCGGTTATCACGGTCCATTGCATAATAGCGACCAAGTAGTGAGGCTATTTTACCGTGACCTAGAGATTTAAACAGTTCGTCAAAGTGCTCTAGTGAGCCTTTAGCGCTGCGTGGAGGCGTATCACGGCCATCTAAAAATGCATGCAAGTACACTTTTGTGGCACCACGCTCTACAGCCATACGACACATAGCTTCAATATGCTCTTCATGGCTATGTACACCACCTGGCGACATTAACCCCATGATATGCACAGCGCCATCTTTACTGATGGCTTTATCAATGGATTCGCACAGTGCAGTGTTTTGTGCAAACTCATTGTCAGCAATAGACTTACTGATACGAGTCAGCTCTTGATAGACAATGCGGCCAGAACCAATATTGATATGGCCGACTTCTGAATTACCCATTTGACCGTCAGGTAGGCCAACATCCATACCTGAACCAGAAATCAGGCTATGGGGGTAAGTAGCATTAAGTTTATCTAGAACTGGGGTGTTGGCATGATAAATCGCATTATTATGCGTATTTTCACGGTAGCCCCAGCCATCTAAGATAAGTAATGCCAGTGGACGCTTTTGAGTCGCCATGGAAGTACCTCTATTTTTAAAGTTAAAGTGTAAAGTTTATGAGAAAGTAAAATTTAATTGATATGGATATTACTACTTATGCTGGCGCTGAAAAAGATATTTACCTTATATAGCCTGTTCTTCATGCCGATTTATATAGCAATATCGGAGCTGGTATACCGGTTAGCCAAGATGAATTTTTTGCAATGAAAGCGAAATCATCATGATTTTGGCGCTGGCTTGTTAATTTTATGCAACCTTTAATGTGTAAAGTGTCACTAATAAGCCCCCATCGGTGATGATTAAGCGTGAACTTGCTGCATTATAAAGACGCAGTCGGTATACTCTGTGGCTTATTAATTTTAGCCAATCTAAAAGTAGGCAGAGAAGATGCAAGAATATATTGAATTTTTTCAGGCGAACCCAGTTTTAAGTATCGCTTGGGTTGGTTTGTTCATCGCTGTAGTTGTGACGACAATTAAGACAGCAACATCTAAAGTTATCAACGTCAACACACAAGAATTGACCATGCTGATGAACAAGCAAGGCGGTAAAGTGATTGATGTTCGTTCGCAAGAAGAGTTCCGTAAAGGGCATATCGTAGATGCGTTAAACGTGCCTTTGTCTGAAATTAAAAATAATAAAGCCACTGCCCTTGAAAAGTATAAAAGCAGTCCCATTATTACAGTATGTAATGCTGGAATGACATCTGCGCAAGCAGCTCAACTTCTTGTTACACAAGGCTTTGAAAATGTCAGCAACTTAAAAGGCGGTATGGGCGACTGGACTGCTGCAAACTTACCAACAGTAAAAGGTAAGAAGTAAATATATCCAGCGACTTGCTAATGAATGTTAGCGGGTCCAACAAGATCCTACTTGTATAAAGGGCTTTAAGGCGTTTTGTTAACTAGTTAGATCAACTTTAATCGGGATGGACTAATATCTAGGCTTTGGCTAGGTTTTAGGAATAAAAGCCCAAATTTAAAATTAGCCTCACAGAAGAGCTAAAACACATTTGAAGGTAGGAAATCATGGCTGAAGTAGCAAACAACGAAGAACAAGCACCACAATTCAACATTCAACGCGTATTCACTAAAGATGTTTCATTTGAAACGCCAAACAGCCCAGCTGTTTTCCAAAAAGAATGGAACCCAGAAGTTAAGCTAGATCTTGATACTCGTAGCAACAAACTTTCTGACGACGTGTATGAAGTTGTTCTTTCGTTAACCGTCACTGCACAAAATGGCGACGAAACCGCTTTCTTATGTGAAGTACAACAAGCTGGTATTTTCTCTATCACTGGTTTAACTGAGCAGCAATTGGCTCACTCTTTAGGTGCATACTGCCCTAACGTTTTATTCCCATACGCACGTGAAACAGTAGGTAACTTAGTTTCTCGTGGTACGTTCCCACAGCTTAACCTTGCTCCAGTGAACTTTGACGCGTTATTCGCTCAATACGTTCAACAGCGCCAGCAAGAAGCTGCTGCAGCACCAGCTGCTGAAGAAAACGCTTAATATTTATGAGTAACGCTACCGAAATTACGGTATTAGGGGCGGGGTCTTATGGCACCGCCCTTGCTATTTCTCTCGCCAGCAGTGGTCATAAGACCTTGCTATGGGGTCATGAGCCTGAGCACATGGAAGCCCTTGCTAAAGACAGAGCCAACAGTGCATTTTTACCAGGGATCGCTTTCCCTGATACGCTTGAGCTAGAGTCTGACTTAGGTAAAGCATTAGCAGCGAGTAAAAATGTGTTGGTTGTAGTACCAAGCCATGTATTTGGTTTAGTTCTCAGTCAAGCTAAACCATTGCTTCGAGATGATGCTCGCATTGTCTGGGCAACTAAAGGTTTAGAGCCAGAAACAGGTCGATTATTGCAAGATGTTGCTCGAGAACAATTAGGGGATGATATTCCTCTCGCTGTGTTATCTGGGCCAACATTCGCAAAAGAGCTTGCTGCTGGAATGCCTACAGCAATCTCAGTTGCAGGTACCTGTGCCGATTTTACCAGTGATTTAGTAGAGTTATTGCATAGTCCTAAACGCTTACGTGTTTATGCAAATGATGACTTTACCGGTTTACAATTAGGTGGCGCGGTCAAAAACGTTATCGCAATTGGTGCTGGCATGTCTGATGGTATTGGCTTTGGTGCCAATGCGCGTACAGCATTAATCACTCGTGGTTTGGTTGAATTGACTCGTCTTGGTGTGGCACTGGGTGCCGACAGTAACACCTTTATGGGAATGGCAGGTTTAGGTGACCTAGTGTTGACCTGTACCGATAACCAATCACGTAACCGCCGTTTTGGTTTAGCATTAGGTAAAGGCAGTGATGTCGATACTGCGCAAACAGAAATTGGTCAAGTGGTTGAAGGTTATCGTAATACCAAAGAAGTTTACACATTAGCGAAACGACTTGGTGTTGAAATGCCGATAACTGAGCAAATTTACCAAGTGCTTTATCAAGGTAAAACACCAGTTGAAGCGGCTAAAGAGCTACTAGGGCGAGACCAAAAGTCTGAGACCATCTCTGAGTAGCGTGAGTGTGAATACGACTGAAAGGGTGCTAATATAGCGCCCTTTTTTGTGTCTGATGATAAAGTAGTCTGTTATGAATAGCGCTTTATTTTCGGCAGATAGTTAACCCGGCTTGTTGGCCAATGCCTTATTAGCACCACCCAAAGTGAGAGAGTAAACAAGTGATACATCATGACGTAATTATTATTGGTGCAGGAGCTGCGGGCTTAATGTGTGCGGCAACTGCAGGCTATCGAGGTCGTGACGTACTGGTATTGGATAATGCCAAACAAGCGGGTAAAAAAATTCTGATTAGTGGTGGTGGGCGTTGTAACTTTACCAATCAAAAAGTTGAACCGCACAATTTTATCTGTGGTAACAGCCACTTTGTAAAGTCTGCACTGGCAAGGTATCGTTCTTCAGATTTTATCGAACTTGTGGAACGTCATGGTATTGATTATCACGAGCGAGATCATGGTCAACTGTTTTGTAATGACTCAGCGAAAGACATCGTCAATATGCTCATGACGGAATGTGAATGGGCTGGCGCCAAAGTGCAATTACGTACAGAAATGACCAAAGTGAGCAAGAATGCTCAAGGCCAATTTGAAGTGCTGACGTCAAATGGTGACTTTAGCTGTGACTCACTGGTTATCGCAACAGGTGGGTTATCTATGCCGAAACTTGGTGCGTCGCCATATGGCTATAAGCTTGCTGAACAATTTGGATTATCGGTGCTGCCAACGCAAGCGGGTTTAGTACCTTTTACATGGCATAGTGATCAAAAGGCACGTTTTGAGCCGCTATCAGGTATTGCAGTACCGTCAACGATTACAGCAGAAGACGGCACGCAGTTTAGTGAAGCGTTGTTGTTTACCCACCGTGGTTTATCAGGGCCAGCTATTTTACAAATTTCAAATTATTGGCAAGCGGGTCAAGCTATTAGTATTGATTTATTGCCTAATGAAAGCGCGGCTGAAAAGCTTGAAATTGCTTTAGCTAATAGCCCTAAGCAAAGCTTACGCAATACTATTAGCCAATGGTTACCAAAGCGTTTGGTTGAGGCGTTATTTGATGCTGCACAACTTGATAAAGCCCTAAATCAATTAGGTCATGGCGAGCGAGATCAAATAGCTAAAGACTTAAATGAGTTGTCAATTGTGATGAATGGCACAGAAGGTTATCGCACTGCAGAAGTGACGTTAGGTGGCGTTGATACGAATGAATTGTCATCGAAAACCATGGAAGCGAAATCGGTTGCTGGTTTGTATTTTATCGGTGAAGTCATGGATGTCAGTGGCTGGCTCGGAGGGTTCAACTTTCAATGGGCTTGGTCATCTGGTGTTGCAGCTGGAATGGCTGTTTAGTCTTTATTGGAATCCACAAAATGAAGCGCATCGTTAGTTACAGCTTTTCAAGCTCAACTCCTGCGTTATCTTTGTATTGAGGTTATGGACATACGCCCATAACCTCATAGCCTCTATTAATTGGTCGAAGGCTGTGGAACAAGATTCAGTTTCATTATCCATAAATAAATTGAAGGTATGATTGTTAAGGTGACGATGAGTGAAATAATGCATCCCCACCCAACGATCAATGCCATTGGTGACATGTAATTATCATAACCGCCGAAGCCATATGCTAGAGGTATCAGGCCTGCAACGGTGGTCATTGTCGTTAAACTGATGGCTCTTATGCGGCTTTGGGTTCCTTTTATGACAAACTCCACATCACTCAGCTTGCCTTTGTCCTTCAGGGTGTTTTTTAGATGCCAAATGAGCACTAAGCTGTTATTCACCATAATACCAAGAAGCGCAATCATGCCGATGATCGAAAAAAACTCAGTACTTGATTGTGCAGCAACAGAATAAACAGAGCACCACCAATACCAAAAGGGATCACAGTAAGCACAATTAGCGACTCTATAATATTGTCGAATAGCAACAAAAGGATAATCGCTATACCAACTAAAGCGATGATGATGGCAATACTGAATCCTGTTTGTGCTTCTTGAGTTTCTAGAATTTGCCCCATTGGGACAATGCGTGCACCATCGAAGTCTTTGGTGGAAAACTCGGTTTGCACTTGTTCATATACAGCAATCGGGTCTGTGATTGTTGCATCAACACTTGAGGATACCCTGACAACACGCTCACCATTAAAATGGGTGATTTTGGCAACGGTGTTATTAAACTTCCAGCGAACAAGTTCTTTTAAAGGAACCAATCGGCCATTACTGGCCCGAAGCGTTATCTCGTCGAGTTCTTGCAAGGATTTATCATTATCTTCAAGAGTAACTCGAAAATACACTTCTTCTTTGCCGTTAAAAATGCGGGTGACACGCTGCCCTTCAATCGCATACTTAATGATTTCACCCACTTGAGTTGCTGTGATTCCATAATAGTTTAGCCAGCGGTGCTGTAAAACGGCTTCGACTTGTGGAGTGGGTTCATTGATATCTCGTTTAACACGAGCCGTCCCTTCAATAGCGCTCAGAAATTCAGTGACATTATTGGCTAATTGTTCTCGCCCATTGTCACTTCCCCCGACAATCCTTAAATCAATTGGCCTACCTACAGGTGGACCACCGCCATCAATATCGAATTCAACCTGATTCAAGTTCTCTATATCAAGCAGCTGTTCTTCCCATGCGGCCACAATGTCTTCTGCAATACGAGTTCTTTTATTAGAGGGGTGAGAGATATTACCCACGTACTTGTTGGCGAGCTGACTTCACCGTACCAATAACTCACTTCAGGGGTTGACTCGAATATGGCTTCTAGCTGTTGTGTTTGTTGCCATACTTCATCGAGTGATAATTTGGGGTTTGCTTCAGCGCTTACCTCAATGAGGTAAGCGCCAACGGTAGGAAAAAATAAGTAACTGATATTTTTAACCGACAGAGTTGTCATTGCTGTGATGGCAATTAACGAAATAGGTAAAATCAATTTGTAGTGTGTAATTGTGTCGCGAATCAAGGTGTTCATTGTTTTAAAGTTACCCGCTGGCTTTTGGGGTAACCTTGCATCGTTTTTTAACACGCCTTTCAAATGAGCAGGAATAAACAATAAAGCATCAATAAACGAAAAAATCAGTGCGATGACAACGGTGAGAGGAATGACATACATCAGTTTACCGCTGTTACCAGGGAAAAAAGTAACGGAATAAAGGCAATCATGGTTGATAAAATACTGGTGAGAACAGCAGGAAAAACACTTTTAACCCCCTCAACGACAGCGGTGTTGATGTCATGACCTTGTTCGACTAATGATACGATTTTATCGCTCACCACTACCGCATCATCAACAATGATCCCGATAATTAGAATTAATGCTGAAAGGGTGAACACATCCAAAATTTGCCCCAAAGAGGCTAAAACGGTCAGAGCGCCGAAAATGCAAACAGGGATAGAGATGGCAACCCACAATGCAATGCGTTTATTTAAGAATATCGCTAATACAGCTAAAACTAATGCCAAGCCAATTAATCCATTACTTTGTACGATATTGGCTTTTTCTTGTATATCAGCGGAAAGGTCAGAGCCAATGGCCAAGGTATACTCTTTTCCTAGGGTGTGTTGCTCTTGGGCGAGTAGTGCTTTGACTCGTTTAGAGGTTGCGACAACATCTGCGGTTTCGTTGGTGCGTAAATCAAAAAGAATACTTTGATTGCCGTTATTTGTGCCGTAGGCAGAGCCTTTTTCATAACTATCAATAATTTCACTAGCAAGATCTTTAAGCTGCAAATTAGGGTTAAAAGAAACGAACGTCTCTTGTAGTGCCTGTAGATTGTTTAATTCTGCTGTAGTGACCAGTTCAGGATTATTGCTTAACTCTTCTAACCGACCACCACTGATTAATGCATTGCGCTGTGAAATGATGCTAGCGACGTCATCAATTGTTAGTCCGTAACGCTTTAATGAGATGGGTTCTAGTTGAATGATAAATTCGGGATTACGTAAGTCGATAGGGTGGACTTCGCCTATACCTTCAAGCCTTCTTAATGCTAACTCGAGCTTTTTAGCTTTCTCACGTAGCACGGAATAGGGCACATTACCTGCAATACCGATGACCATAAAATCAAGGCTATATGATTTTTTGATGGTTAAAGTCGGTGCCTCAGTGATGCCTGCTGGCAAGTCAGAGACTCTTGAAATTGCATCACGTATATCTTGGTATACGACATCTGGCTTGGAGACATCACTTCTGAGTTCAAAGCTAATATTAGAGATGCCACTTTCTGATTTAGAGGTGAATACCTTTAAGCCAGAAATGGATAGCAATTCTTTTTCTAATTTACTGGTAATGTTGCTTTCAATGTCTGATGCGGTGGCACCTGGATAAGTCGTGATGATATTTCCTTTACCCATATCAAAACGTGGTTTCTCAGCTAAAGGAAGGTGGTATGCCGTCCATGCTCCTATGCTAATGATTAATACTGTGAGTATTTTTGCGGCAAATTTACGTGTTAACAGTAACGAGAGTAATACATTCATTGAGGCTCTCCCCCATTAAAATGCACGTACACCTCCATACCTGAATGAAGCTGATTGTTGGTATTGTCTAAAGAGACTTCAACCATAAATCCAGGGTCATTCTCTTGCATCACTGGCGAAAATAATGACACTTGTCCAGTAATTTTCTGCGCTATTGATGGAATGGTGACTTTAACTTTGTCCCCTTTTTTAAATTGGTCAAAATCACTTTCTAGTAGATAAAAGCGTACTTTAAGTGTTCCTAAATCAGCAATAGCGTAGAGTGAATCGCCAATAGAAATAAACTGACCAACTTCAATTGAGCGCAATGTCACAACCCCGTCAAATGGTGCACGGGGAGTCGCCTTAGCTAAAGTACGTTTTGCTATTTCATGTTCCGTTTTACTGATGTTATGTTCAGCGCGGCTAATATTGGCAAGGCGAAGTTGGTTTTCAAAAGTACCTTCCGAAATACCTTTACTTGATAACAAGGATTGGTAACGTTTAAGTTGCTTTTCTTGGGTCTCAAGCTCTGCATATTTAACATCGATATTATATTTTGCTAAATCTAGGTTTAGGGAGTAATCAGCTTTAGAGATAGAGAGCAAAGACGAATTAAATGAGACTGAATCACCACTATCAACTTGAAATGAATCAACTACGCCACTGACCTCACTGCGAATGATGACACTCTTTTCTGGAATCAGTTTGCCAACAAGATAGTTATTGGCTAAAGAATGTGAAGAAAACAGGTATAGCAGTAAAAATACTATCGTTTGATTCATCATTATTTCCTTGGTTTTTAATATCGACATTTGATGGACTCAAGTGCGTTAATACAGCTAAGTGTCATGAATAAAATTGAATCGTTAAGTGATTAGTCAAGCTTTGCTAATCGCTCAATATGGATTGGTTTTAATATTAATGATTAAAAAATAACATGGGTGATGTGGAAGAAAAGTGATTGAAATTGATCGTGATTACTCAATCGAACCTGTGTCAATGACTGGTATGAAGAGTGTTTAGTCGTAGCTATCATCTCGAAAATTGGTTTTAATGAATAGTCGGTTAACTCGCTATTAATCTTTATGGTCTATGAGCTGGTTAGCTGATATGTACGCTTTATGCATTGGAATTGACAAAGATACTGGCTGTCGTCTGAATTAAGTTACTGCAGCCACAAAAGGATTTGGAGCGTGGTCATGGAATTAGAAATATATGTAGTAGATGCTTTCACTGACAAACAATTTAAAGGTAATTCAGCCGCGGTCGTCCCTTTAACCGATTGGCTTGATGATGGGTTAATGCAACATATTGCTGCAGAAAATAACTTATCAGAAACGGCTTTTATTAAATTCTTTTCTCACAATCGCTATGAGATCCGCTGGTTTTCTCCATTAACAGAAATAGACTTCTGCGGTCATGCTACTTTGGCTGCCTCCTTTGTTTTATTTGACCATTTAGGCTGTGAAGGCGAGCTACAGTTTATGACGACCCACGCTGGCAGTTTATCCGTGACGCAATTGGCTGATGGTCGAATTCAAATGAGCTTTCCTAACAGGGCGCCCGCACCGCTTAATAAAGTCCCTGAAGCATTAATTGCTGGTTTGTCTATTACGCCACGAGCTGTGTTAAAAAGCGGACAGGCTTATTTTGCGATCATGTCATCAGTTGATGAGGTAGAGCGGCTGCAATATCAATCTGACATTCTAAAAACGCTTGCGCCCTTAGATGTTGTGGTAACAGCACAAGTCGATGTTGCTGAGTCCGAGTATGACTTTGTTTCTCGTTACTTTTGGCCTGCAAACGGCGGTGATGAAGATCCTGTCACAGGGTCTATTCACGCTGGTTTAGTTCCATATTGGGGCGCTATTTTAGAGAAGCAAACCTTAGTTGCAAGACAAGCCTCTGCACGAGGAGGAGTGCTTTATTGTCAGCTTGAAGGTCAGCGAGTATTGGTATCAGGTTACGGGGTGTTATACCTGTTAGGTACCATTTATGTTTAGTATGAGCTTGGCGATGAATTGAAATTGAGTGTCGCCGTAATTATATGAGGCCAATGCTGGTGGCAGTAAGGTGTGGGCTCTACATCAGTTGATTGAATTGATATTAAAAAGGCCATCAAAAGATGGCCTTTTTTGATTATATAGCATTATTGCATCAAGCCGATAAAGTAAGGAATGATTAACGCATTAGCGAGATCGATAAAGAATGCACAAACCAGTGGCACAATAATAAAGGCTTGAGCTGAATAACCGTAACGCATAGATACGGCAGACATGTTTGCCATCGCGGTAGGAGTAGAACCTAACGAAATACCGCCAAAGCCAGAACAAATAACGGCAGCGTCGTAGTTTTTACCCATTGCAGGAAATACGACAAATAGATTCACTAAAATAGCGACAATAAACTGCATACCTAGAATGGCGAAGATAGGGCCTGCTAAATCAACAAGCGTCCACAATTGCATACTCATTAATGACATAGCTAAGAAGGTACCTAGTGCCATATCTGCGATTAAATCGACAGCCGCAGTACGTGTAGGCCAAGCTGTACCTGTCAGTCTTGGGTAACTTTTTGGGGTTAAGTTGGTGACCACAATACCTGCAAATAAGCAGGTAACAAATAAAGGTAAATCTAAGCCAAAATTACTGACAACTTCGTTAAGAATAAAGCCGAGGATGACACAAATATGAATAGCAAGCAGGGCGTCTAAAAAATCAAAAGATGTCATTTTGACTGGTGTTTCGGTTTCTTTACCTTGCGTGTTTGATGCATCTAAATCAACCGAAGGTTTTAATTGGTGCTTATTAATTAGGTATTTAGCAATCGGACCACCCATTAAACTGGCTAATATCAGGCCGAATGTTGCACTAGCGATACCGATTTCCATTGCGCTGGTTAGGCCGAACTGTTCTTGAATTTTGGGCGCCCAGGCGATAGCTGTGCCGTGACCACCAATTAACGAGACACTGCCTCCTAATAAGCCGACAACTGGTTCTTGGTTAAACAATGTGGCAACGCCAATACCTGTTAAGTTTTGCAAAATCATGTAGCCAATGGTCACTACCAGTAAAATGGCTAAGGGTTTTCCACCTTTCTTTAAATCCCCTAAGCTTGCATTAATCCCAATCGTGGTAAAAAAGTACACCAAGAGAATATCTCGAGCCATTAAATCAAAAGTCACCTCAACACTGGCGATGGCGTAAATGAGGGTAAACATTATCGAGAAAACAATACCGCCAGAAACAGGCTCCGGAATACTAAACTCTTTTAAAAAACCTACGACCTGATTTAAGCGTCTGCCAACAAACAGCACGATAATACCGATAGTGACGGTAAAAAATGAATTCAGCTGTAAAATGCCGTCAGAAAAGTCCATATAACTTCCTTGTGATTTATGTGTGGTGTGTCAGTGGCTAACGTATAACAGCACCAATACTCAATGTAATTCTGGCTCAGTTGCTCAATCCTGAATTACAGCCAGTAAGGTGAAACAATATTTTTACATACCTTGGTAATCAATTGATACCACGATTGATTATTAATCAATAAAAAAGCTTCACCCTTACAAGGTTTCAATAAAATGAAGCTTTGTAAGGGTGAAGCTCAAAAGGGTGACACCTCAAAGGTTTGTATATCAATGACAACCAATGAGGCTGTTGTTTACGTTAGCAAATGCTTACTGAGAGCTAAGACTTCAACAGCTGTTTTACCTAAGGTATAACGACCTGCAATCGCATATTGATGGTTATAGCGGTTGAGCCATTTTTGCAGTTGGGTATTGAGCTCTTCGATATCGGTAATGCGATGATTTTTTAAAAAAGGCGCATAAAATTCATCGTAAGCGAGCTGTTGAAAACGTGCCGCTAAACCATTAACTACAGGTCCGTTGTATGCACGCATTTGAATATGGTTTATCTCGGTTTGTTCAAGCAGCTGCTTAAACGGCGCCGCCGACTGTTTGCCTGAAAACTCCGCCCCTCTATCGGTCAGTAGACTATTGATGGGGATCTTGTGTTCTTGATACCAAGGCATAACCGTGGTTGATAAAAATTCAGCCGCAGTCGCAGACTCTTTATTATCAGTCACAATTGCAATGGCATATTGGCTGTAGGCATCGATAAAGGTGTGCTGAAATAGCTGACCGATAGGCTCAACAACTCCGATACTAAACGTATCTTGTACACAGACATCGCCAGGATATTTACAGTCTAAAGCCGTTTCATTTTGTTCAAGCTTGTAGAGCTGCTCCATATCATGCTGGCTTTTGAAGCTAAGCTGGTTTTGTTGTCGTAGGTGGCTGTTTAAAGCAACTAAGCGATTTTTTTGGTTTCAAGATTATGCCTAACCCAAATAGTGCGAACGCCACTGGCTGAAATCGTACACCCTCGAGCAGTTAGCAGCTCAGCGGCTTTGGCTTGGCCGTAATTAGGGTAATCGAGTGCAATCTCAATCACTTGATCTTCAACTTCTTGAGAGACTCGATTTTTAAGGGCTGGTTTTTTACGAGAGAGGTTTTTTAACCCTCGCTCACCAGCCTCTTCATATTGTTTTTTAAAGCGGTAATAGCTATCACGGCTATAACCCATAATATCGCAGGCTTTACTGATACTGCCAAGTTCAGTTGCTAGCTGAAGCAGAGCAAGTTTACTGCGAATTTCATTTTTATTTGAATTCATATCTGCTTATTATCATTAAGTATTTACCATCTAAAAACATCTTACCAAAAAACGCCGTTAGGGGTATAACCTAACCACCTAAACCAGGTTTCACCCATTAGAATGCTGGTGGCCCAGCCTATCATTAACATCGTAAAGCCAAACTTAAAGCTATCGCTCAGACTGTACTGATCTGTTGAGTAAAGCAACAAGGCTGGTTTACTGTTAAAGGGAAGCACATATACATGCTCAATCAATAACGCGACAGGCAATGCCAAGCTCATGATTGGGAAATCAAATCGCTGTGCAATCCCAATTGCGATAGGCACAAACAGCATGGTTCGCATCGTTTTAGACTGAAATACTAGCGAGCTCAGTAACATGGCGCCAGTGAGGGCAATGTAAAACACACTGAATGGGGTTGATTCATCCATGCCAAAATATTCTAGGCTAAAATTTACTGCCAGATTAGGTAGGTCAGTTTGTTTAAAACCTGCGCCTAAGGTGTAAGCACCTGCTGAGAAAAGGAGTAAATGCCAAGGGACATCGACTTGGTTCCAGTTCACCACCCCAATACGTGGGCATAAGGCGACGATGGCACCAATAAATGCTATCGCTGTTGCGCTCACGCCATGATATTTATCCGTTGCCCAAAAAACCAAAATGGTGACGAAAATGACGATCGATTTTATCTCACGGAATGAGACTTTCCCCATTTTTTCTAGTTCTTCTTTTAAGCGCTCCATACCGCCTTCAATTTGCGGTAAGCGTTCTTCTGGTGCCAACGGAAAGAATATTTTAGTTGCTAGAAGCCAGCCAATAACAATCATACAAACCACAATGGGTAATGCGACAATCATCCAGTCAGCAAAGAAAAAACTTCCCCCTATCGCGCCAGCAATTAAACTTGCTGCTAATAAGTTTGCTCCTGAGCCAGTAACAAATGCACCTGCACATAAGTTGATTTGTAGTAAGTTTTGCAGCACTAAGTTACGGCCAAAATTATTCTTATTGTCACCGCCTCTGGCACCATACACCGCAGCGATTACCATAAAAATGGGCATCAAGATGGCGGCTTTTGCTGTGGTGGCTGAAATGAATGCAGATAGCACTAGGTTGATCACCATAAAACTATAAAAAATGGGTGTAGCGCTTGTGCCAAAGCGGCATATAAACCATAAGGCGAAACGCTTGGCTGCGCCTGAGGACACCAACATAGATGCCAAGATGAAAGAGAGAATGTTAAGCCACATAATAGGGTGGCCTAATTGAGCGTATGCTTGACGCTCGGGCAGAACGCCAGTTAACACTAAGGCGATTATGACCATTAGCGAAGTAAGGTAGTTAGGAATAGGCTCGGTAATCCATAGAATCACCGCCGCACAAAAGATAGCTAACATGGCTTGGCCGTGCCAACTAAACTCCGTTAAGCCCACTTCATGAAAGTGTTCTGCTGCCGAATGACTTAGCATAGCGGGATCAAATTGAGTTAAAAATGAGGCAGGAGCACCGGTTAATATCGCAACAAAAACCACCAAGGCAATCCATATACCGCTTCGTGCTAGCCACAACTCAAAGTTTGATTTTGATCTGACAGGCAACCTTTCCATTCGATATTGATTCATGTCTAGGGGGTCTATCCGTTCCGTAACTTCTTTGCTCATTTTCTTATGACCTTTAGCTGAAATCCTTATGGGCTAACCATACCTCTTAACGTGAGGATAAAACTGGATCAAGATCAATAAAATAATCAATTAGTTTTTAATTAATATTTTTATTTTTGTTTGTGTTAACTTTGTGTTTATCTTAATTTATTGATTTTAATGGCTTATATTTATTTGAATGTGGTTTGCCTATTTGTATGTGTAAGATTAGGTTGAGACTAAATTTAATAAAAGTTGATCTAGATCTGTTTTTTTGTCAATCACAGGAGTACTGTAAAAGGGTACTCAATAACAACGACTTGATATGAAAGGAAACAGTATGTCTGAATTAACAATTGGTGAAATTTCGAAACCACGCTTTGAGTTCCGTACGTTTGGGCAGGACTTTACTGAAGCAGCAGAGCGTATGGCGCGTTTATCTGTACCGGTTCCAGAAAAGGTATGGCGTCGTGAAAGTGATGAAATTTACATTATGTCTCGCACCAATGATTTGAATAACACCAAAATTCGCGATGGCAAAATGGATGTTAAAAGTTATGTGCAAACGGTAGATGGTCTAGAGCAGTGGGATCCTAAGTTAAAAGCAGAATTCCCGATTGCTAAATCTCAGCTTGTAGAAGAGATTTTTCCTGCATTTATGGTAGAACAACCTGCATTAGCGAAAGAAACCTATAGCTTTGAAGAGTTTATCGATATCATCGATGCCCACCCAGATCTTCAAGCAGTAAAAATTCACAAAGAACGTTTTGGTTACATGGTCAATAACACCATTTGTGAGGTCGCCAATGTATTAGTGAACGGTGCGCGCTTAGTCAGTGTAAACAGTGAGTCTACCGAGCTTGATGATATCCAAACAACAGTAAAAGATTTGCGTTTAGAAGGGGTTGAAAACATTAACTACCTTCAAGCTATTAAGCGTGTTATCGGCATGAAAAACTTGCCATTAGCGAATTAATTCACTTGGCCGACTTAATAGGCAAAAGTGGTAACAGCGACAAATTCATTTTTAGGGAATAGCTATCATGGCACAAGAAATTGAACGTAAATATTTAGTCTCAAGTGACGAATTTAAAGCTCAAGCAGCTAAGTCTGTGCGCATTATTCAAGGTTATTTAAGTAGTGTGCCGCAACGTACTGTTCGAGTTCGGGTAAAAGGCGATAAAGGGTTTTTAACCATTAAGGGAATTGGTAATGAGTCAGGTGCGTCGCGTTATGAATGGGAAAAAGAAATCACTGTTGAAGAGGCGCAAGAACTACTGAAAATCTGTGAACCAGGCGTCATCGACAAAACTCGTTATCTTGTCGATTTCGAAGGACACATCTTCGAGGTTGATGAGTTCTACGGCAGCAACCAAGGGCTGACTGTCGCAGAGGTTGAATTGACAGATGAAGCGCAAACCGTTCATAAACCAAGTTGGTTAGCAGAAGAAGTCACTGGTGATGCGCGTTACTATAACTCAATGCTAATGAAGCAACCTTTCACTCAATGGTAGGGTGAATGTCATGTTGTCGCTATCGATAGCCGATGAGTACCACTTAACGATTCAACTGGAAATTCCACCTGAGTTAAGTCGAGTGCAATTGCAGGTGTATTTCTTCTATCCTGCTAAGTTGGCTGACAATAGCGACGTCATGAATAAAAGTAGTTTTTATCATAATCTCCTACAGCAACAGCAGCTTATTAAAGTTGACCCCATCAGCTGTAATACTATTGATCGTGATTTATTGATCATTAAGCAAACTGCTTATGCTACAGCTAAGGCCAACCAACGTCGTTATGTGTTGGCCTTATCTGAATTTGTTTGCGGGTTACTCGATTTACAACCTAAAGACTTTTTACCTTCCCATCAAATGACAGAGCAAGATCTTACCATTGGCAGTGCTCGGCGATTACGGTTTATGGGGGACAGAATAGAGCAGTTCTCGCAGGTTCATGACAATGAAGCGGGTGTTACCCAAAGTAAATTATTTAAATTGGCATTGCATGTCATTAGCTACCACTATCACCAGTGTTTACTAGAAGCGAAACATAAGGCATCTAAAGAAGAAAAAGCTTGGCTTAATACTCACATTCATCGGTTAACCGAAGAGGCTGAACTGCGTAATCTGACGTTAATGCCTAAATCAGAAGCTGGCAGAGAAAAGTTACTTAACCGCTTACATATTGCAAAACGAGTCATTCATAGACCTTATCAATTATCTCGTAAGCGACTTAAAAACGGCGAAGTGGCAGAGCAACTTATTTTTGGTTTTGCTGCGGCATTAGCAATGGCGTTTGCCACGGGAGTGGCTTTTGCAACCCAAAGGGCTTTTGGCAATTTCTCGACTCCTTTTTTCTTTTCATTGGTGTTGTCATATATTTTTAAAGACCGCATCAAGGAATTGGGGCGTAACTATTTTATGGAGAAGTATTTTTCTAAATACTCTCAGCATCATTATCGTTTTCATCAAGCCGACTCTGGTCAACTTGTTTTTGATGCCAAAGAAACCTTGTATCGACAAAAGGCTGAGGCCTTACCTGCCAAAATTAATCAGCTTCGTAAACGTTTCTACCGTGCAGATAGCCATAGCTCCCAAGAAGCGTTGGTATATAAACGCTTATATCAATCACATTTAAAAAACGGTGAAGAACCTTTATTTAAGTTTAGAGACAAACTGACACTTAATTTAAGTAAGCGTTTACGTTTTTTACCAAGAACCATTCGTTGTCACTGGCAAGAAACAGATAACAACATAAAACAATACAATGTGCACAGTGTGTATCCCATAAACGTTATTGTAGAAATTAAAACCGATGCTGATAGCGTTTATCAACGCTATAAACTCACGACCAGCCGTAAAGGGATCCATAGATTAGAACAGGTTAAATAATTACTTTCTGATTTTATCGGCTGGTACGGCGCTCAAATCGCTTCTCATATAAAGCCTAAAACCATACAGGTAATTTAACCTAAAAGACCGGGAATCGTTGCGTTTGAATTAAGACAATTCTAATGCGGGATTCGGCTGCCTAATATAAAAAAACACTCGAAAATGAACAAGTTGCACCTAGATCTCATTAGTTAATAATTGTCAGATTAAGTTGTAATTAGTTGATGTTGATCATGTTTTTTCTTCTGCTGTAGATCTACTCTATGCCTAACAGGATAGAAACATTTTTGTTCCACATTAGTCTTAAAATAAATCTAAGGAAGAGAAAGATGAGCAAAGAAAATGTGTTTTCAGTTTCGGGCGTAGCTAAGGCTGTCGCGATATCGTTATTTTGTTTTTCAGGTGCTGCAATGGCAGCTGATAGCGACCGTGTGACAGAACTAGAAGAACGCTTAGATGCACTAGAAATGGAATTAATTGAAGCAAAAGATGCCGCTAATCAAACTGACCGATTAACGTTCTCAAGCAGCAGCCCGTCACCAGAGTTTATATCGAAAGACGGCAAGTCGACCATGGAGTTTTCTGGTCGTATTCAATTGGACTATGTGAACTCTGATGATTTCTACACTGGCAGTAAACGTGAATTTGAAGGCGGAGCAAACACGGTCGACTTCCGACGAGTCCGCTTTGGCGTAGAAGGCTACTTTTCAAATGTTTGGAAGTACTCGTTAGAGTTTGATTTTGATGGAGAATCAGAAGTAGAAGTCAAAGATGCCAACGTGAGTTACCGTGGCTGGGAGAACCAAGAGCTTGAAATTGGTTTTCAAAAATTTGGCTTCGGCTTAGAGGCGACAGGCAGTTCTGCTCACCTTGCTTTTTTAGAGCGTGCGAGCACGGATACCTTCTCACCAGATCGTAATGTGGGTGTGCAATGGTTGTATAAAGGTAATGATTACAACTTGATGCTGGGCTTAGGTACAACCGCTAACATCAATGATGATGATTTAAACTTCAAACAAGATGTCTACAACGGCCGCTTTACTATGGCGCCGATTAATACCAGTGATCATTTATTGCATATTGGTGTGAGTGGTATGTACACCAACAATAATAGTGAAGCTGAAGAAATGCGTTACCGTGCAAGACCTAGCAGCAAACCGGTTAGCCGCACTATTGATACTGGTAAGTTTGATGCTGAATCAGTGCAAAGTTATGGCTTAGAGCTGGCTTATCAGCACCGTAATTTACTGATCCAAGGTGAATATGTAACGTCAAAAGCGGATCAGGTTGACGATGAGTCGGTAAGCGTTGATGCCTATTACTTACAAGCTGTGTATACCTTAACGGGCGAGCAATGGAACTATGGTAGTAAGAAAGGCACCTTTAAATCAGTAAAACCTGAAAATGCGATTTCTGCTGGTGGCTATGGTGCTTGGGAAGTCGCCGCACGTGTGGATGTTGCTAACTTCGATGATACCGATGCCGGTATCTATGGCGGAGAAAAAACCGATTACATCGTGGGGGTAAACTGGTACTTAGAAAATAACCTAAAAGCGCAGTTTAACTATGTTCGCAGTCAGTCGGATTATAAGCAGCCATATACCGACATTAACGGTGTCGAAATGTACGATCAAGATGGCAATATTTTCCAAGCCAGATTGCAATTTGCATTTTAATTTAAGGGGATATGTTGATGCGAAATAATCTATTTTTAATTGGCTTGGTGAATGTGTGTTTAAGCTCTAGTGCCTATGCATTATCGCCAGATGCGTTTACTTCACTTGAATATCACGTGAATACGGGTACAGCGAAAACGATGCCTTATGCAGCGACTAAGCAAACCGATGAATTTAAAGAGGCATTTAACTTTATCGATTTAGAAGAGCGCCTTAAAGTCAAATTGGTGACTTACTTAGATACGCCAAATCGCGCCTTCAAAGCCAAGGATATTAATATCCGTGTGCGTGAAGATGTGAGTAAGCCTCGCAAAAGTAAAATTACCGTGAAACTACGTGCAGCCGACCCAGAAAGTTTTGGTGAACTGTCTAATTACCGTAAAGCGGAAATTGACTATACCGATGGTAAAGCGGCATACAGTGTGAGTTATGACGTGCCATATTCTCCAGCAGAGATTGATGTCAGAAACGTGGATATCGACTCGGTATTTAAGGTGTTAAAGCGCCATTCTGTGTTGTGGGACATCGTTGGCGACATCTATGAAGCTCATCAAGATGAGATTATTCAAACAATGGTCATGCGCACCCATGGCTGGGAAGGGGCGGTAAAAGATAAGCGTTTTGATAATGTAGAAGTGGACTTTCAAGTATGGACTCCATACTACCGTAAGCCACGTATCAGCTTTAATGAGTTCTCGTTTAAAGGGCATGTTAAAGACAAAGAGCAATTAGAAAAAATGTACCAATACTTATACCAACAAGTTGAATCTGTCGGTTATGAGCATGGTCATAGTGGTTCGAAAACAAGTTCCACTTTTAAAATGAGTAAAGGATTCAACTAGTTTCCCGCACTCACCCATGACTGGGTATTATCACCCTCACTCCCATTGGTAGTGCCCGGTCATGTTTTCGCTTTACCTTCCATTATCAATACTACAAGGAGATGCCAATGTTTGGCTTTTCTCGGATTTCTACGCTTCTTTCTCAGAGTCAGTCTACCGAAACCAATGTTTTTTTATTTCTAGATCAAGTGACCTTAGCGCAACATAAGTTTGTTTATATGTGGCAAATGTATCTCACCCATGGCGCTAATAGTGATGAGTTTTCCAATGCGTTAGCTGAATTACAAGCTATTGAACATGAAGCCGATGTGCTCAAGCGAGAAATTGAACAAACCTTATATCGTAAGACGCTTATTCCAGATTTACGGGGTGATGTAGCGTCACTTATCGATTTAACTGACCGCTTAATCAATCGACAAGAGACTATAGGTTTGCACCTGCAAATTGAAAAACCATTAATCCCTCAGGCGGTTGAGGCTGATTTGATGGTGTTACTTAAGGCTGTAGGCAATACCATTGACCACACTTTATTGTGCGCCAAAAGCTTTTTTACCGATTTACAGCGGGTGCAGGAATATCATCAAAAAGTGATCATGTTTGAGTCTGATGCAGATAAAGCCTGTACTCGAGCTAAAACGATTTTATTTGATACAGACTTGCCACTTATTAACAAAGTGCAGCTGCGTTATTTCTTTGACCGAATTGATCAAGTGGCTAATTTAGCCGAAGACATCAGTGACAGGGTAGCCATTTTCACGTTAAAACGCGTTCAGTAAGGAGTGCAAATGGATATTGCGATTTGGGTGTTTCTATCAAGTGGCTTGTTTTTAGGTTGGTCACTGGGTGCAAATGATGCTGCGAATGTCTTTGGTACCGCTGTTGGCTCAAGGATGGTGAAGTTCTCTACTGCCGCGATGATTTGTTCGGTGATGGTCATTTTAGGCGCTGTGATAAGTGGTGCTGGTGCGTCACATACGTTAGGCGCGTTGGGTAAAGTGTCAGCTATTGGTGGTGCTTTTACTGTGGCATTATCTGCAGCGACAACCGTGTACTTAATGACAAAATCAGGTTTACCGGTATCCACAGGGCAAGCCATTGTGGGGGCGATTATTGGCTGGAACCTATTCAGTGGCATGGCAACTGATCCCGAAGTGCTCACTAAAATTTTAAGCACATGGGTGATGTGTCCAATCTTAGCGGCAATTACGGCAGTTTTGTTGTATAAGGCGGTGACCAAAGCAATTAACTGGTGGCGTCCAGGGTTATTCCAGCTTGACCAATGGACTCGAGTCGGTTTGATTTTAGCTGGCGCTTTTGGTGCCTACAGTTTAGGAGCGAATAACATTGCCAATGTGATGGGGGTGTTTGTATTAAGTGCACCTATCGATACCATCGAGCTGGCTGGAATAGAGTTTACCGGCGCGATGCA
This sequence comes from Shewanella sp. ENK2, assembly GCF_043568515.1. Taxonomy (NCBI): domain Bacteria; kingdom Pseudomonadati; phylum Pseudomonadota; class Gammaproteobacteria; order Alteromonadales; family Shewanellaceae; genus Shewanella; species Shewanella sp. ENK2. The sequence goes on along the minus strand of NZ_CP171406.1, from coordinate 1,809,770 downwards.
GTTGTTTTTCTTAGGGGCTGTTGCTATCAGTATTGGGGTATTTACTTACTCTAAAAAAGTGATGATGACTGTGGGTGGTAACTTGATTTCAATGACACCTGTAACCGCATGGGTCGTGGTAATGGCGCATTCCATCGTGCTATTTATTTTCTCGTCGCAGTCATTGTCAAATGGCTTTGTAAATATGGGCTTACCAGCGATTCCATTGGTGCCGGTATCGAGCTCGCAAGCCGTGATTGGTGCCGTGATAGGCATTGCTTTTTTAAAGCGATTGCCAATTCAATGGCCTGTATTAGGTAAGATATTAGTGGGCTGGGTTATCACACCAATATTATCGGCCGTAGCGTGCTTTATTGGTTTGTTTATCGTGCAAAACTTGTTTAAGCAAGTGGTGGTGTAAGCCTAGTTACTCAAGGTTTCTGTATTGGTTTTGCATTTCAATTGGCGTCATCGAAAAGTACTTTTTAAATGCCGAAGAAAAGTTAGAAACATGGTTGTATCCTGAGTGGTATGCTACTTCCCCCACTGATTGATTGTCAAAAATAAGGCGTCTTCTGGCATGCTCAAGGATCTGATTGCGGATGTACTCTTTGAGTGTCAGTTGATGATGCGACTTAAAATAACGTTGTAAGGTACTAACACTCGCGCCAAGTTTGTCAGCGATTTGTTTGAGAGATAATGATTCAAATAGTAAGGATTCAATTTTTGCCTCAAAATCAAACTGACTTACTGGTAAAGGGGAGTTGTTAATGTCAGGCTCTTTTGGGGGAGTCGCATCTCGATCGAGGTTGTCACTTAGTAGCGTAAAACTGTCACAAAAAAATTGTAATGCCAGTTGCTCTAATTCCCATTGGAAGTTAAGTGTTTCATCGAGGCTTTTTTGATACAGCTCAGCGGCTAATGTTAGTTGTTTTTCAGTGCATGGCCACTGAAAAACAGACTGAGCCGAGGCAAATATTTTCTCAATATGCAGCCTGTCAGCCATACTGCCACAGCGGGTTAATAACCATTGTTTGGTAATGCTTAAATTGACTTTTTTGACCTGCTGTTGCTGAGTAAAAAACCGAGTAAATATCTGCTGTGAATTGATAATGTTGATGAATAACACAGGCGAACTTTGCGCTTGAATATCATAGCGCTGATGTTCTAGTGCAAAGCTAACCTTACCGGCCAGTAATACATTAATGCTAATGCAGGCATCAATCTGCGAGTTGCTATAACCCTCAGTATGTTCAGTCATATTAACGCAATGAACATCAATACCACTGGGCAGTTTTTTAAAATACACCTTACCGGTAATCAGCTCCTTTGAAGCAATATCTTTTGCTTCAATAAAAGCATCTTCATAGCCTGCATCTTTGATTTTTCTTGATAACTCAACCTTTGATAAGCGTGTATTCATACCTAAGTTGCCTTTTCATAGTAAATGGCGATTACGCATAACAGCTTGGCGATTTCGCATAACAATGAGTGAAACAAACACCATAACACAGTGGTAACATAATGATAATAATTCTCATTACAGTTGTTCGGAATGATTTTCATCCACAAGGAATCGTTATGTTACCCAAGCGCTTTAAAATAAGTTCGACAAGCTTAGCTGTTGTTACAGTGCTTACTTCTTCAACGGTATTTTCGGCTGAGTCTGAAGACACTGAAATAGAACGTGTGACAGTATGGAGTACCACTGTAAATGCCTCTTCTATGTATTTAAAAGAAGAAGCCATTGCCAGTAAACAGGCTGATCATATCAGTGACTTATTACGCAGCATTCCTGGTGTGGATGTTGGCGGAGCACATTCGTTAAATCAGCGTATTACGATTCGTAGCATGGATGATAAAGACTTAGACATATCGATTGATGGTGCTAAGCAAAATAACTACATGTATCACCACATGGGTAACTTGCAAATTCACGCTGATATTTTGAAGTCAGTTGATATCGATGTGGGTAACAACTCAGTCATTAACGGCGGCTTAGGTGGTTCGGTAAGATTTGAAACCAAACAAGCACGTGACTTATTGCAATCGGGTGAACGATTTGGTGGACGCGTGCAAGTGGGGGCTGGCGATAACTCTGGACAAACCTACTCAGCCACAGCTTATGGTTTGATGACTGACAGTGTTGATTTTCTTGGCTATTACAATTTGGTCAATCGTGAAAATTACGAAGTGGGTGGCGGAGAAATTACCGATTCAAATGGCGATGTCATTGAAGGTACTGACGGCACGGTAAGAGGGCTTGAGGGCGAACTTGATGATGCACTAATTAAGTTCGGCTGGGAGCCGAGCGATAATCAGCGTATTCAACTTAGTTATGAAAAGTACACCGACGAAGGTGACTACAGCTACCGCCCTGATATGGGGCTTGCAACTGATATCGCTATTACCGAGTCATTAAATGTGCCACTGCTTTGGCCGACGAAATTTACGCGTGACACCTTGGCGCTTAATTACGAGCTAAGTTTGGCGTCAAGCTTGATAAAAGCGGCAGCATATTCCAATACTAGCGAGCTGTGGCGTGATGAAACGGGCTATGCAGATAATCCTGATTACGCAGGGTGGGCAGCGATTGTCACCGGAGAGGCAAAGAATCAAGGCATAAACTTATTAGGTGAAACCACGCTGACAGCTCTGTGGGAGCATGACTTTACCTATGGTTTTGATTATGTGAAACATGATACAGATTACTCTGCTCGATACACTGCTAGCACGGATGAGTCTGCTGAAGAATCGTCAAACATTGCTATTTTTGTTCAAGATCGAATTGCCTTTAACGATTACATCAGTTTGATCCCAGGTTTACGTTATGACCAATATTCAGTGGATTCTAAGGTCGTTGATAACGACTTTGATAATACTGCATGGGCGTTAGCGTTAGCTATTCAGCCTACTGATGATTTAGTGTTTAATGTCAGTGCTACAGAGTTATTTAAGGGGCCTGAAATTGGTGAAGTGTTTGTCGGCGCAGGTTTATATGACACCACCAATCAAGAAATTGAAGCCGAATCTGGGGTTAACTATGAGCTAGCTTTTGCATATCAATTTGAAGCATTTGGTGATGATAATATTTCCCTAGGGGCGACCGTATTTAAAACCGAAATCAATGACTACATCTACGATTATGCTACAGCACCTGCTACTTCTGGAGGTCGATATTGGAAAGACAATATCGGCGATATGGATATTGAAGGTTATGAGGCCTACATTAATTATCTCAATGGTGGTTTTTCAGGCTCGGTAACCTACTCAAGTGCTGAAAGTGAATTACAGGCGTTTGAACAATATAGTGAATTAGACGGTGCACGATTAGATAGACAACAAGGTGATACAGTCAGTGCAACCTTAGGTTATGCATTGGATGACATGGGGTTGTCGTTTAATTGGGAACTGCTTTATGCCGATGACGTGCCTGCTGGACTTGATTTAGACGGTGCAAGTCTTGATAACAGTAAGCAAGGTTATACCGTGCATAACATCAATGCCAGATGGGATATTGCAGCGGTTGAAGGGTTAACCATTATTGCAGGTGTCGATAACTTATTTGATGAGTATTATGCTTCGCAATCTTCTCGTACTGGGGTGTCTTTCCATCCTCGATTTGGCGAGTTGTATCTGCAAGATTTTGAACCTGGCCGTAATATTAAGGCCACGGTGTCATATCAATTCTAATGGCAAATTCATGGCTACGCACGGCAAAAGCAAAACGCTTTTTTAGCTTTTGCCGTTGGTTACACATCTATGTGTCATGCACTTTATTTTCCCTGTTAGTCTTTTTTAGCCTTACGGGGATTACCCTTAATCACCCCTCTTGGACTGCTCAAGCCACAAGCGAAATCCAAAGCTTACCTTTACCTGTGCAATTTGCTCAGTTTGAAGGAGAGTACCCGCTTAACGCGCTGCAAGCCTATATCGAACAAAAAACGGCACTGGCTTCTCCACGCAGTATTGATGTGCTGGTGGACATGGGCGAAATCACCTTTGACTACCCTTTGCCTGCAGGTTATGCCTTTGTCACCGTGTTACTTGATGACCAACTCATTGAAATTGAACGCAGTAGCCAAGGCTTACTGGGGTTAGTGAATGACCTGCATAAAGGCCGGCATAGCGGCAATGTGTGGTCTGTGGTGATTGATGTGTCCGCAGGGCTGATTTTACTGTTTTCGATTACAGGGTTGATTATTTTGCTTCAAAACGCCAAACACCGCCGTATGGGATTCATGGTGGTGGCTTTGGGCAGCATTACACCTTTAGTGGTGTATTTGATAGCGGTGCCAAGGTAATCGCAACAAGGAAAAATTCAATGAAAAATAATGCAACAAAACTCATGGTGCGGCTACAGATCGCGTTGTTGTTACTTATCGGCTTATTAATGACACCCACTTGGCTGCAAGCTCAGGAGTTTACGGTGTCGGTTGAGATTCCAGATATAAAAGCTGCGCCATACCATAAACCGTATGTGGCGATCTGGATTGAAACTCCGCAGCGTCAGGGAGTGCATACATTGGCTTTTTGGCGACAACAAGCTGACTGGTTTAAAGACTTACGCCAGTGGTGGCGAAAAATAGGTCGTAGTGGTTCACCTGATTATCAAGCCGTGAGTGGCGCTACGCGTAAGCCGGGAGTGTATAGCATTCATTGGGATGGTCGATTGGAAACTGGAGCAATGCTGCCAGCAGGCGATTATGTATTACACGTTGAGTCAGTCAGAGAGCAAGGGAGTCGCGAATATTTACGCCAAACGTTTTCATACCCCAGTAACAAACAAGAGCAGTTGGTTCTTGAAGGAAAACAAGAGCTAGGCACAGTTACATTACTTATCAAATAGGAAGATCAATATGTCAGTTAACGTTAAGCTTATTTCACGTGCAGTCGTGGTGATAGCAAGTGTACTTGCCGTATTTACTAGCACGGCACACGAACGGTTTATTCTGCCGTCTCATACCTTGTTATCAGGTGAAGCACCTCAATCTATTACTGTATTGGCGAGTATTTCTAATGATATTTTTCACCCTGATAGACCATTGGGCGACAGTGGTTCAGGACGAGATGTCGGTGAGCTAAAAGAATATTTTGCGAACCTTGAATACACGGTGATCGCGCCAGATGGCAAGGTGTCATTAGACACACAATGGGCTGCGTATTCACGTATGTCTGTTGCTGATGTGACCTTAGCTCACGAGGGAACGTATCGTGTCGGCTTGGTACAACCGGATGTGTTAATGACTACCTTTGTTAACGCTGAAGGTCAGCCTGCTCGTTTATGGGGGCCGTCACCTGAAATTCCTGCCGGAGCAACAAAGGTGGTTCGTCGAACAACAGCATCAAGGGTAGAAACGTTTGTGACGTTAAACAGTGCGACTCATCAGGCGATTGCCTCTACTGGGACTGGCGTTGAAATCGTGAGTAAAACAACCCACCCGAATGATTTATTTGCTAATGAAACTGCACAGTTTCAATTGCTTTTTAATGGAAAACCTTTAACGACAAACACTAAAGTGAAATTGATTAAAGCCGGAACACGTCACCGTAATGACCGAGATGAGCAAATTTTGGATGTGACCAAAAATGGTGATATTAGTTTTACCCCAAGCCAAGCAGGTTTTTACTTGTTGATTGCAGAAACCCATGTTGATGCTCCAGATGCAGCAGATATAGATGTGAAGCACTTTAGCCTTTATTTGACCTTAGAAGTGTTTCCAGAATAATAGGGAAATATAGGCCAATCGCTAAAAAAGCCACCCTTTAAAGGGTGGCGAACCCATTTGGAGGTTGGGTGCACTCACTTTGCATAAGGGGCAATACCTTTTGGCAAAGTACTTAGTTAACGTGCAATAGATACAAGTAAAATGGCATCCTGCCCAATGACTTCCTTGTTAATACGACGAAATGGCTAAAGTCATTTCTTCGATGGATTAGCCAATTACATGGCTATTAATCACTTTCAGTGCTTTGGGTAAGACTGAACAGTCACTTTTAAAAAAGCTTAATGATACGGTTTCTTAACAGTGACATTGTTTGCTGGTGGTTTAATTAACGCGCTTCGTGAATGGTTCGACGAAGCGCTTTATATGCTAATGACAGTCAGCACAAGTATCGTTTGGATCTTGAACTTCATGCACGATATGACAGGTTCCACAATCTAAAACGCCATCATGTTGTTGATGAATTTCACCATCAATACTATCTAATCCACCGTGACAATCGATACAGGTTTGGTTTTCATACGCCATATCTGCTGATGGTTCACCATCCATGTGGCAAGCTTCACATCCAGCCATGTCCGTATGAGTGTCTGCAATTGATTCAGCAAATGCAGCACCAGAGAAGCTCAGTAAAATCGATAGTCCTAAAACTTTAAGCATGGTTAACTCCTAAATAATGATTAAGCTACGGTCATTTGACCGGTATAAAGAATGAAATTACGAAGCAAGAGGACACCGAATAGGCTACAACTTGCTGTGATGGCGACATAAGAGAATTTGCGTTTTGCTGATGCTGTCATAAATAGGTTAAATGCAAGTGGCATAGCTAGACCGACAACGACAATCCCTGCCCAGAACACCCAGCCCCAGAAACCTTCACCAATGGCATTGAGTGCGGCAACCTGACTTTGACCACCGGTTAAAATTAACCCTACGAAGAAGGTAAATAATAAAGCGAGTTCAAGCAGGATAAGTGGGATCTCAATGTTATGGATAAAGTGCACTTCTTTACCGTCAGGGTTGCCTTTCATTAATACGCCACCTAGCAATGTGCCTGCCGCGCCAGAAGAGATACCCGAGATTAAGAACAGCATTGGTAGTACAGGGTTATTCAGCATTGGGAATGTGGTTAATGCTGACAGTAAGAAGCCTGTGTAGGCGCCTAATGATAGTGCCAAGATGACAAGTAACCCTGTAATCGTTGCTTCCATCTTTAACAAAATATCCAGCGCTTTATCGACGATAGGCCAACGGTCATTACACCAATGACGGATAGGCTCTTGGAATAAACAAGCCAACCACGAGAATAAAGCCACTTGATAAACCATCAGTACAGCAACGCCCACTGACATCACTGAAGTTGGGTTGTAGAAAACCAAAATTTTCCAGAAATCAAACGGCTTGGTTAAGTCAACGACCAGGATCCCAAGGCCAGCAAATACAGCAAGAGGAGCAATAAGACATGCTGCTCTTACAAAGCTAGACTTATAGGCGTTTTTACCCAATTTGAAGTGCTTTAGTAATACTGCAAAACAAATTGCCCCAGCAGAGATCCCTGCTAAAAATAAGTAAATGGCGATTGGCCAGTGCCAAATGAGGCTGTCAAAATGGAATGGGCTCATAACTTGATTTCTCCCTCTTGGGAAGCAATACGGAACACTTTAGGGCGTGTACCCAGTTCGGTTTTACTTCGGTAGTTAGGCGTCGTTTTAAGGACTTCAACCACTTGTGAATGTGGATCTTTAAGGTCACCAAAGGTGAGCGCTTTTGTTGGACAAGCTTCAACACATGCTGGTAGGCGACCTTCTTTTAAGCGGGTCTCCTTACAGAAGTCACATTTATCAGCGGCTTTAGTGACAGGGTTAATAAAGCGAATTTGATATGGACAAGCAGCGATGCAATACAAGCAACCAACACATTTCCATTCATCAACGCTGACAATGCCAGTTTTAGGATCATGGTAGGCAGCGCCCGTTGGGCAAACGTTAACGCATGGTTTACCTTCACATTGCTGACAGGACTTACGGGTGAAACGATAAAATTGATTGGGATATTCACCAAAAGGCCCTTCGCGCTCAATATCTAAACGGCTAACCCCTTCTGGTACATTGTTGGTTTCACGACAAGCGACGGAACAAGCGTTGCAACCAATACATTTGTTTTCATCATGAATAAGGGCATATTTGCAATTTGTGCTGTTATCTTCTTTTTGACCGCCAGAGTTGGCGATACTTAGGCCAGATGCGCCTGCAGCGCCAACGGCTGCAACACATGCTCCTTTTAAAAATAGTCTTCTTTCTTTTTTCATCGTTTTATCCTCCTAATTATTTGCTTTCATGACAGCTAACACATGATGCGATGCGCTTGCTTTCAGTTATGCCAATAATTGGATCAACTTCTGGATGCAGTTGGTGACAGTCGGCGCAGTTAACCTTGTTAGAATGGACATTGTGGGTCCAATCTGCAGCAGCTAACTCTTCTTGACCGTGACAAGCCATACAGGCAGCTGTTTGTTGTGCTGCTGTAGCGGGGGAGTTTTCACCAAAACCAATGAGTTCTGATTCGCCTCGTGGATGCTTACCTTTCTCGCCATGACAGTCCTGGCAGGTTTGACCTAATGCGTCATTAGCATGCATGCCATACATGTTGCCGTTTTTCTTATGGCACATGATGCATTGGCGATTTTGATTCATTTTAAATTCAGGGGTGTCAGCCTTGGCGACAGGCGCGGTAAAACCGAGTACCACCATCAAAATAGAGGTCAACAAGGGAAGGGTGATTTTTGAAATTCTGGACATAATGAGCCCTCACATAATTCAGTGATACAGTAACGTCTAATAGGGATTTGAGTGCTGAAGCCTAGCTTCAGCACCCGATAGCACTAAGCTGCGAGAGAGTTGCGAATTAATGATTCATCACATTGTTGGTTTTTAGCTAAGTGAATCACTTTAATACCAACCTCTGCTAATGAATGGTCGATGAACTCATTATTTTCAGGTGTGTTGTGTTGAGGATCTGTAATCACCAGTTTGACTGCTGAGTTATCATCGACGACAACATAATCGAGGTGACAATGTTGTAGATGCTTGTGAGCATCTTCTGGCTTGTCTGTTTTATCAATATCTACAATATTATCCATCGTAGTACCGTATAAAATATTATATTTACCTTTAGCAATTGAATTGAGCTTATTGAAAAAACCAACGGGTTTATTCGCAATTTTTTCAGGATTCAATTTAATATTAACGCCCACATTCTCTACATTGCTGGTTTTGAAAAACTTTATACATGTCATTGTAAATGTTATTAGAACAAAAGGAACAACAAGGAATAATACAAAGTAGACAAAAGCATAGCTTAATATGACTGATGTGTTCATAAACGCCTCCAAACTTTCATTGATTATTAAATTTATTTTTAAAGCACATTCAGTATTTCCTTGTGAGGGTTTATAAACATTGATTTAAATCAATTAAATAATTGGATGGTTATTTTTATATTTAAATATCAAATTTGAGTTTGTTTATTATTATTTAGATTTTACAAATTTTAAAAGGTATATTTTGAATTGCGACTTTTGAATATTTAAATGTGATATTTTGATTTTCGAAATTAGCTTGTTTGTTATTCTGTTTGTTGAGATTTTACTTTATTAAAAAGTAGCAGCCACAAGGGGTTGGTGGCTTTTGTGAAGTTTTTATTTCACTGTTTATAGGTTTTTATATATAAAAATGCGTTATGTTTTTTAGTATTCCGATATTTAAATATTTATTATTCATTTTCTGTATAACCAAATAAGTGACATGGCAAACATTTTCATAAAACAATTAAAATAAAATAACAAAAATAAATTTAAATTGGGTATTATTAAAATGAACTTATCATTGGGAGGTATTTAGATGAGAGATATTAGTTATAGTGACCTAGATTTATTGAGTATCAATATTCTAGTTAATCTGTATGAGAACAAGTCTGCGACATTTGTATCTAATAAATTGAATGTGCCAGCACCCAAGATAAGTCGTTGCCTTAAGCATGCACGAGAAATTTTTGGTAATGAGCTTTTTATTCGCAAAAAATATGGCTTGGTGCCTAATGAGTTTGCAGGCAAAGTTTATCCGATTGCTAAGCAGATACTTGAATGTTCAAACAGCCTGCAGCAGCTGAATGGTGAGGCGATAGCTGATAATATTCATAACTTTGAGATTGTTGCGCCAGATCTTGTTTCTTTTCCTTTTCCTAAGATGTTGCTTACGTCCATTAGAGATGCAGGAAAAGATGTCAATTTTAATATCTCTGCATGGAATAAGTCTTCACTTGATCATATTGTCTCTGGGGATATTGATATTGGTATCTGTTGTAGCAAAGCAATAGATAATTTGGAAAGCATAGATGATAATTTAGCAGTATTACCGTTAAAGAAATTGAATAAGCTATTTTTAATTTGTGATGAGAAACATCCAATTCTAAAAGAAGAAATAACGTTAGAGTCAATAGCCAAATACCCTTACGTTAATAGTAATGTTGGTGATGCAGAACAGCGAATGAGTGCTTTTCAAGAGTATTGTTATCGTAGAAAAATACCGCTTAATACTGAAATGGATTTAAATGGTGTTTCCAGTTTATTTGAGTATTTAAGACAAACTAATGCGGTTGCTTTACTACCATATAGCTCGATATATAACATGATCAATACAACGCCAGGTTTACACGCATGTCGTTTAGCTGAAGTTGAATCTGATAGATTATATATGGAAGTAAAAGTACCGACGCTATATATGATTTATAATAAAAATAATCATGAAGCTAACTTACAATGGTTAACTGAAAAAATTCAAGGTTTGGTACATTCAGCGCTTCACTAATTGTTCATATAAAACTGAATAAAAAGCCACTTAATTAATATTGAGTGGCTTTATTATTTTTAACTTTTTAAAATTGATAGAATCTAATTGTTATTGATTCTTATTTGTATTTATTCCGCAACAACTATTTCATTACTTGTCACTTCATCATTGTGAATATTACTGATATTCATATTTCGATATGTTTGTTGATATTTTTCAAATTATCGGTCATGTTTTCTATTAATAACGCAGTGAACTCTGATGTTTTAGCTTCATGACATTGTAAGTAATGACAGGGGACAACGTTATTTGCGGGGGTTTGAAGGTGAGTATAGTAGAACTCGGTCATATCAATGAGCTCAATGTCATCTCTTTGTTTACTTAATTCAAATGGGAAGACCGAAGGAGCCCAGCAAATATCATCTGAGTTAACGACACGTTCAAATGCCATGACAAGGCTTGATGTGATCAAACTGATGTCTGCTTTCAAGTGAGTGATTTCACTACAACGACTCACGATTTCAGTAAGCGCTGATGTGGGACCATTATGGATGAATACTAGGCGATTTTTAAGAATACTTTCAAGGGTTATTGGCTGCTGTAGGATTGGATGCCCTTTACGTACCGCTAAAAACCAGAACTCAATATCACCCAACTTATTATTGATTATATTGTCATGGCTAAAAGGAAAAGAAGAAATAGCATAGTCTATTTTTCCTTGTGCAATTTTTGTTCAGCACTTTCTGTCCATGGGTGGATATCAACGATATGGCTAACGCCTAACATCTCGCTGGTTTTATCAATCGATTCTAAAAGAAACATCGACATTTGCTCGGGAGCGCTGATATGGAGTACGAGATCATTTTCAGGCTGGGTCTTTGCGGCCGTAGCCATATCATCGTATGCACTGATGATATTTTTGGCTAAAGGGTATAAACGTTCAGCCATGGCGTTTGGTTGAAGACCGTATTGCTGGCGAATAAACAATTCATTATGAATAACTTCTCGCATTGTGCTGAGTGCACGGCTCACCTTTGGCTGGGTGCTGTTGAGTTTTTCAGCTACAACGCTACCATTTTTATATTCAAATAGGCCAATCAGAACTTTAAGCGTAAAGTAATCTAGCCTTGATAATTGTTTTTCCATGAGTTTTACCAAGCGTTTGAGTTATTCATCTTTTGCGAAGTTATCACATCATTATGGTGCTAAATCGAATGCAACTCACAGTTTACCTCTTTAGGGGTATTATTAGCTAAATATAATACTTAAATACTATATTATTCAGCAAGATAGGGAATACAATTGAGATTGTTGTATGTATTGCTGTAACCATGTTGTTGACAGTTTGTATGTTGGTTTTGCTGAATTTTTGTTCAGTTGTAGTGTTTAGGTGCGAGATATTCGTAGCGAGTTTTATAAGATTTCATTTGAATCAATTACAATTAGACTAACCTAAATGGTTTGTACAAATAGTTATGCTGATATAAGGCGATAAACTAGATGGAAATGAATGTATGGTATTAAGAGCCGTTATCACATTTGTATGCTTTTTCCTGACCGCATGTGCTGCTCAAGTCGATTCGCCTTTGCCGTCAGGCACTCAAGCATCAACTGACATTCCCAAAGCTGATGAACGCTTATGGAATGAAGCACGACTGCTGCAGTTTCATCAGCAATGGCAAGGGACACCTTATCGTTTAGGTGGGCTGACTAAAAAAGGGTTAGATTGTTCAGGGTTAGTGTATGTGGCTTATCAAGATCTCGTCGGCCCAAGTTTGCCACGCACAGTGCAAGGGCAAACTCACCTTGGTACACGCATTAATAAGCGTGATCTTCAAAGCGGTGACTTAGTCTTTTTTAAAACCACAGGTTCAGGTCGCCATGTTGGTGTGTATTTAAGTGGACATCGTTTTTTGCATGTTTCGACTAAAAAAGGCGTGATGATCTCGAGTATGGATAATGTGTATTGGAAACCCAGATATTGGTTTGCCAGCCGTTTATAGCTTTCATCGCTGTAACTCTTGATCAATCTCTCCGCTTCAGCGATAAAATTGTGGTATTTTAGCCGCATCTAAAGTCTAAAAATCCATTTAGTCTTACAGTAATTTTAATGATCAAGTTTAAGGACCTCGTCATGACCAAAGCTAAAATCGGTATTGTTACGGTAAGTGACCGTGCAAGTGCAGGTGTGTATGAAGATTTATCGGGAAAAGCCATTATTGATGTGCTAAATGAATATTTAACATCAGAGTGGGAACCTGTTTATAAGGTTATTCCTGACGAAACTGCAGTGATTGAAGCCACACTGATTGAAATGGCTGACGAACAAAATTGTAGTCTAATTGTGACCACCGGCGGAACAGGTCCTGCGAAGCGTGATGTGACTCCTGAAGCGACAGAAGCAGTATGTGATCGCATGATGCCAGGCTTTGGCGAGCTAATGCGCGCTGAATCATTAAAGTTTGTGCCTACAGCTATTTTATCTCGCCAAACAGCTGGTTTACGAGGTGACTCACTGATTGTTAACTTACCTGGCAAGCCAAAATCAATTCGTGAATGTTTAGATGCAGTATTCCCAGCAATTCCATACTGCATTGATTTAATGGATGGTCCATTTTTAGAGTGTGATGAGTCTGTGATTAAGCCATTCAGACCGAAAGCAAAGTAGGTTAGCGGTAAGGGCTAGATTGAATAAAAGTGCATTTATATTCTTTCTAGCTCATTTACGAACTAGCTAGAAAAGGTGGGGTTAATCTGCCTTTTACATGCCTTTTGATAATGTACATAAATCGTAGAAGCTGTAAGAATATCCAATCTGAAACGGAGATAGAAAGTAAGGATACTTTTAATGGCTACTGCAAATTCCATCCCTAATGATTTAGCAATCCATATCGTTGAAAAAAGAATGCATGTAGATGCTTTGATTATCGCATTATACAGCGTACCAACTGTTCAAACATTCAAGCATTTTAAATTTGTTAACTCTCATATTGTCGATGATTATGCGAAGCCTGGTCAGGTTGTGTTAATTTCTCCTATTAATAGTGTTGAGTGCACAATTGCCGAGGAAGACTTTAAAAGGTTTGCAATAGAAATTGATCAAAAATTGCGTGAGCTAGATGAATCTGAAAAAGAAGTTTTAGCAAAACGTTATGACCTTTTGAGTAATACGGCAAAATACAATGGATTACTGTTGGGAATTGCTAACAATACATGGAATGCACAAGTTAATTTTATAAAAGAAAACCTTAAGCAACTAGAACAAAGCTATGTGAGGTCTTATAACTCTTCTGGAAATCTAAAGTCTCCGCAGTTTTTGCAAAGACGAAAAATTATTTTTACCAAGCTTAATGATGCTCTAATGCGATTAGGTCAGCCTCAAATGGGTGGCAATTTGATATCTGGAGATATCAAGCGTAATTTAGGTTTAAGCAGTAAAAGCATGATACGTCAATGGAACACCATGGGCGGACAAGCTAACACAATACCCGGATTTGCTGAGAATTATAAAACTGTTGCTAGTATGGCGAAAAACTTAAAAAGAGTTGGCTACATTGGTATTGCTTTAACGGGAGTTGAAGCAACAGCAAACATACAACGAGCCTGTCTCGAGGGTACAGAGCTTGAGTGCACTAAGGCTAAATATGTTGAAACTGGTAAGGGCACTGGGGCTGTGTTAGGTGGGGCTACAGTGGGTTTTGCTGCTAGTTATGGATTATGTAGTTTAGTCTTTAGTTTTCCTTCAGCTGGTACCAGTTTTCTTTGGTGTGGTGTCGTCGCTGGTGGAGTTGGTGGTTATGCTGGTGCTCAGTTAGGTGGTGCTGGCGGTGGTCGAGCTGGAAAATTATTATTTGAAACTATGGAGAAGTAATTAAGCCACATGGAAATATTATTTATTTCGAACTTTTTGTTCATGGTTTTTTTGGGCTTTTGTATTTTATTTCCTTTACTGATTTATATCCATAAAAACTATATAGCCAAGGTTGAGGCTGAACTAGAAGACGTTAAAATTTTCTCATTTAATCTCATCACAACAGGGCATGGCTGTTTGCATTATGCTAGTGTTTTTATGTTTGACTGGTATGCCAAAAGACATCAGTTACTAGATAGAAGAAAATCTGTTGCAGCAGATCTACAAAGGCCTTTCAAAATATATTTTATTTTGTTTATGATGTTGCTGTTAAGTGTATTACTAATGGGTTTACTTCTTATGTTATTCCCAGATTTATAGCGTTTATTGTGCCAGCCCCTTCATTTATCTTCCTTGTAAAACCTGCTACGGAAGGTTTTTTATGCTAAATCCATTAGTTATTAGTTATTAGAGTCAACTAACAACTGATGGGTGTTATAGCTGAGAGTGATGGTTTGCATGGCTTAGATTTTAAGGCACCAAAGTATATTGAACGAATGGGCTACAAAGATGCGTTGATCACTACTCTCATTCTATTTGACAATAGAAATTTGTTACTGAATAGGTAAAATAAAAAACCGTATTTTCAAGTACAGTCGAGATAACATTTAGCAAGGATAGCTAATGAAAAACCGTTTACAGTGGCTCCGTAGTTTCGTATTACTTGCTATATTAGCGCTTGCTTATCCTATTTTAAGTCATGGAGTTGATATGTTTGGTTGGTTTAAAAAAGGAAGTCTTTTTAAGCTCAGAAATTAATGGCGTTATTACTGAAAATGGTATCCCGGTGGCTAACATAGAAGTGACGCGTTCATTAATGTATATCGATGAAAAAGATCATATTGATGTGGCAGTGACTGATGTTAAAGGCCACTTCCATCTTCCTCAAAAAAGTATTCGTTCATCAATTCCCAATAGGCTTTTCTCTGAAGATAGAGTGTCGCAACAGATTACTGTAGTTCATGATAATGAGCTGCTGCCTATATGGTCTGCTAACCATATTGGTATTAGGGAAGTACCAGAGTTTTCTAGAAAACTATCAATTATGGCTTGTGATTTAACTGATAAACGAGTGACTTTTCAATTCAAAAATACCAATAACGAGCATCTTGACCTTATGGCTTCAAGTCTCTGCCGTTGGTATGAAGATTACACCGCTGTATTAATTTATAATGGAGATAAGCAATATATTGTTGAAGATGGTGATTTTAATAAATTAACGGATCGTTTTACCGGTAAGGTAGTCGAATTATGAGCTACACAATTTCACCTAGTATAGCAGCGAGTATAGCTTCAAGAGTTTATGACACTAGGAAAAACAAAAGTTTTCAAAGTGATTTCCATCCTGATTTTATTAAAAACTTTCAAATAACCAATAGTCAGATCAAAGGTGTGAGTGGTGGCCTAATTAACCAATTATTAAATCGCAGTACCGGTTTTCATTAATGGCACAAGGGGTATCACCACAATTCAAACAGCATCATATTATTGGTGTCCGTGGCACTGTGTTTACATCGTTTGCTGACTGGTTGAACAATGGCAATATCGCTACAACAATTGGGCCTAAGACACTTGAAGTGCATTCAGGATTTGAAAACACGTTTAGTCGTATGCAGTCTGCATTTAATGATGATGTAACACTGCACAACCCTAGCTGTTTGCACTTTGTGGGTCACATGGACTAGAGTTAGTTGCAAGTATTTCCCTGCTCCTCTGAAACGTTGTGATTATTTAGGCTAAACATTTAGACGATTTTTGCTGCACAATAGAAGGGTAAGTAACTTGGATAGTTTCAGTTTTTTTATGGCCATACTGTTCGTCTGTAGCGGATTTTTGGCAATCTCTTTGCTAATTTATATATATAAAACAAATATTAGCCAAGTTGAAGATGTAATAGAGGGCGGTCAAAAGTATTATTCGCAAAATGTAGTTTTGGCAGGGCAAGGTATCCTTCATTATGCCAGTATTTTTATGTTTGAGTGGTATGCAAGGCGATATAGTGCGGAAGGGTTAAGAGCGAGTGTCCCATATAAAACTAGACGCATTTTTGTCGTTTATTATTTTATTTTTATGACGTGTTTTTTTAGCTTAGTTCTTATGGGTATTTTGCAATACTTTTAACTGATTAGAAGGTTAAAGTGCTCATTAGGCCCATCTGGTTTTGTAAGAGTTTTAAGAGAATAGCTTTTATTACTAATCCATAAAAACTATATAGCCAAGGTTGAGTCTTCTCTAGAAGACATTAAAATTTTCTCATTTAACCTCATCATAACAGGGCATGGCTGTTTGCATTATGCTAGTGTTTATGATGTTGCTGTTAAGTGTATTACTAATGGGTTTACTTCTTATGTTATTCCCAGATTTATAGCATTCATTGCGTGAGCGCCTTCATTTATCTTCTTTGTAAAACCTGCTACGGCAGGTTTTTTTATGCTAAGCCCATGAGTCATTAGAGCCAGTTAAAACTGATGGGTGTTATAACATGAGAGTGATGTATTGAGCTTTCCATGGCTTAGATGTTAAGACATCAAAAGCATATTGAACGAGTGGGCTACATAGTTGCGAGTTTGAATAGAATCTTGTGCATTTTACTCACTTATTTAGCCCACTGGTTTATCGTTAAGCGTGTTATACCCATACTTGCTCTCAGGTCTGCATCAGGGGGAAGCTTGAATAGGTGTGTTACAACGAATTAATTTGCTGCTTTAAATCATACTCTGGCTCAGTGACGATTTTCTCTAGCGTGGCAATACGTTGCTTGAGCTCGTTATTTTGCTGGCGTAGCGCGTCTAACTCATGGCTATGGTTATCCGCTAAGTTGCTCGTTTTTGACTTTACATAATGCTTAAACATTTCTGTGGCAGTGGTGCCCACGGTGATGATGATGACTAATGCTAAGATTGCGTATTCTTGTTCCATGATGGACTCCTTGTCTAGATTGAGTGGACTGGTTCAAGGTGAGTTGAACCAGCCCGAGGGCATAGGCTACAAACCAAATACCACTTTTTCACTTTTCAGCAGTTTTTCTAAACCAAATGCAAGTGCAATTGACAGTACCAGTGTGGCTGCAGATGACACCAGTAATTGCAGCATCGGGATTTCGCGTCCTTTAATAAAGGCCATTAAGGCTTGCTGCTGACCAGAAACTGGCAGCCATTCCAGTACATCAGGGGCGATGTTGTAGCTTGCTGCCATAGATAAGGCGAGCGGTACAAACAGCACCATGGTGAGATAGGACTGAGCCTCTTTAAATGTTTTGGCCATAAATGACACAAACAATTGTAGGGTCGCCGCCATAATGGCGAGTGGAATGCCAATAAATAGCATTAGCCCCATAAAGTCTGGCGAAATATTTACGCTAAAGCCAAGCTCTTGCCAAGGCACAAAGGTGTAGGCAAATTTAGACACGATTAAAATCAGCAATAAGCCCAGCAATGCAAAGCAGGTGACTGCAATGATTTTACCTAGTACTAATTGGCGCGTACTAATAGGGTGGCTTAACAGCAGTGCTAATGAATTACGTTCACGTTCGCCCGCACTGGTATCAATAGCCAGGTTCATGCCTGAGATAAACACCGAATAAATCATGGTGAAAATGGCAATTCCTAAAATAAAGCCGCCTTTAGAGTCTGGCGTTGCTTGATCTTCTACTACCACTTTAATTGGCTGCACAACAGCAGGGTTAATCCCACGTGCAATGAGGCGTAAGCTGCCCATTTCTCCGCTGTAGGCTTGCAGTTGGTTTTCAACTCTGCGAATAGATTGCTGTAGCTTTTCATTTGAGTTATCGGCGATTAAGGTGATTTCAGCAGGCTTGGCTTTCGCCATGTGCGCTGCATAATCATCACTGATGATGAGCTCGATATCTTTGACATCTTTAGCTGCAACCCCTTCGTCAGTTGAAGCGTTAATGCCGCGATTATTTAAGAATCGGACTAGATCAGGCGCATTGTCGGCATTGGTGATCTTGATATTAAGATCTTCAGGGGTCGACAGCTGTCCGATTAATACCATGAACATACCGCACATTAATAAAGGTGTACCGATTGCGTAGTAAAGACCCGCCATGACAGAGCGCTTATCACGCATGGCATCAATCAGTTCTTTGCGAACCATCGCTATAATTGTTTTCATGAGATTGAGATCCCTTTGTTAGTCGATAACACTTGACTCATTTTACTCGTCAATGGGTATGGCAATGGTATCGACACCATTGCAGTTATAATGACAGGCTTATTCATTAGGCTGCGATTCCTTCGTCAGTACCGATGAGTTTAATAAAGGCTTCTTCCAGTGAGGTTTCACCCGTTTGTTGGCAAAGCTCCTCTGGGCTGCCTGTGGCAACCACTTTACCGTTAGCCATCACGATGACTTGGTCACATAAAGCGGCCACTTCTTGCATCACATGGCTTGAAAACAACACGCAATGTCCTGCTTTTTTAAGCTCAATCAAAATATCTCGCAGCAACCTGGTACTCATGACATCTAAGCCACGTGTTGGCTCGTCTAAAATGATGTTGGTTGGCTGGTGCACTATCGCTTGGGCTAATGCAGTTTTCATGCGTTGCCCTTGTGAGAAACCTTTACATCGACGGTCGGCAATATCTTCGAGCTTTAATTGCGCGATGACATTGGCTGTTGCTTGTTTAGCATCAGCCTTTGACATGCCGCTGAGTTCGGCAAAGTAACTAATGTATTCTCTTGGCGATAATCGCTCATATAAACCAAATGGGTCTGGGAATAAGCCCAATTGTGCTTTTGCTTTTGTCGGCTCTTTGGCAACATCAATACCATCGATTTCGGCGTGGCCTTCATCTGCCGCTAATAAGCCAAACACAGTTCGTAGACAGGTGGTTTTACCCGCGCCATTTGGGCCAAGTAGTCCAGTAATATGACCGTCATGAGCACTAAAGCTGAGGTTATCCAGTGCTTGTACGTCGCCAATTTTTTTCGATAAATTTGATACAGTAATCATGATTATTCTTCCTCAGCGGCAGCTGAAAGGGTTTCAACTGAGTTGGCATTTAAGTAAAAACTTCTACGAACATCCTTTTCTAAGCATTTACCGTCAATGTTATCTATCGAGCCACTGCTAACTAAATCTGCGATGAGATCGTTACCGCAGCTTTGATAAGCCACGCCATGGGTAGCAAATTCAGAGACAAAATGTTTAGCATTAGTGAGTTTTTCTGTGGCCATATCGCCCCAGCTTGGTGGCGTTGCAGGATCTAGCTCGCCTGAAAGCAAGAGGGTAGGAATGTCACTTGCGATAGCATCGCTAAAGCTGTTCTCTACTTGCGGCATATTCCACACACTGCACGTTGCCTCTAGTCCTTCTATCATGGTGCGTCCCATGTAAGAGTCTTGTGCTTGTTCGCGCATGCTTGTTGTGATGCGATGAATGTCTTCGCCACAAACCACAGAGGCGTGCATTCCCATGGCGATACCCGTGCTGTCTGAGGTTAAGGTGTAAATGCCTAATATGGGTTGGTAGTTCCCCAAAGCGGCTTGATGAATTGCATGGGGCGTTAACGAGCGAATGTTGGGCATGTATAGCGCCATTCTAATCGCACCGTTAAATTTACCTCGAGTCAGCAAAAAGCTGGTTAGCTCATCAGTTTGTGGATCGCGTACTTGTGTCTTGACTGGGGATTCAGCTAACTGATTATCGACAGAGATAAAATCTTGTTCAAGATCCGGGAATTGCTGACCGCATAAACTGTTTTGCTGACAGTCTTTAAAGAGAAGGCCATAGCCTCTATCGATGGCTTCACCAATAGCGATAACACTTTGCTGCATTGGTACAACACCATCTAAAGTCACGGTGGCAATCGCATTTGGATGTTCACGCATATATAGCTGCGCCATACGGGTACCGTAAGATACACCATATAAATGCAGTTTTTCATAACCTAAGTGTTGGCGAATCGCTTCAAAGTCAGTTAACGCCGTTAAGCTGCCATATTGCGTGACATCAGCATCTATTTCATCTAAGCAGGCTTGAGTGTCTTTCACATAGTCCATATCGTCATCATTAAACGATAGCACTGACATATCGTCATCATCACAGGCCAAGATATTAGATTGCCCAGTCCCACGTTGGTCAATCAATAAAATGTCGCGATCTTGACGGACTTTAGCCAGTATGCGGTCAAACCCTGCGGCATTTTCAATGGCTGATTGTCCTGGTCCGCCAGCAATGGCAAGCATGGCTTGTTTTTTAAAGCTGGGTTTAATCGCTGGTAATACAGCGTAATGAACGGTGATTTTCTTACCATCAGGCTTGGCTGGATTTTCAGCCACTAATAATGAGCCGCACTGCACTTGCTCAGATAAACCATCAACATAACACGCTGAAAGTGGTGCTTGTTCAATAGCAACAGTGCTTTCATCTGCCGCAGCAGATAAGCTCATCATAGACAGTAAACCAACTTGAACGGCGCTTATCAGCTTTGATTTTGTTGTCAGCCAACGGGCATTGCTTACCTTGTTATAGGTTCCTTGCAACATAACTTTTCCGATGTTCATTACATCTTTCCTTTTTGCATTTCAGGATGATTGTGGTAACTTAACATTAGTGTATCGGTGTATCAATGTATTAATACAGTAAGTAAAGGCTAATGCTAGAACTAATAAAAGTCAACCCCAGTAGTGGCGAACCCATTTACCGACAATTGCATGAGCAAATTGTACGGTTAATTGTGGGTGGCCAATTACAAGTGGACCAAGTGTTGCCTTCGGTGAGACAACTTGCTGAGCACCTAGCGGTTAACCCAATGACAGTGTCACGAGCGATTCAACAATTAGTAGAGCAAGGTTGGCTCGAGCGTCGTCGTGGGCAGCCTACTCGAGTCGCGAACAGACAATCTAACGATGACACGTCGGGTCCGCAATTACTTGTCCCCCAAGCACTTGATCTAATCAATCAAGCAAAGCAATTAGGTATCAGCCTTGAGGAGTTGCAAGCGTTAGTGGCAACTCAGTGGAAACAATAATAAAAAAGCCATAACAGCAGTAAGTTAACAAGGAATACGTTAAATGGATATCAGTACTGAGGCAATTTTAGAATTCAACCAAGTCGACAAGTATTTTGACGATAATGTAGTGCTTAAACAGTTAAGTTTTAGCTTGTCAGCTGGCATGGTCGTAGGCTTATTAGGTCAAAATGGTGCGGGTAAATCGACGTTAATGCGTGCTGCATTAGGCATTGTTGATATTGAGTCTGGTAGTATTTCAACTTTAGGCGAGCCTGCTGCATCCCTATCTATTCAAGCGAAAGCTAAAATTGGCTATGTACCTCAGCAACCATTTGGTTATGAAGGTTTTACTATTGCGAGCGCGTTAGAGTTACACAGTAGCTTTTATCCGCAATGGGATAAACGTTTACAAACAGAGTGGCTTGAGCGATTTGGCCTTGACCCTAAACAACAAGTGCAAAAGCTCTCGGTTGGGCAGCGCCAATCATTAGCCTTGATTATGGCAATGGCTTATCGTCCGCAATTGCTTATGCTCGATGAACCAGTAGCGAGTTTAGATCCCATTGTACGTCGTCAATTCATGGGGGATTTATTCGAATTGGCCTTAGAGTCAGGTTCTGCTGTGTTATTTTCATCTCATATCACCTCAGATATAGAGCGTGTGGCAAGTCATGTTGCATTGATTAAACGTGGTGAGTTGGTGCTATTTAAAGAAATTGATGCATTGCGTGAAGAGGTGAGTTTAGTTCAGCTAGGCGAAAACCAAACGCTGCCGCAAGGGGTTAAAGTATTAAACCGTCATCAACAACAGGTGCTGGTGGATAATAAAAATCAGCTTGAAATACCCGGTTCAACTCAAGTTAGCTCCTTAAATTTGGATCAATTATTCATGGAATTACATCGATGAATCATTCCCATGTGAACTCGACAAAACGATCACCTGAATCCATCGGCGTAAAACAGTGCCTTAATGGATTTTATTCATTGTGGTGTCGTGATTTTGGTAGTGTAAGCTTTTTGCTGGTAGCGCTATTGGGGATCGGTCTTGCTGTACTGGCAATCATTAGTAAACCTGAACAAGTTGACGTAGTTAGTATTGCTCTAGGCATGTGTATTTTGTCTATTTCAGTGGCAATTGCCTGGCAGTTCATCAAACTGTCGGCCAATGAGCAAGGCGTGTTAATTCCTGGATATTACCAACGAGTAAAGCAGCAAGCCGCACTCGTGTTTATCGTGATGATGTTAACTTGCATCAGTGTTTTATTGCTTAGCCCGCAGCCAATCAATATTGGTTTTTTGTTAGCTTATCTTAGCGTTGGAATGGGTTTTATTCTTGCGTGTTTGAATCGACCTCAACGCTTTAACTTTTCCGTTTTTGTTTTTGTTTTTCTGCCTATCTTACCTGAGGTAATAGTCTCTTTACCTGTTGAGGTTGGCCACTTCTTAGCGTTATTGCCAGTGGTATTAGGGGCATTAATTTATAGAAAACTGCAACGCTTTAGTTGGAACCTTCATGCCCGCAGTATTTACTTAAATGGGTTAGAAACCGGTTGGATGATCGGCCCTATTGCAGGGCAGAATCGCTGGTTTATAAAATTAACCCAGTTATTGCACCCCGCCAGTTATTTTATTGGTCCTATGCTAGGGATGTTACTGCTGGTATTACCGATATTAAGCATTATCGCTATTTTACTGTCAGCTTATTTTGATGCAGAAGTCCCTGTGATTATGGTGTTATCGCAAATGTTGATTATGGTGTGCAGTTTAATTCACTGGACACGTGTGCATCGTTGGCGCGCAGCTGAAACCTTATTTATGCTACCGACCTTTAGCGGAAAACGTGGATTAGTTGATCAATTTTTTAAATCACAGCTTCATTTATTGGCCATTGTGCTGAGTATCATTACTGTCATCACATTGGTGTCGGCATTATTTAATGCACAGATGACGTTATTGGCAGGCTTACATATCGTCGCCAGTACGATTTGGGCTTCAGGTATGGTATTAGCATTGGGTGCAATGAGCCGCTCAGTATTACAAATTAGTTTAACCATGCTGATTGTGATTGTTCATTCAGTTTGGCTTTCGACCTCGTTAGTGGACTTGCGAGAACAAGGCATGATAACTGCCAGCTATTACTGGGGAGATCTCGGGTTACTGCTGTTAATGGGGCTTTTACTCGTTATCAGCAAACACAAACTATGGAAAAATGGTGTTGCCAGTTTGTAAAATGTAGCGATAATCTGTGAATTGACGCTAATTTAGACTAAAAACTCTTATTTTTCTGTATGGCTTAAAGTAGAATGCCAAAAAGCGGAACACTTGTAAGCTAAAAGGTAATTATTAATGTCTCTCGAACAATTTCATTTAGTCAGACTTCTACAGCAGCAAAGCACAGCATTAGAAGATAACATCGCACTCGAAGGATTTGAGATGGCAGCCCCTTGGAACAAAGTTTCATGGAGCCAATTTGATACTATTACTAATAAAGTGGCACAGCTGTTAATTGATTTCGGTCTGCAAGCCCAAGACAAAGTGGTTATCGTTGCGCAAAACAGCCCACAATGGACATGTGCAGATATTGGCGCACTTAAAGCACGAAACGTAGTTGTACCTGTTTACCCAACAAGCCCAATGGAACAAGCTGTTTTCATCGTTAATGATGCCCGCGCTAAAGTCATTTTTGCAGGTGATGAGAGTCAATACGCAACAGCATGTAAAATCCAAGCACAGTGTCCAACTGTTGAGCATGTTGTGGTGTTTGACAGCAATGTTAAGCTGGCCTCAGATGAGCATTTCCATTTTGACGATATCCTGATTGCAGAGACAACGCCTGCAAGCGAAGCTGAACTTGAGCTGCGTTTATCGCAAACCAATCTTGATGACTTACTCACCCTTATTTATACCTCTGGTACGACTGGCGATCCTAAAGGTGTAATGCTGGATTATCGTAATATTGCCTCGATGATCGAACAACACGATACAGAAATCGCTTTTAAAGCAGGTGATGTCTCATTGGCATTCTTACCACTTAGCCATGTGTTTGAACGTGGTTGGAGTTTTTATGTACTGTGTCGTGGTGGTCATAATGTTTATCTTGCAGATACCAACCGCGTTAAAGAAGCGATTGCTGAAGTTCGCCCACACACTTTATGTGTCGTGCCACGCTTTTTAGAAAAAGTGTATAGCGCTGTGCATGACAAAGTGAACAGTGCACCAGCAATACGTCAAAAACTATTTAACTGGGCTATTGGTGTGGGTTCACGACAGTTTGAAGTCGGCCAAGGTCGCAAGAAAGCCAGCGCCGCATTATCTGTGCAATGGAAGCTGGCCAACAAATTAGTATTCAGCAAATTACAGAATGTATTAGGCGGTCGTCTTAAGTTTATGCCAGTTGGCGGCGCAGCATTAGATGTCAATGTTGGCGGCTTTTTCCACAGTATTGGTGTACCAATCCTTTGCGGATACGGCATGACAGAAACCTGTGCCACTGTTACCTGTAATACCCTTGATAATCGTGTTTCTGGTTCGAATGGTAAACCACTGCACGCCATGGAAGTGAAAATCGGTGCGAATGATGAAATTCTAGTTCGCGGCGAAACAGTGATGCGTGGTTATTACAATCGCCCTGAAGATACTGCTGAAGCATTCGAAGATGGCTGGTTAAAAACCGGTGATGCAGGCATGTTAGATGCTGAAGGTAACTTATACATTACTGACCGTATCAAAGAGTTGATGAAAACCTCAAACGGTAAGTATATTGCGCCGCAACGTGTTGAAGGCAAGGTAAGCTGTTGTCCGTTCATCGAGCAAGTCGCTATTGTTGCAGATGCGCGCAACTATGTGTCTGCCTTGATTGTACCTGCATTTGAGTCATTAGATGCGTGGGCAAAAGAGAAAGGCATTAGCTACGAGTCACCACTTGAGCTTTTACGTCACTCTCATGTGGTTGAGCATTTTGAGCAACGTTTGAAAGAGCTGCAGCATGAACTTGCTGGGTTTGAGAAAATTAAGAAGTTTACTTTATTACCTGAAGCTTTCTCGATGGAGTCGGGTTTAATTACTCCAACGATGAAGCTGCGCCGTAAGAAGATTTACTCTAAGTACATGAATGAAATTGATGCCATGTATGCTAAATAGTATGGGCGCTAAATAAAACATTCGCTGATAAAAGGACGCCTTATGGTGTCCTTTTTTATTGGCTTGAATGACGTTAAAGTATCAAAAGATTCCTTCGAATTTTGTATAAAATGTAGAGTCGTTGATGACTAAAATTGATTATAAAAAACAGCTTAAAAATCTGTATTTACCCTCCAAAAAGCAGGTGGTTAGTGTTGATGTGCCATTGATGCATTATTTAATGGTCGACGGAAAAGGCGAGCCAGGTAGCGTGCTGTATCAGCAAGCAGTTGAAGCGTTATATTCTGTCGCTTACACCATCAAGTTCATGATTAAAAAGGGTGAGACAGGGCTTGATTACGGGGTGTTACCTCTTGAAGGCCTGTGGTGGGCCGATGATATGAGTGATTTTATTAATGACAATAAACACAACTGGCAATGGACTATGATGATCATGCAGCCAGAGCTTGTGGATAAAGAGTTAGTGGTAGAGGCAATAAGCCAAGTAAAGCTGAAAAAGTCATTGGATGCGATTGATTTAGTGCGATATGAATCGTTTAGTGAAGGGCAAAGCGCGCAAATCCTACATGTTGGCCCCTTTTCAGAAGAAGGCCCAACAGTAGCTAAAGTACATGATTATATTGAATCAGCAGGGCATCAGTTGTCAGGGAAACATCATGAGATCTATTTATCAGATATTCGCCGCGCAGCGCCGAGAACTGGAAAACTGTGATTAGACAGCCTTATTCGCTATAGCATGAAAAATAACATGATTTTATAAATGATAATTTAGAAGATTTTACGCCCATTAACCACATATATTCGAATCCCTAATACTTTGTAATAATTGTTAACTATAGGGTTGCCAGTAAAATAGTCACTTCAAAATTCTAAGTGGAAGGACCCATCAGAATGTCGGCAAATGGACAATCATTATTTAAATCAAGTACCCAATCTTTTTATGATAACCAGTTAAGTCTTCGGCTTGAATCTGAAATCGATACCAAAACCCTGTTTGCCAGAATTGATGCAATACAAGGTCTAACTGGAGCTGGTGTGGTGTATATCGACAGTAAATTTAATATTGTCGAATTACGTAAATTTGAAGCGATATGCCAGATTAATCCTATCAAAATCATTTTGCGAGAGCCCCCAGCTCAAATGAACCAATCGTCTTTTGCTGCCCACCTAAAAGGGAGTCAAGGCAATGTTCGAGAGTCTAGGCTGGTATCCGAAGTTGCAGGTACAGTATTAAGTTGTGGCGCAGCGGTTATTGGGTGGACTGTTGTTATTGGGAGTGGGGCTGCGGTTCCATTAACTGGTGGAACTAGTAGTGCGATCACTTATTTAGCAGCAGGTGCCGCAGCTGCCAGCTCTGCTCAATGTCTTAATGGTTTATATAGATCGCTTAATGAAGTAAACAATCCAGAAATGAACGATTATTTAGATTCGCAAGAATGGTATACAAATACAGCGACAGCGATTGATTTAGTCTCTTTAGCTGGTGCAGGAGCAGCATCTGTAGCGACCATTAAAACTATTAAAATGATGAAGTTAAGTACCTCAAAAAACTCCATAGAAATATTGAAAGGGTTATCTAGGCCTGAGCGAAGAAGGTTAAACCAAGAAATTGCTCGACTTAACATTCCTGGGGCTTCAGGACGCCTCATAAAGTCTTTAAGTAGAAAAGGTGTGATTAAAAAATACACAGGGATTCAAATTACAGATGCATTTCGATTGCAGTTAAGAGATGCTGTTGGTGCCTCATTAAGTTTTACTGGAAGTGCGATGTCAGGAACAATTAAAACTTTAGCTGTGGGAATATACGAAGAGGTTATGGACTGATGAAACCAAGTAATGCCCCTAAAAGCGATAATGATATCGTCGGGTTACTACCCCCTACCAAATCGATTTTAGCTTTTCTGTTATCAACAATGTCGATGTTGTTTTCGATTGGAACTCTTAATTATATTATTCTTAGGTTTTATTTGAACTTCTCAATAGAGGGAGAGTTACTTTATCTGCTTGTCACAACAATTATTTTTTGTGGGTTTAATTTTGCCGTTACCAGAGGCTCTTTCTTTGCAGCGACAATGTTCAAGTATTATCTTACAGTTCTATTCATTATCTTTTTACCGTCAGTTTTACTCATGGACTCACAAAAGCAATCAATTCCAATCTATTTTCTAGGCATGGCTTGCTCGCTATTAACTTTTTGGGCCCTAAATAACAAACACTACCAAATTTTTGTCCAGTACCAGTTTGATGCAGTAGAAGATCGCAAAGAAGCCTTAGCCGAGCTGGAAGCCGAGATAAAAGCATCAAAGTTAAAGATGAAATAATTGCTTAAACCATGGATAGCTTAATGAAAAGGAGTGGTTAACTTTCTTGTTTTCTCACTCCATATAATCTCATCACAGTAGTGTCATAAAAGGGCTTTATCCTCAATTCAGTTTGCCTAACTGAACCTGCTACTTTGAAAAAACTTAAACGCTATCAATATGAACGTTATGCTGTGCTTTGCAAAGTCACTTATCGAGATGACTTTTCGCCAGAGAAATTAGGTTTTTCCCGTGAGCATTATCGTGAGATTGCCAATCGCTGGGGTAACGTTTGCGCACGTATTTTGTGGCGTGAAGATAAAAAAGAAGTGCTGGTGGTATTTCGCGGTTCTCAAACCATGAACGAATGGCTGATAAACTGCCAGTGCTGGCCTAAAGCCAAACAGTTTGCTGATACTAAGTATAATGTCCATGCTGGATATGATTATTTATTAGAGCAGAAAACCAATCCGAACCCGCCTCATTACGATCCCAATATCAGTTTGTTTTCTCAACTGCAGATGGTGTTATACCCATTGATTGTAGCGGGTAAAAGAATATCACTGACTGGGCACTCTTCAGGCGGTTCAATGGCGATTTTAGCCGCCGACAGATTAGAGCGTTTGTATCCCAACTCGATTAAGCGCGTGGTGACATTTGGCCAGCCATCACCAGGGTTTAAAAGCTTTCAAAAAGCCTACCTATTGCATCGACGTACTTATCGTATCTGTTGTGATATTGATGTAGTGACATTTTTACCACCATTGCCTGGGATATTCTTTCATGTAGGCAAAATGCTCTGGCTGCACAATGAAAGAATTTATGAAAACACCTCACCGGTAAAACGATTTGTGCTGAGCTTTGTAAGTTGGATAGTGTCACCATTTGCGTTTCATTACATGCATAAGTACATTCGTAATAAAGATTTTTTTGATGATATTTAAGGGTGACTCTGTTGGTGTGGTAGCTTAAGCTATTGCTGGCGAGATAATAACAATAATAAAAGGACTTCCTCTGTGTCAGACACCCAGTTTAGCCTAAACCTTACCCCAAGGTTTTGTGAAACCGATGCCTTAGGGCATATCAATAATACCGTCATTCCAGTGTGGTTTGAGGCCGCACGAGATCCTGTGTTTGATATTGTTAATCCAGGGCAAGATCTATCTAAATGGAACATGATTATTGCGGGATTTAATATTGTATTTAATGCGCCGACTTTTTATGGCACTGACGTGACAGTCAAGACTCACATTAGCCGAGTGGGTAACAGTAGTTTTGAAATTGCACAAAGCTGTTGGCAAAATGGCCGCCAAACTGCAGAAGCGAAAACCACTATGGTGCATTACAACTATCAGACGGAAAAGAGTCAGCCAATGTCGGATGAGGTTAAGGCGCAGCTTGCTGCCTTAACGGGTGAGTGATAACGCAATTGCAGATTTGATTTCTCGTTATCAGGTGTCACTGGTCAATATCGTGGCAACACAAAGCTTGGGCAGTTACAGTGTTGGGTTGTTATAGCTAAAGCAAGTTGAATCAAATTTAAAGAGCCGCATTAACAGTGATGTTATGCGGCTTTTCTTCGCAATTTATTCGGTGACGATTGAAGCTTTACTCGATGATTACTCGATAAGTACCCAATAACTATCTAATAACCACCTAATAACGACCCAATAGCTACTCACTCGGTTCAGCGTGCTGCTTGAGGGCATCTAATAGCTCAGGCGTTAAAGTGGCTTTTTGACCTGTTTTAAAGTTAAACATCACTACGTTAGCCGTTCCCGTTGTTGTCACTGCTTGTTGCGCTTTACTGAAAATACGGTAATGCATGACAAAACGATCTTGTTGAATATCACTGATGCTGACACTGACTAGCAAGGTGTCTGGAAAGGTGACTGGGCGTTTATAGCGAGCATGAGTCTCGCTGAGTACTGGGCCTATGGATGTCTTAGCAAGATCGTCCATCATATTAATTTGGCTGAAAAAATCGATTCTTGCGGTTTCAAAGTAACGAAAATACACCACGTTATTGACATGGTTTAATGCGTCCATTTCGCCCCATGCCACTGGAATTTCAGTGATAATTGAATGCTGCTGAATAAACTGTTCCATTGTATTGGCTGTCCCTTTTAAAGTTAAACGCTTGTTTGATTTTTATTCAGAGTAACAGGCAATGAAGGCTTCAACAAGCTGGGAATATTTTGCTATCAAAAGAGCAATATGTTTTGATGATGTTAAACAATGTTTTGCTATGGAATGCATCGATTGAAATCAATAAATTATCCTCGCCTTATGCAGCTTTTGTATAAACCGGGAATCACATTAGCAAGTTTGCCAAGCGCAATATTGGGCTATCTTAAATCCATCATCAATAAGCTAACAGTGGCGCAAAAGCTGTACTTCATTGCATTTACCCTGATGTTTACCACTGAAGGTGTGACTATGGTGGGAATCATTGCGATGATTGCAATGATGATTGAGTTTTGGCCCTTGTTTTCTAAGACTTGGCATAGCTTGGCAGGGAAAGCCTTTCTGCTGCTGTTTTACGCCATTATTGCCAATTTTTCGTTGGTGTGGGCTGCCTCAGTCGTTAATGAAGTTTCAGGTGTTGATGCGGATCATTTAACTTATACCCACAACTTAGTGATTTTGTTGTATATGCCTGTATGGTTCGTATTGGTGAGTGGTGTCGCCTTAATGCTACTGCAAGCTGTCATCCCAATTTATTTTGTATTGATGCCAGTACTTAACTTGCTTGGCGTTAAATCTATACGTTTTACTAATAGTGAGCATTATCGAAAACGCACGATATTGCTACGAATGATATTGGCGTATGTGGTGTTAGCTAACCTGTATTTATTAAGTGATATTGAAAACACCTTTGAAAGTAGTGATCCCAGAGCAAAAATGATCAAATTGTTAGAAGAGGAAACAGGTGAAAAACCTGAAGATATTGATGCGGGTTTGCAAAAACTGTCAGCCGTTGGTGCGAAAATTGTCGAAGGTAAGGCTGAGGGAGAGGCTAAGGGAGAGGCTGAAACAACTTTAGCTGCTGAGAATAATGACACAGAAAACCTTAGCTCTACTGAGCCAGCACCTGTTTCTGTTCCTGATTCTGTGACTGCAGCTTCTAACGAAGATACTCCTCCAGATATCGCCTCGAGCACTCAAAAGGTGATTGAGGATGCGGTACAACAATCAATTAAACAAGTGCAGCAAAACGAAGTGAAGCGTTTGAGTGTTGGGGCAGATGAAGCGGCTGAGCGACGTTACGATATTATTCGAGAGAGTTATCGCTTGATGGTAAGAATGACGATTGCCAATTTTATTTATTATTTTGAGGGTAATCAATTTTCTCGCTGTGAGTCTCAATTGAATAGTAAAGTGATTGAGTTAAATGACTATGAGATTTTAGAAATAACCCCCACTGACGCAAAAGCTAGTCGTTATGGTTACGAGTTTTTGGTTAAAGCTTGTGTTTCACCCGCATTTCCAGCAAAGAGTTAGCCATGAAAATGTTCAGCACCAGTAATTCGACTATGGTTATTCGCTGGGGCTTTAGTTGCATTCTTGCACTCATAAGTCATTTAGCTTTTGCCAATACGGATATCACAGTGGATCAAAGTTTAAGTGACATCACTAAAGGCAACATTGCAACTGCGATTGTGTTGTCGGATGCGGGCTTAGTGACCTTAGGGGTTGTCAATTTTGATCCCAGTAACATTGTGGATCTGGATAATATCGATACTGGGTCTAAAGAATCCATTCAACGCCGCAAGGAATTAAGCGTTTACTCGATCCCTTGGGAAAGCAATTGGCTTGAGCTATCACCTGATTGGCAAACGGCCAGCTTTGTGAAGTTTTCATTTATTAATTCGAAACAATCTTTACAGCTCTCTGATCAAGCGAACATGACTGAAAAGCTCGATGAAAAAAGTTATCTATTATCTGCTGAGCAGCGCTGGCGGTATGAGTTATCTTCGAATTGGTGGTTGCAGCTTGGCTTAGGTGGTCATTATATTTGGTATCGAAATCATTTTGACTATAGCCCAGCACTTGAGGGACTGCGTCAAGACTTTGATGGTGAGGTATTTAATACTTCTTACGATGCCTGGATGGTAGATCCTACGCTTGAATTACATTATCAAGGCGCGCTTTGGGAAAATAAGTGGCAGTTTATAAGCCGTGTTAATTACGGTTTTGGCAATATCATAAATGCAGACTCACCTGAACAAACAGGTACTCCCCATGTTGGCCGTTTTAGTAATACATTTATTTATCATTACCCACTGCCTGAGGTGATAAGTTATCGCAATGAAATGCGCTTTTTATTTAAGCGAATAGACTTAACCGGTGACGCAGTCGATAGCATGGGGACGAATCATTATTATGAAACGGGTTTAGGTTGGCTCATTGAAACGCCGTCTTTATCATCATGGTTAACTAACATAGGTATTGGTGTGACGGTGAATATTGATAGCGTATTAAGTGGCGGCAGTGTGGTGTTGCTTTTTAATGAAGAGATTTAACCCACTAACGTTATGTTGCAGATAATAAAAAACGACCTTTGGGTCGTTTTTTATTAGGCGTTAAGCGCGTATGCGTTACAACGCTGAATTTGCAGGCTTAGCAATCAATTGGTAAAGCCGAGAAATCGCTAATTTGTGCAAACTTAGCGGTTTTTTGATTGTCAAAACGCACCATTTGGCAAGTATGTAACCCTGCTGCGTCAGCCGCTTTTAACTCTTCAATCACATCAGAGATAAACAAGACTTGTTTAGGACTTAAGCTCACGGTATTGAGAATATTACAGTAAGCTTGTTTATCTAACTTGTTACCCGTACGGGTATCAAAATGACCGCTGAATTTAGGTGTTAAATCTCCCGCATCGCTGTGACTGAATAACATTTTTTGCGCTTCAGCTGAGCCAGAAGAGAAACTGTAAATACGGATATTTGCCGCTTCAATACGTGGAATCGCATCGATAAAATCAGGGTAGATATGACCAGTAAATTCACCACTAGCGTATCCCTGTTTCCAAATTAGCCCTTGAAGGGTCTTAAGTGGTGTCGCTTTACGGTCTTCATCAATCCACTGTGACAGGATTTCTGTAACACGTTCGATAGAGGCGTCTTGTTCTAAAGCAAGATCACGTACGTCACTAATACAGTATTCAACCAATGGGTTATGTTGATTCTTACTCAGAAAATCGCCCATGGCTTTTTTTGAATAAGGGAATAGTACATCGTGAATAAAATCTAGATCAGTCGTGGTGCCAGCTGTATCTACGATAATCGCTCTAATACCCATAGTGTCTACGTACTCCAATCCTTAAATGTGCTTGCTCAAGATCCTAAGCTTTATTAGGTCTGATGGCTAGTCAATTTGTAAGAACAAAGTAGAGGAATACTCAAATCAATGATATTCCACTGTAATTTGCTGCCAATGTTGCTAACTTTAGGTATTATGAATAGATAAAAGCCAAGTTCACACTCAGCAAGCAAAAGGGAGCCGCTATGATTTCAAAATGGGCAAAACGATTTTTTCAGATGGCTGAGCTTGTAGGATCATGGAGTAAAGATCCGTCAACTCAAGTGGGTGCTGTGATCACTAAGCATAATCGTATTGTTTCTGTCGGTTTTAATGGTTATCCCCATGGGATTTCTGACAGCGCTGAAACTGATGATCGTGATATGAAGTTACTCAAGACCTTGCACGCAGAAGAAAATGCGATTTTATTTGCTAAGCGTGATCTTGATGGCTGCGATATTTGGGTGACCCATTTCCCGTGTCCTAATTGTGCTGCAAAGATCATTCAAACAGGGATTACTGGGGTATATTGCCCAGAGCAAAGCCAAGATTTCTTATCTCGCTGGGGCGATAAAATTAAAATTAGCCAAGATATGTTTTTGCAAGCAGGTGTTAAAGTGAATTGGTTACCTGTTGATGCATTAAAAGACGAGTAATCAATTTGGCTTGTAGCGTTTTTAGATGATTAATGCCGACAAATGTCGGCATTTTATTAGGCTTTCAAGCAAGCTCAAGTGTTAATATCTATACTGATTAACAGCCGATATCGGCGCTAATCCCTCCCAATTTTGATTCAACAGCGTAAGCTTTACTATTCGACATCCCAGGCAATATATTGAGTCCAGTTCGTGATTCAACTTGGTCTATCGTGACTTCTTTATTGCAGTAATAATCATTACGCCCACTATTTTGCTCCATGATAAATCCGCTTGCTTTGACGTATCCTGAATGACTAATCGTTGCGACAACTTTAAAGTACCCCGAAGGGATTCGATGGTTTTCGTCGGCTTGAGGCAGCGTACCAAAGTAATATTCATATAATGGACCAGTGACGACATAAACTTGCTTTCCACTTCGGGCTAAGTTGCGAACCGCTGTTTCCAGTCTGACCCATGGGCCTTGGTTTAAATTAGAACTTTGCGGAGTGATATTTGATAAATAATTTGTTTGGCTCCACGAACTGGTATTACTAAAGCTTGCTAGAGGCACTTGATGGCCTCTGTCAGTCTGTAATATTGCATGCGCATCTTTGTAATCACTGGCTTCTAGCGTATAAGCGCTAGCTATATTGGGGTCTGATTTCCAACTGCGTGAGCGACTTGGTCCATCAATACTGTTTGGGGTGACTTTATAAGCTACCCAGTCGGCAAATTTAGTCGTGCGGTTATTACTCATTGTATATATAGCACGATTAATCAGATCGTTATTTGATGCAGCACCACTGGGACAACCGTAGCGACTGCAATTATCAGCCGCGAATGCTGTATGACTAATCAGTAATGCACCAAGTAAGAAAAATATCCTCATTTTTAGTCCTTTTAAAATAGTAGATAAGTTGACGCTAATATTTTGTGCAGATAGGTATGACAAAGGTGTGACGTTTTTAAGAAGGTGAGTGCTAGGGGTTAAGCTGTGAATTTATGAATCGTAAAGTAACTTGTTATTTTACGTGTCTATTTATGGTTAATGGTTAAGCAAAAAATGTATTAGCATCGACTTTTTCATTAGAAAAAAATCAGAAAATTATGACGATTTTATTACTTAGGTCGCATTAATTTTGATTATTTTTAAAACTGTGAACTACCTCCTTAGATATATCTTTTCAAAAAGTATTTACAAATATATATATATGAATGGTTATATATATGGTTCATCATATGTGTTGTGTTCAAAGGGGATTGAGATGAGCAATAAAGTAGATACAGGTAGAAGAGCGTTATTAAAAACCTCGGTGGCAGGTGCTGCACTGTCTGGGATCGGATGTAGTAGTTCGAGTTCAATTGAACCTGTGATGAAGGGAATTGAGCATGAGTTACCAGCTGCTGATACAGTTACAGGTACAGGTCAGTGGGTCGGCACAACCTGCCAAGGCTGTACTTCTTGGTGTGCTAAACAAGTGTACGTAATGGATGGCAGAGCAGTAAAAATACGAGGCAATGTTAATTCAAAAGTACATGGTGAGGCGAGTTGCCCTAGACAGCATTTAAGTCTTCAACAAGTGTATGACCCAGATCGGGTTAAAACACCACTTATGCGAACCAACCCTAAAAAGGGTAAAGAGCATGATCCAATGTTTAAGCCTATTTCGTGGGATAAGGCATTAGATTTACTTGCTGATAAAATCCTTGCTCTAAGAGCTGCAGATGAATCTCATAAATACGCCTTACTTCGTGGACGCTATTCTCATATCAATGAACTGATGTATAAGCATCTTACCCAGATGATTGGTTCACCGAATAATATCTCTCACAGTTCAATTTGTGCAGAAGCCCATAAAATGGGGCCTTACTATCAAGATGGTAACTGGGGCTACAATCAGTACGATGTTGAAAATACCAAATTTATTCTTTCATTTGGTGCTGACCCCATTGCGAGTAATCGTCAAGTTTCATACTACTCAAAGACATGGGGCGCGGCATTAGATAGCGCTAAAGTTGTGGTTGTCGATCCTCGTTTATCAGTATCAGCCAGTAAGGCACATAAGTGGATCCCAATTGAACCAGCTCAAGACAGCGTTTTAGCCTTAGCCATTGCCCATGTTGCCTTGGTTGAAGGTCTGTGGCATAAGCCGTTTGTGGGGGATTTTGCTAATAAGCAAAACCAGTTCATTGCGGGTCAAGACGTTGATGCTGCTGCATTTAATGAGCTACATACTCATGGCGTGGTTGATTGGTGGAACATCAGCTTAAAAGATTACACTCCTGAATGGGCAGAGTCTGTCACTAATATTCCTGCTGATACCATTATCAATATTGCGCGCGATATGGGCAAAGCGGCCCCCGCGGTACAAGTGTGGACATCTCGTGGTGCTGTTATGCACACCCGTGGTACTTACACTTCACTTGCTTGTCATGCATTAAATGGTTTATTTGGTGGTATTGATAATAAAGGCGGTTTATTCCCTGCTAATAAAATCAAGCTGAATAAGAGCTTCCCTGATTCGAAACCTTACCTTGATGCGGTGGCAAAAAAGGGGTTAAGCACCCTAAAATTGACCAGCGTGGCACCTTAGCGTTTCCTGCGCTTAAAAAAGGTAAGCCAGGCGGTGGTGTTGTCACCAGCAATACGCCTAACGGCATGCTAAGTGCTGATCCGTATGACATTAAAGTCATGTTGGCATACTTCAACAACTTTAATTTCTCATCACCTGAAGGCCAGCGTTGGAATGAAGCATTAAGCCAACTCGACTTTATGGCTCATGTGACCACCAATATTTCAGAATTCAGTTGGTTTGCAGACATCATATTACCTGCTAACCATCATATGTTTGAAAAGTGGGGCGTATTGGATTCTATTGGTAATGGTGTCCATCAAGTATCGGTACAGCAACCGTCGATAGATCGTTTATGGAATACCAAAGACGATGAGTCAGAAATCCCTTATTTATTAGCAAAAAAACTGGCTGATAAAGGGTTTGATATGCCTTGGCGTTATATCAACGAGCAGTTACTGGACCCAGAAACGAAGCAGCCTGCAAAAACTGAAAAAGACTTTGGTGAGTTATTGGTGAAATACGTGACGTCACCATTGTGGACTGACGGTGCTGCCAAATATGGTGACAACATGACGTCTTGGAAAGAATTTACCGATAAAGGCGTGTGGAACAGTCATCCTTATGAACTCAAAAGCCGCTGGGGTAAGTTTAAAACCGAAACCCACAAGTTTGAGTTTTACAGTAAAACCCTCGAAAAAGCCCTCAACAAGCATGCAAAAAATCATCACGTGAGTGTTGATGAAGTAATGAAAGCGTGTGACTACCATGCAAGAGGAAAAGAGGTATTTGTACCGCATTACGAAGATCCTTATCGCTTTGGTGACGAGAAACAATATCCATTACTGCTAGTGGATCAAAAATCTCGTTTAAGCAAAGAAGGCCGCTCAGCTAATACACCATGGTTCCATGAATTTAAAGATGTCGACCCTGGGGATATTGCCAACGAAGACACGGCAAAGATTAACCCGATAGATGGTGAAAAGCTCGGCCTTAAAACCGGTGATGCGATTGTGGTTACCAGCCCTGTAGGTGAATTGACATGTACCGTCGCGCTTTGGGAAGGAGTGAGACCTGGCACTGTGGCTAAATGTTTTGGTCAAGGGCATTGGGCTTATGGCCGCCATGCGAGCAAAACAT
Source organism: Shewanella sp. ENK2 (assembly GCF_043568515.1). Lineage (NCBI taxonomy): Bacteria > Pseudomonadati > Pseudomonadota > Gammaproteobacteria > Alteromonadales > Shewanellaceae > Shewanella > Shewanella sp. ENK2. The sequence goes on along the minus strand of NZ_CP171406.1, from coordinate 1,772,233 downwards.
TTAGTAAAGAAGCGAGAGGTGGTTCAAACAACGACATCATCGCAGATAGATATGACAGATTAAGTGGGGCATCTGCTTTCTATGGCCATATTCGCATTAACGTAAAAAAAGCCTGAGGTAAGAGATTATGAGACTCGGAATGGTAATTGACCTACAAAAATGCGTAGGTTGCGGTGGCTGTGATTTAGCCTGTAAAACCGAAAATAACACTGCTGATGGCGTCAAATGGTCGGATCATATTACTAAAACAGAAGGGCGCTTCCCTGATGTGAAGTACAGCTATATTCCAACTATGTGTAATCACTGTACTAATGCTGCCTGTGTTGAAGTGTGTCCAACAGGTGCAATGTATAAAGACAAGCGTGGATTAACGCTGCAAGATAATGATAAATGTATTGGTTGCAGGAAGTGTGAACGTGCTTGTCCATATGGCGTGATTAGCTATAACAAACAAGTACCGCACCGTGATTGGCAAAATGATGAAGCCTTAGTGGCGGGGGCGACAGCTTCTCCACATGGGTTATTGAAGAAGGTGGATATTAAAACCTTCCCGTATATGAATCCTGAGCGTGGTGATACCTATCCTGAAGTTCGCCCAAGAAGAACCACTGAAAAGTGTACCTTGTGTGATCATCGATTAGATAAGGGATTGAGCCCAGCTTGTGTGACGGCATGCCCATCAGGTGCAAGAGTATTTGGAGACTTTGACGACCCAAGTAGTGAGGCGGCATGTTTGATAAAAATGACCCCTTCACAACAATTGAATATTGATGCTGGTACTAAACCGAATGTGTATTACATTCGCAGCTTTAATGTCAAAACCCTGTATTAACGTTACTGTAGAAAAAGAGATGCTAGGTTCGCCAGCATCTCTTTTTCGTATTTTCTGTTATTTATTTTGTCGAACCACAACATAATATTTGAGGTCTATCTTCATTTTTACCGACTAAATTGAGTTTTGCTAACGGGCTCGCAACCAGTGATTTATTGCCATTATAGGTTTCTGATAATACTGTTTTTACCCAAGATGGCAGCTGCGTATTGATAGAATAATAAATCCATTGCCCCTGTCGACGGTTTACCACAAGACCCGCTGTTTTTAGTAGAGCAAGATTACGGGATATTTTAGGCTGTATTTCATCAAGTGCTTCGGTAAATTCACACACACATAGCTCTTTTTCTGCAATTAAGAGCATCACAATTGATAGACGTATTGGGTCTGATAAAGATTTAAAAAGGCCAATGGGTGTTAGCTGAGAAGTCATGGTCTAAACAGGTTGAAAAATTTTGGTCACCTTATGAGTTTTAGGCCATTTAGTCAATTCAAAAATATTGAGCTGATGCGAGTTGTAGTGAGCCTATAGAGCGGCTAAAGACCAACTATAGACCAACTATAACCCAATAAGAGGGAGTACTAATTCCCTCTTCAGATGTTGATATTAATGCAGGATTATTGATGAACTAGCACACCATTTTTGACGACATCTTTACACGGATTCACTCCATAGGCGTAGGCCAATTGAGCTGGTGTGGCAATATCCCAAAGACAGAAATCGGCCTGCATACCTTGTGCAAGCATACCAACATTTTGTTCTATTCCTAACGCTTTGGCTGCGTTTACCGTTATTCCTTTTAATGCTTCTTCTGGGGTGAGTTTGAATAAAGTGCAAGCCATGTTCAACATCAATAAGGTGGAACAAATAGGCGATGAGCCAGGGTTAAAGTCGCTAGCAACCACAATCGGCACGTTATATTGACGTAATAGTTCAATCGGTGGCATTTTCGTTTCACGCAGAAAATAAAATGCTCCAGGTAGCAAGGTGGCGCAGGTGCCACTTTCTGCAAGTGCTTTAACGCCAGCTTCATCGAGGTATTCAATATGATCGACTGATTTTGCGCCCAACTTAGCGGCCATCATCGAACCGCCCATATTAGACAGTTGCTCGGCATGAAGTTTTATTTCGAGGCCTGCCGTTTTTGCGGCAGTTAATACTCGCTCTGTTTGGTCAAGGTTGAAGGCAATGTTTTCACAAAAAACATCAGCTGCATCAGCAAGGTTTTGTTCAATAACGGCAGGCAACATCTCGTTAATGACGAGATCCACATAGGCCTCTGTATCATGTTTATATTCTGGTGGAATAGCATGAGCGCCAAGAAAAGTTGTTTTTACATCGACATGATGATTGCGCCCTAGTTCACGTGCAACCTTGAGTAATTTGACTTCAGTCTCGGTATTTAATCCGTAGCCTGATTTAATCTCAACTGTCGTCACCCCTTCTTTGGCTAGGGCATTGAGGCGTTGACGGCCGAGATCGAATAATTCAGCTTCTTCCGCTTCACGGCAAGCATTTACTGTCGAAATGATACCTCCTCCAGCACGAGCAATATCTTCATAGCTTGCGCCTTCAAGTCGCATTTCAAACTCGTTGGCACGGTTGCCTGCGAACACTAAATGAGTATGGGCATCAATAAGGCCAGGGGTTATCCATCCGCCACGACCACGATATACGGGCATATCAAATACATCAAAGTCAGGTAATTCTTTGCGCGGTCCAAGCCAAGCAATTTTGCCGTCTTTAACTGCAATAGCGGCATCAGTGATAGCGCCATAAGCTGCTGAATTATCTGGATCCATAGTAGCAATATTAACGTCAATCCAAACGTGGTCCCACGACATGGCAACTCCTGAGCGTAAAATTAATTATTCGATTAAGGCAAAACAATACTTGTTTTAACTTGTATATACAAGGTAAGGTTAACGCCGAGTTTTTAATCGTTACGTGGGTTAATTCACCAAAATAAGCAAGTTTTAGGCAGTTCTATTCATGAAAACCCTATCGCTTGCCACTAATAACCCTCTAGCGCGTGCAACTACAACACATTTTACTCAAATGGATAAGACGATGGCACTAGCAAAATTTGCACAAATTAAGCAGTACATTTTAGCGCGCATTGAAGCGGGTGAATGGCAAGAGAATGATCGCGTGCCTTCTGAAAACCAGTTAACTGAGTTGTTTGATTGTAGTCGAATGACCGCACGTCGTGCATTAACAGAATTGGTGGAATCCGGGGTGTTAGAGCGCAGTCAAGGATTAGGTACTTTTGTTGCGGGGCTTAAATCGCAGTCTTCGTTATTAGCCATTCGCAATATTGCTGATGAGATTAAAGACAGGGGGCATGGCTACAGTGTTAAGCAACTTGAATTGACACAAGTAAGTGCACCCAGTGCAGTGGCTATCTCGTTAGGGCTTGAAGAAGGCAGCCCAGTATTTTATTCAGTTTTGGTGCATTGCGAACAAGATAAACCTTTGCAAGTGGAAGAGCGTTATGTGAATCCGCAAATGATCCCCGACTATTTAAAACAAGATTTCAATCTGCTTACGCCTCATGAGTATTTATCTAAAGTCGCTCCCTTAACCGAAGCTCGCCATACCATTGAAGCCGTTATTGCCAATGAGCAAACCCAACAGCGTTTAGCCATTGAGCCTACAGAACCTTGCTTACAAATTTTACGTCGCACTTGGTCTCGAAAAGGGGTGGTGAGTTTTGCTCGATTAACTCACCCCGGCAGTCAATTCAGACTAGGTGGTCATTTAACGTTTAACCGATAAATTGTCATTTCTAAAAACAAAAAAGTCAGGCTTTAGCACCTTTGAGTGTTAACAGTTGAAGATAATTGAAGGAAATATAATGAGTAATAGACACGACCCTAGCCGTAATATTATCGCACCTCACGGCACGACACTCGCCTGTAAAAGCTGGTTAACTGAAGCTGCAATGCGGATGTTAATGAATAACTTACACCCAGATGTTGCTGAGCGACCTGAAGACTTAGTGGTTTATGGCGGTATTGGCCGCGCAGCTCGTGATTGGCAATGCTATGACAAAATTATTGAAGTGCTTCAACGTCTTGAAGACGATGAAACCTTACTTGTTCAGTCTGGTAAACCTGTTGGCGTATTTAAAACCCATGACAATGCTCCGAGAGTGATTATTGCTAACTCAAACTTGGTTCCGCACTGGGCTAATTGGGAGCACTTCAACGAGCTGGATAAAAAAGGCTTGGCAATGTACGGCCAAATGACCGCAGGCTCGTGGATTTATATTGGTACTCAAGGGATTGTTCAAGGCACTTACGAGACCTTTGTCGCGATGGCAAAACAGCACTTTGAAGGCAATGCAGCAGGTAAGTGGATTTTAACGGGCGGCCTGGGTGGTATGGGCGGCGCACAACCCCTTGCTGGCACCATGGCGGGTTATTCAGTATTGGCATGTGAAGTCGATGAAACGCGTATTGATTTCCGTCTGCGCACTCGTTATGTGGATAAGAAAGCGACCTCATTAGATGAGGCTTTGGCCATGATTGATGAAGCTAATGCCATTGGCAAACCTGTTTCTGTAGGACTACTCGCTAATGCTGCTGACATTTTTGCGGAATTAGTTGAGCGCGGTGTGACGCCAGATGTGGTCACTGACCAAACATCTGCGCACGATCCATTAAATGGTTATTTGCCTCAAGGCTGGACGTTAGAGCACGCTGCTGAAATGCGTAAAACTGACGAATCTGCTGTAGTTAAAGCGGCTAAACAATCGATGGCTGTTCAAGTTAACGCGATGCTAGCGCTGCAAGCAGCAGGCGCGGCTACCACCGATTACGGTAATAACATTCGTCAGATGGCATTTGAAGAAGGTGTTGAAAATGCCTTTGATTTCCCAGGTTTTGTTCCTGCATATGTGCGTCCATTATTTTGTGAAGGGATTGGCCCTTTCCGTTGGGTCGCTTTATCTGGTGATCCTGAAGATATTTATAAAACCGATGCCAAGGTAAAAGAGTTAATTCCTGATAACCCGCATTTGCATAATTGGTTAGATATGGCCCGTGAGCGTATTGAGTTTCAAGGGTTACCGGCGCGAATTTGCTGGGTAGGGCTAAAAGACCGTGCACGTTTAGCCTTAGCATTTAACGAAATGGTGAAAAATGGTGAATTATCTGCGCCGATTGTGATTGGACGTGATCATCTTGACTCTGGCTCTGTTGCTAGTCCAAACCGTGAAACGGAATCGATGCTTGATGGCTCTGATGCTGTATCAGACTGGCCACTAATGAATGCTTTATTAAATACTGCTAGCGGCGCAACTTGGGTGTCGCTGCACCATGGAGGTGGCGTTGGTATGGGCTTTAGTCAACATTCTGGTGTGGTGATTGTGGCAGATGGCAGTGATGACGCTGCTGCGCGTTTAGGACGCGTGTTGTGGAATGACCCAGCAACAGGTGTTATGCGACATGCTGATGCTGGTTACGATATCGCCATTGATTGCGCGAAAGAGCAAGGTCTAGATTTACCAATGCAAGGAGTGAAGTAATGACGGTACAACATAGATTATTACTGAACCCAGGTACGCTATCACTGGCTCAGTTACGTAAAATTAGCCGTGCTTCAGTGAACATCACCTTAGCAGATGAAGCGATTGCAGACATCAATATCAGTGCTGGGTTAGTGCAACAAGTTTTAGATGAAGGTCGCACGGTTTATGGCATTAATACGGGCTTTGGCTTATTAGCCAACACTAAAATCGCGCCAGAAGATTTGCAATTACTGCAGCGCTCTATCGTGCTTTCTCATGCAGCTGGTACTGGGCAATATATGCAAGATGCCACTGTGCGATTGATGATGGTACTGAAGATTAACTCTCTGAGCCGTGGTTTTTCAGGTATTCGTTTAGAAGTGATTAACTTTCTTATTCAGTTGGTCAATGTGGGTGTTTATCCATGTATTCCTGAAAAAGGCTCAGTTGGTGCATCAGGTGACTTAGCCCCCTTGTCACATATGTGTTTGCCGTTACTTGGTGAAGGTGAAATGAGCTACCAAGGTCAAATCATCACAGCGACAGAAGGGCTTGAAATTGCTGGGCTTGAGCCAATTGAGCTCGCTGCTAAAGAAGGTTTAGCTTTATTAAATGGCACCCAAGCATCAACAGCATTGGCGCTTGAAGGGTTATTCCACGCTGAAGACCTCTTTGCTGCCAGTTCCGTGATTGGTGCAATGAGTGTCGAGGCTGCCATGGGCAGTCGCAGTCCATTTGATGCACGTATTCATGCTGCACGAGGCCAAAAAGGTCAAATTGACTCAGCAGCTATTTTCCGTCATTTGCTAGGTGATGAGTCTGAGATTAGCCAAAGCCATGTTGATTGCGAAAAAGTACAAGATCCCTATTCACTGCGCTGCCAGCCACAGGTATTAGGGGCATGCTTAACCCAAATACGTCATGCGGCTGAGGTGTTAGCGGTTGAATCTAATGGTGTGACTGACAACCCATTAGTATTCCAAGATACAGGCGATATTATCTCTGGTGGTAACTTCCATGCGGAGCCTGTTGCTATGGCGGCCGATAACCTTGCTATTGCCATCGCCGAACTGGGATCGATAGCTGAGCGTCGTATTGCGCTACTGATTGACTCTAGCTTGTCAAAACTACCGCCATTTTTGGTGGAAAATGGTGGGGTTAACTCTGGCTTTATGATTGCTCAAGTGACAGCTGCGGCGCTGGCATCAGAGAACAAAACTTATGCTCACCCAGCATCAGTAGACAGTCTGCCGACGTCTGCCAACCAAGAAGATCATGTTTCGATGGCTACATTTGCTGCTCGACGTTTGCGTGATATGTCTGAAAATACACGAGGTGTATTGGCGGTTGAATTACTTGCTGCGGCGCAAGGGCTTGATTTCCGCAAGCCATTACAGCCAAGTAAAGCTGTAGCGAGTGCGAAAGCGCAGTTACGCGAAGTTGTTGAGTATTATGATAAAGACCGTTTCTTTGCGCCTGATATCGATAATGCAACAGACTTGCTATATAGCGCGAGTTTTAACCGTTATCTTCCTGCTGGTTTATTGGCGAGCTTTTAAATGTCGATGATGTAGTGCGTTGACTAAGTGAGAGTGATAACAAAAAGGACCGCAAGGTCCTTTTTATTAGAGATTTTTATTAGGGATTTTTATTGGGGAAATATTACATGGTGACACCAATGGATATGACCGCTGCTTCTGAGTTGGTATCGTAACCTGCGCCAATCACAAAGCCATTCATAATGGTGTATCTGAGGCCGACTTCCGCTCCCCAGTCCTTTTGACGTTCACGCTCCCAAACAGGCTCAGCACCAACAATCAGTGGGACGATATTATCTGTGGTGTTTTCTTCGTAGATAAGCGCCGTGGCGCCAGCGTACACACTTAAATCTTGAGTTAAGCTATAGCTCAAACCAAAACGCCACATGTACTCTTTAGCATAGCCTTCGCCAGGTTCTGGAACATCAATATCGTACTCACTGCCCCATGCATAGCCGATATAGTATCCCCAATCCGCATAATCAGGGTCAAAGTGTTTGGCTGCAATAGTGACACCAAACATGTCACCACGAGTATCAATATAGTCGACTAATAGGGCAACAGAAGGCTTGAACTGTTGAGGTTCCTCTGTGCTTGCTTGGGCGTGTTGGCTATATGCGACTAAGCTAAAAGTGAATAGTAAAGTGAGCCAAATTTGTTTCATGTAAACCTCTACCTGATTAGATGGCGCTATTGTTAGTTGCTAAAGGCTGGAGGTCAATAATTGCGCGTATCTTTCACGACATTGTCGTTGATTTTGGGTTAATTGTTAGCGATTTGTTTCATGTCAGTGAGCGGTTTTATGTGTCAGTGTCATATAATTGATTATCATTGATCTTGCGAGAAATATGCTATGTTAGTCAGTGTTTTCAAGTGCTAAAGGAATCAATAGTGGATAACGAGTTACGTTCAGATATCGCCGCATGGTTATTAGAAGTTGGGGTAAATAGCCAGCCGTCAGATGGCCTCGCAACCTCAATTTTATTGTTTGCTAGTCTACTGATTGCAGCGATTGCTTATTACATTACTCGAAAGGTGTTTGTGAAAGCGGTCAATGCCATGATCCGTAAGTCAGCAGTGACTTGGGATGATATCTTTATGCGCTACGGCGTATTGGAGAAGTTAGCGCTATTGATCCCCATAATGGTATTAGATTTGTTGATACCCATTATTCTGACTCACCAAGACTTGCTTGGCACTATTATTGACCGAGCCATGAGTGTTCTCGTGGTTATTTTTGTTATCCGAGCTATTTATTCATGCCTTGATGCTGTGAATGAAATTGCCGATGTCAGACAGATTAGTCGCCGACTACCGGTTAAAAGTTTCGTGCAACTTTTTAAACTGTTTCTCTTCTTTATTGGTTTTATCATTTCAATCTCTGTTATTGCGGATCAGTCGCCAATCTATTTCTTGAGTGGTTTAGGTGTCGCGACAGGTTTAGTGATGTTGGTATTTAGAGATACCATTTTAGGGTTTGTTGCAGGTATTCAGCTTGCAGCTAACCGCATGGTGAGTAAAGGTGACTGGATCCAAATGGATAAATACGGCGCCGACGGTGCTGTTGACGAGGTCTCTTTAAATACCGTGAAGGTGCGTAATTGGGATAACACGATCACGATGATCCCAGCTTATGCATTGGTGTCTGATGCGTTTAAAAATTGGCGTGGAATGTCAGAAAAGGGCGGGCGCCGAATCAAGCGCTCACTCAATATCGACGTTAATAGTATTCACTTTTTAACCGAAGAAGATATGACGCGGTTATCTAAGGTGAACTACTTAAAAGACTATTTCCCGAAAATGGTGTCTGAAATTAACCATGCGAATGAACAAGTGAGCGATATTGAAATGCCAGTGAATGGCAGACGATTAACCAATGTCGGGACTTTCCGTGCTTATTTAGATGCTTACCTTAAAAATAATAATAAACTTCATAAGGATATGACCTTAATGGTGCGCCAATTAGCGCCAACGACTCAAGGTTTACCGATTGAGCTGTATGTGTTTACCAATGATACTCGTTGGGCATTTTATGAGGGAATACAAGCGGATATATTTGATCATATTTTTGCTATTCTGCCAGAATTTGGCTTGAAAGCATTCCAAAATCCGACAGGTGAAGATATTCGCAGCATCAAGCCTGAAAGCGCTGCACATTAATCTCATTACGCATAAAGTCGAGCTTAACTAGCTCGACTTTTTTGTTTTTGCAGGTATGTATTCTGGAATAACTTTAGGGTGCTGACCTGAAATTCCTCGAAAAAAATCCAAAATTTGATTCATATCTGCGGTCATATCGTCACTGGTATTCATCGGTTGATTAATCACAATGGTTTTACGAGCAAAGTCGAGGCCGACAGTAATTATCGGAACTTTGGCTTTTGCGGCAATATGATAAAAGCCAGTTTTCCAACGTGTGACAGGGCTTCGAGTCCCTTCAGGAGCTAATGCCAATTTATATTGTGGATCTGCTGCAAACAATGCCACAGCGGCATCAACCATATTGTTATTTTTCCTTCGGTCTACTGGACTGCCACCTAATAATTTAAAGAACCAGCCCCAAGGGGGTAAAAACAATTGATGTTTGCCTAGAAAGTGAATTTTAATACCTAAGGCGAAACGGGCAATAATACCAATGATGAAATCCCAATTACTGGTATGTGGGCCAACGACCATAATGAACTGCCCTTGATGTGGTGCGCTCCCTTCAAATTGCCAGTGATTTATTTTGAGAATCCATAAACAAAATTTGCGAAACATGGGGTATTTTCCAGTTTATTGTTACTATTTACGTTAGAATCTAACGATAAGATAATGAAATATTTTATGATTAATTCTGCAGTGCTAGTGAATGATATTAGTTTGTCACTCATAGAAAGTCAGATAATGAACGTGCTTATTTGGCCGAGAATAATCATACAAAAGTACTAAGTTGGCATGCCTTAAATGGAATATCAACACTTAGTCATGACAAGGAGAGTGTGTGAAGCACCTTACAATTTTTTGCCTTAGTGTAATGGCATACTGTATGTCGCAGCTAGTACTGGCTGTCGCGAATGACGCTAAGGTTAACGATGATACTCAAGTGACTGCAGCTAAATCTGACAATGATGTTGTTTTGGCGGAGCAAACCGAACAAGTGCTGAAAACGGTTCCGTTAAAGCCGGTGACAGATCAAGTTGTAGAAACGGGGGCAATTTCGCCTGTCGAAAGCGAAACTACGCCTGATAAAGTAGCAACTGCAGCGCAAGATGATGCTGTCAATGAACTCAAAAGCGAGGCAGAAAAGCAACCTGACATCTATACGCCGACAACCCCCGTCGCTGCCGTGGATATTAACCCTGAAGATACTGCCTCGATTTCCCTTGATGAGGTAAATGCGAATAGTGCTATTCCGACCGATAGGATCCGTGCGGTTATTTCGAATCAAGAAAAAGCATGGAACAGTGGTGATATTGATGCCTATATGCAAGGTTATTGGAAAAGCGATAAGTTGCGATTTGTGTCTAATGGTAAATACAATTATGGCTGGGACTCGATATTAAGTAGCTACAAACGCAGTTATCCAACACAAGAACGTATGGGAAAATTGAGCTTTAATGTTCGTGAAATCAAAATGCTCAGTAATTATGCCGCACTCGTAGTTGGACGCTGGACACTTGAGCGAGCGAAAGATAAACCCAGTGGTGTATTCACCTTATTAATCGAACGTATTGATGATAAATGGGTCATTACCCATGATCATTCTTCAGACTGATCGCCTGTTAATTACACCATTAAATAGCTCCAGCTTTTAATGTACAGGAGCTAATTTTTGTCACGGCTTTAGTCAGAAGGGTAATCTTCTGCTTAGAGGCTAATAGTGAATTGCTGTTGGCCTAAATTTCTTCCCTTGCCGTCATAACGCACTTCTGTCAATTCTATGTTTCCGCGACAATCTTGAAGTACTACGCTGGTGGAACGAGTACCGTATTCAGGATGTTTGATGAAAATAGCCGACAGTAACCGCTCCCACTCAAGTCCAATGCCAGTATCGGGTAAATTGCTGTCTTGCGCTTGTGTTTGATCTCGCATTAGCTCAAGCATGTGGGGAATGTCGGGAGCGGCATGTTTTAGTACATGTTGTTCAAGTGCCATTTGTCCTTTAGCCATTTTTGGCCACACATCATCTAATGCGCCGTTACTGATGGCATGAAACCCTTTTTTGAGTTGTGTATTTTCTGCCGTGACGCTATTGAAGCACCATAAGTGTTTGTCGTATTGATAGACCAAATTAAAAGGGCTGTAGTTATCAGCATGTTGGGCAAGCCATTGCGGGTTGAAGGTATTGTCATCAGCGAGCGCTTTTAGTACTAATTCGCCTCGACTGCGCATTCCATCTTCACTGGTTTGAAGGCGAATATTAGTTAGCGCTGCAAAATTGCCTAATTGATTTACCCCAAGCCAGGTTCCACCTGCTTGAAGATCTTTACCTGCCAAAATTTGTGTTGTGGCATCTTGTGGCCAAAAGTGAGCAGGCTCGGTAGGTCGGTGGTGGAACTCATCTCGATTGGCACATACGATAAGTGGCCATTTAGGATGCATGTCGACAGCAATGAATAAGATGCACATAGATTCGACTTTTTTAAGGATGATAATTCATCATAACCTAAAAGCCGTAGTGGACAAGTTTTGCTTATTTGAGGAGCAAGTGCACTATTAGGTTAATAGCGAGAGGCAATTGATTTGCAACAGACAAGCGCTCTCGATGATCTCGAGAGCGCAGCTGGTTGTTAGTGCTTATGCTCTTTGGGCTGATGACCAGTGTGTTTACTATCATCATGTTGATGACTGTGTGTATGGCTATGTGAGTGGCCGTGCGTGTGGTCATGGTCATGATTATGAGCATTGAACTGAATCATTAAACGGCTGAGAAACTTCCTTGGGCCTAAACGTAACAAGCAAGCGCTAAAAATCAGCCCGACAATGATCACCGCAGCCACATTAACAGTATCGGGTAAGGTGAGCATTTGATGCCAATCAACCAAGTAATTATTGGCGAATAATAATGCTAAAGCGATAACAGAGGCTAGAGCGATACGCATTGTCCAACTCATCAGTTTAAGTTGACTGATACTCAGCACTGGCGCTGCAATTAAGGCAAAAGCCACAGCCACATTATGCCAACCACTATACGCAAGCGATAAAGCCAATACTGCAGCGCCTAGGTTACAAAAGCGCATAGGTAGGAATACAACAAGTAATAAGAAAACTTGCAGTGCTGGGTGCTCAAGGTGTACTGATGGGTGACCAATTAAATTAGCCAATATCAGGCTTAATGCAATCCAAGGTGCGCTTCTATCCACTAAATGAGCAAAACCAAAGCGCCAACTGGATTGCGGAAGATTTTCGTGTGGATCGGTTAACTCAACCTTGCCTAGACTGAGTAATGCGCCAATGATTAGTAACCCAATTGCTTGATATATCGCAAACCAAGGGCCCAATAACAGCAAAGTAATAATTAAAGCCTCTGGGCCAGCAAGACGTTGCAGCCAACGGCTAGAAAGGCGCTCATTTTGCGGTGTTAATCCGGCCTTAAAGCGCAGGCTAGCAATAAGGTAGCTTAATATCAAAATAGGCGAAATGGTCAGTATCCAATTTAAAAATTGCCCTGAGCCGTGACTATGGTGGCTATGAGCGTCGCCACCCGTATCCACTAGCAACAATACTGCTAGTAAGGCTACGCCTAATAGGCTGCCAATGCCTGCTTGATATTGGTAACGTCCTTGATGATCATCATTTTGATTGCCATGTGGTTGATGTAATACAACGTGCAAAATAGAACCTGTAACAAATGCTTGCAGGTACACGGTATTTTCGATACTCAAATGTTGTAGCAGTTGTTCTCCGGCAAAATAGCCAACACCCGTTAATACCATCATTGCGGCAAGAACGACACTGGCCCATTGCGTGCCAACTTGCGGTTTCAATAACCACCAAATAGCGAGCCCCACAGGCAAACGATGCATGATGACGCCCAAGGCTAGCAATATGGAGTTACCTTCCTGCTGGGCTAAAACCATCGCGCCGCCATCGGTAATGGTATGCAGCAAAAGGCCGGCAATACCTAATGTAAGCGTGACATTGTGGGTGATTTCAGAATAACGATGAAATAAGCGCTCACTGGCAGTTGGTCCCCATAAACCGAACACGACAAACAACAGGGTAATGATACCGCCATGTTCAAGGAGTTCAGGCAAAATGTGGATTAGCACTAATCCGCCTAACGAGACGAAAATAAATCCATCCAGGCCTTTTTGTAAGCCACTTCCTGAAGAGAAATAACGATAAAAAAGCGGACCGAATAAAAGTGCGATACAGCTGGCAACTAGATAGAGCATGGAATCCAAAAGAATCTAAGAAACGGAAAAAACAATCAAGTATATCCTAGTATTTGGATTAACTTAATACTTGTGGTGCTTGATTATTCATCATCATCAGAATTTACACGGTAAAGCATAGCCAAAATCGGGAGTATATAAACAAATTTACTGCTCATACCTCCAAAATCGCAGTATTAAGTATACAATGGCGATTCTTTGTTAATTATTAATAGAATAAATGTAATGGACATATTTTCAGCCGCTGTGATGCTGTTTTTAATCATGGACCCGTTAGGGAATTTACCAATTTTTGCATCAATTTTGCGTCACATTGAGCCTAAAAAGCGTCGCCGTGTATTGATACGTGAGTTACTCATTGCTTTAGCGATTATGTTGTTGTTTTTATTTGCTGGTGAGGCGATTCTCAACTTCCTTAATTTACGCCAAGAATCCGTCAGTATTGCTGGTGGTATTATCTTATTTTTAATTGCGATTAAAATGATTTTTCCGCAGCCTGGTGGGGTTGTCGGTTTAGCAGCGGGTGAAGAACCTTTTATTGTGCCAATGGCGATTCCTTTGATGGCGGGGCCGTCAGTGCTAGCAGCTTTGATATTGCTTGCTCATAGTGACAGCTCACGAATGACAGATTGGACTATTGCATTAGTCGCTGCTTGGGGGGTGAGTGCGGTGATATTACTCTTCTATAAAGTCTTTACCCGAATTTTAGGCGAGAAAGGCCTGACGGCGGTAGAGCGTTTAATGGGAATGGTGCTAGTGATGATATCTGTACAAATGTTCTTAGATGGTGTGTCGAGCTACATGAAGAGCACTGCATAAACAGCAAATGATCTTGTTTTAGGATAACCACGCATTATTAGGCCGCAATAGCGGCCTTTTTTGTTTTTACTGTTTGACGATAATGGGCTGTAAATTAACTTAATAATTAGTCTGTTACCTCAGCTGTCTACCTGTGTGAACATTGGCGTTGGAGCGGAGACAAAAAACTTATCTGCCTGTTTGTAATCGCTGGGTAATAACTGTTAATGTTCAGTTAATCTACACTGTTATAAGTTGAATTATGAAACGGACTTTATTGGTACTTTTGAGCGCAAATTTGTTGGCTTGTAGTCATCAAGCAGCAATGCCTGAATCGGCCTCGCAACAACAGACTGCCCCTATATCAACAATACAATGCGGTGCAACGCCACCTCCATTAAATACTCAAGGAATTAGAAACAACTTGCTAAACCGAGGTGATATCACGCCTGAAATGACAGAGGCACAACAGCAAGCTGTTATTAATGAATATATTGCTAAACGCAATGATGCCTATAAAAAATGTCACAAAGGGAAGTCGTTATAATGGTTAGTTTTAAGTATTCTCAATTAGGTTTTACTCCGTTAGCACTGACTTTGTCATTAGCATTGAGTGCTTCTTCAATCGCTGCGCCTGTTAAATACACGTCACCTGCCGATGCCGGTGTTATCAATGAGCCGCAAATTATTTACTGGCTTACCAAACGTGGTGAGTTAAGCCCTGATGCTACCGAGCTGCAAAAACAGCAAGCTGTTGCAGAATTTACCCGTAAAGCACGGGCAAATAACTTAGCGGTTCCTTTAAATCAAACAAAACGAATTAATCAGGTTTTAGCGAATAAAAAACAGCAACAAAATGTCGCAGCAGTATCAACATTGGCCGATAGTGATGTTGAAAAAGCTGTGAATGTCTTGGCTGTATTAGTTGATTTTCCGGACTTACCTTACAACGATAATCAATTAACCCCATCTGACACTGCAATGTATTACAGCGATTATGCTGTAGCGCATTATGAAGACATTTTATTTTCATCTCGCGGCTTTGCAGGACCAAACGGTGAAAACCTACAAACGGCTTATCAATACTTTGATCAAGCATCTGGCGGAACCTTCTCATTCAACGGAGAAGTTAAAGGCTGGGTAACCGCTGATAACAATGCTGCTTACTATGGCGGTAATGATGCTAATAATAATGACAATGATGTTGCAGTGCCTGAACTGGTGATGGAAGCTGTTACGAAAGCGGTTGCAGGTATGACGTCGGCGGAGCTTGCGCAATTTGATATTGAAGATCCTTATGATTTAAATAATAACGGCAATCTTGATGAAGCCGACGGCATGATCGATCACATCGTTATTTTTCATTCTAGCTTAGGTGAGGAAGTCGGTGGTGGCGTGCTAGGCACTGATGCTATTTGGTCGCATCGATTTTTTGTTGGCGCAAGTACATTTGGCTCCACGATTCCTGGCACATCAATGAAGGTCTATGGTTATACCGTGCAGCCTATCGACTCAGCCTCAGGGGTGATTACCCACGAGTTTGGCCATGATCTAGGTCTGCCAGACGAATATGATACAAGCTACGGCGGTGATGGCTCACCAGTAGGGCGCTGGTCGCTAATGGCTGGAGGTACTTGGGTAGGGCAAGCTGCTGGTGGGACATATATTCCTGGCACCAAACCGTCAGGTTTTAGCCCATATGCACGTTCATACCTGCAAGAACGTTATAAGGGGAAGTGGGTCAATGAGCGCACTATTAATTGGGCAGAAATTGGTGAAACAGGCTTAAGTGCTGATCTTGTCAGTGCGGTGAATGCCGAAGAAGTGAATCAATTATCGATTCCGCTACCAGTAAGTAACATTGCTTTTAAAGCGCCTTATGCTGGCGAATATCAATACTACTCAGGTAAAGGTCACATGATGACCAATACCATGACGATTGATCTTGATTTGCCTGCGCAATCTCCCTTAATGCTGAGTTTTTATGCATTGTGGGATATCGAAGTTGATTATGATTATAGCCAGGTGCTGATTAACAATGTTGCAATCGCAGGTAATCATACAACTGCTAATAATCCGCTATATAACAATGTTAATCACTATATATCAGGGAAATCATCCGACATCAGTAGTGGAAGCGGCAGCGATGCGTGGGTTGAGCTGACATATGATTTATCAGCATATGCGGGTCAAAGTGTGGAACTGCAAATTAATTACATCACAGATCAAGCCGTAGGTGGCTTTGGGATGTTAGTCGACAATATTTCACTCACGGCTGAAGGTAGTGAGATCTTCAGTGATGATGCCGAAACCGTGTCATCGGTTAATGTAGATGGTTATGCTCGCATTGATGATACCGTCCCAGGCTTACCGCAGCGCTATATTGCACAGCTTCGCAATTATCAAGGCCTTGACGAAGGGTTAGAAAATATTGGCTATGAGCCAGGCGTATTGTTATGGCTAGAAAACAGCAATTACGAAGACAATAATGTTAGTGAGCATGCAGGTTATAGTTTAATCGGTGTTGTCGATGCTGACCAAAACTTGATTATGAATGGCAGTAGTGATGTGCAAGTGCGCGATGCAAGTTTTAGCCTGTATCCGCAATTGGCTTATGGTTCAGATAATCATTTAAGTAATCAAAGTCAGTTTGACGATAGTAACGACTTTAGTGCACCACTTCAGCCGCAATCAGGCATGGTATTACAGCAATTAGGCTTGAGTATGGATGTCACGGCTCAGTCGACCAGTAGCCAAACTGCGACTGTCGAGTTCAGCAGAAATATTGTTGTCTCAGATCCAGACGATCCAGAAATCACAGTGGATTTTGATGTTGTTGTGACTGATTTTGAGGCTGCTTTTTCCGCATCAGTGCAGGGAGGTGATGGTGACTACAGTTATGTTTGGGACTTTGGTGAAGCTGGTGCTAGCAGTGATTTAGCTAATCCTACACATATCTATAGTAGTTCTAACGGGTTTGTTGTGACGCTAACCGTGACAGACTCAACAGGTATCAGTGCCAGTTATAGTCGTATTGTTGAAGTGGTGATTGAGCTTACAGCTGATTTTTCTATTGCCATTGTAGGCAGTAATAATATGACCGTCAAAATGACCAATAATACAACTGGTGGCTTTGGTGCATTAGATTATTCATGGGACATGGGTGATGGCACGACATTAACGGGTGAAAACCCTGCTAATTACACTTATACAACTGAAGGTGAATATCAGATTATACTCACTGTTACTGATGAAAAGGGCAATGTAGAAAAAAGTGCCTGGACATTTTTCTTACCTGCAGTTGTTGAAGATGCACCCGATAATAGTGGTGAAAGTAGTGGAGGTAGCCTAGGCTGGTTATCACTGTTCATGCTGAGTTTATTGATGCGAAAAAGGCAGAGTCGTAGATAATAAACTGATGTAAAATAATAAAAGGCATGGTGTTTACCATGCCTTTTTTAGTTGTAAATAAAACGATTTATCAGTCCGTGCCAGCCATTGAAGGTGCTAATTCACTATTGATAATTTTTACTGCGGCAGGGAGAAATATTTCGCTCACAATGATTTGCTGATCCGCCAAAGTAAAGTAGCGACGGCGTCCCCATAATGGCTCCGATACAGCTTGAGATAAACTCGTCGCGAGTTGTGCTAGCTTACTACAGCTCTCGAATTCAGCCACTTCGATTTTGCCTGGCACAATATCATTACTCGAAAAAAGTAACTCACCAAGCGGCCTAGAGCCTAAACGTTTAAAGTTATGTTGCTGATGTTCTGTAAGGCTCTCTGGAATTAACGTGCGTGCAAATACCCAAGGTTTACCATCAAGGCAAAGTAGCACTTCTCTGACCCATACTCGGCTTTGATTAGGGCATTCACCTGCTAAAGGGTTCGTCAGATGTTCGCCTAACACCTTTACTTCAAAATCTTGGCAACAGCTTTTTAATTTTTGAGTTAAACTGCCAGTGGCAAGTAACCATTCTTTTAAAGCTGTTTTTGGCATAGAATGGAAGTTCTCAGGTGAAAACCATTGAATAGATTCACCGTATGGAAAGCTTAAGCTGGTTACTGTCATTCATTACTCGTTAAAATTTACAAAACGGGTGCAGTTTATCACGACAACGCTTATATCAATAATGGAGTTTGATTAACGATGGCAAAGTACGTATACGCAATTTTTCTTTCACTGATATTTTCAATGAATGTGCAAAGCGCAGATGAAAAGGCCTTAGAAAATTTTGCTTATTATGGTTTTGAACCTGATATTGTCACTAACTATATTTCTAATCGTAAGAAGTTAGGTTTTGTTAAAATCGGTGTCGAATTGATGGTGAAAGATCCTGACCATTTATTGCTAATTGAACATCATGACCCTTTATTACGCTCAGCCATTGTTGAAGTGCTAGGTAATCAAGCCGAAGATAAAGTGAAGTCACTCACTGGTCGTGAAGACATTCGCCGTGAGTGCTATGAAACGGTTAATAGGCTCCTCGCAGAAGAAACGGGTAGTGAATTAGTAGTGAATTTACTGTTTACCAAGTATTTGTACGATTAAATAGAGCCCTGAATCTGTGACAGCACCTAAGGCGCCTTCTAAAGGCGCAGCAAAGCATTCGAAAAACGCTAAACTTGATAACAAGCCAGTCAAGAGTCAACGCCGACAGACCAAATCGATCAATAAGCACAGCAAAAAGTCGCAGCAGAAGCTCACCACTGGGCGATTGCAACCTAAAGCATTACATCCTCGAAATAAACATTTGCAAGGCTATGATTTTGAATCACTTATTAAAAAGTGTCCCAAATTGTCCCACTTTGTTAAAACTAATCCTTATGGAAATTTATCAATAGACTTTGCAGATCCTGAAGCAGTAAAGAGTCTCAATGCTGCGATATTAAAGCTGGATTATGACATTGAACACTGGGATATTCCTGAAGGTTTTTTGTGTCCACCTGTGCCAGGTCGTGTTGATTATTTGCATTACATTGCGGATTTATTAAGTGTCAACGGCAAGGTGCCAAAAGGTGCCAAGGTGACAGCGTTAGATATTGGAACGGGTGCCAATGGTATTTATCCGTTATTAGGTATCCAGTCATATGGCTGGCAGTTTGTTGCCAGTGATATAGACCCTATCTCCATTAGTAATGTGGCTAAAATTGCTGAACAAAATAAGTCACTAACCTCAAAGTTATCATTACGTTTACAAGCTAACCCGAGTGCCATTTTTTCAGGCATTATCAAAGCTGATGAACGGTTTGATCTGACTATGTGTAACCCGCCGTTTCATCGCTCACTTGAAGACGCGACTAAGGGCAGCATCAAGAAAAATGCTAACCTCGCAGCAAATCGCGCCAAGAGAATGAAATCGAACCTCTATCAAGGTAAAGCTGGTGTTGAGTCATCTAAAACAGACCCTTCGCTGAACTTTGGCGGACAAAAAGCTGAGTTATGGTGCGAAGGTGGCGAGCAACAGTTTTTGGCTAATATGATTAAAGAAAGCCAACAATTTGGAACTCAATGTTTATGGTTTAGTTCGTTAATTTCTAAATCTGAAAACTTAAAACCGTGTTATGCCTTACTCGATAAATTGTCAGTAGATACGGTTAAAACCATTGAGATGCAGCAGGGAAACAAGATTACTCGCGTACTTGCATGGAGTTTTTTAACCGAAAAGCAGCGTGAGCAGTGGGCTAAATTTCGCGATATGAAGTGAGTTGTTTAATCGATAACAAGCCCATTGCGAGCTTGTTATCAATAAGGGCCACTCTTTAACAGAGCTGTTTAATAGAAATGCTTAAAAGAGCTAGGCCAATAGTCGTTAAATATAGGCCTATCTCATCACAGCGAATTACTTGGCTTTATTGGCATCAAATTCGATGTTTTCCGCGCCATGGTAGACCAAGAAATGACGACCTTTAGCACGTGCGATAATGGTAATACCCATTTTTTGTGCTAATTCGAGTCCCATCTGTGTAACCCCACTGCGAGAAAGCAGAACCGGAATCCCCATCTTAGCCACTTTGATCACCATTTCTGAAGTTAGACGGCCAGTGGTATAAAAAATCTTATCGTTGCCATTTTCACCTGCTAACCACATATCGCCAGCGAGTGTATCAACCGCATTATGACGGCCTACATCTTCGATAAATGCTTGAATTTGGTCATCTTGGCAAATACCACAGCCATGAACAGCACCGGCATTTTTGTAAGTCTCGTTATAGGCGTTAATGTTTTTAAGTAAGCTATACAATACTGACTGTTTAAGCTGAGGTGTCGGCAAGTTAATATCATCAAGCCCTTGCATAAAGCCACCATAAACCGTGCCTTGACCACACCCCGATGTGACGGTTTTTTCTGATAGTTTTTCTTCTAAATCTGCTGTTTTTTCAGCGGTTAAAATAGCCGCGGAATTGACGTCCCAATCAACAATAATTGACTCTAACAAGCTGGCATCGCTCACAAAACCTTGGTTTTTTAAGTATCCCAATGCTAATGATTCAGGCTTAGCTCCCAGTGTCATTAAGGTCACAATGGGTTGCCAGTTGAGGTACACAGTTAAGGGTCTTTCACAGGCGACAAACTTATCAATACTTTCGCCCAGTTCATTGATTGCTTTTACTGGCAAAGTCAGTGGGACTTCGGCTTGGGTTTTAACAAGTTTAAGTGGGGCTTTTGCTGTGGCATTGGTTTGGGTCATTTACGTAGCGGCCTCTGACTGTGTCATCTGATACCAATAATGTCGGTATTTAAGACGAAAATCGTGATTAAAACTAACTGCCTATCAGCATAGCAACTTTTATACCTCCAATAGTAAGTAGATTGTAAATGCGTGATCTAACACCAATGTTTATCAGTGATAGCTAATTAACGTAGCCTTATGTCCTATTAAAATTAGCAATATGGACAAATTGTCCTACTCTTAAAGTGGAATTAGCGATCTAGGTCAAACTTTAGTAATCAATCCTTCTGGCACTATTTTTGCAGCACTATACGCATAAAGGAAACAAAACCTAATAACCCCAGTATTCAAAGTCATAAGGTTGTTAAATAACATTATGTATTTATTGGTTATTTGTTTGTTTCTTGTTGTTTTCTGATTTCATAAGGCAAAGCTTTTATGCAACATACTGAAAATGTTTGGCCTATTTACGTTTCACTGAAAAAAGTGGAAAAAATGGTTGGTCGCTGGCCGTCGGTGACGTGGGAGGTCGATCAAATCGTCCCTGCTTCTCATCAGGCACCAGAAGGAGCAACGCTGGTGTTATTTGAGCTGCACAAAGATGAGCGCGGTAGTTACCGCATCAATCTCGATATGGATAACACCATGTTATACATCGTTTGTGATGAGCTGGATGACGGGACGTTAATTCCGACTTCAATATCTTGTGACCAAAACGTCGCAGCAGGCTGTTTAGAGTCTGAAACACCGGTATTAAATATCCCAATGCCAGAAGCGCTGGCTTGTTGGGTTGAAGCTTTTATAACGCGTCATGGAGAAGTTGAGATTTCAGCTAAGCGCCGTAAACATGTGAATCGCCGCAAGGATCAAGGCCCAAGCACAAATCACCTTCGGAGCCACTAAATGAGCGATAAACCAAGAGGATTTTTCTCTCGCTGGACTGAGCGTCGTGAGCAGGTTGAAGCTGAAGCTGCTGCTGATTTAGCAGCAAAAACACAGGCAACTGAAACTGAGCAGGTAAGCCCTGAAGGTGACACTGAAACAGTTGATGCGCACACTGTTGAGACGGCTGAACCAGAAAAAATTCTTGAAGCTGAAGATTTACCTGATCCAGAAAAAATCGAGGTTGGTGGTAGTTTTGCATCGTTTATGGGAGCGAATGTTTCTCCTGCTGCAAAATCTGCAGCCTTAAAGGCTTTATGGAAACAACCACAGTATAACGAAATTGATGGCCTACTTGAGTATGCCCTTGATTACAGTAACCAACCTAAGTTGAGCCCTGACGTTTCAGCTGAGTTGGCGAAAAAGTTTTCCGCAACGTCATGAAAGATGAAGACAAAGCTGAAGATGAAGCGTTACTAGCAAGCGAGGGAGATGACACAGTTGGTGATGCAACTGATGCCCCGCAAGAAGTATTAAGTGAAAAGAGTGAATTAGTCGCGAAGACTGACCCGACTAACCAGAGTGATGATCTGGTTATGGCTTCAGAGGCAGAGATATCGCCTCAGCGCCAAGTTTAGGTCAGAAAACGTCGATAATTTAATGTCCACTATTTTAACGTGGTAGATGTCGTACTTATTGTTTTTAGCAGAAGTGATTAACTCGCTTGATGAAAGAGTTAATGATGAAAGGAATACAGTGCTAAGTAAGTCCATCGAACGTTGAAAACTGTTCAGGAATGCAATGTGAGCAATAGTCAAACCCCGCTTGAACTGCAACAAGTTCGCCAGCAGGTATTAGCACAGACTCAAGTTATTCAAAACTTGATTCCACCTACCGTCAGTTATACTACTGAAGGAAATGTGCTGGTTATCGGCCCAGAAGATCTGGCTCGATTAGCTGCAGACAAATTGTCCAATATGGCGAATGTCGTCATTTTGGCAAATGAAGCCATTACTAGCCAAGATGAAGCACATCTTGAAGCAGTAATGAATGCAGCAGTTAATAGTGAAAGCTATTACAACAAACTTATCTCAGTAAAAGGCTTTTTAGGCCAATTCCAAGTGACGGTAGAAAGCGAAGGCCAAGACAGCAAAGCTGCTGAACTTAGCCTTGTTGCTATTCGTAAACCACATTTTGATATCGTTTTAGATTTAAGCATGGCGCCATGTTTGAACCTTGAAATGCTGCCACCAGGTTATTTTTACGTAGGTCAGGATGCAGAGAAGCTTGCTGATGCATTAACACAAATTCCTGATTTAGTTGGTGAGTTTGATAAGCCACGCTATGTCAAAGTTAACAGTGATATTTGTGCCCACAATCGCAATGGCGTTAATGGTTGTAATCGCTGTTTAAACTTCTGCCCAGCAGATGCTATTAGTAGCATTGAAGACAAAATCGAAATTGACCCTTACTTGTGTCATGGTGCGGGTAGTTGTACCAACGCATGTCCTACAGGGGCCATCGCTTTTGATTTACCTACGCCACAAGCTCTCCATAGTTACATTCAAAAACTGATCAGCCGCTACCTTGAGCAAGCCCAAGCTGCTCCAGTGATTTTATTCCATGACAGTGGTGTTGGTGCTGAGCTGATTACAGCTGATTTAGTCGGGGACATTATCCCTGTTGAGTTAGAAGAAATTACAGTTGCTAGCATCGACCATTGGATGTCATCACTTGCTTGGGGCGCTCGCCAAGTGTTGATTCTTAACACTGACGCAACTGCACCAACATTAACGCAGATGTTAAACGGTGAATTGTCGCTTGCTAATACCATTTTAGATGAAATGGGCCAGCCTCAACGCATCAGCTTAATTGACCCGAGTATGCTTTCTGCGCTGAATGATAAATTAGCGATTAGCTTAGACTGGCCACTAACGGTACCAGCAGCATTTACGCCAACAACTAAGCGTGAAACGTTATACGCCGCAGTGGATCATTTGAATCAGCAAGCTGCAGCAAGCGATACCTGTATTTCAATGAGTAATGTGCCATACGGCAAAGTGGAAGTGAATGCTGACAAATGTACCTTGTGTATGTCTTGTGTGGCGACATGTCCAACTCAAGCTTTAACGGATGGTGGTGATAAACCTGCATTACATTTCGTTGAGCAAGACTGTGTTCAATGTGGTTTATGTGAAACATCTTGTCCTGAAAATGTGATTAGCATTACTTCGCAAATCAACTTAGACCAAGCCTCACGTCAGCAACGCCAAACATTAAAAGAAGAACCACCATTTGAGTGTATTCGCTGTGGTACCGCATTTGCCACACAGTCAATGGTACACAGAATGATAGATATGATTGGTGGACACTCTGCATTTAATGCCAATGTTGAGCGTTTAAAAATGTGTGGTGATTGCCGCGTAAAAGATATGTTTGAAGACATTCTTGAAGACCCAGAGAAGCAACTTCGATAAGAGATCAGATATGACCGAATTAGTTAGAGAAATTTCAGAAAACGATCAGCTACGGGCAGATATTTACCAAATATTGGCAGCCTTGTTACGTCGCGAGCCTAACGCCGAGTTGCTCGCATTTTTAGCTGAGCTTGAAGTTGATGCTGAAGAAGACAATGACATGACAGCGGCTTGGCTTGGCTTGAAAGAAGCTGCGACCAAGTATACCGCTGAAGAGCTTGAGCAAGAATACTTCAATATTTTCTACGGCGTGGGTCGTGGTGAAGTATTGCCATACGCAAGCTGGTTTATGACAGGCTCACTAATGGACAAGCCATTAGCCCTTTTACGTCAAGATTTACTGCAATTAGGTTTTGCTCGTGAAGACGAAGTAAAAGAGCCAGAAGATCATGTGGCTGCATTATGTGAAGTCATGGGTACATTAATTCTAGAGGCTCCTGGTTACCGTCAGTTAGCTTTCTACCAACGCCATATTGGCAGTTGGATTGCGCGTTTTTGCGACACATTAGAACAAACTCCCAGTGCAGCCTTTTACGCACCAGTAGCAAAACTGGCAAAAGCCTTTTTTGAAATTGAAGCTAATGAGTTTGAACAGCTTAGCTTAGATATTCCAGTGAACTGCCCAGGCAGTGAGGCTGAAGCTAAAGCCGCTGAGTCAGCAGAGAAAATTGAACCTTCAACAAACGAATTAGCATCTTAATTTCGTGATTGATGGGGCAAAGATTTACGCCACTGACATTGTCAGTGGCGTAGACCGAAACGGGAGGAGACTCCCACTTAATCTAGGGTAAACAAGACCCTTTTATTTTAGCGTTACATTAAGGAGAGACTATGAAGAAGCAAGCTTCCGTCATGGATCGTCGTCAAATGCTTAAAGCATTGGCTGTCGGTAGTGCCGCTGGCGCAGTTGCTACTGTTAGCGGACAAGCTCTAGCTGCCTCACCAGAAGCCACATCAAGTGTGGATAAAAGTGATGGTTATAGAGAAACAGACCATGTACGTAGTTACTACGCCACCTTACGTAGTAAGTAATTAAAGGAGAATATGTGATGCGATTAACCCGCAAAACAGAGACAGTTGAAGTCGCAGATAAACCTGCACTTGGACTCAATCGTCGCCAGTTTTTGAAATCAGCCACATTGGCAACAGGTGGTATTGCTGCAGCCTCAATGCTGGGCGCAGGCATGATGCGTAAAGCTGAAGCGAAAGATGTACCTTATGATGCACCTACCGAAGTAAAACGTACTATTTGTTCTCACTGTTCAGTGGGCTGTGGTATTTATGCTGAAGTTCAAAATGGTGTATGGACAGGTCAAGAGCCTGCATTTGATCATCCATTTAACGCTGGTGGCCACTGTGCTAAAGGTGCTGCACTGCGTGAACATGGTCATGGTGAAAAGCGTCTTAAGTATCCAATGAAACTTGAAGGCGGTAAGTGGAAAAAACTTTCTTGGGAACAAGCGATTGAAGAAGTAGGCCAAAAAGCCTTAGATATTCGTCAAGAGTCAGGTCCTGATTCAGTATTTTTCATGGGTAGTGCCAAGTTCTCGAACGAACAAGCTTATATGTACCGCAAATTAGCGGCAATGTGGGGCACGAACAACGTCGACCACTCTGCACGTATTTGTCACTCTACCACTGTAGCCGGTGTTGCAAACACTTGGGGTTATGGTGCGCAAACGAACTCATTTAATGACATTCGTAAATCGAAAGCGATGATGTTCATCGGTTCGAACCCTTGTGAAGCTCACCCAGTTTCAATGCAACACATCCTTGAAGGTAAAGAGCGCGGCGCGAAAATTATCGTAGTCGACCCTCGTTTCACCCGAACTGCAGCAAAAGCTGACGAGTTCGTGCATATCCGTCCAGGTACGGATATTCCTTACATTTATGGTTTGTTGTGGCATATTTTTGAAAACGGTTGGGAAGACCAAACATTCATTGACCAACGTGTATACGGTATGGAACGTATCCGTGAGGAAGTGAAAAAGTGGAATCCACAAGAAGTTGAAAATGTTGCCGGTGTACCTGAAAAGCAAATGCGCCGTGTGGCTAAAATGCTTGCAGAGACTAAGCCTGGTACTGTGGTTTGGTGTATGGGTGGTACTCAGCATCACGTCGGTAATGCGAACACGCGTTCATACTGTATCTTGCAATTAGCGCTAGGCAACATGGGTGTTGAAGGTGGTGGTACTAACATCTTCCGTGGTCATGATAACGTACAAGGTGCAACCGACTTTGGTTTACTATTCGATACTTTACCTGGTTACTACGGCTTGAAGACCGGTTCTTGGAAGCATTGGTGTAATGTGTGGGATCTTGATTACGAATGGGTTAAAAACCGCTTCGACCAAGCCCAACACTTAGGTCAAGACCCAATGACTTCGACGGGTATCCCATGTTCACGCTGGCATGATGGTGTACTTGAAGACAAATCTAAGATTGCGCAGAAAGATAACATTCGTATGTCATTCTTCTGGGGGCAATCAGTCAATACCGAAACCCGTGGTCGTGAAGTGCGTGAAGCATTGAACAAAATGGATACGGTAGTGGTTGTCGATCCATTCCCAACCATGGCGGGTGTTATGCATGAGCGTACAGATGGCGTATATCTACTGCCTGCTGCGACTCAGTTTGAAACATATGGTTCTGTTTCTGCATCTAACCGCTCACTGCAGTGGCGTACTCAAGTTATTGAGCCATTATTTGAATCAAAAGCTGATCACATAATCATGTACAAGCTGGCGAAAAAATGGGGCATCGATGCTGAATTCTGTAAGCATATTAAAGTGAATGGCGATGAGCCGTTGATTGAAGATATGACTCGTGAATTCAACAAAGGTATGTGGACTGTTGGTTATACAGGTCAAAGTCCTGAGCGCTTGAAAATGCACCAAGAAAACTGGGGCACGTTCGATATTGAAAGCTTAGAAGCACCAGGCGGCCCAGCAAAAGGTGAAACTTACGGTTTACCTTGGCCATGTTGGGGTACTGCAGATATGAAGCACCCTGGTACACAAATTTTGTACCGCACGGGCCGTGAAGTGAAAGACGGTGGTGGTAACTTCCGTGCACGTTACGGTGTTGAGCATGAAGGTAACAACATTCTTGCTGAAGGCTCATACTCTAAAGGCAGCGAAATTCAAGACGGTTATCCTGAATTTACCGCTGACATGCTTAAACAGCTTGGCTGGTGGGATGATTTAACCGCCGAAGAGAAAGTTCACGCTGAAGGTAAAAACTGGAAAACTGATATTTCTGGTGGTATTCAACGTGTTGCGATTAAGCATGGTTGTATCCCTTACGGTAATGCGAAAGCCCGTTGTATTGTTTGGAACTTCCCAGATGATATCCCGGTTCACCGTGAGCCATTATATACCCCTCGTCGTGACTTAGTGTCTAAGTATCCAACTTACGAAGACCGTATGGTTGCACGTCTTCCAACTTTGTATAAGACAATTCAAGACAAAGACTTCTCAAAAGACTTCCCATTGGCAGTGACGACGGGTCGTTTAGTTGAGTATGAAGGTGGTGGTGAAGAAACCCGCTCAAATCCATGGCTTGCAGAATTACAGCAAGAAATGTTTATTGAGATTAACCCTGCAGATGCAGCAGATCGCGGCTTACGTGATGGTGATGACGTATTCGTTCACAGTCCAGAAGGCGCTAAGATCACAGTTAAAGCAATGGTGACTCCACGAGTCATTGCTGGTGAGTGTTTCATGCCATACCACTTTGCGGGTGTATTCGAAGGCAAGAGCCTAGAGAAGAGCTACCCAGAAGGAACGGTTCCTTACGTTATCGGCGAGTCTGCCAATACCGTGATGACCTATGGTTATGATGTTGTGACTCAGATGCAAGAGACTAAGTCTAGCTTGTGTCAGATCAGCAAAGCCTAATTAACTTGATGAGGAGATAAGCCATTATGGCAGTCATGAAATTTTTGTGTGACACCAAACGCTGCATCGAGTGTAACGGTTGCGTCACAGCTTGTAAGAACGAAAACGATTCCGCTCTAGAGTGGGGAATTCAACGTCGCCGTGTGGTCACTATCAATGATGGTGAACCAGGCGAAGCATCAATCTCAGTGGCATGTATGCACTGTACCGATGCACCTTGTATGGCCGTTTGTCCGGCGGATTGTTTCTATCAAACCGAAGACGGTCTAATTTTGCACGACAAAGATACGTGTATTGGTTGTGGCTATTGCTTCTATGCTTGTCCTTTCGGTGCGCCGCAGTTCCCTAAAAAGACTGCATACGGCAGCCGAGGCAAAATGGATAAGTGTACTTTCTGTGCCGGTGGCCCAGAAGAGAACCATTCAGAAGCTGAACGCAAGAAGTACGGTGCAAACCGTATTGCTGAAGGCAAATTACCTATGTGTGCGGAGCTTTGTTCAACCAAAGCCTTGCTTGCTGGTGATGCTGAAATTGTATCTACCATTTACCGTGAACGTATGGCAAAACGTGGTAACCCAAATACTATTTGGGGCTACGATCCTAAAACGGGTGATATGGTTTAGGCAGTGCAAATGGTTACGGACAGTGGTCCGTAACCAAGCAAGGAGTGACAATGTTAAACAATCAGTTAAACAAATCACTGCGTAGCTTATTTGCTCTGTTAGTTCTGGTGATGGGGTTGGGTTTTGCGACCACAACGTTAGCGGCAGATGAACAATCAAGTAAGCAGCAGGCAGGGAAAGAAAACCCAGCAGATTTATGGCGAGCAGTTAAGGCCGGTGACTCAGGCTTTACCACAGCTCAAGGTATCGAACCTGGGGTGCTAATTAATGTTGGCGGCAACGAAGGAAGATTACTAAGAGATAAGTATATTACACCAGCAGTAGCGCTTGCGTTGGTGGGTGTATTTGGTGCTTTCTTAATCTTTTACTTTGTTAATGGTCCAGCAAGATTAAGCAAAGGTTTCTCTGGCAAAATGGTCGAGCGCTGGTCGAAGGCAGACATTTGGCTGCATTGGATTATGGCCATTGCGTGTTTAATCTTAATGCTGACAGGCTTAGTGATTTTACTGGGTAAATTTGCGATTCAACCGTACGTTAGTAATAGCATTTGGGCTGGTATTATTGCCTTTTGTAAGCTAGTGCATGATTGGGTTGGTCCAGTATTTATCGTGTCTTGGCTTATGTGTATCGTTAAGTGGATGCCATTACAAACCATCAAGATGTATGACATTAAATGGTTCTTAGTTGTAGGTGGTTATATCAACTTCGGTCCATTTAAAGGTAAGCATCCAGACAGTGGTTTTGCTAACGCTGGTGAGAAAATGTGGTTTTGGACATTAGTCTTCTTTGGTCTATTTATCAGTGTTTCTGGCATGATGTTAGTGCTACCTGGTTTAGACTTACCACGTGAAGCGTCTATGGTTGCGTTACTGGTTCACGGAGTGAGCGCGGCGATCTTAATTGCATTTACGATTGTGCATATTTGGATGGCAACGGCATTAAGTGAAGGCGGTTTGGAATCTATGATTTCAGGCTACTGTGATGAAAACTGGGCAATCCAGCATCACAACCTTTGGTACGATGAGATTAAAGCCAACGGTACGTTGAAATATCAAGACTAAAACTCATTAGTAAATAACTAAGCGAGTAAAACGCCTCAAAGACACATTGCTTTGGGGCGTTTTTATTGGATTGATATAAAATAAGCTGCTGACGTATCAAAATTGTAAATAATGTCAGTCGTTATTCCTGTCATTCACTCAATAATCTTGCCAATTTCTGTTTGTAAAAAATCAGTCTGATTACCTTGTTGCTGCATCGTGTTGGAGCTCCTGTTTACCGTTTTGGCTGGACGATGAAGATAGTGGATTAATTGGTTGTCAGCCTCTTGTTTTTCACACCGGTAAAATCGGTTGTAATAAGAGAGAAGGTGATGTGATTGTTAATGATGTCATCAACATTTATCAATTCCACCTGGTCATATTCCTTCATAGCTAAAAATACTATTGAATAAGCTTTTAAGCTCAAATAGCTATAAGTAAATAATAAGAATTCTCAATACCAAAGTGAGATTATTTCTTTATAAATCAGTCACTATGTTAATTTTTTTAACATTTGTTGTTGGCTATTTTTTACCCCGTTCTAGATGTCTTCCATAATGCTCATGATAAAAATTTGACCTAGTTAACGCTTTCTACTTTCCGTGTCTTTTTTTGGAATATGAACAGGTGCTAGATCAATTTTTTCTTCGTTATCTCTCTATATATTAGCCACGTAAATTTGTGGATATTATTCATTTAGAAGTGTTTTTACCTTTCTGGCCTACTTAGTTAACCATTTGTTTACAAATGGTGTTTAGTGACCGTAAAGGCCTACAAGGGCACCAACCACAGAGTTGGTGTGATTTAAACCGGGAGTAAAGATGAAGAAGCAACAGCCTGATCTGAATCGCAGATCTTTGCTGAAAGCCATCACCATAGGTAGCGCTGCATCAGCAGCCATCGCCGTAACTGGTGTGAGTGTGGCTCAAGCAACCGAGAGTAACGTTAGCAAGAAAGATTCTAACGGTTACAAAGAAACTGCGCATATTCGTAGCTACTACGATAGCTTACGCGGCTAATTCAGGAGAAATAAGCGATGAAGTTAACTCGCAAGTCTACCGCAGCTCCTAAAGCTGCTACCAAGTCGCTCGGTATCAACCGTCGTCAATTTATGAAGAATGCAGGTATTGCTACTGGTGGTATCGCCGCTGCTTCACTAATGGGCACTGGCATGATGCGTAGAGCAGAAGCTCATGATGTACCTCATGATGCGCCAACTGAAATCAAACGTACTGTATGTTCTGCATGTGCTGTTGGTTGTGGTTTATACGCTGAAGTACAAAATGGCGTTTGGACAGGTCAAGAGCCTGCATTCGATCACCCATTCAACGCTGGTGGTCACTGTGCTAAAGGTGCTGCTTTACGTGAACATGGTCACGGTGAAAAGCGTCTTAAGTACCCAATGAAACTTGTTGATGGCAAGTGGAAGAAATTATCTTGGGAACAAGCTTACAACGAAGTCGGCGACAAAATGCTTGATATTCGTGAAGAGTCAGGTCCTGATTCAGTTTACTTTATGGGTAGTGCTAAGTTCTCGAACGAAGGCTGCTACATGTATCGTAAATTTGCGGCAATGTGGGGCACGAACAACGTAGACCACTCTGCACGTATTTGTCACTCTACCACGGTAGCTGGTGTTGCTAACACTTGGGGCTACGGTGCGCAAACTAACTCTTTCAACGATATCCAGAATGCAAATGCAATCTTCTTCATCGGTGCAAACCCGGCTGAAGCGCATCCAGTTGCAATGCAGCATATCTTAATCGCGAAAGAGAAAAACAACGCTAAGATTATCGTTGTTGACCCTCGTTTCTCACGTACTGCTGCACATTCAGATCTTCACTGTGCATTGCGTCCAGGTACTGATATCCCATTCATCTACGGTATGCTTTGGCACATCTTCGAAAACGGTTGGGAAGACAAAGCGTTCATCCAAGAACGTGTTTTCGAAATGGAAACTATTCGCGAAGAAGTGAAGAAGTTCCCACCGAAAGAAGTTGCAGACATCACTGGTTGTAGTGAAGAAGAAGTTTACCAAGCTGCGAAAATGATGGCAGATAACCGTCCAGGTACTGTTGTTTGGTGTATGGGTGGTACTCAGCATCACGTCGGTAATGCGAACACTCGTGCTTACTGTATCCTTCAATTAGCACTAGGTAACATGGGTGTTAAAGGCGGCGGTACTAACATTTTCCGTGGTCACGATAACGTTCAAGGCGCAACTGACTTAGGTTTATTATTTGATAACTTACCTGGTTACTACGGCCTGACTTCTGGCGCATGGGATCACTGGACAAACGTTTGGGACCTAGACAGAAATTGGGTTTCTAGCCGTTTCGACCAAAATGAATACCTTGGCCGTGTGCCAATGAATACTCCTGGTATTCCTTGTTCACGCTGGCATGACGGTGTTTTAGAAACACCTGAAAAATTAGCGCAAAAAGACCGTGTACGCATGGGCTTCTTCTGGGGTCAATCAGTTAACACTGAAACTCGTCAAGATGATGTTCGTGAAGCACTAGACAAGATGGACACTGTTGTTGTTGTGGATCCTTTCCCAACTATGGCTGGTGTTATGCACCGTCGTCAAAACGGCGTTTACTTGCTTCCAGCTTGTACTCAGTTTGAAACTGAAGGTTCAGTATCTAACTCTGGTCGTTCACAACAATGGCGTGAAAAAGTTGTTGAGCCATTATTTGAATCAAAAACTGACCTTGAGATCATGTACCGTCTATCTCAAAAACTTGGTTTTGCAGAACAGTACACTAAGCGTATCGCTAAAGATGCAAATGACATTCTAGTTATTGAAGACATCACTCGCGAAATTAACCGCGGTATGTGGACAATTGGTATGTCAGGCCAAAGCCCTGAGCGTATCAAAGAGCACACTCAAAACTGGGGCACGTTCAGCAACAAGACACTTGAAGCTGCTGGCGGACCTGCTAAAGGCGAAACTTACGGTTTACCTTGGCCTTGTTGGGGTACTCCAGAGCAGAAGCACCCAGGTACTCAAATCCTATATAACACGCACAAACACGTGTTAGAAGGCGGCGGTAACTTCCGTGCACGCTACGGTATCGAATACAAAGGTAAGAACCTTCTTGCTGAAGGCAGCTTCTCTAAAGGCGCTGAAATCACAGATGGTTACCCAGAGTTCACTGCAGACATGCTTAAACAGCTTGGCTGGTTCGATGAACTAACTGCTGAAGAGAAAGTTCACGCTGAAGGTAAAAACTGGAAGACTGATATCTCTGGTGGTATCCAACGCGTTGCAATGAAGCACGGCTGTATCCCTTACGGTAACGCTAAAGCTCGTTGTATTGTTTGGACATTCCCTGACCAAGTACCTGTTCACCGTGAGCCGTTATACACGCCTCGTCGTGACTTAGTATCTAAGTATCCAACATACGCAGATATGCAAGTACACCGTTTACCTACGCTGTACAAAACAATTCAAGACAACGACAACAGTGCTAAGTACCCACTTGCGCTAACATCTGGTCGTCTTGTTGAGTACGAAGGTGGTGGTGAAGAGTCTCGTTCTAACCCTTGGTTAGCAGAGCTTCAACAAGAAATGTTTGTTGAAATCAACCCTGCTGATGCTGCAGATCGTGGTCTACGTGATGGCGATACAGTGTGGTTAGAAGGTGCTGAAGGCGGACGCATCAAGATTAAAGCAATGGTTACTCCACGCGTTAAGCCTGGTGTTACTTGGATGCCATACCACTTCGCGGGTGAAATGCACGGTGAAAGCCTTGCACCTAACTACCCAGAAGGCACTGTTCCTTACGTACTAGGTGAATCAGCTAACACTGCACTGACCTATGGTTATGACCCTGTAACACAAATGCAGGAAACCAAAGCGTCGCTTTGTCAAATTGAAAAAGCGTAATTGCAGCTTAAGCTAGGAGAATTGCCAAATGGCTACAATGAAATTTTTATGTGATACCAAGCGCTGCATTGAATGTAATGGTTGTGTCACAGCTTGTAAAAACGAAAACGACTCTGCTTTAGAGTGGGGTATTCAACGTCGTCGCGTAGTAACTATCAATGATGGTGAGCGTGGTGAAGCGTCTATCTCAGTAGCATGTATGCACTGTAGTGATGCACCTTGTATGGCAGTATGTCCAGCAGACTGTTTCTACAAAACAGAAGACGGCATTGTGCTTCACGACAAAGATACTTGTATCGGTTGTGGTTACTGTTTATATGCATGTCCTTTCGGTGCTCCACAGTTCCCTCAGTCAGGCGCTTTCGGCAGCCGTGGCAAGATGGACAAGTGTACTTTCTGTGCCGGTGGCCCTGAAGAAGATCATTCTCATGCTGAACGTGAGAAGTACGGTGCTAACCGTGTTGCTGAAGGTAAACTTCCAATGTGTGCTGAGCTTTGTGCAACTAAGTCTCTACTTGCTGGTGATGCAGAAATTGTTTCTGCTATCTTCCGTGAGCGTGTTGCTTACCGCGGAGCTAACAAAGGTGTTTGGGGTTAATCTCCAGACGTGTTAGTCAGCTTAGCTATGATGCCTAGGGCAACCTAGGCATCACATAGCATAGAGGATGTAATATGAACAAGTGGTTCAAACAAATTGGCGTTGTTATCGCATTGATGTTCAGTGTTATGACATTCGCACACGCTAGTGGAAGTGGTGAAGAATCTCTTACCGTTCAAGATGGCAATGCGCAATTATGGGCACAGCTTAAAGACGGTGTAGAGGGACGTACCACATCGACAAGTGAGTTCCATGCACAACCAATCAATACTTATGATTTACGTGTATTCGAACTTCGTAGTGACTTATTAGCGCCAGCGTTATTGGCTGCGCTATTTGGTATGATCATCATCTTCTTACTGTTTATCAAAATAAACGGTATTTCAAAATTACACGGTGGTTTCACCGGTAAGATGGTGTATCGCTGGTCTAAATTTGACGTATCAATACATTGGCTTGGTGCTATTCCATGTATGTTATTGATTTTGACAGGTTTAGTGCTATTGGCTGGCCGTTTCTTCTTCCAACCGTATATCGGTGAAGGAATGTGGTCTAGCATGGTATATTTGTCTAAAGAAATCCATGATTACATGGCTATCCCATTCATGTTGGGTTGGGCGTTAATGGTTGTTCTTTGGGCTAAAAACCAAATGCCAAAAATGTATGACATTAAATGGATGATGGTTGTTGGTGGTTACATTAACTTCGGTCCATTTAAAGGTAAGCACCCTGACGCTGGCTTTGCTAACGCAGGTGAAAAACTATGGTTCTGGGCATTTGCTCTATTTGGTCTATTCATCTCAGTATCAGGAATGTTATTACTGTTCCCGAACTTATTTGAACCAAGCCGTAACCTAAGCTTACTTGCTCTTGTTGTTCACTCAGTGAGTGCAATTATTATCTGTGCTTTCTCTATCGTTCACATCTTCATGGCAACAGCTATGTCTGAAGGTGGTATGGATTGTATGGTGTCTGGTTACTGTGATGAGCAGTGGGCTAAGCAGCATCACAACCTTTGGTATGATGAAATCAAAGAAAAAGGCGAGCTTAAATACAGAGACTAGTTGTCTTGGAATTTAAGTAAAAATACCCTCAATGGCATCGCTTTTGAGGGTATTTTTGTATCTGACTTTGATAGAACAAAATTTAAACATAGATATTTCTTATAATTAACATAGTGATATTGTTTATTAGTGATTAATTATTTAACAGGTGCTAATCTGTGATCTCCTTGGTAAAAATTAACTCCTTGGCTTGTTATTCAACGTTAAGTTATAGATAGTTCACACAAAGGTCAGTGATTTAAGAGTATTCTGCTCACACTGCAGCTATGAGCTGCGAGTCTGCTCATTCTTAAGGTAGGAAATGCTATGTCATCAATAATTAAACCATCAGACACCATTATTCAGTCGCCTTATCAAGCGAACATTACCACGCCAGACTGGATGATCAGTGCGATGGAGAAAGTGATGCAGTTTTATGTTGATCGTAATTTACGATTGGACACTGTATCTGCTGAAATGATGCCAAAGCCAGTTGAAGGTAAAAAGTACATGCTCTATGCGCATGTGCCTTTTTGTCATACCTTGTGTTCTTACTGTACTTTCCACCGTTTCTTATTTAAAGAAGACAAAGCCCGTCGCTATTTTGTTTCTTTACGTAAAGAAATGGATATGGTGAAAAACTTAGGTTATGACTTCGAATCTATGTATATCGGTGGCGGGACTACCACGGTATTAGAAGATGAGTTAGCACGTACCATTGAACATGCAAAAACCTTATTCCCAAATATTAAAGAGGTATCGTGTGAATCCGATCCTCAGCATCTCGATAGCGAAGGCTTCAAGCAGTTAGAAGGCTTAGTCGACCGTATGTCTATTGGTGTACAAAGCTTTAATGATGATATCTTGACCATGACAGACCGAATTGAAAAGTTTGGTACTGGTCAGCAGACGTTTGATAAAATCATGGCGGCTAAAGAGCTATTCCCTATCATTAATGTCGATTTGATTTTCGGTTTCCGTGGTCAAACAGATGAAATTATCCAGCATGATTTGGATATGGCATCTAAATTAGACCCACGCCAAATTACTACTTATCCATTGATGATTACTCACCAAACACGTAAAAGCGTCAAGGGTAAACTGGCTGCGCCGCACGGTGATATGGCCCGTCAATATCGTCAAATCCTTAACAGCTTAAACGGTCAATATACGCAACTTTCAGGTTGGGCATTTGGTAAAGCCAACAACGAAGGCTTTGATGAGTATGTTATTGATTATGATGAGTACTTAGGGGTTGGTTCAGGCTCTTTCAGCTTCTTGGATGACACCTTATACGTGAATACTTTCTCGCTGAAAAAGTATCAAGAACGTGTTGAGAACGGCCTGATGGGCGTTGAGCAACAAAAGCAATACGGCAAAAAAGAAGTCATGCAATATCGCTTCTTATTAGGTATGTTCTCTGGCCGTTTATCACGTAAATATTTCCGTGAAACCTTTGGCGTGAATTTAGACACTGCCTTGTTTAAAGAAATGGCTTCAATGAAAGCGATTGGCGCAATTAAAAATGACCCGAACGATCCAGATAATTTGATTTGGACCGATAATGGTAAAATGATGGGCTTGCTGATGATGAAAGAGTTTTACTCTGGTATGGATAATGTCCGTGCACAATTACGCAAACCACTCAGACCAGAAGACATGTAAGCTTACGCTATAGTCAGCTGATATCGTCTAGTAAATATCGTGAAATTAAAGGCAGTGATAATCTTCACTGCCTTTTTTGTTTTTGCAGTATACTGATTTTGATATCACTCAAATGACTGTGGTTCCACTGAGATGGTTTTATTGCGATTGAATAATTCAGACAGAGAGCGCTATGGCTAATATATTACTCCTTGCCAATATCAATTGTGACCGACTTCTGCAGCTTGATAAACCACTGCAAACAGGTGGTCGCTTTCATTATCAAGACGGCGGCTCACGTTTGGGCGGCGGCGGTGCCAATACTGGCATCGGCTTGGTATGGGCAGGGCATTCGGTGTCTTTAGTGAGCCAAGTGGGTAATGATAAGGTGGGAAACTGGATATTGGCGCAAGCCAGTACTCAGGGGTTGGATTGTCGGCTTGTCGAGCGTTTTGAAGGAACCACATGTGAAATGTTGTTGGTCATGACGCCTGATGGTGAGCGCACGATCATTCGCCCACAACGGCCAGTTTTTGAATTACCCTCTCCGCCGAAATGGCAGCAGTTTGATGCGCTATACACTAATTCATCAGCAAAAGGCATTAGTGGCTGGACGACTTCGGCGTTAAACGATTGCCTTGTCGTCTCTCAATTAGCCAAAGATGAGCGCGTTCGTCCTTGTCATGTGCTTATTGCTTCAATCACTGATATGCAAGGTCGTTGTATTGGAGATAAATGGGAGTTTGCCGAGCAAATTGCTGGTGAGTCATTACAATATTTTGTGGTCACAGACGGTGAAAATGGTGCAGTCGCTTATAGCAAAGACGCACAAGTGCATGTGCCTGCTGTATTAGCTGAGGTTGTTGATACAACAGGTGCTGGCGATGCTTACGCTGCAGGACTGATCCATTACTTGTGTCAGCAAAGAGGTATCAAAGAAGCGATGGAAGAAGGGGCTCGTTGGGCAGCATTCGCGGTTGCGACTCCTAGTTCAGTACCAGGACAGTGCTTGCAACACTATTTAACTGCGCCAGAATCTGAGTAGAAGCGGGCCTAGGCCGTACACATTCAGCTTCATCGTTTCGTCATTTTTGTGTCGCTAATCTGTCATATTGCAAGATTATACTTTCGCCGTAATTTGTTGAAAGCTTAGTTTTTTTCATCGGAAATTGCGTTTTAGCTGTACTCTTCCTACTTCCTGGAAGTTAATTACAACCCTATTTATTCTGTTTGATCTTACGGCCCTGCATTCCCCCATTTGCAGGGCTTTTTTTATTCATTTTTGTCGCTGACGAATTGAGTGAGGTTGGCAAATTGTAAAGCTAATTGGAAAATCGGTGCGTCACTTAGGCTTTTCAGTTAGTATTTACATTGAGTTAACATAGTCACAGGATCCCGTTCTCTGGGGGGCGCCTGAATTTATGCGCGATGAAGTTATTAGGGGCATTATGGGAAATAAAGTTTGGAACGATAAAAAACGTTTTATCTGGATATTATCCATTCTACTTTTGGCTGCATTTATAGTAACAAGCAGTATTAGCTATCAAGTTGCACATGACTCGTTAAGCGAACAGATTGAAGACAACACATTGCCACTGACCAGTGACAATATCTATTCCGAAATTCAGCAAGATTTATTACGCCCTATCTTTATTTCATCTTTAATGGCTCAAGACACCTTTGTTCGTGATTGGACGATTAATGATGAGCAGCAACCTGAAAAGCTAGTGCGCTACCTGAGAGAAATTCAAAACAAATACGATACCGTGACCAGTTTTTTTGTGTCAGAAGCGAGCCGAAATTATTATCATTCTTCAGGGGTTCTGA
Organism: Shewanella sp. ENK2; assembly: GCF_043568515.1. Taxonomy (NCBI): domain Bacteria; kingdom Pseudomonadati; phylum Pseudomonadota; class Gammaproteobacteria; order Alteromonadales; family Shewanellaceae; genus Shewanella; species Shewanella sp. ENK2. The sequence continues at coordinate 1,733,572 of NZ_CP171406.1, read as the reverse complement.
GAAAAATAGAAGACGTCTCTAATGACGATGCATGGTATTTTCGAGTGCGCTCTTTGCCGCAAGATGAAGACTACGAAGTTAATATTGATACCGATACTGCTGATAAAAATCGCACCGTGATTTATGTAAACTACAAAGTTTATGATTTTGAAGGTAACTTTATCGGTGTTACAGGGGTCGGACTTGCCGTTGAGCGAGTTAAAAAACTGATAGATCTGTATCAAACACGTTATAACCGCCGAGTATATTTTTCCGATAGGCAGGGCAATATTAAGCTGCACAGCAGTGGATTTGAAGGTGCTACCACATTACAGAGCAGTGCAGGGTTAGAAAAGCTGGCGACTCGTATTCTCACCAGTCCTAGTGCATCATTTTCTTACCATAGAGATAACAGAACGATTTACTTAAACAGCCGCTTAGTTGAAGAGTTCAAATGGTACTTGATGGTAGAACAAGACGAAGTGCAAGCAGAGAAAAAACTACTAACGACGTTTTGGATTAATATTGGTTTGAGTTTGGTCGTGACCTTAGGGATATTGTTTATTGCCAATATGACTATAGGTAAATATCAGCGAAAGTTAGAGTTAATGGCATCCACAGACAAGTTAACTGGTGCAGCCAATCGACAAGTTTTTGAAGATTACTTTGCTCAGGCACTATCTCGCTCAGTGGTAGATGGCACAGTTATGTCAGTGCTGATCCTCGATATTGACCACTTTAAACAAGTGAATGATCAATATGGTCATAACATTGGCGATCTTGTCATTCAATCTGCAGCAAATGTGCTTAAATCCCATTTAACAGATGCCGACTTGTTATGTCGCTGGGGCGGCGAAGAGTTTTTAGTTTTATTGGCTAATACCAATATCAGTCAAGCTAATGAGTTGGCTGAAAAAATGCGAGAGTCAGTCGCAGCGAAAACCATCAAGGTTAATGGGAGTAAAATCAGTGTCACCTTAAGTTGTGGGGTGGCTGAACATCGCAAGACAGAAAAACCAGAAGAGTTAGTAAATCGCGCTGATATCGCCCTTTACCAAGCGAAAGCACAAGGTCGAAATCAGGTGGTTTTATCTTATTAAAGTAGCGCTTTAACAATGAGAGAGTAGTCATGGCAGGCCATGTGTTAGCAAGCAAAATATCAGGATTATTTTGTGGGGATAAAATTAATTCTTTAGGCAGTATCGACAGTGGGATGAACAACAAATTGCCCATGCAAGTGCTGAAGGTTAATCAACACCAAGTTGAGGGAGATGCTCAAGCGGATCCGATTCATCATGGTGGCGAAGAGCGAGTATTACATCATTTCCCTCGAGAACATTATGGGCAATATCGTCGCTGGGATCTCATCAGCAATCATAAAGACGTGCCAGCGATGGGTGAAAATATTAGTACCGTGGGACTCGATGAGTCTCAGGTTAATATTGGCGATATTATTCAAATTGGCGAAGTACTGTTGCAAGTGACGCAACCACGCTCACCTTGCTTTAAGCTAAATCAGCAATTCGGCCATCCTAAATTTGCTCTCGCCATGCAAGAGAGTCGCATGTGTGGTTGGTTTTATCGGGTATTACAAGCTGGTGAGATTAACGCTAACGATAGCATCGTACTCATTGAGCGTAAAACTGATATCAGTGTTGCGCAAGCAATGAAAATCTATTTCTTACCAGAAGTCGATGCCGAGCAATATCAACTGCTGATGCAGTGTGAAGGACTGGCTAGTAATTGGGTTACCAGTATGCAAAAGCGTATCGATACTCAAACCATTGAGAATTGGCAGTATCGTTTATATGGCCCAGAAGGTGAGCCTGTTGAGTAAATCTTAACTTGCTCATTAATTAAGTTGCAATAAAAAACGCACTGTATAGTGCGTTTTTAGTCTCTGATTAAAGCATCCGTTTATTCAATTTTAAATCGGGCTACTAACACATCAAGTCGACTTGCTAAGCTATTCAGTGATTCACTGGCTTGGGCTGCGGCCTTGGCTGTATCAGCTGTGCGCTGAGTAATGTCGTTGATTTCAGTGACATTACGATTAATGTCTTCGACAACGGTAGATTGCTCTTCTGTTGCCGCTGCCACTTGAATGTTCATATCACTGATTGACGCAATTTGCTGGCTAATACCGCTAAGTGATTGGCTCGCTTCATCCACAGCGTTAACGCCTTCTTGAGAACGATTACGAGATGTTTCCATTGCAACAACAGCACGGCTGGCTTCAGATTGTAATTTATCAATCATGGTTTGCACTTCGTTAGTTGAATCCGCTGTACGTGAAGCAAGGCTTCTAACTTCATCAGCAACCACTGCGAACCCTCTACCAGCTTCTCCAGCACGTGCAGCTTCAATCGCAGCATTGAGTGCCAGTAAGTTGGTTTGCTCTGAAATAGCGCGGATCACATCTAAGATACCGCCAATAGACTTAGTGTGAGTCGCCAACGACTCAATCACTTCACCGACCTGTTCTACGTCATTTGAAAGTTGATTAATGGTGCTCCTTGCACTCATTACCACTTGCTGTCCATCAGAGGATTCGGTATCTGCTTCTTTAGCCGTTACCGCTGCTTGGGCTGCATTACTGGCAATTTCATTGACCGTTGCTCCCATTTCATTAATGGCGGTGACAACCATAATGGTTCTATCTTTTTGCTGCTGGCTGTCATCTAAAGTTTGGTTTGCTTGGGCTGAAACATCTTTGGCGGATAAACTTAGTTGTTCACTGGTTCTAGCCACTTCAATGACGGATTCTTGTATTTTCGTGATAAAGCTATTAAATCCTTTTGCCAGCTGAGCCAGTTCATCATGACCTTCAACTGGAAGACGTTGACGTAAATCACCTTCACCTTCGCCAATATCTTTAAACAGTTCGGCAACCTTAGCAATAGGGCGACTCACTGAAGAAGCAACAGCACTTGCTACGATAATAAAGAACACCGCGATAATGATGGTGCCAAGTATGATTTGGTACACGGCTTTATCGAGTAGGGCAAAAATCTCAGACTCAGGCACTTCCGCAACTAAGTACCAGTCCATAGCAGGAATATAACTACTTGCCACCATTTTACTTTCACCATTAACCTCAATGCGCATTAAGTTAAAGTCATTTTTAGCTAATAAAGATTGGCTATTGGTGCCAGAATAAAACCCACTTAAATTGGCTTTACCTATCTGGTTCGGATCTGGGTGAAGTTTCACGCTACCTGATGCGTCAACAAGATAAACAAAACCACTATCTTCAATCTTGAATGAAGCAAGTTGTTGCACCATATCATCAAGAGATTTAGCTAAACCGACTAACCCTCGGCCATTAGGTTGCTGATAGTTGATAAACAGTTTTACTTCGCCAGTTGTTTCAGTAAAGACATTCAGCATTCGCTCCTGTCCGCTATTGAGATAGTCGAAAAACCAACTATCTTGCTGCGGATTAAGAACGCGTAGAAAACCATCTTGAGTGTAATAAGCTGCTGTTTCACGGTCCGCGTAGGAGGCTTGTACTAACTGATACTGTGCTTGTATATCACCTAACTGGGCAATCACATTGTCTTCTCTATCATTGGGACGACCTTGCTCTACCCAGTCCAGTAGCATTCGGCTTTTTGCCAGTTGTTCTGCGGCATTGAGCAAGTTGTTAATATCAAGCTCTAATTTATGACGTATTTGCATCAATAAGCTCGGCAGTTCTGAATCAATCATACGCTGCTCAACAACGACTTTCGCGCTACGCTGGCTCAGTACTCCCACTAGCATGGTTGAAAACACCACGCCAAAGATCATCGAGAATAAGATTTTTTGTTTAATGGATAGATGTTTTAGCTGATTCATTCGGACAACCTAATTAGTTCGATATGTTTAATATCGGCAATTTGCGGAATAATTAAATAGGTTTTATGTTGTTTTGAGCTAATTTTGCGGTAATAGGTTATTTATACAATAAAAAAACGCACCAATTAATAGTGCGTTTTGTTGAAGTGACAATTTTGCTTAAGTGATAGTAAGGATATCAACTACATATTTGGATAGTTTGGACCACCGCCGCCTTCTGGGGTGACCCAAGTGATATTTTGGCTTGGGTCTTTAATGTCACAGGTTTTACAGTGGATACAGTTTTGCGCATTAATCACAAACTTGTTTTCAGGACCTTCAGCGACGACTTCATACACGCCAGCAGGGCAGTATCGTTGCGCTGGTTCGTTGTATTTTATTAAGTTTACCGCGATAGGAATTGAGGCATCTTTAAGTTGCAAATGACACTTCTGATCTTCCTCATGATAGGTATTTGAAAGATAAACAGAAGACAGTTTATCAAAGCTTAATTTACCATCCGGTTTTGGATACTCTATAGGAGTAAAGTCTTTCGCTAAGCCCATTTCTGCATGATCTGGGGTTTCATCACGCAAGGTTATCGGGAACTTACCACCAAACCAATTTTGATCGATAAAGTTAAAAGCGCCACCCAAATAAGTGCCAAACTTATGCAGAGCAGGGCCAAAGTTACGTGATTGGAATAACTCTTCGTGTAACCAGCTTTGTTCGATACGAGTTTGGAAACAATCAAGATCCTTACCCGCTTCAACACCAGCCATTAAGGCTTCACCTAAGGTTTCGGCTGCCACAATACCGCTCTTCATTGCAGTGTGAGTGCCTTTAATTTTGGCAAAGTTCAAGGTGCCAGCATCACAGCCAATCAGAAGACCACCAGGGAAACTCATTTTCGGCAGTGAGTTTAAGCCGCCTTTTGCGATTGCGCGTGCGCCGTAGGTTAAGCGTTCACCACCTATCAGTGTTTGGCTGATCACAGGGTGCTGCTTATAACGTTGGAACTCGTCAAATGGACTGACGTGAGGGTTCTTGTAGTTTAAGTCGATGATTAAACCTACCGCAACTTGGTTGTCTTCCATGTGGTATAGGAATCCGCCACCTGAAGTACCTTGGTTTAATGGCCAGCCACCAGTATGGACAACTTTACCTTTTTGATGTTGCTCGGCAGGAATTTTCCAGATTTCTTTAAAACCTAAACCATAATGCTGCGGGGTCTTTCCGTTATCAAGGTGATATTTTGCGATTAGCTCTTTACCTAGGTGGCCTCGACAACCTTCAGAAAAGACGGTGTACTTGGCATGTAATTCCATACCTGGCATATAGCTGTCTTTTTCTTCGCCGTTAGCGCCCACGCCCATATCGCCAATTAAAATGCCTTTTACGCTGTTATCTTGATTAAACAGGACTTCACTTGCAGCAAATCCTGGGAAAATTTCAACGCCTAAACCTTCAGCTTTTTCAGCTAACCAGCGGGTTAAGTTCCCGACGCTGATAATATAGTTGCCTTCATTATGCATGGTTTTAGGCACTAAGCTGTTCGACATTAACTTGGAGTTTGATTCTGAGCTAAGTAAATAAATCTCGTCGTGAGTTACTTTGGTATTGAGTGGGATATCGGATTCTCGCCAATCTGTGAACAATTCATCCAATACTTTAGGTTCGAAAACCGCACCTGATAAGATGTGCGCTCCAACCTCAGAGCCTTTTTCAACCACACAGACGGTCATTTCTTTATCTGCATCTTGTGATATTTGCATTAATCGACATGCAGTAGCGAGTCCGGCAGGTCCTGCACCGACTATTACTACATCGAATTCCATAGATTCGCGTTCCATCATCTCACCTTTGATCTTCGTTTCCCGGTTTATGGCGGGTTTGTTGTTTTTTTGTTTTACTCACCTTACCTCAAAAATGACTTAGGTCACAGTAGCAACTGCGATTTTGAGCTCGTGAGCTAGCTCGCAAATCTTTACAGATTTTGCTCAAACTGGGACAAATTGTCATAAAAAGGTACTGATCCGAGTGATTTTAGGCCTATAATCAAGGTTGACGGTTCTCCGAGCTCTATATCCTACGTCCACAGATACGGGTATTTAGCCGTGGTAATAATGCCACCGGGGTGAGTAAAGAAATGCGCTTACCTCCCACACTTGGAAAGGTTAACATGTCCCAACTACAAGACAGCTTTGGTCGAAGATTTCACTATCTGCGGATGTCAGTCACTGACGTTTGTAATTTCAAATGTACCTATTGCCTCCCTGATGGCTACAAGCCTGATGGCAAGCCTAAGTTCCTTGCGCTAAATGAAATAGAAAATTTAGTGGCAGCGTTTGGCGAGGTAGGTACGCAAAAAATCCGCATTACTGGTGGTGAGCCGACACTAAGAAAAGATTTTACCGATATCGTTCGTATTGTTGCCGACAATGACAACATTAACACTGTTGCAATGACAACCAACGGTTATCGTCTCGAAAAACATGCTAAAGAATGGTACGACGCAGGCTTGCGACGCATTAATGTTTCAGTTGATAGTCTTGATCCTAAGATGTTTTACCAAATTACTGGTGAAAACAAATTTGATGAGGTCATGCGCGGAATCGATGCTGCATTGGATGCTGGATTTGAGCGAATTAAAATTAACGCCGTATTGTTAAAAGGCTTAAATGACAAAGATTTGCCACGTTTTTTACATTGGATCAAGAGCACACCGATTGATTTGCGCTTTATTGAACTCATGGAAACGGGCTTGGGTCATGATTATTTTAACGCACACCATTTAGCTGGCCTTGATATCAAGTTAAAACTTGAGTCAGAAGGCTGGTTATATGACTTACCTAGCGTAGATGATGGCCCTGCACAAAACTTTAGTCACCCAGATTATCAAGGCCGTATCGGATTGATTATGCCGTACGCCAAAAACTTTTGCGCTAGCTGTAATCGCCTGCGAGTCTCAGCCAAAGGTAAATTGCACTTGTGTCTATTTACCGAAAATGGTTTGGACTTACGAGATTTATTGCAACACGAATCTCAACGAGCAGAGTTAATTGAGCGTTTACACAGTCAGTTAGCGCAAAAAGAAGAAACCCATTATTTACATCAAGGGATAACAGGTGTAACCAAACATTTAGCGTCAATTGGTGGCTAATCTTGGTTGCAAAGTTCAATCCCTAACTGACATCTAGATTTTATAAGGCAAGTTAGCATGAGCAATTGTTTTACCCATATCAATGCCGATGGCAACGCGCACATGGTCGATGTGACAGAGAAAAACATTACTGAACGTGAAGCGCGTGCTGAAGCATTCATTGAAATGGCGCCAAGTACGTTAGAAATGATCATGAGTGGCAGCCATCACAAAGGTGATGTGTTTGCGACAGCCCGTATTGCAGGTATTCAAGCTGCTAAAAAAACCTCAGATTTAATCCCGCTATGTCATCCACTTATGCTGACGAAAGTTGAAGTGGACTTAGAAGCTCAACCGGAACACAACCGCGTTCGTATTACCAGTTTATGTAAACTTTCTGGTAAAACCGGTGTTGAGATGGAAGCATTAACGGCTGCATCAACGGCGGCGTTAACGATTTACGACATGTGTAAAGCGGTTCAAAAAGACATGATTATTTCCCAAGTACGTTTACTCGAAAAGCGTGGTGGTAAATCAGGTCACTTCCAAGCTGAAGATTAATTTTTCGCTGGCATCCAAAATATTTAAAGAGACATTGTCATGATTCAGGTTTTATTTTTTGCACAAGTTAGAGAGTTACTGGGTACAGCCAAAACAGAAATCTCAGCTGAAGGGATCACAAACACCGAGCAGTTACGCCAAGCATTGGCATCGACTGATGAGAAATGGGCAAAAGTCTTGTCTTCAGACAAACTACTTGTTGCCGTGAATCAAACCATGAGCGCATGGGATGCTGCGGTTGCTGATGGTGATGAAGTTGCTTTTTTCCCTCCAGTGACAGGCGGTTAATATGACGGCCAGTAAAGAAACAAACCCAAAACAAGTCGTCCGTGTTCAGACGGCCGATTTTAATGTCGCCGATGAATACGCTGCTATTGCGGCTGACAACAGTGACGGCGCTGTGGTGACCTTTGCCGGTAAAGTGCGTGATTTTAATGATGGCAGTGCGGTAACGGATCTGACCCTTGAGCATTATCCTGGTATGACAGAAGCGGTATTAGTCCAATTAGCGGAGCAAGCTTATGAGCGCTGGCCGCTAAACTATGTCACGATTATTCACCGTGTAGGTCGTATGGAACTAGGCGAGCAAATCGTGTTTATCGGTGTCACCAGTATGCATCGTAAAGCGGCATTTGCAGCGTGTGAATTCTTAATCGATTTCTTAAAAACCAAAGCGCCTTTTTGGAAATTAGAAGCCGGTGAAGAAGGCAATAACTGGGTTGAAGCACGCGACTCGGACGAACAAGCTGCATCAATGTGGAATGATGTTAAGTAAATAAGGACACTAAGTTTATGACCGTGAGTTGTCGTTTGTCGCAGGGTATTCAAGCTTTAGTGTTGAGTGGGGTCATAGGTTTGATGACCTTAATGTCATTCTCGGCACAAGCAGCCAACCCCCTGCGATTGCTGCTGCATCGAATGTCAAGTTTGCCTTAGATGAAATTGTGGCGAACTTTACCGCTGAAACGGGCCTGAAGCTTAGAGTGTCTTACGGTTCTTCTGGTAATTTTGTGGCGCAGATTCAACATGGTGCGCCTTTTGAAATGCTGCTTAGCGCTGATGAGTTTTATGTACAGCTGTTACATAAAGTCGGTAAAACTGACTCTGATGGTGATATTTATGCCATTGGTAAACTTGCCCTTGTTGCGCCTAATAACTCTTCTTTAAACCTTGAACCGCAACTTGCAGGTCTTGAAGCGGCAATTGAGCAAGGCGAAATTAAACGTTTTGTGATTGCTAATCCGGCTCACGCTCCCTACGGCGAACGTGCTCAAGCGCTATTAACAGACAAAGGCCTTTGGGAAGCACTGCAGTCAACCATCATTATGGGTGAAAATGTCTCTCAGGCGGCTCAATTTGCCCTAAGCGGTTCTGCTCAAGGTGGTATTGTGGCGTTATCATTAGCTTCTGCGCCGCAGTTCAGCAAAATGGGGCGCTATGTTGAAATCCCGCAGTCTTTATATCAACCGATTAATCAACGCATGGTGATGACCCCTAAAGCTGGTGATACCACCAAAGCGTTTTATGAATACATGAAGTCGAGTGCGGCTCATGACGTATTAGAAAATTACGGTTTTGGTTTTCCAGACTCACTGACAGACAAGCATCATTTGCATCAACCTAAACTTCGTGCACCACAACCAAGACAGCAAGTGGCGGAAGAGTAATTTATGGATTGGCAGTCATTGTGGCTATCGGCCAAGTTAAGCAGTGTAACCGTATTAATTTTAGTCCCAATGGCGGTATTTGTTGGCCGTTTTTTGGCTTACCGCCAGTTTAAAGGCAAGTCTTGGGTTGAAGCCTTGATTATGGTGCCACTTGTGTTGCCGCCGACCGTTATTGGTTATTACTTATTGGTTGGCTTAGGCAGCCAAAGCATTATTGGGCAATGGGTTGAGCAATTTACTGGTGCACAATTAGTGTTTAACTTTTCCGGATTGGTTATTGCGTCTATCTTGGTCAATATTCCTTTCGCTGTTCAGCCAATTCAACGTGCTTTTGAAACTATCCCCCATGATATTCCAGATGCCGCAGCATGCTGTGGTATGAGCTGGTGGCGCATATTTCTCAAAATCGAATTACCGATGATCTGGCCCGGGATTTTGACTGCGGTGGTATTATGTTTTTCCCACGTATTAGGTGAGTTTGGTGTGGTATTGATGTTAGGCGGCAATATCGCAGGTGAAACGAAAACCATTTCAATTGCCATTTATGACAGTGTGCAAGCCTTTGACTTTGAAGCGGCGGGTACGATGTCGTTAGTGCTGCTTGTCTTTGCTATTAGTGTACTGGCAATCACTACCAGTTTATCAAAGCGTATTGGGGGGCAGCATGCCAACCCGCAACGCTGATTTACATTGCGATATTTCGCAGCAACTTCCTATTCCTTTATCGGCCAAGTTCGATTGTAAGGCTGGCGAAGTGCTGGCTGTAGTAGGGCCGTCTGGTGGAGGTAAAACCACCTTATTGCGGATGATTGCAGGTCTGAGTTCACCTGAAAAGGGCACCATTCAATGTGGCGGACAAGACTGGTATGCGAGTGAGCCTAAGTTGCATTTATCGCCTCAACAGCGTCATATCGGCTATGTGCCGCAGCATTTTGGCTTGTTCCCACATTTAACAGCCCTTGAGAATGTCATTTCTGGCTTAGACCATATCCCTAAGAGCGAACGTAAAGCGAGGGCTCTAGACTGGCTTGAGCGCGTTAACTTACATGGACTGCCTGCTAGGTTGCCTGCGCAATTATCTGGTGGTCAGCGTCAACGTGTGGCTTTAGCGAGGGCATTAGCCCGTGAACCTTCAGTGTTATTACTTGATGAGCCCTTCTCTGCCGTAGATAGGGAAACCCGTGAGCGATTATATATCGAGCTTGCACGGCTCAAATCGCAATTATCTATACCCGTTATCATGGTGACCCATGATATGAATGAAGCCTTGTTGCTGGCCGATAAAATGATTCTTATCAGTCAGGGAAATATGCTTCAGCAAGGTGAGCCGTTTGAAGTATTGTCCCATCCCCGTAATGAAACCGTCGCAAGGCAAATGGGGCTGCGTAATATATTTCACGCCGAAGTCAGTGGGCGAGATGAGGAAGCCAATATCACTTGGTTGAAAATGGGCGAACAGATCATCGCCAGTGATAGTGCGCCAGAGTTGGCGATAGGCCAACAGGTACGTTGGGTCATTCCAAACCAAGGTATTCGCTTTAATGCCATTTCCAGTGGGCGATTATGTCGTAGCATTAATAAACTGGATATCGTTATCGATTCGATTTTGGTCATGGGAGAATCTGTGCGTGTTAAGGCCTCTATGCGGGATGTGAAAGAGACCTTTAATATGGATGTTCCTTCTCACTTGGCCACTAAATTGAACTTGAAACCGGGATTAGAGACGACTATCGCGCTTAAATCTGAACAAGTTCATATACTAGAATCATGATCAATTATTAATCTTACAAAGCTTGGGTCTTTTGTCGGGCTTAGGTAAAGTATCACTATTCCAATTCTCTTTATTGAGGCTTTCATGTTCCGTATCGTTTTGTCGTTGCTAGTTGTGTTCCCGTCAATGGTGATGGCAACCCCGAGTATGCATACTTTGTTGTCTGAAGGTGGATACGTGCAACCGATAACTGTGATTGAACAAATTGAACTAGATTATCGCGGTATTGTTTCTTCATTTGATATGGATGTGGAAAATGGTCAGTTAATCTATGAAGTGGATGTACTCAACCTTGAAGACAGTGAAATCACTGAGCTGTCTTTTTTGCTGTTGATGGCGCCTTGATGAAAAAGAAATTAACGGCGCTTGAGTCCGATGATTTAGATCAGGTGAAGGCTGCCAAGGTATTAATTTCAAAAGGCATGACTTTTACCGAATTAGTTAAATTGGCAAAAGAAAATCAGTCTGGGTATTTAATTGAAGCTGAGTTAGATCACGACCTTGCCATCAGCTATCTTGAGCTGAAACTGCTGAACGTCTCTAGTAAGCATACGATAGCGTTTGATATTGAAGAATTACGCCCATTGCCATTATTGCAGTGGGACTAAACTCACAATGAATTTCATGCTGTAAAACGAAGGAATAGCACTATGCGAGTATTAATCGTTGAAGATGACGCAACCACGCTACAATATGTTGCTGAAGGTTTTACCGCTCAACAATATCAAGTCGATACCGCGACAAATGGCCATGATGGCTTGCACCAAGCTAAACATAATCAATATGACATTATCATTTTAGATCGCATGTTACCTCAGCTTGATGGACTTACATTACTTACGGCATTACGTAATAACGGTAACCAGACTCCAGTATTAATCCTTTCGGCACTAAGCCATGTGGATGAGCGTGTAAAAGGTTTACGTGCTGGTGGTGATGACTATATGACCAAGCCATTTGCTTTTGCTGAGTTACAAGTGCGTGCAGAGAAGCTTATTCAGCGTAACGCTCCGTCTGCAGCCAATACAGACTTGGAAGTGGGCAACTTAAAAATGGAGTTGCTGACTCGTAAAGTGACACTTGATGAACATGAGTTATTGTTACAACCTAAAGAGTTTCAGTTGCTTAAGTATCTGATGGAACACCCTAATCAAGTTATCAGTCGCACATTGTTATTTGAAGCAGTATGGGATTATCACTTTGATCCTCGCACCAATGTCATCGATGTGCACATTGCTAAATTACGTCGTAAGTTTGAAGAGTTAGGCCACCCTGAAATCATTGAAACGGTTCGAGGGGCTGGATATCGCCTTTGCAAAGGGAATTAAACCCTACCAAAGTAGTGCTTGGCGAATTACGCTGATTTTCTCAACACTGGTAACCTTACTCATTGTGTTACTGGTGTTTGGGCTCTATCGGCAATTGGTGATTGAACAGGAAAACCAAGTCGAGCAGCACCTTGCCACAGAAATGCAACGTTATCAGCAGTTAGCCTTAACGGTTGACCGTCGCAGCTTTGCAGCCCAAATACGCGCAGCGGATCCCAAAACTGCGCTCATAGCATGGCGTAACAGTGTTGATATGGTTGGTGCATTAAGTTTTGTGCCAGACAACATGCCGCTATTGCCTAAAACCCGTGACTTTCCGATTTTGACGGGTGGCCCAGATAAGCTACATATCCTCACTGGCGGAATCGTCATGACCCATTACGGGCCTGTGCTGATTGCAACCCGAACCGATAATTTGTCAGCCTTAATTGAGAAGTTTATCAATGCTGCTTTTTGGGCGGTTGCGTTTACTTTGGGCATCACTCTTGCGGTTGGTTTTGTGTTTTCCAAAGCCATTTTAAGACGATTGGTACAGTACAATTTACTCAGTGAGAAAATTGAACAAGGCGAGTACGACACCCGTTTGCCCGTTAGTCATAATCAAGATGAATTTGACATGTTAGCCGGACAGTTTAACCGAGTGTTAGATACGCTTGAGCATAATTTAATGTCAGTGCGAGGCGTGACCGATAACATTGCCCATGACTTACGAACACCTTTATCACATTTGCGCATCGGTATTGAGCAGTTACCGAGTAAACCAGCTGAACAGGTGCCAGAACTCACGGCTATGCTACTTGAAGAGCTGGATCATTGTTTAGCGACTTTTGATGCGATGCTGTCATTAACACGCATTGAAGAAGGCCAGCAGACGTTAGATAAACAGCCTGTGAGTTTGCAGTTATTATGTGAAGACTTGTTTGAAATGGCAGAGGTGGTTGCGGAGTCGAAGCAGCAAACCTTGTCACTAAGTGTGGCTAATGATGTGACCATTTCAGGCGATAAATATTTGTTATTCCAAGCGCTGTTTAACTTAGTTGATAACGCTATTAAATATGCGCCTGAAGATGCCGAGATTAAAATTGTTCAAACTGGGCGCACTGTGCAGATTATTGATAACGGCCCCGGGATCAGTGACGAAGACAAAGAGCGAGTATTTGAGCGTCTTGTGAGGCTTGACCCAAGTCGTCACCACAAGGGGACAGGGCTTGGTTTATCAATGGTGAAAGCGATTTTATCCCGTCATCATGCTACTATTGAACTTAAAGATAATCACCCAGGTTTGATTGTCGACATTCAGTTTTAAGCCAGCTGGTAAAACAGATAAACCTTACTCATTTTCCCCAACAGAAATCAGTCTATGTATCAAATTGTTGAACAACACCCTGACTTTATTGTGATCCATAAATCTCCTAATGTGCATTTCCACAGCCAAGATGGCAGTGCAGGAGTGGTTGCTCAAGTTGAGGCTGATTTAGGTATTAAGCTATTTAGTGTTCATCGTTTAGATACACCAACCTCGGGGCTGCTTATTTTAGCCAAATCTGCTCAAGCTGCAGCGGAGTTTACCGCGTTGTTTACTGAGCATCGTATTCAAAAATACTATGTCGCCATTGCTCAGGGTAAACCGAAAAAAAGCAAGGTTGGGTTATCGGTGACATGAGTAAATCTCGGCGTAGTATGTATAAATTGCTTCGCAGCAAAGAGAATCCTGCTATCACTCAGTTTTTTCTTACTCGCTAGAACACGGTTTGCGACTGTACCTATTAAAACCGTTAAGTGGTAAAACCCATCAGTTACGAGTTGCCTTGGCCAGTATTGGCGTTCCGATAATTGGAGACACGCTTTATGGCGCCGAACAAAGCGATCGTTGTTATTTGCATGCAATGGCGTTAGATTTTTATTACCAAGGGCTGCATTATCACATAAACCAACTTCCAGTCTCTGGTGAGATCTTTTCAAATGAAAAGGTCATTAAGCAATTACAAGGTGATTGGAAGACTCCGGCAGCACTAGATTGGCCGAAAGCCAAAACTAAACCGTCAGCGATTTAGGCTTGAGTTGGAAAATTAAGCTTGATGTCCGAGACAGTATGACTAATTAGCACTTTTGATACAGTTACGACCACTGGCTTTTGCTTCATACATCGCTTTATCTGCCAACTGTAATAGCGAATCTACTGCTAATGATTCCGTGATGGTGACACACCCAATACTCGCTTGTATTTGAATCGGTGTACCTTGCCATTTAAAGTCAATCTCTGTGAGCGTCTGTTGCAGCTTATCTGCAACACAAAGAACTTGTTGCTCTGTGGTGTTAGGTAAAATTAGTACAAACTCTTCTCCGCCAAAACGGCACAAAAAGTCTATTTTTCTGGTCACTTTACTAAGCCGTTTAGCGGTCAGCTTTAATACTTCATCCCCTGCGGTATGCCCGTGAGTGTCATTAATTTGTTTGAAGTGGTCTATGTCGATTAACACGACGCTATACATCACTTTATCTCGCAGCCAGCGCTCATGTTCAGCGGTTAACTTTTTCTGTAATGCATTTCGATTCCAGAGATCTGTTAAAGGATCTTTGTTAGCAAGTGTCATTATTTTAACGACTAGGCGATTAATGGTGTTGCCAATAATGAGAATGTTGACGACTAAAATAAGGACGATGTAAGTCCAAAGAACAGGGATGGATTGTTCAGTGTTAAAAGCTGCATAGGTGGCTACTTTTTCTGGATAGATAATTAAAATTACCGAGCGGATAAAGAACAATAAACCAATCAAGAAAATAGGGACAACCAGCCAGTAAGTGGCAAAAGCGGTAAAGTTAGCTTTGAAAGCGGTGTAATGATCTTTGGCTAACATGAAAAACAACACCGAGGCGGCCAAGGATAAGATGATCATGAGATAGGACGCATTTTCTGCTTGGGGTTGTACCATGAGCATGAAGCCACAGGTGACCAGTAATACGCCAATATCAAACTGATAACTGGAATTGAGATGATATAAACGCTGGGCTCCCCAGCGCAATAAGCAAAAACCGACTAGAATAATATTATCTGCAATGAGCCAATGCAGGTAACTGGGTTCAAATGTGCGCTGGGTATACAGCAACATACCTATCAAGATAGAAAAATTAGCTAATGCGAATCGCCAACTTGCGCTAGGCGCAACTCGCATTGGGGTGACCATAACTGTCCAAGCTATTGTCGCTGCGAAGCTTAATAGGCAAATAACTTGAACGAGAATAAGGCTACTGTTTTCTATCATCGCACCTTCTACATAGTAATTAGCTTAAATGATTAAAAATCAAGAATAAATTGTATTTATTAATCATCATAATGATATTTGAACTGTTTAACAAATTGTTGCAGTTGAGCTGTAATTAAATTGATTCACTTACAAATAAAGGATTAAACACTTATGGATACAAATAAACTATTACTCATTATCATTGCTATTTTATTGCCACCGGTTGCGGTTTTTTTGAAAAAAGGTGTGGGGAAAGACTTACTTATTAACGTTATCTTGTGCCTGTTATTTTTCATTCCTGGTTTGCTCCATGCCATTTGGGTTGTAATACAAGAATAGGCATTTAGCGACAACAGCTCGAATGAGCAGCAAGCACTTTTTATGAGTGAGTAGCTGTAACAGAAAGGCCAATTCTTAATTGTGTCGATGGTTGAAGCGATTTTGAATTGGTATTTTGGTGTATAGATTGTAAAATCCCCCTCGACTGACAGAGCTGTAATGAAACCGCTTTTTTTATATGTACTTTAGGGTAATACTAAGATGAACCGACGTAAAAAAATTAATCAAACCCTAAAAGGTAAAGCTAAAAAAGCCAACGCGAAAAAGGCTGGCGCGAGTAATAAACCTAAATATATTTCAAAAGCGGATAGGACAGTAGAGGAACAAGCAGCTAAAGCACTACTTAGTGCTGAAACGGCAGATTTGCAAGGTGTTGAGGATGTAAAACTTGCTGAAAGTGGCATAAATTAAGTTTAACCACTTATAAATCGATTAGGTTTTTTGGTGATCCCGTCTAAATAATTCCCAAGTTTCGATGACTTCTCCGTCAGGTAAAGTGCATAACAAGATATCGCCATTGATGTGTTTTATGGTTTCAAGTGTCCCATCGTTATCTAAACAATAATTCGAAGCAGGATTAGTTGAATGTAGCGGCGTTATGTCATCGCCTGAACAGGCTGTTAAGCTACCTAAAATGACACTGTAAATTGCCAAGCTAAGTGGGCTTATTAACTCACAGTGTTTTTTGAAGCAAGATAATACAGTGGTTATCTTTAAAACAATGAACATTTTAGCATCCTGATTACGCTGCTATTTTTCATTATTTAACTATAGACAAGATAACCACAAATTGCCGTTTTTGTTACTTTTCTCCACCACAAACAGAGCAATTAGTTTGCTTTGGTAGCTTCATCTCTCGAAACTCCATTGTCATTGCATCAATCATTAAAATGCGTCCATTTAAGCCTTGGCCAAACTGGCTAATGGCTTTGATAGCTTCAGTTGCTTGAATGCAGCCGACGAGACCAACAACTGGCGCTAGAATACCAGACTCGACGCAGGTCAACTGCTGTTCGCCAAACAAATTGCTGTAACAGTGATAGCAAGGAGAGCTGGCTTGATAATCAAAAACAGTGACAGTGCCTTCCATTCTGATCGCAGCAGCTGAGATAAAGCTGATTTTATGTTTAAAGCAGCTTTGATTTAGTTGCTCTCTGACTTGAACATTGTCGGTGCAATCGAGTACTAACCCATGTTCAGCAACCAACGCATCAATACGATCCTCATCCAAAAATTGATTTATGGTATTGATAGTGATGAGTGGGTTTAATTGCGCAAGTGTTTGCTTGGCTGAGTCGACTTTTGCTTGGCCAATATTGGCATCTTGATGTAAGACTTGTCGCTGTAGATTGGATAACTCTACAGTGTCAAAATCAACAATGGTCATTTCACCTACACCCGCGACAGCGAGGTATTGTGTCACCGTGCACCCAAGACCACCGGCTCCAATGACTAACACTTTTGCTTGTTTAAGCTTTTCTTGCCCTTCAATATCCATTGCTTTAATGGATATCTGACGGCTATAACGCAGCATTTCATTGTCAGTTAAAATATCGACTTCATTATCTTGAGGTATCTGAGTCATGATATTTCCTTAGCACAGCACACTGGTAAATGGTTCGACATGAACGGTTGCACCAGCGGCAATATCCCCTTGGTCTTGATCTAAGTTAATAAAGCAATTTGCCAAACTCATTGAGGTCAACATACCTGAGCCTTGGCCACCTGTAGAAGCAACAATAAGTTCACCGTTCTCATTGCGGCTTAAAATACCACGTTGATATTCGGCTCGGCCAGGTTGTTTACGGATAGGCGTTGATAGGGTTGCATTGACCACTAAGGCTTGCTTAGGGGTTAACCCTTGCATTTTATTGATGATTGGCCAAACGAGCTTATAAAAAGTTACCATTGAAGAAACAGGGTTACCCGGTAAACCACAGAATACGGCGTTGCCAAGTTTACCAAATGCAAAAGGTTTACCTGGTTTGATGGCTAAACGCCAAAAGGTAATTTCACCTTCTTCTGATAAAATTTGCTTAGTGTAATCAGCATCGCCAACTGACACGCCGCCAGAGGTAAGGACCATATCTGCTCTGTCTGCCGCTTCTTTAAAAGCGCCACGAATGGCTTCTTTATCATCCTCAATAACACCTAAGTCTATCCATTCAACATTTGCTTGAGTTAGCAAACCTTGAATTGAATAACGGTTAGAGTCATAAATTTGTCCTGGTGCTAACTCGCTACCAACAGGACGGAGTTCATCGCCTGTTGAAAAGAAGGCAACCGTTAAGCGACGCTTTACTCGCACTTGGCTAATTCCGATTGTAGCCAGTACGCCCATTTCGGCTGCACGAATTTGAGTACCGCTTTTTAATACATTGGTTCCTGCCAGTAACTCTTCACCACGATAGCGAATACTATTGCCTTTGGCGCTAGGGTGTTCGATAGTGATGCTTTCACCATCCGCTTGAGTCTTTTCTTGCATCTGTACTGTGTCATATCCAGCAGGCACAGGGGCGCCAGTCATGATTCGAATGCAAGTGTTGGGTTTAATAGGCGCTGTGTATGGGTGACCCGCAAAAGAAGTACCGACCTGTGTCAGTGTTGTTGCTGTCTCGCCTGTTAAATCGTCAAAACGGAAGGCATAACCATCCATAGAAGAATTGTCAAAAGGTGGTAAATCAATACATGATGCTAAATCTTCAGACAAAATCCGCCCAACAGCATCATTTAAGCCCACCATCTCGCTATCTTCAATGACACTGACTTGTGCTAAAAGCGCGTTAATTGCATCTTGGGGTGCCATTAAGCCTGGTTGTGCACAGGCATCAGATTTTGTTGACATCGTTGCTCCTCACATGACGTTCATCATGTTGTGGTTTGTCTAAGGTAGGCTTAGAACATAAGATTTATTTTTGATACCGCATTATGCCATGATAGCCACAGATAACTATGATCCGAACGAAGGTTTTTTATATCGATGAGCAGTAATCAAGCTGATGACTCAATTGGGTCAACGTCACACTCAATTAAGCCTGTAGATAAGTCGCAAGCGAAAGGAGCGAATTGGTATCTTTATATGATTCAATGTCGAGATGGGCAGTTATATACAGGGATTACCACAGATGTTGCTCGCCGCTTTAGTGAGCATGAAAAGGGGGGAAAGGTGCTAAATTTTTACGTGGTAAAGGGCCACTTAATTTAGTGTATCAAGAATCCGTGGCCAACCGCAGTGCTGCCACTAAACGTGAACTTGCGGTAAAAAAACTGTCTCGAACAAAAAAGCTGGCATTAGTTGCAAGCTATCAACCGAAATAAAGCGATACAAAGCGCTGGGACAATTACCTTTTGCACGCAATGTATCGCTATTTTTGCTTACCAAGACTAATTTGAACGTAATACTGGGTACTTCATATATTGATTGTCGTAGTAAGGGCTTCTTTCGTAAAACCAGCGTAATCTGGCTTTAGGATCGTTGGCAAAGTCTTCATCTTTTAATGCAAGGGCAAACTCACTCGCTAAAGCTTCATTCTCTGCTAGCATAGTGGCTGCCATTGGCTCTATCGCATAATCTTCAATGTATTCTGTTCGAGTAAAGATACTATTGAAAAATCCCCACTGGAAAAATGAATCTGCTGATTGTGGCTCAAGCAATAATATTGCTAAATCGCCCAGTGGTTGATTGGTCGAAATCTCAACCGTGCCGACAGGGAGTGTAGTTTCAAACTTAACTTTATTGCTGGTGGCATTTACACGTTGGCGACCTTCGTAGTCTTTTGTATTAAACACGGGATTGGAAAATTGATATTGCGCGACTTTTACTGTTTTCGCCTTGGTCAGTGTGGTCATTCTCACCCCGTGGATTGATAGCCTTTCTATGACTTGTTGCCACTGCGCTGGGACGTAATAATATTTGGGGCGTAGGGTATTAATAGCTGGCTGCGTATTCCCCATGACAGTTAAATTTGGGTATAACTTTGGTTGACCGTCCCAACGAACAACCTCATTACCGCTAATCTCACTTTGTTCTAAAGAGTACCCTATTCCTTTAAAGTCCCAACCAGGCTGCTCAACGGTTTCCCATGTTAAGGGGATACGTTGTGGATGCTGATATTTATCTTCATATATAGCGGCTTTGAGTTTAGTTCCATGCTTAGCTACCGTTTTCAATGTTTGCTCTAACATGACATAAGTGCCTAAAACACGCTGTTTAAAGGGTTTTAAACTATGATTCTCAATTAAAATAGTGGGTAAATGTCGGGCATCACCGTAACCATTAGAAAACCGTGGGCTTGGGTTCCAATAAGAAAGGCCTTTTGATAAATCAGTATTATCAATTGCAAATATTAGCTTACCAGGAATGTGCCCTTGAGCTGATAATGCCGACTCAATTTCAGGACGGTAATAGTTTTCAAGCCATTCAAAACTTGCTGGGCTGTAGCCTTCTTTAACGTTATATCCAAAGGTGACATCGTATTGATAATCTATGCCATCGGTGACATGCACATCGATATATAAATCAGGTTGCCAAATATTAATGGCTCGTATCATATGTTGTAGTTCTAGGGTGTCTAACTTTGCGTAGTCACGATTGAGATTAAGGTTACGTGCATTAGTACGCCAGCCCATATCAACAGGCCCGCGTTGATTAACACGATTGAACTCACTGCTGCGTTCATGGGCATCGACACTCAGAATAGGCACGAACAGAAGGTTAACTTTATCCAGTAATTGTTCCTTATTACCTTGAGTGATGTCTCTAAGTAACATCATCCCAGCATCTTTACCGTCGATTTCTCCAGAATGTATCCCAGCTTGTACTAGCACAGTAGGCTTATTACTTTGTGATAATTCTGCGGCGGTTGTTGCCCCCGTTTCTGAGGCAACCACCATCCAAATATCTCGCCCTTGTGGACTTTTCCCAATCGAAACTTGTGTTAGTAATTCACTATTATCGACAAGGTTAGTCATCCATTGATGAGTTTCATCATAGTTTGGGCTGGTGGTTAATCCGTTTTGTTCAAATGGCGTTGACCAAGATTGATCAGCAGATCGCAGTAATGTTTCACTTGAACCACTCCAAGGTTTAATGGGAGGCAAGATAACATCGTTAATAAAAACCGGTTTGGCAAATTCTGAACTAAGCTGCAAAGAGCCTGCTGAAGGAGGAGTGATCTGTGTCGCCACGCTAGAAAAAGAAATCAGTGAGTTTATGATGCAGCTGGCAAGTAAAACGCGGCGCATAGATATCCCTACAAAATGAACAAGTGTGTTGTTTTATCATAAATTATTTCAACATTGAGACAAGAGGTTAGGGGCAGGTTGTTGCTTTGTTTGTTGTTTAAAATGTAACAAATAAAAAAGCCTCAATGTCATTTGAGGCTTAGTGCAGATAAAACAACATGAAAGTTAGCAATACCTAGCTATTGGGCCCTGCTGCTTTAATTGCATCAGATACCTGATATTTGGCAAAGTTAGCAGTAAACTCTTCTGCCAATTGCTGTGCATATTTGTTGTACTCAGCTTTATCTGCCCAAGTGTTAATTGGATTCAATAGTTGAGTATCAACACCAGAAACAGCGACGGGTACCGCTAAGTTCAGCTTATCGATATGCTGTGTTTCCACATCTTTAAGCTCACCACTGACAATCGCGTCGACAATGGCACGAGTTGTTGGAATATCAAAACGTTTACCTACGCCATGTGGACCACCTGTCCAGCCCGTGTTAACCAAATAAACTCGGCTACCAAAAGACTCGATTCGCTTCATCAATAGTTCAGCATATACACCTGCTGGGCGAGGGAAGAAAGGTGCTCCAAAACAAGTCGAGAATGTCGATTGAATGGCAGATGTTGACCCCATTTCAGTTGACCCCACCTTAGCGGTATAACCCGATAAGAAATGATAAGCTGCTTGTTCTTTAGTAAGCACAGAAACTGGCGGAAGGACACCAGAAACATCGCATGTTAGGAATACGACCGAATTAGGCTCTGCACCGCGGTTTTCTTCTTTACGTTGGGCAATATGTTCAAGTGGATAAGCTGCACGACTGTTTTCAGTTAGTTCAGTATTGGTGTAATCAGGCACTCTATTTTCGTCTAGCATGACGTTTTCAAGTACAGTACCAAAACGAATCGCATCCCAAATAACGGGTTCATTTTTTTGGCTTAAGTCGATGCATTTGGCATAACAGCCGCCCTCAATATTGAAAACGCCACCCGGAGCCCAACCATGTTCGTCATCGCCAATTAAAAAACGTTTTGGATCGGCTGATAAGGTTGTTTTACCTGTACCTGATAAGCCGAAGAATAAGGTTGTATCACCATCATGGCCGACATTGGCAGAACAGTGCATTGGCAGTACACCTTTAGCTGGCAATAAGAAGTTTTGGACAGAGAACATCGACTTTTTCATTTCGCCAGCGTACTTAAGCCCTGCTAGCAATACTTTTTTATCGGCGAAGTTGATCATCACAACCGCATCAGAGTGAGTACCGTCACGAGCGGGGTCACAGATAAACTCTGGGGCGTTCATTATTTGCCATACGTCTTTATTACCACGGTTGAAATGTGTTGGAGTGATAAATAGGTTACGTGCAAATACTTGATGCCAAGCGTATTCAGTGGTGACACGCACAGGAAGATAATGCTCATCATCGGCACCTACTTCCAGTTCTGAGACAAAAATGTCTTTTTCAGAAAGGTAAGCTTCAACTCTTCCCCAAAGGGCATCGAAAGTATCTGCAGCTATACCTTTGTTAACAGAACCCCAATCAATATCATCTTGGGTATTGGCTTCTTGAACGATAAAGCGATCATTTGGTGAGCGACCAGTACGTTCACCGGTTTTAGCGACTAATGCGCCATTGGCTGTTAATTGTCCTTCGTTACGTTGTAAAGCAAGTTCAATTAATTCAGCGCTTGTCAGGTTGAAGTGTACGCTGTTTGTTCCATCTGTCATCGGGTCTTCTCCGTCGTAAATAGGTCGTTTATCGGTCTATGTTGCCGATTTATATTTAGGATGACTTACGTTATCGCTTGCTTAGGCTGAAGCTAATTTAGCGATGTCATTGTAACGTAATAAACAATACAGGTAACCAACAGTTTGGTAACTTTTTTGTAATTTGAGGTGATTTTTTAGTTTTAAGATAGATTTTTTACACAAAAAAAGCGCTATATGCGCTTTTTTGTGAAAGTTTTTGTGTTGTGTCGATCAGTTATTGCTGTGTGGTAGATTCAAAATTACCAGCAAAAATTGCAGCAATATCGATACTGTCAAAAGTGTAAACCGCTGGGCAATATTCACAGCCCATTTCAATTTTACCTTCTTCAGCCAAAATGGTTTCTACTTCGTTTTGTGCTAATGTCGCTAGCGCCTTAGCACTTCGTTCTTTTGAGCAGGTGCACTTGAATGTGACATCAACCGGATCGAAAAGGCGAACCTCTTCTTGATGATATAAACGATGTAAAATCTCTTCAGCATCTAAAGTGAAAAGCTCTTCTTGTTTGATGGTTTCAGTAAGGGCCATTAAATGGTTGAAGTCTTCGTTTTCATCGGTTTGAGTTGGCAATACTTGTAGCAACATACCAGCAGCTTGTTTGCCATCAGCAAATAAGGTGATGCGAGTAGGTAATTGCTCTGACTGGCTGAAATATTCTTCTAGGCAAGCTGCTAAGCTTTCGTTTTCAAGTGAAACGATACCTTGATAACGCTCACCTTCGTCAGGCGTTAGCGTGATAACCATTACGCCTTTACCCATTAGATCCTTTAGGGATGCATCGTCAGCTAACTCACCTTTCCAGCGTGCAACACCACGAAGCGCTTGTAAATTAGTGCCATTGATAACGGCTAACGAAACAGGACCGTCACCTTGAAGCTGCACACTAATGTCACCACTAAACTTGATTGTGGCTGTTAATAACGACGTTGCCGCCATTAATTGACCCAATAGTTGCTGCAATGCGAATGGGTATTCATGGGCAGATAGAATCTCTTGATAGCTTTTTTCAAGTTGTACCATCTCACCACGCACATCGGCATTATCAAATAAGTAGCGATGTAAAATATCTTTGCTCATGTTCACTCTCGTTTGTTGTGCTTTAATCGTCTTTATAGATCTTTAAAGCGAATAAGTTGACGACGCTGTTTTTTATCCGGCTTGGTTTCTGGTGCAGGATTATTCAAAATATTTAAGCGTCTGGCTTCGGCATTAAATTCTCTTTTACTAATGCTTTCGGCTGTTTCTTCATATAGCGTCTGTGCTATAGCCGCTCCTTGTCGATGTTCTGACAATTGAGCAATAATTATTTCCTTATCGTCGTGGCCTTGTCGTAAACGAATCTTGGCACCGACTTCAGCTTGCTTGCTGGATTTTGTACGTTGACCGTTATAGTGTACTTTTCCACCATTGATCATCTCTTTTGCAAGCGAGCGTGTTTTATAAAAGCGCGCCGCCCATAGCCATTTATCGAGTCTGACTGATGTTGCTGATGATGAAGCTTGGCCCATCTAAACACCCCCAAAAGTGGTATGAGTTCACAAGGTTGACATTTTTAATATTTAAAATGTAGGAAAGCGCACAAATAACGGTGTTTCTCACAGCGTTTTTAGGCGCGCAAATGTAGCATATTCGGTGCAATTTCGCCAATCGATATGCTACGGGCTTGTTGCAATAAGCTGGGTAGGTTAGCATGATGCAGTATTTCCTAAATTAACAGAATTAGAACAGCGACCTGCATAGAGGGTCCAAGCCGAATATGGATGTATTAGATAAAATTATAACGAAGGCTTCAGCGATACCGCAAAAGCCGTTAAGCACCGCTGTATTCTGGTTGGGATTAGTGATTGTGCTATTACTGACAGCACAGATTACTTGGAAATTAATACCAGTTAATAGCCAAGCTGTTGCTTGGCAACCTTCACCTACATCCGTTGCGAGTGGGAAGCGAGTGGAGCTAAGTAGTGTTCAGAAGTTGTCATTATTTGGTGAGAAAGATGCCAGTGACGATGGCCGCCCTAAAAAGCCTGCACCCGTCGAACAAATTACCGATGCCCCTAAAACCAATCTGTCTATTCTGTTAACTGGTGTGGTTGCATCGACTTCCGATACCAATGGCCTTGCTGTCATTGAATCGAAAGGTAGTCAAGAAACCTATAGTCTTGGCGATAAAATTAAAGGCACATCGGCCTCATTAAAAGAAGTCTATGCAGACCGAATTATTATCACTAACGCTGGGCGTTACGAAACCTTAATGCTAGACGGCTTAAGCTACACCACACAAAGCCAGGCAAACCAATCATTACAACAAGCTAAAAAAGATCGTGAAGTTCAGCGCATTGATCGCCGTCAAAATGCTGAAGTTGCTCAGCAAATTAGCGACTCGCGTGATGAATTATTAGCAGACCCAGGAAAATTAACAGATTATTTAGCTATTTCTCCGGTGCGTGGAGCTGACGGAGTGAGTGGCTACCGCTTGAACCCAGGTAAGAATAAAACCTTATTTACCGCAGCTGGGTTTAAAGCCAATGATTTAGCCAAATCCATTAACGGCTATGATTTGACCGACATGGGACAATCATTAGAAGTAATGGCACAGTTACAAGAATTAACAGAAATCGGCGTTATGGTTGAACGCGATGGGCAGTTAGTAGAAATAGTATTTAGTTTGCCTGAATAGTATCGGCAGTAGAGGATTGAAAATAATGAAGAGTTATGGAATTCGACGCAAGTTATTAGCAGGGTTTGTTGCAGGTATTGCAATGCTTGCTTCTCAAGCGGCTTGGTCGGAACAATATGCTGCCAACTTTAAAGGCACAGATATTCAAGAATTCATCAATATTGTAGGCAAAAACCTCAATAAAACTATCATTGTGGATCCGACCGTACGTGGCAAAATCAATGTGCGTAGTTATGATTTATTAAATGATGAGCAGTACTATCAATTCTTCCTCAATGTTCTGCAAGTTTATGGCTATGCTGTGGTTGAAATGGAAAACCGCGTCATTAAGGTCATTAAAGATAAAGATGCTAAAACGGCCGCAATTCGTGTCGCTGATGATAGTAAGCCTGGTTTAGGCGATGAAATGGTGACTCGTATTGTTGCCCTTTACAACACGGAAGCAAAACAACTTGCACCACTATTACGTCAGTTAAACGATAATGCGGGTGGCGGTAATGTAGTTAACTACGACCCATCAAATGTGTTAATGATTTCTGGTCGTGCAGCCGTGGTCAACAAGTTAGTCGAAATTGTTCGCCGCGTTGATAAACAAGGTGACACTGAAGTTCAAGTTGTCTCGCTTGAGTATGCCTCTGCTGGCGAAATCGTTCGAATTATCGATACCCTTTATCGTTCAACTGCTAATCAAGCACAAATGCCAGGCCAAGCGCCTAAAGTTGTTGCTGATGAGCGTACTAATGCTGTCGTTGTTAGTGGCGATGAAAAAAGTCGCCAACGTGTTGTCGAACTTATTCGTCGTCTTGATGCTGAGCAGGCAACAACGGGCAATACGAAAGTAAGATATTTACGTTATGCCAAAGCCGAGGATTTAGTCGAAGTATTAACAGGATTTGCTGAGCAATTACAATCTGATCAAGATGCGGGTCAAAGCAGTAATAAACGTCGTAAAGAAATTAATATCATGGCGCACCTTGATACTAACGCATTAGTGATCAGTGCCGATCCTGATCAAATGCGCACAATTGAAAGTGTGGTCAATCAACTTGATATCCGCCGTGCTCAAGTATTAGTTGAAGCTATCATTGTAGAAGTCGCCGAGGGTGATGATGTTGGTTTTGGTGTGCAATGGGCAACCACAGCTGGTGGTGGTACTCAGTTTAATAACCTAGGTCCAACGATTGGTGAAATCGGTGCTGGTGTTTGGCAGGCTCAAGGTGAAGAAGGTACTACAGTTTGTACTGAAAATGGAACCTGTACTGAAAACCCAGACACCCGTGGTGATATTACCTTATTGGCACAAGCATTAGGTAAAGTGAATGGTATGGCATGGGGGATCACTGCTGGTGACTTCGGTGCACTAGTTCAAGCTGTTTCGAGTGATACTAAATCAAACGTACTTGCTACACCTTCTATCACAACTCTAGATAACCAAGAAGCGTCGTTCATCGTTGGTGATGAAGTCCCGATTTTAACAGGTAGCCAAAACTCAAGTAATGGTAACAGTAACCCTTTCCAAACGGTTGAACGTAAAGAAGTGGGTGTGAAGTTAAAAGTGGTTCCTCAAATTAACGAAGGAACGTCTGTTAAGTTAACCATCGAACAAGAAGTGTCAGGTATTAACGGTAAAACAGGTGTCGATGTGACATTTGCGACTCGTCGATTAACCACCACTGTAATGGCTGATTCAGGTCAAATTGTTGTCTTAGGCGGTTTGATTAACGAAGAAACTCAAGAATCAGTGCAAAAAGTGCCATTCTTAGGCGATCTACCAATCATTGGTCACTTATTTAAATCATCTTCAAGTGGCGTGAAAAAGAAGAACCTGATGGTATTTATTAAGCCGACGATTATTCGTGACGGGATTACCATGGAGGGCATTGCGGGCCGCAAGTATAACTACTTCCGTGCATTGCAACTTGAACAACAAGAACGTGGAGTTAACTTAATGCCAAACACTGATGTGCCGATGCTTGAAGAGTGGGATCAAGAAGCGTACTTGCCTGATGAAGTTAACGAAGTACTGAATCGTTACAAAGAAGGGAAGAGTTTAGAAACTAAGATGCGTGAAACCGACCCAGCGCTAAAGCATATCAGCGAGAGTAAAGCCAAAGATCAGCAGCCTGCAGAAACTGAAGTCGATGCAGAACAAGAAGATGATGCCAATGAGTGAAGCAGAAATGACTGAGCAGTTGGCGCAAGTATCTAACGAGTTAGGTATTGAATCGGAAGAGCTTAATGATGAGGTCTTCCACTCAACCAGTCGTGAGCGCTTACCGTTTGCTTTTTCGCATCGCTTTAACTTGGCATTAGCCAAAGAAGCCGATGCACTGAAGTTGTATTACACCAGTGAAACGCCGCTGACTGCGATGTTAGAAGTACGTCGTTATGCTGGTGAAGACTTAGTGTTAAGTCAATTACCTGTCGAAGAGTTCGAAGCAAAGTTAACCCAAACTTTCCAAGCTAATTCATCTGAAGCGCAGCAATTAATGGAAGATATAGGTAACGAGATGGATTTATTCACTCTTGCCGAAGAATTGCCGCAAACAGAAGACTTATTGGAAGGTGATGATGATGCGCCAATTATTAAGTTAATTAACGCATTATTATCAGAAGCGATTAAAGAAGAAGCGTCGGATATCCATATTGAGACGTACGAAAAACAATTGGTCGTTCGTTTCCGTATCGATGGCGTGTTAAAAGAAGTATTAAAGCCAAATCGCAAGTTGTCGTCACTGTTGGTATCACGTATCAAAGTAATGGCACGCCTTGATATTGCTGAAAAACGTGTTCCTCAAGATGGTCGTATTTCGTTGCGTATAGCAGGTCGAGCGGTTGATGTGCGTGTGTCTACTATGCCGTCAAGTCATGGCGAGCGCGTGGTATTGCGTCTACTGGATAAAAATACCGGTAATCTCGATTTGAAACAGTTAGGTATGACGCTGTCAATTCGTGAACAATTTGATGCCATTATCCGTAAGCCTCACGGAATTATTTTGGTTACAGGCCCTACTGGTTCTGGTAAAAGTACCACCTTGTATGCTGGCTTAACTGAAATTAACTCAAAAGATACGAATATTTTGACTGTCGAAGATCCTATTGAGTATGAACTTGAAGGGATTGGGCAAACGCAAGTTAACATGAAAGCCGACATGACATTCGCCCGTGGTTTACGTGCGATTCTACGTCAAGATCCTGATGTTGTAATGATTGGTGAGATTCGTGATTTAGAAACGGCACAAATTGCAGTTCAAGCGTCATTAACTGGTCACTTAGTGATTTCAACCTTACATACCAATACCGCTTCTGGTGCGATTACGCGTTTACAAGATATGGGTGTTGAACCCTTCCTCGTGTCTTCAAGTCTTCTTGGTGTATTGGCCCAGCGACTAATCAGAACCTTGTGTAATGAATGTAAGATTGAGCATGAGCCAGATGAACGTGAACGTGAGCTATTAGGCGTCACTGCGAACGATACTCGAGTGATTTATCGTGCCAATGGTTGTAAAGCCTGTGGCCATAACGGTTACCGAGGCCGTACTGGTATCCATGAATTATTAGTTGTTGACGATAATGTTCGAGAGCTTATTCATGGTGGACGTGGTGAACTGGCCATTGAAAAGTATGTTCGCCAAACTATTCCTAGTATTCGTCATGATGGCATGAGTAAAGTACTTGATGGCGTGACAACGCTTGAAGAAGTTTTACGCGTGACGCGCGAGGAATAATCAATGGCAGCGTTTGAATATAAAGCCCTTGATAGCAATGGCAAACAACAAAAAGGCGTCATTGAAGCTGATACTGCTCGCCATGCACGTAGTCAATTACGTGAACAGCGCTTGATGCCAATAGAGCTACAACCGGTTGCAGAGAAAGAAGCAAAAGCTAAAACGGGTGGCTTTAAATTATTCCAACGTGGTATTTCAGTTGCAGAGTTAGCACTTATTACACGCCAAATAGCGACACTGGTTGCAGCTGGTTTGCCGATTGAAGAATCATTAAAAGCAGTAGGCCAACAGTGTGAAAAGGACAGGCTTGCAAGTCTAGTGATGGCCGTCCGTTCTCGTGTTGTTGAAGGCTATAGCTTGGCAGATTCACTTGCCGAATATCCCCATGTTTTTGATGATTTATATCGTGCAATGGTGGCATCTGGTGAGAAGTCAGGCCATTTAGAAGTGGTATTGAACCGTTTGGCGGATTACACCGAACGTCGTCAGCAATTAAAGTCAAAGCTCACTCAAGCAATGATTTATCCAATTGTATTGACCGTCGTTGCGATTGGCGTCATTGCCGTATTATTAGCAGCCGTTGTCCCAAAAGTTGTGGGGCAATTTGAGCATATGGGGCAAGAGTTACCAGGAACGACCCAGTTCTTGATTTTAGCTTCTGATTTTGTGCAAGCATATGGCTTAGTCGTCCTAGGCCTGTTATTCGCAGCGTTTGTACTGTTTAAGCAGATGCTCAAAAAACCGAACTTTCGGATGCACTTTGATACTTGGTTATTAAAGGCGCCAGTTATAGGTAAGGTCAGCAAGGGCATCAATACCGCTCGTTTTGCACGAACATTAAGTATTTTGTCTGCGAGTTCTGTTCCGCTTCTTGAAGGGATGAGAATTGCCAGTGAAGTATTATTGAATGTGAAAGTACGCGCTGCAGTTGATGATGCAACTGCAAGAGTACGTGAAGGTACTAGTTTAGGGGCTGCGCTCACAAATACTAAACTTTTCCCGCCTATGATGCTCTATATGATTGCATCGGGTGAAAAAAGTGGTCAGTTAGAGCAAATGCTAGAACGTGCTGCTGATAACCAAGACAGTGAGTTTGAATCTAATGTGAACATCGCATTAGGGGTATTCGAACCTATGCTTGTTGTTAGCATGGCGTCAGTGGTGCTGTTTATTGTCATGGCTATTTTACAGCCTATTTTAGAATTAAATAACTTGATCAGTGGTTAAACCGATTAGGTTATTAAGGTAATTTTTATCACGCACTTTGTCGTGCGTATCGGAGGAAGTCGTCAATGCAAGTCAATCGTAAACAACGTGGTTTTACCCTCTTAGAAGTGATGGTGGTAATCGTTATTCTGGGTATCTTAGCCTCAATGGTTGTTCCCAACTTAATGGGTAACAAAGATAAAGCGGATTTACAAAAAGCAGTTTCAGACATTGTAGCTTTAGAAAATGCATTGGATATGTACCGCTTAGACAACAGTGTATACCCAACAACTGACCAAGGTTTAGATGCATTAGTGCAAAAGCCAACGTCTTCGCCAGAGCCTCGTAACTACCGTCCAGATGGTTATTTAAAGCGTTTACCACAAGACCCATGGCGTAATGATTATTACCTACTAAGCCCAGGTGAGAATGGTCGTATCGATATTTTCAGTGCAGGTCCTGACGGACAAGTGGGCACTGAAGACGATATTGGTAACTGGAATTTACAAAACTTCCAGTAATGGAAGCTTGAGATAATTCAATGAAGTTTACACGCCAAGCTGGGTTCACTCTTTTAGAGGTGTTATTGGTTGCACTGCTGATGGGCTTAACTGCAGCAGCAGTCACCATGACGACGAGCACAGCAGGACCAGAGCAGGCGTTAACTAAAACAGCTCGACAATTTATAGCAACCACTGAGTTAGTGATTGAAGAAACCATCCTCAGTGGCCAGTTTTTAGGGATTGTCGTAGAAGAAGATGAATACCAATTTGTATATTACAAAGACGGTAAATGGGAACCGCTAACAGGCGATAGACAGCTTGCTCCACAACAAATGGAGGAAGGTGTCATGATGAGCCTACTACTGGACGGTTTGCCATTAGTACAAGACGATGAAGAAGATGAGTCATGGTTCGATGAGCCACTCATTGATGAAAGCAAAGAAGACAAGAAGAAAAACCCAGAGCCGCAAATTTTGTTATTTCCAAGCGGTGAAATGTCGACATTTGAATTGAGTTTTTTAACTGATGATGCCAATGGCAAAGAAGTTGAAGTCTTAGTTGTCGGTGACGCAATGGGACGATTAGCGCTAGGAAGTTTCGATGAAGACTTGTAAAGGCATGACGCTACTCGAAGTCATCGTTGCGTTAGCAGTGTTTTCGATTGCAGCCGTTGCCGTCACCAAAAGTATCGGTGATCAAATGGCGAACCTACCGATATTAGAAGAAAGAACCCTTGCGCAATGGGTTGCGAGTAATCAGATGGTTGAAGCCAGATTAATTCAGCAATTTCCTGAACTTGGTACTAAAAATGGCCAAGTCGAACTCGCAGGAAAAGATTGGTATTGGCGTCAAGAAGTGGTTAAAACCACAGACGACAATTTCCGTATGATAAGAATTTTAGTGAGCGATGAAGATAGGTTTAACCGAACCGTTGCCCAAGTGAGTAGTTATGTTCACAACGAAGGTTAAATCACAAAAGCATAATCAGTTAGGGTTTACCCTATTAGAAATGCTGATCTCAATAGCCATTTTCGCCATGATCGGATTGGCCGCCAATGCTGTGCTATCGACTGTGATGAAAAATGATGAAGCGACCAAAGAGTTTTCGGTTCGACTCAAAGCATTGCAACAAGGTTTTGGGATTATTGAGCGAGACTTAGGCCAAATCGTGGCGCGAACTCAGCGTGGTTTTGATGGTGAGCGTACAACATCTGTATTTCAAACCGGTGATAATATGCTGGATTCTGAAACTGAAGCCTTAGTGTTTTTCCGCTTAGGTTGGTTGAATCCAGATGGCATGTTACCTCGTGGTAGTTTGCAGTCTGTTGCTTATGTTGTTCAAGATGGCCGCTTAGAGCGTTGGTATTATCCTTACCCAGAGCCAGAGGTCGGTGCAGAGCCGTTAAAAAGTTTAATCGTGAAAGATGTCGTTTCCATTGAGTATTCATTTTTTGTAGGTGATAAATGGGAGCGAAAAGTTGATGCTTCTACCTTACCGCTTGCGATAGCGATGGAAGTTGAGATTGAAGGCTTAGGCACCATTGAACGTCGTTTTTTACTACCTAAAGGTGGAGATAGCTCAAGCACCGGCAGCGGTGGTAATAGTGGTGGCAATAACGGTGACAATAGCGATAGCAGCGACACTGATGAAACCGGAGAAAAGACTGAAGGTGACGACACATGATGAAGTCACAATTACCGGGGTTTCGTAAACAGCGCGGAGTGGCGTTATTAGTTGTACTGTTGATTGTGGCATTGGTTGTGATTATCGCTACCAACATCACCAGCCGTAACCAGTTATCTATGCGCCGAACGTTAAACTTGGCGCAATATGACCAAGCATATTGGTATGCTATTTCTGCAGAAGAGTTAGCGAAAAAGATTTTAAAGCAAGATATGGAAGACAGTGATGGCACTGTGCATCGCCAACAATATTGGGCTCTGGCTGATGTTATTTTTCCTGCCGAGTACGGTGAAATTGGTGGCGAAATTCAGGATATGCGCTCCTGTTTCAATATCAATGCGTTATCTGTGACTTCGACAGAGGTTGAGAATGGTCAGCCCAAGCTCAGTTTAGCGGCAAGCCAATATAAAGCGTTATTAGTCGCACTGGGGATGGACGAGTTTGGTGCAGAAAGGCTGACTCATACCTTGGTTGATTATATTGATGATGACACTGTTTCTATGCCTTATGGTGCTGAAGATGCGGATTATGAATCGCGTAATATCCCGTATCGAGCAGCGAATACTTTGATGAGTCATCATAGTGAATTAAGGGCGGTGATTGGCTATAACCAGCAAGTGTATACCACGTTATTACCTTATATTTGCGCGATTCCAGGTAATAACCAACAGTTATTGAATGTCAACACCATTGAAGTAGAACAAGCCGCATTACTTGTTGGCATGTTAGATAACAAAATTTCATTGAGTGATGCCGAAAGCTTGATTAACCAAAGACCTGCAGATGGTTTCGAAACTGCTGCAGAGTTTTGGGAGAATAATACGCTTGCCAGTTTAGCGACTGAGAGCAATATGAAATCGAGTATTGTAGTGGACAGTAATTTCTTTTTACTGAAAGCGGGCGCTAAAGTTGATAATGCCATGTTCAGAATGGACAGTGTGCTACAGCGAAGCGGTGATAAATTTGACGTGTTGACTCGCCAGTATGGTGGGCAACAGTAATGAATAAGAGAAACAACCCGCTGCACAGTTTTTTG
Source organism: Shewanella sp. ENK2 (assembly GCF_043568515.1). Lineage (NCBI taxonomy): Bacteria > Pseudomonadati > Pseudomonadota > Gammaproteobacteria > Alteromonadales > Shewanellaceae > Shewanella > Shewanella sp. ENK2. Next base: position 1,699,886 of record NZ_CP171406.1, on the reverse strand, counting down.
AAACCCTTGCAGCCAGTGGAGAGTAACAGTGTCTGAACGGCTTTTTATCCGATTAGGTAAAACATCAGAAAGCCCATGTTCTTGGCTAGTTTGGTCAGAGCAGGAGCAAGAAATTATCGCCTCTGGCGAGTTAAGTGATGCAGCAAGCCTATCAAGTTTAACTGAGCGTGCTGGAAATCGCCCTGTTGATGTATTAGTGCCAGCGTCAAGCATGACATTGACTCAAATTGAATTACCTGAGAAAAACCAGCGCCAAGCATTGAAAGCATTGCCTTTTATGCTAGAAGAAACGATTGCATCTGATGTTGAAGATATGCACTTTGTCGTTGGGCCACGTGATGGTGAGCAGCTGAACGTGGTTGCAGTTGCCCATGAGCAAATGCAAGATTGGTTATCTTGGCTGCTTGATGCCGGTATGAAGGTAAAACGTATCGTACCTGATTGTTTAGCATTACCATTAGAACAGTGTCGCTGGGCGGCACTGGATATGGGTGATGAACTGTTATTACGCACGGGTGAAGGAAGCGGTGTTAGTCTGCCTAAAACATGGTTAGATTTTGCATTACCTCAACTGATGCCTGAACAGCAAGAAGATCAAGCTCCCCTCAATATTGCAGCTTACAGCGAAGATTTAGTCTTTATGGGAGCGGAAGTTGAGCCTAAACCTTTAGATTTACCTATGATGGTTTTGGCTAAAGGCATTATCCAAGCGCCGATCAATTTACTCAGTGGCATTTATCAGCCAAAGCGTGAATACAGTAAGCATTTAATGTTATGGCGTAATGTCGCCATCATTATGGCGATAGCGATCGTATTATCTCTAGTCAATAAAGGCTTAACGATTTATCAGCTAGAAGCGCAAACTGCTGAAGTTAAGCAACAAAGTGAAGCGATTTTTAAAAGAGTCAGTCCAGGTATTAATCGTATTGTTAATATCCGCTCGCAAATGGATTCCCAGTTACGCAGTATGCAAGGCCAGGGTGGTGGAGCAGCATTTTTTGAAATGCTTGATGGCTTAAAAGATGCTTTTGAAAAGGTACCGGATTTAAAACCAAATTCTTTACGTTTTGATGCCAACCGTAATGAACTGCGTATGCAAGTGACGGCCAAAACTTATGACCAAGTCGATAAGTTTAAAGAGTTAGTTGAAACACGATATGACCTTGATATGGGTGCAATCAATAGCGGTGAAGACGAAGTGAATACAACCCTAACATTGAGGGGCAAATAAGATGGAAAATTTGCAAGCTTGGTGGAAAGGCTTAGCCCTCAGAGAGCAGCAGCTTGTCGCCAGCTGTGGTGTGTTTGTCATTATTGGTATTTTATATTGGGGAATTTGGAGCCCGATTTCTTCAGCGGCTGAAAATGCTGAAATGAGGCACCAATCAGAGTTACAAACACTCAACTATGTCAAACAAACGGCTAATAAAATCGCAGGTTTGAAGCAATCAGGCTCGAAACCAACGTCAACTGGCAGCCTCAGTTCCGTGGTCAATCAGCTTGCGGGTCAATATAAGTTAGAAATCACACGAATGCAGCCTCAGGGTGATAAAATCCAGTTGTGGATGGATGATGTGCCTTTTGACAGCTTATTGAATTATTTACATGAGCTGGTTGAACAAAAAGGCTTAACTCTTGAAAGTGTGGATTTATCAGAGTCTGATGTGGCCGGTTTTGTCAAAGTACGTCGTATTCAGCTGTCTAAGTAAGCAGGTATTGTAGTGAGTTTGATTAAAAAAATAGTAATAGGCGTTGTTATTTATCTCGCCTTTATGGTGGCTTACATTCCTGCTAATTGGGTAGTAGGCATTGCGCCGTTACCTAATAACATAAAAGTGAGTGGTGTATCAGGCACGTTATGGCAAGGTCATGCTGAGCTGGTATCTATTGATCGTCGCATCATTGAACAAGTGAGCTGGGACATGAACCCATGGGCATTGTTTATTGGCCAAGTGAATCTTGATGTCAACATTGGTAATCGTGCGACAGCAGTCAGTGGACAAGGGGATATCACTTGGTCGTTATCAGGTATATCAGCTGAAAACTTACGTTTTGAAGCGCCAAATTCATTTTTGTTAGGTAATAGCCGTCTGCCATTCAGAACGAAAGTGAATGGTGATGTTAGCTTGATTGTTGAACGTCTTGAGCAAGGTGAGCCATGGTGTGAACAGCTGTCAGGTAAGTTATTTTTAAATCGTATTGATGTAAAAAACCAGTTTGGAGAGTATCCATTAGGTAACATTGCATTAGGGTTGAAGTGTATTGATGGCATGGTGCAGTTAAATACTGATGACACAATGAACCAAATGGGTATTGAAGGGATTGCAAGTTTAGGCGAAAGTAATCGCTTTTCTGTCAGCGCTAAAATTAAGCCAACACCAGAACAACCAGAAGATCTTACTCAAGCATTATCCTTCCTAGGTAAGCAAGATAGCCAAGGATATTACCCGATTAATTATAACGGCGTAATTCCAGGTATGTAGACTGGCAGCTTCAATAAAAAAGGCATGTTAATCACATGCCTTTTTTGTTTTTCATTCCAAAAGTAATCTACGCGTCGAGCAGATCCTGATGCAGCATTTGGTAATCATGAATGGCAGGGAAGTCGACAAAGTCTTTATGAGGTTTTTGGCTGTCAGGGTTGGATATACCAAGTTGATAACCAATTCCCGCTTTTTTCGACGCTTCTAAAATGTGCTCATTATCATCAACAAATAAACAACGGCTTGGATTAAGACTGAATTGACTAATTGCATGCTCCCAAAATTTAGGGTGCTCTTTAGGGTAGCCTGTTTCGTGGCTTGAAAAAGTTGCATCAAGTCCGTGTGCTAGTTCAGTATGTTCAAGTTTTAATGCTAAGCTTTTGGGATGAGCATTTGTCATTAATATCCGCTGTTTCCCTGCTGTTTTTAGTGCATTAAGAAAGGGCATACTGTCTTGACGCATTTGAATTCGCTCTGCCAAGGAATAATGCAAAGTTAAAATATCCAAACCAAGCTTTTCTTGCCAATAATCAATGCAATACCAATCTAATGTTCCTTCTACCTTTTGGTAAGATTGCTCGACTAATTGTTGCGCTTGAGTTACTGATATCTGCCGCTGTTGGCTCAATTGTTGTGGCACTAAAGATAACCAAAAGTGATTATCAAAGTGTAAATCGAGTAGGGTGCCATCCATATCGAGTAAAACTGTGTCTATCTTATGCCAAGGAAACATGAAAATTCCAGTTGTAGAATATAGCTAGGGTAGTAAGATTGTAACTTGTCTATCTAAATTCGTCATATATGAGGTTTGAATGACAACTCGGCATAAAAAGCCTGACATCCTTCATCGTGAAATAGTAGCAAAAAGTCGTCTATTTCAAATTGAGCAGCTGCACTTAAAGTTTTCTAATGGCGTAGAGCGTCAATATGAAAGAATGAGTGGCGGTAGCCGTGGTGCAGTAATGATTGTCCCTGTGCATCAAGGTCAATTATTGTTAGCCAAAGAATATGCCGCAGGTACCGATAATTATGAACTGGGTTTCCCTAAAGGCTTAATTGATCCTGGAGAAGAGGCCGCTGAAGCTGCTAACCGAGAGCTACAAGAGGAAATCGGTTTTGCCAGTAACAAACTGACTTTATTAAAAGAACTCAGTTTAGCGCCTGGCTACTTTGCCAGTAAAATGCAGATTTTTATTGCAGAAGACTTATATGAAAGTCGCCTTGAAGGTGATGAGCCTGAACCAATAGAGGTCATTCCATATCCTTTAGAAGATTGGCAAACCTTGCTTGAAGATGCTGACTTTTCTGAATCACGAAGTGTCAGTGCATTATTTCTTGCACAGCAGTTTTTAGCAAAATAGCGGTTATTAATTAAAATAAAAACAAAATATTAGCCGATGAAAGCTACTAAAAAAGCCTAAGTTGGACTAACTTGACAGTATTCAGCGTATTATTTGGCGATTGGAGTGGGTATGAAGCCAGAAGAAGTAATTGAACAAGTCATCAAAATTGCCACTGAAGCAGGGCAAAAAATTCGAGATATTTATGTCAAAGGTGACTTTGACAGAGAAATTAAGTCAGACAATACGCCTGTTACTTCAGCTGATTTAGCGGCAAATGAAATCATTTGTGCCGGCCTAGCAGCATTAACCCCAGATATTCCCGTTTTGAGTGAAGAAGCTGCCGATATTCCATTTGAAGAACGTGCTGAATGGCAGCGTTATTGGTTGGTTGATCCTTTAGACGGTACTGGTGAATTTATCGCCGGCAGCGGTGATTTTTCCGTTATTATCGCACTCGTTGAACATAATCGCCCTGTTATGGGGATTGTTTATGTGCCGATGACAAACGTTTGTTATTACGCCATTGCTGGGCTTGGGGCGTATAAGCGTGATACTAAGAATGAAGTTCGTATCATGAGCAGACAAATTGGTGACATTGAACAGTCAGGTTTGAAACTTGCAGTGAGTCGTCGTCAAGATCCGCAGTCAGTGCTTAAATTATTAAGTCATCCTAATAGTTGTGAGTTAGTGGTCCTTGGTGGCGCAGCGTTAAAGAGTTGCCTTGTTGCTGAAGGACGTGCCGATTGTTATGTACGCCTAGGCCCAACAGGTGAGTGGGATACTGGTGCTGCGCAAATTATTCTTGAAGAAGCTGGCGGTGCGTTAATGGATATCAATTTACAGCCAATGAGTTATAACGAACGAGAAACGCTCGAAAACCCTAACTTTATCGTTGTTGGCAGTCCAAGTTTAGCTTGGGATGATATTCTCACTAAATAATTTTTGTATTCGACTATGCCCTAAGCCCTCTACTGAGGGCTTTTTTGCGTCTGAACAAGCCTCATTATGATTATTGAGTGAATAAAAAATTATTATGAACATTGTTTTTTATTTTGTTTGTTGTTAGTTTAACCACATTAGTTAATTACAATAGGGATTATGATGGCGCGAAGGAAGGAACATACTCATGAAGAAATTAATGAGATGGCCATAGTTGCAGTCATGGAATACTTACAAGCAGCTTCGCTTGATGGTTTGTCACTTCGCAAAGTGGCCAGTCAAATAGGCTATGCACCTAGTACCTTAATTAATATCTATGGGTCATATCAACAATTACTCTTACGTGTTTCTGAGCGAGTTTTGGTGAACTTATACCAACACATAGCCGATCTTGATGTTGACTGCTCTCAAGATGAACCTATCGATATCATAGAAGCCATGGCACATGGATATTGCCAATTTGCTTTTGAACATAAGGCTGGCTTTAAGCTCGTGTTTGAAATTTCAGCGCCAGACAATGTGTCATTGTCATCTAGTCATCAGCACGCTATTGATTCATTATTTGGATTGATTTCGCAGCAGTTAAAACATGTTTTTGGAAAAGCGTCAGAACAACAAATTACATTAATGAGCCGAGTGTTATGGGGGGATTCATGGATTAACTTGCTTAGCGATTGATGGAAAGTTATTTACCACTGAAACCGAATTACCAGCAATGCTCAGTAGTCATGTACAAGGCTACATTTTAGGAATGACAAAAAACAAGGATGCAGCATGTTAATCACTAGACGATTCTTTCCCTATTTTGTTACTCAGTGTCTTGGGGCACTGAATGACAACATTTATAAAAATGTGCTGTTGCTATTGGTGACTTATAGCCAAGTTAACGAATTACCCATTAGCGTTAATATGTTTGTAAATCTGGCGGCGGGTGTTTTTATCTTACCTTTCTTTTTGTTTTCAGCCCACGCAGGTATGGTGGCTGATAATGTTGATAAAGCCATGCTCATACGACGATTAAAGTTGATTGAGTTTATTATCATGTCATGTGCTGCGGTCGCTATTTTGTCTCAAAGCTATTTGGTGATGTTATTACTCCTGTTTTTAATGGGCACGCAGTCTGCGTATTTTGGCCCTGTTAAATATTCTTTATTGCCACAAACGCTAAAAGAAAATGAACTTGTTACTGGTAATGCTTGGGTTGAGATGGGGACATTTATTTCAATTCTTGTGGGGACGTTATCTGCAGGGTTAATTGTGGCGAGTGATAATAGCTTAGTAGCTGCTTCTGCAACCGTTGTCACTCTTGCTGCAATTGGTTATCTATCAAGTCGAGCAATTCCAGCTTTACCACCTCAAGGCAAGATTGAAAAAATTCGCTTTACGCCACTTTCTGGTACTTGGCGCAGTATTGCTAAAGTGCGTCAAACCCCAAGTATTTGGATGGCAATTTTGGCCATCAGTTGGTTTTGGTTTTTAGGTGCAACTTATCTGACTCAATTTCCTAATTTTGCCAAGTTACACCTTCATGCTGATGCGACAGTGGTATCGCTATTACTGGCGTTATTTTCAATTGGCATTGCGGTAGGCTCGTGGATTTGTGAGCGAGTTTCTTATGGTCATGTTGAATTGGGCGTCATTCCATTTGGCGTGTTGGGGTTAACGGTATTTGGTGTGGATTTAATTTTTGCTATACCGCCAGCGCCGGTTGATTTGAGTACCGTGTATAGCTTTAGCACTTTTATTGCTGCATCACAGCATTATAGAGTCATGGCTGACTTATTTATGGTGGGCCTAAGTGGTGGACTGTTCATTGTTCCGTTATATGCCTTTATTCAGTCTAGAGCAGAAAAAGGCGAGTGCGCACAAGCTATAGCAGCAAATAATATTGTTAATGCCTTTTTCATGGTAACTGCTGCGGTGTTATCCATCGTATTGCTTGGGCTCTTAGAATGGAGCATTCCACAGTTATTCTTATTACTTGCAGCCTTGAATACTGTGGTGGCTTTGTATGTTTATTCACAGGTGCCTGAGTTTGCTCAACGCTTTGTGAGCTATATTCTTAGCCATGTCATGTACCGAGTTAACGTAACAGGCCGTGAACATATTTCAGCTCAGGGAGCAGGTGTTATTGTGTGTAACCATGTGAGTTACGTTGATGCACTGATTATTATGGGATCTTCAACGCGACCGATGCGTTTTGTTATGGATAAGTCTATTAGTGAAATACCACTTTTAAAATATTTGTTCCGTCATGCTGGTGTTATTCCGATTTGTTCGCCAAAACAATGTGAAAAGACCTATGAGCAGGCATTTGAACACATTCATCAAGCGCTGAATAACGAAGAGCTTGTGTGTATTTTTCCTGAAGGTCGATTATCCGCCGATGGCGATATTGCTGAGTTTAGACCTGGTATTGAAAGAATCCTAGCTGCTGACCCTGTATCCGTCACACCAATGGCGTTAAAAGGCTTATGGGGATCATACTTTAGCCATAAAGGTGGTCATGCTTTAACGACGAGACCAAAGCGTTTCTGGTCGAGAGTTGAAGTCAACATTGGTGAGACTGTAAATGGAGTTGAATTAGGTCGCCATGGTTTGCATCAGCAGGTAAGTGAGTTGTTTGAGCGCAAGTCATAAAGGGTCAATGACCCGATAACGTATATGCTCATGGCAGAGTGCTGAATGTGTGTTGTGACATTCATTCTGGCGAAACAAAAAACGGCTACCGAGTAAGGTAGCCGTTTCACAATATTGATAATTACTAACGTTAATATGCAGCGGTTAAGCTTTTCCAGTTTTTCTTTTGAGCTAACAGGCGTGCTTTTAACTCTTCAACTTGCAGGTTTAGCTGCTGGACGCTCAATTCTTTGCGCTTGGCTTCTAGTAAACTCTTTTTAGCTTGATAGTATTCCATCAAGTGCTGCTTCATGAGTTCATATTCAGCTTGGAAATTAGCAATGATCTCGTCACAGTTAGGTAAATGCGCCACTTTGTCCTGAGCTCTAAGTAATTGCATTTGTAATTTGGCACTTTCTATTCGTTCTTGAGGAACCACTCTTAAATCACTTGCAAGGCCAACCCATTGCATCGACTTAATGAGCCATTTTGTTGGGTCGTAATGCCACCATTTAATGCCATTGCGGTAATCATTTTCGAAAATATGATGGAAGTTATGATAACCCTCGCCATAGGTTAATAATGCGATAACACCATTATCTCGAGCCGTATTTTTATTGGTATATGGCTGACTGCCCCAAATGTGAGCCAGTGAGTTAATAAAGAAAGTACAGTGATGTACGACAACCAAGCGAAGTAATCCTGCCATTAATACCATTGAAATAATGTCACCATTTAACCAGCCTAAAAATGCAGGCAGGCCAATATTCATTAAGACAACCAATGATAAGTAGTGTTTGTGCTGCCACATAACAATGGCATCTTTTTGTAAATCACGAACATTGTTGTAGTCATGGTAGCGACTAGCTTGGTACTCGCGTAGCATCCAACCAATATGGCTGTACCAAAACCCCTTTTTAGCAGAGTAAGGATCTTTATCGTTGTTATCGACGTGCTTATGATGAACTCGATGATCAGAAGACCAATGCAGCGCACTATTTTGTAGTGCAAGAGCTCCGCCCAACGCAAATAAGAATCGCATGACAGGATGTGCTTTATAAGCTTTATGGGACCAAAGGCGATGATACCCCGCAGTAATCGATAAGCCACTTGCAAAAGCAAGCACGACAAATGCTATCCATTCGATGGCCTCAAATCCATGGGTCATGCCACGCCATGGAACCAAAGTAATAGCGCCTAATAGCGTGAGTGCAAATAGTGATGTGTTTAACCAAATAATCGGTGGTTTTTTCATTAAGATAATCCAAAAATCTTATTGGGCGTACAGTTGTACGCTAATTTAACTTACCCTCAATATATGGTCAACCCTTATGGGGCTGTGTTTCTTTGTTAAAAACGGTATTATCTGTGCACTATCATTTACTAAATGGATCTTTACATGGGTGTAAGAGCATTACAGAAAGAAAAAACCCGTCGTGCATTGGTAGATGCCGCTTTTAATCAACTCAGTGCTGAGCGTAGCTTTTCAAGCTTAAGTTTACGTGAGGTTGCAAGAGAGGCTGGCATAGCGCCAACTTCTTTTTACCGTCACTTTAAAGACATGAATGAACTCGGTTTAACCATGGTCGATGAAGGTGGTCTGACATTGCGACAAATGATGCGTAAAGGTCGCCAGCGTGCCGAAGCAGGTGGCAGTGTTATTCGTATCTCAGTTGATACTTTCATTGAAGTGCTAGAATCAAATCCCAATGTTTTTCGTATTCTTCTGCATGAACGTTCAGGGACTTCTGCGGCATTTCGTGCTGCTGTTGCGAGAGAGATTGAGCACTTTATTTCGGAGTTGTCTCATTACACTGAAGCTACCGCTGGTAGAACACCTATGTTAGCGAGAGTTCAAGCTGAAGCCTTAGTGACCTTAGTGTTTAATGCTGGCGCATCGGCATTAGATATGAAACGAGCTGATAGAAAAGTATTAGCGGATCATTTGGTTTTACAATTACGCATGGTTGCTAAAGGTGCTGAAGCGCTACAGCATAAAGTAGAAACTAAATAAATTAAGCTATTAGGCAATAAAAAGGCGATGCTGTTTACACAGCATCGCCTTTTTATTGCAGTGTGATTATTTACGCTCTAAAAGTACACCTGATTCCATATGATCGGTATATGGGAATTGGTCGAACAGTGCAAATCGAGTGATTTTATGTGTTTCACTCAGTTTGGTTAAGTTTGCTTTCAACGTGTCAGGGTTGCACGAAATATACAAAATTCGGTCATAGTTTTGCATTAAGCTAAGCGTATTGTCGTCAATACCTGCACGCGGCGGGTCAACAAATATGGTATTACAGTTATAACTGTCTAAATCGATACCTTCTAAACGACGATAGCGACGTTTTTTAGCCATTGCATCACTAAAATCTTCAGCTGACATTCTGATAATTTGAAGATTATCGACATCATTAATAGCAATGTTATATTGCGCAGCGTCCACAGAAGGCTTTGCTAGCTCAGTTGCTAATACACGTTCAAAGTTTTGCGCTAACGCAATTGAAAAATTGCCATTACCACAATAAAGCTCTAATAAATCACCCGTACTATTTTGAGTCGTTGAAATAGCCCATTCAAGCATTTTAACTGACACTTTAGCATTAGGTTGAGTAAAGCTATTTTCAATTTGTTTATACTGTAAATCTTTACCATTGACAGTTAAGGACTCAACCACGAAATCTTTATCTAAATCAATTTTTTGTTTGCGGGCACGACCGATAAAATTCACATTGAACTTTTTAGATAGACGTTGCTTCATGAGTTCAGCTTCTTCTCGCCATTCATCATTCAATTGACGATGATAAAGAAGTGAGACTAAGATCTCTCCACTAAGAGTAGATAAAAAATCGACCTGGAATAATTTAAAGCGAAGTGCATGGTTTGGACGAAGTTCTTCCATCAATGCTGTCATCATCTCATTGATAAGCACTCCAGCAGGTAAGTATTGCTCGCAACGAACTTTTTCATTCAATGCTTTGTCAAACATGTAATAGTATAAGTCGTCACCATCATGCCAGACTCGAAATTCCGCTCGCATACGGTAGTGAGCTGGCTCAGATCCAAAAACTTCTAAACTTGGCGGAGTAAACTCAGCAAAGGCAGCTTCAAGCTTGATACGTTTTTGTTCGAGTTGCGCATCATAGTTCTTAGGATCCATTGCTGCTAAATTCATTTTGTTCCACCATATGCTGTAAAATAAGGGCGCAAATATTATACTACACACCGCTGATGTCCAGTAGAACGGCGAAGTCTTAGAATATTAACAACAGAAATCGATGAATTTCACTTATTAACCCCATTCAATGGAGATTAACTTGGGCGGTCCCATACTCATTTTCGATTCAGGCATAGGTGGCTTATCCGTGTTTGAACATGTCCATAAAAAATTGTCTCAGCATGATATCTATTACTTATTTGATAATGCGCGTTTGCCATATGGAGATTTAAGTGAACAAGAGTTAATTGATGGCTGCGTTAAGTTAGTTGTTACACAAGCAAAACAGTTAAACGCTTCGATAGTTGTTGTGGCCTGTAATAGTGCAAGTACCTTGGTGTTACCTGAACTAAGAAAACAACTTAGTATTCCAGTTGTTGGTGTCGTGCCAGCAATAAAACCAGCAGCACAACAAACCACAAGCCAGCATATTGCATTGCTTGCTACACCAGGCACTGTTAATAGAGCCTATACCCAAGAATTGATAACTGAATTTGCGGGTGGTTGCCAAGTAGATTTAATTGGCTCTTCTGAATTAGTACTAATAGCAGAAGACAAAGCGGGACGAAAATGTGTTGATATAAAGAAAATTGAACAGATTTTACAGCCTATTCGAAACTCATCTATTGATACCGTGGTGTTGGGCTGCACTCATTTTCCGTTTTTACGCCAAGAAATAGCACAAGTTTTAGGTGCTAAAATATTACTACTTGATTCAGGTAGTGCGATTGCTACACGAGTGTTGTTTTTGATAGGTAGTCAAAGTAAGAGTCAGAATTGTGATGTGATTTTAAAAGCTGGGTATACAGCTGAGATTGGGGATGGGCTAAAACAGACATTAACTGACTATGGCTTTACACAACTTGAGTGTCTTTCCATAGCCAGCTAACGATATAACTAATCTTTATTTTGATCCGCTGGATCTGATTCTTGTGATTTAGCTTCTCTTACTTTTAAAGTACGTTCTTGGAAACTGTAATCGTTTAGTTTGTTCATCGCCTTTTTAGCACCGGCTTCTGACATCTCAACGAAACCAAAACCTTTACGGCGACCTGTTTTTCTATCTCTCACTAAGCGTACTGAATTGACAGGACCATACTCCCCGAAAAGACTCTTCACTTCACCTTCATGTACACGGTATGGCAAGTTACCCACATACAGTGTCATAGTTGGGCCAACATAAGGCTCATTTGAAGCCGCTGCGGTTGAAGTAGGAACGAAAGTAAAAATAAGACTAGCTAACATTGCACCTGCAATAAAAGATATAACAAGTTGAACATTACTAGATAGAGCATAAATGATAACTGCGCCAATGAGCGCTGTAACTAAGGTAATAACAAATGACTTCTGCATAAGTTTATCTCTAATAAAAATGAAAAATGATAAATAACTGTTAAAAAGCATAGCTATGGTAATGAATTATTTGCGCTTTCACCATACTCTGACGAAAAAATGACCTTAAAACACCATAATTAGTTCATAACAAGTCAGGGAAATAGAATAAAACTGCTATAAAAACAGTCATAATAGTTAAAAATAAAACGATCTGCACAAAAGATCCTCATTCGATCTGAATATTTGCAAAAAGCCCTTGCACGGTTTCATAATCTCCCTATAATGCGCATCCACTGACACGGCAAACCACGCAATAGCATGGTGTACACGCCAAATCAGTTCACTGAAAAGTGACGCTGAAAAGAGTTTTTAAATTAGTTTAAAAATCACTTGACGCGATACGGGAATTGCGTAAAATACGCATCCCTAGCCACTCGGGCTTACCGAGATGCGCTAATGCTCTTTAACAATTTATCAAGTAATCTGTGTGGACACTCACAGGTGTTGAGTTAATCGAAATTGCTCACTCTTTCTCGTAAAGAATGCAGCAATCAAAATTATTATCAATGTAACGATGAGTGTTCATAGCAATATGTAACAAACAGTATGTAGATTCTTCCGAGTCTGCATAATGTAATCAGAATTCATTGAGCCGAGACTTAGTCTCAAAAAACTTTAATTGAAGAGTTTGATCATGGCTCAGATTGAACGCTGGCGGCAGGCCTAACACATGCAAGTCGAGCGGTAACAGAAAGTAGCTTGCTACTTTGCTGACGAGCGGCGGACGGGTGAGTAATGCCTAGGAATCTGCCCAGTCGAGGGGGATAACAGTTGGAAACGACTGCTAATACCGCATACGCCCTACGGGGGAAAGGAGGGGACCTTCGGGCCTTTCGCGATTGGATGAACCTAGGTGGGATTAGCTAGTTGGTAAGGTAATGGCTTACCAAGGCGACGATCCCTAGCTGTTCTGAGAGGATGATCAGCCACACTGGGACTGAGACACGGCCCAGACTCCTACGGGAGGCAGCAGTGGGGAATATTGCACAATGGGGGAAACCCTGATGCAGCCATGCCGCGTGTGTGAAGAAGGCCTTCGGGTTGTAAAGCACTTTCAGTAGGGAGGAAAGGTAGCAGCTTAATACGTTGTTGCTGTGACGTTACCTACAGAAGAAGGACCGGCTAACTTCGTGCCAGCAGCCGCGGTAATACGAGGGGTCCAAGCGTTAATCGGAATTACTGGGCGTAAAGCGTACGCAGGCGGTTCATTAAGCCAGATGTGAAATCCCCGGGCTCAACCTGGGAATTGCATTTGGAACTGGTGAACTAGAGTCTTGTAGAGGGGGTAGAATTTCAGGTGTAGCGGTGAAATGCGTAGAGATCTGAAGGAATACCGGTGGCGAAGGCGGCCCCCTGGACAAAGACTGACGCTCATGTACGAAAGCGTGGGGAGCAAACAGGATTAGATACCCTGGTAGTCCACGCCGTAAACGATGTCTACTCGGAGTTTGGTGCCTTGAGCACTGGGCTCCCAAGCTAACGCATTAAGTAGACCGCCTGGGGAGTACGGCCGCAAGGTTAAAACTCAAATGAATTGACGGGGGCCCGCACAAGCGGTGGAGCATGTGGTTTAATTCGATGCAACGCGAAGAACCTTACCTACTCTTGACATCCAGAGAACTTTTCAGAGATGAATTGGTGCCTTCGGGAACTCTGAGACAGGTGCTGCATGGCTGTCGTCAGCTCGTGTTGTGAAATGTTGGGTTAAGTCCCGCAACGAGCGCAACCCCTATCCTTATTTGCCAGCGCGTAATGGCGGGAACTCTAGGGAGACTGCCGGTGATAAACCGGAGGAAGGTGGGGACGACGTCAAGTCATCATGGCCCTTACGAGTAGGGCTACACACGTGCTACAATGGCGAGTACAGAGGGTTGCAAAGCCGCAAGGTCTAGCTAATCTCATAAAGCTCGTCGTAGTCCGGATTGGAGTCTGCAACTCGACTCCATGAAGTCGGAATCGCTAGTAATCGTAGATCAGAATGCTACGGTGAATACGTTCCCGGGCCTTGTACACACCGCCCGTCACACCATGGGAGTGGGCTGCACCAGAAGTAGATAGTCTAACCTTCGGGAGGACGTTTACCACGGTGTGGTTCATGACTGGGGTGAAGTCGTAACAAGGTAGCCCTAGGGGAACCTGGGGCTGGATCACCTCCTTACCTATACGACTAACTTGATGTTTGTTGAGTGTTCACACAGATTACTTGATAGAAAGTAAGAGCAAATTACGTTGGGTCTGTAGCTCAGCTGGTTAGAGCGCACCCCTGATAAGGGTGAGGTCGGTGGTTCAAGTCCACTCTGACCCACCAAAATCTTTGTTTTCTCCTAAACAAGATTTTGTATTAACGTAAGTTTGTTTGACTGCATGTAAATGGGGCTATAGCTCAGCTGGGAGAGCGCCTGCCTTGCACGCAGGAGGTCTGCGGTTCGATCCCGCATAGCTCCACCATTTACTTGCTCATGGATAGAGACGCCAAAGATAAAACGACAGTTTTATCTTTGGCTTTTTTAAGCCCGCTCTTTAACAATTTGGAAAGCTGATAGTATTTAATACGATGATGTCTGTCGTTGTATTAATTACAAATCGTATTACTGAGAAGTTAATCCCTTTTTAGTAATACATTGAGTTCTCAAAACACTTTATTAAGTGTCTTGAATATTCTAAAACTAAGGCGAATTTGTGTAGTGTTAATTCACATGCAAATTATGTAATAAACCAGCTAGTTACGGTACAACTTGAGTTTCTTTGAAACTTATTTGGGTTGTATGGTTAAGTGACTAAGCGTATACGGTGGATGCCTTGGCAGTCAGAGGCGATGAAGGACGTAGTAACTTGCGAAAAGCGTTGGCGAGCTAGTAACAAGCATTTGAGCTAACGATGTCCGAATGGGGAAACCCGGCCACATAAGTGGTCATCATACAGTGAATACATAGCTGTATGAGGCGAACTCGGGGAACTGAAACATCTAAGTACCCGAAGGAAAAGAAATCAACCGAGATTCCCCTAGTAGCGGCGAGCGAACGGGGATTAGCCCTTAAGTCTATGGGGTGTTAGTGGAATGTGTTGGAAAGCACAGCGGCACAGGGTGATAGCCCCGTACACGAAAACTAACCATAGATGAAATCGAGTAAGGCGGGACACGTGACATCCTGTTTGAATATGGGGGGACCATCCTCCAAGGCTAAATACTCCTGACTGACCGATAGTGAACCAGTACCGTGAGGGAAAGGCGAAAAGAACCCCTGTGAGGGGAGTGAAATAGAACCTGAAACCGTATACGTACAAGCAGTGGGAGCGGTTCTTGAGACCGTGACTGCGTACCTTTTGTATAATGGGTCAGCGACTTACGTTTTGTAGCGAGGTTAAGCGAATAGCGGAGCCGTAGGGAAACCGAGTGTTAACTGCGCGTTTAGTTGCAAGGCGTAGACCCGAAACCGAGTGATCTAGCCATGGGCAGGTTGAAGGTTGAGTAACATCAACTGGAGGACCGAACCGACTAATGTTGAAAAATTAGCGGATGACTTGTGGCTGGGGGTGAAAGGCCAATCAAACTCGGAGATATCTGGTTCTCCTCGAAAGCTATTTAGGTAGCGCCTCGAGCGAATACCACTGGGGGTAGAGCACTGTTAAGGCTAGGGGGTCATCCCGACTTACCAACCCTTTGCAAACTCCGAATACCAGTGAGTACTACTCGGGAGACAGACGGCGGGTGCTAACGTCCGTCGTCAAAAGGGAAACAACCCAGACCATCAGCTAAGGTCCCAAAGTTATTGCTAAGTGGGAAACGATGTGGGAAGGCTTAGACAGCTAGGATGTTGGCTTAGAAGCAGCCATCATTTAAAGAAAGCGTAATAGCTCACTAGTCGAGTCGGCCTGCGCGGAAGATTTAACGGGGCTAAGCAATACACCGAAGCTATGGGTTTGCTCTTAGGAGCAAGCGGTAGAGGAGCGTTCTGTAAGCGGTTGAAGGTGAAGGGGTAACCCACACTGGACGTATCAGAAGTGCGAATGCTGACATGAGTAACGATAATGGGGGTGAAAAACCCCCACGCCGAAAGACCAAGGGTTCCTGTCCAACGTTAATCGGGGCAGGGTGAGTCGACCCCTAAGGCGAGGCTGAAAGGCGTAGTCGATGGGAAACAGGTCAATATTCCTGTACTTTTGCTAACTGCGATGGAGAGACGGAGAAGGCTAGGCTAGCGCGGCGTTGGTTGTCCGCGTTTAAGGTTGTAGGCTGTTCACTTAGGCAAATCCGGGTGAACATTAGGCTGAGAGCTGATGACGAGCCGCTAAGGCGGTGAAGTAGTTGATGCCATGCTTCCAGGAAAATCTTCTAAGCTTCAGGTTAGTAGGAATCGTACCCCAAACCGACACAGGTGGTCGGGTAGAGAATACCAAGGCGCTTGAGAGAACTCGGCTGAAGGAACTAGGCAAAATGGTACCGTAACTTCGGGAGAAGGTACGCTCCTGACGGTGATGAGACTTGCTCTCTAAGCTGTTGGGAGTCGCAGATACCAGGTGGCTGCAACTGTTTATCAAAAACACAGTACTGTGCAAAATCGCAAGATGACGTATACGGTATGACGCCTGCCCGGTGCTTGAAGGTTAATTGATTGGGTTATCTTCGGAGAAGCTCATGATCGAAGCCCAAGTAAACGGCGGCCGTAACTATAACGGTCCTAAGGTAGCGAAATTCCTTGTCGGGTAAGTTCCGACCTGCACGAATGGCGTAATGATGGCCACGCTGTCTCCAGCCGAGACTCAGTGAAGTTGAAATTGCGGTGAAGATGCCGTATACCCGCGGCTAGACGGAAAGACCCCGTGAACCTTTACTATAGCTTGGCACTGAACATTGAACCTACATGTGTAGGATAGGTGGGAGACTTTGAAGCTCAATCGCTAGATGGAGTGGAGTCAATCTTGAAATACCACCCTTGTAGTTTTGATGTTCTAACCGCGGCCCCTAATCGGGGTTCGGGACAGTGCCTGGTGGGTAGTTTGACTGGGGCGGTCTCCTCCCAAAGAGTAACGGAGGAGCACGAAGGTTGGCTAAGTACGGTCGGACATCGTACGGTTAGTGCAATGGCATAAGCCAGCTTAACTGCGAGACATACACGTCGAGCAGGTACGAAAGTAGGTCATAGTGATCCGGTGGTTCTGTATGGAAGGGCCATCGCTCAACGGATAAAAGGTACTCCGGGGATAACAGGCTGATACCGCCCAAGAGTTCATATCGACGGCGGTGTTTGGCACCTCGATGTCGGCTCATCACATCCTGGGGCTGAAGTCGGTCCCAAGGGTATGGCTGTTCGCCATTTAAAGTGGTACGCGAGCTGGGTTCAGAACGTCGTGAGACAGTTCGGTCCCTATCTGCCGTGGGCGTTGGATGATTGAAGGAAGCTGCTCCTAGTACGAGAGGACCGGAGTGGACGAACCGCTGGTGTTCGGGTTGTTATGCCAATAGCATTGCCCGGTAGCTACGTTCGGAATCGATAACCGCTGAAAGCATCTAAGCGGGAAGCGAGTCCTAAGATGAGTCATCCCTAGGAATTTAATTCCTCTAAAGAGCCGTTCGAGACTAGGACGTTGATAGGCAGGGTGTGTAAGCGTTGTGAGGCGTTGAGCTAACCTGTACTAATGACTCGTGAGGCTTAACCATACAACCCAGATGAGTTTTTATCTGAGTTGATGGTAACTAGATTTATTACTTACTGTGAAGGTAAGACTTAGTGAAGATTATAAAGCGCTTAATAAAGTAGAAAACTCAAAGAAACAAACAGCTTTCCGAATTTAGTTAATTGCGATAAGCGATTAACACCGAATTTGCTTGGTGACAATAGCATTGTGGTCCCACCTGATCCCATCCCGAACTCAGTAGTGAAACGCAATCGCGCCGATGATAGTGTGGGGTCTCCCCATGTGAAAGTAGGTCATCGCCAAGCGCCTAATTTCTCTTTTAAGAGAGTCAAGAAAGCCCTGACTTAATAGTCAGGGCTTTTTTCGTATATAGTTAGTCAAAATTTAGTACAGCGAAAGACAGTGTGGACGATATGCCCATGTGAAAGTCGGTCATTGCCAAGCGCCTAATTTCTCTTTTAAGAGAGCTGATAGCCCGTTACTGACGTAACGGGCTTTTTTGTGTCTGATTGTTAAGTGAATTGAGTGTAGCGAAAGACTGTGTGGACGATATGCCCATGTGAAAGTAGGTCACTACCAAGTGCCTAATTTCTCTTTTAAGAGAGTAGATAGCCCGTTACTCACGTAGCGGGTTTTTTGTGTCTGATTGTTAAGTAACTTGAGTGCAGCGAAATACAGTGTGGACGATATGTCCATGTAAAAGTAGGCCATTACTGAGCGCCTAATTTCACTCGTAAGAGAGCAGATAGCCCGTTACTTACGTAAAGGGCTTTTGTGTCTGTTGTTAAGTAACTTGAGTACAGCAAAAACTGTATGGACTATATGCCCATGTAAAAGTAGGCTATTGCTGAGCGCCTAATTTCTCTTTTTAAGAGAGCAGATAGCCAGTGACTAACTCAATGGTTTTTTCGTGTCTAAATGATAAATGATAAATGATCTTAGTATTGTGAAAGATAGTGTGAATGATATGCCTATAGTTTAAAAGACTTTATGCGGACTGTTAGGAGGTGTCATTAATAGAAACAGCTCATTTCATTCATTGACCCCTCAGGTTTATTATTGATAAAGAGGCTATTAGTGGCTTATTAGGCGTTAACTATTTTGGCTTTCTTACGATTAGTCATATGAATGTTCACAGGGTACAATATTCACATCACCATTATTAGTACAAGTCATTTATATGTCCGCGAGCTTAAAGCCTTTAAATACCATGTCTTTGAATCAAAATTCCCTAATGCTTGTTGAGGCAAACTCTGTTTCGGATCTCATTCGATATATAAAAAAAGCAAAAGAAATGGGCGTTCCGTATATGATCATAGGTGGTGGTAGCAATATCGTTTTTACCTGCGATTATGAAGGGATGATCATTAAGCTGATCAATAAAGGCATCGTTATTTCCGAGGATAATGAAAATGTCTATTTAACTGTGCAGGCAGGCGAAAATTGGCATGAACTCGTTCAGTTTACTTTGGATAAGGGCTATTTCGGGTTAGAAAATTTAGCATTGATCCCTGGTTCGGTGGGCGCAGCTCCAATTCAGAATATTGGTGCATATGGAGTTGAAATAAACCAGTTTTGTAATGAAGTCACTTACCTTAACACTGATACTTTTAGCGAGCATACACTTGCAGGTTCTGAGTGTAAGTTTGATTACCGTGATTCAATTTTCAAAAAACAATTAAAAGAGATTGCAGTCATTACGTCAGTTAAATTAGCCATCCCAAAAAACTGGCAAGCAAATCTAAGTTATGGACCACTTAGCCACTTAAATAGTCTTACAGTGAGTGCTAAAGAGATCTATGAGACTGTATGTGCTGTACGCACAAGCAAGTTACCTGATCTCTGTAAACTTGGTAACGTTGGCAGCTTTTTTAAGAACCCAATTATCGAAGCAGAGCAATACATCAGTTTATTGAAAAAGTTTTCTGATTTGGTCGGATATGCACAAGCTGATGGGCGTATTAAAGTTGCTGCAGGTTGGCTTATAGATGAAGCTGGCCTTAAAGGGTATATCTCGGGCGGCGCGGCAGTCCATAGCAAGCAAGCGTTGGTGATAGTTAATATTAATCATGCAACTGGTGACGATGTACGAAAACTGGCGCATCATGTTATTGACACTGTTTATAATAAGTTTGGTATCAAACTGGAGCCAGAACCAAGAATAATAGGTTCACACGGAGAGGTGGAATTGTAATGACAGAGCATTGGAGCAAAAAGAAGCAAATCATTAAGCTGCTGGATCATTGTCGTTATACTTCTGGAGAAATGATTGCACAAGAAGTTGGATTATCTAGGACTGCAGTGAATAATCACATAGCGCAGTTAGCTGATTACGGGATTGATATATACAGCGTAAAAGGTAAGGGTTACAAGTTATCGAAAGCTCTGCCTTTATTTGATGAATCCGTACTTATAAACAGGATTGAAGATAGGTGTTTCTTTTTGATGAAATAGCCAGTACCAATGCTTTCTTACTGCAGCACTCTGATGAACTAGATAGTGGTGATATTTGCATCGCGGAATATCAGTCAGCAGGCAGGGGGCGTAGGGGACGTCAATGGGTATCACCTTATGGTCAACATGTTTACGGTTCACTCTATTGGCGCATAAACCAGGGAATGAATGCCGCAATGGGGTTAAGCCTAGTTATTGCGTGTTCTATCGTGTCAACGCTAAGAACATTTGGTGTTGAAGGTCTTGGATTGAAGTGGCCAAATGATATCTACAAAGACAATAAAAAACTAGCAGGTATCTTGATTGAGCTATCTGGTCAGTCTATGGACGAATGTAATTTGGTCATTGGCTTTGGTATTAATATGAGTATGCCGGCTCAACAGGCTGAAAAAATAGATCAGCCTTGGAGTGATTTATCTTCTCTGGATACAATGCCCGATAAAACTAACCTACTCCTAGCACTCCATAAACAATTAAAGTTAGACCTAGCAAAGTTTGAAGTATCTGGTTTAACGGAGTTTATTCCGCTCTGGCAACAATATGATCTGTTTTACGACAAAGAAATTGAGTTGGTCATGTCACCTAAGTCAATTGTAGGTGTTTGCAAAGGGATTGACTCGCAAGGTGGCGTTATTTTGGAAACCGATGGCGTTCAAACCGCCTATATAGGTGGAGAGATTAGCCTACGCGGTACGCTATAATCTACGAGGTTATTTTCGTAGTAAAACGCGGTTTACCAAATGATTATCTCCTTTTTTAAGGATCAGGTGAGCGCGTTCACGACTTGGTTTGATATTGGACTGGAGATTTGGGCCGTTAATCGTATCCCAGATATTAGCTGCGGTCTCATTAGCTTGTTGATCTGACAAGTTTGAATAGTGATGAAAAAAGGATTTCGGATCACTAAAAGCACCTTGACGAAATTTTCTAAAACGTTGCTGATACCATTCTTTTAGAAGCACTTCATCTGCATCTACGTAAATTGAGAAATCCACATAATCAGATAAAAAACTGCTGCGACTTTCAGGTGATTGATCTAAGCCAGTTTGAAGTACATTTAAACCTTCGATAATTAAGATGTCTGGTTGGTTAATCGGTTGCACTTGGTCAGTAAGTCGGTCATAGGTGATATGAGAGTACAGTGGCGCATTAACATGCGGTTGACCTGCTTTGATAGCTGAAATGAAATCAATGAGCATCTTCATATCATAGCTTTCTGGAAAGCCTTTTCGCTTTAATAAGTTTTTAGCTTTTAACTCTGCCAAAGGATACAGAAATCCATCGGTAGTGACTAACTCTACTTTAGGGTGTTGGGGCCAACGCTGTAAAAGCGCTTGTAGAATCCTTGCTGTGGTGCTTTTACCAACAGCGACACTACCAGAAATACTGATAATGTAGGGAGAGTTACGTAGTTTATGATTGAGGAATTGATCTAATACTACACTGCGCTGCTGCTGAGCGTCGATGATCAAATTTAAAAGACGACTTAACGGTAAATAAATATCTGTCACTTCATCTAAAGACAGTTGCTCGTTCATGCCTTGTAAGCGGGCAAGTTCGTCTTCACTTAGTGTAAGAGGGACTGAATTACGAAGCTCAGACCATTGCTTACGCCCAAATGAATGATAAAGTGTTTTATGTATTGGTTTATTTACTGTCATAATGTCCTTTCCTTAGGTCAGGCACAGTACACCAACAAAATATATTCAACAATAAAAAACTGACCTTAGTTAATCACTAACTTTCAAATCGCTTGATTTTTATGCGTGAGTAGCTAATAAAGCCCAAAAAAACGGCATTTAAGACTTTTTTTAGCTTTTTTATGCATTTTCTATTGCACTTGTGCCAACATTTACCTAATATCCGTTTCCGAAATGATTAGCCGGCATAGCTCAGTTGGTAGAGCAACTGACTTGTAATCAGTAGGTCCCGAGTTCGACTCTTGGTGCCGGCACCATTTTTCTGGAGGGGTTCCCGAGTGGCCAAAGGGATCAGACTGTAAATCTGACGGCTCAGCCTTCGAAGGTTCGAATCCTTCTCCCTCCACCATTTTTTAAAGGTAGTTAGGTAGCCTTTCAGGTTGCGCGGATGTCGTATAATGGTATTACTCCAGCCTTCCAAGCTGATAACGCGGGTTCGATTCCCGCCATCCGCTCCAAATTGCTGAATGACTTGATTGATTAATGGTTCAGATAACTGAATTGTTGATCAGTCAAATCCTTTAAATCAGCACCTCCTGTCTTATGCTAAGCTTAATCACCATAACTAATCGATTCGATGTCATTTTATGCATCGGATTTTTTCTATATGTGTTTTCATTACCAAGAGTCTGGATTGAGGCAATATCATGGCTAAAGAAAAATTTGAACGTAGTAAACCACACGTAAACGTGGGTACAATTGGTCACGTTGACCATGGTAAAACTACTCTAACAGCAGCTATCTCAGCAGTATTGACGAAAGCATACGGCGGTGAGACTAAAGATTTCGCACAAATCGATAACGCTCCAGAAGAGCGTGAGCGTGGTATTACAATTAATACTTCTCACATCGAATATGACACGCCTACACGTCACTACGCACACGTAGATTGTCCTGGTCACGCCGATTATGTTAAAAACATGATTACTGGTGCTGCACAAATGGACGGTGCTATCTTAGTAGTAGCAGCAACTGATGGCCCAATGCCACAGACTCGTGAGCACATCCTACTTTCACGTCAGGTTGGTGTACCTTTCGTTATCGTATTCATGAACAAATGTGACATGGTTGATGATGAAGAGCTACTTGAATTAGTAGAAATGGAAGTACGTGAACTTCTTTCTGAATATGACTTCCCAGGTGATGACTTACCAGTTATCCAAGGTTCTGCACTTAAAGCGCTTGAAGGCGATGCAGCTTGGGAACCAAAAATCATCGAACTTGCTGAAGCTCTAGATACTTACATCCCAGAGCCAGAGCGTGACATCGATAAGCCTTTCCTACTACCTATTGAAGATGTATTCTCAATTTCAGGTCGTGGTACAGTTGTTACTGGTCGTGTAGAGCGCGGTATCATCACTGTAGGTGACGAAGTAGAAATCGTTGGTGTTAAAGACACAACTAAAACGACTTGTACTGGTGTTGAAATGTTCCGTAAGCTGCTTGACGAAGGTCGTGCAGGTGAGAACTGTGGTGTTTTATTACGTGGTACTAAGCGTGATGAAGTTGAACGTGGTCAAGTACTTGCTAAGCCAGGTACAATCACTCCTCACACTACATTCGAATCAGAAGTATACGTGTTAAGCAAAGAAGAAGGCGGACGTCACACTCCATTCTTCAAAGGCTACCGTCCACAGTTCTACTTCCGTACAACTGACGTAACTGGTACTATCGAGCTTCCAGAAGGCGTTGAAATGGTAATGCCAGGTGACAACATCAAGATGGTTGTTACTCTAATCTACCCAATCGCGATGGACGACGGTTTACGTTTCGCTATCCGTGAAGGTGGCCGTACAGTTGGTGCTGGTGTTGTAGCTAAAATCGTTGCTTAATAGCGAAGTTAGTTAACACATTAAAAAAGGAAGCTTCGGCTTCCTTTTTTTGTTTTATAGATTTTTTTAAGTTTTACTTATGTTCTCTGGTGTCGACCTTGCGAACTGACTAGAATAAGAATACAATCTATGGCCGATTTTTGACCCTGAGCTGATGCTTTTCGTGGCTAAACTCGGAAGTACTATTTGATAGTGGTACATATTTATCAAATTTAAGCTCAGGTCTTAGTGAGTAACGGAACCAACCGATGACGACAAATACTGAAAACCAGAATAATTCTCTGGATATTGTTAAGTGGGGCATTGCAGTTATATTGATTGCCGCCGCTGTTATTGGCAACCAAGCATTTGGCGAAGCCAGTGTTGTGGTACGCGCATTAGGCGTAATTGTTGCCTTTGTTATTGCAGGCTTTATTGCACTGCAAACTGTGAAAGGTAAAGAAGCTTTATCTTTTGCTCGTGAAGCTCACATTGAAGTACGTAAAGTGGTTTGGCCAACTCGTCAAGAAGCGCTAAACACAACATTCATTGTTCTTGTTGCAACAGCTGTCGTAGCCGTAATCCTTTGGGGTTTCGACTGGGTACTATTGCGTGTTGTTAACCTCATTACTGGCGTATAGGCATTTACATGACTGAAGCAACAGAAGCTAAAAAAGATGGTATGTGATTCAAGCATTCTCAGGCTATGAAGGCCGTGTATGTAAAACACTACTTGAGCATATCAAAATGCACAACATGGAAGACTACTTTGCTGAGGTACTTGTACCAACTGAAGAAGTTGTTGAAATGCGTGCAGGTCAGCGTCGTAAAAGCGAACGTAAATTCTTCCCAGGCTATGTATTAGTCCAAATGGAAATGAATGATGAAAGCTGGCACTTAGTGAAAAGCATTCCACGTGTAATGGGTTTCATTGGCGGAACATCTGATCGCCCAGCACCTATTTCTGATAAAGAAGCGAATGCCATTCTTCAGCGTCTACAAGATACTGTTGAGTCACCGACTCATCGCGTTATGTTTGAGCCTGGTGAAGTTGTTCGTGTTAACGATGGTCCATTTGCTGACTTTAATGGCACTATCGAAGAAGTTGATTACGATAAAAACCGCGTTAAGGTTTCAGTAATGATCTTCGGTCGCTCTACTCCTGTGGAACTAGACTTCCAACAAGTTGAAAAGAGCTGATTAAATTAAATACAAATAGTATTTGTTTGCGGGTGCGGATTTTAGTATAATCCGCACCCGTTGTTTTCAAGGGGAGCTCATCGGCATGTAGCTGGTAGCGTTTGAACCCAAATTGAGGAAATGTCGACATGGCAAAGAAAATTGAAGCTTATATTAAGCTACAAGTAGCAGCCGGTGCTGCAAACCCGTCTCCACCAGTTGGTCCTGCTCTAGGTCAAAAAGGTGTGAACATCATGGAATTCTGTAAAGCATTCAACGCTCGTACTGAAAAGTTCGACAAAGGTATGCCGATTCCTGTTGTTATCACTGTATACAACGATCGTTCTTTCACGTTCGAAACTAAGACTCCTCCAGCATCTTTCTTATTATTGAAAGCGGCAGGTCTTAAGTCTGGTTCTGGCCGTCCAAATACCGAGAAAGTTGGTACTATCAAGCGCAGCGCTGTTCAGGAAATTGCTGAAACTAAAGCGGCTGATATGACTGGTGCTGATGTTGAAGCGATGATGCGTTCAATTGAAGGTACTGCACGTTCAATGGGTTTGGTAGTAGAGGACTAATATAATGGCAAAGCTAACTAAGCGCATGCGCGTAATCCGCGAGAAAATCGACGGAACTAAAAGCTACGATATCAATGAAGCTGTTGCTTTATTAAAAGAATTAGCAACTGCTAAATTCGTAGAAAGTGTTGACGTTGCTGTTAACCTAGGTATCGATCCTCGTAAATCAGACCAAAACGTTCGTGGCGCTACAGTATTACCACATGGTACTGGCCGTGAAGTTCGTGTTGCTGTGTTCACACAGGGCGCAAACGCTGAAGCAGCTAAAGAAGCTGGTGCAGAGTTAGTTGGTATGGAAGATCTAGCTGAGCAAGTTAAAGCTGGTGAAATGAACTTTGACGTTGTTATCGCATCTCCAGATGCAATGCGCGTTGTTGGTATGTTAGGTCAAATCTTAGGCCCACGTGGTTTAATGCCTAACCCTAAAACTGGTACTGTAACGCCAAACGTTGCTGATGCAGTTAAAAATGCCAAAGCTGGCCAAGTTCGTTACCGTAACGACAAGAATGGTATTATCCACACTACTATCGGTAAAGTGGATTTTGAACCTGCTCAAATTAAAGAAAACTTAGAAGCGTTAGTCGCAGCACTGAAAAAGGCTAAGCCTGCAGTTGCTAAAGGCGTTTACGTGAAAAAAGTCAGCATCTCTACCACTATGGGTGCAGGTGTTGTGGTTGACCAAGCTACTTTGGAAGACCTTAAGTAATATACAAAGGATGCGGATTAGTATATAATCCGCGCACTTTGTGGGTTGAGGTCTGCTTTTCAACATTGTTGAGAGCAGATTTCCGTCCAAGACCGTAGGTGTTTTCATAAGATAACTTAATTTCCTACGTAGACGGTGTCAGACCCCCCAGATAGATTTTGTTCTGCTGGAAATCTGCACCGTAAGTCGTTAAACACATAAGTGTTTAATATGGTAAATACTAGGGACATCCCTAGGTAGAATCCAGGAGTAAAGCCAATGGCATTAAGACTCGAAGACAAAAAAGCGATTGTTGCTGAAGTCAGCGAAGCCGCCAAAGGTGCTTTATCTGCAGTTGTTGCCGATTCACGCGGTGTAACTGTAGGTGATATGACCGGTCTGCGTAAAGCAGCACGTGAAGCTGGTGTTTATGTACGTGTTGTACGTAATACATTAGTTAAACGCGCTGTTGCTGGTACTGATTTTGAGTGCCTAAGCGACACGTTTACTGGTCCTACTTTGATTGCCTTTTCTAATGAGCACCCAGGTGCTGCAGCGCGTCTTCTTAAAGATTTCGCAGCTGAACAAGAAAAGTTTGAAATCAAAGCAGCAGCCTTTGAAGGGGAAGTTATCCCTGCAGCAGATATTGATCGTTTAGCGAAACTACCAACATACGAAGAAGCACTAGCTCAGTTAATGATGACTATGAAAGAAGCATCTGCTGGCAAGTTCGTTCGTACATTGGCCGCTCTTCGCGATCAAAAAGAAGCAGCTTAATATTTCATTAGCCGCTTAAATTAATTGAATTCAGTACAATAGGAATTTTTTGTTATGTCTATCACTAAAGACCAAATCTTAGAAGCTTTCGCAGAAATGTCTGTAATGGAAGTTGTTGAACTAATCGAAGCAATGGAAGAAAAATTCGGCGTTTCTGCTGCAGCTGCTGCTGTTGCTGTTGGTGGCGACGCTGGCGCTTCTGCTGCTGAGCAAACCGAATTTGACGTTGTTATGACTTCATTCGGTGGCAACAAAGTTGCTGTTATTAAAGCACTTCGTGGCGCTACAGGTCTTGGCCTGAAAGAAGCTAAAGCTATGGCTGAATCTGCACCAGTTGCAGTTAAAGAAGCTATCACTAAAGAAGAAGCAGAAGCACTTAAAGCTGATCTAGAAGCTGCTGGCGCTGAAGTAGAAGTTAAATAAGTTATACTCTAACTTACCACCTCCCGAGTAATCGGGCGGAGGCTGGCGGTTTTTTAACCGTCGGCCTTTTTTGCGCTATATGCGCAGGCGATTTTTTATTCACCGTTTATCGCCAGTTTTAGCAGTTCCTAGCAGAGATTACTGGTTAGGTTCTTGCCATTAACGGTGATGGGCAAACGTGCTGATTTAATCTTAGAATTATTTCAGTCTTGGTCACATCTCGTAAGTAGAGGAAACCCATGGTTTACTCCTATTCTGAAAAGAAGCGTATTCGTAAAGACTTTGGAAAACGTCCAAAAGTTTTGGATATTCCGTATTTGTTGTCTATTCAATTAGACTCTTTTAAGAAATTCACCGATCAAGATCCTACGGGTGAACGTGGCTTTGAAGCTGCTTTCCGTAGCGTTTTTCCCATCAAGAGCTTTTCTGGCAACTCTGAACTGCAATATGTCAGTTACAAGCTAGGTGAGCCAGTTTTTGATGTGAAAGAGTGTCAGATCCGCGGTGTTACATATTCGGCACCACTACGCGTTAAATTGCGTATGGTTCTTTATGACCGTGAAGCTGCACCAGGCACAGTCAAAGATATTAAAGAACAAGAAGTCTACATGGGTGATATCCCATTGATGACTGAGAACGGTACTTTTGTAATTAATGGTACTGAGCGTGTAATTGTTTCTCAATTACATCGTTCTCCGGGTGTTTTCTTTGATCATGACCGTGGTAAAACCCACTCATCTGGTAAGGTGCTTTATAACGCACGTATTATTCCTTACCGTGGTTCATGGCTTGACTTTGAATTCGATCCAAAAGATTCATTATTTGTACGTATTGACCGTCGTCGTAAATTACCTGCGACTATCATCTTACGTGCGCTTGAATTTTCTACTCAAGAAATCTTGGATTTATTCTTTGAACGTATTGAGTTCAAAATTAAGCAAGATTCACTTGTTATGGCACTTGTGCCAGATCGTCTACGTGGCGAAACTGCAAGTTACGACATCAAAGATTCTGAAGGTAAGCTTTTAGTTGAAGCTGGCCGTCGTATTACTGCACGTCACATTAAGCAGCTTGAAAAAACCAACACTACTGAGCTTGAAGTACCAGTAGATTACATCGTTGGTAAGTTCGCTGCACAAGACTACATTGATGAAGATACTGGTGAAGTATTAGTTAGCGCAAATGCTGAAATCACCCTTGAAGACCTAGCTAAACTTTCTTTAGCGGGTATTAAAGAAGTTGATACATTATTTATCAACGATCTTGATCATGGTGCATATATCTCAGACACATTACGTATTGATTCTACAACTAACCGCCTTGAAGCATTAGTTGAAATCTACCGTATGATGCGTCCTGGTGAGCCACCAACCAAAGATGCTGCTGAAAGCTTATTCCAGAACTTGTTCTTTAGTGAAGAGCGTTATGACCTATCTAAAGTAGGTCGTATGAAGTTCAACCGTCGTCTTGAGATTTCTGAAGATGAAGGTGCTGGCGTACTGTCTAAAGAAGACATCGTACACGTTATGAAGAAAATCATCGAAATCCGTAATGGTTACGATGAAGTCGACGATATTGACCACTTAGGTAACCGTCGTATTCGTAGCGTTGGTGAGATGGCTGAAAACCAATTCCGTGTTGGTCTAGTTCGTGTTGAGCGTGCTGTTCGTGAACGTCTATCTCTAGGCGATCTGAATGAGCTTATGCCACAAGATCTAATCAACGCCAAGCCTATTTCTGCGGCAGTGAAAGAATTCTTTGGTTCTTCACAGTTGTCACAGTTCATGGATCAAAACAACCCGTTGTCAGAAGTAACGCATAAGCGTCGTATTTCTGCTCTTGGTCCTGGTGGTTTAACACGTGAACGTGCTGGTTTCGAAGTACGTGACGTACATCCAACTCACTACGGTCGTTTATGTCCGATTGAAACGCCAGAGGGACCAAACATTGGTCTAATTAACTCTTTAGCAAGTTTCGCTCGTACTAACTCTTATGGCTTCCTAGAAACACCTTACCGTAAGGTGGTTGATTGTGTGGTTACTGATGAAGTTGAATACTTATCAGCAATCGAGGAAGGCCGTTATGTGATTGCACAGGCAAACATCGAGATTGATTCTTCAAATCGTATGCTTGAAGAACAAATCGCATGTCGTCATAAAGGTGAATCTACCTTTATGCGTGCTGCTGATATCCAGTATATGGATGTTTCACCACAACAGATTATTTCTGTTGCGGCATCACTTATTCCGTTCTTAGAACACGATGATGCTAACCGTGCATTGATGGGTGCAAACATGCAACGTCAAGCCGTTCCTACTTTACGTGCTGATAAGCCGCTTGTTGGTACAGGTATTGAGCGTACTCTTGCTGTTGACTCAGGTGTTGTTGTCGCTGCGAAGCGTGGCGGTGTTATCGACTATGTTGATGCTAGCCGTATCGTAGTGAAAGTTAACGAAGCAGAATTGACTCCAGGTGAAGCTGGTATCGATATCTACAACTTAACTAAATACACTCGTTCTAACCAAAACACTTGTATTAACCAACGTCCTTGTTGTTCTGTTGGTGATCCTATTGTTCGTGGTGATGTATTAGCCGATGGCCCGTCTACCGATTTAGGTGACTTGGCCCTAGGTCAAAACATGCGTATCGCATTCATGCCTTGGAACGGTTATAACTTCGAAGATTCGATCTTAATCTCTGAGCGCGTAGCGCAAGAGGATCGTTTCACTACTATTCATATCCAAGAGCTTTCATGTATTGCTCGTGATACGAAATTAGGTAGCGAAGAAATCACTGCTGATATTCCAAACGTAGGTGAATCTGCTCTGTCTAAATTAGACGAGTCAGGTATTGTTTACATTGGTGCAGAAGTAAAAGGCGGCGACATTCTAGTTGGTAAAGTGACACCTAAAGGTGAAACTCAACTGACTCCAGAAGAAAAGCTATTGCGTGCAATTTTCGGTGAAAAAGCTTCTGACGTTAAGGACAGTTCATTACGTGTTCCTAACTCAGTTAAAGGGACTATCATCGATGTACAAGTCTTCACTCGTGACGGTATCGAAAAAGATAAACGTGCTCTTGAAATTGAAGAGATGCATGTTGCCCAAGCGCGTAAAGATTTAGGCGAAGAGTTCGAAATCCTTGAAGAAGGTGTTTTGAGCCGTGCACGTAACTTATTACTATCTGCTGGTTTCTCACAAGCTAAGCTTGCTGAATTACCACGTAAAGATGTATTAATTCAAGTTATTGATGATGAAGCTAAGCAAACTGAGCTTGAGCAATTAGCCGAGCAACATGAAGAGCTTAAAGCTGACTTCGATAAGAAGTTCGAAGTTAAACGTCGTAAAATCACCCAAGGTGATGACTTAGCTCCAGGCGTACTAAAGATTGTTAAGGTTTACCTTGCAGTTAAACGTACTATCCAACCTGGTGATAAGATGGCGGGTCGTCACGGTAACAAGGGTGTAATCTCTAAGATTTGTCCTATCGAAGACATGCCATACGATGAAACTGGTGATCCAGTTGATATCGTACTTAACCCATTGGGCGTACCTTCGCGTATGAACATTGGTCAGGTACTAGAAGTTCACTTAGGTGCTGCTGCTAAGGGTATCGGTAATCGAATTACTGCTATGCTTGAAGAGCAACGTGAGCTTGCTGAACTGCGCGACTACATCCGCCAGGTATATGAATTAGGTGACGAAGTTCTTCAGAATGTCGACATCAACTCATTCACTGACGATGAAGTATTGCGTCTGGCTAAAAACCTTAAAGGTGGTTTACCAGTTGCTACGCCAGCTTTCGATGGTGCTAAAGAGAAAGAAATCAAGCAAATGCTTGAACTTGCAGGCTTACCTGACTCAGGCCAGTTAACATTATGTGACGGCCGTACCGGTAACGAATTTGAGCGTAAAGTAACTGTTGGTTACATGTACATGCTCAAACTGAACCATTTAGTTGATGACAAGATGCACGCCCGTTCTACCGGTTCGTACAGCTTAGTTACACAACAACCATTGGGTGGTAAAGCTCAATTCGGTGGTCAGCGTTTCGGTGAGATGGAAGTATGGGCACTAGAAGCATACGGTGCTGCATATACTCTTCAGGAAATGCTAACGGTTAAATCAGATGACGTTAACGGTCGTACTCAGATGTATAAAAACATCGTCGACGGTAACCATCAGATGCACCCAGGCATGCCTGAGTCTTTCAACGTATTGTTGAAGGAAATTCGTTCACTTGGTATTAATATCGAGTTGGATCAAGAGTAAGCATCGCTCTTAAGCAATGTTTGGTAACCAAGGATGCTTTGCTTAGCAAAGCATCTGGTTTAACTCCTTCAGGAGAGAAACGTGAAAGACTTATTAAAGTTTCTTAAACAGCAAAGCAAGACTGAAGAATTTAACGGCATCAAAATTGGTTTGGCTTCGCCTGACCTGATCCGTTCTTGGTCTTTTGGTGAAGTTAAAAAGCCAGAAACCATTAACTACCGTACTTTCAAGCCTGAACGTGAAGGTTTGTTCTGTGCGCGTATTTTCGGTCCTGT
The DNA here is from genome assembly GCF_043568515.1 of Shewanella sp. ENK2. NCBI lineage: Bacteria > Pseudomonadati > Pseudomonadota > Gammaproteobacteria > Alteromonadales > Shewanellaceae > Shewanella > Shewanella sp. ENK2. The sequence continues at coordinate 1,668,097 of NZ_CP171406.1, read as the reverse complement.
AAAAGATTACGAATGTTTGTGTGGTAAATACAAACGTTTGAAGCACCGTGGTGTTATTTGTGAGAAGTGTGGCGTTGAAGTTACACAGACTAAAGTACGTCGTGAGCGTATGGGTCATATTGATCTTGCAAGCCCAGTTGCCCATATTTGGTTCTTGAAATCACTTCCGAGTCGTATCGGTTTGATGCTTGATATGACTTTACGTGATATTGAGCGCGTACTGTATTTTGAATCATTCGTTGTGATCGAGCCTGGCATGACCAGCCTTGAACGCGGCCAGATGCTGACAGAAGAAACATATCTTGATGCATTAGAAGAATACGGTGACGAGTTCGAAGCTAAAATGGGTGCAGAAGCAGTCTTAGACTTGCTACGTGCAATCAATTTAGAAGAACAAATTGATCAAATGCGTGAAGAGTTACCGTCAATTAACTCTGAAACCCGTCGTAAGAAGGTCACTAAGCGCCTTAAACTGATGGAAGCATTCTTCACTTCTGGCAACAAGCCTGAGTGGATGATCTTAAAAGTTTTACCTGTTCTGCCACCTGATTTACGTCCTCTAGTTCCACTAGATGGCGGACGTTTTGCTACATCTGATTTGAACGACCTTTACCGTCGTGTAATCAACCGTAACAACCGTCTTAAGCGTCTATTAGACCTAGCTGCACCAGACATTATCGTACGTAACGAAAAGCGTATGTTACAAGAGTCTGTAGATGCACTATTAGATAATGGTCGTCGTGGTCGTGCTATCACAGGTTCTAACAAACGTCCGCTTAAATCTTTGGCTGATATGATCAAAGGTAAGCAAGGTCGTTTCCGTCAGAACTTACTTGGTAAGCGTGTAGATTACTCTGGTCGTTCGGTTATTACCGTAGGTCCTACTTTACGTCTGCATCAGTGTGGTCTTCCTAAGAAGATGGCACTTGAGCTATTCAAACCATTCATCTATGGCAAGCTAGAAGGTCGTGGTCTAGCTACGACGATTAAAGCTGCTAAGAAAATGGTTGAGCGCGAACAGGCTGAAGTATGGGATGTACTAGACGAAGTAATTCGTGAACATCCAGTCATGCTTAACCGTGCACCAACACTTCATAGACTTGGTATTCAAGCATTTGAACCAGTTCTTATTGAAGGTAAAGCAATCCAATTGCACCCATTAGTATGTGCGGCATATAACGCCGACTTCGATGGTGACCAAATGGCAGTGCACGTACCATTAACGCTTGAAGCTCAATTAGAAGCTCGTTCGTTAATGATGTCGACTAACAACATTCTTTCTCCTGCGAATGGTGAGCCAGTAATCACGCCTTCTCAAGACGTGGTACTAGGTCTTTACTACACCAGCCGTGAATGTGTTAACGGTCGCGGTGAGGGCATGACTTTCATGTCTGTTGATGAAGTAGAAAAAGCATATGCAACAGGTGCAGCAGAATTGCATGCACGTGTAAAAGTTCGCTTAACCGAAACATCAATTGACGCTAATGGCGAGAAAGTACAAACACGTAAGATTGTAGATACTACAGTTGGTCGTGCGTTGTTATCGCAAATCTTACCTGAAGGATTACCATTTGATTTGGTAAACCAAAACATGGGTAAGAAGCAAATCTCTAAATTGCTGAACACTTGTTACCGTGCATTAGGCCTAAAAGATACTGTTATCTTTGCTGACCAATTAATGTATACCGGTTTCCGTTACGCAACTATCTCTGGTGCCTCTGTTGGTATCAACGATATGGTAATTCCGGACGAGAAATATACCTTAGTTGAAGAAGCTGAACGTGAAGTGCTTGAAATTCAAGAGCAGTTCCAATCAGGTCTTGTAACAGCTGGTGAGCGCTACAACAAAGTTATCGATATTTGGGCAAGCACCAACGATAAGATCTCTAAAGCGATGATGGACAACTTGAAAAAAGAAGTTGTTATTAATCGTGATGGTGAAGAAGAAGAGCAAGATTCGTTTAACAGCATCTATATGATGGCTGACTCGGGCGCTCGTGGTAGTGCTGCACAGATTCGTCAGTTAGCTGGTATGCGTGGTCTGATGGCTAAGCCAGATGGCTCAATCATCGAAACCCCAATTACTGCTAACTTCCGTGAAGGTTTGAACGTATCACAATACTTCATCTCTACTCACGGTGCGCGTAAAGGTCTTGCCGATACCGCACTGAAAACAGCTAACTCGGGTTATCTAACTCGTCGTCTTGTTGACGTTGCACAAGATTTAGTTGTTATTGAAGATGACTGTGGAACAGAAGAAGGCTTGACCATGAAGCCGTTGATTGAAGGTGGTGATGTTAAAGAGCCGCTTCGTGAACGTGTTCTAGGTCGTGTTGTCGCTGTTGATGTATTAGAGCCTGGTACTGAAAAAGTACTTGCGCCACGTAACACATTACTAGACGAGTCATGGTGTGATCTTCTAGAAGAGCACAGTGTTGATGAAGTTATTGTTCGTTCAGTAATTTCTTGTGACACAGACTTTGGTGTTTGTGCTGCTTGTTACGGCCGTGATTTAGCACGTGGTCATATTATTAACCACGGTGAAGCGATTGGTGTTGTTGCTGCTCAGTCGATTGGTGAGCCAGGTACACAGCTTACGATGCGTACTTTCCACATTGGTGGTGCTGCATCTCGTGACTCTGCAGAAAACAACGTACAAGTTAAGAATAACGGTACATTGAAACTTCATAATGCGAAATACGTTAAGAGTATCGATGATAAACTGGTTATCGTATCGCGCTCATCTGAAATTGCGGTTATCGATGAGTTAGGTCGTGAGAAAGAACGCTATCGTGTTCCTTACGGTACCGTATTAGAACAACTTGAAGATTCAGAAGTAACTTCTGGCGCTATCATTGCTAACTGGGATCCACATACGCATCCTATTATCTCTGAAGTTGCTGGTAGTGTTAAATTCGTTGATATGATTGAAGGCGTTACTATGACGCGTCAAACAGACGATTTAACCGGTCTATCTTCTGTTGTTGTTATTGATGCTGGTGCACGTCCTACCGCTGGTAAAGAAATGCGTCCTGCTATCCGTCTAATCGACGCGGCGGGTAACGATCTTATGATCCCTGGTACAGACGTACCAGCGCAATACTTCTTACCGGGCAATGCGATTGTTTCTAAAGACGATAATGCGCAAATTAATGTTGGTGATGCTTTAGCACGTATTCCTCAAGAATCGTCTAAAACTCGCGATATTACTGGTGGTCTGCCACGAGTTGCTGACTTATTCGAAGCGCGTAAGCCTAAAGAACCCGCTATTCTTGCTGAAATCTCAGGTACCATCTCGTTTGGTAAAGAGACTAAAGGTAAGGTTCGTTTAGTTATCAGCCCAGCTGATGGCGGTGAACATTACGAAGAAATGATCCCTAAATGGCGTAACCTTAACGTGTTCGAAGGTGAAAAAGTTGAACGTGGTGAAGTTATCGCTGACGGCCCAGAAGCTGCGCACGATATCCTACGTTTACGTGGTATCCATCATGTTGCTAACTATATTGTTGATGAAGTCCAAGACGTTTACCGTCTACAGGGTGTAAAAATCAATGATAAGCACATTGAGGTTATCATTCGCCAAATGCTTCGTAAGTGCCTAATCACTGATGCAGGTGATTCGAACTTCTTAGTCGGTGAACAAGCTGAAGTATCTCGCGTGAAGATTGCTAACCGTGAGCTTGAAGCTCAAGGTAAAGCACCTGCGAAGTTCGAGCGTGAATTACTAGGTATTACCAAAGCTTCTTTGGCTACTGAATCGTTCATCTCAGCGGCATCGTTCCAAGAAACGACTCGTGTACTTACAGAAGCTGCTGTAGGTGGTAAGAGTGACCAATTACGTGGTCTGAAAGAAAACGTAATCGTTGGTCGTCTAATCCCTGCAGGTACAGGTTATGCATATCACAATGCTCGTAACGAAGCGCGTGCTAATGTTAAAGATGAAGGTGTAGAAGCACCGGTTATCACTGCAAGTGAAGCAGAGAAGAACTTAGCTGACTTACTTAACTTGGCCGGAAGTGCCGACTAAAGTAAACGTTATGTTAAAAAAAGGCGCCTTTGGCGCCTTTTTTATTGGGAATTGCACGAAAAGTTGTCTATTTCTTGACAGTTGGCCAATACCTTTCTAAACTTTCGCGTCCCATCATAGTGGGATATAGATTTTTCACACAAAATTGTTGAGATTATTCAACTGAACGGAGCTATTCATGGCAACTGTAAACCAGTTGGTACGTAAGCCACGCTCGCCAAAAGTCGAAAAGACTAATGTGCCAGCGTTAAATGCGTGTCCACAAAAACGTGGTGTTTGTACTCGTGTGTACACTACAACACCTAAAAAACCTAACTCTGCTCTACGTAAAGTAGCACGTGTTCGCTTAACTAACGGTTTCGAAGTTACTTCGTACATCGGTGGTGAAGGTCACAACTTGCAGGAACATAGTGTAATTCTAATCCGTGGCGGTCGTGTTAAAGACTTACCGGGTGTGCGTTACCACACTATCCGCGGTGCATTAGATTGTGCTGGCGTTAGTGCTCGTCGCCAAGGCCGTTCTAAGTACGGTGCTAAGCGTCCTAAGTCATAACTTGTCCGTTTAAGTAAGGCCAAGCTAGTTAAAAATATTCCAGTTTTGGAAATACCTGAAGCATACGGAGAATTGTTATGCCAAGACGTCGCGTTGTAGGACAACGTAAAATCCTACCAGATCCAAAGTTTAAAAGTGAGTTGCTGGCCAAGTTCATCAACGTCATTATGGTTGACGGTAAAAAGTCAACTGCTGAAAAAATTATCTACAAGGCATTAGATGTTGTCGCTGAAAAGAAAAGCGAAGATCATCTAACTATCCTTGAAGCAGCTCTTGATAATGTTCGCCCTTCAGTCGAGGTTAAATCTCGTCGTGTTGGTGGTTCTACTTATCAAGTACCATGTGAAGTTCGTCCAGTGCGTCGTAACGCACTAGCGATGCGCTGGTTAGTTGAAGCTGCTCGCAAGCGTGGTGAAAAATCTATGGCTCTACGTCTAGCAGGTGAAATGCTAGATGCATCTGAAAACAAAGGTACTGCTGTTAAGAAGCGTGAAGACGTGCATCGCATGGCTGAAGCTAACAAAGCCTTTGCTCATTACCGTTGGTAATTTGATGGAGCGGGCATTCGCTCGCTCCATATTGTTGATATTTTCTAAAGTGATAACTTTAGTTGAGAGGGTATAAATAGTGGCTCGTACAACCCCAATTGAGCGTTACCGTAATATTGGTATTGTTGCTCATGTGGATGCAGGTAAAACTACCACAACAGAACGTGTTCTGTTCTATACCGGTTTGTCTCATAAAATCGGTGAGGTGCATGACGGCGCTGCTACGACAGATTGGATGGTACAGGAGCAGGAACGTGGTATTACTATCACTTCTGCTGCAGTAACCACCTTTTGGCGTGGTATGGAAGCTCAATTCACTGAACATCGTATTAATATCATCGATACCCCTGGTCACGTCGACTTCACTATTGAGGTTGAGCGTTCATTACGTGTACTAGATGGCGCTGTAGTTGTTTTCTGCGGTTCATCAGGCGTAGAGCCTCAATCAGAGACTGTATGGCGTCAAGCCAACAAGTATGAAGTACCTCGTATGGTGTTCGTCAATAAGATGGACCGTGCAGGTGCTGACTTTGATAGTGTTATCGACCAAATCCGTAATCGCTTAGGTGCTACTTGTGTTCCAATTCAATTGAATATTGGCGCAGAAGAGGACTTCAAAGGGGTTATTGATTTAATTAAGATGAAAGCGATTAACTGGTCTGAAGAAGATCAAGGAACCACTTTCACTTATGAAGAAATTCCCGCAGATCTTTTAGCTAAGGCTGAAGAGATGCATGAGTATCTAGTGGAAAGTGCTGCTGAAGCATCTGATGAACTGATGGAAAAGTACCTTGAAGAAGGCACATTACCAGAAGCAGATATTAAGCAAGCATTACGTCAGCGCACAATTAACAACGAAATCGTATTAGCAACTTGTGGTTCTGCATTTAAGAACAAAGGTGTTCAAGCGGTTTTGGATGCGGTTGTTGACTACCTTCCTGCTCCTATCGAAGTGCCTGCTATTAAGGGTGTTGACGAGAACGAAAATGAAGTAGAGCGCCCATCAGACGATAATGCACCATTTGCTGCATTAGCGTTTAAAATTGCGACTGACCCATTTGTTGGAACTTTGACCTTTATCCGTGTATATTCAGGCGTACTAGAGTCGGGTGCAGCGGTTTATAATTCTGTTAAACAGAAACGTGAACGTGTTGGCCGGATTGTACAAATGCATGCAAATGACCGTACTGAGCTTAAAGAAGTTCGTGCAGGTGATATTGCAGCGGCGATTGGTCTAAAAGAAGTGACAACTGGCGATACTCTTTGCGCAAACGATCACAAAGTGATTCTAGAGCGAATGGAGTTTCCAGAACCTGTTATTACCATTGCCGTTGAGCCTCGCTCTAAAGCAGACCAAGATAAAATGGGGATTGCACTACAAAAGCTAGCTGCAGAAGATCCTTCTTTTAGAGTGGAAACTGATGAAGAGTCAGCTCAAACATTGATTTCTGGCATGGGTGAATTACATTTAGATATTATCGTTGACCGTATGCGTCGCGAATTTAATGTCGAGTGTAACGTAGGTAAACCTCAGGTTGCCTATCGTGAAACGATTCGCTCATCAGTAGAAGTTGAAGGTAAGTTCGTACGTCAATCAGGCGGGCGTGGTCAATATGGTCACGTATGGCTGAAGATTGAACCGTTAGAAGACGGTGCAGGCTACGAATTTGTCAATGAAATTGTTGGTGGTGCAGTTCCTCGTGAATTCATCCCATCAGTAGACAAAGGTATTCAAGAGCAAATGAAAAACGGTGTCTTAGCCGGTTATCCTATGCTCGATGTGAAAGTGACTTTATTTGATGGTTCATATCATGATGTGGACTCGAATGAAATGGCTTTCAAAATAGCTGGTTCAATGGGCTTTAAAAAGGGTGCGCTTGAAGCAAGCCCTGTGTTACTAGAACCAACAATGAAAGTGGAAATTACCACTCCTGAAAGTAATATGGGCGATGTAGTAGGTGACTTAAACCGACGTCGTGGTGTTATTGATGGAATGGACGATGGCTTGGGTGGTGTTAAAATCATTCATGCAACGGTTCCACTATCAGAAATGTTTGGTTATGCAACTGACTTGCGTAGTGCAACTCAGGGGCGTGCTTCATACTCAATGGAGTTTGCTAAGTACGCTGATGCACCATCAAACATTGCAAATGCGATAATTGAATCACGCACCTAATTTTAGGTGTTTAACTAATGTTATATAGCTCGTAATCGAGCACTTCTGAAAAGAAAGGAATATATCGTGGCTAAAGAAAAATTTGAACGTAGTAAACCACACGTAAACGTGGGTACAATTGGTCACGTTGACCATGGTAAAACTACTCTAACAGCAGCTATCTCAGCAGTATTGACGAAAGCATACGGCGGTGAGACTAAAGATTTCGCACAAATCGATAACGCTCCAGAAGAGCGTGAGCGTGGTATTACAATTAATACTTCTCACATCGAATATGACACGCCTACACGTCACTACGCACACGTAGATTGTCCTGGTCACGCCGATTATGTTAAAAACATGATTACTGGTGCTGCACAAATGGACGGTGCTATCTTAGTAGTAGCAGCAACTGATGGCCCAATGCCACAGACTCGTGAGCACATCCTACTTTCACGTCAGGTTGGTGTACCTTTCGTTATCGTATTCATGAACAAATGTGACATGGTTGATGATGAAGAGCTACTTGAATTAGTAGAAATGGAAGTACGTGAACTTCTTTCTGAATATGACTTCCCAGGTGATGACTTACCAGTTATCCAAGGTTCTGCTCTTAAAGCGCTTGAAGGCGATGCAGCTTGGGAACCAAAAATCATCGAACTTGCTGAAGCTCTAGATACTTACATCCCAGAGCCAGAGCGTGACATCGATAAGCCTTTCCTACTACCTATTGAAGATGTATTCTCAATTTCAGGTCGTGGTACAGTTGTTACTGGTCGTGTAGAGCGCGGTATCATCACTGTAGGTGACGAAGTAGAAATCGTTGGTGTTAAAGACACAACTAAAACGACTTGTACTGGTGTTGAAATGTTCCGTAAGCTGCTTGACGAAGGTCGTGCAGGTGAGAACTGTGGTGTTTTATTACGTGGTACTAAGCGTGATGAAGTTGAACGTGGTCAAGTACTTGCTAAGCCAGGTACAATCACTCCTCACACTACATTCGAATCAGAAGTATACGTGTTAAGCAAAGAAGAAGGCGGACGTCACACTCCATTCTTCAAAGGCTACCGTCCACAGTTCTACTTCCGTACAACTGACGTAACTGGTACTATCGAGCTTCCAGAAGGCGTTGAAATGGTAATGCCAGGTGACAACATCAAGATGGTTGTTACTCTAATTTACCCAATCGCGATGGACGACGGTTTACGTTTCGCTATCCGTGAAGGTGGCCGTACAGTTGGTGCTGGTGTTGTAGCTAAAATCGTTGCTTAATAGCGAAGTTAGTTAACACATTAAAAAGGAAGCTTCGGCTTCCTTTTTTGTTTCTGTTGCTTTTTAAATTGAACTGTGTAAAATCCACCGCCTTGAACAAACTAACTAGATTGAAGAGTTTTTGTTCGAAGGGGTTGATCTCTCATCTGATATCTGTATAATTCCCCTTCGCTGTCCTAGACAGTGTAATATAATGTTTAACCATAAGGGTTATTCATTTTCATAATTGACTCCGATTGGGAGTCTACGGTTAAATCATCTCGCTCTGCTTTTCCAATGGGAAGAAGCTAGAGGGTGATTTTTTATGTGTGCATTTTAGGAGCTCTGGTCAATGCAGAACCAAAGAATCCGTATCCGCTTGAAAGGATTTGATCATCGTCTGATCGATCAATCAACAGCGGAAATCGTTGAAACTGCTAAGCGTACAGGCGCACAGGTTCGTGGTCCTATTCCACTTCCTACGCGTAAAGAACGTTATACCATTTTGACTTCTCCGCACGTCAACAAAGACGCTCGTGACCAATACGAAATTCGTACTCACAAGCGCTTAGTTGACATCGTAGAGCCAACTGAAAAGACTGTAGACGCATTAATGCGTTTAGATCTTGCCGCTGGTGTCGACGTTCAAATTAGCTTAGGTTAATTGAGATCCTTAGAAGAGGTTTGAAAGATGGCTATCGGTCTTATTGGTCGTAAAGTGGGTATGACTCGCATCTTCACAGAAGATGGCGCTTCAATCCCTGTAACAGTAATTGAAATTGCTGGTAACCGTGTTACTCAAGTGAAAACTTTAGAAACTGACGGATACCGTGCTCTTCAAGTAACTACTGGTACCAAAAAAGCCAATCGCATCACCAAACCAGAAGCAGGTCATTTTGCTAAGAGCGGCGTAGAAGCTGGTCGTGGCTTATGGGAATTGCGTTTGGCAGATGGTGAGTGTGAAGGCATTGAAGTAGGTGCTGAACTTAACGTTGATATCTTTGCTGATACAGCGAAAGTTGATGTTACTGGTCAATCTAAAGGTAAGGGCTTCCAAGGCGGTATTAAACGCTGGAACTTCCACGCTCAAGATATGACACATGGTAACTCTTTGGCTCATAGATCTAATGGTTCTATCGGTCAAAACCAGACACCTGGTCGCGTTTTCAAAGGTAAGAAAATGTCTGGCCACATGGGTGCCGAGCAAGTCACTACTCAAAATCTAGACGTTGTACGTGTAGATGCAGAGCGTAACTTGTTATTGGTAAAAGGTGCTGTTCCTGGCGCTACCAATGGTGACTTGATTATCAAGCCAGCCGTTAAAGCATAGGTCTGAGGAGATAGTAATGGAATTGGTATTGAAAGACGCGCAAAGCGCTCTTGAAGTTTCCGAAACTACCTTCGGCCGTGACTTTAACGAGGCATTGGTTCATCAGGTAGTTGTAGCTTACGCTGCAAACGCGCGTCAGGGCACTCGTGCTCAACAGACTCGTGCGGAAGTAACTGGCTCAGGCAAAAAGCCTTGGCGCCAGAAAGGCACTGGCCGTGCTCGTGCCGGTAGTGTTAAAGGCCCGATCTGGCGTGGCGGTGGCGTAACATTCGCTGCTAAAACTCAAGATCACAGCCAAAAAGTTAACAAAAAGATGTACCGTGGTGCTTTAAAAAGCATTCTTTCTGAATTGGTACGTCAAGAGCGTTTAGTCGTTGTTGAATCTTTTGGTGTTGAAGCTCCTAAAACTAAAGAGCTGAAAGCTAAACTAAAAGAAATGAACTTAGAAGACGTTCTAATTGTTACTGCAGATGTTGATGAGAATTTATTCTTAGCAGCACGCAACTTATACAAGGTTGACGTACGTGACGTAGCGGGTCTTGACCCAGTTAGTCTAATCGCGTTTAACACTGTTCTTGTTACTGCTGATGCAGTGAAGCAAATCGAGGAGATGCTAGCATGATCACCGAAGAACGTTTGCTAAAAGTTATTCTTGCTCCACATATCTCTGAAAAGAGCACTGTGCTTGCTGAGAAAAACAACACTGTAGTTTTCCGCGTAGCAATCGATGCGACTAAAGCAGAGATTAAAGCTGCTGTAGCGAAGCTTTTTGAAGTTGAAGTTGATAGTGTCCGCACTTTGGTAAACAAAGGTAAAACTAAGCGCACTGGTGGCCGTGTTGGTCGTCGTAGCGATTGGAAAAAAGCCTATGTAACTTTAGCTGCTGGTGCTGACATCGATTTCGTTGGCGGCGCTGAGTAAGCAAAGGAGAATTATCATGGCAGTTATTAAGTGTAAGCCAACCTCTCCAGGTCGTCGCCACGTTGTTAAAGTGGTGAACAGCGACTTGCATAAAGGGAAACCTTTTGCAGGCCTGTTGGCTAAGAAATCTAAAAGTGGTGGCCGTAACAATACTGGTCGTATCACTGTTCGTCACGTAGGTGGTGGACACAAGCAGCATTACCGTATTATTGACTTCAAACGCAATAAAGACGGTATCCCTGCAAAAATCGAACGTCTTGAGTATGATCCGAACCGTACAGCTAACATCGCGTTAGTACTATACGCAGACGGTGAGCGTCGTTACATCCTTGCTGCTAAAGGTATGCAAGCTGGTGACGCAATCCAATCTGGTTTGGATGCAGACATCAAAACTGGTAACGCAATGCCGCTTCGCAACATCCCAGTGGGTAGTGTTGTGCACGCAGTAGAAATGAAGCCTGGTAAAGGTGCTCAAATCGCGCGTTCAGCTGGTGCTTATGTTCAAGTTGTTGCTCGTGATAACCAATATGCAACTCTACGTCTTCGCTCTGGCGAAATGCGTAAAGTACCAGTTGATTGTCGTGCAACATTCGGTGAAGTTGGTAACGCTGAGCACATGCTACGCCAGTTAGGTAAAGCAGGTGCTAAACGCTGGAGAGGCGTACGCCCTACAGTTCGTGGTGTTGCAATGAACCCGGTTGACCATCCACATGGTGGTGGTGAAGGCCGTACTTCTGGTGGACGTCACCCAGTGAGTCCATGGGGTGTGCCAACTAAGGGTTATAAAACTCGTAGTAATAAGCTCACCGACAAGTACATTGTACGTCGTCGTAATAAATAGTAAGAGGATTCGCCCATGCCACGTTCTCTCAAGAAAGGTCCTTTCATTGACCTACACTTGCTGAAGAAGGTAGAGAAAGCGATGGAAGCGGGAGACAAAAAGCCAATTAAGACTTGGTCTCGTCGCTCAATGATCATCCCAAATATGATTGGGTTGACCATCGCTGTCCATAATGGTCGTCAGCACGTACCTGTGTTCGTAACTGACGAAATGATCGGTCATAAGCTTGGTGAATTTTCACCAACTCGCACTTATCGCGGCCATGCTGCAGATAAGAAAGCGAAGAAGCGTTAATACGGGAGACATAAGATGGAAGTTTTAGCTAAACATCGTTACGCCCGTACGTCTGCGCAGAAGGCCCGTCTAGTTGCTGATCAAATTCGAGGATTGCCTGTTTCTAAGGCACTTGAGATTTTGACCTTCAGCCCTAAGAAAGCCGCCGTACTGGTTAAAAAAGTACTAGACTCAGCTATCGCAAACGCCGAACACAACGAAGGTGCAGATATCGATGAGCTTAAAGTTGGTAAAGTCTTCGTTGACGAAGCACCAACAATGAAGCGCATCATGCCTCGTGCCAAAGGCCGCGCTGATCGTATCATGAAGCGTACCAGCCACATTACTGTGGTTGTATCAGATCGCTAGGAGAAGAGAGCAATGGGACAGAAAGTACATCCTAATGGTATCCGTCTGGGTATCACAAAGCCTTGGATCTCTACTTGGTACGCCGATAAAGCAGATTATGCAAATAACCTGCACAGCGACTGGGAAGTTCGTCAATATCTCACTGAGAAATTGAAGGCTGCATCAGTATCTAAAATCGTTATCGAGCGTCCTGCGAAGAGCATCCGCGTTACTATTCACACTGCCCGTCCAGGTGTTGTGATTGGTAAGAAAGGTGAAGACGTTGAAGTATTACGTGCATATGTATCTAAAATTACAGGCACTACTGCTCAAATCAACATCGCTGAGATCCGCAAGCCTGAGTTAGACGCAAAGCTTGTTGCTGACAGTATTGCACAGCAATTAGAGCGTCGCGTTATGTTCCGTCGCGCTATGAAGCGTGCAGTTCAAAACGCAATGCGCATTGGTGCTCAAGGTATCAAAGTTGAAGTGAGCGGCCGTCTAGGCGGTGCTGAAATCGCACGTTCTGAATGGTATCGTGAAGGTCGTGTACCTCTACATACCTTACGTGCTGATATCGACTATTCTACTTCTGAAAGTCACACTCAATACGGTGTGATTGGTGTTAAAGTTTGGATCTTCAAAGGCGAAGTTCTAGACGGTATCATCCCAGCATTAGAAGAGCCGAAGCAGCAGCCTAAGCGCAAGCCTCGTGGTAAATAGGAGAAACTTTAATGCTGCAACCTAAACGTATGAAGTTTCGCAAGATGTTCAAAGGCCGCAACCGTGGTCTAGCGAACGGTACTGAAGTTAGCTTTGGTACTTTCGGTTTGAAAGCAGTCGGCCGTGGCCGTTTAACTGCACGTCAAATCGAATCTGCACGTCGTGCCATGACACGTCACATTAAACGTCAAGGACAAATTTGGATTCGAGTTTTCCCTGACAAGCCAATTACCTCTAAGCCTCTTGAAGTGCGTATGGGTAAAGGTAAAGGTAACGTTGAATACTGGGTATGTCAGATTCAACCTGGTAAGGTTCTTTATGAGATGAATGGTGTATCTGAAGAGTTAGCGCGTGAAGCGTTTGCTTTAGCATCTGCCAAGCTTCCTATTAAGACTACCTTCGTAACTAAGACGGTGATGTAATGAAAGCGAGCGAACTAAGAGAAAAGAGCGTTGAAGAACTTAACGCTGAACTACTTGGTCTGCTGCGTGAGCAGTTTAACCTGCGTATGCAACACGCTACTGGTCAGTTGACTCAAACGAATCAATTGAAATTAGTGCGTCGTAACATTGCACGTGTTAAGACCATTATTACTTCTAAGGCAGGTGCGTAATGTCTGATAAAATCCGTACTTTGCAAGGTCGAGTACTTAGCAACAAAATGGACAAGTCTATTACTGTTGCTATTGCACGCCAAGTGAAACATCCTATTTATGGGAAGTACATTAAGCGTACAACTAAGATCCATGCACATGACGAAACAAATCAGTGTAATGAAGGTGACGTAGTGACTATTAGTCAGTGTCGTCCTCTTTCTAAGACTAAGTCTTGGACACTAGTTGAAGTAGTAACAAAGGCCTAATTTTTCATTAGGTTATGGTAAACGGCTCCAAAGATTGGGGCCGTTTGTTTTTTTCTGCTATGCAATCCAAAATATTGGTGTTATACTTGCGCGCCATTTTTGACTAAATTGTTGTCAGTTAGGTTAACCTAATTAATTTACAAGTTAGTTTATAAAATGGTCGAAATGATGATCCCAATGTTGGGATTTGTGTAGTAACGATAGCGGAGCACTTAAAATGATCCAAATGCAATCGACTCTAGACGTCGCGTGTAACAGTGGCGCTCGTAGAGTTCAGTGTATTAAGGTCTTGGGTGGCTCTCATCGTCGTTATGCCGGTATCGGCGACGTCATCAAGGTTTCTGTAAAAGAAGCAATTCCTCGCGCTAAAGCGAAGAAAGGTGATGTATATAACGCGGTGGTAGTCCGTACTAAGAAAGGCGTACGTCGTCCAGATGGTTCTGTCATTCGCTTCGATCGGAATGCAGCAGTTTTGCTTAACGCAAACCTTGCACCGATTGGTACTCGTATTTTTGGACCAGTGACACGTGAATTGCGTACCGAGCAGTTTATGAAAATCGTCTCTCTGGCACCAGAAGTACTGTAAGGAGCTTCAAAATGGCAGCTAAAATCCGTCGTGAAGACGAAGTAATTGTACTAGCAGGTAAAGACAAGGGTAAACGCGCAAAAGTTTCTCAAGTCCTACCTACTGGTAAGTTGATTGTTGAAGGCATCAATCTTGTTAAAAAACACCAAAAGCCAAACCCACAATTGGGCGTAACTGGCGGCGTTATCGAGAAAGAAGCACCGATACAAGCATCAAACGTAGCGATCTTTAACCAAGCCACAGGCAAGGCAGATCGTGTTGGTTTCCGATTCGAAGACGGCAAAAAAGTCCGTTTCTTTAAATCGAATAGTGAACTCATTAAGTAAACGGAGTAAACGATGGCGAAACTGCATGATAAATATCAAGAGACTGTTATTGCAGAACTTTCTAAAAAGTTCGGCTATACCAGTGTCATGCAAGTCCCTCGGATTGAAAAAATCACCCTTAACATGGGTGTAGGCGAAGCAGTTGCAGACAAAAAAGTTATGGAGCATGCGCTTCGTGACATGACTGCAATCGCTGGTCAAAAACCAGTTGTAACTGTTGCACGTAAATCAGTTGCTGGTTTTAAAATCCGTGAAGGCTACCCTATTGGCTGTAAAGTTACCCTACGCGGTGAGCGTATGTGGGAATTTTTAGAGCGTTTAGTTGACATTGCAATCCCACGTATTCGTGACTTCCGTGGCCTAAGCGCAAAAGCGTTTGACGGTCGTGGTAACTACGCAATGGGTGTGCGTGAGCAAATCATCTTCCCAGAAATCGATTATGATAAAATCGATAAGATTCGTGGTATGGATATTGTTATCACTACTACTGCGAAGAATGATGAAGAAGGTCGTGCTTTGTTAGACGCATTTAACTTCCCATTCAAGAAATAAGGGTAGCATAATGGCAAAATCATCTATGAAAGCACGTGAAGCAAAGCGTGCACAGCTCGTAGCTAAATATGCTGAAAAGCGTTTAGCACTTAAGGCTTTAATCAGCGCTCCTGATACTTCTGAAGAAGATCGTTGGGATGCTGTACTTAAGTTACAAGCTCTACCTCGTGATTCTAGCGCGTCGCGTCAGCGTAACCGTTGTAATCAAACTGGTCGCCCACATGGTGTTCTACGTAAATTCGGTCTTAGCCGTATTAAACTACGTGAAGCAACTATGCGTGGTGAAGTTCCTGGTCTGCGTAAGGCCAGCTGGTAAGCACTTGTCACGGAGTAAGCTAATATGAGCATGCAAGATCCTATTGCGGATATGTTAACACGTATTCGTAACGGCCAAGCTGCTAACAAAGTATCGGTAACGATGCCTTCAGCTAAGTTAAAAGTAGCAATTGCGAAATTACTTAAAGACGAAGGTTATATTACTGACTACGCCGTAGCAGAAGAAGCCAAGCCTGAATTAGAAATCACTTTAAAGTATTTCCAAGGCAAACCAGTCGTTGAGACTATCCAGCGCGTATCTCGCCCAGGTCTTCGTATTTACAAAGGTAAAAACGAACTTCCTAAGGTGATGGGCGGTCTGGGTGTCGCAATTGTGTCCACTTCTAAAGGCTTGATGACCGATCGTGCTGCCCGCCTAAATGGCATGGGTGGTGAGGTTATCTGCTACGTAGCGTAAGGAGCTAGGTATGTCACGTGTAGCAAAAGCACCAGTGTCTATTCCTGCCGGCGTAGAGGTGACCTTAAACGAACAAACTATTACCGTAAAAGGTGCTAAAGGTAGTTTGACTCGAGTAATCAACAATGCGGTAAGTGTTGTTCTAGAAAACGGCGTATTAACGTTTGGTCCAGTTGAAGGCGTTGCTAACGCTTGGGCTCAAGCTGGTACAGCTCGTGCACTAGTAAATAACATGGTTGTTGGTGTTTCTGAAGGATTTGTTAAGAAATTAAAGTTAATTGGTGTTGGTTACCGTGCAAAAGTTGCTGGTAAAGACCTTGACCTTACTTTAGGTTTCTCACATCCATTGGTTCACAAACTGCCCGCAGGTGTTACTGCAGAGTGTCCTAGCCAAACTGATATCGTACTTTCGGGTGTTGATAAGCAGTTAGTTGGTCAGGTCGCTGCTGAGATTCGTGGATACCGTCCACCTGAGCCTTATAAAGGTAAAGGTGTTCGCTATGCAGACGAACAAGTACGCCGTAAAGAGGCTAAGAAGAAGTAGGTAACGCGATATGGATAAGAAAACATCTCGCTTACGCCGCGCTACTCGCGCTCGTAAGAAGATCCAAGAGCTGGGCGTGAACCGTCTGGTTGTACATCGTACACCGCGTCACATTTATGCTCAGGTTATTAATCCTGAAGCTCAGGTGGTGGCAGTTGCTTCAACCGTTGAGAAAGCGGTTAAAGAACTACTGAAGAGTACCGGTAACGTAGACGCGGCTAAAGCAGTAGGTAAAACTGTTGCTGAGCGTGCGATCGAAAAAGGTGTAACAACAGTTGCATTCGACCGTTCTGGTTTCAAGTATCACGGACGCGTAGCAGCACTAGCTGACGCAGCTCGTGAAGCTGGCCTGAAATTCTAAGGGGTTATAAAAATGGCTAAATTAGAAGCTCAGCAGAAAGACGATTTGCAAGAGAAATTAATTGCAGTTAATCGTGTTTCTAAAGTAGTTAAAGGTGGTCGTATCTTTAGCTTCACCGCACTAACAGTGGTAGGTGATGGTAATGGTAAGATTGGCTATGGCTATGGTAAAGCGCGCGAAGTTCCAGCTGCTATTCAAAAAGCAATGGAAAAAGCCCGCCGTAACATGGTAACTGTAGAACTGAATGGTGGTACTTTGCATCACCCAGTTAAAGGTCGCCACACTGGTTCGCGTGTTTACATGCAACCAGCATCGGAAGGTACCGGTATTATCGCCGGTGGCGCAATGCGTGCCGTATTGGAAGTTGCAGGCGTTCATAACGTACTGTCTAAAGCATACGGTTCTACTAACCCGATCAACATCGTTCGCGCAACTGTAGATGCGTTGGTGCACATGAAGTCACCATCACAAATTGCAGCTAAGCGTGGCCTGAATGTTGATGAAATTCGAGGTTAATGCACCATGGCTACTAAAACGTTTAAAGTAACACAGACAAAGAGTGCCATTGGTCGTTTGCCAAAGCACCGTGCCTGTTTATTAGGTCTAGGCCTAAGACGTATTGGCCACACTGTTGAACTTGAAGATACTCCTTCGGTTCGCGGTATGGTTAATAAAGTTTACTACATGGTTAAGGTGGAGGATTAATAATGCGTTTAAATACTCTATCTCCAGCAGCAGGTTCTAAATCTGCTCCTAAGCGTGTAGGTCGTGGTATTGGTTCTGGTTTAGGTAAAACTGCAGGTCGTGGTCACAAGGGACAAAAGTCTCGTTCTGGCGGCGGTGTGCGTATCGGTTTTGAAGGTGGTCAAATGCCACTTAAAATCCGTTTACCTAAGTTCGGTTTTACCTCGCGCAAAGCTTTGGTTTCAGCTGAAGTTCGTTTACTCGAACTAGCAAAAGTTAACGGTGATGTTATCGACCTGAACGCTCTGAAAGATGCGAACGTAATTACTCGCAACATACAGTTTGCGAAAATCGTTCTTTCAGGTACCATTGAACGCCCAGTGACCGTAAAAGGTCTGAAGGTAACCAAAGGTGCTCGTGCAGCTATTGAAGCTGCCGGCGGTAAGATCGAGGAATAATACGTCGATGGCAAAACCAGGACTTGATTTAAAAAGCGCGAAAGGCGGTTTATCAGAATTGAAAACTCGTCTCCTGTTCGTGATTGGTGCGATTATCGTCTTTAGAGCCGGTTCGTTTGTGCCAATTCCTGGTATTGACGCAGCTGTGTTAGCAGAGTTGTTTGCTCAACAAAAAGATACCATCCTAGGCATGTTTAACATGTTCTCGGGTGGTGCTTTAGAGCGTGCTTCTATCTTTGCTCTTGGTATCATGCCGTATATTTCGGCATCGATTATCATGCAGTTATTGACTGTAGTTCATCCTGCCCTTGCTGAATTGAAAAAAGAAGGCGAGTCAGGAAGAAAGAAAATTAGTCAATACACAAGATACGGAACGCTTGTGTTGGGTACACTCCAATCAATCGGTATCGCGACAGGTTTACCAAGCCTAGTACCTGGCCTAGTTGCCAATGTAGGATTTGGTTTTTACTTTGTAGCAGTTGTCAGCTTAGTAACAGGAACGATGTTCCTAATGTGGCTAGGTGAACAAATTACCGAGCGTGGTATTGGTAATGGTATCTCGATATTAATTTTCGCAGGTATTGTTGCTGGATTACCTTCTGCTATCGGCCAAACGGCTGAACAAGCTCGTCAAGGTGATTTGAATGTACTGGTACTGTTGTTATTAGCGGTAATCGTATTTGCTGTAACTTATTTGGTAGTATTTGTAGAACGTGGTCAACGTCGTATCGTCGTTAACTACGCAAAGCGTCAACAAGGCCGTAAGGTGTTTGCTGCGCAAAGTACACATTTACCACTTAAAGTTAATATGGCGGGTGTGATTCCACCAATTTTTGCATCCAGCATAATTTTGTTCCCAGGCACACTGGCTCAGTGGTTTGGACAAAATGAGTCTATGTCATGGTTAAGCGATTTCGCTTTAGCTGTGTCACCAGGACAACCGCTGTATTCATTATTGTATGCAACAGCTATCGTTTTCTTCTGTTTCTTCTATACTGCGTTGGTGTTTAACCCGCGTGAGACAGCTGATAACTTGAAGAAGAGTGGTGCGTTCATTCCTGGGATTCGTCCTGGAGAACAGACTTCGCGTTACATTGATAAAGTAATGACCCGCTTGACATTAGCAGGCGCGATTTACATTACCTTTATCTGCTTAATTCCGGAGTTCATGTTAATTGCGTGGAAAGTACAGTTCTATTTTGGCGGTACTTCACTACTAATCATTGTAGTCGTAATCATGGACTTCATGGCTCAGGTTCAGACCCATATGATGTCACATCAATATGAGTCTGTGATGAAGAAAGCTAACTTAGTAAACAAAGCGAATTTAGATCGCTTTGGTCGCTAGTTGCTTTAACGGAGTGATGAAATGAAAGTTCGAGCTTCCGTGAAGAAGATCTGCCGTAATTGCAAGATCGTCAAGCGTAGTGGCGTTGTACGTGTGATTTGTGTTGAACCAAAACACAAACAGCGTCAAGGCTAAAAAAGATATTTGCTCAGCTCAATATTGAGCTGAGCAAATAATGTTTGCAAATTTGTCGACTGTCGAGTATCCTTTCGGGCTTTTCGCAGTTGGCCTTTAACATTTAAGGAGTGCATAGTGGCCCGTATCGCTGGCATTAACATTCCTGATCAAAAGCATACAGTCATCGCATTGACTGCTATCTTTGGTATTGGACGTACACGCGCTAGAGCAATCTGCGCAGCTACTTCAATCGCTGAAGATGCTAAGATCAAGGAATTGAGCGAAGCTCAAATAGATATTCTACGCGAAGAAGTTGCCAAATACTCAGTAGAGGGTGACTTACGTCGTGAGATTTCAATGAACATCAAGCGTCTTATGGATCTTGGTTGTTATCGTGGTCTCCGCCATCGTCGTAGCCTGCCTCTTCGTGGGCAACGTACTAAGACCAATGCGCGTACGCGTAAAGGTCCACGTAAACCAATTAGAAAGTAACGGGAAGGTAAACCAAAATGGCTAAAGTTCCGTCACGTTCTCCGCGTAAGCGCGTACGTAAACAGGTTGCAGATGGTATGGCTCATATCCATGCATCTTTCAACAACACAATTGTCACCATTACAGATCGTCAAGGTAATGCGTTGTCATGGGCTACCTCAGGTGGTTCAGGTTTCCGTGGTTCACGTAAATCTACACCATTCGCTGCGCAGGTTGCTGCTGAGCGTGCAGGTATTGCTGCTCAAGACTACGGTGTTAAAAACCTTGAAGTTTTCGTAAAGGGTCCAGGTCCAGGTCGTGAATCAGCCATCCGTGCGCTGAATGCTGTTGGTTACAAAATTACCAACATTACCGATGTGACACCTATCCCTCATAATGGCTGTCGCCCACCTAAAAAGCGTCGTGTATAACACTGCGTATATAGGATAGTTGGAGAAAGATCATGGCAAGATACTTGGGTCCTAAGCTCAAGCTCAGCCGCAGAGAAGGTACAGACCTTTTCCTAAAAAGCGGTGTGAGAGCAATCGATTCGAAGTGTAAGCTTGAAGCTGCACCTGGTCAACATGGCGCTCGTAAGCCACGTTTATCAGAGTACGGTTTACAGCTACGCGAGAAACAAAAAGTTCGTCGTATGTACGGTGTGCTAGAAAAGCAATTCCGTAACTACTACAAAGAAGCCGCACGTCTAAAAGGCAACACTGGTGAAAACCTACTTGGTCTTTTAGAAACTCGTTTAGATAACGTTGTTTATCGTATGGGTTTTGGTGCGACTCGTGCAGAATCACGTCAATTAGTAAGCCACAAATCAATCGTGGTTAACGGTCGTGTTGTTAACATTCCGTCATTCAAAGTGTCTGCGAATGATGTTGTAAGCATCCGTGAAAAGTCACGCACTCAAGCACGTATCAAAGCGTCTTTAGAAGTGGCTGGTCAACGCGAAAAGCCTACATGGGTAGAAGTCGACAGCGCTAAAATGGAAGGTGCTTTCAAGCGTCTACCAGAACGTAGCGACTTGTCTGCGGATATTAACGAACAGCTGATCGTCGAGCTTTACTCTAAGTAAGGCTAACAAACAAGAGAGGACACAATGCAGGGTTCTGTTACAGAATTTCTTAAACCGCGTCTCGTTGACATAGAGCAGGTTAACCCAACTCGTGCCAAGGTTACGCTAGAGCCACTAGAACGTGGTTTTGGTCACACATTAGGCAACGCGTTGCGTCGAATCTTATTGTCGTCTATGCCTGGCTGTGCAGTTACAGAAGTCGAAATCGACGGTGTATTGCATGAATACAGCAGTAAGGAAGGCGTTCAAGAAGATATCCTAGAGATATTGCTTAACCTTAAAGGTCTAGCAGTAAACATCGAGGGTAAAGATGAAGCTTTACTTACGTTAAGTAAGTCAGGCACAGGCCCTGTTACTGCAGCAGATATCACTCATGATGGCGATGTAACCATCATGAATCCTGATCATGTTATCTGTCATTTGACTGGTAACAATGATATCAGCATGCGTATCCGCGTTGAGCGTGGTCGTGGTTATGTACCAGCTTCGGCTCGTGCACAAACTGAAGACGATGATCGCCCAATCGGTCGTTTGTTGGTTGATGCTTCATTCTCACCTGTTGCTCGCATTGCTTACAATGTAGAAGCAGCACGTGTTGAACAACGTACTGATTTGGATAAACTCGTTATTGATATGACCACTAATGGTACTATCGATCCTGAGGAAGCCATTCGTCGTTCTGCAACAATTCTAGCTGAACAGTTAGATGCGTTTGTTGAATTACGTGATGTTACCGAAACAGCCGTTGTCGAAGAGAAACCGGAATTTGATCCGATTCTGTTGCGTCCTGTCGACGATTTAGAGCTAACTGTACGTTCAGCCAACTGTTTGAAGGCTGAAGCGATTCATTACATCGGAGATCTCGTACAGCGCACTGAAGTTGAGTTGCTCAAGACTCCTAATTTAGGTAAGAAATCTCTTACTGAAATTAAGGATGTATTAGCGTCTCGCGGACTATCTTTAGGTATGCGTCTAGAAAACTGGCCTCCAGCTAGTTTAGCAGACGACCTATAAGTCCCAGGTTAGTACAAGATTAAAGATTATAAGGATTAGGTCATGCGCCATCGTAAGAGTGGTCGTCAACTAAACCGCAACAGCAGTCATCGCCAAGCTATGTTTCGTAACATGGCTAGCTCATTAGTCCGTCATGAGATCATCAAGACGACTGTAGCTAAAGCGAAAGAACTGCGCCGCGTAGTTGAGCCTCTGATAACACTAGCTAAAGTAGACAGCGTTGCAAATCGCCGTTTAGCTTTTGCTCGTACCCGCGACGCTGAAGTTGTAGGTAAGTTATTCACAGAATTGGGTCCACGCTTCCAGGAACGTCCTGGTGGTTACACTCGTATTCTAAAGTGCGGTCTACGTACCGGTGATAAAGCTCCAATGGCTTTCATCGAATTAGTAGGTCGTCCTGAAGCTGCTGAAGCTGTTGAAGTTGAAGCTGCTGAGTAATTATTAATTACTCACTTAAAAAACCGAGCTTAGGCTCGGTTTTTTTATATCTAAAATTAATACTTTCATTTCATATTTAATCAATTCCACACATTAATTCTTGCATACCTTATTCAAGCTGCTTTGCTAGCACTGGCTAACTGGCTAACTGGCTAACTGGCTAACTGGCTAACTGGCTAACTGGCTAACTGGCTAACTGGCTAACTGGCTAACTGGCTAACTGGCTAACTGGCTAACTGGCTAACTGGCTAACTGGCTAACTGGCTAACTGGCTAACTGGCTAACTGGCTAACTGGCTAACTGGCTAACTGGCTAACTGGCTAACTGGCTAACGGGCTCACTAGCTCTCTAACTTAGTTCATAGCTTTGATAGTTCTAATAATCAGTTCTCTGAGTCATGAACCTATATGTGCAAGTAAACTGAACGAGTACCAAATTTAAGCCAAAAAAATGCCAATCATGTGATTGGCATTTTATTATTCAAACGAGATTATTGGTATTTATAACCTTCGGTCTGCTTCTGTTCTGAATAGTCTAGCTTTTCATGGGTCTTACCCATTGCTTCAGCGACTTCAGGCGGCATATAGTTTTCATCATGCTTAGCGAGCACTTCTGTAGCTTCAATAGTGTCTTCGCTAATCAACACACCTTGTGCAACGATACCTTGCCCTTCACGGAATAAGTCAGGCAATAGGTCATCAAAAGTGACAGTAATTGCACCACCAAAGGCATCATGAATTTCAAACTCTACATGTAAGCTATTTGGGTCACGAACCATGGTTCCTTCTGTTACCATGCCACCAACTCGAATGCGTTGGCCGATTTCCGGTTTCTCACCTGTATCCTTCTTACCATTGACGATTTCATATGGAGTAAAGAATAAGTTCAAGTTTGAGTTAAGTGCATATAATAGCAATGAAGCAATACCAGCAACACCAGCAATCAATGCAACGGCAAGTGTGAGTCTTTTTTTACGTCTTGAGTTCACTATCTACTACTCCTAGTTTCTTTTAGGCGGTCTTCTCTTTCCATCTTTTTAGCGATTTCCAGTAAGACTTTCTTTTTTGGCGAAGGCTTAAGAATAATAAGATTCCTAAACTGCCGAACGTAACACCGTATGACAGCCATACATAAAAAGCATAGCCGCCCATGTTTAAAAATTCTGAAAAAGATTCGAATTGTATCATTTCGATGCCTCCGCTTTAGCTAATTCTCTTACCCAAGGGCGCATACCATTTCTAGCTAAAATTTCAGCTTTGTAGCGCACTAATGTTATTGCACCAATCATTAGACCGAAACCAAAGATATTGATTAGCAGTGGTGCAAGCATTTCCATCGGCATTGCAGATTTTTCGGTAATTTTAATCGTTGCAGGCTGATGCAAGCTACTCCACCAATCAACCGAGTACTTAATAATTGGAATATTAATGACGCCGACAATTGCTAGAATACCAGCTGCACGAGCTGCTAGTACTTTATCTTCAAAAGATGCATATAGTGAAATGACACCTAGATATAAGAATAGTAGAACTAATTCTGAAGTTAAGCGCGCATCCCATACCCACCAAGTGCCCCACATAGGTTTACCCCATGATGCACCCGTTAATAATGCGATGAAGGTAATGACTGCACCAATTGGTGCAATTGAAGCAGCAACCCAGTCAGCAGTCTTAATTTGCCATACAATGCCAACGAATGAAGCTGATGCCATAGCCATGTATGCAGCCATTGACATTGAAGCCGCTGGTACATGGATATAGATAATTCGGAAACTTTCACCTTGTTGGTAATCCATTGGCGCAAACAACATGCCCCAAATAGTACCAACACTGATCAGCAATATGGCTGAAAAAGCAAACCAAGGTAATAGTGTTCCTGCTAATTTATATGCACGCTCTGGATCAGCGTAAGAATGAAGCCATTTCCACATATCAGTTTGTACTCACTCGTAATGATGCACCAATAGCAAATGGTGCCATAATTAATGATCCGACCAACATTGCACCAATAATGGCAAGTTGTCCGGTATAAGGTAAATTTAATCCTGCTGCATCTATAGCACTAGTTGCAAAGATTAAAACGGGTATATAAAGCGGTAAAATTAGCAAGCTAAGTAATACACCGCCTTTTCTCAAACCTACGGTTAATGCAACACCGATAGCTCCTAGAAGCGAAAGCACTGGGGTTCCCACTGTTAAGGTGAGTATCAGTGCAGTATAGCTATTGCTTTCTAAATGCAACAATACTGCTAATAGTGGTGCTACCAAAATCAATGGTACACCAGTTAAAATCCAGTGAGCCAATACTTTTGATAATACTAATATAGGCAAAGGCTGTGGACTTAACAGCATTTGCTCTAAACTACCGTCATTAAAATCTGCTTTAAATAATCGTTCTAGTGATAACATCGAAGCCAGTAGCGCTGCAACCCAGATAATGCCAGGTGCAACTCTAGAAAGAACCTGAGGTTCTGGGCCTATCCCTAATGGGAATAAGGTGACAACTAAAACGAAAAATAATAGCGGATTGAAAATATCGCCACGATGCCTGACCGCAATTTTTAAATCCCGTTGCAACAATGTCAGGAATGCTTGAGTGTAACTGATGCCTCTTTTCATTGTTGTACCTTATACGAAACGATAGTCTAATTTGATCTTGCGAAGGACATCATCGGTTATCAGACTCATGTCTTGGTGAGTGGTCATGATTACGCAGCCACCTCTTTGAGTATGTTCGATAAACAATTGTTCCAACTCTTCCACACCTTTTTTATCAATTGCTGTAAATGGTTCATCTAAAATCCAAATGCGACAATTAGTGTGCCAAAGGCGTGCTAGTGCAGTTCTTCTGTGTTGGCCTGCTGATAAATGTCCAGCAAGTGCCTCTTCGAAGCCGCCTAGATTAACTTTTGCGAGTAAATCATAACTATCAAAGTCATCATACCCGCTTAACCTTAAATTGAAGTTAAGGTTTTCATCTGCTGTTAACTCACTTTTAACACCTGCTAAATGACCAAGATAAAGTAAGTCTTCATTAAATTCGTCACGGCATTGGTTAATGTCGGTATCAATGTATTGTATTTCGCCAGCGTAAGGTCGGGACAATCCGGCAATTATACGAAGTAAACTGGTTTTACCTGCACCATTTGGACCTTCGATTTGGACAATGTCACCAGCATTAATTTCAAAACTTAATTGATCAAAGAGAATGCGGTCTTCACGAATACAAGTTAATTCGTTTGCCCTGACTAACGATTTCTGTTGATTGCTGTCTGTCACTTAGCCCTCGTTAATGAGTTGAGGATGAATACACAATGAATATTAACATAAACACAATTAAGGGTTTAGCATTCAAGTCATCTATGTGCTAGGTATTTGAAGTGGTTCCAATAAAATACATCTTATGTGAACTTTTTCATGATTCTCTAATATATTACTGTATATCGGTTTATTGTCTTATTTTGAACGAGAAGGTGAGATTCTTATCACAAAAAGGTGAGTTTTATTGAAGTTTGTAGTAATCTGATGACGATTTAATAAGTCTGCCTGCTTGAAAGGTGGCATTGAGCTTTGAATTTATTTGCATTTAGGAACGATGAACATGAAAAAATTATTAGCAATGACTGCAGTTGCTGCATTGACTTTGTCTTCGAACGTTTTCGCTCAAGATGGCGAAGCTGTTTATAACAAAGCGTGTCAAGTATGTCACAGCATGGGAGTTGCTGGTGCACCAAAAGCACACGATGCCGCTGCTTGGGAGCCTCGTTTAGCTACTGGTATGGATGCATTAGTAGGTACTGTTAAAACAGGTAAAGGCGCTATGCCACCAGGTGGCATGTGTACTGACTGTACAGATGAAGATTACCAAAAAGCAATTGAGTTTATGTCTAAGTAATATTTAGCAGACTCAAAAAAACCGGCCTATAGCCGGTTTTTTTATGCGTACAAATTAGTACGCATTCAGTAGATTACTAATTTACTGTACAACAGTATCTAAAGTTAGAGTCGCTTCTTTACCGACTTCTACAGAAGCTACAACACCTTTTAAGTCACCAGTTTGAGCTTTAACGCTACCGTGTTTAGACAAGACTGCAATGATTTCGACATTTTCTGCATTGCTTAACTTAACATCACCACCCATAGACGTTGTATCATCTAATGTGACCTTAGTAGGTAGGCTGTTTGCGCTAATTTTGGTTGCTGCAAGTGGTACTTTAGGGCCTTGAGTTGAACGAGCAAAGATAAACACCATGTCAGTTGAACTGACTTTATCAGCTAGCTCTGGTGAAATAACAATCTCAACATCGACAGTCTTAGCTGAAGTCCCTTGTGACATTGGGTTATGGTTACTGTCATTTGGCATAACGCCTGTTTCAGCAGAAATTCTCATTTTAGCTGATTCAATTGCATTCATTACTGCTGTGCGGTCAATATCGCTACGTCCACTATCTAAGATAGTTTGCCAAGCCGTAATCGCCGCTTGGTAGTCAGCTGTAAAGAATGAATCCATACCGACAAGCAGTAATGTTGATGGATCCTGTGGATCTAACGCCAATGATTCATCTACTAGCGCTTGGATCTGAGGATTCATTTGTTGGCCATTTTTGTAGTACATTGCTGTCGCTTTAGGACCAAGCAACTCTGCAGCTGTACCAACTAATTCCATTACTTTATCAAATGATGCAATAGCATGATCAAACTGATTAGCTGAAATATATGCATGACCTAAACTGAACCAAGCTTGGCTATTTTCAGGATCTGCTTGAACTTGTTGCTCCATCATTTGTACGCGTTGAGCCATGATTTGCTCGTTCGTCATACCTTGGTGCGGGCTTGCTTCAGCTTGTGGTGGATTAGCTATCTCTTTATATGCACCAAGCTGTTGATAGAAATATCCAGAAATAGCTAAAAGACAAATAGTCATCACTGATGGCCATAAGATCCCTTTCGCTTTTATTTTCGTATCAAGCGAATCATCGCCTTCTTGCTTCATATCTTGTAGAAGGCCAATTTCGAGTTCTTTTTTTAGTGCATCGAACTCTGCTTGATCAAGTAAGCCTTCTTCGAGTTCTTTTTCCAGAACGCTTGCACGTTCATTAAATAGCTCTAAGTTTGTTTGCTTACGCACGCCTGATTCTTCAGCAGATAACATTTTTTGCTGACGAAAATGTGGTACCCAAATCAGCATTAAACTGATTACTACGACAAGAGTAATAAATATCCAAAATGTGGTCATTGTTTCAATATTCACTTTTAGGTTGCTGAAAAAACAGGGCGGATTTGCCGCCTTACTTGAGCTAGATTATACGTAAAGATGATTCATTGAACAGTAATATACGAAATAACCGAGCCAGAATCGTCATAGTTGGGCACTGCTTCACAGATTATTAAGCAATAAAAAAACTTAGGAAACTAAAGTGAACTTTTTCTGTCATATGCTGAACAGTTGATAACTAGGTGTTTTTTCTCTCCATTTTTTTGAGAATGAGACAAGTCACCCAGTTTTGCATGAAAGTGGCAGACATAAACAACAGCAACTACTAAAATATACACAAAATTCGTATTAGCTAATGTTAATATCACTGTTTTAAAGCATTATGTTAGATATGCGTTGGTTTAACCTTTTATATGGTTAAGGCAACTTTTTTAAAATTGAGGAATACCCATGATCCCAGAACTTGGACACTTCTCGCTCATTATCGGTTTGGCTTTCGCCATTCTTTTAATGACCGTGCCGTTATTTGGTGCAGCCCGTAAGGACCAGTATCTCGTAAGATATGCTTGGCCTATTTGTTACGGTATGTTCTTTTTTATCACTCTTTCGGTCATCAGCTTAGGCTATAGTTTTGCTGTTGATGATTTCTCTGTGGCATACGTTGCACATCACTCCAACTCACAACTTCCTATTTTCTTTAAAATAGCGGCAGTTTGGGGTGGCCATGAAGGTTCATTACTTTTCTGGGTATTTTCACTAACGGTTTGGGCTGCTGCAGTTGCTACCTTTAGTAAAGGCATGGAAGAAGTATTCATTGCTCGGGTGCTTTCAGTACTTGCAATGGTGATTGTTGGTTTCACATTATTTATGATTCTAACATCTAGTCCATTCGAACGTATTTTCCCAATTCCAATGGAAGGTCGCGACTTAAACCCAATGTTGCAAGATGTGGGTCTTATTTTCCATCCTCCAATGCTTTATCTGGGTTATGTTGGTTTTGCTGTTAGCTTTGCTTTTGCTATTGCTGCCTTAATGAGTGGACGTTTAGATTCTGCATGGGCTCGTTGGTCACGTCCTTGGACATTAGCAGCTTGGGTATTCTTAACAGGCGGTATCTCTCTTGGTTCTTGGTGGGCATACTACGAACTAGGCTGGGGCGGATGGTGGTTCTGGGATCCAGTTGAAAATGCATCATTTATGCCTTGGTTGATTGGTACGGCACTTGTTCATTCACTTATCGTGACTGAAAAACGTGGCGCCTTCCGTAACTGGACGGTATTACTTTCTATCTTTGCTTTCTCGTTAAGCTTACTTGGTACCTTTATCGTTCGTTCTGGTGTATTGACCTCAGTACATTCATTCGCAGCAGATCCTAGCCGTGGTATGTTTATCTTACTATTACTCGGATTGGCGATTGGCGGCTCCTTAACCTTATTCGCATTGCGAGCAAGTGAAATGAGTAGCCCAGCTCGATTTGAATTAAAGTCTAAAGAAACCTTCTTATTAGTGTGTAACGTGCTACTGACAGTTGCTGCTGGTACCGTGTTACTTGGAACACTATACCCATTGCTAATTGATGCATTAGGTATGGGTAAGATTTCTGTAGGACCTCCATACTTCAACTCAGTATTCGTGCCTATCGTACTAGTGCTATTTGGCTTTATGGGTATTGGTCCAATCATCCGCTGGAAGAAATCTAAAGCGGGTGAAATTAAGCGTCAGCTACTTATCCCAGCAATCGTTGCTGCAGTGGTAGGCCTAGCAACACCGTTTATCGCAGGTAACGAATTAAACCTTTGGGTTGTATTTGGTATTGGTGCTGCGACATGGGTAGCATTGGCAACCTTCAGAGCAGCTTATAACCTACTGACTGATAAAAACGGCAAATTTACCATTAACAAGATGGGCCGTAGCGAAATGGGTATGATCATTGCTCATTTAGGTATTGCTGTTTCAATTGTGGGTGCCACTATGGTATCTAACTACTCAATTGAGAAAAGTGTTCGTATGGGCCCTGGTATCAGTGAAGAGTTAGCCGGTTACACCTTTAACTACATTGAAACTAAAAATGTGGTTGGTCCAAACTACACTGCGCAACAAGGTCAGATAGAAGTTTATCAAGATGACAAGTTTGTCACATTATTGCGACCAGATCGTCGTCAATATAATGTACGTACAATGGATATGACTGAAGCAGGTATTGATTGGGGCTTATTCCGTGATTTATATGTCACGATGGGCGACCCATTAAGTATGACTCAATTTGCTGTACGTCTTAACTATAAACCATTTGTGCGTTGGATTTGGTTTGGTTCAATCTTTATGATGGTAGGTGGTTTCCTCGCAGCGTCAGATAAACGCTACCGTGTAAAAGAAACCAAAACTGCTAAAGATGATGCAGAACAAGCAAAATTAGCGACTGCTTAATATATCGGAGAAAATATGAAAAAGTTGGTGCTGTTTATACCATTGGTATTGTTTTTGGGGATGGGAGTTTTTCTATATCAAGGGTTATTCTTAAATCCGCAAAAGCTGGATTCAGCACTAGAAGGAAAGCCGGTACCGGCTTTCCAACTTGAACGTCTCGAGACGCCAGGTGAAATACTAACGGAAGCGGATTTAAAAGGTGAAGTGTCATTAATCAATGTATGGGCAACGTGGTGCCCAGCTTGTAAATATGAACACCCATATTTAATGATGCTAGCCCGTCAGGATATTTTACCGATTTATGGTATTAACTATCGTGACGAGCGTGGACCAGCTATCAGAGAATTAAGCCGTGAAGGTGATCCTTATGCGATTAACATTTTTGATAAAGATGGCCGTTTAGGTTTAGACCTTGGCGTATATGGCGCACCAGAAAGTTTTATTGTTGATCATAACGGTATTATCCGTTTTCGCTATGCAGGTCCGATTGATCGCAATGTTTGGAGTGAAACGCTTTACCCAATGATTCAACAATTACAAGCTGAAGCTAAGCAAGACGGAGTATAGGAATGAAAACATTAAAAATACTTGCTGGGTTTGTGGCAAGTTTAGTTTTGGCTTTCAATGTTATGGCAACTCCAGTAGATACTTATGAATTTAAATCTACGGATAATCAAAAGCGAGCATTAAGCTTAGCGCATGAATTGCGTTGTCCACAGTGTCAGAATCAAAACTTAATTGATTCTAACTCTCCTGTTGCTCAGGACTTAAGACTTGAAGTCTACACAATGGTAGATGAAGGTAAAAGTGATGCTGAAATCGTTGATTTCATGACAAGCCGTTATGGTGACTTTGTACTATATAAGCCAAGATTAGATCCAAAGACCTATATTTTATGGCTTGGGCCATTTGTATTAATGCTGATCGCACTTTATGTTGCATTGGTTGTGGTTCGTAAACAGCGTGGTAAATCAACAGCTGCTCCGGAAATGTCTGAAGCAGAAAGAGAAGAACTCGAGGCGCTGCTAAAAAGCAAACCAAGTGAAGGTGAAAAATCATGAAAGCCGTGATTAAAGCACTCGTGTTAAGTGCATTAGTCGTAACGGGTATTGTTAATGCTTATCCTGGAATGGAAAAGCAACAACAGCATGTTAGTAATTCAACTTTAGATAAAATCAATGTACTTGAGAATCCTTTTCCAATTGCACACATAGGTTTTAGTGATGCAGAAGGTAAAGAAGTCGATTTTGAAGCACATAAAGGTAAAGTCGTTATCGTCAACATGTGGGCGACGTGGTGCCCACCTTGTGTAAGAGAGCTACCAGCTCTAGACCGATTAGAGCAAAGTCTAAGTAAAGATGAATTTGTCCTTATGCCAATCTCGATCGATGCTGAAGGTACAAAACAAGTTAGTCCATTCTTAGAGTCAATTGGTCTAGCGTCGTTTAACTCTTATTACGATCCAAGACAAAACCTACGTGAAGTGTTTCCACTAGACACAATACCAGCGACCTTTATCTTGAATAAAGAAGGAGAGCTTGTCGCTTACGTTAGAACTTATGTTGATTGGGATGATAAAAACGCTATCGCTTTTTTAGAGCAGTTCCAGTAATACATATATAGAAGACAAACTACAAAGCTAAGTATTGCGTTTAAATTAAGCAAAATTACGCAGGATTGATTAAAAAAGATCGCTTTTGATGAAAAACTCATCAAGCGATCTTTTTTGCGTTTTAATTACAAAAAGCCCTTGCACGGTTTCATAATCTCCCTATAATGCGCATCCACTGACACTGCAACAGGCACTAGCCAACACTGAGTCAGCTTGATTTGAAGCGGTTTTAACCACCTTAAATCAACGGCGAAAAGAAGTTTGAAAAAACACTTGACGCTGACAACGGGAAGTGTAGAATACGCATCCCTGACCAACACGGTCAACGCTCTTTAACAATCAAACAAGTAAATCTGTGTGGACACTCACAGGTGTTGAGTTAATCGAAATTGCTCACTCTTTCTCGTAAAGAATGCAGCAATCAAAATTATTATCAATATTTTCTGAATCACGTAAGTGATGAGTGTTCATAGCAATATGTAACAAACAGGATGTAGATTCTTCCGAGTCTACATAATGTAATCAGAATTCATTGAGCCGAGACTTAGTCTCAAAAAACTTTAATTGAAGAGTTTGATCATGGCTCAGATTGAACGCTGGCGGCAGGCCTAACACATGCAAGTCGAGCGGTAACAGAAAGTAGCTTGCTACTTTGCTGACGAGCGGCGGACGGGTGAGTAATGCCTAGGGATCTGCCCAGTCGAGGGGGATAACAGTTGGAAACGACTGCTAATACCGCATACGCCCTACGGGGGAAAGGAGGGGACCTTCGGGCCTTTCGCGATTGGATGAACCTAGGTGGGATTAGCTAGTTGGTAAGGTAATGGCTTACCAAGGCGACGATCCCTAGCTGTTCTGAGAGGATGATCAGCCACACTGGGACTGAGACACGGCCCAGACTCCTACGGGAGGCAGCAGTGGGGAATATTGCACAATGGGGAAACCCTGATGCAGCCATGCCGCGTGTGTGAAGAAGGCCTTCGGGTTGTAAAGCACTTTCAGTAGGGAGGAAAGGTAGCAGCTTAATACGTTGTTACTGTGACGTTACCTACAGAAGAAGGACCGGCTAACTTCGTGCCAGCAGCCGCGGTAATACGAGGGGTCCAAGCGTTAATCGGAATTACTGGGCGTAAAGCGTACGCAGGCGGTTCATTAAGCCAGATGTGAAATCCCCGGGCTCAACCTGGGAATTGCATTTGGAACTGGTGAACTAGAGTCTTGTAGAGGGGGTAGAATTTCAGGTGTAGCGGTGAAATGCGTAGAGATCTGAAGGAATACCGGTGGCGAAGGCGGCCCCCTGGACAAAGACTGACGCTCATGTACGAAAGCGTGGGGAGCAAACAGGATTAGATACCCTGGTAGTCCACGCCGTAAACGATGTCTACTCGGAGTTTGGTGCCTTGAGCACTGGGCTCCCAAGCTAACGCATTAAGTAGACCGCCTGGGGAGTACGGCCGCAAGGTTAAAACTCAAATGAATTGACGGGGGCCCGCACAAGCGGTGGAGCATGTGGTTTAATTCGATGCAACGCGAAGAACCTTACCTACTCTTGACATCCAGAGAACTTTCCAGAGATGGATTGGTGCCTTCGGGAACTCTGAGACAGGTGCTGCATGGCTGTCGTCAGCTCGTGTTGTGAAATGTTGGGTTAAGTCCCGCAACGAGCGCAACCCCTATCCTTATTTGCCAGCGCGTAATGGCGGGAACTCTAGGGAGACTGCCGGTGATAAACCGGAGGAAGGTGGGGACGACGTCAAGTCATCATGGCCCTTACGAGTAGGGCTACACACGTGCTACAATGGCGAGTACAGAGGGTTGCAAAGCCGCAAGGTCTAGCTAATCTCATAAAGCTCGTCGTAGTCCGGATTGGAGTCTGCAACTCGACTCCATGAAGTCGGAATCGCTAGTAATCGTAGATCAGAATGCTACGGTGAATACGTTCCCGGGCCTTGTACACACCGCCCGTCACACCATGGGAGTGGGCTGCACCAGAAGTAGATAGTCTAACCTTCGGGAGGACGTTTACCACGGTGTGGTTCATGACTGGGGTGAAGTCGTAACAAGGTAGCCCTAGGGGAACCTGGGGCTGGATCACCTCCTTACCTATACGACTAACTTGATGTTTGTTGAGTGTTCACACAGATTGCTTGTTACTCCTTTATGGAGTTGAGCGAAATGCGCCGCCAGCCGGTTAGCATTGTTCTTTAACAATTTGGAAAGCTGATAGTATTTAATTGCATGAGTCTGTCATGTTAATTAATACAAATCGTATTATTGGGAAGTTAATCCCTTTTCAGTAATACATTGAGTTCTCAAAACACTTTATTAAGTGTCTTGAATATTCTAAAAACTAAGGCGAATTTGTGTAGTGTTAATTCACATGCAAATTATGTAATAAACCAGCTAGTTACGGTACAACTTGAGTTTCTTTGAAACTTATTTGGGTTGTATGGTTAAGTGACTAAGCGTATACGGTGGATGCCTTGGCAGTCAGAGGCGATGAAGGACGTAGTAACTTGCGAAAAGCGTTGGCGAGCTAGTAACAAGCATTTGAGCTAACGATGTCCGAATGGGGAAACCCGGCCACATAAGTGGTCATCATACAGTGAATACATAGCTGTATGAGGCGAACTCGGGGAACTGAAACATCTAAGTACCCGAAGGAAAAGAAATCAACCGAGATTCCCCTAGTAGCGGCGAGCGAACGGGGATTAGCCCTTAAGTCTATGGGGTGTTAGTGGAATGTGTTGGAAAGCACAGCGGCACAGGGTGATAGCCCCGTACACGAAAACTAACCATAGATGAAATCGAGTAAGGCGGGACACGTGACATCCTGTTTGAATATGGGGGGACCATCCTCCAAGGCTAAATACTCCTGACTGACCGATAGTGAACCAGTACCGTGAGGGAAAGGCGAAAAGAACCCCTGTGAGGGGAGTGAAATAGAACCTGAAACCGTATACGTACAAGCAGTGGGAGCGGTTCTTGAGACCGTGACTGCGTACCTTTTGTATAATGGGTCAGCGACTTACGTTTTGTAGCGAGGTTAAGCGAATAGCGGAGCCGTAGGGAAACCGAGTGTTAACTGCGCGTTTAGTTGCAAGGCGTAGACCCGAAACCGAGTGATCTAGCCATGGGCAGGTTGAAGGTTGAGTAACATCAACTGGAGGACCGAACCGACTAATGTTGAAAAATTAGCGGATGACTTGTGGCTGGGGGTGAAAGGCCAATCAAACTCGGAGATATCTGGTTCTCCTCGAAAGCTATTTAGGTAGCGCCTCGAGCGAATACCACTGGGGGTAGAGCACTGTTAAGGCTAGGGGTCATCCCGACTTACCAACCCTTTGCAAACTCCGAATACCAGTGAGTACTACTCGGGAGACAGACGGCGGGTGCTAACGTCCGTCGTCAAAAGGGAAACAACCCAGACCATCAGCTAAGGTCCCAAAGTTATTGCTAAGTGGGAAACGATGTGGGAAGGCTTAGACAGCTAGGATGTTGGCTTAGAAGCAGCCATCATTTAAAGAAAGCGTAATAGCTCACTAGTCGAGTCGGCCTGCGCGGAAGATTTAACGGGGCTAAGCAATACACCGAAGCTATGGGTTTGCTCTTAGGAGCAAGCGGTAGAGGAGCGTTCTGTAAGCGGTTGAAGGTGAAGGGGTAACCCACACTGGACGTATCAGAAGTGCGAATGCTGACATGAGTAACGATAATGGGGGTGAAAAACCCCCACGCCGAAAGACCAAGGGTTCCTGTCCAACGTTAATCGGGGCAGGGTGAGTCGACCCCTAAGGCGAGGCTGAAAGGCGTAGTCGATGGGAAACAGGTCAATATTCCTGTACTTTTGCTAACTGCGATGGAGAGACGGAGAAGGCTAGGCTAGCGCGGCGTTGGTTGTCCGCGTTTAAGGTTGTAGGCTGTTCACTTAGGCAAATCCGGGTGAACATTAGGCTGAGAGCTGATGACGAGCCGCTAAGGCGGTGAAGTAGTTGATGCCATGCTTCCAGGAAAATCTTCTAAGCTTCAGGTTAGTAGGAATCGTACCCCAAACCGACACAGGTGGTCGGGTAGAGAATACCAAGGCGCTTGAGAGAACTCGGCTGAAGGAACTAGGCAAAATGGTACCGTAACTTCGGGAGAAGGTACGCTCCTGACGGTGATGAGACTTGCTCTCTAAGCTGTTGGGAGTCGCAGATACCAGGTGGCTGCAACTGTTTATCAAAAACACAGTACTGTGCAAAATCGCAAGATGACGTATACGGTATGACGCCTGCCCGGTGCTTGAAGGTTAATTGATTGGGTTATCTTCGGAGAAGCTCATGATCGAAGCCCAAGTAAACGGCGGCCGTAACTATAACGGTCCTAAGGTAGCGAAATTCCTTGTCGGGTAAGTTCCGACCTGCACGAATGGCGTAATGATGGCCACGCTGTCTCCAGCCGAGACTCAGTGAAGTTGAAATTGCGGTGAAGATGCCGTATACCCGCGGCTAGACGGAAAGACCCCGTGAACCTTTACTATAGCTTGGCACTGAACATTGAACCTACATGTGTAGGATAGGTGGGAGACTTTGAAGCTCAATCGCTAGATGGAGTGGAGTCAATCTTGAAATACCACCCTTGTAGTTTTGATGTTCTAACCGCGGCCCCTAATCGGGGTTCGGGACAGTGCCTGGTGGGTAGTTTGACTGGGGCGGTCTCCTCCCAAAGAGTAACGGAGGAGCACGAAGGTTGGCTAAGTACGGTCGGACATCGTACGGTTAGTGCAATGGCATAAGCCAGCTTAACTGCGAGACATACACGTCGAGCAGGTACGAAAGTAGGTCATAGTGATCCGGTGGTTCTGTATGGAAGGGCCATCGCTCAACGGATAAAAGGTACTCCGGGGATAACAGGCTGATACCGCCCAAGAGTTCATATCGACGGCGGTGTTTGGCACCTCGATGTCGGCTCATCACATCCTGGGGCTGAAGTCGGTCCCAAGGGTATGGCTGTTCGCCATTTAAAGTGGTACGCGAGCTGGGTTCAGAACGTCGTGAGACAGTTCGGTCCCTATCTGCCGTGGGCGTTGGATGATTGAAGGAAGCTGCTCCTAGTACGAGAGGACCGGAGTGGACGAACCGCTGGTGTTCGGGTTGTTATGCCAATAGCATTGCCCGGTAGCTACGTTCGGAATCGATAACCGCTGAAAGCATCTAAGCGGGAAGCGAGTCCTAAGATGAGTCATCCCTAGGAATTTAATTCCTCTAAAGAGCCGTTCGAGACTAGGACGTTGATAGGCAGGGTGTGTAAGCGTTGTGAGGCGTTGAGCTAACCTGTACTAATGACTCGTGAGGCTTAACCATACAACCCAGATGAGTTTTATCTGAGTTGATGGTAACTAGATTTATTACTTACTGTTGAAGGTAAGACTTAGTAAAGAATATAAAGCGCTTAATAAAGTTGAAAACTCAAAGAAACAAACAGCTTTCCGAATTTAGTTAATTGCGATAAGCGATTAACACCCGAATTTGCTTGGTGACAATAGCATTGTGGTCCCACCTGATCCCATCCCGAACTCAGTAGTGAAACGCAATCGCGCCGATGATAGTGTGGGGTCTCCCCATGTGAAAGTAGGTCATCGCCAAGCGCCTAATTTCTCTTTTAAGAGAGCAGATAGCCCGTTACTCACGTAATGGGCTTTTTTGTGTCTGTAATTTAAGATAAACATGCTCAGAAACGAAGCTAAAGCTCAATTTTAGACACGTCAACAGCTGATAGTGTGGACGATATGCCTACATGAAAATGCGTTATTGCCAAGCGCCTAATTTCTCTTTTAAGAGAGCTGATAGCCCGTTACTTACGTAACGGGCTTCTTGTGTGTGTAATTTAAGATATACATGTTCAGAAACGAAGCTGAAGCTTTAGTTTAGACACATCAACTGCTGATAGTGTGATTGATATGCCCATGTGAAAAAAGCTCATTGCTAAGCGCCTAATTTCTCTTTTAAGAGAGCTGATAGCCCGTTACTCACGTAACGGTTATTTTGTGTCTGAATGTTAAGTGAATTGAGTGCAGCGAAAGACAGTGTGGACGATATGCCCATGTGTAAGAAGCTCATCGCCAAGCGCCTAGTTTCTCTTTAAGAGAGCAGATAGCCCGTTACTCAAGTAACGGGTTTTTTTGTGTCTGTAATTTAAGATAAATATGTCCAGAGACGAAGCTAGAACATGTTTAGACACATCAACTGCGCACAGTGTGGACGATATGTTCATGTGCAACAGGAAATCCACATGATTATTTAATAACAAAAGATTTTTGAAACTTATCTACAGGTATAAAGCGGTTGGTCTTATTAGGCTTATAAATTGATTAGAATTGGTTTGGTTTTCCATGAAAAATTCATCGGTGAAGGCATTAGCGATATATAGACCTTCATTTTATTGATGAGTTAGAGTTGTTTACACAATCGGGATTAACCTTATTGGTTTTTTGAGTTTGAGGTTTGTTATTTAGCTCATTGATGATTGCTTTGATAAGACTAATACCATTTAGTGATTGATGTTTATCGCTAGTCAGTTATCTTGATAGGCAATTGATATGGATAGTTTAACAACACATTACTAAAAGCTTCTAGGGACACAAATGAAATTAGAAATGATATGTACTGGTGAAGAGGTGTTATCTGGCCAGATTATTGATACCAATGCAGCGTGGGTAGCCAACACGCTAATGGAGTTAGGTATTGAAACACATCATCGGATTACTGTGGGCGATCGTTTAGAAGATCTTAGAGATGCCTTTATTGAAAGAAGCCACCATGCCGATGTGATTATCGTTAATGGTGGGCTAGGCCCAACAAGTGACGATATGTCTGCTGAAGCGATGGCGCTAGCTAAGGGCGAGTCGTTGATTGAAAACGAGGAGTGGCGAGATCGATTGATTAGCTGGTTTAGTAAAAATAATCGTCAGATGGCTAAGAGTAATTTAAAACAAGCTTTATTACCTGAATCGGCTGTTATGGTTGATAACCCAGTAGGTACAGCATGCGGTTTTCGTGTAAAGCTTAATAAAGCTTGGTTGTTTTTTACGCCTGGTGTGCCCTTTGAACTAAAGCACATGATTAAAGACCAGTTTATTCCTTTCATTAAATCTGAGTTCGGAATTAGTGAAAATACAGCATTGAAGAAGTTACTGACCATTGGTCATGGGGAGTCTTCTTTAGCTGATAATTTAGCAGAATTAACATTACCGGCAGGGATTACCCTAGGCTACCGTTCGTCAATGCCACACATAGAAATTAAGATATTCGCTCGCGGTGACAAGGCAATTAATCAATTGGCTGAAGTGACGAAAGCAATTAAATCAATTTTAGGGATTGCGATTGTAGCTGAAGATCGTCCAACACTTGCTGCTGAGATACATCATCGACTTTTCCAATCTGGTTTTAGCTTAAGCTTGGCAGAGTCGTGCACTGGGGGAATGTTAACAAGTCAGCTAATCGATTTTCCTGGTAGCTCGTCGTATCTACATCATGGTTTAGTGACTTATAGTAACGAATCTAAGGTAAAAGTATTAGGGGTGAATCCACAGATCCTCGATGATCATGGCGCGGTTTCTATTGCTACTGTTGAAGCTATGGCCAGGGGCGCACGTGAAATATTAGATAGTGATTTTGCACTTTCAACAAGTGGTATTGCAGGTCCAGATGGTGGTACTGAAGATAAGCCTGTTGGTACCGTAGCGATTGCATTAGCGACTAAACATGTTGTGTATAGTCAAATGGTTAAAATCCCTAACCGATCAAGACAGTTAGTACGAAGTCTTAGTGCCGCTATAGCCTATGATATGCTACGTAGAGCATTGCTAGGTGAAGCTGTAATCGTTGATTATCCTTCGATAACCAGATTTGCTAAGTAATTAAAATAGTCAAGTGAGCTAGTTTTACTGAGACTGGCTTACTTTGTTAGCATTTAAATTACTAAAACTCTACTGTTGTCACTACGTCATATAAATCTATTTGATGTTGATTCATACCGTTTTTGTCTAAATGTTTAGGTACTTTTAGTAAGCTAATTTTGTTACTAACTTGTACCACTTCCAGATGAATAGGTTCATCTGGTGGCATCAATGTCGATAAAACAGAGTTGGCCAAGGTGATATTTTTGAGCTTAATATGCTGAAAGATATCTCCTTTAGCAACACCATGTAATTTTCCAATATTGATGGTGATATAGGCATCATCTCGATTAATGACAATGGCTTTAGTCGCCTCGCATTTTAGAGTTTGATTAATCTCTTGTGAGACTTTGAACAAGGTATTGACGATTGTTTTCCCATATTCACTGCGCCAAAATAAGCTGTTCGCCAAATCTACGCGACTGTATGAGTCAAAGCTCCAACCACCTTCACCGTGATATTCTTCTTCAAGTAATATACTGTTACTGATCCTGTCATACATAAATACTTTTATCGTGAAGTTACGCTTGGGGTAAACAGTATCGACAAGTAAGTTGGATTTTTTTCGTTGTATAAACTGATATCTCGAATATAACCAAATACTAAATATTGGCTTTGATATTGGCTATTTAAGGCTTCAGAGATACCTTGTATGGTTTCTAAATTAATTGTATCCATCGTTGTAATTGGCTTATATACCATTTGTGGGATCATTTCTTCGACGAATACGTTTGGTTGATGGGTTAATTCATTTTTAAACCTCGAACCAATATGAAAGGGGAGATTTGAAATATCGCCAGCTGAGGCCTGTGAAGGTGTGAGTAATGGAAATTGAGCAACAATGAGCTGTTTGAGGTAACGATCTTCAATGCAGTTAGATTTTGACTCTAAACTGACTTTTAGATTGATGGTGAGCTTACCTCCTTCTATAGATTCATTAAGAATGACAATTTCACTAATGTGGTGTTGTGACAGAACGTTGCTTTGACTGCTCGTTAAAATGCCATCCCTAACGGTATTTTCAATGCTGATGAAACTACTTGCTTGTAATGACGCATTCTCAATTGCTTTTTCAACAACCAATTTGCGCACATCATTATAATCATCGTTACCTATGGGATACGATGCTTGTCCAACGTACCACTGTGCCATACTGACAGAAGGGAATACTGCCAGTAAACATAGCCATAAAAACCGTTTCATTGACTATCCGAATACGTTAAGTAGCTTGCTAATCAAAGAAGGATCTTGGTTATCTTGTTGCTCACCTTTACCGCTAACTTCAATAACAGTGTTTCCAACCATACTGGAGTTAATTGAATGATCTGACGCAATATCAGTCACCCTAATTTCACCTGAAAAACGCACATATTCATCGCCTTTATTCAATTTTATCCACTTTTCTCCGGCAACGATTAAGTTTCCATTGGCAAGTTTTTCCCTTACTGCAACGGTAATCGTTCCAGTGAGTGAGTTATTGTGGTTACTTGCAGATGAACTATCAAAGCTTTTATCTTGCGAATAATCCGCGCTGAGGTTGTCTTCATTGATATTGATATTACCAGCAGTGATATTGGGTGACAGATCAAACTCATTAGAGCTATCACGCTTGTAGCTGATGGATTTTTTGGACGTTAGCTCTTCATTGAGCCTTATCAAAATCATGTCGCCAATTTCGTAACGATTGTTGTTTTGATAAATATTGTAGACATTATCAGGATTAAAAATTGAACCTGTTATCTGCTGAGCTTGTTGAATGTTGTTGTTCCTAACAGGTCGGTAATTTGGATCGCCTTTCATCACTTCATCAGAAGGTTCAACAACATTTACAGTCGTGTTTTCTTTGTTAGGGATTTTTATTTCAGCTACTTCAGTTGTCGTGCAGCCTGAAATAGTGAATAAAAATAAAACAATAAGCAGGAGAAGTTTCATTTTTAAATATCTAAATTTATTTAGTGGTTATTTAAATTGTATCTTTAATATCCTATATAGATCTATGCCCTGCACAGTTTCTTCACTCTCTTTACGCAATTTTACCTAATTACGTATTATTTGTTTTTAATAATTGTTATATATTGTATTGGTAAAGTTTTTAGCTTGTTTTTATTATTGCTTTGTTTGGAACTTGTTGTTGTTTTAATTGGTGGTATCAATTTTTATAGGGCGACATATTTATTCCATTTACGTATCAAAGGGTGAAAAATAAATGCTGTAAATTTTAAATGGCATTATCTTTGTTTTAATAAATGCTTAATTATATTTGCAAGGATATTTTTATTTGTACT
This sequence comes from Shewanella sp. ENK2, assembly GCF_043568515.1. NCBI lineage: Bacteria > Pseudomonadati > Pseudomonadota > Gammaproteobacteria > Alteromonadales > Shewanellaceae > Shewanella > Shewanella sp. ENK2. Next base: position 1,626,076 of record NZ_CP171406.1, on the reverse strand, counting down.
TTACAATAAGCCATGGGACTATAATAAACTCAACAGATAAATATATTATTTACTCTCAATTCATTCGGATTATAACATATGACTGAAAGTCAATCTGCTCTTACTGTTAATGAGGCTATCGACAACCTAGGCAATAAAGTCGATACGAGCATTTTTCAGCTCAATGGTAATAGTGAGCAGAATCAGTTTAGTCGTATCTTAAATGAGGCGAACCAAATTAGTGATACCTCTGCTGCAGCAACTTCGCTAATAAAGGCTTCTGAAACGTTTTCACTAGACACCCTTCAGCAACAGATGCTTGCTAGTACAGGTTTAGATAATGAGACGATACTTTCGTTGAGTATGTCTGATGACATGGTAAGCGAAATGCAACAGGGTTTATTATCATCACTGCAAACAAGTATTGTCGAAAGCGCTCTAACACAAGCTATCAGTGCAAATTCGGTTAATATTGAAGATGGAGTAGCAATTAATACTTCCACTGATAATATTGTTGGTGCTCAATCATCAGAAAATGAAAGCCTTGTGGATGATGTGTATTACTATTCATTTGGTGAGGATGGTTTTGATAGTAAAGATGTAATAGATTCTATTAATATTCTACATCACACACCAATTTTATCTTATATATACCAAGAAACAACGGGCGATAAAATAAGCCCAGCTTCAACCTTGGCAGGTAGTTTATTATATTCAGATTATGTTGGCGTAGGTTCGACAGCAATAAAATTAGCAATGGAATATTTTACTGAAAGTAATCCTGAAATGAATATTACTGATGTTGGCGATTTACTTTCAAATAATAATGACGAATTGACTGAAAGTGAGGTTGGTCATTCCCTTTAGCGTTATTTATAGGCTGTTAAAAAATCAAATCCATTTTAAATCTTACCCAATGAGTATTGAATGAAATTATTAATTGTTTTGTTGTGCTGGTTATTAGCAGGCTGTGAGGTCTTGCAAAGTAATTATGAACCTTATCAGCCCACAGAATTTCCAGTATTAAACGCTGTTGGTTATGCCCCAATTGATCAACAACCAGCAGAGTTAAAGTCAGAACAAATTTTAATGGCGATGGAAGCTTCAAAAATTTTGGCTTATCGAGAGTTAGCTGAACAAGTCTATGGGTTACAGTTGAATTCCAACACGTCAGTGCAAGGAGCAAGCCTTAATAGTATTGCGACTAAAATCAAAGTCTCTGGAGTAATAAAAGGTGCGAAAGTCATTAAGACCTATCCTGTGGATGGATTTTACGTTACTGAATTAGAGTTAGATTTTAAGTTAGTGCGTGATTTGTATATGCAGTCTGAAAACCCAGTGCATAGTAACACCTTGATTGTAGAGCCCGTTAAGAACTTTTAATGGCAATCGGTAACGCTAATAAAAAAGCGCCTTGCGGCGCTTTTTTATCTAAAATTTTATGACTATCTTGCCTCTTTCAACTTCAATTGCTTTAGTCATCGATGCCATCAATGCTTGATTACTATCCTTGGTGTCCAGCACATAAACAGGTTGGGACTCTAAAAGGTTCTTAGAAACATCATCAATTGTGGCGTAATGGGTTTTAGCATTTGCTCAATATCTGCGGGTTCGGATTTCACACTGACCAAGTCAAGCTTCTTTAAAAAGATACTTTTGGTCTCTACATCGTACCAAGGCTCAGCCTCAAATGTGGTTTCCATATCAGCAGCAATTGATTTAAAGGGGTTTTTAACCGCCATTTTGGTAATTGCAGTTACGGAAATAGTGTTAGGCTTACGACCTAACTCAACTTCCATATCATTGAGCTTTAACTGCAATCCAAAAACTTGATTCCCTTGTGAAACCTCATAATGCATTTCATTATTGAGGTAATCTTCAACTTCAGATTCAGAGATGCTGTACTGACTAGCACAGCCAGTCAGAAGCAGCATTAAGCAAGCTAAACATATTTTAAATAATGGCATTATCCTGTGTTTCTCATCCCTGCGGCAACACCCGCAATTGTCAGCATTAGCGCAAGCTCAACTTGTTTCGATGCTTGCTCCTCATTACGTGTACGACTCAGAAGTTCCGCTTGTAGAAAGTTCAGTGGGTCAATATACGGATTACGTAGCTTGACTGACTCTCTGTTCCACGGAGTGTGGGACATTAGCTCTTCTGATTCAGTAAGCGACAATACCGCTTCTGTGCCTAATTGTAGACTTTCACGCAGCTTTTTACCTAAATGATGCAAGTTTTCTGGCACTAAGGTGCTTTCATAGTATCGAGCAAGATTAGGTTCGGCTTTCATGTATACCATTTCAAGCATAGAGATACGGGTTTCAAAGAATGGCCATTCTTGTTCCATTTTCTTCAGCAGTGCTGACTCCCACGTTCATTGGCAGCTTTAAGTGCCTCTCCTGAGCCAAGCCAAGCTGGTAGCATTAAACGGTTTTGTGACCATGCAAAAATCCACGGAATGGCACGGAGACTTTCGATGCCACCATCGACACGTCTTTTAGCTGGACGGCTGCCCAGTGGAAGTTTGCCTAACTCCACCTCTGGAGTTGCTGCTCTAAAGTACGCGACGAAGTCTGGTTCTTCACGCACGATACCACGATACGCTTTTACTGAATCATCAGCGATACGTTGCATGCAATCTCGCCAAGCTTGTTTAGGCTCTGGAGGTGGCAATAAAGTCGCTTCCATAACTGCAGAGGTATATAGAGCTAAACTCTGAACCGCTACTTTTGGAAGGCCAAACTTAAATCGAATCATCTCACCTTGTTCAGTGACTCGAATCCGACCATCTACTGAGCCTGGTGGCTGCGATAAAATAGCCTTATGAGCTGGCCCGCCGCCACGGCCAATTGAGCCACCACGACCGTGGAAAAGCATTAATTTGACGTCTGCATTCTTACAAACGGCAACGAGTTGCTCTTGGGCGTGATATTGCGCCCATGCGGCAGCCATTACGCCAGCATCTTTAGCAGAATCTGAATAGCCAATCATGACTTCCTGCATACCTTTTGTATATCCACGGTACCAGTCGATATTGAGCAGTTGTGTCATACAGTCAGCAGCGGTATTTAAATCACTCAAAGTCTCAAATAGTGGCACAACACGCATTGGGTGTTGGCAGCCAGTTTCTTTGAGTAATAGTAACACTGCAAGTACATCCGATGGCTTACTGGCCATTGAGATTACGTAAGAACCTAGTGCAGTAGCAGGTTGAGAGGCGACTAATTTACAGGTATTGATGACTTCTTCCACGTCGGCTGACGGTTGCCAATCAGCAGGGATAAGCGGCCGACGACTGGTAAGCTCTCTTAATAGGAAAGCTTGTTTTTCGCTTTCATCCCAATGATCATAATCGCCCATACCGAGGTAACGAGTTAATTCGGCAATCACATCGCTATGTCGTTCAGCATCTTGGCGAATGTCGAGACGTAGCATATGAATGCCAAAGCATGCTAAACGACGTAAGATATCGAGCAGCAGTCCATTAGCAATTAAGCGCATGCCAGATTCTGATAAGCTTCGGTATAATAATTCAAGAGGTTGTTTTAAATCATCTAATTGCCATACAACATCGTCATAGTTCAGGTCAATTTGCTGACCTTCTAGGCGGGCATTGAGGTAATCAATTGTATTGCGTAGTTTATGACGAAGTTGTCTTAGTACGTCTCTATAGGGTTCTTTACTGTCTGGCAGCTGCGCTTTAAGTTCAGCATTAGCTTCTTCCATGGATAATTCATTCACCAAAGAAACGATATCTTTTAAATATAATCTGGCTGCTGCATGGCGATTACGGAGTAATACTTCCTCGGTGACTTTTGAGGTCACAAATGGGTTACCATCTCGATCCCCGCCCATCCAACTAGAAAATCTAACAGGACAAATATCAGCGGGAATTTGTTGACCCGTTTTTGACTCAACATGGTCATTGAGTTGTCTTAAAAAGTCTGGAACGGCTTGCCATAATGAGGCTTCAATGGTGCTTAGTCCCCAACGTGCTTCATCTACGGGAGTTGGGCGTTCATTTCTGATCTCGTTGGTGTGCCAAATCTGTGCAATAAGTTGACGTAACCTAAGGTGTGTTTGGCCTTTTTCTCGATCAGTGAGTTGCTGGTTTTCTTGCTCTGTTAAACAGTCGACAACAGCAGAGTATTTTTGAATGAGAGTACGACGAGATATTTCTGTAGGATGAGCAGTAAGGACTAAATCAATATCGAGGGTTTTTAAGCAGTCGATGACTTCTTGTTCATTGGCATTACTGTTTAGCATTCGTCCCAGTAACTGCTCGACAGGATCTGGTACACAGACAAGTTCATCACAGTTGCGACTTATGGTATGAAATTGCTCTGCAATATTGGCCAAGTTTAAAAATTGATTAAACGCTTTAGCAAATGGCACCAGTTCATTGTCAGGTAATGAATTGAGCAGAGCTAGCATTTGTTGTCTTGATTCGGCATCGCCTTGGCGAGACTCTTTGGCCAGAATACGAATTTGCTCTACTTTTTCAAGAAATGCATCACCAAGGTGATCGCGCATCGTATCACCTAAAATTTGCCCTAAGCTACTCACATTAGAACGTAAAGAAGCGTACATGTCGGCGGTTTGCTCTGCCATAATTACTCCATAAGTTTAACTTAATTAGCCGCTACCATTAATGGGCTACAGCTAGCACAATAGCTAGCTGTGAGGGGTTGGTCAATGGGTTATTTTAATAATTAATCATGCACCATGATTAATCGTTACTGATAGTGAAACTTATTACAACTATTTAATACAAGCCTGATAAATAAGCTTTTTCATTAACTCAACAGTGGGGGTTAAATATTCTAACCCTATGTATTCATCTGGCTGATGAGCTTGATTGATACTACCAGGGCCCATTACTAAGGTTTGGCAGCCCAATTGTTTTATATAAGGGGCTTCAGTTGCGTAATTAACAACCTCAGGCTCGGTATTAGCGATATCTGCAACCATTTTTGTCCAATAATCATCAAGTTTACCTGCAAATGACTCTGCTCCTGGGTAAAGCGTGGATATCTCAATACTGCCTGGGTATTGTTTGTTGATGTCTGCAAGATAATTAATCACCATCAACTCTAAATCAGCAAGCTCAATGCCAGGTAACGGGCGAATATCAAGATGTAAATCACAACAGCCACAAATACGGTTTGCTGCATCGCCGCCATGAACATGGCCAAAGTTCATCGTGGGGTAGGGAACACTAAATGCATCTTCACGGTAGTTTTCACTTAAATGCTGCTTGAGTTTCATCAGTTGACCGATGACTTGATGCATAATTTCAATCGCGTTTAAGCCACGAGCGGGGTCAGAAGAATGACCACTTCTACCAATCACTCTGATCCCTTGTGCTAAATGGCCTTTATGCATATATACCGGTTTTAAGCTGGTGGGTTCACCGATGATTGCATAGTCAGGCGCGATACTTTTTGAATCTGCAAACGCTTTAGCACCATTCATTGTGGTTTCTTCATCAGCGCTAGCAAAAATATGTAATGGACGTTTTATTTCATCAAGCGGTAACGACTTTAGCGCTTCCATAACTAAAGCAAAGAAGCCCTTCATATCGCAAGTACCTAACCCATACCAACGGTTATCTTTTTCTGTTAACTCAAAAGGGCTCTGACTCCAACGTCCTTCATCAAAAGGAACGGTGTCAGTGTGTCCAGCCAATAACAGGCCGCCACTGCCTGAGCCAATAGTTGCGATTAAGTTCTGTTTGCCTCGGCTGTCAGCCACGGTATGAACAGTGCAGTTAAAACCCATATCTGAAAACCAAGATTGAAGTAACTCAATAACTGCATGATTACTCATATCTTGCTCAGCTTCTAATGCACTGATCGAAGGGAGTGCAATTAGCTGTTTAAATGCATTTTTTAAATCTGGTAATGAATTCATAGCAACCTTTATAGTGCTTGCAATAAATATGTATTCATTATTATTGCATAATTAATTTATTGTGTTAGTCTAGCAAACAGCTAAGGCATTCACCATAACTTGATTAGATTAAAGATTATAAATATGTATTTAATTGCGATTCAATTCACTGTAACAGATCCCAAGGTAAACTATCTTCGACGATAGTTTTAATCTCGAGCACCCTGCTCATATACCGAATTATTTCTCTAGTTTACTGACCTAAAGACGACAATATAATGAAAAACATCGCAATAATTGGCGCTAGTGGCTATACCGGTGCACAAATCACCGCTTTAATTGATAACGATACTTCGCTTTCTATTCAAGGCCTTTATGTATCAGAAAACAGTCTTGATAAAGGAAAGGCACTTGCTGAGCTATACCCTGCATACCAGCAAATTAAGTTATCGTTATCCCCGCTAACGGCAGAAGCTAAGCAATCAATTGTAGAGGAAGCTGATGGCGTCGTGCTCGCGACTGATCATGCAGTAAGTTTAGAATTAGCTGCTTATTTTTATAAGCAAGGTTTAGCAGTTTTTGATTTAAGTGGTGCTTACCGTTTTGCTGATATCGAGCAGTACCCTAAATGGTATGGGTTTGAGCATACCCAGCAAGATGTTCTTGCTGAAGCCGTTTATGGCTTAGCAGAGTGGAATCATCAACAAATCGCTGACAGTAAAATGATTGCTGTTCCGGGCTGTTATCCAACAGCGTCATTAACTGCACTGAAACCTTTAACGCCATACCTAACTGATGCTTACCCTGTCATTAATGCAGTTAGTGGCGTTACTGGAGCGGGCAGAAAAGCTCAGCTTCATACTAGCTTTTGTGAAGTCAGCTTAACGCCGTATGGCGTATTAGGTCATCGTCACCAGCCTGAAATTGCCACTCATTTAGGGCAAGAAGTTATCTTTACTCCACACCTAGGTAACTTTAAACGGGGCATTTTAGCCACGATTACGGTTCAGTTAGCGAAAGGCACTACAGAAGCTGATATTGCTAAAGCTTATCAAGTTTACAATGACAGTCCGTTAGTTAGCGTTTTACAAAACCAATTCCCTAAGGTGGACGATGTTGTGAATACACCTAACTGCATTGTCGGTTGGAAGTATGATTCTCAAAGCAATTACTTGGTGGTTGCGAGTGCGATTGATAACTTAATGAAAGGTGCTGCAAGCCAAGGCCTGCAGTGCATTAAAATTCACTTTGGCCTATAACGGGGAATCATCATGTCACAGAGTAACCCAGTTATTGTACTAAAAGTTGGCGGTGCATTATTACAATCAGAATCAGGAATGGCTGAACTCATGGGCGTTGTTGCAAACATGGTGTCTGACGGCCAGAAAGTTATTTTTGTTCACGGCGGTGGATGTTTAGTCGATGAGCAATTAACTGCCAATGGTAAAGAAACCATTAAACTGGATGGTTTAAGAGTGACTCCCAGTGACCAAATTCCGATTGTCGTAGGTGCATTGGCGGGAACGTCAAACAAGTTATTACAGGCCGCTGCAATTAAGGCGGGTATTGTGGCCGTTGGTATGAGTTTAGCCGATGGTAATACCGTTGATGCAGTAGTTAAAAATGAAAATTTAGGCCTAGTGGGTGAGGTGACACCGAAAGATGCGAGTTACTTAACTTATTTATTATCACAAGGCTGGCTGCCAATTTGTAGTTCAATTGCTGTGTCAGCACAAGGTGACATGCTTAACGTTAATGCAGATCAAGCAGCAACGGCCTTAGCAAAGTTAGTGGCAGGTCAGTTAGTGCTTCTATCTGATGTACCGGGTGTATTAGATGGTAATGGCGAGTTAATTGATCAATTAAATCAACAACAAATTTCAGATTTAGTTCAGCAAGGCGTGATAGAAAAAGGAATGAAAGTCAAAGTCGAAGCGGCATTAGAAGTTGCTCAGTGGATGGGGAATCCGGTGCAAGTTGCATCTTGGAAACAGCCTCAACAATTAATTGCCTTATCAAACGGACAATCCGTTGGCACCCAAATTCAGCCATAGGAGTAACACACTAATGGAACATTTATTATCTATAAAAGATTTATCGCAAACAGAGTTACTTGATTTATTAGCGCTTGCTAAGAAGATTAAAGCAAATCCAGCTGATTATAACCAAGCCTTGGCAGGTAAAAGCGTGGTGATGTTGTTTGAGAAACCTTCTTTACGTACCAGAGTGAGTTTTGATATCGGCATTAATAAATTAGGTGGCCATTCAGTTTATTTAGATCAGCAAAATGGGGCCTTAGGTAAACGTGAGCCGGTTTCTGATTTTGCTACTAATATTTCTTGTTGGGCTGATGCGATTGTTGCCAGAACATTTTCTCATACGACTATCGCAGGGTTAGCTAAGCATGCTTCAGTGCCAGTGATTAATGCATTATGTAACTTATACCACCCATGCCAGGGCTTAGCTGATTTTCTGACATTATCTGAAAAGTTTGATGATATCAGTAACGTGAAATTAGCTTACTTAGGTGATGGTAATAATGTGACTCATTCATTGATGTATGGCGCTGCAATTTTAGGTGCCACTATGACTGTGGTTTGCCCGCCGGGTCATTTCCCTGATGGACAAGTGGTGTGTGAAGCACAAGCGTTAGCTGCAAAGCATGGCGGTAAGCTTATTTTAACCTCAGATATTAATGAAATGGGCCCGCAAGATGCGGTTTACACCGACACTTGGATATCTATGGGAGATAACACTTCAATGGAAGAGATTGAAGCCAAATTTAAACCTTACCAAGTCAATACAGCATTAATGACCCAAGTTGGTGCTAATTACTTCATGCATTGTTTACCTGCATATAGAGAAGTGGAAGCGACCGCAGAAATCGTTGACGGTGAAGGTTCACTTATTTTGCAACAAGCAGAAAACAGAATGCATGCACAAAATGCAGTACTGGTAACGCTATTAGGTTAAAAAAATACTTCGTCGATTGGCTTTAATACAGTAAGTGAATCGGCTTTACCCAGTTTATGTTAGGAAATATTAAAGATGTCTATTGAACAACAACCAAGCATTAAAAAAGTCGTATTAGCGTATTCAGGTGGATTGGACACTTCGGCCATTATCCCTTGGTTAAAAGAAACCTATGATAATTGTGAAATTGTTGCCTTTTGTGCCGACGTTGGTCAAGGCGATGCGGAGCTTGAAGGCTTACATGAAAAAGCCATAGCGTCAGGCGCTTCTGAATGTTACATCGTTGATTTAAAAGAAGAGCTGGTGGCCGACTATATCTACCCTACCATTGCAACAGGGGCGATTTATGAAGGAACTTACCTATTAGGTACGTCAATGGCACGCCCTATTATTGCTAAAGCGCAAGTTGAAGTTGCACGTAAAGTGGGTGCTGATGCGGTATGTCATGGATGTACAGGTAAAGGTAATGACCAAGTCCGTTTTGAAGGATGCTTTGCTGCGCTGGCACCAGACTTAAAAGTGATAGCGCCGTGGCGTGAATGGTCAATGGTAAGTCGTGAAGACTTGCTTGATTACTTAGCTGAAAGAAATATTGAGACAACAGCTTCTGCAACTAAAATTTATAGCCGTGATGCTAATGCTTGGCACATTTCACATGAAGGTGGTGAGTTAGAAGATCCTTGGAACGAGCCAAGTAAAGAAGTATGGACTATGACAGTTGCGCCAGAAGATGCGCCTAATACGCCAGAATACGTTGCACTAAATATAGAGAATGGTCGTGTGACTCACGTTGACGGTGTTGCGTTATCGCCATACGCAGCATTAATGCAATTAAACGAGGTTGCGGCGGCACACGGTGTGGGTCGTATTGATATAACCGAAAACCGTTTAGTGGGCATGAAATCTCGTGGTTGTTATGAAACGCCAGGTGGAACAGTGATGTTTGCTGGTCTTCGTGCGATAGAAGAGCTGGTATTAGATAAAACTAGTCGTGAATGGAGAGAGCAAGTTGGCGCTCAAATGGCCCACCTTGTGTATGACGGCCGTTGGTTTACCCCTTTATGTAATTCACTTTTAGCTGCATCTGAATCTTTAGCGGAATTAGTGAATGGTGAAGTGGTCGTTAAGTTATACAAAGGTCAAGCGAGTGTCGTGAAAAAGCGTTCTCCAAACAGCCTATATTCTGAAGAATTTGCCACATTTGGTGATGATGATGTTTATGATCAAAAAGATGCAGAAGGCTTTATCCGTCTTTATTCTTTATCAAGTCGCATCAGAGCACTTAATAGTAAGTAGACCTGTTAATTAATATGAAAAATAAACGGGGCAGCAAGCCCCGTTTTTGTAAACAGATAAGAATTGAAAAGAGGGTATCGACATGGCGTTATGGGGCGGAAGATTCAGTCAAGAAAGCAGTGCATTATTCAAATTATTTAATGATTCATTACCAGTAGATTATCGCTTAATTGAAGAAGACATTGTGGGCTCAATTGCATGGGCTAGCGCTATTACTTCTGTAGGTATTTTAACGCAACAAGAATGTGAACAGTTGCATGGTGCGTTAAATGAATTGTTGGTTGAAGTCGCCGATAAACCTGAGGCTATCATTGCGTCAGGAGCAGAAGATATTCATAGCTTTGTTGAGCAGTCACTAATTGCCAAAGTCGGTGATTTAGGTAAGAAGTTACACACTGGTCGTTCACGTAACGATCAAGTCGCAACAGACCTCAAGTTATGGTGTAAAAAGGAGGGTGAGCAATCACTTACATTACTGCACAAGTTAAAGAACGCCCTCATTGATTTAGCTGAGCGTGAAATTGATGCTGTGATGCCTGGTTATACTCATTTACAAAGAGCACAACCCGTGTTGTTTGGTCATTGGTGTTTGGCTTATGTTGAAATGTTTGAGCGTGATATTAGTCGCCTTGAAGATGCATTGAAACGTGCAGATACTTGTCCGTTGGGTTGTGGTGCATTAGCGGGAACCGCTTATCCAATGGATAGGCATGCAATTGCCGAGTCTTTAGGTTTTTCAGCTCCAACGTTAAACAGTCTAGATACTGTATCTGATCGTGATCATGTGGTTGAACTTTGTAGTGATGCATCGATTAGTATGATGCATTTAAGCCGTATGGCGGAAGATTTGATTTTCTTCAATAGTGGTGAGGCTGGCTTTATTGACTTAGATGATGAAGTGACTTCGGGTTCATCATTAATGCCACAAAAGAAGAACCCAGATGCATTGGAACTGATCCGTGGTAAAACTGGCCGCGTTTATGGCAGCTTGGTGGGCATTTTAACCACAATGAAAGCACTACCTTTGGCTTACAACAAAGATATGCAGGAAGACAAAGAAGGCTTATTTGATGTGATGGATAGCTGGTCAATTTGTCTTGAAATGGCCGCATTAGTTCTTAGCGGTTTACAAGTTAACCGTGAAAGAACACTCGCAGCTGCCCAGCAAGGTTATGCTAATTCTACAGAGCTAGCTGATTATCTAGTGGCTAAAGGTATGCCATTTAGAGAAGCCCATCATGTCGTCGGTGAAGTTGTCGTCGCCGCGATTGCTAAACAAACACCATTAGAAGACTTGGTTATTTCAGAGTTACAGCAATTTAGTCCAATTATCAGTGATGATGTTTATGAGTGTTTGACTATTGAGTCATGCTTAGAAAAGCGTGAAGCGTTAGGTGGCACATCATTAGCGCAAGTTAAACAAGCATTAGCTGCAAAGCAAGGTAAGTAGCCACTTACTTTATTGTTTGAGCCTTGACTGTAATAACAAAAAGCCCTGAGTTTAAGTTAACTCAGGGCTTTTTAGCATTCACATTTTATAGATGCATTTTAGGGTTTATTGAAATAAATCATCTGTTGGATTTTCAATAAATATATCGTCATCAATGGTTTCTTCTGTCGCATATTCAGTCGGTTCAGTTCCTTCGACAAAGTACTCAAAAGAAGTTGTGTGATCAGTTTTACGCGTTAATAAACCCGTTGCTAAATCAATACGCGCAGAGATAATGCCTTTAGGCGGAATGGTGGTCTTTTCCTCTGTGCCTTTGAGCGCTTGATTCATAAAATCATTCCAACCAGGCCCAGCTGTCTTGGCGCCTGCTTCTGCCCCTGATATCTGATTTTCAGGTCCATCAGCTACCCAGCTTGTACGACCTAAACGGCGGCTGTGATCATCAAAACCGACCCAGAATGTTGACGTTAATGTTGGATTGAACCCACTAAACCAGGTATCACGAGATTCATTGGTTGTTCCTGTTTTACCAGCAATATCATGACGCTTGATTAGGCGAGAAGCTCGCCATGCCGTCCCGTTCCAACCAGTGCCTTTACTCCAATTACCGCCACCCCAAATAACACTTTTTAATGCTTCAGAGATAAGGAAAGCGGTTTGCTCAGTGATAATTCTTGGTGCATAACGACTATTCTCATCGCCACATTGACTAATAGCACTTGATTGAGCGTTCGTGTCATTTGCTTGGTTAACTTCAGCTTGTTGTGAGCTAGCAAATTCAGCTGCCATTGCTGCGAATGGGTCATTTGCGTCTGAATTAGACGTTAATTCTGTATCACTTAGGTTGTCATCAGTTTCATTATGATCATTTTCTGATGGCGTACACGCTAAAAGAGGATTGGCTTCTTCAATTACATTGTCATAAGAGTCTGTGACTTGCTTAATAAAGTAAGGCTCAACTAAGTAACCACCGTTGGTGAACACATTAAACGCAGTAACAACTTGCAAAGGTGTTACAGAAGGAGAGCCGAGTGCCACTGATTCATTTCGAGGTAGATCATTAGGATCAAACCCGAACTCCACAAGTTTATCGATAGTGTTATCTAACCCAATGTGTCTCATCGCGCGAACAGACATGACGTTCACAGATTGGGCTAAGCCCATACGAAGACGCGTCGGTCCTCCGTAGATATCTGGAGAGTTTTTAGGTCTCCAAGCGGTGCCTTGTCGAGTATCTGGCTTATTAATTGGCGCGTTATTAATTAGTGTTGCCAATGTATAGTCTTTTTCAAGCGCTGCTGAATATATAAATGGTTTGATATTTGACCCCAGCTGGCGCTTTGCTTGGGTCACACGGTTGTATTGGCTTTGGGTAAAGCTAAAACCACCAACGAGAGTACGAATAGCGCCATCACTTGGCTCAAGTGATACTGTGGCACTTGATACTTGCGGAATTTGAGAAAGTTGCCAATATTCGCCGTTGTTTCTTATCCACACTTTCTGGCCAACAGCTAAAATATCTTCAGCTTTCTTTGGCGGTGTGCCTTGACGGCGGTCGGTGATAAATTTACGAGCCCATTTTAGCCCGTTCCATTCTAAGGTGATTTCTTCCCCTCTAGCATTCATCACCGTAGCTTGTTGCTCTTCAATGGCAAGTACTGCTGCTGGCATAATACCTTGTACCGAAGAAGTGCTTTTTAAGTTAGTGATAATATCGCTGGTGGACATGGGGGCATCTGTCCATAATTCGGCAATTGGCCCGCGGTAACCATGACGTTGGTCGTAAGCAAAAACATTATCGCGTAAGGCGCTTTGTGCCTTTAACTGTAAGTCAGATGAAATCGTGGTGTAGACGTTATAGCCATTAGTATAGGCTTCTTCTTCGCCGTATTTATTGACCATGTATTCACGCGCCATTTCAGAAATATATGGTGCATATAGATCAATTTCTGCTCCATGATATCTTGCAGTAATCGGGGCGTTAATGGCTTCTTGGTATTGCGTTTCTGTGATATTGCGCTTTTCTAGCATCCGGCTTAATACCCAGTTACGGCGGGTTTTGGCACGTTCTGGGTTTCTTATCGGATTTGCTGCGGATGGAGCTTGCGGCAAACCAGCAATCATTGCCATTTCAGGCAGGCTCAGTTGTTCTAAATCTTTACCATAATAAACTTGTGCAGCAGCACCTACGCCATAGGCACGATTCCCCAAGAAAGAACGGTTTAGATAAAGAGTTAAAATTTCTTCTTTTGAAAGCGCTTTTTCGATTTTGAGTGCTAAAAAGATTTCTTTTGTTTTACGAATATAGGTTTTTTCACGTGAAAGGAAAAAGCCGCGAGCGACTTGTTGAGTGATGGTACTTGCACCTTGGCTTTTTTACCAGTGGTAACCAAAATAATAGCAGCACGCACAATACCGATAGGATCAATGCCTTTATGTTCAAAGAAACGAGCATCCTCTGTATCTAAAACTGCATTAATTAATTGTTCGGGTACATCTTGGTATTCAATGGGTACTCGTCTTTTTTCACCAAATTGAGAAATCAATAAACCGTCATTGCTGTATATTCGCAATGGGGTTTGTAATTTTACCGTTTTTAAGGAATTTACATCCGGTAAATCTGGCAAAACATAATAATAGGCTGCGACAATAGTGCCGATTCCTAATAAAGTTAAGCTAAATATAGCAATAAGTATTCGTTTAAACCACTTCACCGAAATATTCCAAAAATCAAAAATATGCTCGCTAGTATATAAGGGGGAAGGTTTTTGGTGAAGTAAAAACATGAAAACAGAAAAAAACAAGTTGTAAAATTTAGAAACATTTAATACAAATACTTATAACGAGTTGATTTTGTGCTAATCTATTTTAAAATATAAAAAAATAAATGCGATGATGGAATATGCTTTCTAAATTTTGGAAGCGTCAAGCTCCGCAAATGGTCGGGATCGATATTGGTTCTCATGAGATTAAGGCCATTTTGCTAAGTAAGACCGCTGATGGATATAAAATTCAAAACTATATATCTGCACCTCTACGTAAAGGTGCGGTTGTCGATCACGAAATCCGCGATTCAGAAGCTGTTATTGAATCTTTAAGACATATTAAGCGAGGACTGCCTAAGAGTATTAAGTCTGCAGCTGTCGCGGTTTCTGGCTCTGCTGTCATGACAAAAGTCATTTACATGGACGCTTCATTAAATGAAGAAGAAATGGAAGCACAAATTGAGATTGAAGCAGATAACCTTATCCCTTATTCACTAGATGAAGTGAGTATCGATTTTGAAACTCTTCAGGCAAACACAACTGACCCGACAAAAGTTGATGTGCTGTTAAGTGCTTGTCGCACAGATAATATTGATACTCGTATGGATTCTTTAGATGCGATTGAGCTCGATACCAAAGTGGTGGATGTTGAAGCTTATGCACTAGGGCGGTCATCAGAATTAATCCTTGCACAATTACCCGAAGGTGCAAATGAGAAATCTGTAGTATTGGTTGATATCGGTGCCAATATGACGACATTTGCCGTAGTTGAGCATGGAGAAACAACCTTTATTCGTGAGCAAGCGTTTGGTGGCGAGTTATTTACTCAATCTATTTTATCGTTTTATGGCATGCCATATGACGAAGCTGAGAACGCCAAAATAACAGGCGAGTTACCGCGTAATTATATGTTTGAGGTGTTATCACCGTTTCAAACACAATTATTACAGCAGATTAAACGTACACTTCAAATTTATTGTACTGCCAGTGGTAAAGATAAAGTTGATTATATTGTGCTCTGTGGTGGTACCGCAAAACTTGAAGGCATGACTGCATTATTAACTAATGAATTGGGTGTACATTCTATTGTCGCTGACCCGTTCCAAGGTTGTTTGCATGCTGAGGACGATATTAAAAACCAGCTTAAGCCAAGTATTAGTAAATATATGGTGGCATGTGGTTTAGCGCTTAGGAGTTACGCTCAATGGCGAACATAAATTTACTTCCTTGGCGTGAAGAGGCCAGAGAAAAACAAAAACGAGATTATATTGGCATATTAGCATTGGTTTTTTTAGTGACCTGTTTAGCTGTATTTTTAACACTCAGCTTTATTGAGGTTGTTACTGATGATCAACGCCAACGAAATGCTTATCTTCAAAATGAAATATCTCTGCTAGATGCACAAATTGCCGAAATAAGAAAAATCACAGCTCGAAAGAAAGATATTGAAAGACGTACTAAGATTATATTAAACCTTCAGCAATCTCGAAACTTGCCGACACATGTTTTAGATGAATTAGTGCGAATTGTTCCGCCAGGAATATACCTTTCAAGTATTGAGAAAAAAGGCAGCTTACTCTGGATTGAAGGCCGCAGTGAATCGAATAATAACGTGGCTAATATGATGCGTAAGGTGAAAACATCACAATACTTAAATGATCCAAGTATGCAGTCCATTATTAGCCAAAGTGAGAACTTACGACAACTGCAAAAGTTTAGATTAAAAGTGACGATATCTGATGCTGAGTCAGTAGACACAACTGAAGGAGGTCGATAATGAATTTAGACTTAGATCAGTTTAATGATATTGATTTTGAAAATATCGGCAGTTGGCCTGCTTTAGTTAAGATTGTTTTCGCGGTATTTCTTTCTATTTGTGTCATGGGGGCGAGTTATTATTTATTTGTCTCAGATGCAATTAATGTATTAGATAATGAAGAAAGAAAAGAAATTACTTTGCGAGAAGATTTTCAATCTAAATATCGTTTAGCCGCAAACTTAAAACTATATCGTGAACAGCTGGTTGTTATGGAAGCGCAATTTGCTGAGTTACTTAAAATGTTGCCTTCTGAAAATGAAATGCCGGGCTTATTAGACGACACAACATTTGTAGCAACTGACGCAGGTTTAAGAATAAACAGTTTAGATTGGGATTCAGAAATTGAACGTGATTTCTACTTGGAATTTCCAATTAAAATTGCTGTAGTGGGTGATTATCATCAACTTGGTAATATGGTCAGTGGTGTAGCAAAATTACCTCGTATTGTTAGCTTACATGATTTTGTTATTACACGAGATGATAGCGGTAGTTTGTCGATGGACATTTTAGCGAAAACCTATCGATTTAAAGAAGGTGCACAGCTGCCTGCTGAGAATAAGGGGAATAAGTAATGAGATTCCTCCCTATATTAATGATGGTGTTAATGTTAACTGGCTGTATTGGTGATCGCAGTGATTTAGAGTTGTTTGTAACGACAACTAAAGCACAGCACATTGCTCGTATTCCTCCGTTAAAAGAAACTCCTAAGTTTGAACATTTTGCTTATCAAGCAGAATTAATGCGCAGTCCTTTTGTACCACCTTCACGCGAGCTTACAGAAGAAGTGGTTGATACAAGTAGAAACTGTCTACAGCCTGACTTAAAACGTCGTAAAGGTCGTTTAGAAACATATGCTTTAGACAATTTAAGAATGCGCGGCACATTAACAGAAGATGACACTATTTGGGCTTTGGTCGAGTCTTCTGATGCCAATGTATATCGTTTAGGGGTCGGTGAGTATCTCGGTCTTTACCATGGGAAAATAGGTAAAGTGACACCGCAATATATTGAAATAATAGAATTAATTCCAGATGGTTCTGGTTGCTGGGCTGAAAGAGCAAGCAACTTAGAATTATCTGGTAAATAATGTGCGAAGGATGAGGGAATAATGAAATCTTCTGCCGCGATGCAAACATCGACAAAAAAGTCTCACTAATTAAAACAGTACTGGGTGTTGTTTTAATGTTGGGCGCACTTCCAAGTGCTTTCGCCGCCAATAAGTTAATGGATGTTAAATACCATTCTGTTGTCGATCATCAATTAGAACTGGAACTGGTATTCGAATCCGCGCTAGATAAGCCTGAAGTCGATTTATCAGGTTCTCCTGCGCAAATAATTTTAAGTTTTGAAGACAGTATTTCAAACCTTGAAAAAGAAAATATTACGATTGATCGTGTAGGTGTTGAAGGGCTTAAAACCACGCAGGTTGATGGTGCTTTAAATATTGTTGTCGATCTTGCAGAGGTTAAGCCTTATCAAGGTAAAGTTGTGGGTAACACCTATCGCTTAACAGTGAATGACACAGTATCGGGTCCGGATAATGCCAGTAACCCGTTTGTTAATGGTATTGATACTATTGATTTTAGACGCAATAAAACTGGTGGTGGTGATTTACTGATTCATTTGAATAACCGCTCTGTTGCGGCAAATGTGGCTCAAGTTGGCTCTAAACTAGAAGTTAAACTGTATAACACTGATATCAAAAACGATTTATTATATGTCATGGATGTGCAGGATTTTAATACACCAGTGACAAGCTTTGAAACTTTTAAGGATGATTTAACTTCACGCATTATGGTCGATGTTGATGGCAACTACGATTATAACTATAAGCAAGAAGGTAATGTTTTTAAGGTTAGTATTAATAAAGTTGAGCGTGTTGCCGTTGCTGCAGAAGAAAAGAAATACAATGGCCGCTCACTTTCGTTGAACTTCCAGAATATTTCAGTCAGAACTGTGCTGCAAATTATTGCCGATTACAATGATTTCAACCTTGTGACAAGTGACACAGTTGAAGGCAATATCACGTTACGTTTAGATGATGTACCGTGGGATCAAGCACTTGATCTTATTTTGCAAACTAAAGGGCTTGATAAGCGTATTGAGGGTAATATCTTAATGGTGGCCCCTAGCGAAGAGCTTGCTATACGCGAAAAACAAGATCTAGCGAATCAACAAGAAGTGAAGGAATTAGCTCCACTTTATTCTGAGTACATTCAAATTAATTATGCCAAAGCTGCGGATATGGCGGAATTAATGAAGAGTGCTGATTCTAGTTTATTATCAAATCGCGGAACTGTTGCTGTTGATGAGCGGACGAATACACTGCTTGTGAAAGATACTGCTGAGTCGTTAGAAACAATTCATCGCTTAGTTGAAATACTCGATATTCCAATTAAACAAGTGTTGATTGAAGCGCGAATGGTGACAGTCAAGGACAACGTATCTGAAGATTTAGGTATTCGCTGGGGCATAACAGATCAGCAAGGCGATAAAGGAACCTCTGGTTCGCTTGAAGGCGCAAATGATATCGTTGCTGGTGTTGTACCTGCATTAAGTGATCGCTTAAATGTTAATTTGCCTTCTTCGGCAACTAACGCTGCGAGTATTGCATTTAGTGTCGCCAAAATGGCCGATGGTACCGTGCTTGATTTAGAGTTAAGTGCACTTGAGCAAGAGAATAAAGGTGAGATTATTGCCAGTCCGCGCATTACCACCTCTAATCAAAAGTCTGCTTATATTGAGCAAGGTGTAGAAATTCCTTATGTAGAGTCTGCATCAAGTGGTGCAACTACAGTAACATTTAAAAAAGCGGTACTTTCTTTAAAAGTTACACCGCAAATTACACCTGATGATCGTGTGATTCTTGATTTAGAAATAACCCAAGATACCCGTGGTGAAACAGTACAAACTGGCACAGGCGAAGCCGTCTCTATTGATACTCAACGTATTGGTACTCAAGTACTAGTTGATAACGGTGAAACCATTGTATTAGGCGGTATTTACCAACAAAGTTTAATTAGCCGTGTGAGTAAGGTGCCGGTTCTAGGTGATATTCCGTTAGTTGGCTTCTTGTTCAGAAACACATCTGATAGTAATGAGCGTCAAGAGTTACTGATTTTCGTTACACCTAAGATTGTGACTGAGCAGTTGTAAAAAATTGCGAATCAAAAATACCAGCGTTCTCGCTGGTATTTTTTTGCCTGTTCTTTAGGTTAACTTCGATTAAGTTATTAATTTCATGCTATAAAAATAAAGCTTCTGCACTAGATTTCAGGAAACGTTATTCTGATTAATAAGGAGAAGTAGAATTTATTTTTAAGAAACTCAGGTTAATTCGTCAACATGACTTGCAACAACTGGTGCATAACTGAGATAATCCTCCGTCAAGTCTCATTAGAGCAAGGTTAAATTATAGGTCGGCTTGAGTTTAAGTCGATAAGGCATACTTTTCATATAAGATTCAGACGTATATAAAATGGCTGAAAAACGCAATATTTTTCTGGTAGGCCCAATGGGCGCAGGCAAAAGCACAATTGGTCGCCATTTGGCCCAAATGCTGCATTTAGATTTCCACGATTCAGATCATGAGATTGAGCAACGCACAGGTGCAGATATTGCCTGGGTGTTTGACGTTGAAGGCGAAGAAGGTTTCCGTCGTCGCGAAGCTCAGGTCATCGCTGACCTTTCGGAAAAGCAAGGTATTGTCCTTGCTACTGGCGGCGGATCTGTACAAAGTAAAGACATACGTAATCATTTGTCAGCTCGCGGTATCGTTGTATACCTTGAGACGACAATCGATAAGCAAGTCGCTCGTACTCAACGCGATAAGCGTCGACCTCTTTTGCAGGTTGATGACCCGCGCGAAGTGCTAGAGAATCTTGCTGATGTTCGTAATCCTTTATACGAAGAGATTGCTGACGTGATTGTTAAGACAGATGAGCAAAGCGCTAAAATAGTCGCAAATCAAATTATTGAGCAACTCGGATTCTAGGTAGGTTTATGCAACAAGTTCAGGTTGAATTAGGTATAAGAAGTTATCCCATTTTTATTGGCCAGAATTTATTGCAGCAAAATGCTTACCTTTCCGATTACCTTTCCGGTAAAAAAGCACTCATAGTCACCAATGACACTATCGCTCCCTTGTACCTGACAACGGCACAACAAGTGATGGCGAGTTGTGCTGACGTGGGTGTTGTTGTGCTTCCTGACGGTGAGAAATATAAAGATCTCACACATCTGGATTTGATATTTTCAGCTTTGCTTGAAAATAACTATGCCCGAGATTGTGTCATAGTTGCATTAGGTGGCGGTGTCATTGGTGACATGGCTGGCTTTGCTGCATCTTGCTACCAGCGAGGTGTTGAGTTTATACAAATTCCAACCACACTGCTTTCGCAAGTTGACTCTTCTGTAGGTGGCAAAACAGCAGTCAATCATCCGTTAGGGAAAAACATGATCGGGGCATTTTATCAGCCTCAAGCCGTGATCATCGATACCGATTGCTTATCAACTTTACCGGCTAAAGAGTTTGCTGCTGGTATGGCTGAAGTGATTAAGTATGGCATTATCTGGGACGCTGAGTTTTTTAGTTGGTTAGAGCAAAATGTAGAGTCACTTAAAGGGCTTGATAATGATGCATTAACTTATGCTATAGCTCGATGCTGCCAAATTAAGGCTGATGTGGTTGCACAAGATGAAACAGAGCGTGGCGTACGAGCTTTGCTTAATTTAGGCCACACCTTCGGGCATGCCATTGAAGCTGAAATGGGTTATGGCGTATGGCTTCATGGTGAAGCGGTATCAGCTGGTACAGTCATGGCGTCACTCACGTCATTAAAACTCAATTTAATCTCACAACAAGATTTCGATAGGGTCGTTGCTTTACTGCAATCGTTTGATTTGCCAGTTGCATCACCAGACTCAATGACATTTGATCAATTCATTGCGCATATGCAGCGAGATAAAAAAGTCCTTGCTGGTCAAATTAGGTTAGTGTTACCCACGTCAATTGGCTCCGCTGACGTTTTTTCAGATGTTGAAACTTCATTATTGGCAGAAGTGATTAGCCAAGTCTAAGTAACGTGTGAGTCTAATGGTGGGCTTGTGGACATTCAACAAACGCTATTGTTACCTTCTCAAGAATCTCTAGTACAGCGATTACAGCACATTGCTAGCTACAGCGAGCAATTGGTACTCTTGTCCGGTGCTAAAGGAGCTGGCAAAACAACCTTAGTTACAGCCCTTGCAAGTGAACTGGATAGTTATAATTCTGCACTCGTAATCTGCCCAATGCATGCAGATAGCGCAGAAATTCGACGTAAAATCCTTGTTCAACTCATTTCATCTCCTATCTTTGATGATGCGCTTCCATTAGCTGATACGTTACTTCGAATACAATCTAGCTTAACTAAGCCTTTACACATCATTATTGATGATGCGCAATACATGCCAAAAGAGCTTTGGGCTGAATGCTTGATTTTGACTCAGTTGCAATGTGCGGGTAAGCCCATTTCGATGACGTTTACCATCGAAACTGATTCGCTTGCCGAACTGACTCACGAGCTCACAGACTCAATGCAAGCTTTGCTGCTACATGTTGAGTTAGAGCCTTTATCCTTGGCTGAGCGAGAAGGCTTATATCGCACACTTTTGGTGAGAAGTAATAAAACCCCGTTTATTCCGCGTGAAATTATTCAAGCTCAAATTGAAAAACAATCTGGCACGCCTATCGAAGTGATCAATTTATTGAATAAAGCATTAGAGGACCAACCTGAAGACGTCAAAAAGTGGCCTAAATTTTTGCCTTGGGTCATGGGGTCTGTTGTGTTGTTATTAACTCTTGTTTTAGCAAGCTGGTTTATGTTTAAAGAAACTGCAGAGGTGCCAGCAGATAACGTAAAGTTTAATAACATTTATTCGCCACCAGAAACGCCTGCGCAGTGGGCTATTTATAATTACGCTGAATTATTACTACAACCAGTCATTAACGACACGGCTGGCTTGAATCAGGCTGAGGCTGGTTTAGGGCTAGATGCGCTCAAGCCTACTCTTAGCGAATTCAATTATGTGGATATTATGCTGCGAAACAGTGCAGGTAATAACAGTAAGATGACTGATGAGCACAATGTAAACAGCAACATCTCACAGACAGAAGATGAGCAAAACGTTGAAATAAGTGAAGATGAATTAGCCGCTGACCCAATGACTCATCAATCAGCCGAGGCTCGCTCTCAAGACATAAATCAAGATGTCCAGTTATCTGAAGTGTCAGAAGGCAAGCTGATTGTCGAGAGCGACAAGTTAGTCGCTGAAGGTTTATCTAACAATGATAATAAGGCGAGTTTATCACTGTTAGATAAACCTGGATATACATTGCAAATTGCCAGTGTCCGAGAGGCTAAGTCACTCACTCAAATATTATCTAAACTAGAACGGATTCAAACAGACTCAGCTTATGCCCAACAAGCTCGTTATAAACAGCGCCATATTGTGTTATTTGGGCAATATGACACAGTAAGTCAGGCACAGCAGCAAGCTGATGAATTACAACAGTCACTAGGTTTATCCGCGCCCTGGGTGCGCAAATGGAGTGATTTGACTGGATATGAACTCAAAATAGATTAACCGCTTAAAAAGCCATTAGATTCGATAATTCAAACGATGATTATTACCAATAAAAAGAGTACAATCATCTGCTTTAATTTTGCTAGCAAACGGTATTCATGACTAAAAAGCATAGAGCCTTTCTTAAGTGGGCGGGTGGAAAATTTAAACTCGTTGACGAGCTTGCAAAACACTTACCTCAAGGTAATAGATTAGTCGAACCTTTCGTCGGTGCTGGATCAGTATTTCTTAATACTGATTATGATGAGTATTTACTCTGCGACATAAACCAAGACTTGATTAATTTATACAATATTGTCAAAAATGATCCTGATACTTATATCGCAGCAGCTAAAGCGATGTTTGTGCCAGAGATGAATGTAAAAGAGCAATATTACCGTATTCGCACTGAATTCAATCAAACTAACGATCCCTTCAAGCGTTCAGTATATTTTTTGTATATGAATCGCCATGGTTTTAATGGCTTATGTCGTTACAACCGCAAAGGCGGCTTTAATGTGCCTTTTGGTTCATATAAAAAACCATACTTTCCTGAAGATGAACTTAGGCATTTTTCAATGAAGGCGCAAAAAGCGAGTTTTCATTGTGTAAGTTATGAAAAAGCTTTTGAGATGTCGACTGTTGGGGACGTGATTTATTGTGACCCTCCCTATGCGCCATTATCAACAACGGCAAGCTTTACTACATATGCAGGGCCAGGTTTCAGCTTAGATGATCAAGCCTTACTTGCAAGAGAGTCGCGTCATACCGCACTTGAAAGAGACATTCCTGTTTTAATCAGTAACCATGATATTCCGCTAACACGCGAATTATACCGCGGTGCCAAACTGGCCTCTATTGCGGTGCAGCGTAATATAAGCCAAAAGGGCAATGGCAGAAAGAAAGTGGATGAAATTATGGCCTTGTACGATCACCACTACCAAGAAGTGATTGATTAAGTATTGTATTAATTATTCTGCTATTGATTCATGAATAGCATGGGAATGGTATTGCTATAGAAAGGACATGAAGGGTAATTGGAATAGGATTAAGCTAATACTTGGTTCACGATAAAAATCAAAGATAGAATCATAATGATCGCCAGAGCAATTCCCATAAAAATAAAAGGTAATGGTGAATTACTTTGTTGAAAGTCTCGCTGGCGATTATCTTCTGTCTGCACTCCAAAGAAAGCTGCAACAGTACTCGAAAATACCCGCCAAAAAGACATTAAATGCTATTCGGATTATTAGTGGGCATGTCGCTAATAGGTTTACTCTTGTCGCTGTTGTGTAGTAACTCGAGTAAATCTAAAAAATGAAACTGGCTTGAGCGACTCTTACCCGTAACCCAATCTCCCCAACTCACATTGTCAGACTCGACAGCACAACGATTATTAGGGTGGCTGCTAGGTAGGCTGGAATTGTAGGTAACGTTTTCTGTACAAGCACAGTTGTCAGCCAACAATGGATTGCTATTATCCGACATGACAAAATAGGCAACTAACATTAATGCGCTGGTTGAAAATAAGCTT
Organism: Shewanella sp. ENK2; assembly: GCF_043568515.1. Classification (NCBI taxonomy): domain Bacteria; kingdom Pseudomonadati; phylum Pseudomonadota; class Gammaproteobacteria; order Alteromonadales; family Shewanellaceae; genus Shewanella; species Shewanella sp. ENK2. Next base: position 1,601,759 of record NZ_CP171406.1, on the reverse strand, counting down.
ACTACAGGTTTTAGCGTCACCTTACCTGTTTGGTGGGTGCTCATTTTTGACTGACTGCACATCATAAGGGCTATCCTTGTCTTATACTTTCAGAATTAACACAATAAAAAATGTTTAGTGACGTTCTAATAGAGACTTAGCAACTGACTTGGTAGTCGCTTTATAACTATAACATCGCGAAAAACACAGTGACGTAGGTCGCATTATAGCAAATTTGTATAGTTAATGAACATCACTCTCATGTGATCTGGATCAATTTAATACTTACAGATTATGAAAATTTACGTTTATTGACAATAACAACCTTTTATTACGCTTTGCGACTAGAGCGAATAAGCTTCAAGGGGTAAAATACGGTCACTTTTAATTGCTTCGAGAAGACTATGCGTCCATTTTTGATTGCCCCATCTATTTTATCTGCCGATTTCGCCCGTTTAGGTGATGATGTTAAAGCCGTTTTAGATGCCGGTGCTGACGTTGTTCATTTTGATGTAATGGATAACCACTATGTACCAAATTTAACAATCGGTCCTATGGTTTGTCAGGCGCTTCGTGATTATGGCATTACCGCTGATATTGATGTGCACTTAATGGTTAAGCCTGTAGATCGTATCATTCCAGATTTTGCTAAAGCAGGTGCTTCAATTATTACTTTTCATCCAGAAGCGACGGAACATCTTGATCGTAGTTTGCAATTAATTAAAGAATCAGGCTGTAAGGCTGGCTTAGTATTTAACCCTGGAACGCCATTACATTATCTTGACCATGTAATGGATAAATTAGATGTGATTCTGCTTATGTCAGTCAATCCTGGCTTTGGCGGTCAATCATTTATCCCATCTACGTTAGATAAACTTAAACAAGTTCGCGAAAAAATTGATGCCAGTGGATTTGATATTCGTCTTGAAGTGGACGGTGGCGTAAAAGTGGATAATATTGCCGAAATTGCAGCGGCAGGCGCAGATATGTTTGTCGCAGGTTCTGCTATTTTTAATCAGCCTGATTATAAAACCGTGGTTGATGAAATGCGTACCGAGCTTGCAAAAGTAGACGCGTAGTATGGCTGATTTTTCTAGCATAAAAGCCATTGCGTTTGACTTAGACGGCACGCTAATTGATAGTGTGCCCGATTTAGCCGCCGCGACCCAAGCGACACTTGCTGAGTTAGCATTGCCAAGTTGCACCGAGCAGCAAGTGAGAAACTGGGTTGGCAATGGTGCTCAAGTATTAATGCAGCGTGCGTTACTCAATGCTGAGCAACAAAAAGGGTGTGACATAGGTGTACAACTTGAAAATGTCATGCCTATTTTTATGAAGCATTACGAATTACACCTACAAAAACACAGTAAGTTATATGCTGGAGTGTTAACCGTGCTCAGCAAACTTAATGCCGCAGGCTACCCACTGGCGATTGTGACAAATAAACCTTATCGGTTTACTATCCCGTTGTTAGAAGCATTTGGTATAGCCGACTTATTTGGTCTGGTGTTAGGTGGCGACTCGCTGGATAAAATGAAACCCGATCCTTTGCCTTTAACGCATATTTTGGACAAATGGCAGCTCGAACCTCAACAGCTGTTGATGGTAGGGGATTCAAAAAATGACATATTAGCAGCGAAAGCCGCAGGCGTAACCTCAATAGGCTTGACCTATGGGTACAACTACGGTGAAGATATTGGTCTGAGCGGACCCACTGCGGTATGCGAACAATTCAATGAAATTTTAGCCTTATTAACTAATTCGGCAGAATTCACAGCTAAATCAATGGAGCAATAAAACAAATGACTGCAAAACCTATCGTGTTTAGTGGCGCTCAACCATCAGGCGAGCTAAGTATTGGTAATTACATGGGCGCGCTACGTCAATGGGTTGGTATGCAAGACAGCCACGATTGTATTTATTGTGTTGTTGATTTACATGCGATTACCGTTCGCCAAGATCCTGAAAAGTTACGAGCGGCATGCTTAGACACACTAGCCATTTATCTCGCTTGTGGTATCGACCCTGAAAAAAGTACCGTCTTTTTACAATCTCAAGTACCACAACATACGCAGTTGAGCTGGGCATTAAACTGTTACACCCAAATGGGTGAGCTTAACCGCATGACACAGTTTAAAGATAAATCGCAAAAGCATGCTAATAACATTAATGTTGGTTTGTTTGACTACCCAGTATTAATGGCGGCAGATATCTTGCTTTATCAAGCAAATGAAGTGCCTGTAGGCCAAGACCAAAAGCAACATTTAGAGCTAACACGTGATATTGCAACGCGTTTCAATAATGCTTATGGCGACACATTTGTTGTGCCTGAGCCATTTATTCCTGAAACCGGCGCTCGTGTCATGTCGCTGCAAGAGCCAACGAAAAAAATGTCTAAGTCAGACGAAAACCGTAATAACGTGATTGGTTTACTTGATGATCCTAAAGCGATTATGAAGAAAGTGAAAAAAGCGATGACAGATAGTGAAGAGCCGCCTGTTGTTCGTTTTGACGTTGAAGAAAAGCCAGGTGTATCAAACTTATTGAGCTTGATGTCAGGTTGTAACGGTCAGTCAATCGAGTCAATTGAAAAAGACTTTGAAGACAAAATGTATGGACACTTGAAAGTTGCAACAGGTGAAGCTGTTGTTGCTATGCTAGAACCTATTCAAGCACGTTTTCGTGAAATCAGAGCGGATGAAGACTACCTAAATGCAGTCTTTAAAGCGGGAGCTGAAAAAGCGCAGGCTCGAGCTGAAGAAACAATCAAAAAAGTTTACGAAAAAATCGGAATGATTGTGTAACGTTCAATCGATTAATAAAAAAGCCAGCTTAATGCTGGCTTTTTTATTGGTTAGTCACCAGAGTGAGATTGCCTTTTTAGCCATTGAATAAAGCTTGCTAAAGCTGGTTCGTGTTGTCTGCGTTGTTTACAGCTAAAGTTAAAATTAAAACCCGTTAAAATGTCTGGTAAATCCAATGCAACAAGCCTTCCTGCTGCAATATCTCCTTTAACCATAAAGTCAGAGGCAAGTGCGATTCCTTGATGAGCAATCGCAGCTTCAATGGCCATCAAAACGTGGCTAAAAATATGTTGTTGTTTTTTGTCGCTGTCGTCGACTTTATTGACGTTATGCCAGCGCTGCCAATCAATGCCTAATTCTCCTTCATCGACGGTGAGTAAGGTTGCCGAAGGTAAAGCGGCGATTAACTCTTGAGGTGATGCATTGGGTTTATTTAGCCATTGTTGCAGGTAATCAGGACTGGCTACAGCAATTAATCGCTCTTTATGCAAGGTAAGGTGCATATAGCCATTTTGATTTGATTGCCCAGTAATAAACATATCAGCGACATTATCACTGAGTTGTGGGTCGCTGGTGATCATATCCAAACGGATTTGAATATGCGGGTGCTGCTGACGGAACTCACTCAGCCTAGGAATAAGCCACTTAATGGCAAACGAGCTGTAAACGGCTAATCGTAACTGCTGGTTACCGTCACCTGTAATTTGTAAGCTGACCTCTTCAAGAGCATTAAAGGTGCTTTCCAATTGTAGTGATAATTGGGCTCCTTTGTCTGTTAGCTGTAATTGCCTTGTACTGCGTAAGAATAATTGCTCACCATAATAAGATTCTAACTGTTTAATTTGATGAGATACCGCACTTTGACTGATGCAAAGCTCTTCTGCTGCACGGGAAAAGTGTTGTAATCGAGCAGCAGATTCAAACACTTGCAATGAACGTAATGGTGGTAGTTTTCTCATTTACTTAGCTAGAAAATTGAATCTTATTTATTACCTTAATTCATTATTGTTTAGTATTCATCATTTTTAATCATGTAAAGGTCTAGTTATTATGCCATTTTGAGAAGCGGTGAGGTGACGATGAAGTCTCCAGTCATTTTTGCACTAATCATACTGGTACTTGGCAATATCTTTAGCGCGTTATATGACGTATCCATCAAGTGGTTACCAGATAATGCAGATATCATTACCTTTTTATTATTACGACAATGCGGCAGCGTATTGATGTTATTGCCAATATGGTTCATGGCGAGAAAGCCTGTTACAGGCCACTTTAAATTACAGTTAGTGCGTTCTCACTTAGGGGTTATAACGTCAATTACCTTAGTGGTTGGCTTAGTTTCATTGCCATTAGCTACCGTCAGTTCATTATTTTTTCAGCGCCGATTATGATTACTGTACTAGGCTATGTTTGGCTTAAAGAGCAGATCAGTTTGACCCAATGGTGGATTACTTTACTGGGATTTATTGGCGTGCTGATTTTGTTACGGCCATCAAATATCGAATGGGCAGGCCTGCTAGTTCTCGTTGCTGCAGTGACGTTTTCAATGAATCAAATTGCATTAAGAAAGCTACCAAAGCAAGAATCACCATTAGTGACATTACTGCTTTATAATTTATTGAGTATTCCAGTATTGTGTGTGGCGGGAGCCTGTATCGGCTTTGGGGACGTGACGATGGCATTAATTGGCTTATCGCTGATTAGTAACAGCTTTTTATTGGCGTATCACTTTTGCTGTATTGTTGCTTACCGTAGTGCGAAAGCGAGTGATATTGCCGTAGCTGAATACTCAGGGTTACTATTTTGCGTGCTATTTGGCTGGTTATGGTTTGATGAATGGCTTGATGGGATGAGTTGGCTGGGGGCCAGTTTAATTGTACTACCGACAGTACTATTACCTTTAATACTTGCCTGTGTTCGTAGGCTGCAACGTAAGTCGGTATCTGTATTAAATTAACCTATATTAATCGAATGGGTTTACCCTATAGATAAAAAAACACCGCAATGTATTTGCGGTGATTTTATTGTGCTCTGTCGTTGTAGGAGTCAATTCATATTTAAGGGTCGATATATTCGAAAACCTTAATCACTTTCCTTACACCAGAAGTATTACGGGTGATTTCCACTGCAAGATCAGCTTGATCTCGGGGAATGATGCCCAATAGAAATACCTCCCCATTTTCTGTGACCACTTTTACTCTCGTCATGTCTAATGTTTTTTCATTTAACATGCGAGTTTTTACCTTGGTGGTGATCCAAGTGTCATTGCTGCGAGTTGTGAATGAGGTTGGGTTACCAATCCGAATTTGATTATGTAACTTACCGCCAATTTCAAGCTCTTGAACGACTTTAACCGCTTTATCACGCAACATAGAGTTAGGTGACTGGCCAATCATCAATACATTACTGTTCAATACTACGCCAGTAATATTGGTTTGTTTATGAATATCTTGATGCTTAGCTAATGCACTTGTGATTTCAAAGTCGGCATTGGTATCACTGATTTGCGTAGACATACTACGCTCATCATTGGCCATCTTGGCTCCACCGACAGCACCAACCATAACAACACCAGCACAACCTTGAAGCAGGAATAATGTTGCTATGATAAGAACTGCTTTTATCATGCTTGCTCGTCCTGCGGGAACAGAGTGCGGTCGATATTGTCACATAGGCAGTGAATGACTAATAAATGCACTTCTTGAATACGAGCAGTAACGTTAGATGGTACACGTACTTCTACATCACCAGCACTCATTAAGCCGGCCATTGCACCACCATCTTTACCTGTTAGTGCAACAATCGTCATATCTCGGCTAAGTGCAGCTTCCATGGCTTTAATGACGTTACCTGAGTTACCACTGGTTGAAATGGCTAATAAAATATCACCAGGTTGGCCTAATGCCATAATCTGCTTTGAGTAAATTTCATCATAGCTATAATCATTAGCGATTGCTGTGATGGTTGAAGTGTCACAACTTAGTGCAATTGCCGGTAAAGGAGGACGTTCAATTTCGTAGCGGTTTAATAGTTCCGCAGAAAAATGTTGTGCATCGCCAGCACTACCACCGTTACCACATGCTAAAATTTTATTACCGCTTAATAAGCATTGAACCATCATTTCAGCCGCTTTCTCAATCGACTCTGGTAAGGCTTCAGCTGCATCAATTTTAGTTTGAATTGATTCGGTGAAACTGTCTTTAATACGCTCTAACATGATAAATCCTTACTCGGTAATGTGATGCTGCTTACATATAATCTCGATTCTGGCAGCATTATAGCTAAATTTAATAAGTTAAAAACACCCTTGGAGCCATTGGATATCGGCTCCATTGATGGCAATCACATCAAAGCGGCATGGCGCATTGATTTTATGTGTTTGTAAATATTGTTCAGCAGCTTTTCTAATGCGTGATATTTGAGCTGTAGATACAGCATTTAAAGCACCTCCAAACTGAGTGGATGAACGGTATTTCACTTCAATAAACACCCAATATTGGTTATCACGCATAATTAAATCAATTTCGCCAAAACGATAGCGCTGATTTTGAGTCACAAACTGTAGACCTTGTTGCTCAAGGTAAGTTCGCGCTTGTGTTTCTGCATGCTGACCTGGATTGATGAATGTCATTGTTTTTTCATCGATATCATAGCGGACGTAGCTTTCCTCGCTGGTATTTGCCCCAGCTTAATTTACGTTCTATGACGCCGTCTTTGTCGACAGATAATGCGCCACTTCGACCATTAAACTGATACCCAGGAAAAGCGCGCATTTGGGCTAAACGATTAACCAAATCCAATGAGTCATAGCCCATGATATATAAACGCTTTTGACCATTATTCCACTGGCTCCATAATGTGTTAACCATAGTGGTTTCAGCATTTGAGCTCATTAACCAAGGAATATCGCTGATCATTAAATTATTGAGTTCTTGTGCTGATTGAGTCGAGTTACCACTGAGCCGACTTCGGCTGGTGGTATACAAGGCAACAGGATCAGCAAAGACGCTGAAGTTAACATCTAAGAAGGGCTTAAGTAGCACTAAGTCTTTAGCTGCCGAAATCATATAAATGGCATCAATATCACGACGCGAACGAAAATCCGCTTCTAAGGTATTACCAATGAGCTCTTTCATTCTTGCTATACGAGCTTGGCTATCTTTAACACCTAAGGCTTCTTGCACGGTGACTTTCATTTGATCGCCGCCATCATAGTAATGGATTTCGGCGTTCTCTTCCGTTAGCGCTAACCACTTTTCATTGAAGCTTGCAGCCATGCGCTTACCCGTTGAATCGTTGCTTACCAGTAATAAAGGCAAGCTAACTCCGTCATCAAATAGGCGTTGTGCGGCATCACTGGCTTCTTGGGCTGGCGACAACGCAAAATAAAATTGGTCGTTATTCGGTGTAAAGGTTTCTGTTTGGTTCAAATACAGTTGTGGAATCGTCATCAAACCTTGCTCGTTTAATGCCTGCATTTCTTCAACAGCATTGGGTAGCAGTGGCCCAATCACAAATTCTGCACCGGCGGCAACGGCCTCTTGATAAGCTTGTTCAACCCCTAAGTTAGTATCAAAAAAGTGTAGCGTGATTTGATCGTCATAAGCGGCCATGTAACTTGCAAGTATGCCTTGCCTGATTGGTTCGGCAACTGCGGCGCGGCGCCCGGTTAATGGCAGTAACACTGCAATATTTTGCGGTTTATAAGGCTGAGCGTTCAACGCTTTTTCTAAATCTGAAGGTAATTTTGCCGCCCCAGGGTGATTTGGGTTAGATTGCTGCCATTGGCCTAAATAACGCACTAACTGGGATGGATCGACCGCATAATGTTTAGCGATATAGGCAAGTTGTAACCAACCCGAGAAGGTTGGATTTTTACCATCTCGCATAAAGCTTTTAATGGTTTCTTCATGCAAAGGCTGCAACGTACGCCAAATGGTGTCATTGACTTCAAAGGCTTGCTCTTTCGGAAGATAAAGGCTCAGGGAGCTAAGCTGGCGTAATTCATCAATCGGTTGTTTAGTTTGATTAAATAAGCGTGCTTTATATTGATGATAAGTAACACGTTGCCAGTTCGGTAATTGCCACTGTTCAGGATAGTTCAATATTGCTAGTGCATCAGCATCTGAGCGAGTCAGCTCAGCCACTCTTGCAGACAAGTAAAGCCACTCAGCCTGAAGTGTTGGCTCAGGTTGTAAATTGGGCTTCATTGAAGTCAAAAGCTTATCAGCAGCACTTACATTAGAGTCATTAATGTAAGCGTGAGCTGCTAAAAGCAAATACCTATCTCGCTCTTGAGGCTGCTGACTATTACTTGCCTCAGATAAATAGGTATTAGCCGTTTGCGTTACTGTTGCTAACGAACTATCAATAGCTTGTTTATTTTCAGTAGTTTGAGTCGCACAGCCAAATAATACACTTGATAAAATAGCTGCGAAAACGAATTTTGTTGTAATCAGTCTTTTTAACACAGGGCTTCACTCTGGTAAGATGCTGTCTCTAGTTTAACCTGCTCTTTCACTTGGCGAAAGTCCAGATGAGATTCTATACAGAGGTAGTTATGGACCTATCGGTCGCACTTTATATCGTTCCCACTCCTATTGGTAACTTAGGGGATATTAGCAACCGCGCGATTGAGGTATTAAATCATGTCTCATTAATCGCCTGTGAAGACACACGCCACAGCGGAAAACTATTAAGTCACTTTGGCATAGAAACCCGTAAAACGGCCTTGCATGACCATAACGAACGTGACCGAGCTCAGTGGATTATTCAAAAATTAGGTAACGGCGAGGCCGTTGCATTAATTTCTGACGCTGGCACACCGCTCATATCCGATCCTGGTTACCACTTAGTTAAACAAGTGCGAGAGGCAGGTTTTAATGTGATCCCACTTCCAGGTCCTTGTGCTGCGATTACTGCATTAAGTGCATCAGGACTTCCGTCAGATCGATTTTCATTTGAAGGCTTTTTACCATCAAAAGAAAAGGGGCGATTAGATAAACTGGCAGCGCTCAAAGAAGATCCGCGTACATTAATTTTTTACGAATCACCGCATCGTATTGTGCACAGCTTGGAATCAATCGTGACAGCATTGGGCGGCGAGCGTGAAATTGTGATGGCACGTGAAGTCACTAAAACATTCGAAACATTTTTATCAGGCCCAGCAGCCGATGTGTTGCAGAACGTCAAAGATGATCCTAATCAGCAGCGCGGTGAAATTGTATTAATGTGTCATGGCCATCGCATAGAAGCCGAGTCAGAGTTTTCAACCACTGTCATAAATACCCTTAAAATCCTTTGCCAAGAATTGCCCTTAAAAAAAGCGGCGGCATTAACAGGGCAAATTTATGACATTAAGAAAAATGCTCTTTATAAGCATGGGTTAGATATCGGTTTATAACGAAAGCTGCTTTATAAAGCTTGTTTAAAAATGGCTGCTGTTAATCAAATGGGTTAACACAGCCATTTTTAGTTGGTGTGTTGTTTATGCTTAGGCTATAATCCGCGCCGAGTTGGCCAGACAGTTGCTGCGTTCGCAAGAACGGGGAGGAAAGTCCGGGCTTCAAAGAGCAGGATACCAGGTAACGCCTGGGCGGTGTAAACCGACGACAAGTGCAGCAGAGAGAAGACCGCCAACTTCGGTTGGTAAGGGTGAAAGGGTGCGGTAAGAGCGCACCGGGCCACTGGTAACAGTTGGTTGCAAGGTAAACTCTATCCGAAGCAAGACCAAATAGGGTCCCGTATGGCGCTGCTCGCGTTGGGACCGGGTAGGTCGCTTGAGCCTGTGAGCGATTGCAGGCCTAGATGAATAACTGTCCACGACAGGACCCGGCTTATCGGCCAACTCACCTAATTTAACTAAAGGCCTCACAGCAATGTGAGGCCTTTTGTTTTTTAGGGTGCAGATTAGCTCGATTCATTAGTATCAGTATCTTTATCGTTTTTAGAGAGTCGTCACCTATCCTCTTTTTATTTCATGCTAATTTTGAGCACATCTTAAAGAGGAGTCCCCCCATGAAACGTCCCGTCATTCTCGATTGCGATCCTGGCCATGATGATGCCATCTCGCTGATCCTTGCATTAAGTTCTGACCAATTAGATGTGCTCGCAGTGACAACTAGTGCTGGTAATCAAACTCAAGCCAAAACGCTCAATAATACCTTACGCATTTTAACCTTATTAGGACGCCAAGATATTCCTGTTGCCTCAGGTTCACCTAAGCCATTGGAGCGTAATCTCATTATTGCTGACAATGTTCATGGTGAGTCAGGGCTAGATGGGCCAGTATTACCCGATCCTAGTTTTGCACCCGTTGAGCAAACCGCCATTGAATTGATGGCTGAAAAAGTCCGTCAATCAGCAACGCCAGTGACTTTAGTACCAACAGGTCCTCTGACCAATATTGCCATTTTTTTAACGGCGCACCCAGAACTGCACACAAACATAAAAGAGATTGTATTAATGGGCGGGGCTGCTAGCGAAGGCAATTGGACGCCTGCTGCCGAGTTCAATATTTTTGTTGATCCTGAAGCGGCTGATATTGTATTTAAAGCTGGCGTTCCTGTCGTGATGTGTGGGTTAGATGTGACTCATAAAGCACAAATCATGGATGAAGATATTGAACGTATTCGTGACATTGGTAACCCGATATCTCAATGCGTGGCCGAATTATTAGATTTCTTTATGATTTACCACCGTGATCCTAAATGGGGGTTTACTGGGGCGCCACTTCATGACCCTTGTACCATTGCTTGGATGTTACAACCTGAATTATTTACAGCGACTGACTGTTGGGTCGGCATTGAAACTAAAGGCGAGTACACCCAAGGAATGACTGTGGTTGATCGCTACCACTTAACCAGTCATCCACACAATGCGAAAGTGATGTTTGATATTGACCGACTTGCATTTGTAGATTTTATTATCAATTGCCTAAGTAAATATTCTCATAAATAGGCAAGATATTGTCACTATTTATTACCAATGATCAGTGACTTGCCATGCCAATCACTGAGGAAGCCTTTTGATGAACACATTATTAGTTGTGGGCAGTGCTAATGCTGATCATGTATTAGCGTTTAGTACGCTACCCAAACCTGGCGAGACTTTGATGAGCCAGCAATATCGATTAGAACTTGGCGGTAAAGGGGCTAATCAAGCTGTTGCTGCAGCTAGATTAAAAACACCAAAGCAGCAGGTCGAATTTATCTGTGCGCTGGGTGATGACGGTAATGCCAAGTTGATGCGGGATGCTTGGCAAAGTGACGGCGTGATATTATCTGGCTGTTATGATATTGCTGGACAAAATACTGGTACAGCAATGATTTTTGTTAGTGAAAAAGGTGAAAATAGTATTGGTGTGGTTGCTGGAGCAAATGCTTGCTTAACGTCTGCGCATATTGTGCAGCAACAAAGACTGTTTGACCTAGCCAGTTATTTACTCATTCAGCTAGAAACTCCAATAGATACTGTGGCGACAGCGTTAAGGCTTGCTAAACAGCACGATTGCACCACCATACTCAATCCTGCGCCTGCAGCGACTTTACCATCAGAATTACTGAGTTTGGTAGACATCATCACGCCTAATGAAACTGAAGCACAAGCGCTTACGGGTATTACGGTTACTGATACACATTCTGCCGCTCTTGCGGCGAACAAGTTGCATCAGTATGGCATTGGCACGGTCATTATCACTCTAGGGAGTCAGGGCGCTTATGTCAGTGTGCAAACTGATTCTGAGCGATACAATCAACTAATAGCCGCTTTTCCTGTCACTGCAATTGATACCGTCGCTGCAGGTGACACTTTTAATGGCGCATTAATGGTGGCATTAGATGAAGGGCTTAGCATGATTGAAGCGGTGAGTTTTGCCAATCAAGCATCGGCGATTGCGGTGACTAGGCATGGCGCTCAACGTGGTATTCCTTATCGAGCTGAGCTGTAGCTAATTGATAATCTTAAATCGCTAAACTAATGTGCATATAAAGAATAAATGCTATTGTATTCAATTACATTTAAGGATTTGAATGTGATTGAATACAAAATGGTGTTGTAACAGCATTTCAGCTTAATTGGGTTGATTAAGTTGTGTGTCAAGGATGAAAGTATATGGGTGGGTATGGAAACTATTGGAGTAACTCAAGTGATGTCATTATTAATGAGATCAAGGCTAAAGTCTTGGCTCGAGACTTTGAGCTATATGGTATAAAAAGGCGAAATATTCCACCTCTTGGAATTGATTATCTTGAAGTATTAGATGGTGTTACCAAGCTCGATAGGCTAGAAATTGAGCGTATTGCCAAAGAAGTGATCGCGACACATAAAAGAGGGCCTACCCCTCCGCTCTCACCACAACAACAGCTTCAAGCAAGACAGAAAGATATTTGGCAACATCAAGAGCACCGATCATTTTCTGTTTTCTTAAAAGACTTCACTAAAGGCTTTTCTATTTACAAATTGCTTATTATTTCTAGCTTACTGATACTTTTTGCCGTCACTGTGCATATTTTGACGAACGGTTTGAAAGTAAAGCAAGTGAATAAAAAGCTGGAAATCGAGATTCAGCAAAGAATGAGCGAGCAGGAAAAGCATAAAGCTAGCATTCTTGAAAACATGCAAAAGCAAATTGCCGTCCAAACCAAAACAATCAAACTGAATTCTGAACAAGCGGCACTGAAGTCATTATTTCAAAGCCTAAATCGTCAAGTGTTAAGCGCTAGAAGAGATGTTGATAGATTTTATTATCAAAATCATCGTTTTCCAGAAAGTAATAAAGAAGCCAGTGCAATGTTAAATAGATTAAAGTCTGAAATTGGTGTCAGAGATGCTTTTATTTCTAGCCAGAAAGGAATTGTATTAGTGCTAGATTCGCAATTTGAGTCAGGCACTGTTATTCATCACAAACCAAGTCAGTTTGGACAAGGTATACAATGGCGATGTGAGACAAATGCTGTAAAGGCTTTTCTTGAAAACCCAACGCAACATATTTGTAATCATAATCCTAGCATCAGAAGAATGACCCTCATTCCTGAAGTGTGGGCTGATTAGTCAAATTTGCCGCTATTGAAATAAGAATGGACTCAATATGACCTCAAATCGTACTCAAATGATTGAGCTAATCGAGCAAGACAAAATAGCTGAACATCATCTCAATCAGGCGTTGCAGCTAAGTGGTGTAACGCCTAACACTCAACGCTGGTTTGAATTCGTGAATCAATTACTCGCTTGGTTTGGCGGGTTAGCATTGATGTTTTCTGTGCTGTTTTTTATTGCCTATAACTGGCATGAAATGGGGAGATTCGCCAAATTCATGCTTGTTGAGGTGCTGATTGTTTTATCTGTTATTGGTTATTACTGGTTAGATAAAAAAGCGCGAAAAACTCAGCAAACTGAAGGCTCCGCTTTATCAGAACCCTCCAAGGCACCTTCTTCAATCGTAAGCCAATTTGAAGTCAGCGATACCGTTGCCAAAATCCCTTTGTTAATGGCGTCGATTTTCTTCGGGGTATTACTGGCGTTATTTGGGCAGACATATCAAACAGGTGCCGATCCTTGGCAGTTATTTTTTAATTGGGCATTGCTGATTATTCCTTGGGTCATCATAGGTCGCTTAAGTGCATTGTGGATGGTATGGATAGGCTTACTTAATTTAGCAGTACTACTTTATTTTCTTGAGTTTGGCGGGGTAGGACTTTTTGGGCATCAAGACTTAAATGCGCTCTGGAGCGTCTTTAGTATCAATGCCATAGCACTATTGTGTTGGGAGTTTATGAGCCGCCGATATACTTGGTTAGCTGTTCGCTGGGCACCAAGAGTATTAGCGTCAGTTAGTGGTTACAGTATTACTTGGCTGACATTGTTGGTTATCGTAGATGCCAATTATATAGGTGTAAGTCGCTATGACTTGAGTGGTGAAAACCTCGTTCCTGTGATTGTGTGGCCAATATGGGTTAGCTTAATGTACATCGCCTATCGACGCTTTCGGCAGGATTTATTTATGCTAGCTGGCACCTTGTTATCGGCCAACATCATTATTATCAGCTTTTTAACGACGCACCTACTAAATGATGTTCATGAGTTGGGCTTTTTGTTGATGTCGTTCACCACGATTGGAATGGCGGCGGGGTCGGCAATGTGGCTGCGAAATATCAATAAGGAGTGGCAATCATGAAGCAGTCACTCTCTAATACCAATAAGCCAATCCATGGGCTTTGGCAATTACTCATACAGCATCAATTGGTTATGGGGGAAGCGCCAGAAAAAACTGAAATTACATCACCTTGGTTTGTGAAGTTATTACTCGCAATAGCGGGCTGGTTTGCAGCATCATTCTTTTTAGGGTTTGTCGCATTGGGGTTAGAGTTTATCTTCGATGAAGATTCAGGCCCTTACATCATGGGAGCCGTGTTGGTGCTGGTGGCCTATGTATTACTTTTAAAAATTCGAAATGAGTTTTTAGAGCATCTTGCATTAGCGTTGAGTTTTTGTGGGCAAATATTATTGGTATATGGCTTTATTCAACATACTAACGATGATGTTAGTTGGTTAATGGCCACAGTATTACAGCTTAGTTTATTGTTCATGATGCCGAATGATATTCATCGGTTTTGCTCAGCATTTATTGCAGGGTGCTGTTTGATGGTGACGTTAGCCTTGCTTCACCTGCCGTTTATTGGTGGCGGTGTGGTGCTGATGGTTGCGTGCTGGTTATTATTAAATGAGTTCAATCTATCAAAAAAACCAATGTTTGCCGGGTTATCACGTCATAAACGTCCCATTGCATATGGCTTGTTATTATCACAAGTTTTGCAGTCTAGCTTAATGGCATTTCAATACCATTGGTATAAGGATATCGGCGCTTCGGTCAGTCAAGGGGTCTACACCGCTCCTTGGATGGGGAATGTACTATTGGCATTCGTGTCACTGTATGTGGCGCAAACGATACTGAGTCGTCATCCTGAATTATCCCAAAAACTGCGTTACTGGATATTCGCCGTTATCGTTATTATTTCGGTACTATCGTTTGAAGCACCAGGAATTAACGTCGGTATCTTGTTGCTCATTTTAGGTTTTTCAGCCAGTAATTACTTATTAACGGGAGTAGGGATTACCGCTCTACTGAGCTTTATATCTGCTTACTATTATTTTTTACACTACCCCCTTTTTGAAAAGTCGATAACCCTCATCGTGATGGGATTAGTCCTGCTAGGTATGCGCTGGTTTTTACTTAAATCCAGTTGGCTAAACGGTGCTGAGGCGAGTATCAATAATGTTGCCAAGGAGTCGGCGAGTGAATAAGTTAATCCAATTGTTGAGTCATCATCAGACACGCTTACACAAAACCCTGTTATTTGGCACCTTAGTCATCATATTAGGGTTAGTGAATTGGCAAATTTATCAAAAAGAGCAACATCTTGCTCATGGCACCAAAGTCTATCTTGAGTTAGCTCCTGTTGATCCTCGCTCACTTATGCAGGGGGACTACATGGCGCTGCGGTTTAAAATCGCAGATGATATTCGTGCAGCATTAAAGCGTGCTCAAGCGCAATCAATTGAAGCTGCGAAATCCAATCAAGGCGTTTCAGATACACAAAGTCATTCAGTAGCTAGCAGTGAAGAGCAAAACATTGAGATAACAGGTGAACAGTGGCAATCACTCCCCAATAGTGATGGTTATGTCATTGTCAAAATCGATGAAAATCATATCGCCCATTTTCAGGCTATTGCAGATGCTCCAGATGACGGCAAGAGTAATGCAAAAAACAGCGGTATAAGCAGTGCTGAAGATAGCGAGCAAACTCTGATTTCAAATCCGTTACGGATACAGTATCGAGTGAGGCATGGGCAAATCAAATTTGCCACCAACGCTTTCTTCTTTCAAGAAGGTCACGCCAGGGTATATGAAGCCGCTGATTACGGTGAGTTTCGAGTTAACAGTAATGGCGAGCCGCTATTAACGGCCATGTATGATGCCGACTTGAAGAAGCTTGAGTATCGAGAGGAAGGCGGCGAGCAAGAAAGTAACAACTGATAATAGATTGTGATTGATAATGGATGGCTTGTTTGTATGGTAGCAACAAAGCAAATCGCTTAATCTAATCAATCTTCCAGTATTCCAACATGGACAGCTTGGTGCCGAATTAAATTCGGACAATATCAGCTGAATACGCCGAAATAGCAACAAATCTTGCTAAATCAATAGCCCCCAAAACCAACGACTACTCAATCAGGTGAGTTCACTTGATAGCATACCAAAAGGCCGCTATGTTATTGATTAATAATGGGTGGCTTGTTTATATACAGCTTGTTTATATACAGCTTGTTTATATACAGCTTGTTTATATACAGCTTGTTTATATACATACACACTCTGCTGTAGTGCACTTTCTCAGCATGTGAAAGCCCGTTTATATCATCAATGATAAACGTGCTTTTGTTTATTATTGATGAAATAAACTATTAGAAATAGTCGCTAACATTCACATTCGGATTAATATTAACTCGCTTAATTAGTAACGCCATCGTCAATGATAGTGCCGCTAATGAACTAATGAAGGGCAGCTGGCAACCCAAAAATCGTAGTAAGTGTATAAATCGCCTAACCTGCGATAACTTAGGTTACTATCATCTGAATATAAAATACGCCTTATAATCTTTCATTGATTGATTCTCTAAGGGGCGTTTAGTTGATGAAGTCCAATGTTAATAAAAGTCTTTTTTCATCTTTAGTTAGGCTAGGGGAACGATGCACTAATCCGCCGCCTTCATTATCAATCCAACCTTCGCCTTTTAATAACGCAACATCACCGACAGACAGTTGGTTGATATCTTCGATGGATTGCAAAAGACCTGACTCTTCGTCAGCAAGTCCTTGGCTACCGATGCCGAGTTTTGAACGGTCAATGACATTGTTTTCAAGCCATTGTGTGGTGTTCCCCGTAAAGGTACAAACCAGTCGAGAGGGGACTCTATCTACATGGAATTTAGGGCACATAGCGCGATCAAGTGCCGTTAATCTTAGGCCGACTCTTTTAAGCTCGAAAAGGGTACAAAACATATCCACCAATAAGCTGATTTGATGGCAAATTAAATGATTATTTTCAAAAAGACTTAAATGCTCAGTTAAGTGTTGATATGACTCTTGTGGTGTTACAGTCATCACCGCTTTTAAGTGAGGTATTTCTGTGACTAACCTCTGTGCACAGCTGACAACGTCATGACTAAGCTCTTGCTGCCAAATGGCAATATTCACTTCTTCACGGTAAATATCAGTTAATACATTCGGGTTGTCTGAGGAGACCGCCAACCGGCTTTTGTGCATTTCAGGTTGGCGATTAATGGATGTTACAGGTTTATTGGTTGTCTCAGTTGCTGTTGTCATCATTATTTACCTCAAATGCTATGTATTAATCACCCAAATAAAATGGGTTTTGTTGACAATGTAAATGCCATTAAGCCTTTAAAAGCCGGAATAAGAGCGCAATTAAATTAGGCTACTCATGCCGGCTTGTGGCAATCATTTATACAAGATGACGTTAGAATAAATACTTCATGCTTGCTTTAAATGATCTAGGTTCGCCAGGCATAGTCCATGCTTCAGAATATGAGTTGGCGTAATACTCTTCATCAAGTAGATTATCGATGTTGAGGTTTAGCTCTAAATTCTCAGTCAATGTGACGTTGGCATATAGATTCACCAAGGTGTAATTAGGCAGGTCGTAATCTTGCTCTAAAAAGTCACCTAATTGAGTGCCAACATATTGAACGACAAATCCGCCGCTGCCTTCAAACCCACCAAATTCAGCAAACTGACGTAGCATCAGGCTGCCACTGTGTTCAGGGACATTGCCTAAACGAGCACCTTCTTCAATGACATACCAATCCCATAGGGTTATTTCTTTGGCATTTTGCGCATCGATATAGGCGTACGACATCGACACTAACGTGCTTTCGGTTAGCTCATAAGAAAGGTCAAGCTCAAAGCCTTCACTTTCTGCTTTACCAATGGCTTCAGTGGTGCCATCACCATTAGGACTACTGGCTAGAATGTTGGCTTTTTCTGTTGAGAATAAGGCTGCAGTACCGCTAAATCCGAGTTCTGCATAGTCCCATTTCATGCCGATTTCGTAAGACTTACTTTCTTCAGGTTCGTGGCCATTACCATCGGCATCTGTGCCTGAGTTTGGACGTGCACCTTCTGAGTAGCTGGTGTAAAGACGTGCTTCATCAGATAGCTCGTAAACTAAGCCCACACGAGGATTAAAGTAAGATTTTGATGTGCTCGTTTTGCGGTTATTGTCTAATCGATAAGTGATGTCTTGGCTGAAGTTGTCGTAGCGCATACCAAACATGACTTTCCAGTCTTTAGACAAATCAATTTGATCTTGGAAGTAAATCCCTTGACCACTTTGCTCTTCTAAATCAGACGTGTTGTCTATCATGTCTGGCAAGGTGTCACGATACACTGGGTTATCGTAGTCGATGGCGTAATACTCAGGGTTACTTTCTGGGCTGCCAGCTGGCGCCGTATTATGGCGATAGCGTAAAATAAGACGCTCTAGCTCATACTCGTAAGCATCAGCACCAATTAATAAGTTATGCTGTAAACCGAATAAATCTGCTGAACCACTGAACTCGAAACGACCCGATAAATCTTCGGCATCAAAATCACGATAGCGGTGCTGACGGACAATGTAGTTACCATCAGCATCGTACCAACGTGGTTCTGTTGCACTGCCTTCAAATGATGATGTGCGGTAGCTGAGACCCGCATTAATGGCCCAATCACCCGCTAAATCATGTTGCAGCTGCAGCTGGTGGCCAAGAGCATTAATTTCAACAGGTCCGTCAGCTGGTTCACCGTAAAAGTTTGATGCTGAAAAATCTTTACCTTCAACAACCACAACACCGCGATCCATTGGTGTTTCTTGATCTAAGTATTCAAGCTCGTAGCTGAGAATCGTGTCATCACCTAATTGATATAAAAATGAAGGTGTTAAAACCGTTTTGTTACTTTCAACTGTGTCACGGTAGCTTTCTTTATCTTCATAAGCACCGTTAATTCTAAATGCTAAATCGTCGGTTAATCCCGTAGTAAAGTCAGCTTCCGCGCGATAGGTATTAAAGCTACCGGCAGTCAGTTTGATATAACCTTGTTGGTCAAACAGAGGCTTTTTAGTGATGATATTGACGGTACCGCCAGGCTCACCACGGCCATATAATGCTGAACTTGGTCCTTTAAGTACTTCCATCACTTCTACGTTAGACATATCGCGATTGCCGCTAAAGCCGCGACCGGCACTAAAGCCGTTGATCAGATAGGCCGAAGGCAGGTTTTCATCTCCAGCAAAACCACGAATGGCGAACATGTCCCACAGTCCGCCAAAGTCGTTTTGTCTGGTCACGCCACTCACTAATGCCAATGAATCTTGAAGGCCCGTAATGCCAGTTAATTCCAATGTTTCAAACGAAACAGTGGAGATAGATTGAGGTAGATCTTTTTCTTGAACGTTACCGCGGTACGCATTACGAAGACCTGTCACTTCAATGACTTCAACATCCTCTTTAACGGTCGCCGTAGCATCAGCTGCATGAGCAAGCATAGGCGTTGATAAAGCGATACTGATACACAGACTCAAAGGTTTGATCTGCTGTTTGAAGGTGTGGCGTTTCATGTTAACTATTTTCCTTGTTAGTAACTTGATTTAGTAACTTGATTTAGCAACTCGATCTAGCCACTAAAATTAGTGGCTAGATTTAGTGGCTTTATATATTTTCAGGGGGTGTAAATTTCGGTAAACCTGACATCGTGTCTAGGCTAAATTCATCGTCGCTAAACAACAGTGGGTAATAAAAGTGACGTAATCTTTGATGGTATTCGCGCACACTTTGCTCGTACCTCATTGACGCTTGTGTGTCTGTTCCAGCGATTGATGCCATCAGTCTTTGGGTCATCATAGGCGGTGAAATAAGCGCAAAACGACCAGCGAGTGCGTCCTTTTCTAATGTGGCATTAAGGTAAGCGTTAGATAATTCACTGGCTTTCTCATCGCCCACTTGTTGAAATGCGTAGTACCATTTCCACTCAAATAATGAATCCATTTGAGTGCTATCTTTCCATTTAGGGTGATTCACTAAAAAGGCATCCCAAGTGTCGGACATAGGCAGGTCCCAAGCATCATTGACTGCTTCACGCTGGGTTAAAACGATTTCGCCACCATTAGGACTATGCACCATCTCATCAATGGCCATATCACTGACAACAGGCACTAACACAGTAACGGTTAGCCAAGCTGCAAGTAACACAGAAGCGGTTTGGGCAGAGCTTTGTTTTGAGGCTGTTTTACTAGCAGTAAATGCTAGGGTTAATAGCATCCAAAATACTAGATGAGCGAGTACCACCAGTATCATAAGCAGTGCTGATATCAGTGGGGCCTTAAAGAACAATGCACCGACAATAAAGGGTAACAAGATGGCTACAGCTAAAGCACTACAAAGTACAAAGGCGCGTGATAACCACAGGTTTCGCTGTTTTCTTGCGGTTGCTATCAATAAGTCGTAACGACCTGCTTCCCGCTCAGAGGAGCGAAGATCGTGAAGTAGTAAAATCACAAATAGCGGCAGCAACACACTCACCAGAAAAGCAAAATCAAACTTGCCTAAAAAAGACAGCTCCGGATTATCGACGTCGGTTTCATAGATTTGCCCTTCCAAAGCCAACATACGTACGCGATGCTTCCACGGGTAAATATCTCGCTGCCCTAAAGCGGCAAAGGCAATCTCTGAAGGCTCAGAGTAGGTTAGCTGAAAGGTGTAATAGGCTGCACTGCCATAGTCAGATTGTTTCGACAGGACATCTTCTCGGTCTATTTGATCTTTTTGCTGCAGTCGTTCAATCGTACTTATTTGTGATTGTGTTTCGCTGATCCCTGACCATACTGAAAAAACAGCCAGCACAAATACAATGCTAAGAAATGCAATAACATAACGCTGCTTTGCAAGAAAGTGTGCTTCTCTTTTTAGGTTTGAAAATACATTCATTAACGTATCCTCCTTACTGCGATTCTCAAGCAAAGCCCAACACCTATCGCCCAGAATAATAATTGCAGAGCGTAAGCCGTACTGCGTTCTAGTCTGGTTGTCGCCGTGTCAGGTTCGAATGAAAATGAAGATAATACTTGCCAGTTATCAGCATCTACTCGAGCGATGTCATCATCGGTATAACGATTTATATCGTCTTCATAACTCAAAGCATCTTGATGAACTTGGTTAAGTGATTGAACAAACTCGAAACGTAACTTTTCAGCTTCCCGCAGAAAACGATGATGGGTTTCTAAACTGGTGCCAGATATCATCATTGAAAAAGAACGGATTGCTGTAGTGGGCGTTAACCAACCAAACTGCCTGGCGATTTGTGCTTGTGAAAGCTCCTCATCCATGCGTTTTTCAGCAAATTCATTCAACAAATCGGTGAGTTTTTTCTCTGAGTATTGCGATACCGCACCGCGAAAATTAATCGGTAGATCTTCAATGTTATCGACGTCATATTTTTCTAGTAAGTTCTTCTTTAGCTGCTCAAATGCAGGATCTGCAGCATCATGGCCGTTACCGAGTTTTCTTAACTCTTCTAAAACAGCAAAGTCTGCTTCCAATTTCCCAGGTGAAGGGGCAATTGCTGCAGCGCTTGAGCTACCAATGCGAGGGATTAAAATACACAGCACAATCCACAGGCAGGCTAACGTGGCAAAGCTGGCACTGTTTTTAGAACTTAGCGCCGAAACGGCTAACACAATGCCACTCCAAACCAAGATATAAAGTACGTAACCGGCAACGAATGCACTGGTTATCATGATTGACTCGCCGTTCACTGTCGCCCAAATAGCGGCAATAATCAGTGGCAGTAACATCAATAACCCACTGCTCACTAAGGCAATATATTTACCCATGAGCAAGTGCCATAAATTGATACCTTGGGTAATCATGATATCGAGGGTTCCGGCTTCTTTCTCGCGGGTGATGCTGGCATAGCCAATCATGATGATGAACAGAGGCACCAGCACTTGCAGTAAAAAGCTCGGTGTTAAACTGCTAAAGCGGGTCATGCCAGACGCCTGACGTTGGTCAGAAAACATGGCGCTGTTTTGACGATGACCTTCAAGGAAAATAGATGTCCCAGTAAATGCGTCAACACCTGGCTCAATGATGCTCAGTGTAGAAGGAGTACGAAACACATAATGACCGTAATGCACCATACGGTGTGGGTGACGATCTGGTTGCTCTAAAAATCGAGATTCAGAGGTGTGTTGTAAGTGCTCACGCTCGTGCGTGGCGTGTTGCATTTCATTGGTGTTAACTATTGCAGATACAATAGTCAGCAAGGTGCCGATGATGATAATGGTTGCAGCAAGCTTGGTTCTATGCCAAAAACGCCATTCATCGCGCGTAATTTGATTAATGGCCATTATTTTCTGTATCTCGCTGAAAAGGCTGAATGAACTTCTTCTGTATCGATATGGGCATTGTCACCACGCTCAAACATGCCAACAATTTTTCCGTTATCTAATAAGCCAATGCGGTGGGCAATTTGGCAGGCACCATAAACATCATGGGTCACCATAAATACGGTAGAGCCTTCATTTGCGAGAGTGGCAATCAGTTGGTTGAACTCATCGATGGCATTTGGATCTAAACCTGAAGTAGGTTCATCAAGGAATAATACTGGTGCTTCACGCAGTAGTGCCAAGGCAATGGCCGTCTTTTGACGCATACCTTTTGAGTAATGCGCCATATTTCGATGCCAAGCATTTTTTTGTAGTGCGACTCGTGTGAGAGCTTGTTCGATTTCTGATTCGGCGCGAGAGATGTCAGCCAGAGACAGAAAATATTTAATATTTTCAACACCAGTAAGGTGGCCGTATAACATAACTGATTCAGGTAGATAGGCGACTTTACTGCGAATGCTATCTATGTCTTTTTCAACAGACATTCCCATTACCATTGCAGAGCCGCTGGCTGGGGGAATTGTTCCCAAAAAGGTTTTAAGAGCAGTGGATTTACCAGCACCATTGCCGCCAAGCAGGGCAAATACTTCGCCTTCACCTATTTTAAAGTTTACATCGTCAAGGACATTTTGCTCTGAAAAACGAACACTCAGGGAGGAGGCTACAACCATTTCTTTTTGCATTAACTGTCTCTACATTTTTGTGTTTAAATTCACCTAAATTATTCACTTTAGGTTCTTGGAGTCCAAAACATCACTGTTATGTTACAACATAGCATTTGCGTTTGTAAATTTTTTGTTTATTGCACACTATTGAGTCGCCTTGAGCGCATAAGCAGGTTTTATAGGGACCGATACGACGACATTTGCGGTTGATAATGACTTATTTGTGCCAAGCAATACGCAGATCTATTTTTGTTTTTCGGTTAACAGGTCTTTAAGTAAAAAAACCTTCAGACTTTTAGTATCTGAAGGTTTGATGTGTTGATTTATTGCACTTTACGCGGGTTAATGCAGAGTAGCGTTTTTATCTTCCCCTATTAATATCAAATTAGGGTTGTCAGCATAATCAGGGTGTTGTTGCCAATTACTGTTATCGATAATCCATGGTTGTAAACAGACTCTATCGATCACACAGGGATCGGTTAGTGCCTCCATAAATTCAACGACTTTATCGGATTGTTCAATATTGATATCGATTTCTGGCGCTGGCGAATGAGATGTTGATTCATCAAAGCTTTGACGGAACAAGAATCGTGTATTTTCAAATGCGTATGGGTTCATATTGTAGTAAACCTGCTCACAGCTTTCACCATACTTGTTCATTAAATCGACTACAGAGGTTAGCTGGCAATAATCGGCATTATTGAGCTCATTAAATTGTGAGTCGGCATTGAGTATTGAGCTAATGCCTAACAGGTCATTCATGGCACCACCAGGATTACCATAAACATCCATTACCTGCGATAGCGTAGATAGACCGCCGTTATGCATGTACGGCCCAGTAACCGTAATGTTCAGTAATGGCGAGGTGCGAAAATGATAAGCATCGCCTATATCACCTGTAATATTTTGGCGTCCAAAATCGCTGTCGATGACAAACTGATTGCTATCACCATTACCAGGGCCGACTTGGCCTAGACCGATGGCGTGGAATTTACCGTCAGTAAACGCATCTCCAGTATGGCATTGGCTACAAGCTGCGCCACCTTCGTCACCTGCTGTCATGAACAATACTGCACCGACTTTTTGATTAAAGCTGAGACTATCGATGTTGTTATTGGCTTCACCACGCAGCGCTGCGACATACTCTTTCCATGGGTTGTTCGCAAAGACCATTGACTCTTCAAAGGCGGCCAGAGCTTCAGCAATACGATCAAATGTCACCGTGTTATTGCCATAGGCCGCTAGGAATAGCCCTTCCCATTCTGCATGACCTTCAAAGCGAGCTGCTAACATTGAGCGATATGCTTGATGACTGTCACCTAGGGGCTCGTCGCCACGCATTTCGTTATGGGTAATAGTGGGGAAACGAGATTGTGCATTGGCCAATGATGCACCTAACGGGATGTTACTATCTGCGCTGCTGAAGTTAGCGGAGTCAGGGGTGATGATGCCAGCATCAGTACCACGGGCATTCGGTGTACCGCTGATGCTTTCGATACGGCCATCCCAAAACAGCCCTCGATCTAGCAGACCTAGATTAAACACGGTTGGCGCATTGCGACCTATTACAGGGTAACCCGCAAGTTCGTCACTATCACTGCCGTTAAAGTATCGACCTGAACCGAGTAAGTTAGGCGCAAAGTCGTGAAATACATCAACGGCATCGTATCCCACAGGCCATGATAAATTGTCACCACCACCCAGCGCAGGATGATGACAAGAGGCGCATGCGGTATCGTATTCACCGCTTAATCGTTTTGAATAAAACAGCGCTTTACCTAACTGGGCTTTAGCATCATTAATATCAGGTAAATTGCGACCTGTTGTAGGATCACCCGTTAATCCTTGCTCATTAATAAGCACTTGAGCATGCACATCTACTGGCGCAACATCACCTTCGACAGTACCTAAACCGTCATTAAAGGTTATCGCCTCGCCATCTTGAATATCAATAGCTGCCAGTTGCGAGTCTGACGTACCAGCCCGCACGACTCTGACTAACATGTTATCACTTCGCCCTTTAAACCAATTTAACCCTGTTTTGAAATTGATAAACCATGAGTCTTGTGAGAACTCGATCATCGGCGATGAGGTCCAGGTGTATTCATTGGTGGTTGAAGGAAAAATGGTGAGGTTAATGGCTGGGGAGACAGTGCTAAAATCTACCAGTGAAAATAGTTCTTTATTATTGGGTAAACGCCAATCGCTGTAGCCTGCCAGTTGAGTATTCTGTGCGTATTCAAGTGCTACGCCCCAGTCCATCGTTTCTGCTGAGCCACTATCGCAGTTAAGCCCATCAAGGCCTGCAACACATTGTGCCCACATTAGGCCAGTGGCTAAATCGGTAACGGTACCGTCATCATGTACGGTGTAACGTTCATCTGGGGTTTGCTGCGCACTATTAGTGGTGGCGATAGGGTCAATCACTCGCACTAAACGTAATGCTGCTGGCTGGTAACGCTGAATATTTTTGTTATTGCCGAATACGAATTGAAACGCCCATGCATAAAACGCTTGATGTTCGCCGTAATAAGGCACCGAGCTCCAGTAAAACTCGCTAACCGTATTGGGAAAATATTGCCCGTCAATTTTCGAAGCAAGATTGCCATTGCTATTAGTAAAGGTGGAACCGAAATGGGCAATTGACATTAACTGATGATTACTCGGTACTCGCCAGTCACTGTAGCCACAAAGGTTAGCTTCATTGGTGCCAATGATTAAGCTGTTCCAATCATCATAGTAATCCCCATTGCGTTCGGGGTGCTCTCTTTCGAGCGCAGTTAATCCTCCCCAGCGGTAGGTTTTATTGGCATCGTGAATGCCGCCATCCTGAGTTTTTACCTCCCACATTAAGCCTGTGCGATTATCCCTAACACATGCCCAAGGCGCGGTTTGATAGTCACCACTGCCGTTATATTCAGTGCCATCTGCATTGATACGGGTAAAATCAAAACCGCTTTGACTCGTACTGGCACTTCGTCCTTGATTACAATCTTGAGCGAGCGTTGTGTTATCACTTGCAGTGAGAGTCGTACTGCAATCAAAACCATTTCGGTTGTAGTCTGCGCCAAAGGTAATGCCGGTATCGTTAAGGGCTGCCGTACCGAGATTGAAACTCACCGGTGGTGTTTCACCGTCTTCGCCGCTACCGTCATCATCTTCACCGGTGCCTGAGTCGCCGTCGTCTCCATCATCACCATTATCATCACTATCATCATCGCCAGAATCTCCGCCAGAATCGATGGGGGTTTCGCCAATGTCTGTTTCATCTTGAAGGCTATCCGTGCTATCGCCGCCGCAACCCAATAACATGAGACTGAGTAACATTGAGCAAAGTATACGCAGCGTGTGGTTTGTTCTTAGTTTAATTATCACTGTGCTTCCCTTATGAGTTGTTCATACAGGGCTAGCATAATTAACCAAAGATGAGCAGAAGATGAGCAGAAGATGGGCGAGTGTTATTTACTGTAGTTAAGTGACATGTGTAATTGCTCTTCATAAAGCTTGGCGTGCAACTCAAGCGATAGAGCTTGGGCAGCACTATAGGCAATAGATAGGCCTAATCCGACATGCTGGTTATCCGTTCTTGCTTTGTCTTTTCGCCAGAGGCGATCAAACATGGTTGTTAAGTCATCTTGATTGAGATGAGGTGCATGGTTGCTGATCCGAATGACTGATTGTTGGCTTTCACTGTCAATGATGACGTCACTATTTACTGGGGCATAGGCGACGGCATTGCTGATTAAATTTGAAAAAATAACGCACAGTAAGCGAGGATCACTCATTATGTATTGATCTGGAGTGACTAATTGACTGATGGTGATATTTCGCTGCTGTATTTGAGCGGTTTGTAATGATAAACACTCTTCAATGAGCGTGGTTATATTGACTTGTTCCAGTAATGTTTCAGCGCTTGAGTTTTCGATTCGTGCTAACGACAGCAAGCTATCAATGGTTTGCTGTAATTGAGCTGATGACTCAGCAATATACTGAAAATCTTCTGATGAGGATTGCTCTGGCCATTTCAAAGCAACCTCGCTGGTGGTTCGCATTGCGGCCAATGGGGTGCGTAGCTCGTGGGCTAAGTCATTATTAAATTGACGTTCTCTGGCAAAGCTTTGTTCTAACCTTGAGAGCAGTTGGTTAAGCCTGTCGACTAACGGGCTGATCTCAGAAGGGACATTGGTTGCAATTAATCGGTTATGCAACGAGCCAGCTTCGACTTTTGCAACCTGTTCAGACAAGTTCTGTATTGGCGTTAATGCTTTACGAATAGCAAACACCAACATGACTGATAATAAGATGCAAAAAAATAACCCGCCAGCAATCAATTGCAGCGCATATGTGGACAACTGTTGATTTATCTCTTCTCGATTTATGGCCACTGATATGTTTGCTGCTGGTTTTCTTGGGCCACCTTGAACGGCAAATGAATAAACACGAATAGCATCGCCGTTACTTAACAGGCTGTTATATTCGACATCATCTGAGCTGTCGGTTTGTTGTAAACTGCTGGGGGCAGGCAGGTGATTATCACCAAGACTGCTGGACTTACGCAGTGTTTGACCTTGTTTTTCCCAAGATTGTAGATAGTAATTGCTATTTTCATTGTCGAGTTTTGACATGATATTAGCGCTAAAATCTTGATTTAATGCCGCTGGTGGAGTGAACCGGTTAGGCGGTCTTTTAAGCGTGAGTTTTATGATGCGAGCAAATTCATTCAATTCATTAGTGAGGCTGGCATTCAATCGACGCTGCTCAGAAAGGTACAGAGCAGATATCACTAATATGGCGATGATCACAAAGCAGGGAACTAGCCAAAATAGTAACTTGGCGCGAATGCTGGTCATGGTTTCTCTGCACTGATCATGTAGCCCATTCCTCGACGAGTGTGGATAAGCGGGGCGCTGTTGCTTGATACACTAATCGCTTTTCGTAAGGCGCAGACAGCGGTATCGACCACATTGCTGCTTGGTGAGACTTGTTCGTCATAGATATGTTGTTCTATTTGAGTTCGAGAAATAACCTTATTGGTGTTCAGCATCAAATATTCCAATAAAGCAAATAACTGCGATGGTAATGATATCGATTGTTGTGCTCGCATTACGGTTTTCGCTGAGCGGTCTAATTCCAAATCGGCGACAACAAGTTTTGGCGAACGGTTTTGGTATTTACGCCTTGCTAGGGCCTCGACACGTGCGATGAGCTCTTCAATGGCAAAGGATTTGACTAAGTAATCATCGGCGCCCAAGCGCAAACCTGCAACACGATCTTCAATGGCGTCTTTAGCGGTAAGGAATAAAACCGGAGATTCATTATTGGCTTCGCGTAACTGCTTTAATACGTCTCGGCCATCTAAACTTGGCAGCATAATATCGAGAATAATGACATCGTAATCGTGCTCAAGCGCCATCCATAAACCTTCTTGGCCATCACCTGTGGCATCGACGGCAAAACCCGATGCTTTAAGCGCTTTGATCACAGGTCGACGTAAGGCTTCTGAGTCCTCGACCAATAATAATTTCATATTACATTCTCTTATTGATGATAGTGACATTAATGAAGTCAATCACTTAGGTCTCTACCGTTACCACAATGTTTGAGCAGTGGTGATTATAATCAATATACTAAAGGTAACATGAGCAGTGGTGATTATAATCAATATACTGAAGGTAACATGAGCAGAAGGTGAACACAGAATAATCTTTCTTAATTAACTAGCCTATTGGGTTTTAAAAATATGCCCGTTTATCGAGTGATAATCGGGCATATTGTCTGCTTTAATAACGCAATAAGCGATTAGAAATAGTAGCCAAAGTTAATGTTAAAGCGTTTGTTAGTATCGCCATTACCGACCATAGTGCCGCCAATAAAAGGTTGGTTTTCGGCAACAACATAATCGAAGTAGGTGTAAAGACCTCCTGCTGACACTGCCATACCAGTAACATTCATAAAGGTGTCTTCAAGTGATGCAGACTTACCTGTAACCAATGAATAATCGTTATAAAAAGTTAAGTTAGATACTGGGCCAAAATCAACCGGCAAGCTGTATGCGACATTTGCGATGTAAGTGGTCGCTTCGGCTGGGATGGAGTCATAGAAGTGATAAGCTGCAACCACTATACGGTCAACGTCCATACCATCGACATTGTACTCATAATCAGTGACCTGTAATTTCACGTTCCAGCGATCATAATCGAGAATACCGTGAATCGCTGCCGCAAAATTATCACCATCAGTGCCGTTAGCAATTTCTAATTGGCCAGCTTGTACTGAGCCTCCTAATTCAACGCCCAGTTTGTCAAAAGTAAAATTGTGGGCGTAACGCAGATTAAAGGTGTTGACTTCACCGGCTTCATAACCTGCTGTTGGTGCATCATAAGCATCCTCGCCATCTAAGCGAATTCCCACGACATCGTAGGCATAGCGGTCAGTACGATCTGACACAAACCCATCAATACCACCTTGTTCATCATTCTTATAAAAGGCGACATCAAAACGGTTTACGTCGCTTTTGTATGTGTAATTTAGGCCCATATCATGGTCATCTTCTAGACCAAGATAAAAGTTAGAACTGAAAAAGTAGTTATTCGATGCGTAGGTGAGCATGCCGAACGGCACCTGAGTGACCCCGATTTTACCTTGTTGATGCTCGTCAAAGTTATAGCCAATCCAGGCATGTTGCACCACATTCATGTACTCAAACCAACGGTATTGTGCTGAGTAGATTAAGTCGCCGTAACTGCCCGAAACGTCGATTCTAAATAGGTCGAAGTCAAAATCACCACCACGATCGGCATTAGCATCATTAAAGTCTTCATAGGAGTAATTGACTCGTACTGCGCCACCAAAGTTGACCTTGGCTTTGGTTTTCTCAACCGTTTCCACAGCTTCGACGACTTCAACTTCATTGATGACGACAACATCCTGTTGTACGGTTTGCTGCGTTTTATTGGTAGCCTCTTGTTGTGCTTCTAGCTGTTCAATTCGTTCTTTTAACGCTTTTAGCTCTTCTTCAATCGAGCTTGCATTGGCAGTCGTGGATAACGCTAAAGCAATGCAGGTAGCGGCAAGTGAATAACGAGTCATCATTTTTCCTATGGGATAAAGTGAAGGAGTGTTTAGTATATGTTATTAACGTTATCTTGCTGTTGATGAAATGCGTAAAGTGTGAGGTGGCAGGGTAAAAGGCCTGAATATTAACGCTTAATTGCTAATATAAGGTCTGCTTATGTTTTTATTATCGTTTTTATCTTAATTTTACCGCAGTGTTAGCCGTATCAGTTTGGGGCTGATGAACGCAATGCTGCCTGCATTGGTATGATGCGATCCTTCATCAGCGATTCGTTGACCTTTTATGTTTCCTTCAAAATAGACCTTAATTCTTGTTGGCGCCTTTTTGACAACGGAATATTCAGAAGCGCGTTCCAGTTGTTTTTATTGCATTGTTAAATAGGCATTTCCATGTTCAAAAATCTTTCACTATTTGCCATGTTGGTGGCTTCATCACATGCAATGGCAGAGTCATCATACTTTTTTGATGAGCAAGATGGTCAGCTCGATTTAGGGCATCATTTGGCGGAAAATGCCTACGGTTTTTTACCCGTCCCAGTGATTATTACTGAACCCGCAGTGGGCTTTGGTGGCGGATTAATGGGACTGTTCTTACATGAAACAGAAGAAGAGAAAGCATTAAGGAAACAAAAGGCACTTGAGTCTGTAGACGGTGGAGCGCAACTTATTCCTGCTGCAATGACTCTAGTGGGCGCAGGTGGTACAGAAAATGGTACTTGGTTTGCGCTGGCTGGTCATCGCCACTCTTGGCTTAATGATCGGATCCGCTACACAGGCGGTGCTGGTGCAGCCAAAGCGAATTTAAACATTTATACCGATTTGGGTGGGATATTGCCTCCGAATCAAAGTATTAAGTTTGATACATCGACAGAGGCTTTTTTGCACTGCAAAAATTACAATTTAGAGTTGCAGATACGCCATTAATGCTTGGCGTTAAACAGATATGGTCAGAGTCGAGCGTATCATCGTCAAATCAAATTATTGATTGGTTATTGCAAAAAGCATTAGGTGATAAGCATACGACTTCTGGCTTAGGGCTCGTGGCAGAGTTTGATACCCGTGACAATATGTTCTTTCCTAAAAACGGCTATATTTTGTCGGCTGAATATATGGCTTTTGATGAAGCTTTTGGATCGGATAGTCATTATGCGACCCTGAATGCCAGTGCTGAAGCTTACTTTCCTATCGCTGATAAGTGGACATTTGCGGTGGCGGGCAGCTATGACGAAATTTATGAGAAAGACACTGAATTATCGCCCACTGCTAAACCATATGTTGATATGCGAGGCGTATCGGCGTTTCGCTATCAAGGGGAGCAGGTAGGAACGTTACAGGCGCAATTGATGTATCACATTGATCACCGCTGGACCGTCTCAAGTTTTTACGGCTATGGCGTCACGCAAAATGAATCATTCAAAGATGGTCTTGAAAGCATTAATGCATACGGTGTTGGCTTTCGCTACCAAATCGCACGCCGTTATGGTATTCACATGGGGATAGATATTGCAGCCAGTGATGAAGAAAATGCGCTTTATTTTAAGGTGGGATCCGGTTTTTAACTGATTAATAGATAATTTAATCCTCTAGCCGGTTAAATATGCGAACTGCCATAACGATATATTAAATAATTAATATGTATGTCTTGTTGTAATATTTATTTTCAATTTAGTTGGCGTTAAAATTATATTTATTGGTTATACTTTGCTATTGTATTTTGTCTCTTTAGTTGAGTGTAATTTATTGCTGATATTAGTACTTAGTTTTATATGAACTTAAGTGCTGAGTTAATTATAGAGAGCAAACAATACACCCTGCCAATAAGTTTTGTGGTTAACTTGTTACGCTTGTTTTGTAACTGTTTAATTATTGCGTCAGCATTTGAGCTTGTTTGTTTGCGGATTGATTGCTGTTATTCAAAGATAAATTTTGTTTTTGTAGTGTTTAGTTGTATTTGTTGTTGGTTTTTTAATCAATATTATTTATGTTTCTATCAGGTTTGTAATTTTTAGATCATATTTTGTTTTGGCTTTAACCTTGGGTTGTTTTGTTTGTGCACTTTTATTTTTGAAGTGTTTTATGCTAATTTTGTTGTTATTTGTGATATTTTGTATTCTTGCTCTTGCGGCTCGTTTTGCTCTAAGTGGTTGAATGGTAATATATAGATTTTAATTATAATTTTATTGTTCAGACTGGCGGATTATTGGTGAGCTATATTATTGTTAATCGGCAGTGATTAATATTTTTATCCAGTTTGATAAGCCATTGGGGTCTTTGTGCGCGATGTATGAGTTCTTCCATCTAAAAACGCATTTGTTTTTCAACTTTAATACCCATGTCATAAACCTTCCGTTCTGATTATCTTGTTTTTCCATTCAAACTGTAATTTTATTATTTAATTTACTTTCTGTTTTTCTATTGTGGTGTATTCCGAGTTGTTAATTTGTTTCGGTGTATCATTTATTCTTTACTTTACTTAGATATTAATTTTATTTAATTTGTCGCCGTCTTTAATGACCGTGACTAATAAATACTTTACGGCTTATGTTCAGTTAATGTGATTAATAGAAACATGGCGGTAATGGTTCAAATGAAAGAAATACTTTAATTCCTTTGGAGTGAACATGAAATTTAATGCTAAGAAACTGCTTCTTGTTTCAAGTGTTGCAGCTGCACTAGCGGGTTGTAATTCATCTGATAACGATAAACCAGAAACCCCGCCTGAAAATACGATCGTTTCAATGGATATCCGTCTTATGGAGACAACAGATATCCATACTAACGTTATGCCATACAACTACTTTGAAAGTGCTGAACACAATGAAGCTAACCTACCAGAGTGGGGCTTAGCACGTACTTCTTTAGTGATTGCAGAAACTCGTAAAGAAGTCGCTAATAGCATGTTGTTTGACAATGGTGACTTGATTCAAGGTAGTCCAATGGGCGACTACATGGCAGCACTTGGCGCAGAGCACTTAAAAGGTGAGGAGCACCCAGTTTACAAAGCGATGAATCATTTAGAATATGATGCTGCTAACTTAGGTAACCATGAATTCAACTATGGTCTAGAGTACTTAGATGAAGCACTTAAAGGTTCAGATTTCCCTTACGTTGGTGCAAACGTGTGGAAAGCTGATGATTCACTAGAAAAAGTGAGCGCAGCTGCTGATGAATGTGAAGTTCGCATTACTGAAGATTTCTACGAAACTGCTGAGCACATGTATGACCCATATGTGATTTTAGATCGTGAATTTACAGCTGCAGATGGTGAGACATACACGGTAAAAGTGGGTGTGATTGGTTTTACTCCACCAGACATCATGGGTTGGGATGCTGCTCACTTAGTGTGTAACGTTGTGGTTTCAGACATCAAGAAAACGGCTGAACATTACGTACCAATCATGAAAGCTGAAGGCGCAGACGTGATTGTTGCTATCCCGCATTCAGGCTTAAACAATAACGATGACGAATTTGCTGAAAATGCATCACTGCATTTAGGTTACGTTGAAGGCATTGATGCCATCATGTTTGGCCACGATCACCGTGACTTCCCTAACTCGACTGGCGAGTATGGTGACATTCCAAATGTTGATGCAGAGAAAGGGTTAATCAACGGTATTCCAGCAGTGATGCCTGGTTACTGGGGTGCTAAGTTAGGTGTGATTGATTTACGACTTTTCTCTAAAGATAAAGGTGAAACTTGGGCGGTTGACCATAGTTTCTCGACTGCAGAACTTCGCTCATTAGTTGAAGGCTCTGACGGTGCAATCGAAGATTTAGTTGAAACTGAGCATGAAGGCACAGTGGAATACATGGCTGACTCAATTGCTGATATCGACGTCAACATGAACAGCTTCTTCCCGCAAGTGGTACCTGATTTATCTATTCAAGTCGTTAATGAAGCGCAACTTCACCAGTTAAATAAATGGAAAGCAGAAGGCGAGTTCGCTGATGCTTCAGAAGATGCGATTTTCTTATCTGTATCTGCGCCATTCAAGTCTGGTCGTAATGGCGGTACTGATTACACCAACATTCAAGAAGGTGAGTTAACTAACGCATCTGTTGCTGATATCTATGTATTTGATAACAACACGCCAGCAGTATTGAAAATGACTGGTACCGACATGAAGCGTTGGATTGAGTGGGTTAACTCAAATGCATACCGCAGCTTACCGTTATCAGCGGGTGAAACTTTCTTAGTAGAAGAGTTCCCTGGTTATAACTTCGATGCGTTCTACGGTGGCTTCAATGCTGATGGCGAAGGGCTACTTAAGTACACTGTGAATGTTGAAAACGAATCAAGATTCACTGACATCAATGGTCACCAGTACACTGAAACTGAAAATGAGCAGCTAACGAGCCTGACTTACAATGGTGATGAAATTGCTGACAATGCTGAAATCTATGTGATTACCAACAACTACCGTGCGTCTAACTCAAGTATGCCTGGTGTTGATAACGCTGTGATGGTTAAAGAAGAGTTCGCATTTAACAACCGTGAATTAGTTCAGTTCTACTTAGCAGATCGTTTAGAGATGCAAGAAGGCACTACACTTGAATTCCCGAATGCTAAAGTGTTCCAACTTGAAGCGCCAAACACAACTAGCGTTTCATTTGCTTCGGCTAAGCTTGACGAAGGCTTACGCTGTGCAACAAATGAAATCACAGGCCTGTCTACTGAAGGTGAAGATGGCACTAAAGAAGGCACTGAAGGCTTCACTATCTACAACTTCAACTTTGACTACAGCGGCGAGTTCAACTGTAAAGCTAAGTAAGATGCTTGATAGATAGACCACATATTTTAAGTAATATGTCGCCCTACTTAATACTTGTAATCAAGTCATAAGTAGGGCTTTTTTATGCCTGTTTGATCGTGCGGATTGACTAAGCTGACACGGCTCACAGATATGACATATCAGTCACCTAGAATGTGAACAATCTTACGGTTTATCGCCTTAAAAGCACGTACGTTAATAGGTATTACTATTCAGCCATGTCCGTTTGGCTGCTTTTATTTCAAGGGTCTTATAATGTTTGAAACAAATCCAGATAAAGCGTTTTTCGAGCGTGCTAATCAATTCATTAATGTTGCTAACGAGAATAATCAAGATCCTCAGGTGAAAACGGGAGAGATCAGTGCTTCTTTCATGTACTCACTTGCTCGTTATAACGCTTGGTTTGCATCGACAAGCTTTGATAATGCAGAGCAAATGAAGCAGAAAAAAGCAGAGATGGTTGCATACTACGTTGAAGAATATCGCAAGCTGCTAGAAGGTAATATGGAAGATTACATCACTAACTTTGACGAGTACCGTAAAACTCAAAAGTAGTGATTAACACCATTCGTAGTTTAGTCATTAACCACGCTCAATGTTATTGAGCGTGGTTTTTTATCGCCGGTTATAACCTAAATGCATTTGCTACTGTGCTTTGCCTGTCACTCAGTCCTTGTCAGCGAGTTGGTTGATGGTTTGATCGTTCAATAGCCTGATTAACCTGTGCAATAAGTTGCTGTTTTTCAATTTCAGTTAGCTTCATTGTCGTTCGCACACGTTGGCTTGCGTAACTCGGATCGATTCGATACCAGTGGGTTAACACCCTAAGCAGTAAAGCTGACTTTAATGGGTGATTGACCATATTTGTGGCAAGTTCAAAACTGACTTCAGGTTGTTGGCTCACACCAAAGTAGTCAATATAACTGCGGATAGCCTCATTTTTTAATCCACCGTCCAAGGTATTAATCCACTCAATAGCATTGGCTGCATCAGAAATGGGCCAATGTGTCAGTAAACTATAAACCAACTTGGTTTGCAGCACTTCTGGATATTGATCAATGGCGTCTATGCTCGCTTGGTGCTGCTGTTTACTCAGCTGATTGGCAATCGATATCATGGCATTTTGGCTAACGGTTTCAGATATTTGGCTGTTATCGGAGAGGTATTGCATTACCTCAAGGGGAGCCAGTTGTGACCAAGCATTGAGTAATGATTGAGTTGCCTGTTGTTTTGATAAGTCGTCATGGATGCTATCAACCCAAAGTAGTGCAGCTTCAACATCTTTATGGGTAAGGTGATTAATATAATGAGCAATAATACTTGGCATCACATCAAAAGCGGGCAAGCTGAGGATCATTTCGCCTGCGCCTAGCTCATCTTCTTGCATATAACGCTGCAACACCGGAGAGTAGTATTCACCGAGTTCGTTGGTTATTGGTTGCTGTTGCAGCCAGTGTAAAACGGCGTGAATATCGTGATTACTCCACTGTTGTAGTAGATTTTTGATAATCGGTGCACGTTGTTCAAATGAGGCAATTTGGTTTGCTTGCTCAAGCCTAGCGATAAAATTGCTTGTCTGTTGGTTTTTGCTGGCTTGTTCACTTGCTCGTTCAGCTTGTGCCAATAAGCGGTTATTTGCAGTCGTTACAGGTTTATAGGATTGTAATACGCCTGTTTTTGGCTCATCTAGTCGCAATTCATGGAAGCCTTTTGGCGGTTGCTGTTGTAGTAAAAGGCGACCGAACAAGCTCAGAGCCGTCGCCATTAGAGCCAAGATGATGATGTTGTGAGTGGTTATGTTTATCGTCACTTTGTCACCTTTTTTAGTTATCACCATAAAACCTTCATCGTCATTGAAGGGGAGCCAATAAACAAGCTTATTGACTGCATACATAGACTGCTTGAGTTTATGTAACAATAAGCTTGTAACGGTTTGGATAGATGAGTTTAATGCAATATTAAGTCGATTAATTAACCGTAATATTGACCGTATCTACCTTACCTTTATTTTTGGTTTTTACTGTAATGACAGCATTACCCCGTTTACGCGCGGTAACAACGCCATTTGAGTTAACCACGGCAACAGTGGCATTACTTGATGAATATGTGACTTTTTTATTAGTGGCGCATTGCGGCAATACCGTAGTATTCAGGCTAACAGTTTGGTTTTTAGCAAGCACCTTAGAAGCAGGTGTGACTGTCACCCCTGTTACCGGAACCCAAGTAGTAGGGCAGTCATTACCATTATCAGGATCTGTTGGGTCAGTAGGATCGGTTGGCCCAGTGCCACCGTTGGTTTTAAACCATGTTCTAACGTAGTCAACTTCCATTGAGGTTGGGTAACCGGCAGATGGTCGTTGATCTGATGGATAGAACTGGTTACATCTAAATTCAGTTAATGGAGCACGTAATCCCTGTGACAGCGTTAAGTTCATCTGACGATGCCAATATTTATTTTCCTTAGTGGCGATTTCTTTACCATCGACATACCAAGTGATGCTGTCTTTAGTGACGTTTACACCATAGGTATGAAAGTCGTTGCGAGGATCATAAGGCAGAATTATTTGATTGTGATTAAATGGCACTTTTAACGGGCGTTGCCAAGTCGGCTCACCATTAATGACTACAATGTTGTGTAGGTCATGATCTGATTTTCTAACTTCATTTTTTTGCGTTAATTCAACCACATCAATTTCGCTGTATTGCACATCGCCGTCTTCAGTCAGGGTGCGATCAATCGTGCTATACATCCAAAATGCAGGTGATACACCAGGGTAAGTACTTGCGCCTTTAATTCTTGCTTCGTAATAACCGTAATTACCCGTTGCACGTGATTTAGCTATGCCTGAGGTGTAGTACAAAGGGTAGTTTGGCACTTGTTTTTTATTACAACCATCCCAGAAAGTACGGGTGTGATTTTCACGTCGAGTGGTTAGAGTCAGCTTGCCGCCAGAAACAACAGCATTACTGTCGCGCCAAGACCAAACGCCAAAGTTTTCAGGCTGAAAGTTCCATTTAGCAGAGTCTTTATTATTAAACTCATCAGAACGCTTGGCTTGTAATACCCAAGTTTCACCAGGTTTAGCAATAGGTGGTGCGCTAGGCGCTGCGGCAAAGCTATGTAGAGAGAAAAGACTGGCAATACTGCATGTGAGTACCGTTAACTTTCTAAGTTTGTTCATAAATAGTCCATTTATTTACTAGGGAAAATAATGTCAGCTCTTACATTTTCGGGCTATAAGGGCTTATTTTTTATAAGAGGAAACAGTCAACGTCAGGCTGCTTTCTCCTCTGTATCAATTGAGGCAGGGCTAACTGACAACAGTGCAAATAAATGGGTCATCGATTTGGCGACCTATGTTTACAAACAGATATACAAGCAAATTGATATAATTAGTGTAAACATATGATGTATTCGATCGCAATAGTGCATTGAGCTATTTTCGTACAAAGCGATCATAGCTGGGGGATGAGTACATGCTTTGATGGTCATTAATATTAGCAACTTGTGAATTAAGGTTTTGAATTATCGATTAAAAATCAAACCACATGATGCAAGATAAATAGAAGCCATTAGTTGGAGAGTCGATCTTAAAAAGTTAATTTTATTGTGAATGACACCACTCGAGATATCACAGCTTGGGTGGCGGAATTGTAGAAATACCTTAAAGATGACCTGACTGATAAAGGATAAAGTCAGTTGGAGCGCTTCAATATTACTGTTTGAAAAATAGGCAGAAATGACAGTAAACGTTACAAAAAGCGACTTTAGATCACTTATTGAACGAATAAGGTTCCACTTTCGTTGCATTTGTTAATTTTCTGCTTTACTTTCAGTTCGCAATGATAAAGAAGAGGGATTTTTGTGTCGTTATTGAGAAATGTCTGTATTGGTTTACTGGTAGCGCTTATGTTTACCGGATGTGCAGTGGATAAAAGACCAGATAGCTATAAACCTGCTATCAATATCAGCCCATCTATCGCAGCCCACGCAAGTTTACTTTCAAAAGATCAAGCCTTACAACATGCATTAGAACGTCGAAATCTGGTCATCAGTCGCACTGGTGAAGTATTGCCGTTAAATCAAAATGTGTGTCAATCTGCGCTTTATTATCAAATTAGCGATAGACCTTTGCCGAGTTATATTGGTCAGCATCAAGATTTACTTAGTGGCTTTGTTTTAAAAGTCATTTATAGCGATGAACAGTGGAAAGTCGTTAATCCCGAGCGTGAATTGATGCCACTTAACGATTTTTATGAAGACTTTTCTGCTACATTCTCAGCACAAGACCAGTTAATATTTCAGCCATCTGCTAACACAACAAACGCCCAATTGAAGCGGCTTATGCAAGTTGTGAGTCAGGTGTTTGAACAACATGCCAATTCATTCATTGTGTCTGCGAGTCAGGCTGCGTCGGTTAAGACCGCAGGGTTTCAGGCCATCACCACCAAAGCAAATAGCCAGCAAAGATTTATTCGTTCGTCATCTCACGGGGTCACCCAAATACAAGTAAACGATAGCTTTGGTGATAGTGAAACCTTAGCCATTATTTTCGAGTCGGATCCATTAACTGCGTGCATGAAAACCAATACTAATTTGGTTAGTGAACCAGTAAACGATGAGCTAAAACCACCATTAAAAATCGACCAACAACTACTGGTAGCAACATTGCCTAAAGATGCTGACTTTAATCAGTTAGCTGAGCAAGAAGCGCTATTTAGCGAAGGGGTTTATCTCAACATATGGGGTGATAAAAAGCCTTATGGCGATAACAACAAGTTAATTGCCGATCGATGCATTAAGCCAGAAAGTCACTTACTTGCAGAGTGCAGTAGCAGAGTTGGCGACGGTAACACTAAAACCGTAAATGGCAGAGCAATTTTAAGGCGCGTAAATAATGAAAAGTAAACTTTTTGAGCACTTCATTATTGTGTTCATACTGGCTTTGTTCAGTGTGTATGTTTGTTTAGAGTTATCGCTCAATGTGCTATTGATTGACTTATATGCTCAGCCTATTCAACAGGTTTTTGGTGAATTTAGTCTCAACGCCGAGCGGCTCGAACTTTTTGGTCGAGTCTTGTCTGGCTTTGGTTTGGCTTTATGTATCACAACGTTTTTCGTTAACAGTAAACGAGTTAAAACGCTCTTGCCTTCATTGGCTGATAAAGACGATAAATATGTTAATAAGCAGCTAAATTGGAAAATTAGGCCGCTAGTATTACTGGTTGCTTGGGCGCTTATCATTCCTTCGCTTCGCGTGGCAGTCGATACCGCGGTTAACATTACCAGTAATGAAGGTAAGCTAGGTGCCGTAAGAGCTATTGTTTATAAAGAAGCTTACTTGGCTGAAGTGGTCAGTATTGAAGGATTTCCAGAGTTAGATAACATTGCCAGTGACCCAAATCGCAAGCAATTGATGGTCGCAATGATCCCGTCTTTAGCTTATTTATCAACGGGCTTTAATAGCCTGATTGGCAGTAATTTAGAAAGCATGGCCAATCAGTTTTTGTTAAGCCGCCAAGAAGATGTGTTTATAGCAGAAGCGTTACCGCGTATTCGTCAGTTTGATCGCGTTTATGAGCAAGAGTTTTCGCAATATAAGCAAGCCAGTAAAGAGTATGTCACTGCATTTAAAAGAGAAAATAATTATGCATTGATTGAAGCTGAGCGTGTTGCGTTACTAAAGCAAGCTAATACTAATATCAGTGACCACTGGAAAGAATACTCTGAAGCCTTGCTTACTGCAGGTGAGTTTAGAGAAAGCTATGCCACTGATGATGAAAGTGTGCTTCGTAAAGAATTTAGTGAATTTAAAAGAAGATATTGGGACTCAGATTGTAAAAGAGATTGCCGAGATAGAAATAGACAACTCTTTGCAGATTACATCAACAACCTCAAATTTGAAGATGGAGAACCGTTCGGTATTTACTTAGCACCTGATGAGATCAACGCTTCTAAAGTATTCAAGTCTAAATATAATTTACTGGGAATGTTTGATAGAGGGCGAGTGAACTACTTACATCGCCATTATGGCATTCCAGAAGACATGGACTATGAGCAGTACCTTAGCTCAACAATCGCGACCCAAATAGCGATTAGTACATTTAAAAGTGGGATCGTCAACGTCAGTAATGATTGGACATTTGATGATCATCAACAACTGCGAAATGCGATTGAAGCTAAATATAAAGGCCGAGCCAAAAGCATTTGGAATGAATATCTTGCGTCATCTCAATTTAAGCTACCAAAGCCAAGGCTTGACCGGGTGGCATTTGCTCGTTCTGATGTTGTTAAGCAGTTTGCAAGTGATAGCTTAGGGCCATTTTATTTGTCGAGCTTTACACCAGGCATTTCTGAACAAAATTACAAGAAAAAATGGCTGGATCAACAAGACAATATTTCGTTTATTAAAATGGTCACATCGACGGCAGCCACAGCCGCATTTTCGCCTGGCGGCAGTATGCATAAACTGGGTAAAGATGCGGTCACCTTAGCGGTTATTCCTCCCTTTAGTATTGTCGCCAGCTTGTTTGCGATTGGCGGGTTATTTTTAAAAATTGGTCTTTACCTATATCCACGCCATAAAGGGTATTTATCTGTCGCGATTGTAGGCGGTGTCTTGGCCTTTGCGTTGCCGGTTGGTTCTAGCCTGAACAGCAAAAGCGCTTACAACCAAATGATGGCAAACTTTGCTGATACATACAGTACAGAGTCATTGCTTGACCAAGGCTTTACTATGGGCTTTGGTTACGTGATGGATATTGAGAATGGTATCCACAGTACCTATCGCCGTTTAGCTGTTATTGATGTTGTTGCTGAACTGCTGTATGCCAATACAGATACTCAGGATGCAGCGACAGGTGAGATTATTTCAAGGGAAAATCCATTTCGAATTTACGATGACTTTGCTCATAAACAACTGCAATTCATCCCTAATTTACTAGGGTTTCAAGAGGTTGTCTCGCCATTTGACACGAA
This sequence comes from Shewanella sp. ENK2, assembly GCF_043568515.1. Classification (NCBI taxonomy): domain Bacteria; kingdom Pseudomonadati; phylum Pseudomonadota; class Gammaproteobacteria; order Alteromonadales; family Shewanellaceae; genus Shewanella; species Shewanella sp. ENK2. The sequence continues at coordinate 1,559,984 of NZ_CP171406.1, read as the reverse complement.
TATTACTGTACTAAAACAAGACCTCAATGTGGGGGCTTACATGGGTGTCAGGTTAGCGGACAATAAAGTGAAATCAGTTAGCATGCCAAACTTTTTAGAGCATACGAATATCGGCGTGCTTGCAGAGCAAAAGTACTTCTATAAACCTAAGGTTAGCGAGTTAGCCACTAACTTTATTTCTAATTATGACGACCCGATTTATTGGTTTAATTTAAGCCAAGGCTCAGTTGGGAAGAAGTCAGTTATTGATAAGCTTGAAACCAATATGGTCAGCTATTTAAATAATAATGAAGAGACCTTAGCTTTACTTAATAGCTTAAAGAGTAAAGGCCATAATAACCTTATTTTGTTAGAGCTTGAGAACAGTAAGCGCTATCGCTGCTTTATGTTAAAAAGCCTTGATGCTGCGGCCATTAGTCAATCAATCAGCCTGAATACCTTTGATTACCAAGAGCTGCCAAAATGTAAGGCGACAATATGAGGCAAGTAATAATTATCACTGTTAACGGTGCCAGTAACCAGCAAGTTGTTGGTGTTGAAACGCTTTGTTTTTATCGAATGAAAGACAGGGCAAGGAAAGTATACGAGATGAAAAATAATGACTAACGCACTCTCATGGATTGTAGAGCTAGTTGTCGGATGGCTAGCTGAAAACATATCAACCTTACTTGTAGCCTTAATTGTAGTGGGGTGTATTTATTACTTTAATCTACAAGAACAAGCCGCCATTGCAGAGCTTGGTAAACAGGCTGAATTAATAAAACTTAAAATTTCAATGATAACGGAGTAACCCTATGACTGAAACTGCCAAAAAATCCAAGGTTACTTTCACCTTAGACTTCAATTTTTTTAGCTTGCTTACCTTGTTAATTGTGTTGTTTTTCGCTTATACCGCGCACAAAAAGAACATGGATAACGCCGATAAAATGAATAATTTATTGGTTAAGTATGAACAAACCCTAGATGCAGCAATCGCTGGCGATAAGGTGACGCTTGCCCAATATCAGAAAAATGTTAAAAAAGCAGTGGCGTCGTTGTCACCTAAAGAGAAAAAATTATTGTTGGCTTTACTCGAAATCGACAATAAAAAGCCGCTTTAAATGAAATAAGGATGCCAGAAAGGGCATCCTTTTTTATTAAAATATTTCAATATTATAGGTGTTGAACGGGCCTAAATCAGTGGTTTAATCGCACCACGAATCTTAGCTATTTGGTTACAGGTCGCCGTTTGTGAACAGTTTTCTAGTTCGATGAGCATATGATCAATAAAACGTTGGCTGGCAAGGCTAATGTATCGTCTTGATGGGTAGACTAAATAGCACTTTCCTTCATAAGGGGCTGAGTCTTTGAACAGCATTTCTAATTGACCTGTTTTGACATAATCTTGGCAAAAAGGTAATGGCATCATGGCGATACCTGCTCCAGCTAAAGTGGCTTCTAAGCAAACAGAGAGGTTGTTGACACATAAATTCCCTTTTACTGATAAAACCATGTCTTGGCCGAATGGGACTTCATTAAATATTCGTCCATTTGGGTATCGAAATAAAATTGAATTGTGATCGCTGATTTCTTCAGGGGTTTGCGGCGTTCCAGCTCGGGCAAGGTATTCAGGGCTTGCAAAAAAATGTACTGTCTCGCTCATGATGTGCCTAGGGCATGTTGACTTTTCAAGGTTGTTTTTGCAGCGAATTGTTGGCCCATTTATACAGGGCTGAGACTTTGTGGTGCCGTTTTCTACATAAAAAGTCGATAACGCAGTAAAAATGGACAACAAACGCTGCCGAAAGGGTTCGACTAAAAGTGTTCTACTCTTTGTTGGATGAATTTTGCTTAGATGACTAGGCATCAATCCATCCGCCTCAATTAAAACGCTTTTATTTCGAACAAAACCTAACCAGAAAAGATCAGCAGGCCCTAGCAACCATTTCATTTTCATTAAATGAATCTTTCAACATAAACGTCAAATTAATATTGTTGTTATAATTTCGGAGCCTTGGTTAAGTTTATAAGGCTTTGCTGGCTAACAATATTACTGTGCTAATGCTAATTTTTGCCTATGAAGCCATGCTACCGGCCTACCTAAGAGTGGTAATTGCCAAATAGCAGAGTTTTGTTTTTCTTCAAGACGATAAAACCAAATCGCTTCATTCAGTAATATGTTACGACGCATTGAGCGGTAAAAATTAAGTAGCTCATTGTGGTTGCCGAGATGTTGATCCGGTGTCAGTTCCTGATGAATTGTTTCAGTTTCAAAAGCACTAATATTAAATCCATTTTCTACGAGTTTATGTTCAACAAACTCATGTCGAGCTTGGTATTGTATCGATGCTCCGTCACAATTTAATAGGCTGATGCAGGCGTTAACAGTCATGATACCTGTGTTCGCATGGGTATAAAGTAACGTCATTCTGAAATCGACTCTAATAGTACCGCCCGAAGGTGTTGGGTAATATATATAATGATTGTAATGTTGCTCCGTTGAATACTTGGACTCTGATGCCTCCTCAGGTAATTTGAGCTGGTTTCTTGGAATTTTGGGTTGCTGATTGATTATTTGAGTTTGGTCAGTGATTTGCTTTTCAGTGATCACATTATTCGATTGAATTAGGTTCAACCAACCAGTCATATCGCAATCGTCACTTTGGCAAATTGCGAAGCTGAAGTAATCCTCAAAGTGGCTCACCCAAGGTTTATGTTGTTGTGTTTCTGGTAACGAAATGGAATGGCAATCAGTGTGGCTCAATTGAAATTGACTGTCATTGGTACAGAAATTAAATGGAATGTTAACTGAGGAATAATGCTTGATAATAATCACAATAATAACAGCCATTAAAGATGCGAACAGAAATAAAGATTTCTTAAACTTTTGAATTGGAAAAGGTGATTCGAATGAGGATTTTTCCTTTGGTAAAACTAATAAGTATCCATGACGGGGAATCGTTTTAAGTTCTAATAACTCATCAATTGCGAGTTTACGTCTTAAGGTGCTGATACATTGATTAAGTGATGCATCTGTTGCATTTCGATTAGGCCAACCCGCAGATTGAAGTTCAGCTTTGGTGGCAACAGATTTACTCAGTACTAACTGTTTGAGCACAGCATTTTCAGAAAAAGATAATGTTTGTTGTTCACCAGTTCTGGTATCGGTCAGTGTTTGATTATCTGAGTCGAAATTCAAATTGGCCAACAATATCATGATAATTTCCGCTAGTTTTAGAAGTTTGTAATATAGCTAAATCTGATTGTTCTTGATGCTGAAATTGTCACAATTTTTAACCCAAATTGAATTTTAAAAGGGGCGCAAGCGCCCCTTGTGTGGGGAGTGATGGTGAAATGTGGGTTATTGCAGTTTGTGCTGTTGTTTTAGCTTGTCTAATTTATGACAAGTAACACAAGATTCTGTAACCAGTTCTTCTTGTGTTACACCAAAACGACCGCCATTTTGTTCCATGTGAGCACGAACATGGGGTTTGATAACCATAGTGTTAGATTCTTCATCGTATCGCTTTGCATGACATGAATAACAAGTCGCTGATACAGGGCTAACATAAGCATCAACATTAACGTCAGTCGCCGGATAAGCACGGCTATCTGGATCGTAAGTTAAGTCGAGAGCTAATGGTTTTCCTGATTCAGTCAGTCTTTCTGCACCAAACGTGTCTCCTTCATGGCAACGGTAGCAATTCGCTTTATCAGCTGGGTAATTCACTGACCGCACCCAATCAGGTTGTTTCTGTGTGGCGCGTTGATTGTTATGTAAAGAGTGCATCCAAATTTTATGATCTGGGTGGCTTACCACCAACTGCTCAACAAAATCTTTATCGCCTTGCACTGTATGACGCTCACGAATTGCCTGAGTTGGAGGAGTATTTGGGTTATGACAAGCTACACAGGCATCAACAATATCAGCTGTTGACGTTCCGTAGCCTTTGCCACGTGGCATCATTGGCTTAAGCGCTATCGCTTCTTCACCATCATTACCTGAGAAGCAGGTTGTATTGGCAAGCTCAAGGTTAGACTCGGTATTACGTGAATGGCAGCTACGACAGTTTAGCTCGGTAGTATCTGTTTCTTCATTATAACCATGGCATGAACCGCAGTTTTTATTCGACACAATTGGGCGACGTTTAATTTCATCTCTTAAGCCATTTGCATCAAAGAACCAACGCTTGTTGTAAGTAGCATTGCTCTTAACACCCTCAGAGCCACAAGTTGCAGTTTGGTTTAATTCATCTGTACAGAAGAATACCCGATTGGAAATGAAGCCGTAATCGGCAGACATATCACCGCCAAAGGTATCATTCATTTCAATAGGCCCGACACGGTAAACCAAGTTGCCATCAACTAGCTCGTGAACTGGTGTTAATGGACGCAAACCACTTTCTTCTGAAATCATACGTTTGGTTGTCTTGCCATATACGGTGTAGCCACGACCTTGCCCCATATGTCCGGCAAGTCCAGTACCATCCTGTTGACCTTGAGTGAAATCGACATCAACGCCCCAGTTAACATACAGTTCCAGTCCGCTGAGATAATCCCAATCAGCCGCATTGGTACTGGTAAAAGGAACTTGTACACCTTGTTGGTTTTCAAGACCCACGACAATTTCAGCATATGGTTGACCATCAACGTCTACAATTTTTGCATCGCTAATGTTAACGTCCATCAGGCTTCGCCCAGCAATACCTGCATCTGCTTTGCCACGATGTTTGTCATATACATGGTCAGCATTATGACAGCTTGAACACTGAGTATTGTCAGTCATACCACTGTGATCGACTTTAGCGTCTTCTAGATTGTGACAGCTTGAACAATTCTCGCGAGTTGGCATGGTTTGCCAGTTTAATGCTTCTGAATACTCAGTAGACTCCTCAGTATTGTGGCAAGCTAAACAATTACCAACAGTTTCTGAACTCACACCGATATGGGCTTTGTGAGCCACAATAGGCCAAGTTTTGTCATCACTTACTCTACCTGCTGAGTGACAGGTCGCGCAGTTCTCTAGTGTGTCACCACCGTGTTTGATACTGGCAATGTCTTCATGGCAGCTTAAGCAAGTTTGGCTATCGACAATATTTCTGGTGAAAGATAATTCTGAACCATCCACCATGTAATCAGTGTTTTGATAAGTAAGAGGTACTGATTCGGATGCATTCACTCTTATGATCAGACGTTGAGGTAATGCTTCATCATAAGCGTTAGGAAAGTAGTTACTGTCAGCTAAGTTCGTTGCCATTTGATACTCATAATGACCATCAGCATAATCTGTTAATTTGCCTGGGCAAGTATCAGTACAACTCTCGTTAACAAGGTATTGCCATGCAGAACTATCGCCGTTATTTTCAGGTTGTAATTGCGCTGATTCTACTCGGATACTGTTAATTTTAGATACAGGTATTCCCTGTTCATTTTCAGTGTAAAACTTAACATTTAGACTGCCATCAGTCACAGAGACTTCTTCTATGCTTAGTGACAAAACATTTGCCGATGGAGTAGTAAATGGAGGTGAAATACCATCCTCTCCATCTTTCCCGTCACTCCCACACCCAGTTAAAGCTAGTGCAGCGATTGGTAAGCTATAAGCTAATAAGTTTTTTTGTTCATCATACCCAACTTTTTCGGACTATTGATTGCCATACGCGTTTTAACGCTGAGGACATTATCCAAAGATGTTTATATGTATGATGAGTCAATTGATTGAAAATTAGTGTTTTTTGCAATAATTAGCGTAATTTTAGAAAAATTTAGACATTTTTAGCGGCTAAGAGGGGGTAAGTCATAGCTTTGGGCTAGGAGTCTTTATATTACAATGCTCACTTATTGGGGAAGGCCTTTTGATTGATTTAAGCATTAAGTGAAGCACCACATTGTGCTTCGATGTTAATGCTTATTTAGGCTTTAATTGATTAAATTAACGGCTTAATTGGCCCGCGTACATTAATCTCTTGATTACAGGTGCCTGTGACTGAGCAATTTTCTAGCTCTACCATCATATGGTCAATAAAGCGTTGACTGGCAAGGCTGATATAACGACGTGACGGGTAAACTAGGAAACATTTCCCTTCGTATGGGGCGACTTCTTTAAATAGCATTTCAAGCTCGCCAGATTCCACGTGTTCTTGGCAAAAAGGTAATGGCATCATTGAGATCCCACGACCTGACAGTGTTGCTTCTAAGCATACTGAAAGGTTATTAACACAGAGGTTACCTTTTACCGATAACGTCATGTCTTGGCCAAAAGGCACTTCGTTAAATATCCGCCCGTTGGGGTAGCGAAATAAAATTGAATTGTGATGAGTAACTTCTTCAGGTGTTTTGGGTGTTCCGGCTTTTTTTAAATATTCAGGGCTGGCAAAAAAGTGCACCGTTTCACTGAAAATATGCCGCGCAACCATCTCATTTTCATTGAATGAGTCTTCCAACATAAAGGCCAAATCAATGTTGTTGCGGATCATATCTTGTGGCTCAGCACTGACAATAAACTCAACGGTAATGCCAGGGTGCAGATCCATAAACTTGAAGATGCCTTGGGTAATTTGCAGCAGTTCAGGAATGGGGAAAATTAAAATCCGTAGATGACCACTCACTTCAGATTTAGCATCGGTGAGTTCGGAGAGCGTTTGTTCGAGTGACGACATCATCGATGTGGTCTTATCGTAAAAATGCGTCCCCGATGCAGTTAAGGTCATCGAGCGACTTTGGCGATGGAACAATTTGACATTCAACTCTTCTTCTAAGCCATTTAAACGGCGACTGAGTGTCGATTTAGGCAAGTTAAGAATGTCCGCAGCTTCAACGAGGCTGCCAGTTTCTACAATTCTATGGAATAAAGATATATCTTCGGTTTTCATGTTTACAACTCAAAAGGTATGTACAGAAATTAAGCATCACACAATGCAATTCTATTTATCTATTATCACTATGCCCACACCTACCTGTTTATAGCAAGCTATTATAGTTTCAATAAATGGAACCTTTGGTTCCAAATCATTCCATTTTATTAAACTGTGATCACTGTTATTGTTGCGCCCTGTTTACATCAACGCTACAAAATATTCGATACACCATGGGAAATTCGATAATGAAATACCTCGTAATGCCATTCTCACTAATTTTATTCATTTTGATGACATCTGGCTGTACAGCCGAGTCAGTAGAAGTGGCACCACCGACCATTCGGCCAGTAAAACTGCTGACCGTGACAGATGTAAACGCGGGTTCAGTACGCGCTTTCCCAGCTAAAGTGGCAGCAACAAAACAAGCCACTTTAGCGTTTAGGGTTCCAGGCCATTTAGTGGATCTTAATTTGTTTGAAGGGCAGCAAGTGAAAAAAGGCATGACACTAGCTCGCCTTGATAATCGCGATGCAACCAACACCTTATTGAATCGTGAAGCTGACCATGAGCTTGCTGCAGCGGATTTTAAACGTAAAGGCGAGCTATTACGTCGTGAGTTAATCTCGGCTGCCGACTACGACTTATCCAAAGCACAGCTTAAGTCTGCTGAAGCGAATTTAGCCAGCGCCCGTGACCAATTAAGCTACACAGAGTTAAAAGCGCCTTATGATGGCACCATCGCTAAAATTGATATGGATAACTATCAAATGGTGCAAGCAAACCAAACCATTCTAGTGTTGCAAAAAGACAGCAATATTGACGTGGTCATCCAAGTGCCAGAGTCTTTAGCAAGCAGCGTGACAAAGTTTAATCCTCATGCGGAATTTATGCCTGAAGTACGCTTTGCTAATAACCCTGCTAATGCCTATCCAGTGAGTTTAAAAGAGTATGCCACTCAGGTAACTCAAGGTACTCAAAGTTATGAGGTGGTATTTACTTTACCGCGTCCACAAACGATGACGGTTTTACCGGGTATGAGTGCTGAAGTGAGCCTAGATATTTCAGGTATTGATACCAACAGCATCACAGCGATTGTTCCTGCTAGCGCGGTACTGAAGCGTGATGTTGACGGTAAGAGTGTGATTTGGGCATACAGTGAAAAGTCTGGCACCGTGAAACAGCACATAGTGACAATTGGTAATGTGACCACTCATGGTATTGAAATTATTGATGGTATTAATATTGGTGATCAAGTTGTGGTTGCTGGTGTGCAGTACTTATCTGAAGATCAGGCAGTGAAGCCGTTGCGCTGGCAACGAGGTGTATAAGCGATGAATTTTGCAGAATTATCGATCACCCGTAAGGTGATCAGCTGGATGTTCGCGCTATTGTTACTCGTTGGCGGTAGTATTTCATTTTTTAGCTTAGGTCAGTTGGAATTTCCTGAGTTCACTCTTAAAAATGCACTAGTGGTGACCAGTTACCCTGGCGCATCACCTGAACAAGTGGAAGAGGAAGTCACTTTACCGCTTGAAGATGCATTACAACAACTTGATGGCATAAAGCACATAGTTTCAATTAACAGTGCGGGTTTATCGCAAATCGAAATTGAAATTGTAGAGCAGTACGACAAAGACGCGCTCCCACAAATGTGGGATGAAGTTCGCCGTAAGGTTAATGACACGATCCCTTTGTTACCACCCGGGGTGAATACCCCATCTGTGATTGATGACTTTGGTGATGTTTACGGAATCTTACTTAATGTCAGCGGTGACGGTTATAGCAACCGTGAACTGCAAAATTATGCGGACTTCTTACGTCGTGAACTTGTGCTCGTTGATGGCATCAAAAAGGTCACCATTGCAGGTAAAATTAACGAGCAAGTTATTGTTGAGATGTCTCAGCAAAAGCTCAATGCGTTAGGCCTAGATCAAGATTATATCTACAGCTTAATCAATAGTCAGAACGTGGTATCTAATGCTGGGACTATCCGTGTTGGTGATAACCGTATTCGTATTCACCCAACTGGGGAATTTGATAGCGTATCGGAAATGGAGCGCCTATTGGTGAGTGCGCCTGGTAGCACTAAATTAGTCTACCTAGGGGATATCGCCAAAATCTACAAAGACACAGAAGAAACCCCAAGCAATATCTATCATGCTAATGGTAAAAACGCATTATCGATTGGTATTTCGTTCTCAAGTGGCGTGAACGTGGTAACGGTTGGCGAAAGTGTCAATGCAAGAATGGTAGAGCTTAACGGCGAACTACCTATTGGCATGCAGCTAGAAACGGTTTACGACCAAAGTAAGATGGTCGATCAAACGGTAAAAGGCTTTTTAGTCAGCCTTGCTCAATCTATCGCAATTGTGATTGGTGTGCTGTTGGTGTTTATGGGCGTACGCTCTGGCATCCTGATTGGTTTAGTATTGCTACTGACGATTCTTGGCACCTTTATCATGATGAAAGTGCTTAATATTGAGCTGCAGTTAATCTCGCTTGGTGCCTTAATTATTGCGCTAGGTATGTTGGTGGATAACGCCATTGTAGTTACTGAGGGGATATTAATTGGCATTAAACGTGGTAAAACCCGTTTAGAAACTGCCAAAGAAGTCGTCACACAAACCCAATGGCCGCTACTTGGTGCCACCATTATTGCCATTATTGCTTTTGCACCTATTGGTTTATCTGACACTGCTACCGGTGAGTTTTGTGTGTCGTTATTCCAAGTGTTGTTAATTTCGCTATTTATTAGCTGGATTACTGCGATGACGCTAACACCTTTCTTTTGCAATATGATGTTCAAAGATGGTGAAGCGCCAACAGGAGATGCTGAAGATGACCCATACAAAGGTTGGTTATTCCAGGTTTATCGCACCACATTAAACCTAGCGATACGCTTTAGAGTGCTTACCGTTCTGTTAATTATTGCAGCATTAATCACTTCACTTGCTGGCTTTGGCCATGTGAAAAACGTGTTCTTCCCTGCGTCAAACACGCCAATATTTTATGTTGATGTGTGGATGCCTGAAGGCACTGATATAAAAGCGACTGAGTCTTTCTTATATAAAATTGAAGAGAATCTATTAGCTGAGCAAGCTGAAAAAGATGTCGGCATGGTTAACTTGACCACTGTGCTGGGTCAAGGCGCACAGCGTTACGTACTGCCCTATGTACCAGAAAAAGGCTACAGTGCTTATGGTCAGTTATTGATTGAAATGACCGATTTAACTACCGTAAACAGCTATATGCGTATTCTGGAAAAAGAGCTGAGTGCGCGTTTTCCTGAGGCTGAATATCGCTTTAAATACATGGAAAATGGACCAAGCCCAGCGGCTAAAATTGAAGCGCGTTTTTATGGCGAAGATCCAAAAGTACTGCGTGAAATCGCGGTTAAAGCTGAAGCGATTTTTAATGCCGAACCAACAGCCGTTGGCGTAAGACATAACTGGCGCAATCAAGTTCAAATGATCCGCCCGCAACTTGCTTTTGCTCAAGCTAGAGAAACCGGTATCAGCAAAACGGACTTAGACAATGCATTACTGACCAACTTTAGTGGTAAGTCAGTGGGTGTGTATCGCGAAAATAGCCACCTGCTACCGATTGTTGCTCGTGCACCCGCATCAGAACGTTTAGATGCTGAAAGTATTTGGAAACTGCAAGTATGGAGTAGCGAAAGCAATACCTTTGTTCCTGCAACACAAGTGGTGTCGAGCTTTGATACTGAGTGGGAAAACCCAATCATTATGCGTCGTGACCGTAAGCGTGTGTTGTCAGTGCTTGCCGATCCGATTAATGGTACCGATGAAACAGCTGATTCCGTATTCCGTAAATTACGTCCAGCAATAGAAGCCATGGAACTGCCAGCAGGCTATGAGCTTGAATGGGGCGGAGAGTATGAACTATCAACTGAAGCGCAAGTGTCAGTATTTAGCTCACTACCTATGGGTTACTTATTCATGTTTTTGATTACGGTATTACTGTTTAACTCTGTTAGGCAGCCATTAGTTATCTGGTTTACTGTACCACTGGCGTTAATCGGTGTGGTATCGGGTCTGTTGTTATTTGATGCGCCGTTTAGCTTTATGGCATTACTTGGCTTATTGAGCTTAACTGGGATGATCATTAAAAATGGTATCGTGCTGGTGGACCAAATCAACGTGGAGTTAGCCCAAGGTAAAGACCCTTATCAAGCGGTTGTTGATTCATCAGTGAGCCGTGTACGACCAGTATTGATGGCGGCAATTACCACTATGCTAGGTATGGTGCCGCTATTAAGTGATGCATTCTTTGGGTCAATGGCGATTACCATTATCTTTGGTCTTGGATTTGCGTCGATTCTAACGCTTATCGTATTGCCAGTGACTTACACTATGGCATTTCGTATCCCTTACCAAAAAGCCACAGTGAAGGCGTAATTTACTGAGTCTGAACATGACTTATCAAGTTATTCTATAGCGGATAGCAATAGGAAACATCGATATCTAGAAAGCCTAACTTGAATCTCAAGTTAGGCTTTTTTATGAGCAATAATACTAGGGCCTGTTGTTCTTTGCTGGTTAAGTTTTGTTCGAAATAAAAGCGTTTTAATTGAGGCGGATGGATTGATGCCTAGTCATCTAAGCAAAATTCATCCAACAAAGAGTAAAACACTTTTAGTCGAACCCTTTAGGCAGCGTTTGTTGGCCATTTTTACTGCGTTATCGACTTTTTATGTAGAGTAACTACATTACAAAGCCTCTGCCTTGTATAAATGGTCAACAATTCGCTGCAAAAATAACCTTGAAAGAACAACAGGCCCTAGACTTGAACGTATGCTCAAACTATAATTGAACGAGTGCTCAATATGAGTCGCGAGACTGTTTAATATAGATTGAGATATCGAGATAGCTATGAGTAAACCTGCCAAATTTAATCGCGAAGAAACCATTAAAAAAGCTGCTGACCTTTATTGGGAAAAAGGCTTCCACGCAACATCTATGCGTAATTTACAAGAAGTTATAGATATGCGTCCGGGTAGCATTTACGCAAGCTTTGGCAGTAAAGAGGGTTTATTCAAAGAGGCGCTACAGCACTATGCGCAATCGGGTGTTGCTCAGTTAAACTTATGTGTTGAGCAATCTGACTCACCACTTGCCGCACTAAAACTATTCGTTGAAGGTGCTATTTCATCTCGTAAACAAAATGCCCCAAGCGGTATGTGTATGCTGGTTAAAACAGTGGCTGAATTAACCGAAGAGCATGCCGAGTTACTCGAAGAAGCTAAGCAATCGCTTATTATGGTCGAAGCTGCATTTGCGAAATTATTAGCTCAAGCACAAGACAATGGCGAGCTAGATTCAAGCCAAACGCCACAAGCCTTGGCTCGTTTCTTACAAGTGCAAATTATCGGTATTCGAACCTATGCCCATGCCAATAGTGACGACAATACCATTCAAGATTTTATTGAAGCTATATTCAGCAATCCACCCTTGGCCAAACGTGCTTAATCTGTCACAGATGTTAGCGAGCGAAGTAGGTTTGAAACTTATGTATGCTTGAAGCTTAAGTATGGTTGAGGGATAAGTTAAGCCAAGGGGCAGGGATGACACAACAAGCTATCAAACCCACGCTAGCATTTGATGTATACGGCACGTTAATTAACACCCATGGCGTCTTAACTCAATTACAGTCTATGGTGGGTGATAAGGCCATGGACTTTTCAAACCGCTGGCGCGAAAAACAATTAGAGTATTCGTTTCGCCGTGGTTTAATGCAAAATTATGTTCCCTTTACTGAATGTACTCGCCAAGCGTTGGAATATACCTGCCAGTATTATCAAATCAATTTATCTGCTGAACAAAAACATCGCTTAATGGCATGCTACAAAACATTGCCTGCCTTTGATGATGTAAAGCCTGCTTTATCGGCGCTTAAAGAACAAGGCTATCGCTTATTCGCGTTTTCTAATGGCACCAAAGATGCTGTGGAAACCTTACTGAAAACCGCAGACATTGATGTCTTTTTTGAAGGTGTGGTGAGTGCTGATGAAATTAAAACCTTTAAACCTAATCCTGAAATATACGGCTATTTTTTAACGCAATCTCATTCCTCTGCAAGTCATACTTGGCTGATTTCCAGTAATCCATTTGATGTGACAGGTGCAATAGCTGCAGGGCTTAAAGCTGCATGGGTTAAGCGAACTGAAGGCGCTGTATTTGACCCGTGGGAAATACAGCCTACCGTGATTGTTGCTGATTTGCAGCTGCTTGATTCTGCACTTAACGAGTGTGTTGAATAGGTGCAAAGCTCACTCGTAAGCGAGCTTAGAATTAGGTTGTTATTAACGAGTAGTATCCGATAGTAAATAACAGTAATCAACTGTAAGTGGTTGATAAATTAACATAATTAAGCAACTTGATTTTTATTTTTAAGCATTTCTTTATCGGCTTTATCGAGTAAATCAGTAAAATTGGCATGTAAATCGACTTCGATACTACCAATAGAGACGGAATACTCAGGTAAATGTTTCGCGCGTTTCGCGCAGCAAAAACCACCCTCTAAGCGTTGCTTAAAAGCAACGAGATCGGACTCATGTTCTAACATAACCAGTGCGACAAATTCATCCCCACCAATACGACCAATGACATCACTTTGACGCACGGTATTCTGCAATACTGTGCCAATGTGCTTAATCATATCATCACCCGTTTTATGGCCATATTGGTCATTAATAAGCTTAAAGTTATCGACATCTAAGTAGCAAAGTCCCAGTTTAGCTTGGTTACGTTTGGCTAGCGCAATACGTTGCTGACTCAGGGTTTCAAAGCCACGGCGATTATTAATGCCAGATAAAGGATCAGTAATCGCCAGTTGCTGCATTTGGCCGTATAAATCGATTAAGGCGAGATCAGATTCAAGAATGTCTTTTAACTGTTCAATAAGCTCTAAGTAACTGTCCTCATATTCTGTTTGCTTATAATCCATGACACAGAATGTTCCGAAAGGGTGCCCGTCAGGCCAAAACACAGGGACGCCCAAATAAGACGTAAAGCCATCGTTGTGGACTTCTGGGTTGGTATCCCAACAAGGGTCTATCGGGGCATTGGGCACATACAGCGGATTGCCAGTTTCAACGATACGGCGACAGAAAATGTTGGCTTCGGGTTCTATGACAATGCCTGCTGCATAGGGATTACTGTCTTGCTGACTTGAGATAGTGACTTGAAAGCCATCATCGGGGGTAAATTGAACTAAAAAACCGGCAGGAGCATGAAATACCTTAGCAAGTAAGTTCACCGTTTTCTGCCATTTATCTAATGATATGAGCTCATTAGGATTATCAAGAAGGAATGTTTTGGGATCAAATATTGGTTTTTTTATTCATTGATAAACCCATCATGCTTTTTCAATGAATTAATTATAGTTCAAGATTTCAGATTCGAGATATTGCCAGTCAGCGCTAGCGTTGAGATAAGGATTTGAATATAAACCGTGAAGGCAAATCTATATAACTTTTTGTCGCTCAATAGATTTGCCGAACACTGATGCCATGTTAGGTAACGATGACAAGTTAGTTAGCGGACTCTTCAAGTAACTGAGCCAGCACTTGCTTATAAGAGTCAACAGGGTGTGCACCGTTTAGCGCGCTGGTGCGGTTAAATACCACAGTAGGAACAGATGAAATCCCCGCCGCTGTCCATTGGCCTTTTTCCATGTTGATGCGCGTTCGCACTTCAGGGTTATCCAGTAACGCCATGGCTTCATCAACTTGTAAACCGACTGCGGCTAACTCTTCAGCCAACACTGCTCTGTCTGAGATATCTTTATGTTCAGTGAAGTAGGCAGAAAATAATCTTAGCTTGAGCTGGGTTTGCTTATCGAATTGTTTGGCATAATCTAACAATATGTGTGCATCGAAGGTATTGACTATGTGCATGTTATCGCCAAAGTTAAATTCAAAACCTAACTCAGCGCCACGAGCGGTAATATTGGCGCGGGCATTGTCACTATCTTCACGGCTCGAACCATATTTGCGTGCCACGTGAGCGCGTAACTCTTCACCTTCTGGTGGCATGTTTGGATTAAGTTCAAACGGTTGCCACTCAATATCGACTTTATCTGCAATATCCAGCTCGCGAATCGCTTGTTGTAAGCTTTGATAACCAACAATGCACCATGGACAAACTACATCTGACACGATATCGAGTTTAATTTTATCTGACATGCTTAGCCTTGTTTTTGTGGTGATGAAACGAAAACCAGCGAAAGCAGGTAATGCTTTCGCTGGTGCTATGTTTTACTTGTTGTCTTGCCATGCAAATGGCTGAAATGGCGCATCTACTGGAGTATGTGCAATGTGATTAACGTAGTTGCTGATCACTTTTTGCGACAAACCTAGAATAATTTCCAGTAACTGCTGTTGACCATAACCTGCCGCAAAGAAGGCGTCCATTTCTGCATCGGATAATAAACCACGTTTACGAACCATGAGTAATGTGGTGTCGTGCAGCGCTTGTAACTTGTCAGTTGGCATAGCAGTGCGGTTTCTTAGTGCTTCGGTTAATTCACTATCAACCTTCATCATTCCTGCAATAGCGGTATGTGCTGGGACACAATATGTGCAGCCATGCTCAACATTAATGGTTTGCCATACTACGGTAAGCTCTTCGGCGTTAAATGATGAGTTAGTAAATAGTTTATGTAGGTCTTGATATGCCTCAAATGTCGCAGGAGACTCAGCCAGCACACCATGTAGGTTGGGGATCATGCCGTTAGCTTTTTAGATTGCGCTAATAAATCTTTACTTGCTGCAGGCGCAGTCTCTAAGGTGTGAATAGTAAATTTGCTCATGGTGTACTCCAGAATTTATATCATTCAAATGTGTTTAATTAATTCAAATATTATTAGCAGTAATACACCATGTTGTTGGCGTACATTTGCTTGGCTTGGTTAAAATATAGAATGAATTGAACGATCGTTCAAGTGTTATTTTGAACAATTGTTCAAAATGGTTTGATTATCTATCTAAGGTGATGAAAACTATCAGCAAAATAATTGTGCTGATAAAAGTGTTACATTAGTCGTTATCTGAATTGGTTGATGGAGCTGTTGGGCGAGGGGCTTTATGTTTTGCTATTCGCTTGCTATAACTAGTTGTAGCTATAGCTGCTTTATTTTCGAGAATTTTTGCCGTTTATCGTTAGTTTTGATCATTATTTGGAAAGACATCTATGAGAGGCCAGTCGCCTTATTCTCGCGTTGAGCGAATCCTTGAATATATCCATCGCCATATCGATCAAACCTTAGGTTTGGATGATTTAGTGGAGGTGTTTGGCATTTCAAGATGGCAATTGCAGCGTATTTTTCAGCAGCAAACTGGTTTAAATGTGGCCCAATATGTCAGGGAGTTAAAGTTAAGTTTAGCAGCCGAAAAAGTACTGACGACCCATGATCGTATGCTAGATATAGCGTATCAATTTGGTTTTACTTCTGAGGTCAGCTTTAGTCGTTCATTTAAACAACTGTTTGGTCTTAGCCCTAGTCAATATCGCAGACGGGGTACCAAAGTTGGTCTAAGAAACCCTATCACTCAACGAGCTGAGCATTTTATTGATAGTACTTCTTTGCAGACCCGTATTGAGCATCGACCAGAGTTTACTGTTTATGGTATTTCAAGTCCGTTAAACGGTTTGTTGGAAGCCTCGCCAAACGTGGCAACAATTGTGCCTAATTTATGGGAGACCTTATTTAGTCAACTCGGTGAGAGCACGGAATGTAAAGCGCAATTGGTTGGGGTTGTAGATACCCAACAGCAAACACCAGAGCATGCCAATTTACATTATTGGGCGGCATTGCAAATCGATGCACCTTCTGCTGAAACATTACAGTCCTATGTTACACAAGCTAAGTTATCCAGTTTGGTTATCCCTACCCAAGATTATGCTGTGGTGTCTTACCATGGTTTAGCGAGTGGCTTTAGCCAATTGGTTGAGTGGTTAATATGCGATTGGTTACCTCAATCAGGCTTTGACAGCGTGAATGGTTTTGAACTTGAACATTATGGACCACTCACGTCCCATATTGATACACCCACCGATATGGAATATTGGTTACCTATTCGAACCTTGCCTTAATACAGTTAATTAGGAATTGTGATTTTACTCTCGAAATCATACTTTATTTCAAATTTCCTCGTTTCATGCACCAAATTGTTAAATGTAATAGGATGAAACACTATATTATTCGCGCTTGATAATCATTCTCATTACTATTCATGTTTATTGACATGAAATTGAACGATATAAGGCAGAGGGCGGTATGGTCTCATCTAAGAATAAGAAGTCATTTAACATCACCATGGTTGCAGCAGCAATCACTACTTCAATGGCATATAGCCAGCAAGTATTGGCTGAAGAAAGCAATGACTTAAGTATTGAAGTGCCAAAGTTTGAGACAATTACTGTTCTCGGCCAAGCCTACAGAAACACAGCAACCAAAACGTCTTTAACGCCACAGGAGACGCCACAAGGTGTGACGGTTATTGACAGTGAGTTGTTAGATCAGCGAGGTGTTAAGTCGTTAAACCAAGCGCTTCGTTATGTTCCTGGTGTCACTACTGAGCAAAAAGGTGGCGCAGTCACCATGTATGACACTTTCAATATCCGTGGTTTTGATGTAAACCAAAGCTACTATGACGGCTTGGTGCTGCAATCATTAACAGGCTGGAACTTACAACCACAAATTGACCCTATTGCACTTGAGCAAGTTGAAGTGTTTAAAGGCCCGACATCGGTACTTTATGGCTCAATGCCACCAGGTGGCATGGTCAATATGATTGCCAAAACGCCACAAGAAATGCGCAGCACTGATGTGAATGTTGCAGTGGGTTCTGACAACCTAACCGAAGCATCGATTGATACTACTGGCCAAATTGGCGATAGTGATTTCTCATACCGTGTGATTGCTTTAGCACGCAGTAAAGATGGTCAAGTAGACCATACTGAAGAAGAGCGTTTTGTATTCGCGCCTTCGATCGATTGGAATGTGTCAGATAGCACTTACATTAACTTTAACTTGTACTATCAAAATGACCCGTCAATGGGGATGAATTCATCATTACCTGCATCGGGCATGATTTACGACAACCCAAATGGCAGCACGAGCCCATCGACATTTGCGGGTGATAAGAATTGGTCTGAGTTTGAGCGTGAATTTGTGTTAGCTGGTTATAAAATCAATCACGATTTCAACGATAACTGGTCGTTCTTACAAAACTTCCGCTATATGGATGCAACGTTATCGCAAAAGAACACTTACCACTTAGGCGACAACTTTGACCCTATGACAGGTGACTTAGATCGTAACATCTACAGCACTGAAGAGAGCTCAACGGGCTACACCATAGATAACCAGTTATCTGGTTTAGTCTATACCGGTAACTTAGAGCACAACCTATTGTTTGGTTTGGATTACCAAAAACTTGATGGTGTGTCAGCGTACTCAGAGTACGGCACGACGAGCCAGTTTGGTACGTTCAATATCTTCAACCCAAATAATGACATGATTGACCCATCGCAGCTGTCATCAACCTATGATGCAAAAGATGATGTGATGGTTGAGCAAACGGGTTTGTATTTCCAAAACCAAATGCGCTACAACAACCTGATCATGATTTTAGGTGGTCGCTATGATGATTACAGTTCATCAAGTGAATATTCAGATGACTACGGCGATAGTAAATCAGCAGCTGATCATCAAGAGTTCTCTTACCGTGTTGGTGCTATGTACGAATTCGACAATGGTATTTCGCCATTTGTTAGCTATGCAACGAGCTTTGAGCCAGTTGCAGGGACTAAAACGGATGGTTCAACCTACAAGCCTGAAATGGGTGAGCAGTTTGAGTTTGGTTTAAAATATGGCTCTGCTGATCAAAGTAAAACAGCGGCATTGTCATTCTTTAACATCGTGAAAAGTGACGCGCTAATGGCTAACCCAGATGACCCATGGGGCGATAAGCTGCAAATCGGTGAAATCGAATCTCGTGGTGCAGAGTTTGAAGGTCAATGGTATGTGACTGACAGCTTTGATGTTGCCGTTAACTACACTTACATCGACATGGAAATTACCAAAGACAGTGGTAATGGCTTACAAGGTACACAGCCTATCTATGTGCCAAAACATGCTGCATCGTTATGGACTAACTACCATATTGATGATGGTGCGTTAGCTGGTATGCGTATTGGTGGTGGTGTACGTTACGTGGGCGAAATGCAAATGGATGCCATGAACACAGACCAAGTTGATTCTTACACCTTAGTTGATTTATCAGTGGGTTATGACTTAGGTGAGTTCAGTACTAGCTTGCTAGGTGCCAGTGTTAACTTAGTGGCTAATAACCTATTCAACGAAGAATACTACACCTGTTATGACTCAGTGAATTGTTGGTACGGTGCTGAGCGAAACATTGAATTAAATTTCAAATATAACTTCTAATCTAGTGTGAAGTGTTTGCCATAAAGCGGAGCCGTATCGCTTTATGGCCCTAATTTATCGATTGGTCAGGCCATGAGTTTAGCTGTTTTTAACGATATATATCAGCAATGTGAACAAATCTCTCCTTATCTTAAAGGGGAGATTTTGGTTTCTGACCGTCCAGATTCTTCTTTGATTTCATACCATGGTTCTAACCTAGCGAATATTCGCTCACTGTATCAAAGTATCAAGCTGCAATCGCCTGAGGCTGGTCAAGCTTATTGGCTCACTCGTAGCTGGGATTTACTGACATGGCAGCCATTGTATGTTGCCATTACTGCGATTTATCACTGCCAAGTCTTGCCTGATTTATGCAATATGTCTCAGCGTCATCAAGATGGTGTCGTGGCAGGTTTTTGTTTTTCATGTACTGACTGCGATACCGGTGAATATCATCAGTTAGTCAGCGCCGCAGGTCAGCAACTTTTGACTATTTTCGAGCATTTTCGCCAAGAGCTAGATCAATCTGTTCGCTGTCGCCCTCGATTTGTTGAGCACTTAATTGCAGATGCATTATTGTCTCGCTTACTCTTATTGCAACAGACTAATCCTGAATTCTCCGCTACTTTTATTCGTCAACAGGCCGTGTTGTGGCTCGATGCTTTGTCATTATCTGATGAGCACATCACGAAGATTCAGCTTTCACCTATAACAAACCAATTAGTGTTTACACGTTCTAGCTGTTGCTCCGTGTATAAAACCGTTACTGGCCAAAAGTGCGCTAATTGCCCCAAGTTAAAACAGAAGAGTGTTTAATGTACCAACTGAGTCACGTTAAAGTTATCCGCGATGAGCGCACCATTCTTGATATTGAACAACTGAATATAGATCCCCACGCCTTAACCGTCGTGCTGGGTCATAATGGTTCTGGTAAGTCGACACTCGTTAATCTTTTGGCTAACCAGTTTCAGCCAGAAGCGGGTGACATTACCTTAGATAACCAACCGCTGAAAAAATATTCTGCCAAAGAGCTTGCTAGAACCGTTGCTTATTTGCCGCAAAAGCTACCTGAGGTGGCAGGATTAAATGTGTCAGAGCTTGTTCGCTTAGGCCGTTTCCCTTGGCGTGGCACGCTAGGGCGCTGGCGTGATGAAGACCAACAAATTATCGAAAAAGCGATGGCTGAAACTGGGGTTACAGAGTTTAAAGATGCGTTAGCGGATCAACTATCAGGTGGTGAACGACAACGTACTTGGGTGGCAATGTTATTAGCTCAACAGGCCAAAATGATGATCCTTGATGAGCCCACATCCGCTTTAGATATTCAGCACCAATATCAATTGATGGAGCTACTCAGTCGCTTGAATAAAGAAACCGGTGTTGGGGTGATTGTCATTTTGCATGACCTTAACTTAGCGCTGCGTTTTGCCACGCAAATAGTGGCATTAAAGAAAGGCCAGATAGCGTTTCAGGGTGATACTGATATTTTACTTGATGAAGCCTTGCTAAGTGATTTATATGCAACGCCAGTAACCTTAGTTGATCATCCTAACAAGCCACATAAGGTGGCGATTGTATGTTAAAACCATCTGCCTTGTTATGGTCGTATTTATTGGCATTTATTGTGATTATGCCAGCGTTTGCAGAGCCTAGTGTCGCTGTCGATACTGGCAAAACAAACACCCAAATTACCATCGAGGATAGTCGTGGTATTCAGGTTTTACCACGCACTCCTAAGCGTGTTGCAGCGCTCAACTGGGATATTGCAGAGCAAGTATTAGAGCTGGGCGTTACACCTATTGCCATGCCTGATGTTGCAGGCTACAAAGAGTGGGTGATGAACCCGTTAGTACCCGATGAGGTGATGGATGTTGGCACTCGTGTGGAGCCTAACTTTCAACGTTTAGCAGCATTAAAACCTGATGTGATAATCATTGCATCACCACAGTTAGATTTATTACCCCGACTTGAACAAATTGCGCCAGTATTATTTTTTCAAACCTACAGCGAGCATCATGACAATGCTAAGGCGGCGTTAGATAACTTTTTTAGTATCGCAAAAGTATTAGACAAAACCTCACAAGCTCAAGCCAGAATTGACAAAATGCATGCAGTGATCGATGAGCTGAAACAACAATTACTCACGGCATATCAAGGCAAACTGCCTAATGTAAGCACTTTTAGGTTTGCCAGTATGACCTCGGTTTATTTGTATGGTGACAATTCTACCGCTCAATATGCTTTATCGTTACTTGGTATCAAACCAGCTATCGAAGTGGAAGCCACTCAATGGGGCGTGAAACAGCAGAGGTTAAAATCACTTCGACATGTGGGAGATGGCGTCGCACTGTATTTTGAGCCTTTTGCCCAAGAAGCTGAACTTGAAGAAAGTGTCATGTGGAATGCCATGCCTTTTGTGCGTCACAACAAGATGAACAGTATTGAACCTGCATGGAATTATGGCGGGGCCATTTCAATTGAATACATGGCCCAAGCTCTCACTCGCAGCTTATTAGCGATTGCGCCAACCTTTGAGATTCATAAGGGGGCGATGCATGAGTAACCTTGCGATGTCGCAGCGCTACGTATTTACCTTTGTTGCACTGGTATTAGCGGTATTGATGTCGGCGCAGATTGATACCCAAATCCTTGTTTCCGAGCAGTTGTCATTGTTGATGAACTTTTCTGACAGACTCACTTTGGCAGATAGTTTTGATGCCATCATGTTTGTTGAATCTCAACTGCCACGGATTGTTATGGCAATCATGGTTGGCGCCATGTTAGGCCTGGTCGGCAGTTTAATGCAGCAGTTAACACAAAATCCATTAGTGTCGCCCATGACGCTGGGTACTGCTTCAGGGGCCTGGCTTGCACTGGTGGTGATGAATGTGTGGTTTCCGTCGTATGTGGGTGACTATGCACCGATAGCGGCATTAATTGGCGCTATGCTGACATTGGGGTTAGTGATTCTAATTGCGGGAGTACGCAACCTCGCTGGTTTACCTGTGGTGCTGGCAGGTATGGCGGTTAATATCTTACTGGGTGCTATTGCAACGGCGATTATTCTACTTAATGACCAATATGCTAAAAACCTGTTTATATGGGGAGCAGGGGATCTAGCGCAAAATGGTTGGGCGCAAATACAGTGGCTACTGCCTAAGTTGTCTGTAGCTGTACTTATCTTCATATTCGCACCACGGATATTAGCCTTGTTGCGCATGGGGCAAGCAAGTGCTTCTGCCCGTGGGCTGAATATCATTCCTGCCATTTTAGGCTTATTTGCCATTGGCCTGTGGCTTATTGCAGCCAGTATTACCAGCGTTGGTGTGATAAGTTTTATTGGCTTGTTAGCGCCAAATATTGCTCGGCAGCTGGGAGCAAGAACCCCAAAAGATGAACTGTTTTACAGCATGTTGTTGGGCGGTCTTATTCTAGTGTTAACCGATGCACTTGCTGTGGGGTTAAGTGTATTAACCTTTGATTTAGTGCCATCGGGTACCGCTGCTGCCTTTATCGGTGCGCCAGCATTGATTTGGTTTACTCGCCGTAAACTATCAGCTCAAGATCAGTTGTCTTTTTCAATGCCGAAAAGTCATTATGTGATGAGCCAAGCTAAATTAATGGTGTTAGTTGCTGGTTTAGTGTTACTCGGCTTATTTACGACGGTATTTAATCAAGTCACTGTTGCTCAAGATGTATCGAGTGCTCAAGACATCATCTGGACTTGGGCAATACCTGACGCCTTTGGCTGGCAAATTCAGTGGCCAAGGTTGCTGACTGCAGCTTCTGCTGGAGCTGGGCTTGCGGTCGCAGGCGTGCTACTTCAACGTTTGATTTATAACCCGTTGGCAAGTCCTGATATTTTAGGTATTTCTGCTGGGGCGACATTAGCCTTAGTTGGCGGTGCGATTTTTGTTGGGTTAAATATTTTTAGCACTGCGCCTGCCATTGCCTTTTTAGGTAGCATGTCGGTATTAGCTATCTTATTGGTCTTAGGCAAACGGCATCAGTATGCGCCTTCAATGCTTATTTTAATTGGTATCGCACTGACTGCATTGATTGAAGCCATAGTCCAATTTGCGTTAGCCAAAGGCGATGAAACGTCTTATATCATTTTGAGTTGGTTGGCTGGCTCAACCTATCGAGTGACACCATCTTCGGCATTAACCTTAGTTGCCATGGTGATTGGTTTAATTGGTTTTGCATTGGTGACATGTCGCTGGTTAACATTGATTTCAACGGGGCGAGAGTTTGCTAAAGCCAGAGGCTTGAACGTGCCCAAAGCATTTGTCTTGTTGCTAAGCTGCGTGGCATTACTTTGCGCTGCAGTCACTGCAACCATGGGACCTGTTGCATTTATTGGCTTACTTGCACCGCATATGGCAGTGATTTTAGGTGCCAAAAAAGTTGAAATGCAATTACCAACAGCTGCGGTATTAGGTGCAGGCTTGATGGTGTTTTCTGATTGGTTAGGGCAAAACCTAGTTTATCCGTCGCAAATTGCCGCTGGGACTATCGTATCTGTCGTTGGCGGAATTTACTTTATCTTGCTGCTATTACAAGGCAGGCGGTCGATGAATTAGCCTTATATCAGTTAAAAACTAAGTGGTATTGGACAACAGGTGCCAATAAAAAAGCCCAGTTACACTGGGCTTTTTTGTGGTTAAAACAAGATGTTTTAGGTCGCGGATTGGCGAGAACTAGCCGATCCTCGGGCCATTCTTGATGGCGACCGAACGAGCCAGAATTCCTAACGTTGTCCCGTTATGCAATAACGCACTCATGGTTGGATTAAGCCAGCCAAGTGCTGCAGCGAGCATAATGCCACTGTTGACGTATTCAGCGACTTTTATGTTGCTGTTGATCATCTTCATTGCGATTTGAGACAGCTGATAAGTTTCAGCAACACCGTATAACCTATCTTGCAGTAACACGACATCGGCAGCTTGTCTGGCAAGCTCTGTGCCTTTGCACATGGCTACACCAACGTTAGCTTTGGTTAATGCAGGTGCATCATTTACGCCATCACCCACAAACATCACTTTATGGCCTTGCTGCTGCAATGACTCAATGATGGTTGATTTGGTTTCTGGTGTCGCCTCTGCAAACACTCTATCGAGTTTGAGATCTTCTCCAAGCATGTTGGCTTTGTAGACACTATCGCCAGAGATCATCATCAATTGGCTAATGCCCAACTGTTTTAGATCCTCTAGGGTTTGATAGACATCTTCACGTAGGTGATCTCTAAGGCCAATCATGCCCATCAGTTCGCCTTGATGAGAGATAAAAATCAGATGACGCCCTTTGGCTTCATATTGACGAATTTGCTCTTCATAGGCACTAAAGTCGACAGATTCATGTGACTCAAGGAAGTGACGACTACCCATAACAAGGCAATGGTCATTGACGGTGCTTTTGAGCCCATGAGCAATGACGTATTCCACTTCACCATGATCAATGTGTGGCAGTTTATGATGTTTAGCAGCGTTCACTACCGCTTGCGAAAGTGGATGGTTGCTGTGCTCTTCAACTGAGGCTGCAATGGCCAATAAATCTCGAGCGCAGTGTTCACCTTGGCAATTGAATGGCACTACGTCGGTGACCTCCATATCGCCATGGGTTAAGGTGCCAGTTTTATCGAATACACACACATCCACTTCGGCTAGCTTTTCGATGGCGCTACCGCCTTTGAGTAAGATGCCTTGCTGAGCGGCGCGGTACATAATGGACTTGAACGTCACTGGTGTACTGAGTTTTAGCGCACAGGAGTAATCGACTAAAAAGACAGATGCGACACGATTAATATCTTGAGTCAGTGTAAATACTGCAGCACCGATCCCTAAGGTAATTTTTACGCGGCGATTCGCCATGTCTTGGGTGACTTGCTGGATCTCGCTTTTTTCGCTCAGAGAGTCGTAAATCAGTTGGGCAATTTTAGCGGTAGTCGCTTCACTGCCGACTTTATCAACTCTGACCTTAATTGTGCCTTCATGCACGCTAGAACCTGAATACACAACGGCATCGAGCTCTCGTCGAATAGGAACACTTTCCCCCGTCAACGCTGACTGATTAATTAGCGCAGCGCCATCAATGACAACGCCATCAATCGGAACAGGGTCACCTGGCACTAATTCGATAATGTCGTTCACCGCAAGCTCAGTTGAGCTTACCTGCAGGCGAGTGCCATCAGGCATGATCTGCCAAACTATAGACTCTTGTGGGATCATCAAATCAGCGAGCAACTTGTCACTTTTACGACAGGTTTCTTGCTCCATGAATTCGCCAAGACTAATCA
Source organism: Shewanella sp. ENK2 (assembly GCF_043568515.1). Lineage (NCBI taxonomy): Bacteria > Pseudomonadati > Pseudomonadota > Gammaproteobacteria > Alteromonadales > Shewanellaceae > Shewanella > Shewanella sp. ENK2. Next base: position 1,534,400 of record NZ_CP171406.1, on the reverse strand, counting down.
GCGTTTGGGTCATCATCGCAGTGCGATAATCTCCGCGATAGGCTGATAAACCTACGGCGATAGCATCAAGCACTTCAACTGATACACGTTTTTGCTTCAGCTCTGAAATGCCTTCAGCAAGGGTCGGTGCTATCAGAGTGGCAGTGGTCAAAGCCCCCCATTTATTAGGCAGCAAAGCCGCTGATAAAGTACCAATGACATTCATGGCGATATCGCCACGGGTAAATTGATGCTCAGACTCTTCAAGCTCAGCTTCGCTAAGATCAATCTGGGTTAGCCTAGCCTCGATAGTGTGAGGCTCAAGCAAGTTGTCATCGTAATCAATCACAATCGAGTGAGCGGCTTCATTGACCCGCACAGCACTGACGCCTTGGATCACCATGAGGCTTTTTTTGATCCACTCGCCAGTATCTTCAAGCTCGGTTGCGCGATTGAGCTTGAAGCGTATACGACCCGGAATATGGTGCTTAATTCGCAACGGGATCATTATTCACCTTTATGCAGATTACGGTAATAATCTAACTCAGCTTGTGTGTCTTCGAGGCGCTCTTTGAGCTCTTCTACTTCACCACGTACTGTAGACCAGGCTTTTTCGCCGGTTGATGCCACACTTTGTTGCACCTTTTTATTACTGATCAAATACGCCACGGCAGCGCCTGCGGCTAACCCCATCATAAAGTGGGTTTTGGTGTTTTGTGCTTTATATGGTGCAGCGTTTTCAGTCGGAGCAGACTGTGCCTGTTGAGCCTGACCTGCTGGGCCATAACCGTAACCATAGCCATAAGGAGGATAATTATTCATGGTGATTTTTTCCTGAAAATTGATCGACGAGGTAAAGTCCCGCTGCGCCTGCAGCCAAAATCGTCATTAATGACAAGACTGGACGGCCAGCCATTTTACCAGCAGCATAAGTGGTGAGCCCACTGATTGCCGCCGCTTGAATAGCTGATTTAGTCGCCTTAGACACCATCATTTCTGCTTCTATCTCACCTTGTTTGTAAGATTTCCACTGGGTGGCGACCGAGGCGCCACCGCCTACCATGGCACCGACAAGCAAGGCACGGCTGGCAGGGCTTAGTTGGCTGTATGTATTACTCATGCTGGTTTCATTTCATCTGATGATTGCGTTGCTAGCACTGGTGTTTCTTCAGTTGGAGCAGGTTCTGTTTCAGCAGTCGCTTCTTCAGCTGGTGCTTGATAATGACGCTCTACCGATGCTTGAAAACCTTCTTTACCCGCACTGTAGGTGTCTTTAAAGATTTCACTGCTGTTAGTCACGTTTTCTTTAACGCTACTCGCTGTTTGGCTTGCGGTTTCTTTTACTTTACCGCCACCCGTTTTGAGCATGTCACCTGCGCCAGAGACTACGTCCATTAACTTGCCACGGACTTTATCATTGCTAAGTAATAATGCGGCTGCAGCGCCAATCATTGCGCCTTTCCAAAATTCTTTATCGTTCATACCTAAGCTTCCTAATATGTCTTTAAACATGCCTGCGTCTTCACCTAATGCTTGTTCGAGCATGGCTTGCGCCTGTTCCATAAATGGATCGTTTTGCTCTGCATTTGCGTCAGGTTCTGACTGAGGTGGCATGTTAGGGTGAGGATAATATGCGGGGTGCATCATGTGCGGTTGTGACCACATTGGATGATGTTGCGCATAGGGTGAGTGATAGTGTGGATGCCCGTGTGGGCCATTAAATCCTGGGTGCATATGCGGATGGTTATGCTGCATGCCTTGATGCATGCCCGGATGCATATGAGCATGAGGGTGTTGCATGTGAGGGTAGGCTGCATTAGGCGGCATACCGTAACCATAACCTGGAGGCATATGTGATTGGTAAGGATTCATTTCTGGTGGTACTTGAGCCTGCTGTGGCTGAGCTTGCGGATTTTGCTCTTGTTGAGGGACGCTTTGATTGTCGCCTTGTTGAGCATACTGTGGGGCATAACCCTCGGATGTGTATTTATGGCTCATGTTCTAATTCCTTCGGCATTTAAGTACTGAGCAAGGGCGAAATAAGCGTGTTCTGCCTGCTCATCTGTTCCTGCGAAAAGATCATCAACCAGCTCAGGTTTGACGAGATTGGCGTTGTATTCAATGACGATGCTACCAGTCGATTTATTGATCTTATAACTGACAAAAGCGGGTACTTGAGCAATCACATCGTCAACATTTTGCAAATTAAACTGCATCAGGTGTGACATGATCCCAAGCTTGTATTTGAGACGAATTCGGCCGGGAATATGATGAGCTATCATGACCCAGCGTCTCATTTTGATAACTTTGTTTAGATATTTGTCCATTCGAGCATTATACGAACCGAAAATCTTGAGTTATTTGTTTAAGATCACGTTTGAGTGAATTTTTATGGCAGGGATCGTTAATCATCCGTTTAAATTTGAAGTTGAGCGAAAAAGTGCTGTAGGGAGTAGCGTTAAGCTGATGATATTGAATGCTTTAATATATATATGCTGAAACAGACTTGGTTTTGTAAGTTTTGTAAAGATTGTGCGGGAAGGGGATATGTTATTGAAGTAAGCAGAACAGGGATAAAGAAATAATGTTTGAAGGTCAAAAATGTGATCGAGTGCTTTACGTACAATTGCTGTCAGTGATAATATTAGTGTAATGATAATGATTATCAATTATAGAGGTGTGCGATGAGTGTTTATGTTCATAAAACAAAGCAAAGGTTAAGAGTGAGATCTGAATATATTCGCTACAATAAAGATCAAGTTGTTGAGCTTATTGAGCAGCTAAATGAAATTGATGCTATCAAACATATTAAACACCAATGCCATGCAGGTTCAGTCGCAATTACCTTTGATGATAATGAGCTTGATTGTGAAAGCTTGTTAGAAATTCTAGAAAGTCATGATTGGCTAGTTGAAAGCGGTAAGTCATCATTCGTTGAAAGTGCTGTTATTGCGGGTACTAAAACGCTAGTAAAAGGAATGGCAGGTATTGCATTATCTCGCCTAGTTGGGCCCTCAATCAGCCGCGTCATTCTTAGCGTTTAATGGGTTATTAATTCAGATTAAATTTTTTCATCGCACATTTACAATTCCCCCAGCGAGTGCTGGACAGCGTTTACAAGGTGGCGTTTTTAGCGGCAGTTGCGCAATCGAACGTGGCTGAATTTGGACGGCGTTTGTCGCTGCAGGTTTTGCTGTAGAGATAGGCATTTTTACGCGGCTAACAGGCGCAATATGAGATGCCTGACCACTGTCATTAAACCATGATAAAACTGGATTGAGTGGCTGAATAAGTTCCGATACAACATTACCAACAACTTGCCCTGACAACTGATTAAGCTCTTGCTTTAGTTGCGGATTAAGCAAGGTGACTTTACTGGTGTTTGCCGTTAACGCATTCAATTGCTTTAATGACTTATTGGTCAATTTTTTTGACTTCTTCTTTAGCTTTTTTAGCGCGCTTTTTGAACTCACTGTAATGCCTGCTACGTCATGGACTTGATGATAAAATAGCAAAATTTACAACGTAAATAAATATTATTCTCATTTAGTTGTAGTTTTTTTATACTTGCTAAGGTTATTCATCCCAGAACAATTTATAAATTGACTCCTAAGTTGGACTAATTAGGTCATTATTAGTCACACATCGAATTAAATTAACGGTAATTTCATGTCTTTAACCAAACAATTGGCGCTATTTGTTGATGTCGTTCAGCAAGGCTCGTTTACCAAGGCTGCAACTTTGCATGACATGGACAATTCGTTGCTGTCTAAACAGATTAAAAAATTAGAAACGGAACTTGGTGTGCAGTTATTGAATCGTTCAACACGTTCGTTTTCATTAACCTCAGCTGGAGAAGAGATTTTAGCTCAAGCGTTACAGCTGACTGATACCTTATCCCAAGTTCAAAATATTGCAGATTCATACCAGTCAAAGCCTAAGGGGATTATTCGCATTACGTCTGGGGTGTATTTTGGCCAATTATATTTGCAGCCAGTGATCACCCGTTTTATGAAGCAATACCCTGAGGTAAAAGTCACCCTAAACTTAGATGATAAGCGCACTGACATTATTACAGACCATTTTGATGTGGCATTTCGAGTTGGCAAACTCACCGAGTCGAATTTAATTGCACGGAAAATTGCTAAAACTCACTTTGCCATTGTGGCGTCAGAATGCTTTATTCAAGAACATGGTATGCCTATGACACCTGAAGAGCTGATTCAACTGCCTGCAGTGGTCTACGGCAATGGTAATGTGAATTTAGATCAGATGTGCTTAACTGAAACTCCCCATGGCGATTTGTATAAAATGTATAAAATGCGTGGTAATTATAAAGTCAGTGATGTGCGAACGTTAATCGATGCAGTTAAGTCTGGGCTCGGTTACAGCTTGATTGATTTGTTTAATTTAGAAGAGCCTATCGCGCAATCTAAGTTAGTACCATTACTGACTAACTATGGTTTATCAACGATGGATACAGGCATTTATGCGGTATACCCACATCGAAAACAGACTTTATTAGTCAGTGAGTTTATTAAGGCGGTGCAAGAATATATCGGTACACCGCCATTTTGGCTCGAACATATTCCCAACTACAAACAGCTCTATCAGTAATCCTTGTGTCTGAATAATTAAAAAGCCCTGAATCATCAGGGCTTTTTATTGGTTAGGTTTGTCCTGTCATAAAAGCTTACTCAGACTCAGCTGCTTTTGTTTCAGGATAAAGCGTGTTCCACCATTGTGGCTCGTCTTTCAAATGTAAGTCGAACCATGCCAAGGTTGCATCCCACCAATCAAAGCGAGCTTGGCGACCATTTATATGATGGTCTTGGCCGTTGAACTCTATCAGTTCGACTGGTTTATCTAGCATCTTTAATGCGGTGTACATGTAGTGGCTTTCACCGACGGGTACATTGGTATCAGCATTACCGTGAAGCAATAACATTGGGGTGTTAATCTTGTCGGCGTTATAAAGCGGGCTGTGTTCAACATACAAATCACGGTTATTCCATGGGAAACTGCCTTTACTCGCAATTCCTGAGTAGCCGTAACCCCACCAACCATGGCCCCAGTAAGCTGATAAGTTACTGATCCCAGCATGTGCCATTGAAGCGGCAAAAATATCGGTTTTAGTGGCTAAATACATGGTCATAAAGCCGCCGTAAGAGGCGCCCATGTTACCAACACGTTTAGGGTCGACAAAGTTATGTGCCTTCAAGAAGGCTTGTGTACCTTCGATAATGTCATCAGCGCTGTAGTCGCCCCAAGCGTTAACGTGACGACCACTGAATGCTTGGCCATAACCTGTCGCACCATTAGGTTGTAATACATACACGACATAACCTTTCGCAGCCCATAGGTTAAATGGCCAACGACCAGTAAAGTTACGGGTTACTGGCGATGTACCGCCATAGTAATAAACAAGTGCTGGGTATTGTTTATTGGCGTCAAAATCAACAGGCAGATAGACACGGCCATCAATGTTGTGACCATGTTTGTTGGTAAAATCGAAGTCTTGAATATCACCTAAGCGCGTATCAGCATAACTGGCTGCTTGGCTATCAAATAGCAGTGACTTTTTACCCGATTTCATCAAGTAAGCTTTTTGTGGCACGGTGGCAGAGGTGCCAGCGTAAGCAATAACAGGTTTTGATAAGTCGCTGGCTACGCTGAAGCGATTAACCATATCCATGCCTGCATTAAATTTATTAAAGCGCTTTTTGCTAATATCGAACAAATATAATTGGCCACGGTCGCCTTCGCCAACGCGCAATACTAAGTCGTCATTACTCAGTTTTGCTGCGCCGCCAATAGCAGGATCAAAGTCTTTGCTGAGAGCGGTGACTTCACCTTCGTTACTACGCCAGTAAAGCTGGCCATCATAGTTATTGACAACCACGCTAGTGTCTTGAACCCCTAGACCGTTCATAAAATCAGGCCCGGCCATGATGTACATTCCATCATCAGTATAAGTGGCTGAATTGAAAGTACGGTATTCACCAATGAGCTTTTCAGATAGGTCTTTTACATTGAGCTCAACCAGTTGAGTTAAGCTATGAGCTGGTTCTTTATAATCAACAGGTGAACGAGTCAGCAGGAGTGTTTCTTTATCGGCATGACTGTCGAGCAAGTAGCTGCTGAGTTTGTCATTGGTTAACTGGCGAATGAAGCCTGATTTAACATCTAATTGATAAATTTGGCTGTTGTTACGCCAGTAACTCCATCTATCTTGCAGGGCTTGGAAGCGTTTATTGGTTGCTTTCTCGTCTGCTTTATAGGGCTTTTCCCAGCTAAATAGTAAGTTATCGCCGTACCATTGAAGGCCCGAGACGTTTTCCATGTCATTAGCGAGGATATCAAGGTTAATGCCATCTACAGTGAGCAGTTGTATTTGATTGTCGGCAACAAAAGCCAATTGTTTGCTGTTATTTACCCAAGCGGCGCTTGCTGGAGCACTGTGCTGCCAACGATAAAGCACATCTTTACTTGAGGTACTGATTAACTCGGTGACACTGACAGGTTTATTGTCATTATTGGCCGGATAATGGCTTTTGCTTTGGAGTAAATATTTGCCATTTGGCGATAGGTTCAGACTCGTGACGACTTCGGAGTCAAACAACTGCTCAGGAGACACTCGATGGGTTTTAGTTGCTGTAAAACTCGGATTATCAACATCTGACTTACCTTGCCAGTCAATACTGAACTCAGATTCATCATCACAGCCATCGGCTAAAATCATGAATTGGTAATCGCCACTTTGCAGTGCGATTTCAGCTTTAGCAGATGCTTCAAGTAGCACACCGTTAAGGTATATCTGCGGCTCATTAAGGCCTGAAATCGTTAATGTACCTTGGGTAAATCGCTCTGCACTAAGCTGGACTTTATAGCCAACCCAACCGGCTGCGGTTTTAGTATCAACAGCTTGCCATTGGTAGCTTTTACCAAAAATATCGATATCACTATTAGCTGACAAGCTTGATGCAAGGTTGGCTCTTAGAGCATCACTGTGACTGCCAGCCGATAAAGATTGTGAAGTGGGAATGGCGACAGGGCCAAATTGTTGAATATGACTATGGTCGATTTCTGCGCTGTGGCTGAATCCTGAAAACGCCAAAGCGATGCTGGCACAAACCAGTGAAAGTGCTTTCATGGGGCATCCTTGTTGTTATTAATTCTTTGCTTGAATTTAAACCCAAAATTAGCGCTACAGTGTGTCAAAAATTGTGCGCTTATGCACCATGTTTTAATTCGTTAAACTTAGTTGGCTTGTAAAAGAATATGTCACAAGTTTTTAGAGCTCATGGCTAGTCTGATAGTGGAATGCGATAAATATCAGCATCATTGATACCCTGCATACTGACAATTAAGTGACCGTCAGTGCTACTGGCAAGGCTGCGTTCATTGCGAATACTCATTGCTGGTAAGGTAAACGCTGTAGTGATTTGGCCATTGGCATCACGTTTTTGAATGAGGTCATTCTCATCGCTTCGCTTAAGGTAATACAAGGCATTTTGTTGATAGAAAAAACTGCCCCAATCTTTGGCTCTCAGTGAGTCATTCACTTTGGTGTGAGTGCTTTGGGTTTCATCATTAGCGGCTTGAATAACTGACCCATCGCTGATGGCCCAATAATAAATTCCAGGCTCATTATCTAACGTGTAGTAAATACCATTTTTATCGTCTTCGATGGCAAATTTTATATTTTTATCAAGGAGTAGGCTGACTTTTTTTGTGGCAAGGTCGAAGTGATAAAATCCCCAATGTTCGTTAACAAATGCCGAGTAATAAATAGCGCTACCATCATTAGAAAAAGATGCGTAGCGCACATTGCCTTTCACTTGTTCAATCTTTGCTAAGGTTTGGTTTTGAGTATCACCTAAGTACAGTTCATTGTAGTCAATTCCATAGGTGCGAATAGGTGCAGCATACAAAGAACTTGTTGGAGAAGGGGAAGGGATTGAAATCATACCGATATCATTGGTTAGCATCATATTTTCATTTTGACGCTTAAGCCATAATTCCCAGTTCCCTGAGCGATTAGATAAAAAGATTAATTCGTTGGTTGCGGTAAAGTATTGTCCATATAAATCGCGAGATGAAGAGATAAGCTGTTTGATGATTTGCCCATCTTTTAACGAGCGATGTGTGATGTGTTCTTGTGAAATATGCCTTGCATAATACAGGCTCTGGTTAGCTTCATTGATTGTAATGCTGCTGATGGTTTCATCTTGGTGAAAAGCGCTTAATGTTTGGGTGTCGAAGTCGTATCGTTGTATGACAAAGTCCGCTTCCCTTAGCGCGGTAAAATACAATTGATTTTGTGTATGTTCCCAGTCCATTCCAATGATAAGGGTTTCATCTGAAATGAGGTTGGTTGTGGTGTTGCTATCGAGTGAATACAGCATGATCTTTGCTTGCATGTTATCTTGGCTTCGCATGACAGCAAGCTGAGTTGAGTCTGTTGACCAGCTCATCATTAGGTCATGCTCACCAGCTAATGGGGCGGTTAACTGAGTCACTTCCTGAGTATCGAATTGATAGCTAAAAATAGCTGATGCATCAGTGGTCGCTTTGACATACGCAAGCGCTTTACCGTTTGGCGACCATTCAAGACTGTGTAAATACCCCTTACTAACGCAGGCATTATCCAGTTGCTTATCTTGGTTTGTGATGAGATCACGAACATGCACAAAACACTGATTATCGACTGTGGTTCTTAGGTAGGCCAATGATTGTCCGTCAGGCGACCAGCTTGGCGTTGCTTCGGTATCGTGACTCATTGAAATTTGTCTTAGTGGGGCATCTTCGTCTTGTAAATTCTTAATGTATAACTGACCTTTTGTCCCACTTTTACGCCATTGAAACGCCATAAACCGTCCATCAGGTGAAATGGATGGTCGCTCTTCTACACCTTCAAAATGTGTGATTCGCTCTGGTTTAACCTGAGCATTAATCGGAGGCTGGGTTAACTTGGTTGCTGTTTGGCTGACAAAAAATGCAATACATGCAATTAACGCCAAAGAAAACCCTATAAATATGGGCTTTTTATTATCAGATTTTTGCTGTTGATGAGTGACCACCTTAGTAATGGGGACCGGATTAATTAATAGCTGGTAACCCACTTTTGTGACGGTTTTGAAGTAATCTTCAGGCTGTTGTCCAAGCTCAGAAAATGATTTTCGTAACTGCCAAATGGCATTCCCTGTTCCACGCTTTCCTACTTCAATATTACCTTGCCATACTTTTTCAATTGCTTGTTCTTTAGTGACTGTTTGTTGAGGATGAAGCAGCAATAATTTCAAAAATTCGAATACTTTTGCAGGTAAGGCAACCGTATTGTTTTCTGAGGTGATAGTCATGTCGTAACAGTTGATAATGCATTGACCAATCTGGTAGCGCTGATAAGGAAGGGAAATCATATTAACAGCATAAACTCCTGAGCGTGTTTCTATTCGTTATTATGTTCAGAGTAATATTTGGTTATGGTGCTTAAAAATATTATTTAACGGTGCTGGTATATTTTATTAATGCGTTTTAGGCATGACCAAATAGCTTTGAGTAACATAACTGATTTATTATTTTTTGAAATACGCCAAGAATTTTGGGATCTTGGATAATGTTTACTGATAGGAGTGTTTTTATAACAATTACAGCGCCTTAAGTTATATTGCTTAAATGTTAAATTAATGTTTCAATTTGTATCTCGGGAAATAAAAAAGCGCCATAAGGCGCTTTCTATTCATTTTAGATGTTATCTAAGGTTAGTGTTGTCTGCGGCGTAACCCAAGTAAAGCGAGCAAGCTTAAGCTTAACCAGCCTAGGCTACCACCATCGTCACTTTTAGGTTCTGGCGCCGCTTCAGCCACAGGTGCATTAATGGTCATGGTAAAGCGAGTTTCGGTTTTATTGACCATGTCATCAGCTGTTACTACCACCTCATAAGTCCCAGCAGCTGCAGTACCAGTAATCATACCTGTTTTACTGTCGATACTGATGCCTTCAGGTAGACCCGTCGCGCTAAATGTCAGTGCATCACCTTCAGCGTCGCTGAAATACATTGAGGCATCAATTTCAGCCGCTTGTTGAGCATCCATGGTGACAGCTGGCATTTCAGCTATAATTGCTGGTGCAATATCATTAACGTTATTAATGTTAATCGTCACTGTCGATACCGCAGTGTATGCGTTACCTTGATAGCCAATGACTTCTAAGTCATAGCTCATGTGGCCTGCATCATAATCGATAGCATCAGGGTTGTTGACGGTGATTTCTCCGTTGTTTGCAACCGAGAAAGGATCGCCAGGAATTGCTTTGGCTAATGCCAGTGTGTATGGAGACCATTCTGCTTCATATTGACCATTAGCAAAGAAGGTTTCTGCATCCAGTTCAACATGGGCAACCACTTCTCCCATTTCAGCATCTTCATTAATGCTGTGACTTTGGCCGTCTTTGGGATGTGGAATAAAGGCATAATCACCTTGGCCCATAGGCGTCGCCATTGCCCAGTTATTTTCCAGGCTCATGATTAACATCCCGTCATTTTGACAGCCACCGCCACCAAACCCGAAAGAAAAGTTACACTCACTTGCCATCGCAAGTTCGGCTGTTTCGCCAGCGGCTAGAGTGACCATCGGGCTGTAATCTTTGGCTTCACCTTCTTCCACTAAGCGAGAGATTAATGGTAGTCCACCATCTTTACTTTGTGTTTCGACCATTTCGCCGGTAAACCAGTCGAAATACTCAGTTGTGGTTGTCTTACCATATTGGACCGGATTAAACAGAATAATGGGTTCACCAAGGTTTGCTAAAGCGTCGCGGTCGGTGCCAAAAAGCCAGCCTTGGTTTTGGTCAAAGTCCTCTAAGCTCGCCATGTTTTCGCCATGATATAAGTCATCGAGACAGTATTGTGCGACAAAGTTTTGGCCATGACCTGTGACATACGTGGGTAAGCTAGATTTTGTGTAGCGGCCATAATGATCGGTCCAGTCGTACTCTTTGTTAAAATCAATGTAGTAGGAATGTGGCTGACCATTTTCATCAACTTCAATAAAACCACTCATGACCATTTGAGTCGCTTCATCCCATGCATAAGGATCGCCATTGACTGCTTTATCGAGTTCGTTGTCGATAACAAACTGCTCTTGGTAGGTACTCCAATAGACAAGTGCTGCACCCGCTTTATCAAAATGGTTCGCCATCCCGACATCATTCGGTTCAAAGAAGCGGCCAGCAACAACCATTTTTTTACCTGACGAACACATCGCTTCATCATAAATACCACCAGCAACCGTGTTGAGCATATTACCTTTGGTATGCTCTTTGCCGACATTGATGTTGGGTTGGTGTTTCATGGCAGGAAACACGGCAAACGTTGTTTCTGTTTCACTGTCATTGGTAAATTGCTGTGCATATGCACCAGCTGTTTCGCTAAATTTTTGAGTAAACTCAGTACCGTATATTTCTTCATACGTATCAAAGTGACGGGTGATAGAAGTTTTCGCGCGTGGTTTGGCAAGCCAATTCACACTCAGTGTTGGTCGTTCTTCAGCCATTAATTGTAGCTGGCCTGAAAGCTCGATTTTTTGCCAATTTTCAATAGTTAAATCACTGCCCATTTTCATCGGCCAGTTAGCCAGCTTGGTGTAATCAACAACCATAGTCACTGGGAAAACGACCGTTTGTCCTGCAGGGACACTGATATTGGCTGGATGCTCCCAAGTCAGCGCCATGTCGCCATCTTTGCCCATGCTTGTTAGGGCAACATCGTAAGTGACGGTTTCTTCTGAAAGGTTTTTAAGCTGCACTTGTTTGGTATAACGCTGCGTGCCAGTGCCTTCTGAAAAGCCAAAACTGAGGTTAGGCTGATATGAGCCTTTTTCCCACACAACCGCTGCAGAAGCTAATGCGTCTTCAAGGTTTTCAGCGCCGCTACCAATAAGCGTTAATTCACCTTGCTTGTTGTTTAGATCCATGACTTTGTTGTTGGCTGTATTCATAAGCAATGCTTTGATTTCAGTCATCGACAATGAAGGGCGTTTTGATTTTAATACCGCAGCGGCGGCAGCCATGCGGGCAGCTGCCATGACAGTGTCAGATTGGGTGTCCATTTCATCGCCACCACCGACAACGGCGACTTCGATATCTTCAGCGTAGCTGACCATATCAGGTTTACTGAATGTTGATGCACCACGAACTGGGCCATATGGGGTCTTTTCTGTGACCATCATATTGCCTTCTTCGTCAGCAACCATGCCACCAACTGTTAATGCACTCGGCGCGGCGCCGCGCCATGTCATATTAAAACCATTGTCGTACCATTCTCCGCCATTACCAGCGTTAACTACCACTAAGCTACCTAATGCCGAAGCCATTTCAATTGCATAAGCTTCAATCACTGCACCTGATACGCCATCATCATGCTCAGCATAAAATGCATTACCACCTAATGCATCGACGACAATGATGTCTGCTCGATCGTCAAAACTGCCATCTTGATTTGGGTCAAGAGCGTATTCTAGAGCCAACATAAATGTGCTTGAAGTTTCTGATGACAAGCTATAGCCGTAGCCATATGGATCAGACACATTTGAGGTTTTATACGCTGCAATTTTGGCTGCAGGCGCTAAAGCGTGAACAACGCTGGCAAGTCGAGTACCGTGACCTGTATTGTGTGTCGCACCGTCGTAATCACGGGTAAAATACACATTTTGGTCGATTGGGTTTGGATCTAATCCCCAGCCTGCATCACTGGCTAAGTCCATCCCTTCAACAACCACATCTGTTGGAAAACCATCAAATGCATTAACGGCATTCTCCATTGCTGTTGCATAGGATTCATCGCTGCCATCGCCGCCAAGTCCTGTATGGGTATAATCAACACCACTACCAATGATGGCAACTTTAACGCCTTCACCCGCTGTCATGTCGTCAGAAAATGCTGGCGCAGAAGCTGGAGTGATAGAGTTAATCGAAGGACTTGCTGCTGTACGAAGTGCATTTGTTGGCACGCTAATAGGTGCTGCAGCCACAACCACGGCTTGTACACCATCAAGTTGTTTAATTTTTTCAATATAGCTGCTGTCGGCTTGTACTCGAATAAAGTTACCTACGAGTTTAGAACCAGGAAGCGTCTTGATATTGCCATCAAGCGCCATGATGTTATTAATCACTTGCTGCTGACTTGCTTCTATTTGTTGTAGGCGCTGGGCAAATTTACTTTTGTTGTTGATAGTTGCTTTAGTTAATGACCCTTTATCAGATAAGTAAACATATAAGGTAGCATTTTCGGTTTGTTGAGCTGAGGCTGAGTAAGGTGACAACACATCAGACTGACTGGCAACGACGCTAGCTGCTGGCATCATTGAGGCGATTGCAATGCACGTCGCTAGTTTTGACTTAGTAAATGACATAGGGTTTCCCTTCAAATTATTGTTTTATATTTTTGCTTAACTTCATTTCTTTTTATTTCAAATAGAGTTGCCGCACTCTTAGGCTCATTGAGTCAGAAGTCCTCTGCTCAATACTCGTACATAGGTTTTCATTGAAACCACCACAAAGCTCAAGCAAATGGGCGTTGATTTTGTTTCTTTTATCTTTCAATAATTTTTCATTTACTTAATAAACAATAAGATAGCATCTGTTTTTTATTGTTTAATTTGGTGAGTGCACCATAAAATTGTCATGAAGCCCTGTTATGGAGTTAAAAGAGAATATATCGCTAAAGTTGGATACATTTTGATACAGTTTGTTTTTGTAAGTTTATGATTAAAAAGGAATTGAAATAAAAGTGAAGCTTAAATGAAATGGAATAGTCGCTGTATATTTGCCTCAGATTATTATCTTCGAGTATCAAGGTTACAGACATCGTTATTGCTGCGAAATGTTGTCGTTAACAGCATGATTTATTGCCAAGCAATGGCTAACGAAAACAGATAAAGACGCGATAGATAATAATTAGAACGAGGAAGATATTGTGACATCGATATATAAGAAAAGCTTAATTGCAGCAGCGCTAACGCTGGCATTTAGCCCTAACTTGCAAGCTAAAGTGGTTGATACCCGAGGTCTTGATACCGATAGTGGTCAGCGAGGATACCAACCAACGACCAAGAATCCACGTCAAATTGATAACCTTTATATGGTGTTATTAGATGACCAGCCCCTAGCGACTTATCACGGTGATAATGGGGATCTTAAGGCCACAAGCATTTTAGCTAACCCATCAAATTCCCGAGCTAAAACAGGCGTGCTGAATGTTAACAGTGCAGTGAGTCAGCAATATATTCAATACCTTAATACCCAGCGTAGTAAAACATTGTCTCTGGCGAAATCAACATTGAACCGCCAATTGGCTGTGCATGACGAGTATCAAATTGCCTTAAACGGTTTCAGCACTGAGTTATCAGAAAAAGAAGCGCAAATGCTGGCCTCTGTTGCGGGTGTAAAAAGCGTTCAAAAAGTCGAACTACGTCATTTGAATACTGACTCTGGGCCAAAGCATATCCAAGCGCCAAGTGCTTGGGATGGCTCAGCAACAGGTGTTTCTAGTATGGGTGAAGGTGTCATCGTCGCAATCATGGATACTGGGATTAACCATACAAGTGCTTCTTTTGCTGATATTGGTGGTGATGGTTATGACCACACAAACCCACTCGGAGAAGGCACCTACTTAGGTCATTGTAGTGATTCTGATTTAGCTCATTATTGTAATGACAAATTGATTGGTATTTGGGCGCATGAAGCTCTTTTAGACGACTATACCCCAGAAGGGGACGACCGAATTGGTATTGACCATAATGGTCATGGCTCTCATGTGGCTTCAACCACAGCAGGTAACATCGTTAAAGATGTGACGGTTTATAACGCCGTTGGCGAAGAAGCTGAATTTAGCTTTGGTCAAATTAGTGGTGTTGCCCCTCACGCCAATATTGTGTCTTATCAAGTGTGCGCCGCCGATGCAGGATGTTGGCCTGATGTCACTGCATTAGCGGTTGAGCACGCAATTGAACATGGCGTTCAAGTTATCAACTATTCAGTCGGTGGTGGCGCAAGTGACCCATGGAATGACACTGATGCATTAGCATTTCTTGCTGCGCGAGAAGCGGGTATCCATGTTGCGGTCGCAGCAGGTAATGACGGCCCAGGCGCTGAGACCGTTGGTTCACCGGGTAATGCGCCTTGGCTTACCACCGTCGCCGCTTATACACATGATCGTAGCTTCACAGACAAGGAAGTCACCTTTACAGGCGGTGATTACGATCTTGAGCCATTAACAGGTAAAGGCGCAACAAGCGGTATCTCTGGCGACATCATTAGTGCTGCAGATTTAGGCATGGCAGGCTGTCTTGAGCCTTTTGACGCTGACACAGTAACCGGAAAAATTGTTGTATGTGAGCGAGGAGATATAGCAAGGGTAGCTAAGGGGACTAATGTTCGTGCTGGTGGCGCTGCTGGTTTAGTCTTGATTAACTTAGAGGGTGGCGCTGAGACAGTCGATGCTGATTTACACGTCTTACCCGCAGTACATTTAGATGCTGATCAAGGTGCACTACTGACGGATTGGCTATCGTCTGGTTCTGATCATACTGTGAGTTTTAATGCGTCAGTACTTGAAAGCGATCCTGCTAAAGCAGATATTGCGGCGGAATTTACCTCACGAGGCCCTGAGTCAATAATGAACCGTTGGCTTACACCGCATATTTCTGCTCCTGGCGTTGAAATTTACGGGGCGAATACAGAGTATCAACCGTGGCGAGATACTGGAGATAAAACAGAATCTCCGACGACCTTTATGAGCGGTACTTCTATGGCGAGTCCGCATATTGCAGGTGTGTATACCTTAATTGCTGCTTTAAAACCGGAGTGGACACCGGCTCAAGCTCAATCTGCTTTAATGCTCAGTGCTGAAACAAACACATGGATGGAAGACGGTGTGACGCCATCCAGTTTATTTACAGGTGGAGCTGGCAGCGCACGTGTCGCAGATGCATTAAACGCTGGCTTGGTGATGGATGTATCGCATGAAGACTATACGTTAGCAGATCCTAGTTTAGACGGCACACCCGAGTCATTGAACCTACCTTCAGCATTAATGAATAACTGTATGATGGCGTGTTCGTGGACAAGAACATTCACAGCAACAGTATCGTCAACATGGACTGTGGGCGAGTTATCTCAAACCCCTGGTTTGTCTATCTCTGCAACCCCTTCAAGTTTTACCCTTGCTGCTGGCGAAAGTATTAGCTTAGATATCACTGCAGCCATTGGTGAAGGCTATGCGTCAGAATATGGCATGGGATACTTAGTATTAACGCCAGAAAATACCGCGCTAACTCCCGCCAATATGCCGGTAGTGGGGAGCTTTGTTGCTGGCAGTATGCCTGAAATAGCGCAGTTAACCACAGGGCAGAATAAAGGCAGTGCTGCGATTTCTGGCATTAAGACCGTCGGCTCAAGTGATATTCAGGTTGGGGTCTTTGAGTTAGCTGAAGTTGAAGTGATTGAAACAACCATACCTCGAGACGACAGCGATACATCGAACTGGCCAACGAATGTGTATAACGATAGCAGTAAGTATTATTCGCAATTAGTGAACATTACGCCGAACACTAAGCGTCTTATTGCACGTGTTAAACATACCAGTTCACCGGATTTAGACTTATATATTGGCCGTGATAGTAACTATAACGGTAAGCCTGATAATGCACGGGAAATGGATCCTTTAACGTGTATGAGCGCAACAGAAACGGCTTATGAGTCATGTGAAATCAATGACCCAGATCCAGGTTCTTACTATGTCACAGTGCACAACTATGGTGATACGTCTGCGCCGTCAGATGTCGAAGATGATGTGGTGATTGAACTCGCTGTCATTGGCAAAGATGATGAAAGTATCACTGTTGACTTTAAATCTGCTGTGGCAGCCGATGAGGATATTGGGTTAGTCCTTAACTGGGATAAAACACTTAAATCTGACACGCTTTATACGACTGTACTTGAAATTGGTACCGGTGTAGATGCTGCAGATAACGTGGGATTAATGCCAATTGAGTTATACCGAAAAGCAACCTATGCCCAAAGTCAGCTGGATGTCGAATCAGCAGATACTGGCGATATGATCACATTATCTATTGCGCTTGCAGACAATGACACTGATGAGGAACGCACCTTATCAGTCACTGCGCAGTTGCCAGTCGGTTTGGTTATCGAAAGCGACAGTCATCAAGGGAGTGTTGATGGTGAAATGGTTTCTTGGGAAGTGGTGCAAGCGGCCAATGAAGCTGGACAAGAGATTGTCGTGGAACTTGATACACAAGCATTGGTGATGAGCCAAGACTTGGTATTCAGTGTCTCGCATACTCTTAATGAAGTGAGTCATACTGAAATGCTAGCGCCTGTAATGTTAAGTGGTGTACCAGTTGCCAAAATCAATGGTGAACAATCCATTTCGCTGACAGCTGATGAAGGCACGACAGTGAGCTTATCTGCAAGTGATAGTAC
The DNA here is from genome assembly GCF_043568515.1 of Shewanella sp. ENK2. Taxonomy (NCBI): domain Bacteria; kingdom Pseudomonadati; phylum Pseudomonadota; class Gammaproteobacteria; order Alteromonadales; family Shewanellaceae; genus Shewanella; species Shewanella sp. ENK2. Next base: position 1,516,919 of record NZ_CP171406.1, on the reverse strand, counting down.
CGCGCCTAATAGTGATGATGAGTTAACTTATGCTTGGAGCCAAGTGTCAGGCCCTGTGGTGACCTTCGCAGATGCAATGGCCATGGATACCGATGTAACGCTGCCAGCGGTTGATGCTGATGCCAGTGCCGTGATTGAGCTAACGGTCAGTAATGGTGTTAAAACAGCGGTAGCTGCAACAGCAACCATTGCTGTGACTGCTGAAGTGATAGCACCAGAGCCTGAACCTAAGTCTGATTCAAGCGGTGGTGCAATGGGATTATGGTTATTTGTGCTGGGCTTGTTAGGCCTTAGACGCAGAAGTTAATCTCAGCGCATCTTTATCTAAATTCTAAACTTTATATTTAAGCCGCTTCAATGATGAAGCGGCTTTTTATTTGTGTACGCTTTATGTGATTTTATTTATAGTGTTTGTCAGATTAAGTCTAAATTAATTGAGCTTAATCATCTTTTTTAGCTTGTTTTTATCATATTGTATGTCTTATTGGTTTTAACGTGTTCTGAATAAATAAGAAAAATAATATGAAGCTAAAACATAAGTTTAATCTCATTATTGTGCCAGCGGTTGTGTGTGGTTTTATGTTATTGGCAACACTGACTATTTACTTTAGTTTGGCCACCATGAAACAAACAGCTGAAAACACAGTAAGTGGTAATAGTGCATTGCTGCAAAAGAACATTGATAGTTGGTATCAGCATAACCAAGGTATTATTAGCGCACTCATTCGCAGCCCATATATACGTGAAACGTTACAAGCTAATAATGCTCACATAGGCAATCGCATCTCGACAGGCAATAACGTCTCGCAGGTTGCTGAGCAACTCTCTAAGCACTTTGCGGCCTTAGCTTCTGAATTTCAATTTAGAAACCTCGCTTTACTCAATAAACAAGGTGTCGCCATCGCAGCAAGTAATCAGCAGCGTATTGGCCAAAGCTATCAGCAGCTTCCTTATGTTAACGCTGCATTTAACCAAGCAGATATTGTTATCTCTAACCCGAGAAAAAGCCGAGTAGACGGTAAGTTATTGGTCACTTTTGCGAAACGGGTTCAAGGTGAAGGGGTGTTATTTGCCAGTATCCCACTGGATAATTTTTACCATGACTTTGTTGATATTAGCCAACATGATGAGCATAGCTATGCGTTTATTTTATCAGCGCAATGTGAGCTTATTGCTCACCCATTAATAGACAGTCAGCGGGCGTTTGCGTCACACCAAGCATTGTGCAAACAGCAAGATGGCATCGTTGATTTTGAAGAGAATGGGGTCGCGTTTCTTGGCTCAATCAGGCAACAAGCTAGTACGGGGTGGATCATTGTCAGTGCTACCGATAAAAAAGTTATGGCCGCAAGCCAGTCTCAATTAATACTGCTGAGCAGCATTGTGGCCTTAGTTTCATCATTATTGATCACAGGGCTTATTTTAGGGTTAGTGAATGCAATAACCAAAGGGTTAGGGACAATGGTCACCGCAGTCGATGATTTATCGGTAGGAGATAGCAATCTGACCCACCTTGATGCCAAAAAGTGGCAAGCACTATTGCAACGCACTGATGAGCTAGGCCATATGAGCCAGTCAATGAAGCAATTAATTGAGATGCAAAAGCGCCAAGTTGCTGCGGCTGAAATTATCGCATCTGGTGACTTAACTTGTCAGCCGTCGGTAGCCGGTGAGCGAGATCTGTTAGGGCATGCGTTGGTTGAGATGGTGCATAACCTCACTTTGTTGACGGTATCGGTAAAGCAAAATACCCAGCAAATTATCAGTGCGACAGAAGATCTGAATCATCACAGCAACAGTCTGGCACAAAGTGCTACTGAGCAGCTAACGTCAGTAGGCTCGATCAGTGCAGCGTTGCAAGAAATAGACAGCCAGATCCATTTAACAGCTAACGCAACAGAAGAAATGAACCAAAAAGGTCAATCCGCTTATTTAGCTGCTAAAGCTGGTAATGATCGAATGCAAGACTTGAGGGTCGCTTTACAAGATATTCATGTTTCAGGTGAACAAATTGCCACTATCATGCGAGAAATTACCCAGATTGCTGAACAAACTAACTTAATTGCACTTAATGCAGCCATTGAAGCGGCACGGGCAGGAGAGTTTGGCCGAGGGTTTTCTGTGGTGGCAGATGAAGTAAGAAACTTAGCAAGTCGCAGCGCTGAAGCGGCTGATAAAACGGTGAAATTAGTGCAAATGTCGTTAACTAAAATGGATGAAGGTAATCTCGTTGCAGAGCAAACTGGCATCGCATTCAACGATATTGTGGCTCACATGAGTTATTCAGCAGAGCAGCAAGATTTTATCGCTCAGGCAAGTAAGGAGCAGGCGTTAGCAACGTCGGAATTAACAGAAGGCTTGGCGCAAATAGATGAAGTTGGCCAACAAGTGGGTATGATTGCTAATGAAGTCTCTGAACAGTCTCAAGGACTGTCGCACTTAAGTACCAATTTAAAAGCTGCGAGTGATAAATTTACTATAATAGAAACTCACTAATGGAGTTATCGATATAACTCAGGTGATGTGGTTGTGGCTGGCTACAATCTACCTCTATGAAAGTGCTCGTTAAATTGGCATAGGTACAGGTAAAGCAACAATCATATCCCGGTGTATATCGGTCGCGGCAAAAGGACTTATTGCCATGAAAGTGTTTCTTAATGTTTTCTTATTTCAGTTTCTTTGTATGTTCATTTGGCTAATACCTGTCGCTGGTGCGATGGCAAAACCCTATTCTTTTGTTGGTATCCAAGGGCTAGCAGAGCAGGAAGTCGGGGCCAGATTATTTGATGGATTTTGCAAAAAGTACCAATTAAATTGTGAAATTGAAATGTTGCCTGCAAGCCGAGCTGAGCTTAATGTGTGCGAAGCTAAAAGTGCCGGTGAAATCATGCGCATATGGGAATATGGCATTGATAATCCCGATCTCATTCGCGTTCCCACTCCTTATTACCACTTAAAAACGGCATTACTGGTTCGCAGTGATAATCGCCTCAATATTTACTCGCTAAAAGATATCGTCGATGTCAATGTGGGAGTGATCCGTGGTGTTAAGCATACCGAACAAATTGACGTAAACCCAGATAAGCTATTAAAAGTGGCATCTACTGAACAACTCATGCAGCTTTTAGTTAAAGGTCGTATTGATGTGGCGGTGACCAGTCGTTTAGATGGTGCAAGTACATTGAATAAGATGAATATCGACAATGTGATGATATTGCCTGTAGAGCTACAAACTTACCCCTTATATGTGTATCTGAACAGCGAATATGCCCATTTGGCTCCTATATTGGATAGCGCCATTAACGACAGCATTAACGCTGGATTAATGGATCAATGGAAGGTAGTCGCTGAACAATCCGTGATATCAAAAATTCATTAGCTTTTTCACTCATTCATTGGTTATGCTGACGTTATGCCGTTAAAAACGTTAACTAACTGAACATATTACGGGGTGATAGCTTATGTTGAATAAAATGATAATTGCGTTGGTATCGTTAATGTTATTGGGATGCAGTGCGTCAGAGGCAAGCAAACAAAAAGCTGCACTTTATCAATTTGATGAGCTGACTGAAGTCACCAGTATTGATAATTTTAGGATGGACGGTTGGCGAACGATGGACAATCGCACAGTGTTTGTTGATAGTCGACCAAAACAAACTTACCTCATTGTGTTAAGTGGGGTAAATACGAATTTAACGTTTGCAAAGGCCTTGGTTATTACATCTCGCATGGGTAAGGTGACAGTTGGGTTTGATGCCGTATCAACTGGCGACGCTCCGCAATTTAAAAGTCAAATTAAGAAAATTTATCAAATCGATAGCAAGGAACAAGAACAGCAAGTTCGTGACAAGATTGCTGGATTTGAAAACATCAAATAAGCCTTTCAGCTGTTAATGTTCAACAAGGGAACTGGTGTACTCAAGTTGAGTCGCTGAGGTTAAATAGTGAAGATCTTATTAAAAACGGTTTTTTACTTGAAAACGCCATTCCCAGTCATCGACTTTTTCCCCACTGGTAAAAGGCACGGCTAAATCAATATGACCTACGCTACCATAGCTTGATTTTGAGGAGAAAACTCGCGCACCAATGCCGACACTGCCTATAGGGGAGCTGACCTCGTTGTTTTCATCAGGTCCGCCAAAGGCTTGCCCTATATCAACAAAGGTTGCCCAACCTAATTCAGCTAATTGGTAAAGGTTGATGTTGGGATAATACCTAACTTCACCTGTGAGTAACCATTGATTATCACCATATTGGTAGTCATTGGGGTACCCCCGAACTCCAGTGTCATCACCTAAAGCAAAAGGTTTATCAAGGTAATTGTTTTTCGAGGTTGCCAGCCGAGTTTTAGCGTAGGCAGTCCATTTAGGATGAATTTTATAAAAGTACTCAGCTTGAGCGCTAACATTATAAAAGTCTTTTTGGCTGGTATTGATGCTAGCTTGGCCACTGAAATTGAGTAACAGTAAGTCTTTTTCTAGTTGATAACCTCGGCTAGAGCTAACATTAAAATGGTAGCCGATATTATTCCCCTCACTAACATCATTGGTTTCAAAACCAACTCGAGCATAATGGCGCCAGCCTAAATTAAAATCCTCATTATTGTTGATCAAGTGAATATTGGTAAAAACTTGATAGTCATCTTGCAGGTATTCATAACCTATCCAAGGGTAAATAAAATCTCTATTTTGAGGTAAAGGACCATCGGGGAACGTGTCACTGGCTGCAAATTGATGTTTATCCTGGGTAATACCGAGTGTTACTCTTGAAAGATCTGCGTCTGTTTTATTTAATAACCAACCAAAAGACAAGGCGGCATAATCAACGTTATGTTCGAATTCATTAACGTCTTCACCATTTTGTCTCAAAGTATCAATACGTTGATCTGTTAAGTACTCTGCAAAATACTGATCCTTTGTGTCCAATGAGTAAAAAGGCTTAGTAAAGTACAAGTGGGTTGCTTGGCCATCACTGTTGTCATAAATATTGGCAGATACAGTGGCATGTTGAATAATTTTGAGTGGGGCGGTAACGCCAAATTTATAACCCGTTCTATCAGCATTAGATTGATACTTAAGGCGAGTTTTAATCCCAAGTCCCATTAAGTTATCTTCTTTAATCCCGACTGAATATTTGGTTTCACCGCCACTTGAACTTAGACTAAATGTGGGGAGTAGCGACCAGTTATCCCAGGTTTCAACCACCACGGTTTGCTCATCGGAGTCCGCATCGGGCGCTTTCTGGGCAACATATATTTTTGCATCACGTAAGTAAGGTTCAGCACGTAATAACCGTTGTGCTTCAGCAAACGTTTTTTGAGTGACTTGTTCACCCTCTTTAAAAGTGAGCTTATCGAGAATGGTGGGTTCAGTGGTATTAATGTGTAGCCAATTCGCCCAATGATGGATAAAAAAGGCATCAGGGTCACTTTCGTCAAAAATAGCATTACTCTGCACGATAATGTTATCAACAGTAATGGTGTTATTTTGATTTGCTGTCTCACGGTCTTTATCGCTTTGATTGGGTACAGTTAGCGGTGCTTGTGAGGCTAATACAAGCACGGGAGACATCATGATGACTAACATAAAGCTCCAAGCGCAATGGATAAGCTTTATTGATGCGTTCGTTGTTTTTATTATGGTTACCTATACTTATTTTAATGGCCACAAATGAGAAGTCTTGAGTGCTATGTATAATTGGATTAGCTAATTAAGTTATTGACCTAATAGCAATTAATCATTGCACGATCATTTTTAGTGCAAAGGTTTAGTGGCTAAGATTAAGTATGGCGGGTATTTGAAATTTCGCAGATTATTTACAAAAATTATTGGTTTTACTGAGAGAGTTAATAAAAAAAGGAGCCTCATCATGGCTCCTTTTGGGTATCAGGGGAGATAGTAAGCAAGGTTTAGAAGCGACCGACAATACCGATACTTGCGCCAAAGCCATCTACATCAGAATCAAGTACTTTAGATACTTCAAAAGTTGCAGAGAAAGCGTCAGACATACGCAACCAGTACGCTGTCTTAGCTGCAAAATCATTATCTGAACCGTCGTCAACATATCCAAGCCCAACAGACCAAGCTTTAGTCACATACCAGTCAGCATTCAAATTGAAGATGTCGTCATTGTCAGTGTGAGTCCACATAGCGCCTAAATCGATGCCTGTTGTGGTTTCAAAGGCTAGAAAGCTGCGAATTTCAGCACCGTAGAATGACTCAAAATCATCACTGCCATCGACATAGAATGCCGCGACTTTCGAGCTGTCATTGAAGTAGTAACCCGCATCGAATTGGTAAAGGTTGCCACTGAAATCGCCGATTTCAAAGCGATTGTATTCAGCACCAACAAACCATTTTGAGTCAAATACATAAGTTCCATCAATACGAACAGTGTCAGTATCTGCATCATCAAACATTGAGTAACCAGCACCAATATTAGTGGTTTGCGCTAAAAAACCATTCAATGCATATGGGCCATTATCTTGTGATACTGGCTTGATGTAGTAGCGGTAGTTTAGATCCCAAATACCATCGCCGAATTCTTCAGTATTAGCTGAATATTCAAGACCTGCTTCGTGTTGAAACGGAGCATCTTGTGCTGCGATTGCAGGAAGTGCGAATAGACCAGATAGTAGTGCTAAAGCGGTAACGTTTTTCATCAATCATTCCTTTATTTGATTATTATCGCTAGGTGATTCAAGCAAATAAGGACATGGAGATATCAAGGTCGGTTGATTCATCCATTGAACCTGAATTACGGCCTAACATCATAGTCGGTGCCGCATGCTTTCCTAGCGGCGCAGAAGGTAATACAAATCAGAATAAAAAGAAAATAAAAAATACGAAATAACATAAAATTAATTATTTATCATGATGTTATTACGTAATAAGTAATGTATTTGACTGATTAAGACATACTTTGAGGTAAGGGAAGGTCAAACCGTGTGCTCCTATATTAATTAGGGATGACATGCTTTGACCTTAACGCTGAGATTAAAGGCTACGTTTAGGAGGCACAATCACGTTTGCAAAAATTAAACCTGCAATAAGTGACATAAAAATTAAAAATACCTGTGTGCCTAAATGAGCCTGGTTTAGCATGGTCTCACCTGAGATCATTGCATTTAAACCAATATAAGTTTTACTACCTGGAACCAAAATAACAATACCTTGAAGCAGTGCAATTGAGACGGGTGCTTTCATCCAACGAGCATAAAGGTTTGAATAAATGCCAACAGCCAGTGCGCCTACAAATATACCAATTGACTCCCCTAGGTAAAGACCGCCTAACATAGCCGAGAAATACGCCACAATACCTGCGCAAATTCCCCAAGGTGAGTCTTTGATACGTGCTTTAAAGATGATAACCAACGCCATAGACAGTAATGGAACAGCTGCCCATGAGGCATAGCGAGGGAGCAAATCGGGTTCAATATACACAGATTCGCCAAACATCACTTTACCCAAAGTCATGCCGAGTACAGCACCAAAATACAATTTAAAAAGCAGCATGATCGCATCCATGATCCTTGCTGTGCCTGATATTAAATCTCGAGCGGCAAGCTCAGCTAAACCAAGGGTGAGCGCTAAACCAGGGATAAAAATAATGATCCCTGACAAGATGACCACGGGGATATTAATGCTGGGATCAACCACCGCTGCAATACCACAGGTTAAAATCGCACAGACTACAGCCGCTAACGGTTCAAGCATTTCAGCGACACGTTTAGATTTTTCTGCCCAAAATACTAATCCGTAAACTAGTAAGCCCAGCATGCCAGACCAAAAAACATCGTTCCAGCTAGTATCCATTAGCATCGCAAACGCGCCAGCACTCACCCCAAAGGACAATAACGTTAGCCCATGGCCGTAAGGGTTAGGTTTATTGGCAATTTCTTCTAAACGCTCGAGTGCTTCACTCAGGGTACGTTGCCCTGTACTAAGCTCTTCAACCAAATCAAAGGTGCGCGCCAAAGAGCCTAAATCCAAGTCACCGGGTTTAACCCTGGCAACATGGTTATATTCTTGTTCGGTATCGTGCTGCAAGACAAAGGTCATTGAGGTGGGTGATATTAAAAAGTACCCCTCAATTCCTAAGGTCGAAGACACCGTTTGTAAGTGGGATTCAAGACGGTAAGCGGGCGTACCGAATTTATGCAGGGCTTTGCCTAATTTTATGATAAATCTGCGTTTTTCAATGAAGTTGTCATCGTTCATTAGGCGTGCGTCACTCTAGTTAACATGGGTAGTAGGTCAATGGCGCGAATAGTAACCGAAATGAGGTTGGCTGAATACCTAAAAAGCAGCAAAAAATTGTTAAAAAGTTGATAATTCCATTTTGTTTCAATGTGTATAGAATGAATACTCAATTGTAGTCACTATTTGGCTAAATGCCGTAAAAATAATAAAAAGGAAATATCACACATGTCATTGATGATTTCAGGGTTCTACGCCAGCTTAACCGTGCTACTTGCAATAGGTTTGTCCATCAGAGTGATTAAGCAGCGAAGGGTCAATAAAGTTGGTATTGGCACTGGTGGTAATGCTGATTTAGCGTTGGCAAAGCGTGTCCATGAAAACTTGCTAGAAAATGCGCCCCTTGCACTGATTTTATTCATGCTGGCTGAGTTTAATGGCTTACCTGCAGCAATATTGCATTGTTTTGGTACCGTGTGGATTGTGGCGAGATTATTACATGCCATAGGGTTAACTGCAGCTAAAGGCGGTGTGCACTTTGGCCGCGTTTGGGGCGTCTTGTTAACTTGGGTTGTGATGGTTGGCTTAGCGATTGTAAATATTGGATTTTTTATTGGTTTATAACAATCAGTTTTAGCCTTAAAGACAAAAGTCATTGTTTTTAATAAGGTTATAGAAACCTATAAATAGCTTAAAAACCTTATTTATGCTGCTTTTTTAGTCACACTTAGTGTGATGTAACTGCTATACTCCGCCTCCAGAAAAAAGTTGGGTGAGTTGAACTAAACTTGGTTAAGTGCAACTCACCAGATCGATGATGTTTAATGTAGGCAAATCTCATGCAAGTTGAATCCACGCTATTTAATTACCCAAGATACTGGGCCGAATGCTATGGCACGGCACCGTTTCTTCCTATGTCTCGTAAAGAGATGGATCAGCTTGGTTGGGATAGCTGCGATATTATTATTGTCAGTGGCGATGCTTATGTCGATCATCCAAGTTTTGGTATGGCTGTTATTGGCCGCATGCTCGAAGCACAAGGGTTTCGAGTGGGGATTATTTGCCAGCCAGATTGGTCGAATAAAAACGACTTCATGAAGCTAGGTCGCCCGAATTTATTCTTTGGAGTTACTGCGGGCAACATGGATTCGATGATTAACCGCTACACCGCAGATCGTCGTATTCGTAGTGATGATGCTTATACGCCTAATGATGAAGGCGGCAAACGCCCTGATCGCGCGGTTACTGTTTACACCCAGCGCTGTAAAGAAGCCTTTAAAGAAGTGCCCGTCGTCATTGGGGGTATTGAGGCAAGCTTACGCCGTATCGCCCATTATGATTATTGGTCAGACAAAGTACGTCGAAGTGTTATTTTTGATGCCAAAGCCGATATCCTAATTTATGGTAATGCCGAACGTCCGCTGGTGGAAGTCGCTCATCGTATTGCTAACGGTGAGAAAATGGCAGATTTACACGATATTCGTGGTACAGCAGTTATTCGCCATGAGCCATTGCCTGGCTGGAAAGGCATGGACTCACGTAAATTGGATCAATTGCATAAGATTGATCCGATCCCAAATCCATATGGTGCCGATGATGTTGGCTGTGAAAAGTTATCAGGTCCTACGGATAAAAAGATTTTTGATAACGATGCGCCTAAAGCTATTAGTGTCCAGCCGCCAAGACCCAAGCCATGGGAAAAAACTTACGTACTATTGCCAGCTTATGAAAAAGTCGCTGATGATAAATATTTATACGCTCATGCATCACGTATTTTGCATCAAGAGCAAAATCCAGGCTGTGCGCGTGCGTTATTTCAAGCCCAAGGTAATCGCTCTGTTTGGGTCAATCCGCCAGCTTGGCCATTGAATACTGACGAAATGGACGCAGTATTTGATTTGCCGTATCAACGAGTGCCGCACCCAAGTTACGGCAAGGCGAAAATTCCTGCATATGACATGATTAAAACCTCGATTAACATTATGCGAGGGTGTTTCGGTGGTTGTTCGTTCTGTTCGATTACAGAACACGAAGGACGCATTATTCAAAGTCGTTCACAAGAATCAATCATTAAAGAAATTAAAGATATTCAAGAAAAAGTACCTGGGTTTACTGGGGTGATTTCAGATCTTGGTGGGCCAACGGCGAACATGTATCGTCTTGGCTGCACGAGCGTAAAAGCGGAAACAACGTGTCGTCGTTTATCCTGTGTTTATCCAAGTATCTGTGGCCATTTGGGGACAGATCATAAACACACCATTGATTTATACCGAGCAGCACGTGACGTCCCAGGAATTAAAAAGGTACTGATTGCCTCTGGTGTACGTTATGACTTAGCCACTGAAGATCCACGCTATGTTAAAGAGCTGGCTAAACACCATGTTGGTGGCTATTTAAAAATTGCCCCAGAGCATACCGAAGATGGCCCACTCAGTAAGATGATGAAGCCGGGTATGGGCAGTTATCATAAGTTTAAAGAGTTATTTGATTTTTACTCTAAAGAAGCGGGTAAGAAGCAGTACTTGATCCCGTACTTTATTTCTGCGCATCCAGGGACTACAGATGAGGACATGCTGAACCTAGCGTTATGGCTTAAATCAGAAAAGTTTAAGCTAGACCAAGTTCAGAATTTTTATCCATCGCCAATGGCTAATGCGACTACCATTTATCACACTGAGCTTAACTCACTTAAAAATGTGAAACACAGCAGTGAAGAAGTGACCGTGCCGAAAAAGGTCGTCAACGTCGCTTACATAAAGCATTGCTACGTTATCATGATCCCGCTGGCTGGCCTCTTATTCGTGAAGCACTTGTTGCTATGGGTAAAGAGCATTTGATTGGCCACGGCGTCCAACATATTGTTCCGCCAGAAGCGCGTAATGAGCGCCAAGGCTTTGGTGCTAAAAACCGTGGCAGTAAGAGTGACGGCAGTAAAAAAGCATTCACCCGTTTTTCTGGTAATCAGTTTGATGATAGAAAGTCATCAGGCAAGAAACCCACACCTGCGAATAAAGCTAAGGCAGAAGGCGGCACCAGTGGGAGCGGGAAGTCATCGGATAAGGGTAACAATGCAGGCAAAGGCAAAACTGGCTGGTCACAAAAGAAAAAGCCGTTTAGCGCTAAAGGCACTGGTGGCGCAGGCCAAAAGCAAGGAAAACGCCCTGCGAGAGCGAAATAATACAAAGCATGGCTATTGTTAGCTCTATGATTTAACCTTGTTACATTAAAACCGTCTTTATAGACGGTTTTTTTTCAGGTTTAATTAAACAATCACTGTTAGTGTGATGTGTGAATAAAAATAACGAGATCGATACTAAAAGGAATAATAATGAAAAAAATATTGATCGCTGGTGTAATCAGCAGCATGGCGCCTGCTATTGCAATGGCACATGCCCCTAAAGACAACCCACAACATCAATATTTTGATGCAATCGCCGCTTACTGCGGTAAAGCGTTTGCCGGTGAAGTGACAGCTGGTAATGAAGCTGACTCTGCTTTTAGTAATAAAGCGTTAATCATGCACGTACGTGAGTGCAGCGATACCGAACTTAAAATACCTTTCCATGTAGGTGATGACCATTCACGTACTTGGGTGATTACCAAAACTGAAACAGGCTTGCGTCTCAAGCATGATCATCGTCATGAAGATGGTACTGAAGATAAAGTCACTATGTATGGCGGCGATACTGCTGATATGGGCAGTGCGACTCAGCAGTCATTCCCAGTTGACCAAGAGTCGATTGATAACTTTAATGAAAACGGTTTAACGGCGTCAGTAACTAACGTGTGGCACATGTATATTGAGCCAACCACATTCACCTATCGTTTAACGCGTGAAAACCGCGACTTTAGAGTCGACTTTGATTTAACCAAGCCTGTGGCATTACCGCCAACGCCTTGGGGACACGAATAAGAGCTAATTAGGTTCAAGTTTAGAGATGAGAGTTAAAACCTTTTTTCATAATATGAGAAAAGGTTTTTTTATGTTTGGGTGTATGGTTACAACATGGGCCGCTTTATGTCAGTGGATCCGTTTATTCAGAGCCCGACATCGACCCAGAGTGTCAATCCATAATCGTATATTATGAATAACCCGCTGGTTGGGACGGATCCGACGGGGTATGTGGGTTGTGCCGCTTCCAGAATAGAGTCAACCTGTGAAAGCACAGATATAAGCCATGGAGGTAATGGTGGCGAACGCATGGCTATGACTAATAAAGTTTCAGCAGGATTAAACAATGCAAGTCAAGGTATAGCTAATGGAGCACTTCAATCACAACCAAGCCAGCAAGTAAATTTACAATTTGATAAGATAGGTGGGCAAGGTAGTATTGCGCAGCAAGGTGGGGGGAGTAGTGGTACCAATGTAAGTGGTGGGGGCTACAGCCCAGAAAGTGAATGTAAGATGTCGTGTCACGGTGCTGATGTTAGTGGTCACCGCCAAGGAACTGATGCCGAGTTGCTACCCTTGTATATAACGGCTATGGGAATTGAAATTCTAGTCCCTATCCTCCCCAAGGCCTTAACAATAACCAAGGCTGACAAGCTTGCTGATGCTGGTGAGGCGGGACTCAAGATACTGAGAACTAGTGATGATGCGGTTAGTACGCTGCAATACGCAAGCACTGTCAGTAAGCAGAAGCAAATGAGGCATATTGCAGGAACTGCTCCAGCAAACAAAAGCTACCTTAATTCGTTAGATGATGCTCAGAAAGTGTTAGATAATTTTAATTCGGGCAACTATAAGCTAATAAGCGAGAACATAAAGCAAAGTACGGTTACTATACGGATTGAAAGTGTGTCTGGTAGGTATATTAATATTGGAAACCCTAACGGTTTACCCGATGTAAATAAGGCTACAAATGTTTTTATGATTCAGTCACTGAAATCACCTAAAATCGTCCCGGTGAATCCTAATAAGGCACTATGAATAGAATGAATGTTAATCAAATCGAGTTGTTATTATCAGTACAAAGAGCACTTTTATTTAGTGTTACACCGAATATAAGGTTGATTTTTATTGAAATGCACGCAGATGATTCTTTGAAAATGCTGGCGTATGTTGACTCTGAGCCAACTGAAGATGAATTAGATTTATTGTACTCTGCGGCAGGAGAGGTTTGTGGAGACTTTGTTGGACTCAATGAAAGTGATGTTCAGTTTATTGTTAGTGCTGAGAACTTTGAGTCCCTAAAAAAACTAAAGCACTTGGTGTATGCTAGAGCGGAGTGATATGAGTGTATAAAGCTTGACTGAAAACCCAGTTTAACTAACTGGGTTTTTCAACAATACTAATAACCTTCAATCTCCACCACTTCAACTATCCAACTCCCTATCAGCAAGCATTAGACGGTTTTAAATTGCTACTAATGCCTTGATGATGGGGCGTAGACTTTCGAATCTTGATAATACTAACCAAGATAAACGCATCATGGGGTCAACTTTTGTTGATGATGGGCAACTGTGAAATCATTACTAACGGATTGATGATGTTGGGAAAATGAGTAGGTTAAAATTGGACTGGCGGTAGGTGATACTGTTGTACCAATCAAAGTCAGGCGCCTTCAGGTGGTAATCAAGCAAATACATAGACACCCATAGTTAAGAAATACATAGACACCCATAGTTAATGGCATCAATCGTGACTTCCTACTAAGCTTGATTTGAGCATTAAACAAGGAGGTTATGATGCCGCGCCCTCGTAGAAACCAAATTAGTCTTGAAGACACCCCTTACTATCATTGCTGTAGCCGCGTGGTTCGCCGCGCCTTCTTATGTGGTGATGATAAATACACAGGTAACAACTATGACCACAGACGTGGATGGATTGAATCACTCATTCTTGAACTGACGGATGTGTTTGCCATTGATGTAGCAGCTTATGCGGTGATGTCTAATCATCTGCATGTGGTGTTACACATTGATATTGAAATGGTAAATCATTGGAGTGACCGCGATGTAGTAATTCAATGGCATAAGTTATTTAAAGGCGATGTGTTAACCCATAAATTTGCTAAAGGTCAGTTGATTGAGTCCCATGAAGTTGTAAGGTTAAAACACACCATTGCCATATATAGAAGTCGATTATGTGATATCTCTTGGTTTATGCGCTGCTTAAATGAGCCTATTGCCAGACAAGCGAATCAAGAAGATAATTGTTCAGGTCGTTTCTGGGAGGGCAGGTTTAAATCTCAAGCCTTATTAGATGAAGCTGCAGTATTAGCCTGTATGGCGTATGTGGACTTAAACCCCATACGTGCCAACATGGCAGCCACACCAGAGCAATCAGACTACACCAGTATTCAGCAACGCACAAAAGCCGCGTTAAAAGGCGAACAGCCTAAAGCCTTACTGCCATTTATTGGTAATGAACGTGCTAATCAACCCAAAGGCATTGCGTTTTCATTAAAGGATTATCTTGAATTAGTTGATGATACAGGACGGGTTATTCGTGATGATAAACGCGGTGCTATCAAGGCCAGCAGCTCAAAAATACTCAATCGACTAAACATCAATCAGGTCAACTGGTTAAAACTTGCTACCGAGTTTGGGCAGCTATTTCATGGCCCAGTAGGTTCACTGCAAGAGCTAACACAATACTGTGAGCATTTACAAAAGCGACGACGGCACTTCGCCACAAGCTGCCAGTATTTTCATTAAATGGGAATGCTACTAAATAGGTTCTTTCTGAACTGAAATCAACAGCGGTAGCAACAAAGCAAATCGCTTAATCTAATCAATCTTCCAGTATTCCAACATGGACAGCTTGGTGCCGAATTAAATTCGGACAATATCAGCTGAATACGCCGAAATAGCAACAAATCTTGCTAAATCAATAGACTCCCCAAACCAACGACTACTCAAACAGGTGAGTTCACTTGATAGCATACCAAAAGGCCGCTATGTTATTGATTGATAATGGGTGGCTTGTTTATAATCAGCTCCCTGGTATCAACTAAGGGGGCTACAACAGCCCTATTTGCAACAGGGGTTACCATGAATGAATGGGCTATCATTAGAGGTTCTTCTCAAACTGCAGGTTCTTATTCGCTAAGTACTTTCGGGGCTTTGGGTCAAAAAATAGCAGTCATTGCAGGTGGCGCAGGCTTGGGCTTTTCATTTACTCAAAACTTGATGCATTATTCTAAAGGCTCTATTTCTGGATCGGAGTTTACTGGTAAAATCATTTCTGACTTTGCTGCATTAAGGGTTGGTGCATCATCGTTGTCCGGGCTTGCAGCGGCTTCTATTTATGGTTATACAGATATTTGGTATAGATCAAATAAACAAGGCTACCAAAATGCTCCAGGGTTAATTCAGATGAAACGTGATATCGTTGATGGCGTTAATCAAAGATATAATAAACACAATGATTGGCAGCGCTTAGCCCCTCCTTCTAATGTTAATCCGTGGACTTTATTTCCGAACAACTTCTAATGGAAAGTATGAGTGTGATTGATTTAATTAAAAGTTACCTAATTAATAGCTATAGGAAAAAATCCCTATCTTGGGGGCGGGGAACTATGATGTTTGTGAAAGTAGACTTCATACTTATGCTATCAGCTATCTTATCGCCTCTAGCAGTTCTGATTGGAGTAATATTTGGAAATTTGAGTTTATTAATAATTTTCATAGCTTTGTTAGGAGTACTTACAAATACTTTGTTAGAACGTTTTTATTCAATATACGATGATATCGATAAAAGTAACTCACTTAATTATAACAAGTGTAGTTCATGGTTAATTTTTTCTATTGGAATTATTTGTATAATCATAAGTTGCCAAATTATTATTTATTTTTACCCGCAATGAGAATACCAATACCAATACCAATACCATGGCCATATATGGACGCTCCCGGTGAGTCAAGATAATACTCTGCTCACCGAAGGCTTTTTGGCCTTAGTTTTAAAATACATTAAATACATAGACACTAAATACATAGACACCCATAGTTAATGGCATCAATCGTGACTTCCTACTAAGCTTGATTTGAGCATTAAACAAGGAGGTTATGATGCCGAACCCTCGTAGAAACCAAATTAGTCTTGAAGACACCCCTTACTATCATTGCTGTAGCCGCGTGGTTCGCCGCGCCTTCTTATGTGGTGATGATAAATACACTGGTAACAATTATGACCACAGACGTGGATGGATTGAATCACTCATTCTTGAACTGACGGATGTGTTTGCCATTGATGTAGCAGCTTATGCGGTGATGTCTAATCATCTGCATGTGGTGTTACACATTGATATTGAAATGGTAAATCATTGGAGTGACCGCGATGTAGTAATTCAATGGCATAAGTTATTTAAAGGCGATGTGTTAACCCATAAATTTGCTAAAGGTCAGTTGATTGAGTCCCATGAAGTTGTAAGGTTAAAACACACCATTGCCATATATAGAAGTCGATTATGTGATATCTCTTGGTTTATGCGCTGCTTAAATGAGCCTATTGCCAGACAAGCGAATCAAGAAGATAATTGTTCAGGTCGTTTCTGGGAGGGCAGGTTTAAATCTCAAGCCTTATTAGATGAAGCTGCAGTATTAGCCTGTATGGCGTATGTGGACTTAAACCCCATACGTGCCAATATGGCAGCCACACCAGAGCAATCAGACTACACCAGTATTCAGCAACGCACAAAAGCCGCGTTAAAAGGCGAACAGCCTAAAGCCTTACTGCCATTTATTGGTAATGAACGTGCTAATCAACCCAAAGGCATTGCGTTTTCATTAAAGGATTATCTTGAATTAGTTGATGATACAGGACGGGTTATTCGTGATGATAAACGCGGTGCTATCAAGGCCAGCAGCTCAAAAATACTCAATCGACTAAACATCAATCAGGTCAACTGGTTAAAACTTGCTACCGAGTTTGGGCAGCTATTTCATGGCCCAGTAGGTTCACTGCAAGAGCTAACACAATACTGTGAGCATTTACAAAAGCGACGACGGCACTTCGCCACAAGCTGCCAGTATTTTCATTAAATGGGAATGCTACTAAATAGGTTCTTTCTGAACTGAAATCAACAGCGGTAGCAACAAAGCAAATCGCTTAATCTAATCAATCTTCCAGTATTCCAACATGGACAGCTTGGTGCCGAATTAAATTCGGACAATATCAGCTGAATACGCCGAAATAGCAACAAATCTTGCTAAATCAATAGACTCCCCAAACCAACGACTACTCAAACAGGTGAGTTCACTTGATAGCATACCAAAAGGCCGCTATGTTATTGATTGATAATGGGTGGCTTGTTTATAATAACTTATATAAAACTATGTGTATGATTCAAAAAATAAAAACATTTTTCTCTCAACATTCTTTCGCTAATATCAATAGTAGTAATTTCTTTCCACGCTCATTTGAGTTTTCACTGATACCAGCAATTTGTAGTTTATGTTTCGGGTTAGTTATCTGCTTTAGCTCTAATAGTTATATAGATTCTGTATTTATGGATGCCATTGAAGAGTTTTTACAACTTAAAGGTATACATATTTCATTAGCTGTAGGTTTAACATTAGTTGGTCTTACTTGCTTCACTAATCAATTTTCTTCTTTACATGCGCTGTTGAAATGGCTTACAACGTCAGTTGCATATATAGGTTTTACCTTCTCAGCTGTAGCATCAGGCACTTTAGCTGGAATGGTTATTCCTAGTTTCATTAGCTCATTAAATTTTGCTGGGTTAATAATTCCATTGTTTTTTTCTTTTTATTTCTGCGCTGTTCAATGGGTTTTTGCTGCAATGTCCGAAATGGTAAATGACGAAACGCCATTGGATAATCCATTGGTTTTAACTTTGTCTAAATCTGAGTTTAAAGTGTATTTAGGTGCTGTAGTACTTGCCATCTGTTTTACTTTTATAGTGGCTTGTGACATAGAATCGCTACTATAAGTTATAACAAAGCAATCAAGAACGGATACAAAAAGCTTGGCTTGTGCTCGTTCCTCGCAAAAGTATAGCCAAGTATTTTGTACCGGTTATTGGGGCGTTAAATGCAATGAAGAATATAGCACTATTATTAACCCTACTTTTACCTGTATCAGTTTTAGCTGAAGAGTGCTCCACTGAAAAAGTAAAGCAGCTCAAAGACAAGCTTTCAAACAAAAGCTTGGGTAAGCCGGGTGGGCATGGGAAGCTACCAAAACTCACCGATCACGACTATCCAATAAAGTGCTCTATAAACCATAATGGTCAAGTTTTTACTTGGTATACGGACTCTGATGAATCGCACTACATTATTAGAATTCAATCAGGGGAAAAATCGGAGTATTTCGGTGTATTTAAGTCAGTCATTTAACTAATGAAGGATAGGCCGCGCGTAGCCGCGTCCTTATCCCAAGTTTTGAGCAAGCCCGAGTGATACCTTTATAGTGTAAATATCGACGTAAGATTTTACGCTTTTAAGGTGAGCGAGAAGAAGCCTTGTTGTTTTATTGGCCATTGCGATCCCTTAGCTTTGTCAGTCAATTCATTTGTTCAAAATATCAATAACTTATCACCTTCTTATATTTCTATTACTTTGCATTCTCTGTGTTGGACTTGTCATCCTTCGCTTAAACAGTGGCGTTAGGCCGCGTTTGATTTTACTTCATTGAGCTTGTCGGTCGCGTTAGCTCATCCCCATTACTTTGTTGCCAGCACCCCTTAAATGTCATCGGTTGTTGGCAGCAAGGGCAAGGTCGTACTGCCTGAGTCCTGGTGGCTTTTTCGTGTGGCTCAAATACAGTTCCAGCCACCGCTAACATCAAGCGTATGCGTTGCCGTAGCTTAGCAGCATAGCCTCGAAATAGGCACTAATGCGCCTGACAGCGTAGTTTCGTTCAACAAGATCATTAATGATAAATCACAATCCATACGAATTATCGTACAGCTTATTATCTGCTTATTAGTTCTGAAATGTAATCTCATCACATCATCTATTGGTAACGCTTGCATTAGAATTGGTAATAACAGCTCTTGCAGATTGGTAATAGCTCTTCTTGTGGGTTGGTAATGCGATCTGACCGCTAATTAAGTTTGTTATGTTACTTGGTCATGTTGTCATATCCATTGGTAGTGAATATAAAAACTATTCTACAACAACCGCTCGATTTTTGCGTAAGTTATTGTTTATAAGATTTCTTTTTGTTAAATGAAAAATGTGTCAAGCCAATGCGTTAGTCTTTTTTTATGTTCTAGTTACTACCAATTTAGTTTTTTGGTAATGCTTTGGCTACTATTTTGGTTGACAAGGATATGTTGTGGTGGTTATATTTTGTTTAACGCAAAGTTATAGATGTAAACAAGTTGTTAAGGGTGTAGCTGTGTTAGGTAAGTTGTCTATGATTCTATGCATTGCAATTAATCATAGCTCTTTGATCATATACAACAAAGAGTTCTGCTTCTTTTTACTACGAAATTAGATAATTTTTGGTGTTAATTAGAAGCAAAGTCTTACCTATTTTTATTACGTTTTTCGGGGTTAGTTAAGTTCATGTGTAGGTGCGCCACTACATGCTGCGCATATAGGTATTCTAAGAAAGCGTTGAAAATAGTTAAGCAGAACAATACACGAACATATTCAACAAAGAGATCGTAAATTATCAAGGATTCCAATATCAACACATATAAATCTTACCGACATTTTCAAAGGAAAATGTGTGACGTTTTTGCTGCGCTAGTTTTTGCTTTAGCTGTTTTTAGCGCATCACTCAATGCTCAGGAAATTGAGGGGAATACGCTTATTTCTAAGTCACACACTAGTCTTGCTGAAGGTGTTTTACTGGGGGATTTGTCAAAACTCGATCCGCTTAAAAAGCCAGGTGAAAATTTTGACTTACTCGATTGGTCATTAACGTTGCCAACCGATCTCAACGAAGATAAAAAAGCTGATACCGTCTATGAGAAATCATTAAGTAAAGGCTTTAACTTAAAGCCATTTTTTTATACAGCAGATGATGGTGGCTTGGTATTCGCTTGCCCAAACGTAGGTGCCAAGACCTCAAAAAATACAAAATATGCGAGAACCGAACTACGCGAAATGCTACGTAGAGGTAATAGTCGAATAAAAACGCGTGGCTTGACTAAAAATAACTGGGTTTTCAGCAATGCGCATGGTTCGGCGAAAGCTAAGTCTGGGGGAGTTGAAGGCAGTTTGGAAGGGACTTTGGCAATAAACCGAGTATCTACCACTGGTGATGAAAAAAGGTCGGACGCGTGATCATCGGCCAAATTCACGCGACGG
The DNA here is from genome assembly GCF_043568515.1 of Shewanella sp. ENK2. NCBI lineage: Bacteria > Pseudomonadati > Pseudomonadota > Gammaproteobacteria > Alteromonadales > Shewanellaceae > Shewanella > Shewanella sp. ENK2. Next base: position 1,496,490 of record NZ_CP171406.1, on the reverse strand, counting down.
ATGACGAACCCATCCGTTTATATTACCGAAAATTACCTGGCAACTCGAAAGGGTCTATTTATTTTGCCCATGAAATAAATGATGGTGATGATATTTGGATAAATATGATTGGCTCACGTTCACATACTTTGTCAGATCCTGATGACGGCATCGCCTTAAACGAAAAGTTCTCTTATAAAATTTCCGTCGAAGATGAAGTGTTGTTCGTCACTATAATCAGGGAAGGTAAGCCTAATATTACTAAGTACTTTGATATGAAAGATAGTGGTTACAGTGCTAGTAACCAGTATATGTATTTTAAAGCGGGTGTTTATAACCAAAACAATGGCGGCGCTGATGGTGATTATGTGCAAGCTACTTTCTATCATATCCATAACACGCATAAAGGGTATAAATTTTAGCGCAGTTAATACATCAATTTAAAATTCGTAACTCGTAACTACAACTATTGGTTATATTTTTATTTAAATTAATAGGTTAGAACTTTTGTTTGGGTTTCGTCTGTTGAAATTAATATAGCGCTAATTTAAATATAAGAATTTAAGGCAGCCACCTGCTTGCAATAATAAATATAAGAATTTAATGGCAGTAACCTGCTTGCAATAATAAATATAAGAATTTAATGGCAGTAACCTGCTTGCAATAATAAATATAAGAATTTAAGGCAGTTACCTGCTTGCAATAATAAATATAAGAAGTAAAAGGCAGTAACCTGCTTGCAAAAATAAATATACCAATAAATGGCATTAACATGCTTATTAAAATACTAAGGGGAAGTACGGTATGTCGACGAAGTTAAGTAAAAAAACAAAACCCATCCATAAAATAGGGAAGTTCAACCTTTCACCTATAGCAAAATGGATGAAGCTTGCTGCATTTACTTCTGTAACCAGTTCTTTTGCATTTTCGGCAATAGCACAAGAAGCCGAAACTGAAAATCTAGATAAAGTTGATAATGATATAGAAGTTGTTGTCGTTACTGGTACACGTAAAACAATTCAAGACCAAATTTCAATAAAGCGTGAATCTACTACGGTTGTTGACGGTTTATCTGCTTCAGATATTGGTGATTTACCTGCACTTTCAATTGGTGAGGCGCTAGAAACATTAACGGGGGCATCATCTCACCGTGAAAATGGTGGTGCTACTGAAATCAGTATTCGTGGTTTAGGTCCATTCTTAAGTGCCACTAACATCAATGGCCGTGAAGCGACCAATGGTAGTGGTGACCGTTCAGTTAACTTTTCTCAGTTCCCATCAGAGTTGATGCAGAAAGTCGCTATTTATAAAACACAAGACGCTTCCATGATTGAAGGTGGGGTTGCCGGTGTTATTACCCTGGAAACACTTAAGCCTTTAGATTTTGGTAAGCAACGTTTTCAGGCTGAAGTAAAAGGTAACTACAACCCAGACCAAGCAAACGTTGACAATTCACTTCAAGGTGATTTGGGCTACCGTGGAACACTAAGTTATGTTGATCAATTTGAGTTTGATAACGGTCAAGCATTTGGTTTGAGTGTAGGTTTGCAGCGTCAAGATATTAGTCAGCCAGAAGCTGAATATAGAAGCTCAAGCCCAACGGGTTCATCTTTGTGGGCATGTTTGAATGATCCAACCGATACCAATACCGGTTTTTTCCGTAGCTCAGCGGGCGATTGTGAAGATGAAATTGTTGGCTCAAATAACCAAGGTTATAATAATGATATTGATCCAGACACAGGTCTTGCAGTAGATGATGGTAGAGAATACGCATGGACTGGCTCAAGCCGAAGCTTCCGTCAAAATGAAACATCTGATGAAAGAGACGCTTTATTCTTTGCTCTACAATACCAACCCTCAAGTAAATGGGATATCAATTTTGACGCGCAAATTTCAGATCGTACCCAAGCAGAAGCGCGTCATGATTTAATTTTCTTACAAAAGCGCGTTACACCGGGTGTAACGGGACAAAATCTGATCACAAACGATGTTGGCGGTATTCTACATTGGGAAGGTGAAGAACGCATCGAGTCTGCGGGCGAGCAATTTTCGCGTGAAGAAAAATATCGTGGATATGGCTTGAACGTTGAACATTTTTTCTCTGATGATCTAAAGATTAGTCTTGACCTTGGCTATTCTAAAACCAGCCGTGAAGAACTACAAATAACAAACCGAGGAAGAACGAGCTCTCGTCCTTTCTTATCTTGGGATTTAGGTGAATATATTCCTCATTTCACAGTGACTGATTTTGATGTGACTGATATTTCCAATTTTACTGATAGCCTTCGTACTCGTATCGACAGAGAAAATGTCCGCGACAACGAAATTATGGGTGCACGCCTTGATGTTGATTATATTCTAGACAGTGATTTTTTTAGTAGCGTTCAAGCTGGCGTTCGCGTTTCTGAGCTAACATTTGTTCAATTTGGTGGCACGAACGGTAATGGCTCAAGAACGACATATAATTTAGATGAATCTGCAACATCGGCCATCGATGTACTTGAAGGTTGCCAAATAGCCTTCCCTGAGACTGATTTTTTATCCAGTGTTTCTGACGGTGATATTATCACCCATGTTGACAGTTCAGGTAATGTTGTAGAAAGCGGTACAGGCGCTTCGTGGGCAACTTACAATAACGAGTGTTTCTCTCAAGCAGTAGCAGCATCACAAGGCGGCGAATTCGCATACCCAGATGTTACATACGAGAATGCGGGTACTATTGACGTAACAGAACAAACTACCTCTGCTTACGCCATGCTTAATTACGACACTGAAATGTTTGGTAAATATATTCGTGGTAACTTTGGTGTTCGTGTAGTGGATACTGACGTTACCTCTATTGGCTTTCGTGAAGGTTTCGACGTTGTCACTGATCCGGCGACAGGTATCGTCGAATTAGTACCAAACGGAAGTATTGAAAAGATTGAAAGTGGTGGTGATTACACTGAAGTACTACCAAGCTTTAACTTAGTCGTTGATTATGATGACAATATTCTCCTAAGGGCCGGTATTTACCGAGGTATGTCACGTGCAGATCCATCTGATCTAAGTTATAGCCGCACATTCGTAACCGATGACTCGGATGATCCTGAATCAGTTGAAGACTTGTTGGTTGGTGTTAATGGTTCAGGTAACCCTGATCTTCAACCATTAATGTCATGGAACTATGACGCTGCTTTTGAATGGTATCCAAGCGATGACTCTATGATAGCGCTAGGTGTTTACTATAAGCAATTCAATGGCGGTTACCAACAGCAAACACAGTTAGAGAATTTTATCGTTGACGGTGTGGAAGTTTCTTTACCTATTACTAATTCAGTCACTACTGACGAAAACAGTGACCTTTATGGTTTCGAAGCGACATTCTCGTATCGTTGGGATTTGGGCGTTGGTGTGAAGCTTGGTTATAACTACGCCGATACAACCTATGAGTTTGAAGACAGTAACTACGGTAATACCTATACGACTGGTTTAGATGGTGTTGTTACTCAGGAAACCGTAGGTATTGTTCCTCCTGCTTCAGTACCTGGATTTTCTGAGCATGTATTCAATGGACAGGTTTACTACCAAATAGGCGGTTTTGATACTGCTCTTATCTACAAGTATCGTAGTGAATACTTCCAACCATACACTTCTAACGGCACAAGACTGCGTTATGTTGATGAGGCAGGTATTTGGGAAGCTCGTGCTGCATATAAAATCAATAAACACGTTCGTGTCAAAGTTTCAGCAATTAACTTGTTCAGTGAGCCTCGCAGTGATGACTTCTATACCCAAGGTAACTTGGGTCAAGTAAGTGATTACGGTCCTCGCCTGTTCGCAGGTGTCAGCTTTAAGTACTAGCCAAGTCTAGTACTTAAATAAAACAAGCTAAATTTGGAAAAGAATCTTTTTGGAGTCATAAAAATGAATAATAAATCTCTTTTATCGCTCATCATTGCGACAGGCCTATTAGGTTGTGGCGGTGATGACGGTGCTGAACTAGATGGAAATACTCGCGGTAGTATAGCAATAACCGGAAGCAATTTTATCGCTGGCGAAACAATCTCTGCAGCAGCTACTGATGCTGACGGAATTCAAGCAGACACCATTACCTATGTTTGGTCAACAGGTACAATCGGCACATCTTACACCATTACTGAAGCTGACGAAGGCACTGTCATTTCTGTTTCTGCTAATTATACCGATGATGCAGGCTTTACCGAAGGCGTAGGTGCATCTACACCCACTATCAACCCGACCTTAGATGTTTCTGCTAGCATTATTAAGGGACCTATTGATGGTGCAACTTGTGACATATTTGAAGTTGATGATAGTGGTGCTGCGGTTCTTCCTGAGCAAGGCACTGCAACCTCTGACACTTCAGGTGGCGTTACATTTAGCAATGTACACTTCGAAGGTGCGGGTTTAATTACGTGTACTGGCGGTACTTATACGGACGAATCAACAGGTTTAACCTTAGATGCTCCTCAACTAAGATCTGTAGTGAATGTAGTTGAAAATATTATTGAGACTGATGATGAGGGTGTGGAAACCATACTACCACCACCTACCTATGTTGTTTCTCCTTTAACCGAAATGGCTGTTCAAAACGCGGGTAGTGATTTAAACCAGTTTGCTGACGCAGCTGAAATAATTAATGCTCGTTTTGGTATTCGTTTTGATACAACTGAAGTGCTTCCTACTTTAGTTGGTACTGTTGAACTTGGTGCTGATGGTGCTGAAGATGCTGATAGATATGGTTCTGTGCTAGCGCTACTATCACAAGTTGATGCAGACAACGCAGACGCAGATTTATCTACCGTTATGCAAGATCTTGCTAGTGACGTCGCTGATGGTTCTTTTTCTGAAGAGTCTTTAGTTACACTTGAGACAGCACAAATTAATTTGCAAACGACTTCACAAGTTGCTAGTTCTGTTGATGAGGCGTTACTTGACGGAATTGGAGCCGCTGTTGGTTATAACAATGACCCTGTTGCAGCAATCATCGAAGGTGAATTTGGCGGTACTGTTCAACATACAGCTACGGATCCATTAACTGGTTCACTTACCATTATCGATCCAAACTTCGAAGAAGATGCTTTTGTTGCTCAAACTGATGTGGCACTTGATTATGGTACATTCAGTATCAGTGCCAACGGTAGCTGGTCTTACACGGTTAACACTGCAAATGATACTTTAGCGAACCTTGAACTAGGTGAGTCTGTAAGTGATTCAATCACTATCGCTTCTATTGATGGTACCACTGCTGAAATTAATATTCGTGTTGCTTCGCTTACTCAAGTTGTAAAAATAAGCGATACAGGTGGCGATACGGGTGAGATTAGATTTAGCGTTGATAACCTTCGTCAAGGTAAGTTGACTGCATCTATATCTAAAGAGGTTGCGCTTGGTAGTGATGGAAATATTAAAGATGCCTACATTACGCTTTATGGCTCATCTGGTAGTTCTAGTGAATCGCTTATAGATTTGCGTATTCAAGGAACTCAAGTTCAAGCCGACGGCACTGTAATTGACCCTCGTTTCTTTGTTCGAAATACTGACAGTGACGCTTACCCTGGCAATATAATCACTGCCCCATTTGTTGAAGAGCAGTTTTATGATGTAGAAATCACATGGGACTTAGATCAGGCAGATCAAATCACCGTGACTATTGATGGTGAAGTGATTGGTGGAGGTTCATTCTCTACTGCAGCAGTTGTTGACTCTGATTATACAGGCTTAGACCAGTGGTTCGCTGATGGTGTTAAAGCTATCCAATTTAGATTCGGTGATAATGATAGAACGATTCCTTTCGGTTCTTTCTATGCTGATAACATTGAAGTATTTTCTGATACCGCTGGCACTACAAGTATATTTTCAGATGACTTTGAAGGCTATGATGCAGGTGAAACTTTAGATGGTACAGACAGCAAATATAGCTTAGCTATTTACGCTGAAGTGTCTGTATTTGATGCAGGCGATGGCACAGAAGAACCTACGCCAGCAGCATTCTTTGATTTAACTGGAAGAATTGCAAGTGATGAGGCAACGGCAGCAGGTGCTGTAAGTGTACTTGACCCAGATGATGGCGAAGCTTTTATTGTTCAGACAACCTTAATGGGTACATACGGTACATTAGCAATTTTAGAAGATGGCTCTTGGACGTACACACTTGATACTGCTAATGCCACTATTGCAGCACTTGTTGTGGGTGAAAGTGAAATCGATACCTTTACTATTGAATCTTTTGATGGCACTACCGCTGAATTAGCAATCACAATTACAGGCACAATTGTTGTTGATACTGGAGCAAACAATGTTGCCAGAATGGCTGATACATCATTAACTGCTGACGCTGAGTTACGTTTAACAACTGAGCCACTTGCTGAAGGTTCTATTTCTACAACCATTAAGCTACAAGCAATTTCTGGCTTCACTGCTACACCAGAAGTTTCTGAAGATAATACCGCTTACATCAGTATCTATGGTGGTTCTGCCTCTTCAAGTAACTTAACGGGTGAAATTGTCTTTGCTAAAGACGGTGCTGTTAAGTATCGTGATTCAAATAAAGATCAACAAACCATTGATGGCTTAACTTATTTTGATGATACAGATATTGATGTAGTTCTTGCTTGGACAGCAACAGGTTATTCACTTTCAATTGATGGTGGTACTACGTTCTACGGTCCTTATGAAGCAATCAATACTGGTACAGCGACCGAAACGTATCAAATTCGTATTGGTAGCTCTTCGAAAGAGTCAGCAAAAGAATTACTCGCTGATGATATCGTCATTGCTGATGAGAGCGATATGGCAGTGCTATCTGAAGACTTCGAAACTTATGCTGAAGGTGAAGATTTAAGTGCAATGTATTCAAGTTCTGCTGAAGCAACCGTTAAGACCATAGCGGGAAGTAGTGTAAATAAAGTTGCCCGAATGGCCGACACATCACTAGACGCTGACGCTGAGTTACGCTTAACCACGACTCCACTTGCTGAAGGCTCTATTTCAACAACCGTTAAGTTACAGGCGATTGCTGGCTTTACTGCAACACCAGAGGTTAGCGAAGATAATACCGCTTATATTAGTATTTATGGTGGCTCAGCCTCTTCAAGTAACCTAACAGGCGAAATTATCTTTAGTAATGATGGTAGTGTTAAATATCGTGATGCAGCAAAATCGCAGCAAATCATTGATGGCTTAACACATGCAAATGATACCGATATTGATGTAGTGCTTGAATGGACTGCAACAGGTTATTCACTTTCAATTGATGGTGGCACAACCTTCTACGGTCCTTATGAAGCAATCAATACAGGTACAGCGACAGAAACGTATCAAATCCGTATAGGTAGCTCTTCTAAAGAATCTGCAAAAGAGTTACTCGCTGATGACATTGTTATCGCTGATGCAAACGATACTGCAGTGCTATCTGAGGACTTCGAAAGTTATGCTGTGGGTGACGATCTAAGTACGACTTACTCTAGTTCTGCCGAAGCAACAGTGCAAGAAGACTAATTAATTTGCTGTTGTAAATTAATGTTTTAAATAATGTGTTAAAAATGCCGCTTATTGATAGCGGCATTTTTTGTACTTATTTTGTAGACCAAACTGTGCTATTTGAATGCGACTTTCGCTCTTTTAAAAGTGATAAACAGCAAAGTATATCTATTTTTCCTCTTTATCTTTTTGTCTTTAGCGAGTTTTTAAATATCCAGCTATAAGCATTTTAATAAATAGGTGAATGAAAATAACAGATTTTAGAACAAGATTTTAGAGCGCTTGAGATAATTCAATGAAAGGCAACCGTACAATAAAGAAATCTTTATGCCGTACCTGAAAGATCGACCAAAATTGTTAACTGATCAGTATTAGATAATGACTTGATTGATCTCGTCACTGTAATTAAATAACCACCCATTTGCTTTGCTTTACTTTTACACTCATTATGCTTAAACATCTCAATAATATTACTGATTGTCGTTCCCATATAAATCAAGAATATGTTGGGTCAGTGTAAACTTTAATTTATTACCATACATTTTCTAATATCACAGCTCACTTTTATAATTTCTGCATTAACTTACTTTTGTACAAAAGTGAGCTAGAAAGAGCTAATGTCTTAATCGTAATAAAAGAACATGACACTATTCTCGTTTATTAGTGAATATTACAATTTGTCAGCTTATGGTTATATTTTATATCAGGATATGGTTATATCTTTAAGCTAAGAGCTTGAAAGTCAGATAAAGGTTATGTCAACTTATGCTTTTAGCGATAAATAAGCTCAAAAGGGTTTGGCTCTTATTTTAGAGAGTAAAAAGGCTGCTATTGCAGCCTTTTTAATGGGTGACAGTTTTATTGTTTAAATAAGCTTATTTCGGATCAAAGCTGAAAGCTTGACCGGCAATGGCCGCTTCATACATAAAGCCACCTTTAGCCGCTGTAAAAATTGCCATGCCATTCATATAACTTGCTTTGGCTGCGGTGCGATTTCCAGCATTACCTGCAGCGGCAGAATTACCAGTCGAGCCAACTTGAGCGTTTGCACCAACAGTAATGGCGACAGCTGAGGCTTGGGCGCTAAATTCGAATGTGCCACTGGTAAAGTCGTCGTACGCAGCTTTATTTTTGAAGAAAATAAGCTCGCTGTATGCTTGTCCGCCCAATTGAAAACCAATAGACAGCTGAGATAGGGTTGAGTCACCAGTGTGGCTGCCACCACGATAGACTCGACCTGAACCATAGGCGGCGCCGATACCTACACCACCTTTACCTACTGTTGGATAAACGGCATATCCATAAGCATCATTGAAAAAGCTCTGCACTTCGGGGGCTTTTTTAAAGTCAGCAATGGTCTTTGCGTATTTGTCAGCATATTTATCTGCATGGGCAGTGGTAGAAAAAGTAAGCCCTAACAGCGCAACGCTCAGTGCTAAGACGGATAAAATATTTTTCATGCTAACTCCTGTTAATCGATATCGGATTGGTTTCAGCTGTTATGTAGGGTCACTACTTGCTCATTAATGTTAATGGCAAATCAGGTTCGTACTCACAATAAAAATGAGCTGAATTGATGCAAGTTTGCAAGCAGCATATCAAAGCCGTGAGTCAAAGGGTAAAAATAACGCGCTTATTGTCAGCTAAGGTTCAGCCTACTGACGCGAAGCGCACTTAGATACAGTCTTGATATGAAAGGCTGTTTTCTAGTCTTGTATACCTAGCACATAATAATCAAACCATTTCTTGTCCCATTCCATTTTGGCTTTTCGATGCTGATATCGACTTAATCCATGACCTTCATCTGGGTACACAACTAATTCAACGGGCACATTAAGGTAGTGCTTTAAAGCACGGTATAAGCCTTGAGCATGGCCTAAAGGCACACGTTGGTCGTGTTCGCCGATATGAATTAATGTGGGCGTGTTAATGTTATTGGCATAGGTCAGTGATGACGCTTTTTTATAAGCTTCTGGCTGTTCCCACGGTAATCCCTGCATAAAGTTCACTACATGACCTGGGGTATCTTCTAACATCCACTGTAAGCGCTGATCGAAAACGCCTGCACCAGAACTTGCTGCTTTAAAGCGATTGGTGGTGCTGATGAGGGCATTCGTTAAGTAGCCGCCATTACTCCAGCCCATCACTGCCATTTTATCTTCATCAGCGATCCCTTCAGCGATTAAATGATCAACACCTGCAAGAATATCGCTGACTTCAATATCGTGCTCTTGATCTACTAAGTCAGTGAGAAACTTATCACCGAATCCCGTTGAGCCACGATAGTTTGGCGATAAGACCGCCCAGCCATCCGCCGAAAATGTGCTGCGTCCGTATGAGCGATGTTGCAGTGCATAAGGTGTCGCAGATGTAGGACCTCCATGGATTTGTACTATCAGTGGTAATCTCCCTTGCGACGCTTTATAGCCATGTGGAAGTTCTAAAATACCCTCAACGGTAGCGCCATCGGGTGCTTGCCATTTCACGATGGAAATCTGTGGTAATTGCCATTGTTTTACTTGCGAGTTGATGTCAGTTATACGTTTAATTTTAGCGCGGCGATTATCAGCATCAGCAATAAAAAGGTCGCTAAAATGAGTTAAGCCATTATGGCTCAGCACGAGCTGTTTACCTGATGAATTAAAGTCATAGCTGCCGACTACGATGTCAGCATCTATGACTTTACGGCTATCACCTTGCTTGTTCTTGATAAATTCTGTGCAATAAATTTTTACTCGAGCAGACTCTGCACCGCGATAACAAATTTCATCACTGTTTGGACGCCACTGAATATCTTGTCCATTTAAGGTGACCTTACTCGGGCGAGAGAGCTCGGTTATGCTGTTGTTTCCTTTGGCGGTGTCAGCGATAAATAACTTGCCTGGGTGACCGTCAAAGTCGATGCGAAAGGCCAGTTGCTGATTATTATCATGCCAAGCTAACCCTAATAACCAACCGTAAGGTGATGGAGCTTGTTGACGCCATTGTTGATCAGCCAATACCTGATGACGTTGTTGCTTCACATCATAAATATCAATGTCAGACCAACCTTCAAGTTTTACTAATTCATTATCTTCGGTCGTAATTCGGGCAATTTTAGTTTGGGTATTATTAACACTGAATTGCCAGACAACCTTATCGTCATCAATTAAAGTTTGTTGTTTGTAGTGTTCTAAATCAAGCACATAAAGTGGATTTGACTGGTGTTCACCATGACCATATTGAGGCGCATCATGATGGCTGCGCATCTCACTCCAGACATCGGTTTCTTCGGTGGTTTTATTGCCAGTAAAGTACAAGTTTTTACCATCATGGCTTAACTGAAACGCATTTACCCCTTCAGTTTCTTTGGTCAATGGCTTTAAGTCCGTACCACTATTAGTCATTCTAAATACTTGGTTTTTTCCATTCAGTGGCGCTTTTTCATGGTTGTCAGTACGTTTTGAGAGAAAGTAAATATATTGCCCGTCTGGACTCCAAACTGGACTTGCTTCATTTTCATTACTGAATGTGAGGCGTTGAGTTTGACGGGTTTTAGTGTTGACTTTCCATAAGTCAGATTGGGCTTTATCGAGCGTTTCATCCCAACGACTTTCTACCCAAATCGCTTCTTTACCATTAGGGCTAAAACTCACTTGTTTCATCATGGCGATGTCAAAAAAGTCATCAATAGTGATTTTTTCTAGTGCAGATTCGGCTGTTGTCTGAAAAGAAATACTGAGTAGAGAAATAAGCCCAATTGGGCGAAGGCGGGTTAATAACGTTGACATGGAGCTCCTTTCCTTATTCTTGATGTGTGTTAATGGAGTCGCTTTTCTGAGGCCGTATCTTCATTGATGATGGTTTGTAAATAATTCAATTCTTCAGAATTTAATAACTGCTCACTGGCTTTTTGTGGCTTGTGTGATTGATTCTGATTGGCGCTATTGTTGTTACCTCTGAGGTAGGCTGCACGAGTAATTTGATGCAAACCATATAAGGCAAAACCATAAACCGTTATCAGCAGTGACAATCGTGCAATGGTATGAGCTAAAACTGAAATAGTATCACCGAAATAAAATGGGATTAATACCATCACTATGCGCAGTACCCAATTAAGCAATATTCCGGCAGTAAGTATCAGTAACCAGCGCAATCTAATATCTTTTAAGCTTTGTTGGTTGGTTAATTTAAAGCGTTTTTTATGTTTGCTGATGGTATTGAATATCAGCCCAAAGTAGATTGCACTTTGTAAAATGATGAACCCAGGCATGACTAATGCAATCGTGTTGATATGACGGAGTTCGCTAACTGAATTGACCACTTGTGTTGAAGCGGTGGGATCCAGCCCAATGTTGAAAAACACTGCAAACATAATGGCAATCATAGTGATTAATGTCGGTGATAGGTGTTTGAGAATATTACTATCTGATACCGGAATTTGCAGGCAAGCTTTACAGTATGAATAAAGTAAAGGCATCAATAAAAAGTAAAAGGGCACCATTAAGGTCAAAATGAAATGAATTTGAATCGGCGCATTTTCACGGGTGATTGCCCCAGTGGCAAAAAAAGTGCAATGAGCAAAAATAACGAGCCTAATAAACGATTACTTTGTGTCGTGCTAGGATCGCTGTTGGCGTATATGTAGCGCACATACAAGCCTACCCCGAAGCAATGAATACCGCCGAGTAAAGATAACCAAATATAAGCTTGCGAGAAAAACGGTCCGAGTTCGATCAGTTACCCCTTATTTCATTCTAAGTGATAATACCTCTAAGCGACTATTTCGACCAGTATCCTAAGCTTTTTTTGCTTTCTTATGTGACGATTTGAAACGCCTTCAGGTGGCTTACCTGGTGCGGGTTTTCTTTCTGATAATAAATGCTTAATCGACATAATGGGATGGGGGATCAGCATTCGTGGTCCTGAGTAGATCATTATCTCTCGGACTTTTTGTTTCATATGGGGTTTATAGCAATGAACTGGGCATTTATTGCATGTTGGTTTGTCTTGACCGTAAGGGCAGCGATCTAATCGAGTTTCGGCATATTCAAGTAATGAACGGCATTCCTCACACAGCTCTTCACCTTGTGTCTGTTGATGATGAGCACGACAATATATGCCAGCCATGGCTGTCATTGTGTTGAGCTCAAACAGTAATTTTCCTGAGAGAATAGAAGATTCAGACATCAATAAATACCTTAGTAATTTACTCGGGTATGAGTAGTGTAACTAGCTTCAATGATTCAGTTCAATTTAGGTGATTATAAGCTTGAGCTAAAGCACAAAAATCTCAAAATTTGAATTTATCCCCACTTATCATGTTTAATGGCACAAAAGCAGGATAAATACTTGATTTATTGCTGCACAATAGCTTATTAATACTAGATAACCTGCTCAAAAAAGCAGCGTGAAAATTAATCTCTCTTGAATAGACTTTGAGCTTGACTGCTTAGCTATTTAAATACACACAAACATGACACAGGTATGGTGTTATCAATGAAATATATTGTCATTATTTTATTAGTCTTGTTGGGCGTTTATTTGTACCGTCGAACGCAGAAGGTTGCTCAGAACGAATTAGATGAGAAAACATCTGCTCAACAAGAAAAACCGCAAGAAACGACAGTGTCAGAAGATGTGATTGACGTAGAAGCAGAAGTCGTGGAAGAAACAACTGAAAAGGCTGTTGATGAGGTTGTCGTTGGCGCTAACACTGTCGTGCCAGAGCCAGAGCCAGAGCCAGAGCCAGAGCCAGAGCCAGAGCCAGAGCCAGAGCCAGAGCCAGAGCCAGAGCCAGAGCCAGAGCCAGAGCCAGAGCCAGAGCCAGAGCCAGAGCCAGAGCCAGAGCCAGAGCCAGAGCCAGAGCCAGAGCCAGAAGTTGTAAAAGAAAAAGAAAACGAAGAAACGGATGTAAACTTGCCTGCTACAGGTGCATGGGCGGGTGATGTGTTTGTTAATCTCGTTAGCAGTTTTGATGCCAGTGCAGATGTCACAGCGCAGCATCAAACGTTACTGAATATTATTGGTCATAGTTATAAATTGCGTAAACAGGCAGATTATTGCCAATATGGTGCGCAATTGGCCGATAACTATTTAGCTGTTTATGCCAAGTACCAGCAACAGAATAAGGTTGCTGCTGATGAAAAAGGTCCAGGCTTTATGCAGTTATCAACCATGCTTAATGATACTAAGCAGTTCGATAAAGCCATTATGCTATGTGAGCAAGCGCTGCAATATCAGCTAAGCGATGGAACTGTTACTGGTTTTGAAGGTCGAATTAAACGTATCGAGAAAGCAAAATCTAAAGCTGCAGGCTAAGGGCTATTTAACCTGTTGGTGAATACTATTTCACCTAGATTCAATTAAAGCGGACTTAGGTTCGCTTTTTTATTGCTAATATCTTTGTTAGTTATAGACATATTGATGGATCTTGCCATTATAGGGCGCGTTTGAGCCAACGGAGTTGCAATATCGCGCTACTTTTTGCTCGGCGAGTTAATGCTTCCCTTCACTTTTGAGGAAATTAAGAGGTTTTTTATGAATACCAAAGTACTGACTTTGTTGGTTTTATGCTTAGGAATATTCAGCTTGTCAGGCTGTATTCGTACACCTGAATGGACTCTTTTTTATTACGCAGACCAAGCTAAAAAGCCGGCTAATCCGATACAAGCGGATTATATTGCGGGTTATTATGACACGCTTGAGCAGTGTCAGTTAAAAGGCGATGGTATGTTACGCCTTAGTGGAAAAAGCCTTGTTGAAATAGACAAGCAGGCTTCTGGAAAATGCTACAGCAATACCTGTAGCTATCGAAAAAGGATATCAATGTGAGCAGCTATGTCAGGTCGATGATGAAAATGTGATTCATTGCCAATAGCCTGCTTTAGGGAAGATGAATGCAGCTAAAACAAGATTTTTTTGAACAACTTGAAGGATTTTATTCGCAGGTTTACCCGCTGCCTATTAGTCAACCTCATTGGCTTGCTTGGAGTGATGACGCCGCGGCATTAATTGGCCTAACTAAGCCCACCGATGAGTTACTGATGCAGATGTCAGGTAATCACCAGATGCCAGGTGCGAGTTATTATGCGCAAGTGTATAGCGGTCATCAGTTTGGTGGTTATTCACCACGATTGGGAGATGGTCGTTCAATTATTCTAGGTGAAGCATTTAATGGGCAAGATACGCATCCACAAGCTTGGGATATTGCCTTAAAAGGTGCAGGCCCAACCCCGTATTCCCGACATGGCGATGGCCGAGCAGTAATGCGCTCTGCAGTTAGAGAGTTTTTGGCATCGGAAGCGCTCGCAGCTTTATCTGTTCCTACTACACGTGCCTTAGCCGTTATAGGTTCTGATTTGCCCGTTTGGCGTGAATCCCAAGAAACCGCAGCTATTACCGTAAGGCTGGCAAAAAGTCATATTCGTTTTGGCCATTTTGAATATTTTTGTCATAGCGAACAAGGAAGTAAAGATAAGCTTATTCAGTTACTTAATTTTACTATTGCCCAACATTACCCGCATTTATCGCAAGATTATCACGGTTACAAAGCCTGGTTCACACAAGTGGTTAAAGATACCGCTGTGCTGATTGGTCATTGGCAAGCCGTTGGTTTTGCTCATGGGGTGTTGAACACAGATAATATGTCTGTTTTGGGCGACAGCTTTGATTTTGGCCCTTTTGCTTTTTTAGACACGTTTAAAGAAGACTTCATCTGCAATCATTCTGATCCAGAAGGGCGTTATGCGTTCGGTCAGCAGCCCGGTATTGGGTTATGGAACTTGCAACGTTTAGCGCAAGCATTAACGCCTGTGATCGAATCTGATGATTTGGTCGCTGCACTGAATACCTACCAAGCAGAATTAGTGAAGCAATACTTGTTATTGATGCGGGCTAAAATGGGCTTGTCAGTAACAGAGCAGATCGCCAATTCGTCAGAACAAGACAAACAAGATTTAGACCTAATAGGCCGATTTTGTGGGGTGATGCAGCATAATATGTTGGACTACACCAATACCTTTAGGGCTTTTGGTAACTTGGATGTCAATAGCGCTAAATCCAATATTGCAGATGAAATCATCGATAGGCCAACATTTGATGCTTGGTATAAGGACTATCAGCAACGAGTGGGACAAGTGACAGATATTGAGGCTTGGCAAGGTGCAAGAAACAGTGTCAATCCGAAATACATTCTGCGTAATTATCTTGCACAGGAAGCCATTGTCGCCGCAGAAGATGGAGATAATGGTAAATTGGTTGAATTACACCGGTTATTAACACAGCCCTATGCCGAGCAAGAACATATGTCACACTATGCTCAGCGTCCGCCGCAGTGGGGACAGGGATTAATTATGTCTTGTAGCAGTTAATTTTTATTTTAAGCATACGATAAGCCGAACAGTAAACATGTAGGCTTATCAATAACGCAGGTTTACCTAACAATATGAATAGCGAAAAGCCCGTGATTGGCTTGCATTCAATCGCATTAGACAAAGAGTCGCTCAGTATTTTAATCCGTGCAGATATTGATTTTGAGCAGTTTGAACAATTTGCTGAGCCATTGGCCGCGGCGATAGATTGCGAAATCCGTGAGCAACAATGGGGAGCAGATAGACATCAATGGCTATTGAATTTCGAAGGCAGCCAGCTTTGGTTACATTACGAGTTTTATGGCGATATTTGTTGGATATCGACCGATGTCGCCTCGGATATTGAAGTGTTAACGTACTTAATGACGTTATTAACACCATTAGTCACAGTGAAGGGCGCAAATGAGTAATCGTCAAATAGATAACGATTCGACAGAGCAAGCCAATTCGAATAAAAACCAAGATGCATCATTTGACTTTCAAGCTTTAACGCCTGACTTAATTTTAGATGCTATCGAGAGCTTAGCGGTATACCCAGAAACCGGTTTATTAGCTTTAAATAGCTATGAAAACCGTGTTTACCAATTTCGGTGTGATCGTGGGAATCGATATGTGGTTAAGTTTTACAGGCCGCATCGTTGGTCTGAAGAACAAATTCAAGAAGAACATGATTATGCGCTGGCATTGGCTGCAGAAGATATTCCTATTGCTGTCCCAGCGATTATCGATGGTAAGACTTTACACCACTATCAAGGCTATAAATTTACGCTATTTCCTTCTATTGGTGGGCGTGCTTTTGAGGTCGACAATCTTGACCAATTAGAGTCTGTTGGTCGCTTCATTGGCCGTATTCATCAATATGCCAGTAAACAAGCATTCCAATATAGAGAGCCAGTTTCATCAAAGATTTTGGGTGATGATGCGTTGGCGTATTTACAGCAATCTGGTCAAGTGGCTGATGGCATTAGCCAGCAGTTTTTTACCGTGGCAGAGCAAGTGTTAGATAAAGCTAAAAGTGCGATGTCAGGGCATCAATTTCCAACGATTCGTCTGCATGGAGATCTGCATCCCAGTAATATTTTATGGACGCCCGATGGCCCAGGCTTTGTGGATTTAGATGATGCCAGGCAAGGTCCTGCAGTACAAGACATATGGATGATGCTAACGGGTGATCGATCTCAACGACTGTTACAATTAGACGTCTTGCTAGAAGGTTACCAAGAGTTTTACGATTTTGACCAAGGTCAGCTCGCTTTAGTTGAGCCTCTAAGGGCCTTGCGCATGCTTCACTATAACGCTTGGTTAAGTAAAAGATGGCAAGATCCCGCATTTCCAATGAACTTTCCATGGTTTGGTGATATCAAATACTGGGAACAACAAACCTTAGCGTTTAAAGAACAACTTGCAGCGTTAGATGAAGCACCATTAAGCTTGATGGGATACTAGGTGTTAACTAATGTAGATTGTTACAAATGTTCTTGATAAGGTCTTGAGATATTGCAATAACCTAAATTATGATACGGTTTAGGTAATACATACATTAGCTCTGCGTAAAGCAGGCAATAGATGGCAAATTTTAAAATTAAAAAATAATTTAAGATTGCACACTAAAGGAAGCAAAATGAAAAAAGCACTATTAATGGCAGCAGCACTACTTTTAGCCCCATTGGCGGCAACTGCTGCAGATTATAAAGAAGGTGTACATTACACTGTGATTAATGAAGGCCCAGCAACGTCTAAGCCTGAAATTACAGAGTTTTTCTCATTCTTCTGTGGCCACTGTTATAACTTTTCAAAAACAGTTGTTCCAAAAATTGAGAAAACATTGCCAGAAGGTGTTGCGTTTAACCAAGCACACGTAGAGTTTATTGGCCGTGAAATGGGCACTGAAATGTCTCGTGCTTTTGCGATTGCTCACCAGTTAAATGTTGAAAAGAAAATCGAACATGCAATTTTCGTTGCTATTCACGATACTAAGCAACGTTTCACTAGCCAAGATGATATCCGTATGCTGTTTATTGCTAACGGTGTTGATGGTAAAGACTTTGATGCGGCAGCAAACTCATTCATGGTGAATGCACAAATGTCTAAAATGAAGCGTGATACTGAAAATGCAAAACTATCAGGTGTGCCTGCATTAGTGGTTAACGGTAAATATCGTGTTGAGACAGGTTCAATTAAATCTTATGACGAGCTTTTAGATATCGCTTACTACTTAACGTCTAAAGATAAGTAATCGATTAAGATTAACTAAGACGAATTATTGACGCAGTATTTGTTCGATAATTTGATAAAAAATAGAGCCCGCAGTGGCTCTTTTTTTATGTCTGTATTTTGTGAGGTTAATTGTCCAACCACCTGAAAAAAGGCAAAAAAACCGTAGGTTTCAAAATTATTCATTTTAAAACGATACGGTGTTGAGCCAATTGGCTCGTTATTTACCCTGAGTAACATTAAATACTCTACCAAAGCGTCAAAAAAATGGCAAGTGTCATTTTTGTGTTATTTCATTATTTGAACTTAATCGCTGAATTTAAGGTGAAAAATGTTTAACTTTACGAAACTCTTTGGGGATTTATATTGTCAAAGTGAAGTCATCAAAAACCAATAACAACATGCTTGAGGAGTTCTCATGAGAAGGTTCCCCGTTTACGCACCTAAGCTTATTGTCAAACATGCACGTATTTTTCTTACAGGGGTTATTTGGGTTAAAGATCTAGGTTGCTTAGAGTTTAAGAAGGGACGTTTTTTAATGCCAAAAAAAGCCTGCCAAAAGTAAAGCAGGCTGTTTCAGAACTTAATGAGCTATTAGCTGCTCAGCATAATGAAGCTAATGCTATTTAGCTTTCGCTATTAAGTAATCCAACAAGACCGTTAACTTTGTCATTCCAAGAGTTGAGGTCTTGTTGTAGTTGTTGATTAGTCTCAGTCAACTGAGCGTTCTTTTGCTTCTCTTCTTCAAGCTCCATTTTAAGTAGCTCAGCATTTTCAAGAGTAGCCTGGATTTTGGCTTCCAGTTGGGACAATAATTCAAGGCTCATATCGGGAGTCCTAATAGTTTCTGGATGGAATGCTGATTCTAGCAGTGACTGGGGTTTAAGGAATAGACAAATCTGTTAAGTGGTTAAAAAAAGTACCAGTTTTACTACTATTTTCTAAGCTTTAATCACCTTTAGCTGTATTTAGGTAATTTTTTACTGATATCTAGCAGCAATCCCTGATGTTCAGTGTCCCATGAAAGTCTTACTCATTAGATAAACCTCGTTTTAAAACGGCCTTTTTTGGGAATTGTCATCTTGTGCAGAACGATTGACGGTTAAATGTCATCCACATTGTCCATTTGCTTGACATTACAACTGATGATTCATAGTCTGCTAGCTCTGTTTTCAAGGTGGTAGCAAATGGACATCAAATATAATTTAAAATCGTCACGCCGTACTGAGCAATTTCATCCAGAAGGTAATGTTGGATTTGGTAATCTCAGAACTGATCATATGTTTTTAATGGATTATCGAGATGGCCAATGGTGCGATCCACGTATCGAACCTTATGCTCCTTTTGAGATTGCGCCAGGTGCAATTTCATTGCATTACGGTCAGTCTATTTTTGAAGGCGCAAAGGCCTTTATGCATGACGACGGTGAAATCTATACTTTTAGATTGAATAAGAATGCGGAACGTTTAAACAACTCTGCAGATATCTTATGTATTCCTAACCTTGATGAAGAGATTCAACTTGAAGCCATTAATGCGCTTATTGATGTGGATCGTTTGTGGTTCCCGATGCAAGATGGCGCTTGTTTGTATATTCGTCCTTTCATTTTTGCCACCGAAGATCGTCTATCGGTGAGTCCTAGCCTGAATTTTACCTTTTGCGTCATTTTAAGCCCAAGTGGTGCTTATTATGCTGATGGGGTAAGCAAAGCGATTCGTTTACTTATTAGTAAGAAGTTCCACCGTGCAGTATCGGGTGGCACTGGCGCATCGAAAGCGGCGGGTAACTACGCTGCGTCACTGCGAGCGGGTCAAGCTGCTGCTGAATATGGCGCTGCTCAAGTGTTATACCTTGATGCTAACAATCAACAGATTGAAGAAGTGGGCGCAATGAACCACTTCCATGTGCTAAAAGATGGCACTGTGGTGATCCCAACATTTACTGATACGATTTTAAAATCAATCACCTCGCAATCAATGCTTGAGCTAGGGTACCTATTAGGCTGTGAAGTGCGTCAAGAGACGATCATGCTAGATAAGTTTATTGCTGATATTGAGGCGGGAGAAATTGTTGAGGCGGGTGGCTTTGGCACCGCAGCAGTGGTGTCACCTGTGGGATCGTACATTTTTGAAGATGGACGAGTGGTAACCGTTGGTGATGGTGAGGTCGGCCCGTGTATTAAGCGAATCTACCAAATCTTTACTGAACTACAAAATGGTCAACTTGAAGGCCCTGAAGGCTGGGTTAAACGTGTAGAGCGAGTGGCTCCTTAATACCTAGTAGAATACCTAGTGCAGGTGTTTTGACCATTAAAAAGGCTCCTAAGGGAGCCTTTTGTGTATCTATCGCATGTCTGTTAACTGTTAGTTTTTTCAAGTTTGTCTTGCTGTAATACGGCCAAACATTCATCTGCTGGCAGAGGTTTACTCAGTAAGAAGCCTTGGACTTGATCGCAGCCTTCTGACTGCAAGAAGTCGAGTTGTTCTTGGGTTTCTACCCCTTCAGCAACGACATTCAGCTCTAAACTATGGGCTAAGGTAATAATTGCACTGGTTATTGCTGCGTCATCAGGATCTTCAATGATATCGCGCACGAACTCTCGGTCGACTTTTAACGTATCAATAGGGAAACGTTTTAAGTAACTCAAGCTCGAATACCCAGTCCCAAAGTCATCAATAGCAATGGTGAGTCCTAAGGCTTTAAGTTGCGACAGCACTTCCACTGAATCCTTTGGATTACCCATGATCATAGATTCGGTTAACTCAAGCTCTAATGCTCCAGCAGGTAATCCTGAGACGGCCAATGCGACTTCAATGGTTGAAATGATATCCGCTTTTAATTGTCTTGCTGAGAGATTGACGGCAACTGAGATATCTTCAAAACCTTGTTTATGCCATTCAGCAAGTTGATTACACGCTTCATCAATGGCCCAGTGCCCAATGGCGTTGATCATCCCAGTTTCTTCTGCCAATGGAATAAATTCAACGGGTGAAATAAAGCCAAGCGTTTTACTTTCCCAACGCAGTAGCGCTTCAACGCCTAAAATTTGCTTGGTTTTAATATCGTATTTAGGCTGATAAACCAGATAGAGCTCGTTACTTTGAATCGCTTCTTTTAGCCCCGCTTCAAGCTCAACATGACGGGTGGCATATTGGTTTAGCTCTTCGGTGTAAAACTGGAAGTTATTGCGACCTAAAGATTTTGCATGATACATAGCGGTATCTGCATACTTGATCAGTGAGGTACTGTCGTCAGCGTCATTAGGGAATAAACTGATACCGATAGAAGGCGAGACAGTAATATTTTTATCTTCAAGTAAGAAAGGCGCTTTAAAGGCTTTAAGCACTTTTTCGGCAATGATGGTAGCCGCTTTTAACTTGGCGACCCCTTCCAAAATAATGGTGAACTCATCCCCGCCTAGACGGGCAACGGTATCGCCTTCACGAATAGCATTTTGCAATCGACTCGCAACGGCTTTTAGCAGTAAATCACCCACATGGTGTCCCATGGAGTCATTGATGTGTTTAAAGCGGTCTAAATCAAGGAATAACAAGGCAACAATTGATCTCGAACGATGGGCCTTAGTGATAGCTTGATTAAGTCTATCTTGGAATAAGGTTCGGTTCGGCAGGCCTGTCAATGGGTCAAAGTTTGCTAAAATTCGCAAATCTTCTTCCGCTTTTTTACGGCTCGTGATGTCAGTAAATACCGCAACAAAGTGGCTGGTCTCACCCTTAGTATCAATGACTTGGTTGATTTCTAGCCAAGCCAAAATACCTTTTTTATCTTTAGTTCGAATGTTGATTTCACCGGCCCAATGCTTTTTACGCAGTAGCTGTAATTCGACATTATGGTAGAAATCTCGAGAACGCTTTCCATGGGCGAGGAATAAGAAATGCTTGCCCGCGATGGCATCAGGCTCAAAACCTGTTATTCGACTGAAAGCAGGGTTTACTGAGCGAACACGGTAATCTAGTTCTCCCACCACTACGGCCTCATTCATACTGTGCAGTACTTGAGTGGAGAGTTTCAGCTCGTTTTCAGTTTCTTTTCTGACAGTGATGTCTTTATGGGTTCCTGCCATTCTGACCGGTCTGTCTTGTTGATCCCATTCAACAACCTTGCCTCGATCGATTAACCAGATCCATTTGCCCGCTTGTTTTTCAACACGATATTCAGCTTCAAAGAACTCAAGTTTACCTTCAAGATGTTGATTAAGAATTTTCGACACCCTAGGTTTATCTTCTGGGTGAATATTATTAATCAAAGCTTGATCTTCATTACCAAGGCGCAGCGGTGGCACCATGTCTGTTCGGTAGACTTTATTTTCACGTATGTTCCAGTCCCACATGCCATCACCAGACGCCCATAGCGCCAGTTTCAGACGCTCTTCAGAGGCGCGGATACTGATCTCAAATTCACGCTGTTGTTCACGCTTTAGCTGTTTAAGATAAATCAGGAAAGTGATCGCCAGCATGATGGCAATACCATAAATGACGTAAGCTGCTTTACTTAAATAAAACGGTGGGACGATAGTAAATTTGATACTAAACGGAGCTTGGGTAAAACTGTTGTCAGTTAACGTGAAGCGCACCAATAACTCATACTCTTTAGGTGCAAGACCTGTAAAAGTAATATTGTTGGTATTGTTAAGATCAACCCAATCGTTATTGTGCCCGACTAATTTATAACTTAATTGGTGAAATCCTGGGTAATTGTATTCAAGCGCACTGACTTCAAAACGAATGACATTATTCACAAATGGCATGGTCAGCTCAGGAGGATGAGATAAGTCATGCAATTGATGATGCTCATTTCCAATGGTATAGCTAGTAAGCGCTAATTTGACATCAGGCCTTTCTGCGGGCACTTCATCTGGGGTAAATTGGTTAATGCCATTAATCCCACCAAACCATAAGTCACCATCTGTATCCCTAAACTTGACCCCACCATTAAATTCGTTGGCTTGCACACCATCAAAGACATTAAATGCCACGAGTTGATTATCAGGAGTGACACGTATGATGCCTGAGTTCGTGCTTAACCAGAGGTTTTGCTGGTTATCTTCGAGAATGGCATAGACCGTGTGTTGCTTTAATGATTCATTTAAGGCTTCAAAGTGAATGCTACCATCTGCCAGTTCAATAATTTTGTCGACACCGCTATGGGTTGCCATTAAAAAGTCACCCGTGCTGGTAGCAATAAAATCACGGATACGATTATCACTCAGTGTTGATTCGTCCGCGGGTTGGCGAACCTTTAACGTGAGTTTTTTATCATCTGGCTTTAGCCTTACTAGGCCTGCCATTGTCCCAATCCAAAGGTTATTTTGATGATATTTTAGAGAAAGAATTGAGCGCTCTTGAGGTGAGTACGTCTCTTGGTAATCAAATTGATATTGATGTAGTACCCCTTCGCCAGGTAAGACAAAATACAGTCCATTACTGCTTCCCACCCATAAACGCTGTTTGTCGTCTAACGCGAGCGAGCGTATATGCAAAGTGTTGGGAATAAGGTGGTCAAATGCCGGTAAAAAACTGAGCTGTTGATCCGGTGTCAGTCTGGCTAAACCATGATCAGTTCCGAACCATAAGTTGCCATCGGGCGTTTCAGTTATTGCATGTACCGTGATGTTTAATTCAGATTCATTAAGGTTTAATGCTGTGGCAAACAAGTCATTGTAATAATAAAATTGGCCTTGTTTTTCATCAAAGGTTTTAACTCCTGCGCTTTCGGTTCCAACCCATAGTCTGTCTTGGCTATCACGAAATATAGCTCTGATCATATTAGCCATTTTGGGCTTAGATGGGTGCATTTCATAAATATGATTAAAATAGACTTGGTTAAGATTAAGCTTGTTAATACCAGAATAACGAGTGCCTAACCACAATGTACCATCTGGCGCGAGCATGATGGTTTGTAAGTTATTTTCGCTGATTGAATGACGGCTATTAGGGTCATATTTATGGATTTTACTGCGCCACTGACCGTCGATTAAATCAAGTTGTATTAATCCTGCATTAGCACCAATAGCCCATACTTGTTGGCTATTGCTGATGACAAAATCATGAATTTCGTTAAAGATGGTTGGCTGCTGATTAGTCCATACGAGTGTTTTTTCGTGGGTGATGAGATCATAGCGAACTAGCTCGTTACCTATCGCGAACCAAACAGAGTCATCTTGAGCGTTAGTATGAATGCTATTGACTCTTAAATCTGCAGGGATATCTAAGCGAATGATGGTATTGCTATCAATGGCAAATGTGCCGCTTTGCTCAGTGCCAACAAAGATATATTTATCATCGACATTGGCGACATAACTGATACTGGGGTCAATGCTATTACTGATACTAATCTTGGTGATTTTATTGGTTTTTAGCGAGAGGGTATAAAGGCCTGTTTTGGTGCCAATCCATAATGAGTCACCAATTAAACTTAAGCTGGTTAAGCGTAAGTCATTTAGTCCGCTTTCTAAGCCATAGTTGGTGAACTTGCCAGTGGCTAAATCTAGTTTGCTGAGGCCTTGAGAGAAGGTTGCAACCCATAAGCTATCGTCGGGTGATTGCAAGATATCAATAATGTAATTACCGACAATACTAGACGGGTCGTTACTGTCATTGAGAAAAATATCAAACTCGATTCCGTTGTAGCTATGCAGTCCATCTTGGGTTCCGACCCATAGCATACCAGCCTTATCCATAAACAGTTTGGTGACTGAGTTTTGGTTCAGCTCATTAGAGCCTTCGAACTGATCAAACGACAATAAATGATTATCATTTTTAGGTGTGATTGCGATAGCTTGAATTGTCATTGAGATGATAAACATCGCAATGATAAAAGACGTGCTAAATAATGTGGCTAAACGTAAATTCAATCTGCACCTATAGTAATTAGAATTAACACCTAGTGATGTTGGTTGCATATTGTTAGTTAGGATGTAAATGCTTAACAAGAATAGTCATAGCGGAGAGAAATAACACACTATCCGTTTGTTAAATACACAAAAAAAGCATTTAAATCGTCATAAGCAACCATATTACGTAGCTATATGCTTTATTTCAAATTACATTTCAGTTTTACGTAGGGTGGATGTTGCAAAAGCTTAATAGAGTTAACAATTTACTTAAAAGTTAACGCTATAAAGTAAAAAACACGCTGAATAGCGTGTTTTTAGTCATGCTCGATAATGCTATTAATTATCTTGTTTTTGATCAGCGGCATGTTGCTGGAAAATTTCCTCAAGCTGCTGGTCTTTATCAAACCAAACTTGATTTAACCAACGTTGAAATTCAACCCGGGTTTCAGCTTGCGAGAAATACACTTCAGAATCGACTTCTGGCACAGGCATTTGCTCAATACGTACGACAATCTTTTTCACCCGCCCTGACATGACTTCGTACAAAATGCCTTCTTTTGCTTTAGCATCAGCATCAGGATAGGCCAATGTCATGTTCAATAAGCCAGTAAACTGCTCACCCATAGCTGAAAGAGTAAACGCGATTCCACCTGCTTTAGGGCGCAATAAATGACGATAAGGTGATTGTTGGCGACGATGTTTATCTTCAGTGAAACGGCTACCTTCAACATAATTGATGATTGACGTTGGGATATGGATAAACTTCTCACATGCTTTGCGAGTCGTTTCTAAATCTTTGCCTTTGAGTTTAGGATTCTTTTTTAGTTTGGCTGGGCTGGTTCGGTTCATAAATGGCATATCCAATGCCCAACAGCCTAATCCTAAAAATGGGACAAATATGAGCTCTCGTTTTAAAAAGAACTTCATCATTGGTACGTTGTTGCGCAAAATATACGTTTGTGCAGCAATATCAAATCCACTGACATGATTACTGATAATTAAATACCAGCCATTTTCATCCAGTCCTTCTAGTCCCTCAATGTCCCATTCAATTTTGGCGATTAAATTTAAAATGCCGCCATTACATGATGCCCAAGCCCACATAAAGCGATTCATTAATCGTGAAATATGGTTACGACCTAGAGCCACTGGCACGAATAATTTAATGATGCCGCCAATACTGATTAATCCTGCCCATACGACAGTGTTAATAATTAAAAGTAATGAACTGATAAAGAACAGTATCGGACCTGGTAAAAAACTTAGCATGGAGCTAAATACCTCTAGTTATTTTGTCAGCCATTTCGCTGATTTTGTTATCTTTTTCGAGCCATAGTTGATTGAGTTGATTTTGGAACTCAATTTTAAACTCACGATCTTTACTGTAGTCACCACGCATTGCGTCAGGAATCGTCGTCACTTGAATATCAACATGGACTTCATCGAGGCCATTACAAATATATTCCCAGTAGGAAGGTATTTTATCAGGATAATAAATGGTGACATTGACTAATTTATTAATCTGGCTGCCCATTGCGTCAAGGGCAAATGCCATTCCACCTGCTTTAGGTTTTAATAAATGACGATACGGTGAGGCTTGTTTTGTATGTTTGCCAGGATGAAAGCGAGTTCCCTCGACAAAGTTCATTACACTCACAGGCTTATGCTTGAATTTTTCACATGACTTGCGAGTTATCTCAATATCTTTCCCTTTAAGTTTAGGGTTCTTTTTAAGTTGTGCTGTGGAATAACGGCGCATAAAAGGGAAATCTAACGCCCACCAAGCTAGCCCTAACACTGGAACATAAATGAGTTGCTGCTTTAAGAAAAATTTCAAAAAGGAATTTTGCGGTTAAATACTCGTTGTAAAATTAAGATGTCGACCCAAGATTGATGGTTGGCAATGACCATATACCATTCTTTTTCTGAAAACTGACTATCGCCAGTTAACCTTATCTTCGTTGGGTGCAATATTGACTCAATCACACCGTTAACAGTGATCCACGCACTGGCACAGTTATCTAAAATATAACTGCATATTTTACGAATGATGTTTATTGGTAACACTTTGAATATACTAAATATAAGTATAGGTATTACCCAGAATACGGTATTTATTACATAGCAAATAAATGCTATCGATCCTTTAATTTTTGCAAACAGCGGCATCTAGCTCTCCTGTGAATGGAGGCTTATGTTACTCCGTGAAATGATTTGGCTCAATCCGAAGGACAATAATATCGCAATTTTTACGCAAAAATTACACGCTGTTCAGTCTGTATCATTGACTTACTATGATGATTGTCCGTACTCACTGCTGACTCAATCGATGCATCAATCTATCCATGGCTCGATATCCTAATGCTTGAGCAATATGACGTCTTTCAGTTGTTTTGGATTGTTGTAGGTCTGCGATGGTTCGAGCAACCCGCTGGATCCGATGAAAGCTTCTCACAGATAAACCGAGCTGCTGCACACTTGCGTCTAAAAACTCTAAGTCAGCTTGGTTCATGTTTAAATGCTGTTTTAACAGTGAAGGGGACAGTTCACTGTTGAGCAAACCTGCGCGCGATAACTGTATCTGTCTTGCTTGATTGACCCTTTTGGCAATGCTTGCACTGCTTTCAGCAGTTTGCTGGGGTTGGGTGAGAGTGCCTGCTGGCAGTTTAGGGACTTCGATTGTTAAATCAAAACGGTCTAAAAATGGGCCTGAAAGTTTAGATAGATAACGCTGAATTTGGTCGGGGGTTGAGCGGGCATTATCTACATCGCCACAAGGGCTTGGGTTCATGGCTGCAATCAGTTGAAAACGACTCGAGAATTTTACTTTTGCTGATGCGCGAGAAATGACGACTTCGCCAGACTCCATAGGTTCACGTAAGCAATCTAATACTTTACGTGGAAACTCGGCTATTTCATCTAAAAACAATATTCCTCTATGGGCTAGTGATATCTCACCTGGCTTTGGGATGCTGCCACCGCCAACTAATGAAATTGATGAGCATGTGTGGTGTGGTGCTCTAAAGGGACGTTCAAGAAAAGCGTTTGGTTTGATGTTTAACCCTGCGACAGAATGAATAGCGGCAACATCAATAGCTTCTTCATAGCTGAGCTTGGGCAATAGCGGAATGATTCGGTTAGCGAGCATACTTTTGCCGGTGCCGGGAGGGCCTAAAAATAAAGTATTGTGCCCACCTGCTGCAGCGATTTCTAACCCTTGCTTGGCCTGATATTGGCCTATAACTTCGCTTAAGCATAACTGCGGGCCTGTTGCTTCATCTTCAAACCATTGCGGTTGCTGGTCAACAAGTGGTAGTTGAGCTTGACCATGCATAAAGGCGGCAAGGTGTTGTAAATGGGCAACAAAGTGAGTTTGCTCAAAGCCGACTAACTCTGCTTCTCGTCTGTTTTCTAAAGGGATAAACAATTGATGTTGTTGGTTTTTGGCTGCAATGATTGCTGGCAGTATGCCAATACATGGACGAACCTCTCCCGATAACGCCAGCTCTCCAATAAATTCACTGTGAGCCAACTTATCCGACGGCACTTGGCCTGAAGCCGCTAAAATACCGATTGCAATGGGCAAGTCATATCGACCTCCTTGTTTGGGGAGGTCGGCTGGAGCGAGATTAACAGTAATGCGCTGCATGGGAAACTCAAAGCCGGCGTTGATTAATGCACTTCTAACCCGTTCACGGGCTTCTTTTACTGAGGTTTCTGGTAATCCGACTAAATTAAAAGCAGGTAATCCATTACTTAAGTGAACTTCGACTGTGACTTTAGGAGCTTCAACGCCGCAGCAAGCACGTGTGACAACGCAGGCAATCGCCATAAACAAATCCTTTTGTTTTTCGTTTACAGATATTTAATGACACTTAATGAGGTTATTAAGCCCATTAAGTGTAGCAGGTAAATAAATCGCTGTAGCCAAACCCCACCTATAACAAAAATAAGTGGGTTAGGATGAGTATTTATTGAATAGAATCAGAGCGTAAGGTTTTGATGCGTTCATCAATGTCGGGGTGAGTACTGGCCCAGTCTGGTATGTCGAGATTATGCTCAGCTTGCAATAACTGGTATAGCTCGACGATAGAGTCGGTATTTTTGTACCAAGTTTGAAGTTGCAATGCTGCAAACTGGTCGGCTTCTCGTTCATGATTTCGAGAATAGGTTAAGCTGGTCCCTAATACTGTGACACTGACAAGCATATCCGAGATCCCGCTGGCATCACCGACAATTAGCGCTGCTCCAACAGAGAGGATAGATGATTGTATTAACGTTGTGAGTACATGCCTGTGATGAACATGACCCAGCTCATGCAAAATAACCGCTTCAAGTTGTTGGTCGTTTTTCGCGAGGTTAATCATGTCATCCGTTAATATAATTTGACCGTCTGCGAGTGCAAAAGCATTAGCACCATCTTTGCTGCTATAGATTAACAAAGAAGGTTGGATTGAAAATACTATCTGCTCTTGATGCAGTTTATCTAATGTCTGCTGAAATAACTGCTGCAGTTCAACTTGTCTTTGTGGCTTGATTTGGCTTTCGGTGAATCCCATGGACTCCACTAAGCTGAACGTTTGCTCACCGACTTCTTCCACTACGGCATCCGGTAATAATTGGGCGATGGTTTTAGAAGCAGCAGGTATGCCATGCGCAACAATAAAATACAGCGCAGCTAGTGAAACCAAGGTTGCAATAATAATCAGTCCAAGGTTTTTTCTAGCTGGGCTATCCAGCTTTTTTAGCGTGAATATTGAGCCATTGATTAAGCTGTTGAGGATCTGTTGAAACAAAAACATGTCCGCTGGAAAACGTGATATGACGAGCCATATTACCTATAGGATCTGTAACAGTGGTTTGGTCTAGTTGAAATTGCCCTCGGTGAACGTCAGAGGACAATGTCAGCATTCCATTTTTACCCAGCACTAATGTTGCTGGGTATTTTGTGGCTTGTTTAGGGGCAAGAATATGCCCATTAACTTGTTCTATCACAGCTTTATTCCAGCAAACCTTGGCATTGTTAAACTATGCCAATATTAATATCAAAGGCATCTGCCACTTCATCTGCCACAGCGGTGCTACTTTGCTCATTATGGTCATGAGCTGTGAAAGCATCTAAGTTTCCTTCAACTGCAGTGACTTCTGCCATGTACTTAGCAAAGCGGACATCAGCCCAAGCTTTACCCATGCCAAAGGTGAACATAACAAGCAGTAGATTAGTGACAACTAAGAATAAGAAACTTGAGGTTTTCATTGTCGATGCCATTTGTAAGTCATCATTAATAGATGTTTGGCTAAAGACATAGTTGCGAACACAGACTTGAACATAGGCTGCGATGAGCATTGATAGAATAAACATGAAGAAGTATCCGAAGAACACCATGCCTATCAACGAAGCATTATTTTTAAATGCTTCTTCAGAGGCGCCACTTTGAATTAGCTCAACAATCGACCCCATCATGCCAAAAGCAAATGCAAAAACTGAAAAAAGTAAGCCTGCACCGAAGAATAACCCAATGGCGGTGACGGCAATTTTGGCATACTGATTGATTTCCAGTTTGGCATTAAATGCCTTATCACCATAGCGATAACCATTGATTAAGTATTGTGCCATTCCAGCGCTAACCCAAGCGTAAGAATAAATAGCAGCAACAAAGAAAAATACCACGCCTGCGGTAATTGCAATGCCGATAGCAATGGGGTTATCTGTCATTAACCTTGTAACAACACCAATACCAAATCCACCCGCGACAACAATAATATATGCCGCAATGGGTTTTAGCAGTAGATTGATATATGCACCGCCATAAGAGCCAGCAAAATCAAACCTAACATTGCGAAAACGTGTCATACGAGCATCAAAACGGGCATTTCTAACGGCTAGAAATGGTACTGCTAACATGAATATGATGGCTAATGCGACAGCGACAGGAGGCATAGTGCTACTGAGCACTGACCATGTAATCAATAAAAATACGGCAATAATTCGGCCAATTAAGATTTGCATTGGCTTGGCAAGATATTCGAATCTGTCGCCGCCTAATTCAGTATTTCCGTAAAAGTAATTATTGGTTCTCACTTTGGCCCAGGCTGAGTAAATGCCGAATGTCACCATGGTGAGTAAAACGTTGACTATCCAAATACCAAAAAATTCACCACCAATACCGTGAAATTTAAATGGAGTACTGGTTGTTGATGTGTCTGAAGATATTGTTGATGTTGAAGCTGTAGAGGCGGTACTGCCTTGTGATGAGTCTATGGTACTCATTTAGATTTCCTTCCGTTGGAATTAAGCTGGTTATTAAAACGTTAAAAGTGATATAAATCAATATTTTTAATCATATTTTTGTCGCTTTATTTTGTGAATTACACTGAGTCACAATAAGCGGTTTTGGCGGGTTGGTTTTTATCAGTAGCATATTGCATGGTAAGTAAGCTTTCTCACAGAACTTAATCATGCAAGGTGTACTATTTACAGACATAATTAAGTTAAATGACATTCAAGCTTTAGTTTGCAGAGGCGAATCATTACTCAAATAGACTATGTTATATACAGTTAGGCTGTGTTGTATGCCGTTA
Source organism: Shewanella sp. ENK2 (assembly GCF_043568515.1). Classification (NCBI taxonomy): domain Bacteria; kingdom Pseudomonadati; phylum Pseudomonadota; class Gammaproteobacteria; order Alteromonadales; family Shewanellaceae; genus Shewanella; species Shewanella sp. ENK2. The sequence goes on along the minus strand of NZ_CP171406.1, from coordinate 1,465,026 downwards.
GACTATGCTTTATTCAGATAACTGCGATAGGTATTGGTTGAAAAAGGACATGTCACTATGCGAGCTTTGCTCATTTTTATGTTATTCATGCTTTCAAATTCAGTGCTGGCGAGTACTAATGTCGTGTTTTTAAATCCCGGTGCAGCTGATGATTCATTCTGGCACCATATCGATAATGTCATGCAAGTTACAGCGCAAGATCAAGATTTTAATTTAACGGTTTTACATTCAAACCGTGACCGTAATTTGATGTTAAATCAGGCGGTTGAAATTTCTAATCATGCATCTTTACCGGACTATCTTGTCATGGTTAACGATAAAGATGTTGCTAAAAAAGTGCTTGATACTTTTTACCAAAAAACCGTTCACATTATTTTTATGATTAATGATATTGAGCAGCCACTTAGGTTGCAGTTAATGAACGATCCCCACTGGAAAAAGTACTTATTACCTGCAGTTATTGAAGACAATTATCATATTGGTCGTGAGTCTGCTGCAGCATTAACTCAATTATTTACGACTACCCCCGCACATGTGGTGGCTGTAGCGGGAGATGATGTAAGGGAAACATCGCTACTACGCACACAAGGAATGGAGGGGTATTTTAACCTGCATTTGAATACCGTATTGGAGCTGGTCGTTTATGCAGATTGGCAAGCCAATAAAGCCTACGAACAAACGCATATATTGCTGAATCGATTTCCTGGGGTAGACGGTTTATGGATTGGCAATGATGAAATGGCAGTAGGGGTCGTTAAAGCCTTAAAAGAAACCCACCGAAAACCGGGTGAAGATATTAAAGTATTGGCGATTAACCCTTCGGTCTTGTCATATGAGTTACTTAAAAATGGTGACGTCAATGCGATAGGAGGAGGCTCATTTTTATTAGCAGGTGTGGTGGGGCTAAATATTGCTCGTCATCAGCAAAAACAAACATTTGACCTATGCCTTGAACATAATTTTTATCGTCACTTAACACTTGAATGCCCTTTATTTCGTATGATTGTTAACAATCAATGGCACCAAATTATTGAGCAAGAAGTCAAAGCGGTATGCAGTGTCAATTAGCGCAGCTTCTTCAACTCTAAATCAATAACCTGAGTGATTAAATGACCTCTAAAAAGGCATGTAAAATGGGTTCGTGGGTGCGTTTTTGTTTACAACAACAGCCAAGCTGAAATGGGGCAATATTTTGCTGTGTATCTAATTTAACCAGTCGTTCTCTTACTGGACTATTTTCAACCACAGCTTCTGGGCTGATACTGACACCACACCCTAACGCGACCATAGAAGTTATCGCTTCTTGACCTGATACTTGAGCATAAATATTAGGTTTGAATCCCATTGCTTTAAACCAGTTGTCAGCTCGGCGTCGCCCAGGGCCATGATCCGGCACAATGAAGGGTAATTTTGCCCAATTAATGGGAACGGTATTAACCATTTGCTGTACTTGGCAATTAATTGTCGGAGCGTAAACATGCAAAGGCACTTGATCAATTTCTGCAAAGTGGAGACTACTCGGCAATGAATCAGGTAAGGCGATGATGGCAATATCAGCGCGGTTATGCTGAATTTCATCTACAGCATTAGCTGCATCACCTGTATTAAGGGTGATTTCTACCATAGGATGTTCACGTCTAAATCGATCTAACAAGGCTGGAAGGTGGCTGTATGCTGCTGTAACTGAACAATATAAATTGATCCGCCCGTGCAGTAGAGGTTGGTCCGGGTCAATTCGACCTTTCAGGTTGAGCCATTCGGATAAGGTTTGTTCTGCAAAACGCCTAAATTCAATTCCCGCATGGGTCATACTGACACTGCGGTTATCTCGTTCAAATAATTTGCAGCCCACCTCTTCTTCTAATCGCTGCATCGCTCGACTGAGCGTAGATGGACTCACATGGGTTTGTTCTGCAGTTTTACCAAAATGCAGACTATCACATAGGTGTACGTATAGTTTTAACGCACGAATATCCATGAATCAACCTTAAATAAATGAGTAAAAAAACAGTATGAAATGGCTCATTTTTAGCATTGCATAAAATGCAATATAGCATCCCGAATATATCATTTTAAGCAATGAGCAGCTTACGCTATAGTGATCCCAATCACAACTTTTGTGCCGTGAGATTGCCAAAATGTTGTGTCTCAAATTTCTGAATTAAAGGTGGTATCTCAGATGGCTAACTATTTTAACTCTCTGAATTTACGTCAACAATTAGCTCAATTAGCTCAATGCCGCTTTATGGACCGTAATGAGTTTAGTGACGGTTGTAATTTTATTAAAGATTGGAACATTGTGATTTTAGGTTGTGGGGCACAGGGCCTGAACCAAGGTCTCAATATGCGTGACTCTGGACTGAATATTTCATTTGCACTTCGCCCACAAGCGATTGCTGAAAAGCGTGCTTCTTGGAAACAAGCTACTGATAACGGTTTTAAAGTCGGTACATTTGAAGAGCTTATTCCTGATGCTGATTTGGTATTAAATCTAACTCCAGATAAACAGCATTCAAATGTTGTTAACGCAGTTATGCCATTAATGAAGCAAGGTTCAACCTTGTCATATTCTCATGGTTTTAACATCGTTGAAGAAGGTATGCAGGTTCGCTCAGATATCACCGTTGTGATGGTAGCGCCTAAGTGTCCTGGTACTGAAGTTCGTGAAGAATACAAACGTGGTTTTGGTGTACCGACATTGATTGCTGTTCACCCTGAGAATGATCCTAAAGGTGATGGCCTTGCCATTGCTAAAGCATATGCAAGTGCAACAGGCGGCGACAGAGCTGGTGTGTTGTTATCTTCATTTGTTGCCGAAGTTAAGTCTGACTTAATGGGCGAGCAAACCATCCTTTGTGGCATGTTGCAGACTGGTGCAATCCTTGGTTACGAGAAAATGGTTGCTGACGGTGTTGAGCCAGGTTACGCGGGTAAGTTAATCCAACAAGGTTGGGAAACTGTAACTGAAGCGCTGAAACATGGCGGCATCACGAACATGATGGATCGTTTATCGAATCCTGCCAAAGTGAAAGCGTTTGAAGTTGCCGAAGAACTAAAAGTGATTCTTAAGCCGTTATTTGAAAAGCACATGGATGACATTATCAGTGGTGAGTTTTCTCGCACCATGATGGAAGACTGGGCTAATGACGATGCAAATTTACTGCGTTGGAGATCTGAAACCAACGAAACAGCATTTGAAAATGCACCGGCATCTGATGAGTATATCGACGAGCAAACTTACTTTGATAAAGGCATTTTCTTAGTTGCTATGATCAAAGCAGGTGTTGAATTAGCGTTCGATACTATGGTCGCTGCGGGCATTATCGAAGAGTCGGCTTACTATGAGTCACTGCATGAAACGCCTCTTATTGCCAACACCATTGCACGTAAACGTTTATATGAAATGAACGTGGTTATTTCTGATACTGCTGAATACGGTTGTTACCTATTTAACCATGCTGCAGTGCCATTATTACGTGACTATGTAGCTGGCATGTCTTCAGAATTGTTAGGAGCTGGTCTAAAAGAAGGCTCAAACAGTGTTGATAACAAGCGTTTGATTGAAGTAAATGAAGCGATTCGTCATACCGATGTTGAGTTCATTGGTGCAGAGTTACGCGGTTACATGACTGACATGAAAGGTATTGTTGAAGCTAGCTAATATTTGTTGATTGTGTTGTGAAATACCTGTTCAGCTAAGCTATCGAGCAGGCATCTATCTACCATTTGCTAAATGCGTAGAAGAAACAATCTATAGAAAATTAGGATGATAAAGACGGATTATGTCCTAATCATCATAGCTTTAGATTTTGTTGTTGTTTGCATTGTCTCGGCAGGGAAGCTGAATTTTTTTACAACACATGATTTTTTGTTGTGTTTATAAATCACTTTATGGTACTCCTATAGAGGATAAATTATAAACAAGTCTGGCATGGAGCCTGACTCAACAAAAATAAACAATTATTTTTTAGGAATCAGTTAACCATGTTTAACCAAGCTGCCCAGCTCATTATTGTGATTATTACCGTCGTGATTATTAAGTCACCGCGGGGGTGGCGTTTGGCAAAGAGACAGAGTTAATCGTCAGAATTTGCAAAACCCCCGCTCCGAAAGGACCGGGGGTTTTTTGTTTTCTAGGGTTTATTTTGTTTCACATAAGCAAGGTTAAATGAGAGCCAATAAGTGGCAATAACGATTTATCAGACGCACTGACCTTAGCTCAGTAAATGCAGATGAAATACGAGACTATCAATATGGAATCAGGACAGACAATGCGCGGCGCCGATGCCGTTATCAAAGTATTAGCGGCACATGGTGTGACGACGATTTTTGGTTACCCTGGTGGGGCAATCATGCCGATTTATGATGCGCTATATGGTCATCCTGTTGAGCATTTACTGAGTCGTCATGAACAAGGCGCGGCCTTTGCGGCTGTAGGTTATGCCAGAGCCAGTGGCAAAACAGGCGTGTGCTTTGCAACATCAGGGCCTGGTGCGACGAACTTGATAACGTCATTGTCGGACGCCTTACTCGATTCCGTCCCTGTGGTTGCGATAACGGGGCAAGTCTCTACCGCTGTAATTGGTACCGATGCTTTTCAAGAAATAGATGTACTCGGGATGTCGCTGTCATGCACCAAACACAGCTTTATGGTGACAGACATTAATGAATTAATTCCTACACTTTATAAAGCGTTTGAAATCGCTGCATCTGGTCGTCCAGGCCCTGTATTGGTTGATATCCCAAAAGATATTCAAATCGCTGAGCTTGAATATAAAACACCTCTACTTTCAGTGGTTGAAGAGCCTGCTCCAGTATTAACTGATATCGAGGCCGCACGAGCACTATTACAACAAGCGAGTAAACCTATCCTTTATGTTGGTGGTGGTGTTGGTATGGCTGGCGCGGTTGATCATTTGCGTCAATTTATCAATGAAACAGGCATACCTTCGGTTGCAACCTTAAAGGGCTTGGGTGCGATTGAACACGGCACCAAAGGCTATTTGGGTATGTTAGGTATGCACGGCGGCAAAGCCGCTAACCTCGCTGTGCAAAACTGTGATTTATTGATAGTGGTCGGTGCGCGCTTTGATGACCGTGTTACCGGACGTTTAGCTACGTTTGCAGGCAACGCCAAGGTGTTGCATCTAGATATTGATATCGCTGAAATCAATAAATTACGCCAAGCGGATGTGGCTATTTCAGCTGACTTTCGTCAAGTATTACCCGCATTGTCTAACTCACTTGAACTTAAATCACATGAGTTAGCACTGTGGCAACAAGAGGTGGAAGAGCTTTATCGTGAGCATCAATGGGATTATCAACATCCTGGCGATTTAATCTATGCGCCAGCAATGTTACGCCGCTTAGCGAATAAATTACCTGAAGACAGTGTTGTGAGCTGTGATGTCGGTCAGCATCAAATGTGGGTAGCTCAGCATATGTGGTTTCGCCGTCCAGAAGATCACTTGTCTAGTGCTGGTCTTGGCACAATGGGGTTTGGCTTGCCTGCAGCAATTGGTGCACAAGTTGCCCGCCCAGATGCAACAGTCGTGACGGTATCGGGTGATGGCTCATTCATGATGAATGTGCAAGAGCTGACAACCATTAAGCGCCGCAAGTTACCTGTGAAAATTTTGCTTATTGATAACCAAAAGTTAGGCATGGTGAAGCAATGGCAGCAATTGTTTTTTGAGCAGCGATACAGCGAAACCGATTTATCTGACAATCCTGATTTTGTGTTAATGGCATCGGCATTTGATATTCCGGGCCGCACCATACATCGTGCAGAAGAAGTAGAAGCAGCACTCGATGAAATGCTTGCTGCACCTGGACCTTTTATGCTGCACGTAGCCATTGATGATGCATTTAACGTCTGGCCTTTAGTGCCGCCAGGAGCGTGCAATAGTGACATGATGGACCAAATGGAGAAGCAAACATGATGCATTCAATAGAGCTGTTGCTATCGCCGCAACCTGAAGTGTTAGAACGAGTATTACGAGTAACTCGTCATCGTGGTTTTACAATCAGTGAACTGAACATGACAGTCACAGAATCGGGTGAGTTTAAGGTTAACTTTACCGTTAATAGTGACAGAGTCATTGAATTATTAACGCATCAATTAGGTAAATTATTTGATGTGATTAATTGCCAAGTGGTTATGCCATCTAAGCCTCAAACGGCTTCTACTTGCGCAACTGCTTAATGCATTTCATCAATATTCGATAGAAGGGAAAGAAAATGGCTGCGACTCAATCAGAACTGATATGGTTTAATGGTGAAATCATGCCTTGGCAAAATGCTACGGTACACGTGATGACACACGCAATGCATTACGGCACGTCTGTCTTTGAAGGCATTCGTATTTACGATACGCACCTTGGCCCAGCAGGATTCCGGTTAACCGATCATGTACAGCGTTTATTTGATTCAGCCAAAATTTATCGCATGAATGTGCCATATGATTTTGAGCAAGTCATGCAAGCATGCAGTGACTCAGTCCTTAAGAATAATCTGCAAAGTGCCTACATTCGTCCGCTTATTTTTATGGGAAATGTCGGAATGGGGATAACACCGCCTAGCGATGCACAATGTGAATTAGTGGTAGCAGCATTTGAGTGGGGAGCGTACCTAGGAGCTGATAGTATGGATGCTGGCGTCGATGTAGCCGTTACCTCATGGCAACGTTTAGCACCAAATACGATTCCGACTGGCGCTAAAGCTGGTGGTAATTACCTATCATCATTACAAATTTCGACAGAAGCTAAACGTAATGGCTTTGATGAAGGTATCGCACTCGATACCAATGGCTTAGTGAGTGAAGGTGCAGGGGCTAATCTTTTTGTTGTTAAAAATAATAAGATTTATACCCCGCCGGCTACCGCTGCTATTTTGAAAGGCATTACCCGCGACACCATCATGGTGTTGGCAAGAGACTTAGGCTACGAGGTTATTGAAGAAGCCATGGCACGAGAGTTTTTATACGTAGCAGATGAAATTTTCATGACAGGAACAGCGGCTGAAATTGTTCCAGTCAGAAGTGTCGATAGAATTGAAGTTGGCTCAGGAAAGCGTGGTGCCGTTACCCAGCAAGTTCAACAGTCTTTCTTTGGTTTGTTTAACGGAGAAACTGAAGATAAATGGGGCTGGTTAGAGCCATTAGTCGCATCAGACTAAGCGATTTAAGCATCGTTAAGCAGTCAATATAAGACTGATATACACAACAATAACTCATAATGAATATTTTTAAGGTTTTACTGATGGCTTCATCCCAGTAAAGCGACACAGGAAGGAAAAGACAATGCCTAAACTACGTTCAGCAACCAGTACCGAAGGTCGTAACATGGCTGGCGCACGTGCACTTTGGCGAGCGACGGGTGTAAAAGAAAAAGACTTCGGTAAACCGATTATTGCGATCTCTAATTCATTTACCCAATTTGTTCCAGGTCATGTGCATTTAAAAGACATGGGGCAGTTAGTTGCTGGCGCGATAGAAGAGGCTGGTGGTATTGCTAAAGAATTCAATACCATCGCAGTTGATGATGGTATCGCAATGGGTCACGGTGGCATGCTTTACAGCTTACCGTCTCGTGAACTAATTGCCGACAGTGTTGAATACATGGTGAATGCCCATTGCGCCGATGCCTTAGTGTGTATTTCTAACTGTGACAAAATCACTCCTGGTATGTTGATGGCGGCATTAAGATTGAATATCCCGGTGATATTTGTATCAGGTGGCCCGATGGAAGCGGGTAAAACTAAGCTTTCAGATCAAATCATCAAGCTTGATTTAGTTGATGCTATGGTTGCAGGTGCTGATACCAATGTCAGTGATGAAGACAGTAAGCAAATTGAGCGTAGTGCTTGTCCTACATGTGGTTCATGTTCAGGCATGTTTACTGCTAACTCTATGAATTGTTTAACCGAAGCCCTCGGCTTATCTTTACCGGGTAATGGTTCTCTTTTAGCAACGCATGCAGCTCGTCGTAATTTATTTTTAGAAGCGGGTCGCCGTATCATGGATCTTGCGACACGCTATTACCGTGACGATGATGACAGCGTATTACCTCGTAATATTGCGTCTTTTAAATCATTTGAAAATGCTATGGCACTCGATATTGCGATGGGCGGTTCATCTAATACCGTTTTACATTTGATTGCAGCGGCTCAAGAAGGTGAAGTGGACTTTACGATGGCCGACATCGATAGAATGTCACGCCTTGTGCCTCATTTATGTAAGGTTGCGCCTTCTACACCTAAATATCATATGGAAGATGTGCATCGTGCGGGTGGTGTAATGGGCATTCTAGGTGAGCTTGATAGAGCTGGCTTACTGCATACGGATGTGCCACATGTTGCTGCTGATAATGGCGGCGATTTAAAGTCTGTTCTAGCAAAGTATGATATTGCCCAAACTCAAGATGAAACGATTCGCCGCTTTTATAGTGCAGGTCCAGCAGGCATTCCAACACAAACTGCATTTAGCCAAGACTGTTATTGGGATAGTGTGGATGATGACCGTCAAGAAGGGTGTATTCGTACTCGTGAAAATGCCTTTAGCCAAGAAGGCGGTTTAGCGGTGTTGTCAGGCAACGTTGCTGAGAATGGCTGTATTGTTAAAACGGCCGGTGTGGATGAAGAAAACCTGACTTTTGTCGGGACGGCACGTATTTATGAAAGCCAAGATGATGCTGTTGACGGCATTTTAGGTGGCGAAGTGGTTGCTGGTGATGTGGTTGTTATCCGCTATGAAGGTCCTAAAGGTGGCCCAGGCATGCAAGAAATGCTGTATCCAACCACATACCTTAAATCTCGAGGTTTAGGTAAAGCCTGTGCATTGATTACTGATGGCCGATTCTCTGGTGGGACGTCAGGATTGTCTATTGGTCATATTTCTCCTGAAGCAGCTGCGGGTGGCACCATTGCCTTGGTTGAGAATGGCGACCAAATAGAAATTGATATTCCTTCACGCTCGATCAAACTCGCGGTTTCTGATGATGTATTAGCGCAGCGTAAAGCAGCGATGGAAGCCAAAGGGCTACAAGCTTGGAAGCCACTAGCTCGCGAGCGTTATGTGTCATTAGCACTCAAAGCTTATGCATTATTGGCAACCAGTGCCGATAAAGGTGCGGTAAGAGATCGCAGCAAGCTAGAAGGCTAGTGTAAACATGAGCGTTAACCTAAAACTGATGGAATGAGGCCTATGTCTTTAGCACAAGAATATTTGCAAAAAACGCTGTTATCATCAGTTTATGATGTGGCCAAAGTAACGCCGTTATCGAGCTTAAATAAACTGTCAGCCAGATTGGGGTGTCAGGTGTACTTAAAGCGTGAAGACATGCAGCCAGTACACTCTTTTAAACTACGTGGCGCGTATAACTGTATGGCGCAACTGACTCCTGAGCAATGTAAGAATGGGGTGGTTTGTGCGTCAGCTGGTAATCATGCGCAAGGTGTGGCGATGTCGGCGGCCAGCCGTGGTATTGATGCCGTGATTGTTATGCCTGGCACCACGCCTGATATTAAAATTGATGCAGTAAAGCGCCTTGGTGGCAATGTGGTGTTGTTTGGTGAAGGGTTTGATCAAGCAAACGAACATGCAAAGCAACTTGCTGAGCGTGAAATGCGCACTTACATTGCCCCATTTGATGATGAACATGTCATTGCAGGTCAAGGCACTGTCGCACAAGAAATGCTACAACAGCAACGTGATATCGATACCGTGTTTGTTCCTGTCGGTGGTGGTGGACTGATTGCTGGCATCGCTGCTTATTATAAAGCTGTGATGCCACAAGTTAAGATTATTGGTGTTGAGCCAGAAGATGCCGCTTGCTTAAAAGCGGCGTTAGATGCAGGCGAGCCAGTGTCTCTATCTCAAGTTGGGCTATTTGCAGATGGGGTTGCAGTTAAACGTATCGGTGAAGAGCCATTTAGAATCGCAAAACATTATGTTGATGATGTGGTTACTGTCACCTCTGATGAAATCTGCGCCGCAGTTAAAGATATTTTTGAAGATACCCGTGCAATTTCAGAACCGGCTGGAGCATTGTCTATTGCAGGATTAAAGAAATACTTGCAACAACACCCTAAAGAGGCTGGTAAAGGTGAGCGGGTAGCCGCCATTTTAAGTGGTGCGAATGTGAACTTTCATAGCTTACGTTATGTGTCTGAACGCTGTGAATTAGGCGAGCAAAAAGAGGCTGTTTTAGCGGTTAAAGTGCCTGAGAAACCAGGGAGCTTTTTACGTTTTTGCCAAATTTTAAATAAACGTGCAATGACCGAGTTTAATTATCGCTTTAGCAGTCGTGACAGTGCGGTGGTATTTGCCGGCATTCGTATAAGCCAAGGTCAAGCTGAATTAGATGAGATTATTGCTAACCTAGAGTCGGAAGACTTTCAGGTGCAAGATTTATCAGAAGATGAAACGGCCAAACTGCATGTGCGTTATATGGTTGGTGGCAGACCACCAGAGCCATTAGATGAGCGTCTATTTAGCTTTGAGTTTCCTGAGCACCCTGGTGCACTGTTGAAGTTTTTGACCACCTTACAAAGCCAATGGAATATCAGTTTATTCCATTATCGCAACCACGGCGCTGCATTTGGGCGTGTGCTAGCTGGGTTTGAAGTCCCATCTTCTGACGAAGCGGCGTTTGCTCGTTTTTTAACAGAGCTCGGTTTTGTTTACCAAGAGGAAACTGATAGCCCTGCTTATCAATTGTTTTTGAACTCTGGTCACTAAATTAAATCGCGAATAAAGGCTTCCTACATAGGAAGCCTTTTAGATAAAAAGGCGATTTCAAGCTAATAAATTTCAATAGGATACAGATTCAATACATAGTCTGTGTTATTGTCATTTCTGCCCAAAGAGGCGAGAAAGCCACAAACGAAATGATATTCGGTGGCGTTAAGTAAAATAAAAAATGTAGGTTTCATTGAGCTATTACAACTGACCTCGAGCCAAGGAGACTTTGATGTTATCTGTACCCACTAATTCTGTATCTGGCATAAATGCCTTTATGCCACCTCGCCGTACCCTTATGGGACCAGGCCCTTCGGATGTGTATCCTGAAGTGTTAGCCGCCCAAGCTAGGCCAACAATAGGCCACTTAGATCCATTGTTTGTTGCGATGATGGATGAGCTGAAATCCTTAATTCAATATGCTTTTCAAACCAATAATGAAATGACTTTAGCTGTTTCTGCACCAGGGAGTGCGGGAATGGAAACGTGTTTTGTTAATTTGGTCGAGCCGGGTGAAAAAGTCATTGTTTGCCGTAATGGTGTGTTCGGTGAGCGCATGCGCCAAAATGTTGAACGTGTAGGTGCTACAGCGGTTGTTGTTGATAATGAATGGGGCGAACCTGTATCTGTTTCAGCAGTAGAAGCTGCGTTAAACGCAAATCCTGACGCTAAGTTTTTGGCTTTTGTTCATGCTGAAACCTCAACCGGTGCTTTATCAGATGCCAAAAGCTTATGTGTTTTGGCTCAACAACATGATTGCATTTCCATTGTTGACGCTGTGACATCACTAGGTGGGGTAGAGCTGCGTGTGGATGAATGGGGCATTGATGCGATTTATTCGGGCAGTCAGAAATGTCTTTCATGTGTTCCTGGTATTTCTCCAGTGTCATTTTCAGCCAAAGCAGTAGAAAAGATTAAAAGTCGCAAGACCCCTGTCCAAAGCTGGTTTTTAGATCAAACCTTAGTGATGGGTTATTGGGGTAATAAAGATACCGGCGCTAAACGCAGTTATCATCATACTGCACCAGTGAATGCCTTATATGCATTACATGAATCACTGCGTTTACTGGCTAATGAAGGCTTGGAAAATGCGTGGAAACGTCATCAGGATATGCATCAAATATTACGTGATGGACTTGAGCAGTTAGGGCTGACTTTCGTCGTGGATGAAACGTGCCGTTTACCGCAATTAAATGCGGTTTATATTCCTGAAGGGGTGGATGATGCTGCAGTGCGTCAGCAGTTACTCAATACTTATAATTTAGAGATTGGTGCTGGACTCGGTGCATTAGCTGGTAAAGCATGGCGTATCGGCTTGATGGGTTTTGGGGCTCGCCGCGAAAACGTAGCCTTATGTCTACGCGCGCTAGATGAAGTGCTTAACTAATCTTAATGCACTCAGTTGAGATAAATTAAGGTTAAAAAATGGCATCCCAAAGGATGCCATTTTTGTTAGATCATTATGTATTAAGCGTCAGCAGACAATTTTTTCTAATTCGTCGACTTGTGCTTGCAGTGCTTCGAGCTTTTCACGAGTTTTTAATAACACGTGCTGTTGTACTTCAAATTCTTCTCGAGAAACCACGTCTAACTTCATCAGTTGGCTTTGAAGCACCTGCTTAGAACGCTCTTCAAATTCGCCAGCGAATTGCTTAACGCCGCTAGGAAGGTTTTCACTTAACTGCTTAGCCACTTCTTCAAGTTTTTTTGGATTAATCATCATCAATTCCATATTAAATTAGGTTTCTAGTCTATGGGGTAATTGTACCTCAGCAACCGGCCATGTCCAAAGTTATCGATTAAGCCTGTGGGTGGGTTCACCTTAGTGGAGTGATACGATCGTCATTGGCTTTTTGATCGCAGCAGACGTTTAAATTTATTGCTTGTCGATCGTGGCTTTCTGGTATGATCGCACTCCGTTTATTTTGGTTATTGGTAAAGTCGTCAGCATGAAGTTAAATCCTGGGCAAAATGATGCCGTTCACTATGTTTCTGGACCTTGTTTAGTATTAGCGGGTGCAGGCAGTGGTAAAACTCGGGTAATTATTAACAAAATTGCATACTTAGTTGAAAAGTGCGGCTATAAAGCACGCAATATTGCTGCGGTGACTTTTACTAATAAAGCGGCACGAGAGATGAAAGAGCGTGTGGCTCAGTCCATGGGACGCAAAGAAGCCAGAGGATTATGGATCTCGACGTTCCATACATTAGGGCTTGAGATCATTAAGCGTGAACATAAAGTGGTTGGTCTAAAGGCTGGCTTTTCATTATTTGATGATCAAGATACCTTTGCGCTGTTAAAAGAGCTGACTGAAGATGAACTTGAAGAAGACAAAGATTTAATTAAAGCGCTAGCCGGAGCGATTTCAAATTGGAAAGGCGATTTAGTCGTCCCTGATGTGGCAATTAAACGAGGTGGAGATGAGCAAACACAATTGTTTGCCAAGCTTTATCAACGTTATGCCCAACATATGAAAGCCTATAATGCGCTTGATTTTGATGATTTGATTTTATTGCCAACGCTTTTATTGCGTCATAACGAAGACGTCAGAACACGCTGGCAAACCCGTATTCAATACTTGCTAGTCGATGAATACCAAGACACAAATACCAGTCAATATGAGCTAGTGAAGCTGTTAGTGGGTGAACGTGCCCGCTTTACCGTGGTAGGGGATGATGATCAATCCATCTATTCATGGCGAGGAGCAAAGCCGCAGAACTTAGTCTTACTGGGTAAAGATTTCCCTAAACTTAAACTGATTAAGTTGGAGCAAAATTACCGCTCAAGTCAGCGGATTTTAAGAGCTGCCAACATTCTCATTGCTAACAACCCCCATGTGTACGATAAAACGCTGTTCAGTGAACTTGCTTATGGTGAGCCACTGCGTGTGTTGTTTGCCGCGAATGAAGAGCAAGAAGCTGAGCGAGTCGTTGCTGAAATTGTTCGTCATAAGTTTGTCGGCAAAACTAAATTTGGTGATTACGCCATATTATATCGAGGAAATCACCAGTCTCGTTTACTCGAACGGGCATTGATGACCAACCGTATTCCTTATAAATTGTCTGGTGGCACATCATTTTTCGCTCGAGCTGAAATTAAAGATATCATGGCATATTTGCGTCTGGTCGTTAATCCAGATGATGATAATGCGTTTTTACGTGTAGTGAACTTACCTAAGCGTGGAATCGGCCCAGCTACCTTAGAGCGCTTAGGCAACTATGCGAACCAAAAACATATTTCGATGTTTGAAGCGATTTTTCAAGCTGAGCTTAATCACCATTTAGCGCCAGCGGCGATGTCATCTTTGTATCAATTCGGAAAATTTATTGTCGATACTGGAGAGATAGCAACTCGTGGTGAGCCGGTAGATGCGATCAAGCAGTTAATTCGTAAAATTAATTACGAAGATTACTTGTACGAAACCAGTACCAGCGCCAAAGCTGCAGAAATGCGGATGAAGAATATTTCTGAGCTTTATCGTTGGGTGACGGAAATGCTGGAAGGTGATGAGCTTGATGAACCGATGACGCTACCTGAGGTGGTAACACGTCTTACGTTGCGAGACATGATGGAACGAAACCAAGAAGATGAAGGCGGTGACCAAGTTCAGTTGATGACGTTACACGCTTCAAAGGGGTTGGAATATCCCTATGTCTTTATGGTAGGTACTGAAGAACGAATTTTGCCTCATCAATCGAGTATTGATGAAGATAATGTCGATGAAGAACGTCGTCTCGCCTATGTAGGAATTACACGTGCGCAAAAAGAGTTGTGGTTTACTATGTGCCGTGAACGTCGTCAGTTTGGTGAGACTATGCGTTGTGAGCCGAGTCGCTTCTTAATGGAGTTACCTCAAGACGATTTGATTTGGGAAAATCGCAAGCCTAAACAAACTGAACAAGAGAAGGTGCAATCTGCTAAAGCGAATATTGCTAACCTAAGAGATATGTTTAAAAAGTAAACGGTAATACCAAGGTTGAGTGCGAGGTTAGCTTACGGCTTCTTTAACGTCATTATGATCTGTTAGTACAATATTAACGATAGAAAAAACGTTACCTTGCCCTTGGCTATAGCCCAGTTTTGATAAACTTTGCTTCTGCTCTGAAGTATTTATACCTTCTGCATACATATCAAACCCCAATGTTTGAGCGATAAGCTGATAGGCTTTAGCTAATTGCAGTTGTTTTTCATTGAGTAAGTGTTGGCTAACATCGGCATCGAGTTTTAACGCTTTAATCGGTAAAAAGCTTAAGCTACTCAGTGAACTATAACCTGTTCCATAACCATTTATCCCAATATTGACACCCATTTCGGTTAAAGACTCAAAGGCACTGATATGGTTAGTGCTGTCTTGCACAAATGACTTCTCATGAAAGAATACCCATAGCTTTGTGGCACAGATACGACTGCGCTTAATGGTGTTCTTTAAGCTGCGAAGGCCGTATTTATGTTTAATGTGCTGACTTGATAGTGGAATATGAAAGTGAATGTTGTCACCTAATCCATTTGCTAAAGCTTGGTAGTGTTGATCAATATATTGAAAAATATAATCGTCTAACATCATCATGCTTTGCGTTTGCTCGGCAAGTGCTTTTAACTGATGGTTATCAATCATCCCTTCGCTAGGATGCTGCCAGTAGCTAACTGGCTCATAGGCTAAAATATGGCTTTGATCGAAAGTGACGATGGGCGTTAGCTCTACTATGATTTCATTGCGCTCTAGGGCGTGTAAAAAGTCTTGCTCCAGCGCGATCCGTTGATTGAAGCTGTATTCGGTTTTCTGGTCAAAAACAACATAACAGCCTTTGCCTTTTGACTTTGCTTGATACATTGCGGTATCGGCATTACGCAATACTGATTCACTGTTATCTGAAGTGTTAACGGAACTGTAAGCCACGCCAATACTGGCACCAGAAATCACTTGCTGTTGAGCTAATGTGTATGGCTCTGCAATAGCTTGCAAGATGCGCTCACATACATCTTCGGCATCTCGGTGCTGGTGGATGGAGTCGAGTAAAATGACAAATTCATCACCGCCCAAGCGAGCTAAAGTGTCATTGTCTCGAATACACATTTTTAGCCGAGTTGATGTTTCAATCAAAAAGCGATCACCTTCAAGGTGACCTAAGGTGTCATTGATTTGCTTGAAGCCATCTAAATCAATAAATAACAGAGAAAACTGCTCGTTTTGATGACGTCGAACATGCTTAATGGCTTGTGATAGCCGCTCCATGAAAAAGCTACGGTTAGGTAAACCGGTTAAATTGTCATGTTTAGCATCGTAAACCAATTGAGCTTCGATTTTTTTACGCTGCATGATTTGACGTTGTAAGTTGTCATTGATCTCAGCAATCGCTTTGGTGCGTTTTTCGACCTTATCCTCAAGTTGCTCATAGCTTCGCTTTAACTGCTCAGCGGCAAGTTTACGCTCAATTGCATTGGCAATATGCTGCGAGACAAAGGTGAGTAGCTCTAAATCTTTAGTGGCAAAGGAGTTTTTGTCGGTCAGACTGTAAATCGTTAATCCACCGGCTATTTCCCCGTGAATGAATAACGGAATACCAATCCATTGCTTCATTGTTTGAGTGTGGTTTAAATCGGGATTACTGCCATAAATCTCACCCGCAGTAATCATCCTTTTAATGTCTTGCTGATTTAACAATAGTGGTTGCTGGTGCTTTAAAATATACTCTGTTAAGCCATCCTTTAACGCCCTTGGTTTAGGCGCTTCGGCGTTCATCTGCGAGACATAAAAAGGAAAAGATAAGGTTTGTGATGGCTTGTGCACTAATGCAATAAAACAGTTGTCAGCAGGCAGTAACTGGCTGATGACTTGATGGATTTGTGGGTAAAATTCGGCTTGAGTCACATCAGATGCGGATAAATCAGCGATTTGAAATAATGACTTTTGCAGTTTCTCTGCTTTAACACGCTCAGTAACTTCAAGTTTTACTTTGTCATACGCTTCGCTGAGTTCTTTAGTGCGTTCAATAATTGCTATTTCAAGCTCTTCATTGTGACGCAGTCGCTCCATAACACCTGAAATATGGTGGCAAATAAAGCCCATTAATTCGAGTTCGAGCTCACCATAGATAATATCGTCGCTGTAGCTTTGAACGACCAATACTCCTGAGACATGGTTATTGTGTTTGATGGGAACGCCGAGCCATTGAAGGCAAGGTGAACCTAAGCCATCAATTTTTCCTTCTTCGACCAATTCATTAAAACGTCGCTCATTACAAAAAAGTGGTTCACCGGTTTTTAGCACATAACCTGTAATGCCACGCTCTAATAATGATGATATTTCTTCATCTGGATATAGCTCTGATGGGTGGGGATCTTTCTCATCAGCAAAAAAAGGTAAGGATATGGTGCCAGTTTGATTATCGAAAGAGGCAATGAAAAAGTTATCGGCATGGATCAAGCTTTGCAGATGACTGTGGACACCTTTATAGAAAGCGTCAAGTGAGATCGCTTGGGTAGCAATATTGGAAATTTCTAATAGCGCATTTTGAATGATTTCTGCGCGCTTATATTTTGTCGCTAAACGTCTAAGCCTCGACACCCTTCTTTGTAGATGTTCGATATTATTAGAGTGATTAGGGAAGGCTCCCTTTTCCATATGACTCCTTCAATCCTTTTATGCTAACTACCCACACTTGAGTATATGAAGCTTGAGCAACAAAGGGAACTATTAGTTAGTCCTTTAGGCTGAAATATGAAAATATCTCTTTTTAGCAGCTAAGTATTAGACGTTTATTTTGAAAATTGCTTAAAAACCTCACAATTTACTCAAAACTTGAGCAAACGAACAAAAAAGTTTTAAACAAAGGTGGACGTGAAGGTGATTTATCCCTATTATGTGCGTCGCTAACCAAGACGAGCGCCCATAGCTCAGCTGGATAGAGCGTACCCCTCCGGAGGGTAAGGCCGAAGGTTCGAATCCTTCTGGGCGCACCATTCGGTAAGGTCGTTTGTTAGCAAGATTGAAATCAGTGGTGATTGTAGCTCAGTTGGTAGAGCCCCGGATTGTGATTCCGGTTGTCGTGGGTTCGAGCCCCATCAGTCACCCCATTCAATCTACATTCTATTTATAGAATATCTCGGTGATTAGCGCAGCCCGGTAGCGCATCTGCTTTGGGAGCAGAGGGTCAGAGGTTCGAATCCTCTATCACCGACCAAATTTTTGTATTCCAATTAGTGATTTATTTTTGATCCTTTCAAATTGGCCTACCGTATTAATTTACAACTTAGTGATTAGCGTTTATTGATTACGTATCACTCACTCTATTAGAGTGGAGCTAAGGCTTGCCTTGTTAGACTCAACATATCAATACAATTTCCGGTGATTAGCGCAGCCCGGTAGCGCATCTGCTTTGGGAGCAGAGGGTCAGAGGTTCGAATCCTCTATCACCGACCAAATAAACAAAAAAGCCACTCTTTGAGTGGCTTTTTTGTGTCTGATATTCAGTCAGCTTAAATCTCATGCGGGCTAAAGTCATAAAAAAACCACTCACTGAGTGGCTTTAATAGCAGTAAACAGCTTAAAAGGTAATTGCGATAGGCGGAGCAATAAACCCTTGGTAAGCATCTAAGCGCATTGAAGTAAATCGCTCGAGCTGCTCTTGCTGTTGTATACCTGTCACGATAACTTGGATATCTAAGCCTTTGGCGACATTTGCTAAGGCGCGACATAGCTCAGTATTATGTTGGTCATCTTCCATGTAGGCAAAAGATTGATCGAGTTTTACATAGCTTGGACGTAGGCTTTGTAAGTAGCTCATTGAGCCAAACTGGCGACCAAAATGGTCAATACCAAACTTGGCGCCATTATCTCTGATAATGTTACACAGATTTTCGCAATTATCTAAGTCGCTATACACACTGGCCTCAGGGATTTCAAAGCAGATCCTTTCAGGGAATGCGGTATTACGCAGTAAACCTTGTAACCATGAATGGAAATGCGGGTCACTGATACTTTGGAATGTGAGGTTAATCGCTAACGGCTCATAATTTCGCTCAAGCAGGCGGTTATCGATCACGGTTTCAATGAGGCATTGATCCATTAAGGTACCTAAAGACAGTAACTCCACATAAGGCATAAATTGACCGGCATGTTGAAGTTTATCGTTAACCATCAACTGACAATATACCTCACGCTGACAGACCTCTTCGTTTTCAGTCAGTAAAACGGGCTGCCATCTAAATTGGAATTTTTTGTTTTTAATGGCATCAGTGAGGTTATCTCGCCATTGTTCGCGGCTAAATAGTTGATGCTCATTGGTCTCAAACCAATGGAATACCTTGTTGTCTTTTAATGACTTTTGCAACGCATTATCAGCCTGAGCCAAAATATCACTGACCGTCATGTGCCCTGTACGTTCAGCCACACCAATTGCGAAACCTTCATTAGGCTTACAGCCTGCTTTAGAAATTTCTTTATTCAAGGTTCTTAGTAAGGTCTGTAAGTACTTAGTGAGTTGATCGTGTTCTACATCCGTTACTAGAAAAGCAAATTCATACGCAGCAATTCGGGCAATGACGGATGGGGATACCTCGTTTAAGTGATGCTCAAGTTTTTGTGATAATAACTTGATGGTTTCATCACGAACTTGATAGCCATACTTACTGTGTACTTCTTCTAGCCAATCAAACTTAGCTAAAAATATTGCGCCACTACTCGGTTCACCTAACCAGCCATTTATTCGACTGACCATGTATTGTCGATTCGGTAAGCCAGATACTTGGTCGACTAAATTCTTTTTACGTAGGGCTGATACTTCTTCATCTAATGAGCTAAAGACTTGTTTTAGCTGTGCAGACATACTATTAAATGCGCCGACTAACTCTTGTAGTTCTTTAGTTTTTGGCGCTGGCATATCAGGGCCAAACTGACGGTTTGCGATCTTTTTAGCATGTTCTGATAGTGCGTGTAATGGCTTGAGAATGTAGCTTAAGCCAAAACGTGCGCAAACGATGGCAAGTAAAAATAGAATTGAAAAAATGATAATTGTATTAGAAATAATGCGCCAAAGCTCATGGTAACCAAAGCCTGGATGGGCGGTAATTTCAATTTTAGCGAGTTGTAACCAGCCAGAAGTGATAACACTTTCTTTAGTGATGGTCGTAAACAAATCTAAGTCGATAAACCATTGAGGCACGCCTTCGATACGAATGGCGTTATTCCAAACTTGTTGTTTACCGTCAACCAGCCAAGTCAATTTGATTTGCTGATAATAACCGCCTTCAAAAATGACATTCACTAAAGTTTCAGCCGCAACGTCATCGCCACTTTCTAAAGCAGGCACCAGCATAATACCAAGAGAGTGACTGGCATTGTTGAGATCTGAATCCATTTGCTTAACGAGAAAGCTTTGGGTTTCTGTAAATTGAACATAACCTAGACTGGTTATAACCAATAAAAATAAACCAAACAGTAACGCATAGATTTGACGAAAAAGGGTCATCTTGGCCACTACTCCATTTTTTGTTTGGGCTGCCGTAACCGGTCTATGCCCAACCTTAATTTTAAATCATTCCATTTTTCAAGACGCGAGGAAGAGCCCGCAAGCACACCTCGTCCTTTCTCTTTATTAAGCCATAATTGCTTACCATTGAAGCTGTAAACAGGCAGCAAATCATTTCTTTTGGTAGCAGGCTTAATCACTGGATCTAAATTATCTAGCACCAATGGGATTGCCCCAGGGGTTTCATAATAAGCTAAGACCATATGGTATTGGTTTACAGATGTTGCTTTAACCATAGTAATGCGTAACTTATCTTCAGCAATACCAACCTGAAGGAGCGTAAAATATTTGGCGATGGAAAAGTCTTCACAGTCGCCTGCATTGACGCCGATAAACTCCATAGGGGAGGCCCAATAATTCGACTCCCCCAGACTTTATTATCATCGACAAATTTAAATAAATTAAAAAAGCTATTCACTTTTTCAAGCTTGGCTATATCGTCAAGATTTTGCGCGTCATTGACGATTTTAAACCAAGCTTTAGCACGCTTTCCGGCGCGTTCACCGTATTGATCTGATAAGGCGCTGATCGTTTTCTGTGCATCGATTGTTGCCGGAGCTGATGCATAAAGCCCCGACACAATGAAAATAGATGCCAATAACGGGTAACGGCAAGCTCGCGTAACACTTTGTAATTGCGAATAACCCTGCTTTGGCAAAAATCAGTTCCTTACATTAAAAGCTTATTGATCAACCGTGTATATATGCCACTTCATATCTGTTCTTTGATCATCGCCTGTAACTTCAGCAATAACACGTCTGTTTGCTTCATTTGCTTCAGGCGTACCACTTAAATCAATTGGCTGATCATAGCTGTAGCCAATTGCCGTTAAACGTGATCTATCGATATTGAAGGTATCAACTAAGACATTCACAACATTATCAGCACGTGCTTGTGAAAGCGTTAAATTGTGCTCATATGTTCCAGTTTTACTGCAATGTCCCTCTATAGTCACAACCGTATTAGGGTATAACTTCATCAAGTCAGCCACTTCTTCTATTTGTTGGTAAAAGCGTGTGTTGATATGATCTGAGTCATTTTCAAATAAAATCTCTAACTCTTGGCGTTCGTTGATTTCGCTAATTGTCGGGCAGCCATAATTATCTATGCCTGCGCCAATGACGGTATCTAAACAGCGCTCACGTGCCACAATAACGCCATCTTTATCGTTATCGTTTAAATCGAATTGCTGCTCAGTTGGGCTGTCTGCGGTGACGATATCACGCATTGAACAGCCCACCGTTAGTGTCATGCTGAGTAGTAAAATGAGGTATTTCATTATTTTACTCCTCCTTCGTAGTCACGTTCGCCTTGCCAAATATCTGGTCGAGTAACACGTAATGAATCTAGTAACTGTCCAGTTGCATTCAATAAGCGATATTTTGCAATCGTTTCATCATATTCTGTTTGTAGATAGTCCTGACGGGCTTGATAAAGTTCGTTTTCAGTATCAAGTAAATCTAACAAGCTACGTTGCCCTAGGTTAAATTGCTGAGCATAAGCAACTTGGGTATCTTTTGAGGCAATAACATGATCACGAATATATTGCTTTTGCGGTGCTAACATTTCATAAGCATTCCATGAAAGGTGCACACCTTCAACGACTTGACGATGAGCACGTTGGCGAATTTCTTTCGCTTCGTTAATTTTGTAGGCAGCTTCCTTTTCTCGTGCGAGATCTTTACCGCCAGAGAATAAGTTGTACTTCACTCGAACCATACCAACCAGATCATTACTGTAACCATTCACATAAGGGTCAAGTGTGGTTCCTGTGCCATAACCATCTTCACCATCAAGGTTATTATTCCAGTTACCGTTTAATTCTAATGAGAATTTTGGATAGTAATTAGATTGTGCTGAACTGCGCTCACTATCGGCGGCTTTGATATCACTACTTGCCGATTTTAAAATTGGGTGGTTGTCTTGGGCCATGATGACACTCTCTGCGATGTTAGCAGGGAGTAAATCTATATCAGGCACAGGAACAACTAGGTTTTCAGGTGCAACTTCAACGATGCGAATATATTGGGCTCTTGCATCAGATAGATTGTTTTTAGCTGACATCAGATTGGCATTTGCACGAGCCAGTCGACCAGAGATTTGCGATAAATCAGCAATCGAACCTAAACCTGAATCAGTACGTTCCTTAATTTGCTCATAAATTTCTTTATGGCTATTTAAGTTTTTCTCTGAAAGCACCAACAGTTGCTCAGCTTTAATGTAATTCATGTACACTTTACTAACTTCGAGTGCGATATCTTCTGCAGCGGCGAATAACGCCCATTGCTCAGAACTCGCTTCAAAAGAGTAACGGTCAACTTCACTACTTGTATAAAAACCATCAAACAGCATTTGTTTGATACTAAATCCTGCTTCACCTCGTTCAAGTTCCATGACGCCTTCATCCAGATTGTCATTTCCTGGCTGTCTTTTACGACGAGTTGAAGGACTGTCAGTTTGTTCCCATCCATAGGCCCCTGTTAAATCTACAGTTGGCATATACCCAGCAATGGCTTGGTTAACTTGTTCTTCGCGTGCTTTAAAACGGTTAAACGCAATACGAAGCTCAGGATTGGTATCCAGAGTGTGTGCAACAGCCTGCTCTAACGATTGTGCGTTAAGCAAAGGCGTTGCAAAAATTGCTGACATTGCCAATGCGAAGATACTTAATTTACTGCATTGGTTAATGTTAATTTTCATGTAAAAAACCCTCCCGGTTTTTTGGCTAATTCTCTCTAAGTGCTGTTTCTTTTGCCCGTAATATCGGGTTCAAAATGTACTCAAGGATAGTTCTTTGCCCGGTAATGACGTCCACTGATGTGAGCATGCCGGGAATAATTGGCATCTTTGTGCCATCGCTTTTTGTTAAATTCGATTCTTCAGTTCTGACACGTATAGTATAGAAGCTATTGCCTTCTTCATCTTGACTGGTGTCTGCACTGATATGTTCAACAGTGCCTTTAAGTCCGCCGTAACGGGTAAAATCATAAGCAGTGACTTTGACGACAGCGGGTAAGCCTGGGTGCAAAAATGCAATATCTTGTGGTGTAATTTTAGTTTCGATTAATAGCTGATCTTCTGAAGGTACGATTTCAATAATCTCTTCTCCGGGTTGAACTACGCCACCTAGAGTATTGATATGTAATGTTTTAATGGTTCCATTTACCGGCGAAGTAATCACAGCTTTATTAATTTTGTCAAAAGCACCAATTTGGGCTTGGTTCATACGAGAAAGCTTAGTTTGCATCTCGTTTAAACTGGCACGTAAATCAGCTGCATAAACGAACACAGCTTCACGTCGTTTTAAAATTGCCTCATCCATCGATGCCTTTAGCTTAGGGCGCAATAAGCGCATTGTTTTTAATTCACCTTGGATGTCGTTGACCGTGCGTTCGAGTTTAAGTAACTCAACTTCGGGTACAATCCCTTTTTGGGCTAATGGTTTCGTTAATTCAAGCTCACGAGAAATAAGCTGGTAACTTTTAGTTAGCGTAGAGATTTTAGACGTCAGCTCTTCTGTTTCTTGTTGGCGCTGTTGTATTTGACGCACCAAAATTTCCAGTTGATTGGTAAGGTTGTCAAGACGGCCTGAGTATTCTGCTTGCTGGTTTTTAACTAAGTCAGGTTCTTGTTCAATAATTTCATCAGAGAACACTAAAGGTTGTTTGGTGATTTTGACTTGTTCTCGCCAGTTAGACGACATATCAGAAATAACGATGCTATCAAGTTCAGTGCGCATGCGTATAACATTGGTTTGTAAGCTATACACTTCTTGTTCTTGTTGGGCAAAGTCTGAACGAAAACGAATATCATCAATTTTAACTAGCGGTTGCCCTTTAGTGACGATCATTCCTTCTTGCACATATATCTCTTGCAGTACACCGCCATCGAGACTATCAATAAGTTGAATTTGAGAGGAGGGGATCACTTTTCCCATTCCAGAAGTCACTTGATCTAACTCAGAAAAATAAGACCAAATAAAGAAACATAAGGTCATGGCTGCCAGTGACCATATGATAAGACTATGGCCACGAGGGGAGTCTGTCATCATGGCGCCATAGACATCATCAACCATCTCTAAGTCGTGATTCGATAATTTATTACTCATGAGGCACGACCTCCTGCAAGTAATCCATTATTGAGTTTTTCTAAAATGCTGTCTTTTGGCCCATCAGCTATAACATGGCCTTTGTCTAAGACAATAATGCGATCCACTAAACGCAATAAATGCATTTTATGGGTAATCAGTAATAGTGTGCGGTCTTTACTGACATGTTCCATTGAACGAATAAATTGTTTTTCTGCTCGTGCATCTAGGCTAGCAGTAGGTTCGTCCATTAATAATACTGGCGGGTCATTGAGTGTCGCTCGAGCAAGAGCCACAGTTTGTCGTTGGCCACGACTGAGCGATAAGCCGCCTTCACCAACTTGTTGATCTAAGCCTTCTGACTCAAGGTTGGTAAACATACTGACCCCAGATAGCTGCACCGCTCGGATCAGTTGATGTTCGGTGACTTGACGGGTCCCAAACAAGATATTGTCTTTAATTGAACCATGAAATAAGGTGACATCTTGCGGTAAGTAGCCAAAGTTACTACGTAAGTCACTTGGATGAATTTGGCCAGCATCTAAACCGTCATAGCGAAGACTGCCTTGAGTCGGTTTATACAAACCTACCAGTAGCTTCGCTAAAGTGCTTTTGCCAGACCCATTTCTACCAATAATAGCGACACGCTCACCGGGATTAATACGCAGTGATAATGGATGCAGCACAGGCTTCTCTGCTTCAGGAAAGCTAAATGCCACGTTATCGGCATCAATTTTACCATTTAAACGTTGCTTACTGATGAGGTGACCTTTATTTTCAAACTCTTCTTCCTGATTCATTACTTCATCAAGTTGGCGCAGAGAGCTTGCTGTTTGATTACCGCGAGTGATTAAGCCTGCAAGTTGTGCCATAGGTGAAATAGCGCGACTTGAGAGCATCACTGCCGCAATAATCCCACCCATTGATATATCATTTTCTGCTACGCGATAAACCCCTAAAATCACGACACAAACAACAGTGAGTTGCACTACAAAATTAGCTACATTGCTAACCGAGTTTGATAGCTTTTTAGATTTAAGCTGCCAGTTAGCCGTATGGCCAATCATTTGTTGCCAGCTTTTTTGTACTAAGCCTTCTGCGCCATTGGCTTTAATTGATTCGAGTGCAGTTAGACTCTCAATTAAATGGCCATGTTTGAGACTAGAAAAACGATTGGTTTCTTCAATTGCCGCTTTTAGTTTTGGCTGAATATATAGAGTGAAACCTATGATGATAATGCCGCCAAGAACAGGGATAACGGCCAAATCGCCGGCGACAATATAAATAATAGTGACAAATAATAGGGCAAAAGGAAGATCGACTAATGTGGTAATCGTTGCTGAGGTGAGAATTTCTCGGATACTGTCAAACTCACTCAATTGGCGCGCCATTCCCCCAACACTAGGTGAGCGTTTCGATAGTGGGATACCAATAGCTTTGGCAAATAATTTCGAGGACACAATGATGTCGACTTTTTTACCGGCCACATCGATAAGGTAGCTACGAAGTTGACGCAGTATCAAGTCAAACAAGTAAGCAATACCTGCACCAATAGCCAGCACCCAAAGTGACTCAAATGCTAAGTTTGGTACGACTTTGTCATACACATTCATGATGAATAATGGTGACACTAAAGCAAACAGGTTGACTAATACTGAAGCGATTAATGCGTCTCGATAAATGGGAGCAGAGTCTTTAATACTTTGAATTAGCCAGTGAGTGCTATTGTCATGGATATGAACATCAAAGCTGTTATCTCCACGAAATTCCTGCTTCACAAGAAATAAATAACCCACATAAAGGGTTTCGAGTTCTTCTACTGTGAGGGTTTCTTGTCCGCCTGTTTCTGGCAATTGAATAGTGACTTGATCCGCATCAATATCAATTTTTCGTAAAATACAGGCTTTTTTATCTTTCAATAATAAAATACAAGGTAGCAAAATATCCGAGATTTGATTTAAATCTTTACGGGTCAATTTTGCAGATAAACCGCCACGAGAAGCGGCTTGTGGCAGTAACTCTGGAGTAATGACAGCACTAGTCAATGGTAAGCCTGCCGCAAGTGAATCACTTGAGCAAGGCGAACCAAAATGTTCAGTCATTAACACAAGACAATCAAGCAGAGGATCGACAGTTGTTCGCTGTGAAGCCGAAATCGTCCACTGTTCTTGTTGGTCAGACGCAGTTGCTGGCACTTATAACTTATCCTTTGTAATTATAGTTTTGTTAAGCACAATGTGCAGACGCTAACATATTACTACGTAGCGTCAACAAATTGTTGTATTTAAGGAATAATATTACCATCCAGGTTATTTTCCAATGGATCGATTGCTGCAGCATTTTGTGCGGGTGCGTTATCTGATGTATCGACGATTAAAGCGCCGTCATCTAGCAGTCCGTTAATGATTTCGCCGTCATCAGTACTGCTATACACGTCTGTTAAATCAACGCCATCTAGTACAATGTGTTGCTCGAATACGCCATTGTTATCTGCATCGATATCAATGGTTGTATTGGTCCCGTCACTGCTAAAGTTAAGCATGCTGTCTAAACTTGAAAGGTCCTCATTAACTAATAAGTCTCTTAAGTCTAAACTGTCTTTACTGGTATCAAAGTCAGTGATGGTATCAGTACCTATTTCATTGGCGTTCCACACAAAAGTGTTACTGCCTTCACCACCAGTTAAGACGTCATCACCCAATCCACCACTTAAAAGATCATCGCCTAATCCGCCAATGAGTATTTCGTTTCCATCGCCGCCAATGAGCACATCATCGCCAGCACCGCCATCAAGTATTGCATCAGCAAAGTAGATATTACCCGTAGCGCCATTGGCACCGTCAGATATATAAGTGCCAGTTTGGACGGTTCCATCACTAAGGGTAATTGTGAATGTGGCTCCTACTAGGTCACCACCTGTATCTCCACCTAAAAAGTCCGTATCAAATGCGAACCAGAATTCGTCGCCATTAGTGAAATCTCCCGCACTAAATACTGCAGTTAAGATGCCGTTATCAGCGGTCATGTTGGCAAAAATATTTGCATCAGAGTCATCAATACCAACAGAATCAGAGCCTTTCACTAGGCTGGATTGACTCACATCTACAATTGCATCAGTATCTCCGCCTGCTCTAAGGTTTATGTCTATTCGGGTGATAGATATACCTGCTGCTAGCAATGCGGCTTCAAAACCGAATTGGTTAGAAGCGTTATAAGTATTCCCTGATTTTACAGTAGCTTTTATATCAGTTGCTGTAGCTGTATTACTCGCTGTTGAACTTGCGATAATAATATCATTTTCATGTGTGCCAATTAAGACATCAGAATTCTGATAATCAATGGTTACTTCAGCAGTATCTGTGGTGCCGTTTGCTGATAACGTGTATTCAAAGCTGTCACCATCATTTGCATTGGTAACGGTTACAATGTCATTTGCAAGGGCAGTATTACCAGCGCTGCCACTAGTGACAGAACTTAATGAACCATTGTCAGGTAATGCATCGCCATGGGTCAGATACTCAGTTGAAATTGTTAAATCACCTTGAGCTTGATTAGTTATGACATTGTTTACGTTTGCATCTAATGACGCGTAATAATCAAGATTAATTTGCAGAACTAAAGAAGCTGAGTCGCCATCATTATCAACAATAGTGACATCAATTGATTCTTGCTCATTGAGCACATTCGCTGAGGCATCTAACAGGTATTCGTATTCACCTGTCTCAAAGTTGATGTTAAATGTAGCTCCCAGGTTGGTAGTAATAACCTGAGTTGGGTTTAGAGCATCGTAAGTGTATGTCACGCCATCAATAACAACAGAGGCTACATTACCGCCATCAGCACCAACAAGAACACCTGAAGCTGAATTACTGATAATGCCCAAATTACCTACAACAGTATTTGAATCAAAGAAATCTAAAATAGTGTTAGTGAGGTCATCGGCATTATTAACAATAATTGCGTATTCTTCACTGCCATCGTCAGCTTCAGGGTATGAAATAGGCAAGATGGCGTCTAAGCTTGCATTACCAATCCCTATCCCAAATGAGATATCGTAGTTGCTATCTAAATACGTCTGCCATTGACCTTGTAAAGTGGCATCAACTTCGTTACCTGATGAAGGAACGCCATCAGAGATGAAATAAACAAAGCTATTATCTGCATCGGGTATTGTGCCGCTACTGATGACATTTTGTAGTGCGGCTTCATAGTTAGTTCCACCGCCAGCTTGTAAGCTATTTAAATAGGCAATTGCAGCATCGATATCATCTATAATCCAGCTTGAGTTTGTTGCTGAACCTGAATATGTGACGATTTGAATGTTTACATTACCTGAAGCGTCGACTTCATTAATCAATGCTGTCAGTGATTCAATTGCTGTTTCTAAATATGTTTTACCATTACCAGCACTGTTGTTCATACTGCCTGATACATCCAGAATGAAGGTTAGGTTAGTGCTTAATGTTTCGGCATTGGTTTGTAGGTTTTGAGTAATGTCTTCAACGACTGGAGCATCATCGATGATAGTGATTTCGAGATTTGCGCTACTCGTCGCTCCAACTCCATTTTCAATGGTATAACTGTAATTTTCTAATACCGACTCACTGGTTGAATTTGTAGTTGTGAGCTCATATTGATAATCACCAGTTCTGAATCCATTACTATCATCTGTGTAAACAGTCAAAATACCGTTAGCTGTTGTTATGGTGATGACACCATTAACAGGGGTCACTCCACCTAGCTCAGTAATAACCGTTGTACTACTAATACCGGAATCATTATCAAGAATATTCCCTATGGAAATATGGCTATCACTGGATTCTTGAGTACCGCCAACTAAACCAGATTCAGAAACACTGAAAGCATTGTTAGTAGCAATTGGTGTAGAGTCTTGGTCAATAGTTAGAATTGCATTGGTAGTATCACCGTCGCTATCCGTAAGCTCATAGCTAAACTCTTCAGCACCAACAATACCATTACCAATCGCAGAAGCAGTAATAGAATTTAAGCTAAAGTTACTGCCACTTGGAGCTGTAATCACAAGATATTGGAACGGTAATGAAGTTGAAATATCAAGACTATTTGATGTTCCAGTCCCTGAATCAACAAGAACGCCATTTTCATCATAAACAGCCCAGTTTACTTCTTCTGAACCAGCTACATTTCGTAGAGCAACTTCAAGGTCGTTAAATGGTGCTTCAGTGCCTAGATCTATAACTAATTGCTCACCGTTTCTTATATTCGCGTCGCTAGAATTCCCAACGCCAATTCTGTTGTTTCCATTATTACCTACATTTGCCCCTGGAGTTCCAAGGTTGTTTAAGTCAAAGCTTACACCACTTGCAAACCCGTAAAGTGATACATCATTGTTACTAACTAAATCACTGTAGGTATGAGTATTAATCGTTGTATCTGTTTGGGTTGATTGATATTGATAACTACCATCTTGATTGATAGTCAAAATACCTTTGTCAGTGGTAATCGTTAGGTTGCCGTCAGCATCAAAACTGTCGTAGGTGACGTTATCAAATGTGACACTGGTGAGTTGTGTTGTGTCAGCTGCTATAGAGTCCACTCCTGAACCATCAGTTCCAACACCAGTAATAACATCACCGAATGCTAAACCTCCAAAACCGACATTATCAGTATCATCTTCAGCTATTGGTGCAGTATCGTTTACATCAATTAACACTTGGGTCCAAGTAGAGTTGCTTGTACCGTCATTAACCTGATAATAAAAACTATCGACTAAGGTGTCGTTACTTGAATGGTCCAAACTTAATGGGGCAGTGTAGCTGTAACTCCCATCATTATTAATTGTGATCGTACCACCAAGTGTTGTGGTAAAGCTTTGGCCTGCTTGTGTCGCATCGATACTATTAGTATCGGAGTTGCTAGGAGCAAAACGAGTTACAGTTAGGCTTTCATTTTCTGGGTCGCTATCGTTAGTAATGAGGTCTAAAGCATCAAATACAATAGATTCACCTTCAACAACAGTTAATTGATCTGCACTTGGCTCAGGAGCCAAATTCACACCCACAATATTAATCGTGACAGTTGCAGTATCCACTGCGCCATATTCGTCTGTCAGGGTATACGTGAACGTATCAGTATCCAGCTCACCAGCAGTTAAGTTGTCAAATGCGCCGTTCACATCATAAGTATATGTGCCATCATCATTAATAATGATAGTTGCACCGCTAGCAAGAGTGACTAGTTGTCCGTAAGTATAGGTTGAGCCATTGATATGAGTAATATCAAAATCATGATTTTGCGCATCAGTATCATTGGCAAATAAACCTTCAGCAATATCGGTTATTTCTAGAGTAGAATCCTCTTGAACAACATATGCATCAACCAAGGCTGGACCTGTAACAGTGACAGAGTCTAGGTAGTAATCTGATGAGTCTTCTAAAGCGACTCCACCACTAGCTTCACTGATGGTTGGGGCTGCTTCAAATACCAACTGATCAAATACTTGATTGCCAGTGTTGATTGTAAAGGTGCCAGTTGTACCTGTGGCGGTTGTAAAGGTTTCAGAAGCAACAAGTTGGCCGTTGTAGTAAGCGTACCAAGTGCCTTGCTCACCGCTATTCTCATTAGCATACATGTGTGAAACACTGAACGTGGCCTCATTTACAAGGCCATTGAAGTCAATAACAATGGCTTCTGAGGTACCAGTTGCTGAGTCATATTCTATTTGGCTAGCAATTTGCCCACTTGCTCTTGGTGAACCGGCTACACCTAAAAGATTATTTTCCCCACTTGATACTGTGCCAATAGATCCATCTGCATTTCTAGCACTAATAACAAAGTCTGCTTCTCCATCACCGTTAGTTGGGCTAACCCAGTTATTGGCTGAGTCAGCTGTTGTAGTGAAGATTGAGCCTGCTAAATCATCGACGGCATCGACGCTATTATCTGCAACTGTTAGATTTTCACTATCACCACTACCTAAATTGCCTGCTAAGTCAGTATAAGTATCATCATTGACTGTGATACTCGCAGGCCCCGAATAACCATCTGTTGGTGTAAATGTTGCTGTCCATGTTTCACCGCCATCAATACTTATTAGGCCGGTTAGAGTGCCGCCTGAAACAATAATATCGTCAGCTAAATTGAAATTTGTGATAGCTTCGCTAAACGTAAACGTAACTAGTGTTGCTTCTCCAAAATCAAGTGTTGAATCTGCAACTGTAATATCAAGCGTAGGTGCCGTTGCATCTAATTTTTCAGTGTCGTTGGCAGACAGGTCGTTGCCGTTGCTGTCAGTCGCGGTTGCCACAACTCTGATGTCGCCATCCACGAGCGTTGATAGGTCAACGTTATCGACAGAGTAAGTGCCATCTGCTGCAACAGCCACGTTTTCAATGGTGATTTCCGTGCCGGCAATATCGGTGATAACCAAGGTGACCGTGCCACCCGCTGGAATATCCTGACTAGTACCAGTGATGTCACCTTGGTTCGATGCATCAATCACTAAGTCTACTGTTAGCTCAGCATCAACAGCATCAAGGTTTTCAGTGTCATTGGCAGACAGGTCATTGCCGTTTGAATCAGTCGCGGTTGCAACAACAGTGATGTCGCCATCCACAAGTGTAGATAGGTCAACATTATCAACAGAGTAAGTGCCATCAGCTCCAACAGCCACGTTTTCAATGGTGATTTCTGTGCCGGCAATATCAGTGATAACTAAGGTGACTGTGCCGCCTGCTGGAATATCCTGACTAGTACCAGAGATGTCACCGTTATTATCGCCATCGATGACTAAATCAACGGTCAATTGTGCATCAACAGCATCGAGGTTTTCAGTGTCATTGGCAGACAGGTCGTTACCGTTGCTGTCAGTTGCGGTTGCCACCACTGTGATGTCGCCATCCACAAGCGTTGATAGGTCGACGTTATCAACAGAGTAAGTGCCATCTGCATTAACAGCCACATCGGTGATGGTAATTTCAGTGCCCGCAATATCGGTAATAACCAGAGTGACCGTGCCGCCTGCTGGAATATCCTGACTAGTACCAGTGATGTCACCGTTATTATCGCCATCGATAACTAAATCAACGGTCAATTGTGCATCAACAGCATCGAGGTTTTCAGTGTCGTTGGCAGACAGGTCATTGCCGTTTGAATCAGTCGCGGTTGCAACAACAGTGATGTCGCCATCCACAAGTGTAGATAGGTCAACATTATCAACAGAGTAAGTGCCATCAGCTCCAACAGCCACGTTTTCAATGGTGATTTCTGTGCCGGCAATATCAGTGATAACTAAGGTGACTGTGCCGCCTGCTGGAATATCCTGACTAGTACCAGAGATGTCACCGTTATTATCGCCATCGATGACTAAATCAACGGTCAATTGTGCATCAACAGCATCGAGGTTTTCAGTGTCGTTGGCCGATAAATCGTTACCGTTGCTGTCAGTTGCAGTTGCCACCACTGTGATGTCGCCATCCACAAGCGTAGATAGGTCGACGTTATCGACAGAGTAAGTACCGTCCGCGTTTACTGCCACATCGGTGATGGTAATTGTTGTGCCAGCAATATCGGTGATCACCAGAGTGACCGTGCCACCTGCTGGAATATCTTGTGATGTACCAGTGATATCACCTTGGTTCGATGCATCAATCACTAAGTCTACTGTTAGCTCAGCATCAACAGCATCAAGGTTTTCAGTGTCGTTGGCAGACAGGTCGTTACCGTTGCTGTCGGTTGCAGTTGCAACAACTGTGATGTCGCCATCAACCAAGGTTGATAGGTCGACGTTATCGACAGAGTAAGTACCGTCCGCGTTTACTGCCACATCGGTGATGGTAATTGTAGTGCCCGCAATATCGGTGATCACCAGAGTGACCGTGCCACCTGCTGGAATATCCTGGCTAGTACCAGTGATATCACCTTGGTTCGATGCATCAATCACTAAGTCTACTGTTAGCTCAGCATCAACAGCATCAAGGTTTTCAGTGTCGTTGGCAGACAGGTCATTGCCGTTGCTGTCGGTTGCTGTTGCAACAACTGTGATGTCGCCATCCACAAGTGTAGATAGGTCAACATTATCGACAGAGTAAGTGCCATCTGCATTAACAGCCACATCGGTGATGGTAATTTCAGTGCCCGCAATATCGGTAATAACCAGAGTGACCGTGCCACCCGCTGGAATATCCTGACTAGTACCAGTGATGTCACCTTGGTTCGATGCATCAATCACTAAGTCTACTGTTAGCTCAGCATCAACAGCATCAAGGTTTTCAGTGTCGTTGGCTGACAGGTCGTTACCGTTGCTGTCGGTTGCAGTTGCAACAACTGTGATGTCGCCATCAACCAAGGTTGATAGGTCGACGTTATCGACAGAGTAAGTACCGTCCGCGTTTACTGCCACATCGGTGATGGTAATTGTAGTGCCCGCAATATCGGTGATCACCAGAGTGACCGTGCCACCTGCTGGAATATCTTGTGATGTACCAGTGATATCACCTTGGTTCGATGCATCAATCACTAAGTCTACTGTTAGCTCAGCATCAACAGCATCAAGGTTTTCAGTGTCGTTGGCAGACAGGTCGTTACCGTTGCTGTCGGTTGCAGTTGCAACAACTGTGATGTCGCCATCAACCAAGGTTGATAGGTCGACGTTATCGACAGAGTAAGTACCGTCCGCGTTTACTGCCACATCGGTGATGGTAATTGTAGTGCCCGCAATATCGGTGATCACCAGAGTGACCGTGCCACCTGCTGGAATATCCTGGCTAGTACCAGTGATATCACCTTGGTTCGATGCATCAATCACTAAGTCTACTGTTAGCTCAGCATCAACAGCATCAAGGTTTTCAGTGTCGTTGGCAGACAGGTCATTGCCGTTGCTGTCGGTTGCTGTTGCAACAACTGTGATGTCGCCATCCACAAGTGTAGATAGGTCAACATTATCGACAGAGTAAGTGCCATCTGCATTAACAGCCACATCGGTGATGGTAATTTCAGTGCCCGCAATATCGGTAATAACCAGAGTGACCGTGCCACCCGCTGGAATATCCTGACTAGTACCAGTGATGTCACCTTGGTTCGATGCATCAATCACTAAGTCTACTGTTAGCTCAGCATCAACAGCATCAAGGTTTTCAGTGTCGTTGGCTGACAGGTCGTTACCGTTGCTGTCGGTTGCAGTTGCAACAACTGTGATGTCGCCATCAACCAAGGTTGATAGGTCGACGTTATCGACAGAGTAAGTACCGTCCGCGTTTACTGCCACATCGGTGATGGTAATTTCAGTGCCCGCAATATCGGTGATCACCAGAGTGACCGTGCCGCCTGCTGGTATATCTAGTGATGTACCGGTGATATCACCGTTATTATCGCCATCGATAACTAAATCTACGGTCAATTGTGCATCAACAGCATCGAGGTTTTCAGTGTCATTGGCAGACAGGTCGTTACCGTTGCTGTCAGTTGCGGTTGCCACCACTGTGATGTCGCCATCCACAAGCGTTGATAGGTCGACGTTATCAACAGAGTAAGTGCCATCTGCATTAACAGCCACATCGGTGATGGTAATTTCAGTGCCCGCAATATCGGTAATAACCAGAGTGACCGTGCCGCCTGCTGGAATATCCTGACTAGTACCAGTGATGTCACCGTTATTATCGCCATCGATAACTAAATCAACGGTCAATTGTGCATCAACAGCATCGAGGTTTTCAGTGTCGTTGGCAGACAGGTCATTGCCGTTTGAATCAGTCGCGGTTGCCACGACTGTGATGTCGCCATCCACAAGTGTTGATAGGTCAACATTATCGACAGAGTAAGTGCCGTCTGCGTTTACTGCCACATCGGTGATGGTAATTGCTGTGCCCGCAATATCGGTGATCACCAAGGTGACCGTGCCACCTGCTGGTATATCTAGTGATGTACCGGTGATATCGCCGTTATTATCGCCATCGATAACTAAATCTACGGTCAATTGTGCATCAACAGCATCAAGGTTTTCAGTGTCATTGGCAGACAGGTCATTGCCGTTGCTGTCGGTTGCAGTTGCAACAACTGTGATGTCGCCATCCACAAGTGTTGATAGGTCAACATTATCGACAGAGTAAGTGCCATCTGCATTAACGGCTACATCTGTGATGGTAATTTCAGTGCCCGCAATATCGGTGATAACCAGAGTGACCGTGCCACCTGCTGGAATATCTTGTGATGTACCAGTGATGTCGCCTTGGTTCGATGCATCAATCACTAAGTCTACTGTTAGCTCAGCATCAACAGCATCAAGGTTTTCAGTGTCATTGGCAGACAGGTCATTGCCGTTTGAATCAGTCGCGGTTGCCACGACTGTGATGTCGCCATCCACAAGTGTTGATAGGTCAACATTATCGACAGAGTAAGTGCCGTCTGCGTTTACTGCCACATCGGTGATGGTAATTGCTGTGCCCGCAATATCGGTGATCACCAAGGTGACCGTGCCACCTGCTGGTATATCTTGTGATGTACCAGTGATGTCGCCTTGGTTCGATGCATCAATCACTAAGTCTACTGTTAGCTCAGCATCAACAGCATCAAGGTTTTCAGTGTCGTTGGCAGACAGGTCATTCCCGTTTGAATCAGTCGCGGTTGCCACCACTGTGATGTCGCCATCCACAAGTGTAGATAGGTCAACATTATCGACAGAGTAAGTGCCGTCTGCATTAACAGCCACATCGGTGATGGTAATTTCAGTGCCCGCAATATCGGTAATTACCAGAGTGACCGTGCCACCTGCTGGAATATCCTGACTAGTACCAGTGATATCACCTTGGTTCGATGCATCAATCACTAAATCGACGGTCAATTGTGCATCAACAGCATCAAGGTTTTCAGTGTCGTTGGCAGACAGGTCATTCCCGTTTGAATCAGTCGCGGTTGCGACCACTGTGATGTCGCCATCCACAAGTGTAGAGAGGTCAACATTATCAACAGAGTAAGTGCCGTCCGCGTTTACTGCCACATCGGTGATGGTAATTGCTGTGCCCGCAATATCGGTGATAACCAGAGTGACCGTGCCGCCAGCTGGAATATCTTGTGATGTACCAGTGATGTCACCGCTATTATCGCCATCGATGACTAAATCGACTGTCAATTGAGCATCAACAGCATCGAGGTTTTCAGTGTCGTTAGCCGATAAATCGTTACCGTTGCTGTCGGTTGCAGTTGCAACAACTGTGATGTCGCCATCCACAAGTGTAGATAGGTCAACATTATCGACAGAGTAAGTGCCATCTGCATTAACAGCCACATCGGTGATGGTAATTGTTGTGCCCGCAATATCGGTAATAACCAGAGTGACCGTGCCACCCGCTGGAATATCTTGTGATGTACCAGTGATATCACCTTGGTTCGATGCATCAATCACTAAGTCTACTGTTAGCTCAGCATCAACAGCATCAAGGTTTTCAGTGTCGTTGGCAGACAGGTCGTTACCGTTGCTGTCGGTTGCAGTTGCAACAACTGTGATGTCGCCATCAACCAAGGTTGATAGGTCGACGTTATCGACAGAGTAAGTACCGTCCGCGTTTACTGCCACATCGGTGATGGTAATTGTAGTGCCCGCAATATCGGTGATCACCAGAGTGACCGTGCCACCTGCTGGAATATCCTGGCTAGTACCAGTGATATCACCTTGGTTCGATGCATCAATCACTAAGTCTACTGTTAGCTCAGCATCAACAGCATCAAGGTTTTCAGTGTCGTTGGCAGACAGGTCATTGCCGTTGCTGTCGGTTGCTGTTGCAACAACTGTGATGTCGCCATCCACAAGTGTAGATAGGTCAACATTATCGACAGAGTAAGTGCCATCTGCATTAACAGCCACATCGGTGATGGTAATTTCAGTGCCCGCAATATCGGTAATAACCAGAGTGACCGTGCCACCCGCTGGAATATCCTGACTAGTACCAGTGATGTCACCTTGGTTCGATGCATCAATCACTAAGTCTACTGTTAGCTCAGCATCAACAGCATCAAGGTTTTCAGTGTCGTTGGCTGACAGGTCGTTACCGTTGCTGTCGGTTGCAGTTGCAACAACTGTGATGTCGCCATCAACCAAGGTTGATAGGTCGACGTTATCGACAGAGTAAGTACCGTCCGCGTTTACTGCCACATCGGTGATGGTAATTGTAGTGCCCGCAATATCGGTGATCACCAGAGTGACCGTGCCACCTGCTGGAATATCTTGTGATGTACCAGTGATATCACCTTGGTTCGATGCATCAATCACTAAGTCTACTGTTAGCTCAGCATCAACAGCATCAAGGTTTTCAGTGTCGTTGGCAGACAGGTCATTGCCGTTGCTGTCGGTTGCTGTTGCAACAACTGTGATGTCGCCATCCACAAGTGTAGATAGGTCAACATTATCGACAGAGTAAGTGCCATCTGCATTAACAGCCACATCGGTGATGGTAATTTCAGTGCCCGCAATATCGGTAATAACCAGAGTGACCGTGCCACCCGCTGGAATATCCTGACTAGTACCAGTGATGTCACCTTGGTTCGATGCATCAATCACTAAGTCTACTGTTAGCTCAGCATCAACAGCATCAAGGTTTTCAGTGTCGTTGGCTGACAGGTCGTTACCGTTGCTGTCGGTTGCAGTTGCAACAACTGTGATGTCGCCATCCACAAGTGTAGAGAGGTCCACATCATCAACTGAGTAAGTGCCATCAGCTGCAACAGCCACGTTTTCAATGGTGATTTCTGTGCCGGCAATATCAGTGATAACTAAGGTGACTGTGCCGCCTGCTGGAATATCCTGACTAGTACCAGAGATGTCACCGTTATTATCGCCATCGATGACTAAATCAACGGTCAATTGTGCATCAACAGCATCGAGGTTTTCAGTGTCGTTGGCCGATAAATCGTTACCGTTGCTGTCAGTTGCAGTTGCCACCACTGTGATGTCGCCATCCACAAGCGTAGATAGGTCAACATTATCAACAGAGTAAGTGCCGTCCGCGTTTACTGCCACATCTGTGATGGTAATTGCAGTGCCCGCAATATCGGTAATAACCAGAGTGACTGTGCCACCTGCTGGTATATCTAGTGATGTACCGGTGATATCGCCGTTATTATCGCCATCGATGACTAAATCGACGGTGATGTTGCTTGAAAGGGCATCAAGGTTTTCAGTGTCGTTGGCAGACAGGTCGTTACCGTTGCTGTCGGTTGCAGTTGCAACAACTGTGATGTCGCCATCCACAAGTGTAGAGAGGTCCACATCATCAACTGAGTAAGTGCCATCAGCTGCAACAGCCACGTTTTCAATGGTGATTTCTGTGCCGGCAATATCAGTGATAACTAAGGTGACTGTGCCGCCTGCTGGAATATCCTGGCTAGTACCAGTGATATCACCTTGGTTCGATGCATCAATCACTAAGTCTACTGTTAGCTCAGCATCAACAGCATCAAGGTTTTCAGTGTCATTGGCAGACAGGTCATTCCCGTTTGAATCAGTCGCGGTTGCGACCACTGTGATGTCGCCATCCACAAGTGTAGATAGGTCAACGTTATCAACAGAGTAAGTGCCATCTGCATTAACAGCCACATCGGTGATGGTAATTGTTGTGCCAGCAATATCGGTGATCACCAGAGTGACCGTGCCGCCAGCTGGAATATCTTGTGATGTACCAGCGATATCGCCTTGGTTCGATGCATCAATCACTAAGTCTACTGTTAGCTCAGCATCAACAGCATCGAGGTTTTCAGTGTCATTGGCAGACAGGTCATTCCCGTTTGAATCAGTCGCGGTTGCGACCACTGTGATGTCGCCATCCACAAGTGTAGAGAGGTCAACATTATCAACAGAGTAAGTACCATCTGCATTAACAGCCACATCGGTGATGGTAATTGTTGTGCCCGCAATATCGGTAATAACCAGAGTGACCGTGCCACCCGCTGGAATATCCTGACTAGTACCAGTGATGTCACCTTGGTTCGATGCATCAATCACTAAGTCTACTGTTAGCTCAGCATCAACAGCATCAAGGTTTTCAGTGTCGTTGGCAGACAGGTCGTTACCGTTGCTGTCAGTTGCGGTTGCCACCACTGTGATGTCGCCATCCACAAGCGTTGATAGGTCGACGTTATCAACAGAGTAAGTGCCATCTGCATTAACAGCCACATCGGTGATGGTAATTTCAGTGCCCGCAATATCGGTAATAACCAGAGTGACCGTGCCGCCTGCTGGAATATCCTGACTAGTACCAGTGATGTCACCGTTATTATCGCCATCGATAACTAAATCAACGGTCAATTGTGCATCAACAGCATCGAGGTTTTCAGTGTCGTTGGCAGACAGGTCATTGCCGTTTGAATCAGTCGCGGTTGCCACGACTGTGATGTCGCCATCCACAAGTGTTGATAGGTCAACATTATCGACAGAGTAAGTGCCGTCTGCGTTTACTGCCACATCGGTGATGGTAATTGCTGTGCCCGCAATATCGGTGATCACCAAGGTGACCGTGCCACCTGCTGGTATATCTAGTGATGTACCGGTGATATCGCCGTTATTATCGCCATCGATAACTAAATCTACGGTCAATTGTGCATCAACAGCATCAAGGTTTTCAGTGTCATTGGCAGACAGGTCATTGCCGTTGCTGTCGGTTGCAGTTGCAACAACTGTGATGTCGCCATCCACAAGTGTTGATAGGTCAACATTATCGACAGAGTAAGTGCCATCTGCATTAACGGCTACATCTGTGATGGTAATTTCAGTGCCCGCAATATCGGTGATAACCAGAGTGACCGTGCCACCTGCTGGAATATCTTGTGATGTACCAGTGATGTCGCCTTGGTTCGATGCATCAATCACTAAGTCTACTGTTAGCTCAGCATCAACAGCATCAAGGTTTTCAGTGTCATTGGCAGACAGGTCATTGCCGTTTGAATCAGTCGCGGTTGCCACGACTGTGATGTCGCCATCCACAAGTGTTGATAGGTCAACATTATCGACAGAGTAAGTGCCGTCTGCGTTTACTGCCACATCGGTGATGGTAATTGCTGTGCCCGCAATATCGGTGATCACCAAGGTGACCGTGCCACCTGCTGGAATATCCTGACTAGTACCAGTGATGTCACCGTTATTATCGCCATCGATAACTAAATCTACGGTCAATTGTGCATCAACAGCATCGAGGTTTTCAGTGTCATTGGCAGACAGGTCATTGCCGTTTGAATCAGTCGCAGTTGCAACAACTGTGATGTCGCCATCCACAAGTGTAGATAGGTCAACATTATCGACAGAGTAAGTGCCGTCTGCATTAACAGCCACATCGGTGATGGTAATTTCAGTGCCCGCAATATCGGTAATTACCAGAGTGACCGTGCCACCTGCTGGAATATCCTGACTAGTACCAGTGATATCACCTTGGTTCGATGCATCAATCACTAAATCGACGGTCAATTGTGCATCAACAGCATCAAGGTTTTCAGTGTCGTTGGCAGACAGGTCATTCCCGTTTGAATCAGTCGCGGTTGCGACCACTGTGATGTCGCCATCCACAAGTGTAGAGAGGTCAACATTATCAACAGAGTAAGTACCGTCCGCGTTTACTGCCACATCGGTGATGGTAATTGCTGTGCCCGCAATATCGGTGATAACCAGAGTGACCGTGCCACCCGCTGGAATATCCTGGCTAGTACCAGTGATATCACCTTGGTTCGATGCATCAATCACTAAGTCTACTGTTAGCTCAGCATCAACAGCATCGAGGTTTTCAGTGTCATTGGCAGACAGGTCATTGCCGTTGCTGTCGGTTGCAGTTGCAACAACTGTGATGTCGCCATCCACGAGCGTTGATAGGTCAACGTTATCAACAGAGTAAGTGCCATCTGCATTAACAGCCACATCGGTGATGGTAATTTCAGTGCCCGCAATATCGGTAATAACCAGAGTGACCGTTCCGCCAGCTGGAATATCCTGACTAGTACCAGTGATATCGCCTTGGTTCGATGCATCAATCACTAAGTCTACTGTTAGCTCAGCATCAACAGCATCGAGGTTTTCAGTGTCGTTGGCCGATAAATCGTTACCGTTGCTGTCAGTTGCAGTTGCAACCACTGTGATGTCGCCATCCACAAGCGTAGATAGGTCAACATTATCAACAGAGTAAGTGCCGTCCGCGTTTACTGCCACATCTGTGATGGTAATTGCAGTGCCCGCAATATCGGTGATAACCAGAGTGACCGTGCCGCCAGCTGGAATATCCTGACTAGTACCAGTGATATCGCCTTGGTTCGATGCATCAACCACTAAGTCTACTGTTAGCTCAGCATCAACAGCATCAAGGTTTTCAGTGTCGTTGGCTGACAGGTCATTGCCGTTTGAATCAGTTGCAGTTGCCACCACTGTGATGTCGCCATCCACAAGTGTAGATAGGTCAACGTTATCGACAGAGTAAGTGCCATCTGCTGCAACAACCACGTTTTCAATGGTGATTTCCGTGCCGGCAATATCGGTGATAACCAAGGTGACCGTGCCACCTGCTGGAATATCTTGTGATGTACCAGTGATGTCGCCTTGGTTCGATGCATCAATCACTAAGTCTACTGTTAGCTCAGCATCAACAGCATCGAGGTTTTCAGTGTCATTGGCAGACAGGTCATTGCCGTTGCTGTCGGTTGCAGTTGCAACAACTGTGATGTCGCCATCCACGAGCGTTGATAGGTCAACGTTATCAACAGAGTAAGTGCCATCTGCATTAACAGCCACATCGGTGATGGTAATTTCAGTGCCCGCAATATCGGTGATCACCAGAGTGACTGTGCCGCCAGCTGGAATATCTTGTGATGTACCAGTGATGTCGCCTTGGTTCGATGCATCAATCACTAAGTCTACTGTTAGCTCAGCATCAACAGCATCAAGGTTTTCAGTGTCATTGGCAGACAGGTCATTGCCGTTTGAATCAGTCGCGGTTGCCACCACTGTGATGTCGCCATCCACAAGTGTTGATAGGTCAACATTATCGACAGAGTAAGTGCCGTCTGCGTTTACTGCCACATCGGTGATGGTAATTGCTGTGCCCGCAATATCGGTGATCACCAGAGTGACCGTGCCACCTGCTGGAATATCCTGACTAGTACCAGTGATGTCACCGTTATTATCGCCATCGATAACTAAATCTACGGTCAATTGTGCATCAACAGCATCGAGGTTTTCAGTGTCATTGGCAGACAGGTCATTGCCGTTGCTGTCGGTTGCAGTTGCAACAACTGTGATGTCGCCATCCACAAGTGTTGATAGGTCAACATTATCGACAGAGTAAGTGCCATCTGCATTGACTGCCACATCGGTGATGGTAATTGCTGTGCCCGCAATATCGGTGATCACCAAGGTGACCGTGCCACCTGCTGGAATATCCTGACTAGTACCAGTGATGTCACCGTTATTATCGCCATCGATAACTAAATCTACGGTCAATTGTGCATCAACAGCATCGAGGTTTTCAGTGTCATTGGCAGACAGGTCATTGCCGTTGCTGTCGGTTGCAGTTGCAACAACTGTGATGTCGCCATCCACGAGCGTTGATAGGTCAACGTTATCAACAGAGTAAGTGCCATCTGCATTAACAGCCACATCGGTGATGGTAATTTCAGTGCCCGCAATATCGGTAATAACCAGAGTGACCGTTCCGCCAGCTGGAATATCCTGACTAGTACCAGTGATATCGCCTTGGTTCGATGCATCAATCACTAAGTCTACTGTTAGCTCAGCATCAACAGCATCAAGGTTTTCAATGTCATTGGCAGACAGGTCGTTACCGTTGCTGTCAGTTGCAGTTGCCACCACTGTGATGTCGCCATCCACAAGCGTTGATAGGTCAACGTTATCAACAGAGTAAGTGCCATCTGCATTAACAGCCACATCGGTGATGGTAATTTCAGTGCCCGCAATATCGGTAATAACCAGAGTGACCGTTCCGCCAGCTGGAATATCCTGACTAGTACCAGTGATATCGCCTTGGTTCGATGCATCAATCACTAAGTCTACTGTTAGCTCAGCATCAACAGCATCAAGGTTTTCAATGTCATTGGCAGACAGGTCGTTACCGTTGCTGTCAGTTGCAGTTGCCACCACTGTGATGTCGCCATCCACAAGCGTTGATAGGTCAACATTATCAACAGAGTAAGTGCCATCTGCATTAACGGCTACATCTGTGATGGTAATTTCAGTGCCCGCAATATCGGTGATAACCAGAGTGACCGTGCCACCTGCTGGAATATCCTGACTAGTACCAGTGATGTCACCGTTATTATCGCCATCGATAACTAAATCTACGGTCAATTGTGCATCAACAGCATCGAGGTTTTCAGTGTCATTGGCAGACAGGTCATTGCCGTTGCTGTCGGTTGCAGTTGCAACAACTGTGATGTCGCCATCCACGAGCGTTGATAGGTCAACGTTATCAACAGAGTAAGTGCCATCTGCATTAACAGCCACATCGGTGATGGTAATTTCAGTGCCCGCAATATCGGTAATAACCAGAGTGACCGTTCCGCCAGCTGGAATATCCTGACTAGTACCAGTGATATCGCCTTGGTTCGATGCATCAATCACTAAGTCTACTGTTAGCTCAGCATCAACAGCATCAAGGTTTTCAATGTCATTGGCAGACAGGTCGTTACCGTTGCTGTCAGTTGCGGTTGCAACAACTGTGATGTCGCCATCCACAAGTGTAGAGAGGTCAACGTTATCGACAGAGTAAGTACCGTCCGCGTTTACTGCCACATCTGTGATGGTAATTGCAGTGCCCGCAATATCGGTAATAAC
Organism: Shewanella sp. ENK2; assembly: GCF_043568515.1. Classification (NCBI taxonomy): domain Bacteria; kingdom Pseudomonadati; phylum Pseudomonadota; class Gammaproteobacteria; order Alteromonadales; family Shewanellaceae; genus Shewanella; species Shewanella sp. ENK2. Next base: position 1,420,884 of record NZ_CP171406.1, on the reverse strand, counting down.
CAGAGTGACCGTGCCACCCGCTGGTATATCCTGGCTATTACCAGTGATATCACCTTGGTTCGATGCATCAATCACTAAGTCTACTGTTAGCTCAGCATCAACAGCATCAAGGTTTTCAGTGTCGTTGGCAGACAGGTCATTCCCGTTTGAATCAGTCGCGGTTGCCACCACTGTGATGTCGCCATCCACAAGTGTAGATAGGTCAACATTATCGACAGAGTAAGTGCCGTCTGCATTAACAGTCACATCGGTGATGGTAATTTCAGTGCCCGCAATATCGGTAATAACCAGAGTGACTGTGCCGCCAGCTGGAATATCCTGACTAGTACCAGTGATATCGCCTTGGTTCGATGCATCAATCACTAAGTCTACTGTTAGCTCAGCATCAACAGCATCAAGGTTTTCAGTGTCGTTGGCAGACAGGTCATTGCCGTTTGAATCAGTCGCAGTTGCAACAACTGTGATGTCGCCATCCACAAGCGTTGATAGGTCAACATTATCAACAGAGTAAGTGCCATCTGCATTAACAACCACGTTTTCAATGGTGATTTCCGTGCCGGCAATATCGGTGATAACCAAGGTGACCGTGCCACCTGCTGGAATATCCTGACTAGTACCAGTGATGTCACCGTTATTATCGCCATCGATAACTAAATCTACGGTCAATTGTGCATCAACAGCATCGAGGTTTTCAGTGTCATTGGCAGACAGGTTATTGCCGTTGCTGTCGGTTGCGGTTGCCACCACTGTGATGTCGCCATCCACAAGCGTTGATAGGTCGACGTTATCGACAGAGTAAGTGCCATCTGCGTTTACTGCCACATCGGTGATGGTAATTTCAGTGCCCGCAATATCGGTGATCACCAGAGTGACTGTGCCGCCCGCTGGAATATCCTGACTAGTACCAGTGATGTCACCGTTATTATCGCCATCGATAACTAAATCGACGGTGATGTTACTTGAAAGGGCATCAAGGTTTTCAGTGTCATTGGCCGATAAATCGTTACCGTTTGAATCAGTCGCGGTTGCGACCACTGTGATATCGCCATCCACAAGTGTAGATAGGTCAACATTATCGACAGAGTAAGTACCGTCCGCGTTTACTGCCACATCAGTGATGGTAATTGCAGTACCCGCAATATCGGTAATAACCAGAGTGACTGTGCCACCTGCTGGAATATCTTGTGATGTACCAGTGATGTCACCGTTATTATCGCCATCGATAACTAAATCGACGGTCAATTGACCTGCTACAGCATCAATTTCGCCATTATCATTTGCTGTCGCTGTATTACCAGCCGCGTCAGTAACAGAAGCTGTAACGGTATAATCGCCTTCAGAAAGTGGAGAAGGGACTTCTACTTGGTATGTACCATCTGGGTTTACTTCAGCTTCTAGAGTTTGTTCATTACCTTCACTATCCGTGACGGTAAGGGTCACAGTGCTGCCAGGAGCTGCATCAGTTGAGCCTATGATTAATGGGGTATTATCACCGGTTCCTTCTGGTGCTGCGACTGTGATGGTTGGTGCTGTTGTATCAACGTCACCCGTATCTTCAGCCATAGCGCCATTACCTGCTGGATCAGATACGCCAGCAACAGCAGTGTAATCTCCCTCAGCTAAAGGTTCTGGTACTTCAACTTCATAGGTTCCATCAGGAGAAACAACAGCTTCTATAATTTGTTCGGTACCTTCACTATCAGTCACTATAATTGTCACTGTAGTCCCTGGCTCTACATCCGTAGTACCAGTGATAATTGGCGTGCTATCAGATGAGTTGTCAGGTGCGTTAACTGTAATTTCTGGCGCTACGGTATCAATTGCACCTTCATCATTTGCAGTTGCTGTATTACCTGAAGGATCAGTTACAGCAGCATTGACGGTATAATCACCTTCAACTAATGGCTCAACTACATCAACTTCATAACTTCCATCAGGATTGACTATAGCTTCGAGAGTTTGCTCATTTCCTTCAGCATCGACGACTGTAATGATCACAGTACTGCCTGGTGCAGCATCTGTTGTGCCGGTAATTGTAGGGGTTGAATCAAGATTACTATCGGGTGCACTAACAGTGATAGTTGGAGCTGTGGTATCCACAGAACCATTATCATTGTCTGTTGCAGTATTCCCAGCAGGATCTGTGACTTCAGCAACAACGGTATAATCGCCTTCGGCTAAAGGATCATTGACCTCAACTTCAAAGCTACCATCTTCACTGACAATGGCTTCTAAAATTTGCTCATTACCTTCACTGTCTGTAACGACCAAAGTAACAGTGCTACCAGGTTCAGCATCCGTAGTGCCTGAAATAAGTGGCGTGTAATCGTTACTGTTATCTGGTGCAACAACTGAAATAACAGGAGCTGTAGTATCTAGGGTTGCACTATCAGAGCCTTCGGGGCTAATGTTTCCAGCTGAGTCGATAACGGTTGCCACAACTTCAATTGTGTCGCCTTCTTGCGGTGCTGGTAATGTTAAATCTACTGATCCATTATCAATATCTTCTTGAGTTAAGATGATCTCTTGACCATTAACAACCAAGGTGTCACCAGGTTGAGCACCAGTAGTTGTTAAATCTATCGTGACCGAAACTTCTGTGTTACCTGCTAATTCATCTTCACTGATAATACCGTCATTATTGGCATCAGTGTTGATAATGACGCCAGGTGCACCATCTGCAACAGGCGTAACCTCAATGGTTAGAGTTGCGGTGACGTTAGTGTTAGTCGTATAGGTGATAACTGGAACCTGACCATTCCAATCAGTATTAGGAGTAAAGGTATAACTACCATCTTCATTAAGCGTTAATACACCTTCATCTAGCGTGACAGAATCGCCAGCAGAGTAGGTTTGGCCATTAACTTCAAAACTAACGACAGTTAATGCATCATCGGTGTCACTATCATTATCAAGAACATTCCCTTCTGCAACAGTGTCTTCAGCGATAATGATACTGTCATTTACCACTTCAGTTGGAATGTCGTAATCTTCGGTTGATGTTGCTGTGCCTTTGGCGCCATTATCACCATAGCCATATACAATTCCGTCAATAACAGTATCAGGATCGTTTAATAAATCTTGGGCATCCACTTCCACAGAGAAGGTGCCATCAGATTGCATAATGGCTTGGTATTCCTGACCATTAATGGTCAGCATGATAATACCCGTTGTGATCGATGCATCGGCTGTAACAGTACCAGTAATTGTCACTGTACCTGTAGATTCATCTGGCGTTAATACGTTATCACCAGTAACAGGATCGATATCTAAAATTATCGCGGTATTATCAGGCGAATCGTTATCATAAATACGCAGGGTGGCTTGGGTATCACCCAGCACGGCATTAGTCACATTAGATAGATTTATTAATGCAAATTCAGGGCTATCTTCAACAATTAAATCATCGGTAATAGGTACTGTAATATAGGCTGTCGTTTCACCAGGAAGGAAAGTGACAGTTCCACTTACGTTAGTAAAATCTTCACCGAACAATGCTGTCAGCTCTTCAGAGCTATAATCCAAGGTAATGGTTTCAGTGCTAGGTTCACTTAACGTTAATGTGAACAGGGCAAATTCCATGCCCTCAACAACTACAGCGTAATCAATATCGACGACAGGTAAGTCAGAGCCTTCTCCATCATTATCAATAATGGCAAATTCTAATTCTTCATCATAAACATTCTCGCCACTAACAATGGCGTTGAAATACTCGGTGGGTTCGATTATTGCGTCATCAAAAATCGGCACGCGGATCATGACACTGTCACTACCCGCTGCGAGTGTGAACCCAAAGATAGGGCGTGCTAAGTCACCACTCGTATCGATTCCTGTTACAGTCATTGTCTGCCAGGTTAAGCCACCATCATTGGAATACTCCAGAGGGACTAAATAATCATCAGCATACTCAGCGATAGGATAACCAAGCTGTTCGCTTAATAGCTCACTGGTAAATGTAATCGATAAGGCCTGATCATCTTCAAAGGTCAATTCACTGTTTAAGGTGAATTGGTTAAAACCTACATCCTCTAATACATCGGGAATATCAGCTGATAAGTGTGATTTGTACTGATCCTGCGTAGACGAGGTAACGTCTTTAAATACCGTCCAATCTTCAACGCGGTAATCAATACTGAGTCCCTCAAGATCATATTGATCAATGCCTTCATTCAAGATAATGGCGTAGTTACCATCACCTAAATCCTGCAATGTTCCGATATTTTCAAAAGCGGCGCTCAGTCTAACATTAGTGACGAGTAAGTTTTGGTCGACAACTTGTTGGCCAACAGCACCTTCAAGTAAATCATTGACAGAAAAAGTTATTTGGCCATCTAGCTCGTTGTAGTTATAGGTTACTAAGCCACCTGGCACATCGAGCACATCAACAGTACGAGCATCATGCTCATCAGGTGCTCTGTCACCTGCAAGCTCATCAATAGTACCTGCAACATGCTCCATTGCGATGGTTTCAAATAGGTTTTGTTCGTTTTCTTGGCGTTCGGTATCACGGGTAAAGATGATGCCAAGTTCAGCCAAAACTTGAGAAATCATTTCTTTACCGGCAGTCGCGATATTTAAAGGCTGGCCTGTTGTTGGGTCGATGTAGTTTGCTAAGGCTTCATGGACAGAAAGAAGAATATTGATATTGGTGGCATAGCTATCTTCAATATTAACTAAGCTGTTGGTATTTAACACACCATCATCAACGCCATCGGATAAATCATTGTCCAAGGCTTGAAGAAAAATAGCCATGTTCTCAACATAATCCATGTTGGTATCAGACAATAACGTGCCAGCAATATCTTGTAAGAATAGAATGTCGCCCTGAATTACATCTGCACTAAAGGTCGCAATTGTTACACCACCCACCATGAAGGTGATGGTATCACCAGGCAAGTAAGCAAACGAGCCTGGAGCACCGAAGTCTCCCGTAAAGCCCGATAAACCAGAAGAGGTTGTAAATGACACACCATTGACAAAGTTATCGGTGAATTGAGCAACATTGAAATTATTGTTGTTTAATGCGTTAACGCCTTCATCACCTAACGACAGGTTGGCTGTTAATGTTTCAGGAGCATCGAAAGAAGTATCAAAACCAGCAATGGCAATGGTTTCGGCGCCATCACGGGCAAGAGAAGCAAAGTCGCTGCCACCTTCGTTACCAGATGCTTCACCCGCAGCGGTCTCTGGTAATTCTTCGGTAGGGTCTTCACCCGAAAGAATTAACGCTTGTAGCGCTTCAATCTCAGCTAATTCTTCTGGGCTCATATCTGTTGAAAATTGAGCCACTGCATCATCAGTGACGCTAGCGTCAACTTGTTCAGCAATAAGCTCATCACCGTTTAGCACTGTGCCGTCATCAAAAGTGACAACAAATGCTAAATCGCTCGCAAATTGGAGTTCTGCACCAGCAGGAATTTGTTCCCCTGGAAGAATATTTTTGGATTGTCCATTTAACGTGAGAGTGATCTCGCCGTTTGCTGAACTTAAGACACCATTTTTAGTCGTTACAACAGAACTCATATTTAGCTCCAAACCCTATTTTAGCAATGTATTTACATTTGATGCATAAAAAATCACATTGCTATATTTGTCGTTATTTAATTAGCGAGAAAGATTAACCGCAATATAACAATTTTAGCGTTATATGTATGCTTGGTCAATTTTTTGGCGTGGCCTTAAATGCCTTTAAGATAATGAAAATGTTTTAAAATTAAGATTTACTTATTAAATCAATGCAACTAAGTCATTATGCGGAAATGTGAAGTTTTTAATAACAAAGTGCTAAAAACTGGAATCTACAAGTGTAGTTTATTTTTTATACGATTCAAACTGGCGTTTAGTTTGCAAAATAGATAAAAAAACCTGCCAATTGGCAGGTTTTTAAATAGTTAATTATTCGATTTAATGAATATTAGTCAGAACAATTAGCTGCTTTACGGTAGCTTTGTAATGCAGCAGCATTATCGCCTAATTGCTCCTGCGCTTGGGCTAATGATAAAAAGTACTCACGCTTAGGTGATATCTGGCAAACACTAAACCAATGATTTTTAACCACTTTAATATCACGTTTTTGTTGAGCTAACTTTGCTAAACAAATTTGATAATCAACATCATGTTCATGACTTTGCTCAAATCGAGCTAATAATTTTCTAATATCTTCATCATCCGCATCGATTATTTTGGGGATGTCAGCTAAAAGTGCTGGATGAAGATCAGTCTTTAAGCTTTTATTGATGATTTTTATGGCGTCTTTTTTACGATCATATTGGCACAGGCCGCGAGCGTAGATACTAATAAGGTGTGGCTGATTACGTTCCGTTTTACTTAGCCAATGCCAGCACTTTTCTAGCTCTTGTTCGCCATGTTGAGACGCTGCCGTTAATAATGCCGTATTGGTTGTGTGTTCAACCTCTGCATACTGCTTTTCACTAATAATCTGACGTTTTTTAATCGCAGGTAATAAGATTTTAAGTGCTTGCCAATCATCTTGAAGTTGATAAAGGTCAAGGGCTAGTTTTAATACAGGTGATTTACTTTTACTGGTTGGATTTAATGCATCAAGCTCAGCTCTTGCTTCAGTCAGCTTTCCTTGCTGAATTAGATACCTTGTTTTTGAGGTTTTAACGGCGGTTTTAGCCAAAGGGTCTTTTGCCGCCTCTGCTAAGTATTTATCTCGGCTATCAGTGTTTTTTTGATGATGCGCAGCTCTTGCCGCTGCAAATAAATTGAGCGCAGGCAGCTCCCCTTTAGCAGCACCTTTTGCCATGGCTTTTTCTGCACTAGGCCAATCTTCTTCTGCTAATGCTAACGCGCCTTGAAGCGTGTGCTTCTTCGCAGCTTCTTTACGCCAACGTTCTGGTAAGTAACGGCTATTGATAACAATATTAAGCAAAAATATGATGAGCCATTCAGTTAATTGGAGCGCGCAATAAAAGAGCACTAACCCTAATAAACCAAAGACTAAGCTGGTTTCTATTTGATACTCGCCCGCCGCAATATAGATATAGCCAGTATTGCCAATAATAAATGGGCTAATGCAGAAACCGATTAAAATGATGATGACATAAGTAAGAATTTTAATCATAGCTGTGGTTCCTCTGCTGGAACCAATGAACCATAAGTGATTAATTGCTGTAGTAACCGGGTCGACTCAAAATTGGTGTGCTTCACTTGGTCAATTTTAACTGTAATTAACGCATCAAGTGCCGTCATGGTGTCTTGAGTTAAGTCTTCATCTAAATCGAAATACTGTTGAATCCATGTGCGAGCAAAGCCGATCGATTGACGATAATTTACTTCATCATGTTGATACAGAGCCAACTGAGCCTGTAGTAATTTATTTCTAATATTTTCAATTAAATACCATTGTTGATTTGGTGCTAATAACGGCTCTATATCTGTTGTACGTTTACGGATGGTAATAAAGCCATCAGTAACTGAATGCCATGTTTTAGCAAGATTACTTTGCCAGTCATCTAACGAGTCTGTAATGACGTGTTGTTCTGCTAAGTCTTCAGCTGACTGCGCTTTGGCACGGTTTAACGGCAAGCTGTCTAACTGATTTAAAATACCATCAATCGTATAGATGGTACCGGCAACATCCGTTGTTTTAATGGCATTCGTTTGAGCTAAATCGTGGGCTAATGCACGTCGAATAGGTAACAAAGTAGGGTCTTTCATTGCTTCAATACGATCATCGGCAGACTTTAGCAATCCGGCTGCAGTTTTAGGGTCATTCTCTAACCATAATTTACGTCCTGCCATTCTCACCAAGTATTCAGCTTCAGATGCCATCCAATGGTTTGGATTTCGTTGAGCTAAGGTTGCAACTCGCTCTTGAAGTTGTTGGTGTGATTTTGCCAACTGATTTTGTTGTTGGTAGGCCAAGGTATCGTTTTGTTGCTGTACTTCTAATTCTGCAATACGACGCTTAGGTTCAATTAACGCTTCAGTCACTTCATTACTGATAGCTTGTGTTTGTTGATACTGAGTTTGTAACTCAATTTTCTGACTTTCGAGTTCAATCAACAATAAATAGCTTATGCCAATGCCTGCAAGAGCGATAATCAGGCAGAGTAAAATACTTAATCTTACCCACCATGAACTCTTATTGTGTTTCGGTTTATCGCTTGGCGCATCAGAATGTATTGAAGATGGCTCTTTGTTCGTAGGCAAGTCTGTTGAGTCAGCATCAGTGTGAGAACTAGTTTGATTTTCAGTAACAGAATTGACTTCATTTACAGATTCTGAAGGTGCTTCATTATTTTCTGGAGTAGACGTTGAAGCTTGCTTTTTGTGTTCCATGAGCTGTCCTTGAGTAACTAATTGCGGTTAACAATTAGTGCGACCATTTACTGCGCGACAAAAATGTAGAGTGATAGGGTACAAGTTTGGCAGCATTATACAATATGGCAAATAAGCAAGTTTACTTTATTGTTTAAATAGATAACGCTCGTAAAACAGCTTCAGTGTTCGCGCCGTTAGCATTGGTGACGTGATGAATACCTGCCGTTTTAGCCCTTTGTTCCACTCGATGACTAGGTACTATGATATGACATGATTGCAACCATGCAAATAACTCTTTTGGAACAAGTTTAATTAGATTATCTAGGACTTCGCCACTGGTCACGACGATAGTGTCTATTTGAGCGCTTGCCCAATAGTTGCAAATGTATTGTGAATCGAGTTGTGGCGTGACTCGCTGGTAAACTTCCCAATAGCTGACACTTGCCTGTCTTAAGCTAAGTTGTTCGGCGATGGTTTCTCTACCGCCAACGCCTCTAATGATGACGACTTGTTGTTGAGCGATATCGCTTAACGAGGTTAGCGATAATAATCCTTCACTATCTTGGCTTTCTTCTGGTGCGGTTTCTGCAAATACACCGAGCTCGGCCAGTGCCGCAGCTGTCGCTTTTCCAACAGCGTAATATCGACTTGCAGGAAAATGGTTATTAAGCATTTCTGCAGCGTACTTTACCGCATTGGTACTGATAAAAATGATGGCATCAGCATCAGAAAGTTGCTGATGAGAGAAAGGGTGTTGAGTTGGAGCAACAGCTAACAAAGGAGTGACAATATAGTCCACTCCTTTTGCATTGAGCTGTTCTATCATTGCTTGATTGCGCCCCTCAGGGCGCGTTAACAAGACTTTCATGTAAGCTTTCGCCTAATTACTTGTTGTAAACAGCATCTAAAATAGTTTTAGCGCCACGGCTAAGTAAGTCATCAGCCAGTGCCTCACCTAAAGCGACTGCATCCGTTTTAGGACCAGATACAGCACCTTCAATGACTTGGCTGCCATCAGGGTTACCCACTAAACCACGTAAGCTTAATGTATCACCTTCGATTTCAGCGTAAGCACCAATAGGTACCTGACAACCACCTTCAAGGCGGGTATTCATCGCACGCTCGGCAAATACACGGTAACGCGTCTCAAGGTGTTCTAGTGGAGCGAGTAATGCTTTAACACGCTCATCATCAGTACGACATTCAATTCCTACAGCGCCTTGACCATTTGCTGGAAGTGAATCTTCTGCTGAGATAAAGCTTGCAATACGTTCATCCAGTTTAAGGCGAATTAAGCCAGCAGCAGCAAGAATAATGGCATCGTAATCACCGCTATCTAACTTAGCTAGACGTGTTCCGACATTACCACGTAAGTCTTTAATCACTAGATCAGGACGAGCTGCACGGATCTGACATTGACGACGTAGGCTTGATGTACCCACTACAGCGCCTTGAGGTAATTCAGCAATGGTTTTGTATGTATTAGATACAAAACCATCACGAGGATCTTCACGCTCACAAATCACTTGCAAACCTAAGCCTTCAGGAAAATCTACCGGTACATCTTTCATTGAATGAACAGCGATGTCTGCACGGTCTTCAAGCATGGCAACTTCCAGCTCTTTTACAAATAACCCTTTACCACCCACTTTAGCCAGAGGCGTATCTAAAATAACGTCTCCTTTAGTGCTCATTGGTAATAACTCAACCGTTAAATCAGAATGAATGCGTTCAAGCTCTGCTTTTACGAATTCAGCTTGCCACATAGCCAGTGGACTTTTACGAGTAGCGATACGAATAACATTTTGAGACATGCCAGAGAGTTCCATCAATAGACTTAATTGCGTCAATGCTAACATTGCCATCGAGCTTATGTAACAAACTGATAGTGATTGTTTGACCTATGCACATAAAATTTTTGTGACGCAGATCTCATTTACTGGCGTAATTATCCAAAAGTGATAATATGATCATGTTGTTGCTAATTAATTGAGCGCTAATATTGCAAGCAATTGCTTGCAAATTGGTATCAAAACGATAGTAGATGGTTGCACAGGGATGGAAGCCTTGATTGAAAACAGTTGTCGGCCAGTCAAAATAGCTAATCGATTAAACCTTGTTCGTTACGAACGAGTCAAATCGTTATTGTCACCAAAACAGCAACGCTTATTCGATTTGATTCCTTACCTCATACACCATCATCATCATCCCCAATTACCAGGTGGCACCTCTGCATTAACCCCATTTGGCGTGAGCGACTTTGCAACCCTTCCAGAAGTCTCGCTCGCGTGTGAAGTATTTGATTTACCCTTTATTGAAACCAACAATAACCAACCAAGTGCCTTCGAGGGGGTTTACTCTATGGGGAGTACTGCCAGTTTTGGCCAGAACCCCAAAAGTGATGTTGATGTATGGTTGGTCTATAAGTCGAGCCTTGGCAATGCTGATTTAGCCCTCATCGCAGACAAAACGGCGGCATTAACGGAGTGGTTTGCTTCATTTGATTTTGAAGTGAATTTTTACTTAGTGCATCCGTTGCAGTTTCGAGAGTGCAGTGCATTTGATAACTGCTTTAGTTCACTCGGTGAAGAGCACAGTGGTAGTACGCAGCACTGGTTATTACTAGAAGAGTTTTATCGTTCGCACATTCGTCTAGCGGGTAAACCTGTGGGGTGGTGGCCTGAAGCTTCAAAAGAACCATCGGTGTTGCATTTAGGTGACGTAAGGTCAATGCCTGCGACTGAGTACTTTGGCGCTTCATTGTGGCAACTGTATAAGGGGTTGAATAAACCTCACAAAGCGCTACTTAAAGTACTGCTACTTGAAACTTATGCGGCGGACTATCCCAAATCCTATTTTATAACTGAACAAATTTGGGAGCAGTGTCTACGTGATGATTTTTCTGATTCGAATGACGCCTATTTGATTCTGTATCAACGTATCGAAAGCTATTTATTAAAACAAAAAGACATTCGTCGATTAGAGATTGTTAGACGTTGTTTTTACCTAAAATGCGGGGTTAATTTAACCAATGCGTGTGTAGGACAAGATTGGCGCCGAGATAAGATGCAGCAACTTGTTGAGCAATGGCATTGGCCATCAAGCTTATTAGAAACCCTAGATAATAGTCAAAACTGGCATTCAGGCCAGCTAAAGTGGTTCAATAAACAATTAAATGAACTCTTATTGAAAAGTTATAAAACACTACTTGAATTTGCCTCTAAGCAAGCGTTAAGCGATCGCTTTAGAGTTGAAGAGTTAGGGATGTTAGCTCGTAAGTTACATACCTATTTTAGTGATGATGAACATCAACTGCTGCCATTAAATAAGTTGTGGAGTTACTCGGTATTCGAGCCGAACATGACCATCATTCACAGCATTAAAGAATCCCGTTATTACCTTTACCGTAAACCACTGAAGTCGGGTCAACTGTTAGGCGAAACCTCAATCATTAAAGCGGATACTCCAACGGCCCTTATTGCTTGGGCGGTGATGAATGATGTGTCCAGAACCACCACTCGTTGGCAAGAATATGGCCGCAAGAAACACCGTTCAGCGTTGCTAACACAACTATCGGCTCATTTAGTGCCACTACTAAACCATAATAATAAAGTCTCAAAAGCTGAATTATGCCAACCTTTTTTCTATAAGAAACTGATTGTGGTGGCTAACGTTGATGGTGACCCTACGCTAAAATGGCAAGGTCAGGAAATCATGGTCGATTACATGAATGGCAATGTTTTTTCTTTAGGGAAAAAGCAGCAAAACATGTTGTCGACTCTGGATGTGATTTCACTGAATAGTTGGGGAGAGTGGCAATGTCATCGCTTTAAAGGTGAGCAAGGCTTATTAGAGGCGCTGTCTTTTGTGGCGCTGGGGCTAAAAGCAACCCCTGAACAAGTCGATATCGAAGTGTTGGTGTGTGCCGAGCGATTAAAGAAGCAAATTCATGATGCACTGTTTAATATTTTTAATCAGTGCGTTAAATATTGCCATGAAGCAAGATCATCGTCGGCAATGATGCACCCAATAAAATTATCCGATAAGCGCTACGGTTTGTATTTTAACTCTATGGGTCTCGTCTATAAGGTGTTGACGGGCGATGAGGTTAAAGTTGCTCCAGTCAAAGTTGAACGTTATAAAAAAGCGCAGTTGAATGCCCCAGTAGCTGTTATTAAGTCTGATCCTTTTCGCAGTATTCCCAGCATTATTAAGCTGTATATCTCAAAAGGGGCAAAACAGTACTTTTTAAGGCAGCGACCCGATGTTCTTGATGTGTTTATTATTGATGAAACCAATCGGCTCACAAAGCGTGAATATGAAGATGTGTCGATGAAAGAATTAGTTGAGAAAGAAAGCCATAGTTTTGCTTTTGAGCGAGATGCCTCTTCATTGCATTATTTTAATGTGCCACAGTTTTTTAAATTAGAACGAATTGATGGCGAGTTGAGTGTGGTGCCATTTGGCGTAGAAATGAATGAACTGAGCTCAGATATTTAAGCTCAGTTCACCTCATTGATAAATTAACGCTTAAATTGACAAAGCAATGCCGCTTTGTTTTTTAATTGACTCAATAACAAATGGCATAAATACATTATCGTTACGTTCATCAAACCATTTACCATCAACAAGCGCAAAGTGGTAGCCACCAAATCGCGTCGCAATCCATAACTCATGTAAAGGCTCTTGTTTATTGATGACAATTTGCGAACCGTCTTCAAACTCTAGTTGCAACACGTTGCCACTCGCATTGATATCCACATCAGCATCTTGCTCATCAATTGCTGTTTCTATGGCGTTTTCTATCTTGCTAAACATTTCATCTGCCAACTGATGAAATTCAGTATCTGTCATAGCCATGTATTTCAATCCTTGTGCTTTCTAGGTTATGAATGCGATTATAAGGCTATAACTCCCCAGATGCATAGATGTTGAGAAAAATGAGACTGTTTTTATTAGTAATGCTTGTTAGCCTATTCACTATAGGTTGCGGACAAAAAGGCCCTTTATATAAATCTTCTGAAGTGGAAACGAATCAGCAAGAGCGAAAACCGCAAGAGCCTACTACTGAATCAACCCAACAACAGTCTCTCGAGCAAACTCAAGAGCCGACACAAAATAAATAAGATTTACAAGGAAACGCATTTTGGACCATTTTACATATCAACAGGATAGTTTATTTGCTGAAGGTTGTTCTGTTGCTGAACTTGCTAAAACTCACGGCACACCACTATATATCTACTCTAGAGCGACGTTAGAGCGTCATTGGAATGCATTTAACAATGCCGTGGCTAATCATCCCCATCTTATTTGTTATGCGGTAAAAGCCAACTCTAATCTGGCGGTGTTAAATGTACTTGCTAGGCTTGGCAGTGGTTTTGATATTGTCTCTGGTGGTGAATTAGCTCGTGTTATCGCTGCTGGCGGCGACCCGAAAAAAGTTGTTTTCTCGGGTGTGGGTAAAACCATTGCTGAAATGGAACAAGCTTTAAACATTGGTATTTATTGTTTCAATGTAGAATCAAGCGCAGAGCTTGAGTTGCTCAATGACGTGGCTGGTAAATTAGGTAAAGTCGCGCCGATATCGTTGCGAGTTAATCCCGATGTCGATGCAGGGACTCATCCCTACATTTCGACTGGGCTTAAAGAAAACAAGTTTGGTATTGCAATGGATGAAGCTGAGCAAGTGTTCGCACGTGCGCAAGCACTCCCTCATTTAGCGATCAAAGGGGTCGATTGTCATATTGGCTCTCAGCTTACAGAAATGCAGCCATTCTTAGATGCGATGGATAGAATGTTAGCGTTAATTGACCGTCTTGCAGTTAATGGCATTGAAATTAAACACTTTGATGTTGGTGGTGGCTTAGGTGTGCCTTATGATGATGAAACACCGCCACATCCAGATGTTTATGCTGCAGCGTTACTTGAACGCTTGGGCGACCGTCCACTTAAATTGATATTTGAACCTGGCCGTGCGATTGCAGCAAATGCAGGTATATTTGTCACTGAAGTACTTTCTTTGAAAGAAAATAGCGATAAGCGCTTTGCCATTGTTGATGGCGCGATGAACGATCTTATTCGCCCATCACTTTATAGCGCTTGGCAAAATATTATTCCTGTTCAACTCACTTCTGCACCAAGCTATGAGTATGATGTCGTAGGTCCTGTATGTGAAACAGGTGACTTTTTGGGGAAAAACCGCCAGCTTAATGTTCAGGCTGGAGATTTACTCGCCGTTCGCTCAAGTGGTGCATATGGGTTTGTCATGGCATCAAATTACAATTCTCGTCCTAGAGTTGCTGAAGTCATGGTTGACCAAGACCTGCATCAAGTCATACGCGAGCGTGAAAAATTAGAGCAATTGTGGCAAGGTGAGCACTTACTACCTTAAACTAGTGAAATCAGTTAATTTTTTAGTTCGATAAAGGAAATTCTTTTGATCCAATTCACCAAGATGCATGGGCTGGGTAATGATTTTATGGTGGTTGATGGCGTAACACAGAATGTGTTTTTTTCGCCTGATCAAATTCGCCGTTTAGCCGACCGAAATTTCGGTATTGGCTTTGATCAACTTTTATTAGTTGAGCCTCCGTATGATCCTGATTTAGATTTTCATTATCGAATCTTTAACGCTGATGGCGGTGAAGTGGAACAGTGTGGCAATGGAGCACGCTGTTTTGCCCGCTTTGTACGTAATAAAGGGCTAATTAATAAGTATAAAATTCGTGTCAGTACCAGCTCTGGTAAAATGACACTGCGGCTTGAACGTGATGGAAATGTGACGGTTAATATGGGGGTTCCGGTGACTGAACCAGGGAAAATCCCATTCAGAGCTAAACGTCCTGAGAAAACCTATTTACTGCAAACCCCAAAGCAAACATTTTTATGTGGCGCAATCTCGATGGGCAACCCTCATTGCGTACTCGAAGTCGATAATGTTGACACCGCCGATGTAGAAGAGATTGGCCAAATGCTGACAAAGCATGAACGTTTCCCGAAAGGCGTGAATGTTGGCTTTATGCAAGTGGTTGATCGTGGCCACATAAAATTAAGAGTGTATGAACGTGGCGCAGCAGAAACATTAGCTTGCGGAACTGGCGCATGCGCTGCCGTGGCTATCGGTATTTTACAGAATAAGTTAGATAGACAGGTCAAAGTTGACCTGCCTGGAGGTCGCCTTACCATTAATTGGGAAGGAGAAGGGAAACCATTGTGGATGACTGGACCTGCTGAACATGTATTTGATGGACAAATTCAGTTATGAACGATGTAACCCGTACTAAAAAACTTCTCGAAGACAATGCTGAATCTGCCGCATTACTTGGCACAGAATTACCATTAGAAGCTATGCCAATTGATGAATTGATGATCCGCGAATACTTGCTTGATAATCCAGAGTTTTTCAATCGTTACCCTGAATTATTACTGGCAATGCGTGTCTCTCACCATGAGCGTGGTACGGTTTCTTTAGTCGAGAAACGCCAAGATTTATTGCGTTCTCGAGTCACGCAATTAGAAGAAGAAATTACGTCATTAATGAAAATCGCCACTGAAAACGAAAAGATTTTCAGGTTCAACAGTGCGTTATCGCTGAGTATTTTAAAGTGCGAAGATCTAGGTGAGTTAAGGCAAATATTGTCTGAGCAGCTAAAAGGGCAGTTTGGATTCACTCATGTTCGTTTAATTACGGTTCACGATATCGACAGTGAATTAGCAAATATTTGGCGTCAACGTATCCAACAAGGTTTTTATTTTGGTCGCCTGACTCAATCTGAATCAAAACGTTTGTTTGGCAGTGAAGTGGGCTCCGTTGCATTAACTAAACTGTCTGATGAAAATGGTCAGGTGATTTTTGGTGTAGCGTCAGCTGATGCTGCTCATTTTCATCCTGAAATGGATCATTTGTTTTTTAAACAAATCAGAGATTTGCTTGATCATATGCTGCCAAAGTTTTAAATCAGTCCCTTATGATTATAGGGGCACCCCCGTGTTTGTTTGGATAAACGCTATAAAAAGAATGGAGGTAGCATAATGGCGCAACAACCGAGTTGGTTAGCCAGTTTTGAACGTTACCTTCACTCTGAAAGACAGTTGTCTCCTCATACCATTAGAAATTACCGTTACGAACTTGTGCGAGCAGGTGAGATTCTTTTTAAACAGCCTCAAGGGACGTCATTAGAGGCATTTGATGACGGCTGGTTAACTGTCTCCAGAGACGAGCTTCAACGAGTAATATCATCTTTGCATCGCAAAGGATTAAGCCCACGCTCTCTATCATTGTGTTCATCATCACTTAAACAATTTTTTGAGTTTCTTGTTCGTGAACAAGTGATAAAAACCAATCCAGCTAAAACATTACATGCTCCTAAACAGGCTAAGCCCTTACCTAAGAACATGGATTTAGACGCCGTCAGCCATTTATTGGATATTGATGCGGATGACCCGTTAAGTAAACGAGATAAAGCCATTATGGAATTGTTTTATTCCAGTGGCTTACGTTTAGCTGAACTTGCAAGTTTAAATGTGGCAGATATCGATTTAAGCCAAAACGAAGTCAAAGTGATGGGTAAAGGCAGTAAGCAGCGCGTGGTACCGATAGGAAAAATGGCGCTAGCTGCAATCAATGTTTGGTGCGAGTGTCGTCATGATTTGGTCAAAGCTGATACTGGTGATGCTTTGTTTGTTAGTCAGCAAGGCAAGCGATTGTCCCATCGCAGCATTCAACTCAGAATGAAAAAATGGGGCCAAACTCAATCTTTATCGGCAAAAGTTCACCCTCATAAATTGCGACATTCCTTTGCAACGCATATGCTTGAATCAAGTGCAGATTTACGAGCCGTGCAAGAACTATTAGGGCACGCTAACTTATCCACTACCCAAATCTATACCAGCCTTGATTTTCAGCATTTAGCGAAGGTTTATGATGGAGCTCACCCTAGGGCAAAAAAAGCTAAGGAGAAATAATGAAACAATATTTGCGACTTAGGCCTTTTAAGGCAATCAGTTTTGACTTAGATGACACCTTGTACCATAACGCGCCCCACATTATTAAAGCAGAATCCGCATTATCATTGTTCATGCAAGAGCACTTTAGCGTCCCTGAAGGTTGGGGAATTACTCAGTGGCGAGAACTGAAATCGCAAGTGATAGCTGGCCATGAAGAGCTAGCCCATGATACGACCGCTGCAAGGTATGAAGTGCTACGTCAGGCGCTCATTCAATGGGATTACACTGAGCTAGAAGCCAGCCAAGGTGCGCAACAAGGTTTGGAATGTTTTCGTTTCCATCGTAGTGATTTTAAAGTAGACGACAGTGTTATCTCTCTACTGGCAGAGTTAGGGAACCATTATCCGCTGATTGGGATCACCAATGGTAATGTCGATGCTAGTCGCGTTGGGTTAGATGACGTGCTCAAGTTTGTTGTGCATCCCGGACACGGTGTGAAGATGAAGCCATACAGTGATTTATTCGATTTGAGTTGCCAACATCTTGAGATACTACATGGGGATTTATTGCATATTGGCGATCATCCAATTAGCGATGTTTTGGGCGCTCGTGCAGCTGGTTGTCAAAGCTTGTGGTTAAATCTGAATCCAAATGAGCAAGGTCAGGCTCGACACATATTACCTCATATTGAAATTGAGCAGTTACAAGAAATAAGAAAATTAATTTAATAATTTTAATTAGTTACCTATATTATCGCTTAAGTTAACTAATATGTTTATGGATAAATCATAATCAATATTGTGCGGTCAACGAGGTTTCTGACTCTTTTTATTCCAAATCTGACATTGTGTGGGTAAACCTCATAGTGTTTTATCATTGTTTCGCTTACACTTGCACGTTACAGGTGTTACTAATTCACCTAATTGTTAATAGCTTCATACAGGTTATCGCCTAAGCGCTCATGTTAAGTTTTTATCGTAAGCTAAAAACCATCATCACTATGTCTCCAGCTATGCTGGCGCGGGTTTTGTTGATCATGATTTTTGCGATGCAATCCGTGGCAGCGATGTCAGACAACTGTGCGCTAGAGCATCAGGATTGTGGCAATAGTTCAGACGATAACAGTAAGGGTCAAGTAACTGAATTAGCAGTTATTAATCATGATGCTCTTGATATAGATAATCCTCTTGGCTACAGCGATACAGAGTTGTGTGATGATGGCACTGTTGTTATTCATGTTGATGATTGTGCCGAGTGTACTGATAATTGCTGCTCTTGTTGCATGACCTTGATGCATCCTACAAACACAATAGCAAATGAGCTAGTCCATTCTGATTATGTGGCATTTACGTTTACTTCTACTGCCGCTGAATCCCCATACTTTAGCTTTTTACGACCTCCTCAAGCCTGAGCTTTTAATCAAAAATATTATTCTAGTGAGCAAATGTAACCCTTAAATTTGCTCAAGCCTACTGCGTTTTCCTATGACTTAGGAACACTCAGTTAGGGTTATTTTTTGTATTAAATCGAGGCTTATCTTTGATGTTTTATAATACAAGTCGCTTTAAACAGCGTGCTGTGCTGTTTCCTGTTTTATGTTGCAGCTTACTTGGCTTGTCGGTGTTATTACCCGTAACAGTCTATGCTGAACAGAGTGCAGCGCCTGAAAAGTTGACGTTACAAACCGTAATAGAGCGAGTTCAATTACAGCATCCTTCGCTGAAGGTTTTTCAATTTAGACAACAAGCATTAGATGGTGAAGCGCAAACTCAGGCGTTAGCACCAGGGTTCGAGTTAGGTTTCGAACTTGAGAATGTCGCTGGAACAGGCGAATTCCAAGGTATCGAGAGTGCTGAAATGACAGTGTCCTTATCATCTGTCATCGAGCTAGGCGATAAACTGGATGCGCGTTCAGGCATAGTGACTAAAAAACGTGCCTTACTGGATGCCGAACAGAAAATTGCAGGCTTAGGTATTCTTTCTGAAGCAACGCGTCGTTACATTGATGTGTTAGCTGCGCAATCAAGATTACAACTTGCTGACGATGCACTCGCACTAGCAGAAGAAACATTAACCGTTGTTGAGCTTAGAGCTCAAACAGGTTTGACGCCAGATGCTGAAGTCAAACGAGCGCAAGCCGCTGTGTTTAATAACCAATTAGTTGCCGAAACACAGTTGCATCAACTTGAGTACGCTAAGTTAGCACTCAGTATGATGTGGGGTGAATCTCAGGTGAATTATGCCAGCCTCGAAGGCAGTTTATTTGAGTTTACTGATGACGTGGCATTAACGCCGTTATTTGAAAAAGTGAAATACAGCCCTGCGATTGAGGCGTATTTAACTCAGGCGCAATTGAAACAAGCTGAGTTGCGTTTTGCTCAGTCGCAATCTAGCACGGATGTCAGTTGGTCTGTTGGCGTTAAACAAATGCAACAAACCAATGATACGGCTCTATCAGCAGGGTTTAGTGTGCCTTTGTTCAGTGGCGATCGAAATACCGGAGCTGTAATAGCAGCGCAAGCCGCAAAAGATGAGGTACTGATTAATCGAGATATCGCTTTGCGAGAATTGTATGCTCAGCTGTATCGCGCTTATGCCAGCCGCAAGCAAGCTATTATGACGGTTAACCGCTTACAAACCCGCATTATCCCTACCTTAACTTTGGCCTTAGAAGATACGCAAGTCGCTTACGAGCAGGGGCTCTACAGTTACCTTGATTATTTAACTGCAAGAGAGGAATTATTGTTTTCACGACGAGCAATGATAGACGCTGCGGCTTCAGCTCTACGGTTTGGTGTTGATATTGAGCAATTAATTGCCGAACCCTTACCCGCATCTCAGCATTCCTTTTTCCGTGATTTCCAAGGATTTTAACCATGAACCAAAGTATTTTTAATCACTTATTCGCTCGCAGTCTAGCGGTATTGATGGCGTTAGTATTGTCAGTATCAGTCCAGGCGTCTACTGAGCATCAGCATGAAGAACAACATTCAGAATCCAATCATGGCCATAACGAGTTACATCAAGATGAACATGATCATCAAGAAGGACATAAAGACAGCCATGGCCACAAAGATGAACATGATCACGAAGATGAGCACGGCCATGATGAGCATGAAGAAGGGCAAGTGCACATCAGTGCTGAGCAAATGGCCATTTCTGGGGTTATGACTGATTCAGCTCAGGCGGGTGAAATCAAAAAAGTACTTACTTTATATGGCCGCACTGTATTACCAGAGCAAAATGTGAGTCATGTCAGTGCACGATTTGCGGGCTTAATCACCAAGTTAACTGTCGAGGTGGGCGATAAAGTACAAGCAGGGCAAAAGATTGCTGAAATTGAGTCTAATGCGAGTTTGAAACGCTATGGGATTACTGCGCCAATTAGTGGTGTCGTAGTAAGTCGTCACGGCAATGTCGGCGAAATGGTAAGTGATAAAACATTAGTGAGCATTGTCGATAGCAGCCAACTATGGGGAGAGTTCCAAGTCTTTCATGGTCAAAAAAACCGAGTTGCTGTTGGGCAAAAACTCAGTGTGAACTTTGAGCAATTAAGGACGACTTCAACCATTCAATACTTGTTAAACCCAATGGGTAACGAGGCGTATTTACGTGCGCGTGTACCACTCGATAACACTGAAGGGCATTGGACTGTTGGTGCCTTATTATCGGGTGAAGTGACCCTTAGTAAGCACAACGTCGCGTTAGCCATTGATAATCGCGCCATACAAATTATGGAAGGTCAGCAGGTTGTTTTTGTCAGAAATGAAGAAGGCTTTGAAAAACGCATCGTAACATTAGGTAAAAAAGACAGTCAGAAGACAGAGCTGTTATCTGGTCTAGCAGAAGGTGAAGAGTATGCGGTCGAAAAAAGCTTTTTATTAAAAGCCGATCTTGAAAAGTCTAGTGCTGGCCACGTTCACTAAAAGGAGATGCAAATGATTGAATCTGTTTTGCGTCTTGCTATTAGCCGACGCTGGATGATGATGTTTTTAGCGCTGCTGCTAGTTGCAGTGGGGCTTTGGAGTTATCAAAAATTGCCGATTGATGCGGTGCCTGATATTACCAATGTGCAGGTGCAAATCAGTACCCGAGCAGAAGGTTATTCACCGCAAGAAACCGAGCAAAGAATCACTTACCCCATTGAAAATGCCTTAATGGGCATACCGAATCTTGCCTATACCCGCTCACTGTCGAGATATGGTTTATCACAAGTGACAGTGGTATTTGATGAGGGCACGGATCTATATTTTGCCCGTAATCTTATTAGTGAACGATTAAATGGAATTAAAGGAAAATTGCCTAGTGATATCGAGCCAGAAATGGGGCCAATTTCTACCGGCCTTGGCGAGATTTTCATGTATACCATTGAAGCTTTACCTGACGCACAGCAAGCCAATGGCCGTGAATATGATGCGACTGCGCTACGAGAGATCCAAGATTGGATTATCAAACCGCAATTAGCCCAAGTTTCTGGTGTGACAGAAATTAATACCATCGGTGGTTTTGACAAGGAATATCATATTACACCGCATCCAATGAAGATGCTGTCTTATGGCATCGCTTTTGCTGATATTAAATTAGCCATTGAAACTAATAACAGTAACCGTGGTGCAGGTTTTATTGAGCGAGAAGGGCAGCAGCTGACTGTACGTTCAGCGGCGCAACTTGCTTCGATTAATGATATTGAACAAGTTGTTGTTAAGCATATTGATAATGCGCCAGTGTTTATTAGTGATGTTGCCGATGTTGGTATCGGTAAAGCGCTGAGAACGGGCGCTGCAACACGTGATGGTAAAGAAACAGTACTAGGTAGTGCAATGATGCTGGTGGGGGAAAACTCCCGTCAAGTGTCTTTGGCGGTGGCAAGTAAGCTTGAGGATATCAAGGCGTCATTACCTGAAGGGATTAAAGTAGAAGCGGTCTATGACCGCACGACCTTAGTTGATAAAGCAGTCCATACGGTGCAGAAAAACCTCGTTGAAGGCGCATTGCTGGTCATTGTGGTGCTATTCATCCTACTTGGTAACGCTAGGGCTGCATTAATCACTGCTGCAGTTATTCCATTGGCAATGCTGGCAACGATGACTGGCATGGTACAAGCAGGTGTTTCGGCAAACTTAATGAGTTTAGGGGCGTTAGATTTTGGCCTTATTGTCGATGGTGCAGTGATTATTGTAGAAAATGCCACACGCCGTTTAGGTCAAGCTCAGGCGCAAAATGGCGGGCAGGTTTTAGCACGTAAACAAAGGTTGCAACTGGTATACGAAGCCACTAACGAAGTGATTCGTCCAAGCTTATTTGGTGTATTGATTATCACTGTGGTGTATATCCCGCTATTTAGTTTAACGGGCGTGGAAGGAAAAATGTTCCATCCTATGGCTGCTACGGTTGTTATGGCGTTATTAGCGGCATTGGTTTTATCGTTAACCCTAGTGCCAGCGGCTGTCGCGTTATTCATGACGGGTAAAATCAACGAAAAAGAAAGCCGAGTAATGGCATTAAGTAAATCGGTTTATAAGCCTCTCCTTTTGCTTGCGATGAAATTACGTTGGTTGGTATTAAGTGCAGCCCTAACCCTTGTGGCCTTCTCTATTTGGCTGGCGACGACGTTAGGCTCAGAGTTTATTCCACAGCTTAATGAAGAGGATATATTGCTGCAGGCTATTCGTATTCCAGGTACTGGTTTAGAGCAATCTGTGGAGATGCAATTACTATTGGAAGATCGTATTAAGCACTTTCCAGAAGTCTTAAACGTGTTCTCTAAAATAGGAACGCCTGAGGTGGCGAATGATCCTATGCCGCCCAATATTGCCGACACTTTCATCATGCTAAAACCTCGTAATGAATGGCCTGATCCTAAAATGAGCCATGAAATGTTAGCGGCTGATATTGTGGAGTCTGTTTCGGGGCAACCTGGTAATAATTTTGAGCTAACTCAACCCATTGAGATGCGATTTAATGAGCTCATATCAGGCGTGCGTGCCGATTTGGGGATTAAAGTGGTGGGTGATGACTTACAGCAGTTATTAACTTCAGCTAATGACATTCATGAAGTGTTAGAGAAGATAGACGGTGTGACGGATTTACAAGTCGAGCAAGTGACAGGCTTGCCAATGTTGTCGATTCAGCCTGACCGAATGGCGCTTGCTCAATATGGTTTATCAGTACAAGCATTGCAAAATTTTGTGGCGACAGCGATTGGCGGAGATGAGAACGGATTGATTTTTGAAGGCGATCGCCGTTTCAAAATAGTGACTCGATTGCCTGAAAATATCCGTAAAGATGTCGAGCACTTACACAATTTACCAATAGTGATGCCATCTGGTGAGTTTGTTCCTTTATCGGAAGTCGCAAGTTTATCTATTGCGCCATCGCCAAATCAGATCAGTCGCGAAAATGGTAAACGCCGCATTGTGGTTACTGCAAATGTTCGTGGCCGCGATCTGGGATCTTTTGTCGCTGAAGCCAAGCAAGACATTGCCGAACAAGTGGATATTCCAGCAGGTTATTGGCTTGAATATGGTGGAACGTTTGAACAGCTTGAATCAGCCAGTCAACGATTATCAATTGTGGTGCCTTTGACCTTAGCTATTATCTTAGGTTTATTAGTTATGGCGTTTAGCTCTGTAAAAGATGCGTTGATTATTTTTACCGGTATTCCGCTGGCTTTAACTGGTGGGGTCATTTCATTGTGGATAAGAGACATGCCATTGTCTGTTTCTGCTGGAGTAGGCTTTATTGCTTTATCGGGTGTGGCTGTACTTAATGGATTGGTATTACTGAGCTTTATCCGTCAACTTCACCAAGAAAAAGGCGAACTATTAAATGCAATTGTTGATGGTGCATTGATTAGATTACGTCCTGTGTTAATGACAGCATTAGTGGCAGGACTGGGCTTTGTGCCGATGGCGCTTAATATTGGCACCGGTGCTGAAGTGCAACGTCCACTTGCGACAGTGGTTATTGGCGGTATTATTTCATCGACTATTCTCACCTTGTTTGTTTTACCTGCATTGTATCAATGGATACATGGCCGAGCTAAAGCATAAAGAAATTAAGTGTACTTACACATGACAAAGCCCAGCAATTGCTGGGCTTTTACGATATGTCTTTATATTAACGGTTTAGTTTTGTTCGCATTGCTAGCCACTTAATTCAATGCATTGATAGTTAATCAGTAGGGTGTTGTATCACCATCTTATATTTTTCAATGAGATGTTGCCGCTTGCTGGCAAGCATATTGATTTTACTTGCATCGCCACCAGTGGTTGCTAATAGTCGTATATCCATCACTTTAAACCACAACCAAGGAATATAAGCCAGACCATACATACCAAAGTAGCCGCTTGGCAGTGTTGGTAAGTCATCGAAATGTCGTAATGATTGGTAACTGCGTGTTGCATTGGCGTGGTGATCAGAATGGCGTTGTAAATGAAACAGTGCCCAGTTGGAGAAAATATGATTACTGTTCCAACTATGATGAGGCTGCGGAGGCTCATAACGACCATTGGGTAGCGTACGTCTTAATAGGCCATAATGCTCAATATAATTTGCCGAGGTTAACTGCCACATAGACCAAAAAGCGCAAATGAGCAGATAGGGAATGACTGATACACCTAACCAGATCACCAAACCAATAAATAGCGAAAATGTTAATAGCATGGCCTGCCAAAACTCATTGTGTAAACTCAAGGAGGATTTTCCTGCCTTGTTGAGCCGTAACTTTTCGATTTGGTGAGCACGCATGATAGCGCCAGGGAGCTCTCGCAGTGCAAATCGATAGATGCTTTCTCCCATTTGAGCTGAAGCGGGATCTTCTGGTGTGGCCACATGTTTATGATGACCACGATTATGCTCAATAAAAAAATGACCGTAAGCTGCAGGAGCCAACACAATCTTGGCCAACCATTTGTCTATATTTTTACGTTTATGTCCGAGTTCATGGCCAATATTTAACCCATGACCACCTATGCTGCCTGCCAACAAGGCAACGGCTAAGTATCCGGAATAACTAAGGGAATAATTGGCAACAAACCAAGCACAATAGATGAATGTTGCCAGTACGACAAACACATTTAACCGTGTAATTCGAGCGTAAAATGGGTCGGATTCGAGTGCAGGAATAACTGATTCAGGTGGATTACTGGTGTCTTCTCCCATGACATAATCAATTAAGGGAAACAACATATAGACCACTGCAAAAAACAACCATAGAAAAATTTCTTGCTGATAGGTTTGATATAGCAAAGGCCCTGCGACAGCAATGGTGGGGATCAATAATGACAGCCACCAAAAGTGACGTTTCTTGTCTATGTATGTTGTGCCATCTGTGGCAATAAATACCCCAGCTTTTTCCATGCTGACTCTCCAGAACCATTATTACAATATGCATGGCTTATAGCTTAAACAAGCTGTTTAACTGTTAACCATACTGTTTATTAGTTAAGCACACATTGCTTTGAAGATAAACTGTGAGGATTTCGCTGTGGTGACAGGCATATTTTGTGGTTATAGCGCGTTAGTCAAAGCTGTTATAACGCCTTGAGAAATGAAATTACGCTGGAGCTGTTGAATGGCATTAGTATAAAAGCAAAAAAATGGCTCTGCTGGGGGAGCGAGAGCCAAGGACCTGATGAAACTTTTTACTTAACCAATCGGGTTAAGGTTTAGATTGCGAGTGCTTTTGGAAACAGTAATTCATTTTCAGTATGAATATGGACTTGTAAATCAGCATCAAATTCAGCCAAGGTTTTGTAGCATTTTTGCCAAGTGCTACATGCTCCTTCAGGAACTTGGTAGTTATTGGTGAGTTCGCGTAACTGTTGTAAAACACTGCCAGCATGATCATGTTCATGCTCCATGGCATTAATTGGATTACCAATATGCCCAAAGCAACCATTCACTTCTTCGCCAGCAGCGAGCCTTCTCATCGCAGGGAATAAAATCTGTTCTTCTTTCATTAAATGCGGCATCAAATCAGCAATCAGCGCACCAATTAGCATGGCTAATGGTTTAACCTCTGCATAATCTTCACCATGGACTTGCACCATTTTTTGCGAGTATTCAACTAGCAGCGGCGCTGTTTCACGCACGTATTGGTGATGCGTTGCTTCTAAATGGTCAATTAAAGCGGGTATTGGCAAAGCTTGTAATTGCTCAAAGCGAGTAGAAGGCATGGTTGCTCCAAAAGATGCAATAAGTTAATACCTGTATTTTAAATGCATCTTTTGGTTGGGCAATCATATTGATGAGTAATTGTTAGTTGGATCACATAATTTTAAGGCGAGTATCTCTTACTGAGTACACTTTTGCCCATT
Source organism: Shewanella sp. ENK2 (assembly GCF_043568515.1). Taxonomy (NCBI): domain Bacteria; kingdom Pseudomonadati; phylum Pseudomonadota; class Gammaproteobacteria; order Alteromonadales; family Shewanellaceae; genus Shewanella; species Shewanella sp. ENK2. Next base: position 1,394,329 of record NZ_CP171406.1, on the reverse strand, counting down.
TATTAGTGGGCTCACTAACACCTGTTTACTGACTTGTTGCTGCTCAAGCATGCCACCGATGCGAAGCAACTGATCATGGTGACAAATTAAGCCACGATGATCCATGCTGGGTACATTAAGCGTTACAGGCGTTAACCATTGCATAGATTTAAAATCAAATGTGTATTGAACATTATGAGGGGCGCTCGGGTCGCCGTTATAGCCGATGCCGCTGTAATTGTATGGGTTATTACTGCCAGCCATAAAGATTGCTTGCCCTTCAGATGAATCACTGATTCCTGTGGCAGCCATACGGTAATGTGCAGTGGCTGTTGGTGCTTTATTAAGCTTGGCAGCCTGTTCACTGATCGAATAATGCGGCAATAATTGCCAGCTTATTCTTAAATGATTTTCTGGATTCACTTTACCAAACAAGCACACTGGCGATGACTGATAGTTGCGGCGTTTACCGATATTTGCCTGCACTTTTACACCATCACATAACACGATTTTATTGCCACTCATGGCGACAGCTTGACCAAATACGGCAGGAGCTGGGATAGGACTTGCTTGCTCCCACGTATCTGTTTTAGTGTCGTAAACTTGAACCAAATTAACATTGCCGTCGTTATGCCAGCCACCAAATAAGTAGATATAACGCTGCTGATAAACGCTGGCAGCAGTGTCATCAACAGCTACTGGCATGTCAGCAATGCGTTGGTATTGATTAGTCAGCACATCAAATTGGTAGTTATCGACAGTGCTTATTTCTTCATGGTTTTTAGCCACAGTATAACCGCCAAAAACATAAGCTTTATCATTAAGCCCCACAGCGATTGAAGCAAGACGACCCGCTAATGGCGCAACAAAAGGAACTGGGTTTAAAGGCTGCCATTGTGGATTAGACGCAGAAAGATTAACCCCCAAACCTTGTTATGCACTGCTTGATAATCTTTACCCTCAGCCAAGCCAGTAAAACTCAATAAGTAGTCGCCTTTTGCTGTCGTCACTTTGGCTACGGCGTTATTAGATACACCTTCGGGTAACTGGGGATAACTCGCATTTGCTGAAGGCATAAAACTCACAAGCGCTGTGATAACAGCGCCAAGTTGGCTTAATCGACTCATTCTCAATCCTTGTGATTTGTTATATTTTTTAGTTTTAATATTTTATTTTTAGTCATGCACATTTAAACATATTTGTTATCTCTACAATAAATCAAAGCTAATTAAGATAAGAAATGGTGGGGGCAGGTCCAAGAGTAAAGCGAGCAAGTTTGGTCTTTATTTAAATGCTGTTTTATGGTCAATTTTACGGTAAGTTAGTTTTTTCTGAATTAATTTGCTCACTGTTGTGAGAAACCCTATTCACTCAAAAATAGAATAATAAAACACAGGCAATTTGTTATTTTGAATACCAAAAAAGCAGTCAATAAAACCCTTAAGAAGGTCTCCTCAGCTCAGTTTCTTCACCGATGGCTCATGTTGATATTTGCAGTTCCAATTATTATATGGGGCTTTACTGGCAGTTATTTTGTATTGATGGATATTGGTTTTATCCGCAGCGATCATGTTGCAGTGAAACAAGCTGATAAAATATCACCATCTTCAATCTCTTACCCCATTTCTGAGCTTTATCAAGCTTACCCAGATGCTCAAGCTGTCATTGTAAAACCCTTACTTAAACAAATGGTGTATCAACTTAAGTTACCAGAAAAGTCATTATTGATTAACGCGCAATCTGGCCAGCCGTTTGGCAGTATTACCGAAGCGCAAGCAAAAGCCATTGCATTAACATTTCAACATCAGGATGCAATCTCACCTTCTACAAGTATCGTTTTAACCAAGTTACTCACCACTCAAGCTCCGTCAGAATTAGCTGCAAGACATTTACCTGTCTGGCAAATCAGGTTTGATGATATTGCCCAATCAACACTGTATATATCGGCGCAGACAGGCGATGTGGTGACAAGGCGTCATGAATATTGGCGTTGGTTCGACCTATTTTGGAAGTGGCACATAATGGATTATGACAACGGTGAAGCCATTGATAACGCCTTATTATTTTATACAGCGATAGGATCGTTTATAGCTGTATTCGCTGGTGGGATATTGATTTGGCAACGCCGTAAGAGGTACAGCTAATGAAAACCAAAAACCTAAAACGTTGGCTGAGGTTTTGTCACTATTGGTTGGGCACTATTGTTAGCATTCAATTATTAATCTGGCTAGGGACAGGGATTTATTTCAATATCACCCCAAGTGAAGACCTTAAAGGCACTCATTATTATCGCAGTATAGCGCCGCTCGATTTAACTTCATTTGGCAGTCATGATCTCGAGCCTTTATCGTCTATTCTCGAGCGATATAAGCCGATGGAGCAGGTCAGCACTATTATGCTTAATGACCGACCTATGTATTTATTAGACGAGCGAGTACAGCAATATCAGCATAATTGCCAACAACAAGTCGTAGTTGATGCATATAGTGGTAAAGAAGTCCTTATTGATGTCGAATTGGCAGAATCCATAGCCTTGCAAAGTTATACCGGAGCAGGCGAGATAATGAGTCACCGACAATTATCTACTAACTTTAAAGAGTGGCCAAAAGAATGTAACCCATTGTGGCAAGTCAGCATCAATGATGATTTGAATACACGTATTTACATTAACGGCATAAATGGTCGATTAGTTGGCCATAAAAATGACCACACTGATTTAGCCGATTTGATGTTTAAACTGCACTTTATGGATTACCTGCACCAAGGCAGTTTTAATAATCCCTTTAGCTGGGTATTTGGATTAATGATGTTGATTCTGTCGCTAACAGGTTTGTATTGGGTGATTGAGAATTTAGTGATGAAGCGATATCGATTTAAGCTTAATAGCAAGTTAAGTAGCAAGTCCAAGACAGTATAGAGTTGAGCTTAACTCGTGGTAAGGATTACCCAACTCACCGCAAAGTGAATAGAGATCAAAATTTTGCCTGTGTGTTAATGTTTGTCAATACAGAATAGGATGATTTCCCTGTGCCATTGATGTGGGATGATACACGATACCCAAGAGTGACAATTATCTGTCCTTGTTGCACTAAAAAGCGACTTAGACTTTATGGAGCTGTTAATGGCTGGGCTTTCCGTGAGTGCTTGGATTTGTCCTACCGTTGCCAGTCTGAATCGCCACTCCAGCGGTTAACCAGAGCAACCAGAAAGCAACGTAAGCAGATATGGGGTAAGCAAGCCGACCAAGATATACTATCAGCTAGCCACCCGATTAAACCGAAAGGCAAACATACGGCCAAGTTTGCAAGAGGCTTTAAGCGCCTAGATAGGCTTGAGGCTAGACGTTTGGCGTTACTCGATGTGCAAATAGGTAGCTTGTTATTACGCTTAGGTGGGGTTTCTAGTATTTATTAGTTATTGTTAGTTCAATATTTTTTAGCAATTCGTGAACATCAGGGTTGTTTGGCATAGGCAGTTTTTTAGCTTTTTTAATAGCTTCCTTCGCATATAAACAAACGTCACCATCGCCAGAAATTATGTTGGTTTTAGTAACCACGCCTTTGTAGTTTATTGAAAGTGAAATCTTACAGTTCTGATTTTGTGTGCCTCTAGGCATAAATCTCTGGATTGTAGATCTTATCATTCTCTCATAAATTTTAGCTTGTTCAGTCACTATTGTGGGGGCTGGTTTTGAAACTATGGCGGTATGGCGTGCAAGAGCTGATTCAGCATTAGTTAAACCTTTAGCACAGTTACTTTCTAATCTAGTTAATGCCGATAAAGAATCTTTAAGAGGAAATTGAATTAGGCGCGGTGTATTGTTGTAGTCTTTAAATTCAATTAATAAGTTCTCACCGCTTTTCAGTGAGGGCAGCATTTTAGAAATGTAATAATCGACGATAAATGCTGAGGTACCCTTAGTTGAGGCTCTTGATTCAATAGTTACCGCTTTATGTTTATCAACTCGGTATTTAGTCTTAAATATTTGGTCACCTAAAAACTGATAACGCCCTAATGAGAAAAAGATCTCTAATGCTTCATTGTTTGTGCATCTAACAGTAAGTAGCCCTTTTCTACTTGTACTTGAAACAGAGGTTGTATTGATAGACTGGTCTGTCATGGGGTCTAGTTTTTGTTGGTAGAGCCAACTGCTATTGGAAGCAATAGATGATGAAATGGGGGCAAGCATCATTAATGAAACAAACAGTACCTTGTAAAACGCTAATGTCATGAGTTTTAGATCTTTTATAAGAGAAAAGCTTAAATCCATTTAATCATAGCCATTTAGACTTCACACGACTTTTTCTAATGAATGAAAAATGACTGTTTGTAACCATGCGTGTAACTATTAACAAAAAAGGGCTAATCATTGCTGATTAACCCTTTTAAATACAACGAATTAAGAATCGCTTCTTAGTTCATGCCGTATTTTTTTAATTTCTTACGTAAAGTACCACGGTTGATACCTAACATGTTCGCAGCACGTGTTTGGTTACCACGAGTGTGTTGCATGATGATGTCTAGTAATGGTGCTTCAACTTCGCTTAAAACCATTTCATATACTTCAGACGCTTCTTGACCGTCTAACTGAGAGAAGAAGTTTGTTACTGCACGCTTTACTGCGTCACGTAATAGTTGTGGCTTGATTGTACCGTTAGCGGTTTCAATCTTACCTACGGTTAGCTGGTGAACTTCTGTGTTAGTAGTTGTCTGATCAAACATTCTATTCTGCTCTTTATATTAAAAATTTACTAATTCATCAAAGTAACATTCCACAAGGGAATATTGCTGTTCAGCGGTTTCAAGCCTATTGAAGTCAGCACGGAATTGTCGCTGTTCTTCTTGGTTTAGGTACCATCCCATATGCTTTCTCGCAAATCGGACACCTTTGTATTCGCCGTACAATTCGTACAATTTGTTCAGGTGTTCGAGCATGATTTCTCGTTGCTCGCTCGCCTCAACTGGCGGTAATTTTTTACCTGTTTCCAAGTAGTGGTGAATTTCTCTAAAAATCCACGGTCTGCCTTGGGCTCCTCGTCCTACCATCAAAGCATCGGCGCCTGTGTAATCTAAGACAAACTTAGCCTTTTCAGGACTGTCGATATCTCCGTTAGCAACAACAGGGATTGAGACATTTTGTTTTATTGCTTTAATCGTGTCGTACTCGGCAAAGCCTTTATACATGCATTGTCTCGTTCTACCGTGAACGGCGAGCGATGCAATACCACAATCTTCAGCAATGTGGGCAATTTCAACACCATTACGATGTTCAGGTTGCCAACCTGTGCGGATCTTAAGTGTTACAGGGACATCAACTGCACTAACAACAGCCTGTAAAATCTCTTTCACTAGCTGGGGATCTTGCATTAATGCCGAGCCTGCAAGCTTCTTATTCACTTTTTTTGCCGGACAGCCCATATTGATATCAATGATATGCGCACCTTGTTCAACGTTGAACTGGGCGGCATTTGCCATTAAATCAGGATCTGCACCTGCAATTTGTACTGAGCGAATACCTTCTTCACCAGAATGCATCATGCGCTGGCGGCTTTTATCTGTATCCCAAACATCAGGATTCGATGAAAGCATTTCTGATACTGCTAGGCCTGCGCCATAGCGTAAACAGAGGTTTCTAAAAGCGCGATCGGTGACACCTGCCATTGGTGCCACGATCAGCTGATTGCTCAGTTGATAAGGGCCAATTTGCATTGAGTTAATCACCTTGCTCGTCAAAGGGGCGCTATATTAGCCCTTTTTTGCGCTGCTGAAAAGGTCAATAAATGAACTAAATGTAACTTTTTTCTTGACTTTTAGTTGGGGAGTCGTAATAGCCCCTTTTGGCAGAGATCTAGCTGCCATAAGGGGTGTACTGCCTTTACCGTTATTTACGTGTACCTGTCAAGCGGCTCCAGTCTTCTTTGTGAGCCGCTTCATCCATGATGAACCATTGACTGTAAAATTGTGATATTTCTTCTGCTTGCTCTTGTAGGAGACCAGATAGGGCTAATTTACCGCCTGTTTTAACCTTTTCTGCAATTAAAGGCGCTAATTCACGTAAAGGACCCGCAAGAATGTTAGCAACCAAGATATCCGCTTGCAGATTGTCAGGTTGGTTCTCTGGTAAATATAGCGCTAATTTATCTGCAACGCCGTTACGTTCTGCATTGGCAGTTGATGCATCAATCGCTTGATAATCAATATCGACACCAGTAACTGTTTTAGCGCCAAGTTTTAGTGCTGCAATGGCTAAAATACCTGAGCCACATCCAAAATCGATCACTTCTTTATCAGATAAATCTAAGCTATCTAACCACTCTAAACATAATGCTGTAGTTGGGTGGGTACCTGTTCCGAAGGCAAGACCTGGATCAAGAATAACGTTAACAGCATCAGGCTCAGGAATATCACGCCAGCTTGGGCAGATCCATAAGCGGTTACCAAATTTAATCGGGTGAAAGCTGTCCATCCATTCACGAACCCAATCTTTATCTTCAATCTGTTCGATTTTATGTGTAAACCCTTTGCCTAGATAAGGCAGGGTTTCTAAAAAGCTCACTGTCGGAGCTAAGTCGGTGCCAGCATCAAACAGGGCAATCACGATAGTGTCTTGCCAAAGTGGTGTTTCACCTAATTTGGGTTCGAATATCGGCGTGTCTTTACCATCTTCATAGGTAATTGAGACAGAACCTTGCTCCATTAAGAGGTCGCCAAGCGCGTCGGCATGGTCGCTGTGAGTACTAATGCGAAGTTGAATCCAAGGCATGGAGTTTTCCTATGAGAATAATTTAATGGCCTATTGTACCTGCTTGGCGGGTAAAACAGCAGCATTTGATAGTGAAATATTGCTCAATTGCATTGAAAGGGCCATTTTCACACCTTTTGCTACTGGTTAATCTTTAAGCTATTAATATCCATGATGAAATCATCATATTCATCCGTTTGTTTGAATGTCACGATAAATTTATGAAACATAAGGTAAATTTTGAGTTCTTAAATTTGAACAATCTGTGACTGTGATCAACTTCTAAAAGACGGTGAATGCAGGGTGAGCTTGATCACGATTTAATTTTCTAGCACAAGGAGAAATAGTGATAACTGATAAGCTGAAATCACCAGCAATATGTCATTAACAGGCATGAGAACTATGACAGCTTCATCACAAACACAAAATCAAAAAATACATGACGTATCGTCAAAAGGGTACTTGAACCCCATTTGGGCTGCCAGAGCGGATAAATTACAAAGTGCCACTGGATTACTATTGGGCTTCTTTATCATTATGCATTTGCATTTTGAGTCGAGCATCCTAATCAGTAAAGAGGCGTTTTATCATGTCGGTCACTTTTTAGAGGGGGAATATTCAGTGAAACTGGACATGGCTTCCCAGTACTAACCAAATTTATCTCTGCCTTCATGTTAATTGTGGTGATTATTCATGCTGCATTTGCCTTGCGCCGTTTTCCTGCTCAGATTCAGCAATGGCGAGCGCTGCGTAGTCAAATGACAATCATGCCTCACCAAGATACAAAAATTTGGTTCTGGCAGCTGATCACAGGCTTTTTATTATTCTTCCTCGCGCCTGTTCATCTATACGACATGATCACTAATCCTGCGATTGGTCCGCATTTATCGGCTGAACGTGTTTACCACCAAGATGTGTGGATGCTGTATGTATTACTGCTTCCTGCCGTTGTTATTCATGCCATGTTCGGCTTATACCGTGTTGCCGTTAAGTGGGGCATTACCACTAAACGTATGGCAGCGTTAAAACTTGCCAAGTTTATGGTGATTTACTTGATGATTATTGGTATCGCAAGTTTGATGACTTACATCGTGATTGGTCAATCGTTGGAGTTACCAGTGACTCCTTTTGTGCCGAGCTAGAAGCTTAAGAGTTTTAGGTTAATGAGTCACATATGCCATTAACCTCGTATCGAATTTAAGGAATACCCGTGAAAATAATTTATACAGACTCATTAGTCGTTGGCGCAGGCCTTGCTGGTTTGCGCGTTGCTATTGCTTCAAAAGAACGTGGTTTAGATACCGTGGTGCTATCGCTAATCCCTGCTAAGCGCTCTCACTCTGCAGCGGCTCAAGGCGGCATGCAAGCGAGCCTTGGTAATACAGTTAAAGGTATGGGGGACGATGAAGATGTCCATTTCCAAGATACTGTAAAAGGATCTGATTGGGGCTGCGATCAAGACGTAGCAAGAATGTTTGCCCATTGTGCGCCAAAAGCGGTGCGTGAACTGGCTAACTGGGGGGTACCTTGGTCACGTATTACTGCTGGCGATCGCCAAGTGGTAGTGAATGCTGAAAAGGTCACGATTACTGAAGCTGAAAAAGCCCATGGCTTAATTAATGCCCGTGATTTTGGCGGGACTAAAAAATGGCGTACTTGCTATACCGCTGACGGTACAGGTCATTCATTGTTATATGCAGTAGATAACAAAGCCATTGAAATGGACATTCCTGTTCATGAACGTATTGAAGCTTTATCACTTATCCATGATGGCAAACGCTGTCACGGTGTGATTGCACGCTGTTTAATTACAGGTGAATTACGTGCCTATATTGGCAAGGCAACCACTATTGCTACTGGCGGCTATGGTCGTATTTACGAAGTGTCTACCAATGCAATCATCTGTGAAGGTATTGGCCAAGCATTGGCATTAGATACGGGGGTTGCCGCCTTAGGCAACATGGAAGCGGTGCAATTCCACCCAACAGCGATTGTGCCTGTAGGGATTTTAACCACTGAAGGCTGTCGTGGTGATGGTGGCTTATTACGTGATAAAGATGGTCATCGCTTTATGCCTGACTATGAGCCTGAAAAGAAAGAGCTCGCATCACGTGATGTGGTATCACGGCGTATGACCGAGCATATGCGCAAAGGTAAAGGGGTTGATAGCCCTTATGGCCCACACTTATGGCTTGATATTACTCTGCTTGGCCGTCAACACGTTGAAACCAACTTACGTGAAGTAAAAGAGATTTGTGAAAACTTCCTTGGTATCGACCCTGCGAAAGATTGGATCCCAGTCAGACCGACTCAGCATTACTCAATGGGCGGTATTCGTACTAATGCTACCGGTGAAAGTCCGCAGCTTGCAGGTTTATTCAGTGTCGGTGAGGCAGCCTGTTGGGATATGCATGGCTTTAACCGTTTAGGCGGTAACTCACTAGCAGAAACCGTGGTTGGCGGCATGATTATCGGTAAGTATGTGGCCGATTTTTGTGAGAAGAATACCCTAGAGATTAATACACAAGTCATCGATGACACCATGTCAAAATTACAAGGCGAAATTGACGAGCTATTAGTCGGTGAAGGTACTGAAAACGTATTTGATATCAAGCTTGCTATGCAGCGAATTATGATGGATTACGTGGGTATTTTCCGTAACGGCACTGAACTAGAAAAGGCAGTGACAGAGTTAAAAGACTTACTTAAGCGCAGTAAAAATATCGGTCTTAAGTGTAAAAAACGTCACGCTAACCCTGAGCTTGTCGAAGCATTAAGAGTGCCACGTATGCTGCGTGTTGCCTTAACCGTTGCATGTGGCGCTAATGCGCGCACAGAAAGTCGTGGCGCTCATGCTCGTGAAGATTACCCGCAACGTAACGATAAAGAGTGGCTAAACCGCACATTATCAACCTGGCCAGATGAAAATGCTCTAGAACCTAAGCTAAGTTACGAGCAGCTTGATGTGATGAAGATGGAGCTGCCACCAGGCTATCGCGGCTATGGTAATGATAATGCGGTTGCACACCCTGATACCGCAGCGCGTGAAGCACAGATTGCAGAAATTCTTGCTGAATTAGGTGATGATGCCGACCGCTTTGATAAACAAGCAGCCATCATGCCATTCGATTTACCTGAAACATTACGCCCTCGTAATGAAAGATTAAGTGACACTAGTGCAGTGTCGGGAGAGAAGTAATGAGTAGCCCACGTACTATCAGTTTTGATATTTTTCGTTATGATCCACAAGATCCTAACGATAAGCCAAAAATGGTCACTTACGAGTTAACCGAAGCGCCTGGTATGACAGTGTTTATCGCATTGAACTTGTTACGTGAGCAGCAAGATCCATCATTGCAATTCGATTTTGTTTGTCGTGCAGGTATTTGTGGAAGTTGCGCCATGGTGATTAATGGCAAGCCAACACTGGCGTGTCGCACCTTAACGGCTAACTTCCCTGATGGAAAAATCAAACTTATGCCATTACCGGGTTTTGAGTTGATTGGCGATTTATCGGTGAATACAGGTAAGTTCATGCGTGAGCTGGCTGAGCGTTTACAGCTTTGGTTGCAACCTGACAGTAATGATATCGACATTCACCGCTTAGAAAACCCAATGGACCCAGCCGAAGCGGCTAAGTTATATGAACTAGAACGCTGCGTTGAATGTGGTGTGTGTGTTTCTGCTTGTGCAACCAAACAAATGAAAGATACCTTTGTTGGTGCAGTGGGGATGATGAAAATTGCCCGCTTTGAAATGGACAGCCGTGATACCCGCACAGCGGAAGATTTCTATCATGTGATTGGTAATCAAGATGGTGTGTTTGGCTGTATGACCTTACTGGGTTGCCAAGATGCTTGCCCGAAAGACTTACCGCACATGCAGCAAATTGCTTACCTGAGACGCAAAATGGCGCAAACGATTGTGAGCTGTTAATTCATAGCTAATTATTAAAAAGCCGCATACCTGCAGAGGTAAGCGGCTTTTTTGTCTATGGATTTAGCTGTTAACTATTTGATTAATAAAGGTTGGCATATGAAATAAGCTTTGCGCCAATCCTTGGTAGAGATACCCTATTTTCTTGCTAGGGATGCCGATTTCAGCTTATTGAATCCCTTTCAGTCCATTCGGGTAATAAAGGTTTGCTCGTCATCCACAAAAGCGACAAAACCGCCGTGATAGATAAATACCCGACCACGGCCCTCAACTAAACAGGCAAGCTGTGGGTTCAAATCTTCTTCGTTATCTTGGCTTTGAAATGTGCCGGTATCGGTGATTACGCCGTTGAATGTAGGCAAATATCCATAACTGCGCTTGGCTTGATCAATCAAGCTCAATTCGCTGGCGCTTGAGAAGTAAGATGGGATAACACCTGCTTCTTCGATAAACATCGTTTTCAGTTCTTCAAAAGCTGTAATCACTAGCCAGTCGATGTCGTTAACATGATGGATAAACATTTCTATAAATACCTAGTTTCTCGGTAATTCTGATGGGGATATTTTATCACTAATTAGGAGAGAACCTAGTAGATATTTAGTTGCTGAAGCTGGTGGTTTTGTCGTTTCATTTCCAAACTTTGTTTGGATTGAGTTAAAGTCGTGGCGTTCTCTCGGCTTCCAAACTTCGTTTGAATTGAATCAAAATCGTGGCGCTTCGCCCACACCCGACGAAAGTGAAACAACAGCATTTCCCTTCTCGACATCCCTTGCCGCCCCAACGAAATTACTCTTTCAAAGCGAGTAAGCCTCATGCTTATTCGAAAATAGCTAACGCTTTAGACAGGCCATCCATGGCCAACTAAAGCTAGCCTGACGTCCTGTCAGGCTTACGCTATTTTCTTCAACGCATTTCAGCAATTTCAATGGGGAATTGTTGTACCCGCAGGTTCGTCTGTTGGTCCAGAGTAAGTGCTTGATGTCTTGCATAAGTACTTTATCTGTTTGTGACCTTCTTAGAATGCTCAATTTGTATTGAGGCAAGCAATAAAATTGCGTGAGTCTAGCCATGGATGGCTAGCTAGCTTTCGAGGGGAAGGGACGCCCCATCGTAAGCGTTAGTGATTTTTGCAGCTTGTCGAAGTTGTCTACAAATGAAGTAAAAAGCTGGATATTTCTCCATTGAAATAATCGCTTTTCAGATTAATTCGTGGGAGCGGCAAGGGTGATGCAAGAGGGGATTGCTGTTGTTTCCCCTCTTGCTCTGGTGTGGGCGAAGCGCCACGACGTTAATCCAAACGAAGTTTGGAAATAAAAGATGAGGTGACGATCATAATCAAGAATGCGTTTTACAAGTTTAAGAGCTAGCTCATCTCTGCCTTGTTATGAGTTACGCAGTTTGGCTTATATAGGGAACATTGAAAGTGTTGAAGACATGTAAAATTTACTTTGACCCAACTAATTTATAATGCCAATCAGCTTAACTGATTGGCGTTATCCATAAGTGGGCGTTTTTAAATGTATTGTAAGTAATGCCTACCAGTAATTATTTCTCTCAATAGGCCTGCTTTCCAGTCGTTCACACCAAAGTCCTCTCTCCGTTGAAAGTACTGAGTTAACAAAATGCCTTTAACCCTTTTTTTATCAATTTTACCTTTGTAAGACCTCAAATCAGCAACAATTTCGCCTAGTTTTGTCGGAATATGTTCTTTGTAAATATTTAAAATTTTAAGTTTATCAAAATGCATTACTATATTGGGATGATTGGTTAACTTATAATTTTTGAGGAAATAAGTTGCCTTTAAAATGCCATTATTATTGGAAATGTCACAACCTATAAAGTTAAATGAAGGTATGTCGTCTATATAAAAATTTATTATCCCTCGATAAGTTAGTTCTTTCCAATACTGTGCTTTTTTGCCATTGCAAGTTCCGCACATCCAAATCAAGTTTTTCGAAAATATTGAAAATTCAGGATATAACTCTTTTGGAATGTAATGATCTATAGTGTTTGCAGGTAATAACCCACAACTTGGACAAATTTGTTTTAAGTGTTCTTCTTGAATTGTTTTAATTTGACTTTTGAGGGTGCTAACAGTTTTTGAGTTTCCTTCGTATAAATAAATAAGTGCTTCGGATTCAGCATTGTCTCTATTGCTGTCACTTACAAAAATAATGTTTTTTTCATCAAATTTATCGTTGTATTCATTATATCGAAGACACACACTAGCTGATAAGTTATTAAGAAGTGGCTTTCTAAGATTAGGTTCCTTATTAACAGTATTAACCATTGAGTTAACAATGTTGTTATAGTTTTCCATATCATTACATACGTAGTGAATTCTTTTTTCATTCTATCGAAGGCTCTCTAGGAATAATTGACTGTTTAAACTCAACTTGTTATTAAACAACTGATTAATTTCTTTGTTAGTATACTTTTTCGCTAAATTTTCAAGAATGTTTTTATATGGTTGTTCTGACTCAAATGTGTTGAATACTTCGTTTGTTATGGCATTTAAGTTTTCACCTAGTGACTCTAACTCTAATGTTCGAGTCGTAAGTTTACCGCTATAGTTATCAAATACACGCACAAATTTTGAGGGTATTTGCTGGAGTATTATAGGGGAGTGAGTTGCGATTATAGCGTAAGCATTTAGCTGTAATAACATTTTGTTTATTGCAGGTATTAAATTTGATATAGCTAGGGGTGGAGGTGTAGTTCAGGTTCGTCAAAAAGGACTAATGACTCTTTCTTTGTCTCAGCGATTATCTGAGTAAATGAATATAATAGTATACCTTCCCCAGAACTAAGATATGACCTTTCAACAACGTTAGCATAAATTCTATCTACAAAAAACTCGTTGTATATACGCTCTAGTTTTTCTTTGGGTATAAATTTACTAAGCGTATTTCCCCATATCTCCTCAATATTTCTATCAGATATTTTTTTACAACTAGCCCTATAATTAGATAGCATGGCTTTTTTATTCATAAAACCATTCCTGTCACGAAGTCCGCAGTATTTATAACTAAAGGTTTTTTCTTTTTTCGGTATTTCAAAGGTATCGAAGGCACTAAAAGAAACTGAAATTACTTTACTAAATGGTGGACGGGATCCAGTGAATTCGCCATTATTTTTTCTACCACTCATACTAAGGGCTAGATCAGCTAAGAAGGTTGTCTTTCCTGTACCATTTTCACCTATTATGATATTTGTGCGAGATTTTATAGGCACTTCACTGTCGAAATCGAATGAACAAATTGTGTTATATTTTTCATTACCATTACTAAATTCAAATGAGTATGAATCAATAAACTCATCACCGTTCACGATGTATGAACCAAGCTTGAGTGCTCGTTCAGCATCGCTATACCTAATTAGAGAAGATTTAAAGTTTATATTTGATTCGAAGATGTCTCTTAAACCATGCAGAATAGATAAGTCATTCAAACTCTTTAGAACATCTTTTGCAGTTTCGGGTAATAGATTTTTAATATCTGAATAAAAATCTTCTGATTGGCCAAGAAAGCCTAAACTGTCTGGGAGACTATCAAACTCACCTGAAGTTTTTAAGTACCCATCTTCACTATACTCATCAGCATCTACTGAGATAACCTTTGCTTCACCTAAGTCCGTATATTTTTCATTTTTATCTGAGTAGATGCTCACAGTGTATGTGGACTTAGTACCGTAGTCGTCCCAGTTTCGGAAATACAATAGAACATGATCTTCACTTTCTGGTGTGAACCCATTATCAAATTTTGAAACTACAATTATCTTCATTTAGTTTAATAGCCTATGGTATTTAGTTGATGTAATAATATATATTTTATTTATAGGATTAAATTAAATAAATATATTCAAATTTGTATTAGATGAGTAAAACTAGCCACTAGTTCAAAGGTGGTTAGAATAATTTATCTTAGTAGTTATCCGTGAACTAGAGATTCCTACGGGTTCGTAACAAGCTTATACTCATAATGTATTTCCAGATTTATCGATTGAAGACCTTGGTAAATCACTAAACCAAAGGTGCTAGCTTCATGAGCTCGGCAATGTTTTGCACGCCCAGCTTTTCCATTAATTTGGAACGATGAACTTCAATGGTTCTGACCGCTACGCATAATTCGTTAGACATCTGTTTATTGGTGTTACCGGCAATAACCAGTTTGAAGATTTGATTCTCGCGCTCTGACAAGCTATCAATTAAGGCTAAGTTATCCATTTTCCAATGTTGACGCGTACTGTACTGCAGCCCCTTTTCAATCGACTGAGCTAACACTTTGCCTTGAACTGGCTTTTGAAAGAAATCAAACGCACCTTGTTTAAATGCATCCACCGCCATGGGTACATCACCGTGACCTGTGAGGAAAATAATCGATAATGGGCTCTTTGCTTCAACTAGTAATTGCTGCACTTCTGGGCCACTGAGGCCTGGCATTCTGGCGTCTAAAATAACGCAGCCAGCCTGTGATAAATCAACATTCGCTAAAAAGCGGTCACCAGAATTAAAACTCTCGATTTGATAACCAAAGCCATCCATTAAAAAGGTGATTGAGTCGATGATGGCATCGTCATCATCCACTAGATAAACAGGTCCCATAGTATTTTGCTGCACAGTAAATCCTTGCTTAAAGCGAATGCTTAATTGATAAGTATCTCAGTTTGAATGTATAAGCGAACTAATTTTGCACAAACCATGAAATGCATCACGTTGCGCCAGAGTTACTCACCGTAAGCTTATTATAGTTTTCTAATGAAAGGTTTTATTGTGCTGCGGATATTGCTTTGTTTTATCGCTATTAGCTTTTTGTCACCAGTTTGGGCTAAACCGCAAGAGCTTTATGTCGGTGTGCTTGCCAATTGGGGCGATCAACAGGCGATTGCTCGTTGGACGCCGATGATGGATTACTTGAATGAACAGGTACCAGATACCCGATTTCATGTTTATCCAGGTAATTTCGAAGCCTTGAATGCGGCAATGGAATCAGGAAAAATCCAGTTTATTATTACCAACCCTGGGCAATATCTTTATTTATCCAATCAGTTCCCTTTATCTTGGCTTGCCACGATGCGTTCAAGGCGTCATAACGGCGCTACCTCTGCTATTGGCTCTGCCATTATTGTTAGGGCTGACAGTGATTACCGCACCTTGTACGACTTAAAGCAAAAAACCATTGCGGCTAGTGATCCTCATGCGTTGGGAGGCTATCAAGCTACCATTGGCCTGATGCATAAATTGGGCATGGACACTAAAAATTACTTTAAAGAGATTAAGTTTCTTGGGTTCCCGCTCGATCCATTACTGTATCAAGTGCGTGATGGCAATGTCGATGCGGCAATCACGCCCCTATGTACTTTTGAAGATATGGTGGAGCGTGGGCTTATCAAAGAGGATGAGTTTCGCATATTAAATCCTAGCCGCCCTGAAGGTTTTGATTGTCAGTGCAGTACCAAGCTATACCCAAACTGGTCATTTGCCGCTAGTGAGAGTGTCGATATTGAACTCAGTAAACATATCACCCAAGCATTAATGGATTTACCTTCAGAGCATCCGGCTGCCATACAAGCAAAGCTCAAGGGCTGGACCTCGCCAATAAGCCAGTTAGCTGTAATTCAATTGTTCAGTGAATTGCATGTTGAAAATTCGGAAGTTAATCGCTGGGACACCTTATTACGCTGGCTAAATGACAACCGCCATTGGGGGGTGGCGGTGTTGTTATTTATCGTCGCAACTGTGTATCACTTATGGATTGAGTACCGCTTCCATCAAAAAAGTGAGTCGTTAATTGAGTCTGAGCGACAACTAAAACAGCAAGAGCTTGCATTAGAGAAGCTACAAAGTACTGCCATTATTGGTGAAATTGGCGCTGGTTTAGCCCATGAAATAAACCAGCCCATTGCGGCGATTACCAGTTACAGCGAAGGCGCTATTATGAGGCTGGAAAACAATCAGCCTTTTGATGAACAATCAGCCAAAGCATTGCTGACTAAAATCCATCAACAATCCACCCGAGCTGGTGAAGTGGTGCATCGTATTCGTGGTTTATTAAAGCGCAAAGAAGCGGTCATGGTGGATGTCAACATTTTGAGTTTGGTCGATGAGAGTGTGTCATTACTCAAAATTGAATTGGCTAGACACGATATCAGTGTTGAAAACAATATCAAAGGTGAGCCATTTTTTATTACCGCCGATAGAGTTGGCCTGTTGCAGGTGCTGATTAACCTAATTAAAAACAGTATTGATGCGATAAGTGATAGTGCTGAGGCTGTAAAACGAGCCAAAATTGTCATCGCAATGGATTTTAAAGAGCATCAGGTGGATGTTTCGATAATCGATAATGGCCCAGGCTTACCTGAGACATCAGATGCGTTAATGGCAACCTTTTATACCACCAAAGAAAATGGTTTAGGCCTTGGACTTGCGATTTGTAATGAAGTCATCAAGGAGCATGAAGGCGCCTTTAGCCTTAAAAATCGACAAGATATTCAATCTGGTTGCATTGCCAAAATCAGTTTGAAGAAAAGAGGCAGCCAGCAAAAACTCATCGTTTAACGTGAGTAACAACCCACCTCGATAGAGGCTGGTTGAGTCGCATAAATACTGACTATTTTGTTTTTATCACGAAAATAGACAAAATGTGGTTTACCACAATAGCGAAAAAAATAGACATGTGTTGGTGGTTTTTTAAACCGTGAACATAGTCACAAAGCAAGATAACCGTCTTTCGATATGTGGTTTACCACAATATTCAATTGCTCTTTCCTGTTTGAAAATGATGAAAACCTTAGAACTGCTTAATCGTTCTGTTGTCCTGCTAATCCGGATATAAAGTACGCCGATTAAGGTTCTTGGGCATCGTTGTCAATTGGGAGAAGTACCATGAAACTAGATCGGCGAACCTTTATCAAAGGCGCAGGAGCAGGCACAGCAGGTTGTGCACTCGCTGCGCTGCCAGGCTCGATTGCTGCGTTGGGTAGCGTCACTGTGCAAGGGAGTGAAGAGCTAGTCGCAAGTAGCTGCGAGATGTGTTCAACACGTTGTCCTATTTCTGCTCGAGTAGTAAACGGCAAAAACGTTTCTATTTTAGGGAATAAAAAATCGAAATCATTTGGCGGGGCTGTGTGTGCCCGTGGTGGTGCTGGTCATAGTTTACTTTACGATAAGCAGCGTATTGTTAAGCCGCTTAAGCGAGTGGGGGAACGTGGCGAAGGCAAATGGGCTGAAATCGAGTGGGATGAAGCCTACAGTCTGATAGCGGAAAACCTCAATAAAATTAAAGCCAAGCATGGCGCAGAGTCTGTTGCATTTTCTTCTAAGTCTGGCTCGCTTGAAAGCCACCTTTTTCATCTCGCCAAAACCTTTGGCAGCCCAAATACCTTTACTCACGCATCGACTTGTCCAGCTGGTTATGTGGTTGCAGCTAAAGCCATCTTTGGTGGCAAAATTAAACGTGATTTAAGTAACTCAAAGTACATCATCAACTTCGGTCATAACTTGTATGAAGGCATTAATATGTCTGAAACTCGCGGGATGATGAATGCGCAAATGGAAAAGGGCGCCAAGCTAGTGGTATTTGAACCACGCTTTTCTATCGTTGCTGATAAAGCTGATGAGTGGTACGCCATTAAACCAGGTACTGATGTAGCGGTTGCCTTGGCGATTTGTCATACCCTGATTAATGATGATTTATACGATAAAGATTTTGTCGCACAGTACGTTGAAGGCTTTGATGAGTTTGCCAAAGAAGTCAAAAATTACACACCTGAGTGGGCTGAAGCCATCAGTGATGTGCCTGCTGAAGATATTCGCCGCATTACTCACGAGTATGCTGCAGCAGCGCCTCATGCATTAGTGGATTTTGGTCACCGAGCCTCATTTACAACTGAAGAGTTTGAAATGCGCCGCGCACTTTATGCCGCCAACGTGTTAGTGGGTAATATTGAGCGTAAAGGTGGCTTATACTTCGGTAAAAAAGCATCTAGCTACAATAAATATGCGGGCGAAACCGTAGCGCCAACCTTGTCAAAACCTGGGGTGAAAAACCTACCTAAAATTGATGCTAAACGTATTGATATGGTCGATGAGCAATACGCATTATTGTGGTCATCAGGCGGGGTGTATCAAAGCATTTTAGATGCCACCCTTGAAGCAGTGCCTTATCAATTACACGGCTGGGTTATGAGCCGCACCAACCCAATGCAAACCATGACAGACAGAGCACGGATTGTAGAGTCGATGAAAAAGCTCGACTTTGTTGTGGCCTGTGATTTATACATCACTGAAAGCGCAGCTTATGCTGATATATTCCTTCCTGAATCTACCTACCTTGAACGTGATGAAGAAATTAAGGATAAGTCAGGCAAGAACCCAGCTTATTACGTGCGCCAAAGGGTGGTCGATACCATTGGTGACACTAAGCCAAGCTGGCAGATTTGGAAAGAGGTGGCAGATAAAATAGGCCTTGGTGAGTACTTCCCTTGGGAAAATATGCAGACCTTGCAAATGTTCCAAGTGAATAAAGATATTAGCTTGCTGGATAAAATTAAGCGTGATGGCTGGGTAAGCTACGGCAAACCATTAATGTTACGTGAACCGAGCATGGTGAATGCGTTTGTAACCGAATACGCTAATGCCAAAGCCCCAGATGAAGATAGCACTTATGCCAGCCATCTAAGCTTTAAAACGCCGTCAGGCAAGATTGAATTAAGCTCAGATAAAGTGGAAAAAATGGCACCTGGACGCGGCGTGATTAAATACCGCGAAGTCACTATGAAAAAAGCTGATGAGCTATTTTTCATCCAAGGTAAGGTCGCCGTACATACCAATGGCGCAACGCAAAATGTCCCTATGCTGGCTAACTTGATGTCTGATAATGCCTTGTGGATCCACCCGATAACAGCGGGACATATGGGGATTTCGAGCGGCGATAAAATTCGTATCTTCAATGATACAGGCAGCGAAGAGGGTCATGCCTTAGTCACGCCAGGTATTCGTCCTGATACCGTATTTGCTTATATGGGTTGTGGCTCTAAAAACAAAGAGCTTGCGCGTGCCACAGGCAAGGGTATTCATTGCGGTAACTTACTTCCTCATGTCACGGCTCCGGTAACAGGTATGAACCTACATACTACCGGCGTCAAAATAGCCAAGATTTAATCGGAGTTCATTATGACTAAACGTTATGTCCTTGTGCACGATGAAAATAAGTGCATTGGCTGCCAAGCGTGTAATGTCGCTTGTCGCAGTGAAAATAATGTCCCTGAGTCGGTGACCCGTATTCAGGTAAGAGTTGAGGGGCCTTACGGTAATTTCCCTCACCTGCATTTTAAATACAACCGCGTGTCATGTGAGCAATGTGAAAACGCACCTTGCGTGAAAGTCTGTCCAACTGGAGCGGCTTATGTCAACGATGATGGCATTGTATCCATCAATGAAGGTAAGTGTGTTGGTTGCTTGTATTGCGTGGCGGCGTGTCCTTACAAAGTGCGCTTTATTAATCCTGAAACCCGCGTGCCGGACAAGTGTGACTTCTGTAAAGAAACCCGTTTAGCTCGAGGTGAAGATCCTGCTTGTGTGGCAGTGTGTCCAACCCAAGCGCTGACCTTTGGTGATGCCAATGATTTAACTTCTGAAGTGAGTCAGTTGCTAGACACCAAAAATCATTACCAACAAAAAGTGAATCTAGGCACCGAGCCAAGGGTTTATCGTATTCCTAGCCGTAAAGGAGGGATCAAAGCATGAATAATATCTGGGGCTCAATGGAGCAATACGATCCAGTCGTCTGGAACTGGATAATCGCAGTGTATTTATTTATGGCAGGGTTATCAGCAGGTTCAATGCTGGTGGCAATAGGGCTCAAATGGTACAAGCAAAGCCGAGGTTTACCGACAGAAGGGTTACCGGTGATCAAAGCCGCAGCGGTAGTTGGCCCTGTCTCTATTTGTCTAGGCATGGCGCTATTAGTGCTTGATTTAACCAAGCCATTTGAGTTTTACCATATTCTGCTTAACTACAACTTTACTTCGGTGATGGCTTGGGGGTATTAGCATTATTATTTTATATCCCGCTGGTGTTTATATTTGCTGGTTTAGTGTTTGAAAAGCAGCTACTTAAATATGCACCCTGGTTAGCTGGCGTGGCTAAAGTATGTCGCCAACTTGAGAATAGCCTTAACAAGTTGATCTTTATATTGGCGATAGGGGTTGGGGTTTACACAGGCTTTTTATTATCAGCGTTGATTAGCTACCCGATATTAAATACTGCTGTGTTACCTGCACTATTTTTAGCATCAGCTTTGTCGGTGGGTTCGGCAGGTAACATTTTGGTTGCGACCTTATTCTTTAGCAAAAAAGAATCTGACTGTATCGAGCAAGTGCATCGTATCGAATATCCTGTGGCCTTTAACGAAGCCTTATGTCTAGTGTTATTGTTTGTTGGGCTTAACTTTTCAGGCCCTGCAGCGCAAGCGGCAACGTCAGCCATCACTACAGGAACGTGGGCGAGTGTATTCTGGTTAGGGGTTGTTGGTTTAGGTTTAGTTGTGCCAGTGCTTGCTAGCACGATTGCACCTAAGTCATGGCGTCATACAAAAGGGTTTTTAATCACGGTTTCTTGTAGCACCATTCTTGGGGTATTAGCCTTACGTCACTTTGTGGTGTATGCAGGGCAAAGCTATATTAGTTAGCCTGTTTAAAGCTTGGAATTTAATCATCAAAAAAGCCGCTTAACGATTGTTAAGCGGCTTTTTATTACTGAAATTTAAGCTTAGAGTGCTGTCGCTGAATCAGTGGTGATAACATTTGGAGATTGTTGAATTTGAGCTTTTAATGCTGGATCAGATAAGATTTGCAATAACTGATCTCGATATGCTCTTAGTACATTATTTTGTGGTGATTCATCAGCCTTTTCATCAATAACGTCTCTTTCTTTGAGATTTGCTTGATGCGCTAGACCCTGATCTTTATCAAATAAATAAGTATTTACTTCGGTATCAAAGTTAAACGACGAAACCCAGTTTAAATTGATACTGAAAAACCACTCTTGTAAATCAAGCACAAGAAGGTGTTGTGATTCTTGCTCTACTAGTACATCACTCGCAATTGTTTCAGTTGGAACAGCATCTAAATCTGCTGGTTTTACCTGCCAACCTTTATCCGTTAAACCGAGAACAATTCTTTTTTGTAGCCATTCACCAAGAGTAAGTGATTTATCATCTTTTTCTGTGGCGAGTAACGCGTCTACATTCCAATCTACAGGAATGCCAAATGTTGCATGAGCTCGGCCAATAAAGGTTTCAGGTTTACCTTCTTTAACTCTTTTTCGGTTATCAATAACGCTGATTAAAATGGGTTGTTGATTCTGATACTCAGGGGAAGGGCTTTGTTCTTGTAGATTGATAGGGGTAACACAACCTGTAAGCGTAACAATGGTGAAAAACACCAAGAAAAATTTAAACACATCAAATCCTTTTTGTTTGTAAATTATTAGTTAATCCATTTGATTCTACATAAAAAAATGCCGTTAACTCAATTAAGTTAACGGCATTTTTAAATTTGTTTCTAAAAAACTATTAGGTCTTAGCGCGTTTCATCGCGGTGAAGAACTCATCGTTAGTCTTGGTCATTGCCAATTTATCGATAAGGAATTCCATACCTGAAACTTCATCCATTGGATTAAGGATTTTACGTAAAATCCACATCTTCTGAAGTTCATCTGGCGTGGTGAGTTTTTCTTCACGACGCGTACCTGAACGGTTGAAATCAATCGCTGGGAATACACGTTTTTCAGCTGCTTTACGAGAAAGGTGTAACTCTTGGTTACCTGTACCTTTAAATTCTTCGTAAATGACTTCATCCATCTTAGAACCAGTATCGACAAGCGCTGTTGCGATAATAGTTAAGCTTCCACCGTGCTCGATGTTACGTGCAGCACCAAAGAAGCGTTTTGGACGGTGCAGGGCGTTGGCGTCAACACCACCGGTCAGAACTTTACCTGATGATGGAATCACGGTGTTGTATGCACGTGCTAGACGCGTGATTGAGTCTAATAAAATCACCACGTCTTTTTTGTGCTCAACTAAACGTTTAGCTTTTTCGATAACCATTTCTGCCACTTGAACGTGACGTGAAGCTGGCTCATCAAAGGTTGAAGCAATCACTTCACCTTTTACCATGCGTTGCATTTCGGTTACTTCTTCAGGACGTTCGTCGATTAGCAATACCATTAACACCACTTCTGGGTTGTTGTAGGTAATGCTTTGCGCCATGTTTTGAAGTAATAAGGTTTTACCCGCTTTTGGCGGTGCGACAATCAAGCCACGTTGACCTTTACCGATAGGAGAGCATAAATCAAGAATACGCGAGGTAATATCTTCAGTCGAACCATTACCGCGTTCCATGCGTAGGCGATCTTCAGCATGTAGCGGGGTTAAGTTTTCGAATAAGATTTTAGAACGAGAATTTTCAGGCTTGTCGAAGTTTACTTCGTTGACTTTTAGCAGGGCAAAATAGCGTTCACCGTCTTTTGGTGGGCGGATTTTACCAAAGATGGTATCACCGGTACGCATATTGAAGCGTCGAATTTGGCTTGGAGAGACATAAATGTCATCAGGGCCTGCTAAGTAAGATCCATCTGAACTTCTTAAAAATCCGAAACCATCTTGAAGGATTTCTAATACACCGCCACCAAAGATATCTTCACCGCTTTTGGCGTGGGCTTTCAGAATTGAGAAAATGATGTCCTGCTTGCGAGCACGGGCCATATTGTCTAATTTCATGCTTTCAGCGAGTGAAACTAGGTCCGATATAGACGTGTCTTTTAATTCAGTTAAATTCATGTTGGGGGTCTTGTATTACGCGACGATGCTTACCGCAATCAATCATAGGGTATAACGGTGTAGATAAAGTGTGATTGATAAGCGAGTAGGAGTTTAGTTGAAAAAATCTGCTGAATAAATTAGCACTATATGGAGTGTGCGTCCAGAATTTTAGCTAATTATCGGCACAAATTGTTCACATATTGTGCCGATAATCACTATTCAAGCTCAAAATGCGCAGCATCGTCATGATTGATTAGCGTTATTGACTCTCATATATGAGAGTCTCTAAGCCAATAACGAGTCTAATAACAGCACTCGTTATGAATAATATTCAACATTCAATCAGATAGGCTGTGATTCTGATTTGAGGCTTGATTAAGCTTGTGCGTCGATGAACTCTTTTAATTGAGTCTTAGATAGTGCGCCAACTTTAGTCGCTACTAACTCGCCGCCTTTGAACATTAATAATGTCGGAATGCCACGTACACCGTACTTAGCAGGTGAAACATTATTTTGGTCAACGTTAAGTTTAGCTACTGTTAGCTTACCTGCGTACTCTTCAGCTACGTCATCTAAGATTGGGGCAATCATTTTACAAGGACCACACCATTCAGCCCAGAAGTCTACCAATACAGGTAATTCTGAGTTAATAACGTCATTTTCGAAGCTGTCATCGCTTAGGTATACAATTTTATCGCTCATGTAAATCTCCAGATTTGGCACCATTGCTAGTTTATTAATGGCTTACCATGTATATTGGGGCGGTTAAATAGTTTTCAAGTAAACGTGTGGGCTATTTCAAACGATTAAGTCTTTTTTTGCAACACTAACGAGTATGCTTGTGCTATGAGCGAAACACATTTATCTACACAAAGATTCGCCGACTTCCCTCTGAAACCAGAGGTTGTTCAGGCTTTAAACGAAAATGGCTTTGAATTTTGTACGCCGATACAGGCGTTATCTCTCCCCATTTTATTACAACAAAAAGATATTGCAGGTCAGGCACAAACAGGTACTGGCAAGACAATGGCTTTTTTGGTTGCAACCTTTAACCATCTTTTATCCGTTGCCGTGCCAGAAGGGCGACAAGTCAATCAGCCACGTTCAATTATCATGGCGCCGACTCGCGAACTAGCGATTCAGATTGCAAAAGATGCCAAATTATTAGAAAAACATACCGGCTTAAAAGTGGGTATTGTTTATGGCGGTGAAAGCTATGATGTTCAACGCCAAGTGCTTGATGCTGGTGTTGATATCCTTATTGGCACAACGGGTCGTATTATTGATTACGTTCGCCAAGGTGTGATTAGTTTGAACTCGATTCAAGCTGTCGTATTAGATGAAGCTGACCGTATGTTCGACTTAGGCTTTATTAAAGATATCCGTTTCTTGTTTAGACGTATGCCTGATGCGAAATCTCGCTTGAATATGCTTTATTCAGCGACATTATCAATGAAGGTACAAGAGCTAGCTTATGATCATATGAATGATCCTGAGAAAGTCGAAATTGCGCCCGAGCAAAAAACGTCAAAAAACATCAAAGAAGAAATTTTTTACCCTTCAACAGATGACAAAATGCGCCTGTTGCTAACATTATTAGAAGAAGACTGGCCAGAAAAAGCCATTGTATTCTCTAATACTAAGCACAGCTGCGAAAAAGTATGGTCATGGTTAGAAGGTGACGGTCATCGTGTTGGATTACTGACAGGTGACGTGCCGCAAAAGAAACGAATTCGTATTCTTGAGCAATTTACTAATGGTTCGCTTGATGTGTTAGTGGCAACTGATGTTGCTGCGCGTGGCTTACATATTTCTGAT
Organism: Shewanella sp. ENK2; assembly: GCF_043568515.1. NCBI lineage: Bacteria > Pseudomonadati > Pseudomonadota > Gammaproteobacteria > Alteromonadales > Shewanellaceae > Shewanella > Shewanella sp. ENK2. The sequence goes on along the minus strand of NZ_CP171406.1, from coordinate 1,369,033 downwards.
GTATCTCATGTATATAACTATGACTTACCGGATGACTGTGAAGATTATGTTCACCGTATTGGCCGTACTGGCCGTGCAGGTCAAAAAGGCGTGTCAGTGAGTTTTGCCTGTGAAGAATATGCATTAAACTTACCTGCAATTGAGACTTACATTAAGCACTCAATTCCAGTGACAAATTACGATCGTGAAGCGTTACTTGATGATTTACCGCCACCAGTGCGTATTCATCGTAAACACCCAACGACTCGTGGTCGTGATGGTGGTAATCGTAACGGTGCACATCGCAGCGGTGGTCGTCCACCACAAAGGAATCGCAGACACTCGTAAATGACTGGTTCAGCTACATTACCTTGTTACGCCGCGATAACGCTTGGCTCAAATAGCTTTAATATGTTGGTTGCCCAAACATTGGATGGCCAACCAACGATTATTGCTAAATATAAGCAAAAAGTGCGTTTGGCTGAAGGTATTGGCGAGGATAATCGCTTAGCTGAAGATGTCTTGCAACGAGGCTTAGATTGCTTGCAGATGTTTGCTGATATGCTTGATAAGCATCAAGTGGCTCAGCAACACGTCGCTGTATTTGCGACAGCAACACTCCGTGTTATTTCTAATGCGGCTGAATTCCATCAACGTGCGTTACCGATATTAGGTCACCCTATCGAAGTGATCAGTGGTTTACGTGAAGCAGAGCTTATTTATCAAGGCATGGCAGCCACTACCGAAGGCGATGGTCAGCGACTGGTGATTGATATTGGCGGCGCAAGTACCGAGTTTATTATTGGTAATGGCAATGAAGTGCTATTTAAAACCAGCTTAGACTTTGGTTGTGTGCGCTTTAATCAGCAATTTTTCAATCAAGTTCCTTATCAAATTCATCACTTCGAACAAGCTAAAAATGCTGTTGCACAAGCTTTACTGCCTCATCAAGAGTTATTACGTGAGCTCGGCTGGCAGGGCGTTGTGGGCGCTTCAGGTGCAGTGCAATCCGTTGTGTCAGTGCTAAATCATCGTGAACTCTCTGAAATCATCACTTTGAAAGTACTGTATCGTTTTCGCGATGAAGTATTAGTGCAAAAAAATGAGAGCTTACATCATATTCAGGGATTATCTGAAGAGAAAGCACCGACTTTTGCTTCAGGCATCGCCATATTAATCGCCTTGTTTGAGCTATTGGATATTGAGTCGCTCAACTTATCAGGTGGGGCACTTCGTGAAGGGGTACTGCAAATGTTGGCTGACAGAGTTGAGCTGGGCTAAGATTTGAAAAAGTGCTTGTTATGAGCGATCAAAAAAGGACCTAAATAGGTCCTTTTTTATTGTGGCGTATTTGATTTATTTAACGATATTCAATAAATCTTGCTCTAGTGTTACTTCAGGGCTTTCTACGATACGGCCTATCTCTTTATTGTCTTGTTCAACGATAAAGGTTGGGATACGTGTAAACTCATAGTTCGCTGCTAAACCTTCAGGATCAAGCTTGCTGCGATCAACACCAATGTAGGTAACGGTGATATTCGGGTTAGCAACTTCTTCGATTAGCTTCATGAAACGTGGTGTTTCACGATGACAATCAGGGCACCAAGTTCCAATAATCACAACCACATTTGTTGGCGTGGTAATGGCTTTTAATGCTGAGATAGTTGCGGCATCTGTTTGATAGTTTTCAAACTCTTCTGCATAGCCTGGTAAATCTTTTTCTAATGCTGAAATTTCAACAATACCTGTGATAATCACTTCTTGTTTCTCCTCGCTACATGTTGCCATGAAGCCTGATTGCTCTTCATCAAACGCACAGCCGCTGCTAGCTAAGGCTGAACCTACAACCAATTGGCTGCTAAAGAAAAGGGCGGTTGTGGCTAATAATGTTTTAACAGTTTTATGCATGATAAAGTCTCATGAAAGAAGAATGCAATAATTCAATCATTTTGACGTAAGTTAGGGAAGTTGAATATGAGCGACCTGTTAGCTAGATCACTCACAAGGGCAATAATTCAAAGAGAACTTTGAACTTGCCCATAAGTGCGATAAATACTGTTACAGATATAAGAATCTTATTGCATATCATATTCCTGATGCGCGTTTTTTGTCCTTTTGGGGCTGTTTTTCTGTCGAGAAAATATGCCAAGATTTTTCAATTCCTGATTCTTGCCACTTAGCCACAGCAACTAATCTGTGTTCACGTCCCTTGATGGCTGCTGGGATCATATTATCTTCAAAATACACTTGCGAGGTAATGTTTTGCTTGTTGATCCCTTGCGCCACAATCAAGCGGGTAATTTCTTCGGTGCGCTTTTTAGCGAGTTCATGGTTATAGGTATCGCTACCCTCGGGGCTTGTATCACCAATCAAATAAATCTTCGCGTCTGGGTGGTGTTTGACTGCGTTTACCATTTTAGCCAAACGATTCGATTCATACTCAGTCAGTGTGTGTTTATCAAATTCAAACATCACCACACGGCTGGCTTTTTTCTCCACGGTGACGGCATTCTCGCAGCCATCGTTATTGATAACTGAACCGTCAGGAGTCGTTAAGCACAGATCTCGAGCTGTGATAACGCCATCGGCATCGACATCGGTTAAATCACGACTTTGCTGTTCAACCATGGCTGGTTTAGGTGTTTCAATACAGGCTGATAGCATCAATGCCACGAGGCAAACCGGAAGCATATTAAGGTGTTTCATATTACTTCTCCTCTTGCCATTTTGTTGGGGTGTCGACTCTAAATGATTCAATGAGTTGACCTGTGGCATTAATTAATCGATACGACGCAATATGATAATTGTAATAGGCGCTAAGGTAGTTTTTTCTGGCTAAATAGACTTCTACTTTGGCATCTAACACATCAAGAAGTGAGCGTCTTCCTAGCTCAAATTGACGTTGATAGCCTTGCTCTGCTTGCACGGCTTGGTCCACATTCACTTGATAAAACTTACGTTGCTGGCCAACAAATTCATAGGCGTTCCAAGCAAGTCGAGTGCCTTCAATTACTTGTTTTTCAGTTTGCTGACGAATTGATTTTGCTTGTTGTACTTGCCAGGCCGCGGCTTCTGCTCGGTCATTGGTTGAACCGCCATTGTAGAGGTCATAACTGAGCATTAGCATGGCTCGTGCATCTTCATCTGGCCCTTCAATCCCACCAATGTTGTCATTTTTATTGGCTTGAAGTTCAATTGATAACTTAGGCCAGTAGTCACTTTTTTCTCGCTCATACTGTGACGAAGCAGCTTGAGTATCGTTTATTGCCGCATCAATTTCTGGATGGTTTTTAACGGCTTGCTCTAGTGCCAGCTTGAGTGATGTAGGTACATAATTAAAATCGGGCTTGGCATCATGCAGCTCTGTGGGAAGTTGGCCAACTAGGTCGTAATAACGAGCTTGTAAATCCATTTGCTCATTGCGCGCTGCAAGGTATCCCGATTGACTTGTTGCTACACGGGCTTTGACTTGCGCGACGTCTGACTCACTACTCAGGCCTTTTGCTTGACGCAAAATAATGTCTTTTAAGATGTCTTCGTGTTCGGTGATATTACGTTCAGCAAGTCCCACTACACGGTTAGACAGCATTAAATTGAGATACACTGTTGCGATATCTAAGCTGAGGTTTTCAGCTTCAGAAATCAGCCCAAAGCGTTCAGCCTCTTGTTCAAATTCGAGGCGGTCAATTTCTGAAGTGGTTCTAAAACCATCAAATAACAGCTGTGACACTTTCACGCCTAACTCGGTGCGATTTAAATCAGTATCGACGCGTTGGCCGCTGTTATAGCGCACCTCTTCATAGCCTACACCACCATACAGCTTCACTTGGGGTAAATAGTCTCCTACAGCGGCTTTCTTATAGCGAACAGCAGCTTCAAAGCTAGCGTATTTTTGCTGCAGCCTAGGGTGATGATTTATCGCTTCAGCCACTGATTGTTCTAGCGTCATTGCTTGAACTTGAGTGGACATCACTAAAGCAGAAATGAATAGCAGTTTTTGCATAGTATCCTTACCTTCTGGTACCTTTACGGTTCTCTTAGTGCATTTGCTTTGGCTCGTAATAATGGTTTAAGCCAGTAATTTAAAACTGTTTTTTGACCGGTCAAAATATCTGTAGAAGCTTGCATTCCGGGGATAATTGGCCAGCCATTGAGCTGAGTTTCATCTGTTTTTATGTGCGCCTCATAATAGGTGGTGCCATCTTCTAGTTGCTGGGCATCTGGACTGACATAAATCACCTCACCTTTAATGCCACCATAAATGACAAAATCATAAGCGGTGAATTTCACCATGGCTTGCAGTCCAGTATGAACAAATGCGATGTCCTTAGGCGCTATTTGGCTTTCAATAATCAGTTGATCATCTTGCGGCACTATTTCCATGATAACTTGTCCCGGTTCAACCACTTGACCAGCGGAGCGCACCAGAATATTCGATACGCTACCAGTGACTGGCGTAGTGATTTGGGTGCGTTCGAGCCTATCGGCCAGCGCTTTCATGTTTTCGGTTAACGCTGAGAGTTCGTTACTGGTTTTATTGCGCTCATCGGTCATGCGATTAATAAAATCGAGTGCCACATTGCGTCGCTCTGCAACTGCTTGACTGATCGCGGCCTGAAGCTGTCTTTCACTGGCTTGCGAGGCAGATAATTCTCCCTGTAAACGAACTGCGTCTCGCTCAAGTTTTAATAGTTCAAGTTCGGCAACGGCGCCTTCACTAACCGCTTCACGGGTCATACGGATTTCTTGTTTCGCCATGCTAAGACCACTACGTTGAGCCTCGATATTAATATTCACTTCTTCTTTGGCTTGGCGTTTTTGCTCGACGATTTGCGCCGTTTGATCTAATTGTGATATCAGTTGTGAGAGTTGCGATGAGTATATTGCTTGAGCACGACGATTGGCTGAAGGGTCTGCAATCTCAAACTGTTGCGGACTGACTTGCACTTGTGAAAACCATAATGGTTCATTGTCATTGATTTGCACACTTTCAAGTAATGCCTCTAATCGTGTGAGTTGGTTTTTTAAGGCAACGCTATTGAGTCTTGCCTCATGGAATGCTGAGGCAAATCGTAACTCATCTATCACTAATAAAGTTTGTCCCGCATTCACGGTATCGCCTTCTTTGACTAAAATTTCTTTTAAACTGCCACCATCTAAACTTTCTATTTGCTGAACGGCTGTGGCTGGCACCACTTTGCCTTCGCCAACCACCACCTCTTCTAAGGTGGCGAAGGCTGCCCAAGTAATCGTGGCCAAAAGCAAGGCAACAGTCAGCATGATGACAGTGTTGGCACGTTTTGCCCCTTCAAGGTGTTTGATGTGCATGTTGGCACTCATGATTTCACCTCATTGCTTGTATGCTGGCGCACATTGACCGCTTTAATTCGGCGCTTACTGGGCTCAATAAATTCACTGGCAGATTTCTCGCCGATTATCGCCCCTTTATCCATCACTATGATGCGATCACAAAGGCTCAATACTTTGGGATTATGGGATGAGATTAACAGGGTGCAATCAGCCGTATTCATTTTCAGGCTACTGATAATTTGTGTTTCACTGCGCTCATCCATGGCACTTGTTGGCTCATCTAATATCAGTAGTTTTGGTTGTCTGAGTAAAGTACGGCAAAGGGCAATAGCTTGACGTTGTCCGCCCGATAATTGGCGGCCAAATTCACCCACTTGGCTGTTTAAACCACTGCCGAGTCTATCCATTAATTTATCAATACCCGTATTCATCATGGTTTTAGCCAGTAATGCTTCATCCACGTGTTGGAGTCCGTAAAGTAAGTTGTCTAGGACGGTGCCATAGACTAAACAGGGTTGCTGACTCATATAACCGATATGGTCACGAAGTCGATTAACTGACCATTGTTGCGCTTCGAGTTGATTGTAAAAAAGTTGACCTTCATTTAATTGATACTGCCCTGCAATGAGTGCCAGTAATGTTGATTTTCCCGCACCTGCAGGGCCATAAAAACCGACCTTTTCTCCTGCTTTGATATCAAGGGATATGTCATTAAATGCAGTTAGTGGCTGCTCTGGGTAACTGAAACTTGCGTGTCGTAGATGTAGGCTGCCATTAAATGGGAATTGCGACACACTCATTGATTGCTGCTGGTTTTCTTGGGGTAAAGACAAGATAGATTCAACCGAAGTAATTGCTGAGCGAGTCTGTTGGTATTTTAGTAATAGCATGGCTATTTGATTGATAGCACTTGAGGCGCGTCCGCTGAGCATGACGATGGCGATAAGCCCGCCCATGCTCAAGTTGGCCTGATGAATTTGATAAACGCCAGTAATAATCAGGCCAATGGACACTAGCTGCTGACAATTCATCACACTATGGCTTAGGGTATTTGAGCTAATACGGGACTCATTTTGCCAATCTGCAAGACTACTGACGGTTTCATGCCAAATACGTGAGGCTTTAGCTTGACCGTTATTTTGTTTAATTTCGGCTAGCATATTTAGGCTTTCGACTAGATGTGCTTGGCGCTGAGTAGACAGTTTTGATGATTCTTCTATGGTCACTGATAAGCGCTTTTGCATAAAAACACTCAGTAAAATGAGTACGACCATGCAGGTTAATGGCACAAACACCATGACGCCACCTAACCATGCAATTAAAAGCAAAAACAATAGGGTAAAAGGTAAATCCACTGCCGTGACAAGGGTGACTGATGTGATGAAGTCACGAATGCTATCAAATTCTTGTAATTGTTTAGCGAAAGCCCCTGATGATGCGGGGCGGTTTTCAAGCCGCATTCCGACGACTTTTTCAAATAATGTGCTTGAAAGTTTAATATCAACTTGCTTGCCAGCGACGTCAGCAAGACGGGTACGAGCTTGGCGCAGTAACCAGTCAAAAACAATCGCAATAGATGCACCGCTAGCGAGGACCCATAAGGTATCAATGGCTTGGTTGGGCACAACGCGGTCATACACATTCATGGTAAATAATGGTGTGACTAAGGCGAGTAAATTAATGGCCAGAGAACCAATCAGAAAACTGCCGTAAAACGGTTTTACTTCATCAAATGCGGCTAAAAGCCAATGTCTTTTGGTCTCTTTGTGGTGCTCAGTACCTCGCTCGTCGAGTTGTTCGAGCGGCTTGAGATACCAACACAGGCAGTTTTTTTGAGGAAACTGTTGGCTTAATTGTTTGGATGAGATTGTTGATTGTTCACCAGCAGCATTGAGTAAGGTAAAACCTGCAGCTTGTTTTTGGGTAATGAGAAAAACCTGTTGATTAGCATCGGTCAGGAGTGCAGGTAGCGCTAAATGCTGGCTATCAATTTTTTGTGAAGCAGCGTCCAAGCTTATTTTGGCCATCGCCGTGGTGAGTTGGATGGCGATGTCTTTTTGTACGGGCAGTGCTTGCTGCACTTGTTCAGTACTAATGCTTAAGCCAAAGTGAGCTTTGGCTAATACTAAAATATTAACTAAGACTTCATGTTGAGCTATATCGGCATGACTGCTATCTGTAACTGACATTGTAATATTGCGTATCCTTATGCATTTTTAGTTTTTGATTTTAGCTTTGATTTAATAAGGCCTGATGGGCGGCTAATTGGTTTATTTCATCCAATTCAGTTTGACTTAAATGGACATCTGTTTGCACATCGAATAATGAAGCGTCTTGCTGATGTGCCATGGACTGTTTTATCGCATCAGTGAGCGCTAATAGGTTTTCAGCCTCTGTTTGATTCTCTGATGTTGCATTCATTTGGGTGTCGTCTGGTATTGGCTGTATCTCATCAAAACCTAGCTGCTGAATAAGCTTGTCATATGAATAAGTTTGCTGCATATCGATTGATAATTGGCTGGTTGACTCAATTGTTATTGTTGATAAACCTTCATTGGGCAGTGCTTGTTCCAACAACTCTTGCGCTACTGGGCTCATTTCATTGAATAGGGCTAAGTTATTATCGAGATGACTAAAAATAGGCTCTACAGTTTGAGCTTCAGCGTCGGTAATAGGCTGCGGATCTTGATATCCGTATTCAGGTTTACCGCTGAGTAATGGTTCAGACTCTGGTTGAAACTCTGGTTCAGATTCTGGTTCAAAGTTTGGTACAGATTCTGGTTCAAAGTTTGGTTCAAAGTCGGGCTCAGAATATAAGGTAAATTTATTGTAGTCATTGGACGCTACAGGGGGCATCGTATCTTGATGAATCGGTATGTCATCTGATATGACTGGTTCATCAATAGGTAAAATTGCGTCTATAGGTTGGCTTGATAATGGGTTACGCGACTGCTCATATTGATAACGAGCGACGGTTTGTTCCATTAACTCGATTTCAGCAAATACAGCTGCGGCAGTTGGAGTCAGGTTTCGATAGCCATGTTCATAATGCCGCACTTGCTCAAATTGTGCTCTTTCATGCATTTCTTGCATGATATCGAGCTGCATCATCTCTAGCGCTGCTTCATCATTAAATGGGTGGACTATCGGATCGTCGAGTTCCGTTGGCTGGGTAACCGTCATCGCCATTGCCATATTGAAAGCTGAAACGTAGGCGGCATTCGCTGCAAATGTATTGGCTGCAAATGCATTAGCCACAACGGCGTTGCTATCAACGGTAATGGTGATGGTTTCAAGCTCACCATCGGCCACATCAGAACCTAATGTCGCAATCGGATCGAGTGATAAGGTAATTGTTTCCCCGTCTGTCGCACCGCTTAATGTAAGCCCTGCGACATCTTCGATATTAACAATCCATTTGTTGCCTTGTTTTTCACCTTTCGAAAGCGTCATGCCATCCGATAGGCCAAGAATCGTTAATGTTGCGGTTTCATTTGGTGCAGGATTTTGCAGCTCTAAGCCCAAGTTTAAAGCGATATTGTCAGTTTGATTGGTCGTGAAGTCGGCAAATTGCGTCCAAATAGGCGGATCGACCTCTGGGGTTAATTCAATATCAAAGGACACGGTTTGACTTTGGCTTCTGTCGAGCTCTTCCGAGCCGAGGACTTCCGCTGTATCAATACTGGAAATTGCCATTTCAACATTGAGCGTACCAAAGGCAAGTTCACCAGGTAATATTTTGACTTCTGCTAAGCTGACTGCTTCAACAATTAAGCTGGCGATATATCCACCTGAACCATTAGCGGTTAAAGCGACAAATTGCCCATCAATTTCTACTCCTTCAAGGTCGACAAGGGCACTGGCGTCACTGGAGGTGATAAGAAAATCAACAACAAAGAATTCACTCCCATCGAGATTAAGTAGTTCTGCGGCAATTTCTACTCTGATGTCATCGCCCTCATTACCCGTATAATCGTCTGGAGCAGAAATGATTTGTACGCCATCTGCGATAGGGCTGACGCCAACAATAAAGTCCATTGAGGTAGTCACAAAATCATCTGTGCCTAACTCTTGGGTGATGATGGATAAAGACAGTGGCATATCACCGTTAAAGTTGTGTGGAGGCTTAACGACTATGCTATCTAGTTGATCGGGTGTGACAGTCCAATAGGTTGTCGGAGTACCATTGAGTTGACCGCCATCAGCGCCATTGTTTGGCAGAATGTGTAAATCACCACCTGCATCTTGGTAATAGACAGTCGCCCCTTCTGGCACGCCATTAAGAGTGATGTATTGCACCTCTGAACCATCTAAATCAATTAAGCCGATTACTGAGCTATTAATGCCACTAAGCAAAATATCGGTATCTTCTGAACCGTTGATAGTGATTAGGCCTGCAGGGATGTCAGCAGCGTCGGTTACAGGGTTTACATGAATCGTAATTGTGTCACTGAAATTGGTGGTATCGATGACATCTGCTGAGTCAATATCAGCGGTGTCACTGACTGCACCTGATATCTGTAACCTAAAGTCACCACTTAAATGCTCGGGAGGCGAAAATTGTAATAAGGCCAGCGCTGAATTTAATGCAGGATTGGTAGAACCTGTGAATTCCCATGTATCTGTGGTGCCAGACTTTAATTGGAATAATCCTGAGTTATCAATTAGCTGACCACCATCGAGCAGTTGTATGGTGAATAATTGGGCGGGATTATCAAGCACCACTTTTTCAACGCCACCATTATCAGCAGTTGGATCTAGATCCTCATAAGTAAGGAATAAGCCAAGTGGTGTCGGATCGTCCTCATCCATAGTATCAACTAATACATCCAACGAGAGGCCATCAGCGATAGGGGAGATATTAATATCCAGACTTTGGCTATCATCAACTAGGGTGTCACCACTGAGTGAGTCCGTTGCAATAATGCGAATAGGGATGACCATGTCTCCGGCAAAGTCGTCGGCAACATTGTGCAGTGTGAGGTTACTTAATGATGCTGTGGTAAAGACATATTCAATCACGTTTTCACCGCTGGCATCATAAAGTGCAATGACATCACTGCCAGTGAAATAGCCCCCTTGTGGGAGATCGCTAGCAAGCACTCTAAAGCTAATCACATCATTATTATCGCTCGTGATGGATAGGTTTAAGTGGCCAGTAAAACTGATGGCGTTATCTTCGATAGCCTCTACGGTCGTCGATTGCAGTGCCGTCACAGTTGAAGCTGTTGAGGTTGAAGTGGGTTGATCAAAGGTGACAAAAATATTGGCTGAAATAACTTCTGGGTCATCTCTATCTAGCACTCTGGCTTCTACAAGGATAGCTTGAAAGAGTGTGATGTGGTCACTTGATATGGTCATTCCTTCTAAAATCGCCAGTGATTGTTCTTGAACTGAGTCACTGGTCATATTATTGCTAGGAATTATCCATCGGCCATCACCGTCGTTAATTGCGCCATTTGGATGGGTGACATACCAGCCGTCAGCACTTGGCATAGTAATAACGATATAGTCGAGTACTTCAGAGCCATCAATGTCACCATCAAAAAACACAATATCATCGCCAATGGTAATTGGTTGGCCATCTGGACTATAAAGGACGGTGTTGTTCACCTGTAATCGTGTGATGCCTTCTACAACGGCATCGACTTCAATAGAAAGCTGACTCGCGATATCTTGAACCGACGTTTCTCCTGTATCAGAGGTGTCGGTAATTTGATAAATAACGTCTAATGAGAAAGTACCGTCAGCATCTTGTGGTGGCAGCACGGCTAAGCGTCCCGAGTTGAGTAACTCTATTAATGTTGGGCTAAATTCATCGGTAAGTTCAGATAGTAATAGGCCTGAACTGCCCACGGTTATTTCAGCGCCATCGAACAAGTAAATGATCCCCTCACTAGAAGGAAAGATCGTCATATCTGTGATGCTTTCACTACCGTCAATATCGGCTAATAAAGCCGGTATTAAACTCAGTACAATAGGTTGATCTTCTTTGCCATTGCTGGTGGTAGTTAATGTTGCGGATGTTTCATCAATTACTGGGGCAATATCAATATTGAGATTGAGTTCGTATTGCGCACTATCGCCATCTAATTCGGTGCTTTCGACAAATAGTTGTAAGTTAATTTGACCACTAAAATCTTCAGCGGGTCTGATTGACAGTGCAGATAACTCTGCTGCTGTAACGCTATAAATAGGTGCTGAACCGTCAAAACCGACTACGGGTAAATTAACAATCAGGCCATTGCTGTCGACAAAGTTTGCACCGTCAGGCAAGCCCACAATGCGTAAGCTTAAACTTTCTGAGCCATCATCATCTGAGCTAATTACCGTAAATGATAGCGGAATATCAGTGTCCTCATTGAACGCCGCCACTGAATTGATATTACCATCATTGGTAATTTCCCAGACTGTGGGATCTGAGGTGATGGTAGGCGCATCATTGGCGACACCGGTGAGAGCTACCGTTATGGTTTGTGAGACACTGTAATTAGGATTGGGATTGATAATACTGTCTACTGGATCGATACCATCTTGGGTAGTTTCTGTCGCATAGCTGCGAACCGAAATAGTAACGTCGCCAAGATTTGCAGAGCTTGCGTCTGCTAAAGGCACTAGCATGGCTTCTGGGCTGGCAAAAAGATCGTCTACCGAGACAGTCCACACATTGTTGCCTAAATGGATGGCGCTTGGGGCATCAATCTGCCAACCATCTGGTAAGGTTAATTCAAAATGGAGGCTTTCAGAGCCAGATGTATCGGTTAATTCGCCAAATAAAATTGTGTTTAAAGCGATAGGCTGATCTTCTTGACCATTGATATCACGAGTCACTAATGTGGGAGCATCAGCAATTGGGGTGACATTGATGGTGATTGTTTCATTGGTGCTTTGCGCAGTATCGCCATTATCAGGCTCAGTCGAGATTGCTCGGACATCAAAGCTATATTGGCCCGCTAAATTTTCACCGACTGTAGCTTGTAATAATGCTAATTCATCTGCACTGATTTCTTGGCCATTGGCGATAGAGAATTGCACACCTTCACTGTTTGTACTGGTGAGCTGAATACCTAGTGCAATATTGAAAATGACATAGGTCATGACCTCAGAGCCCTGAGCATCAATGCCAACGACATCCTTAGTACTGGCTGACAGGCTTATATTGAAAGCACCATCATCTTCATTGACATCATAGGTAAACTGGCTGGTGTTTTCCCATTCAGGTGTGTCGGCTACAGAGGCGATAGTCAACGGAACTTCAGTCGAGATTGACGGCTTGTTATTAATATTGACTGTGATTTCAGCGTTGATGGTTAAGGTTGCATCCGAGGCGTCTTCAGGAGGATGGAACACTAAGTCACCGCTAGGGATCGCTATACCAAGATTACTGATCAACAGATCTCCACCACTCAAGATATAGTTCCCATCGGCATCTAGGCTGACAGGTTGGCCATCTAATGTGAGTGTGCCACCTGCTAAAGATGCTTTGTTGATGACAATGCTTTGAATGATTTCCCCTTCATCAATATCGCCAGGCAAGGCGACGATAGATAAAGCCCCAGGTGTATCTTCGGTATAATTGGGGTTGAGCACCTTGATAGAGCCTGCTTTATCGTTAGCCGTGATGGTGAGGTTATCAATGACGGTATCACCATCAGTATCGGTGACATATACCTGAACCACTTCACTATAAAACAGTTCATCATATTCAAAAATCATACTGGTTACTGTGGCTTTACCATTGGCGGTAATCACTAACGTTCCGTACTTAACTCCGGTATCGGTAAAGAGTTCAACTGAATCGCCTGCAGAATATTCTGTGCCTTTGTATATAAATTTACTGACTTGTGCTCCATCAGCGCCTTGTTGTTTTTGATTAAACAAATTAACACTGTGGTCAGCATTGTTTTCTTCGGTAAAGGTGAGTGATGAGTCATGCTGAATGGGGACATCATCTTGAACATTGATATGTATCGTTTGACTGTTTGAGGTATCGCCATCGGCATCGATTGCGATAACGTCAAAGCTGATAGTTAAGGTATTTTCACCATTGCCATCAGGATGATCTATGGCCTCAAATTGCTCAAATTCAACTTTACCATTGGCGTTAAATCGCACTCTAAATACTTCACTACTGTCTCCGGCTCTAATGGCGGTATACCAGCCATTACCATCAGCAAAATTACTGAGTAATATTGACTGCCCATTACTGGTATAAGCCCCAAAAATAAAGCTGGGATCAAATTCAATACTACTAATATCATCACTGCCATTATCGATATTTAATACCGCACTGCTAAGGACGCTGTTGTTGTCGACTAGCTCACCTTCATCGATTGTTAAGATGAGCGAAGAAGGTAGACTTGGAGATTCTCCATCGTAAATATCGATAGAAATAATGGCGTTTATATCTGTGTTATCGCTGTCGGTTGCGACAACATCGACGTTGATTTTGCTTTCAACCCCCGAGCCTTCGATGTTATCAATTGGGCCTAACATACGCATTTCAAAATCAATTTGAGCTGTGGACTCGGCATCGATATGGATGTCTGTTGGCAGGCTCATTCTGAACACAACAGTACCGTCAGCTGTTTGTCCTTCTGCTGTTGCCCCGTCATTAGATATCACCCAATACACGAGTGACCCATTTTGAGTCATATCATTATTATCTGCATCTACAACCACGTCGCCATCGGTAATGGCAAATTTGATATCGACGATGGGGTCGCCTTTAGCACTGATATTAATAAAGCCACTAGCACGGTTATCAACGCCTGGAGTAACGCTAGGCAGCTCGCTAATTTGCACTGTGATACCAGTAATTTCACCTGCTTCATCATCTTTTACTGTCAACGTCATCGTGGCTTGTGTTGTATCGCCATCATTATCAGTTATGAATAAGCCAAAGTTGATGTCGTCAGTATCAATTTGATCAAAAGGTTGATGGAGCGTTGTTGTATAGCCATGAGATAAAGTGTCAGATTCAGTATTCCAGCCATTGTCGATCGCAATGGTAAATATTGGTTGAGCAGGATCGCCAGTATGTGCGGTCAGCGTTAATCCATCAGCGGATAAGTCAAATTGAATTACTTCACCGCCAACGGTGAGCTCAGGAAGCTGGTCAATATCAAACCCTAATGTGTCGATAGCATCGGCACCGACTTGAATATCAAACTGACCTGTTTGGGCAATAGGTGTTCCTATGAGATTTGTTTCATCAAAAATCAAGGTTTCAATATTATTGATAGCTGCATCATTGCCATCTTGTATGTTCCATTTAAGGTTACCTAAATCGATATGACTGCCATCAATATCATTGGCATCGATTAATGTGGCTAATTCCAGTGATTCAGCACTGTAATGATCTAATGGCCTAGTTAATGTCATTACCGCTGTCACATCGACATCATCGCCATTACTGACAGCAGAAAGAGATAAGGTAAATACAGTGACTCCATTTGCAGATGCAGTGATGGTTTTAGCATCTGGACTGAGGATATAACTGAGACCGTCGCCATTAGATGTTAGTTCTAATGCGGTTAATGGGATTAACGATAAACTACTAAACACCACAGAACTGGCGACGATGGAGTCTGAACCTGCGGAAATGGTAAAAGAGCGTGAGTCTGTATTAGGGGAGTTGATAATCGCTTCAGCAGTCGAAAAGCTGGCATCACTCATGTTACCAATTGCACCGTCAGCGATGATAATGGTACTGGTTGCAGATGCAATACTGCCGTCAAAGTCCGTAACTGTGTAGTCAAAACTTATGGATTGTTCTACGGTGTTATCTAGATTGTCACTTGCCTCAAATCGCCAAAAGCCATTGTATAAAACCGTTAATTCACCTTTACCCGTATCAATAACAGCTGGAGAGCCTTCTAATACGGGGTAATCGATGCCATTAAATCTGACGGTTTCGACGACCAGTGGGCCTTCGATAGTATAATCGTTACTGGTTATCGAGCCCATCATAGCGGTATCTTCAATGGCTGTGAAGTGATCGTCAATGGCTAATTCAGGGGTATCTTTTACATGCAGTATGGCGTAAGTAATGATTTGCTCAGTTGTGCCATCTGTATCCGTTTGAAGCCCCTCAACTCGAATTAATGTGGATAAATTGCCTGTAGCAGGGTTATCCAGCGTTTGATAAAGGGTAACGTCGAGTTCGGTTCCGATAAGCGTCGCTTCAAGGACGAGTTCGTTATCTCCATCCCTAAAAACTTGGAAAGACAGGCCGTTTGGCGCGATCACAATCGACAAGTCTTGGCCATTAGATTGGTTTTGTAAAAGGAAGGATTGGTCAGTTGATAATGTCAGGTCGGCATTAGGAATATCAAAACTAAACTGGGCACTTGTTTGATTGTTAATGTTTAACACTAACTCATATAAATAACCATCATCAGGAATATCTAAATACGGCATTTCATCTGTAGCGGTATTCCCTGCAAGGTCGGTTACACTGACACTCATCTGCCAACTTACACGTTGATCTAATCCATCTACATCTAAGGTTTCATCAAACTCCCAAGTGCCATCGGCCTTAACATCAGTAGTAAATGTTTTGGTGGTGACTCCATCAGTTAGCGTTAGACTGACTGTTTGGCCTTCTTCTGCACCTGTTGTGGTACCAGATAAAGATGATTCTCGACCATAGGTAAATAATCCGACGTCAAACCCATCTGCGCCAGTATCGATATCAATGGTTACTTGAGTATCAATAACAAGTTGATCCGTTGCGCTGGCGGTATTTCCCGCGGCATCGGTTGCCGTTGCTGATGCTGTTAAAATACCTTCAACAAAACCTAATGCGGCTAGATCTTGCGCTGAAATGGTCCACGTACCGTCACTATTGACCGTGGTGATGATGCTGGTGGAAGTATTATTCGCATCCGTCAGCGTGACAGTCACATCTTGTCCTGCTTCAATATTAGTGACGGTTCCGCTAACAACGACGGCCAAAAGCTCAGTTTGGTTAATGATATCGTCGTTATCTATGATGTTAATTGTGATGACTGCTGTGGTATCAACGGTTAACTGAGTTGTCGCAGTGGTAGGGTTGCCAGCATCATCGTTAACACTTGCTGTGACTTCTAAAGAGCCATCATCAAAACCTGATAAGTCTTGAGCTGCAAGTTGCCAAACTCCAGAAATGACTTGTGTGGTTAACGTTAGACTATGGCCTTGATTATCGGTAATGATAACGGTGACGGTTTGGTTGTCTTCAACATCGGTTACCGTGCCCTGAATAACCACTTGTGTCATTTCAGTGGCGTTAATGACACCATCATTATCAAGGATTTCAACCGTGATATCGGCAAGAATATCGACAGGTAACTGAGCAGTGGCAGTAGCAGGGTTACCTGCAATATCGTTTACGGTTGCTGTGACCTCTAAAGAGCCATCATCAAAACCTGATAGGTCTTGGGCTGGTAATTGCCAGATCCCACCATTGACTTGAGCTGTTAACGTGAGGCTATGACCTTGGTTATCAGTGAGATTTATCGTTACGGTTTGACCATCTTCGATATGGGTAACCGTCCCTTGAATCACCACTTGAGCCATTTCGGCGGCATTAATCACGCCATCGCTATCAATGATTTCAACAGTGATTTCGGCAAGGGTATCTTTGGCTACGGTGTTGTTACCAATACTTGGATTGCCTTCAACGTCAATGGATAAGGCTCTTAGGCTGAGTTCACCTTCAGCTAGTGAAGATAAATCTAGATTATCTAACTGCCATTGGCCATCAACAACTGTGGTATTGAAAATAAGGCGTAAGCCATTAATATCGGTGACCCATACAAGTACGTTCTGACCATCTTCAATATTAAGTGCTTCACCTCGTAAAGTCGTTGTGGAGACTTCAATTGCATTGAGCGTATTGTCATCGTCGACAGCTTCTATGGTGACAGCAGCAAGGGAGTCTTTGGTGACAATCGTAGAGGTTGAGGCTGGGTTACCTGCGATATCAACGGTGCTAACGGCAAACTGGATATCGCCATCAACGAGTGAAGAGATATCGCCATTATCAATTTGCCAATTTCCCGCTGTGATAGTGGTGGTAAAAGTTAACGATGTACCCAAAGAGTCAGTGACGATAATCGTCACGCTTTGGCCATCTTCAACATCATTGACTTGCCCTGAAAAATCTAGCCGTAGCATTTCAAAACGATTAATAATGTCATCACGGCCAGTGTCGACGTCGATATTAATGTCAGCAAGAATATCAACAGGTAACTGCGTTGCTGCCGTTGCAGGGTTACCTGCAAGATCGCTTACCTGCGCAGTTACGAACAGTGACCCATCATCAAAACTTGATAAATCTTGCGCAGCGAGTTGCCATTCTCCGTTTGAGACTATCGCGGTTAACGTTAGTGTATTACCTTGATTATCAAAGAGCAGTACGGTGACCGTTTGGCCATCTTCAACATTCGTCACAGTCCCTTGAATCACCACTTGAGTCATTTCAGCGGCATTAATCACGCCATCATTATCAATAATTTCAACACTAATACTTGCTAGGGTATCAATCGGGAGTGGTAATGATGAGCTTGCAGTATTTCCTGCAATATCTGTGACGGTGGCGGTTGCCACTAACGAGTTTTGATCAAAGGCTGACAGATCTTGTGAAGGTAGGGCCCAAAGTCCGTTAATCACAGAGGTTGTTATCGTTCGTGTGTTACCTAAATCATCGGTTAAATTGATGATAACAGTTTGACCATCTTCTACATTCGCTACGCTACCATGAAAATATACGTTAGTGATTTCTGTTGAATTGATAACACCATCATTATCCAGAAAATCGATACTAATCTCTGCGGTGGTATCGACTGGCATCGATGTCGTCGTCGTAGCAAGGTTGCCAGCGATATCACTGACTTCAGCGATAACGATTAGAGTACCATCATCAAAATGACTTAAATCTTGGGCAGGCAATGACCATTGGCCATTAATGACAGTGGTCGTGAGTGTTAATGCATTGCCGTGAGCATCACTTACTCTTACTGTGACGGTTTGGCCATCTTCAACTTTAGATACACTACCTTGTATGCCGACTTGTGTTTGTTCTGCTGCATTGATAACGCCATCATTATCGATAATGTCAACGGTGATCCCTGCTTGGGTATCTTTGATAATGGTATTACTACCAAATGCTGGGTTACCTTCAGCATCAATTGCCACGGCATAAAGGTGCAATACCCCGTCTGCTAAATCTGAAGCATCTAAGCCTGATAAACTCCAGATACCATGAGTGACTTCTGATGACAGGGTGAATACTTGCCCTAAGCTATCAGTGATGGTGATGAAGATCTTTTGCCCATCTTCAATATTATTGGCAATACCAAAAATAGTATTGAGGTCATCAATTTCTTGCTGGTTTAATAGGTTGTCTGAGTCAATGACATTAATGGTGACATTGGCGATGGTATCTTTAATCACTGTAGTTGAAGCACTGGCTGGATTGCCTGCTAAGTCTGTTGTATCGACATCAAATCGCAATTCTCCATCAACTAAAGCTTCAATATCAGCTTTATCTATTTGCCAAGCGCCATTAATAACTTGGGTGGTAAAGGTTAATACTTGGCCATTGATATCTGTAATTGTGATGGTGACAGTCTGGCCATCTTCGACATCAACCACACGACCTGAGAAATCGAGCTTTTTCATCTCGAACCGATTAACAAATTCGTCATTGCCTGTATCAACGCTAATATCAATATTCGCAAGGGTATCAATAGGATCTGTTGTAGTGGCAGCAATAGGGTTACCCGCTATATCAATAACTTCAGCGGTTGCTGTGAGTGAACCTTGATCAAAGTCGGAAAGGTCTTGAGCATCAAGCTGCCAAGCACCACTCATTACCGTGGTTGACATTGTGCGAGAATGACCGCTGGCATCAGTTAACGTCACAAGCACTGTCTGACCATCTTCGACGTTAGTGACGTTACCTTTGATGGTGACAGATATAATTTCTGCAGCATTGATAACATTATCATTGTCTTCAATTTCAATGGTAATGCTGGCGAGGGTATCTTTAATGGTTTGATCAGTTGCTGGTGCAGCTTCACCTTGATAGGTTGGTGCACTGATTTCTGCGGTAATCAGTCCTTCAGCTAGGGTTGATATATCAAGCCCATTCACTTGCCATGACTCATTCATCACCAATACTGACAATACAATTTGCTGACCCTGGATATCCGTTAGCGTGAGCTGGAGTACTTGCCCATTTCGAGCATCGAGTGCTTGGCCATTGATATCGACCGTAGGGACTTCAAACTGGTTTAAATAGCCGTCGTTTGCATCTTCAATATTGACAGATAAAGTTAACGTTAAAAAAGTATCTTGGCTGCCAACAAGGGAATTGATTGAGTCAGTAGAATTGAATTGTTCATTGCCTTGAGTGTCGTAACCAGATTGGGCAATGAGCGCATTATATCGAGTTTGAATGATTTGGTAGAAGTAGTTAAGCCCGCTATTACTGACATTATTACTGTTCTCGCCAGAAGTATTTGAGCTGATAGAAACGGGTTCAGTCGAACTATCTTGAGCCGGGCTATTTTGTAGCCCTTCGTCTTTGGCTGAATTAATCAGTAATGAATTAGGCAGCAAAACGCTTTGTTGGTCGACAACAATATAAGGGGCGCTGTCTGCATTAATAAAAATACTTTCAGCATTGACGTCATGAATGGTTAATTCATTGCTGACGTTATCTAGCGTAACCGCATGCCATTGACCATCGTTCGCTACAGCGAAAATGCTTGAGCCAATTTTAACGTAGTACAACACATCTACACCATCAACAATCATTTGCATTCCTTAATTTCAATCCATTGTTGTCAGTAATCAAATACGTTTACCGCTTATGACGAGGATCACCAACAAATTAAGCGCAATTTAAAGCATAAAGCTTGTTTTTTAAATTTAAAAGCGATGATGAAATATTCACCTGTTTTGATTCATAAAGATACAAAAAAAGAGGCCAATTGGCCTCTTTTTTAAAACAATCAATAATTTTTATTTGTCTTCTTTAAGCCACTGAGCGGCAGATTTAGCAAAGTAGGTCAAAATACCATCAGCGCCAGCACGCTTAAAGCAAAGTAATGATTCCATTACGATGGCTTTTTCTGCTAACCAACCGTTTTGAATTGCAGCCATGTGCATCGCGTATTCGCCGCTGACCTGATAGGCAAATGTTGGTACTGCAAGTTCTGTTTTAACGCGGCGAACAATATCTAAATACGGCATACCAGGTTTAACCATCACCATGTCAGCACCTTCTTGAATATCTAATGCGACTTCGTGAAGTGCTTCATCACTATTGGCCGGATCCATTTGATAACTGTGCTTGTTACCACCTTTAAGGTTGCCTGCTGAGCCAACTGCATCACGGAATGGGCCATAATAGCTAGAAGAGTACTTGGCTGAGTAAGCCATAATTTGGGTATTCACATGACCCGCAGCCTCCAGTGCTTCACGGATAGCGCCAATACGGCCATCCATCATGTCAGAAGGCGCAACAATATCAGCACCTGCTTCTGCATGAGATAGGGCTTGTTTAACTAAGATTTCAGTGGTGATGTCGTTAAGAATATAACCTTCATCATCAATAATGCCATCTTGACCGTGAGTGGTGAATGGATCTAAAGCCACATCAGTCATCACGCCCAACTCAGGGAAAGCTTGCTTTAGTTCACGCACAGCACGCTGAACTAGCCCATCAGGGTTATAAGCTTCTTCAGCCATTAATGATTTCTTTTCTGCCGGAGTCACAGGGAATAAGGCAATAAGCGGAATACCTAATTCAACGAGCTCAGCTGCTTCTTTAAGCAATAAATCGATTGAATAACGTTCAACACCTGGCATAGAAGCCACTTGTTCAGTGCGATTGTTACCTTCAAGAATAAACATTGGGTAGATAAGATCATTTACCGACAATTTGTTTTCTGACATTAAACGGCGGCTGAAATCATGTTTACGCATGCGGCGCATTCTGCGCTGTGGAAACGCACTAGTAATAATATTCACATTCGACTCCTGATATTAATTTGCTCTTATTCGGGCGAAAATAGGCTTACTTGGTTTCGTCCATTGCGCTTAGCTTGGTAAAGCGCTTTATCGGCTTGTTCAAGTAGCAGAGTTGGGTGTTCATCAGTTTCAATTACCGAAGCACTGACTCCAATACTTACAAAAAGGGGAATAGGGTTATTCTCCCAATCAATGGATAACTTGGATATTGCTAAGCGAACTTGCTCTGCTAACTGCATGGCTCCTTCACTATCAGTATTCGGTAATATAATAGCAAACTCTTCACCACCAAAACGTGACACCAGATCGGTTGGACGTTTTAAAAAATCTGAAATTGTAGTCGCAATCACTTTTATTGAGTGATCGCCAGCAAGATGGCCATGTTGATCGTTAATGTCTTTAAACTTATCGATATCAATCATTAATATCGCCATTGGTGTCTGTTGACGACGACTGATACGACCCTCAGCGGCAAGACGCTTATCAAAAGCACTACGGTTTTTAACACCCGTTAAACTGTCAATGGTATTCTGCTGAGTGAGTTTTTGGTTAGCTTCATTTAACTCACGCAAGGTCACTTCAAGTTCTAAGGTTCGCTGTGCCACCATTTGTTCTAAGCGCTCGTTCGCTTGCGCTTCAGCTCGTAGTGCTTCATCTCGGTTTTGTTGTAACCTTACCGCTTGTTCAAGCGCTTTTTTCTGCATTTGTAATTTTGCTTTGCGCTCATCGTTATAGCGCATAGCCAATACTGCTGACATGATAATGACCTCAAAGGTCAGCCCAACCATAATTGGAGTTTGCGGCAAGATTTGCCAGCTAATATGACCTAAATAGATTAATGCTGATATTAAAGAACCAGCAAATAAACCAATACGGCCTATGGCATGGAAGCGGGCGTTTTTAGTGCCTTTTAGAACTTGTATTATTGAAAATACAATTAAGGTAAAACTAATTAAAATGATTGATACACCCAGGAGGTATATGGTCACTTCAAAATTTAAAAATGAGATCACTAAGCTTAGGAATACACAATAAACTGCCAAGTAGCGCCCCATTAGCAACATGCGTTTATTATGATATTTAAGTTGCATAACCTTTTCAGTAAACATCAATGCAAAAGCCAGTGCGATAGGGATCATCATCGGAATGATTAATTGCTGCAGTCCAGGCAATGAGGGCCAAATATACTGAAATGAAATACCATAAATACTCGTGACAATGATCGTTAAGCTCATGACATAACCACAGTAATAACTGTAACTGAACGAGCCAGAAGCCAGTGCAATAAATAAACTGAATAAGCTAATTGCGATTAAAATACCAATTTGAAGCCCATGCACTAGGCTCTGGGTTTCTATCGCATGGCTAAAATCATTCTTGCTCCAAAGCACTAAGGGAATATTGAGTGTGCCGCGATTATTAATTTTAAAATAAAAGGTATGCAGCTCACCGGGTTTCATGTCGAATGGATATAGAAATAAATTACTTTGCAGCGGACGTTGATCAAAAGGCAGGCTATCCCCCATCAGTTCAACATTCTTTAAATCATTATCCACTAGATGAAACAACTTCAATCTATCTAACAGTGGGTTATCTAAGGCGATAATACGTGACAATTGATCGTTAGGGTTATAAATACTGAAGCTGACCCAAGTATTTTTCGCTCCAATTGAGCGCATGTCTGCTTCGGTAAATTTATGCCAATTTTGCTTGTTGTTATTGTGTAAGGTGAGGGTAGCAAGCTCGGTTATATTATTGGAGTTATGGATGTAGAGCCAATCAGTGAGATCAATTTTGGTGATGGAAGATTCTGTTAATCTGAGAGGGGTATTTTTATGATCGTTTGTGTCAAAAACATCTTGATTATTAATTGCTGATACTTGAGTTTGGCTTTGTACATAATCATGATCGATTGCCATGCTCGCTGCGCAAAAAAGTAAGCTGAAAAGCGAGAACAATAATATGGCACTGTAGTGAGTTAGCGGTGCTCTAGGCATTAGTTGTTGCCTAGATTAAAAAAGTTAACGCTATTGCGGTAACAATGATCCGAAAATTGTTCATAGGTTTGCCCACGAAGCTGGGCAATATAGTCGACAATATAAGGTAGATATTGCGGTAAGTTTTTACTCGATTTAGGTTTAGGTCGCATACTTCTTGGCAACAGATAGGGGCTATCGGTTTCAACCATAATCCGGTTATCTGGAATCAGAGGGACAATACTGGCAAGTTCAGCACCACGCCTTTCATCACACACCCATCCCGTAATGCCGATATGAAGATCGAGTTCAATACATGCAAGTAGCTCATCTCTTGTTCCGGTAAAGCAGTGCAGTACAGCTGCAGGTAATTGTTGCCTATATTGAGATACTATTTCAACAAAGTCGTCATGGGCATCACGACAATGCATTAATACTGGCATTTGCAGTTTTACCGCTAAAGCCAGTTGGGCATCGAATGCTTCTCGTTGCTTGTCTCGAGGAGAAAAGTCACGATTATAGTCTAAACCGCATTCACCAATCGCAACGACATGCTCAGAGTCCACTAGGGATTGTAGCTCAGCTGTACTGGACTCATTCCAAGTACTGGCTTGGTGTGGATGTACTCCTGCCGTAGACAACAACTGCATTGGGTATTGCTGGCAAAGGGTGATGGCATCAGTACTTTCAGATAGGTCACTGCCAATAACAATCAGCGGAGATACATTTTTCTCCGCTGCATTGTGAATAATAGTGTCTATATCTACTACTAACCGACTACTGAGTAGGTTAACCGCAATATCGATATGTTGAGACATAATTACTTGAGACGTTTAACTCGCATGGTTGAATTGCGGCCATCACTACCAAGTAAAAATGAACCTAGCGCGCCTTTTTTGATAAAGATGGTTTGGCCAGATTTGAGCTTATAGCGCTCAGTTCCTACTTGTTTCCAAGTTTGCTCATTGGCTAATGTCACAATTAATGAACCATAAGGATCTTTCTTTATGGATGACACTTCGGCATAAAGACGAACATCTTCTTCGTCATCAGCGACTTGTTTTAAGCCAAATTCCTGTTCATCTTTTTCAGTGACATTCTTCAAACCAAACTCTTGCTCAGCGGTGTTAGCACTCGCTTCAACAGGCGCTGCTGCCGCTGTTGGCGTAACAGGTGCTGTGTTTGTTGGTGTTGACGTCACTGCAACTGCTGCAGGCGCAGTGACTGCTTTAGCAGTCTGGGATGTTGAAAGTGTAGATGTTGCTGTAGAAACTGAGGCCGCTAATGCGTCGTAACACATTAGACGGTCCAGTTTA
Source organism: Shewanella sp. ENK2 (assembly GCF_043568515.1). Taxonomy (NCBI): domain Bacteria; kingdom Pseudomonadati; phylum Pseudomonadota; class Gammaproteobacteria; order Alteromonadales; family Shewanellaceae; genus Shewanella; species Shewanella sp. ENK2. Next base: position 1,344,426 of record NZ_CP171406.1, on the reverse strand, counting down.
TCGGTATGATTGGCACATGTTGCCAATTGCTCTTCCACTGAGGCATGAGCTTGAGAAGTGATAGCCAAAGCAAAAGTGGCAACCAAGGTTAAACGCATAACAGAATCCTTCTTTATTATTGTTTTACTAGTCCATGAGTATTAAATGCATTACTTAGCTGTCAGTGCTTTCACTCTTAGACTCTTCGTTATCTGTATCTTCTTTTGGCGTGTATAGCTTAGCTGCTATGAGGCCGCCTTCAAATAATATTAACATAGGAACAGCTAACATTGTTTGAGAAATAATATCCGGTGGAGTGAGCATCATACCTACGACGAATGCGCCTACGACAATGTATGGTCGTTTTTGCTTTAATTCTTCGGGAGTGGTTACGCCAGCCCAACACATTAATACTACAGCAACGGGAATTTCAAAGGCTAATCCAAAGGCAAAAAATAGCTTCAGAATAAAGCTTAAGTAGCTACTGATATCCGTTGCAACGGTAACGCCTTCTGGTGCCACACTGGTAAAAAAGCCAAACACAACTGGAAAGACAATGTAGTACGCAAATGCAATTCCAAGATAGAACAACAGTGTACTACTGAATAACAGTGGTGTAATAAGGCGCTTTTCGTGCTTGTATAAACCCGGTGCGACAAAAGACCACGCCTGATATAACACATAGGGAATTGCCACAAAAAATGACAACACTAAGGTTAATTTAAATGGGGCGAAAAATGGCGCAGCTACATCTGTTGCAATCATGCTGCCTGTTTCAGGCAGTGATTGCATTAATGGGATCGCCATATAATGATAAATATCATTTGCCCAATAAACTAAACAGATAAATACCAGCAAAACACTGCCGATAGCTCTGAGTAACTTATTACGCAATTCAAGCAAATGACTAATGAGAGGTAGCTGTTGTGACATTGATTACCCGCTAGCTTTTGGTATTTGAACTGGTCGAGTCTGCTGCTTGCTCACTAGTTGTAGTGGCGCTTTCAGCTGGTTTTGCTGTTGCAGCATCTTTATTAATGTCCTCTACTTGATAAGGACGATTAACCGATTGCGCAGCATCTTTTAGCTGATCAATAGACTCTTGTAATTCAGGAGATAAGTTAGACAAACCTTTGCTTTCAGCTTTTTTCAGATCAGCATGTAGCTCTTCGATTTTAAGCTCTTGCTCTAATTCGTCTTTAACAGAGTTTGCCATTCGCTTTAATGAGCGAATCCACCCAGATATTGAACGTACTGCAGTCGGGAGTCTTTCGGGGCCCAATACCACTAGCCCCAAAATACCAATCAGCAGTAGCTCCATAAAGCCAATACCGTCAAACATAATGAATTACGCCTGTTCTTTGTCCTTTGACTCGGACTTTTGTTCAGTTGCCTGTTGAGAAGTTTTCGCTGTGCTTTCTTTATCTTCTAAAGACTTTTTCTCTTCGTCTTCAGGATTCATAGCATTTTTGAAGCCTTTAACAGCGCCACCTAAATCACCACCTAAAGAACGTAACTTTTTAGTTCCGAATAACAAAACAACAATTAACGCAATGATAAGAAGCTGCCAAATACTGATGCCGCCCATGAACATTTCCTCTATAAGAATAAAAACGTGATTTTGAATAAAGTCAAAATTATAACCTTTATTACATCGAGTATTATGAACCTCTAATGAATAAGTGCTAGTTAAAATTTACGATTCTTTGGTCTGGATCTCCATCCTGTGAGCCAAAGCACTATACCTGATGTGATACAAATATAAGAAGGCCATAGTGTAGCGTCTTGATTTAATAATAGTGTGCCACAGATCAACAATACAGCAGATGTTATTAATAAGTAATTGCTCTTATGGGCCTTGTGCTGAAATTTTAAATATTTATCAAGCATTTGCTGCTGAGTTCCCAGCAGTTTTCGGCCCACTTTTAGGTTGTCATAAATCAGTTCTGGGAATTCAGGTAACTTTTCTGCCCAGTAAGGACTTTTCATTTTCACTTTGTCAAAAATCGCTTTAGGCCCGACTTGTTCAGACATCCATTGCTCTAAAAATGGTTTTGCTGTCGACCACAAGTCAAGTTGAGGATAAAGCTGACGGCCTAACCCCTCAATGTAAAGTAATGTTTTTTCGAGTAAAACCAGTTGTGGTTGCACCACAATGTCGAATTGGCGGGCTGTGCGGAACAGCTCTAGTAACACGTGACCGAATGATATTTCATCTAATGGTTTATTGAACATCGGCTCACACACCACTTTAACGGCTTGCTCAAATGCCAGTACGTCTGTGTTTTCAGATACCCAGCCTGATTCAATATAAAGCTGTGCAATTCGTTGGTAGTCTCGGTTAAAGAAAGCAAGAAAGTTTTCAGCTAAGTATCGTTTATCGACATCGCTTAATGTGCCCATGATGCCGCAATCCATACCGATATAAAATGGATTGTCTGGGTGCTCACGGCTAATAAAGATATTGCCAGGGTGCATGTCAGCATGGAAAAAGTTATCGCGGAATACTTGGGTAAAAAATAGCTCTACACCGCGCTCTGCTAGTAATTTAAGGTTTGTGCCTTGGGCTTTCAGTGCTTCAACGTCTGATACAGGGATACCATAAACGCGCTCCATGACCATCAAACGAGGGTAGCAATAGTCTTCATAGACATAGGGTACATATAAGGCGTCAGAATCTAAGAAGTTATTGCGCAGTTTAACCGCATTAAGGGCTTCTAGATTCAGGTTTAACTCACCTAGTATTGTGGTGCGGTAATCATCAATTACTTCAGCAGGGCGTAGGCGATTGCCTTCTCCTAACAGCTTTTCAAGTAGATCTGCAGCCTGACACATTAATTGTAAATCTGCTTGCACCTGTGCTTCGACATTGGGACGAAGGACTTTCAGTACCACTTCGGCGCCATTTTCTTTTAAATTTGCAGTATGTACTTGTGAAATTGAGGCTGATGCGAGCGGGGTTTCATCAAAGTTATCGAATAAGCTTTCGATTGGTGCTTTTAATTCAGCTTCAATAGCCTGTCTAGCGAGTGCTGAATCAAAAGGAGGGACTCTGTCTTGCAACATTGATAACTCATTTGCCCACTCGTCATTCAACAAGTCACGACGTGTGGACAACATTTGGCCCAACTTAATGTAGACAGGTCCTAGTTCTTGCATCGCCAGTTTTAAGCGTTCTGCTGCGGGTTTATCTTTGTGTTGATTGCGAAGCCAGAAGAAGCAATTGCGAAGCAAACTGAAGTACCAGGGGGTTTTCTTATTAGCAATAATCTCATCTAGGCCGTAATGCAATACAGTTTTGATGACTTGATAACCACGTCTGATACTGGCAATTGTCATGGGGTAATCTTTTCTCTTAGTGATGCAATTCTGTCCGCAATTGCATTGGTGTTATCTGCTAATTCTTCCAGATTATCACGAAAATGAATGAATTCTATTTGATGGGGTGCAAGACGGTATTCTTCGGTGGTTAATTGACCGACATGGGAACGCGATTTGTAGAATATGTCTTTAGCAGTGCTTGCAAGTTGTTGAGCCCCTGAAATCAACAAATGAGTGGGTGCATCACCGATATATTTTGATAATGGCTCCGCAAAATCTAACTCAATATGACGCAAGTAATGACTAAAACTTTGTAATAAGTTTATATCACCATCTAGTGTCAATTTGTCTTCTTTAATGAGCTCAGTCAGGCTGTCACCGTCAGTGACTTTATATAAGGTCGTGACATCGGCTGAAATACTGACATCCACTTCGCCTTCGTAGGCGTTGAGCACTTGAATCTGTTTGGCAAAAACAAAGTAAAGTGGCCATTCAACTTGGGTTAGTTGAATACGAAACACTTTACCGTGTAATTGTTTAAGCCGTGCATATTCACCCTTGTCTTGCGCTTGTAACTGCGCAATGGCCGTTTCTAATCCTGCACAAGCAAAGAGTGAAAAATGATTCGGTTGCATTAGAACTTGTAACCACGATGAAGTGCAACGACACCATCAGTCATGTTGGTGTAATCGACTTGTTCAAAACCAGCATCAACCATCATTTGTTTTAATGTGTCTTGATCTGGATGCATACGAATTGATTCAGCAAGGTATTCGTAGCTGTCAGCATCTTGTGTAATCAATGCACCCATCTTAGGTAATACTTTAAAGCTATACATATCATACACTTTACGCATGACTTCATGCTGAGGCTTAGAAAACTCAAGCACTAATAACTTTCCACCCGGTTTTAATACGCGGCGCATTGAGCGTAAAGCGGCATCTTTGTCGGTGACGTTACGTAGGCCAAATGCAATGGTAATGATGTCGAAGTAGTTATCAGGAAATGGCAATGCTTCGGCATTAGCTTGAACGTAGTCAACATTACCTACAATGCCTTTGTCACGCAGCTTAGTGCGGCCAACTTTCAACATAGAGTCGTTGATATCAGCTAAGATCACTTGGCCACGATCACCAACGAGGTGTGAAAACTTTGCGGTTAAGTCACCGGTTCCACCTGCTAAGTCCAACACTTTCATACCTGGACGTGCACCCGCTGTCGCAATGGTGTGACGTTTCCAAAAACGATGAACACCAAAAGACATCACGTCATTCATAATATCGTATTTAGCCGCAACCGAGTGAAATACGTCAGCAACTAAGTCAGCTTTCTTTTCTGATTCAACGGTTTTATAACCAAAATGCGTGTTCTTTGGGTCGCCCTCAGACATCTGTGTATTCCTATAATGTGCGATAATTAACTGCGAGTGTATGCCATTGCTTGCTTTGCAGAAACTTTAATCAGCGAGAGTGTGATCAAGTTTACTAGAAACAGCGTGGAAAGTGGCAAACCAGAATCGTTTTGCAGCTTTGCAAAAAATTGCTCTGCATTAGACCACAAAACGACTCGATATTGAATAGTCTCAAATGGCGCAAATACAGCATAACTGTCAATATCATACGCCTTAATTAAACACTGGGTTCAACTTTACGCAGTGCTTGATACTTTGTAGGCGTTATCATTTTGCTTGTATGACCGCCTAGCCTTAAATTTAATTCGGTAACACACTGATTTAAAGTTGTTTTTGTGTTTTTTAATAATGTTGCGGTTGCTTGGCTTGAATATAAGCATAAATCAATTCACTCACACTTTGCCCCACATCTCTATTGCCAGCAGACTCGCCTGCTTCATGACATAACGGTGCGGCTTCCGCAATATGTAAGTATGCAGTTTGAGTATGTTTAGCCATATAACTGACGTAGTGGCAGGCATCAAGTAGTGGTATTCCTGCAAAAGTAGAGGCACTACTCGGCATTTTAGCGATAGCATCGACATCAAGCTCTAACGCCACTGGTAATTGGGTTTGATTAATATTCTTACTTATCTGGGTTAATGCCTCAGTTAAGCTGATTTCTCGTCTGACCCAAATTTGCTGGAAAGTATGCCACTGACCACCAAATAAACTGAGTTGTTCTAGTGTCGCTTCGCTATTTTTAAGTTCATGTAATCCAAGTACATGGTAGTAACTTAATGCACCATTGGCAGCTGCGTAGCTAAATCCATTGCCACTGTGTCGGCCTTCTCGTGGTCGAAAATCGCTATGTGGATCGAGGTTGACCGCCGCAGCAGCTTGATTAAATTGACCTTTTACAGCCATTAAAAGGCCATAAGCATTGTTATGACCACCGCCGATCACTATAGGCGTTAATTGTGCTGCAAATATTTGACTGACGATGTTGATAACTTGCTCATCTAATTCTGCTGTTGCTTTTGATAAGTCGGCTTGAGTGGCATTGTCATCGAGATGGTGAGGTAGGAGGTTGCCTAAAATAAGGCATTCTTTTCCATGAAGGTATCGGTTTGATTGCAAGTTCAACCATTGCGACATCGTTGCTTCAAAAGCCGTATTTGCTCCACCTCGACCAAGGTTTGCTCTAGGGCCTGCATCTTCGCTGATCCCAAGAATAACGAACTGTCCGCCTTGGGATTTAAACTGGTGTAAAGCTTCTTGTTGCGCCGCACTGTTAGTTAAGGATGGTGCAAGCACGTGCACTGTTTGTCCTAATTTTGTCTCTCCATCACGGGTGGAGACAAACTGCTTAATTGCTTCGTGCGTCATTATCTGTAGCATAAAAACCTACTTTATCTCGTGTTAAGTATTATTGTTATCGAGGTTGGGTTCGTTATTGTTGTGGCCACAAGGGCTATTAGCGCATTTATTGTGATGCCTTGTGCCACTATTGTTCATGACAGTGATGAATGAGTAAAGCAGATTTAGCTTAAACAATGTTCTATTACAGTAAATAAAAAAGCCAGCAAAGCTGGCTTTAATTTTGACTGCTCATGATATGACAGTAGTTATCAATTAACCTTCACAAGGTGAAAGTTGATTAGTCGATGTCTAAAGCTTCTGGCGATAAAATAATGCCAGTATTATCAGCATAAATATGATCGCAAGGTAAGAAGGTTACACCGCCAAAGTTAACTGGGATTTCAACTTCACCGACACCATTACCATCAGCGCCAATTGGGATTGAAGCGAGTGCTTGAATGCCAATGTCCATTTCTTCAAGTGTGTCGACATCTCGGACAGAACCATAAACAATGATGCCTTCCCACTTGTTGGCAACAGCAATCTCGGCAATAGAAGCATCGATTAGTGCACGACGCATCGAACCGCCACCATCAACTAATAATACTTTTCCTTCACCATCTGCTTGCAGTGCATCTGCGATAAGGCCGTTATCTTCGAAGCATTTAATGGTGCTAATAGAACCACCAAAAGAGCTCGTACCGCCGTAATTACTGAACATAGGTTCTACGACATCAACAACATCTAAATACATATCACACAGTTCTGAGGTGTTGTATTCCATAGTGACACTCCTTGGGGGTAGCGATTTGTTACTTCTCGCTAGTAGTTAAGCAATCTTAAATGAATTATATGAGCTTTTTGTGAAATTAAAAGCGATATTCATCACCAGATGACGATAAACCAACAAGTTGATTTATAAACTGATGTTGAGAAATCCCACAACATCGCACCTGAGGCTAGGTTGTAGGAAACTAACTTACATTAGTGCTGGATTAGGATGTTTATATTGATCTTAGTCATCTTATTACGGTTTTTTATTACAACCTTGTATGAATTTTTGTTAATATCAGCGCTTAATTAAATGCAGTTTGTTTTATTTGCTTTAGGGGCACGGACCCCCGTAACGCTTATGGATGGCAGAGGGCCTTAATGAGAGGTTCTTATGGAAGGGTTAAACGTTGTTGAAATCATAGGTTATGGCGCATCAGTTATGGTGGCTATTTCATTAATGATGAAAGATATTATCTGGTTACGTTGGTTAAACTTTGTGGGTTGTACATTATTCGTTATTTACGGTGTGCAAATTGAAGCATGGCCAGTAGCAGGTATGAATGCCTTCGTTGCGGGGATCAATATTTTCCACTTGATCAAAATCTATCGTACCAATAAGTCAGAAAGCTTATCTGAAGCGTCTGCGTAAAAAAGGTCAAGCGAGGTGCCTTTATTGGGCACCTTAATTCATCACTGAAATTTACTATTTACCAACCACGCTTAATATATCCTCTCTCGTTTTTATCTTTAAGTCAGTTCCAATGCTTTATTGACATATAAAGGCTGATGCAAGCTTGTCTGTTTGTGTTCTGGTATCACTTCCTCTTATGACTGTTATTGCGGACACTTGATATCTGTATCAGATTCGTCATTGTCATAAAACTTTCGACAGAATGTCATGTCAGCGTCATTGGTCATATTTACAGTCCTAATCATGGTTGAATAATAAATAACCCAAAGGACTAGCGAGATGGTGAATATAGCAAACTTAGATAAGTTGTTATTTTGTCATATATTAACCTTTTGTCATGAGCATAAGCTTAATCAGTTTGCTAAGCAGGTCTCTGCAACGGGTGATGGCCATATTTATGTGTATTTGGCCGTTGGATTGTTGTTTCTACATCCTCAAGGAAGCCACTTTTTCAACCTTATGTTAGTCAGCTATATTATTGAGCTGCCTCTTTATTTATTACTCAAAAATTTTATTCGTCGCAATCGTCCCTGCGCCGCATTTGCAGGGTTTGAATCTGATTTTCAACCATCTGATAAGTTTAGCCTGCCTTCTGGGCATACGGCGGCGGCCTTTATTATGGCATCAGTCGTGATGCATGTTTTCCCATTACTGGCCGTGATGGCATTTACTTGGGCTATGGCAATTGGCTTATCGAGAATCGCACTTGGCGTGCATTACCCATTAGATATCTTAGCTGGAATAGCATTAGGGCTCGGAGCGGTGAGCATGGCAGAGCAATTTATTTAACCACAGGGTATTTAACTCTTTTTATTTTGTGGGATGTAGAAATTAGTGGCAGGTAATCAAGGGCGTTTATGAAAATCTTATACGGTGTTCAAGGTACAGGAAATGGCCATATTAGCCGTGCACGTGTGATGGCGAAGTCACTGAGTAAAACGGATATAGAGGTCGATTTTTTATTCAGTGGCCGAGAAGAACATCAATATTTTGATATGGATTGTTTTGGTGACTTTCAGCTGCGAAAAGGTATGTCATTTATGACAGAAGGTGGGCGAGTTAATCTGCCAAAAACCATTAGACGCAATCTTTCTACGTCCATCTTCTCAGAAGTGCAGCACATGGACTTATCTGATTATGATTTAGTGATTAATGATTTTGAGCCTGTGACGGCTTGGGCAGCAAAAAAACAGGGAGTCACATCAATAAGCATCAGCCATCAAGCTGCATTGCAGTATCCTGTGCCTAAACAAGGGATGAGTTGGCTTGACGAACGTGTACTGAATAACTTCGCTCCAACAGATATTAAACTAGGTTGCCACTGGCATCATTTTGGTTTTCCAATTATTCCGCCTTTTGTTGAAGTCGAGCCAAACTGCGGTGATCACCATCATCAGATTTTGGTGTATTTGCCTTTTGAAAGCCCAGATGAGATTGCTCGGTTCTTGGCGCCTTTTAATCAATATCAATTCTTTGTCTATCACGCTGCTGAGCCGAATATAGCTTTGGCAGACCATATTAATTGGTTCGGTTTCAATCGCACGGGTTTTAAAGCCCATATGTCACAATGTGGCGGCGTGATTGGCAATGCTGGGTTTGAACTGGCCAGTGAAGCCATGACACTTGGCAAAAAGTTGTTGGTAAAACCATTATTAGGTCAATTTGAGCAGTCATCTAATGTGGTCGCATTAGAATTACTTGCTGCAGCACAAAGCATGGACACTTTAGATGGCAGTATATTAAAACGTTGGCTAAAGTCTGCATCGCCAAAGCCTATTCAGTACCCTCAGGTCGGTGATGCTTTAGTGAAATGGTTAAAGCAAGGAGACTGGCATCAACATCAAATGTTGTGCAACGATTTATGGTCGCAGGTGGAATTACCAGATAACTGGCGTAAATGAAGTTATAACTGGGTATGCCTTGTGAGCGGGCAATGGAAAGCTAATGTTTTAAACTATTCTTAAGCGCTAATTTTATGTGCAAATGCTCAGCGCTAACGGTAATGACTAGCACCCATACAATTGGCAATAGCGTTAACTGGCCGCTTTTGAATGATGTTCGTAAAGTTGCTCAAGAAGTTCGTCTTCAAAAGCAAAACGCGTTTCCATTGCTTGAGCTAATTTTGATAAATCGGCGTCTAAGTCCATCAATACATCGTCACTTTCAACTTCTGTATATTTATCATTGAAGTCAAGCGCTGCATCGGTTGTTTCGCTAATTTGAGGCAGTAGCTGTTGTGCACGGGCTTTACTGCTTTCACCAGACTTCTCACATTCGTTGACCACTTGGTCATACACTTCAAAGTGTCCCTCGGAAACGTAGTCCACTAATTGTGCACAAAATTGCTTGACCGTTTCTGTGGTTGGAAGGCTTTTTCTGGCGCAGTGTAAGGGGCTAGACCGGCAATATTGAAGTATTGGATCAGTAAATTTCTACGGTGTTGTAGCCATTGATCGACAAGCTTGTTAGAACCGCCCCATTTTTGTTCGGCTTTTTCTAGTTTTGTCAGCATAACGAAATCCAATATTGCAACTAATCCATAACACTTAATGTATGAGAGAAAGTGACTATTGATCAACTATTTTCTGTAAAAGATCGAATGGATCGACCAGAAGAAGGACGTTTTAATTGTAAAAAATAATGAAACTGTGGAGTTCAGAAAGAAAAATGCCCAGTGATAGCAAGCTATCACTGGGCAAATAGATTTTTTAAGGGCTCGATTTATCGTGCTTCTTGATTGTTCTTGCTAGCGCAGACTTTTTATACCAAACGCTAACAATAGGTGCAACTTTTTTATCCAATTAGCCTAATCTATACCTAATTATGAGTATTATTGTGAGCGTGATAACGATTACATTAGCAATTTCGATACTAGTTGGGGTGTTACTTCACATTAATTTAGCATTGCTGGTTACATTAATCGCATAAGTGCTAAACTACGCGCCAGCGGATATCACTATATGTTTAGGAATCAAGCCCCATGGCAGAATTAAAGAATGATCGTTATTTACGCGCTTTATTAAAACAGCCTGTTGACAGAACCCCTGTCTGGATGATGCGTCAAGCTGGACGTTATCTACCTGAATATAAAGCGACTCGCGCAGAAGCGGGTGACTTTATGTCTCTTTGTAAGAACCAAGATTTAGCATGTGAAGTGACGCTACAACCACTTCGTCGTTATGATTTAGATGCTGCAATTTTATTCTCAGATATTCTTACTGTTCCAGATGCAATGGGCTTAGGTTTATATTTTGAAACCGGTGAAGGTCCACGTTTCGAGCGTCCTACAGATACAATCGACGCTATCAAAAAGCTAGCAATCCCAGATCCTGAAGATGAGCTTGGTTACGTTATGCGTGCTGTTAGCACCATTCGTCGTGAACTAAAAGGTGAAGTACCATTAATTGGTTTCTCTGGTTCTCCATGGACACTAGCAACCTACATGGTTGAAGGTGGTTCAAGCAAGACGTTTGAAAAGATCAAAAAAATGGCTTATGAAGAGCCAGCAACACTACACATGCTTTTAGACAAGTTAGCTGATTCAGTTATCTTATACCTAAACGCACAAGTTGCTAACGGTGCTCAATCGTTAATGATTTTCGATTCATGGGGCGGTGCATTATCTCACCATGCTTACCGTGAGTTCTCGCTACGTTACATGCAAAAAATCGTTGATGGCCTTACTCGTCATGCAGACGGTCGCCAAGTACCAGTTACTTTATTCACTAAAGGTGGCGGACTATGGTTAGAATCTATGGCTGAAACAGGTTGTGATGCACTAGGTTTAGACTGGACTGTTGATATCGGTGATGCACGTCGCCGTGTTGGTGAAAAAGTTGCCCTTCAAGGTAATATGGATCCATCAGTACTTTACGCATCACCTGAGCGTATTCATCAAGAAGTTGACCAAATCTTGTCATCTTACGGTGAAGGTACTGGCCACGTATTTAACTTGGGTCATGGTATTCACCAGCATGTTAATCCTGAGCATGCCGGTTCGTTCATCAACTCTGTGCATGAGTTATCGGCTAAATACCACAAGTAATGGGTATGAAGTTTGAGGCGTCGTGAAGATGCGTAAAAAAAGACGAGCTTAGCTCGTCTTTTTTATTTGTGAAAAAAGTGACGAATGACTAAAGCTGAACTAGCTTATAGGAATCATCGAGTTAAAGGTGTGGTGATATGTGTCACAAAGTAAATATGAGATATTCTAATTTGTGATCTTTGCAAAATTCTTCAGAGAGTTAATTTGATATTTTATACACATTCTGAGAATAAGTATTTTATGCTAACTAGTTTTGTTTCACGATGGGATGGAAGCCACATCTAGTAGCCTTCGCTAAAAGAGAGTTAAATATGAAAATTCAAATTATTGTTGCTTTAGTGTTCTTCGCTATTTTTGCTGCTTTGCTTCCTGGCACCCATTACATCTATGTAGCCAATGCTGATTATTACATGGGGCAATACATCACAGTTGCTTCAGTATTATTGATGTGGATTAGCTTGTTTGCGGGTATTGCGAGTCTTTTCTTCCACAAAATTAAAAGCCTATATCAATCAATTTATAACGATTAATAGTAGACATACAAGGTTCGTTATTAATTGATTTGATACGTAAAGCCACCTAAATAGGTGGCTTTGTTGTTTTTGGCTTTGATGCTTTGAGCAATTATACGTTTAATCCTCTGTCATATAGAAGAAAGTAATCGCGAGTCTTTTTCTCTCTTTTCTTTACCAAAGTAACTACTGGCGCTGTGAACCATATTGCCTTTGAATAAAATGAGGCGATTAAATTTATTTTCAATGGCTTCGTCTTCATACCAAGCACTTGGAGGTAAGCTGTCGGTGTTTAACGCATCCACTAAATTGTTATAGGGTTTTTGTACTAGATTACCGCCAGCAGCTTCATTCGCGTATTTCAAGCGATAGAAAGAGGTTCCAGAGTGTGGTTTAGGATTTTTACTTAAAAAAAGCACGGCGCCGTATCGACAAAGCTGCCGATTATCAACATGAGGTCTTGCCGCTCCTTCATCAGCGCCAACCAAAATGGCTGTGTTTGTATCAACAACGACACTGTTTGATTCAGCAACCCATAATTTATCGACTTTTAGGGTTTCTTTTATCCAGTTTTCTACTTGTAAGAGCTCTTTTTTCTTCAAGGCGTTTTTAGAGCGCATACCAGGCCATAACTCACTAGTATAAGGCTTGCCAAGCTTCCACTTACTTTTCATGAAACAGCGATTGGCAATCTCTGTTGCTTGCTTTTCAGAAAAGAAATTATCAATTATCCAAAAGTTTTTATTTTCTTCGGGTTTTTCATAATTGAGTTTAGGAGCATCGAAAGGTGCATCAGGAAGGTTGAGTTCATCTGAATATATTGGGTGCATGCTGTATCTACCTGCAAACGATTTAAAATAATAATTGTTCGTTTAATACGGACGGTGCTTGTTGAATTTATGTTATCAACATTCAAATGCGATGGGTAGAAAAGCGGCTCATTAACTTGTAAAAAATAGTGAGTAATCAAAATCGGAGTAACGATTACTCACATAACACTCAATGACTTGAAGAAAGCAGCTCAATATGAAAACAACTTCCTGTACCAGGTTGACTGTCGATATTTATACGGCACTTTAATATCCCAAGGAGCTGTCTAACAATTGCAAGCCCAACACCTAATTGTGGGAGTGGTTGTTCTGGTGAAAAGGTAAGTTGTTGCATTGATAATTGTTTTAAAGCGTCCACTTCATGCTTGTGCATACCAGCCCCCGTGTCTTTAACGGCTAGCCAAGTTTGACCATTTAACGTTTCACTGTAAATGGTAATCGTGCCATCTTTAGGGGTGTATCTGAGCGCATTATCAACAAGGTTATTGAGTATTCTGCGCATCAATTGTGGATCGGTATAAACCTGTAATTCATCGGTAATATTAAATTGTAATCTTATTCCCAGCTTTTTAGCTCTAGGAGCAAATGTCTGATTCAAATCGAGTAACAACTCACGCAAATTGATTTGTTTAATTTGAGCGCTAATTTGACCGTTTTCAAGTGCTGCAAGTTCAAGCAGTTGCGATAGTAATTGTTGCAAGTTTTGCCCTGAGTTAGCCGCATATTCTATGTATTCTGGTTGGCGCTCATTTGGTGGGGAGAGCAACCAGGTATCTATATATCCTAATAAAGAGGTGAGCGGTGTTTTTAAATCGTGGGATAAATGCAGTAAAAAGTCATGTTTTGCTTGTTGCTGACGTTTAACTTGTTGATGTTGATTATTAAGCTCTTGCAGTAAATGGTTAATATGTTCGCTGAGCTTTTTGATTTCTAAGCTACCGTTATAACGGTTTGGGAGAGTCAGGCTGCTGTCGAAGGAGCTCCCTTCAAACGAACACATTTTAAGACGCGTTAAATCACTGGCTAACTTTTGAATTGGATGGGTAAAAAGCCTAATAATAATACAAACAATATCAAGGCAAATATCACCCAAAAACCAATCGTAGCGCCCCATAGTTTAGGCTGGTTTTCAGAATTAATCAGCGCCTGCCAGCTGTCATAATCTTCACCGCCAATAATCACGTATAAATACCCGCTGTGAAGGCCATCCTCTGTGATAAGTGGGCTGACTGAAAAAATCTTCTCAGTTTCAGTCGATCGAGGGTCTGTTCCTAAGATAGGTAAATCTCGGCGTGCTATAAACTGTTCAATTTTATCTAAATTCACTCGGTTTTTTTTAATCTTCTCCTCTTTTGCATCATAAGCAACGACTCGGCCTTCTGGATCGAGTGTGTAGATCTCAAAACTGGGCCCAAGTAACATAAAATCATGAAACGCTTCTTTTAATGCCGCATCAGAAGTAATGCCTTGAGAGAGTAATGGGTTGATATGCGCCATATGCTCAGCCAATTCGAGATGCAAAGATTGCTGAATTTGGTTACGACTAAATTCATGATTGAGTTGCAACCATTGCCATAACGCCATGAACAGAATTAGCACAACCAATGTCGCTGAGAGAAATAGTCGATTAAATAGTCGATTCATAATGACTGGCCTGCCTTGGTAACATCAGAGAAAAATAATCCATTTATGCTTCTGGTGGAGAAAATTTATAACCCACTCCCCACACTGTTTTTACGAGCTCAGGATGACCTGGACTGCGGGCAAGTTTGCTGCGTAAACGATTAATATGGCTATTTACCGTATGCTCGTATCCATCATAGTTATAACCCCAAACAGCCTCTAGCAATTGCATACGACTGAATACTTGGAGTGGGTGCTTGGCTAAAAATAACAGTAAATCAAACTCTCTTGCGGTAAGTTCAAGTGGGCTGTTATTGGATACGACCTCTCGGGTGGTTGAGTTAATGGTGACCCCATTAAAGTCCAACTGCTCAGTTTGTACTTGTTGAACCTTACTGCGCCTTAGCATGGCTTTAACGCGGGCTCTAAGCTCTAATACGCTAAATGGCTTCACTAAATAGTCATCAGCGCCAGCTTCTAACCCCAAAACAATATCTGCTTCAGAATCTTTTGCAGTTAGCATCATTATTGGTAATGACTTTTCTGCTTCTCGTAATTGCTGACATAACATGATGCCGTCACCATCAGGCAGCATCCTGTCCATGAGAATGAGGTCGAGCGTTTTTGTGTCGATGATTTGCATTGCCTGACTTAACGTAGTCGCATGAAATACTTCATAATTTAATGCCGTTAAGTTGAGCATGATAAGTTTTGCTAAGTCTTGTTCATCTTCCACAAGTAAAATATGCGGCTTTATCTGATGGCCGTTATGCTTAGTGCTATCGTTCATCCAGAATGTCCCAAATCAGATCCCTACTGAGCAGACCTGACTTGGGCAAATTAAATTTCAAATTGTTT
Source organism: Shewanella sp. ENK2 (assembly GCF_043568515.1). Taxonomy (NCBI): domain Bacteria; kingdom Pseudomonadati; phylum Pseudomonadota; class Gammaproteobacteria; order Alteromonadales; family Shewanellaceae; genus Shewanella; species Shewanella sp. ENK2. The sequence continues at coordinate 1,329,041 of NZ_CP171406.1, read as the reverse complement.
AAATAATGTTATCAAACAGAATTTAATCTATCGCTGAACAATCTGATTAGCTATGCATTCGCATCACTTACTCTGTACGGCTAATCGAGATAGAAACCGCTGGATTATCAAAACGATGTGAAGGCGTTAATACGCTATCCATTAACCCATCATACATGGTGATAACACCAGGGTGGATATGGACAAAATCAACATCATCACGTTCAGCGTTGTAGCCTTCACCACCATCAGCAGGTCCAGGCATAGTGCCTTGTGCTTCTGAGTTTGCTTCGGTTCCAGCATCGTAAACCATGCCACGCATAGATACTGAATCACTCACTGCGAGCATACTGATGTCATAGCTGTTTAAGCCTGTAAATGCATCATTGGTGTTAACTAACATAGTGGCAACCGTGAGGTTGGCTACATCGGCTTCTTCGAGTGTCACGGTAATGGTTTCTGACATCCCTGGCATTAAAATACCAGCGCCACTGACGGTTGAAGTAATGCCTTCAATCGCAGCAACATCTGCTGCATCACCACCTTCTGCGATTTTCTCTAGTGCAACGTTGGCTGCTTCACCGGCCTGCCACAACATGACATCATCACCATGAGAGGCGATAGCAATGGGAGACATTGGCTGGTTAGCTGTTAAATTCGTAACAGTGACAGTGTATGTTTGCATTACCACAGCTGGCGGCGTTGGTGTCACTGGTGCCGGTGTTGGTGAGTCATCATCGTCATCAGAACAACCACTTAATCCAATCACAGCGATAAGTGCTACGGCTGATAAACTGTATGGATGACTGCGTTTTTTGGACGTATTCGTTAAATATCTCATTGCGATTCCCCCTTATTTGACGGTAACAACAACTTTCGCCACAGGGTTTAACCAGCGATGAATACGACTGTCTAAATCACTGGCACCGCCTACTGCATCAGTATCGCCAAGCACACCTGGATGAGTGTGAACATAAGCATTAGTAGAACCATCCATAACACCAGTACCATTCATACCTCCGTCACCGCCAGGAGCAGCTGGAATACCTGGGACACCTGACATGCCGCCGCCATTGACGATTTCATCGTTGGCTTCTGTACCTGCATCATATGCATTTAAATACACAGTGTAGCTGCCTGCCTCAGTCGGAATTTCCCAGCTATCTAAACCTATAAAGGCATCGTTGGTTGGTAATACCATTGCCACAATCGATAAATGTGTCATATCCATAGAGTCGAGCATCACTTCACTTACATTCGCGCCAGGGGCTAATAATCCCATTGCAGGGTTAACAGCGGTAAAACCACCAGCACCCATTACGGCGGCATCTAAATCACCAACATCGCCGCCTTCAGCCATTTTTTGTAAGGCTGGCGTGGCCATTTCACCGACATGGAAAAGGTGACTGTCAGTATCATGAGCAGCAATCAGTAGAGGGGTGAAATGATTACCATGGGTTAGGTTAACGACACTAATTTCTAAATCAGCTGCAGATGCTTGAGCACTAAATATTCCGCCTGCAACTAATCCAAGGGTTAACAAGCTGGTTTTGACTGATAAATTTTTGTGTGTTGATGTCTTTAAGACTGATGATTTCATAACAGAGCTCCTTTTGTTTGATTGATAATGATTCTGACAAAGGGATCTCACTGGGTTATCGCTAAATTATCACAAAAGTTTAACATCGTTTATTTGAGCGATTTTTTTGTGTTATCGTGATGGTGAATAGTAAAATTTTAGGGTGTAAAAATGATAATAAGAACACTAACTCCTGAAGATTTTCAACAGGTTATTGAACTGGGCAATTTAGTGCACGGTGAAGGTTACTTAGACATGCCTTCGCTGGAAAATATTTATCAAATGGGAATAAAAAATAATATTAATGCCCATTTTATCGCAGAAAATGAACAATTATCATCGATACATCAGGCGCAAGAACAATCAAAAATAGCTGGGTTTAGACTGACCTATGCAGCGGGCAATTGGCCAATTGATAAATGGTGTACACCACAAAAATGGCCAGTTTCACCCGATCAAATGTGTTACTTCAAGTGCAATACAGTGGCTCAAGAGCTTAGAGGGCAAGGCATAGGTTCGCAACTACTACAAGCCTCTATCAAAGCAGTAAAAGCGCAAGGTGCGACAGCTGGAGTGAGTCATTTGTGGAAACAAAGCCCTAAAAATTCAGCAGTGGGCTACTTTACTCATGCTGGCGGTAAATTGATTAAAGAGCATCCGAGTCGATGGAACCAGCAGCAAGACAACAGTGATTATCTGTGCGTGATATGCGGCGATGATTGCCACTGTACAGCCTGTGAAATGGTGATTGAGTTTAACTAAATAACTCATTTCAACATTTCTCTGTATGACCACATTGGTGTTAACCACGAGTACCCAACATGCCTCAAGCTTTGTATGATCCCTTAATTAATCAATCACCTGCTAAGCAGCCTTTTGCGCATAGCTACTGGGCGAGCACACAATCATTACCCGCATTACTTCCCTCACTCAAAGGTTCTCAGCAAACAGACGTTGCTATTATTGGCGGCGGCTATACTGGTCTATTGACGGCTTATTATTTAGCGACACAATACCACATTGATTGTCGTGTGCTTGAGGCTAATCAAGTGGGGTTTGGCGCTAGCGCTCGCAATGCGGGTTTTGTATTAAAAGGGTCTGGTCGTTTGGGGTATTCAGCAATGGCTGAACGTTGGGATCTAGACACTGCGCGCGGGATCTACAGTGAGTTTAGTCAAGCGGTAAGTCGAGTTGAAGGATTAATACAGCAACATCACATTCAGTGTGAGCCACAAGATAAAGGTTATCTCAAGGTCGCTCATAATCCAAAAGCGTTAAAAAACCTTAAAGCGGCAGCCGAATATATTCAAAAAAATATGGCGCAAGACAGCGATTTTACAGCCGAGTTTATTACTGCTGAACACTTTAAAGAGCAGTACCTTAACCATCATCAAGCTTATGGTGCGTTAAGGCTGAATGACGGCTTTGGAATTAACCCTCTTAAGCTATTACTGGGTTATAAGTCCATGCTTGAAAAGCAGGGAATAACTATTAACGAGCAATCCTGTGTGCGTGACTGGATAGAGGAAAATGGAAAGCACCGTTTAGTAACGGATCAAGGTGAACTGTTAGCCAATAAGGTGATCATGGCGGGTAATGCTTATTCGCCTAAGCAGCTGAATCAAAGAATAGATGATAAGTTTTTGCCGATACTGAGCAATATTATCGTCACTGAACCATTAACTGCAGATGAGCTAAAAGCGGCAGGTTTGTATAGTCATCAAGTGACCATGGATACTCGAATATTAAAGTATTACTTTAGATTGCTGCCCGATAACCGTTTATTGTTTGGGGGCCGTGGGGCCGTATGGGGCAAGGACGCAGCTAAACCGATATATGGTCAGCGTTTGAAACTTGCGATGGATAAGTGCTTTCCACATCTGAGCCGAAAGAAGGTTGCTTATAATTGGACTGGGTGGATAGCAGCATCAATGGATGACATGCCCCATGTATATGGTAAAGATGGTGTCGGATATAGTTTAGGTTACTGCGGCGCCGGCGTATCATTTAGCGCTCAAGCAGCCTTTAGACTGGCACAAAGTATTGCAGGAGAAACCTTACCGAACTTACCTTTGTATAACTCCCCATTACCACAGATGCCGTTTGCAAAAGCAAGACGGCTAGGGCAATGGGGTTATTATCATTATGGCTGGCTCAAAGATAAATTCGGTTAATACTGATTTTATACATCGATACCACCAACGCTAGCTTGCTTGAATTTCTTCACTGAGCGTTGATTCATCTAATGGCTCAATTTTAATATTAAAATAGGCATAAGATGCACTGATAAACGGACAAACTAAGTTAAAAATAGCGTAGGGTAGGTATGCGATAGTCGCCACGCCTAGGGTACTTGCCATAAAAGCGCCACAAGTATTCCAGGGGATCAGCGGGCTGGTGACAGTTGCTGAATCTTCTAAAGCGCGGCTTAAATTGACAGGTGCAAGTTTACGCTTTTGATATTCTATTTTTAACATTCTACCGGGTAATACGATGGCAATGTATTGGTCGGCAGTAATCACATTAGCGCCAATACAGACCCCAAGAGTGGTGATAATTAAGCTGCTGGTGCCAGTCACTAAATTCATGATGCTTTCAAGTAAGCGAGCTAATAAGCCTGTCACTTCCATCACGCCGCCAAAAGCCATAGCACACAATATTAACCAGACTGTTGTCACCATACTGCTCATGCCGCCACGGCTTAATAGGTTGTCGAGTACGGTATCGCCAGTATTAGCCACATAACCATCAAACATCGCAATCCAAATGCCTTTAATGATGGCAATTACTGGTAATAACTGTGGATCGTTAACGTAAGTAATCACATTATCAAACTGGAAAATGGCTGCGCAGATAGCACCCGCTAAGGTACCAATAATCACGGTTGGAAAGGCGGGCATTTTCTTATTTGCCAAAAAGAGCACAACTAATAATGGTAGTAGTAAATGCAGTCCAGGTTGGTAAGTATTTTCTAGTAATGTCAGCGTATCACCTAGTTGCGAGTTAAAGCTGGATACATCGGCTGATAAACCTAAAAAAGTAAACACGATTAAGGCAATAATAATGCTCGGCACAGTGGTCCAAGTCATATGCTTAATATGACTAAAGATATTTGAGCCAGCAACGGCAGGAGCTAGATTGGTTGTGTCAGATAATGGTGACATTTTATCGCCAAAATAAGCGCCACTGATGATTGCACCTGCAGTGATATTGATATCTAAACCCATCGCTGAAGCGATACCAATAAGGGCAATACCAATAGTACCTGCTACAGTCCACGAACTACCGATGCTTATAGCGACAACGGCGCATAAAATACAGCTGGCAGCATAAAAATATTGTGGATGGAGGATTTGCATACCGTAGTAAATCATTGTCGGCACTGTGCCGGCTAAAATCCAAGTACCGATTAGGGAGCCAACAGTAAATAAGATCAGTAAAGCGCCAGTTGCGACACCAATACTTTTAATGATGCCACGTTCCATTTGGTTCCAGCTGTAGCCATTTTTATAACCAATTAAAATGGCAATGCAAGCGGCGAGAATCAGTGCAATTTGGTTTGCTCCTGATGAGCTATCAGAAGAGAAAAGGTACACCGCAGCGCCCAGCATGGTGATAAGGGCGATAACAGGTGCAAGGGCGTCAAACAAACTAGGTTGTTTGATTTGAGAGTCAGACATAAAGCTATCCCTATTTTTATTCTTATGGGGTGTTGTAAATAGTCGGTGTTATTTGTTGTTAATTTGTGACTAGGTCGACATCCTGCCATAGATACAAGGGATAAGTCGATGTTTTGGCTGCGTAACAACTTGCTAGAAAAGCATAGGGCTACAAGATCTATTGCTTAATAATTTAAGATACTAGATTAGCTATTCATTTGAGGTGATATTGGTGCATATTTACTTAGATGTGATTGACTATATTTAGTTATTTAATTTCTTTTTCTCGCTAACTTTATTAAGAGCAAAGTCGTTGAGCTTCACCCACACCAGACTAAAAGGGTATCAACAGCAATATCCTCTTGGATCCCTCTGCCGCCTTTACGAAACTTTCTGAAAAGTGAAAGATTTCTACAAGGATGGAGCCAGCTTGTGACTTCGTTTTACTCCGCTTTGTTCATCTTCAAAAATCATTAACGCTTACGATAGGGCGTTTAGTTTTGTTTTCTTTGGCTCAAAGCACGATCAAAGTCGTGGCGCTTCGCCCACACCCGACCAAAAGGGTATCAACAGCAATACCCTCTTGGATCACCCTGCCGCCTTTACGAAATTTTCTGATAAGCGAAAGATTTCTACAAGGATGGATCTAGCTTTTGACTTCGTTTTTATTCTGCTTCGTGCATCTTCAAAAATCACTAACGCTTACGACGGGGCGTCCCTTCCCCTCGAAAGCTAGCTGGCATCTTAAGTGCAGGATGCACAAAATGCCTTGAAGCACATGGATGTGCGAGAAAGGCCATGTCAGGACTCACGTAATTTTCTTGATGCACTCAAGTTTTATGAAAAATGATAATGAAAGCATTCTACTGAGATTTTGAATAAGCAAACGGAGTTAAATCGAAGAAATAATAATCCCAGTGCAGATGCGTCTAAGACCTTCGAAAACATGGATGTTTTCGCAGAGCTTACATGGACGTACTTGAAGCGTGTCTTAGATGAATCTGTACAAAAGCCTGCGGCAGGCAATTGGTTAGATTGAAGTTATGGACTTATATTCATTATTTAATACCAAATAGGGTATTGCATATACGACTTATTGACTGAGAAAGTCGTGGCGCTTCGCCCACACCAGAATCAAGGGGTAAAGCGCTTGTCCCCATACTTTATATACTAAGAGTAATCCCTCAGCGCTCCGGCGAAATTTAAAAAGCAAAATTTCCAACGGAGTATTATTTAGCTTTTAACTTCATTTGGTTCAGCTTCGCTCATCTTCAAAAATCACTAACGCTTACGATGGGACGTTTAGTTTTGTTTTCTTTGGCTCAAAGCAAGATCAAAGTAGTGGCGCTTCGCCCACACCAGACCAAGAGGGTATCAACAGCAATACCCTCTTGGATCACCCTGCCGCCTTTACGAAATTTTCTGATAAGCGAAAGATTTCTACAAGGATGGATCTAGCTTTTGACTTCGTTTTTATTCTGCTTCGTGCATCTTCAAAAATCACTAACGCTTCTAATGGGGCGTCCCTTCCCCTCGAAAGCTAGCTGATATCTTAAGTGCAGGATGCACAAAATGCCTTGAAGCACATGGATGTGCGAGAAAGGCCATGTCAGGACTCACGCAATTTTCTTGATGCACTCAATTCATATGTTGGCTTCAAACTTTATGCTTGAGTTTTTAGAATGCTCAAATGAACTACAATCGAAGAAGTAATAATCCCAGTGCAGATGCGTCTAAGACCTTCAAAAACATGGATGTTTTCGCAGAGCTTACATGGACGTACTTGAAGCGTGTCTTAGATGAATCTGTACAAAAGCCTGCGGCAGGCAATAGGTTAGATTGAAGTTTTGGACTTAAGTCTTCGTAATAAATAGAAATAAAGAGACGTTATTAAATATTATGGTTTGAAGTCGTCGATTACTTGAAAAATAAGCATCCTTTCGCAATTGATTATTCGAGATTTAGCTATGATGTTTGATAAAAAATCCCCGTGATATTGCTATCACAGGGATTTTATTTCATCGCTTCAACAACAAGCCAACTAACGAGTTAGTCTTTACCTTGCTCACGTGCAATCGCACGGTAGGCGATGTCGGTACGGAAGTAAACGTCATCCCAGTGGATGGCATCGACTAGGCCGTATGCGCTAGCTTGTGCTTCTGTTACCGTGTTGCCTAAGGCTGTTGCACATAATACGCGGCCGCCTGCTGTGACAACGTGACCGTCTTTCATAGCGGTGCCTGCGTGGAATACTTTGGCGTTGTTATCACCTAAAGATAAACCATCAATTACGTCTGCTTTGCGGTAGGCATCTGGGTATCCACCAGCTGCAAGGACTACACCTACTGCTGCGCGTGAGTCAAATTCTGCGGTCACTTTATCAAGCTCACCACGGGTGGCGGCTAAACAAAGTTCAACTAAATCTGATTGTAGACGCATCATGATTGGCTGCGTTTCTGGGTCGCCAAAGCGGCAGTTGTACTCTAGTACTTTTGCGCTGCCATCAGGTGCAATCATTAAACCAGCATATAAGAAGCCTGTGTAAACATTGCCTTCTGCTGCCATGCCATCAACCGTTGGGCGGATAACGTTAGCAATTGTCCAGTCGTGAACAGTTTGCGTGACCACTGGTGCTGGTGAGTATGCACCCATGCCGCCAGTGTTCGGGCCGTAATCGCCGTTATCACGGGCTTTATGGTCTTGGCTAGATGCCATGGCTAAGATGTTTTTACCGTCTACCATGACGATAAAGCTGGCTTCTTCACCTTTTAAAAATTCTTCGATAACAACGCGAGAACCGGCTTCGCCAAACTTGTTGCCTGCTAGCATATCTTCAATTGCTGCATCGGCTTCAGCTTGGTCTTGCGCGATAATCACGCCTTTACCTGCAGCTAAACCGTCAGCTTTAATCACAACTGGGAAACCTGTTTTAGCAGTTAACTCAACTGAGTAAGCTTTCGCAGCATCAATTTCAGTGAAGTTTGAGTAGTCAGCCGTTGGGATGTTGTGGCGAGCTAAAAAGTCTTTAGTGAAGGCTTTTGAAGACTCAAGTTGCGCAGCACCTTGAGTTGGGCCAAAGATAGGTAAACCAGCTTCGTTAAAGGCATCAACAACGCCAAGTGCTAAAGGCACTTCTGGGCCAACAATGGTTAATTCAATCTTGCTGTCTTGGGCAAATTTCACTAATTCTGAAATTGCTTCAACCTTAATACTGACGTTTTCTAATTTTGGCTCTAAAGATGTGCCTGCGTTGCCAGGAGCAACAAAAACTTTTTCAACTTGAGCTGATTGAGCTGCTTTCCAAGCTAGTGCGTGTTCGCGTCCGCCGCCGCCAATTACAAGTACCTGCATCTTTATTCACCTTTTTTATATTCAATTTGGTAAAAATTATCATGTTCTTTAAACGAAAAAAGCAGCCAAATGAGGCTGCTCTATTCAAATACTATTTAGTGACGGAAGTGACGCATTCCGGTGAACACCATAGCAATGCCGTGCTCGTCAGCTGCTGCGATGATTTCTTCGTCACGAATTGAACCGCCCGGTTGGATGATACAGCTGATGCCCGCTGCTGCTGCAGCATCAATACCGTCACGGAATGGGAAGAATGCATCAGATGCCATCACTGACCCTTCAACAACCAAACCTTCATCAGCGGCTTTAATGCCTGCCACTTTCGCTGAGTAAACGCGGCTCATTTGGCCTGCGCCCACACCGATAGTCATACTGTCTTTTGCGTAGACAATTGCATTTGATTTAACAAACTTAGCTACTTTCCAGCAGAACATTAAGTCAGTTAATTGCTCAGCTGTAGGTTGGACTTTTGAAACCACTTTAACATCGGCGACATCAACCATACCTTGGTCGCGGTCTTGTACTAATAAACCACCGTTAACACGTTTAAAGTCTTGAGTGGTGGTTTTAGTGTTCCACTGACCACACTCTAATAAACGTACGTTCGCTTTAGCAACAACGATTTCACGTGCTGCTGCACTGACTTTAGGGGCAATGATCACTTCAACAAACTGACGGTCAACAATGGCTTTCGCGGTGTCTGCATCTAACTCTTGGTTAAACGCAATGATGCCGCCAAATGCTGATGTAGGGTCAGTTTTAAATGCGCGATCGTAAGCTTCTAAAATGGTGTCGCCTAGTGCAACACCACATGGGTTAGCATGCTTAACGATAACACAAGCAGGACCGTCGAATTCTTTAACACACTCAAGGGCAGCATCGGTATCAGCGATATTGTTGTAAGACAGTGCCTTACCTTGCAATTGTGTTGCGCTGGCAACTGAAGCTTCATCAATGTGTGCATCAACATAGAATGCCGCTTTTTGGTGGCTGTTTTCACCGTAGCGTAAATCTTGCTTTTTGATCAGCTGAGTATTGAAGGTACGTGGGAAGCTTGAATCTTCGTGGCACTCATCTTTACTGTGTGCTGGCACCATAGTGCCGAAGTAGTTAGCAATCATACCATCGTATGCTGCGGTGTGCTCGAACGCTGCAATAGCTAGGTCAAAGCGCGTTTCAAGTGTAGTGCTGCCTTCATTGGCACGCATCTCAGCAATCACGCGATCGTAATCACTTGCGTTAACCACAATGGTGGTGTCTTTATGATTTTTAGCAGTAGAGCGAACCATAGTTGGGCCGCCAATATCGATGTTTTCAACGGCGTCAGCCAAAGTACAACCTTCTTTTGCCACTGTAGAGGCAAACGGGTAAAGGTTAACGGCAACTAAGTCGATTGGTTTGATGGCATTTTGTTCCATCACGATTTCATCGATACCACGACGAGCTAGAATGCCGCCATGCACTTTAGGGTGAAGTGTTTTAACACGACCATCCATGATTTCAGGATGACCTGTGTAGTCAGAAACTTCGGTCACTGGGATATTATTATCAGCAAGTAATTTAGCAGTGCCACCAGTAGAAAGTAGCTCTACGCCTTGCTCATGTAATGCTTTAGCAAACTCAAGCATTCCAGTTTTATCAGATACGCTTAACAGCGCGCGACGAATAGGTCTGACAGTATTCATGTAGGTACAGTGTCCACTATTTATTTAAGGAAGTTTGGCAAAGCTGAGTTTGTTAAATCAGCTTTGCCAAAGTTCCTACGATGCACATCTCGTTTTTATTTTATTAGTGAGCCGTACTCGAGCGCGCGTATTTTAACGTAATCTGTTTTATTTCGGGAAATTTCTGCGCGATTTCACAATATTGAAATAAGAACAAAGTACGGGGGCTTTTTTATTCTATTAAACCCTTGACCTTGGATTAAACTCCAAGGTTTATAATGATGACATTACACTGATATAGATTCTAACTTTACAGGTAACGATATGTATCGAATTGGTGAGCTCGCGACGTTATTTGATGTGAAAACGGATACGCTTCGTTTTTATGAAAAACATGGTTTATTAGCCCCTTCGAATCGTTCTGATTCTGGCTATCGACTGTATAACCAAGACGATGCCGAAAAGCTGCGATTTATTATTCGAGCTAAAGCGGTGGGCTTTAGTTTAAGTGATATTGCTGAGTTGTTGTCTATTGAACTGGATAAGTCCAATTGGGCTTGTGCTGATGTTAAAGGCATGGTCGATATCAAGTTGGAGCAAGTGCAAGCAAAGATAGCGGAGCTGGAGTTCTTTGCGAGTTCGTTGAGTAAATTGTCTGAGGCTTGTTGTGGCGGGCCTGAAAGCGCCGAACACTGCTCTATATTAGAAGCATTAGAGTCATCAGATAAAGAATTACAGCCAAAATCTGAACATCATGCTGTAGTACAAAATCCTTAGTGTTAAGAATTAGTGGCAAGAAATAGTGGGGCAAGAGATGTTATTCACTAACTTTGTAGAATTATTTTTAGAGTCAGCACCATGGTTATTACTTGGCTTGGTGTTAGCCGGATTATTAAAAGTGTTTGTGCCTATGGCATGGATGCAAAAGCAATTAGGTGGTCATGGGGTTAAAACCGTGGTTAAAGCCGCAGTGATAGGTGCGCCATTGCCGTTATGTTCGTGTGGTGTCATTCCTGCTGCCGTGGGGCTGCGCCGCAGCGGTGCTTCTAAGGCCGCTACGACTTCATTTTTAGTGTCGACCCCAGAAACGGGCGTTGATTCTGTGACAGTTTCTTATGTTTTACTTGGGCCTTTTATGGCAATTATTCGTCCTATTGCTGCAATTACCAGTGCCGTTGTGGCAGGGTTATTGGTTGGTCGAGATGATAAAGGTGAGGTGAGTGAGGCTAAGGCTTCATCAAAGGTTGCAAAAAACGCTGAAGATAATGATTTAGGTACCGCGGGTGAAGTGGTGTCCTCATGCTGTAGTTCAAAAGCCGCTGAGGTTAAGGCTCCTGAAACAAGCTGTTGTAGTTCTAAGGCGCAAAGTAAACCGGCATCAAGCAGTTGCTGTTCTAGCAACAAAGACAACGTTGAAGCGCTCCCGAGCACGAGTAGTTGTTGCGCGGGTAAGACAGATATTACAACTAACGAAAAAGTGGCTACAGTTGCTAAAGGCTGCTGTGCCACTAAGACAGATCACGCTGCAGTCAGTGACAACAATGACACGCATGAACATGCGGCTGAAAGCTGTTGCGAGTCAACAAAAGATATGGCGACAGAGCTAAAAAGCGAGTCAGTATTGTCAAGGATAAAGTCAGGTTTGCATTACGCGGCAACGGATTTAGTGAGAGACACGACGATGTGGTTGTTAGTCGGTCTATTTTTTGCTGCATTAGTACAAACGTTTGTTCCAGGTGACTTTTTAGCAAAGTGGGGTGACGGGATTTTAGCTATGTTGGTGATGGTGTTGATATCTGTCCCTATGTACATTTGTGCTACTGCCTCAACACCGATTGCGGCAGGTTTACTATTAGCTGGTGTGTCACCTGGGGCAGTTTTGGTCTTTATGATGGCAGGGCCTGCAACCAATATTGCCACTTTAGGTGTTGTCACCAAAGAGCTAGGTAAGCGTGCCTTGTTTGGCTATTTAGGCGGGGTGTTGGGCGTAGCGTTAAGTTTTGGTGTCTTAGTCAATTATCTTGTGGAGCACTTTGGTTTTGTTGTCATGCCGCAAATTGGCGAAGAACATGAGTTATTACCTCATTTTGTTACTACGGGATCTGGGATTGTATTGGCCTTGTTAATGGCAAAAGTTATTTATGATAAGTTACCGAAAAAAGCTTGCGACGAGACTGCTGTTCGTAAGTTATTTGTTTTACTTTAGCAATAAAAAAGGCCCTCAGGGCCTTTTTTATTAACTGAACCTTAAGTCTAACGCCTTGGTTGATACAGTTTGTTACGTAGTTTGCGTGTAAATAACGAGCAGGTTGAGGAATGATTTTTAATTGTTAATATCAGCGCTAGCTAAACTAGATCTGGCTCAAGGTTTTAATTTAAAGAATATTGAAATTGTTAAAGTTCAGATCTTACGTGACATGAATCACTCATAAAGTTTGGGTTAATACCTAACATGATTCCGAGCTACCTCAATGGTGGTATAAGAAATTGGAGTGATGATGAAACATTTAACGAAACGCAAACTAGCATTCGTTATCGCAGCAGCAATGGGGATTGCAGGCTGTGGTAGCGATGGAAAAGATGGCGAAGATGGCGTAACGCCACCACCACCATCAGCAGAAACCTCAGAGATTACTAATGTCGACGTTATTCACCATGAAATTGGTGATGGCAAAGTAACTTTTGAATTCCAAATCACAAACGAAAAAGACATGCTAATTGTTGGCTTAGAAAAAGCGAACGCAGAATTAGCCGCTATGACTGATAAAGGTATTGCTCGTAGTCGTGATGATTTCGAAGGAACTATCGTTGGTGGTAGTGCAAGTGAGTCAACTGCTGGTGCTAGCTTAACTGTACTGGAAAATGGTAACTACGAATTTGTAGCACCTATGCCAAATGTTACAGCGGGTACTGAAGGTATTGTTCGTTTAGCTGTGGGTGGTGGTGACTTAATTGCTAAGTCTCGCTACATCGTAGTTAGCAAGCCTGAAAACGTGCACACAACGACGACAGAAACATGTCAGTCTTGTCACGTTGATTTCCATGCATCAGACGTTAAGCATTCAAGCTACACAGCAATCGATACCGAAGGTGAAACTGATTTAGTCGCAGGTTGTTTAGTTTGTCACAACAACGTGGTTCGTGATGATGGCGGTTACGCACGCAACAGTATGCAAAAGCTTGGTCATATTAATCACAATGGCTTTGAAAAAGATTTCACTGCAACTAACTGTTATACCTGTCACGCTGAGCCTGTGATTAACACAAGTATCGCGGGTAACGGTTGTAGCGATTGTCATACAACAGATATGTCTGACAACATGGCTTTATTAGCTGCTAACAGTGACTTTGATGCACGTGAATTCCACGTTAAGTCTGAAAAAATTGGCATTACAGAGCGTCAAACTATTCGTGAAGAGCACAGCACGACTTTATCTGCTGTATACATGAATGACTTAGGTGACTACTGTACTGATTTAACCTTATTTAAAGGTGAAGAAGTACTGGATATCGAAGCGCTATATAATGACGGTACATTAAGCTACGCAAGTACTTACCTTCACGGTTACCATAATGAATCATTAGTGGGTCGTGAGTCTCGTAGTTACGAAGAGTCTTATAAAGGCGACGGAACTAAAACCTTCTGTCACGCTAAGTTAGACTTGAACACACCACAAATCATGGCAAGTGCTCGTGTTACCTTTAAAGGTGGCAACTGGATTGATGATGACGGTAAATATGGTGTTTCACTTACAAGTTACTCGCCAGTAGCTGACTTAGCTGATCTGAACAATGTGACTGATTACGATCGTCGTCATGCCGTGACAACTGACAGCTGTACGACTTGTCATAACAACGAAACTAACTACCACAAAAATGGTAGCTACGCTGAAGGCGGCTTAGATTGTGTTGCTTGTCATAACAACGGTCAAGATCGTAGTGCTGGTAACTCTGCACCTGGTTTCGGCCCAATGGTTCACAGCATGCACTGGGGCGTAGGTAGCCAAGCTGGTGAAGACGGTGAAAATGCAGCAGCAAGAAATCTAGACGCTGCAAACTGTGTTTCTTGTCATGCTGATGGTATCGAACTTTACGCTATCCCTAACCAATATATGCTTTCAAAAGCTTATAACGGTGGCGATTCAGGCGTTATGACTAGCCCAATTACTGCAAACTGTTACGCATGTCATAATGGTGAGCAAGCGCTTAACCATATGGAGCAAAATGGTGGTGAGCTGAACGTTGAAGCTGGTACTAATTGGTACACAAATGGTACTTCTGAGTCTTGTGCAACATGTCACGATGCTGGCAAGTCAATGGGTATCGATAAGTTCCATAACTTTGAGCGTTAATCACTGACATTTTATAGCTTGCGATATTAACTGGCCCTGCAAAGCTCAATATCGCAATCATAAATAATTAAAAGCCACTAGAAATAGTGGCTTTTTTTCATTTTTGCCTTTCTATTTCATCTGTCAATTGGCTGGTTTGAATTTCATATTCTATTCTTCTTCGGTGCTTGCTAAAGCAACATAATGTCATTGACTGATTTTTTGAGCTTAGTTTTAAACCTTAAAATTAACTTAATTTAAACTTAATTGTAATTTCAGTTATAGAGTAAATAGGCTTTTACTTACTATAAATGAAGGTTAAGTTGTTGAATAATAAGGTTTAATTTATTTGTTAAATTATTTAATTAGTTGTAAACCCTTTTAAAACAATGGTTTAGCTTGCTGTTGCCGTTGTTGTTATTTATATAAGGATGTAGTTATTTAGATCTGAGTCAAACTTTGAACATTAAAAAGTGTTAATCAGCTTCGTGTTAATTCAGTCGTGATCATTGTCACTATTTAGTGAGTAAGAAATGCCTAGTATAAAAATAGACCTGTACCTACAAAGTGGTAATGGGCAATAGGAGATGATGATGAAGCATTTAACGAAAAGAAGATTAGCTTTCGTTGTCGCGGCTGCAATGGGGATTGCAGGTTGTGCTGATGACGGTAAAGATGGTGCTGATGGCGAAGATGGTGCACCGGGTGAACCCGCTACTCCACCAGTCACTGAAGTGTCTACAGTAACCAATGTTGAGTATATTGCTCATATGGTTGAAGAAGGCCAAGTGACAGTAGAGTTTAACTTAACTGATGAAGATGGCGTTGCGATTACGGGTCTTGAAAATGCAGGTATTTACTTAGCTGCTAAGACAGATCGCGGTATTCAACGTAGCCGTGACGGTAGTGTCGGTGGTAGTGCAACGTTTGGTGGCGATAATGCTACTGAAGGTGCAACTATTACAGAAGTTGACAGCGGGCAATATAAGCTCGTTGCTCCAATGGCAGCTGTACAAGCAGATACAGAAGGATTAATTCGCTTACAAGTGGGCGGTGGCGATATTGCTGATTCACCGTATATCATTATTGATAAGCCAGAAATGACCCACACCTCAACAACTGAAACTTGTTATTCATGTCACGTTGATTACGCCACTTCAGATATTAAGCATGCGAAATATGTCGCACAAAACATTGATGGCGAAGTTGATTTTGTTGGTGGCTGTATGGTGTGTCACAACAATGTTCCACGTGATGTTGCTGAAGATGGTACCTCACTTGATACCGGTGGATATGCTAAAAATACCATGCAAAAGCTTGGTCACATTAATCACCAAAAGTTTGAAAAAGATTTTACCCCAACTAACTGTTACACCTGTCACGCAGAGCCTGTGATTAATACCAGTATTGCTGGTAATGGGTGTAGTGACTGTCATGGCTCAGGCGAGTCAGGCGTGATTGTTCCTTCTGACGGATTTGATGCTCGTGAGTTCCATTTCCAATCTTCTAAAATTGGTTTAGAAGAGCGTAAAGACATTCGTGCAAATCATTACACTACAACTAGTGCGCCATACTTTAATCCTACAATGGATGAGTGGATTGATCACAAAGATGTTGCTTGGACATCAGGTTACTGTGTTGATATCGCATTGTTTGATAACTCTGGTGAAACACCTGTACAGTTGAACATTGGTGAAATGTATGAAGCTCATGAAGTAGTATATGGTGGTGCTTACATTAACAACTACTACAATGATTCTATTGTTGCACGTGTTATTGGTCATGGTTCAGAAGGCTACATTGAAAATGCTGATGGCTCACGTTCAGTATGTTACGGCGAGCTAACTGCGGGTTATGAACTTGCTAACTTGTCTGCCAGCTCACGTATTACGATTGCTGATACCAATTGGATTGATAGCGATAATGAATACGGTGTGTCTTTCACTGGATACAGTGATGTAGTTGACCCAATCAACTTTGAAAAAGTACAAGATTGGGGTCGTCGTCATACTATCGATGAAAACAGCTGTACGACCTGTCACAACAACGACACTAACTACCATAAAAGCGGTAGCTACGGTGACGGCGGTTTAGATTGTGTTGCTTGTCATAACAATGGTCAAGATCGTAAAGGCGCATTGTCTGGTCCTGGTTTCGGCCCAATGGTTCACAGCATGCACTGGGGTGTTGGTAACGAGTTAGGTGATAAAGCGCCTGAAGCGAACTCAGCAGCAAGCTTGAATGCCGATAACTGTGTCTCTTGTCATGCTGATGGTGTAAGCCTAGCTGATGTACCGAACCAATACATGCTTTCTAAAGCGTATAATGAAGGTAATGCTGGTGTAATGACGAGCCCTATCACTGCAAACTGTTTTGCATGTCATAACTCTGATTCAGCGTTAAGCCACATGGAGCAAAATGGTGGTGAGTTGAATGTACCATCAACGACTGAATGGTTCACTGAAGGTACTTCAGAGTCTTGTGCAACATGTCATGATACTGGTAAGTCATTCGGTATTGATAAGTTCCATAACTTTGAACGCTAAGAGTAACTTAACGACAATGTTATCCCTGCTAAGATAATTGTCATAAGTTGAAAAAAGCCACTATTTTATATAGTGGCTTTTTTATTGGTTAACAGGTCAAAAAACGAGGTTAATTTAGTATTTAATGGTAATAATGCTTATGTTTTTATTGCTATTTATACTCGTTGTTTATTACATTTTTTAGTTTCTTTTTGATACAAGTGTATAATTTTAAGGGAGTTATACTGCTCTTGCATTTCCAGTAATCAAATTACAGATAAGTTGATTCTGATTTCATTCATAATTTAATCACAAAGGCTGTTTTCTGCTGTTTAATCAATAAATTTTCGTGAGCTTAATCACTCCAGATAAAGCGGTTAGTCCCTACTATGCCAATCAGGTGTTTACCTAAAAAGTAGTAATTAAACTATTCGGAGTGATGATGAAACATTTAACGAAACGCAGATTAGCCTTCGTTGTTGCAGCAGCGATGGGGATTGCTGGTTGTGCTGATGATGGAAAAGACGGTGCAGATGGCGCACCAGGTGAACCAGGTCCAGGACCTAATCCACCAGTAACAGAATCCGCTGATATTACCCATATCACTATGATTTCGCATGCGATTGAGGAAGGCCAAGTTCGCTACGAATTTGAAGTGACGAACGAAGATGGCGTTTTAGTCAATGGTTTAGGTAAAGCAGAAGCTAAATTTGCTGAAAAAACCGACCGTGGTGTGGTGTTAAATCGTGATGGCAATGTCGGTGGCTATACAGATTCCACTAAAGAAGGGTCATCATTAACAGCTATCGGTGATGGGCATTATGAGTTTATTGCTGCTATGCCAGCTGTGACGGCAGCCTCAGAGGGTATCGTTTGGTTACGTGTAGGCGGAGATAGCGAAACAGAAATCGCTCGTTCACAGCCTATGGTGGTGGATAAACCTGAAATGATCCACACCAGCACGACAGAAACCTGTTATAGCTGTCACGTGGACTATGGCACTTCTAGCATGAAGCATCCTAGCTACACAGCAATTAATGTTGAAGGCGAGGTCGATTTCGTTGCAGGCTGTTTAGTGTGTCATAACAATGTGTCTCGCGCTGAAGAAAATGGCGGATATGCCACCAACACATTACAGAAAATCGGTCACATTAATCATCAAAAGTTTGAAAAAGATTTTGCAGTTACTAACTGTTATACCTGTCATGCTGAGCCAGTAATTAATACCAGTATTGCAGGAAATGGTTGTAGTGATTGTCACTCTTCAGACAGTGCTGCTAGCGGCATTGTGATGGCGATGAATGACTTTGATGCCCGTGAATTCCACGCAAAATCTGAAAATGTAGGTTTGGCGGCAAGACAAGACTCTAGAAGTCAGCACTCTACAATGCTTTCAGATATTTACACACCGGATTCTGGTGTTACCTATTGTACCGATCTCAGCCTTTACCAAGGCGAGAGTATGCTAGATATCGAAACGCTTTATAATGATGGAACATTAAGCTATGCAGGCGGTTACATGCATGGTTATAACAATAAATCTATTATTGGCCGTGAAACCAATTCTTATGAAGCCAGCTTTAAAGGCGATGGTACTAAAACCATGTGTTATGCCGCATCAGGTTTTGGTATCAATGCACCACAAATTATGGCGAGCTCTCGTGTCACATTTGCTCACGGTGATGATCCTTCATATGACGGTGTAACATTTACCAGTTACTCACCTGTGTTTGCTATCGCAGATGGAAAAGTGACTGATTATGATCGTCGCCATGCAGTAACAAGTGACAGCTGTAGCGCTTGTCATAATGAAGAGACCAATTACCATAAGAATGGTGGTTACAGTGAAGGCGGTTACGATTGTGTTGCTTGTCATAACAATGGTCAAAACAGAATGAGCTCTCGACATATCAGTCTTGAAGGTTCTGAGTTTGCTAGCGAGCAAGAAAGAATCAATGCGGGTTACATTTTCAATGCTGCATATGGTGGAGAAGGTTGGCAAGCAACAAGTGGACCTGGATTTGGACCAATGGTTCATGCAATGCACTGGGGTGCTTCGCAAACTATTGTTGGATCTGATGACAGTGGCTACTTGTATAATTCATCTGCTGAATTAAATGCGATAAACTGTGTGTCTTGTCATGCTGAAGGTATTGATTTATATGCAGTACCTAATCAATACATGCTAGCTAAAACCTTAGCAATAACTGAAGAAGGCAACCCTGATACTAATAACATGGCAAGCCCAATCACTGCCAATTGTTATGCTTGTCATGATTCAGCTTCAGCATTGAACCACATGGAGCAAAATGGTGGTGAAATTAATGCGAAAGTTGATGAAGTACCAGTATGGTATGAAGCTGTTCCACAAGAGTCTTGTGCAACGTGCCACGCCGAAGGTAAATCATTTGGTATTGATAAGTTCCATGTATTTGAACGTTAATGACGGTAAAGTGAGTCAGTGCCTGCAAGCTGACTAACTAGAACGTTTCATTTAACAGTCAGTGTTAAACAAAAGAGCCACTCAAATGAGTGGCTCTTTTTATGCGTAATAAGCTATGTAATAACGCGGCTTGTACAAAATATTAAGAATAAATTTCAGTTCAATGACGACATAATTATCTTAATATGACACTCTTTATTCACATAACAAGCATTACAATTATTTACTGAAAATAATATTTAACTTTTCTGCAAGACGGATCCCTGCTTGCTGTAAACGTAATTCAACTGTTGGCGTATGATCGAAAATATACTGCCAGCGTAAGTCTGGTTGGTCGTCGCGGTTTTTTCTAATTCATAGGTTGCTTCACGCAATGTTTTTGACTCATCAGCCCAGTCATAATAGCTTTTTCCGACCCAACTCTTGATGTCTTTATCTGAGATACGTTCAATGAATTTTGTGTATTCGGTGTAGCTAAGCTGTTTATGATCAACCAGCTTACTATCCCAAACACTATGCAAGTTTGTGTCTTCACCAAACCATTTTAACTTGACCTTATTACCGCCATGATCGTGGCTATGGCCAACATGTAATGGCTGATGAATATCACCGACAAAGTGAACGTAAAATGCTAATGCGTCACGCTTATCTTTATTGCTAACCTTAGGATCCTTCAACACTTTTTCAAAACGCTCAAGGCTTTCAATAATATCGCCTTTCGGGTTTCTTTTGACTGTGTCCCAAGTTTCATCGTCGGCAATTGATACATAGTGCCATGGTGATGCGTGATGCCAGTTTTTATCTGAACGGATTTCATCTGGCCAGGTCGACATTTGTGCTAAAGATTCACCTTGCGTTATTTGATTGATTTTATCTTGTGCGACAGCAGAAAGGTTATTTTGTGCTAACTCCCCAATAATACGGTGACCATTTTGGCCCCAAGCATGAACTGGTGAGCTGACAAGGCTACTGAGCGCAAGTGTTGCACTGAAAAGAATTACTGCAGGTTTCATTATTATTATTCCAAAAGCGATTTAACAGGCTTTGACCCTAGTACGGCATGCTAAATCGAGTGAGTGAGGTCGTTTTATCATATATTTTTCAAATTAAATTTTTGTGACAAAACAACCATGAACCCTTACCAAGTAAGGGGTTGGTTAAATTTGTGAAGTAAATTTGACGCAAGTAGTTTAGATATTGTTGAAAAATAGTTCAAGAATGACATGATTTTGAAACAAATTGGTTATAAAATCCGCCCTGAAGTTTTTACTCTACGGCTTCATATTAAAAGCTAGCTTAACTAGCAAACAAATTAAAATATAAAAGTATTTCAGGGGTCTGAAAATGTTAAACAATAAAATCAGTCGCTTAGCGCTAGCGACTTGCTTTGCTATGGGTGTTTCTCTACCTGCCATGGCAGCCGATACTGCATCAAATATCCGAGGTCAGATTGTTGGACCTCAAGGAAATGCTGTAACAGATGCAACAATTACCATCATTCATGAACCAACAGGCACCGTTACTGAGCTTGCTGTTGGTGCTGACGGTACGTTTGCTGCTCGTGGTCTTCGTGTTGGTGGTCCATATATCATTAAAGTAGATTCAGAAGAATTTGCGGATGATTTAGAGCAAGACTTATTTTTAAACGTTGGTGAAACCTTACGTTATAACCG
Organism: Shewanella sp. ENK2; assembly: GCF_043568515.1. NCBI lineage: Bacteria > Pseudomonadati > Pseudomonadota > Gammaproteobacteria > Alteromonadales > Shewanellaceae > Shewanella > Shewanella sp. ENK2. The sequence continues at coordinate 1,307,837 of NZ_CP171406.1, read as the reverse complement.
TACTCTTCAAGCTGAAGGTGATATGGAGCGTATCGGTGTTGTGGGTAATGCAAACTATTACCGCAGTGCAGGAAGCAACAGCGAATTTGGTGCTAAGGATATTGCTAACTCTCCAGGTATTAACCGTGACCTTAAAGACGTATTACGTCAAAATCCAATGGCTGTTGTAGGTACTGATGGCATCTCAATGAGTGTTGCGGGTATTAACCCACGCTTTAACACGTTCGTTGTTGATGGTGTATCTCAAAACGATGACTTTGGCTTAAACTCAAACGGTTACCCAACTCAACGCTCTCCTATCTCAATTGATGCTGTAGAAAGTGTTGCATTAAACACATCTCCTTTTTCAGCTCGCACAGGTGGCTTCTCTGGCGCACAAGTTAACGTAGTGACAAAATCTGGTACGAATGAGTTAGCTGGTACTGTTTTTTGGGAAACGACTAACGACAGCATGGCTGGCGACGGTAAAGACCAAGAAACGGGTGAAAAATTAAAGCAAGATTTTGAAGAAACAACATTTGGTGCGACTGTTGGTTTCCCATTAATTAAAGACACATTATTCTTCTTTGGTTCATATGAAAACTTTGACGCTCCACAAGCGGCTGAGTGGGGACCAGCTGGTGCAGGTTTTGCTAACGATTCTCGTGTAACACAAGAAGAGTTAGACAGAATTACCAGTATTTCTAACAGTGTTTATGGTCTAGATAACATTGGTGGTTACAGCTCAACTCCACAAGAAAAAGATGAAAAAATCTTAGCAAAAGTGGATTGGAACATTAACGATGAACATCGTGCTTCTTTCACTTATCAAAATACTGTTGGTAACTTAACTAACAAAGTATCTGACGATGAGTCTTCACTTAACTTATCAAGCTACTGGTACGATAAAGAAGAAGAGTTAGAGTCTTATGCAGCAACGGTTTACAGTGACTGGACAGATTCATTTACTACTGAAATCAAATTAGCTTATAAAGATACGACAAGTAACTCTAACCCTGTTGATAACATCGGCATTGGTCAAGTTAATGTGCGTACTGGCAGTGGTGATGTTAACTTCGGTACTGAGCGTTCTCGTCAATCAAATCAATTAAATAACCAAAATTTAGAGCTTCGTTTTGTGGGTGATTACTACCTAGACGAGCACACCATTGGTTTTGGTTTCCAGTATAACGACATCGAAGTGTTCAACTTGTTTGCTCAAGACACTATGGGGTCATGGGATTTTGATTCAATTGATGATTTCGAAAATGGTGTTGTTGACCGTTTCCGTTATCAAAATGCTGAATCAGGCAACTCAAACGATGTTGCTGCTAACTTCACAATGGAAACGTTAGCATTATTTGTTGAAGATACTTGGGAAATTAACGCTGACTTAGAAATGACCTTTGGTATGCGTTATGAAACCATCACCATGTCTGAGTCTCCGGCATTAAACCAAAATTTCGTTGACCGTTACGGTTTTGCAAACAACGAGACAATGGATGGTAAAGATATCTGGTTACCACGTATCGGTTTAACTTACGTCTTATCTGACGATGTTACTTTACGCGGTGGTGTCGGTCGTTACAGTGGCGGTTACCCAACAGTTTGGATGTCTAACAGCTTCTCAAATGACGGTAACAGCTTATTAAGCTTCAACGATGGTTGGAATACTGATTGGGGTACGCCTGATTTTGGTAATGTACCAAGCGAAGCTCAAGATGGTCTTGTTGGCGGCGATGGTAACACTAACTCATTAGATCCAAACTTCGAACTTCCTTCAGATTGGCGTGCAAGCATCGGTTTTGATAGTACTTGGGACTTCGGTGCTCTAGGTCAAGACTGGTTCTTTGGTGGTGAGTTCTTATATATCCAAAAAGAAAATGATGTGGCTTGGGTTGATTTAGCACGTCGTGAAGTTGGAACAGATTCAACAGGCCGTGTGATTTACGAAACGTGGGATCCATTAGCAAATAATGGCGCAGGTGGAAACACTGAACGTTATGACTTAATGCTAACTAATGCAGAAGAAGATGGTAAGAGCCAGACATTAAGCTTCACCCTAGCGAAAAACTGGGACATGGGTCTTAATATGCGCTTAGGTTATGCCTACAACTCTGTTGATGAAGGTAACCAAGGTTCGTCTTCAACCGCAACATCTAACTACCAATACCCAATTACTCAGTATGACCGTAACGGTACAACAATTGGCCCTGGTTACTATGAAACACCACATCGTTTCACCTTTAGTTTAGGTTATGATGTTGAGTTTGTTGCTGGTTACAACTCAAGCTTCAACATGTTCTATGAAGCACGTGAAGGCCGTCCTATGACTTGGGTTCTAGGTTCGCACAATGACCGTGGTTTCGGTGACCAAGGTTCATTTGCATACTCTGATGCATACCTTCCATACATTCCAACAGGTGCTGATGATGCCAATGTTGAATATGCTGGTGGCTTAACTTACGAAGACTTTAAAGCAGCTATTGATGAAATTGGTCTAAGTGAATACGCAGGCGGTATCGCACCTAAGGGTACTGATAACCAACCTTGGGTTCACCAATTAGATTTCCGCTTCACTCAAGAGCTACCTGGCTTCCTAGAAGATCATAAAGGTATCTTGTACTTTGACGTGAAAAACGTACTTAATCTAATGAATGACGATTGGGGTGTTGTTGAGTACCAATCATTTGGTAGCAAAATCCTAGTTGATCATAACTACAATGCTGACACGGGTGTATACACTTACTCAGTGCCTTATGGCCAAGATGGTATCGAAACAGCTAACCAAAATACTTATGACATTAATAAGTCTGCTTGGCAGTTAAAAGTGGGTGTTAAATACCAGTTCTAATCTGAGCATATTTAACGTTTAAAAATACCGAGCTTAGGCTCGGTATTTTTTTGCCTACCACTCAAGGTTGTTACTGGTTGGTGGGTGATTTGTTTTTTATTTGTTTGTGCGTTGAGGCTTGTTTGTTTGCCTATTGATGCTTGTTTGTTTGTTTTTTGAAGTGTTAAAATACTTTTTAACCGAATTAATTTGCTTTTTATTGCCTCAGTTTTTAAAAAAATCATACCCTTCTCACAAGATTAACATTAGTTAACCTAGGTCTCATCGGGCTTTTAGCCAGATGCCGTTATTTCGGTGATGGTAAATTCGATATGTTAATGAACGCTTTGTAAATAGATGTACTTTGCCATTGATGCGTTTTGCTACAAATATGAAATGGCACTGAAATATATGCTCAATAGCATCCGCCCTGAAGTTTTACTCTACAGCTTCAAATAAAGCTAGAACAGCTAGCTAAATTATAAAAATTTTCAGGGGTCAGATAATGTTTAACCATAAAATTAGTCGCTTAGCGCTGGCGACTTGCTTTGCTTTAGGTGTCGTATCTCTACCAGCTACAGCATCGCAAACTGCATCTAATATCCGAGGTCACATTGTTGGACCTATGGGGAATGCAGTTACCGATGCAATGATTACTATTATTCATGAACCAACAGGTACAGTTACAGAAGTGCCAGTAGGTTCCGACGGTCAATTCTCGGCCCGTGGTTTACGTGTTGGTGGACCATATATCATTAAAGTCGGTTCTGATGAATTTGCTGATGATGTTGAGCAAGGTTTGTTTTTAAATGTAGGCGAAACACTGCGTTTTAATCGTGAATTAAAATCTGCTACTGACATTGAGCGAATTGGGGTAGTCGGCAACGCAAACTACTACCGTTCAGCTGGCAGTAACAGTGAGTTTGGTGCTGACGATATTGCTAATTCACCTGGTATAAACCGTGACTTAAAAGATGTATTACGTCAAAACCCAATGGCGGTTGTGGGGAATGATGGTATCTCTATGAGTGTTGCGGGTATTAACCCTCGTTTTAACACCTTTGTGGTTGATGGCGTATCTCAAAATGATGATTTTGGCTTAAATTCAAATGGTTATCCAACTCAGCGTTCACCAATATCTATTGATGCTGTAGAGAGCGTTGCATTAAATACTTCGCCATTTACCGCGCGTAGTGGTGGCTTTTCTGGGGCACAAGTTAATGCGGTAACCAAGTCGGGTACCAATGAGCTATCGGGTACGATGTTTTGGGAAACCACCAATGACAGCATGGCAGGCGATGGTAAAGATCAAATCACTGGTGAAGCTTTAAAGCAGGATTTCGAAGAAACCACATTTGGTGGCACGATTGGCTTTCCTTTGATTAAAGACAAGCTATTTTTCTTCGGCTCTTACGAGAATTTTGATGCGCCACAAGCGGCTGAATGGGGACCTGCAGGAGCGGGTTTTCCTAATGATTCAAATGTAACGCTAGACGAATTAAATCGAATCAACAGCATTGCTAGTAGCGTATATGGCCTTGATAATATTGGTAGTTATAACGCCACACCTCAAGAAAAAGATGAGAAGATTCTGGCGAAGTTAGATTGGAACATTAACGATGATCACCGTGCTTCTTTAACCTATCAAAAAACGGTCGGTAATATGACTAACCGTGTTTCTGATACCGAAGGTTACTTAAACTTATCAAGCTATTGGTACGATAAAGAAGAGGATTTCGAATCTTACGCTGCGATTGTATACAGTGACTGGAGCCATGACTTCACGACTGAATTTAAAGTTGCTTATAAAGACACTGTAAGTAGCTCTAACCCAGTAGATAATTTGGGTATTGGACAAGTTGCAGTGAGAACTGACAACGGTACTGTAACCTTTGGTACTGAGCGCTCGCGCCAATCCAATGAGCTTGATAACCAAAACTTGGAAGTGCGTTTTGTGGGTGATTATTACCTAGACGAGCATAAGATTGGTTTTGGTTTCCAGTACAACAGCATTGACGTCTTTAACCTGTTTGCTCAAGACACTATGGGTACATGGGATTTTGATTCTATCGAAGACTTCGAGCGTGGCATTGTTGATCGCTTCCGCTATCAAAATGCTTTATCAGGCAATCCAGATGATGTTGCCGCTCAATTTAACATGGAAACGCTGGCATTATTCCTAGAAGATACCTGGGAAATTAACTATGACCTAGAAATGACCTTTGGTGTGCGCTACGAAAGGATTATGATGTCAGACTCACCAGAATTAAATGGCAACTTTGTTGATCGTTATGGCTTTGCTAATAACAGCACAATGGATGGTCTAGATATTTGGCTGCCACGGGTAGGATTAAATTACGTACTAACGGATGATGTGACGTTACGCGGTGGTGTCGGTCGTTACAGCGGTGGTTACCCAACGGTTTGGATGTCGAATAGTTTCTCAAATGACGGTAACAGCTTATTAAGTTATACCGGCGGTTGGAACGATGCGTGGGGCACACCTGATTTTGGTAATGTTCCTGGTGAAGCGCAAGATGGTCTTGTGGGTGGAGACGGTAATACTAACTCACTTGACCCGAACTTTGAGTTACCATCAGATTGGCGAGTCAGTGTAGGCTTTGACAGCACTTGGGACTTAGGGGCCTTAGGTCAAGATTGGTTCTTTGGTGGTGAATTCCTCTACATCCAAAAAGAAAATGATGTAACTTGGGTTGATTTATCTCGTCGTAAAGTCAGAACTGATGATACTGGCCGAGTAATTTATGAAACCTGGGATCCATTAGCGAATAACGGACAAGGTGGACACACAGAGCGTTCAGATTTAATGCTCACTAATGCAGACACTGACGGCTCAAGCAAAACGTTAAGCTTTAGCTTGGCGAAGAATTGGGACATGGGTCTGAACATGCGCTTTGGTTATGCATATAACCAAGTTGACGAAGGTAACCAAGGTTCATCTTCAACAGCAGGTTCTAACTACCAATATCCAATTGTTGGCGCAGATCGTAACGGCACCACTATGGGGCCAGGCTATTATGAAACGCCACATCGTTTCACTCTTAGCTTAGGTTACGACACTGAGTTATTTGCAGGTTATAACTCTAGCTTCAATATGTTCTATGAAGCACGCCAAGGTAACCCAATGAGCTGGGTATTAGGTTCGTATAATGACCGCGGATTTGGTGACCAAGGTGATTACGCCTACTCTAATGCATATCTACCGTATATTCCAACAGGTGCAGATGATGCCAATGTTGAATATGCTGGTGGCTTAACTTATGAAGAGTTTAAAAAGGCCATTGATGAGCTTGGGTTAGGTAAATACGCAGGTGGACTCATTGATAAAGGCACTCACAATCAACCTTGGGTACATCAATTAGACTTCCGTTTTACCCAAGAATTACCGGGCTTTACTCAAAAACATAAAGGCATGCTGTACTTCGATGTTAAGAACGTATTGAACTTGCTTAATGATGATTGGGGTAAGGTGCAATATCAAAGTTATGGCAACAAGGTGCTTGTTGATCACAGCTATGATGCAGAAACTGGTGTTTACACTTACTCAACTCCGTTTGGTCAAGACGGCATAGATACTTCCAACTTCAATACTTACGATATTAATCAGTCAGCATGGCAGATTAAGGTTGGAGTAAAATACATGTTCTAACTAGAACCTGTTGAAAAATACCGAGCTTAGGCTCGGTATTTTTTTGTGTTTTTGAACCTGATTTGTCCATTTAGTGATGTTGTTTATTCATGGTAAGCTTGCGATAAAATCATTAAGTGGTGATCAATCAGAATGTCGCAACTAGATACAACGCAGTGGAAATTACTTAGCTTTAATGAATTTAGCCTAGATGAGCTATACGAAGTATTAAAGCTTAGAGTTGACGTGTTTGTAGTTGAGCAAAACTGCCCTTATCCAGAACTGGATAATAAAGACAGATTGCCTGGCGCAAAACACTTATTAGGACTCAATGCGCAAGGCGAACTGATTGCATATACAAGAATTTTACCCGCAGGCGTGAGCTACCCTGAGGCGAGTATTGGCAGAGTTATTATTGCTGAATCTGCACGCGGAAAGGGAATTGCCCATGCATTAATGCAACGGTCAATCGATGTGGTAAAGGATTTGTGGCCACAGGAAAATATTCAAATTGGCGCTCAGCAACATTTAAACCATTTTTACCAGCAGCAAGGGTTTATCAATAATTCAGAGATGTACCTTGAAGACGGCATCCCACATATTGATATGTTACTCACTTTAAAACCTAGTTAAGTTTACTATTCAAGGATATCTATGTCAGATTATAGAATTAATACGACTCGTATAGTTTGTATTGCGCAGTTTGTCGCTAAAGAAGGCAAACGTGAGTTATTAGTTGAAGCGCTTGCATCGTTGATCCCAGACACACGTCGTGAATTGGGATGTATTAGATATGAGCTTAACGTGAGTTTAGAAAACGATCGTAAGGTCGCATTCGTTGAAAAATTTACTGATAAAGCGACGTTTGATGAGCATTGCGCTAAAGATGATATTCAACATTATTTCCACAACGTCATGCCTGAGCTCGTTGAGTCTCATCATGTGGAAGTGTTTAATGAAGTCATTGCTTAAGGTGTGATTTAAATTGGATCAAAAAAGAGTGCAGAGGCACTCTTTTTTATGCGTGACTGATAGAACCAATGATTAGATTACCGTCTTGCTATTGAGACTCTTCACGTAATTTGATGTCAGGACGCAAATTCACTTCGCCTTCAAAATCAATCACTGCTAATTCACTTTGTTGTGAAACCACCGCGAGAGGGCCTTCTGGCATCATTCTTACAAACAGTAATCGGTAGCCAAACCGGTTTAAATCATACAGCGCCATTTTTTGGTCTGCTGTCATCCGTTCCCAATGCTGTTCTTGATCGAGAGGTTCCCCACGACGCTCGCCGATAGCATATGCAACTTGATTCATAATCAATAAGCCTGAATAATTATTGAGTTAACAAAATGAATATAACAACTAATACGATCATTTCAAACATTTTGGATCAGAAAATAGAATAAAAAACAGTCATTACGCTCACTGTTTATACAAAATGTGTTTTGAGAGGTCGAAAGGATACGACATTGATTAGCTATATAGAACCAGTATTTAGGCCGCCTTCTGAGTGGAAATCACTGATTTTACAAGTGAGCAATGGTTGCAGTTGGAACCGCTGTAGCTTTTGCGATATGTATACTCAAGAGCAAAAAAGTTTAGAGCTCATAAAGTTGATAAAATTGAACAAGACATATTAGCAGCAGCGGCATCGGGACATTCCATTAGTCGAGTATTCTTAGCCGACGGTGATGCAATGACTTTGCCCTTTAAGCGGCTAAAAGAAATTTGCCAACTAATTAACAAGCACTTACCCAGTGTGACTCGTATTAGCAGTTATTGCTTACCTCGTAATTTATCTAATAAGACAGTAGAGCAGCTTACAGAGCTTCGTCAAATGGGCTTGTCATTGCTTTATGTTGGTTGTGAAAGTGGTGACAACGAGGTACTTCGTCGTATCGAAAAAGGGGAGGATTTTGACTCATCTTTAGCGGCGCTCAATAAAATAAAGCAAGCGGGTATCAAGTCGTCAGTGATGATTTTAATGGGGCTGGGCGGCAAAAGTTTGTCATTGCAACATGCTAAAGCCTCTGCTGAATTGATGAATGCAGCGCAGCCTGAGTATCTATCTACGTTAGTGGTCACCTTACCGCTTGGTACTGACAGAATGGATGTAGCATTTGACGGTCATTTTGAACTACCCGATCAGATAGCTCTACTTGATGAGATGCAAACACTATTGGCTAATTTGGAATTAGACAAAACGATTTTTAGGTCTGATCACGCTTCGAATTATTTGGTGTTAAAGGGCGTACTTGGTAAAGATAAACCTCAGTTACTAGCCCAAGTAAATCAGGCTATGCAAGGTATGGTGCCATTACGACAGGAATGGCAACGAGGTTTGTAAGGCCGCAACGAAGAGTCACAAGCGTGGCTGCGCTAATGGGCAGCCACATATCGTTGCTGTTAGTGACTCACTTTTTCAGATATCGATTGGAAATGAGCAATCGTTAGTTTGTCTCAGGCGTATCAGCAGCTGCGGTCATCAAGGCATTTTTAAAGTCATTTACCCAGCGTCGATAAACTGTTTTCACATCACCCCAATTAAATACCTTAGTGTTTTGACGCCATTGATCAAATCCGATAGCGCGATCGGCAGCCTTAGCGAGTACCTCATCTGTTTGGCCATCTTTCAGCACAGCCAGCAATACCATTGAACCTGAGTTTTGTGTGTAGGTTTTACCCATAGAATTATAGCTTCTGCGGCTGCTTTCAACAGGTGCGCTAAGGCGAATGTCGCTAACAGCAGTGTCAATCACTAAGGTATTAGGGCCTGCGCGAGTCACTAACTCAAATGGTTGCTCATGATTAAAGACATCCTGCACCGTCTTTGAAAACTGTTGTGCCATTTTGTCCAGCGATTCTTGTGGTAAGTCATAGGTGGCATTTAAGCCGTCAGTCTGTGGATCGACTCTAGGAGCACGGTAATCTTTAGGGTGATCATTAGTCACCTTTGTTGGCCTGAAATAGAGTTTGGAGTATTGGGTCCAATCTACGTCAGGTCGAACGTACGAAAGTGCCAATCTAGAGTTATCGACTTTAACCAGCCCATCCGTGGTGATCTCTGCATCTGGCCCTTGTTGAAGTGTGGCTGACTGAGTTGCACAACCAAACAAGCCAAATATAACGAGTCCAGCCATAGCGATATGTGATGTGTTGATATGACGCATATGTTTAATCCCTTAATTTACATGATGCTAATTAATATGGCAGGAATTAAGGTAGAGTCAATATTGGTTCTAGTGCATGACAAAAAGCATCACTGGCTATTATTGTTAATAACGGTGGTCAGAACACTCTAGTCTTCTTGATTTATGGGCTAACAATAAAACATTTGCAATGTTCGGTGAAAACAAAGGTGAAGCGATATAGATGTCAGTAAGTTTACAATAAAATTGGACGATTTATCTGGTCATGAGGTGGCGCAGTTATTAAATGAGCATCTGCAAGATATGTATGCGACGTCACCAGTTGAGTCTGTTCACGCATTGGGTTTATCTACACTTCGTCAGTCCAATATTAAATTTTGGACCATATGGGATGAGCAAATGCTCGCAGGTTGCGGAGCGTTAAAAACTTACTCTGCAACAAGTGTGGAAATTAAGTCAATGAGAGTGGCAAACGCTTATCGACGCCAAGGTGTTGCTGCACAACTATTGCAACATATTCTACATGAAGCTAAATGTGCCGGCGCTAAAACTGTTTACCTAGAAACAGGTTCAATGGCATTTTTGCACCAGCAAGACAACTTTACGCCCAGCATGGTTTTATCGAAACTGGCCCATTTGCTGATTACCAAGCGGATGAAAATAGCACTTTTATGTCGCTCTCTTTATAAAAGTAAACGACAAAAAATCTCGTTGAACTAAGCCTCATCTTCAAAGACGTCCTCGATAGTGAGGCCAAACAGTTTAGCGGCCTTAAACGCCAACGGTAAACTTGGGTCAAATTTTCCCTTCTCAATAGCGTTGACCGTTTGTCGAGATACTCTCAATAAATCCGCCAGTTGAGCTTGAGTTAAATCACGCTCAGCTCGAAGTACTTTTAATCTGTTTTTCATTGGTACTTCCTGCTACCGAGAATAATACCGACCATGTAAGTTAAGCTCATTACAATCACCAAATGGGAGATTTCTGCATGACTGTTTATTACGCCAGTGGTACTCAGTGTAGAGTAACTGATACCTGAAATTAGCCCAACGCCTAGACTCAATCCCATGGCATTAAGTTGTATTTTTTGTTGTAACTCATCAAGGCTCAGTAAATGATGCTTATTGGCTAGAATCATCCCGATCCCCACTAAAAAGTTAATCACAATTGCTGTTATGGTTATCGCTTCTTGTTGCCAGATAAAGACTGGACCAAACGTTGCAATCGCTAACGTCACAACCCAAGCAGCGGTCCACTTGGCCAGTTTTTTTGTGTAGTTAGCGTTACGCTCTTTCCAATCTGTTGTCGTTGATTGAGGTGTTTTCATCGCCGATTCCTTTCAAGTAAACTTGTCTTAATGTCAAACTAACTTGACTTAACTATGTGTTCAAATATTGCTCATGTCAAGTTTTGACGACATTTTGTATTGTTTAACTTGCTTTTAAAGACAAGAGTGTTGCTTGCCAGATGAGGTAACCAATGGGAGAAAGTAGAGTAGGTAAGTCGTTAAGGTTTTGATATTAAAAATGATACCAGTTTAGTTAGCACTGCTTGAAATAGCCTATTCAGCCAGAGTGCAATTATTCTGGCTGAACGCTAATTAATGGAAACAACTAAAGTTTACTGTTGTAAATGGATTTCTCTAACCGGACAAGGAATCGTGATTTCAGCATTTTTTAAGGCATTTATAATGGCCAAGTTACTCTGGTATTTGTCGTCATAGTAGCTATTAGTTGGCACCCAGTAACGTACGCCGATTTCCATACCAATACTGTTGAAGTCATTAATACCCACTTGAGGCGGGCGAGACTGATTAATATTGTCTTGCGTTTGTAGGGCTTGAGCAATCAGCTGAATGACGTGTTGTGGGTCGGTTTGATAATCAATATTAAATTTAGTGTCGACCAATTTATATTCTTGAGAGTTATGTAAAATTTCACCGACGATATGCTTATTAGGAATACTAATTAGCTCGCCTTCCTCATTAGTCAGTATCGTTAAGCCCAACTGGATTTTTTGCACCACACCTGAAACCCCTTGGATTTCGATAGTGTTACCAATCACAAAAGGGCGAGTCACGATAATGGTAACCCCTGCAGCGTAGTTTGCCAGCATGCCTTGAAGTGCTAAACCTGCACCTAATGATGCCGCACCAATTGCTGCTACCATTGGAGTGACACTAATACCTAGCTTACCAAGGGCAATGATTGCCACCATCACGATAATTGTGATTCTGACTAAGTTCGAAACAAAGTTACCTAGGGTGACATCAATATTGTGTTTTTCGAATTGATTCGTAACGACATTAGAGACTTTATTCGCAACCCATACACCAATTAAAAAGATGATTACGGCACCAACAATCTGGAAGCTATATTGCACAATAAACTCGGTGAGCAAATCGTAAACATTTTGCAGTTGGGCTAGCTCTTGGTCTAATCCTGTTTCGTTCATAATAGTGTTCTTTACTGTGAATGATGGAACATGAATGCATTGAATATAGTGTTGCGAAAAAGCACTAATTTGTCGAGTTTATTAACACTTTTAATCATTTAAAGGTGAGTTGATTGCAATAGTCATATTTCATACATAACAATGATGCCATTCCGTGAGATACCTCAAGGTTCCAATGCAATTTCATCGGTGTTAAATCACATTGAAGGTATAGTTTAGTGCGCAATTACATTTATCACTTTGCCTCACGGTAAGGTTTGTACTCTACTTCAGGAATAACAAGATGAAAGCCATTTTATTTGTAGCAAGTTTATTGTTTATGACGACAGCACAAGCTGAGGTGTTTGTTGTGAATGATAAAATTGAACCAGTGACTTTAGAAGATCAGTTTGAGCAGCCTTTAGTGGTAAATGAACAAACTCAATGGGTATTATTTAGCCGAGGCATGAAAGGTGGCGAGCTTATTCAAGCATCGCTTGAATCATTGCCAGCTGAAAAACAACCAGAGAACTTAGTTTATATTGCTGATATCAGCGGTATGCCTTCTCTTATTGCTAGATTTGTCGCTATCCCAAAAATGAAAGACTTACCCTTTTCAATGGGGTTAGATCGTGAAGGTGATGTCACAGCAACTTTCCCATCAGAAAAAGACATGGCGTCAGTCATTAAATTAGATAAATTCAATGTCGTTAGCATTGAGCACTTTGATTTAAGTGAAGCTATTACTGAAGCTATTTCTCAGTAATGACAAACTCGATGGCATCTCACTGATGCCTGACAATATTAAAGGACGCATATGCGTCCTTTTTTATTGGCTGAAAATTGATAAAAGTGTCAGCGTTAATGCTTTTTCAGCATTGAGAAAATTTCTTCTTTTAAATGCAATTTCTTGGATTTGAGAATTTTAAGCTCGGGAGTGGTATCGCTACTGTAGTGCTGCTCGTACTGTTTAATTTGTTCATCTAGCTGATTATGCTCATCGAAAATCTTTGAGAAATGGGCATTGGTGGTTTTTAATTTACTGATTAAATCACGGTACTCTGGAAACATAGAAGGGCTCCTTTTTTCTATTGTTAATACCAAATTACGCCGACTTTTAAGCCAGTATCGTGACCAAGATCAATTATTATTAAAATGCTTGTTATTACTGAATATAAACTAAAATTGACTATTGAGTTTCAGGTAGTTTATGGTGCGCTAAATTAGAGATTGGTATTGGTATTTGTAAATTTGTCACAACAAGCGTTTTATAAGTATCAAGATTTATGTGATCGAGTTAACCCTAACTGAGTTAATAGTGGGGTAAAGTCGACATAATTAGGATTTTATATTCAATAATGAAAGGGGTTTTCAACATGGCCGACGTATTTCACTTAGGTTTAACCAAGCAAATGCTTGATGGCGCAACAACGGCAATTGTTCCGGGCGATCCAGAGCGTGTTAAGCGAATTGCTGAATTAATGGACAACGCAACGTTTCTAGCCAGTCACCGTGAATATACCAGTTATCTTGCTTATATCGATGGTAAAGCTGTGGTGGTTTGTTCAACTGGTATTGGTGGTCCTTCGACTTCAATTGCGGTTGAAGAGTTAGCACAACTTGGTGTGACCACATTCTTGCGTGTCGGTACCACTGGTGCGATTCAGCCTCAAGTTAATGTTGGTGATGTGATTGTGACTCAGGCATCGGTACGTTTAGATGGCGCGAGCTTACATTTCGCTCCGCTTGAATTCCCAGCAGCTGCAGACTTCAATTGTACAACAGCAATGGTTGCCGCTTGTCGTGATTATGGCTTAGAGCCTCATGTTGGTATTACAGCGTCATCAGATACCTTCTACCCAGGTCAAGAGCGTTACGATACCGTTTCAGGCCGAGTGACTAGTCGTTTTGTTGGCTCAATGAAAGAGTGGCAAGCGATGGGCGTATTAAACTACGAAATGGAATCAGCGACGCTATTTACTATGTGTGCTTCACAAGGTTGGCGCGCAGCCTGCGTTGCAGGTGTGATTGTGAATCGTACTCAACAAGAGATCCCTGACGAAGCGATGATGAAGAAAACCGAAGTCAGTGCAATTACTATCGTAGTTGATGCTGCTCGAAAACTCATGGCGTAATCGTTAAGTTTATAAATTAACTTAACTGTTTGAATATAAAGGTGCTTAGGCACCTTTTTTATTGGTTGTATTTGGTAAATTGCGCAGTGTTTTTAATGTAAACGAACGTGTCCCAGTGTGGAATATGATTGCAATTTAGTCATTTTACTGTATTGTTGACATAATATGTCGTGTTGTTAACCCTTATTTTAATTGGTGTGAACAGTACAGATATTGTCAAAGTGCTTTTAGCATTCCAATGGTTATCAAGACTATAAACTCCCTGCCTAAAATCTGGGTTGGATCAGGGTTTAATAGCTTAAAGGATTCTATGATAACGTGTTTACAGGGGGTATATGGAGTTTTCAAATCCAACCAGCATTTGGTTAATTGTTGGTCTCATCTTAATGTTCGCGGAAATTATTGTTCCCGGGGGCATCGTTATCTTACTCGGCACAGCCTGTGTCATCGTTGCGGCTGCACTATTTACAGGTGTTGTTGATGGCGCTACACAAAGTTTTACCCTGTGGTTTATCACTTCAATTGTATTACTTCTGAGCTTTCGTCATGTCACTCAACGAATGATTGGAGGGGATGCTCACGTGGATAATACCGACGAAGAAATGGATTTATATAATCAAATTGTCACGGTAAAGGCTGATATTGGTCCAGGTGAACGAGAAGGTCGGGTGACTTATTCTGGCACTGAATGGCCAGCATTAGGCGACGGTAGTGAGATTAAGTCAGGTAGCAAAGTGCGTATTATTTGCCGTGAAAACATCGCGTTAATTGTTGAGCCATATATCGAAACTGAAGTGTCGCCTTAACGAGGCGCTATATGTGCATTTCAAAAGCGCAAAACCGTAAGCCAGATTAATAAAAAATCACGGATAAAGTCATATTAAAGCCATGCTCATTATTGGCTTGAATATTATTTTCAAAAGGAAGGGGAAGTATGTTTGAACTAACCATAGCATTTTTATTCATCGTTTTTATCTTGTATAAACTCATGTTGATTGTACCGATGCGTGAGGTCAATGTGATTGAGCGTTTAGGTAAATTTAGAACCGTATTGCAACCGGGGTTTCATTTTTTAGTGCCTTTTGTTGACCGAGTTGCTTACCGCCACGATACCCGTGAAGAAGTACTTGATGTCCCACCGCAAAGCTGTATTTCAAAAGATAATACTCAATTAGAAGTTGATGGCTTAGTGTACCTAAAAGTCATGGACGGTAAGTTAGCCAGTTACGGTATTGAAGATTATCGCCGCGCTGCAGTTAACCTTGCACAAACCACCATGCGTTCAGAGATTGGTAAATTAACCCTATCGCAAACGTTCTCAGAACGTGACAGTTTGAATGAATCGATTGTACGTGAGATTGATAAAGCATCCGATCCTTGGGGATCAAAGTGCTGCGTTATGAGATCAAAAACATCACTCCTTCTATTCATGTGATTCATACGCTTGAAAAGCAAATGGAAGCAGAGCGTCGTAAACGTGCAGAGATCACCCTAGCGAACGCTGAAAAAGCGGCCATGATCAACATGTCAGAAGGTGAACGCCAAGAGGCGATTAACTTGTCAGAAGGTCAAAAACAAAAACGGATCAACGAAGCAATTGGTTCAGGGCAAGAAATTACCATCATTGCTAAAGCCAAATCAGAAGGCATGGATATGATTTGTACTGCACTGGCTAACGAAGGCGGTAATGATGCGATGAACATGATGCTAAAAGAGCAGTTTATTAGCCAAGTGGGTAACATTTTGTCTGAGTCTCAAGTGTCGGTAGTACCTGCTGAAATGGCTAAATTAGAAGGCTTTTTTGAAGGTATGGAGCAAGTGACTCACGCCGTAGCTAAACCATCATCAGCCACAAAAGGAGCACGATAATGTTAAACGGAGTTGATACAGATTTCATCGTGATGATCATTTGGGGCGCAATCTTTTTAATATTTGTACTGAAGTTATTTCAGTCAATTCGATTAGTGCCTACTAAGTCTGCTTACATTGTTGAGCGCTTAGGAAAATATCACAATACACTAGATGCAGGTTTTCATGCCTTAGTGCCTTTTATTGATAAAGTGGCTTATATCCACGATTTGAAAGAAGAAACCATTGATGTTCCTCCACAGGAATGTTTCTCAAGTGATGAGGTTAATGTTGAAGTGGACGGGGTAATCTATATCTCAGTGGTGGACCCCGTTAAAGCGAGTTACGGGATTACTGATTATCGTTATGCAGCAATTCAATTGGCACAAACAACCACACGCTCCGTTATTGGTACGCTGGATTTAGACCGTACTTTCGAAGAGCGCGATATTATATCGGCCAAAGTGGTTGAAGTGCTTGATGAAGCTGGAGCGATTTGGGGTATTCGAGTTCATCGTTATGAAATTAAAAACATCACCCCGCCAGAAACAGTTAAAAATGCCATGGAAATGCAAGTGAATGCTGAGCGTGAGCGTCGTGCTTTATTGGCAAAAAGTGAAGGTGATAAACAAAGTAAGATTAATCGTTCTGAAGGTTTTATGGCTGAAACCATTAACTTGTCAGAAGGTGAGATGCAACGCCGTATTAACGAAGCTGAAGGTAAGGCTGAAGAGATTTTAACGCTGGCAAAAGCAACTGCAGAATCCATCGAGCAATTAGCGGTTGTGATATCAAAACCCGGTGGTCAAAGTGCACTGCGCTTACAATTAGGTGAGCAGTACTTTAAACAGCTTGAAGGGTTAAGCGATGCTGATAACCGTGTGGTATTACCGGCTAATTTAATCCACTTTGATCAATGGATGAACACTATGGGTCTTGAAGACGAATTCAAGAAATAGTCCATTAAAAATTGATAAATTAATCCTGAATAAAGGCTAGCATGATTGCTAGCCTTTTTATTGGCTGTTTACTCATGCAAACTTTGCCAGTTGATAAAGATAAGGTTATGTTTATCTTATTGAATCAATTTCTATCTCTCACAACTGAATCTTTAGTTTCAATTAATCAGTGATACGAATTTGTCTATCAAGGAGTGAAGTGGAGCCTAAATCCTTGCCCCAAAACCAGTGTCAATCGCTGCCACAAGTATTGCATTGTGTTGACGACCCAAACATGGGCGGCGTTAATTTTGCGCTGCAAAGTTTGTGTGGCTCTCAGTTGCAAAACGACTTTAACTTCGACATTCAGTATGTGGACTTCTCCAAGTCGGTGACACTAAACACCACTGCCGATATTATCTGCCTTCATGGCGCATCAAACTGGCGCAATCTAGTTAATATTGCTCGGTTCAAATTACGTCATCCTAAAGCTAAATTTGTCCTGCAAGAACATCATTACAGCGAGCAATTTGTGGCTCAGCAAATACAGTCGCCCACACGTTTTTATTGGATGTTAAAACTTAATTATTGGTTGATGGATAACATCATTGCCATTGCACCATCACAACAAAAGTGGATGCTAGATAATAAGCTAACTACCCCAGAAAAAATCGCGCTGTTAGGGCAGGGGCGAGATTTAACAGCATTCACGGCCAGCAATGAAAAGCCGCGACAAAAAATGGCTAATGATGTTTCTGTCATCGCCGCTTACGGCCGGTTTCATCGTCAAAAAGGTTTTGATCTATTAATTAACGCAATGCAGTTGGTAAAGCAGCCTTGTCGATTAATATTAGCGGGAGAAGGCCCGCAAGCTGAAGAGCTAAAGGCGTTAGCAGCAGAGCATTCAAATACAGGCTCAGCCACTATTGAAATTGTCGATAAAGTTGATGATGTCCCCAGCTTTTTACAAGCATGCGATGCGGTGATTATCCCCTCAAGGTGGGAACCCTTTGGGTTGATTTTTATCGAATCACTGGCAATGAATAAATCCATTATTTCAAGCCAAGTTGATGGCTTAGGGGATCAAGTTAACCAACACTCAGATCATCATCTTATTGATGGTCATCAATCAGCGATAACCTCAATTGCTGCGCCTACTTCTGCTGAAGCGATTGCAGATGCCATCGATCAATTTCTATCTCAAGCGACTTCATCAAACACAGACTCGAATATTGGCTATATCAATCATTGGAAACAGCAACAATGGCTTGAGTTACAACAAGCATGGAAAAGCTTGTTCGAGCAGTTGTTGGGAGGTAAATATGATTGAGTATGAAAGAGTTAACTTTATTTATTAAGTCGAATTATGCAGTGATAATATAATTCTACCTAGTTTTTGGACAAAAAGGACTTAGGTTACAAACATAGCCTTTTACAACTTGCCTATTGTACAGAATGCTCAATATCATATTTTTTTGTAATACTTTTAAATATAAATTCTGCATTGTAACTAAAACCTGTTGTAGGTTTTTCATTAAAACAAACAATAGTGTTTGAAGAGCTCGGTTTAGAAATATTGTATGTTTGACCGCCAGATACGGTAGTTGTTGCTGTTCCATAAGTATTCGCATTGTATGTTGCGTTATTACCATAAATATTTGCATTACCATACGTACTAGTGTTTGCATTTGTTGTAGCAATTGTTGGTGTTGTGTAGGTGCTATTTGACGTATAACTGTTCGCATCAACAATGACAAAGTATTTATAGCCACCCTGCATAGTTAACTCTGCACTTCTAAGTAGTGTAAAATCAGCCACACGCTCCTTACTGGTATTTCCATTACTGCGAAATGCAACTTTAAATACATTATCATCAAGTTGTGTTTCAGAATAACCACCCGAAAACCCATTACTTTGATATGTAGTAGCACAACCAGAAAATAAAATAGATGATACAAGCAGGATAGGTAAAAATTTCATGCAGACTTCATTAGCACATAACAGCTTGTTGAATGGCTCGCCCTTTAAAGTCGAGCATTTAAGTTATTGATTAATGACATCCTAAATTTTCTATCTGTTTGATGTAAATACTAATTTAATTTTATAGCTAAAATAAAGAGGGGTTTCCTGAAAATGATTATTACTTTAAATTGATATTTATCTGTGAATCAGAGATAGCTGCTTTGTTTTTCATTGTCTAGCGATGTTTGGAGTAAATCAAAGTCGTGGCGCTTCGCCCACACCCGACTAAAAGGGAGTGAACTGCGACTCCCTCTTAGAACACCCCGCAGCTCCGGCGAAATTTAAACAGCAAAATTTCCAACGGAGAATCATCAAGCGTTAACCTTCTTTTGAAGTCTTCCTCGGTAAGCTGCAAAAATCACTAACGCTTCCGATGGGGCGTCCCTTCCCCTCGAAAGCTAGCCAGACATCCATGTCTGGACTCACGCAATTTTCTTGCTTACCTCAATTCAAATGGATCATTCATAGAAAATCAAAAGTAGTTTTAAACCTTTACAGAATGAGCTCTTTAACAACAAATGAACTTGCAGGTTCAATAAGCTCCGTTGGAAGTGTCCGAATGCGTTGAGCTAATTTGCGTGATGGAGGCAGGACGCCGACATAGCCTCAGTTGAGCCATGGATGACGAATCTGAGGCGATAGCAAATTCGCTCTATAGCATGAGGAAGAACACTTCGCCGGAGCGGCAAGGGATATCGAAAAGGGAAATGCTGTTGTTTCCCTTTCGTCGGGTGTGGGCGAAGCGCCACGACCTTGACCTTAATCCAAACGAAGTTTGGAAAATAAGAAAGAGCTACAACTGTAATCTGATTTAACGAAGCGCCACGACGTTGACCTTAATCCAAACGAAGTTTGGAAATAAAGAAAGCACCATTGAATCTGATGTCGGCGAAACCCCACAACTTTGATCTTAATCCAAACCCAGTTTAGAACTATAAACACCAAGCTTTTCAAATTCAGAATGCGTTGCAGAATGCATTTTAGCCATAATGAAAATCTTTATTAATCACTTAAGTTACTGTATTTAAAGGGTAATAAAAGTTGGCATTCGCTGTGCATTATACCGTTACATCCTGATAACGAATAGCGAGATGCAATATGAAAACAGCAACTGTAAAAGCAACTAATGTAAATTCATTGAACGCCCAAATCATCAATATTCTTGGTTTCAGTAGTATTGCTATTGGCACTGGCATGGCGCTATTTAGTGCTAATACCCATGCTGCTGAAGCATTTGATGCTTGTCCGACGGAAGCCTTTATCGTGCAAACGCCATCGGGTATTCCGAAGACCTTTGGCGTTGAACTTGGTACAGGTAGTTATACTGTATTGTCACCAGATATGGGGATTAACAAAGCACTCAACGGTGTGGGTTTTAGTTATCTTGATAATTACCTCTACGGTTGGGATTACGAAAATGCCACAGTCGGTAAAGTGGGTAAAGATTACCAAGTAGAGCCATTAACAATCACCAAAGACAGCGCAGCAGCTAATCAAAACTTTTATGTTGGTGACGTCGCCATTAACGAAAACGTTTGGTACGGCTACCGTAAAGGTAAAGGGTTATTTACCGTACCGCTTGATGGTAATGACCATCCTATGAACATTGTGCCGGGCAGTAAAAATAATGCCACTTACAATATTACCGATTTTGCATTCCATCCAACCAATGGCTTTTTATATGCTGTTACCAATGGTAGTTCAGGTAAATTAATCAAAATTGATCCAAGTAGCGGTGCATCAGAAACTATTGGAACCGTTATCACCAAAGACAGTGGTAGCTTTACCTTTGGTGCGCAGTTCTTTGATCCAGATGGCAACTTATACTTGAGTAACAACGGTGACGGTAATGTATTTAAAGTCAACGTTGATGCTGATACTCCACAAGCTGAACTTTTCTCTTATGGTCCTTCTTCTACTTCTAATGACGGTGCGCGTTGTGCGCTTGCTGAAGTGCCAGTGGGTGACAGTGTCGATTTTGGTGATGCGCCAGATACCTACGGAACATTAATCGATTCAAATGGTGCCCGTCACGGCATCATTGCGGGTATGTCATTAGGTATCCTTGTCGACAATGAGTCTGACGGTTATCCAGCACCGCTTTCTGATGATGAAAGTGATGGTATTGATGACGATGACGGTATTAGCATGCCAACAGGCTTCGAAGTCGGTGAATCTGCAATGTTGATTGTCACAACCCAAGGCGATGCGGCATTTTTAAATGGTTGGGTCGATTGGAACCAAAATGGCGAGTTTGATACCGATGAAAAGGTCATTGCCGGTCGTTCTGTTAGTGCAGGCACAACCACGATATCTATTGATGTACCTAACTGGGCTAAAACAGGTGAAACATGGTCACGTTTCCGCCTAAGTTCAGTAGCTGACTTGCTGCCAAACGGTGGTGTGAGTGATGGTGAGGTGGAGGATTACCCATTAACAGTGACTGAAACTGGTGTAACGATTAGCTACTATCCGTCTTCGTCTGAGTACACCACTTTGGCATATGAGGATTTATATCCTTATCAAGGTGACTTTGATATGAATGATGTGGTGATGCAATTACGTATTAGCCAGTTCAGTAAAAATGACATGGTGCGTCGTGTGGCATTTGATGCGCAGTTAGTGGCAATGGGCGCTGCTTACCATAACGGCTTTGCGGTGCAACTGCCTGATGTGGGACGCGGTAATGTGCAAGAGTCTGCGATTGAGTGGAGCATGCAAGGGGTGAAACAAACTACCTCGCCATTAGAAGAAAATCAAACTAATGCGGTATTACTGTTCAGTCAAGATTTATGGCAGCACGCTACGCCAGGTAACGGCTGTTTATACTTCAGAACAGAGCCGGGTTGTGGTACTCAGTATCGTGCGACATGGCAAATGACCGTGCCATTTATTGATTCGGTTCATGTCGATGACATGCCTGAATTTCCTTATGACCCATTTATTTTTGCCACTCCAGGTACAGATCATGGCTTAGCGGCGAAGAATATTACTGACGGGCAAAACCCTGGCCGTAAATTAGAAATCCATTTGAAAAATAAAGCACCAACTGATTTGTTTGATACGCGCTTTTTAGGCATGCATGACGATGCGTCAGCGGCTTCACAAGGCCAGTATTTCCAAGATCAAAACGGCATGAGCTGGGCGATTGAAGTGCCTGATTCATGGCAGCATCCTGCAGAAAACCAACGTGTTGATAGTGCTTACATTGAGTTTATTGAATTTGCTGCAGATGAAACTGGTGAGACTAAACCTTACTGGTACCTAAATGCACAAGATTCTTTGATTTTTAAAGACTAAAAGTCACGATGAATCGCATAACTGCAAACCCAATTAACTTAAGTCATAAACGGAATTTTAAGGTGAATATTATGAACACATTAACTCAAACAACTACGGCTAAAAATGCAATGTTAACCACGTCGAATAAAGGTGTAACGGTAGCGGCGACTATGTTACTCACATTACTGACTGCCTGTGGTGGCGGGGGGCGGAGATGACAGCTCTCCAGCGCCAGTGGCTGCAACACCAGCGACAACCACCACAACAACGACGCCGACGACACCAACGACACCGACGACGCCAACGACGCCAGAAACACCAACGGATCCTGAAACGCCTGAGGAGCCAACGATACCAGCAACGTCAATTGATGATCTGATTGTTGATGCTGATTTTGACTTACAAGCGGCTTTTAATCTGGATATTGATGTGGCGCTTGAGTCTACGCAGCGAGGTTATTTTTCGTTATGTGACCAATATGAGCAAAATGGTGCCCAAGTGACGGTTAACTTTGAGTCATGCTTATTACGTGGCGCATTAGATGAAGGTAGCTTAAATGAAGCGCTATTAGTGGCAAATCATCAGCAAAACTTAGTGGCAGTGGTGTGGTTTTACGATGGTTCAGATCCTATTTATCAAATGTGGTCATATGATATGGAGGCAGAGGAGCAAACCTTGACTATTAGTGCCATATAAATTGATGAATATTAATAAAGCCAAAAAAGCCCCTTTATTGCGGGCTTTTTTGGCAATGGTCATTTCGATTTTACGCAGTGTTAGAAGCGTTTACCTAAGGTTAAGTAAAAAGATTGGTGGTGTAAGTCATTAACTCCGAAACCAAATACAGCAGGGCCAAAGTCTGTTTCAGTGCCCACAAATACACTCGCGGCGTAGATTAAGTCATTCATATTGCGCTCAGACTTCAACTGCCAAACATTGCCCGCTTCAACTGATAATCCCATATAAACAGGGACATTTTTATTGAGTATTTGCCAATCTGAGCGGCGCTGGTAAATAAGTGCACCGTAAGCTAATTGGCTGCCAACAAGGGCATCATTCGACTCACCAGATAAATTCAAAAAGCCCCCCAGATTTTGTGTATGTAACAGACTAAATTCCTCAGTATCAACGCCTGCTAAATCGACTTTGGCAATCAAGGTGTGGTGCTGATAACTGCTGGCCTTTTTAAAACTGAATTGATACTCAGTGGCTGAGTCAGTGCTAGAACTTGATGTTAGCATGCTGTTTTCGTCCATACTTAACTTGTCTTTATGCCAAATGACATTGGCCTCAATCAGCATGCCTTTAGATGGAAAGCTATAACTATCTAAGCTGTCGTAACCCACATGAATGCCTCCTCCATGAGCATCATAATCAAAATTTAGTTGCGGATATTGCGGGCCCTCCATATCGCCCGATTCGCCATATAATCCAAGCTCAATCACCATATTATCTATTGGTGAGTAACCTAAAGCTGCGGATATATGATGGGCATTATGGGTGGTTTTCAGTAACAAGAGCCCTTGCTCATAATAGGTTTGTTGTTGCTGTTGATATTGATAACGGCCTTTTACATAAAACTGTTCAAGCTCGTCCAAGGGTAAATACAGCTCGGTTGCCAATAATTTATCTTTGCCTGTGGTCAGCTCAAAGCGAACTTGGGCATCAGTATCTGCAATATGATTAATTTGATAAGCCAAATCCAACGCGACATTTGAGGTATTCTCAAAGTCTTCTTGCCAGCTAAAGCCAATATCGAAAAAGTTAGGACCCCAGCTCTTTTCTTCTGTGTTAACTACCAGCACTTTTTGATCATTTTCTTGCTCAAATTCGAGTGTGACTTTTTCAAAGTCATTGATGGCATAAACTCGATCAACGGCTTCGATTAGTGCATCTGAACTCACTTGATCGCCGTTATCAATATCGAGTTTTTGTTTAATCAGTGCAGTTGAAGTTGATGACTGATTATTAAAACGAATTTGCTCAATAGGCGCTTGTTGAAACGCAAGAATGTCTTGCTTAAAATTCGCTCGCTTATAGAGATATTGGCTAAAACTGTCAGCATCAGAGGCCAATGGTTGCAGTTGCTGTTTATGCATTAAGGCCGCTTGTTGTCCAAGTTCAAATCCACTGGCTAAAGCGCTAAAGTCGGTGGTGTCAAAGTTACTGATATCTGGGCGGATCAAAATATCAGCCTTATTCAGTGTCGCAATTTGTGCTACGGCATTGGCGCGTGTCATCAAGGTGCTTAATTGGCCGACGATAGCAATAGCGCTGTTGAGCTGTTCTTGGGCTGACAAATCCGCACCAATATCGATGGCAATAACAATATCTGCCCCCATATTTTTAGCGGTTTCAACGGGTAAATTACTTACAATGCCACCATCAACTAAGGATTTTCCATCAATCACGGTGGGCTGTAATATGCCGGGTACCGTGGCGGAAGCTTGCATTGCTTTAAGTAAATTACCTTGGTTTAGCACCACAGCTTCACCTGTGGATATATCGGTTGCTATCGCGCTAAAAGGCGTTGCGAGATCATTAAAGCTGGCTTGGTTTTCGATAGCGCCAAATGAATCCAGGTAAAGGTTGCCCATGGTTTGGCCCCTAAGTAGGCCTTTGGGGAGCAGTAATTGGCCATCAAGTAGGCCTAATTCAAATGGCATGTTGTAGCGGTCGACATCTTGTTTATCACGGTAGCGTAATGATTGTCTTGGCACATTATCGTTAAAACCACTTTCCCACGCTAAGCCGAGCATGATGGTTTCGATGTCGTTTGCACTAAAGCCTAATGCGTATAAGCCGCCAACATAAGCGCCAATACTGGTGCCGACAATATAGTCGACTTCAATTTGTTGTTGCTCTAAATACCGTATTACGCCCACATGGGCTGACCCTTTTGCTCCGCCACCACTGAGTACTAAACCGACGGTGGGTCTAGGTGATGGCTCAGGTTGAGCATCTGGGTGAGTGTTTACTGGGTTTAATGAGTTAGCGCCCACCGCGTGACTGATGCAAATACAGCTTGCCGCTAGCCAAGCTAGGCAGGTTTTCGCTAGGTTGACGTTAAACAAGGGCAATAGGAATTGACGCATCAGAAACCTTTAAATTGGAATGATTGAATTAGGGTTGAAAAGATTTGGGTGCTCACAAACCACCGAAAAATGGGGGAAACAGTGGTCTGTGAGGCTTAGGGGTTGTGATCAATCGGTCAGGATTGATTGCTTGCCTGTTGCGGTGTCTTTTTGGGTGTTGTCATCAGTTGATGGCTTCACCTTCCAGTCTCCGCCTAAGGCTTTGTTGACCAAAATGACATTTGACGCAATGTTCAGCTGCGCTGTGACAAGTGCATCTTGCATGGTGTTATCTTGTCTTTGTGCATCCAACACTTGGATGTAATCAATTAAGCCCGCTTTGTATAAACTATTGGCTTTTGCCACAGCTGTTTGGGTTTGCTGGGCTGCAGTCTCTAATTGTTGATAAAAGCGTAAACTATTGCCGTAGCTCATTAATGTGGTTTCAACTTCATTAAATGCCGCATTGACTGCCTGTTCGTAACGCAAACTGGCTTGCTTAAAACGAGTTTGTTGCATATCGACCATTGCGCTGCTGCGCCCGCCATCAAACACTGTCCACTTTGCCCCTAATCCAGCAGCCCATCCAACAGAGTTAGAGCTGAATAAATCATCTGCGCTATCAGCAATCACAGCAGGGCTTGCAGTCAGATAAAACTGCGGATATTGATTGGCGATACTGGCACCGAGTTCAGCATTAATGGCCGCCATTTCTCGCTCTGCTAATGCAATATCAGTGCGTCGTTTAAGGATGTCTGATGGCATTCCTGTCGGGATTTGGCCTGTGACTGTTGGCAGTGGTGCAGCGTCAAAACGATTGATGATGTCACTCGGGTGTTGGCCTAATAGCGTTGCAAGGCGATATAAATGCACTTTCTCAGCCGTTTCAAATAGGGTTTGGCTAGCTGAGACTGTAGCGAGTGCTGCACGAGCACTGGCTAAGTCTAGTTCTGAACCAAAGCCGCTATTGACTAAGGTTTGTACCATTTCTAAGGTCTGTTGTTGCTCATGAATATTACGTTGAGCAATGGCTAGACGAGCTTGTGCCCCACGATATTGCAGGTAGTTGTGTACCACATCGGCGGTAATCAGTGTATTAACGCCTTGAGACAAAATTTCTGCTTGTTGAACACGAATATTGGCGGCATCGCTTAATGCATCTAAACGACCAAATAAGTCAATTTCCCAACTGACATTTGTGCCAACCATCAGGGCTTGATGATCTTTGTCAATCATCTGGGCGCCTATAGCAGGGCCCGATAATGAGTCGTTTTCTGATAAGCGGTAATCCACAGCTCCCGCCCCTAAATTAACGGTCGGAATTTTTAGCGATGACACCATTGATTCATAAGACTGCGCTGCGGTTATTCGCTCTGCAGCAATTTGAATACTGATGTTTTGCTGCTGCACTTCTTCAACTAAACGATCGAGTTGTGGATCGCTGAAATTCTTCCACCACATATCGGTTTCAATTTGCTGGGTATTGTCTGCATGTAAGTAGACGTGATCTAGCCCGACGGTTTCAGGGGCTTGGTAGTCTGGTGTCATGCTACAACCGCCAAGTAAAAGGGCGATGACTAATGAGATATTACGCATTTTCATGAGTTAACTCCTGTTGTGCTTGGCGTTTAAAAAACAATTTATACAGTGCTGGCATAATGAATAATGACAGTACAGTTGCGACCGCAAGGCCACCAATAATGGTTGCAGCCATTTGATCGAATAATAAGTCAGACAATAGCGGTACCATACCTAATGCTGTCGTCAGGGCGCCCATCGAAATCGCCATGGTTCTATTGAG
The DNA here is from genome assembly GCF_043568515.1 of Shewanella sp. ENK2. NCBI lineage: Bacteria > Pseudomonadati > Pseudomonadota > Gammaproteobacteria > Alteromonadales > Shewanellaceae > Shewanella > Shewanella sp. ENK2. The sequence continues at coordinate 1,280,690 of NZ_CP171406.1, read as the reverse complement.
GGTTGAGTGAATAATGGCGTCGTCTAATTCAGCGCCATTTTTACGTTCAAGCTCAATTTGATCCATTAGCACAATGCCGTTTTTAATGATCATTCCAGATAAAGCGATTGCCCCGACTAGCGCCATAAAGCCAAATGGTTTGTCGAATAAAATTAAGCTCCAACACACGCCAATAAAGGCCAGAGGTAAGGTGATCAAAATGATGGACGGCTGTTTAAAGGCGTTAAATAACAGCACCAAGATAATGACCATGATTAAGAATGACTTAGGTGTTTGAGTCATTATGTCGTCAATGGCTTCACGCTCTTCAGAGTATTCTCCGCCCCATTCCATTTTGTAACCCGGTGGTAATTCAATCGCTTCAATCTCAGCGGCGATTTCATTACGCACATTACCAATTGTGTCGCCTAATACACCGGCTTGTACGGTAATGGTTGGCACACGATCACGGCGCCAAATCATGCTTTGCTCACCGCGCATTTGAAAACCATCAACCACATGGGAAAGAGGCACACTATGCAAGCCGACAATGGATCGAACAGGGATATCGCCAAGATCGTCTAAGCTGGCATTTGATGACTGCAATACAATTGGCACTAAGGTGTCGTGCTCACGTATTTGGCCTAAAGTAATCCCGTCGCTGGCGCGTTTTATCGCTAAGGCAATATCGGCACGATTAATACCAGCAAGGCGGGCTTGCTCTTGATTAATAATCGGGTGAATCACTTTGCTTTCTTGACGCCAATCATCACGTACATAACGAGTATGAGGGTGCTGCTCTAAAATCACTTGCGCTTGATCTGACAGCTGTTTTAGCACGAGAGGGTCTTTACCTGAAAAACGTGCTTCGATACTAAATTTATCTGATGTGGCCAGTTTTAAATCCCGAAAACGTGGTTGTGCTTGCGGGAAGGTTTTTGATAACCATACATCGCCATCAGCCACTAATGTTTCAATGTCCTCAAAGCTATGGGTATTAATTAAGATTTGGCCATAACTGCCATCTAATGGTTCTGGCTCTACCGTAACCGAAAAGCGTGGTGCACTGGCGCCGATAGAAGTAGAGATACTTTCTACTTCAGGGCGAGCTAATAGCCATTGCTCAATTTGGGTCATGTCTTGTGAGACATCTTGAATACGGCTGCCGTTAGGTAACCAGTAATCCACAAACACCATGGCTCTGTCTGAGGTCGGAATAAAGTTGACTTTCACCATTGGCGTCGCCAGTAATGTCACGATAAGCGACGGAACAATAATGGCGATAGTGTATTTAGGGTTGGCGACAGTCCATGTAATGGCTGCTTTAAATTTAGTGGCAGCGGCGCTCGGTGCTTTTTCGCTGTCATGTTCTGGCGCTTTAATGAAAGCCCAGCACATCAGCGGGGTAATTGTCATTGCCACAACCCAGGACAGCAATAAAGAGCTGGCAAGGATTTGCACCACAGATACTGCAAATTCAGCGGCATCAGTCGTTGAGAAAATGACAGGTGTTGCCCCCATAATGGCAATGACGGTCGCAGCAAGCAGTGGTAATGCAGTTTCGCCAATACATGCTTTAGCGGCTTCAAAACGTGCTTTACCTGCTTTGAGTTTACTGACGAACATATCAGTAATCACAATGGCATTATCAACCAACATACCCAGTGCAAGAATAAATGAACCCACTGATACTCGCTGTAAGTCAACTGAAGTCAGGTTCATATAAATCAGAGTGAATAGGATGGTCATTAATAAGCTTGCACCCACAATAGATGCACTGCGCCAACCCATGAATATCATTAGGATCACCACCACAATGGCGATACTTTCAAGTAAGTTGTTAATAAAACCTGTTATCGACTTATGTACTTCATCAGGCTGAAAAGCAATAGTGCTAATATCCACACCTAATGGTAGTTCAGATTGGTACTGACTGATCACGTCTTTGAGGGTGTCGCCCAGCGACACGACATTAATCCCGTTAACTGGGCTGACCGCTAATGTGATGGCTTGTTCACCATTAAAACGGCTTTCTGTTAGTGAAGGTGTTTGGTAGTCATAGTAAATATCGGCGATATCACCTAAACGAATCAACCCACTTGAAATAGGGCCAACGCCCGACTTAATAGTGAGGTTTTTGATATCTTCGATACTGGTAAAGCTGCCCGTTTGCTCAACACGTACTTGTTCAATACCCATATCGAAATTACCAGCATCGATAGGCAGGTTTTGACTAACCAGTTGATTGTACACTTGGGCGGCCGACAATCCTGACTCAGCAATACGTTCATCACTGATATCAACATTAACGACACGATCTCTAACGCCGTGCAGTTCAATTTTCTTAATGCCATCGACTTCTTTTAGGCGGCGCTGCAACTCTTTTGAGTAATCTTTAAGTTGCTGCAAACTGGCATCGTTACTGTGAATGGCAAAGAGCATTCCGTACACTTCAGAAAACTCGTCTTGGACGATATTGATTTGGGCTTCGAGCGGCAAACTGAGTTTTACGTCATTGACTTTACGGCGAAGTAAATCCCACTCTTGTGGCAGTTTTTCTGATGATACGGTCGAATGTAGATCGACAAAAATCATCGACATACCTGGACGAGATAATGAGCGCAGTGTGTCTAATGAACTCATTTCTTGTAGCTTGGTTTCTATTTTGTCTGTTACTAAGTTTTCAACTTCCGATGCAGAAGCACCTGGATAGAGCGTCACCACAACAGCCGTTTTAACGGTAAATGATGGGTCTTCAAGTTTACCTAAGTCAAAATAAGAGTAGATACCTGCAATGATGCATAGCACGGTAAAGAAGCACACGAACACTCGCTGCTTGATGGCAAATTCAGCTAAATTCATCATGAACCTCTCACAGAAATGATATTCTCAACGACTTTCCCGTCATGAATAAAGGCGCTTCCTGCCACAATGACTGTGTCATTAATCTTGATATCACCCAGAACACAGATATGGTTGCGACCTTGTTTAATGACGTTCACATCAACACGCTCCGCTTTACTATCAACAATCTTGGTCACTTGGGTGATGTTTTGACGACTGACTAACGCACTTGCTGGTAAACAAATGCTGTTGTTGTCGAGAGTTTGATCTGCAATACGTACATTGACCACTTTGCCTGGATAGAGATGATCTTGCTTTTCGTTAAGTGCAATGGTCGCCGAGAAGGTGCGTTTAATGCTATCTGGGATACTGGCTATTTCGATCACTGTGCCGTTAAGCGCCTTGCTGCCATTACTTGCAGCACCATTGGTTTCATTAGTGAATACACTGGCAGCTTGGCCTTGCGAAAACGCAGGTAACATCGTTTCTGGAATATCGATAATGGCTTGTAATTTTTCTGGTTGATGCAAGGTTACAAAGGCAAGCCCTGGTGAAACTTGTTCAAAATTATCGTATGAGCGTTGACCTACAATGCCGCTAAATGGCGCGACAAGTTCGGTGTAGTTAAGGGCATCTTTAGCTTGTTTTAGATTTTGCTCGACAACAGTGACGGCAGCCTTGGCTCTTGCTACCCCTGTTTTAGCACGATCTAAGCTGACATCAGACATGGCATTGTCTGTGGTCGCCATCTGGGTGCGGTCTAACTCATTTTTAGCTTGATAGTAACTTGCGTTCGCTTCAGCTAAACGGCCTTCCAGCTCTGCCACTCTGACTTGGTAGTCATGAGGATCAAGACGGGCAATCACTTGTCCTTTTTCGACGTAATCACCTTGTGCAACGTTTATTTCAATTAGGGTTCCAGCCACTCTAAATGCAAGACGTGCCTTTTCTTGGGCTTCTAATACACCTGAAAAGCGCAAGTCATGGTTTTGGTTATTTTCACCGATAACAATGACAGAAACTGGTTGAGTTGGTTTATCTGCAACAGTAGCGTCTTGACTGCAGCCACTGACCATCGCAGTAATAAGTGCAAGTTGAGTCATATTAGTGATTTTTTTCATTTTCATGGAACACCTCATAATTAATGAGGGCAGTTTATTCAGATATTCACTTATTAAGTAGCGGTATATGAGTAGTTTCACTTACTCATAAAATGAGACAATCAAAATATGCTAAGGATTAAATAAATTGATGAGTTATTGAATTTAATAACGGCTGGTATGGTTTATTTGCTTATAATTTCAGGTTTTTATTCTATAGTTTGTTGTTATTCACTTGAGGGTAATATCAATTTATCAAAGCGGTAACATGGATAACATCATATTAATTGTCTCTTTTTGGGGGACTAAGAGTCTGTGTTTTGTCATCTTCTCAATGCAAGCCAGCTTAAGTACAGTGAGTGCATCTGGATTACACAAGATATCTAGAGCCCATTTAATGATTGTATTTGACGAGGTGACTATGATGAAAAATAACACAATATTAGCGGCGACACTTTGCTCTTCTTTGATGGTTGCCAATGCGCAAGCGGCAGATGTGGATTACTTTATTGGTGCAGGTACAGGCTATCAAACAGACACCATTAATGGTGATGTTATTAAAGATACTGATGGATTACCTATTATTCTGCGTGCAGGTGTCGTTATTAACGAACAACATCGTGTTACAGGTACTTTCAGCTACATGGAAGACAAGTTTTCTATTGGTGAGCAAGATTATAAGCACGAGCAATATTCTTGGTTAGTGTCCTATGACTATCTAATCCCAGTCGCCAAAAATACGCAGTTATTCATGGGTGTTACAGCGGGTGGTAATGATAATAAAGTCGCTGGTAAGGCGTCAGCAGATTTCACTTGGGGTGGTCAAGCGGGCGTCAGCTACCAATGGAACGAACATTTCTCATCTGACTTGGGTTACCGTTATTTAGAACAAGACTACAGTAAAAATGGCGTTGATATTGATAACAGCCAACAAGTGTACTTAACCTTAGATTACAAGTTCTAAGTCAACGCTGGTTAATCGCTCCAAAAGGCATAGGGTCGTCGCTTATGCCTTTTTTAATTCAGTTTTAGCATCCTTGTAATAGCCGGTTTCGGTTTCAATAAGAGACGTGGCCATATCAACAATGGTGTCGGCAAATAACTTAGCTGCTGCAGTCATATGTTTACGACTTGGATAGACTAAGAATGTGTCGATGGGAGTCGATTCAATTTCAGGTAACACACTGACGAGTTTACCTGATGCAATGGCTTCAGCTGCAATACTATAAGGTAGCATTGAGATCCCCGCACCCGCCAAACAAAAGCTGTATAAAGAATTCAGCTCGTTGGTGATGATATTGTATTTGACCTCAATGGTTTGATCGCCCATTTTTAGTTTGGTGTCGACCATACCATTAATTGAACGACTGCCAATAAATGAATGATGCTCTAAATCGGTGACATCATGAATGTCAGCGGCTTTATCTATGTAGAGCGGCGATGCAAATAATTTAAGGTTCAAAGTGCCCAGTTTTTTAGCAATAAACCCACTGTCATCAAGCGTTCCTGTATCTAATACGAAATCTAGACCGAGTCGCGCCAACTCTTTATAACCCCCATTCACCATAAAAATATCTAACTGAACATTAGGGTATTTAGTGACGAACTCTGCGATGTATTTATCTAGCAATCTGTCAGTAAATGGAATAAGGCCAATTCTCACTCGTCCTTGGACTTCAGCTTGATCGTTTCGCATCACATGAGCTGCATTTCGAAGCTGATTAACCAAAGGCTCTACTTGTTCAAGAAATTGCTCACCGTTGGGGGTTAACGACATTGCACGAGTGGTGCGGATAAAGAGTGGCGCACCGAGGTGTTTTTCTAAGTCGGCAATACGACGACTGACTAATGCCCGTCGGGTATCAAGTGATTCAGCTGCTTTGGAAAAACTGCCTAATTTGGCTACGGCAATAAATAACTCTAAATCATTGATGTGCATACTGTGGTCTTATATGAGTGACACGCACAATCAGTGTAATAAGTGGGTGATTTACTTGTCAATGCAGAGGCTATTTTTCGCTGGTTAGCTCACACCTGAACGGGGTTAAGCTAAATAGTGATCGAAGAAACAATGAGAGATTCTCAGTTGTGTTTATGGTTTTTTATGGCTGATAATAGGGCACTTACTTCAGTGATAAACGAGAAAACAGCATGACAATAGAACGCATAGAAACCAGCAAACGTATGAGCCGCATTGTAAAACATAACGGTACTATCTACTTATGTGGTCAAGTTTGCCAAGATGCCACTAAAGATATCACAGAGCAAACCCAAACCATGCTGGATAAAGTCGAAGCGTTATTATTGCAAGCAGGCAGTGATAAAAAACACATATTATCTGCGACCATTTACGTTAAAGATATGTCTTACTTCGCTGAAATGAATGCCGTTTGGGATGCATGGGTGATTGAAGGCTATGCTCCTGCTCGGGCCTGTGTTGCGGCTAAAATGGCACGTGAAGCACTATTGGTTGAAATTTCTGTCGTGGCTGCTGAAATTCAAGCTTAAACAGTTTTATGTCAATAGTGCAATGGATCGATTTAGATCTCAGATCCATTGTTAGCCATCAGCATTCAACTCCCTCAAGTAGCCTCAGGCTACTTGAGTCTTGTTCGCATAACCATTGGCAGGTTTATTCCTTTGGCTATTACTGCGCGACCATAAGAAAGATTGAAAAAACTCGCGTTGTCATGAATGGTGATAAGATAACCGCTTGATAATTTATATGAGCATGAACGTGACTTATTGATGGTAAAGTTTGATTACTTCCAAACTCATTTTTGGACAAAAACGTTTTAAAGTTAAATTCTAAAAGTGACTTTTGGTATTAGGGTAGATATGGCAATCGGATATACGGTAACGCCAATTAAGCGGACAAAAATTGTTTGCCAAACTTGCTGAGGAACGAAACATGGCAAGCTGTTTTTGTTCCGTTTAAATTTCTTGTTATATGGTAATTCGCTAGTTAAACTTTTGTTTTGGACACATCAGCCACATGTATTTTTATCTGTTGCCAAGAGCTAAGTGTTGTTTCATTTACAATGTGTTTTATTGGATTAGAAAATAAAAACACTAAAAATTCATCAATGAATACGGATATAGTATTAGTTTTACCAAAAGATTCTTTGCAACGGAGTAGTAATGCATTAATGTATTTAAAATTATTTCTGGTCACCTCAGAGGTACAATTTACATCAGGGGGTATATTGCTTTTAATCGACTCATTTAACATTGATATTTTTAGAATAACATCAGCTAGTCTCTCGACCCCCAATTGATAGATTCTTCCTTGAGAATAACTATTCATCGCGCATAATGTTTCAAGTATAGAAATTAAAACAAGCCCCCTAAGCTCTTGGTCATCCATTGCAAAGTTTTTAAAATTATTTTGTAATGACCTATATAACTGTGAAACAGCTAGAAGATCTGCATCCATTTCAGTGCCTTTGACAAAAGAAGGTTTCTTCGTATCAATATTTACGACCTCGTTATGTGCTCGATATAGGTGAGATAATTCATGATGCATCACAAAAGAGAACGGTAACTCAACGGGGTTATTAGCAATAACTTTTTTTATTAAATTATCTTTAAATAAAAACTCATATTTGGACAAGTTCATTCTATAACATACATTAAAAACGCCAGAGTTAATATAAAATGCATATGGAGATACCTCTGAATTGATAATATCTGAATTTTTAATTCTTATTTCAGCTTCATACTCTCCTCTTCCCAAACCAACTAACGCTTCATTAAGATTAGACAGTTGGGAAGTCGCAAAAATAATAGATCTTTCTACGTATACTCCATATTTTTTATCTTTCTCTTTAGCAGCAAGAATATAGTCTTGTGCCGACATATAAGAATCTAAATCACCTAGCATCATACATACACTCTCCCTTTACCATATAACGCCACGTTAAGGCGTGAGTAAATGTGTGCCACAATTGGAGCGAAGCGAAAATGGCACGCGTTTACGAATCGCTCTTAAACGTTTTGTTAAACGGCTTTATTCATACCAAGACGAAGTGTCGATTTCCACATCATTTGGGTAAACATTGATATCAAGGGGGTCACTTACAGATACATCTACTGACGTTTCAAATGAATAACTATTCGACATTTCCAAGAAGTCTTCACCCTTGCCATACTCTTGACTCACTTCAAGCGAACCAGTCACAATTAAATCCATTCTATTTTCAGTGATCTCGTCGATTACTATAACCTCAGGATATACCTGTTCAAGAATTACATTGTTAGCCAGAATAGATAAATCATCTGGGAAGTTATTAACAACTTTATCAAAGATTTCATCTTGAAGTTTACTTTCAACGCATGACGCTACTTGCCCTTCGAGGGTGCTTAACTGTTCAATTACCTCCTTAGAGCGCTTTATAATAAACTTCATATCATCATAAAACTTATGAGGGCATGAATTTAAGTGCTTAGGAGTTATATGCGTATATTTATTAAAGAAATTGAATTCTTTCAAATAGTCTTTAATACTCTGATTTAGTTCATCAAGCTCATCTTGATTTAGGTATTTATCAGATAGATATCGCTGAGCACAAAACTTGAGCTTCTGCCTACGTGTCACTTCATATCTTGTGCTTTCACGCTTGTACCAGTTCGCATTTTTTACTTCTGAATTTGGTGCTCGTCTATCAATGATTCTGAGCACTAACTCCCTCATTGAAAATGCAAAATTATGAAACCTTAAAGGATTACCGTGAGAGCAATAATTTCTCAAACTAGCTTTAAACAAGGTCTTTTCAAAATCACAAGCTAACAGACTTTCAAATTCAATTATAAAATCATGCTGAAGCAGCTTTTTAAGTTTCATATTACTCCAAATATTGACGTGCCGTTTAACAGCTTATTATACGGCTCGCCTGATAAAGTCGGTCATATAAGTTATTGATTTATAACACCGTATATTCTCTATGTCTTTGATGTCAAGCAATAAAATTCTCTTGGCATCCTAAAACAAACCGAGCTTGCGCGTTAAAGTCGCTTAAAAAATAAGTGATCAAATTTATTTCCGACATTATCAGACAATTATAGATTTTTAGTTAAGCATGATTTACGACTTCAGACTTACTTGATGAGCTGTTTGATTTAAATTAAGCCAAATCCCATTATACCTGTATATAAAAACAGTTCATTAGATTGTGCAATCTAGGCTGTAAGGATGGCAAATGTAAAAGAGCAATTTCAATTAAACGTTGTATGGAAAACGAAGAGAAGCATTGTTAAATAAAGCTTTGGTTCTAACTAACTTTAGGGCACAAACATGTTAGAACTACAAACGAAGTCCAAAGCTGGATAATCCCCCGTTGGAAATCTTTCGCCGTCTTGTCAATAAAGAATGAAAATTTCGCCGGAGCTGCTGGGACTATGGTTTATAAAGAATCAAGAGGGGTGAGCTGTTTTACCCTTCTTGCTCTGGTGTGGGCGAAGCGCCACGACGTTAATCCAAACGGAGTTTGGAAATAGAGAGCACACCACGACGTTAACCCAAACTTTAAAATAAACGCACAATTACCTAATTATCTCCTCCTTATTTTGACGATCAATGAACCTCAAGTGAGGTATTCATCGCTTGTTATCCGTGCTTATACGATTAAGCCTCTTTGCACCCTAGGATCAGATGCCATTGAACTGATATACTGCCCGCTTGATTTTTGGGAGGACCAATGGACGTATCATCATTATTAGATGGCTTAAACGAAATGCAACGCGAAGCAGTGGGTGCACCTCTGTCGAGCATGCTGGTTTTGGCTGGCGCAGGCAGTGGTAAAACACGGGTATTAACCCACCGTATTGCTTGGTTGATGCAGGTTGAACAACAAAGTCCATACTCCATTTTAGCGGTAACCTTTACCAATAAAGCGGCGGCAGAAATGCGTGAGCGTGTTGAAAAGGTCGTCGGCACGAATATGGGTCGCATGTGGATTGGTACCTTCCATGGATTAGCGCATCGTCTACTGCGTACCCATTATCAAGATGCTAATTTGCCGCAAAGCTTCCAGATCATCGATTCTGATGACCAATTACGTTTACTTAAACGTATTCTTAAAAGCCTCAATTTAGATGAAAAGCAATATCCGCCACGTCAATGCCAAGGTTATATCAATGGTAAAAAAGACCAAGGATTACGCCCAAAGCATATTGATGCCGGCGTTTTTCCTATTGAGCAAAATCTACTTAATATCTACAAAATTTATCAAGAGTCATGCGATCGCGCTGGGTTAGTCGACTTTGCTGAAATCCTATTACGTGCTCATGAATTGTGGCTCAATAAACCCCATGTTTTGGCGCACTATCAAGAACGCTTTAAACATATTTTGGTAGACGAATTTCAAGATACCAACGCCATTCAATATGCGTGGATCAGAGTGTTAGCGGGTAACTCTGCCAATGTGATGATTGTCGGTGATGACGATCAGTCCATATATGGCTGGCGTGGCGCTCAAGTTGAAAACTTGCATCGCTTTTTAAATGACTTCCCTGGTTCAAATACCGTTAGGCTTGAGCAAAATTATCGCTCAACAGCTAACATTTTGAATGCTTCGAATGAATTAATTGCTAATAACCCTGAGCGTTTAGGTAAAAAACTGTGGACCGAAGATAAGGCGGGTGAGCCTATTTCAGTCTATTGCGCCTTTAACGAAATGGATGAAGCCCGTTTTATTGTTGGCAAAATGGCTGAGTGGCATGCCAAAGGTGGCAACTTAGCGGATTGTGCGATTTTATATCGCTCTAATGCGCAGTCTCGTGTGCTTGAAGAAGCGTTGCTGCATAAAGGCTTAGCGTACCGTATATACGGTGGCTTACGCTTCTTCGAACGCCAAGAAATTAAAGATGCTATGGGTTATATGCGTCTTATCAATAATAAAGATGACGATGCCGCTTTTGAAAGGGTTGTGAACACGCCAACCCGTGGTATTGGTAACCGTACCTTAGAGATTATTCGCTCCACTGCCCGTCAGCAAGAAATGACCATGTGGCAAGCCAGTGTTCGCTTGATAGAAGAAAAAGTATTAACAGGCCGAGCGGCGAACGCAGTTAATGGCTTTATGGATTTAGTGATTGGTATGCGCACAGACACCTTAGATATGAGTCTTTATAGCATGACGGATACCGTGATTCAGCGATCTGGACTGCGTGCAATGTACGAAGCCGAAAAAGGCGAAAAAGCCCAATCACGGGTAGAAAACTTAAACGAGCTAGTTACCGCAGCTCGCAGCTTTGAAATGCCTGAAGAACTGGAAGATATGGGCGAGCTAAATGCCTTTTTATCTCATGCTGCATTGGAGGCAGGTGAAGGCCAAGCTGACAAGTTTACTGATGCTGTGCAGTTAATGACTTTGCACTCAGCTAAAGGGCTAGAGTTTCCTGTGGTGTTTATGGCAGGGGTTGAAGAAGGTATTTTCCCAAGCAAAATGGCACTGGATGAAGGTGACCGTTTAGATGAAGAGCGCCGCTTATGTTATGTGGGCATGACCCGAGCGATGCAAAAACTGTATATCAGCTACGCTGAGTCTCGTCGTATTTATGGTCGTGAAGATTATGCCAGTCCTTCACGCTTTATTGGTGAAATTCCATCTGAATACGTTGAAGAAATACGCATGAAAGCCTCAGTCTCTGCGCCAGCAATGAGCAGTCGCTTTAACGTACCACGTCAATCCATTGCTAATGACAGTGGCTTTAAAGTCGGCCAAAAAGTGAAGCATTTTAAGTTTGGTCAAGGCATTGTCACTGACTTTGAAGGCACAGCTGATAAAGCCCGAGTTCAAGTGAACTTTACCGACTTTGGCAGTAAGTGGTTGTTAGTATCACTAGCAAAGCTAGAGTCTTGCTAGATGGTACATGTCGTTCCAAAACCGTTTTTTCAGTTGTTGAAGGGCTGTTTAGTTTTTCTGAACCCAATGATCTGATATGGGATAGATAGGATAATTGGTATTGGAACGAGATTTTGAACAAATGGTGACCATTGTCGCTATATCCACGATAAACAAGTGTTTTAACACGCCCTTAGCATGTTAGATTATTCATTTGGCAAACACACATAAATAACGCCAACCCAGAATGGCGAATAAGAAGTGAATATACTTCAAAAAGTGGGAGTGAGTTAGCCATGGCAGTATCCTCATGGACGCTTAAAGAAAAGATTTCAGTTTATAAACGGTTAACACGTTTAGACAGGCCAATTGGGACATTATTACTCATGTGGCCATGTTTGATGGCGCTGGTGTTAGCTGCTGGTGGCATGCCTGATGTAAAGGTACTGGTTATCTTTGTATTTGGTGTATTTATCATGCGTGCCTGTGGGTGTGTCATTAATGACTTTGCCGACAGAAAATTAGACGCCCATGTCGAGCGAACGAAAAACAGGCCACTCGCTTCAGGTGAAGTCAGTAGCAAAGAAGCGTTGATGTTATTTATCGTCATGGCGCTGATTGCGTTTAGCTTGGTGTTATTTTTAAATCCACTCGTGGTTAAGCTTTCGGTGGTGGGGATTATTCTCACCATTATGTACCCGTTTATGAAACGGGTGACGAATATGCCGCAAATGTTTTTGGGGATAGTGTGGAGCTGGTCAATCCCGATGGCCTATGCCGCCCAGCTTGGTTATGTGCCTGTTGAGGCATGGTGGTTATTTGCGGCTAATTGGTGCTGGACTGTGGCTTACGACACTATGTATGCCATGGTTGATAGGGATGATGATTTAAAAGTTGGCATTAAGTCTACTGCCATTTTATTTGGCAGTTACGATCGCCAGTGGATAGCGTTGTTTCAACTTGCCGCACTGACGTGTTTTATATGTGCCGGTTGGTCAGCTGAGCGAGGACTGTTTTACGGCGTTGGTATTAGCAGCTTTATTGTATTCAGTGCTTATCAGCAATGGTTGATTTATAGCCGCGAACGGGCGCAGTGTTTTAAGGCATTTTTAAATAACAATTGGGCTGGTTTTGCGTTATTCATCGCACTTGCCGCTGATTATATTTTACCATACTAATATTGCTGCAAAATTAAGCTAAAACAACTGATTAACTCTGTTATGTTTTAGCTTATTGCAGTGAAACAATATTATTAATTACACATCACTAAAAACAACATCAACAAGGATAGCTGATGCATATTGTTTATTTGCTGGCCGTAGCGGTAATGGGATTATTAACCCTATCTGCGCCAGTCAGGGCTGAGCAGGCCTTTACCATTCCTAATACCTCATCCATTATTTTAGAAGATTCCGATAGAAGCTATAAAATATGGATTAAATTACCTAACAGTTATCAAGAACAAGATCCGATTCAGTATTACCCTGTAGTCTATATGACTGATGCCATGTATAGCTTTCAAGTGGTATCTGGGGTCACACGATTACCGATGAACATGCGGGAAATGGATCAAGCCATATTAGTCGGCATTGATTGGCAAGAAGGCATGAGCCCAGCAGCGAGTCGGATAAGGGACTACACACCAAGTTCAGATAAAAGCTGGAAGCGTAAAACCGGTGAAGCCCAGAGACACCTGAATTTTATCGCTAACAAGCTCATGCCTCATATCAACAAACACTATCGCACTAACCCTAGTCAAAATACCTTAATTGGTCATTCCTTAGGTGGCTTATTTGGCGCCTATGCTTTGCTAAAGCAGCCACAGTTATTTAACCATTACCTATTGAGTAGTCCGTCATTATGGTTTGATGACAAGCAGCTGATGAAGCAATTTCGTTCCGCTGACTTTATGCTAAAAGACGTTAATGCTAAGGTTTATATCGCAATTGGTGAATATGAAACGGCAGCGCTAACTGAGTATGGTCATGACATGGTGGCAGATGCGAAAGCGTTTCAAGCGATTTTGTCCCAAAAGAACAGAATATCAGCTGCGCAAACGCTCAATGTTCGATTACAGGTGATAGAAGCGGCAAGCCATAATATGGCGTTTCCAGCAGCGGCAATTCAAGGGCTAAGCTGGTTTTTATCTGCTGAAAAATAATCTGCTCAGTGGATTAGTTTACGAAGTGATGTGATGAGTGAATTGAGAGTCATATCGTGATGGATAACAAACTTAGCCAATAAGGATTTTGCTATGAGACCTGTCGTAAAATACCGACTGATTTTTTTAGCTATTGCGATAGTGCTATTTACTCTTGGTGTACAGCTCACGCCCGAAACACTAACAAACAGTAGTGACGAGCTAACAGTAACTTTGATTGCTATTGGTTACTTTGTCATTATTCCGTTGACATATTGGTACTGCATTATTGAAAAAGGCGGCCAAAAGTGGTGGAAGCTGATTATTATTTTAAGCACTAGCAGCTTGGTCGCCAGGCTCAGCTTTCCGGCAGATATTGCCGACTATTTTGAGTTTGTTGCTTGGTTAAAATACCCCATTGTTGGGGGGTTATTGATCATTGAAGCTTACCTCGTATTTACGATTATTCGTGGCTTATTAAAGGTTAGAAAGGTAAAAGGCGACCCGAGAGTCAGTGCGGTAGAATTGTATGCAGATAAGGATGAAAAGGCGCTGTCTATTGCCTTTATCGTGGCGGGTGAACCCACAAACTGGTATTACGCTATTCCATGGTTTTCTCGTCATCATCCCACAGCCCTCAGCCACATTAAGTTAATGAGTGCCAAGCCTTGGCATTTGTTAGTCATGCTTACTGGCTGTTTATCTAGTTGTATTGCCAGCTATATGATGTTGGTTAACTGGAGTGAATTAGCCGCGATTATCGTGTCTTCAATCATCAGTTTAACCTTGGTGATGTTGGTGGCGAATTATCGTATCGCGCGCCATTATTCAATGTATTTAATCCGCGATAGACTAGTGATTAATAATGCCATTTGGGGCTTTATGGCGATTGATGTTAATGAGATTGAAGCGGTAGAGGTGAATCAAATAGCCAAAAAGGTTGTTGATAATGAGCTGGCCATTGGGCGAGGCGAGCTGACTAATCTCACCATACGTTTTAACACGCCACAATGGTATTTTGGCGGGTTAGGGCAATTAGTTGAAAAGCTCACCGTATTGCACATTCAAGTTGCTGAGCCAGAAAAGGTGTTCGAGACATTGGTGAATGTTGAACATAATCAAGCGGCGTAATCTTTCGAATTGTTACCAAGCACATTGGTGAAGATTGTGCGTAAAAAAATGCGCCAACGTAGGCGCATTATTGTTATTCATTTGAGCTGATTAGTCGGCATTGATAATGCACTTAATCTGGTCTACTTGGATTAGTTACTCACTAATTTGGCTAAGTCAGCAGGTCGATAATAAACCGATTTTAATACCTTACCTTGGCGAACGACTTTACCCGCCATTTCTACATCTTTTGCACATTTAGCAATGATAAACTCGCCTTTGGTGCTGCCAACAATTTCAACGCCTTGCTTGGCATAATGGGCTACTGTTTCAGCTAATTCTTGCTCATTACGGCATACTTTACTCATGTTGCTTGAGTGGACTTCATCCCAACATTCAATAAAGTTAATTTCGCGATTGTTAGCCACACATAACAGTAAATCAACTAAGTAACTAATTTCTATGCGGTCAGTGATTTTGCTAGCGCCTAAATGCACTAAACGCCCCATAAGCACATAAACCGAGTCAACGATGGCGTCAGCTTGTTCAACACGGCAGTCAGCTTCAGCAAGCTCTGTTAACTCTTCAATGATGAGTGAGGTATGTAGGGTATCCGCTTTATCATCTAGGCTGGTCGCATCTTCGATGGGTAAATCAAAGGTGCTGCGAAATTCTCTGATATCACGGTATAAATGGTCAAAAATGGATTGGTCTAAAACAGATAACTTCATGAGTCAGTAAGCCTAGTTAATAAAATAGGCGATTATGGTAATGAATTGCACTTCGTACTACAAGAAAAACGGCGACACAGGGTCACCGTTAGGATAATAAAAATAACCGCCCATAAAACAGGGATCGGGCGGAGGTTAATAGAACCTTTTGTGATGATGAAACTAAAACTGATTTGTTATCTATTGGCATATTTGGCAATTAAGCCATCTAAGTAAGGTTGAATACCTTCGTCAGTCCAATCGATATAGCCTCGAACAAACCCAACAAGATTCCCTTTGCCGTCAAGAAAGAAACTTGCAGGGAGTAAATCTGCAGGCATGATGTAATCAATGTCTTTGTCGGGATCGATCCAAGTGGCATATTCTCCAAAACCGTGTTTTTCAAAAAACGGTTGGATATTGGCTAGATCTTCGTCAATCGAAATAGGGACTAAAGCAAAGTCATTATCTTTATTGCGCGCTTTAATCGCCTGCATGGCTGGGATTTCCTTGATACAAGGCGCACACCATGTTGCCCATAGGTTTACCATGACCAATTTACCTTGATGCTGTTTCAAATTGACCGTTTTTAATTGTTGGTCTTTGAAATCAATATCTTTAATTTTTCTGGCATTGTGCAGTTCGACAAATCGGGACATCACCATAGGTTTAGCGATAGGTTCACCGGTTTCATAAACTTTGGCTTCATTAGGACTAGCGACAGCATTAAGGTGCAGACTGCCAGTCAGTAATAGCATGGTAAATGGAAGTAATTTATTCATAATAATTCTCATAAGATTGTGGCGCTGAGTCGGCTTGTTGTTTTTTGATCCAAGCAATGCCACCAAAAGCGGCAAGTAAGATTAATCCAAGTGGAATGACCCATAATGCCAACGTGCCTGAGTGGAAACTTGGGGTGTAGCGGATCCGTTCGCCAAAGCGAGCGACCATAAAATCAATGATTTGTTGTTTAGATTGGCCTTCATCGAGTTTTTGAAAAATATGCCCTTTAAGTTCATTAGCAATTTGAGTTTGTGAATCAAACAAGCTGCGATTGTCGGAAATTGGACAACGTAATTCTTGCGCAATTTCAAACCCCAATGCACGTTTTTCACTGGCGCTATACTCGTTTGGCATCGTGATATCTTCAGCACTTGCTGGTTTTACACTGATGGCAATCAATACGCTGACAATCAGACTAATCAAGATGTGAGATAAATGACTCAATGAGCCTAATCGAGACGAATTAACTGTTGGAAATATCATGGTGTCGGCTCCTGTAATGCCTGTGATTGAGACAAGGCTTGAAGCTGTTTTAGAGGTCGAGCTGTTTGTGATTGATGGCGGTATAAGGGACTTTTACAACCAAACACCACCACTAGCCCTGCAATCATCATCATTAATGCACCAAGCCATAAGCCATTTATCAGTGGTTTATAGCTGATACGGATCAGGTATTCGGTGTCATTTAGCGGTGTACCCATTGAGACATATAAGTCTTTTAACGGGCTCGAATGCACACCTGCTGCTGACATTTGCATACCGTTGGTTTTAAAGGTACGACGTTGCGGATAGACATACGCAATAGGATTTTCATTACTATCCATTACGAGGATATTAGCTTGCAGTGCATCATAGCTTTGTGTTGTCACATGCTGAGTTTGCTCAAAGACAAATGTATAACCGGCGAGTTCTCTACCTTGGTTAGGCCCCATACTGAGCACTTCTTCTTGCTCAAGATTTGAAACGACGGTACCTGCAAGTATGGCCATCGCAACGCCAAGGTGTGCAAGGCACATGGCGTAAAATCGGCGGCTATGATGTTTATCTGCACCTTGTTGGTGCTGAATAATGGCAACCATGATTGTCAGCACTAACCAAGTAACAGAGGCTAATCCGAGGAAAAACCATACATTGGCCTGCTCGAGTGCGACATTGAATATCGCAGCAGTGATTATTGAGATGAGCAATAATATTGCAGGTACAGTGAGGTTTGAGCGTTTATCGACTTGCCAACGTAGCAGGGGAGCAAGCCCCATTAATAGGCTTAGTATCACCACAATAGGCACAAAAATACTGTTGAAGTAAGGAGCACCTACTGAAATCGTTACGCCAGTGAGCACGCGATAAATTATAGGGTAGTAGCTCCCTAATAAGACAGATAATGCGGCGACAACAAATAATAGGTTACCTATTAGCAGAAGGCTATTACGGGATATCAGAGCAAATTTATCACGGGCCTGAATGTATTGCGCTCGGGTGGCAAATAAACCTAAAGCACTACCAGAAAATACAATTAGCAGGAATAAAATCGACATTCCTCTAGTCGGATCGGCGGCAAAAGCATGGACTGATTGCACTACCCCAGAACGGACAATAAAGGTACCTAATAAACTGAGCGAAAACGCTAAAATAGCTAAGAATAAGGTCAACTTTTTACATTGTCCGAGTCGTTCACTCATGGTCACTGAGTGAACCAGAGCCGTAGCCACAAGCCATGGAATAAATGAGGCATTTTCAACCGGATCCCAAAACCACCAACCACCCCAACCAAGCTCGTTATAAGCCCACCATGAGCCAAATGCATTCCCGCCAGTTAAAAATACCCAGGCCATTAATGCCCAAGGTCTTAGATAACGTGCATGTTGCTGAGTAAATTCCTTGCCAATTAGCGCGGCGACAGATGCTGCAAAGCATACTGTTAAACCGACATAGCCAAGAAATAATAACGGAGGATGAATAATCAGCCCGATATTTTGCAAGATAGGGTTTAAATCTCGCCCTTCAATAGGAAAATTCGGCAGTAATCTAACAAAAGGATTAGAAGTGAAAATGATAAATAAGCTAAAACCAAAAATCACTAATGCTAGTACCGATACGGTACGAATAAAAAACGCATGATGATTATTAGCATGAGTATTGGCAATAATCGCAGTCCACAGGGCGATGGCCGATACCCAAAACAACATTGATCCTTCATGACTCCCCCAAATCGCAGCTATTTTATAAAATGTGGCAAGTTGCGTATTGGAATGATCGGCGACATAAGCAACAGAGAAATCATTAGTAATAAAGCTGATGCCTAAACAAATAATGGCACCAATAAATGCACTAATCATCATATTACTGAGTAGACGGTAATAGCTAATTAAATAAGCATTATTATTCGATAAACCAAGCATAGGTATTATAGCTAATAATAATGATAGCACAGTCGCTATTATTAATAGTAAATGTCCAATTTCAGGAATCATATTATTACCTATTATATATGTGTGTTTTAATAACTTCTAAATAAATGGAATGGAATTTATATATTCAATGATATTAAAAGTTAATCCGTATTAATGTTATTTGTTAGTCTAGTTTTATAATTATTATGTTGTGCCTAAATAACCTTGAGTAGAGGTTAACTATCTTAGTATTAACTTTCTGTGAGATGGATCTTACTATTTTCCCAGTGAATAGTTTTTATTTTATAAAAGTGATATTTATTATTTTTTACAGATAAAAAAATCGCCTTTTTATATAAAAAATAAAATAAAACAAACAATAGGTATCTGATTTTGTTGCTTATTTTTGCTTTTATCTTTTGTTATCTGTAAGGCGTTTTTTGGTGTGATCCAGCTCAATTTTTGATGGCTTATTAGCTTTAAAATAACTCTTGCTCAAATTAATTATATCGTTCGCTGAACTGCCAGGTTCGACGACAAAATATAAAATAATGATGATTAGGAGTGGGACAATGAAACAGGCTAAATACAAGATGACAGCACTAAGCGTGCTAGTTTGTCTTGGCATTGTTGGCAATGCAACTGCAGCTGGTAAATACGATAGTGTGCCAGCCATGGGTAAAACAGCTCAAAAAGTACTTGCAGCCCCAAATGGTGATGAAGAAGCAAAAGGCGTTAAAACGCTGCAAGATTATATTGTTCAAGAAAAAGAACTTTTTGATTACTTATTTCAAAACCATCCATTATTTAAATACCATGAAGAAGGTAACTTAGTGGGTGATTACCACATTAGTGACCGTGGTGAAGAATATTTAGATACTGGTAATAGCCCGAAATACAGTAAGCGTGTTGGTCGTCCAAGTGCGGTGCAATATCGCCTGGGGGCAAAATCTATTTTAGATTATCCGAACAAGTTTGTTGGACCTGAAAAATGTGGTGAGTGTCATGCTGTGCAATATGAAGCATGGAGTCGTTCTCGTCACTCTAAAACAATTCGTTTCCCTGGAGAGCATCCAGAAGTCGATAACGATTTGAACAAAACCATGTACAACACCAAAGATACTTCTATCTTACCTGACGGTATTACCCCTGATGCCATTTATGCAACCGTTGGTACGCCTCGTACAAAATATGGTTTCATTGATGCGTGGATGGTGCGTGGTACTTACCATATCCGTGATGGTTTACTAAAAGATGGCACCGGTAAAATGGTTGCTGGTGGTAACCAATTCTCACGTGGTTGGGCGGAGTGGCTTACCCCTGAAATGGCGGCAAAAATTAATGCTGCCATTCCAGAATTCCCTGCAACAAACGAAGGTAAAGCATTTGGATTAAGTGGTTCTCACCAAGTGGGCATGAGCTCGTACGGTGCGAAATACGAAAAAGAAATGTTGTTCCAACCAGCGAGTTCTTACTGTGAAGTTTGTCATAGCTTCAAGTTCGACTTCCAAAGCAAAGATGAGTACTTAGCGGCATTAGGCGACCCTGAAAAACTTCGTGAGCATACGATTTCTAAAGGTATTGCTTGTGAAGAGTGTCACGGCGCTGGTGGTCACTTAGACGGCGGTAATGGCGGTGGTATGCCATCTAACTGTGAACGTTGTCACCAACGTTTCAACTATGTTGATGAGTTAGCTGATACAGAACAAGGTCAAGAGAAACTTGAGTATGCCTTCGGTGTGAAAATGAAGTCTGCATGTCCATCATGTGGTACTGAAGGATCGCAAATGTTTGCTTCTATGCATTATGAAAAAGGCATGCGTTGTGCCACGTGTCATGATCCGCATGAAGTGACAAGCAACGATTGGAAGTCTGGTTATACCAAACCGAAAATGAAGAAAGAGTGTTCAGACTGTCACGCTGCGCAAGCAGAAATTGCTGACAATACGAAAACTCATAGCGAGCAAAGCTGTACAAGTTGTCACATGCCTAACATGGGCAGCTGTGAAAACTTCACCGCAATGCAGTTCCCTGATCAAGCTGGTTTCGATGCCGTACGTAAGTCTCACATGTGGAAAATCGAAATTGACCCAACTCAGAAAACGCTAAATCCACCAGAAGGCAAGTCTCGTGAAGCGACGACTAAAGGTTGGACTGTTGCGAAGAACGCAGATGGTAATAACTACTTAGACTTAATGTGGTCTTGTGCTCGTACTGCGACCTCTGATGATAACGTTGTAAATGGCAAAGGTTGTCATAGTCAGTTCCAATCTGAACTTGACCCAAGCCTACACTACGAAGATCAACAAGAGATCTACGGCGAAGTCATGAAGTTCCAAACACCAATTAAAGAAACCTACGCTCAAGTTGTTGGTGCACTTGAAGCTATCGACCAATTACTAGAAGTGACTAAGTTATCTGTTGAAGATAAATCACAAGTACTTCTGTTGGCTGATAAAGCTCAAGATGCAGTGACCTTACTTGAAAAAGACGGTTCTTGGGGTGTTCATGGTGCGCGTTATACCCAAAAACGTATCGACGCAGCATTAACTTACGTGACCCAAGCTCAAGCCATTATTAATGGTAAAAAAATGTAAAACCCAGATGGCAACGAGCAATCGCTCGTTGCCATTTTTAATAGCTCGGCATCAGCCGATGCCGAGATATTTAGAGAGAAAGACCATGAAAAAATTACTTAGCAACCTCCTGATTACTGTCTCGTTGTTTATTGCCGTGCAAGCACAAGTCTTTGCTGGGGCTGGGGGAGATTTAATCCCTGTAAAAATGAGCAATATTCAGCTTAATCCGATTTCAATGCGTGAAGCTGAGTCATTAGTGGGCAATGAAGATGTTTATTTTTTTGATGTAAACACATTGGAATTATGGGCTGAAGGATTTATTCCAGGCGCTGTGTATTTCAATGTGAAGAACTGGAAAGAGTTACTTCCAAAAAATAAGGATGCCGTGATGGTTTTCTACTGTGCAAATACCTTATGCACTTCGAGTGCGATGGCTGCTCGCGAAACAGTAAAGCTCGGGTACACAGGAGTTAGACATATGGCCGAAGGAATTTACGGCTGGCGCTTGTCTGGCAGAGTCATAGAAAAACCATAACGATTTTATTACCGATTAACAGCCTGAGGCTTGTTGTCCGCAGGTTAACTTTTTAAAGAGAGAACATCGAATGAAGCTATTAACTAAAAGCACTTTAGCAGTTGCAACTTGTATGTCTTTGGTTTTTTCAGCAGGAAGTTTTGCTACTGAAAGCGTTGAAAATGATATTGAAAAACATTCCTACAGTATGGGTGCTTCGATTGGTAATTACCTATCCAGTCAAATTTATAACCAAACAGAGTTGGGTGCTCAAGTTGATGTGCAAAAAGTCATTGATGGTGTGATTGATGCGCTAAAAAATGAGCAAAAAATGTCGGATGAAGAAGTACTCACTTACTTAAATGAGCGCAGTGAATTACTGAACTTATTAAGCTCGCAAAAAATGAAACAAATTGCCCTTGAAAGCAAGCAAGCCAGTGAAGCTTACTTAGCTGAAAACAAAAACAAAGATAGCGTCACCATTACCGAATCTGGTCTGCAATACGAAGTGATCAAAATGGGTGAAGGCGTAAAACCTAAAGCGGAAGATGTTGTCACCGTGAAGTACAAAGGCACGATGGTTGACGGCACAGTATTTGATGAAACCACAGACCCTGTTCGTTTTGCATTATTAACCGCTATTCCAGGCTGGGAAGAAGGCTTACGTCTTATGCCAGAAGGGTCAACATTCCGCTTTGTTATTCCATCAGAGTTGGCTTATGGCAAGGATGGCGCTGGCGATATTCCAGGTGATACCGCATTAATTTTTGAAGTCGAGTTAGTGAAGTCTGAAAAGCCAAGTGAAAACGCTAAAGGCATGGGCCTAAGTGGTATGGGTATGAATGGCGCAATGGGCTCACACGGCTCTCACTAAGCGACAACACTTAATCGTTTTTTTAAAGAAAGAAGAGACACTTATGAATATTCTGGCCTTAGGTATCGCAGTATGTCTGAGTATATTTATCGGACTCTTCTGGATTCATCACTGTGCATATAACCGTAATTTGAGCAGCACAGTGGTGAAAGCAACCAATACAAATGCCGAAATGGGCAGCACCATATCTGTAGAACCTGATGACTTCGCAGATGTCGGTGCTTACCAATACCCTTTGTGGATGTCGGCAATTGTATTGATCTTTTCGTTATCTATATATGCCAGTGGAGGACATTTCCAAGGTTGGGATAAAGGGCGAGTGGATGACTCGGTAGATTATTTGATCGCAGCCAAAATCACAAAAGGGCGAGAACAAGTACAGCAGCAACCGACTAATGAAATGGCATTAATGGCGTTAGCGCAATCTTATGCAGAAGGTGGCATGTATGCCGACTCTGTCGATACGTTAAGTCAGCTTATTGAGCTAGTCGGCGAAGATGCCGGGTTATTAGGCATGCAAGCCACATCAATGTATTACCGCGATGGTCGTCAGTTTTTACCTGAGGCACGCAAGGTTATTGATACTGCGTTGAATTTACAACGTGACGAGCTTAATACCCGAATGATATTGGCAACTGATGCTTACCTTAATGGCCAGTATGCAGTCGCCATTGAACATTGGCGCATCCTACAAACCAACCAAACCCAATCTTTTAATAGACAGTCTATTAATAACGCAATAATGAAAGCCGAATTTAAATTGGATGAAGTGAGTCGCTAATTTCGTCATTTGAATTTGCAGCGAACCAATAAAAACCAGTCAGCTAAGGCTGAACTAGGGAGGATGTTGTGAGTGAAAATATAGAAAGACGGAGGTTTCTAAAAGGCATGGGAGCTGCCTCTTTAATTCTAGGCCCTATGGGGTGTAGTTCTGTTAAAGATGACAACGAAGATGCCAATAAACCTCATTACGTCATGGTGTTTGATCAAAATAAATGTGTCGGTTGTGGTGAGTGTAAAGAGGCATGTAATGTCGCTAATAACTTACCTGATGGCAAATCAAAATTGTTGATGGAACATCAATCGGGTGGTGTGGAAGGGCAAGCCTGTCCACATTGTGGCAAAGAAGCATGTAACTGTGAGCGTAAATTTGTTCGTGTGTCTTGCCAACAATGTAAGAACGCGCCTTGTGTTGCCGTTTGTCCTACTGGTGCTGCACATAAAGATCCTAAAACTGGGATCGTCACCATGGACGCCAGTAAATGTGCTGGTTGTAAATATTGTATTGGCGCTTGCCCTTACAATGCACGTTTTATCAATGAAGAAACTGATGTCGCCGATAACTGTGATTTTTGTTTAAACAGTAAGCTGGCAAAAGGTGAGTTACCTGCATGTGTGCAACAGTGTAAATATGATGCGTTGATCTTTGGCGATGCTAACGATCCAACCTCATACGTTAATAAGTTATTAGCGGTAAAAGACTCTGTACGTATGAAACCGCAGTTTGGTACCGAACCAAGCCTTCGTTACATTCCAGTCGTAAAATTGGGGGTATAAGATGGACGGTTCAATGGAATTTACCATGGGCTTATCTGAAGGGGTGGCATGGCCTTGGCCAATTGCGGTTTACCTTTTCTTAGCCGGTATTTCGGGTGGTTCGTTAGTGGTGGCATTGGCTATTCGCTTCTTTAAGGGGCAAACAGCTACGACACCATTATACAAAGCTGCCAGTTTAATCTCATTCGTGACGATTGCACTTGGGATGTTATGTCTGGTTTTAGACTTAACTAACCCATTATTCTTCTGGCGTATTTTGGTGTTCTATAACTTCACTTCAGTGATGTCTATCGGGGTAATTGCACTGTGTGTATACATTCCGCTAACTGCAGTGTTGTGTTTATATGCCTTTGAAGATGAAATTAAAACCATACCAGCGCTCAACTTCTTGTTGCCTATTATTACTATGCTTAAACCCGTTCGTAGGCCTTGCGAAGTGACGGCGTTAATTTTAGCAGCAGCAGTGTGTGCTTATACCGGTTTCTTGATTTCAGCGTTAATCCGCTTCCCGCTCATTAATACTGCAGTATTACCTGCGTTATTCATTGCGTCGGGTGTTTCAGCGGGTGCTGCAGCGTCAAAAATGTTGTCAGTATTCTTGTTTAAAGAAGACATGCATAGCAGTGAACTTAAAATCCTTCATGGAGCTGAATGGCCAATCATGATTGCGGAAATTTTGTTTATTTGCATGATTGCGATGTCACTTGCGACAGGAAATGCAGGGGCGCAGTCAGCTTTTGCTGCATTTACCTCTGGTGTGTGGGCAAACTTGTTCTGGATTGGTGTCGTAGGTGTTGGGTTCTTAGGCCCTATTCTACTTAACTTTGCCACCGGTAAAACCTTTAGTCATTCAGCTAAAGCGTTCTATCTATCAGGCGTATGTGCCATTAGCGGCATGATGTGTTTACGTCTGTTTATCTTATATGCAGGTCAAACATACGCAATTTAGTGTTGCCAGAGTCACCCTTAAGTCTTATGTCTTCCCTTAGTCATTTTTAAGGGTGATTCTTTTTATCAGGTAATAGCCTGTATTGAATTGGAAAACTGAAATGAAAAAAATACTATCGCTACTGTTACTCGTTCCTTTCTTATTTGCCTGCCAACCTGACAATGTTACAACAGAGGCTGATAGTCATGCACATGCAATACATGAACACGATCGTTGCCATATGTGCGGCATGATGATCACCAAATATCCAGGCCCGAAAGGCCAGCTAAAACTGAAAAATGTGGAAAAAAATCCTTCTTTTTGCTCAACCCGTGACATGTTTAGTTTCTTACTTCAGCCAGAAAATGCCCGTCAGGTGACACAAATTTGGGTACACGACATGGCGGCAACATCTTGGGATGATCCTAAAGATGAACACTTCATTGACGGTAAAACTGCTACCTATGTTTATGGTACAAGTCGTCAAGCTGTGATGGGATCTGCTGTTGCCTCATTTAGCACAGTTAACGCCGCCGAGCAGTTTGCCAATGAATATGGCGGTGCGGTATTAGGCTTTGATGATATTACTATCGAATTACTCGGCGAAGGCATGAGCCATCATTAATTGACTTAGGATATTGGCCGATTTTATTGCGCTGTTATAGCGTCTATTTACAGTATGGTGAGTGATGATTCATTGCCAAGGTAAATCGAGGCGAAAGTGAGGAAAACCATGGTTAAATTTTTGCTTAATGGGTTGTGGTTAATCGGTGTTATTAACGCCCCTTGTGCTTTCGCAAACTCGACAGACACCGACGTGCAAAATTCGCTTAATGTCATTTTGCTGCAGCAGGTCATTGATGAAGCTAACGCCCATGACACTGTGTTGCTGCAGGACCAACCTTACATTGGCAATGCCGTTATTAACAAACCTCTGACACTCATAGGACACCCTTGTTCAATTATTGATGCCCAGGGCAAGGGTAGCGCCATTACGATTGCAAGCAGTGATGTTCGTGTTGAGCAGTTAACAATACTAAATTGGGGAGCTGATCAGTACGAGCTTAATGCTGGCATCTTAGTGAATGATGGTATGAGTAATATTGTGATTTCTGGGAATAATTTAACCGGTGATGGCTTTGGTATTCGGGCTGATAATACCTCGCATATTGAGATTTATAACAATTACATCATAGGGAATAAGCAATTTTTTGTACTCGACAGAGGCGATGGCATTTATCTAAAAAGGGTTGATGACGCGGTGATTGAGGGGAATACCATCAAAGATGTGAGGGATGGGATATACCTTGAGTCAGGTAAGAATAGCTTCATCGATGACAATCATTTCTCATCTCAGCAGTACGGTATTCACTACATGTATACCGAAGGTGATGAAGCCAAAAATAATGTCGCTGTGGATGTTGATGGCGGTTATGCATTAATGAACTCAAAGCGGATTAATCTCCATCATAATCGCGTAGACAATGCGGCGACTTTTGGGGTGTTGCTAAACATGACCAATGACTCAGACATCCATGCAAATCAGGTAGATAATATCGTTAATCCTCAGCCCAAAATGCCGACGGGTGATGAGGGTAAAAGTATGTTCATCTATGGTGCCCGCGATAACCGTATTTATGAAAACCACTTTGGCCACAGTGAAATTGGTATTTATATGGCCATGGGAGGCGAGGGGAACAAAATTTATCGTAATCAATTTATCAACAACCAAGCACAGGTAAAGTACGTAGGCGACACCTTAGTAGAGTGGAGTCACCAGCAGCAGGGAAACTACTGGAGTGGATTTATCGGTTGGGATAACTCGGGTGATGGGGTGAGTGAACAAGCGTATCAGCCTAGTGATCATTTAGATCGCTTGTATTGGCTTTATCCAGAAGCGCACTTTTTATTAAAAAGCCCTGTTGCATCTTTATTACGTTGGACTCAACAGCAGTTTAGTCTTTTACCTGAGGCTGGAGTGATCGATAGCTTTCCAATGACAAGCGCATCACGGCCTTCCTTAATTGAAAATAATCGCCCACAGTCTGCGCAGCAGTTGTTAAGTAAATAGGGTTATCATGGAAAATACAGCCAGTATTCATGTTCAGAATCTCGTTAAAAAATACGATGATTTTACCGCTGTTAACGATATCAGCTTAACCGTTTCATCAGGCGAAACCTTAGCTCTGCTTGGTCATAATGGCGCTGGTAAGTCGAGTTTGATAAAAATGCTGTTAGGCATTGTAAAGCCGACTTCAGGCCAAATCTCCATGATGGGGAACATGGTGACCCATGAAAAAGAGCGTCGCCAGGTTAATTTAGGCTACTTGCCTGAAAATATCAGTTTGTATGAAAAGCTGACGGGTAAAGAAGTGCTTAACTATTTTGCCGCACTAAAACGGATTGATAAAGCCAAGGTATCGACAGTACTGACGGAGTTTGGGCTTGAGTATGCGCAAGATAATCCGGTTAAGAGTTATTCAAAAGGCATGAAGCAACGACTTGGTTTTGCACAAGCCATTTTGTCATCGCCTGACATTTTACTGCTTGATGAACCGACCGTTGGACTTGATCCTCAAGCTTCATTATTTATGTATCAAAAAATCGCAGAGCTGAAACAGCAAGGCTGCGCAATTATCGTATGCACTCATGAATTGGCTGTGGTTGAGGACAATATTGATCGTGCATTCATTATGGCTGATGGACAACACCTCGCTAGCGGTAGTTTGAGCCAATTAAGGCAGTCGACTGATTTGAAAGTGAATATAAGCGGAACTGAAGTGAGCCGTATTATCGCAGAAGATCCCTTTTTAAATGCCTTATCCATTCAAGATAAGTTAATTATCTCACAGCAAGATAAACCCAAGATTATGAAGTATCTGACTACGCATTGCGGGGTGTATAACTTTTTAATTGAAGAACCTGATTTAAGTGATATTTATCATCACTGCATGAATAACCGTCAGCAGTACGCTGCTTGAGGACAATAAATGTTGACGCCAATTTTAACTATCGCCACAAAAGAAATTAAAGATAACTGCCGCAACCGTTGGGTGGCTTTTATTGGCATTATTTTAACCAGTTTGGCCTTACTGATAACTTTTTCAGGCTCAGTGGTGACAGGTGAGCTTGTTATCCCAGAACTGCCACTTTTGATGGCTAGTTTAAGCTCAGTTGCAGTATTTATCTTGCCACTTACAGCGATCTTGCTTAGCTACGACAGCTTTATTGGTGAAGAAGAGTCGGGCACCTTATTACTGCTTTTATCTTATCCGTTAAGCCGTAGCCAAATATTGGTAGGTAAGTTTATTGGACACTTAGCGGTAATTTCTTTCACTATTTTTATTGGTTTTGGTACAACAGCATTGCTGGTCGGAATATTAACTGATGTGGCGTTATTTTCGATAATATCGACTTTTTTACACTTAATGGTCAGCAGTATTTTATTAAGTATGTGCTTTATTTTAGTCGGTTACGCAGTGAGTTTGCAGGTAATTGAAAAGGCTAAGGCAATTGCGATTTTATTGTTTATTTGGGTTGCTGTTGTATTAGTTTATGATCTCATATTACTGACCATGATGGTGGCTGAATCAACGAGTATTTCTAATGGTGTATTACAGCTACTTATTCTATTAAACCCCAGCGATGTGTTCCGAGCATTGATGTTGGTGGTTGCACCTCACTCAAGCCACGTAGAGGGTCTATCTTCATTAGTGCAATGGCCAGTATTAAGCTTGTACCTTACCTTAGTGGGTTGGAATGCAATGATGATGATGCTGTCATTAGGCTTGTTTTATCGTAAACGTTTTTAGGGCTAATTATTGCTAAAGAGGTTTATCAGTCAGACTGCTTACAAACTATTTCATATTTTGTATCTTTAGATGTATTAGGTTTAAGTTACTGTATTATTTAGTTAAATATTTTACTGTATTGAGTATGTGGTCACATAAAATTTACAGTGTCTAGGATATTATATCATTGGAATAAATTAGATAATTAGCTCAAGTACAGGTGCTTCTAGTGCTAAAAATTACATCATATTTAACACTTGATACTTCAGCAAAGCAGCTGGTTAATCATCTTAATGATGAAAAAACCAGTCTTACGTTTTCTGAAAATGCTGTGCTGATAAAATTGCTCGATCATAGTGAAGAGATCTGGACTAAAGAGCAGCTATTAGCTGAAGGCTGGCCCGATCGTGTGGTTGCGCCTACTTCATTAACCCAATGCATTAGTACGCTGCGTCGTAAGTTAGAGCCTTACTCAGAAATTCATTTAAAAGCAGTCGCTCGCCGTGGCTATCAAC
Organism: Shewanella sp. ENK2; assembly: GCF_043568515.1. NCBI lineage: Bacteria > Pseudomonadati > Pseudomonadota > Gammaproteobacteria > Alteromonadales > Shewanellaceae > Shewanella > Shewanella sp. ENK2. Next base: position 1,251,032 of record NZ_CP171406.1, on the reverse strand, counting down.
TTCATATTAATGAACGTAGCCATGTCAAAATGGTGTCATTAACGGATCGCGATACCCTGCGTGCAGCGTTTTTAGATGTTGGTGTTATGGTAAAAATAGCCGGCGCTATGGTTGTGATTGGGCTAATTACATTAGCTTGGTATCAATGTGAATATCATAAAGTTTTGAAAAAACCTCTGAGTGGAGTAGTGACAAACAAGTTGAACTGAATATCGGTGGTGTGACGGAAAGTGCAACTTTGCTCTATAAAGATAATACCGACCAAGTGCATAAGTCCAAATGGCAAAAACATCTCGCGCCAGAAAGTAATATTGTTGAAGGCTTAAAAGGCTTTAGTGCTTTTGCGTTAACAAATGGAGCTCATTACTCTTTTGCATCGTGTCCTGGTTATACACTTGATGATTGTAATGGTGAAGGCATCATTAATATCAATACGTTAACTCCAGAGCCTGCTGGTTTGAATATGAGTGAATTTGTGCCACTCAGTCAGAAAATGGAAGATAGAATTCGATACAACCGTGTACTTATTCCACAAGACAGTGTCGGTAACATTGTTGAGCACCATTATCATGCTGATGTGTATTTTCCTGTGGCTGGTGAAAAGTTAATTCGGGGTGATTTTAGTCTGTCTTTGGTTTATGAAGATGACACCAGTGGCCAAATTTATACCACGACCTGTATTACTGATGAAGACTGTGTAACTACGCCAATTAAGTGGAAAACACGAGGGACGTTTAATCAATATCAGCAAAAGATTGGCGATTATGATGTTGATGTTTTTTATACCAATATCGAACATAAAGAGTTTATCAAACCTGATTTCGTTACCCCATCTGCAATGCGTTTTTATCGAGAAATTAGACGTGATGATATCCAAGTCACGAATATGGCGCTTTTCAGGGTACACAAGACCAAAGATACTGCGGTGTGGATTTTACCGTTTATGGATGGTTTAGTCGCTTGGTCTAAGTACGAGAAGGTGCAATTCTAGCCCTTAAGTTGATGCTGTAAACGAGCGCAAATAACAAAAAAGCCGACTGAGATAGTCGGCTTTTTGTTGGACAACAAGGATTCAATTCTGAGAAGGTTGAATAGCTTGCTATGAATTCGCCTTTATTACTTAATAAAGGCGAATGCATCTCCGTAGAGATGGGCTTCATCGACACCCATTTCACGAAATACTTCACGGGCTGCACCGACCATATCAAAGCGGCCAGCAATGTAGATGTCATAGCCAACTAAGCTGACATAGTCTTGCTTAATTTGTGCTAATAAATTGGCTTGCTTACCATTCCAGTTAGCAGGGGCTTCTTCAACCACTGGGATAAACTCTAACCAGTTATGCTCTTCATGCCATTGACGCGCGATAGCTTGGTAGTACATGGCTTCTTCTGTGCGGCAACCCCAATAAAACTGAGTCGCGACGGTTTGGCCTGTCGCAATTTGTTGCTCGATGATGCTTTTGATGTACGAAAACCCTGTACCGCCAGCAACCATAATACGTGGGCGGTTACTTTCTTGACGTAAAAATGCATTTCCTGCTGGAGCTTCAATATCTATGTAGTCATTGGTTTTAAGGCGCTCAACGACTTGCATTGGGTAGCTTTCTGAGACAGCAGCACCAATATGTAGCTCAATTAGTTCAGCACCTGGCGCTGAAGCAATTGAGAATGGACGTTTGTCTTTTTCGCCCATGACAATAGATAAGTATTGACCTGCTTTAAAATCAAACGCCGCTTCAGGTTGTAAGGTGACCTGAAACACGGCGTCGTTAAATGGGGTGACGCTAACAACTTTACAGCGAATGGTGTTCATCTAACATCCTTTTAGCCCTTTCTATGAAGGGTTATTTTCTTTTATATATGTAGGGTCTAGGTTGCGCTAGTGTGATATAGATCACCATTATAGCGTTGGTGCATCATCAATACCTAATTCTTCCCAAATATCATCAATCTTTTCTTTCACTTTGGGATCCATCACTATCGGAGTGCCCCATTCTCTGTCGGTTTCGCCTGGCCATTTATTGGTGGCATCCAGTCCCATTTTTGAGCCTAAACCCGCTACAGGAGAAGCGAAATCTAAATAATCAATCGGCGTATTGTCGACCATGACGGTATCGCGAGTTGGGTCCATGCGGGTAGTAATAGCCCAGATGACATCCTGCCAATCACGACAATTCACGTCTTCATCAACAATAATAATGAACTTGGTATACATGAACTGACGTAAGAAAGACCAAGCTCCCATCATGACGCGTTTGGCATGACCTGCATATTGCTTACGAATTGAAATGACTGCCATACGGTACGAGCAGCCTTCTGGTGGCAGGTAGAAGTCAATAATTTCAGGATATTGCTTGCGTAAAATAGGCACAAAGACTTCGTTTAATGCCACGCCTAACATTGCCGGCTCATCAGGTGGACGGCCAGTGTATGTGCTGTGATATATGGCGTCTTTACGCTGTGTCATGTGAGTGACGGTGAAAACTGGGAACTTGTCTGTCTCGTTATAGTAACCAGTATGGTCGCCATAGGGACCTTCTTCTGCCATTTCTTCAGGGTCGATATAACCTTCTAAAATGATCTCGCTGGTGGCTGGAACTTCTAAGTCACAGCTAATCGCTTTACAGACCTCAGTGCGTTCACCACGCAGTAAGCCTGCAAAGGCATATTCACTCATTGAGTCAGGTACAGGTGTCACCGCACCTAAGATGGTGACAGGATCTGAGCCTAAAGCAACGACCACAGGGTAGCGCTCACCTGGGTGCTTTTCTTTGAAATCTTTAAAGTCTAATGCGCCGCCACGATGATCGAGCCAGCGCATAATTAATTTGTTTTTACCCAGTAACTGCTGACGGTAAATACCTAAGTTTTGGCGTTTTTGGCGCGGGCCTTTAGTGATGGTTAATCCCCAAGTCACCAAAGGTGCAACATCACCTGGCCAACAATGTTGAACTGGTAAGTTTGTTAGATCCACATCATCGCCAGTGATGACGATTTCTTGGCATGGTGGATTACGGACCGTTTTAGGCGGCATATTGAGTGCTTGCTTGAATTTTGGGATTTTCGCGATCGCATCTTTAAAACCACTAGGTGGCTCTGGCTCTTTTAAGAATGCTAATAACTCACCGACTTCACGTAGGGCGAGAGGATCCTCTTTACCGAGTGCCATGGCAACCCGTTTTGGAGTGCCAAATAAGTTCACTAAAACAGGCATAGATTTGTCTGTTGGATTTTCAAAAAGCAATGCAGGACCGCCAGATCGAAGTACACGATCGGCAATTTCCGTCATTTCTAGATTAGGATCAACAGGATAACTAATACGCTTTAATTCACCATTGGCTTCGAGGTGATCGATGAAGCTACGTAAATCCTTAAAACTCATGGCTAATTCACTCTTTTTATAATCGCTCTTTGGGGCGCACTATAGCATTTATATAATATTGGGTTAAGCCAAGATTATTGGTTCAGTGGCTTTTTAGGGTAAACTGATATTAATTGGCTTTGTGATCTTTCAGCCTAGGAGCGATCAAATGGCAATATTCAGTCAACCTCACCGATTGTCGATGTTATTCGTATCAATAAGCCTGACTCTGGCTATTCTGCCTTCACATGTTATGGCTGAATCTTTTCGTACTTCTTCAATGAGCGCTGTTGCTACAGAAAATGGTGCTAAACATCGCCATTCGGCTGGCAGTCATCGTTATGATCGTTATTCAGGTTCGTCAGTACGCTGGGGAGTAGGTTACAACAATTATTGGGGACCCAGTATTGGCGTAGGATGGAGCAGTGGTTGGAATAACCGCTGGTATAACCGTTGGGGCTATAATGGTTGGGGAGGAAGATGGGGCAATGGTTGGCGTTATCCTTATCGATACGATTATTACGACCGTTATTACCGTGATCGTTATATGAACAACCAATCCCGTAATAACTATGTTGAACCAGTCACAGCAGTTGAAGCGCCAAAACGAACAACCACTAGCATTGAGTATGCAAAAGGGATTAGCAAGTTGCCAGACAATGCACGAGTGATACAACGTGATGGTCATACCTACTATGAATGGGATGGTCATGAGTATTATTTTGACTGGTCGACTGAGCGTTACTTTGAACTTGAAAAAGGTAAGCAATAATTAAGCATTGTTTTTTAAAGCCCGTCGCTCATTCGTTAGCAGTAGCGCTGTATACTGCGCCTAGAAAGGTAAAAGCCCTAATGAATCCATTTCATTAGGGCTTTTGTTTGCATTGTCTTTCGACATTTTATCGTTACATATTATTGTTATTAGACCCTGTAACGTACTTCAAAATAGCCATTGCTGTCTACGGGGAGTTAAACAGCAATCATTATCTTGAAACTTTTACCTGACTTGCAGGCTGTGGCTGCCTATTCTCAACCTTACTCTTGTAACGCTAAGCGTTAGGCTATGCCACGGTATAAAATTGACAAGAGAGGTGGGGGAGAGAGATTTTCGCTGGGGGACGAAAATAACGCATCCTTTCTTGTCGGAACTGCCTTCAAACGATGAGTTGTTAGCGCTCAATGTTTGAAAATAAAATTGGAAAGAAAAATCACTGCGATTGTTTAGTTTCCGATGGGGACGAATGCTAAAGTCATTTTTCTTTCCGAAACGTTGAATTTAATGTCCTTTTACTGACACTAATTCCTGATTCAGTTGAAATAGCCTTTTCTGCAAATTTGCTATTTCAGTTGCAATTTCAGTGGCTAAATCTTGTTGTTTACTCACTGATTTTAGAGGTTGTTTTCTTTTCTTCACCCATTGGTAAATGGTTTTTGCTGACACATTATATTGCTTGGCAACATCTGAAATTAATCGATTATTGTCTTTTACTTCCTTGATTACTTGTTGCTGTAATTCATCTGGATATATTCGATTTAGTGTCGTCATCATTGTTCCTACTACTCAATTTTGTTAACCACGAACCTTCATAAAATTAAGAGGTTTTTAGATTAATGATTGTTATCAATATCCCAGCTGCTCAATCCAAGGTGATGGAAGAAGTGCCACTGATATTGACAGTTTTCAATGAACATTCTTAGATAATTCATACTTAACTCCCTGTATTACATCTCTAATCGAGTCATAAATTGGTCAAAAATGCATCTACCTCTAAGGTGGTATATATCTATATGGAATAGTCGTGCCAATTTTGAAATAAATATTTTATCGTTAATTAACAGTTAGTTAGTTTTTTAGTGTGTTAACTCTAAAAAAATGCGTTGTGTTACATTGGTGCAAATTATCCATTTTGGTGCAAGGTGGTGATTTATTGGTAAATTTAATTTACCAGACTTTTTGGGCGTCATTTCTAGTGACATTAACGGTAAACCATTATCACTTAATCAGTATGAATGAGGAGTGTTACAGTGAGTCGTTTATGATTTAGAAGGATTAAAAATCCATGCCGTTTGGCATGGATTTAGTGAGATGCGAAGGTCGGATATTGACTACATTAAGAAGATCGTCGCTAAACCTAAAAAGGCAAATAGGCCGATGACGTCGGTTACTGTGGTAAGCACCATACCACCTGCTAAAGCAGGATCGATGTTCAACTTTTTCAGTAAGAGTGGAATACTGGCGCCTGCAAGACCTGCAACAGTCATATTAATGAGCATGGCGCCACCAATCAAACCACCTAAGGCCATATCGTCTTTCCACAGCCAAACGGCAAAAAATACCAACACTGACCACATGATGCCGTTAAGGAAACCAATGGCTAACTCTTTGCCTATTAACCAGCGAGAGTTACTTTGACCAATATGCCCAAGAGCAATACCACGAATGACCAAAGCTAATGTCTGGTTACCTGCAACGCCGCCCATGCTCGGAACAATGGTCATTAAAATGGCAATGGTGGCAAACTGCTCAAGGGTGCCTTCAAACATGTTACTGACAGAGGCAGCAAGTAAAGCAGCAAATAAATTGATTGTTAACCACAAAGAGCGTCGGAAGGTACTTTTCATGACGGGACCGAATGTGTCCTCGTCATCATCCATCCCCGCCATCCCCATCATGGAGTGCTCGGCATCTTCACGGATTACATCAACGACGTCATCAATGGTAATACGGCCTAATAACTTCTGCTGTTCATCAACGACAGGGGCTGAAATCCAGTCATGACGTTCGAATAACTGTGCCACTTCATTATCTGGCATATCAACAGGGATACTTTCAAGCTCCGGATCCATGATGCTGCGGATCGTTTCGCTAGGGTTACAGGTTAATAGATCGGCTAAACGGACACCGCCAAGTACATGGTCGTTTTTGTCGACCACATAGAGTGTATCTGTCGTATCGGGTAAATTGCCTCGTTGGCGTAAGTAACGCAGTACCACATCAATATTCACGTCAGGACGTAAAGTCACTGTATCGGTATTCATGATACTGCCGGCAGTATCTTCAGGGTAGGATAACGCTTGTTCAACTCGGTGACGGTCTTGGCTACTCATCGATTGCAGTACTTTCTTATACACTGCATCTGGCAAGCTACGTAAAATATAAGCCAGGTCATCGGTGTCCATTCCTGAAGTGGCTTGCGCAACTTTTTCAGGTGTCATGCCACTGATAAGCGAATCTTTTAACTCTTCACCGAGTTCTTCAAGAATTTCACCGGCTTGTTCTTGGTCGATAAGTTGCCACAACACTTGGCGTGTTTTAGGGGAGATGACTCAAGAATGAGGGCGACATCAGAAGCGGCCATATCATGCAGCATATTGCGCACATGCACAAACATACCACTACCAAGTGCTTGGGTGAGCTGATTTAGGCGCTGTTCTGTAAGTTCGCTATCTATCACTTCGATACTCATTCGCCACTCCTCAAAAATTCGATTGCTAATATTAACTTAACAGTGTGTAAAGGGAGAAGCAGTTTCTAATATGGCGTTGAATGCCGTATAAAAAATAAGCAGGTTATGGTGTGGGTCATGACATTATTATAGTTAACTATCACTGTTTGTTGTTGATAATTTGCCGTTGATTGGTTTAATGCGCTTTGAGCAGCGCAAAAGCTTAGTTTAAGCGTATTCCCGAGTAGAATATGAGGTTAATAAAGCATGGCTGATAGCGGTTTGGAGTCGTAAATTTCAATGTTTTGCTAGTAAGTGATAACTAGCAACGAGTTAGCCTGAAAGCGTTAAATCATATAAAAGGATTAGCTTTCTTCGTCAAATTTGTCGTTAATCAGTTGGCAAACCGCATCTAGTGCTTGCTGTGCATCAGGACCTTCAGCCTGAACAGTAATCACTTTTCCTATACCACTTTCTAGCATTAATAAACCTAATACACTCGCTGCGCTGGCTTGTTTTTCACCTTGAATCAAGGTAATGCTGGCTTTAAATTCCGTAGCCAATATAGCTAATTTTGTTGCCGCTCGAGCATGAAGCCCAAGTTTATTACTGATGGTGATTTCTCTGGAGATATTCATCGTCACAGGTTGAGCTCTCGGTGACGAGCGCTAACTTGGTGTTTACTGTTACTGAAGCGCTGTGTGAGTTGATCTGCAATATAAACCGAGCGATGCTGTCCACCTGTGCAGCCAATCGCGATGGTAAGGTAACTGCGATTATTGCGCTCAAGGTGCGGCATCCAAGTATCAAATAAATTCTCAATCTGCCAGATGAACTTATTGACTAGGGGTTGTCTGCCTAAGAATTCTTGTACTGGTTGATCAAGACCCGTTAATGGTCTTAACTCTGGCTCCCAATGTGGGTTTGGCAAAAAGCGGACATCAAACATAAAGTCGGCTTCAGTAGGCATACCGTGCTTGAATCCAAATGATTCAAAGTGAATGACTAATTCTTTATCAACACTGCCCATAAGAATTTGTCGGACTTGATCGCTCAAATCGTAAATATTCAGCTGAGATGTGTCGATGTAGTGATCAACCATTTTGGCAATTGGTTCGAGCAATCGACCTTCAAGTTGAATCGCTTCTTGTAATGAGATTTGATTTTTTGACAGCGGGTGTAATCGACGTGTTTCACTGTATCGTTTAAGCAGTACTTGATCATTGGCATTTAAAAATAAACTAATGATAGTGGTATCGTCGGACAACAAAGCGATTTGCTGCTCTAATACTTTGCCTTGCTCTTCGATATTGCGCACATCAACACTGATGGCGACAAGTTCGTTATTTCCTTTTAGCTGCTCTAGTAGGCTGCCAATCAGTGGGAGAGGTAGGTTATCAACACAGTAATAACCTAAATCCTCTAACACTCTTAAAGCAACTGACTTACCTGAGCCCGATCGTCCTGATACGATGACAAGTTTCATGCAGTAATAACCTGATACAGTTCTGTAGCGTCATGACTCTTTCGAAGTCTTTTAAGGATGAGTTTATCGCTTAATTTCTCAGCCATACTTGATAACGTGCTTAAGTGTTGCTGACATTGCTCAGAAGGAACCAATAAGGCAAATAAAATGTCTACTGGCTTCTTATCAATAGCATCAAAGTCGATAGCTTCTTCACATTTGATCAAAATAGCGATCGGCGATTCAATGTCGTCTAAACGCCCATGTGGAATCGCAATGCCATTGCCGATACCTGTGCTACCCATTTTTTCACGTGCTATTAAACTTTCGAAAATAGCTTGTGAAGATAGAGTAGGGTACTGGTCAGCCATTAAATTGCTGATAAGTTCCAGTACCTTTTTCTTACTGCCCGGAGTGGCACAGGTAGTGCACGCCGGCTGCAGGATGGTGCGAAGTTCCATCGTTAGTGTTTAATTAACTTCTCTTTGTGTTTAATTACCTGACGGTCTAATTTGTCTATCAGGGCGTCAATTGCGACATACATATCTGCGTTTTGAGATACGGCAAAAACTTCACCTCCTTTGAGGTGCAATTTAGCTTCGGCAATCTGTTGTAACTTTTGTACATTGAGCACAACGTGAACATTATTGATCTGTTCGAAGTGACGTTCAAGCTTTGAAAATTTAGTTTGCACATACTCACGTAAAGATTGAGTAATTTCGATATGGTGTCCAGTCAGGTTAATTTGCATAGATCATCCTCCAATAACAAAGGCTTATAAGCTTTTGCGTTGGTTTGAGGGAGGGATGAGCATTGCTTCACGATATTTGGCGATCGTACGCCGAGCAACATTGATCCCTTGTTCAGCCAGTAGCGTCGCCATTTTACTATCGCTAAGTGGCTTTTTCTGGTTTTCTGCAGCGACCAGCTTTTTGATAAAGGCTCTGATTGCTGTAGATGAACACTCTCCGCCATCATCGGTACTTACGTGGCTAGAGAAGAAGTATTTTAGTTCAAAAAGGCCGCGAGGGGTGTGCATATATTTTTGAGTTGTAACCCGTGAGATGGTCGATTCATGCATCTCTACCGCTTCGGCAATATCATTTAAAACCATAGGCTTCATGGCTTCTTCGCCGAACTCAAAGAAACCTTGCTGGAATTGAACAATACAATTTGCCACTTTTAACAGGGTTTCATTGCGGCTTTCAATACTTTTAATAAACCATTTGGCTTCTTGTAAGTGACCGCGAATGAATTGGCTGTCAGCTTGATTGGCTGAGCCTTTTGCCATGGCGGCATATTGCTGATTTACGCCTATTTTAGGCATATTATCTGGGTTTAATTCTACGACCCAACGGCCATTCTTTTTAAACACTGTGACATCTGGGATGACGTACTCATCTTTGATTGGAGTAATTTGTAACCCTGGGCGAGGGTTCAGTGTTTGGATAAATTGAATCGCTTCGCGTAAATCATCTTCTTTAAGCTTGGTTTTACGCATTAGTAATCTGAAATCACGACCTGCTATTAAATCTAGGTGTTCAGATATCAGTAATTTTACATTTTCTATGCAAGGGATTTCGCTTGGGTATTGTCCCAATTGAATCATCAAACATTCGCTTAAATTTCTTGCAGCGACACCCACTGGATCAAAATGTTGTACACGCTTTAATACGGCTTCAACCTCATCAAGTTCAATATCCTCAAGACCGAGTGCATCGAGAATATCTTCTGTTGATTGAGTTAAGTAACCTCTATCATCAATTGCGTCGATGATGGCTGTCGCAATGGCGAGGTCATTTTCAGAAAATGGGGTTAAGTTTTTTTGCCATTCTAAATGTTCGTATAAACCTTCAGTCGTTTCACCTTGAAATGGCATATCGTCATCACGGCTTACAGCGCCAGAACCTGAGTTAGGAGAGGCGGTGTAGACTTCATCCCAAGTGGTATCCATTGGTAAGTCTTCAGGCATGGACTCTTTCGTAAGTGACTCTGTTGTATCGACTGATGAGGTGTCTTTTTCTACGCTGACTTGGCTGTTATCGCTAAAATCGGTGTCAGTTTGCTGAGTATTGTCTTTGACTGGTTCTTTTGCTTTGGCAAACTCATCCTCAAGCTCAAGAAGAGGATTTGAGTCAAGTGCTTGCTGAATTTCTTGCTGTAGCTCCAAAGAGGAAAGTTGCAATAAGCGAATGGCTTGTTGCAACTGCGGGGTCATTGTCAGGTGTTGACCCATTTTAAGTTGGAGTGAGGCTTTCATTTACCGCTTATCCCTAATTGAATTTCATCATCGCGACTACAATGTTATGGGTCTAGCACCTTTGTAAGTGTTAGCTAGACTTTAACCGAACTTGGGTTCTACTTTGCCAAAAATTAGCGTTAAGTTTTGAGTCTAGTGTATAACGCTAAAAAGTGGGACTGGTTGGCCGCGAAAATGCCATACTTGTACACTAAAGAATGCTAACTATAGCTTGAATTGCTCACCTAAGTATACTGACCTGACTTGCTGATTGTCTAAGATCTCAGCAGGTGTACCTTCAGCAATTAAATCTCCGTGGCTGACAATATACGCACGCTCACATACATCAAGTGTTTCACGGACATTATGGTCAGTAATCAATACTCCAAGACCACGATTTTTTAGTTGTTGAATAATTTTCTTAATATCTATCACAGAGATAGGATCAACACCCGCAAATGGTTCATCTAATAAAATAAACTTAGGATTGGCGGCTAAAGCGCGTGCTATTTCTACACGTCGACGTTCACCACCTGATAGAGCCATACCTTGGCTGTCACGAATATGGGTAATATTGAACTCTTCTAATAAGTGCTCTAATTCTTCGATTCGTTGCTCACTCGATAAGGTTTTGCGGGTTTGCAGCACTGCCATGATGTTATCGTGCACAGTGAGTTTTCTAAAAATACTGGCTTCTTGAGGTAAGTAACCAATACCTTTACGAGCACGTAAATGCATTGGGTCTGCAGTCAAGTCGTCAGAATCAATCAAAATACGACCTTTATCGCTTTTGACTAAGCCTACAACCATATAAAAGGTTGTGGTTTTACCTGCACCATTTGGCCCTAAAAGACCAACAATCTGACCCGTTTTAACGGTTAGGCTAACGTTTTTGACAACTTGGCGGCTTTTATAGCTTTTTGCTAAGTTTTCAGCTGTTAAGGTAATTTGTGTCATTATTGCTTTTGCTCTGCCGCAGGGGTCGTTATGTCTGCATTGGTTGAGTTTTGAATATCAGATTCTTGAGGGGTGACTGATTCAAGGAGGGCATCAGTGTTAGTTTCAACAGCATTTGCCTCAGGAGTCACTGTTTGATTCTCAGTTACATTGTTAGGTACATTATCAGTCGTATCAGCATCTGGGTTATCAAGCGAATCATTATTTTCTAACGGCGCTTCGTCTGAGTTATCAAGTTCTTCGTTTTCTTTATTCAAGTCAGGGTAATTTTCTGGCTGAAAAATTGTGATAACTCTGTCTTTTCCTTCACCTGTGCTTTCAGCGATCAGTTGCTGTTTATCAATATTATAGCTAATGAGATTACCAGTAACCTGACTGCCTGCCTGGTCAAGTTTTGCATTGCCTTTTAAGGTTAAAATACTGGTCGAAAGCTCATATTTTATTTCGTTTGCACTTGCGGTACCGATACGGCCATCATCGAGTTCTTGTGAGAATGTGGCTGGATTACCTGTCGCAATCATGGTTTTTTTGCCACCCGACTCTTCACTGAATGCACGTAATTGATCGGCATTAATATTAATGGTGCCTTGCGTCACATTCACTGGGCCGAAGAAAATCACTTGGTTATTTTTAATATCTGCTTTTTGGCTGACGGCAGCGACTTTAAGCTCTTGTTGTAAATCACCTTCTTTGGCATGAACGCCGGTGACTGTCACTAAGCTCAATCCCATTAGGCTCATACCAAGAATACTTTTTCTAATAAAGTCTGTTTTCATAAGCTTATTGAGTGAAAATGTCAGTGTTTTACTTTGCTTCATATGTTCCTTCTACCTGACTTAAAAGCTCTAACTCTTCGGCATTTAAATCAGCATAAAGGCCTAAGCCTTGTATTTTAAAATCTTGTCCTGAGACATTAATCTGTCGATCAGACGTCATGATCATGGTATTTAAATCTAACGCAAGCATACTTGTGGTTAGCGATTGTACTGGTTCATTGATGTTTATTGCATCAATAATAACATTTTTTTCTAGCACCACTTTACCGGTTTCTTTATTAAGCTTGCCTAATTCAGCGGTTAATTGCCACTCAGCTTCGCCGTTTTCTGGATAGATAAGGTATACAGGCTCAGTGAATAGGGTTTCATTGGTTTGCTGAAAGTGTTCCATGTGTTTTGCTGAAACCCGGCTTTGTACTAATCCTTGCTCGTTAAATTCTGTGCTTCGTAAGTCATTAGCGATGAATTCTGGACGCGCGGGATCGGGAAGCTTATTGGCTTCCATTTGACTACGCTTCACTTGCACTTGCCAGTATAAAACTAATGCTGCACCAAAGAAGCCGAGAATAGCGAGGGTGGTACGGCTCATATACTCATTCCGTGGGCGGTTTCGAATTTGTCTTGGCTAACAAGCAGTAAATCAGTTAACTCACGTAAAGCGCCGTTACCGCCATTAATGCGAGTGATCATTTGGCAATGTTGTTTTACGTATGGGTGACCATCTGCTACGCAAACAGCTAAGCCCACTTCTTTCATAACGGGTAAATCAACCATGTCATCACCGATATAGGCAACTTCATCTGGCGTTACATTATAAATACTGAGTAACTCTTTAAATGGTGTGAGCTTATCATCTACCCCTTGATAGATATGGCTAACACCTAGCGCCGTCATTCGATTTTCGACAATGGCAGACTTTCTGCCTGTGATAACGGCAACATTGATACCGCTAGTTAAAATCGATCGAATACCGTAACCATCACGGGTATGGAAAGCTTTCAACTCTTCCCCTGCGTTACTTAAATATATACGCCCGTCAGAAAAGACCCCATCAACATCACAGATCAGGAGTTTGATTTTTTTAGCGCGTTGCCAAATATCGTCTGATACAGGGCCATATAATCCTTGATGAACTTGACTATTCGACATATTAAATGACTCCTGCTTTTACCATATCAAGCATATTAAGTGCGCCAATTGGGCGTTGATTTTCATCAACAACAATTAAGCCGTTGATACTTTTTTCATCCATCACTTGTAAGGCCTGTGCTGCTAAAATATCAGCTCTGATGGTAATGCAATTAGGGGTCATCACTTGTGAGATTGGCGTGGTGCGTAAATTGACTTCGGCATCAATCACTCGGCGTAAATCACCATCGGTGAAGATACCGACTAACTGTTGGTTGTCATCAATAACGGCAGTCATGCCTAGTCCTTTATTGGATATTTCGTATAGTGACTCTGTGATGCAAACCTGGCTATTAACTTGCGGAACATCGCTTCCATGATGCATGACGTCTGATACTTTAAGTAAGAGTTTACGTCCTAATGATCCACCTGGGTGTGATAATGCAAAATCATCACGAGTAAAGCCTCTGGCTTGCAATAATGCGACGGCTAGGGCATCGCCCATTACCAAGGTTGCGGTAGTGCTTGAAGTAGGCGCCAATCCTAATGGACAAGCTTCTTCTGGTACTTCAATGCAAAGATGCAGTTTAGATAACCGCGCCATGTTAGATTCAGGCTTACCCGTGATCGCAATCACTGGAACACCCATGCGCTGAATAACGGGTAGCAAGGTTAAAATTTCACTCGACTCACCAGAGTTAGAAATTGCTAAGATAATATCATTTTTAGCCAGTGCACCTAGGTCACCATGGCTTGCTTCGCCTGGGTGAACAAAAATGCAGGCGTTCCTGTGCTGGCCAATGTAGCTGAAATCTTATTGCCAATGTGGCCTGATTTACCCATGCCCATGACAATCACTTTACCTTTGCACTGCAAAATTAGTTCACAAGCTTGGCCAAAGGCATCTGAATCAACGTACTGATATAAGTTATCTAACGCTGTTTTTTCAATATCAATGACTTGACGACCCCATTGACGCAACTGTGTTTGATTTATCATATGTTTCTCGTTTTTTTCCAATGCTAATGAGTCTTTAACAATGGTGAGTGACCCATCTTTATGCCCCGTTATTGAGATTGAAATAAGACAATCTGGTACGCAATAAAGACGACTAATAATATGGCGCCATGCCAGCGAGTTAATTGTTTCTTCGCTCCACTTGATAATACGAGCACAGCAAGGGCTGCACTGGTACCAAGTGTCATGTAAAAATCACGGCCAGCAGCATTGGCATCTATTTCCCCAGGGGCAATCAATCCTGGTATAGCAAGTACCGCTAGGATATTAAATAGATTCGAACCCACAATGTTACCAATTGCGAGATCATCTTCTTTTTTAATACGCCAGCTACGCATGCTGCTAATTCAGGCAAGCTTGTTCCCACTGCAATAATGGTTAAACCAATGACTAAATCTGATAACCCAAATGTCTTTGCAATGCCTACAGCGCCGGTTACCATCCAGTCAGCAGAAAGCGGTAGCAAAACCATGCCAACAATAATCCAGATAATAGCATGTAATGTAGGTACATTTTTAGGGATCTCTGCATCAGATTCGTCAGATAGTGGATCTATTTGCTTATTTCTCAGTGCTTGCCAGATGAAATAACCCATTAACGAGAAGAAAGCGACCAAAAGCACTGTGCCTTCAAATCGGGTTAGCATACCGTCATGAATGAGGTATCCGGCTAACACAGTTGCCGCTAACATTAACGGAATTTCACGTTTAAGGGTTTGTGAGCTAACTGATATAGCACCTAAAAGTGCTGTAATACCAAGAATTAAGGTGATGTTAGCAACATTTGAACCTAGGACATTTCCAACGGCAGTATTACTCATCCCTTCCATCGACGCTGTTGCAGCCACAAACATTTCAGGAGCAGAACTTCCCATGGCCACAATGGTTAATCCAATCAGCATTGGAGGTAGGCCAAGGTTTCTAGCGAAAGCGGCTGCGCCATATACGAAGCGATCTGCGCTCCAAACTAATACGCCTAATCCAGCGATTAGCATTAAAATATTAAAAAGCATGTGGTTCCAAAACGTGTGTTAATAGCGATATTTGTGCAGGATTTTAACAAAAATATGAGCTGATGCGATAATTGTTGTGGATTGTAACTCATGGTGATTGATTTGTTGTAGGTTCTTACACAATTTCGTACAATTCAGCTCTACACCACATGCGCCAGGAAGGCTATTATTTCTTCAATATCCGATTCCAAATTATTAGATTCAGCAATGCCATTGGTCGAAGTTCGCCACATGGGGTTCAATCGTGGATCACGTGTTATTTTTGATGATATTTGCTTGAGCATTCCCAAAGGGAAGGTGACAGCGATTATGGGCCCGAGTGGCATCGGAAAAACAACCTTACTCAAATTGATTGGTGGCCAATTAACGCCTAACAGTGGTGAGGTACTTTTTAGTGGTGAAAATGTTCATCAATTAACACGTCCGCAATTATTCGAATTACGTAAAAGAATGAGCATGCTTTTTCAAAGTGGTGCGTTATTTACCGATATGAATGTATTCGATAACGTCGCATTTGCCCTGCGAGAGCATTCAGGCTTACCTGAAGAGCTTATTCGTAAAATTGTGTTAATGAAGCTACAAGCGGTTGGGCTTCGAGGCGCAGCACTGATGCACCCTAATGAACTGTCTGGTGGAATGCAGAGAAGGGCAGCGTTGGCGCGGGCAATTGCACTAGAACCTGAAATGATTTTGTATGATGAACCATTTGCAGGCCAAGATCCTATTTCCATGGGTATGCTGGTGAAATTGATAAGCGAATTATCAGATACCTTAAATTTAACTTCAGTGGTGGTCTCTCATGATGTGGACGCCGTGCTGAGTATTGCCGATTATGTTTACGTCATCGCGGAGAAAAAGTCATTGCTTCAGGAACTCCTGAAGAATTACGTGCTTCTGATAATCGTCAAATTGAGCAATTTATCAAAGGTAATCCTGACGGCCCTGTGCCATTTCATTTTCCTGCCGAAGATTACCAACAGGAGATGCTCAATGGGAGTGATTAACCGCATTGAAAACATCGGTCGCTACGCATTAGATTTTATCGCTGGTTTAGGGCGGGCTGGTCTTATGCTGTGGGGGGCAATTGCCCATTTACCTAGATTGCAAAAAGGGCTTCCTTTACTGCTCAAGCAAATTTATGTGCTTGGTGTGCGCTCAATGGTGATTATCGTCGTATCAGGTCTATTCATTGGTATGGTGTTAGCGCTTCAAGGTTATACCGTACTTGCTGATTTTGGTACTGTTGAAAGCCTAGGGCCTATGGTTGCCTTGAGTTTATTGCGTGAACTTGGCCCAGTGGTCACAGCTCTTTTATTTGCTGGTCGAGCGGGTTCAGCATTGACAGCTGAAATTGGATTAATGAAATCTACTGAGCAATTGTCTAGTCTTGAAATGATGGCCGTCGATCCGTTGAAGCAAGTTGTCGCACCTCGCTTTTGGGCTGGAGTGATTTCAGTGCCATTATTAACCATGATGTTTTGCCTTGTTGGAATATTGGGTGGTCATTTAGTGGGGGTAGAATGGAAAGGCATTGATAGCGGGTCTTTTTGGTCAATTCTTCAAGCGTCGGTTGAGTGGCGTCAGGATATTGTAAATTGCTTGATTAAAAGTACCTTCTTCGGTGTGGTTGTGACATGGATTTCTTTATATCGCGGGTATGAAGTCACGCCAAACCCTGAAGGGATAAGCAAAGCCACTACCTCGACCGTGGTGCAAGCAAGTTTGGTCGTACTCGCATTAGATTTCTTGCTGACTGCAATCATGTTTGGTCAGTAGTCATATTTTTAACGTTCATAAATTAAGTGGTTGAAGCGTATGTTGACAAGGAAAGTAGAATTATTCGTAGGCGTATTTTTGCTCGCTGGGTTGCTGGCATTTTGTATTTTGGTATTCAATGTTGCCAACGTAGAACTAAAACCCAATCAAGCTACCTATACTTTAAAGGCAGAGTTCAACAATATTGGCGGGTTAAAAGTACGCTCGCCAGTTAAAGTAGGCGGAGTTGTCGTTGGCCGCGTGACAAATATAACCTTAGACACTAAAAAACTTGTGCCCGTGGTAACGTTAACGATGGACAAGCAATATGATCAATTCCCTGAAACCAGTAGCTTATCGATTTTAACCTCGGGTTTACTTGGGGAACAATTCTTAGGCTTAACCCCAGGTTTTATGGATGATGATATAGAGATGCTAGCGGATGGCGATAGAGTCCATGACACTCGTTCAGCATTAATATTAGAAGATTTAATTGGGCAACTTCTGTATAGCGTTTCTTCGAAGGATTAATAGGAGAGTATCATGAGCCAATTTTTCATACGTTTATGGCGTGTTTGTGTCTTATTCGCGGTCATCATTTTGCCAGTACAGGCTAGCGAAGTGATCGACACCCATGACCCTTTTAAATTAGTCCAGCAAGTATCCAGTAAAACCTTTGAGCGTTTTGATGCTGATAAGGCACTCATTGATGCTGATTTGAGTCATTTGAAAGTCATTGTGCGCGAAGAGTTAATGCCTTATGTGGATTATAAGTATGCAGCTTATAAAGTCATGGGGCAGTATTTACGCGACACCACACCAGAGCAACGAGAGCGTTTTGTTGATGCATTTGAAGGGTATCTGGTTGCGACTTATGCGCAAGCGTTCACCGAATATACTGGACAAAAAGTGCAATTTTCTCCAGCTAGTGAATTCGAAAATGAAAAGTTTGTTGATGTAAATGTGCAAATCATTGAAGACGGTCGTCCGCCAATTAAGGTGATGTTTAAGGCTAGACGCCTAAAAGATGACAGTTGGAAAGCATTCGATTTAGTCGCTGAAGGGGTCAGTTTGCTGGCATCTAAACAGTCAGAAATCACCAACCTTATTCGCCAAAAAGGGGTTGATTCAGTGATTGAGATGCTTAAAGAGAAGACCCAGCAAGAAATCAATTACAAACAGGATAAGGAAAATGCTGCGTGATTGAGTTTTTACAGCAAGGTGACATTTGTGAAATTAAAGGGAAATTAAGGCAAATAGAGGTCATCGATTTATGGCCAAAACGACAAGAGTTGTTTACTGATTCGACTCAGGTGTTAGACTTGTCTGCTTTAGAGTATGCCGACAGCGCAGGCGTCGCTTTTTTACTTGAGCTGGTTAGTTTAGGTAAAAGCAGTAAAAACACCACTCAGCCAAGGAGATTGGCACATCCGAGTAAACATCTAAAAAGACTCATTGAGTTATATGATTTAGAATCCTTTTTTCTAGAAAACTAGCATTGAATTTAAGGTAACCAATTTCATGGATTGCAAAGTAATCGAGCAGATTTTAACAGAAGCACTAACGATTGATGAAGTGCATGTCACTTCAGATGGAAGTCATTATAAAGTTGTTGCCGTTGGCGAATGTTTTGATGGCATGAGCAAAGTAAAGCAGCAGCAAACGATTTATGCACCATTAAATGACCATATTGCTAGTGGTGAATTACATGCGCTGACCATCAAAACATTTACGCCGACACAGTGGAAGCGTGAAAAATTATTTAATATGTAATTAGAGAGTCAGTGTGGATAAATTAACAATTAAAGCCAGTAAGCCACTTTCTGGAGATGTCACTATTTCTGGTGCTAAAAATGCGGCATTGCCGATTCTATTTGCTGGCGTGCTTGCTGAAACTGACTTTATCGTCTCTAACGTACCAAGTTTACGCGATGTAAATACCACGTTTAAATTACTACGATGCTTGGGCGCAGAAGTCACAGATTTAGGTAACAGTAAATACTGCATCTCAGCTGCAAAGCTTAATGAGTTTTGTGCACCTTACGATTTAGTCAAAACCATGCGCGCTTCGATCCTAATTTTAGGGCCGTTGCTGGCACGTTTTGGTACTGCAGATGTGTCACTGCCTGGCGGCTGTGCTATTGGTGCTCGTCCAGTGAACCTTCATTTACAAGGCTTAGAGCAAATGGGCGCTAAGATTGAAGTAAAAGAAGGCTACATTAAAGCTCGTGTCGATGGTCGCTTAAAAGGTGCGCATATCTTTATGGATATGGTGAGCGTTGGGGCAACCGAAAACTTATTGATGGCTGCAGCATTAGCTGATGGTGAAACCATTATTGAAAATGCTGCGCGAGAGCCTGAAATTAATGATTTAGCGCATTGTTTGATAGCGATGGGAGCTAAAATTTCGGGTGTCGGTACTGCGACATTAAAAATTGAAGGTGTTGAGCGTCTTTCAGGGTGTGAGCACCGTGTCATGCCTGATCGAATTGAGACAGGTTCATTCCTTGTTGCTGCTGCAGTGACTCGTGGTAGCGTGCGTTGTGTCAGTGCCGATCCATCTTCGCTTGAAGCTGTACTTGCTAAGTTAGAAGATGCGGGGGCAGAAATCACTACAGGTGAAGATTGGATTGAGCTGGATATGAAAGGCAAACGTCCAAAGGCCGTTAATATAAAAACGGCTCCTTATCCTGCATTCCCAACCGATATGCAAGCTCAGTTTTGTGTGTTAAATGCTTTAGCTGAAGGAACGAGTCATGTGACTGAAACGATTTTTGAAAATCGTTTTATGCATGTACCTGAACTGAGCCGTATGGGCGCAGAAATGGAACTTGAAGGTAATACTTGTATCATTAAAGGTATTGAGCGCATGAATGGTGCTCAAGTGATGGCGACTGATTTACGTGCATCTGCCAGCTTAGTGATTGCAGGTTTAATGGCTGATGGGATTACTACAGTTGATCGTATTTACCACCTTGACCGTGGTTATGAACATATTGAAGAAAAGTTCAAAGGGCTAGGCGGCGAAGTCGTACGTGTGTCTGAATAGACTGACGTGATTAGGCTTTTAATAAGCTAAAGACTATACCAATAAAAAACCGCTCATTGAGCGGTTTTTTATTTAATTGAATTAAGTGTCTTTTTATTAGCTATTTTCTGGTAACTTTTCGCCAATAATCACAGGCAGTTCAATCGGCTTGCCTTCACGGATAATGGTAATGTTAACCTTATTGCCTGGTGGTGTTTCCGCGATTCTATCCATGAGCATTTCAACACCAGGAACGCTTTCTTCTGCGTATTGAATAATGACGTCGCGTGGTTTTAAAGTCGCTTTAGCTGCAGGGCCATTAGGATCAACCCCTGTTACTAGTACACCTTTAAGATCGGGTAGGTTTAAAATTTGCGCCATCACTTGGCTGAGGGGCTCGCCAGAGATCCCTAAAGCACCGCGGATCACACGGCCATTTTTAATCAGTTTACCCATAATGCTATGGGCAAGCTTGATAGGAATAGCAAAGTTAATTCCGTGTCCACCGCCTTCAGCGCCAATCTGAAATGCGGCAGTATTAATACCAATTAATTCCCCACCTGTGTCAATTAATGCCCCACCTGAGTTACCGGCATTAATCGCAGCATCTGTTTGTAAAAAGTCTAAATAACCTGAACTGAGTCCATTTCGACCTGTGGCACTAATAATACCTTGAGTAATGGTTTGTCCTAAGTTGTAAGGATTACCAATGGCAAGCACAACATCACCCACTTGGGCTGGGTTATTAAGATTAATCGGAACGATTGGCAGGTTATCCCCTTCGATTTTAAGCACGGCGATATCAGTGATTTGATCTGAGCCCACGACTTCTGAGGTAAATTTTCGCCCATCTTGTAAGGCTATGACGATCTCATCAGCTTTTTTAATAACATGGTAATTGGTTAAAATATAACCTTCTTTACTCATGATAACGCCTGAGCCGAGACCTTGAAGTGAACTGGAATTCAGTGGGCTATTTTGATCTAAACTGAGGCTATAAATATTGACAACGGCAGGGGCTGCTCGGCGAACCGCGCTCGCAAAAGACAATTCGTTATTTTGATGAGTAACAGACAAGCCATTGTTAAAGCTGTTGTTATCAGTAAAACGAGTCACTACTAAAAACACAGCAGCCATGACGAGGCCAAAAACCACGGCTTTTGTTAAGTATAAGATGTTGTCTTTAAGATTCATTGGCCAACTAAATTAGTTAAATTAATCAAGGATATTACCACGCTTAAAAAATTAAGCATCGTGACTAGGCCACGATGCTTAATTAGCACTATAAAACTCAGTTTTTAGTGCAGCGTTAATGTAGGTATACACATGTCAAACGACACCATTGCTAGGCTAATATCATAGCGGTTATTACCTTAATGCCTTGTTATTAAAGTTTGATATACCTTTATAAAGCTCGCTGTTACTCAGGCTATCTTAATACAAGGTACATTAGCTTATTATCACGTAATATTTTTAGTGCCACTGCGCCTTGTTGGTTTTTCAGCTCTTCTTTAAGTGAGTTTAAGTTTTTCACCTTGCTGCGGTTTAAGCCCACTATCAGATCGCCTTTTTCTAGGCCGTTACGAGCGGCCGGCGACCCCTGTGCAATATCGGTTATTTCAATACCTTTATTACTATTAGTAAGTTCAGCCCCTTCAAGCATAGGATGTAAAGCATCAGCAGCTGAGCCGGTACTGCTTGTTGATTCTCCTAATATTACGTTAACGGTTTCTTTATCCCCGTCTCGGATGATGCCGATGTTAACTTTAGCACCAGCGCCCATAGTGGCCACTTTGGCTCGAAGTTCTTGGAAGTTTTTGATTTTTTCCCGTTTACGCTGACGATAATATCGCCAGCTTCAATGCCTGCATCATCGGCTGCACTATCTGGCATCACTTCACTAATAAAGCCACCATGTTGGGTTTCAAGACCAAATGCTTTAGCGAGTTCATTATCTAAATCTCGGCCTGTTACACCTAGCACCCCACGCTTGACTTCACCATGCTCGATAATTTGATTAATGAGGTTATTGACCATATTGGCAGGAATAGCGAAACCAATACCGACGTTACCGCCACCTGGAGCGACAATGGCCGTGTTAATACCAATCAGTTCACCGTTCAGGTTGACGAGTGCACCACCAGAGTTACCACTATTAATAGCAGCATCGGTTTGGATAAAGTTTTCAAGCATTTCGATGCCAAGCCCGCTGCGACCCAATGCACTGACAATACCGGATGTGACCGTTTGACCTAAGCCAAACGGATTACCAATTGCAATAGCAAAGTCGCCAACACGAATGTCATCTGAATTGGTTTGTTTAATCGCTGTCAGGTTTTTGGCTTTAATTTGTAATAAGGCGATATCAGACTCGGGATCTGAGCCTATTAATTTAGCATCAATTTCGCGGCCATCATGTAAACCGATTTTAATTTCATCTGCGCCATTAATTACATGGTTATTAGTCACAATGTAACCTTCTTTGGCATCAATAATGACACCAGAACCTAGACCTCTAAATGGTCGTTCACGTATTTGTTCTTGAGGTGCGTTGGGGCCAAAGAAATATTTAAACACATCAGGAATTTGCTGTTTTGAAGTTTGAGTACCACTAACCGCAACTGAAACCACAGCAGGGGTTGCTTGTTCTAACATTGGCGCTAGGCTTGGCAATGTTTGACCATCAACTGCATGAGGCATCGCTGCCTGTGATATAGCTGGCATTAACGATAAAGAGGCAGTTAATAACGCTGCAGAAAGTAAAGTTAATTTTGGCTTCATTGATTGTAACTCCTTGAAAATGAAATCTGTGTCTTACACGAAAATGGCTTTTCGCTTATGCGTAATAAATGATTCCCGTTAACACGTATTGAATATATAACCTCGGAGTGGTGCAAAATCCAATAAGTTCAGGCTTTATTAACAAAGGTTAATTTTTTGTTGTTCTAAGCGTTACCTCAATTGAGGCTGCATGCTATGATTGCTGAGAATTTTCAGCAGTATAGAGAGTCGTATTCGTGTCTCAGTTAAGCCCATGGCAGCATTATCAACAAGATTTAACCCGTGAAGGTTTTTCTCATGACTTAGCACAAGAGCAAGCTGTTAAGTCATTACAAAGAGTGTATGAAGAGCTTATAGCTGCTGATACTCAAACCTCTGGCATGACTAAACTATTGAGCGCTATTGGTATTAAAAAATCTGCACCTTCAGTGCAGGGGTTATACCTTTGGGGCGGTGTAGGCCGTGGTAAAACCTACCTCATGGATACCTTCTTTGATGCTTTACCGACAGATAAAAAACTGCGTGCTCATTTTCATCGGTTTATGCATCAGTTACATCATGATTTAGGTGAACTGGAAGGGGGCAAGATCCATTAATCAGCATTGCGAAGAAAATGGCTCAACAATATAAGATTATTTGTTTTGATGAGTTTTTTGTTTCTGACATTACTGATGCGATGTTATTGGGAACCTTGTTTCAATACTTGTTTAAAGAAGGCGTTGCTTTAGTGGCAACATCTAACATTATTCCTGATGATTTATACAAAAACGGCCTTCAACGTGCGCGCTTTTTACCTGCGATTGCATTAATTAATCAGCATTGTGAAATTTTAAACGTGGATTCAGGTATCGATTACCGTTTACGTACACTCGAGCAAGCTGAGATATATCATTTCCCATTAGATGAACAAGCTGATACAAACTTACTGACTTATTTTGGTCAGCTTGCCCCTGAATCAGAGGTGCTCACAGACGCTATCGAGATAGAAGGGCGTTTTATTGATATTCGTCAGCAATCTCAAGGCGTGCTATTAGCTAATTTTAGAGACTTGTGTGATGGGCCAAGATCGCAACGTGATTATATGGAAGTGGCCAGACTCTATCACACGGTTTTATTAAGTGGTTTAGAGCAGATGGGCTCGTCTACAACAGGTGATGATATTGCCAGACGTTTTCTGGCGATGGTGGATGAGTTTTATGAGCGGAATGTTAAGCTGATTATCTCTGCAGAAGTGGCGCTGGAAGCTATTTATACAGACGGTTTATTGGCTTTTGAGTTCAGGCGTTGTCGTTCGCGTTTAATCGAAATGCAATCTCATGATTACCTGACTTTAGAGCATCTACCTTAATAGTGGCTCGTTTATATATTAAGCCGTCTATTGATGCGTAATTTCGCTTAAAAAATCGCATATATAATGTACATCAATCAAGAAATCACCCATCGCGGTGATTTTTTTATAAAAGTTAAAAAATTAGGTGATTTTTAACTCAGGTTTGTCTATAATCCGCCACCTGCCCTCGTTACTCCACCGAATTTGGGTGGACGATTTAAACCAATTTCAGCTCGAAGGGGCTTTGAAATGGTCATTGTGTTGATTGCATGAGCAGTCAATATTGAGACAGAATTTTAAACATTGGGTTTTTGTAAAATGAAGACTACATTTACTGCTACACCAGAAACAGTCACTCGTGACTGGTTCGTCGTTGATGCTGAAGGTAAAACTTTAGGTCGTATCGCTACTGAAATTGCTACTCGTTTACGCGGTAAGCATAAGCCAGAGTATACTCCTCATGTTGATACTGGCGACTACATCATCGTTATTAACGCTGAAAAAGTTGCTGTGACTGGTAACAAAGCTAAAGGCAAAGTTTACTACTCACATTCAGGTTTCATCGGTGGTATTAAGCAGATTACTTTTGAAAAGCTGCAAGATCATAAGCCTGAAATGATTATCGAGAAAGCAGTTAAG
The DNA here is from genome assembly GCF_043568515.1 of Shewanella sp. ENK2. Lineage (NCBI taxonomy): Bacteria > Pseudomonadati > Pseudomonadota > Gammaproteobacteria > Alteromonadales > Shewanellaceae > Shewanella > Shewanella sp. ENK2. The sequence continues at coordinate 1,226,096 of NZ_CP171406.1, read as the reverse complement.
GGTATGTTACCAAAAGGTCCATTGGGCCGTGCTATGTTCCGTAAGCTTAAAGTTTACGCTGGCACTGAACATAACCATGCTGCACAACAACCTCAAGTTCTTGATATCTAATACGGGAGTAAGCTAATGTCTGCAACTCAGTACTACGGCACTGGCCGTCGTAAAACATCAACTGCTCGCGTATTCGCTAAAGCAGGTAGTGGTCAAATCGTTGTTAACCAACGTCCACTAGATGTATATTTTGGTCGTGAAACTGCTCGTATGGTTGTTCGTCAACCTCTAGAGCTTGTTGAAATGACTGACAAACTTGACATCTATGTAACTGTTAAGGGCGGTGGTATCACTGGCCAAGCAGGTGCAATTCGTCACGGTATTACTCGTGCATTGCTTCAGTTAGACGAAGCTCTACGTCCTTCTTTACGCGGCGCTGGTTTCGTTACCCGTGATGCTCGTAAAGTTGAGCGTAAGAAAGTTGGTCTACGTAAAGCACGTCGTAAGCCACAATTCTCAAAACGTTAATTCGTTTTTGGAATTCAAAAAGCCCAGCTATATGCTGGGTTTTTTATTGCCTATTTTTTAGTATTTAGCCTGACGATGCGAAATGATAAGTGTGTTACTGATTTTGTGTTTTAGTGGTCTTGATGTTATTGGCGCAACAAAAATGATGGAGTGAATAATGGATTATCAAATGCTAATGTTAGTAATTGGCACGGTTTTAGTTATAGAGGGCGTAGGGCCACTATTATTTCCTGAACAGTGGAAAAAATATTTAGCCGAGATTTCACTGCAAAATAAGAATGTTCTCAGGAGGTTAGGTGGATCTTTAGTCTCTGCTGGCGTCGTACTATTAATAATTTTCGCATAAAATACTTGCAATATACCCCCAAAAATCTGTTAAAATTCGCCTTTATACCGCAACCTTGCAGCAGACGATGGGCAAAAACGTAGTAGTACTCGGCACTCAATGGGGTGACGAAGGAAAAGGTAAGATTGTCGACCTTCTAACAGAACAGGCAAAATATGTAGTTCGTTACCAAGGCGGCCACAATGCTGGTCATACTCTTGTTATCGACGGCGATAAAACAGTACTTCATTTGATTCCATCAGGGATCTTACGCGACAATGTGAAATGCATTATCGGTAATGGTGTAGTGCTCGCTCCCGATGCTTTGATGAAAGAGATCAACATGCTTAAAGAGCGTGGTGTTCCTGTCGAAGAGCGTCTTCTTATTTCAGAAGCATGTCCACTAATTCTACCTTTCCATTGTGCTCTTGATGTAGCTCGTGAAAAAGCGCGCGGCAATCAAGCTATCGGTACAACGGGTCGTGGTATTGGTCCAGCTTATGAAGATAAAATTTCTCGTCGTGGTCTTCGCGTCGGTGATTTGTTCAATGCTGAACTTTTCGCTGAAAAGCTAAAAGAAGTGATGAAATATCACAACTTTATGCTGACAGAATACTATGATTGTGAAGCAGTTGATTATCAAAAAACGCTTGAAGATGCATTAGCGATTGCTGATTATCTTAAGAGCATGTGTACTGATGTTACTGAATTACTTGATACTGCCCGTAAGGCGGGTGAGCCAATCTTGTTTGAAGGTGCTCAAGGGACATTACTTGATATCGACCATGGTACATACCCATATGTGACTTCATCAAATACTACAGCAGGTGGCGTAGCTACTGGTTCTGGTTTTGGTCCTCGTCACTTAGATTATGTTTTAGGTATCATGAAAGCTTACACCACTCGCGTAGGTGCTGGTCCATTCCCAACTGAACTTGAGAATGAGATTGGTGACTACTTAGGTCATAAAGGCCAAGAGTTTGGTGCTACCACTGGTCGTAAACGTCGTCCAGGTTGGTTGGATGCAGTGGCAATGCGCCGTGCAGTTCAAATCAACAGTGTAAGCGGCTTCTGCCTAACAAAGCTTGATGTTCTAGATGGCCTAGAAGAAGTTAAGATTTGTGTTGGTTACAAGTACCCAGATGGTACTGTTGAAACTGTTACTCCACTAGCAGCCGAAGGTTACGAGCAGGTGACACCTGTTTTTGAAACTATGCCTGGCTGGACTGAAACAACTTTCGGTGCGACGTCAATTGAGCAACTGCCACAAGCAGCACTTAATTACATCAAGCGCATTGAAGAGTTGCTAGAAGCACCTGTTGATGTTATTTCAACGGGTCCTGATAGAAATGAAACAATCGTATTAGTTAATCCATTTAACTAACACATTGAAGGCCGCTAAATTAGCGGCCTTTTTATTGTGTTGTTAACCTGATTAGCCTAACTGAAATTTATAATCGAAATATCGCTGTCATCCTCCAGTTATCTTCGTTACTTTTCCAATCTAATATTGATTTTCTTTATCATTTTTATCCGCTAATAACCTTAGTTTGTGCAGTTAATACTCAAGAATTGAGCTATAATGCCGATGCATAGAGTAACTATAGTGTCATTGAGAATTGTTATGCTGCGATTAAGTTTGGTCATCTTCTGTTTTATTCCTTATCTTGCTGTTGCTGAACTTGCTTCAGTAGATATCTATAGTGATGAACAGTTATTGACATTAATTCGTACTGATCGATATTTAGAGCAAGTGCAAACCGATGATTGTCAGTTAGTGCAAGATATTGAAGCAAGAGCTGAAATTTTAAAGCAGCCCATGTATCAGTTTTTATGGGGCGAAATGCTTAACCATGGTGTGTGCGTACCTAAGCATGCTTCTCGTGGTATGAAACAATTACAAATTGCTGCAGAGCAAGGTAGCGCAGAGGCGATGCTAAAACTGGCCGAATATTACTATCACGGCAAAATGGTAGTTAAAGATAAGAATCGTGCTGTGCAGTATGTGATGCCTGCAGCTGCCAATGGTGATGTTCCAGCACGACTTATGTTAGTTCGCTTATTTAGCGAAGGTTATGGTAGCCCTGTAGACTATAAGTTAGGTTACCATTGGTTATATAACAGCGTATTTAATGATGAAGCAACGCAAAAACAAGCGACTTCATTATTGCAGAATTTAGCCGCTAAGATGCCCGCCAGTATAGTAGAGCGAGCTCAGCAGCCACAGCTGCATTAAACGCGAATACTCCAAAGGTGGAGTAAATTATTTGGAAATTGAATGATCAACGATCCTCATTTTGAGAGAGAGCAAGACAAGTACGAAAACCCAATCCCTAGCCGTGAATACATCTTAGAGTATTTACGCGCACAGAAATCCCCAGTGACCCGTGAGCACATTGCTAAAGCACTTAACATGGTCGATGAAGATCATCTTGAAGCGTTAAGAAGACGTTTACGTGCAATGGAGCGAGACGGACAACTTGTTTATACCCGTGGGCATAGCTACGGATTACCTGAAAGAATGGATTTAATTTCGGGCACCATTATTGGTCACCGTGATGGCTTTGGATTTTTTAAATCTGATGAAGGCGGTGACGATTTATTTATCAATAATCGTGACATGCAAATGTATTTCCACGGTGACAAAGTACTGGCACAAAAAGCAGGTTCAGACAGACGTGGTCGTCGTGAAGCACGCATCGTCAGATTAGTACAAGAACGGACTGCGCCCTTAGTTGGTCGCTATCACGTTGATGCAGGTATGGCATTTGTCATTGCCGATGATAGACGTATTACTCAAGAAATATTAATAGCAAAAGAAGATGCCAACGGCGCTCGTGCGGGTGACGTTGTCGTGGTTGAGCTCACTCGTCGACCTGGCCGCTTTGTAAAAGCTGCTGCGAAAGTGACGGAAGTTTTGGGTAAGACCATGGCGCCGGGTATGGAAATTGAAATTGCACTGCGCAATTACGATTTACCGCATAAATGGTCGTCAGTTATTGAGAAAAAACTCAAACGTATTCCTGATGAAGTCCCTGAGTCTGATAAAAAAGGCCGTGTTGATTTACGCCATTTACCGTTAGTGACTATTGATGGTGAAGATGCTCGAGATTTTGATGATGCAGTGTATGCAGAAACAAAACCAAGTGGTGGCTGGCGTTTATGGGTAGCGATTGCGGATGTGAGCCACTATGTGCGCACTGATTCAGCATTAGATGAAGAAGCGAGAGCGCGTGGTAACTCTGTGTATTTCCCATCGCAAGTTATTCCAATGTTGCCTGAGAAAATTTCGAACGGCTTATGTTCGCTAAACCCGCATGTTGACCGTTTATGTATGGTTGCGGAAATGACGATTTCTGCTGCTGGTAAACTATCGGGTTACAAGTTTTATCCTGCGGTCATGCATTCTCATGCTCGGTTCACTTATACCCAAGTTGCTGCCATGCTTGAAGGTGGTGAGATTGCGCCTGAGCACGAAAGCTTATTCCCACATCTTCAATGTTTACAATCACTGTATTTAACATTGAATGAACGTCGAGCTGAGCGTGGTGCGATAGCATTCGAAACGGTTGAGACACAGTTTATCTTTAATGAGCAACGTAAAATCGAAGCTATTGTGCCGAGAAGTCGAAACCAAGCGCACAAGATTATTGAAGAGTGCATGATCCTTGCTAACGTAGCTTCTGCTAAATTTGTTAAAAAGCATAAAGGTGAAGTGTTATATCGAGTTCATGAAGCGCCATCAGAGACTAAATTAGCCAATTTCAAAGAGTTTTTAGCTGAACGTGGCCTGTCGATGAATGGTGGTGATGAGCCTACACCATCAGATTATCAAGATGTGATGCTGAAAATTGCTGATAGGCCAGATGCAGAGTTAATTCAAATTATGTTGCTGCGCTCTATGCGTCAAGCAGTATATAGCCCGGATGACGATGGTCACTTTGGTCTAGCATTAACCGAGTATTCGCATTTTACATCGCCTATTCGTCGATATCCTGATTTAGTCTTGCACCGCGTGATCCGCTATTTATTAGCAGCCCAAGAGGGCAATGTTAAGGACAAATGGACCCCTGAAGGTGGCTACCATTACGATCTTGATGAGCTAGATAAGTTAGGTGAAGAGTGTTCAACCACTGAACGCCGTGCTGATGAAGCGACACGTGATGTCAGCGATTGGCTTAAGTGCGAATACATGCAAGATCATGTTGGTGATGACTTTGAGGCTGTTATTGCCTCTGTCACGAGTTTTGGCTTATTTGTCCGATTAAAGGATCTTTATATTGATGGCTTAGTTCATATTTCAAGTTTAGTGAGTGATTACTATCAGTTTGATCCTATGCGTCAGCGTTTGATTGGTGAAAACACCAAGAATGTATATCAAGTCGGTGATGAAGTGAGTGTTAAAGTTGCTGCGGTTAATCTAGATGACCGACAAATTGATTTGATTATGCTTGGCGATCATGGAAAGAGTCGTAAAAAAGCTAACCGCAAGCCATTAACTGCTCGTGAGCGTGCAAACCTTGAAGGGGCTAAAGTCGGAGCGGGTAAATCGAGTCGTGACAGCGAAGCGACGACCGAAAAAGGCAAAAAGAAGCGTGGTTCTAGTAGCAAAAAAACACGTTCTAATACTGCGGCAAAACGAAAAAGTACGAGTAAACCAGCTAAAGGCACTTCCGCCACCGCTGCAAAGAAACCATCAAAAGCAAAGCGTAAGAGAAAATAAGTAAATGAAAAAACAAGATATCATTTTTGGCATCCATGCAGTTGAAGCTTTGCTACGCAACGCACCTGAGCGCATTATTGAGCTATGGGCTTTACAAGGCCGTGAAGATGAACGTGTATTGCCGTTAATTAATTCGGCGACACAGTTTGGTGTGTCGGTGCAACGTTCAAGTCGCAAAGTACTTGATGACAAATCTGCCAGTAGTCAACATCAAGGAATTGTTGCACGGGTTAAGCCTGCAAAAATCTTAACTGAAAATGATTTAGACGTATTACTTGAAAAAACTGATCAAGCCTTTTTATTAATATTAGATGGCGTAACGGATCCACATAATTTAGGTGCTTGTCTTCGTAATGCGGATGCCGCAGGCGTACAGGGCATTATTGTGCCGAAAGATAATTCAGTTGGGTTAACTGCAACCGTGAGTAAGGTTGCTTGTGGTGCTGCTGAAACCATCCCATTATTTCAAGTGACTAACCTTGCTCGTACCATGCGTCATATTCAGCAGAAAGGTGTTTGGATTATTGGTGCGGCAGGTGAAGCGGATTGCGAACTGTATCAAGCAGACTTAAAAGGGTCATTAGCGATTGCAATGGGCGCAGAAGATAAAGGACTACGTCGTTTAACTCGTGAAAGTTGTGATTCGATAGTCTCGATTCCAATGGCTGGAAGTGTTTCAAGCTTGAATGTATCAGTAGCAACCGGTATTTGTTTATTTGAAGCAGTGCGTCAACGCAAAGCATAAAATGAACTGAAAATGCGATACGACGAAAACGGGCTTAATGCCCGTTTTTTATGCGATAAAAATCGTAAATGGATTTACTGGAAAGTATAGAGAAGATTGAACGTGGTAATCGTATCGGTTTTGACACTGTCTTCTGGAACCACTGCTGTGTATCTGACGTTCACACCAATTTTGAATGCCCAATCCTGCAAGAAAGTATTTTTGTAGCTCAAGTCTAGCGTCAGGGTATTGTTATCTTCACCGACTTCAGAGGTTAAGTCTGCATTTAAGCTGGTGTACTCTTGCAGCTTCACTGAATACTTGGCTGCGGTACGTAAAATAATATCTTGGTTAGCATCAGGGTTTAAGTCTGAATCTGTGGCTTTAGGTAAATCATAACGAAAACCTGGACCCACCTCTAAACTGAGCTTTGTTTGATAGTTGGAGATAATATCAAAACCGTAACCAGATGAAATGGTCATTAGTTTGGTATAACTACCAAAATCGTCCCAGGTGAATTCACCCCGTCCAAAAATATAACCACTGTCTAATTTATAACTTGATTGGGCATAAACGTCGTACTTTTCAGCTGTCGTCGACTCATCATCAGCTGCGTAATAGACTTTGAAAGTCAACTCTTGCCTAGCTTTTTCTGTGTCGTAATTTAAGTAAGTACGGCCATTAAAATTCTGCGATTTATTGTTACCGGTATTTAATTGCATTCCAGCTTCAATTTCAGCATTAAAGTCGCTTGGTGGCTCTTTGTAATCTGGCGGTACTAATGCCCAGACTGGCGTTGAGGCGAGCAGGGTGGAAGTTAACATGACGACTTTTTTCATTACGCTTTTCTATGAATTATGATTGTGAACGCCTGAAATACGGATGAAGCGACATAATACCTGTAATCGAGTTAGCTGCAAAGCGCTCAGACATGCCAATTTCCCTTAAGGTTTTATAATATGGGGCAGTGCTTAGTTATCAATCTGATTGCAAAGTAAAAAACCGAGGTGTTTACAAGGAAGGGAAGATAACTATTGAACATTGATAACAGCAGGGTTTCCCCTAAACGAAGTGAATCACAAATCTAGCTTGAACCACTAGAAATATTACTTGAGTTTGCTGTTGTGTTTCTGTACTATGTCGCGCTCAAATCAGTCATTTAATTTCGTTCCTTGCCTCCAACTTGGTCTGACTGAGCCACACGTGAGGCTAATTAACCGTAAGGAGCAATAAATGCGTCATTATGAAATCGTATTTATGGTTCACCCAGATCAAAGTGAACAAGTCCCAGGTATGATCGAGCGTTACAGCAGTGTAATCACTGATGCTAACGGTACTATCAGCCGTCTAGAAGATTGGGGTCGTCGTCAATTGGCTTACCCAATTCAAGACCTACATAAAGCTCACTATGTTCTTATGAACGTAGAAGCAACTGCAGAGTCTATCGAAGAGTTAGAAACAGCTTTCCGTTTCAATGACGCTGTTCTGCGTAACATGGTAATGCGCACTAAAACTGCTGTTACTGAAGCTTCTCCAATGGCTAAAGCAAAAGATGAGCGTGATTCACGTCGTGCTCCTACTGCTGCACCAGCTGCTGAAAAAGAAGTAGAAGCAAGCGCTGAAGAATCTGCTGAATAATTAGTCTGTGATTAATCACTTAGTATTGGCCGGAACGATAACTCGTTCTAAGCGTTTTGAAAGTCCAAGCGGGATACCTCATAAGGTCATCACGTTAGAGCACAAAACACAGCGGTATGAAGACCAAATGTTACGTAACGTTTATTGTCTCATCCAAGTCATATTAAGTGGCCAACGCTTTAATAGCGTTACAGAAGAATTAAAAGCAGGCGTGCAGGTCCAAGTTGAAGGGTTTATCTCTATGCAGCAAGGACGAAATGGCCAAAATAAATTGGTTATGCATGCCGAAAATGTCGAATTGAAAACTTAGGAGACTGTCAACATGGCACGTTATTTCCGTCGTCGCAAGTTCTGTCGTTTCACCTCTGAAGGTGTTGCAGAAATTGATTACAAAGATATCGTTACTTTAAAAAACTACGTAACAGAAAGCGGTAAGATTGTTCCTAGCCGTATCACTGGTACTAGTGCTAAATATCAACGCCAACTAGCTCGCGCGATTAAGCGTGCTCGTTATCTTTCTCTACTGCCATACACTGATTTACATCAGTAATCGCAGTATTAAATCAGAGGAATTAGATAATGAACGTTATTCTGCTTGATAAAATCGCTAACCTTGGAAACCTAGGTGACCAAGTTTCAGTTAAAGCTGGTTACGCACGTAACTTCCTTTTGCCACAAGGCAAAGCTGTGATCGCAAACGACGAAAACGTTAAAGTTTTCGAAGCACGTCGCGCTGAATTAGAAGCTAAATTAGCTGCTGAATTAGGTGTTTGTGCTGCGCGCGCTGAAAAGCTTGCTGCATTAGAAGCTGTTGTTATCGCTTCTAAAGCTGGTGACGAAGGTAAACTATTCGGTTCAGTTGGTACTCGTGACATCGCTGATGCAGTAACTGCTGCTGGTGTTGAGCTTGCTAAAGCTGAAGTACGTCTACCTTTAGGTGCTTTACGCACTTTAGGTGACTTCGAAGTTGAAGTTCAACTTCACACTGAAGTTAAAGCTGTTGTTAAAGTTTCTGTTGTTTCAGAAGACTAATAACAATTTGCTTTAAAGAAAACACCGCCAATTGGCGGTGTTTTTTTATGTCAAAAAAGCATAAAAAAGCACGAGGGGGAGTTCCTCGTGCAGTTTAATAAGAAAGTGTATTTTTAAAGGTTAGAACTTCACACTTGCACTGAACTCAACATAACGTGGTGTTTGATAACCAGTAATTGTGCCAAAATCAGTATCTATGGTACCTGGACTATTTAGCTCATAGGTTTCCACTTGACGAGTTGTTGCCGACGAGTCGAATACGTTATAAATATTCGCTTTTAGCAAAACGTCTAACTCAGACACTTGAATCATATAAGACGCCGATAAGTCTAAACGGTAAACCCAGTCGGTACGACCATCGCTTCCTCTAGGATTAAAGTCATAAGAAGTACCATCAGAGTTTAACGTGTAGTAAGTATCACCATATGTTGGTTGTCCGTTTGGATGCCCAACACCAAACTTATTCAATGGACGCCCAGACTCAACAGTAAAGTTTGCGCCCACGGTAAAGTCGTCGGTAATGGCATATGCACCATATATTTTAAACATATGACGACGGTCATTAGGCAAGTAACCATCAGCCCCATCCATTAGCTCAGGAAAGTCGAAGTCTTGTGTTAAACCCGCATCATCCTGCGCATTATCTGATTTAACTAAGCCTTCAGTATTGCCATAACTTTGCGACCAAGTATAAGTCGCACTCATACTCCAATCGTCAGTCCATGCACGATTTAAGGTCAAGTCGACAGCGTTGTAAGTTCTTTCTGCCTCAGGGTAGCCTAGCTCGGAACCAGGTATTGTGACCGTTTTGTCTAGGGTGTGCTCAGCATCACAATCAGAATCAACTGCAACAGTCATATCTTCGCCAGGGTTGCCTAATACATATCCGCCTCCACCTGGGTGTGAACAACCGTATTTAGCTTCTGTCCAATGACTGATGGTCATATCATCGATAGCACCATTTAGCTTACGTTGCGTCCCTTTTATGCCCCATGACCAGTCTTCGTTTAGCATGGCTTGATAGCCAATAATAATTTCATCTTGATACATAGGGTCTAGATCTTGATCAACAATACCTGCTGTATCAGGAACGGTGCCGTCAGCTAAGTATTCGTCATCACCGATTTGTGCTCCTAAATTCGGAGTAGGGACTTGAATACCATTTATTTCTTGGTCAGTGGTGCCTTCTAGCACGTAATATTTACGAACATCATATTCGTTACCCGCTAAACGAACGTTAGTATTACTGGCTACAGGTAAGAAGTAGCGACCGACGTTAGCAAATAATTTTGATTCACCATCACCGTTGATATCCCAAGAAGCGCCTAAGCGTGGCGCAAACATGTCATCAATTTTCACAAAACTCTCACCTTCAGAGTTTTTATTGTTGAATGAATCCCAGCGAAGACCGAGTGAGAGGGTAATATCATCGGTAACTGTCCAAGTATCTTCAATATATAGCGCTGATGAATTTACTTCGAAGTCACCACCGACAGTTCGCTCCCTTGAACGAGCATATTCGGTTACGCCATCAGGTACTATGCCGCCGTTTGGAAGTTCTGTTCCTGGTGCCGTGTCGTAATAGAACCAATACACTCCATCTGGTCCTGAGTAGTATTGATTACTGCTTGAGGTATTGATTTCTTGATCGTAACCGAAGTTAATGACGTGATTGTCCGAAACAAACCATTCAAAATCTGCACGGAACTCTTCACGCTTGTCACTGCCTTCTTCTTGGAAATAGTCGGCGGCAGAAGCACAGCCACGTGATACTTTAGGGGCAGATGCCCTGCGGTCATAAATAAGGTTACAGTCTTCGGCGATGTTGCTTGAAGATGTTAGGTTATATTCATTGACACCATAAAGTAATCTCGCACTAAACGAGTCGGTTAATTGCCCTGTATAAGCAAATACATAGTTATCACCACCAGATTTGTCGATGCTAACAGACGTCTGATCGCCGACTTTTTTGTTTTCGTAGTCATATAAATGGTTACTTGATTCATCGTCAGACTTATCCGAGAAACCTGTAAATTCAAGCGTGTGGTTTTCGGCAATATTCCAATCAAGTTTTAGCCCCCAGAATGGGTTATCTGATTTAACTGAAGAAAAGGTTGTTCCTCTGTCAGCTACATATTCTTCTTTCTCTGAACGAGGTTGGTACATCGCATAGAAAAACAGCTTATCTTGAATAATTGGGCCGGATGCATATACATTACCTTCAACATTGTCATAGTAGTCTTCAGCATTATAGTTGTAGATGTCACCGTTCATGTCGTAACTGTTCGGAGAGTCAGATCTAAGTGCATCAGGGCGGTATCGAATATTGCCGCCAAACTCCCAGTTATTTGAACCGCGCTTTGTTACTGCGTTGACTACACCACCGGTTGAGCGACCGAATTCTGCTCCATAACCACCAGTCTTGACTTCAAATTGCTCGTAAAAATCAAACGGTACATTTGAGAAGCCGAGTCCATTACGGAAGTTTGTGACATTTAAACCATTAATAAAAAATGCGTTTTCAGCTACAGATGCACCACCGAAAGAGGCAAAGTTACCAAATCGGCCGTCACCCCGTGTTGTACCAGGTGCAAGAAGCGCGACACTGGTAATATCTTTAGGTAATGGTAGGCGTTCAATTTCAACTTGTCCGATAACCATAGTCGCTTCGGACGACGTTGTATCTATTGATGCGATACGGCTTGAGCCTGTTACTTTTAGGCGCTCCATTCCTTCAGGATCAAGGGAAGCTTCAACATTGGAGTTACTACCGATTGCTACATTGACATTCTCAATCACTTCATCTGCATAACCATCAGCAGAGATTGTGATGGTGTATGCACCAATTGGGAGGCGTGGGATCCGATATTTACCATTTGAATCAGACTGGATGGTTCTTGTTAAGCCTGTATCTTGGTTTTTAATTATGATACTAGCGCCAGATACCGCTTGACTGGTTTCTGATGTAACAGAACCTTGAATTGAACCATCGGTATTACTTGCTGCTAGAACTGGCGTACTGATTGTAAATAAGGTGGAAATAGACATTGCGATAAGCGAGCGCTTAAATGTCTTGTTTTTCATTGTCATCCTGACTTTTCCTTATAATGATTAAATTACTTTTAATCCTTGGTTAAAAAGCCACCGAATAGGTGGTCTTTTATTTTTTATATTAAATGTTACAAGAAGTAAACAAATTGTTATAAGGGTGTTCTGGGGGTTAGCTTGTATAAATAAATTAATGGTTTATCTTCAAAAGCGTTTTTTTGTAGCGCCAGCTTGGGTTTGAGGCATAAAAAATGGCGCAGTAAATGCACCATTTTTTAATTTGTTGATTTTATTAATTTCTTACGAGTTCTAGCTCATTTATTAAGTTTTGCGCATTATCCACTTTATCCATCATCCAAAGGATGTAGCGGAAATCAACATGCACAGCACGGGTAATGGTTGGATTGAAGAACCAATCTTTGGTGATTGCTTCGTAGGTTGAATCAAAGTTAAGACCAACCAGTTCGCCTTTACCGTTAAATACCGGTGAGCCTGAATTACCGCCAGTAGTATCAACACTTGATAAGAAGTTAACAGGCACTGAGTTAAATTCTTCCGGCTTATCTAAACAAGAGAACAAGCTGCATATCCAAGAGCGAGGGTCTTGATAAACTGAAGCCACAGTGTGCTTACCGTAATCATTTGTTGCAATGGCATCCAATAATTTTTTCGGTGCATTAAATGGCTCTTCACCCGTATGCTTACCTACAATCCCTTCAAGGCGTGTGAATGGTTGTTTGTAAAGTGCATCACGGGATTGATAACCATCGACCATACCGTAGGTGATACGCAATGTTCTGTTCGCATCTGGGTATACTGGCCAGTCATTTGACTTGTAATAAGCAATCACAGCTTTCATATACTCAGGACGAGCGGTAGACAGTTTTCCTTTTAATGTCTTTTCGGCTTTTTCCTGCGCCATATTGGTGTCATGAAGGGCGACGGCTAAGCGGATAAATGGGTCGGCACTGGTTTCGAATGCTTCGGCATCCTTTTCCATCCACGCTAAGCGCTTTTCTTTATCGGTGAGACCAGTTAATGCGTAATAACCATCAAGTTTATCTGATAACTCCTGTGCATCAGAGATTTGGTTTAATGCATTATCCAAAATTTCGACGCGTTGGTTTTGCCCCATATATGCATTTAAATCTTGGAGCCAAAGTGTTTTATCAACCGACACATCAAAGCTGCGCTCAAGACGCTTTAAGTTCGCAGCAAACATTTTCATGTCACGTTCTTGGAAACCTTGTTCACGTTTGGCATCAGGAAGCTGCTTTTCTTTAGCGAGTCGGTATAACTTCTTAGCGGCAGACAATAACGCACTAGATTGTGCATTATTAAAATAATAATCAGTTTGAACTTGCGTTTGCTGCTCGGCTAATAAAGATTCTAATTCAGTGATGAGATTTTGATTAGCTTGAGTATCCTTTTTTAGCCAAGCTAAAAAGTCATCTTCACGAGTTTGTTTAATACCAACAATATCGGTTGCTTTAAAGCCATCAAGTAAACCGTTAAGCTTTTTCATCCGGTTTGCCATTGATGCTAAATTGCCCGCATATTTGATGGCGATAGCGTTATCTGTCGCAGCCATGCTGTTAATGGTATCAATCTGTAATTGATAGCGTTTTGCATAGGTTGGGTACATCCAATCACTAGCAAACTCAAGCTCACTTGTTAGGCGATAACGACTTGTTGCACCAGGGTAACCTGCTGCAAACACACCATCACCTGCTTTTACGCCGTCAGCATTAATCTTAAGGTAGCTTTTTGGCTCAAAAGGAACATTGTCCTCTGAATATACGGCTGGTTTTCCATCTTTACCGACGTAAGCACGCAAAAAGGTAAAGTCGCCAGAATGGCGTGGGTATTCGTAGTTATCAATATCGCCACCAAATGCCCCAACACTTTCTGGTGGTGCATACACAAGGCGCACATCGCGGATGATAAGTTGTTTAATCAAATAGTATTCTAAACCATTGTGGAAACTACTTACCGAACAGCGATAGTTTTCATCGGTTTCACACTCTTTAATTAATGCTTTACGGTTTGATTGAATATCTTGATAGCGAGTTAATGGATCTGCACTTAAATTGGCATTTACGCTTTTAGTTACATCCGTAACGGCTTCGGTAATGTATAATCGCTCGTTGAGGCCAGCTGAAGGTTCTTCTGCTTTAGTGTTAGCAAGAAAACCTTCTTCAAGGTAGTTGTGCTCAGTTTTACTGTTATATTGTATTGCTCTATAAGCACAATGATGATTGGTAACAACTAGCCCTTGGGGAGAGACGAAACTGGCGGTACAATAGCCTAGACCGACGACAGCATTCATTGGATATTGTGTTAAGTCTGCAAGCTGTTTTGCAGGAATTTCGATGCCGCGTTGTGCTAATTTATCTGCAATAGAAGGCATTTGATAGGGTTGCCATTGGCCTTCATCGGCTTGAGCTAACCCAGAAGACAGCACAAGGGCTGCAACGAGTGCAATACGCATGTTCTTTCCTTATATTATTATTGTTTATCCGCATCAGCGGTTGATGTCTCATGTATTGATATATGCGACATGTTTGCATGACCTCGGTGTTATACCATATTTTACAAACAGGTTGGGAATTGGGAGTTTTAATGTCACAAAAAGGTGTTTTTAAGGCAAAAGAAAGGTTAAAAGACGCTCAAGTCGATGCGCTTAAATTGCCGCCGCATTCCATTGAAGCTGAGCAATCAGTTTTAGGTGGCTTAATGCTGGATGCCGATGCTTGGGATCGTGTTGCTGAAGCGATTGTGGCTGAAGATTTTTACTCCCGCTCTCACCGCATGATTTATGCGGCAATGAGCCGTTTGGTTGAAACCGGCCAACCGATCGATTTAATTACTGTATCTGAGCGATTAGAAGTTGAAGATCAACTTGAAGATGCTGGTGGCTTTGCTTATTTAGGTGAAATTGCCAAAAACACGCCAAGTGCAGGTAATATTTTATCTTACGCTGATATCGTTCGTGAACGTGCTGTTGTCAGGGACATGATTGGCGTTGCACACGAAATTGCTGATGCAGGCTATAACCCCGAAGGCCGCAATTCAAGTGATTTATTGGATTTAGCAGAAACCAAAGTATTTAAAATTGCTGAGTCTCGCGCTAATGCTAATGAAGGCCCTGAAGGAATTAAATCAATCCTTGAGAAAACCGTTGATAAAATTGAGCAGTTATATAACAACCCTCAAAACGGTGTGACAGGAGTTTCGAGTGGCTTTAGTGACCTAGATAAAATGACAGCGGGTTTTCAATCTGGCGATTTGGTGATTGTCGCTGCGCGTCCATCGATGGGTAAAACGACCTTTGCGATGAACTTGTGTGAACAAGCGGCGATGAACGAAGATAAACCTGTACTGATTTTCAGCTTAGAAATGCCGTCAGAACAAATCATGATGCGTATGTTGGCGTCATTAGGTCGAGTCGACCAAACGAAAATTCGTACCGGACAATTGGATGATGAAGATTGGGCACGTGTATCATCGACCATGGGCATAATGCTTGAGCAAGGTAAAATGTATATCGATGATGGCTCTGGTCTTACTCCTACAGAGGTTCGCAGTCGTGCACGCCGAATTGCTCGTGAGTATGGTGGTTTATCTATGATCATGATCGATTACTTGCAGTTAATGCAAGTGCCGTCATTAAAAGATAACCGTACCTTAGAGATTGCCGAAATTTCCCGCTCACTTAAATCGTTAGCCAAAGAATTAGAGATCCCAGTGATTGCATTATCGCAGCTTAACCGCTCGCTGGAGCAACGTGCCGATAAGCGACCTGTTAACTCAGATTTACGTGAATCAGGATCGATTGAGCAAGATGCGGATTTGATCATGTTTATTTATCGTGATGAAGTGTATAACGATGATTCTGAACAAAAAGGTGTCGCAGAAATTATTATCGGTAAACAGCGTAACGGCCCAATTGGTCGTGTGCCTTTGACCTTCCAAGGCCAGTTTTCACGCTTTGATAATTATTCTGGCACTCAGATATTTGATGAAGATTAAAGCTGCCTAAGTCAGCTTAATGACCGCACCAAATAACCTGTGATATTCAAGCCTCTGTTATAATTAACAGAGGCTAATTTTTTGAATGCTGTTAGGCAATAAGTAACATATAACTACAGCAAAATAAGGCTAAGTATTTGAAACCTTTTCCACGCGCAGAAATCAGTCGTCAAGCGCTACAGAATAACCTCACTCGGCTGCGAGAAATTGCGCCGAATAGTAAGGTCATGGCTGTTGTTAAAGCCAATGGTTATGGACATGGTTTATTAAATGTCGCCCAATGTGTTGATAATGCTGATGGGTTTGGCTTAGCAAGGCTGGAAGAAGCGCTACAACTTCGCGCTGGCGGCGTGAGTGCAAAATTATTACTGTTAGAGGGGTGTTTTCGCCAATCAGATCTTCCTTTGCTGGTAGAGCATCAAATTGATACGGTTGTACATCACGAGTCTCAGTTAGAAATGTTAGAACAGTCGTCCTTATCTAAGCCGATTATTGTGTGGATGAAAGTGGACACAGGTATGCACCGTTTAGGCTTCGATTTAGAGCAATTTAACGAGATATATCAACGTCTGCTTACTTGTCCTAATGTGGCTAAGCCAATTCACTTAATGACACATTTTGCCTGCGCTGATGAACCCGATAATGCATTAACACAACGTCAAATTGATGCGTTTGAGCAGCTGATTAAAGGCTTACCTGGTGATGTAACTTTGGCGAATTCTGCTGCTACATTGTTCTGGCCGCACAGCCAGTGCGACTGGATTAGACCTGGCATTGCATTATATGGTGTTTCACCTGTTTTCGGTGACAAAGGCACCCATCATGGACTTACACCTGCCATGGAATTAGTGTCTAACCTGATTGCTGTCAGGGAACATAAAGCCGGAGAAAGTGTTGGTTATGGCGCCCATTGGACCGCTGATAATGATACTCGACTTGGCGTTGTTGCCATTGGTTATGGTGATGGATATCCTCGTAATGCTCCAGAAGGCACCCCTGTTTGGTTAAATGGTCGAAGAGTACCGATCGTTGGTCGTGTATCTATGGATATGCTGACAGTGGATTTAGGTAAAGATGCTACAGATAAGGTTGGCGATCTTGTTCAGTTATGGGGCAAGGCGCTTGCCGTTGAAGAAGTTGCGGAGCACATAGGCACCATTGCTTATGAGCTTGTGACTAAACTGACTCCCAGAGTTGTAGTAGATTTACAGCAATAACATTTGTCAGTAATTTTCGTTGTGAAACTAGATGTTGCAGGTTAATTAAGTCAATAGTTAGCCTGTATTAGAAGGAAAATTAGGTGCAGTTGTATAAATCTGTAGTATTGATTTATTGCCTTTTATTAAGCGTAAATAGTGTGGCTCAAGCAAGCTCTGTGATCTCACAGAGTAGCGATATTGAAACACCCAATATACAAACATTGGCGTCAGAAGGGGCCACTGTATCGGTAGAGTTGCCTCATGATGAAGCGGCTAGAGATACTGAAGACGCTAATCAAACGGCTCAAAAGCAGTCTGAACCACAATCAAATCATCAATATGATCCTGAGTTTGTCGCTGTTCCTATTGTTTTTTCAACAGAAACCCTTAGCACCACATTTGGCGCTGCAGGATTAGTAAAGCATGCTGGCCAAGCGCAAGCAGTCGCTTTAGGCATTGGCCTATACTCTGCAAATGACAGCTGGTTAACTTATGCTGGATTTTATAATTATCAATTACCTAAACTTGATCAATGGCTGTTTAGTGCTGAGGTATTTCGTGGTCACTATGAACAAGGAATTTACTACTTACCACAAGCGCCACAAGCACCAAAGGCTAATGATAGTGAGCGAATAATCAGTGTTGGTGATGAAGGTTTTTCAAAACTACATATTAAATATGTCCTGCCTTTTGCTGGTGGCAAAAATGGCGCAGCAGCCTCGTTAGCGAGAAAGAAAAATGCAGTGAGCTGGAATCCATTAGAATCTGGTGTCACAAGCATTAGTTTAACTCCCTTTAACAAATATCGTGAGTTAGAAGCCTTGGATTACTTACCTGATGAAGCCAGAGGTTTTGAGTTGTCGCTTAACTGGGATAACCGTGATTCAGCTAATAATAGTAGCCAAGGTGGTGAGAGTAATTTAACCATTACCCGTGGTAGCGATATAAATGATGACCCAAATTGGTTGATGTGGGAATTTGAGCAAAGTGCATTTTTGTCACTTGGGAGCAATGCTTGGTTTGAAGATCAAGTATTAGCTACCAATGTTTATATTGCCGATACGCCAACTTGGAATGATATTGACAATAGTACACAAGAATTTAAGCGTCCGCCGAGTTTTGCTGGCGTCTCCTTGGGTGGTTTTGATCGACTTAGAGGGTACGACTCAAAGCAATTTACTGGCCGTAGTGCAGTTAATTATGCTTTAGAATATCGTATCACTCCTCGTTGGCAACCCCTGCAGAATCTACCTGTGTTTAATTTGTATAACGTACCTTGGTGGCAATGGGCGTTATTGTTAGAAGCGGGTAATGTCAGTGATGAGTTCAGCTTCGATTCTCTCCATGAAGAGATGAAAACGGCTTATGGCGCAAGTATTCGATTTGAAGTTGAAAGTATCGTTATTCGTACCGACTTTGTCACAGGAGGCGATGAAAGCCAGTTTTGGGTCATGGTTAATCAGCCCTTTTAATTCAACTACTAATTTTATTACTGAAACGATCTTGCATTAGCTTCTGTCATTAACGCTTTGATTAGTTATGATTTAAGTTATAAATATTGCAGGAAAGGTATACGATTTACACTCAATTAGTTTCTAATTTAAATGCTTATTGAGCTCTTTATTCAAGGACTCAATAAGCATTGTTTATAATACCTGTGTCAGGATAAAAATAAGAAAAAGGCGGGAATGAACACGCCTAAACTCATCAATAAAATGGATTTTGGCTTGGCTGGACCGTGCTTCCCTTTGACCATAAACAAGGCTGATAGTGCCAAAAATATCAACATGCCAGCAAACAAGTCAGAGAAATACACCCATGCATTGCGTGTTTCATTCAAGTGCAACTTGTTCAATGCCTGAAGGATCACTCTAGGCTCAATATCTTGATAGCTCACCAGATGATGTCGCCTATCCCAAAACAGTGTATCGCCATCATCGAGAAAAACTTCAAACTGATTCTTATTCTGCCAAAAGCTGGACTTTACCGTTTGTGTTAATCCAAAACTGTTCTGCATTCGCTGAATAATTTGTTGATCATCAAGTGCTAACCAGTCACTGTCATCAACCTGCTTAGTCTGTTTCTCTACAGCATAATTAGGGTTCCAATCGGCAATATGATTAACCGCAATCCCTGATACCGCAAAGATGATTGAAAAACCAATGCAAAAATATCCAATATCACGATGTAAGTTTCGATTAAGACGATACCAATTAATACCTTTAAACCATTTAATCAAGGATACTGACTCCTGTCGGTACCAGTTGATACATGGTCATTGCCTCTGTAACTGATGCAGGATCGAATGCTTCGCCAGCTTCTTTAGCGTAATGCGCTTTAATCTCACGAGTTTGCTCAAGATCGTATCGAAGCGCTTGTAGTTTTCCAGTCGCTAACGCTTTTTTACCACGAGCAGTTAATGGAAATACCATTTCGCCGTCTTTCACTTTTATTCGCAATGTTTGAAATCGCTTGTCAGAGGCAATGGTCATCCAACAACCACGGTGCTCACATACTCCGACAATGGTTCCTTCAATAGTAACCGTGTTTTCAAGGTAATCCTCTGGCGAGTCCATCAAGGTCGATACTGGTACTAGGTAGTCTCTATTCACACCTTCACCAAAGTCTGTTGCCGCCTGCGCAGTGCCGGCTAAGGTGCTGAAGAAAATTGCTGCGGCAATCATTTTTTTGCTTTCATGTTTTGTCCTACTGTTATGTCTTGGTCGTTATTAAAATCAATAACTCGGCCACTGTTATATTGAGTGGCCGACGTATCATCTATAATTTTTTCCTCCGGGCATATCGATGAAGGTTAATCGATGTGGTAATGGGAAGATTTGTTTGGCTAGTACTTCTAAGCCTTCAAGGGTTACCTGTTCGTGTAATTGTCCAGACCGCTTGATATAGCTAGCATTTTTATATCGTTTGTCAGATAAAATAAGTCTTCTCAGCCAAGTGTTAGCATTGTTATTACGGCTTTTTTCTGCAAAATAGATATCTTCCACAATACGTTGTAAATCTTGTTCAGCAATAGCGGAAGACAGGTTGTTAAGCACTTCATTCGTCGCAGTAAGTAATTCATCAGCACGCTCTGGTGCGCAAGTGTAATGCACTTCGGTTTCCACTCTGTTCTGCTGAGGATCTAAGCGCATTTCAAATTTGATAGAATAAATGCCGCCGAGTTCTTGCCTGAGTTTCTTCTTAAGCATTTTTTCGCAATAGGTGTCAGCGTTGATACTAAGAATGCATTTTCGGGGGTCCACTGCATCGGTAAATACCCGTACTGACTAATCTCGGCTTTTTGCTGGTCATGGCTTTGAATATACTCAACACGGTTAGCTGGAAGTTGCATGCTGCTGCTGTTATCCAAACTCGCTTTGCGGCTAATATTTGCTAATGAGTGACTCATTTGCTGTTCTAAATCAGTTTGCGATAATTCCCCAATGATATAGAAGGTGACTGGTTGCGATAAGATAGTTTTGGCTTGCTCTTCAATTTTTGCTTGGTTTAAGGCATCAACGTCAACTTGGTTAATGTCATCAAGCGTTGATTCACCAAAACGTTGTTGATTGACAAATTGCGATTTTGGTTGAATTCGGTTTGCCTGTTGAACAACGTCATTTTTAACTGACTCCCAGGCACCTTTATCAATACCTGTACTCATTCGTAAATGATATAACTGCATTAAGGTTGCTAATTGATCGGGTGCTATAACAGCAGCTAAATCCAACTCATTGGCTTTAAATTCCCATTGCCAATGTGGATTATCCACTTGCCATTGTTGCCACTCAGTTTCACTCCATTGCGCTAAACCACTCTGTTGCCACAACTGTATACTGGTTTGAGCAAGCCACGCTGGCATCGCGTTGTTTTGAAAACCTACTTGAGTTAACGCTTTGATATACAGTTTATTATCAGAGGTAGGTTTGTTAAGCCACAACAGTTGGTCACCATTGCTTAGCTGGTATTTTCTTAAGGTTAATGTTTGCTGTTGATATTGCCACTGCTCAGATTCAAGTGGAGACCAACTACCAGGTTTTGAGGTCACTTTTGGCAGATTAGGTGTCGTTACTTCTGAGTCCGAGGCTGTATTGATGGCTTGGGCTGCTTTGGGTTTGACATCGGCTAGCAACACACTTTTTTCAAGAGTATTGATATTTTCTTGGATATCAGCCTGCAATTGACGAACTTCTGCAGTTGTTGGTAGTGTGATTTGTTGATCGCCACCAGCTTGGAAGTATAAAAAGTTGTCTTCAGCATCAAGCATTTCACGCATGCGTGCGTTAAGCTCTTCAAAGGTCATCTTATTCAACCATTGATGAGTGCGCTCGCTACGTGCAACTGGCGACTCTAACAAGCTGCCTTGTACAAACGCTTCAGTAATTTTATCTTCCCAAGCGGCAAAATCACGATGCTTTGCGGCTTTAATATTGCGACTATTAATCTCTTTTGCTTTGTCTCGTATTTGGATAAATTCTTGCTTATCTAAACCATCTCGGTATAGCCGAGCCAATTCAGTTGCTACAACTTTGAGGCCTAATTCATGATTATGAGTGCGAGAGGCAATAGCAACAATCAGACGGTTATTTGTTGGCTCTTTGACAGTAAGGCTAAGGCTTTCAATATCATCAGAATCAACTAATGATTTATTTCGTCGTATTTGATTTCTCATCATTTTACGTAAGAAGTAATTTTGTAAATACGTGTACTGACCTTGCTCTGTTGTACGGTCAGGCATTGGCATACGCAATCCATAAACCACCATGGAAGTGCTACCTTTAGGATGCTGCACTTTATCTATATATAGCTTAGGCGATAAAGGCAAAGCCACATAGTCGCGTTTAGGCTGTGGTTTTGATGGTAAAAGGCCAAACGAATGCTGAATAGCGTGCTCAGTTTTTGCGACATCGAGATAACCAGAGATGACTAATTTCATATTACTCGCGACATAAAATGTGTTGTAGAAATCTCTTAGCTCACTGATATCGGCTTGTTTAATTGATTCATAAGTACCAATAGTAGGGCGATCAACATAACGGGAGTTATTTCTTACAACCGCTTTTTTTAGCTGGTTAACTTCATCAGCTAGCCCATTTCCCTGACGCCACTCTTCAACAATTACTCCTCGTTCTCGCTGCCAATCAGCTGCATCTAAGGTGGCGTGGCCTGCAAGTTGTGACATTAATGCAAGTGATCCTTGCATATCTAATGCATCATTTGGCCGAGTTCGGATCATGTATTGAGTTTCAGTTTGACGAGTCATTGCGTTAACTTGCAAACCTGTTTTCCACCCCAGTTTTTCGAGATAGTTGTGGATCCCTTCTGGGTGGTTCTGAGTTTTATGAAAGACCATATGCTCAAGCATATGCGCAACACCTGCGCGTTGTTTTTCGTCTACGGAGCCTGCGTTAACAATCAAGCGTATATTAAAAGGATCAGTTTTTTTATCACTGTTGTAGATAACGTACTGTAGTCCATTGTCTAACTTGCCCGTAGTCAAAGCGGGATCCCATTGGTATTGGGCTGAACAAGTAACGCTTATGAAGACAACAATACAAGCGATAAGACGAGCACAGCTCGTCAGCATTTTTCTGTATTCATTCATTGAGTGCACATTAGGAGAAAGTTATGTTCGCATCACGAACTAGTTAAAAAAGATCCAGACATATCGTTGATAACATTTACATCGTGTTTATGCGTGATTGTTATCAATTAAATCTGGAATACAAAATATTAATTAGGCTATTTAATTTAATAACCGTAAGTTAGGTTTAGGATGTTCAGCGTATTGGTAAACTAAATAGCTTACCAACACGCAGGTCTAGCTTTGTTGCAACTTATGCTGTGTCTTTAGTCATAGGTATAATTTATGCCTAGCCAGAAACTTCGGCCAACCTCAACCCCAGACTCACCTGGTAATACCGAATATGTTCTGCTGTCTAATAAGTTACTTATATCAAAGCTCAAGGCTAGGCCGTGCTTATTGAAATCAGGTAATCGGTAGCGTAATGATGCATTAAATAAAATGGCATCATCGTATTCAAACTCCCTATAAATAGTCGCTTCGAGGGGTAACAATTCACCTGAAGGGGTTGTCTCAATAATATCTTCAAATTCATGTACTTCTGAAGTTGCTGATACAGACGTGTAGCCTTGGGTGTATGTTGCGGTTAACGTCGTTTGTAAATCATCAGTCCACTTGGCGGTCCAGCCCATATTAACTATCCAAGGGCGTGCATAATTTGATGCAAGTCGGTCAAGGTCGTCTAGAGAAACAGCGGTATAAATTGTTTCTTCTGTGCCATCTTCATTAATGATAGTGGTTTCATAAGCAACAATATCTTCAGCTGGTGTATCGTCGATATTGTCATCATAGCTTTCCTGACTCGTATAAGTTTCAGACCAAGAAGTATTCGCCCAGAAACTATGATTGCGCCATTGGCCATTCCAAGACAGGGAAATACGCTTTTGCTCGCTCTCACCTTTGTTAACTTGATAAAGATAGGTATAGCCTCCTTCTCTAACAGAGTCACCCTGACCAATTTCATCCTTGTTTTGGCGCCAAACGCCACGCAAGGACAAGAAACCACCGAGCAGTTCTTGTTTCCAGCCCAAGGTTAATTCATCAGAATAGGGGGTTTTTACGCCGTCGTATCGATACCGCGTTAAGTCTTGCTCGCTGTCATCAATCCAATCACCGACAACATTATTGTATGAGTCACGGTATTGGGTGATATAAGGTAACTGCTGCTCGCGAATTGCATAGGTTGTTAAATTTGCATCGTAATAGCGGCTAGCACCAAAAGTGATTAAGGTTTGGTTGTCGCCAAAAAGGTCATAACCACCGGAAATACGTGGCGCGATATTATGATTACCAAAGAAATCTTCAGTGTCATAACGCAAACCTAAATTTAGTTTTAGGTTGTCCCACTCGATCACATCTTGAATGTACATTGATGCTTTACGCACAGTGACATCAATATGTTCCTCTTGATAAATAACTCGCCGTTGAAAAAACTGTCCCGTTGTACCGACTGACTTTTCATAAAGCGCGAGGTGTTCAGGGTTGGTTGGATCAAATGGCTCACCTAATATGGCTTCCAGCTCTTCAATAGAGGTGTTATTTGACTGTTCAATACAATCGTAATTGTTGCCATTACAATTCACTT
The DNA here is from genome assembly GCF_043568515.1 of Shewanella sp. ENK2. Taxonomy (NCBI): domain Bacteria; kingdom Pseudomonadati; phylum Pseudomonadota; class Gammaproteobacteria; order Alteromonadales; family Shewanellaceae; genus Shewanella; species Shewanella sp. ENK2. The sequence goes on along the minus strand of NZ_CP171406.1, from coordinate 1,201,687 downwards.
GACTGTTTATTCTAGCGTTAGAATAGGTCACAGCTTGCTGCTCTCGATCACGCAATATTTGCTGACTTTCTAATTGTAGACCCATACTAAATTGATGGTCTAAGTCCCAAAAGTTGGCGTCAAAATCAAACTTGTTATTTAACGAATAGGTGATTTGTTGGGTATCGAGATCACCATAAGCACCTTCTTTAGATACGGTCGCCCAAGGATCAGCCCAATCTTTTCCTGGAACATTCGCCCAAGAGAAGTAATCTTGAGGTGCTGTGCGGCTATTTTCACTGTAACGACTGTTAGCAGTAATTTTCCAGTCGGCCCAACCAAGGTTTCGATATCCCACCGCGTTTAGTGCATAGCCACCCCCTTTGGTTGTGTACTCACTATTTAAGGTGTCAGTGAGAATATCGTGGTTTTCAAAAGGGGCATAAAGCGCTGATACACTGAGGTGATCAAACCAATCTAGTTCAGAGTCGTACTTCAACATCACGTTCGAGTTTGTACTCTCGGTATCTTCTAATACGCCAAGGGACTCGATACTCTGTGTCGATGTGGTGTGATTAACATTTAGACCAATACCTCGGCCATCTTCCAGCTTCTTAGCGAGTTGAAGTTTGTATTGGTGTTTGTCATATACCGGCTTGTCAAAAGTTGATTCCGAAGGGTCGTCGTTATCGCCATAGATATCATGGAACTCCACCCAATCAGAACTAGTGCCTCGGTACCCCAGTCTTACCGCGGGTAAATCCCAGGCATCTTTACTTTGAGATTCCACAACACCACCCACAAACTCGCCATACTCCACCGGAATGTTAGAATCATAGACGGTAATGCTTTCTACTAAGTCTTTGTTTAAGAAGAACTCGTTTGTATGACCCGCTACTGAGTTTTGGCTACTTGTGGCTAATGAAGAGCTACCAGGGTCGATACGGCTATTGACGTTCATTCCGTCTATAAAAAATCCATTTTGGTAGGCTTTACCGCCAGAAATAGATACCTCACGCGAACGAATGTCCGTTAGACTCGATAAGCTATTGTCAGCTTCACTGGTTTGAATACCCGGAAGACCTTTTAATAGCTCAGTAATGTCACCATTGCCAATAGGGGCATTTTCAATGAAATCCTGAGATAGGAATATTCTACCTTGTGCTTCAAGTACTTCTGGGCCAAAGTAACGACCTGTGACTTCTATCACCTCAACAGGTGTTCCGTCATTGTTAAGGCAGCCTTTCATTAATTTTGCTTGCTCGTCGCTCAGTAACTTCGCTTCGGGAAAACGTAAGTGCTGAGCACAGCTCTGCCATAATTCAGCAGTCTTTTTAGTGCTTGCTAGGATTGTTTGTTGTTGCTGTTCAAAAGAGTCAACCTCTTCCGCAAAAGCGGAAAAGGTTACCGTTAGGTTTAACGCCAGCATCATGCTGACGTATACAGGATTAAGTGTTAACTTCATAGTGTTAACCGTTACTGCGCGTTATCAGGCAATAGTGGATTAACATCTTCGCTGTCAAGAATACCGTCACCGTCAGTATCATCATCAGCGGTCAAGCCAGAAGCGGTGATTTGTTCTTCAGTTGCTGTGCTGATGAAGAAGTTAGGCTTACCGTCTTGATCTGTATCGACGTTAGCTGCAACAGTTGCAGGGAAATCTTCTTGTAGGGCGATTTCTTCAGCTAATACAGAGGTAAGCTCTAATTGAGCAGCTTCTGCATTGGCATCTCGAGCAATGATCTCTTTTGCTAAATCGTAGTTACGCGCTCCAGCAAGTAGGGCGACCGAATCCTCGTAAATATTAGCTTGAATGGTTGCGGTTTGTGTTTGCACCTTGGTATCAATGAAACTAATTAGCTTTGCAATATCAGCTTGTATGCTGGCTAAACTTGTCGCATATTCATCCGATGCTGCGTGATAACGCATTTGTGTTACCACAGAGTACGCATCGGTAGAGGTATTAAAATCATCAGGGCTAGCAAGTTGCTCAAGTATATCAATACCTAAGTCTAACCCTGCTTCTTCATCGCCATCTTCTGCAGCAACAAATGCCTCATATCCGGCTATATATTCGTTTACTAATGTTGTAGTTTGCTCAGCAGCACTCATTAACAAGCCGTTAAGTGCAGCGCTTTGGGCAAATTCGTAACGCCATTCAATGCGGTCTTCAAAATCACTGACTATGTCGATCAACGATAGTGCTTCAATGGTCGTGGCTGCTGCGACTTCTGACTCATCGACCTTACCAGCAATGCTCATCAACTTCTGTCGTGCATCTAACAGGTTAGAGGTTGTAAGGCCTTCTGCGTTGTTCGGGTAGTTATCAGTTAATAGTTGATGGCAGGTTGGGAATAATGCTTTGGCATCATCTTGAGCATCCATCCGTTGGAGTAATTCGATCAATTTACCACAGCCCCAGTCGCCAACAATGTAGGCTGGAGACGTCAGCCTTTCATTAATCATTTCTTCACTGGTAAGAATGCCTTTGGCAACTTCAATAGCCTGTTTGGCTTCATCATACATACCATAATTAATAAGGTGTGTGGTTAATCCTGGGCTGGTAATTGTTTGCTCTGCAACGGCTCTGAACTGTGTTCGGTAAGCATCTGGTGATAGAGCAATTAAATAGTCTGTTGCGGTTTCAACACTGCCACCCTCAAGTATGATTGATAACCCATGATAATCGTCAATCTCTTCCTGAACCGTTGATTCATACCGATCTAAGAATTCGGAACCTGCTACAATCGCTAAAGCTGGGTTCGGTGTTATGTTAGGGTAAAACAGTTCTAGTGGACCGGCCGCGAGTTGTAATGCATAAGCGACGCCGTTCTCTTTGGTATATTCCGCATACTCATTCGCTGGACGATTATATTCTTCATCGTAAGTTACCTCACCGTGTAGAGAAATTATCCGCGCGATGAGCTCCTTACTTTTAAGCTCTTCGCCTGCACGAACATAGTATTCAAGCGCCCAGCCGTAATAAAATGCTCGTCTATAATAATCAGGGCTTCCGGCATTGGTTTTTGAAGAGGGTAAATACTCATAACCGATATCTTCAATGTACTCGACAAAATGATCAACGGAAGCAACAAATTTAAGTCGATTCGCCTCTGTTTTATCCGCCAAGTATTGTGCTTGCAATGCCTCGACATAATTACGGTTGCTAGTCAGTAAATAGCCATAACTTGTCGTATATTCATCAGATTTTAGTGCTTCTTTAATCAGCTCAAGCGTTGCTAATACATTTTCGGCGCCTAGTTCATTGCCGCTGTCTTGATAATCGCCTAATAGAGAAAGGTAAAATCCACCATCTGAGGTATTGAAGCTACTAAAGCCTTTGTCTGCGACGTAGATATTGTAGACTTTTAATGCCTCATCACGAAGTGTGTCTCCTTGGTCAAATAAACCATTGTCATTATAGTCAGATGCAATATCTTTTAATGCTCTGGCTTTGTTGTCTTGATTAATAATATCTTCATTGACAATACGGCTACTTTCGTCAGTAAAGCCTGCATTGGCATAACCGCGTGCTAACGCAAGGTAGGCTGGGTCAGCTAGATTGTCTTGTTCAAGGCTATCAATTAATGCCTGAGACTGCTTAAGATGTGATAATTCGGAAGCGTAGTAATAATCTTGCTTTTGCTGATTAGTTTCGTAGCTAGGCTTAAGCTCAATAACGGCTGTGAGCATGTCAGAATGCCCATCGGTGACACCTACTGTAAAAGATTTGGCAAATGATAATGGGTCTGCGGTGTAAGTGAATGAGCCCGTTATTGCATCAAGTGTTAATGTTCCTGATTCTGGGGCAGCTTCAATGCTGTAGCTTAGATCGTCATCGTCAGCATCCGTCGCCACAATTTGTCCTTCTGTCACACCATTTGCATTCACAGCGATGCTGCTACTTACAATTACGGGGATGTCATTCACATTGGTGACAGTGAATACCAGATTTGCTGAGGTGGCAACCGTTCCATCATTTGCTTGTACTGTTGCGGTGTCTGTACCAAAAAAATCAACTGCTGGCGTATAACTGTAGCTTCCATCAGCACTCAATGAAAGTGACCCATTTTCAGGCGTCTGAGTAATAGAAAAGGTGATTTGATCGCTATTTTCATCAGTGGCGATTAAATTACCATCAAAACTAGTGTCTTCTTGCACAGTTACAGCCAGTGAAGCTGTGTCAAATACTGGTGCAGAGTTTGAGTCTGAAGAGCCTCCACCACATGCTGTTAGTAATGCGGAAACTACAGCAATAGCTAAAGGTGCGATCGGGAATGTATGCTTCGCCATCAGAAAGTCCTATTTATTATCAATTTATATTCGCGGGCATTTTGATACTGCATTGTTACAAATGCAAATCATTCTCATCACGACTTGATACATGTTTTTAGTTTTACGATCGTGATCGCAACTATTTGTAAATTTTAGTTTGACAATGTAAATTAATTGAAAGCGTTAAAAATAGATTTTTTCCTATTTAGGATAAATGCTATATCGTTGATTTATATCTATTATTTAATATTGTGGTAATCGCTTTAAGTTTTTATTTTGTCTTTGTGGAAATTATCGGTTGTAAGCGTGTTGTTAATTCCTAGGGGGCTGTTCAATTTGGTTAAGGGGGCAAATTTACCAACATTTACATTTCAATAACTCCAACTGGTTAGTAAAAGAGTTCAAATTGGCAGCTCAGAATGAGGAAAGTTGGGGACAAAAGTAGAGGTCATAGCTGGATTAAGTTTACCTGTCATTCTGATTGTCGTGTAATAAGCGGTTGCTTTCTTTCTTGTACGCTTATTAATGGTATAATTCGTCTTTTTGTATGCTCCGTTGTTTATAATAAACCACCTTAGAAGAGGTGGATCAGGTTCCCCAAACGGACTGAAAAGTAAGAATAGGCCTGAAAGGCATTTTATTTAAGCTGGTTGTAATCGATAGATTTTGGTTTAACCAATTGATTTGTAAAAAGGTTGAGTTAGTTGTGACAAACAAGAAGTTAAACAGAGCACTCTCTATTGCCCCTATGCTTGATTGGACTGATAGACATTATCGCTATTTTGCTCGGTTGATGTCAGCGAATACCGTGCTGTATACCGAGATGGTCACCACAGGTGCAATTATTCATGGTCAAGGCGATTACTTGGCGTATAACGAAGAAGAGCATCCTGTCGCGCTTCAATTGGGCGGTTCAAATCCAAAAGACTTAGCTACGTGCGCCAAGTTAGCGTTTGAGCGCGGCTATGATGAGATTAACCTCAATGTGGGTTGTCCTTCTGATCGAGTCCAGAATGGCCGTTTTGGTGCCTGTTTAATGGGCGAGCCACAACTTGTGGCTGAGTGTGTTGATGCGATGAAGCAAGTTGCTGATATCCCTGTAACGGTTAAAACTCGAATCGGTATCGATGAGCAAGACAGTTATCAATTTCTCACTGATTTTGTTGATACGGTAAAAGCGGTTGGCTGCGACACCTTTATTGTGCATGCTCGAAAAGCGTGGTTACAAGGATTAAGCCCAAAAGAGAACCGGGAAATACCTGAACTTAATTATGAGCGTGTATACCAGTTAAAGCGTGATTATGCCGATTTGAATATCAGTATTAACGGCGGTGTAAAAACCTTAGAAGATTCGTTAACGCACCTAGAGCAATTAGATGGTGTGATGATAGGCCGTGAGGCATATCAGAACCCTTATTTACTCGCTAAGGTTGACCAAGTTATCTATGGTGATGATAAACCCGTCATTACCCGTGAGCAGGTTATTGAACAAATGATGCCTTATATTGAGCAACATTTAGCGCAGGGCGGACGGTTAAATCATATCACTCGTCATATGATTGGTTTATTTCAAGGTTTACCAGGCTCAAGAGGATGGCGCAGACATTTAAGTGAGAATGCTCATAAAGCTGGTGCTGGTGTCTCGGTTATTTGGGACGCAGTGGCAAGAATGGAGCAAAGTCGCCCACCTGCTGATGTGACCTTTTATCCTAACAACAAGCTTTGATAGTTGTGAATGATTATCTTGCATTGGCATTTAGGCTATTAGTATCGCTTACATGATGCTGCTGTCGAGCAAAATTAACTTTTAAAAGCGTCTTTATAGGGCGCTTTTTTTGTGACTGTTATTTGGCTAATTAAGTTTTAGCTAATTTCACTATTTTTGTGGTTAAAAATACTAATAGTTTAAAAAACGCTCAATGCGCTTTTTAGTCGATAAGAAAGATTTTTGATAAAAACCCTTATAAATCAAGGTTTAAAAAATATTTTAAAACTTGGCACGCAGCTTGTAGTAACCATGGTGTACCCAACAAATGAAAAGGAAGACATCATGTTTAACTCAACTACAAATACAACTGGTTCATTATTATCGACAAACACTAATGCAACTTCATCAGCAAAAAGTGTCATGAAAAAAGCAGCTTTGGTTGCACTGCTTGCAACAGCAAGTATGGGAGCACAAGCAAACGATTTGAACAGTGCCGATGTGATTCATGTGTTAGAAACTCGAATCAGTGAAACTGCAACAGAAATGCTGCAAACAGCGAAACAAGAAATTGTATTGTCACTGCATAGTCAAATCGCTGAGCAAGTGTTTGCTTTAAATAGCTCACTAGAATTAGCTGAGTCAGCACAGGAAGAAAATGCGGAATCAGTATTAGCCAGTAACGAGGACTAATTCATGGATTTAATGATGATATTTCATTTAGCAGATCCGTTGATTTCACTTCTTCTGCTTCCCGTAATCAGTTTTATTGTGTGTTCACTTTTGATTTGCGGGTTGCAGCGGTACCAATTTAGCCATGTAGATGCGATCTCAGCAGAATTTAACCAAGCTGGTTTAGTAGGAGAAAAAGAATGAACATGTCAGATGTAGAGAACTATTTGAAAGCTAAAAAACGATTAGTGTGCGGCGCATGCCTTTCGGTAGCAAAACAATTCGGTTGGTCTGTCATGTGGACGCGTGTATTAACGTTTATCGCTATTTTTTTAAGTCCAACTGTTGGCCTAATAGGTTACTTTATCGCTGTCATTATCGTAAGTCAGCAACAGTCTCGCTATTAATGTAAGGGACAGTGATGGTCATCACCGCCCCTAACTGAGATTGCTTGCATCGTCAGTTGATTACCAAGCAGGTTTTAGATGAGCCGACTTAATGGCCCAAATTGATTAGCGAGATAAAAATGCTTGGAAGCAGGCTTTCGCTTCATCACTTTTTAACCTTTCACTAAATAACTCAAGCTCAGTAAGCATTTGCTGTTTCACTTCTGCTTGATTGTATCGTAGTAACTTTTTAGATGCTTGCATGGCCAATGGTGGCTTAGCCGCTAACTTTTTAGCTTGGCTTAACACAAAGTTATCTAAATCCGACTGTTCAACCACACGATTGATGATATTGAGCTCATATGCTGTCTCTGCGGTAAAACTTTCGCCTAATAAGAGCAATTCTGCCGCTTTTTGCTGGCCAACAATCAAAGGTAAAAGTAAACTCGAGGCCGCTTCTGGGACTAACGCTAAATTCACAAACGGTAACTGAAATTTAGCACTGTTATCAGCGTAAACGAGATCACAATGTAGCAGCATGGTTGTGCCAATCCCGACAGCTGCTCCAGATACAGCAGCAACAATTGGTTTTTTGAGCGTGAGCAAGCAATGTAAGAATTGTACCGTAGGATGACTGTCGTTTAGCTCGCCGCTGGCAAGGAAATCGGCAATATCATTACCTGATGTGAAACATTTGTCTTCACCACGCAACATAAAGGCACGAATGTCATTGTCGCTCTCACCTTGGATCAGGTATTCTGTAAGCTGTTGGTACATTTTAAGATTAAAGGCATTACGTTTTTCTGGACGATTAAAACTGATAATACGTACGCCTTGATCATCCTTAACCTGAATCTGGCTCATTCGTTGTTTTCCTTATGGACGCGAGTAGGGTGTAAATGGAGTTTAAGACATTGAAAGCAATATTCAAACAACTGTTTAGTTTTTTAGTTTTAACCACGTTTTCTTTTTCGGCTTTTGCTGGAATAATGTTAAGTGATGGTCATGTAAGAGCCATGCCTGCAAGTGTGCCAAATACCGCAGCATACATGACATTAATGAACCATACTGACAAAGCAATCACATTAGTCGCTGTGAATACACCAGTGGCAAAAGAAGCTCAGCTTCATACGTTAATTGAAGAAAATGGCATGGTAAAAATGCGTCAGGTAGAAGGGTTCGAGATCCCGTCTCATGGCACCTTGTCATTACAGGCCTCTGGTGATCATATCATGCTGTTATCACTTACAGAGCCTTTGAAAGAAGGGGATACAGTCCCGTTAGAATTGGTTTTTAAAAATGGCGAACTACTACAAGTTGAACTGACGGTTGAGAAAAAGGCGAGTAATGAATCCCAAGAAAGCCATCATCACCATCATCATTAAGGAGTTGTATTGATGCAAGTAACAAGGAATAAAGTCATTGGCGTAGTCGGGTTTATCTTTTTAATCGGATACGTTATCTCGGTTTGGTGGAGTATCGAGCCTGATATTCTTGAGCCAGAAGTACTGCAAAATGAGCGCGGTGAAGATGTTGTTGGTTATGCGACCACATCGTCATTAATTTCAACCATGGAAACCTTATTGGACAAACCAGGTGGCTGGTTATCCAATGATATTATGCCACCTTCTGTGATGATGGATAATATGCCAGCATTCGAGTTTGGTGCATTAGAGCAATCTCGTGATTTGGCCTTAATTATGCGTAAGGAGTTCAGTCGTTCGCAATCACAATCAACGGCAGATGCAGACTTACTTGCCGCTCATTCAAAACTGAATATTGAGCATACTAGCTGGTTAGTGCCGAGTGCTGAAAGTGAATATCGTGAAGCCATAAAACTATTGAAACTTTATCGCGCTAAAATCAGTGATACTGAAAACAGTAATGCCCAGTTTTATGCCCGTGCAGATAATTTAAACGAGTGGCTCAAAGAAGTGCAAAAGCGTTTAGGCAGTATGTCACAACGTTTATCTGCCAGTGTTGGTCAAGATAGATTGAATACCGATTTAGCTGGTGATACCGCAGCAAGACAATCAACGTCATCAATGGCGAGCTTAGAAATAAAAACAAGCTGGTGGAAAATTGATGATGTGTTGTATGAAAGCCGTGGTTCTGCTTGGGCGTTATTAAACTTTATGAAAGCCATCGAAGTTGATTTTGCCGATGTGCTGGAAAAGAAAAATGCTGAGGTGAGTTTACGTCAGATAATTCGTGAACTCGAAGCAACTCAGCAAACCGTATGGAGCCCAATGGTTTTAAACGGTGATGGATTTGGATTGGTGGCTAACCACTCGTTAGTGATGGCCAACTATATATCGCGTGCAAATGCCGCGGTGATTGATTTAACTAACTTACTCTCTCAGGGATAATGATGAAAAAGACACTTCTTGCCACTGCCTTATTAGGTATGTTGAGCGTTTCTTCTGCTCATGCAGCTACTGTTGTTGGTTTTAAAGTTGGTGGTGATTACTGGGATGCTGATACCAGTGGTTCATTCAACAGCGATGATGGTGTAGCACAAACGTATAACTACGAGTCTAAGTCTCAAGGTAGTTTATGGGTTGCCTTTGAGCATCCAATTCCATTGGTACCGAATATCAAAATTCGTGAAAACCGTTTAGAAGGTAAGGGTACGCAAAATGGTTCAGATTTTGATTTTAATGGCGTAGGTTTTCGTCCTAATAATCCAGGTGATGAGTACTCTACTTCTGTTATTAATGATTTAAGTAATACTGATTTTGTACTTTATTACGAAATCCTTGATAACGATTTAGTGGCGTTAGATTTAGGTGCCGCTTACAAGCAAATGCATGGTTCGTTGAGAGTGCAAGATAGTGCAAAGCCTTCTGAAGTTGATTTAGATAGCGGCATCGTTATGGTTTATGCCAGCGCTGAAGTCGGTGTACCAGGACTCGGTTTATATGCATTTGCTGACGTGATGTTAGGTGTTGATGAAACGAGTGTATACGACTACAACGCAGGTCTTGGTTGGAAGTTTGATGGTGTTGCACTTGATACAGCTGTTCGTGTGGGTTACCGCGAATTTAACTTTGACGTTGATGACTTCTCTAGCACAACTCAAAACATGTCATTTAAAGGTGCTTTTGCCGGCGTTGAATTGGCATTCTAATCAGCCTTCAATGTAGGTTGAAACAAGCAAAAAAACCGCCGATTGGCGGTTTTTTTATGCTTAGCATTTAATCATCACAACATAGATTATTGTGCGATTAAGCCATTATTGATAGCAATGATGTCATCTTCACTCAAGGTACCAGCAGCTTGTTTAAGTGCTAAGATTGAATTGATGTAACCGTATCGCGCATCAGATAACTGACGTTTTGAATCATATAAATCACGTGTACGGTTGAGTACGTCAACAATGGTACGTGTACCTACTTCAAAACCAGCTTGAGTTGCTTTTAATGCACTTTCAGAAGAAATCACTGATTGCTCGTAAGCACGGATTGAACTGATTGATGCACCAACGTTGTTAAAGTTATTGCGTACATCTTTTACAACACCACGATGAACCTGCTCAAGCTTCTCACTAGCTTCAACGTATTGGTACTGCGCTTGTTTAACTTGTGAAGATACTTTAAAACCTTCAAAAATCGGTACACTTAAAGTCACTGCAATGTTGGCATTATCGTAATCGGCACCAGGGCTTTGCTCAAAACCTTTAGTGTAACCCGCACCTAAATTAAGCGATGGCATATGGCCTGCTTTATATAGTTCGATAGTTTTGCTCGCGATATCACGGCCAATGCGTTGAGTCATCAAATCAATACTATTGGTTTCAGCCATGGTTAACCACTCTGAAGAGGTGGTTGGGCTTGGTGCGCCAGCAGAGAATCGGTTGGTATCAAGGGTATTAATCGATTTATGATCTATTCCCGTGATTTCACGTAATGCTTCATAGCTGTTTGCTAATGTGTTTTCTGCAAGAATTTCAGTTGCTGAAGCTAAATCGTATTGAGCTTGCGCTTCATGCACATCAGTAATTGCGGTAAGGCCTACAGCAAAACGTTGTTTAGTTTGTTCAAGCTGACGCTCAATTGCGCGTTTTTCTGCGCCTTGGAATTCATAGTTATCTTTTGCGGTTAATACATCAAAATAAGCAGTCGTTACACGAATAATTAATGATTGTAATGCCGATGCGTAAGCTGAATCAGCTTGTGATGCAGCCATTTCAGCAAGGTCTAAGCCAACCCATGCACTGTGATCGTAAATGACTTGGTTAAGGCTTAAACCACCAGTAAAACCTTCAGGCTTTTCGGTAGGCGAACCTTCTGAATCATTCCATGCTTTAGAGTAACCTACGTTAGCACTGATGGTAGGTAATAAAGGAGCACGGTTTTCTTCAATTGTTTCGTATAATGCATCACGTTGAGATTGTGCTTGCAATACAATTGTATCGCTTGTTAGCGCTTGCTGATAAATTTGGAGTAAATCATCGGCATTCGCTGCAGGTGCAGCAACCGCTAATGTTAGCGCTGCGTATAAAGAACGTATTTTAAATTTCATTTGCTGCCCTTTTAGACATGGCCTCCTAATCTGGAGGAAATATTAACTTTGTTGTGCACAGATTGACTATGTGAGCAAGATCGCTTTGTGTGTTTGTGATCCACTTAAAACTTTGTGCAATCCCGCTATGTATCTAGTGTATATGATAAAAAGACTATCATCTTTAAGCTAAATATCAACTTTCAAGTTGTAACAGACTTTTTTCACCTTACATGGTTAAATACAATACTCAGCTATTGGTATTTTTTATGGTGAATTTTATCTATTTCATGCTGCTTATAGTATAGGAAACTACCATCGCAATACCAATAATGACTTTAGCAAATATCAAAAATCAACATTGGCTAATATACTCGATAAAATATTTCAAAGGGCTTACAAACTGTAAGAAAAAATATGAAAGATACTGAGATAATAGAACAGTTTAACGCATCTACTGATGTTGAAATAATTTCAACAAAGACCTTATATAAAGGTTTCTTTCAACTGGATGAGTATCGATTTAAGCATAAGTTATTTGCTGGTGGTTGGAGTGAAGAGGTCACCCGAGAGGTTTTTGAGCGTGGGCATGCCGTTGTCGTGTTACCGTATGATCCTATTAGACGACAAGTCGTATTAATTGAACAAATACGCCTACCTGCATTAGCAACAACTAATTCTGTTTGGCTTCTTGAACTCGTGGCAGGTATGATTGCTGCCGGTGAAGTACCAAGTGAAGTGGCTGAGCGTGAGTTATTAGAAGAAACCGGTTTAACAGCTTCCGAAGTCAATCTTGTAAACAGTTACTTAGCGACTCCGGGTGGTTCATCTGAGCGTTTTCATTTTTATTGGGCTAAAGTTGATGCTTCTAAAGCTAAAGGCATTCATGGTTTAGACTATGAACATGAAGACATCAAAGTACATGTTGTTGATGTTGATGCCGCTATGGAAATGGTTAACTCAGGTCGAATTGATAATGCATCTACTGTGATTGGTTTGCAGTGGTTAGCACTCAATATAGATAAAATTTAACTGCCTTAGGTTTTGCAAAACAGATTTACCTTAACTATTGCGAAATAGCTATTGATATTGAAAGAGAGAACCCAGTGATCCAAGTGAGTAAAAAAGAGAAGTATCAGCCTAATGTCAGTGCGTTTTTGGCACTGTGCGGGCGCAACTATGCCTTAATTTTAAAGTGGCTTCCTGAAGATGCCGCTTTAAATACTCCTTGGATTATTGCTGGGCAGTTTGGACAACTCCACGTCACATTACTTGAAAACACTAAGTATACTCAATTAATTGAAATTTCACGCCATTTGCCCAACAGTGATTTCCTTACCACACCTAAAGCTTGTGTGCGAGTCTATCATGATGCTCAATTAGCAGAAGTGTTAACTAGTCAACAGATTTATCGACTGAAAGCAGTGTATGATTATCCAAATGTACATATGCATCAAACGGATGAGAAGTATCAAGTTAATGCATTTCTGGAGGAGTTATTGAAGATTGGGTGTCGTCCTAAAGATATCAGTCTATCAGTACTCTAATACATTGAATTAATTTATGTTGGGATTAATTAGTGCTTAAACAGCCAGTGTCTTATTCAATTGCAGAAACGGATGTCGTGCGACTTATTCAAGTTACTGACCCGCACTTATTTGCAGATCCTGAAGCAAAGTTGTTAGGGGTGAGTACGGCTGCCAGTTTTCAAGCAGTACTAGACACATATTTGGCCTCCCATTATTCTGCTGATTTAGTGTTAGCCACTGGCGATATTAGCCAAGATTACTCTCCACAGTCTTACCAACACTTTTCTAGAGACATCGCTGCGCTCAATATCCCTTGCCATTATTTACCCGGCAATCATGATGATCCACGCTTGATGAGCTTGCATATGCAAGGGCCACATTTATTTGGCCAGCAACGAGTGTTGGCTGGAAACTGGCAAATATTAATGTTGGACTCTACTGTGCGTGGCAAGCCTGGTGGTTATCTTGCTGAACAAGAATTTGAACTTATTGATGCTGCTATAAAAGCAGAGCCTAATAAGCATGTATTACTTGTGATGCATCATAATCCCATTTTGGTTAAGTGCAGCTGGCTTGATCAACACTGTATGGCGAACGGTGAGCAGTTTTTGGAAAGAATGGCCAAGTACCCCCAAGTTAAAGGGCTCCTATGGGGACACGTACACCAGTCTATTGATACAGAATATCAAGGTGAATTTGGTCCAATGCAATTAATGGCTACCCCTCAACCTGTATACAATTTAAACCGAAATCCTCTTACTTCGCTTTAGATGGCCTTCAACCTGGCTATCGTTTGCTGGAGCTTGCTAGCAATGGTAGCATTCAGACTCAAGTACATCGGGTAGCGGGCGAAAAATTCTCACCAGACAATGATGCTAGCGGTTATTAAACGTTAACGATTCATGTTGTAACCTGATGTATAAGCGAATGCTGCTGCATTTTCAGGTTAATAACAGCGAGAGGAAATATGCTTCTCTATATACATGGATTTAATAGTTCTCCTCAGTCTGACAAAGCAATCGAAACGGCACACTATATACAGCGCTGTTTTCCAGATTTATCATTTGTTCAACCTCAACTTCCTTCATCGCCAAAAGCCGCGATGGCCTTGTTATGTGGTATTGTGGAACAAGCAATAAACGAAGGAGAGTCTTTGTGTTTTATTGGGTCCTCATTGGGCGGCTATTTTGCGAGTTATTTAGCTGAAAAATATGGTGGTAAAGCAGTGCTGATTAATCCTGCTGTCACACCATTTGAGTTATTCGATGAGTTTCTTGGACCGCAATATAACCCTTATACTGATGAGCACTATCAAGTGCTGCCTGAGCATAAAAATGATGTGGCTGAATTCAATACCGAAGTCATTAAACATCCCGACCGTTTTCTAGTATTTTTGCAAACTGGCGATGAAGTGTTAGATTATCGTCAAGCATTAACGAAATATCACTGTTGCGAGCTTCATTTAGAGCCAGGCGGTGACCACAGTTTTATTGGCTATAAAAATCAGCTAGATAAGATTTGTGACTTTTTAAAAATTTCTTAAACAGTTTTTATATTAGCCCCATATGTTGGGCTGATAATTGACCAAATGTGTGGACTATGACCAATCAATACACTTCTGATGCAATCGAGGTTCTTAATGGACTCGACCCAGTAAAACGCCGTCCAGGTATGTACACTGATACCACCCGACCAAACCATTTAGGCCAAGAGGTCATTGATAACAGTGTCGACGAGGCTTTAGCGGGTCATGCTTCTAAAATTGATGTGATTTTGCATACTGACAACTCATTAGAGGTGACCGATGATGGCCGTGGTATGCCTGTCGACATTCACCCAGAAGAAGGGATCCCAGGTGTCGAGTTGATTCTAACGAAGCTTCATGCCGGTGGTAAGTTTTCTAATAAAAACTATCAATTTTCGGGTGGTTTGCATGGTGTTGGTATTTCTGTTGTCAACGCCTTATCAACCCGAGTTGAAATCAGTGTTAGACGTGATGCCCAAGTTTATGAAATGGCATTTGAGAACGGAGAAAAAGTTGAAGACCTCACTGTCACAGGCACTTGTGGTCGCCGTAATACGGGTACCCGTGTTCATTTCTGGCCAGATGCTAGCTATTTTGACTCTGGCAATTTCTCTATTACCAAACTCTTATATCAATTACGTGCAAAGGCAGTACTTTGCCCAGGCTTAAGAATTAAATTCACTAACAAGCAAAATGGTGAAGTGAATGAATGGTTTTATGAGAGTGGATTAACCGATTATTTGAAAGAAGCGGTTAAAGATTCGGTTCTTTTACCACAAGAGCCATTTATTGGCAGCTTCACAGGCAAAATTGAAGCTGCTGAATGGGCCATTACTTGGTTACCAGAAGGCGGGGATAGCATTTATGAAAGCTATGTTAACCTTATTCCTACACCTTTAGGTGGTACCCATGTAAATGGCTTTAGACAAGGTTTATTAGAATCAATGCGTGAATTCTGTGAATTCAGAAACCTTGTCCCGCGTGGGCTTAAATTATCTCCTGAAGACATTTGGGATAAAGCGTCTTTTATTTTATCGATAAAGATGCAAGACCCACAATTTTCAGGGCAAACAAAAGAAAAACTATCGAGCCGTCAAAGCTCGGCATTTGTTTCTGGGATTGTTCGTGATGCGTTTGCATTATGGTTGAACTCGAATACTGAGCAAGCTGAGTTACTCGCTGAGTTGTGTATTAGCAATGCCCAGCGCCGCTTAAAAGCAGCCAAAAAAGTCGCTCGTAAAAAAGTCACTTCAGGTCCAGCGTTGCCGGGTAAGTTGACCGACTGTAGTGGCCAAGACCCAATGCGTGGTGAGTTATTCCTAGTGGAGGGTGATTCGGCAGGCGGTAGTGCAAAACAGGCTCGAGACAGAGAGTTTCAAGCTATCATGCCGCTACGAGGTAAGATCTTAAATACCTGGGAAGTAGATGCTTCGCAAGTATTAGCGTCACAAGAAGTACATGATATATCAGTTGCAATTGGCTGTGATCCTGACAGTGAGGATATTTCTGAGTTACGTTACGGTAAGATTTGTATTCTTGCGGATGCGGATTCTGATGGACTTCACATTGCGACTTTGTTGTGTGCGTTATTTATGAAGCATTACCGAGTTCTTGTTGAGAAAGGTCATGTTTATATTGCGATGCCGCCATTATTCCGTATCGATTTAGGCAAAGAAGTCTTTTATGCCTTAGATGAAGACGAAAAAAACGGTATATTAGACAGAATTGTTGCAGAAAAGAAAAAGGCAAAGTCCAAGTGACTCGCTTTAAAGGTCTGGGTGAAATGAATCCGTTGCAATTAAGAGAAACAACAATGGATCCGAATACTCGCCGTCTTGTGCAACTCACAATTGATGATAATGAAGACACCATGGCATTAATGGATATGTTACTTGCTAAGAAACGTTCGCCAGACCGTAAAGTTTGGTTAGAGTCGAAGGGTGACTTAGCAGAGCTATAAGCCAACAAGGATTATGTTAGCTAATTGATGCGGCGCTAAAATAGGGCAAAAGAATAAATATAATGTCGAAAATAATAATTAAAATGGATACAAAGTTGGTGTCAAATGCGCTGAAAATGATATCAGTGTTCGCATTGGCTCAATTTGCTGCAGCAAAAGCTTTTGCTGCCGATCCTATGATGATTACTGTTACCAAAGGATTTGGACTCACTTTATATGCTTCTGATTTAGGCGACGCTAAACAGATGGCAATTGGTAGCCAAGGCACGTTATTTGTTGGCTCTAAAAAGAGTGGCACTATCTATGCCTTGGTCGATTCAGATAATGACGGTCAGGTGAATAAACGATATTTAATCGGTAAAGGGTTAGAGTATCCTGAAGCCATTGCTTTTCACCAGGGCGATTTGTATGTTGCCGATGAAGATCGCATCCTTCGATACCCAGATATTGAGAATCGATTGCGCCGACCTGGACGCCCTAAGGAAGTGTACTCGGGCCTACCGAGTGTAGAGCGTAAACATGCTCGTGGCATGAAATTTGGTCCTGACGGTCGCCTTTACATCTCAATCGGCTCTCCGTGTAACGTCTGTGAAGCGCCAGCTCCTTTTGGCAGTATGCTTGCCATCGACCTTGATTCTGGCGATACAGAACAAGTTGCTTCTGGCTTGCGTCGAGTTATCGGTTTTGATTGGGCACCGAGTACCAAACAATTATGGTTTGCTGATCAAGGCCGAAATTGGATGGGCGACAATATGCCAGCCGATGAGATTAACCGCATCGATGTTAAAGGTAGCCACTTTGGCTTTCCTTATGTACATGGAACCGATGTCGCTGAACCTGCCTTTAAAAAGCCTGATAACTTAAACGTAACAACGCCAGAGTTTGAACTCCCAGCACATGTTAAGCCAACCAGCTTACTTTTTTATTCAGGCAAGTTATTTCCTGAGCGTTACCATAACCAACTTTTTGTTGCCGAAAATGGCTCTTGGAATCGCTCAAGTAAGATTGGCTATCAGGTTGTGATGCTAACTCTTGATGACGACCAAGTTATTAAGCGTGAAAGAGTGGTAAGCTTTTTAGACGGAGAATTTCCCGTCGCTAGACCTTATGACCTGATTAATGCGCCTGATGGTGCAATGTTCATCTCTGATGACTTAAAGGGCAATATTTATCGCTTATTTTATAAAGCGACAGAACAATCACAGGATACGAAATAATGAGTGATGCGATTGAATTAAGCCTCGATGGTGTAGAGCAAATGCCTCTGCGCCGCTTTACTGAAGAGGCTTATTTAAACTATTCAATGTACGTGATCATGGATCGCGCTTTGCCGCATATTGGCGATGGTTTAAAACCGGTTCAACGTCGTATTATCTATGCCATGAGCGAGTTAGGATTATCCGCTCAATCTAAACATAAGAAATCAGCCCGTACAGTCGGCGATGTGTTAGGTAAATATCACCCACATGGTGATAGTGCATGTTATGAAGCAATGGTGTTAATGGCACAACCATTCTCCTATCGCTACCCGTTAGTTGACGGTCAAGGAAACTGGGGGCACCGGACGATCCTAAATCATTTGCTGCAATGCGTTATACCGAAGCAAAACTGTCAAAGTTTTCGGAAGTACTATTATCAGAGTTAGGTCAAGGTACGGTTGATTGGGGTGTTAACTTTGATGGCACAATGAAAGAGCCTAAGTCATTACCCGCTCGTTTACCTCATATCTTATTAAACGGTATCACGGGTATTGCAGTAGGTATGGCAACCGATATTCCGCCACATAATGCCAGAGAGTTAGTTTCTGCTTGTGTGGAGTTACTGGAAAATCCTAAGGCTGATTTAGCGCGCTTAATGGACTTTGTTCCGGGGCCTGATTACCCAACCTATGCAGAAATCATCACACCAAGTAAAGATATTGCCAAAATCTATGAAACCGGTCGTGGCTCTATCAAAATGCGCGCAGTATACGATAATGATAATGGTGAAATCGTTATCAGTGCACTACCTCATCAAGCTGGCAGTGGTAAGATTCTAGAACAAATCGCGAATCAAATGCAGGCTAAAAAGCTGCCTATGGTTGCGGATTTACGAGATGAATCAGATCATGAAAACCCGGTAAGGTTAGTTATTGTTCCTCGCTCAAATCGCGTTGATTGTGATCAGTTGATGGCGCATTTATTTGCTACTACCGATCTTGAGAAAAGCTTCCGAGTTAACTTGAATGTACTGGGTCTTGATGGCCGTCCAAAAGTGAAAGGCTTAAAAGAGCTATTAACTGAGTGGTTAACCTATCGTATTTCGACAGTCACTCGTCGCTTGCAATTCAGGCTCGATAAAGTACTCGCTCGACTACATATTCTTGATGCATTAATGATTGCGTTTTTGAATATCGATGAAGTCATCGAGATTATTCGTTTTCATGATGAACCCAAAGCAGAGTTAATGTCTCGCTTTGCGTTATCAGAAAAGCAAGCTGAGGCCATTTTAGATTTAAAACTTCGCCATCTAGCTAAACTTGAAGAATTTAAAATTAAAGCTGAACAAGAAGAGTTGGCTGCTGAGCGTGACAAACTAGAGTTAATTTTAGGATCTGAGCGACGTTTAAAAACATTAGTTAAAAAAGAACTGATTCAAGACGGTGAAACGTTTGGTGATAATAGACGTTCGCCTATCATTGAGCGTATAGAATCTAAAGCATTAACAGAGCAAGAATTGACGCCTGCTGAGTCTGTGACTGTTGTGTTATCTGAAAAAGGCTGGGTGCGTTGCGCTAAAGGTCACGATGTCGACGGTGAAGCACTCAATTACAAATCAGGTGATGCATTCTTATGCAGTGCGAGCGGTAAGAGTAACCAACCGAGCGTATTCATTGATTCGACTGGGCGGGCTTTTGCTACAGATACCCATACTTTACCTTCTGCGAGAAGTCAGGGTGAGCCAATTACCACTCGATTTAATTTATCGCCAGGTGCAGTTATGCGTCATGTACTACTTGGTACAGACTCGCAATGTTATTTATTAGCTAGTGATGCCGGTTATGGCTTTATTGGTTCGTATGCAGACATGGTAAGCCGAAATAAAGCTGGTAAAGCTTTGTTAAGTCTCCCAGCAAATGCGCAATCGCTAATGCCTAAACTTGTTAATAAAGGCGTAACACAGTCTATTATTGCGATTACCAATGAAGGCAGAATGCTGATATTTGATGTGGATGCTTTACCGCAATTATCGAAAGGTAAAGGTAATAAAATCATAGGTATTCTGACGGATCGTTCGAAGAGCCGTGAAGAGTTACTCATCCATTTAGATATTATCCCTGAAGATGCCTCAGTGACCTTGTGGGCTGGTAAACGTAAGTTGACCTTGAAACCATCTGATCTTGAGCATTACCGCGGTGAAAGAGGCCGTCGAGGCGCTAAATTGCCTAGAGGTCTTCAACGCGTTGATAGTGTGCAAATCGAGTTAGGTAACCAAGCAACTGAAACAGAAGTTGAAACGACTGAGTAAGACTATAAGCTCAATGATAGAGAATCATTGAGCGACTTTCTCGAGATAAAAAAATGCAGCCCTTAGGCTGCATTTTTTATGAATTTGATTGATATGAAATCTGCTGGAATAAGGTAGGGTTAAACCTTATGCAACTTCGTAGAAGTTAGGTTCAACATCCACTTGAGCTTTAATGATGTTAGTTGCCATACGCGAACATTTACCACATTGATCAGCCACACCTAAGCGCTTTTTAACGTCAGCTAAAGAGCTGTCGCCATGCTTGCTGACTGCTTCTCTAATTTGGGTATCAGTAATGCCGTGACAAAGACAAACGTACATAAAGCCTCTTCATTTATTCTGACTGCGTGTCTTTTGCTTTATTGCAAAAGATTTTGTGCTTAATTAACTATAACGCAATTGTAAATGAAAACAGTTCTCATTGCTAATAACTTTTTTAACTAAATGAGTTTGAGGAGTAAAAGTAATGGTTATTACAAACTGTTAAATAGCTCACAAACTCAGTGAAAACTCGAGTTGTGAAATAATTTAGGGTGCCGCCTGCAAACTGTAGTAAACCGTTAAACAACTCAAAGTGGGAACTTACAAAAAGTAGATTTAGCACTTTAGGTGAATATTCGGTCTCATTATGTGGTCACAAGCAAGGCTTTTAAGCTGAAAGTCTCAGCTTTAACTAATAACCTTTTATAAAGTCGACTTGATGTTTTAGCGGGTACTGTTGTCGCCACAAACGATAGTTATCAGCGAAGACCTCGACCACTTGCTCAGGGAAACTTGGTGCAGCGATATGCGGGGTGATTATGGCATTAGGACATTGCCAAATGGGGTGCTCACTGCTTAATGGTTCTTGATTAAAGACATCAAGTACCGCATGTTGTTTGGGTTGTTGTTTGAGCTGTTTTGCAAGAGCATCAAGGTCAAGCACATTGCCCCTTCCTAAGTTAAAGAGCACAGATTCTGGAGGTAGCAGGTCTAGCATGTCGGCATTTAGTAAATTCTCTGTATCGAGCGTGCTAGGTAAGATGCTCGCTATTGCTTGTGCCTTGGGTAAATAAGTTGCAAGCTGCTCAATAGTATCAATATGATCAAAATAGGGTTTACTGACGGCACTTTTACTTAAGCCTGTTACTGTCATTCCAAAATGTTTGGCTGTTTGTGCAATATGCTGCGCAATGGAGCCAGTGCCTAATAACAGTAAATGTTGACCCTGTAAGGTTCGGAAATTACCTGGAGCCCATTGTTGTTGTTGCTGTTGTTGTTTATATTTTGCATGTTCACGCTGATGAGCTAATAGGTAGCCAAATAAATACTCGCTCATTAGCGGTCCGAAAATACCTTTAATGTTTGTGAGAGCATAATCGCGGCGTTGCCTTGAGCCAGTAAGCTTATCAACGCCAGCAAAAGTCGATTGCATCCACTTGAGTTCAGAACCTAAATTGAGTAATGGGGCTGCCAGTTGAGGCTCAGCAAACCAGATATCGGCTTCACAAATACTGCTTGGATCATCTCCTAGAATGGTTAACTCAGGTAATTGGCAATGCGACAGCAGTTGACGGTATTTATCATTGTCTTGAGTTAGCAGTAGAAGTTTGTGTGCCATATGGTTTCCCAGTACGTTTTTATTGACATAAATTGAGGTTGTTTAATGAATCAAATCATAGCATTTCTAGCTAAAATTGGTGCAATGCTTCACCCTTGGATGAGTGAAATTGCCACTGCACTTGTGGCGTGCGCGATTGTTATATTTGCGACCGACATCAACCGTATATTACGAAAATCGTTAGCCGGCAGTGGCTTTTTTGTTCGCACGAGTGCATTTGTTATGATCAATGCTTTTGGCTACGGTTTGGCTATTGTTAGTATTAGTCCTTGGCTCGCAGGCCAACTCCGTAGCATGCCTTCGCAATGGATGCTGTTACTGGTCATAGGTATCTTTTTCGCCATTGGTGCTTGGGCGCAACGAAATAGGCAAGTGTGAGCCTTAACTCTAAATACTAATCCCTAAACCCTAAACCCTAAATAAGCACTCATAACCCATGCGCTAACTTATCCAAACCAATGTTGATGATCTTCATTAGCATTTTGACTCAAAAGTGCATCTGCGGCTTTATCGGGAAAGTTGCTGAAAATGCCATCAACGCCTAAGGCTTTTAAGGCCTGGATGTCTTCAGGGACATCAACCGTGTATACATATATTTTAGCCCCTCGTTGATGTGCATCTTTCACCATTTCATGAGTAACAAAATGAATATCCACATGAATGGAGTAGGCGCCTAACTGTGTAACGGATTCCGCATAATTGAGCGGGACACCAGAGAGAATTGGGGCGACTCTTGCCTCTGGAAAATGTTGTTTAACTTGCGCTAAGTACGGTTGATTGAACGATGAAATGAGTAATTGCGCTTGAGTAAAGTTTAACTGGCTAATAAGTGCAGGGTACATTTCAATTACTGGCATAGCGGTGTGATAGCCTTTAAGCTCGATATTGACGATACATCGACCATTTATCAGGCTCATTACTTGCCAAAATGTCGGAATTGAATGTTGCTTTATCTTGGCTTTATTGATGGCATCTTTGCGACTTAGATGAACTAAACCTTTGCCGGAAGTTTTGTTTTCAAGGCGTCTATCATGAAAAACATAAAGCTCACCTTCAACGTTATATACGTCTAATTCAATGGCTTGCACATTTAGTTGTAATGCTTTTTCCATTGCTGCTAAGGTGTTTTCTACTTCATAACCGCTAGCGCCGCGGTGGGCAAAAATTAGCATTGAGTTAACCTTTAATTATCTGATTAATATCACGAGGTTGGCCATTATTGATATGGATTTCCATCTGTGGATACGCCAACTCTACTTGGTTTTCTTTTAGCTTCTTACAAATGCGTTTATGCAGACTGTGTCGAAGAGGCCAGCGATCATTCATGTCCTTAGCATAAGATCTGACTTCATAATCTTGGGTGTGTTGGCCGAATCCCGCAAACCAGACTTCAGGCTCAGGGAAGCTAAGGGACAATTCTGACTCACGTACCGCTTGATGTAATAACGCTTCAACCTTTGATGGATCGGCGTCTCGCTGTACTGACACACTGACGATTACACGGGTTATAGGATCTGAAAGTGACCAATTGACTAATTGCTCTGTGATAAATGCCTTATTGGGCACAATAATTTCTTTTCTATCCCAGTCAACAATAGTGGTAGCACGTATTTCAATTTTACTGACGGTACCGGTTAAGTCACGAATCGTAACGGTATCGCCAATTCGGATTGGTTTTTCAAATAAAATAATTAAGCCAGAAATAAAGTTGGCAAAAATCTCTTGTAATCCGAAGCCTAAACCAACCGATAATGCCGCGACAAGCCATTGTAGTTTTGACCATTCAACACCGATGGTAGAAAAACCAACCAGAAGGCCAATAAACACCACAAGGTAGCTGCTGACAGTGGTGATTGCAAAGCCAGTGCCTGGTGTTAACTCTAAACGCTGCAGAATCGTTAGCTCTAATAAGCCGGGCAGGTTTTTGGCTATCATGGCCGAAAAACCAACAATAATGAACGAGAAGAATATTGACTTCAGTGTAATGGGGACTTGTTGTTCAATGCCATTGACTACGGAATGAGTATTCCACAGTGTTATCCCATCTAAGAATGAAAATAATGCAGTATGAGTTTGTGAAATTAAGCCTAATAGGCTGCCAAAAAATGCCAAAATTAATAATGAACGAACCAAGCCTAAGGACTGGCTTGCAATGGTTTCTAAGTCAACAATTGGCTCTTCGTAATTTTCATTAGCGTCTGCTGCATGATTGAGTTCACCACGTTCTCGTTGGGCAAGACGCTCAGCACGTCGAGCTTTAGCACGGTCAAAAGCAATTAATCGACGCTCAATTAACATCCAGCGTTTGATTAATTGATAAAGCAGTAAAAATCCAAGTCCTAACAGCAATGACAACTGCACTTGCAGTAACACTTGGAACGCACTGAAGTAATAACCAACGGTAGCTAGCACCACACATCCGCAAGGCACGATAATTAAAAATGCCCACATGAGCTTATTTAGCAGCTTCATGTTTTTACCGTCATTTGCGCTTTCACGATAGTCAGTGATAAATGCGTACAAGTCTCGGTAGAGCACCAATAACGTAATGGTAAAGAGTAAAAAGGCGCCGCGACCAATGCTATTGCGGATTAACGAAGTATCAATGGCCTCAGTAAAGCCCATAATGCCGATAAGTGGCCAGCTGATAAGAATAAAGCGTAAGACTTTTTCTTGCATACGCCTGACAAGGGGTTGTGGTCGTCTAAAGTGACTGATCATAATCCCGTTATCTAATGACAATAGGGCGAAAAAACGATAGACCCAGTAACTACAACCGATAGACAGTACACCAACACCAATGGCGTGGACAAAGTTTAACTCTGAAGAGAATAAAATAAGGCCTGCAAGCAATAAAGGCAGCGGCTTTAATAATGAATAAACTAAAGATAAAACTAATGTTTTAGCGGTATAGATAAACTTATCTTGAGTTACATTACCGACATATTGTCCATAGCGTTCCATTGTTTGGTTAAACTTTGGGGTTAGTAAATCTTGAGCCATTAGACATAAGATCAAGATGATGACCCACCACGCCCAGTAAATATTTTGCGATTGCCAAGCCTGTTTTAACTTTTCTCTTTGTTGTGCTTGTGTCATCCACACCGTGGCATTTTTTAAATCAATCAGCCATAAACCACTAATACCTGCCGCATTAGGTACCCAAAATAAATGTTCATTTAGGGTGTTTTTAAGCTCTAAATATATTTGGTTGAGCTGCTCATAACTATTTCGCAGTTTAGCTTGTTCATTTAGGTAAACATCATAATTTTGTACCAGTTCTTCTATTAAACTTTGCTGTGATTCCAATAGCTTAATTTGGGTGTTATTTAAAAAGTCTTGATTAATGAGCTGCTGTTTGTTTAAGGCTTTTTGCTGCTCAGCTTGATAACGCTTTAGTCTAGAGTCTGCGACTTCGGCCAGCAAGGCATCTTGACTCGGAGGTTTTGGGAGTGATTGCAACATTTGCAAAAAGCGGTCACCAAAGGCGGAATTCGTTTCAACCCACGTAATTTGCTCTTCGACATTGGCGAGCTGTAATGCATGGGTTTGGTATTGTCTTTCGGTTTTTTCTTGCAAGCTAATAACCGCGCTTATGCTATCTGTGATACGGATAAGCTCCTGAGCATATTGCTGGTTTTTATTACTGATTTCTTGCGAAACAACATCAGCAAGCTGCTGTTCATCGATGATGTTATTTGCAATGGTATTTGCTGCTTGTTGTTGGCGGTGACGACTATTTTGTTTATTGAGCGCTTCAATCAGTTTTTCTTGCTGAGCATGCTCAATGCGCAGTAACTGCAGTTGCAATTGCGCGATTTGCTTTTGTTTAGGGCTGCTTGCATGCTCGGCTGATAAAGTTGCTATGTGTTGTTCTAATAATTGACCTTGCAACACATGTAATTGACCTAATGGGGTATCAACTGGTGCTAATTGAGTGCGCTTGAATTGATTAAGCGCATCTTTAGCCTGACGAATTAAGCTAGGTAATTGTTGCTGTCTTTTACTTAAGCTGAGTAATTGTTTACTGAGTTCATTTTCGGATTGTTTTTGCTCAGACAAATGATAATAAGCCATCGATGCTTGCTGGCTAATGTCAATTTTACTATCAACGAATACTTCGGGCGCTGGTTGAATGATTTGAGCAGTTAATTGCTCAAGGGTTGTCTCACTATTTTGTTCAAGTTCAAGATAGCTTTGTTCTTCATCATTCAGTTTTTCGATGCTGGCTTTAACATTATCGATTTGAGTTGGAATGTCGATGACTTGATTAGCATTATTACCCTGGGAAAAGCCCAAGCGTTTATCAAGCTGCAACGGAGAATTTGCAGAAGCAAAGAAAGTACAAAAGCAAAGTAGAAAAACCGCAATACGAAACATAGAAAAGAGATTGCTTGTGAGAGACTAATACAATGGTAACAAAAACCTGAGTTTACGCTTTATTTTTTTGTTATTTTGCAGAGTTTCGAAGATTGCTGTGAGCAAGATAATCATTCCGCCAATCACTGTATTGATATTCACTTGTTCATTGAGCAATATGATGGCTAACAAGGTGCCATAAAAGGGCTGTAGGCATGAGACTAGCCCAGCAGTTTTAGCACTTAGACTTCGCAGTGATGATGCAAATAATGCGTGTGGGGCAGCAGTAAAAAACACCCCTAGGACGACAATAGATAACCAAATATCTGCACTAATTGATGTGATATCGGTTTCTAACCATGGTGCAAGTATAATGACGGCAATCAAGGTTTGATAAAACATGGCTTGGGGGCCGCTATAGCGAGAGAAATATTGTTTATGGCAAATATTACGAGCTGTAAACAAGGCAGCAGAGATAATCCCTAAAGTAATACCGAAGGTAACATCGTTTTCTAAATTGGGCTCTGGTATAAGCATGATTACGCCAGTTAAAACAGCGATGCCAGAGAGAACATCAACCTTACGTAATCTACTTTGACTAAAAATTGGCTCGACAAGGACTGTCATCACCGGATAGGTGAAAAAAGCAATCATCCCGATTGAGACGGAAGCTAGCTGCATTGAGGCAAAATAAGTGACCCAGTGTAGGCTAACTAATACGCCAAGCCCTAAGGCAATAAAATAATCCTGAATATGTGAAAGCAACAAACGTTGTTGGTTAACTTTTACAATCGCAGCCAATACAAAAAAAGCGATGGCGCAGCGAAGCACGGTAATATCGAGGGCACTTAAAGGAATGATTTTAGAAAATAACGCCGTGCCACCAAAAAGTAACACGGCTATATGCAACTGCATGAGTCCGCTTTGAGTTGAATGAGCGGTCATTGATGTTCCACTCATTTCGGGGCCTTTTACAGTCACTATGTGCTGATTCGCTTACTTGAGGTGTGCGAAAGCTTGTCCCATACGGGTTGTTTCGGTTGGCTCAACACCTTCAGCAAAGGTATCAATGGCATCTTGACCAAACAACATGACTACAGTTGAACCTAATTTGAAGCGACCCATTTCAGCACCTTTTTCAAGTGTTAATGATTCTGGTCCTTCAGTTGGGTAATCCCATGTAAATACTTGCTTGCCGCATGGTGGGGTAACAGTACCTGCCCAAATGGTTTCAATACTGGCCACAATTGTTGCGCCTACTAGCACCATTGCTAATGGACCTACTTCAGTTTCAAAAATAGCGACGACACGTTCGTTGCGAGCAAACAGCCCAGGTACATTTTGCGCTGTTAATGGGTTTACTGAAAACAACTCACCAGGAATGTAAGTCATTTTAGATAAAGTGCCAGTCATTGGCATATGGATTCGGTGGTAATCCTTTGGTGCAAGGTAAATCGTCGCAAAGTCACCACCAGTAAAACGTTCAGCGTCTTTTTGCTGACCACCTAATAGAGCAAGTGTGGTGTAATCATGGTTTTTAGCTTGGACAATTTTTCCTGCTTCAATTGGACCACATTGACTTACGGCACCGTCTACAGGATGCGCGATGATTTTGTCATCTGCAACGATTGGGCGTAAACCAGGTTTTAATGCGCGAGTGAAAAAGGCATTGAAAGTTTTGTATGCTTCAGGCTCACTTTCTGCAGCTTCTGACATATCAATCTTATATTGTTTGATAAACCATTTGATACCAGCGGTGGTAATTGCTCCCGCTTCAGCGGCTGCAAGTTTACCCACTAAACGTGATAGTAAATGTTTAGGTAAGATATATTGCAAAGCAATTTTAACAGAATCCAATTGAATACCCTTATTAGTTAGTTTTATCTTGAGTGTAAATAGTCATTTTCAGCAATACTGAATTAAAGATCGTCCGCTCTAAAGTGTCTGGCGTGACGTTGCTCGTCAAGGCTAGCAATGATTCGGTGATAGTTATTAAACCTATCTTCGGTTATTTTCCCATCTGCTAAGGCGGCTTGCAAGGCGCAGCCGGGATCATTACCGTGTTTACAATCGCGAAACTTGCAAGTACCGATAAAATCTCTGAATTCAACAAAGCACCAGCCAACACGTGGAGCAGGCAAGTGCCACAAGGCAAATTCACGTACACCGGGTGAGTCGATTAAGTCTCCACCACTTTCGAAATGTAATAATTTTGCGGTAGTAGTAGTGTGTTGACCAAGGCCGGAATTGTCTGAAACATCACCTACTTGTAGATCAGCATCTGGCATCAAGGCATTAATAAGGGATGATTTCCCTACACCTGATTGACCAGCAAACACACTGATTTTATCAGACAGAAGGGATTTAATTTGCTCGACCCCTTCACCTGTATGGCTGCTCACCATGTAGACTGGATAACCAATTTGCCGATATCGATCAAGAGCCAGTTCGACTTCTTCTCGGTTATCATCATTTAATAAATCCATTTTATTAAGAATGATGACAGGTGGAATTTCAGTGTCTTCTGCGGCAACTAAATAGCGGTCGATAATTTGAGTCGTAAAACTCGGCAATATTGAAGAAACAATCAGTATTTGATCAATGTTGGCCGCGATGATTTTTACGCCGTCATATAAATCTGGGCGAGTTAATGAAGATGTGCGCGGATGAACCGCTTCTACAATGCCACCAATACCACGATCGGTTTCTGTCGCAAGACGCACCAGTACCTTGTCACCTGTCACTAGACTGGTGATGTTTCGGCGAAGGTTACAACGGGCGACGATGCCATCTTCAGTTTCAATATCTGCATGTTGACCAAAACGGGAAATTACGATTCCCTGCTGTTCTGGCCCAAGTAGACTATCCTGTAAATCATTAGCCGTATCAGGTTTGTCTTTACGCTTAAGGCGTTTACTTTGATTGTCGCGCATTCGGCGCTTTTGACTTTGGCTTAGCGGTTTCTTTTTACTCACAGGCGAATCTTCATTAATTAGGTGTTTTTTTGTCGTATAAAAAAACAGTATGATACACCCTCTTTAATAAAAAAGCCTGAATTTAGGGCTTTTGACGGAATAAGGCAGATATTATGGCTGTAAACTCGAGTAATCTGATTTGGGTTGATTTAGAAATGACGGGTTTAGAGCCCAGTGTCGATCGAATTATTGAAATTGCGACGATAGTGACAGATCAAGAATTGAATATAATTGCTCAAGGCCCAGTGATGGCAGTTCATCAATCTGATGACGTGCTTAATGGCATGGATGATTGGAATCAAAAGCATCATGGTGAATCCGGATTGATTGAACGTGTTAAAAACAGTCAATATTCTGAAGAAGATGTAATTAAAGCCACGATTGAGTTTTTAGAGCAATATGTTCCGAAAGGCGCGTCGCCTATGTGTGGTAACAGCATTGGTCAAGATCGCCGTTTCTTAAATAAATACATGCCTGAATTAGAGGATTTCTTCCATTATCGCAATATCGATGTGAGCACAATTAAAGAGCTGACTAATCGTTGGAAGCCTGAAGTAATGAAAGGCTTTAGTAAGAAGAATACCCATCAAGCATTGGAAGATATCAAGGAATCCATTGCTGAATTGCAGTTTTATCGCCAAGAAGTATTTAAAATTTAAGCAAACGAACTTTTTTTAAATTAGGGGTTGCAGTGTAGTGAATATTACATATAATGCGGCCTCAACTTTTTACAGCAAGATTCATTGCTGAATGAAGTTGAAGATTGAAAATTGCAGCACCAAGATGCGACATTAGCTCAGTTGGTAGAGCGATACCTTGCCAAGGTATAGGTCATCAGTTCGAACCTGATATGTCGCTCCAATTTTCAATATAAAATTTGAAATGCGATATAAGCTCAGTTGGCTTTGGTTTAAACGATACCTTGCCAAATGTGTTGATAACGCAACAAGATGCGACATTAGCTCAGTTGGTAGAGCGATACCTTGCCAAGGTATAGGTCATCAGTTCGAACCTGATATGTCGCTCCAAATTTTAAAAATTGAAATATAGATGCGACATTAGCTCAGTTGGCTCTGGCTCAAACGATACCTTGCCAAATGTGTTGATAACGTAACAAGATGCGACATTAGCTCAGTTGGTAGAGCGATACCTTGCCAAGGTATAGGTCATCAGTTCGAACCTGATATGTCGCTCCAATTTCAATAGCAAGTTTTGTAAGGCGACATTAGCTCAGTTGGTAGAGCGATACCTTGCCAAGGTATAGGTCATCAGTTCGAACCTGATATGTCGCTCCAAACTTCCTCCATCTGTGTATTTCAAGCAATTTATTCCAAGTAAAGTTTCCAAGCACAATGTCCAAATAAAAATAGCTCAGTTGCGCTTTTAGCGTAGTGGTACCTTCTTGTTGCCAAGGTATAGGTTATCAGTTCGAACCACTCTTTTTGAAAACATTAAGTCGCTCCAAACTTTCCCCATCTGTATACTCAAAGCAATCTATTCCAAGCAATATATTCTAGGTAAAATTTCCAAGCACAATGTCCAAATAAAAATAGCTCAGTTGCGCTTTTAGCGTAGTGATACCTTCTTGTTGCCAAGGTATAGGTCATCAGTTCGAACCACTCTTTTTGAAAACATTAGGTCGCTCCAAACTTCCCCCATCTGTGTATTCCAAGCTATCTATTCCAGGTAAAGTTTCCAAGTAAAATGTCCAAATAGAAAATAGCTCAGTTGAGCTTTTAGCGTAGTGATACCTTCTTGTTGCCAAGGTATAGGTCATCAGTTCGAACCACTCCTTTTGAAAACTTAGGTCGCTCCAAACTTCCCTCATCTGTATATTTCAAGCAATCTATTCCAAGCTATCTATTCTAGGTAAAGTTTCCAAGCACAATGTTCAAATAAAAATAGCTCTGTTGCGCTTTTAGCATAGAGATACCTTTTTTGTTGCCAAGGTATAGGTCATCAGTTCGAACCACTCCTTTTGAAAACATTAAGTCGCGCCAAAATTTCGCTTCTTAAAAATTCCAGTGCTTATCTACAAACAAAAATGAATTAATGCTTTAACCTGTAAAGTGATCGGTATTTGATTGATGCAACATCAAGCTTTTTTAGACGTAAATAGCGCATTTATGCCACCTATTTGGTCACTTGTTTAATAGTGCCTCATATTTAGCAGAGACACTTTGTTTATTTGCATTGTCTAATTTACCTGTCTTTTATATGTAAAATATGAGCTTGCTCAAGTATTCCTTTTTATTTTCAACCATAATAAATACAAGCTTTTACAAATTAATTCTAAAAACTGCTGACAGAGCAGTTATGAGTGGAGTGTTTATTATGCGTATCCAACAACTAAGTGAGTTGCTTGATTTTATAGCTAAATCACGCTTAGACATGAAACAACTTTATGGCCAATTGCATCGTAATGCAGACTCGACTCGAGTGAAAATGATGTTGGAATATCTTCAGCAGCATCAACAGCATGTTCATGACAGTATTGAAAATTATATCGATGAAGCGCCAAGCCGCATGTTAGATACATGGTATAAAGATATTACATTCGAAGACTTCAAAAAACGTTGTAATGAATCATTACTACCAGCAAATATGACTGAAGATGATGTGTTGGAGCTTCATTTAGATCTTGAAAACCGTCTAATCGCATTATTGGAAAAAACAGCAAATAGCACTGCCGTAACCGAAATTAAAGAAGCTTTACTTGATTTGGTTAGAGTTGAGCAAACTCAGCAAAAAAGATTAGTGCATAGTGCTTTGCGAATGGATGATATCTAACAGTTATTTTTCCCATTTCGATTTTATGTTAATATTTTTAAATAGAGCCAGCTAGCAAGCTGGCTTTACTATTTTCAGCGGTTTACATTGCGTCAATTAATCACGGAGTGCATTATTCTGATTAAGATGACATTTTTATATGATTAATCCCCCAAGTGCTGGTAAGTTAACATGACTTCGATAAAAAAATCTCCCAGATGAACAAGCAACAATTGAACTAGGTTATGAGTTATCACTGTGGGTGAGTGCACCACTGGTTATCTATTTAACTGGAGATTTAGGCGCGGGTAAAACGACCTTAAGCCGTGGTTTGATTCAAAGCTTGGGGCACAAGGGCAATGTTAAAAGCCCAACTTATACACTTGTTGAACCGTATGAGTTAAAAGGGATAGATATTTTTCATTTTGACTTGTATCGATTGCTTGACCCTGAAGAGTTAGAGTTTATGGGGATTCGAGATTACTTTACAGAAAAAAGCCTGAGTCTTATTGAATGGCCAGATAGAGGCCATGGTTTGTTACCTGATGCAGATATTAGTATTCATTTGAGTTATCAAGGTGAACAGAGACAGGTTGAGTTAAACGGGTTGACACCTGCTGGGCAGCAAGTTGTCGCTAAATTAAAATAATAATGATTTGAGAAAAATGACGCGATTTTTTAGTTTTGTATTGCTATTTGGCTTCTCGTTAATTGTAGAAGCAGCGAATAAATTAGATAGTATTAGAGTGTGGGATGCACCAGACTCTACTCGAGTGGTATTGGATTTATCCCAAGCACCTGATTACAGTTATTTTTCATTGTCTAATCCTCAGCGCTTAGTGATTGATTTAAAGCAAGCCTCTACCAAGGTTAAGTTTGATGATATTGCTAAAAACAGCAAATTGATTAATAAAGTCCGTTTAAGTAAGCCTCCTAAAGCTGGTACATTACGCTTAGTCCTCGAATTGGCATCTCCTGTTAAAGCTAATTTGTTTTCGCTGACGCCAACTGCGCCATATGGAAATCGCTTGGTTGTTGATCTCGATAACTCAGCCAATAAACCCGCTGCTAAAAAACAGGTAGTTCAAACCAGTAAGCGTTCAAAAGATGTGATTGTCGCAATTGATGCGGGTCACGGTGGTGAAGATCCTGGCTCAATAGGCCCTAAAGGGACTTATGAGAAAAAGGTTGTTTTAGCCATTTCTAAACGGCTTGCACGCAAAATTAATGAAACACCGGGCATGAAAGCGGTGATGACCCGCAGTGGCGATTACTTTGTTAACTTAAATCAGCGCTCAGAACTTGCGCGAAATAGCCGTGCAGACTTATTACTATCTATTCATGCAGATGCATTCACTTCACCTCAACCTAAGGGCGCCTCTGTGTGGGTTCTGTCTAAGCGACGAGCCAATACTGAAATCGGTCGGGTATTTGAGGATAAAGAAAAACATTCAGAATTATTAGGCGGTGTAGGCGATATTATTCAAAACACTGACAGTGAGCAGTATTTGGTTATGACCTTGATTGATATGTCTATGGATCATTCAATGGCTGAAAGTCACAGTATTGCGACCGATATTCTTGCTGGGTTAGGTAAAGTCACAAAGCTGCATAAAAATAAGCCTGAGTCGGCCAGTTTCGCAGTATTAAAGTCGACAGATATCCCTTCAATTTTGATTGAAACGGGCTTTATTTCAAACCCTAAAGAAGAGCGATTATTGCTTGATGGAAACCATCAACAAAAATTAGCCAACGCTATTCACAAAGGTGTGGTTAACTATTTTGAGGCTAATCCCCCTTCAGGCACCATTTTTGCCAAGCAAAGTAATGTTAAACATACCGTCAGAAGTGGCGAGTCACTTTCAGTGATTGCCCAGCGCTATAAAGTCAGTGTGGCGAGTATCAAAAAAGTAATAACTTAAAGTCCGATGTATTAAGAATTGGCCAAAAGCTGGTTATTCCGAGGGCGTAAAATGGCTATTCAAATTCTTCCTCCACAACTTGCCAACCAAATTGCTGCAGGTGAAGTGGTTGAAAGACCTGCATCAGTTGTTAAAGAGTTGGTAGAAAACAGCTTAGATGCAGGTGCAACCCGTGTTGATATCGAAATCGATAAAGGTGGCAGTAAACTCATTCGAATTCGCGATAATGGCAAAGGTATTGCCAAGGCGGAGCTTGCGTTGGCGCTTTCTCGCCACGCTACCTCAAAAGTACATTCTCTTGATGATCTAGAAGCTATTTTAAGTTTTGGGTTTCGTGGCGAGGCATTAGCCAGTATTAGCTCTGTTGCTAGACTCAGCCTAACATCTAAGCCTGCAGACCAAACCGAAGCTTGGCAAGCCAATGCGGCTGGCTCGCAAATGGATGTCAAAATTACTCCTGCAGCTCATCCAATTGGTACAACAATTGATGTCGTCGATTTATTTTTTAATACGCCAGCGAGACGGCGTTTTTTAAAGAGTGATAAAACTGAGTTTACTCATATCGATGAATGGCTGAAGCGGATTGCCATTGCGAGAACCGATGTACATTTTACCTTAACTCATAATGGTAAACTAATACGTCAGTATCGCCCTGCGAATACTGAAATACAGTATAAACAACGGTTAGGACAAATTTGTGGTCGCTGTTTTGCTGAACATGCCTTGCACTTGGCTTGTGAACATGACGGTTTGAGTTTAAGCGGATATTTACAAGCGCCAAGTGATACACAGGTGACCGATAGCTTTTATTTTTATGTGAATGGCCGATTGGTACGTGATCGCTTAGTAAATCATGCAGTCAAACAAGCTTTTGGACGTTTTGATATTCAGCATCAACCTGGTTATGTATTGATGCTTGAGATTGATCCTCATCAAGTCGATGTGAATGTGCATCCTGCAAAACATGAGGTGAGATTTCATCAAAGTCGGTTGGTTCATGACTTTATCTTGCAAGCTTTACAATCTGTGCTGCAGCAAATTACAGAATTACAATTGTCACATGAAAGCAATGATCGAAATAACGATAATCGCATTCATAGTAGCGACACCGCTTTTACTCATGTTGATGGCATTCATTCATTACCGGTCAATCAAGTGTCGTCATCAAAGCCTGTTCAGCAACACACAGGTTCTCAGGCAAGTTCGTATTTGTCAGAAATAGAGCAGCAACAATCAGCTGTTCAGCATCAACCTCGAGAGCAAAGTCGAAGTCAATATGGCAGTGTCTCAGTACCAGCTCAAGGCTATCAAAATAGTGGCGGGCAATATGGCGGTGGTGGTTCAAAAGCAGTCGATTCAGCGGAGATAACCCCAACAGCAATTGCTAACTATGGTCAATTACTGCAAACAGAACATGAAAATAGCTCATTAACACAAATTAATGAAGTTAATATTTCAGCGGTTTCTACCATGCCTCAGCTACTTGATGGCCGTTATTGGGTCGTGGTAAAAGAACAGGAATTATTATTGGTCGATATAGTCCAAGTTTCTGTTATTGTTGCTAAAAATGAAATATTCAAAAAGTTGAAAACCGGGTTGGTAGGGCAACCTTTACTCATGCCTGTGTCAATTCAAGCTGATGTAGATTGGAAAGAGTTACTTGTTGAGCGAGATATCTTACTAAGAAAACTGGGTTTAACCCTTTCAATTCGCTACCAACAGTTGATAATTAAGAATGTGCCCCCATATCTAAGAGATAGCCAGTTAGCCGTATTAATCCCAGAATTACTTCAATGGATTAAAGCTGATACGCCTACCGACGAAGCGTTAGCGTTATGGATTGCTCAGCATCAAAAGTCAGCTTTTCTTTCTGCATCGCAATTATGGCAACAGTATTGTCAGTTAAGTGATGAACAACAAGCTGCGTTATTATCAACAGCACAATCTTTACCGTGGCAAACTTGGCTAGAAGAGAATAAAAGTGAACCAAGCTAAACAACCCAAAGTATTGTTTTTAATGGGGCCAACAGCCTCAGGCAAAACCGCTTTAGCCATAGAGATGGCGCAGCACCATAACTGTGAAATTATCTCAGTTGATTCTGCGTTGATTTATCGGCAGATGGATATTGGTTCTGCAAAACCTGATGCCGATGAACTTGCATTAGCACCACATCGTCTTATCGACATTTTAGACCCGAGTGAGTCCTATTCGGCTGCCGACTTTAGACGTGATGCACTGCACGAGATTGAACAGATCATTGCCCGTGGTAAAACCCCATTATTGGTGGGCGGAACAATGATGTACTTTAAAGCACTACTTGAAGGTTTATCTCCTTTACCTGCTGCTGATGAAGCGATTAGAGCACAAATCTTAGCCGAGGCCGAAACCCATGGTTGGGATTTATTACATCAACAGTTATGTGATATTGACCCTGTGGCTGGTGAGCGTATTCACCCTAATGATCCACAACGATTATCTCGTGCTTTAGAGGTTTACAGAATAACAGGTAAAACCATGACTGAGTTGAGTGCAACTAAGTCACCGGCTTTACCTTATGATGTGGTGCAATTCGCTATTGCACCACTTGATAGAAAAGTATTACATGAATTAATCGCAAAACGATTTAAACTAATGATGCAACAAGGGTTTATTGAAGAAGTTCAGCGATTAAAAGAGCGAGGCGATTTACATTTAGACATGCCATCCATGCGCTGTGTCGGATATCGACAATGCTGGCAATATTTAGACGGTGAATTTGATCGTGATACTTTGGTAGAAAAAGCCACTGCTGCCACTAGGCAATTGGCGAAACGTCAATTAACATGGTTGAGAAGCTGGCCAGATTTACATTGGCTCGAAAGTGGTGCCAAAGGAAATTTAGTTACACTTATACAACATTCAGGCTAGATTAATCGCTGCTGCTGTATAATACTCAAACTAAACAATAAAACATTATTCAAAAAATTTGTTTTGAAAATATAAAAAAGGAAATTGAAATGGCTAAGGGGCAATCTTTACAAGACCCATTTTTGAACGCTTTGCGTCGTGAACGTGTACCAGTCTCAATCTACTTAGTGAATGGTATTAAGTTGCAAGGACAAGTTGAGTCATTCGACCAATTCGTTATTTTGCTAAAAAATACAGTGAGCCAAATGGTTTACAAGCACGCTATTTCAACTGTTGTACCAGCTCGTCCATTCAATGTGGCGACTCAAGGTACTCAAGCTGGTTATACTCAGCACGATGAAGCGCCTGCATCAGAATAATATTTAAGGAGTTTGCTACTTGTTTGATCGCTATGAAGCGGGTGAAACCGCGGTGCTTGTTCACATTGACTTTTCTGATGACGACCGCAGAGAAGACATAACCGAGTTACAATTATTAGTCGAATCAGCAGGTGCACGCTCTGTTGGTGTTATTACCGGAAGTCGACGTTCACCGGATCGAAAGTTTTTTGTTGGTACAGGTAAAGTTGAAGAGCTAGCTGCCATGGTAGCTGCTACTGAAGCGAATGTAGTGATTTTTAATCATGCTTTAAGCCCTGCACAAGAAAGAAATTTAGAACAAATATGTGAATGCCGCGTATTAGACCGGACAGCACTGATTTTAGATATTTTTGCTCAACGAGCGAGAACACACGAAGGTAAGTTGCAAGTGGAGCTAGCGCAATTGCGCCACATGTCGACACGCCTTATTCGTGGTTGGACTCACTTAGAGAGACAAAAAGGTGGTATTGGTATGAGGGGGCCGGGTGAAACCCAGCTCGAAACTGATAGACGTTTACTTCGTGGACGCATCAAGAGTATCAACCGTCGCCTTGAAAAAGTAGACAAACAGCGTGAACAAAGCCGTCGTTCCCGTAAACGCAGTGATTTATCCACTGTGTCATTGGTAGGGTATACCAATGCTGGGAAATCGACTTTGTTTAATGCGCTGACAACTTCTGAAGTTTATGCAGCAGATCAATTGTTCGCAACACTTGATCCGACTCTGCGTAAACTCGACCTGCCTGACGGTGCCGTTATCTTAGCGGATACTGTTGGGTTTATTCGTCATTTACCTCATGACTTAGTCGCAGCTTTTAAAGCCACACTGCAAGAAACTCGACAAGCTGACTTGTTATTGCATGTTGTTGATTGTGCTGATGAGAATATGACGGAAAATTTTGATCAAGTTCAAAATGTACTTGAAGAAATTGAAGCAGATACTATTCCACAGTTGGTGGTTTGTAATAAAATCGACTTACTGGAAGACTTCGTGCCTCGCATCGACTATGACGATGAGGGGATGCCTGAACGAGTTTGGGTATCTGCCCAAAAACAAATTGGATTTGAATTGCTGCTGCAGGCTGTCAACGAGCATATCGGTGAAGTCATTGTAGAGCATACATTGAAAATACCAGCTACGGCTGGGCATTATCTTGGTCAGTTTTATCGACTGGACGCGATACAGCAGAAAGAGTACGACGATCTGGGGAACTGTATTTTGTCTGTTCGTTTATCGGATGCCAATTGGCGTCGATTAACAAAACAGAGTCAAGGCGAATTAGAAACGTTTATATTTGAGACTTCACAAGAAGACTCTGATGTAAGCGTTACTTGCTAATAACATTTATTTCATCCACTTATGGAGTGCTAAATGGCTTGGAATGAGCCCGGTAACAAGGGAAAAGATAAAGACCCTTGGGGAAACAAAAACGGTAACGACAAAGGCCCACCAGATCTAGACGAAGTATTTCGTAATCTTTCTAAACGCTTTGGCGGTGGGAAAGGTGGTTCAGGTGGATCGTCAAGTCCTTCATTTAACTCAACCAGCATTATTGTTGTTTTAGTTATTGGTTTATTAGTGTGGGGCGCTTCAGGTTTTTACACCATTAAAGAAGCTGAACGTGGGGTCACCTTACGTTTCGGTCAGCATTCTGGCGAAGTTGGGCCAGGTTTACATTGGAAAGCCACGTTTATTGACGAAGTTTTCCCTGTAAATATTAAAGCTGTTCGTTCGATCCCTGCTTCTGGCAGCATGTTAACGTCTGATGAAAACTTAGTAAAAGTTGAACTAGACGTACAGTATCGTGTTGACGATGCATACTTGTATCTATTCAGTGCTGTAGACGCTAATGCTAGTTTAAG
Source organism: Shewanella sp. ENK2 (assembly GCF_043568515.1). Taxonomy (NCBI): domain Bacteria; kingdom Pseudomonadati; phylum Pseudomonadota; class Gammaproteobacteria; order Alteromonadales; family Shewanellaceae; genus Shewanella; species Shewanella sp. ENK2. The sequence continues at coordinate 1,162,891 of NZ_CP171406.1, read as the reverse complement.
TGAAGCTACGGACAGTGCATTGCGTTATGTCATCGGTCATAACACTATGGATGACATCTTGACAACGGGTCGTGATGCAATTCGTCGTGATACTTGGGCTGAACTTGAGCGTATTCTTGAGCCGTATCAACTTGGTTTATCGATTCAAGATGTCAACTTCTTACCTGCACGTCCACCTGAAGAAGTGAAAGACGCATTTGATGATGCTATTTCTGCGCAAGAGGATGAGCAACGTTTCATTCGTGAAGCAGAAGCTTATGCACGTGAAATTGAGCCTAAAGCTCGTGGTCAAGTTGAGCGTATGGCACAGCAAGCAAGTGCTTACAAACAACGTGAAGTCCTAGAAGCTGAAGGTAAAGTAGCTCGATTTGAACAGTTGCTACCTGAATATCAAATGGCTCCAGAAGTGACTCGTAAGCGTCTATACCTAGATGCAATGCAAGAAGTCATGGTTGACACCAACAAGGTACTTATTGATACCAAGAACAATGGTAATTTGATGTATTTACCGTTAGATAAAATGATGGATAACCAAACTAAACGTACTGCGGTTGAGCCTGTTGTTGAAACACACGTTAACACACCGTCAAATAACTCGTTTAATTCATCGATGCCGCTTGATGGCCGTCCAACTCGCGAAGCTCGTTCTCGCCAAGGGAGGGACTAACTCATGGGTAGATTAGGACTTATAATACTCGTTATTATTCTTGGTATTGGTTTTTCATCTGTGATGATTGTGAACGAAGGTGAACGTGCCATTGTTTCTCGATTTGGTGAAATTCTAAAAGATAATGTCGACGGTAATTCGGTAACTCGTGTACTTAAGCCAGGACTTCACTTTAAAATCCCAGCGATTGATAAAGTTAAGTATCTTGATGCGCGTATCCAAACCTTAGATGGCGCTGCAGACCGTTTTGTGACTTCTGAAAAGAAAGATCTGATGGTTGATTCATACGTTAAATGGCGTATTAGTGACTTTGAAACTTTCTACCTATCTACTGGTGGCGGTAATAAAGTGACTGCAGAAGATCTACTTCAACGTAAAATCAATAACGATTTACGTACTGAATTTGGTCGTCGTACCATTAAAGAGATTGTTTCTGGTAAGCGTGATGAACTGCAAAATGATGCATTAGAGAATGCATCAGAAAGCTCTCGTGATCTAGGTATTGAAGTAGTTGATGTGCGAGTTAAGCAAATTAACTTACCAGCAAACGTCAGTAGCAGTATCTTCCAGCGTATGCGTGCCGAGCGACAAGCTGTTGCTAAAGAGCATCGTGCACAAGGTAAAGAGCAATCTGAAATTATTCGCGCCACAATTGATGCTGATGTAACTGTTAAAGTTGCAGAAGCTGAACGTAAAGCGTTAACTATTCGAGGTGAAGGTGATGCACTTTCTGCTAAAATTTATGCAGATGCATTCAATAAAGATCCTGAATTTTATGGTTTTTTACGTAGCCTTGAAGCTTACAAAGAAAGTTTCGCAGGCAACAGTGACGTAATGGTATTAGAACCTGATAGCGATTTCTTCAAATATATGAAATCGATTGACGGTAAATAAATACTGAAATCTGATAAAAAACCCGGTTTGTGCCGGGTTTTTTTATGTCTAGCGTTTTTCATTGAAAAAAATTGATTTTCTCTGCTTTAGTTAGCTTGATCAGTTATAACTAATTTAGATTGAAAGTATTTCATTAAAAATTATTCATTAACAATAACTTATAAAAATCACTCCTGCATTTAATGTCAAAAATGCGTTAAAAAGGCTGTGTGTTTTTTGTACGCCATAAAAAAAACATACAATTCCCGTAACTTAGTTGTGTGTTTTACTATGATCTGGTTCTAATTTTTCGCTATAATGAGCCCCGCCTCAAAGTATAGATTTAGCGATTAGTGATTCTAATGTTGCTAAGTTATTAAAATATAAGAATTCCAACACCCTCTGGGAGATAAGTGGATGAGCAATGCGCCAGTCGATACCGGACGCCGCAGATTCCTGACAGCCGCAACCGCCGTAGTAGGCGGAGCTGGTGCCGTCGCTGTAGCGGTGCCTTTTATCAAGTCATGGAATCCGAGCGCTAAAGCGAAAGCTGCAGGTGCACCGGTTGAAGTAAATATTAGTAAAGTAGAGCCAGGCCAGTTAATTCGTGTTGAATGGCGTGGTAAACCTGTTTGGGTTGTGCGTCGTACTGATGCCATTTTAAGTGAATTGCCTAAATTAGATGGGCAATTACGTGATCCTGCTTCTGAAGAATTACAACAGCCTGAATATGCAGCAAACCCTGCACGTTCAATTAAGCCTGAGTTCTTCATTGCTGTAGGTATCTGTACTCACTTAGGTTGTTCGCCAACGTACTTGCCTGATTCTTTTGGCGAGCAAGTCGAAGGTGTTACGGCTGGTTTCTTCTGTCCATGTCATGGTTCTAAGTTTGATATGGCTGGCCGAGTATTCCAGGGTGTTCCAGCACCATTAAACCTTGTCGTTCCTCCGCATCAATATGTTGATGATGGCACGGTACTTATCGGTGTAGATACGGGAGCTGCGTAATGGTTAAGAATATTGTTGATTGGATTGATGCTCGCATCCCAATGACGGCGACGTATAACCGTCACGTTGGTCAATATCCAACACCAAAGAACTTCAACTTTTGGTATTTCTTTGGTTCATTAGCATTGCTTGTTTTAGTTAACCAGTTGCTTACTGGTATTTGGTTAACAATGAATTATGTACCAACTGCAGAAGGTGCGTTTGCTTCTGTTGAATACATCATGCGTGATGTTGAGTACGGCTGGTTATTACGTTACATGCACTCCACAGGAGCTTCTGCTTTCTTTGTGGTGGTTTATCTTCATATGTTCCGTGGCTTAATCTACGGTTCTTACCAAAAGCCCAGAGAGCTACTTTGGTTATTTGGTATGTTGATTTTCCTCGTGTTAATGGCTGAAGCCTTTATGGGTTACTTGCTACCTTGGGGACAAATGTCTTACTGGGGCGCGCAGGTAATTATCTCATTGTTTGGTGCTATTCCATTTATTGGTGATGACCTGACATTGTGGATCCGTGGTGATTATGTCGTTTCAGGTGCAACACTAAACCGTTTCTTTGCATTGCATGTTATTGCACTGCCTTTAGTGTTAGTTGTATTAGTTTTCCTTCACTTAATTGCTTTACATGAAGTGGGTTCAAACAACCCAGATGGTGTTGAAGTTAAGAAGAATAAAGATGAAAACGGATGGCCAGTTGATGCTATTCCTTTCCACCCTTATTACACAGTGAAAGACATCATGGGTGTGGCCGGTTTCTTAATCGTGTTCTGCTATGTGTTGTTCTTTATGCCTGAAGGTGGCGGTTACTTCCTTGAAAAGCCAAACTTTGAAGCGGCTAACCCAATGAAGACCCCTGAACATATTGCTCCGGTTTGGTACTTCACACCGTTTTACGCAATTTTACGTGCGATTCCAGACAAGCTATTAGGCGTTGTCGGTATGGGTCTTGCGATTGCGGTACTGTTTGTACTTCCTTGGTTAGATCGCTGTAAAGTTAAATCTATCCGTTACCGTGGCTTAATACACAAGATTAATATCGCACAGTTTACCGTGTCTTTCTTAATCCTGGGTTACTTAGGTGCTGTACCAGCAACACCAACGTTAACAATTGCAGCTCGTATCTTTACACTTACTTATTTTGGTTTCTTCGTGGCACTGTGGGTTTACAGTAAAAATGAGAAAACAAAACCGGTTCCTACGAGGGTGACACACTAATGAAAAAGTTATTAATTGCATTAGTTGCATTGTTACCAACGCTAGCAATAGCGGCAGGTGGCAACAATGAATTTGTTAAGAGTCCAGAGCAGGCAATCAACCTTCATGACAATGAGTCGCTAGAACGTGGTCTTAATTTGTTCCAGCAATATTGTAGTGGCTGTCACAGTACTCAATATCAACGTTATGGACGAGTCGCTGAAGATCTAGGTATTTCTGTAGATGATATGCGTGAAAAGTATATGTTTACGGATGCTAAAATTGGTGAGTTGATGGAAAATGCAATTCCACCTGAAGATGCTGCAAAGTGGTTCGGTGCTGCCGCTCCTGATTTAACACTGGTTGCTCGTGTACGTGGACAGGATTGGGTTTACTCATATCTAAAAGGTTTTTATAAAGATGAAAGCCGTCCATTTGGCGTAAACAATACCGTATTCCCACTAGTGGGTATGCCGCATGTATTAGAAGATTTACAAGGCATTTCAACACCTATCTACAAAACAGTAGAAGAAAATGGTGTTGAAGTACAAAAGCTAGTTGGTCTTGAACCTGCAACTGGCGGTAAATTAAATGCCGAAGAGTATGATCAAGCTGTACGTGATATTACTGGTTTCCTTGCATATTCTGCAGATCCAGTGAAGCTTGAACGTGAAGCTTTAGGTTGGTGGGTACTCGGATTCTTGTTTATTTTCTTCATCATTGCTTACTTGTTGAAGAAAGAATACTGGAAAGATGTGCACTAGACACGAATAACGGGTAAAATACATTATTCGCATACTTTAAACGAGGGGCTTAGCCCCTCGTTTGTTTTGTTTTTTCCGTTTTCTGGAGGGTAACAATGGCTGTAGCTGCCAACAAACGCTCTATCATGACACTGTTTTCGGGTGCCGATGATTTATATAGCCACCAAGTACGTATCGTCTTGGCTGAAAAAGGTGTAACTGTTGATGTTTTGCAGGTAGAACCGAGTGAGAAGCCTCAAGAGTTACTTGATGTTAATCCATACAACTCAGTACCAACTCTAGTTGATCGTGAATTAGTTTTGTATGAATCTCGCATTATTATGGAATATTTAGATGAGCGTTTCCCTCATCCACCATTAATGCCTGTTTACCCTGTTGCACGTGGTCAAAGTCGCTTAATGATGCACCGTATTGATACAGACTGGTATGTACTAGTTGATCGTATCCGTAAAGGTGATAAAGCTGACGCTGCGCGTAAAGAGTTAACTGATAGTTTAGTCGCATTAGCACCAGTATTTGCTGAAATGCCATACTTCATGAGTGAAGAGTTTGGTTTAGCTGACTGTTACTTAGGCCCGCTATTATGGCGTTTACCTGAGTTAGGTATCAATTTAGATGTTCGCACATCTAAGGATATCCATGCTTATATGACGCGTATATTTGAGCGTGAGTCATTTAAAGCATCGTTAACTGAGGTTGAGCGCGAAATGCGCATGGGTATGTAATGAAAGCGATTACGCCTAACCGTCCATATTTGTTGCGGGCTTATTATGAGTGGTTGATGGACAACCACTTTACCCCACATGTTGTTGTGGATGCATTTGTACCGGGGACTCAGGTACCACAAGAGTTTGTTAAGGACGGTCAAATTGTTCTTAATATCGCAGGTGGTGCAGTAGGAAACCTACAAATGACTAATGAATTCGTGGAATTTAATGCACGTTTTGGTGGTGTACCTCAGCAAGTTGTTTTACCTATGGCGTCTATCGTTGCTATTTATGCTCGAGAAAATGGTGCAGGCACTGTATTTGATATGGAAGATGCTTACATGGCAGAAGATGAATCTTTAGATTCAACGCCTCCGCCACGTTCTTTCTCTGCAGTTGAAACAACAGAAAAAACTGAAACAACAGAAGAAAAACCTGCTGTTACAGCTGAAAAACCAAAAGGGCGAGCTCACTTAACTGTTGTTAAGTAATAGCATCTAACATATCAGTGTTTGCTATTTATTGCCCATGAGTTCATAAAAAAACCAGTCCCTAGAGACTGGTTTTTTTGTTATTGGACTTAATCATTTTTATTAGACTTAATCGTGTTATGGGACTTAATCGTGTCATCGGACTTAGTCGTTTTGATTCTTTGTGCTTAATCTACAAGTAATTATTGGCCAACCTTGTGAGTTTATAGGCCGTTTTCAAGCTGCTATTTTCCAAGTTATCATTATCTGTCTCAAGCTGAAAGCGGCTAACAATGGCTAAGTAAGCCGTTAACTTGTCTGTATCTTGGGCGAGTGCTAACTGAGTAACAGGTTTGACTAAGGGCTGATAAGGATGCCTAGCATGCATGGTTTGCTTAATACCAAGTGGATCCCATTCAGTACAAAGGCTAATCGCTACCTTTTCATGTAAACGAATTAATGCTGCTTCATCTAATTGTGGCGTATCTAATGTAGAAACAATTGCGTCTAGCAAGTTTTCTGTGCCCTCTGCTATGCATTCTTCCGCACTCGGTTGGTCGATAAAACAAAACTCTCCAAGACTCATTTGAGCGTCCTGTGCAGATTCAACATCAAGGGATTTTTTACGACCTTGGTGCCAAGCAAAACTCACTAGAGGATAGTCTTGTTTTGCGGGGTTGTAATTAATACAAACCAGTTGCTCATTGATAATATCGGGGTAGGTGTCTTGGGGATAATGACCAATGACAACAGGGACCTTGAGTGCTGAGTGAGGGTGTAGCTCGGTTAGTGTCATGGTTGGGTAATCAAGACAGGTTGCAATGAGCTTATTTAATGGATGCTGAGAGTCAAAGGCGGCAGGCCAAAACTGTTGCGATAAACTGTTTGGCTGAGCATCATTTGATGCTTCACCAGTGAGGTACGCATTAAGGCTTTTAATCACTTTATCATCCCAACAGGCATGGATTGCGCGTATGTGCCCAAAGTCCATGTATATTGGTAATGCCATAAACCAATCTACCCATTCAAATAACAGCGCTTGCGAGTGTTGTAATTCTTGATTGAATAATGGCGCACTAGAGGCTTCAAGGTAGGGATTATCAGTAATTGGGTGATGTTTACTCCAACCTATAACTTCATATTCGTGTTGCCCAAGTAAACAATAAGCATGGCCTTTATCGACCAATAATTTGACCATTTTTAACAGTGCTAAATGTTCAATCTCAGGCTGAGAGTCTGTTGTCGACGAATCACAATGATCCGAGTTGTGCTTTGCTAATAAATTCCCACAAAATACTAACTTCACAAATTGTATACTGGACTCGGGATCGTCAATATCGAAATCTATCTCAGTGAGTAACTCAGTTAATTTATCCAGACGCCCATAGACATCGCCAATAAAGTATAAGCTGACATTGCAGATTTCTTGTATGTGGGTTTGCATGTAATTTTAGTCCAAACAGGTAACGCATTTATTAAAAAGATTATAACCTAGCTACTCATCGTTACAGCCATTAAATTCTTAGTTGAGGCTAAAAGCTTAAGTGGAGAAAAAAGCTATGCTATTATCCGCCAATTCTTAAACGACTCATGTTTTATATGGCGCTTAATTGCCGGGACTCTCGATGCTGTTGATGATTGATAACTATGACTCATTTACCTTTAATCTGGTGCAATATTTCCAGCAGTTAGGTTATGACATCATCGTGAAAAGAAATGATGAAGTCACGATTAGTGACATTGAGGCAATTAACCCGAGCCATTTAATCATTTCACCAGGCCCGTGTTCTCCCAATGAATCAGGTATTTCGCTCGCTGCAATTGAATATTTCGCAGGAAAGCTGCCGATATTGGGTGTGTGCTTAGGTCATCAAGCTATAGCTCAGGTATTTGGAGCTAAAGTCATCAAAGCGGCCAGAGTAATGCATGGTAAAACAAGTGCTATTACGCATAGTGAAACAGGTTTATTTACTAAACTAAATCAACCCTTAACAGTAACTCGATATCACTCTTTGCTCGTTGAATCGTTACCGGAAAGCTTTGAATTAGATGCTTGGTATGATGATCCGGTCCATGGTCGAGAAATTATGGGTATGAGTCATAAAACGCTGCCGATTTACGGAGTTCAATTTCATCCTGAAGCGATTCTGACTGAGCAAGGTCATGAACTGCTGGATAACTTTCTTACGCTAAGCTAACTTCTGTTACAACTTTACTGAAAAATCCCCACAAATATTGTCATTATTTGTGATATAAAAGGCGAATAATAAAAGTACTTACCAAATGATTTAACGTTTAGGTGAGAATATTTCAGCCATCTTTGATGACAAGGGATTTAATATGACCAGGCTTCTGCGTAATGCGGCGCTGAGTGCATTATCAATTGCAATTATTTCAGGTTGCAGTGCTACAGCAAACAACAGTGACTCTTCTACAGTAACAAATCAATCAGCCAGTGCTTCAGTTCCATTAGCGATGCCACCACAAGCTGACAAGCCACTCACATTAAATCAAATTATGGCCAATCCTGATTGGATGGGTTTATTGGCTAAAAACGCTTATTGGGCAGACGATAGTCAATCAGTATACTTCAATCGTCAGCAGCACCAATCACCTATTGCTGATTTATATCAACAGGGTGTTAATGATGAGCAGGCTCAGTTACTTGGCTTAAATCAATTGCATCTTGCTGATCAAAAGCACGGTGTGCTTAACGCTGATAAATCAAAAAAGCCTACCTTTATCAAGGCAACATTTTTGTAAAATCACTCGCTAATGGCGAAGTGAAACAATTAACTCGTCAGAACAACGCCATTAACTCAGTTCAGTTTTTAACAGATGGTGCACTTGCATATATGCAAGGCAATAGCGTGTTTAAATTACACCTTAATTCCGGTATGACTGAACAATTAGCTGATATTCAAATGGCTAAAGCACCAAAAGGTGTGGTTGATCCTGATACTTATATAGCAAAGCAGCAACATAGATTAATTGAGTATGTGGCTTTACAGCATTCAAAAAATAAAACCCGTGCGGAGTATGCTGAAGAACTTGCTGCAATAGATCCCACTTTTGCTGCTAAGACTTGGTACTTAGGTGACAACGAAAAAGTTAATCAGATGAGTTTGTCAGCAGATGGTCGCTACCTAGTGGTGTCATTATCAGATAAAAATTATAGCTGGCGTGCTGAACATGACATTATGCCTAACTATCTTGGCAAAGATGGTTATGTAGATGCCGTACCTGCGCGAGCACGTGTTGCTGAAGATAGTTACCCTGGTGAGCGTTTAGTTATTCTAGACCTTGTTGAGCATGCTAAAAAAGATGTCACAATCGAAGGTTTAACTGGTTTTGATGAAGATGTATTGGCATCGGTAAAATCAGAAAACGCAAAGGCAAAGGGTGAGACGTATAAAAGTAAGCCTGCGCCTCGAACTGTTCAGTTAATGCAAGATTGGGGTTGGGATCAAACTGCAATTCAATGGCACGATACTGACAATAAACTGCTCGTCATGATGGAAGCGGTTGATAACAAAGATCGTTGGATCGCCAGTGTTGATTTAAGTAATGGCAAGTTAATCACAGAGCATCGCTTACATGATGATGCATGGATAAACTATACCTTCAACCAGTTTGGTTGGGTAACAGGTACAAATAGTTTCTATTACTTATCTGAAGAAACGGGATACTCTCAGCTTTATGTTAAGTCTGAGGGCAAAACCACACGCTTAACGCAAGGTGATTATGTGGTTGATCAAGTCACATTATCCCCAGATGCGACGCACTTATATTACCGTGCAAACAAAAAACATCCAGGAACATATAATGTGTACCGAGTTGAGTTAGCTTCAGGAAATACTGAGCAGTTAACACAGCATACAGGTACATTAGACTATGAGTTGAGCCCTAATGGTCAATCATTATTATTAACTGCGTCAACAGCGATTAAGCCTAACGAATTGTTTATCCAACCAATCGGTGGTGAAGCAAAGCAGTTGACCAATTACACCAGCAATGCATTTAGTCATTATGCATGGCAAGCGCCTAAAGTGGTTAAAGTACCATCGAGTCACGGTGCTAAAGACATTTATGCGCGAGTCTATGTGCCGCAAGGTTACGATGCTAATAATGCATCGAAATATCCTGCCGTTATTTTTAACCATGGTGCTGGCTATTTACAAAATGCCCACAATGGATTTTCTGGTTACTTCCGTGAGTTCATGTTCCATAACTTGCTGACTCAGCAAGGCTATGTTGTGATGGATATGGATTATCGTGGTTCAAAAGGCTACGGCAGAGATTGGCGTACAGCCGTTTATCGTAATATGGGACACCCAGAAGTCGAAGACTTAAAAGATGGTGTGAACTGGATGGCTAAAAATGCCAATGTTGACGCTGCTAAAGTTGGCACATATGGCGGATCGTACGGTGGCTTCTTGACCTTTATGGCGTTGTTTAATGAACCTGAGCTATTCCAAGCGGGCGCGGCTTTACGCCCTGTAACTGACTGGGCTCACTATAATGCTCCTTATACTTCTAATATTTTAAATACACCTGATGTGGATCCGATTGCTTACGAACGAAGCTCACCGATAGAGCACGCTCAAGGATTAGAGAAGCCATTATTAATTATGAGTGGTGTGTTGGATGATAATGTCTTCTTCCAAGACAGTGTACGTCTAGTACAGCGTTTAATTGAGCTGGAAAAGCCGATGTTTGAAACGGCTATTTACCCTGTAGAACCACATGGGTTTAGACAGCCATCAAGTTGGTTGGATGAATATCGCCGTATTTACAAATTGTTCGAGCAAGAGCTTAAATAATTGTTCAACTTAATTGATTAGCAAGGCTCCCTAATGGGAGCCTTTTTTATTAGTAAGACAGCTTTAATCGCTCAATTGTTACAAAATGAGGCCGATATCATTTATCATCACTCATAATTCGAAAAATCAGAAGGTTTAAGCACAGTGGCAGTGTCGGTAGCGGGCGGAGTAAGGCCCGGTAAAGTAATTGAAGTGGAACGTCGATTATATAAACAACTGATCGTTGGGAAAGAAAAACTAACCCAGCAGTTTGATGATCGTGATAAACAATTAGAAGATGATGCTAATAAGTTGGAAGTTGAGCGCCAAGCCATTAAAGCCCGCATGGAAGAACAAGCTAAAGCTCAGCAGATACTGGCACGGATTTCCCAACAATTGTCTAAAACTGTCAATAATTCGCTTGAGCATCAGATTAACTCACCACAACAAATGCTTGAACAATCAGGCATTGAAGAGTCTCAAGTGTTGTTATTGGACTTATTGCTGAATAAAGACCCTGATTTACGCCGCATACGTCCACTCGTGGAGAATATATCTTGGCTATATACTGACTTAGTTAACTTAATTAATAGTCCAGCCTCAAGCCACAGACGGCCACAACGCTCTGAAGTTAAAGTCACTGATATAAAATTGGTATTGAACTACATTGGCATTGAAAACCTACAAGCTGTGATCCCATACTTTTGCCTGCGCAATTGGTTACCAAGTGGCAATGCTAATCTTATTTGGATCACGCGGAAATTATGGCGCTACAGCATGATGAGTGCAATTGCTGCTAAGGCTTTAGCTGTGCTACATGGAAAAAATGTAGCATTGGTTTACAGTGCTTCTTTGATGAAGCAGCTCGGTAGTGCGACGATCCTTAACTCCGCCGCGAGACAATTTGAGACGACATGGGGAACTTGGCTTAGGGAAACCAGTGCTAAAGGCGATAAGACGCTTTATGATGCTGTAATGGCCTCTGAATTCCCGTCAATGGATGTATTTGAGAAAGTGATGTCATATGGTGAGCAGCTTAATTGGCAAATACTGGATTTATTAGAATTTGAAAATAGTAAATTAACAAAACTACTAAAAGAGCTCGATTTTAATTACCACTTTAGTGAGTTCTCGGCAGAGAGCGCAATTGTTGCTAAGGCCAGCTGTTATGCCAAAGTGCTTTTATTGGAGGAGTCTCGCCTAATTGATCCTCAAGAAAAGCGTGTCATGTTCGATTATTATGAGTTTACTGAGCAAGAACTCATCAGACTGAAAGCGCAAAACTACCGCAAACTGGATCTTGTTTAATCGGCCTTATTTCGTATAAAGACTTGCTATTCGCCTGTGTATTTATTCATTTATGGTGAATAGCTAAGTAATTTTCATTCAAATAACTTTTTTTATGACTATTTATGCTCAAATTAAGCAGTATAAACACTTTGTATGCGCCTTTTTGTCATTCTTTATGCATTAATCATTTCGGTAATGAATAGTTAACAGCTAAAAACTGGTATTTTGATCACATTTTAGCTAATAATGTCCTTCAAGTAATACAAGCAACCGCTACAACACTAAACCAAAACCAATATAGATAGCGGACTAGAGTGATGTTTAGTCACTTATAAACCTAAAGGAACGAAAAGCAATGAGCGTTGAAATGAACTTAACACGTGCCCAATTTGATCAAGTTATGGTGCCTAATTATGCGCCTGCAGCTGTAATCCCAGTTCGCGGTGAAGGTAGCCGAGTTTGGGACCAAGAAGGTAATGAGTTTATTGATTTTGCTGGTGGTATTGCAGTGAACTGTTTAGGTCATTGTCACCCAGCATTGGTTGGCGCCCTCAAAGAACAAGGTGAAAAACTGTGGCACCTATCTAACGTAATGACGAATGAGCCTGCACTTGAACTAGCGACTAAGCTTGTTAATGCAACATTCGCAGAACGTGTTTATTTTGCTAACTCTGGTGCAGAAGCAAACGAAGCAGCCCTAAAATTGGCTCGTCGTTACGCACTTGAAAATCACGGTCCACAAAAAGATCAAATCATTGCATTTGATAAAGCTTTCCATGGCCGTACTTTCTTCACTGTGACCGTTGGTGGGCAAGCAGCTTACTCTGATGGCTTTGGCCCTAAGCCACAAAGCGTTACGCACGTACCATTTAATGACATCGCCGCATTAGAAGCGGTTATCTCAGATAACACATGTGCCATTATGCTTGAGCCATTACAAGGCGAGGGCGGGATCATCAATGGTGACCCTGAATTTTTAAAAGCAGTTCGTGCTCTAGCTGATAAGCATGATGCTTTAGTTATTTTCGATGAAGTACAAACTGGTGTAGGTCGTACAGGTGAGTTATTTGCTTACATGGGGACTGATATCGTACCTGACATTTTAACCAGTGCTAAAGCATTAGGTGGTGGTTTCCCAATTGCAGCAATGCTAACCACTGCAAAAATTGCAGCACATCTTAAAATTGGTACTCATGGTTCAACATACGGCGGTAACCCTTTAGCATGTGCTATCGGTAATGCTGTCATGGACGTGGTTAACACACCTGAAGTATTAAATGGCGTTAAGCACCGTGAGCAATTGTTCCGTGACGGTTTAGCAGCAATTAACGCTAAATATAACGTATTCTCTGAAGTTCGTGGCCAAGGTATGTTACTTGGTGCCGTGTTAAACGAAGAGTATGCTGGTCGCAGTCGTGATTTCCTTGTTGCGTCTGTTGCTGAAGGTCTAATGAGCCTGATTGCAGGTGCTAACGTAGTGCGTTTTGCGCCGTCTCTTGTTATCCCTGAAGCTGATATTGCTGAAGGCTTAGCGCGTTTTGAACGTGCAGTAGCTAAAGTAGTAGCAGGTTAATCTATCTATTGGCGCAGCGTTAAGCTGCGCTTTTTAGTTTGGATTGCCAATGAAATGAAGTGAGTGTTGCTCATGTCATTTTTTATTTGGTTATTTCAAGGAGAGTTTGATGCTAATCATTCGACCAATTCGCGCCAGTGATTACGATGCTCTATACAAAGTAGCTGTTGAATCAGGCCACGGGTTTACCTCCCTACCTGTGAACGAAGAGCTATTAAGATCGAAAATCGCTCGTGCAGAAGCCTCTTTTGCCAAGCAAGTTGAAAAGCCTTTTGATGAAGGCTATTTGATGGTGCTTGAAGATCTTAAAACCAATGAAGTTGTCGGTACCTGTGGTATTGAAGCTGCCGTTGGAATGGAAGATGCGTTTTATCATTACCGCTTAGGCACAGAAGTGTACCATTCAAAGCAAATATCAGTGCGTAATGAAGTTGAAACACTCACCTTATGCCATGACTACACAGGCGCTGCAGAGTTATGCACTTTATTTCTCAATAAAGCTTACCGTCGTGGTTATAACGGTCGTATGCTTTCTCGTTCGCGCTTTTTATTCCTTGCTCAACATGAGCAACGTTTTGGTAGCACAGTGATTGCTGAGATGCGTGGTGTAAGTGATGAGAAAGGCGATTCACCTTTTTATGAGTGGTTGCAAGACCATTTCTTAGGTATCGACTTTGTTGAAGCTGATTATTTATCAGGTTTGGGCAAAAAAGCCTTTATGGCTGAAATGATGCCAAGAAGCCCAATTCATGTGTGCTTATTACCTAAAAAAGCGCAAAAAGTGATTGGTGAAGTTCATCGTAATACTAAGCCCGCACTCAAACTACTGCAGGCTGAAGGGTTTAAATTTAGAAATTACGTCGATATTTTTGATGGCGGCCCGACAGTTGAATGTGCTTTATCTGATATCCGCTCTGTTCAACAAAGCCGTGAGCTGACCGTCAAAATTGGCAAAATGCCACATGCAGATCATCAATACATCGTCGCTAATACATTATTAGCGGATTATCGTGCGACTTCTGCACGAGTCTTAGTCTCTGATAAACATGACAATGTCACGCTTAGCCCTGAATTGGCAGAAGCATTAAAAGTGGCAGCAGGCGATAATATTCGCGTACTAGAACTTTAGGACACAAACAAATGACACAATTTATTAAAGGCCAATGGTCTCATGGTGAAGGCCATAATGTGACTTCTGTAAACCCTGCAAATGGCGAGGTGATTTGGAGCGGTAAAACAGCGACAGCGGCCCAAGTTAATACAGCAATCGATGCCGCAAGAGCCGCACAGTTTGATTGGTTCATGTTAGGTTACGATGCTCGCTTAGCGATTGTTGAAGCGTATCGAAGTGAACTTGAAGCGCACAAAGCAGAATTGGCTGAAGTGATTGCTCAAGAGACAGGTAAGCCGCAGTGGGAAACAGCAACTGAAGTCGGTGCAATGATTGGTAAAATTGGTTTGTCTGCTGCAGCCCATGATAAGCGTACAGGTACAGAAATCAATGATATTCCGGCAGGGCGTGCTGTTCTTCGTCATAAGCCACATGGAGTTGTTGCTGTATTTGGTCCTTATAACTTCCCAGGCCATTTACCTAATGGTCATATCGTTCCTGCATTGCTTGCAGGTAATACCGTGGTATTTAAGCCTTCAGAGTTAACGCCAAAAGTGGCTGAAGAAATGCTTAAACTATGGGAAAAAGCTGGTTTACCACAAGGTGTGATTAATCTTGTTCAAGGTGAGCTTGAAACAGGTAAAGCATTAGCATCGCACCCTCAAATTGATGGTTTATTCTTTACAGGTAGTTCTCGTACTGGCCATTTATTGCATCAGCAATATGCAGGTCATCCAGGTAAAATTCTTGCTCTTGAAATGGGGGGAATAACCCACTCATAATCAAGGATGTGAATGACACTAAAGCAGCCGTGCACGATATTATTCAATCAGCTTATATCTCATCAGGTCAGCGTTGTACCTGTGCCCGTCGTTTATACGTGCAAGAAGGTGCAGCGGGTGATGCATTGATTGAGCAGCTAATTAGCGCCATTAAGCAAATTAAAGTGGGTAGCTGGAATGCTCAACCACAACCATTTATGGGCTCAATGATTTCAGAAGGCGCAGCAAAAGGTATGGTTGCAGCCCAAGCGGAACTACAAGCCTTAGGTGGTCAGTCTTTAATTGAATTAACACATGTTGAATCAGGTACTGGTCTTGTTACACCTGGTCTGATTGATGTTACTGCCATTGCCGAACTGCCTGATGAAGAATATTTTGGCCCGCTGTTACAGCTTGTAAGATACCAAGGTTTTGACCAAGCGATTGATATGGCGAATAACACACGTTATGGCCTGTCTGCAGGTATTTTGGCTGACAGCCGTGAAGATTATGACTACTTCTTAGCACGTATTCGTGCCGGTATTGTTAACTGGAACAAGCAAATTACAGGTGCATCAGGATCGGCTCCATTCGGTGGCGTAGGTGCTTCTGGTAACCATAGAGCAAGTGCATTTTATGCTGCTGACTATTGTGCTTATCCTGTTGCTTCTGTTGAAGCTGACAGTGTGAGTTTACCTGCTAATTTAAGCCCAGGACTATCAATCTAGTATTGGGTGACGCTGACTTAAGGCAATGACTTTCGGTCATTGCCTTTTTTAAAGAAGGATTTTTTATGCACACTGACGTAAATGCATTATTTGCTGCTCTTTGGCAAGATTACATTAACATGACCCCATCAGCAGACAGCATTCACCAATTGCTAAGCAAGGGTGAGCCGATCATTAATGATCATATTGCGCTGCGCACGTTTAACATTGCTAAAGTTAATTTGTCTGTACTGGCTGCACATTTTGAGTCAATTGGTTATGTCGCTTGTGGTGACTATAATTTTGAGCAGAAAAAATTAGTTGCTAAGCATTTTGAACATCCAGATCCTAATCAGCCAAAAGTGTTTATCTCTGAACTGTTAGTTGAAGAGTTTAGCGAAGCTGCACAAACCATTATTCATGGCTTAATTGATCAAGTTGATGTTGCAGATACTAAAGCGGATAACTTCTTATATTCAGGCCGTCATTGGCAAGTTGATTTGGCCAGCTATAACACCTTACTAGCGGAGAGTGAGTATGCTGCTTGGGTGGCTGCGATTGGCTACCGTGCAAACCATTTCACTGTGTCGATTAACGCATTACCTGAGTTTGAAAAAATTGAAGTCGTTAATGAAGCGCTTAAAGGTGCTGGCTTTACATTAAATACATCGGGTGGCGAAGTGAAAGGCTCGCCAGAAGTGTTACTTGAGCAATCTTCAACAATGGCTGACCGCATGGTGGTTGACTTTGCTGATGGTGAACTTGAAATTCCAACTTGTTTTTATGAGTTTGCACGCCGTTACCCAATGGCTGATGGCAACTTATATACAGGCTTTGTGGCGGCATCTGCAGATAAGATATTTGAAAGCACTAACGCTGCTGGGTAAGTCATCGACATACCAACACGTGTAATATAAAAGCCCTGGTAGTGCACTATCAGGGCTTTTTTGTAATTTAACTTTGTATTGAAAGGGCTAGAAAAGCGATTCGGCTAATGCAATAAGGTTAACTTAGCGTTTTGACTTTAGGGTTATCAAACACAATCGTGACACAAAGGCCGCCAAAGCGCTCTGAGCGACTAAATGATAAAGAGTAACCATACTGCTCTATAATCTCTTTTACGATAGACAGGCCCAGCCCATGACCCATTACGCCCTCATCTAACCGTTTCCCTCTGTTAGTTAGCTGGGTTAATTGGCTATCATTGACACCCGGACCATCATCTTCGATGTATAGCGTGAGCACTTGATTAATCGATTTTATAGTTAAACTAATATTTGATTCTGCCCATTTATAGGCGTTATCGAGTAAGTTACCAAATAATTCCATTCCATCTTCTCGATGGATAGGCAGTCGAGCTATATCTGCTTCAACCTGAATGTCGCAGGTGATACTCTTTTGATGATGAACCTTATCTAACGTTGAAGTTAACGCTTCAAAGTCTCGCGGAATGACCATCTGAGCTGCTGGCAACATATCACCAGTAATTCTGGCTGCAGTGAGCTTTCGCTCAATCATATTGCGGATTTGGTCTAACTGCTGCTGCATCGCTTCGGCTGCTTCAGGGTTAGACAGACCAAGCACTTCTACCTGTTGTTGCATCACGGCTAATGGGGTTTTTAATCCATGACTCAAATTACCGAGGTTATTTCGGCTACGTTCAATTTGATTGGCAGTGTAATCAAGCAGTTCATTGTAAGTTTCAGCGAGCGGCTTAATTTCAACGGGTATTTGATTAAGCTCAAGTGCATTAATTTCACCTTGGCGTAATTTAGCTAAGGAATCTTGGATATATTTAACCGGCTTAAATGATTGGCGTAAGATAATAAAAATACCAAAAATCATCGCTAATAACATAGCGATATTGATGGCCAATTTAGTGCCAAATACTTCACTGAAGACCCGTCTACCAATACTTAAATCTTGTGCCACAGTTAACGTAGCCACTTTATCACCGCTAGTTGAGCCAATGCCTATAGATAATAACTGCATGTCATTATTTTTGGGGCCTTTGGCTTGCCACACTCGGGTTTGATTTTGGGCTAACAGTTCAATATCAAGCTGAACATCCCACAAAGAGCGTGAACGGATCACTTGGTTGTCAGAGTTGAATTGAAAGTAGCGACCTGAGTATGCGGGTTTGTAAAAGCTGGATAATTCATTCTGATCTATGATGATTTCGCCAGAATTGATGTGACTGGCTAGAATGATGTGCTCTAAATCTTCTTCAAGACGATTGATGATGGAGTCGTGAAAAGCTTGTCGCAGCATGGACTCAAACAAAATGAGCCCAATAACTGTTGCAATAATAATGAGTCCGCTAAGCCAGAGACTTAGCTTACTGCGGATTGAAATCATTCTACGATGCCGTGAAAGATATATCCTTGGCCACGACGAGTTTCAATAGCTGTTTTACCGAGTTTTTTACGTAAATGAGTCACGTAAACTTCGACCACATTAGACTCTTTTTCATCATCAAACTGGTAAAGTTTGTCGGTCAGTTGGGCTTTGGACAACAACTTTTTAGGCGACATCAGGAATATTTTTAATAATCTAAATTCCATTGCCGTTAGCTCATAATGATTTTCACCGATGTGAACTCTTTGCTCAGCTTCATCAAGTGTAATGCCACCATAGCTTAATTGTTTTGATGCGGTATTGAGTCGGCCATGGGCACGATGGATAAGTGCTTGCACACGTGCTAATAGCTCTTGCGCATGGAAAGGTTTTGCGAGGTAATCGTCAGCACCTGCATTGAAGCCTTCTACTTTCTCATGCCACTGGCTACGTGCTGTCAGCATTATTACTGGTGTGTCGATGCCTTTTTCTCGCCAAGATTCCACTAGCGTTAGGCCATTACCATCGGGTAAGCCAATGTCTAAAATGACACAGTCGTATTGTGTTTCTTTTATTAGGTAATCAGCTTCAACAGCTTTGTCGGTAACATCGGTGACATAGCCAGCTTGTTTTAGTTGTTTTTCAAGCTCAGCAACTAAAAGGGTATTATCTTCAACGAGTAGCAGTTTCATTTATTTGGCATTCACTTGGTAGTTGGTCCATTGACTCTGGCATCCCATTTGTTGCATCGAGAAATAAATGGATGACATGCCCTTTTTTTAACTTTAATTGCAAATCATAACGCCATTTATCATCCTCTTGATAGAGGCTGGCATCAATTAATTCACCATCACAGTATTGTGCAAGTAAAGTAAGGGAATAATCAAGTGATTGAATGCTACCTGATGTGACCAAGCGCTGAACTTCGTCATGTTGAAGCTCATTTTTAATCGCGTGAGCGGGTAGGGAACTGAGAGTAGTTACAATAACGCTGATAAGTAGCACAGATAGCTGCCTCATCGGAAAGACTCCCATAAAAAAAGTGATAATTAGATTTACTAATTATCACTTTAATTAATCACCCTTAAATCAAGCTGAAGCTTAACTTAACGTGTTCCGTAAACCACTATAGTTTTACCGTGAGCCTGAATAAGATTTTGTTCTTCAAGCATTTTTAAGATACGGCCAACAGTTTCACGTGAACAACCAACAATCTGACCAATCTCTTGACGAGTGATCTTGATTTGCATGCCGTCTGGGTGAGTCATTGCATCTGGCTGTTTAGCAAGATGTAATAAAGTCTGTGCAATGCGTCCTGCAACGTCTAAGAAGGCTAAGTCACCCACTTTTTGGCTAGTGCTTTGTAAGCGGTAAGCCATTTGAGCGGTCAACTTCATTAAAATCTCAGGGTTAACCTGAATTAACTGCTTGAATTTCTTGTAAGAAATTTCAGCAATTTCACAAGGTTGTTTTGCACGAACCCAAGCAGTACGTTCTGCTTGTTCTTCGAATAAACCTAATTCACCAATGAAGTCACCTTGATTAAGGTAAGAAAGGATCATTTCTTTTCCTTCTTCATCTTTAATCAATACTGCGACTGAACCTTTCACGATGTAGTAAAGCGTATCAGATTCTTCACCTGCGTGAATCAAGGTGCTTTTCGCTGGGTATTTATGGATGTGACAGTGTGAAAGAAACCACTCCAAAGTTGGATCAGGTTTAGGCTTGCCAATCAGAGCCATGTGTATTTCCTCGATTGATAAAATGAAAGTAAGGACTAGCTAATAAAGTAATTGTACTTGACTTATGTTTACAAAACTTTGATGAAGATCGAGTTTAACATTATGAAAAATGCTGCCAGTACACTATTTAACTTATTAAATTTAAAATTTATTTTTGCTACATTAGCTAACGATGTTCATCTAATTTAGTGCGGCTTAAATTATTTATCAAGTCATCTAAGCTGTTTTATTGATAAAGTTATCCTGTTTTTTGTTCCTATGTTTGAGTCATTTACAATATTTTGCACTTAGAATTCACTTTCCATTGTTGTAAAAACCGCAATTGATAGTTATTGTTAATTCGATTATCAAAGTGAAATCGATGTCGTAGAGGTTGAAGTGAAATATTCTCAGAAGCTAGTCAATCTAGGTTTAGCATGTTCGTTATTGTTCAGTGGCGCTGCTGTATTACCTGCCCATGCTTTTTCTATACCTGCTTCGCTTGAATCACAAGCTGCTAGCAAGTTGGTACATATTCAATTACGTGCTGCAGACGGAAATGCAGATGCGCAGTTCTTACTGGGCCTGATGAGCTTGGCTGGGCGATTTGTTGATCAAGATACCAGCCAAGGCCTGTATTGGGTTGAGCAAGCTGCATTACAAGATCATATTAAAGCACAACAGACGATTGCAGATTTATCCTTTGAAGGAAACTTATTACCCCGTGACTTGGCTGTTGCTGAAAAGTGGTACCAAGTCCTTGCAGAGCAAGGTGATTCGCGAGCACATTTTCGTCTAGGCTTTATTTACTCTGCTGGTGGCGATGGTGTTGAGCGTAATTGCGGCAGAGCATTAGAGCAATTTACCCAAGTAGGCGATGCTGTAGCACTGGGAAATGTGGCTTGGATTTTAGCAACGTGCCCTGAAGAGCAATACCGAGACGGTTCACGTGCTGTGGAGCTGTCGTTACAATTACTTGAAAATAACTCTGATGATCCCACTAACTTAGATAATCTCGCTGCGGCATATGCTGAGTTAGGCGAATTCGAACTTGCTGTGGATACACAGCAAAAAGCCATTGAAGCATTAGAGAAAAATCCAACGGTGGCCCAAAGTGATGAATTTATTATGCGTTTAGAGCAATATCGTCAAAAACAAGCCTATCGTGAAATTATCCCACTGATGAATTAAATTAAGCAGCACGAGTTCGAAAGCGATTGATTATCAGTGAGGGCATAGGCACAACACTCCAACTCTCTTTCAGAACATGATGAGTTAAACGACCTAAGGGTCGTTTTTTTGTATCTGGTGCTAATTAGGTGCCACTCCAAATGTGTACTTAGCGATTTTCCTCTGCTTTGAATCATTATTATCTATGATTAAGGCTGCACTTGTTTTAACTAAACTGGTTTTGATTGTCCTGCACGAAATCGTTAAGGAGTTGGAATGCCAAGTAATATGAAGCTTTATCAGCTCACCGTTATTTTCAGTGTGCTGTTTTCGCTTATGGGGTTTTCTTATAATGTATGGCGGATGGAAATAACAGAGAATAATAGTAATGTCAGAACGGCTTGTTTTGAGATGCTATTAGAACTTGCTGAAGTTCAACAGTTAGTATACGCAGCACATTATGACAATAACCTAGAACAAGGAAATCCACGTGTAGGCTGGGTTAAGGTTGGACTTATTGCTGATTTAAGTAGCCTAACCAATCAAGCGGTTGCGAAGGAGTCTGTCGAATTAACTCAAGTTTGGTCAACTCAGTGGCATTCAATGCACGATGATGAACAAGCAGCCAGTCAAATTGTAGAGCAGGTAGATAATGTCCGTGAAGAAATTAAACGCTTATTAGCATCATTAGATTAGGTTTCGTGTAAATTTAGTATAGTCGAGCGTGAAGAGGGTTTGCTGATATGCCCAAGTGCGCTAACAGATAAAGATGGGGGAATTAACACCCATGAGCACATCAACTATCGTTCTTTCGCCTGAAATCCCGATAGCCAGAATGATAAGGGCTATGGCTTAAATCAAGCTTAACAGCAACAACTTATTTACTCATTTCAATATTAGACTTTACCATTGAAACAGAGAGTACTATTCATTCTCGGCTGTCTTCTTGTTCATTAAGTCTTTAATTAACGGGGTTAAAATCAGCTCCATAGCTAATGACATTTTGCCACCTGGCACGACTAAAGTATTCACTCGTGACATAAATGCCCCTTCAATCATGCTTAGGTAATACGGGAAGTCGACATTATTTATATCGCGAAAACGAATAACGACAAAGCTTTCGTCTAAGCTTGGGATATCTTTTGCGCTGAACGGATTAGAGGTGTCTACCGTGGGTACGCGTTGAAAGTTAATATGCGTACGAGAAAACTGCGGCGTCATATGTTTAATGTAATCGTCCATACTGCGGACAATAGACCCCATGACTTTTTCACGACTATGACCTCGATCAGAGGTGTCTCGAATGATCTTTTGAATCCACTCGAGATTGACGATAGGCACCATGCCAATCAATAAGTCCACATGTTTGGCAACATCAGCATCCTCTGTGACAACACCACCATGTAGTCCTTCGTAATAAAGCATGTCGGTGTTTTCTGGTAATGGATGCCATTGGGTAAATGTGCCAGGCATTTGATTGAATGGGACAGCTTCATCAAACGTGTGAAGGTAACTACGTGTTTGTCCTTGACCTGTTTCAGCATAACTTTGAAAGCACTCTTCAAGTTTGACGAAATTATTGGCTTCTGGCCCAAAATAACTGATATTACGATTTTCAGCTTGAGACTTGCGGATCAATACTTCCATTTCTGCACGGGTGAAATTATGAAAGCTATCACCTTCAATAAAAGCAGCATTAATGCCCAATTGACGAAAGATGTGGGTAAATGCAGTCGTGGTCGTAGTTGTGCCAGCGCCTGAAGAGCCTGTAACAGCAATAATGGGATGTTTTGTGGACATTTATCCTACCTAGATCAAACGTGAAAATTAGTTAAAATTCTGAGACAGTTTACGTGTTGTCGATCTGCTCATCGTTAACACTTTCATGATTAAACTCGAAGAAAAACAGACTCTATTTATACGGGCTGAAACCTTTTAGGTCAATATTATACCAATCAAAATGAATATCTAAGCAGTCGCTAATGTATAGATTTTGAGCCACTGTTATGATTTATCTAAGGTTTAAATTGCAAAGGCATACTGAGCATGGCGAAGTTTAATCAAAGTCCGCCGTAGGGTAAATAATCTGATCTTTATGTCTTATAGCGATTGACTCATCATCCTCGCTGTACTCGACTTTTAATTCACCTTGTTTCAGTGACTGTTTGCATTTTTCAATGGCCAACTGAATTTGGTCATCATCTAATTGACCAAATGAACCATCCTCTACCTGAGTGAATAAATACTCTTTTATAAGGTTGTTGAGCGTATCTGGTGGTAACTGTTGTAAGGCTTCAAAAGGGATTAGCATAGGGTTAACTCGTCATAAAAGAGATGATTCTGGATTCTAAATAGTACTTAGGTTTCCACGGTGTGCCGCCACAAATAAAACCGACGTGACCACCGTGATGATGAAGCTCGTATTCTACATGCTTTGATAATTCATCCTCAGAAGGGATCACTGCATCAGTCATAAAGGGGTCGTCTTTAGCGTGAATAATCAATGTGGGCTTTTGAACATGCTGCAAAAATGGCTTACCGCTAGCACGTTGATAATAGTCAAATACATCATTAAAGCCATGTAGAGGCGCAGTGACTTTGTCATCAAATAAATGAAATGTGGTTAATTTATCAATCTCATTAGCAGTCACTGGCATGGAACTCGTTAAGTGTTGTTGAGTGAGTTTGTCCTGCATTTTTTGTTGTAACTGCTTGATTAAATGTTGCTGGTAAACTGTTGAAAATCCACTTTCGAGTTTTTTAGCACAAGCTGCTAAACATAAAGGCGCAGAAACAATAACTGTTTTGTCTAATTGGCTTTGATGACCATGCTCACCTTGATATTTAGCTAATACATTTCCACCCAAACTGTATCCTACTGCTAATAATGGTGAGTCAGGGTAGTGACGTTTTAATTGGGATAGCGTGAAGTGAATATCTTGAGTATCACCGCTGTGATAGCTCCGAGCTAAACGGTTTGGGGTACCTGAGCAGCTGCGATGGTGATGCACAACAGCACACAATTGATGATCATTGGCCGTTTGCAACATTCTGCGGACATAATGTGAGTCACTACTGCCTTCTAAACCATGTAAAATAACTAAAATCGGCTTGCCATTAACCGGTGTCGCTAACCAGTCTAAATCAATAAAATCGCCATCAGGTAACTCTTGTCTTTGACGTTTTAACTCTGGTTTGTCCACTTTGGTGAATACAGGTAAAATCGTTTGAATATGGGAGCTTACGGCCCACCAAGGTGGCATGAAACGCTTTTTCATAGGGTTATTTTATATACAGTGGTTTGTTAATATTCAAACGTGTGTTTAAATGTTGATTGAGTTCACTTTAGCATAGTTGCTTTTAAGGCAACAGATTTGGCGCGTTTCAATCAAGCCAAGAGCTTTTGAAAATGCGAGTGCACAACTCAGTAGGTAGGCAATGTCAATAAAGGGATGATAATGAAAAGAAGAACCTTTTTAACTGGAGCATTTACTGGTACCGCGGCACTGGCATTAGGCGTGAGCTTGTATACACCAGAAGTGAGTGATAGCCCTGACGACACACACCGTTTGCTATTTAGTGTGCTTATCCCTGTATTTATGGACGGAGCATTGCCAGAAGTGGCTAACTATCGTGAGGCATTTTTAAATCGAACCATTAATGCGATTAACCAAACGATTAGCGTACTACCCACTGAGCAACAACAAGAATTATCTCAGTTATTATCAATGCTTGAGTCTCGCTTTGGCTTGCTGATTTTAACCAGTAGCATCACGCCGCTAATGTTAAGAACCCCTGCTGAGTTAAACGATATGTTAGAACAGTGGCGCCACCACTTTTTAGATATGATGCAGACAGCTTACATAGGGCTGCGCGAATTGATTGTATCGAGCTACTACGCCTGTCCCGAACACTGGGGGCGATTACATTATGCAAAACCCACCTTTCTTGATGCATAACCTATTTGATCGCAACAACAATAACAACAACAGATCCTGGAGTATCAAATGGCAACAAATATTGTCGATCCAATCATCACTGGACTAAATGAAGGCTGGCAGCATATTGATGCCAACTTACTGACAGAAGACCAGCATTTTGAAGCTGATGTTGTGATTGTTGGGACTGGTGCAGGTGGTGGAACCGCGGCTGAAATTCTTACCGATGCCGGTTTAAAGGTGATCATGATTGAAGCGGGGCCGCTTAAATCTTCACAAGATTTTGATATGGAAGAGCGCACTGCTTACCCCAACTTATATCAACAAGCAGCAGCGATGAAAACCTCTGATAAAGGCATTGGTATTTTTCAGGGACGCAGTGTTGGCGGCTCAACCACGGTTAACTGGACGACTTCAATTCGAACTCCTGAAAAGGCATTGGCTTTTTGGGAGCAAGAAAAATCTGTCAAAGGGCTTTCATCCCAAAGCTTATTGCCTTGGTTTGAAAAGATGGAAGCAAGACTGAATATCAGTGAATGGCAATTCCAGCCCAACTTGAATAACGCTGCATTAAAAGAGGGCTGTGAAAAACTTGGATGGGAATACACTGTCATTAAACGCAATGTTAAAGGTTGCTGGAATACAGGTTATTGCGGCATGGGGTGTCCAGTCAATGCAAAGCAGTCGATGTTGGTAACAACCATTCCCAGTGCGCTAGCTCATGGTGCAACCTTGATTTCAAATGCTAAGGTTGTTGATTTAGCACATAAAGCGGATAAAGTTGACAGTCTAACTGCCCACTCTTCCAATCGTGGTAGTAAGCTCACCTTTAGTGCAAGACATTATATTTTAAGTGCAGGCGCGATACATACGCCGACAATTTTGATGCGTGCAAAGACTCCAGATCCTCATCAATTACTGGGTAAAACCTTTCTACACCCGACCTTATTATCGGGAAGTATTTTTGACAAACAAATTGATGGCCACAGTGGTGCGCCTCAGTCTATTTATTCTGATGAATTTGTATGGCGCGACGGTGCAGCAGGCGAAATGGGCTATAAATTGGAAGTGCCGCCGATTCATCCTGTGTTAATCGCATCTAAAACCATCGGCTACGGGCGAAGTCATGCAGAGTTAATGACCCACTTTAATAATTTACAGGTAATGATAGCGCTTGTAAGAGATGGCTATTCTGCAGATAGTGTTGGTGGACAAGTTAGGTTAACAGATTCAGGCTTTGCATTAGATTACCCGCTTGAAAAACCATTTTGGGACACCGCAAGACGTGCTTTTGCGACTATGGCTGAATTACAGTTTGCTGCGGGCGCACAAAAAGTGTTGCCAATAAATGATGGGGTAGGGATGCAATTAAGCTGGAAACAAGCTAAAGAGACCATTGCGACTATGGACATAGGTTTATTAAAAACCATTGTGGCATCCGCTCATGTCATGGGAGGCTGCGCAATGGGAGAAGATAAAAGCATTTCAATGATTAACAGTGAAGGGCAGTCTCATTATTTCGAAAACTTATCAGTTATGGACGGCTCAATGTTCCCAACTAGCTTAGGTGCAAACCCTCAGCTATCGATTTATGGCATTGTTGCAAGAAATGCTACTTTATTGGCCGAACGATTGAAGCCGACAACGCCTAGTGTATAAATGAGCTATTTCATGTGAATAAAAACCGATGCCATTGCGTCGGTTTTTTTATATCAAAACAATGAGTTAATTCGATGCTTTTAACGTAGGTTATCAAACCATTATTATCTAGCTAAAAAAATACGTATATGGAATTGCATATATGTGTTTATCCATATATATTGTCGGCATATTATTTGATTTAACTGTGCGGCTTTTATCATCCATTTCTAGGATATGAGCCAAGCGGTGAGAGAGTGCTTATGCAACCCAATGTCTTTTTTAAATGCCTAGCTGATGAAACTCGCCTACGCAGTTTGCTCCTTATTTCTGTTAATCATGAACTGTGTGTGTGTGAGTTAATGGCCGCGTTAAATGACAGTCAGCCGAAGATTTCTCGCCATCTCGCTCAGCTACGAAAAGAAGAACTGCTTGTTGATAGACGTCAAGGTAAATGGGTTTATTACCGAGTAAATCCTCAACTACCGCAATGGATGCAAACTATGATTGCTCAAACAGCTGAGTCTAATAGTGAATTTATTGCCAATGATGTTAAACGATTGGCCGAGATGCCTAATCGACCTAAAGAAATGTGCTGCTAACCTTGCTTAACGCACATGCAGCGCAATGACAAATACACTGGGCTGTAAAACCAACACGACAAATTACGATGAATGAATTAAGAAGGTGACTTATGACAATTAAAGTAGGAATTAACGGTTTTGGCCGTATGGGACGTTTATCTTTTCGTGCTGCGTTTGATTGGGAAGATGTTGAGTTTATCCAGATTAACGATCCTGCTGGTAATGCTGCGACGTTAGCGCATCTGGTTAACTTTGATTCTGTCCATGGTCGCTGGGAACATGAAGCTATCGCCAATGATAATGTTATTGAGGTTAATGGTCATAAAATCACTTGTACAGCGAATAAAGCGATTGCAGATACCGATTGGTCTAATTGTGATGTGGTGATTGAAGCATCAGGTGTGATGAAGACCAAAGCAAAATTACAAGCTTATTTAGATCAAGGTGTAAAACGTGTTGTGGTTACTGCTCCAGTAAAAGAAGACGGTGTGTTAAATGTCGTTATGGGCGTAAACCATCAAGATTACGATCAAGCTATCCATCCGATTGTTACTGCTGCATCATGTACTACAAACTGTTTAGCACCAGTGGTTAAAGTGATTCATGAATCACTTGGGATTGTGCATGGTTCAATGACAACGATTCATGACATTACAAACACCCAAACAATCCTTGATGCACCCCATAAAGATTTACGTCGTGCAAGAGCGTGTGGCATGAGCCTTATTCCAACAACAACGGGATCGGCTACGGCAATCACTCATATTTTCCCTGAATTAAAAGGGCGCTTAAATGGTCACGCTATTCGTGTGCCATTAGCCAATGCATCAATTACAGATTGTGTGTTTGAAGTGAGCCGAAATACCACGGAAGCGGAAGTTAACGCATTATTGAGTGAGGCTGCAGCAGGCCCTCTAGCGGGGGTGCTGGGTTATGAAACAAGACCACTTGTGTCTATTGATTATAAAACTGATCCTCGTTCAGCAGTTATTGATGCTCCATCGACCATGGTGGTAAATGGTACTCAAGTAAAATTATACGTGTGGTACGACAATGAATGGGGCTATGCAAACCGCACCGCAGAGTTAATGCGTTTAGTGGGTTTACAAGATAAAGCTAACTCCTAGTCAATTTGGGAGCGGATAGAGTAAACAGGGTTATTGCGATGTCTTTTATGACTAAATTGGCAAATTTGCCTAGTGAAATAAAACAATACTTAATTGTGACCGGCAACTATTGGGCGTTTACATTAACTGATGGCGCCTTGCGAATGCTGGTGGTGCTGCACTTTCATGGGCTAGGGTATAGCCCGATTGAAATTGCGATGTTGTTTTTGTTTTATGAAATTTTTGGTGTTGTGACTAACCTAGTGGGTGGCTGGTTAGGTGCGAGGGTAGGATTAAATCGCACCATGAATATCGGCCTTGGTATGCAAGTGATTGCATTATCAATGCTACTCGTTCCTAACGAATGGTTAACTGTCGTCTGGGTGATGGCAGCGCAAGCTCTATCTGGTATTGCAAAAGACCTGAATAAAATGAGTGCTAAAAGCGCCATTAAAACACTCGTACCAGCTGGAGCGGAAAGTAAGCTTTATCAGTGGGTCGCCATTTTAACTGGTTCTAAAAATGCCTTAAAAGGAGTCGGATTTTTTTAGGTGGTGCATTATTGAGTCTATTTGGTTTCCAAGTTGCTATTTTGATTATGGTGCTGGCATTGTTGTTGGTATGGATCTTCAGTGTTGTTAGTTTAAAAAGTGAAATGGGTAAGGCCACAGCTAAGCCGAAATTTACTGAGATTTTTTCTAAAAGTAGCACGATAAACTACCTTTCTGCCGCAAGATTATTCTTGTTCTCTGCTAGAGATGTTTGGTTTGTCGTAGCCTTGCCAGTGTATTTAGCCAGTCAGTTTAATTGGGATCATTGGTATGTCGGAGGTTTTTTAGCGACATGGGTTATCGGTTATGGCGCTGTGCAATCTTTTGCTCCTTACTTTACTGGTAAAAAGCAAGGCAAGGTGCCGGATGGTAAAAGCGCATTTGTTTGGGCTGGGATATTAGCTGTTATTCCTGGATTGATTGCTTTGGCTTTGGTGTCAGACTGGCATAGCCAAGCAGTATTGATCGGTGGTTTATTGATTTTTGGCGGCTTGTTTGCGGTTAATTCGTCGATGCATAGCTATTTAATTGTCAGCTATGCAGATCAAGACGGCGTGTCACTCGATGTCGGTTTTTATTACATGGCAAATGCCATGGGTAGACTGATAGGCACATTGTTGTCTGGTTGGGTATTTCAGCAATACGGTTTAGAAGCGTGCCTGTGGATTTCAAGTGGATTTATTGCGTTGGCAGCAGTGATTTCATTGAAGCTACCACAACATCAACCTATGACACAAAAACCAAATCGTTAAGAAGATAAAGCTAAGAATTTAGGCTAAATACCTTTAATAAACATTTTGCTGGTTATTGAGAAGCGATAACCAGCAAAATGATGTTAAGCAGATTGCAGACCGGTAAAGTAGTCTGCATCAATACCAAATAAACACAAATAATTGTCCGTGTTATAGGTGTCATTGTCATTGTTAACAACCACGCTAACACCTTCTGCTTCAAACTGATTCAGCTTTTTAAGTAACATTTGCTGGGTTTTTCGCTCCATCATGAGCTCGATATCCAACATCTGTTGATACTCACCCGGTTGCAAATAGGTTTTTGCTAGGCGGCGTAATTTACGATAAGGCGAAACCACTTTGGTATCCCAATCTTCAATAGTTGCAGCTAAGCTTTCCCATTGAGCGAGTGCTAAAGGGTGCTGCTGTTGGTCGAGATATTGAGCGAGTAAAAGGAGATTAATATTGACCTGATAATCGTCTTGCACGCTAATATAGCTTAAACGATGAGCGGCGTAACGGTTATCACAATCACGCCAAAGTAACGAATTAAACTGTTGCACTGGCTATTTCTCCTTAAATACTAGCGTCCATCAATAGGGCTTGTGCCTGTTTACTCTAGCCCTGTTGTAAATTGGTACTCCATTGCTTGAATGACGTTATGTGATTCAAGCGGGGGCTGACAGTGTTAACCCCGCAATAATGCTGATAACTTAATTAGCTAAGCGTAAATTCTTGTTCAATAACTTCGATTTGCTCTTGTAGCTCTAGCCAAGTCATTTCACTTTCAT
The DNA here is from genome assembly GCF_043568515.1 of Shewanella sp. ENK2. Classification (NCBI taxonomy): domain Bacteria; kingdom Pseudomonadati; phylum Pseudomonadota; class Gammaproteobacteria; order Alteromonadales; family Shewanellaceae; genus Shewanella; species Shewanella sp. ENK2. The sequence continues at coordinate 1,132,398 of NZ_CP171406.1, read as the reverse complement.
CCATTGCTTGAGTCAGTTCTGTTCGTTCATTGAGCACTTTCGTCATTTTAGCTTTATTTTCAGCTTCATACAGTGAACCATCTGCCAATTCTGTTTCAAGCTCACTTAAACGACTGGTTATTTTTTGCTGTTGAGTTTCAAGTTTGATTTGTTGCTTACGTAAAGGCGATACCTTTTGTCTCAACTCTGCTTCTAACCTTTTTTGCAGCTTTTTATCGACTGCTGGCTTTACATTATTATCATCTGAAACCGGTTGTGCAGCTTTTGCTGCATCAAGTAGCCATTGATGATAGTCGTCTAAGTCGCCTTGGAATGGTTTAACAGCGCCTTGGTCTACAAGGTAATAATCGCTACAGCTTAACCGTAAAAGATGTCGATCATGTGACACGATGACCATGGCACCTTCAAAAGTTTGCAAGGCCATTGTCAGCGCATGGCGCATTTCTAAATCAAGGTGGTTGGTGGGTTCATCTAATAGCAAAACGTTTGGTTTTTGCCAAACTAATAGCGCTAATACCAGGCGGGCTTTTTCACCACCTGAAAATGGCCCGACAGCAGACAAAGCCATATCACCATTAAAGCCAAACCCACCTAAGAAGTTACGTAATTCAAGCTCTTTGGCATTTGGCGCTAATCGCACCATATGTTGCAATGGGCTATCATCCAAACTTAAAAATTCGATTTGATGCTGAGCAAAGTAACCAATATTTAGCCCAGGGTTAGGCTGATATTTACCTGTTTTCGGCGCTAATTCGCCAGTAAGTAATTTGATAAGAGTCGACTTACCCGCACCATTACGCCCAAGTAGGCCAATACGAGCCCCAGGCACAAGGTTGAGCTTTACTTCACTTAAAATGGTTTTATCACCGTAACCAATAGAAACATTTTCCATTGTCACTAGCGGATTTGGTAGGGCGTCTGGCTCACGAAACGCCATATGAAATTGGCTGTCAACTTGAGAAGGCAACAGGTTAGCCATTTTTTCTAAGGCTTTTAAGCGGCTTTGAGCTTGTTTGGCTTTGCTGGCTTTATACCTGAAACGATCAACAAAAGATTGCATGTGGGCACGTTCTTTTTGTTGACGTTCAAATGCGGCTTGTTGCTGTGACAAGCGTTCAGCACGAATACGTTCAAAGGCACTGTAATTACCTTTGTAATAGTTAAGCTTGGCATGCTCAACGTGAACAATTTCATCCACAATACCATCAATAAAGTCACGGTCATGACTGATAAGGATCAGTGTGCCTTGATATGCTTTAATCCAACCTTCAAGCCAATACATGGTATCTAAATCTAAGTGGTTGGTAGGTTCATCGAGAAGTAAAAGATCAGAGCGACATAATAAAGCCTGTGCTAAGTTAAGTCGCATACGCCAGCCACCTGAGAAACTTTTTACTGGGCTACTTTGTTCTGTTTCACTAAAACCTAAGCCCGCTAATAATGCCCCCGCTCGTGATCGGATTGCATAGCCACCAATGGCGTCGATTTTGCCATGGATCAGCGCAATGTTATGACCATCATTATCTTCTTGTGCTTGATTGAGTTGAGCTTCAAGTTGTCTAAACTCAACGTCACCATCAAGCACGTATTCTAATGCTGAGACTTCTAATGCAGGTGTTTCTTGCGCTACAGTCGCAATTTGCCAGCCTGCTGGAAGGCTAAAATCACCTTTATCGAGTTGTAAGTTACCTAAAATCAAGGCCAACAATGAAGACTTACCGGTTCCGTTTGCGCCTACTAGGCCAACTTTATGACCAGGGTATACGGTGAGATCGGCATCATCGAGTAAGGTTTTTGTTCCACGGATGAGCTGGGCTTGACTGATGTTAATCATGAATAGCAACTTGATTGGTGATAAGACAAAAAGTGCAGGGATAATAGCGTAATTGATAGTTTTTTAATACCAGAGCGAGACTGGATTAGTACAACTATGGCAAAATAATGATATTGAATTGATAAATGTGTAGAAGAAAAATAATAAAATTATGACAAAAATTAAGAAACGCTTTGTAGCTGGGGCTAAATGCCCTAAATGTCATGCGCAAGATAGCATTCAGTTATTTAAAGAAAATGGGATTGAAACTGTAGAATGCACAGATTGTGATTATCGTGAGCAACAAACTGAGGCGAAAGTTGCCAAAAAAGCCACAGGTGATGTGATAGGGGTCTTTAAACCTGATTAAGTTTTCAAGATGACAATGCTTAAATGTGAGAAAAGTAAAGGCTAACGGCCTAAGAGTTCGTTAGCCTTCTTCTTTAGCTAGAGCGCCATCATTGGCGCTTTCAGCAAGAATTTTGTTTTTGTGTTCGATGAGCACGATGATGACATGACGGTTATTTTTCATTAACTCATCAAAGCGATGATTAATTTCACCTAAATCTTCCACATAGTCTGGATCATCTTTTTCTTTTTTATGCCAGTAACGATTTCTATCTAGCTTTTGTATTTCGCTTGCACGTAAAATTTCAAAATAGCTATTTTCTTGTTTAAGACGATACACCTCACTATCAAGCAACTGGATCAGTTTCTCTTTTGAGATGGTTTCTTTTTTCAATAGTGCTTTTAACGGATCTTCTTTTAATACGACTTTGTCAGAATCGACTTCGGTTGTGATACCTAATTCATATTCAATTTTATGCTGACGAAATTCTTTCGGACAGACCGTTTGGCTGAAGGCAATTTTGTTGTCCTTCATACACTTATATATTGTATTTGCAGAGGCAAACGTCGGCCCCATAAATAATACAATCATCAATGTTAGTAGTAGTCTAATTGGCATGCGGCCACATATCCTTTTGATAAACAAATATCCTTTTAACACCTTTTGTTAAAAAACATATCCGTTGTTTACCGCTAGTTGGCCAATGTCCATTGGCTCTAGAAGTTTGTAAATCATTATAGTCGGTTGTAACAATAATGTAGGTATACTTTTTTACTATGGCCTAATTTTAACGAGAAAACCAGTTTTTTGACAGTAGATTTTTTATTGGCACTGAAGAACTTTGCTTTAAATATGTAAGACTTAGTGAAAAATCAGCTAAGTCTTACAGGGCAAGTGGTGAATAGATTAACGTTGGAAAGTGAGGTTATCGATTAATCGTGTGTTGCCAAGGTAGGCGGCAGCTAAGATAACAAGGTGTTTATCATCTGCAGTCGCAATGGCTAAATTGGCAGCATTTCTTATTGAAAAGTAATCTATTTTAAAGCCTGCTTGGGTCAACATGTCAGCGGCTACTGCCTCGCTTTCAGTGATTGTTTTACCATCCATAACATGTTGCGCAGCTGCATCCATGGTCCGTTTAATGGTGGCAGCTTGCTGTTTTTGCTCTGTCGTTAGATAGCCATTTCGCGAGCTCATCGCTAAACCTGAGGCTTCACGTATTGTGTCAATGCCTACAATTTCAATCGGTAATGATAAATCTTCAGCCATAGCAGTGATGACCATTAACTGTTGGTAATCTTTACGGCCAAAAACGGCGACATCAGCTTGAACAATATTAAATAACTTACAAACGATAGTAGCGACACCACGGAAGTGGCCTGGTCGACTTGCACCGCAAAACTCATCACCAATATGAGGGACTTCTACGAAGGTTTGTTGCGCTAACCCTTTAGGGTAAATAATGTCTGGTGTGGGGGTGAACAAGAGTTCCGCGCCAGCGGCTACCAATGCTTCACTATCTGCTTGTAACGTTCTTGGATAGGCATCAAGATCTTCGTTTTGGCCAAATTGCATAGGATTAACAAAGATTGATACGACCACATGATCCGCACGTTTTAGTGCTTCAGTTACTAAGGTAATGTGACCTTTATGAAGGTTGCCCATCGTTGGCACAAAGGCAACGGTATCGCCTTGCATGTGCCACTTTTTTACTTGCGCTCTAATTTCAGCAATGTTCGCTGTGGTAATCATTGATATTGACCTATAAACGATTAAAGAGTGCGTTATTAATTAAACGCATGTTCGTCAGCTGGGAATGTACCATTAGCCACTTCTTCAATGTAGGCTCTTACTGCTGCTCGAATCTCACCAGTTTGTTGTAAGTAATTTTTAGAGAACTTAGGGATGTAACCGCTAGAGATCCCAAGTACATCATGCATAACAAGGATCTGACCATCAGTATCACGTCCCGCTCCAATCCCAATGACAGGAATCGTTAGCGCATCAGTGATACGTTTTGCTAGCGCACTAGGGATGCATTCAACAACCAATAACTGAGCGCCAGCAGCTTGAAGTGCTAATGCATCATCGACCATTTGTTGGGCTTTGTCTTCTTCACGGCCTTGAATCTTAAAGCCACCAAATACGTGTACTGATTGAGGCGTTAAGCCTAAGTGTGCACAGACCGGAATACCGCGTTCAGTCAGCATTTTCACACTTTCTAGTAGCCATTCACCGCCTTCAAGTTTGACCATGGTTGCCCCTGCTTGCATTAGGGTGCTGGCATTGGTCATGGTTTGTTCTGGCGTGGCATAACTCATAAACGGCATATCAGCAATCAGTAACGCTCGCTTGCAACCTCGATTAACACTGGCTGTGTGGTACGCAATATCATTGACTGTAACAGGTAGAGTGTCGTTGTGACCTTGAAGTACCATCCCTAATGAGTCGCCAACCAACAAAACGTCGATGCCTTCATTATCAAATGCGCCGGCAAAGCTCGCATCGTATGCGGTGAGTGCGGTAAATTTCTTACCTTCTTGTTTGAATTTGATAAGGGTTGAGCTAGTGACTTTTGACATAATAAACTCTTAAAAGTTATTCATATTCAAGTTATCGATTTGCGGTGCGTATCGCTAAGTGCTGATTAAAGTTGGACTAATTCAGCCCGCATTTCACTGGTAATTAAGTGTGTTAATTCAGTATTACAAGGCAGTATTAATTGCGGATTAATGTCTGCCAATGGAATGAGTACAAAACTGCGCTGTTTCATGCCGTAGTGGGGGACGGTGAGTCTTGGTGTGTCAATGCACTCTTGCCCATAAAGCAACAAGTCAAGATCCAATGTACGAGGCCCCCAGCGGACTTCTCTGACTCTGCCCTGGGTATTTTCAATATGTTGTAAGGCATCAAGTAAGGCCATGGGAGTCAAGTTCGTGTTAAAGCTTGCTACCCCATTGACATAATCTGGCTGTTCAACATCACCCATAGGCACAGAGCGATATAGCGGCGAGATGGTCACCGCATTATTTTCTGCAATGGTTCTTAACGCCAGTACCGCATCTTCAAGTTGTTGTACTGGGTCATTAAGGTTTGCGCCTAACGCCACATAGACTGTGGTGCTCATGATTAACCTTTGTTAGTCGGTTTTACTTCAGATGAACCTGAGTTATCTGATTTAGGCTTTGGGCGACGACGTTTGCGCTGATGAGCGTTTCTGTTGCGGCTAGGGCCTTTTTTATTGCTGCTTTTAGCAATGTCAGAGCGCTCTGTTTCATCTGCTTCAACAAATGATTTCCACCAAGTCGCAATTTTCCCGATATTGCCACCTTCAGCTTCACCACGTAACAGCAGTAAGTCATATGCAGCGCGGAACTTAGGGTGCTCAAGCAGTTTAAAGGCACGAGTGCCTTGGCTTCGCTCAAGACGCAGTTGTAATTGCCAAATATCTTTAGCTGGAGTGCTAAATCGACGTGGGATACTGATAGTGCGGCATTGCTGCTCCATCACATCACCCATCGCGGCGACGTGCGCATCGTAATGGCTTAAACCACTTTCTAGGGCAATATCATCAGCACGTTGTTTTAATGGGTACCATAATAACGCTGCATAGAAAAACGCTGGAGTAACAGGTTTGTCTTGGCTAACACGTAAATCGGTATTCGTCATTACAGCATTAAGCATTTTGGCAGTATTGCCGTTTGGCTGCTCTTTTATCAGTGCTGAAATTTGCGGGAATAATGGCTGAAATAAACCGAAATCACGCATCATGTCGTAGTTAGCTTGTGCTTTACCAGCAAAGAATAATTTGAGTACTTCTTCGTACATTCTTGCTGCTGGAATATCTTTAAGCAGTGGCGCTAATGCGTTAATGGGCTCAGCCGTTTTGGATTCGATACTCATATCGAGTTTTGTCGCAAAACGAACCGCGCGTAGCATTCTGACAGGGTCTTCACGATAACGGGTTTCAGGATCGCCTATCAAACGTATGGTACGGTCATCAAGATCGCGAATACCGCCGCCATAGCTGTGAATAGAGTAATCGCTGATGTCGTAATAAAGTGCATTGATGGTAAAGTCACGACGCTCTGCGTCTTCATCGATTTCGCCATAGACGTTATCACGCAATAAACGGCCTTCAGCATTCGATTTCGAAATCTTGTCATCAGTTTCACCGTGATGACCACGAAACGTTGCCACTTCAATGACGTCACGACCAAACACAATATGCGCTAATCTAAATCGACGACCAACGAGTCGGCTATTACGGAATAATTTTTTGATCTCTTCAGGGGTCGCATTAGTCACGACATCGAAATCTTTTGGTTCCATACCTAATAAAATATCGCGAACACCACCGCCAACTAAGTAAGCTTTATAGCCAGACTTGCTGAGGCGATAAAGTACTTTAAGTGCATTTTCACTGATTTGACGTCGAGAGATTGTATGGGCATCTCTGGTGACAATGTCCAAGCGAAGACCGTCATCTTGAACTTCTGGTTCATTGACAGGAGTGGATTTATTGTCTTCAAACAGTTGTCTGCAGAACTGACTAATACGGCGAAAAATAATACACCTCGAACGATACGATTAATGGTTAGAATTAAATGGTTAAAAATCTGGCGGCTATGATATACCAATTGTAAGCTAATGAGTATATCACTGCGCTATCAGAATCTCAGATACTTGAGGAATATCGGCTATATTAAATTGTTCGATAGCTTGTTTTAGCATGATATCGACATTATCGGTATCAACCTCTGCTTGACCTAAAAACCTCAAAGCGGCGTTAATGCTGGCCTGAGGGTGTTTTACATCGATAGCATTCGCATAATTCTGTTTTGATAATTTAAAGCCAGGCTTGGTACAAGCAAGGGGCAAATGCAACCAGCTTGGTGAAGTAAAACCAAGAATATTATTCATACTCAATTGTCTGCAACTGGTTTCTAGCAAATCAGAACCACGAACAATTTCAGTGATCCCTTGAAAAGCATCATCGATGACTACAGCAAGTTGATAGGCAAATAAGCCATCGCTTCGCTTAATAATGAAGTCTTCACCAGCAAAATCATCACCTACGCTAACGTCTCCCATCACAACATCGTGAAATTGACTCACTTTTGCTTGATTGCGAATACGAATCGCACCTTGGGTTAACCTAGGTGATAGTGAGCCACAACGACTGTCATAAGTGCCACCCATTAACCCAATTTGTTTACGAGTACATTGGCAATAGTATGCTTGGTCATTGCTAAGCAATTCATTAATATGCCGTTGATAAACTTCGCTACGATCACGTTGAAATAACGCTGTTTGATCCCAGTGTAAGCCATAAGCTTCAAGTGTTCTGAGTATGTCATCACTCGCACCGGCAACTTCTCTTGGGGGATCAATGTCTTCGATTCTGACTAACCATTGGCCCTGCTGATGTTTTGCTCTTAAAAAACTGCCCAGTGCAGCGATAAGTGAGCCAAAATGTAAAGGGCCAGAAGGGGAAGGGGCAAAGCGGCCAATGTAATCTGGTGAGTTCACGACAAAACCCTTAATTGAAAGCGAAATATTGAACACATTAAGTTAGCAAAATCATTATCAGAAAGGGTATTGAGCCTTTCTTATTGTTGCCCATTATTATTGCTATATATGTTTAGAAGGGCGTTCAATACAAACTGATTTTGGCGTGGAAGTCGATAAAAAATACCAAAACAAAGGGCGAGAATAATCTCGCCCTACGATCTGATAAGCTGAATATACAGTTCTCAGTGGTTGCTGTATTAACCAGCCATTTGCTTTTCTTTGATCTCTGCAAGAGTTTTACAGTCGATACATTGATCAGCAGTTGGACGAGCTTCAAGACGGCGAATACCGATTTCAACGCCACAAGAATCGCAGAAGCCGAAATCATCTTCTTCAATTTTTTGCAGTGTTTTTTCAATTTTCTTAATCAGTTTACGTTCTCTGTCACGAGCACGTAATTCTAAACTAAACTCTTCTTCTTGGGCTGCGCGATCAACTGGATCTGGGAAGTTTGCAGCTTCGTCTTGCATATGGTTCAACGTGCGATCAACTTCTTCACGTAACTGGTTACGCCAAGCTTCTAAAATCATTTTAAAATGACCACGTTGCTCTTCACCCATATACTCCTCACCAGCTTTTTCCTGGTAAGGTTCTACACCTGCGATAGCGAGTACGCCGAGTTTTTTGGTGCCTTCAGGCATAACGCATCTCCTGTAATAATTAGCGATTTATGTGCGTCGTAAAATTTATGGCCGCTATCTATAGCAGAAACTCTATAGCGTGGCAAACTATTTGATTAGTATTTTTTTCATTTTTGAACTAAACAATAACTTTGCATGAACGGGTAATGATACTTGAGGTTGCTGAGATTTCAGTTTGATAAGCTAAAACTTCAACGCCGCTATTGACCGCTTGTTTAAGTAATAATGCATATTGTGGATCGATATGCTCTGCCGCTTGAACGAGATTAATGCCTGAATGCTGTACGACAAACAATAACACTGCTCTATGACCTAGACTAACCATATGCATTAGCTCACGCAAATGCTTTTGCCCCCTAGCTGTGACAGAATCAGGAAAATACCCTACTGTTTGCTCTAATAATGTACAACTTTTCACTTCTACATAGCACAGCGGCTGTGTGTCATCACTCAGTAAAATATCAATTCGGCTATTTTCGTCACCGTATTTTACTTCTCGTTTAATGTTGGCGTAACCAGAAAGCTCAGTGATTACACCTGATTTAATCGCCTCTTCGGCTAAGGCATTCGCACGTCCTGTGTTAATACCGATTAAGTGCTGCTCAGGCGTAGCGCTGATTTCCCAAGTATGTGGGTACTTACGCTTAGGGTTGTCAGATGTGGAAAACCAAACGGTTTCACCTGGGAATAAACAGTTTTTCATTGAGCCAGTATTTGGGCAATGAATGGTAATCTCACTACCATCTTCTAGTTTTACATCAGCTAAAAAGCGTTTATAGCGTTTGAGTAACGTTCCTTTTTGTAAAGGTGGGGTAAAGTCCATAAGAAAGTGTGCTCCAGGCAATAAAGGGCTGATTGGGAGTGCTGAGTGATTTGGAGTGAATGCATACTGGCATTATCACTTTCACTTTATTTAGGCAAAGGTTATATCATGGGCTTGTATGACTTCAACTACTATTCAAGGGTGCATAAGTAAGAGCGAATGCTAGGTTGATTTTACTGTGAGTGGGTATTTTTAGCAGTACATTCTTATTAACAATTAATATTAATTTTTGTGCTGGTTTTAGTCTCGTTTCATTACCGATTTACAGTACACTTAGCCCATTGGAAACAAACGTTACAATGTAAGAACAGCACAACAACGATTAAAAAACTAAACAGCACTAAACAAGAACAGCACAAGCAGAATAATAAGGACAAAATAATGCAAATAATGACCGTTGCCCTAACACAAGATGCGCCACAAAGCCTTTGGGGCAAAGCAAGTGTGACTTATCAAGGTAATCAAGCGTTAATTCATTTAACTGATTCGGATGTACTTCGCCAGGTACAAATGGCAGCTCGAAAAATTCGCGCTCAAGGTGTTACAAGTGTCCAGCTTGAAGGTGAATTATGGAATATCGACTCTCAGTGGGCTTTCTCTCAAGGCTTTACAACGGCAAGAGGCGAGTTTGAAGTACGTTGGTGTGGCGATGAAGCGACTCAAACCACATTAACCCATCGTTTCGAAGCGGCTAGCTTTGCGCGTATGTTAGTCAATGAGACACCAGAAGAGCTATCACCAGTGGTACTCGCCAATCATGCTGCTAATTGGTTAAAAGCGATTGGTGGCGACAATGTCAGTTACGAAATTGTTGAAGGCCAAGAACTACTTGAAAAGCAGTGGATTGGTTTGCACGCTGTCGGGCGCGGCAGTGAGCGTCCACCCGCAATGTTAGTGTTAGATTTTAATCCGCTTGGTGATGATGCACCTGTTTCGACAGCGTTAGTCGGAAAAGGCATTACGTTTGATTCTGGTGGCTACAGTATTAAGCCTTCTGTTGGCATGTTAGACATGAAGTGTGACATGGGCGGCGCTGCAACTGTCACTGCGGCACTGGGCTTGGCAATGAAAGCCGGTTTAAATAAACGCGTTAAGTTGTTCTTATGTTGTGCGGAAAACCTAATTAGTGGCCATGCATATAAATTGGGCGATATTCTGACTTACAAAAATGGCGTCACTGTAGAAGTCGTTAATACTGATGCAGAAGGTCGTCTTGTTTTAGCGGATGGTTTGCAAGCTGCATCAGACACCGGGGCTGAATTGATCATTGATGCTGCTACGCTAACTGGTGCTGCTGTGATGGCAGTGGGTGATAATTATAATGCGATATTCTCGCCACAAACTGAAACTTTACAACGTGTGCAACAAAAAGCTGCTGACGTTTCTGAAAATGTTTGGCCATTACCGTTAAATGAATGGCACAAAGATATGTGTCCTTCTCCTTTTGCTGACACAGCTAACAGTCGTGCTATGAAAGGTGGTGGAGCAGGTGGTGCATCTAATGCCGCAGGCTTTTTGTGGCGCTTTGTCACGCCGGGAATGAATTGGTTACACATGGATTTAGCCGCGGCTTACTCATCTTCTGATTCAGCGTTATGGAGCGCAGGCGCGACAGGGCATGGTGTACTTACTATTGCCGCTTTACTAGAAGAGTAAATTCGATAGTGTCGTGTTGACGCTAATAAGATAAAAAAGCCGCAATATTGCGGCTTTTTTATTGGGCTTTCATCAAAAGTGAACTACTTGAACAGCAATTGAACTTATGGCGTAAGAGGCCAGTGCTGAATCGGTAGATACTTAACCCCACCAGGCAAATTGAGGGATTCAAATAACGTCAGTTGTGTTGCTGTGACGGTAATCGGTGCCTTTAATAAGAATGGAAAACTTGTTTGCTCATTTGGTAAGGTGCAATGTCTAAATAAGCTTACATGGGGTCGGTAGTCGTGTTGACTTTGCATAAGGCCTAATTCTTTTGCCATATTCTGTAATTGGTTAGCTATGTAAGATAGCTTATCAACAGCCATCCCTTCTGCACAAATCAGCTTAGCTTGTGGCCAATGAGCAATATGGGGCATTGATACGGTAAAAGCATGAAAGGTTTCTGCTTCAATTAAGCGGCTAAGTGCAACCCTATCAGCCAAGCTTGTATTCCCTAAAAAAGCGGCAGTGATATGAAAGTTCTCTTTTGCTACGGTTTTAGCTTTCTGAGCGACTAACGGCTTTATGAAGGTTTGCTGTGCCTTTAACTCATTGGCGATTGAATCTCCAATCGAAAAACCGACAAAAGTGCGTTTGTTAACACTTTTAGACATTAGTCCATCCTTATAAATATCTTGAATCAAATTGTATCGCTTGCGGGTCGCTAATGGGGTAATTTAGTTACTAAATACAATTAATTTAATGTAAAAAGTTGTCGTTTTTAATCTAAGATTAATGCAAGCAACACAAAATCCATTGAATTTATCGAACATGAGGTTGGATAAACCTTAGCAATAATGAGAGCTACATTGCCAAATATTAATGAGTCGCATAATGGTTGATAGCGAATTTAAATCGGTATGGGTCAGTGAACAGTCATCTGAATTAAGTCGCTTTTTATCATCAGAAAAAGTCACAGCAGAAGTTGAGCGATTAACGCAGAAACTAGACTGTGACGGCGTAGTGATCGTACTGTCTCAAATATCAGAACACATCACCAGTGACTGTGTTGTGCAAGCCAATGCTTTAAAAGTGTATGACTCTGATGCGCAAACAGCAGAGTTACTCGGTTTATCACTCGCTTCTTATCCTGACTTATGTGAGCAACTCTTATTGAATAACCATAGTGGGTTATTTCCTCATTGTGACCAAGCTGAACATGATGATTTACATTTTTCAGCGCCGTTAGTGGATGGACTCAATCAATTTTGTCACTCTTTAGCTAAGCCGATAAGACTATTGATTAATCATGTGGCGCAAATCGGTCATACTCGGCTGTGTCTCATCCCTTATCAACACCAAGCTAATTGGTCGGTACATGCTACTGGTGGGGATGATTGCCAGTTTTATCTCACTAATGAATTTGCGCTAAAGCTTTGCTCACATGCAGAGCTCACTCGAGTATCAGAATTACTGCAAAACAAAGAAATACAATACCTTGAGTTATTCCAACAATTACCTGTAGCGTGTGCGCTGATTGGTACTGACAATAATGTTAGTAATCAAAATCATGTCGCCAGTCAAAGCCTGCCTTTTACCATAGGCAAAAGTCTATTTTCTGTGATTAATTCAGATGATCATTTATTGCTTGAGGATTGTTTACACATCGTTAGAGAAGGCGCACTTCACCAATCTTGGTGTGAACTGCCCTTGATCGTTTCAGGTGTTAAGCACTGGTATAAAATGAGTTTTTGTCGTGCTCTTGATATTGAACATCGACTACTCATGATGGTTGAAGATATTTCTGAGCGATATCGTTTAGCAGATGAGCTGTCATTTCAATCAAATTATGACCCACTAACAGGCTTACCTAATCGGGTGCAGTTTGAGGCGATGCTCGAAGAAACCATAAATGAGAAAGATAGGTTACCTGCTTGTGTTGCGTTTTTAGATCTGGACCAATTCCAAGTCATTAACGATGTCAGTGGACATCAAGCGGGTGATGAATTGCTTTGTCAGGTATCCAAGCGCTTGAGTCTTCTGCTTCGTACTGGGGATATTGTGGCCCGTTTAGGCGGTGATGAGTTTGGTATTTTAATGTATCACGCCGATAAAGCCTCAGCAGAACAAGTGGCTAGCCGGATTTGTCAGCAACTCTCAGAGCATGAATTCACATGGGGGAGATCACTCATAACGTCAGTATGAGTATGGGCATGTCCGAGCTTAACTCCCGCTCAGAAGACATTTATAGCGTCATGAGTCAAGCTGATGCCGCTTGTCGGATTGCAAAAGAAGATGGCCGAAATCGCTGGCACTTTTACAGTAAAAATGATCCGCAAATGCACCAGCTTTATAATCAAATGCTAGCGTCTGTGGATATTATCTCGGCATTAGCGCTTAACCAGTTTGAGTTATTTTTCCAATTGATAGAGCCGCTGTCTTCTAAAGATACTGGCATTCATATGGAAATTTTACTGAGGATGGTTCAAGAAGATGGCCGCTATGTTTCTCCTGGAGTATTTTTACCTGCAGCTGAGCGCTATAACCTCGCATCTCGTATCGATCGTTGGGTTATCGACAATTTGTTGAAGTGGGGCTCAAGGCATATGGAGATCTGGGACGACCTTAAGATGGTTTCACTGAATTTATCTGCAGTGTCTTTATCAGATAGTAAATTCATGAGCTGGCTTGAAATGCGCTTAATGGTTGAACCTGAATTAGTTGATAAATTATGTTTTGAAATCACTGAAACCGCCGCAGTTAGCCAACTTGAACAAGCCACAGCCTTGATTGATTTGTTAAAACCGCTTGGTTGTAAACTTGCGTTGGATGATTTTGGTTCAGGTTTCTCAAGCTTTGCTTATTTGAAGTGCCTTGATGTAGATTACGTCAAAATTGATGGTCAATTTGTTGTGAATGTATGTAATGATCGCAGTGACAAAGCCATTGTGTCTGCTATTTGCCAGCTAGGTAAAGACATGGATTTTGAAGTGATTGGCGAGTTTGTTGAAAATCAAAACATCGGACTTTTATTGCGTGAATTAGGTGTAGATTATGCTCAAGGTTACGCGATTGGTAAGCCGACACGATTAATGGAACTAGATTCTGGGCTAAGACAACCTTGGCTGATCGACTGAATATAGGCCCAGCGAAGCTGCGAAAACTTATCATATCAACCCTTTCTTTGTCATATGGCGCAGACATAACACAATCCTTGTTGAGATAGCATCAACAAGCGATTGTGAGTAAACTGACTTCAGTATTTTCTTGTGTAAGTTATTTTTTGAGCCAATTACCTATTCAAGCCTTGTTCGAGCCACTGCAACAAGCGCTATCAACACATCGTCAAATTATTCTTGAAGCCCCTACTGGAGCGGGTAAGTCAACGGCATTGCCCTTGGCTATGCTCAGTTGGCCAAGTATTAACGGCAAAATATTGATGCTTGAACCAAGACGAGTCGCCGCTCGGAGTGTGGCACATTTTATTGCTCAATCATTAGGCGAGAAAGTAGGTGATAGCGTTGGTTATCGTGTTCGAGGTGACACTAAGGTTAGTCGTCATACCCGCTTAGAAATAGTCACCGAAGGTATACTCACTCGTATGATCCAGCAAGATCCAGAGCTCAATGGAATTGATGTGATCATATTCGACGAAATTCACGAACGCCACTTACCTACCGACCTTGGTTTAGCACTTACCCTAGAAGTACAAGATTCCTTAAGGGATGACTTAACCCTTATCGCAATGTCGGCGACGTTAGCTGGCTTGCCGCTTCAGCAGCTTATGCCTGAGGCGACATTATTGGTCAGTGAAGGGCGCAGCTTTGATGTTGAACAGGTTTATCGACCAGTGACTCGGCAACAACCATGGCTAGAACACATGGCAAATGTGATTGCAGAATCTGTAAAAACCGACTCATCACATGTGCCGCAGCAATATCAAATGGGCTCTATCCTCGCCTTTTTACCCGGTAAGGGGGAGATCAATAAACTGCAGCGCTTATTAAGTCAAAAGGTTGATACTCAGGTATTTCTTCTATGCCCTCTTTACGGTGATCTGACGCCAGCTGAGCAAGATAACGCAATTGCTGGTGCACCGAAGGGCAAACGTAAAATCGTGCTGGCAACCAACGTGGCCGAATCCAGTTTAACTATTGATGGAATAACCCTTGTTGTCGATAGTGGCTATAAGCGAGAAGCAAGCTTTAATCCTCGTACTGGTGTGAGCCGACTATCTCTTAAACGTATTAGCCAAGCTTCTGCTATCCAACGTGCAGGTCGTGCTGGACGACTTGCTCCAGGTTGTTGTGTGCGTTTATGGGCGCAAGAAGAACAAAGCCGTTTATCTAAAGCAGAAGCGCCTGAAATCAGTGTCAGTGAATTAACCACCATGGCATTAGAATGTGCTTATTGGGGGAAAGCAATATTGAAAACTTACCACTGCTTACTGCGCCGCCCGCAATTCATCAACAAACGGCGTGGCAGTTATTAACGCAACTTGAGCTTGTGGATGCTAATCATAAAATTTCGCCACATGGCAAAGCGGCTTATGAGTTAGGCTGCCATCCTCGGTTAGCACATATGCTATTGCAATCGACTGTATTGGCTAAGACGCAAAAGCAACCGGAGTTAGTGTCGCTGGCGTGTTTATTAGCTGCGGTGTTAGAAGCGCGCGGGCTACCGAAAAAAGGCGTCGATATTAGCCAGTATCTATCACTAGCTACGCAAGGTTTGATGGCGGCACAAGTTAACAAATGGCAAGCGTCATTATCAGTTTCCTCAGACATTAAACAACTTGCTCGTGATGCTGCAAGTCGTGATATCAGCACATTACTCGCTTTGGCATACCCAGATAGAATTGCTCAAGCTCGTGGTAAGCAAGGATTTAGGCTTAGTAACGGTACTGGGGTAACGATTGATATTGAAGATAATATGTCGACCCATGAATGGCTTGTTGTGGCCGACTTTCAAGAATCTCAAGGGCGCAATGCTGGGCGGGTATATTTAGCTGCTGCGATAAACCCCGAGCACCTTAAACACGACTTAGGTTTGCTTATATCCGAACATAAAGTTTGTGAATGGGACGAAGCAAAAGGACGGTTTTTTGCTGAAAAGCAGCAGAAAATTGGTGAACTTATTGTGAGTCGCTCGCTTGAGTCTAACGTTGATTCAGATTTAATTGTCCAAGCGCTAATCAGCCACATTCAATCTAAAGGGTTAAGTATTCTTAACCTTGATGAGGGGTTTTATCAGTTACAATGCCGAGTAAAACTTGCGCAGTTATATGCACCAGAGTATGACTGGCCATCGTTAGACAGTGCTGATTTATTAGCGACATTATCTGAATGGTTAGCACCGTATTTAGTCGATGTTAATTCGATTGCTAAATTACAAAAACTGGATATATTGAGCCAAGTTAAAAACTTATTAACTTGGTCTCAGCAGCAAACCTTAAACGAATTACTGCCGACTCATTGGAAAATGGCGACTGGAACATCAGCGCCTATTCATTATCAAATTGACGAAGCGAGTGATAAAGGCTGCGAAGATATCGATCAAGCGTCAGATGAAGTATTAGCAAGTCATTCGGTTCGTGGCCGTGCTTTATTACGGGTAAGGTTGCAAGAGGCATTAGGTTTATCACAAAGTCCATTACTGCTTCATGGTAAGCTGGTGGTTACCATGGAGTTATTATCACCTGCGCAGCGCCCAATAGCGTTGACTGCAGATTTAGCCAGTTTTTGGCAAGGGCCTTATGTTGAAGTAAAGAAAGAAATGCGAGGCCGATACCCTCGTCATTTATGGCCAGATGACCCTGCCAACACGACAGCAACTAAATTTACTAAAAAGAAAACGCCAGGCTTAAAGTAATAGCCAAGGACGAAATAGAATTACGCAAATTATGACTGACAGAATAAAAAAGCCAACGGCAAGAAAAGACTCGTCTAAGAAGGCTCCAGCTAAAAAGGCACCTGCTAAAAAATCATCGCCGAAGAAATCTGGCGTAAAACGAGTCAATCCCAAAAAAATAGCCGCTCGAAATGGAAAACGCTTTGGTCATTTACGTGGAAACTGGGTTTAATCGGTTTAGTTATCGTTAGCTCTTACGGTATTTATCTCGATCAAATCATTGCCCGAAAATTTGAAGGTCAGAAATGGCATTTACCAGCCCAAGTATTTAGCCGCTCAATGGCGATTTATCCAGGCGCTGCCATTAGCCATCCGCAATTATTGTCAGAGCTTAAATTACTGGGATATCGTAAAGTCGCTAACCCAAGGCAAGTCGGTGAGTTTTCTGCATCAAGCAGCAAAATAGAATTATGGCGTCGACCGTTTTTACATCCCGAAGGCGATCAAGTTGCTCAGCGAGTGATGATTTCATTCGATAGCCAAGGTGTGTCATCGGTGCAGCGTATGTCAGACAAACGCCAAATGGCCGTATTTCATTTAGAGCCTGTATTGTTAGATAGAATTTTAGCTTCAGGTGGTGAAGATAGATTATTTGTGCCAACAGAAGAGATGCCGCAAGCCATTGTAGATGCACTGATCCTAGTAGAAGATCGCAGTTTTTATGAACATCATGGCGTTAACCCATTTGCCATAGCTCGTGCAGCTATCGTTAATATTACCGCGGGGCGCACCGTTCAAGGTGGCTCAACTCTGACCCAGCAATTGGCGAAAAACTTCTTCTTAACCAGTGAACGCTCGATTGTACGTAAGATCCGTGAAGCGTTAATGGCGATCATTATTGATTTTCGATACAGCAAAGATGAAATCCTCGAAGCTTATTTAAATGAAGTTTATATGGGCCAGGATAAATCTCGTGGCGTGCATGGTATGGGATTAGCTTCGCAGTTTTATTTTGGTCGCCCGATTGCAGAGCTCACTGTTTCACAGCAAGCATTTTTGATCGCAGCAATTAAAGGGCCTTCATATTACAATCCATGGCGCTCACCAGAGCGTGCGCAAAATCGACGTGACTTGGTACTTCGTCTACTGATGGAAGACGACAAGTTAAATGTTGAACAATACAAAGCCGCAGTTGAATCACCTCTAGGCTTGCGTGACTTTAATAAATCGGTACATCAAAAGTTACCAGCCTTTTTTGCCGTGGTTAAAAATGAACTACGCAGTCGATATGGCGATAGTTTATTACAACAGTCAGGTGTGAAGGTCTACACCACGTTAGACCCTATGGCACAAGATGCAGCTGAAAAAGCCGTAGTTTCTACCATGAAAACGCTGGATGAAAGAGCGAAAGATGTGCAAGTGGGCATGGTCGTAACAGATAAGTACACGAATGGGATTGCCGCTATGGTAGGTGACAGAGTACCTAGCTTTGATGGCTTTAATCGTGCTGTTGAAATCCGCAGACCCATTGGCTCGTTAGTTAAACCCTTTGTGTATGCCACAGCATTACAACAAGGTCACAAATATAACTTGGCATCTCCAGTGGCAGATAAACCGATTACCTTACAAAACGGTCAGGGTAAGACGTGGTCACCACAAAATGTCGATAAAGTGTTCAGAGACGAAGTACCATTACTAACAGCCTTTAAAAACTCGATGAATGTCCCGACGGTGAACGTCGGGATTGAAATTGGCGTGGATAACGTAGCTAAAACCATGACTAGTGCAGGCTGGAGTGAGACGATCCCTCGTTATCCTTCAATGCTACTTGGAGCTATTAATGGCTCTCCATATATGGTTGCCCAAGTTTATCAAACTATTGCCAATAACGGTCGTTATCGTCCATTAAGCTCGATTACTGCAGTGTTAGATACGAATAACCAGCCGTTAAAAGTGAGCCGTGAAAGCGCAACACAAGGACTAGAACCCGCGACTGATTTTTTAGTTCAATATGCGATGAATCAGGTGGTAAAAAATGGTACCGCAAAACGATTAGGCCAAGCGTTTCCTAATGTGGATTTAGCGGGCAAAACGGGTACCAGTAACGATAGTCGAGATTCTTGGTTTGCAGGCTTTGATGAGCGAAATGTCGCTGCCATTTGGGTGGGGCAGGATGATAATTCAAAAACGGGATTATATGGCTCAAGTGGTGCCATGGCCGTCTATCAAGCGTTCTTAAAGCAGCGTCCACCTTTGGGCTTACGTATGACGCCCGTTAATGGCGTTACTCAAGGTTACTTTGATAGAAGTACAGGTGTCGCTAAGCAAGTTGACTGCGATAATGTGGTAGCACTACCAGCGAGAGTTGATAGTTATAACCCAGTAGATAATTGCGGTGATGAACGTTCTTGGTGGCAAAAGATTATTAATTAATAACAATTTTAGTACATTAAATAGCCAATATAGATAGTGCTACATCGATTTAACAAAAAGGGCTACTCATTTTGAGTAGCCCTTTTTGTTTGGTTTTAATTTGTAGGGTGGAATTTATATAGTTTATTTTCAGAGGTTTAGTTTAATTTTTGGTGCGTGTGGATAAAGTTTAGTCAAGCGTAAATTAGCAATGATTAAAAAAATATTGCGAATAAGATGAATTATCATTTGCATTTATGTATCATTCAATTGATAAGTCATTAACATTTTGGTTTCACAATTACAGTTTTTGTATCTAGGGAAATTTATGCAACTTAATAAAACAGTATTAGCGACGACTATCGCACTTTCATTAGGCTTACTTACAGCTTGTGGTGGTTCAGACTCTTCTGATAGTCCAACAACTACAGAACCCACTAATTCTGCACCAACTGATATCTCTCTTTCTGATTCAACTGTTGATGAAAACACTGCTGGCGCGACAGTAGGTACTTTGTCTGCAACTGATAGTGATGCTGGTGACTCTCATACTTTCTCATTGACCAGTGACCAGTTTGTTATTGATGGCACAACACTAAAATTAGCTGACGGTGTTGTTTTAGATGCCGATGCTGCAGAATCAACAGAATTTACTTTAGCCATCACTGCAACGGATGGCGATGGTGCAACGTTTACTAAAGACGTGACTGTAACGGTTAATGACATCATGGATCGCTACGTATTTGACAGTAAGTTAAATGATGGCGAGTCAAGTGTGACCTATACTGGCCAAAATGCTCGTCACATTTTAATTGCTGAATTAAATCAATACATCTCTTCGACATTAGAAGCTGAAATCGACAGCAACGAATTAACAACGAAAGATGAAGTACTGGCTAAGCTGAATTACTTCTACAACCCTGATGAAGATACTCAGTACCCTGATATTGCGATTACCTTTATTGATAACTCAAAAGATGGGCTAATCTCTGAGCTAACAGGATACAAAAACCTTACTGATAAAGTGGCTGGTAATGATGCTACTGGTCAACATGAAGACTGGAATAACGGTGCATTTGCTGGTTGGGGTGCGAAAGGTTCTACAACACCTTCAGCACTTATCGATATGTTATTTGATCGTTTAGCTGATAATGCTGTTGCTAAAATTAACGGTGAAGTACGTCAAGATGTTCGTGGTAATGACATCTCGAAAGTATACATTGATGAAAACGGTGTTGATTTAGCACAATTAATTCAAAAATTCTTATTAATGTCTATTACTTACTCTCAATCAGCAGATGATTACTTTGGTGTTGATACTGAAGGTAAGGGCTTAACGACTGACAACATTAACCCAGCTAAAGATGGTGCTGCTTACACTAACCTTGAGCATCAATTTGATGAAGGTTTTGGCTACTTTGGTGCAGCTCGTAACTACCTTGAATACAGCGATGTAGAAATTGCCGGTAAGGTGACAGAAGATGAAGGTCGTGCGGACTGGAATGGCTCACATGATACCGACGGTGACGGCAAAATTGATTTACGTTCAGAGTACAACTTTGGCCAATCTGTCAATGCAGCAAAGCGTGATTTAGGTACTGCTGATAATGCAATGCCAACGGATTACACCATGCAAGCAATGGAAGCATTTATTGCTGGTCGTAAAATCATCAATGATAACGTGGGCAGTGCTTTAACTGAGGCTCAAATGACTGAGCTTGAAACCTATGCAATGGCGGGTGTGAAAGCATGGGAAAATGCAATCGTTGCGACAGTTATTCATTACATCAATGATGTGTCTGCTGATTTGGCACCACTAGCAACTGGCGGTGACAGTGCTGATTTCAATTACGAAAACCTAGCGAAGCATTACTCAGAAATGAAAGGTTTTGCATTAGGTTTGCAGTTCAGTGAATACGCTGTCATCAGTGATGAAGACTTCGAAACTGTTCATGAATTATTCTCAACACAGCCAGAATTAACGGGTGATGTTGATGGATATATCGAAGACTTAACCGAAGCGCGTGATATTTTACAAGCTAGCTATGAGCTTGATGCAGATAACGTTGCTAACTGGTAAATCCTATTGTGATATGACCTCACATTAGTAAAAAGCTTGGTGTTGAAAAACACCGAGCTTTTGTCGTTTTTAGAGTAAGGGAATTTTATGAAACAACCGCATTCATTATCCATGTTATTTCTCGCAATGAGTGCCACTTTTTTAGTGGGTTGTAACGAGAGTACCAGCAGTGAAGCTGGCGCTGATTACGGTAATAACGGAGATACCTCTTCAGATTTTGACCAAGCCGCATTAATTAGCAATATTGTCGATGGTGTTATTACGCCGACCTTCCAGCAGTTTGCTGCTAAAAGTTTAACTCAAGCCAATGATATCGCCGCATTATGTCAAGCAGAAGCTGGTTTACAGCAAGGTAGCGTTGACAATGCTGCACTCACTTCAGCAACAGAAACAGCTGAACAAAGCTGGCGCACGGCCATGAATCAATGGCAGCGTGTTGAAATGATGCAAATTGGCCCATTATTAAATGATGATGGCGCATTAAGAAACAAGATCTATTCTTGGCCTGTAATGAGTCGCTGTGGGGTTGATTTAGATGTTGTTTCGTTTGAGAACAACGATATCAACGGTACGCCATACGACATCACAACACGTACTCCAGCACGTAAAGGCATGGTGGCATTAGAGTATTTATTATTTAATCCAAGCCTTGAGCATAGCTGCACAGGTAGTGTGACTCCAGAAGGATGGGATAATCGTACCGATGAGTCACGTCGTCTTGCTCGTTGCGAGTTTGCCGCCGAAGTTGCAAAAGATATTAACAACAATGCCAATCAACTTGTTACCGAGTGGTCTGGTGAAAATGGTTATGCTGCAACATTAAAATCAGCGGGAGAGGCTGGAAGTAGTTTTGCTACCGTACATGAAGCGGTTAACAAACTCAGTGATGCATTGTTTTATATCGACAGTGTCACTAAAGATGGCAAGCTTGCCACTCCGCTAGGGTATTTTGCTAATACCTGTGGTACCAGTGTTTGTCCTGAAGATGTTGAATCTCCTCTAGCTGCTCACTCAATTGATAATATCGCCAGTAACTTGATTGCTTTAAAAGCCTTGTATGAAGGCGATCAAGGTATTGGCTTCGATGATTACCTCGTTGATGAAAATGATGCATCAACAGCAGCATTGATTACCCAAAGTATTGATGCGGCCATTGCCAGTGCGCAAGCCTATGAGCAAAGTTTAGCGGCAACGTTAACGGATAATGAACAACAAGTCGTTGAAACTCACGCAGATGTCAAAGCAGTTACAGATACGTTGAAATCTGATTTTATTAACACCTTAGCTTTAGAATTACCGCAAACATCAGCAGGAGACAATGACTAATGAATCGTTTATTGATGACTAAAAAATTAGCGTTAGTGTTAGCCATTCAATCTTCTTTGCTAAGTTACAGTGCCATAGCTGCCGAAGATGATGAAACAGCAAAAAGCAATGATAGCTACATGGAGCAAATGCAAATCATCGGTCGTGATCAGAGTTTAAATAAAACGACGGGCTCTGCGACATTGATTGATGAGCTGGCACTTGAACAATTTAAATTTGATGATATTAACCGCGTGTTATACAGCGTACCTGGTGTGAATATTCGTGAAGAAGACGGTTATGGTTTACGACCAAACATCGGTTTTCGTGGTGCAACACCTGAACGCAGTAAAAAGATTAATATCATGGAAGATGGGGTACTTATTGGCCCTGCGCCGTACTCTGCTGCATCGGCATATTACTTCCCAATGACGTCTAAGATGACTTCTATTGAAGTGTTTAAAGGCCCTGCAGCCATTAAATATGGCCCTAATACCGTAGCGGGTTCGTTAAACATGGTAACCCGTGCTGTACCGCAAAGCTCTGAAGGCTTAGTTGATGTCTCAGGGGGAGTGATGGCTTAGCAAAAGCTCATGCTTACTATGGTGACACCATTGATAATTTTGGTTTTTTAATTGAAGGCGTGCACATGCAGGCTGATGGTTTTAAAGAGCTTGATGGTGGCGGTGATACCGGCTTTGAAAAAAATGACCTGATGGCAAAGCTGCGCTATGACCTTGATGGTGAAACAGTAAATCAAGTCTTTGAATTAAAACTTGCCTATGCAAATGAAACCTCAGATGAAACCTATTTAGGCTTAAGTGATGATGATTTTGCGGCTAACCCTAATCGTCGTTATGTGGCTAGCCAACTCGATAATATGGATTGGACTCACACCCAATTTCAATTCAACCACTATGTTACGAATGATCACTTTGAATTAACCACTCGTGTGTATCGAAATGATTTTGAGCGTGCATGGTATAAGGTCAATGGATTTAAAGGCGGCCTAGTTAATCGAAGCTTGCAAGAGATCTTAGCCGACCCAGATAAAGATGAGACCAACCAACGCTTTTATCAAATATTAACAGGGCAACAAGACAGTGTCGCTGAATATGAGAAAATGACCTTGGGTAACAATGATAGAACCTACTTTACCCAAGGTATCCAGTCTGATTTAAATTGGAATATGGATTTACTCGGTTATAACAATCATTTTGAAGTTGGTGCACGTTTCCATCAAGATCAAATTGAGCGCGATCACACCACTGATGATTATTTTATGCAAAATGCGCAGTTGGTTTCAGATGGTGTGGCGACTAAAGCGTCTACAACCGATCGCGAAAGCACAGATGCTATTTCGATATATCTACAAGACACCATCAGTATCAATGCTCTCGATATTACTGCCGGCGTTCGTGGAGAGTTTATTGATGCTGAATATCAAAATCGTGCACCAGGTGCCGAGCAAGATTATTTGAAAAAAGAAACCAGCATCTGGCTGCCAAGTTTAAGTTTATTCTACGCTTTATCTGATGAAGCCGGTTTATTGTTTGGAGTGCATGAAGGTTTCTTACCAACAAGCCCTAAGCAAGACCCTTCTATTGAAACGGAAAGTAGTGTCAACTATGAGCTAGGCGGTCGCTATAATGATGGAAACTTTAACTTAGAGCTTATTGGCTTTTTCAACGACATTAGTAACCTTAAAGAAGGTTGTCAGTTCTCAAGCTGTGGCAGCGATGATGATACTGAGTTCAATGGTGGCGAAGTTGATGTGATTGGTCTTGAGCTAACCTCGGGTTATGACTTTACGTTAACTGATAACTTAGATTTTCCTGTATCAGTGTCATACACCTATACAGAGTCAGAGTTTAAAACGAGTTTTGAATCGGGTTTTGATATGTGGGGCGACATTGAAGCGGGTGATGAGCTTCCTTATTTACCTGAAAACCAAATATCAGTTAACTTAGGTTTAGTAAGTAACCAATGGGACGTAAATATGATAGTACGTTACATTGGTGAAATGCTTGAAGCATCGGGTGACGGTGTGGTGCTATCAGGCAGTAAAACGGAAGCATTAACTGTGGTAGATATGTCAGCGAGTTATAATTTTAATGAGTATGGCTTAGTCTACGTTAAAGCTGATAATGTATTTGATACACAAGAAATTGTCAGTCGCAGACCTTATGGCGCAAGACCGAGCAAGCCACAACAATTTCAAATTGGTTACCAGTATCGTTTTTAATTAAGATGCGATAACGCATTGCTCACTGTGATGATGTGGATGAGGCTTTATACCCCTCATTGCAGTGAGCAATAAAGGCTGGCAAATAGAGGTTAGCATGCCTGTAGTAGAGTTTTTTTCGAGTAATATTGGTGAGTTGTTGTCATATCCTTTAGATGCAAATAAACGTATCTTTGGGCTTTATATAGTGGGAGCGATACTACTAGCGCTACCAGTATATTGGCGCTTGCATACTGATAAATCGTTAAAAAGCTTTGGCAAATTTTTACTACCCGCTGAAATTTACTTATCCCGCTCCGCAAAACACGACTACCTCTTGTTAGTATGCAACAAGCTGTTAAAAGCGGTGTTGTTTGCGCCATTGTTATTTACTATGGTGCCTGTAGCGCTTGGACTCAGTGATATCTTAGAGAAGCTATTTGGCTCAATCCAACCTCTTACCGAAAACCTCACCATCGTGATTGCAGTATTTACTGCATTGTTATTTATTCTTGATGATCTTACTCGGTTTATTTTGCATCTGGTGTTACATAAAGTACCGTTTTTATGGGAGTTTCATAAAGTTCATCACTCAGCATCTGTCATGACACCATTCACTATTTATCGAAGTCACCCAGTGGAAAGCTACTTGTATGCTTGTCGTATGGCACTCACGCAAGGGATCGCGGTTGGGATCGGTTACTATCTGTTTGGTCCAAATTTGAAAATGTTTGATGTGTTAGGTGCTAATGTGTTTGTATTTTTATTCAATGTATTTGGCTCAAACCTTCGTCATAGCCATATTTGGCTATCATGGGGAGATAAGCTTGAGAATTGGTTTATCAGCCCTGCACAACATCAAGTGCATCACAGTATTGCCAAAGAGCATAGAGACACTAATTTAGGTTCAGCATTAGCAATATGGGATCGGGCTTATGGTAGTTTGATTAAGGCATCAAGGGTTAGTGAGCTAAAAATTGGCGTAACAGGAAATCCTGGGCACGACACGTTAATGGGGATATATCTGAACCCATTTAAGTATTCAATTCGACACTTTAGTAAGTATTTTTCCTTTAAAAACTCGCCCAAGTTAAAATAAATTAATTTTTTCAGCAGCTTATGCTTGTTATAGTCATCGGCTGAGTGTTTTGGTGTTTTTCTAGTACACTCTATGCCACAAAAAGCCCAACTCACTGAGAGAGGGATTTCTTTCACATAATAATAATGAATGGATGTATATGTTTTTGTCACCTTATTATGCCAAGCAAGACCAAAGTGTTTTTATTTCAGCGCAACAAGCCAGTGACTTCGCAAAACTGGTAGCTGAAGATTTTAATCCTATCCACAACGTCGGCGCAAAACGCTTTTGTGTGCCAGGCGATTTGTTGTTTGCCTTGGTATTAACTGAATTTGGCTTAAGTCAAAATATGCAATTTAAATTTGCAGGTATGGTCGGTGATGGTGTTGAACTCACACTAGATAAGCAAGCTGGGGAGCAATTTAGTATTTGCGATACTAAAGGTAAAGAATACCTTCACATTGAACGTCAGGGTGACGTTTGTCAGTGTGATACGCAAACTGCTGCGTTTATTAAAAGCTATGTGGCTTTTTCTGGTCTCAACTTCATCCATGTATTAGTGCCTATGATGAAAGAATACGGCATGATGATAAATCCAAATAGACCATTAGTGATTTATGAAAGCATGTCTTTTCAATTAGACACCTTTGAATTTAGTGAAATGAGCTTAGAGCTGGTAGAGCAGCATATGGAAATCACCGGAAAACGTGGAGATGTGACGTTGCAGTTTGCACTAAAGAGCGAAGGCAAGGTTATTGGTTCGGGTGTTAAAACCCTTGTTTTGAGCGGCCTGCGCGAATATGACGAAGAGCAAGCTAAGCAAATGTGCCATACCTATGAAAGCAGTAAACTGAATTAAGTCAGCATGATGTAGATAATAAAAAGCAGCGATTATCGCTGCTTTTTTTGTGTGAGATTCATAATAGTTAACGCCAATATCAATAAAACCAATAAGTCGATTCAACAGTATTATTCCATTCGTGAAACACGATATTCCGTTTTTACACTCATATTTAGCTAGGATAGTTATTATTACTTGTATTGCGCAGCCTTGTCGTTATTGCAATGCAGATTGACCCTTTCAATTTTTGAGGCATCCCAATGAGAAAACTATTATTACTTTCACTCAGTTTTTTTGCTTTTTCAGCAAGTGCAAATATCATCTATGATAAAACTGGCGTAGATGATAAAGATTTTATTTATGACGAACATCAATGCATTGAAATGTCTCAGCAAGTACAGAAAAATGATAGCTCAAGAGGCGTAATCAGTAGCGCTGCTAAAGGTGCTGCAGTGGGCGCTGCAGGTACTGCTATCGCTGGTGGTAGTGGTTCTGATGGCGCTAAAATTGGTGCAGGTATCGGTGTCGCATCAGGTTTACTTGGTGGCTCACGTGATAGACGTGCAAACGAAGCAAATTACGAAGCTGAAAAAGAAACAGTCGTTCGTAACTGTATGGCTAATCGTGGATATACAATACTGAACTAATACAGGTTCAATAGCGCTCAGTTAACCTGAATTGAAACCATGTCTAATGACATGGTTTTTTTATGTGCTAATGTCACTGTGAACATGAGTTTTCAGAGACTGATGATGAGATGACCCTTGAGTGATACTGGCTTAATAAAGCTCAGTTAATCTGAGTTGAAACCATGTCTAATGACATGGTTTTTTTATGTGCGAATGTCATTGAAAACATGCGACGTCATAGACTGATGATGAGATGACCCTTGAGTGATACAGGTTTAATAGCGCTCAGTTAACCTGAATTGAAACCATGTCTAATGACATTTTTTATGTGCTAATGTCATTGAAAATATGAGATGCCTGAGACTGGTAACGACACTACTCGTGAGTGATACAGTTGAGATCAGCTTGCTCAAACTGACTAAAAATAGCTTCCCCTTGATGAGTCCAAAAACTAAAATTTTGTCCTTGGTATTTGGCACCTGATGCGGTGCGAGTTAACAAAGCAAAATTGGTCGTTTTAAGGTATTGGCTTTTGGGGGAAACCGTCAGCATCGCTGCTGGTATTGCGGTGTCATTATAAAAATAAGCGGTAATTTTGGTAAGGTTGCCATTGGCCGTTTCGCCACATAGATATTGAATTGGCTCAGGTATTTCAAACTCGCCAGCAGCAATTTGTAGTTCTGTGAGTCGAGACTCATAAGAATCTTGCACGCATGACTTTATATTCTCTGCTTTCCAACAATCGTTACGGCCTTTAATCCAACCTCGCTGAAAGGCTTTTAACTGAGATAATTCATCATTACTGGTTTGAGATTTAAGTTTGGTAAACATCTCGTTAATTTCAACATCTAAACTGGCTAAGTGACTATCTTGGCAGATGAGTTCTTCAACTTGGCCTTGAGCTTGTTGGCAATCAAATGATGGCATGACAGGCTCTTCAGCTAGAGCTAACTGAGATGGGAGTAATAATAAAAGGCAAATGATCGAAGCTGAAATCTGAATACGCATAATGATAAACATCCTGTTTTATAAGGTCGTATAAATCAAATCATAGCGTATTCAGTTTAAATATGAAGCGTTTTTAGCCGTTGTTCAACGTTGGCTGAACTATCGAATTAAGCTTTTGTGCTAATAATATGACCGCTATTACCTACTGGCTGTGGTGCTGATTGCTGTGGTAATGCTGCTTCAATTAGCTGTAAAGCCATTTGGCCTTCAACTTTTTGCTGATCTTTTGCCATTACGGCGACTTTTAAACTAGTACCAGAATCAATATTTGTAGGCATTGCTGATGGTGAATTAATAGATAAAGACATAGTTTCTCACTTTATTGACGTTACGGCTTAAAATACGACGTTGATACCCTTACTCGGTATCGGTGATATGTCATTATCGGCTTCTCTTTAGCAAACTTTAATTATTTGAGATAAAAGTTCTTCAAACTAAACGGCCTATGAAGCGATTAACTTGTGCGCAATTAAAGTGTGGTAAGATGGGCCAAATTATAGTTAATCATAGTGTTATATTGCCAAAAAACATGGAGCATTTGCCATGAGTAAAGTACCTACAACCGAAACCCTAGATCCATTAGCACTTGAAAACCAAGTCTGTTTTGCAATGTATAGTGCCACCAATGCGTTAATTCGTGCTTATAGACCGCTACTTGATGAACTTTCACTGACCTACCCGCAATACCTTGTGATGATGGTGCTTTGGAAAGAGTCTGGCATTAGCGTAAAAATTCTAGGCGAAAAGCTACATTTAGATTCAGGCACATTAACCCCGCTATTAAAACGACTTGAAACCAAGGGGTTGGTTATCCGTGATCGTAATAAAGATGATGAGCGAGTTAGAGTGTTGCACCTTACTGGGGACGGCAAAGCTTTGCAGCAGAAGGCCAAAAAAATACCAGAATTAATGCGTTGTAAGGTCGGCGGTGATAATGAAGAGTTACGTGAATTAAAGCGCTTAAGTGAAAAGGCTTTAACGCATTTACAGGGATAAACTAATTTCACAGCTTGTCATAAAAGTTAAATTAAACTGTCATATACTCAAAAGTTAACATACCCATCAATTTCAACATTGGGTTGAGCACTATTGATGTGAGCACTATTGGTTGAGTCAATCGATTTGAGCTCAATCGGTTTGAGTGGAATCGGTTTGAGTACAATCGATTTAAGTACAATCCTTATATAAATGGAATTGGAAGTCGTTTGATTATGTGGCAAATTTTTACTCGCTTTTTGGCATTAGGCTTTATTAGTTTTGGTGGGCCAGCTGCGCATATTGGTTATTTCAGACAAACCTTTGTGAACGAACTAAACTGGCTTGATGATAAACGTTATGGCAGTTTGGTTGCATTAAGCCAATTCATGCCTGGCCCAGGTTCTAGTCAAGTTGGCTTTGCCATTGGGTATCATCGTGGCGGTTTAATGGGCGCAATTGCTGCGTTTGTTGGTTTTACCTTACCTTCATTTTTCTTGCTGTTCTTATTAGCAGTGACCAGTGCTCACTGGCTTGAAACCACTGCGGTATCGGGCGCTATACATGGATTAAAGCTGCTCGCTGTTGTTGTCGTTGCTGATGCCACAATGGCGATGTTTGGTCAATTTTGTCAACGTAATACCGCACGGGTATTAATGGTTGCAACCGCAGCAAGTATAATGTTGTTCCCATCTTTACTGACCCAAATAGTTGTCTTATTACTTGCAGCAATTATTGGCTTTGTCGTGCTGACAAAAGGGGAAAATATTACCCCAGAAAATACGCCAATAACCTTGAATTATGGCTGGCTTGCGGTATTTATCCTAGGTTTGCTCAGTAGTTTTTATTTGATTAATCAAACCGGCACCTTAGGGCAAGTGTTTGCTCAGTTCTATCAAGTGGGCAGTTTAGTTTTTGGTGGCGGTCATGTGGTACTGCCACTGCTTGAAGCTAATGTTGGTGAGTTGGTAGATTCAGATCGATTCTTAACGGGTTATGCGTTAGCGCAAGCTGTGCCTGGTCCAATGTTTACCCTTGCCACATTTTTAGGGGCTGATTTGTGGCTTGAACAACCGATTTTAGGGGCGATTGTCGCAACGCTTGCGATTTTTATTCCGGGCTTTTTATTAATGCTGGTGGGATTGAAAAGCTGGCATGCTATCAGTGAACGCCCAGCTATATCAGGTGCGATTGCTGGCGTTAACGCTGCAGTGGTTGGCTTATTATTAGCAGCGCTATACAGCCCTGTATTTACCTCCGCAGTGGTTGAACCCATTGATATGGCGTTAGTGTTAATTGGCTTTGCTGTGTTGAAAATTGCCAAGCCTAACATCGTATTATTGGTATTGGGCTTTGCCGCGACAGGTGCTTTAATCAGTCTGGTAAATTAAACCGTTAAGCATACAAAAGGCAGCGATTACGCTGCCTTTTTTGTTTATCTGAAGTGATATCGAGGGTTAAGCTAATGCGGGTTCAGCTTGATTGCTGCTCACTTTCTGGCTGAGTACAGGTTTGGAAACACGCTCCGCTTTTACCGCGCACACCTTGAACTCAGGGATTTTTGCCACGGGGTCAATGGCATTGATGGTGAGTTTATTTGCCGCAGATTCTGCAAAATGGAACGGCAAAAATAACACGCCAGCTTGAGCTCGTTTGGTTACAAAGGCGTTGATTTCAATTTCACCTCGGCGAGTTGATAGTTTCAAGGTATCACCATTTTTAACGCCCAATTGTTCTGCATCAAACACCGATATCATGACTCTTGGTGAGCCCAGCTTATCCAAGCCTTGGGTTTTACGGCTCAAAGTGCCCGTATGGAATTGTTCCAACAAGCGACCTGTAGATAACACTAATGGGTATTCATCATCAACTGGCTCAGCAGGACTTCGATGTTCAACCGCAGTAAATAAGCCTTTGCCTTTTATTGGTCCATGTTGATGTAACACAGCGGTGCCCGAGTCTTGCTCATTGACACATGGCCATTGAATACCTTTGCTAGGTTTGCCTTGTGCATCATTGTTGAGCCTGTCCCAAGTTATGCCTTGATATTGCGGCGTCACTAGGTTTATCTCATTAGTAATGGCTTGCTCATTAGCATAATCCCAATTAGCCCCCATTTTGTTGGCAATAGCGTGAACTATTTTCCAGTCTTGCTTAGCAAGACCGGGCGTTGGGAGTACGGGTTGCAACCGCTGCACACGGCGCTCTGTATTGGTGAAGTGGCCGAGCTTTTCAGCAAACGATGCAGCTGGCAACACGATATCGGCCATTTTAGCTGTTTCTGTCAAAAAGATATCTTGCACAACAAGAAGCGGTATTTTCTCTAGTGCAGCTAACACATGAGCTTGATCGGGATCGCTAAGTACAGGGTTTTCACCCATCACGTAAAGCGCATCGACTTTATTTTCAGTGATTGCATGCATCACCTCTGTCGCTGTGAGTCCTACATTTGGCGATAAAGAAGTATCCCAATGCTGCTCAAATTTCGCTTGTACATCTGGATTATCGACCTTTTGATAGCCAGTGTAATATTGCGGCAGCGCGCCCATATCGCAAGCACCTTGCACATTACTTTGGCCACGAAGTGGGTTAATCCCCGCGCCAGATTGACCTAAGTTACCGCATAGCATTTGCAGATTGGAAATGGCTGTGACATTGTCATGGCCAGAAGTATGTTGCGTAATGCCCATTGCATAGTAAATCGCAGTCTTTTTAGCAGTGCCGATCAACCTTGCCATCTGGGCAATTTTTTCTGCATTAATACCACAGACTTTAGCGGCATTTTCTAACGAGTATTTAGGTTGCATTACCGTATGGATAACTGCGTCAAAGCCATCGGTATGCTCGGCAATATAATCTTTATCATGCCAATCATTGCGGATGATTTCGGCCATAATGGCATTGATTAAGGCAACATCGGTTCCAGGCTTTTGCGCCACATAGAGTTCGGCTTCGTCTGCAATAGATATGTGTTTAGGATCGGCGACCATCAAGCGTGCACCGTGATGACGGATCGCTTGTTTGATTTTAGATGCAATGATTGGGTGAGCATTACAAGTATCTGAGCCTAAAATAAAGATCAAATCCGAATCTTTAATTCCCGGAATATCGCCTGTCATCGCGCCGCTACCTAAACTTTGCTGCAGCGCTGATACGGTACTGGCATGACATAGGCGGGCGCAGTGATCAATATTGTTGGTACCGAGCACACTACGAACGAACTTTTGCAGCAAATAGTTATCTTCGTTGGTGGCTTTAGCAGAAGCTAAGGTGGCAATCGCATCACCGCCTTTTTGGGCTTTAATTGCGGAAAGCTTTTGTGCGATTGTGTCTATGGCTTCATCCCAGCTGCAAGGAATTAGTCCGCCATTTTTACGAATAAGCGGCGTGGTAAGACGTTGCTCACTTTGAATAAAGTCATAACCAAAACGACCTTTTACGCACAACATACCTTCGTTTACGTCTGAATCATTGCTGCCTTCTACATGGCATATTCTACCAGTGGATGGTGATACGCTGACGTTAATTCGGCAACCGACACCGCAGTAAGTACATATGGTTGATGTGGTGTTAAGTTGTTCATTACTGCCTTGACGCTTATCACGTGCATCAACCAATGCACCCGTTGGGCAAACTTGCACGCAGTTACCACATTGAACGCAATCACTGTCTGCCATCGTTGCTTTAAAGCCCACTCGAGGGGCTTGACGAGTGCGTTCTGTTTCAGCGATGACATCAGTGGGTAGTGCTTGAAAGCTGTTTTTTTCAAAGCTAATCGCATTATGGCCACTTTGCTGGCCACAAATATCGACACACTTGCCACAACTGATGCAGCGGTTAGCATCAAACTGAATAAAGGGGCTAGTCTTGTCCACTGCAAATTGTTGCATGCTGGTGGTATCCAGCGCTTTAGCATCCACATGATATTCAGTGGCGTAGTCTCGCAGCTTACAGTCGGTATTGGCCTGACAAGCACACTCTAAACAGCGAGCCGCTTCTTTCATCGCCTCACTATGTTCAAAACCTTGTTCCACTTCATTAAAGTTAAGTTGGCGTTCAATGGCTGTGAGTTCAGCCATTTTATAACGAGCCTCAGGCTTGGTAGTTGGATAAAGTTCTGCACCAAGCCCTGTACTAAGCTCAGTACCAAGGGATGCTGTTTTTGAGGCTTTAGTGGCATTAAACTGCTTTGGCGTTAGCTCGCAGCTCAAACCTTGATTGAGCAGTTTATCGATTGCAATTGCTGCTTTGCGGCCATCACCAATAGCAGCTACTGCTGTGGCTGGCCCTGTGCGTGAATCACCAATCACAAACAGTTTATCAACCCCTGCTGACATGGTGTGTTCACAGCCAATAAAAGTATTCCAGCGACTTAAGGCAATTTCACCACTGGTTAAGTAACTGTCAGGGTGTTCTAAAAAGCTCATATCTGGGGTTTGTGATACTGCGGCAATCACAGTATCAAAGGCTTCGATAAAGGTTTCGCCAGTTGCTTTAGGTGAACGCCTGCCTGATGAGTCTGATTCACCTAATACCATTTTAGCTAAATTAATTGCTGTGACTTGACCATTTTCATCGCTGATGTTTTCAACGGGATTAGTCAGAAAGTGAAACTTAACTCCTTCAACTTCCGCCTCGTGGATTTCATAAGGCTCAGCTGGCATGGCATCACGAGTACGACGATAGATAATAGTGACATCATGGCCAGCGCGTACTGCGGTGCGAGCACAGTCAATGGCCGTATTACCACCACCAATGACAGCGACTTTTTTACCAATGACAAAACGCTTATCGGTGCAATAATCACGTAGGTAATCAACGCCTAAGTAACAGCCTGTTAAGTCGCTACCGGGATAATTCATTGGCACGGCTTTTTGTGCGCCAATGGCTAAACAAACCGCATCATACTCATCGGTTAGCTGCTTTAAGTGTACATCCTCGCCAAGGCGGGTTTGAGTTTGGATCTCAAGACCATTTTCAGTCAGTAAGGCAATTTCTTTATCAAGGATTGCTTTAGGTAAGCGGTATTCTGGAATACCGTAACGCAGCCAACCGCCAGCTTGCGGCATTGATTCAATAATGCGGACTTCATGGCCTTGATTTGCTAAAAAATAGCCTGCGCTTAATCCAGCAGGACCACTGCCAATGATGGCGACTTTCTTACCGGTATCTGGTTGACGTTCAATTTGGTAACTGTGCTCATCAGCTAAATCTAAATCTGCCGCGTGGCGCTTTAATTGGCGAATCGCTACGGGCTCATCAACTAAACCACGGCGGCACTCAGCCTCACAAAATGCAGGGCAAACTCGGCCAATAGATAACGGCAGTGGTAAGGTTTGTTTAATTATTTTTACCGCTTCAGTGTGATTACCTTGGGCGATATGAAATAAGTAACTTTGAATATCCACACCTGCTGGGCAAGCTTGCTGGCAGGGCGCTTCACAGTCAGCAAAATGATCAGACAAAATATGGGTTAATGCATCACGGCGAAGTTCACTTAATTCTGCGCTCTGGGTGGTGACGTGCATATTGTCGGTAACTTGGGTCTTACAAGCCTTAGCTTTGCGGCAACTACCGTCATTATTGTTGATATCGACTACACACAAATTGCAGTCTTGTTTGTGCGCTGAGTGTGGCGAGGTTGAGTCACACAAACTCGGAATAAGGATGCCTGCTTCCTGTGCAGCTTGGAGAAGATTCCTTCCACTATTAACCGACAATGATTTGCCGTCTATTTTGAGTGTAATCATCTTGTAGGCCTTGTTTGATTCTTTGTTGGCTTTACATGCCTTTTATTAGTTCTACAAAATATACCGATTTTTATTAGATCTACATTAACTGAGGAATATGGGGCTAGGTTTTGTTGTGTTGCTCACATCATGCTGTATTTATGTGCGCTTGCTAATATTTAAACTGAAAGGCTTGCTTGTGCTTCGCAAAAAAAGGGTTTGTTTGATCTTGATCTCAGGTGGGATCAAGGCGGCTTAATGGTGCCTGACGCTAACTAACCAAAAAATCAGCCTTTTAATAGAAAGTAGTTACTATTCAGATGAATGTGCATGGTACTAATTAAGCTTTATTTGATCTAGCTCACGAGTTGTTTACTAAAAGGTTACATATGTATCAGAATGAATGCTTTTTTGTAACTATAATTATGCCATAACAAGAATCGAGAGAGAGTTACAACATGATGTCAAACTTGTCCCTGCGTAATAAATTATTAGGTTTAGCATTAATTCCCCTTACTTTCATTTTAGCAGTGATGCTGAGCATTTATTATTTTACTGAGAAGAGCGCACTAGAAGAAGACATTCAACATTTTCGCTCTGAATTGATAGCAGAACGCAACAATCAAATGAAAGAGCAGTTAGAAATTGCCACAGCAGTTTATGAATATCAGCGTAGCCTAGGTGATAACGGAAACTTTAAAGCAGCACTTCGTACACTGAGATTTGGCAGTGCTGGCTACTTCTACATTTATGACGATAGCGGTTTGAGTATTTTTCATGGCGTTAACGATTCGTTGGAAGGGCAAAATAAAATTGATATGGCAGACCCTAATGGCACCAAAATTGTTGTGGGGTTATTAGATGCGGCTAAATCAGGTAAGGGCAGTTTTACTTACTTTTATCGTAAACCAGGAAGTAACGAGTTAGTTGAAAAGCTTGGTTATGCTGTGATGCTCCCTAACTCCAACTGGATGCTGGGTACTGGTGCATACATTGATGATATTGAAGCATCCATCACTGAATATCGTCAGTACACACAAGAGAAGATGAACGAACAAGTAGGGATGTTTCTACTTCTTGCCATCATATTAGCGTTAGTCACAGGCATGATTGTTGTATTCGCCTCACACAAAATGGTATCACCAATCCAGAACATGGCAGAGTCTTTAAACGACATTGCAAAAGGTGAAGGTGACTTAACTAAACGGTTAACAGTGAGCGGTAAAGATGAGATTGCACAACTTGGCCTTGCTTTTAACCTGTTTGTTGAAAAACTGCAGGCGATCATTACCGAGGTTTCAGGCGCAACTGATGAGGTTAAAGGCGCAGCAAAAACCATAAACGATCAAACGGTAACCATTTCAAATCAGCTATATAGCCACAACAGCGAAGTCGATCAAATCGTAACCGCGATTACCGAAATGTCGGCGACTGCTAATGATGTTGCGCAAAATACCAATAGTGTGGCTGAAGCAACCGATGATGCTTCAGACTATGTGTTAAAGGCTCAAGAGTGTGTGGATATTTCATTAAATGAAGTGTCGCAATTAATGAATCAAATCGACAGCGCTGCTGATAATATTTCTTCACTTAGTGAGCAGTCTAAAAAGATTAATTCAGTGTTATCTGTGATTGGCGGTATTGCGGAGCAAACCAACTTATTGGCATTGAACGCGGCTATTGAAGCTGCAAGGGCAGGAGAGCAAGGTCGTGGTTTTGCAGTGGTTGCTGATGAGGTACGTAGCTTGGCAAGTCGTACTCAGGCCAGCACTGTCGAGATTAATGAAATGCTATCTGAACTACATAAGTTAGTGGGGCAAGCCGTTGATGCAATGGAGCAAAGCCAAAAAAGTGGTGTGCGCTCAGTGGATTCATCCAAAGCGATTTCAGAAAGTTTAGGTGCGGTGACATCGTCTGTGACCAGCATTAATGACATGAGTACCCAGATTGCGACAGCTGCGACAGAGCAAAGCTCAGTAACAGAGGAAATTAATCGCAATATCACCTCGGTGCAAGAAATCGTTAATGAGCTGCTGTCATCTAGCCAGCAAGCGGCTGAGGTCAGTACTTCTGTTGCAAGCTCTGGCGATTACTTATCGACATTGGTGAGTCAATTTAAGGTGTAAATCCATTATTGAATTATAAAGCCCAACAGTGAGTTAATTTCATTGTATTTACTGAGATAAAAGAGCCATTGCAACGTTTGTTGCTTGGCTCTTTTTTATGTCTAATTAATTCATAAATGGTCAGTTAATGTGTTCATCAAACTTATTCAACTTACTTGATTGTAATCATGGCCAACTAAAGTGACAAAAAGTCATTAAAACGACCTAGGTTTAGCGCTAGCGATAGGTTAGAATACTCGGTTTGCAGCAATCTAAATTTCCATAAAGTAGAAATCATCATGTTTGAAGTAAATCCAGTTAAATTCAAGATCAAGGAACTCGCTGACCGCACCGAACTTCTTCGGGGGTATCTTTGACTACGCTGCTAAGCAAGAGCGTTTAGAAGAAGTCACCCGAGAGTTAGAAAGTGCCGAAGTATGGAACGATCCTGATAACGCCCAAGCACTGGGTAAAGAACGTTCATCTTTAGAGGCAGTGGTCAAAACCATTGATGATATGGACAGTGGCCTTGAAGATATTGAAGGACTGGTTGAGCTTGCCGTTGAAGAAGACGACGAAGAAACCTTTAACGATGCGAGTACTGAGCTAGAAGATCTTGAGAAACGTCTAGAGGAACTTGAGTTCCGTCGTATGTTCTCAGGCCCACATGATGCATCAGATTGCTATTTAGATATTCAATCAGGTTCAGGCGGCACCGAAGCGCAAGATTGGGCAAACATGGTGTTGCGTATGTACCTGCGTTGGGGTGAAGCTCACGATTACAAACCAGAATTAATGGAAGTCACCGACGGTGATGTTGCCGGTATTAAAGGCGCAACCATCAAGTTTACTGGCGAATACGCTTTTGGTTCACTACGTACAGAAACTGGTGTTCATCGTTTAGTGCGTAAGTCACCGTTTGATTCGTCTGGTAAGCGTCATACTTCTTTCTGCTCGGTATTCGTTTACCCAGAAATTGATGATTCGATTGAGATTGATATCAATCCAGCAGATTTACGTGTCGATACCTACCGCGCATCTGGTGCGGGTGGACAGCACGTTAACAAAACAGAATCTGCAATTCGTATTACCCATTTACCGACCAACACGGTCGTGCAGTGTCAAAATGACCGTTCGCAACATAAGAACCGCGACGCTGCAATGAAACAGTTAAAAGCAAAACTGTATGAGTTAGAAATGCTCAAACAAAATGCTGATAAACAAGCCGCGGAAGACGCCAAATCCGATATTGGTTGGGGCAGTCAAATCCGTTCGTACGTGCTTGATGACGCCCGTATTAAAGATTTACGTACTGGTGTTGAAAACCGAAATACCCAAAGCGTCTTAGATGGCGACTTGGACAAGTTTATTGAAGCTAGCCTTAAATCTGGCCTTTAACGAGAGAAGAAGATGACTGAACAAACCCAAGACGAAAACAAGTTAATTGCAGAACGTCGCGCGAAACTAGATCACATCCGCGAAAACTGCCCTGCTAATGGTCACCCGAACAACTTCGATCGAAAACACAAGGCTGCTGATATTCAAAAAGAATACGGCCACTTCACTAAGCCTGAGCTAGAAGAAATGGGCGTTCAACGTTCTATTGCGGGTCGTGTTATGGCTAAACGTGGTCCATTCTTGGTTATTCAAGATGTATCTGGCCGCATTCAAGCTTATGCAGGTAAAGATGTTCAAAAAGATTTAAAAGCGACTTACCAAGGTTTAGACATTGGTGACATCGTCGGCGTAACCGGTCAACTTCACCTTTCAGGTAAAGGCGATTTATACGTGAACATGGAAGAGTACCAATTGCTAACAAAAGCATTGCGTCCACTACCAGAAAAATTCCACGGTCTATCAGATCAAGAAACGCGCTACCGTCAGCGCTACGTTGATCTAATCGTTAACGAAGACTCACGTGAAGCCTTCATCATGCGCTCTAAAGTCGTTACTGCTATTCGTAACTTCATGGTGAAAAAAGAGTTCATGGAAGTTGAAACCCCAATGATGCATAGCATCCCAGGTGGCGCTTCAGCTCGTCCATTTATTACACATCACAATGCGTTAGACATCGAAATGTACTTACGTATTGCGCCAGAACTTTACCTAAAACGTCTTGTTGTTGGTGGTTTTGAGCGTGTGTTTGAAGTTAACCGTAACTTCCGTAACGAAGGTTTATCACCACGTCATAACCCAGAATTCACTATGATGGAATTCTATATGGCGTATGCTGATTACAACGACCTAATGGACTTAACAGAAGAAATGCTAAGTTCAATCGCAACTGAGCTTTGTGGTTCACCACAACTGCCATACGGCGAGCACACCGTTGATTTTGGCGGTCCATACGCACGTATGAGCATGTTAGATGCGATTAAGAAGTACAACCCTGACAACGAAACGATTCAGTCTATGACTTATGAAGAAGTTAAAGACGTTGAGTTTATGCGTAACCTTGCGAAAAGCATTGGTATGAGCATCGAGAAATTCTGGACTTGTGGTCAACTACTTGAAGAAATCTTCGGTGAAACGGCAGAGCCACAGTTAATGCAACCTACGTTCATTACGGGTTACCCAGCTGACATCTCACCACTTGCTCGTCGCAATGACGAAAACCACTTTATCACTGACCGTTTCGAGTTCTTCATCGGCGGACGTGAAGTGGCTAATGGTTTCTCTGAGCTTAACGATGCAGAAGATCAAGACAACCGCTTTAAAGCGCAAGTTGATGCAAAAGATGCTGGTGATGACGAAGCAATGTTTTATGATGCAGACTACATCACAGCACTAGAGCACGGCTTACCACCAACAGCAGGTCAAGGTATTGGTATCGATCGTTTAGTGATGTTATTCACTAACACTCACACTATCCGTGACGTGATCTTGTTCCCAGCAATGCGCCCACAAGGGTAATTGTTGATTAAGCCTGATGTTTAATTAAGAACAGGGCTTAATTTTGCTTTAAAGCAAGAAACTAAAAACCAGCCGCAAGGCTGGTTTTTTTGTGGGTGATTTTTGTTGGGTGAATATATTTAGTTATAAGAGCTATACTTTATTACTTATTTATACTGCTGTGGTTGCGGTTTGTTCCATGAGACTTTTGGTTGGGAAAATAGACTTTCAATTTTTTCTTCATTCTTCAAACAAATGTCTACACCATAATCTGTCAAAGAGTAAAAGAAGCCTTCATCACCATTGTAATCAACGTCATTTGTCCGTTGAATTAGTGCATTCCGTTCGAGTTTAATTATTGTTAATTGAAGTTTAGGACCACTCATACCAATATTTTTAAGTTCACTTATTAGCGACCAGCTAGGGCAACCTGTAACCTGTTCATTCATACTCTCCAGCAATGCTCCCATTACAAGTAGGTCTGCATCAGATATTGACGCTAAACTCTCATTGATATTTATTTGCTGTTTTTGTTGCTGAACAGCTAGAGATAAAATCCCTTTTGATGTGATTTCTCGTTTTATTTGAGTTGATGCATAGTTTAGTGCAGAAACAAGATCGTTATCTGACCTTTGAGGATCGTAATCTGTGGGGTTGATACCTAACAAATCACTTGGAAAGTGAAGATCTACACCTCTGGGTTTTACTATATAGCAACGCTCCTTACCAATAGAGCCAATGAATAAACCCAGTTCAAAAACAACATTATCACGAACAATGTATTGTTCTCGAGAGCGCATTACAGCTAAATCATCTGGTGAGAAAATGAAAATAGAGAAATCAATATTTTTTGATTTTTGTATTAGATCATCTAGAGCATTACTCGAGAGTTTGAATGTACCATTACGCCATATTGTAACTTCAGCTTCATATTCCAAGTTTTCCGCAATTCCATCTGCTATATGTAAGCTTTCAACAGATGAGCCTATAAATACACGTGGTTTTCTCATTTTTACTCCGTGAATTAATGGAACGAATTGGTTGAAGCATGAATAATGCTCTTAAACCTTAGTCGTTACAGACACTCTATTTTTCATAATTAATTTATTAGCTTACATGATATTTGTTGTGCGTGCTATATAGAGCTATCTCAGTTTATTTAGATACAATATTAACCATCGTGGTTGTAAAAGTCGTGGCGCTTCGCCCACACCCGACGAAAGGGAAACAACAGCATTTCCCTTTTCGATATCCCTTGCCGCCCCTACGAAATTGCTCTTAAAAGCGAGCAAGCCTCATGCTTATTCGAAAATAGCTAACGCTTCCGATCGGCCATCCATGGCCAAACGAAAGCTAGCCTGACGTCCTGTCAGGCTTACGCTATTTTCTTCAACGCATTTCAGCAATTTCAATGGGGAATATTGAGCCTGCAAATTCTCTTGTTGTTTCTAATTGTCAGGAAGTTGATTTTATCTCTATTTATTATGCTTTTGATCTTCTATGAATGTTCAATTTGAATTGAGGTAAGCAAGAAATTACGTGAGTCCAGACATGGCCTTTCTCGCACATCCATGTGCTGCAAGGCATTTAGTGCATCCTGCACTTAAGATTCCAGCTAGCTTTCGAGGGGAAGGGACGCCCCATCGTAAGCGTTAGAGCTTCAATAAAGCAAAGTCGCAGCTTGCCGAAGCAGGCTGCAAAAGAAGGTTAACGCTGGATGATTCTCCGTTGGAAATTTTGCTGTTTAAATTTCGCCGGAGCTGCGGGGTATAGCTCTTCGCAAAAAGTAAGAGGGAGTCGCAGTTCACT
Organism: Shewanella sp. ENK2; assembly: GCF_043568515.1. Lineage (NCBI taxonomy): Bacteria > Pseudomonadati > Pseudomonadota > Gammaproteobacteria > Alteromonadales > Shewanellaceae > Shewanella > Shewanella sp. ENK2. The sequence continues at coordinate 1,090,623 of NZ_CP171406.1, read as the reverse complement.
CCCTTTTAGTCTGGTGTGGGCGAAGCGCCACGACGTTGACCTTAATCCAAACGAAGTTTGGAAATAAAACTAGCTGCGAAACCTGAAGAGTTACGTATTAGTCTTTTGTTCTCTCATCTTTCTCTTTACCACTGTAAATGCACATTGCTGAATTATAATCGTTATAGGCGACAGCATAGTTAAAGTCACAGAAATAGGATGGGTATTTTGTTGCAATCGCGTCACCCGCTTTACATTGACCATCGAGCCCCTCTACCAGTGAGCTATTGTTTTCACCTAAACAAGCCTGACCTGTTTGACCGTCAGAACATGCTGTTAGTGAAAGTAAAGCGATTGATAATAGGATTGATTTTTTCACAGGATACGTCCTTATAAAATGAAATTTAGTCTCAATTTACTACTGATAAATTGGATAGTATTAAAAGCTTAATTGAGAGTTTGCTAATTTAAGTTGTTGAATAAAGGATAAATTGTATTTGGTTTTGAATGTGTAAAATTTGCGTTTACTCACAACTTTTTTACTGTAAGTGTATGAAATTGTTACTGATGGGTTTAAATTGATTTTGATGAATGGGGACTAACAAAATCGATGTTTTATCAATTTATTCAAGACTCACTTTGGGTTTTAACTGTTTGCTTGAGTCGGCGTAGTTCTTCGCAGAAAGTTAGAGTGAGTTACTGATAACTCACTTTTGATCTGGTCAGGGCGAAGCACCACGACTTTGCTCTTAACCCAAACGAAGTTTGGAAATAAACGGAAAATCGCCTACGGAAATGAAACTAGTTAGTCGCAGTTCACTCCCTTTGGGTTGCGAGTGGCGTAATAACCCACGGTGTTAATCCAACTTGTTTTTCAAATGCGATTTAATTCTACCAATGAGATTTACTAGAAAAACCGCATTAAGCCGATTATCAGCGTGGATAGGCTATTTTTATGGATTTAGTGTCTTATATAAGTATGCAGAGTAAATTTCGCTGTGAATCGCGTTAGCCAGATGATAAATTTAAGTTAATGATTTGGGTGATTTTATTTTGTTATAAAATGAATGAGCCTTCTAAAGCAAGCGTTAGAATGTGCTAATTAGCTTAAGCTGGTCCAGTTGCAGCTAAATTCACGTTAAACGTTTAAAAAGAGCATAGACTCTTATTAATTGATGTTAAGGGAACAACATGAAGTTATCGTCTCTCCTCATGCTACTGACGGTTTGTGTCGTAGCTGCGGGCTGTCAGAGCACCAAGATCAAAGCTAACAAATTGCCTAAAGGCGTTGCGGTTAATAAATCTGTCGAGATTCCAAATCAAACACAGGTGGCTTTTTACCTACCTAAATCATCGACTGAACATCGTTTTTATCTAGAGCAGTGGAATGTTTGGGTTGATCCTGGTCAAGGAGTAAAAGATGGCGTTCAAAATGCTATTCAAGCTTACTTCCCAAGTGCGAAGCCGCTAGATCTAGCTAGTGAACAACAGGTCGGGCTTTTAATTGATATTGATCCCAAGTGGACATTCAGTAATGGCAAAGCCCTTATGACAATTAATTATCGCGTGTTTGATGGAGAACAAAAAGAGATCCGTAAAGGAGAAAAAGAATACAAGGCCTCTTTAGGCAATGTGTCTGACGGTACAGGTTTTTATAATGCTAGTTTACGTGCCACTCAGCTGATGCTGGTCGACGTGCTTAATAAGCTAAAACCAACACAAGAAAAATATGCGTCAACCTTAAAAATGCAAGATGCCAACGTTAAACAACTAGCTAACCTTGAAAAGCCTTTTAGTAGTGGCACTGGTTTTTACATCAATAGTAATGGTCAGCTGTTAACGGCTGCACATGTCCTTAATAACTGTTTAGTGGTTCAAGCTAAAGTTGGGGATGAGCTCATCGATGTAACTACTGAAGCAAAATCGACTTTATTAGATTTAGCTGTGATAAATACAGATAAATCAATCAATAATTTTTTACCTTTTAGACAGGATAAAAATATGTATTTAGGCGAGTCGGTTACCAATGTTGGGTATCCTCTTCAAGGTTTACTTGCAGCGTCGCCAAATTTAACACGAGGCAACATTAGCTCTCGAAGTGCATTAAAAGGGTCGGTTGGACTGTTTCAATTTTCTGCACCTATTCAACCTGGTTCAAGTGGCGGCCCTGTAGTATCTGATGGTGGCGAGTTATTAGGGATAACAGTGAGCACACTTAATTCAACTAAATTGATCGAATCAGGCGTATTACCCCAGAATGTGAATTTCGCCTTAGAAGCCAAATATGCGGCTAGATTTTTAGATAAACACAATGTGCCGCATGTTTTAGTTGAGCCAAATGAAAATGGACATATTTCCATTGCAAATGAGGCAGCACTGAACTCAGTTGTCCAACTTAGCTGCTATCAATAGAAAGGAATCATTATGAAGCAAGTTATTATCACTATTTTTATTTTGCTTAGCTTTATGTCGCAACTGCAAGCTGAAGAAATGGAATTACCCGCTTTACATTATGTGAGCTTGGTTGACTCAGAAGAGTTTTACGAAAAATTAAAAGCCAGTCCATTATTGGCTAAATTAGATAAAGAAAATATTGGTACTCCTATCCGTTTATTTATTACTTATCGAATGGAAAACACTGCCGGTGGTTCTGCTGCAGGGTTTACATCGGCAATTTTAGCTGGTGGTTCTTTAGGTATTTTACCCGTTGTGACCAATAACGACTTTGTATTGAGTTATGAAATCAAAGTACAAAATGAAGTGATTGCATCTGCCGAGTATCGTGAAAACTTTACTGAGGCTACCAATATTCATTCTGATAAAGGTTTGTACGGTTTAGATGGTGAAGCATTAACCTGGGCTATTTCAACTACTGATACCTTTCTAAGTGATATGGAAAACAATGCTGAGCTTAAAGCATTGGTTGAAGAGTATGATTACTACTTTGCTGAATAATCGTTAAATTCAGCAGTTAAATAAAGGGTGTGTTTATTCACGCCCTTTGTTTTATTTAGAGAGTGTGAGCAGAAATTTTCAATAATTTTTAGAAGCTATATTTAGTTGATCAATTTTTAATGGAATTAAATTGTTTTGGTAAGTAAATACCGACATGAAACATAGGTTAATGCTCATCAGGTCTATCTTGTTTCGTTTGGGGTTTATATGAGAATCAAGCTGAATGGGTTTTCTGTATTAAGAGAGCTTATGAATAAGCGCTTCATTATTCCCAATGTCTGTAGTTTGAATTGATTATCTTGCCGATAATATCGAGAAAAATATGTCTAGTTGTAAAAGCTGTAATACCAAGTTTAGGTTTTTAGATATGCTGAAAAGCATAAACCCTGCGAATGTAAAATGTGGTAACTGCCCAGAAAAAATTAGATCGAGTTATGGCACGCTGGCTGGAATTATTTGTGCCTACTTAATCCTCTTTTTATGTCTGATTGCACTGCCTGTATTACTGACTATGTTAGGCGCATCGGTGGATGTTGTCAGCATAGTTATCATCGCTTTAGTGCCGTTTATCTTACTAATACTCCCTTTAATTTTTGAATATATGTATTACTACTTATTATCTAGCGGGAAAATAAAATCCAATCTAAACCTAGATTAGTCTTTATAACAAAGGCGAATAAACGGCAGTGGTGCCCTAAAACCAGCTGAAGATTTGGTTTTCATTATCCTGCTTAGTAAACCATACAAGTGTTAGTAAACTAAAGTATCATCATCAACTTGATGAACATTCGTCGTGTAATACGCGCCGCTGTATTCAATATTTAGTGAAAAATATAGGCTTTGTTGCAGATGACGTTTAATCGCAGATTCAATCTCAGCACTTAATTCCAATGTGAATTGTTCATCTCGATGCGGCTTAGTAAGTAAGGATACGGTAACTAGAATATGGGTATGCTTATATTCAGCGCAAGGGTAGGCTCTTGATTTACAGACGCCAGCACTGGCGTCTTTTTGATTAATGGACTCTTCTATATCATCAAAGATAGCTTGTGGGTTGATATTGAGATTATCAGAATATTTAACTTCTACGTGGGGCATTTATCCCTCCTGTGTTGAGTTTGCTAGTCAGTCGTTTATACCTACTTTGTAATCAATACTCGAGGCCCTAATGTCATTTATGCCATACCAATAAAATACATTGAGGCTATGGTTTCGAATTCGATTTAAACACTGAAGTAAAGTTTTTGCTGTTACGGACATTAACCAGCATATTTTAAACGAATTCTAATTATGTCTTTGCGAAGCAGGATAGAGTGAGGCTTTTTAAGCCTTAATCAGTGCCCAGATTTTTTTAAGACCATTTAATACACTGTTTCTTTTATTTTTTAAAAATTCAGCTTCAAAATCGGCCGCTTTATCCATTGCTGCGACACAGGTATTAAATTGGGTTAGTAACTCATCGTTATCGCATTCGAAAGTGTCACCGTCATAGGTGAAGTGTTGCTGATTATTTTCAAGGATATTCAGCATTGTTCTTGTATTGTAAATCCAAGACTCTCTGGCTTTAAAGAATAACCCTTGTTCAAATATTTTTTGATTCAGAGTGGTAGCGCTTGAGTCTAACGCTGTTTGAAAACTGACTTTATCTAGCTCAGAAATGATGCTTAACATTTCTTTGCTAGAACCTGTGATAACTTGAGCGTAATAGTGTTTGTATTGCGCTAATAGCTGTTCCAGCTTGTCTAATCTCTTGTGAGCATCAAGGCGAAAATCACTTAAGTTTAGATTGTTAGAGTTAATTATCTCTTCCAGTTTCAAGGCATTTTGCTGATTTGTAAAGTAACGAGTGGCTTCAGCAATAGAGGTAAAAGCAAGTGTGTCCTGTTGATTTTTATTGACCATTTATATGATTTCTGATTAAAACTGCATATTCAAACTGGGTAAAGCCAGCATTGCTAGCTGACAGCATGGCTCACCCATTTCTGTTTAAAGTGAAGAGTAAGCGACTACCTATAGGTTAGTTGTCGAGCTGCTTTTAGACGCTTTTATCGTTACCTTTGGCGTAAAAAAGGTTGCGTACCATTTAATGCTTTCGCAGTGTTTGCTGCGTAGCGAGTAATTTTACTGTGCAAAGGTTTTTGAGCCAGTGTACTAAGCATTTCTTTGTAGCGACCATTTTGACTCTTGCTTAATACTTTACAAAGCCAAGCGAGTGAGTCAGCAAAATCTGAATCCTCTGTTTGCTGGTTATCCCATATGTATTGGGCAACATGATCCAACGTTGCTGTATCCGTTAATGGAAGCTTAATTGCCTCTCGTGCAGCGGTGCGAATTTGGGTGACATCGTTGCTTACAAGGCGAGATAACAAGTCTCGGTATTCTGGCGCAATGTCTGAAATATCAACGCTAGTTTGTTTAGACTTTAAATCAACGATCCAATGGTTTTTTTCGTACTTTAACTCCATGGAGCCAAGGTTGATGTAAGATAAACGTAAGTTTTGAAAGGTTTGGCGACCAATGAAGGGCCTTCTGTAGCTGCGAATATACTGCCCTACACCATCCGGTTTACCTAGTTTTTCTATTACAGAATCTAAGCTGTCTCCTTGTGCTATTTGATCAAACTTTTTTAAGGTTGGGGTCGTGGTGGCGTTAATAACGTTAATTGTTTCAAGATTAAATTCTTGAGCTCTAAACTGCGGAAGGTCTTCTTTGGTTAAGTTTCTAATTGCACTTTTGAAATACTTCTTCACCTTTCGTGAAGCTTCATTGCTATTTTGTTCGGTTAACAGTGTCCGATACCTTGCATTTTGGCTTTCACCAATAGCTTTTGCTAACCATGATATTGTGTCGTCAAATTCATCATCTTCTTTATCGCCATTTTGGTTCATTGACCAAAGTGTAAAGGCAGCTAAATCCCATAGCTGAACATTTTCAGGCAAGCTGTGGTGCAAAGCTTTTGCACCTAATTTTACTTCTTGTAGGTTTTTGCTGGTGAGTAAGTCAACGTAGATGGTGTCTTTAGTATCAAAGTCAGCTTGAGTGGCAAACGGCAATAACACTAACAATAAAGTGAGTAGTTTTTTCATTTTAAATCCATTTAAAAGACCTCACTGAGCGAAGCCTTAGATAATTCCCTTTTCTTGATTGATGCCATTATGTTAACAGCTAAGCGATGATATTCGAAATGTCTTTAATGATTAATTGATTATGTAATTCGATGTGCAAAAGGCGACCTTTTAAAACCCCGTACCGACATTGATATACCATGCGGTATCTTCAGGGCCTTTTGCTACATCAATTCCCATATGCAGCCCATATCGACGGGCGATGGTGTAACGAAAACCAGCGCCATAGGCGGTTTGCTCGTCGCTGTCCCACATATCACTATTACTGTCGCCAGCAAGGCCGCTACCCACAAACGACAGTACCATCCAGCGTGGAGTTATTCGCCACATTAGCTCAACTTCACCTGTTGAGACTGCTTCACCTTGATAGCGGTTTCGCGGGATACCTCGCATTTCAATATAGGGATAGGTAAAGACGGGCAGGCGAGTATCGCTGCTGATGGTTTGATAATTAAGTTTGAGCCCAAGGGTGACGGATTGTGTCATTGGCCAGTAATTAATGCCGGTGGCTTTAATCGTTTGGTAATCATAGTCGCTGCCTATTGCGGTATTAAACCAGTCGTATTCGATGGTGTAGTCATAGCCTTTGGTGGGCATAAAAAAGTTATTAAGACTGTCGTATTGCAACACGGCGCCAAGGGATGAAACTGCTGGCGATGGGTCAAGTATGTCGGTGAGCCTGTCAACTAACTCAGGCGGCAGTAGTGATAGCTCTTTGTTGCTTGCTAAATCCACCTTGGCGTATTTTTGGGTGACACCTAAAAATAATGGGCTGTCGAATAATCTAAACTGCAGTTTTTGCATGAGACCATAGCCTTGCATATTCAAGTCTAAGGCTATGTCTTGAGCAAAGTCTGATTGGCTGTAAAAGTTCATATTCACATCACCGTAGCCGCCACCGATAAGGTAGCGAATATGATCTTGTTGCCATGTTTCTCTATGGCCTAAAAATCCGAACTTTGAGCCATTATCAGTTGCGCCAATGCCTGCTGCTGAAATACCTGGGGTTAGCAATTGGGCGCCGCCATCAACCGAGTCTTTGGCTACTTGCTGACGCTTGGCGGTTTGCTCAGGACTTTCATGCAGGAAAATGCCCATAAGTAAGAGCCCTGTGCCAACTGAGGGTTCAGTAATGATGCTAGGTACAGGAAGAAAACCATAAGCATTTTCAGCAAGGTATTCGCCAGCATCAAAATAGCCGTCAATGGGGTCAATAAAACTAGTGCTGGCCAATGCGGTACGTCCAAGTAACAGCGAGCTTGCAATAGCAAGGCGAAACGTCGATTTCATCGTAGTGATTTCCCTATAGCGCAACGATAGTCATAACAATGTTATGGTTCAAGTATTTGGATAATTAGTCTGGTTGATAGCTGATACGATAAATGGCATCGGCCGCATCATCTGACACCAATAATGCTCCATCAGGCATTGTAAGCACGGCAACAGGTCGCCCCCAACTTTGTTCGCCTTGCAGCCAGCCGGTGGCAAACGGCAGGTAATCTTTAACTTTGTTACCATCAAGCACCACCTGCATCACACGGTAGCCTACTTTACTGCTGCGGTTCCAAGAGCCGTGTTGGGCGATAAAAATATTGCCTTGATACTCAGCAGGGAACTGCTTTCCAAGATAAAACTCCATTCCTAATGCGGCCACGTGAGCACCAAGGTTGAGTTCAGGCGGTGTATTGAGTTTGGCTTTTTCTGCATCATAAAATTCAGGGTCTTTAATATCAGCGTTATGAACGTAAGGGAAACCAAAATGCTGACCTTCTTGGCTAACTCGGTTTAACTCGTCGTCAGGTAAGTCATCACCCATCATGTCGCGGCCATTATCAGTAAACCATAGCTCACCCGTCTTGGGATGAAAATCAAACCCGACACTGTTACGCACGCCTTGGGCGACAGTGGTGGTTTGTTTGGTATCGACATCGAGTTTTAAAATTGACGAGTATGGCAGGGGATCATCACACACATTACAAGGTGCGCCGATAGGGATATAAAGCTTACCGTCGGGGCCGAATTTGATGCTCTTCCAGCCGTGATGGGCTTTATTTGGCAATTTATCGTAAACAAGTTCTGGCTTTGGGATAGTGGGTAAACTGGTTTCGATATCGTTATAGCGCCAAATTTTATCGACTTCGGCGACATATAAGTCACCATTATGAAAGGCAAGGCCTGATGGTAAGAATAAGTCTTTAGCAAGGAGAATTTGCTGGTCAGCTCGGTTATCTTTATTGCTATCAATAAGTGCGTAAACATTACCAGCGCGGCGACTGCCCACAAATAAGGTGCCATTGTCGCCTAAAGCCATTTGGCGGGCGTTTTTAACATTATCGGCATACAGCTCAATGCTAAAGCCATCAGGCAATTTAATTTTTTCTAACGGTAGGGCGTAGGCTGTAACTGACATGCTCAGGTTAAGCCCTAAGCCGCATATTATTGATTTAACCAAAACGGATATATTGTTCATGTTATTCATCCCTGTGCTAAAAAAAGCCAACTCAATCTATTTAATCCAATCCAAGCTATTTAAGCCAAACTATTCAATTCAATCATAGTGGCGTCATTATCAAGACTATTGTTATAAAATGATTAAAAAACAAACTCTATATTAGCGGATCTCGTTAGATAAGGAAGTGAAATAAGGGGGCTTTTTTGTCTCTGTAAAACTCAGCGTTTAAGGATTGCATCTATTAAGAAAACCGCTTTTGAGGCACAATAGCGCCCAATTATCCGCAATCGACTTTTTAGGAACCCTAAATGACGCAAATCACTATTACTACGCCTGACGATTGGCACTTACATTTCCGTGATGGAGACATGTTAGAAGAAACGGTTCCGGCGACTGCTCGCTTATTTAAACGTGCGATTGTGATGCCAAATCTAGTGCCACCAGTAACCGATGCGACAATGGTGTCTGCTTACCGTGAGCGTATTTTAGCGGCTCGTCCTGCTGGCAGTTCATTCGAGCCATTAATGACATTGTTTTTAACCAATAACACCACAGCCCAAGACATCATCGATGCTAAAGCGGCAGGTGTGGTTGCAGCAAAGCTTTATCCTGCTGGTGCTACGACTAACTCTGATGCAGCAGTGAAAGCATTGGATGCGTTATTTCCGATTTTTGAAGTCATGGCCGAGCAAGGCATGTTATTGCTGGTTCATGGTGAAGTGACTGAGTCGCACATTGATATTTTCGATCGCGAAAAGGTATTTATCGATCGCTACATGGCGCGCATTGTTGCGGCGATGCCAAACCTTAAAGTGGTATTCGAGCACATCACTACTAAAGACGCGGCTGAGTTTGTTGCTGATGCGCCAAACAATATTGCTGCGACGATTACCCCGCAGCATTTATTGTTAAACCGTAACGACCTATTGGTAGGCGGCGTGCGCCCACATAACTTCTGCTTACCAGTGCTTAAGCGCAATATTCATCAGCAAGCATTGCAAGCTGCAGTGGCAACGGGTTCAAGCAAGTTTTTCTTAGGTACAGATTCTGCGCCACATGAAAAGCACCGTAAAGAATCAGCGTGTGGCTGTGCAGGTTGTTACAGTGCATGGAGTGCACTAGAGCTATACGCACAAGTATTTGATGACTTAGGCGCGCTGGATAAATTAGAAGGTTTTGCCAGCTTCCATGGTGCCGACTTTTACGGCCTACCACGTAACACTGGTACAGTGACACTAGTGAAAGAAAGTTGGACTGTGCCAGAGCAAATCATCTTGCCGAACGATAACCCAATCGTGCCATTCTTTGCGGGCGAAACGGTTAACTGGAAAGTGAAAACAGCTTAAGATCTGTTGCTTATTCAATAAAAGCCAGCTTAATGCTGGCTTTTTTGTGGCTGTATTTCAATGTTATGAATTAACGATTATTTACTGTCCGACCGCAATACCAGCTCGACGCGACGATTTTGTGTTTTACCAGCATCATTCATGTTGCTAGCAACTGGCGCATATTCTCCAAGACCAGTTGATTCAACTTGAGTTGGCTTAATATTAAAGTCATTTATTAATGCACTTCTAACCGCTTTGGCGCGTTTTTCTGACAGCACCTTATTATAACTTTGCCCACCTTGATCGTCTGTATGCCCTACAACATAGAATTGTTGTTTTGGATGGCTTTTAAGATACTCAGCAACTACTTTTACTACATCCATTGCCTCAGGCATCAGTTTATCGCTGTCGAATTCAAACAATAAACCGTCAAGCGCGACATGGCCAGTTTGGGCAATTTTGTCAGTCAATCCATCTAAATCAATAGTTAAGCGGTCAGTGTTTAAGGTGTTTTCTTCAATGATCCTTAATTCGCTCGAAAGGCCATTAATGTAACCAATCACGTATGTCATCGCATATACATTACCTGTTGGTTTTTGCAGTAAATAGAAACGATAGAATTGGCTTTCTGTCGTGCCATTTGTGGCGAGAGCGTTGAAGTTTCTTTGGAACTTGCTATCGGTTCCACATGCTTTTGCAATACAGCTAAAAGTCTCGATAAAGCCAAGTTTTTTCAGTGCAGCTTGATAGTTTGCATCGACTTCGTATTCTGAATAACTACGAGGTAATTTATATGCAATATCGGTAATTTTTCCTTCAATGACTTCTGTGGTGAATTTCTTACCTACTTTGCCTGAAGCTACAGTGGTTTGGCCAAATTGAAAGGTCTTATAGTCTTGAATATAAGCGCCAGGAATGCGCGTTAACATAGGATGGTCACTAGCGCCTCTTTTATCCTTGTTACTATTATCTTTTACGGTAATCTCACTTACTTCAGCTTGTAGATAGTCTTTATCAATAGCAATAATATCTAGTGGTTCCTCAATCACTTCAATCGTATCGAGTTGAATATTGGTCGCTTTTTTCCAGCTGGAAATATAAATCGAGGTGAATAATTCACGGTTATCAAGAGTGATTTTTGCAGTAACAAGGGCTGGGTTGTCTTCACCGATGTTATCTATTGGCTTTAACAGGTTTTCTAGTTTAGAGGCTTTACCACAGGCATTATCTCGACAGCTAAAAATGATCTCACCATCTAATGAATTTATTTGATTTAGGTAGTTATTGATCAAATTATGTGATGTGAATTTAGGGTCTAAGCGATAATTAACTCTAGTCAATCGGCCTTCAATTGGTATCGATTTTATTGATTTTTCAGTTTGATTAATCAGCGAATATGGACTGTAGTTTCGTACCAATGTAGAGGTCTTTTTTATCTCTGCTGGTGGGGTAAATAAAGGTGCTTTTGTGTTGGCCAATATGTGGGATGAGAACGAAAACATGACCGTGTAGAAACTGATAATACAAATTTTTATTAATGAGGGTAAATACATGTTGTTCGTCCATTGATAATAATGCCCACAAGAAGCGGGCATTTAGTTTAAAGGCTTAAGGTTGTGTGCTTATTAATCCCAATAAATGTTGATATAAGACATCTGTAAATTCATAGGTATCTTCATCGTAGGTGAGCATGAGTGGCAGCTGGGTTGATTCATCGATGGTAGCTTTGTACAAATCGAATTGAGTGGCAATTTTACCATCTAGGAAATCTTCAATGAGGTAGTTGCGATGTTCTATCAATCCTGCATTAGCCTGTTCTAGTGGCACTGTAGTAATTTCAATCATCGGCATTCCATTTGGGCTATCTAACAACTCCCAATGATAGACTTCTAAAGGGGTACCTAAACCATCCTCAACAGAAATAGTGTTATTAACGTCATTGGTGATCACTAATTGCGAGTCATCAAAATCGAAGAATAAGTCTACAATATCAGCGGTGTTTATCTGCTCTAATTGTGAGTATTCAGGTAAATTGATGATGTCATAATTATCCACTTCTCGACACATGACATTTTCAGTTAATTGCATTTCCATGCGATAGCTAACTTCAGGCCAACTGATGTCATTTAAAGCTAGTGCTTGAGGTGTAGAGTTGATAATGGCATCCCACTCTTCATCAGTTTTTAATAATTTCTGACTAATAAAATGAATTTCTACCGGAGTGTTGTCGTAATAAGTAACATAAGTATTACCATCAAAGTACGGCGTCGGCTTAGTGAAATCAGGCGATGTTTGGTCTTCTGTCATCCAACTTTCTGACGTTGTGTTCCAGCATTGAGTTGGCCACTCATAATCGTTGCTGGTTATGTTCATTTCAAAAGCAGTGACGACATCATCAACTAAAAAGCCAAAAAGCTGTTTGGTGTCAGCACTGTTATGCAAACTGAACGAAGACATGCCAACATTTGAGCTTAGAGTGAAGGTGTTTTTAAAGCCTGTTTCACTAATGATATTACCTAATAATATATCCCAATCGTGCTCTCCCATAATACGATGATCTATGTGAGATTCAGTGTAACCAAGTGAAATAGCGGCATTACTGATTAAAATTCTTGCAGCCAATGGATCTGAGTCAATAAACTCTTCTAGGCTAAATTCACTGTCTTCGAGTAAAGCTTTTAAATCGTCAAAACTAACATCAAGTACGTTTTCTAATGCCAATAGTGCAGGTATTTGTCCAGCGAGAACTTGTTCAACATAATTATATAATGCTTCAGTAATGATGAAATCATCTGACACTGAATTAGCTGGAGTCACCTGATATAAATTTGAAGGTTGCAGTGCAAATAAACGTGCTAGTAGTGTATCAACTTCAGTGAGTAGTGCGGTTTTCTGCGATTCTTCTAATTCACTTTTTTGAATTTCAACTTTTCGGTTAAACTTGATATTGGTCAGTAGGTTAATCGCACCACCATACTCGCTTGAGGCGACTAAAGAACCAAATCCTGCTGCATTGATTATAGTATTTAATTGTTTTGGTTGAGTTGCGCCTTTAAATCGAAGCTGCATTACTTGAGGTTTTTTATTACTCGTTGATGATGCAGCTACCCAATTGGCTAAAAGGTAATATTCAGGCGTTTCAACTTCACTCTGCCAATCAATTTGATATGCGCCTTCGCTATCAGTCATTGCTGAAGGCTCATCAGTTTCACAAGCTTGGTTCATGTTTAGGTCAGCACAAATGGTTGCGCCAACTAATGCACCTTGATAGGCCGCAACACCAGCAATTTGGTGATCAAAGTCTGTTGCAGGAGTTCCAGTGTCAGGTGTGGTTGGGGTTGATGTATCAGGCGGGGTAATTTCAGGTATTTCTACTTCTGGGTTATCTGAATCTGAACTGCCACAACCCATTAGCACGATAGAAAGCGCAGCAGCAATTAATGACGGCCGCCATTGTTGACTAAAATCCATTTTAAAACTCCATATCCGTATGTTTGCCACCTTGCTAGCGGCAATTTATTCACTATCTATTCGACAGTTAATTTATTAATTTAAACCAACAGGTTGCTATATAACCTTAATATGTAAAGACAGGATTCTGGGCTAAATCAATAATGATAGCAATTATTACAAAGGATGTTTTTCAGTTGGAGGTAATACTTATGGGCGTTGCCTTTGTATGCTATTTGCTCGTTTAGAAGGTGTGCATTGGAATCTAAGAGCGTAAGCCATTAATGTAATGCCGCACTACTTGGCTTTAGGGTTATCAATCATGTTGTGCTATGGCCTTTATCGGTTGTTTATAGTGTTGCAAACATAAGATTAATCTATCAAAAACCGAAAACTAAAATGGATTTTAGAATGAAATATATAAAACGCACTTTATTGTTGGCTGCATTAACAGCAACAAGTTTTGCATCCCTAGCAGGGAACCAAGCCGCCATAGCCTCATTTGATGCTAAAACATTACCGATAACGGAACGTAGCCAAGTTATAACCGATAAACAGCTGGCGCTTATGGAAGAGTTTAATCGAATGACAGAGGCGCAGACCAGTGCCATTGATATGTTTAAAAGCGGTAAAGTGCAAGAGTTACAACAACTCGTTGAGCAAACTTTGGTTGAGGCCAATAAGTTTGTTGATGAATATCAGATTTTTTAAGTCAATTACCCGAAACATCCACCTGTTATGTACCTGAAAATGTCACCGAATATCAACGCATGATAGCTGAGATTACTGAGGCAAATTCAGGTTTAAGTACATTAGCATCATCCGTTGGCGATAATGATGAAATGGGCGCGACTATGGCGATGTTAAACGTGCAAATGCATGCAGGCCGAATCAGCTCGTTAGTGCAAATGTTTCAGATGGTTAAAATGTGCTACATGACAGATGCAATGGGAATGACCAAAGCAGATGTGGAGCGCAGAAGGGCGCAGCAAAACAACTAATAAACCTCAGTTTCTCGATATAAATAATTGGATTTTTAAAGATAAAACTAAAGGAATAGTAATGAAAATAAGATGTGTGCTTTTGAGCTTGATGTTAAGCCTAGGCTTGAGTTTTTCAGCAAGTGCCCTAGAGCGCTTTGCAGGAATTGAAGATGGCTCTGACGAAAATTTAAAAGCAGTTTGCCAAGATTATATGGTGAATAGTTTTTTAAAGAATGATCCTGAACTGTTTTTTCATTTACTGCCAAAATCTATGAAAAATCGAGAAACCATTTTAGAAAATGACTGGCCACAAGGACATTTAAAGCGCTTTGGCAGTGATCCTTTGACTGAATATGAAGTTTTCGAAATGGAAGATAAGTTAATAGAGAAAACATATAAAGGTCACGAAATTAAGCGTATAAAAATAAAATATAAAGCAGGAATAATGGATAGGGTAAGAGGAAGTTCCTGTTCTTTTAAACGGTATGATGATAACCGTTGGTATTTTCAAAAAAACCATAATGAATGCCCTATTGCGAAAGTAATAGGGCTTTGTTTTTAAATGGCTAAAAAAATTAAAGGGATTTATGAGTTATAAAATTTGTAAGCAGACGGAAGAACGCATGGTATTGCAAACCACTGGCGGTATCATTGATTTTCTTTTCAGTGCAGTCATGGCATTGATTGGCGCTGGAGTAACGTATTTGAGCTGGTTTAATTACCAAGATACAGGTGAAATAGTAATGTCTTTTGTTTTTTTATTGCTGGGGAGCTGTTTTTTCTTTCCAATGTTTAAAATCAATCGATTGACTATTGATGCTGTAAATAAAGAATTAACCAAAACTAAGTCTTGGTTTGGTATTACCACCAATAAAGAAATCATCACCAATAACGGTCTATCTTTACTGGAAATGTCTGGTGCAACCAGCGGCGAGGTTAATGCTTTTTTTGATAATCAAAAACAAGTTAGTCATCATTACCGTCTTAAATTTTATAGCTATCCGGAATGGAACCTTTCGATGAGGGGCTTCTCAACGATGCTGGAAGTTGCGCTATTTATTGAACGGCATTTGGATACTGATTTGGCGATGGTCGTACAACATAAAAGGCATAAGTTTAGCGCCAAGGGGCTATTGAAGAATCATCAGAAAACCCCTTTACCTAATGACTCAATCGTTAAAGAAATGGGATTTCAACAGTTAACCATATCAGCTGCAAAGGGAGGAGTCATTGGGCAGTGGATTGTGGCAATTAGTATTATCACTTGGGTAGTAATGACCAGCGTATTTTTGTTGTATTTGTCTGAAATGGAAGGTTTTACATACATCCCTTTTGCCGTTCAGCAGTGAATTGCATTCATCTTTGTGAGTGGCCTTAGTTATATTAGTATTAATAGAAGCGTACCAACTCGCTTGAAGATAGACCATGGTAATTTGATTGTGAAAACAAGCCTATTTGGTGCGAGTAAGTACCCACTATCTGAAGTGATAGGTGTGGTTAATGTGGCTAAAATAACTTATTTAATTACTCGAAAAGGTGCCGAGAGACTCGCTTATAAAATACCGACTAAATACAGTTACGCGATTCATAGTTGGTTATTGTCTTTTTTAAACAAGTAGCAAACTGAAAAGTCGGCAATATCATTATTGTGCCAATTCTTTCATATACCGCTTGGGTGATTTTGACAGTGCTTTTTGAACATGGTGATAAAAGCACTTACTGATTCGTAACCGAGCTTTTCTGATATATGTTGCACTGATTTGGTGTTGAGGAAATGCCTTCAGTGCGACAATTTATAAGTAAATTTGTGCACCACATTCTATCGCTAATCCCCACTTCCTTCTTTTACCAAACCCGCTAATGTAGGTTTACTCACTGCATATTGTTTTGGTCATTGCCCCTACGTTGGTGGGGTATGCATTTTCGTTATTAGGTAATTATACGACCGAATTATGGCTTTATGGAGTGAAATGTATCATCGCTGCTATGTTCGGCTTAGGCTGTGGCCGTAACACGACACTTCAAACTAGGACGACATTACTAACTAGCTTAAAGCATGGCTAATTTAGCTAGTGTTATTTTTTTAATTGAATTAATGTATTTCTATGTTTGTTATAGGTAATCAATCGTGTTGTAAGGGAAAACAATATGGCTTTTAAGCTAAACAAGAATAATGGTTCTACGTCTTTTATTAAGGTGACGACGCCTCTGTTAGTGACTGTAGTGTTATCTTTTTTGTCATGCAGCGCAGCGACAGTCAATATTGAATCTAAGACTGGTGCAGCTCCTGAATTTTCACAAAAGTCATTACCTGCTGTCAGCCAAGGGACATTACAACGTTTTGATGAAAAACACATTGAATTTACCCTTATAAAACCACGCCCTATTGATGTGTGGTTACCTGAAGATTACCCTGCTAAGGCTCCTTATGCCGTGGTGTATATGCATGATGGTAAGGTGCTATTTGATGCCACTCAGTCGTGGAATGGTACAGCGTGGGAAGTGGATGAAACCGCTGCAAACCTTAATAAAAATAAAGATATTAAGCCTTTTATCGTGGTGGGTATTCATAATGCTGAGCAGTCTCGCCATAGCGAATATTTTCCGCAAAAGCCGTTTGAGTCGTTAAGTGAAGATACCCAAACCAGTTTGTATCAAACCCAGCGCAATGAAACTGAAAAGCTATTAGCGCAGGCGGTGTATTCTGATAAGTATGCTGAGTTTATCGTTACTGAACTAAAACCCTATATCGATACTCACTTCAAGGTCGCAACAGATAAGCAAAATACCTTTATTATGGGCTCAAGTATGGGAGGGTTAATCTCTTGGTATACGGCGTTAGAGTACCCGAATATATTTGGCGGTGCCGCTTGTTTATCGACTCATTGGCCAGGCTCTTTTGCTACAGAAAATAACCCGATACCACAGGTGTTTAATCAGTATTTAGCTAAGCAAATTGCCACTAAGCCTCAAGTGAAATTGTATTTTGATTATGGCGATCAAACCCTTGATGCTATGTATCCGCCACTTCAAGCTGATGTGGATAAACTGTTTGAGGCTGCTGAGTATGATAAAGAGCTATGGCAAAGCCACTTTTTTAAAGGTAAGGCTCATACTGAGGATGACTGGGCTGAGCGACTAGCAATTCCAATGACGTTTTTATTGAATAAATGAGTCAGTTTGTAAGTTGAGTCGCTGTTGGCGAGAGTGCAAAAACAGGTTTTATCATTGATGCTTTCGCTTTACTGTTTTAAGTACCGTTTTACCTTGGCTTTTTGGAAAATGGTCATGGGGGATATTATTCATTTTAAGCTGTTAACCTACCTTATATAACTAGCCTATTTATTCATCTATTCGTAATACTCATTAGGGTAAGCCTCTTGCCTTTAATATGTAAATTCATACCTATATAGTTAATTGTGATAATACAATCCACATTTTAAATTCTTTATAATTAGCGCCTTGAATCAGAATATGACGCCATTGCAAGGGGCATTAAATACATGAAAAAATTCACTGTATTTGCGGCATTAGTCAGCTGTTTACTGATGCTGGTGGTCAGCAGTCACTCGGAGGGAACTGTGTTGGGTATATTCAAAAAAGCAGTTGATGTTGAAGTTTTCCCAGCGGTATCAGGAAAAATAACACTTAACGGTAAGCCTGTAGAAGGTCTTAAATTACTTCGTTCATATATTTATTATGACGTAACTAGCAAAGATGGTACGGAAGATTATTCCGTAACTGATTCTGATGGAAATTTTACCTTTCCTGAAATCCTTGTTTCTTCAAAACACCCTAATGGTGCATTTTCCGTCAATATGATTGCTCAGATTATTATGATTGACGACGATAGGTTTGAATCCTACAAAGAAAAGTATTTATGGGATACGAAGGCGAGAGGCATAACACAGAGTAAATTTCACATAGAACGTTTAAGAACTCTAAATTGTGAATTGTCGGAGGAAGAAGTTAGTCATCAGATAATTGATGATAGTTTTCCTGATGGCACAGTCAGGTATGAAATATTTAGTATCTGCCGCTGGCCTGAACTTGAACAAATTGAAGTAGAGAAACGAGAGAAGTTCGGAGAATTTTAAAGTTTTTTATTAAACAAGGATGTTATATGGCTACATTATCACCAAAGCTTGCATCAGAAATGGCGCAAAGTGCATATTCGTTATTAGATTCATCGTCAAAATTTAGAGACCGTAATAAGTTTGGTAACCCATACATTCGAAATAACTTCGAATTTCAAGACTCTGGAATAGGAAAAACTGGTGGCTTTATATTAAATAGTCAATCTGGTTTTGCTGCTATGGGAGTGGGTAAAGGGGGGTATCAAGGAGATGCAATCATTGCTATTCGTGGTACTAAAACAGGCGTCGATTGGCTTACAAATGTACAAATAGGCTTAACATCGAGTGAAGGCGGGCAGATTGTCCATGCAGGATTTAATAATGCCTTTACTTCTTTACGCCCTCAATTTAAAACTTTTTTAGATTTATGGCGTACGGCAAATCCTGGAAAAGCTGTCCATTGCGTCGGTCATAGTTTAGGTGGTGCCTTGGCATCGTTAACGGCTGATTGGGTTGCTCTGAATAATTATACATCCACGGTCAACCTTTATACTTTTGGAGCCCCTCGAGTAGGTCAGCAGGGTTTTGCAACCAAACATACTAATCGAATTAATAAAATTCACCGCTGTACTCATGGGGCAGATATCGTTCCTAAAGTTCCTTTGTGGCCTTTTATTCATGCACCCTATAAAGGTTTTGAATATAGACTCGATAACAGTCAAGGTCTTAGTAAAAGTTCACATGGTATGGATTCAAAAGATGGTGCAGTGCCAGGTTATTTAACTTCTGCTAATACCGAAGATTGGGGACAATTAAATGTAAAAGCCAATGAGTTTTTACAACCTGTCAGGCTAAAATATGAAAATCGAAATCAAGCAAGTTATACGGATTATTGGAGTGATAGATTAAGCGCTGCATTAATTACAGTTCTTAAAGATCAAGGATACTATTCAGCAGTTGCACTCCAAGCGACTATATCTGGTGGTTTGACATTTTATGATTATTTGGCAAAAACCTTAGAAAAAATTGCATCAGCAGCTAGTGCTGCAGCAGAGGAAGTCAGAGGTTTGTTAGGGCATATACTCGTCTTTGCCGGTTCTGTGGTTACCGTGGTTACCGATCTAACTTATGCAACTATTCGAATGATTTTCGATAAGATGCTTAAGCGTTTGTATGAAGGTGTTAGGCAGGCTATTAAGTCGGTATATAAGTAACTTTCACCTTAGTTGAACTATTAGCTAAGAAATAAGAAATAAGAAATAAAACACCGTTTAATGTTTATGTTAAACGGTGTTTTTTGTGATTTTAGTAGAAAAATGCTATTAAGTGCAAAGCTTTTTTGTTTCTTATGATGACAAATTACTTAGCGTTTAGGCTTACGACTTGCACCTGGTTTGCCTTTACCACCTTTAGCATTACCTTTCCCTTTGGCTTGTCCCTTAGTTTGTCCTTTACCACCGCCCTTTGCTTGGCCTTTATGTTTGCTGCTGCGGTTGTGCTGCATAAAGTGTTCAGGGCCTTCGATTTTATCACGCAGTGATTGCGTTTTGGGTTTAGGCTTAGGCTTCTTTTTTGGGGCTGATTTTTTATCTTCTGATGATGAGTCTTTGATCATATCAAATAGCACATCTAATTCTTGTTTATCTAAGTCACGCCATTCGCCAATCGGTAAACCTTTAAGGCTAACGTTCATAATTTGTTGACGCTCAAGTTTAGTTACTTCAAAGCCAAAGTATTCACACATACGGCGGATCTGGCGGTTTAACCCTTGAACTAGGACTATCTTAAAGGCATAAGTTGAGACTTGTTCAACCTTACATTTCTTCGTTACTACACCTAAAATCGGTACGCCAGCGCCCATGCCTTTGATGAAATCATCAGTAATGGGCTTATTCACCGTGACCACGTATTCTTTGTCGTGATTGTTGCCTGCACGCAAAATCTTATTAACCAGATCGCCATTGTTAGTCAAAAAGATCAAACCTTGAGAGTCTTTATCTAAACGACCGATGGGGAAAATACGCGTCGAGTGATTAACAAAATCGACGATGTTATCGCGTTCAGTGCCTTCGGTTGTGCTGACGATACCAACGGGTTTATTAAGGGCGATAAAGACTAAGTCTTCAGCATCTCGTGGCTCAATATCTTGGCCATTCACTTTGACCTTATCGCCAAATGAAACTTGATCACCCACTTGTGCTCGTTTGCCATTGATAAAAACATTACCTTGCTCAATAAATCGATCGGCATCGCGTCTTGAGCATATGCCACTTTCACTGATGTATTTATTTAGGCGGATGGCTGAGTCTGTCACTGTGGTTTTCCTGTGAATAGAGATTACGCTGTAAAAAGGTTAAGTTTAACAGGCAGAGTTTATCAATTTTTGGCAATTTTGCCTAAGCTTACTGACTGACGAATTGGGATTGGCAACCAGTAAAGCCAAGATTATGGATAGAAATCAATTAAAGGATGTTTAATGCACTTACAACTTAGAAGTGTTAAATCTGAGGATTTAGAGCACTTATTTCAATTTCAATGTGATCCAGAGGCCAATGAGATGGCTGATTTTCCTGCTCGAGATCGTAATGCATTTTTTGAACATTGGTATCAGAATATTTTGAGTAATCCTGCAATCGCTGCACAAACGATCATTGCTGACGATGTCGTAATTGGTAGCATTGTGCTGTGGCAAAGTGAGAACCAATGGCTTTTGGGTTATTGGGTTGGTCGTGAGTATTGGGGAAAAGGCTATGCGACTAATGCATTACGGCTATTTTTATCAGCGCACTCAACTCGGCCTATTTTTGCTGAAGTGGCTCAACATAATGTAGGTTCAATAGCTGTCTTGAATAAAAATGGTTTTACGCCAATGGGTGTTGTAGAAGAAGCAGACTGCGATAAACCATTGCTGGCTTTTGTACTAAAAAACTAGGGTGGAAAGCGCTTTTTAGGTTCGGTAAATTGATTGATGATCACAACAATAAACCCCTGTGAGGGCTAATATTAAATGACTTAATCGATAAGGTGGTTAGTACTCACTATCGCCTTGGCCATTATTTAATGTTGCGCTCAATACATAACGTTTTGACTTGGAGGTGCTATGTTCAATAACCCTTCTCTTATTACTCGTACAGCCATAGGCAAGCTGATTGGCTTAGTGATTGGTTTACTGTGCTTTTGGATAATTCCTTTGTTTTCGCCCGATACAAGCACACAATTTTTGTGGGGCATACTGTTATGGTATATCACCTTTGGTGCGATTATCGGACTTGTTGGTGTGTTTGATTATCATCCCATTTTAAAGATTTCTTTACCTTGGTGGCTTACCGCTATTGTGATGGGCGGCTGGTTAAATCTGGTATTAACATTGTTAGCATACGATCAAATACAAGCGATGATGGTGGCTATATTTGGCTTTAATGGGGTGTTTCAATCACCATTTTGGTTTGTGACTGATGGGCTATTCGCAGGCTTTATTATTGGTTTCGCCGCCACTAAATGGGGTGGGTATGGCGCGATGACTGCTGGCAAATAATAAATATCAGCTAAGGTGCTAAAAAATAATGAATTGGGTAATATTTAGATGTCTACAAAGGTGATTAAATAGTTGCCGATAACTGCTGTGTGGCTGGCTTTCATTGTTAGGCGTGATAAACTTTGCGGCTTAATAATTGGGAGTGGTTATGTCTTTTTCGTCGTTGCAGTTATTGCCTTTGTTAGTTAAGCAGTTAACTCGGTTAGGCTACGAGCAGCCTACGCCTATTCAACAGCAGGCGATACCAGTGGTATTGTCTGGTAAAGATGTATTAGCTGGCGCGCAAACGGGCACAGGAAAAACAGCCGCTTTTACATTACCAATCATTCAAATGTTGTTGCAATCAAAAGCAATGGCACCTCAAGTCAATGACAGTGTTGATGACAAGCAAGATGCGTTAGCGAATTACACCCAAACGTTAATTTTGGTGCCTACCCGAGAGCTTGCTCAGCAAGTGCATCAACATGTTGAAAAATATGCATCTGGCACCGATATTCGCTCTGTCATTGTTTATGGCGGAGTCAGTATCAAAGCTCAAGCTAATGCGATCCAAGCAGGCGCTGATATTATTGTTGCCACACCAGGGCGCTTACTCGATCATTTACGTAATCGAGTGATGTCATTATCCAAGCTTAAACATTTAGTATTTGATGAAGCCGATCGCATGCTGGATATGGGCTTTAGAGATGAAATCATCGAAGTGTTGAAACGTGTACCAAAAGAACGTCAAACACTCCTGTTTTCAGCCACCTTGGATGAACGCATTTTTAAATTCAGTAAACGCTTATTAGATTCACCTCAAGTGATTGAAACTCATCAACGAAACAGCAGTGCAGCGAGTATTGTTGAGCGAGTATATAACGTTGATAGCAAGAGAAAATTGTCACTATTAAGTCATCTCATTAAAAAAGAAGATTGGCAACAAGCGTTAATTTTTAGCCGCACTAAACAGGGCGCAGATAAAGTCGCTGCGCAATTACAGCAAGCTGGCGTTAATGCTGCAGCCTTTCATGCGGATCTTTCACAAGCAGTGCGTGAGAGTGTGTTAACTCAATTTAAATCAGGTGAAATTAACGCGTTAGTTGCGACAGATGTTGCCGCCAGAGGATTAGATATTAACGAACTAAATTATGTGGTTAATATTGAGCTTCCTTTCCAGAATGAAGACTATATTCATCGTATTGGCCGAACAGGCCGTGCAGGTAACACAGGCCAAGCAATTACATTATTAAGTGTTGATGACGAGCCACAACTGATCAAGCTAGAAGCTTTTTTAGATAGGCGACTACCACAGCAATGGTTTCCAGGGTTTGAGCCTGATTTAATCCAGATTGCTCCTGTGACGCGTAAAACGAAGAAAGGCTCGTTAAAGCAACAAGCTCGACAAAAAGCGCTTGCAAAATCGAAACGAAAGTAGCAAATATGTATTAACTTTTTCAAAGTGTTACGTGTTTTTCTTTAACTATTTTTAATGTTGCTACATCTATTGTGGTCACCATCACACTTCACTCTCTGTTCATTATTTTGCTATAAAAGCGTCATCTTGCTGTCATCAAGATGGCGTGAATTTGTCACAAAGCCTGCTTATCTTATGTTCACTAATTTAGCCCCCAATTAATGATGTGAGCAAACTTAAGGATAGATTATGAGCAAGGCGACATTCGACCCAACCAAATATAACAAAAGCAATAATGTGCCATTTGCCACCGTGATGGAAAACCATTTATCACGTCGTGACTTTGTAAAACGTGGCTTAGGGTTAAGTGCTATGACAGCGTTTGCTGGAACAGGATTAGCAGCATGTAGTTCTGATAACGACTCAAGCACACCGCCGCCAACCACCACGCCACCACCAGCAGAGACTCCGCCGACTAAAAGCTCTGCGGTATTAGGTTTTGACTCTATTGCAGGCTCAAAACTTGATGCTGTTGCAGTACCTGCAGGATATTCTGCTTATGTACTTGCTCCATGGGGTACGCCTCTCAACAGTAAAGCAAATGCATGGAAAGAAGACGGCTCAAATACTGCTGTAGATCAAGAAAACGCTGTAGGAATGCATCATGATGGGATGCATTTCTTTCCGTTAAATGACGCAGCAGATGATGGTTTGCTTTGTATTAACCATGAATATATTAATCAAAATGCCTTACACCCAATGGGGCCAACGCTTGATGCTAATGGTAAGCGAACTGTCATTGATGAAGTGCGTAAAGAGATTAATGCCCATGGTATTTCTGTTGTGCGTATTCAGTTAAAAGACAACATGTGGCAAGTGGTTGAAAACGACTCACATAATCGCCGTTTTACTGGTGCAACAGTCATGGATGTTGCCGGCCCATTAGCTTATACATCTTATTTAGAAACTCGTTATTCGCCAGATGGCAGCCAAGCTCGTGGTACATTGAATAACTGCGGTAATGGCTACACGCCTTGGGGAACATACCTGACTTGTGAAGAAAACTGGCCTGGTTATTTCGTCAGTCATGGCACCTTAACTGAAGATCAAAGCCGTATTGGTATTTCAACTTCAGATACTCGCTACGGTTGGAACCACTTAGCAGGGAATGATGAAGAGCGTTTAGATGAATTTGCTCGTTTTGATATTACACCGACAGGTTCAAGTGCTGCTAATGATTACCGCAATGAAGCTAATGGCCACGGTTATATTGTAGAAATCGACCCATATAACCCTAACTCTCGTGCTGTTAAACGTACCGCTTTAGGGCGTTTTCGTCATGAAGGCTGTACTTTTGGTAAGCTAGAGGCTGGTAAGCCAATTACATTTTATTCTGGGCATGATTCACGTTTTGAGTACTTATATAAATTTGTTTCAGATGCCGTTTGGGATGAAGCGGATGCCAATGCGACTAATCGTTTAGCAATGGGCGATAAGTACATGAATTCAGGTACGTTATATGTGGCTAAATTCAGTGAAGATGGCGTGGGGGCTTGGTTACCATTAACACTTGATAGCACGACAACTGATGGCAACACATTAGCTGATAGCTTCGATTCGGTGGCTGCGATTATCTTAAATACGGCAGGTGCTGCTGACTTAGTAGGGGCAACACCAATGGATCGTCCTGAGTGGGCTGCGGTTGACCCATTTACTGGCAGTGTATATCTGACTTTGACCAACAACACAAAACGCACAGATGATACCAATCCAGCTAATCCACGTTTGAATAATAGCTTTGGTCATATTATCCGTTGGGATGAAGGTGAAGAAGCAACAGAGTTTAACTGGGATATTTTTGTCTTTGGCGCACCTACTGATGCAGACGAAGAGACTAACATCTCTGGCCTGAATGACTTAAATCAGTTTGCAAGTCCTGATGGCTTGGCTTTCGATCAGCGCGGCATTATGTGGGTTCAAACTGATAATGGTGCAGATGAAGTCGAAGATTACACCAATGATCAAATGCTAGCGATTGTGCCATCAACTTTGGTTGATGACGACGACAATCAGCAAGTGGTTTCTGCGGACAATCAAAGTGAGCTAAAACGCTTCTTTGTTGGGCCAAATGGTTGTGAGGTGACTGGTTTTGCGATTACATCTGATTACAGCACGGTATTTGCCAATATTCAGCATCCAAGAAATTGGCCTTATTCAAGCAATGCAGCCGAGGAAACTCCTGCAGGTATGACATTACGCCCTCGTGATGCAACTGTGGTTATTCGTAAAAATGATGGCGGTGAAGTCGGTGTTTAAAGGCTTACGATGATTGATTAATGCTTCTGATTAATTATCACTCAGTGTCATGATTAAAACCCTGATAGACTCTCTATCAGGGTTTTATTTTTATCTTAGATTGAAAGGGGCGTTATGTTTAATGGTATTCATCATGTAGCGATTATCTCAAGTGACTATATACGCTCGAAGTATTTCTACACTCAAGTATTAGGCTTTACAGTACTTGCTGAAAATTATCGTCAAGAACGTGACTCGTATAAGCTGGATTTACAGCTGAAGGACGGCACGCAGATTGAGCTTTTTTCTCTTCCTCATTCGCCGAAAAGACTCAGTTATCCTGAGGCGCAAGGCTTACGTCATTTAGCTTTTAAAGTGGATGATATCCAGCAGGCTGTTGCACATTTACAGCAACACAATATTGATGTTGAACCGATTAGAGTCGACGAATATACAGGCAAGTCATTTACCTTTTTTAGCGATCCTGACGATCTACCGTTAGAGATCTATGCCATTGGCGAACAAGATTAATCAATTTTTAGTAGGTGGGCCTTTTGACTGCTGTATGTAAACAATTCATTCTTTGATTTAATGGCTAGATAAATCCTGTTTTGATTGAGTTCATTGGCTCAGATGCAGCATGTAGGTCTTATGTGACTTCTCGCGATTCCCAACTCACTATAAGCTTCAAGCTAGGTTTATAAACACTTTTCTCGTTTATTTTATTCCTCTTTAAATACCTTTAGCGATTGCAAGACATTTTTTATTCGTTTTCTATACTGAATTATTTCATTGTAAATCTAAATGATAACAATTTACATTGCTGTTCTTGATTTGTTACCATCCGCGCGAATATTAGGAATCTATTAACAAAGGACAGTGTGTAACATGAAACAAGCCAACCAAAAACATTTATCACTAGGCGCACAAGCCGTAGCAGCCGCTCTCGTTTTCTCTTCTCCTATAGTCTCTGCAGATCAAGAAGTTAATGAGACCTGTAACCCGGAAGTTAGCGGAATTGAGTGCGATAAAAACCAAACTGCTGAAGCCATTGAGCGTATTAAAGTTCATGGTGTAAAGAACGCCGTTTACTTATCTGAAGCCTCTGGCGATTTACGCCGTGTGGCAGATCTTGTTGATACACCGCAAGTCATCACTGTATTAACCCAAGATCAAATACAAGAATCAGGTAAAACAGATTTAAAGGATATCTTGTCAGCACAAGCAGGTATTACTTTAGGTACTGGTGAAAACGGTAACGCCTTTGGCGATCGCTACATTATTCGTGGTCATGAAGCGCGTAGTGATGTTTTTGTTGATGGTCTGCGCGATCCTGGTATGACAACCCGTGAAAGTTTTGCCACAGAAGTTGTTGAAATCACTAAAGGTCCGAGTTCGACATTTGCAGGTCGTGGTTCTTCAGGTGGTGCGATTAACAGTGTGACTAAAAAAGCGTCAACATCGTACAACTTGGGCCGTGTTGATTTGGCATTAGGTACTGACGATCATCGCCGCTTAACTTTAGATTATAACTATGCCGTGTCAGATACTGTCGGTTTACGTGTCAATGGTTTACTTGCTGATGAAGATAAGCCTGGCAGGGAAGGCATTAGTCGTGAGCGCAATGGTGTGCAACTTTCAGCAGTATTTGAGCCAACAAGCGATTTGTCTTTCATTGCTGATGGGTATTATTTAGATGCAAAAGATGTTGCTGATTTAGGTAGCTATTTTGATCAATCTACCCGTGAGCCCATTTCTGATATTCCTGTATATGCACAAGAATCAGATTTTCTAAATTCAGAAGTGCTGACTTTTACCCTGCGCACTCAATATGACATTAACGATAACCTGACCTTTTATAATGCGACTCGTGTCGGTAAAACTGAAAACGGTTATATCACCACAGGTGCTCGTGGAACGACACGCAGTGAATCAGATCCTGTCGCACCAGGTGTTGATACTCTGACTTTAAGTACTCATCAAGGTAACCAAGAAGTTGATTACATCAGCACCCAATTTAATTTGTTTTGGAATACACAAATTCTAGGCATGGAGAACAAGTTTGTTTTTGGCCTAGAGTATACCGATCAGCAAGTTGATAACGGTGTTTATGATATTGAATTTGCCAACGAAACTAACTGTATAACAGCAGGGAGACGTGGTGACTCGGGTGCTTACTGTATGTTAGATGGTGACGGTAACCCTGTCGACAATATCGATAAACTTATGGGCCGAACTTACACTAAAGGCATCAATGATGCTGAGTATCAAATAGAGACCATTTCAGCTTACTTTATGGATACGGTAGCGCTTACAGACGATCTAGAGCTGTTCTTTGGTGTTAGACAAGATAGCTTTGATTATCAGAACGATACATCGAGCAGTCGAAATGGAGATGTGTTGTACGAATATGATGACAGCATGTTTAACGGACACCTTGGGTTAGTGTACAGCATCACTGATGAAGGGAATATCTATGCTAATTACAGTACTGCAACCAATATCAATGGTGGTGAGTCAGACTTAGGCGCAAGCTGTGGTTATGGTGGGGTATGTGGTACTGCTGAACAAGCGCGTGCAGCCGATCCAGAATTAGTTGAAAACATTGAACTTGGTACTAAATGGATGCTATTTGATGACAGTGTGATGTTTTCGGCGTCAGTTTTCCAAATCACCAAGAGTGACGTAATGGAAAGTGTGGGCGACAGCTACTCAACACTTGGCACATTAAATACAGGTAAAAACCGAGTTCAAGGTGTCGAGTTTGGCATGGTGGGTAATATTACTGAAGCATTAAGCGTGCAATTTTCAGCAGCGATTATGGATTCAGAGGTGCTTGAATCATTCAATGAAGAAAGCGTAGGCCTTGCGTTGAGTAACTTTGCTGATGAAAGTGCATATCTACAATTACGTTATCAAATTAATGAAGCGTTTGTAGTTGGCGCAGGTTATACCTATCAAAGCGAAATGTACGGCGGGCAACCTGATACTGCAGCGGGTTATGATGATGAAAACGGCCGATACAGCATTGTGGTTCCAGACTATCAAGTGGTTGATTTATTTGCTAACTACAACGCTACTGAGTCATTAACTTTCCGCTTGAATGTGGGTAACGTGTTAGATGAAGAGTATTTTACAGCCGCTTATCGCTCGGGCGCATTTATGTACCTTGGCGATGCTAGAAATGCTAAATTGTCAGCGACCTATGAATTCTAAGGATTGAGTTGAGTTAACTAATGATTGTAATTGAGCAAATACTGTCTAAAGAAGACGTAAAAGCATATCGACAAACTTTGCAGTCAGTCCCTTGGGATGACGGTAAAAATACGGCAATGGGAATGGCTGCGGCAGTCAAGCAAAACAGCCAAGCACTGGCCAGTGACGCCAAGGTTCAACAGTTGACAAACCAGTTGTTGAATAAAATAGGTGAAACACCCAAAGTGGTTTCTGCTGCATTACCGCATCAGATATTTCCGCCGTGTTTTAACCGCTATGCAGAGTCTGAAGAATATGGCTTTCATGTTGATGCAGCAGTGATGCGGGTACCCAATACTCAGGTTGTGCTGCGTAGTGATGTATCGATGACAGTATTTCTCTCTGAACCCGATGAATATGATGGCGGTGAGTTGATTATCGCCACTGAATTTGGCGAGCAGTCCATTAAATTGCCTGCGGGCTATGCGGTTGTTTACCCGTCCAGTAGTTTGCATAAAGTGACAGCGGTGACATGTGGTGAGCGAGTTGCAGCAATCACTTGGATGCAAAGTATGGTGTCAGAATCGGTTTTAAGAGAAAATTTATATCAACTTGATCAGTCAATTCAATCGCTTATTGCTGCGGGCAATACGCCGCGTGCAGAATTGGATAGACTGCATAATGTTTACCACAATTTGATACGCCAATTTGCTCATTTATAATCGGCATGAATCACTGTTAACGATACTCAGTTTGAGCAGTTAATACTGACAAATCTGAGCAATAAACAAACCTAAGAAAGCGAACGTTTTCTTAGGTTTTTTGTTTTTTAACATAAGTTAATTAGTGAAAGAAACCATCAGCTTGTATATTAGCGGCCTTTAACGGATAGCGATATGCACTTTACTGTGTTGATCGTTGCATTTAATTCTATTTTAATCTTGGTTAAGTAGGCTCTCGTGTCCTCAAAACCGAGGGGTTTATTTTTGGAGAGAACAACCCACCATGCAAGCTACTGGTATCCTTAATACCCTTAAAAAAGTTGATCAAAGTAAAACCTTCCAAGGTTTTGTTATCTTTGTGATTATTGTTTCTGCATTATCTATTGGTGCCCACACTTACCATTTACCGCCTTGGCTTGAGCAAAGCTTATGGGTACTGGATATTGCGATCACTGGCTTTTTCTTATTTGAGTTGATCATCCGATTTATGGCCAGTGATGGTATTAAGTCTTTCTTTTCCAAAGGCTGGAATATTTTCGATACCATTATCGTCATTGGCAGCTTAGTACCACTCGGTGGCTCGACCATTTTATTGGCAAGATTACTGCGCATATTTAGGGTACTGAGATTAGTATCTATGGTGCCAGAGTTAAGAATGCTGATTAATGCACTATTAAAAGCGATCCCAAGAATGGGTTATATCGCACTGCTCATGTTCGTAATTTTCTATATCTATGGTGCTATTGGCAGCATGTTTTTTGCCAATGTGAATGACTTTTTGTGGGGTGATGTGTCGATCGCAATGCTTACACTGTTTCGTATTTCGACGTTCGAATCTTGGACATCGATCATGTATGAAACCATGGAAGTATACCCATTAAGCTGGCTGTATTATTTAAGCTTTATTTTCTTAACAACCTTTGTTTTCCTCAATATGATGGTAGGCGCCGTGCTTGATGTCATGGGCGAAGAAACTAAAATCATGCGAGAAGAGCAGGGCGAGAATGAAGCTGAGTCAGGAGCTGAAAATAGAGCTGAAGTGGCGACTGCAGAAGATATTAAACAGCTTAATGCCAAGATAGATAGGTTAACTGAGTTGTTGGCTAAGAAAAGCTAACCGTTATTTAGCAACAAAAAAGGCTTCCAAGTGGAAGCCTTTTTTAAATGGTTTTAAAATTATGGATTAACAGTAAAGCGGTTTACTGTCACTTCACTACCTGCGATAGCAGCTGGATTACGTAAAAAGAAATTACCGATTAACAACCCATTCATGTATTTACGAACTTTATAATCGCCGTATGCAGTAACTAAGTCTTCAAAGCTATCGTAGCTTTCAAATCCACCAGTTGGACAAGAGTAACTCTCTGAGTTATCACAAATAAACTTTCCGGCATAAGTGCCAGACATATGGTAATCAAAACGAGAGTTCACTTTTTTACCCGCTTCGTCAGTTGTTTGAAGGTAAATATTCACCCAGCCACTTTCAAAGCCGGTTACATTAATATCAAAAGAGTGTTCTTTTAAAGTTGTACTACCAGTGGTTTTTGCAAAAACATATGCGTTACCATCTTTTTTTACCACAGCTTTTACAGCACCAGAATCACTGTCAATGCTGTCAATCTCTAAATTACTGAGATTTTCTTCGCTAACAACACCTGGAATTGGCTCGATAGGATATAAATCAACTGTTTCTACTGTGTAATCAAGAACTGTAAATGTAAATTCTTCGGTATTGTCATCTGCAACTCGAATTATAAAGTTGGTTTGTCGTTTTGTACCATCACTTCTCGAAGCTAATTTATAGTCACCATATTGGAGCATGAAAGTTTGGAGTGCGCCTTCACCCTCAAATTCGTCTACTGACGTATATGTTCCTTCAATCTTTTTCATTACATTGACTTCGCCAGTAGGATATACCACTGCGTTAAGCGTTTCGCCGTCTGCATCGATAAGATATACATTCATGAACATACTAGTTTCAATATTAGTTGTAACATCAAAACTAAAATCAAATTGATTAAGCTGGTATTTTCCTTCCGTGAACTCAAAGTTTGGATAAATCCAAGGCTCAACTTCGTTTCCTAATTTAGGTAAGGTTGCTGTAAAGGTAACTGCACCAGTTTCAGTGTTGTAAACTGGGTTTTCTGCACCATCTACTTGATTAGGTAAAACAGCCGCATTGGCTGGCACTGGAGTAATGTCAATTGGAGTACCAAAATCTGGCTCTTTTATAATTAGAACACCACTATTTGGATCAATTTTTAGTTCACCAAATTCATAGTGCTTACGGGGTAAGAAGTCTATCCACGCTTTAGCTTCTACAGAGTTACGAGCTGTAAAAAACAGATCTGCATCTTGCTTGATATATCTATAAGCATGGATCAATTTTGATTCTAATTCATTTTCAGATTGACCACTGATACCGAAATGGTATTCATCAGATGTTGTAATAGTCGTTTGCTCAAAAACAATATCATCATTGTTAGCTTGGAAAGTAACATAACTATAACTTTCATTATCGAGCTCAACAGTTATTTCGGTTTCATCTCTACCCACTTTCTTACCTAATAATGGGGTTTCAACAGTATAGTAAGAATAAGCTTCATCATGAGAACCTTCTAAAGTACCAATAAAGTCTACATGAATTTCTGCATCGCCAATAACGTCAAACTCAAACTCGAAATTGGTAATATCTTCAATTGTTTCAGTATATTTAATTCCACTTTGGTCCGTTACAGTAATTTCATAATCATTAGTGCGTATGAAGTGAGGGTTGCCCTCTGAATCATCAATTTTACAAACAGGGTGATCAATACCAGGGAGTTCAACATCATCCTGAGGCACCGGAATATTCACAGGTAAGCAGCCTGAACTCATCGCATTCATTTCTGAAACATTTTTCAATGCTGTACTCACTTCAATAGTACGCATTTCTGGGCTTGGTTCAGGTGTTGGCTCTGGCGAACTACTATCATCATCTGAACTACAACCTGCAAGAAATAATGCAGAAATGACTGATAATGCTAATACTGATTTTTTCATGTTTCTCTCTCTCAATGACAAAATTATAACGGTACTCAGTACGAATTGAGTGTAGATTATTCGTATTTAATACGTAATGCAAGTGTTTTTTCGTATTTAATACCTAATATTGATTTTATGTGAGATTCGTGCACAATGATCAGCAGTTGAAAGGGCACTAAATTAAAGAGTTAAAAGTAATGGCGAAGATTTCTAAAGAAGAGAAAGAAGCTAACTTTCAGAAGTATAACCAAATTATTTTGGATATCTTTTTTGAAAGTGGCTGGCATTGTGTGACGTATGACAACATTGCCAAAGTTGCAGGGGTGCGAAAGAGTACCTTACAAGGCTATTACGAATCGAATAAAGAGTTTGCTAATGCATTAAGAGGCAAAGTATTTCCGATTTTTGCAGAGCAATTAGATTTTAGTTCGAAAGAGGCATTAACTGAGAGCTGGCATAAAGCGCTATCGGTTAAGCGCTTCCGTTATATTTTGAATATGCTTATTGCTAATTCAACTTTACCTGAGCCTTCTGACATGACCGTTAATGGTATGTCTAACCTGATCAAAATGGTTGATGGGCATTTTCCTGGTGAAGGTAGGGAAGTGGTTGAAGGTTTACTCGGTAAAACGATTTTGACGTTACTGGATGTGTAACCGGATAATTGATCGTCATTCAGCTTAATAACTCAATGGTGAGAAAATGAAAGCGGCCTTGGAAATGTTATTCCAAGGCCGCTTTTTTATCGGCTGGTATTTCTAGATAAATATGTTTGGGTTAATTTTCCTGATTAACCAGCGCCGCTAACATATACACCAAAGGGGCATTCCAGTTAATGGCGATTTCGTTGCTGGCATAACTGCAATCATGATCGAGGTAAGACTTTGCAGCTTGTTTTGATGGGTAAATGCCGCCTTGTTTTTTACAATCTTTGGCGTCCTGTTGCCCTGGTTGTGGCCCGCCAGCTAAAAAACCAGGAATAGGCGCTTTAATACCATCAGCCATAGAAGCACGGTGGTGAATATGCATCGGAGTCTGTTGGCCGATCCCTGTGACATAAGAGATACCCATTGGATTACGACCAAAAATGTAATCGACGATAGCTATAGCGTGCTTCTCATACAAACTGTTCGGCTTATCTTTATTGTTTATGATTTGGTTTACGCGCAATAACGTTACCGCTTTATTGAGCATGTTTGAGTTACTGCCCCATACAAAATCATTTGGACTAATCGCAAGGCCGTAAGCTGAATTTTGCCCCACTTCAATCCAACGCTCTGTTAATGCCGTGAGTTGCTTTTTAGCTTCTTTTGCGATGGTGTTAGGCGTATCAGAGTGTGATGCTAGTGTGATTAAGGCTAACGTTTCGACTTTATCCCACTCAGGGTTACGCGGCTTTTTCGATATTTCAACTTTACTGAGGTATTCACTATCGCCTGTTGCAGCAAAAAGCTCGGCAGCTGCCCATAACCACTCATCTTTTAAGTCATCACCTGCTGTGGCATATGTCCCAGTGTGGATATCACTCGGCTGTTGATAATGGATGGCTGGATTTTTCAATGACCATTGCCAAGCTTGCTTTGCTGCCATTAATAATTGCTGGCTATAGCTATGACCATTTGCAGAGTTAATTGATAAGTGTTGATCATACTGGGCAAGGATCTGGCTGGCTTTTGCCATTGTTGCAGCGAACCCTAAGCTGGCTGCTGTGGATTTGGCAACAAGGTAACGAGGTTGGTCCATCTTATGGGGCATTTCTGTGTCGCCAGTAAACCGCTTAGTCGTGAGCTTATGGTACAAGCCACCATCATTGGGATCTTGCATGGTCAGCATCCAGTCAATATTCCACATTACTTCGTCAATGATGTCTGGTAATGCATTACCAGATTCAGGAATATTCAAGTTAAGGTTAATGACGGCATTGGACTGTTCTGATACCGCTGCAAGTAAGGTATACACTGTGATATTTGAGTTCACTATGTACTTATTGTAATCGCCTGCATCGTACCAACCTTTAGGAGATGAAATGACGGTGCCAACAGGGCGCGCTTTAGATGCCGCTGATTCGTGCACATACACAATAGTGTCTGGATGAGCAGCAGGTCTCGCATATTGGCCAGCAAATTCTTTTTGTATCACAGCGCCGCTGCGATTATAAAAATAGGCTTTAATAGCTGCAGCTAATGGTTTGTTATAACGCTCATCTGAAATAGTAAATGGCAGTGATTGCGGTATTGAGTCAACTTTTATGAAGTACTCACCTTGCTTAGTCACTTCGTCAAAATGCGCAAGCATTACGTTGTCACCAGATGCTTCCCATATTTTGGCTTCAGATAACTTTCCTTGAAAAACCGTTTTACCAGTATGCCGCTCAATCACGCTAAAATTATCCGCATCAGTTTCTGGTACCACAGCTGTTTTTGTACCATTAACGCCAAAACCTAATTGATTAAACTGAATGGCGTAATTTTTATTGGGGGCTGCATGGCTAATGCCAATGTTGAGTAATATAGCAGTAACAATCAGGGGGCATATTTGGGCGACAAGCTTAATCATTATCAATCCTTGTTAACGTAATTAGCCTGTTCATTATTACGGCTTTTTTAGCAAGAAAGAAACCCGAATGAGTCGAAATGACTATGCAAAAATATCAACAATGGACCATTCTGCCCAGTTGAATGGGATGCAAGATTAAAGCTTGTTATTGTCACCTGACAATTACAGTCACAATGCTTTAGAATAAGCCATTAATTTTTTCACAAGAGCAACTACATGCACGTACATATTCTTGGGATCTGTGGCACTTTTATGGGCGGCCTTGCGTTATTAGCCCGTGCTATGGGGCACAAAGTGACTGGCAGTGATGCCAATGTTTATCCGCCAATGAGTACCCAACTTGAAGAGCAGGGAATTGAACTTATCCAAGGTTTTGATCCGGTGCAATTAGGCAAAGAGGGTGAAAACCAGCCCGATGTTGTTGTGATTGGTAATGCGATGAGCCGCGGTAACCCGTGTGTCGAAGCGGTATTGAATCGAGGTATTAACTATACTTCTGGGCCGCAATTCTTATCTGAATATATTTTACCAGACCGCTGGGTGCTGGCGGTATCTGGCACGCACGGTAAAACATCAACCTCAAGTATGCTTGCATGGGTGCTTGAATATTGTGGTTACGAACCGGGCTTTTTAATTGGTGGCGTACCGCAAAACTTTGGCGTGTCGGCAAGGCTAGGTCATTCCCCTTTTTTCGTGGTTGAAGCAGATGAGTATGACAGTGCTTTTTTGATAAACGCTCTAAGTTTGTCCACTACCGACCTCGCACATTGGTGATTAATAACCTTGAATTTGACCATGCAGATATTTTTGCCGACTTAGGAGCGATTCAGCGCCAGTTTAATCACGTTATTCGCACAGTACCTGGTGAAGGCAAAGTCATTTGGCCAGCTGAAGTTGAGGCTGTAAAAGACGTCATTGAGTTAGGCTGCTGGAGTGAGCAAGAGCTATTTTATGCGACTAGTACAGCGGGTAAACAAGCTGACAAAGGTTGGTATGCAAATACCATTGCAGCAGATGGTCACGAGTTTGAAGTGATGTTTGATGGTGAATCTCAAGGTATTTTGAATTGGGACTTACTGGGACAGCATAATATTGAAAATGCCGTGATGGCAATTGCTGCAGCGCGTCATGTTGGTGTGTTACCAGCAGAAGCTATTGAAGCGTTAACTCAATTTGCGCCGCCTAAACGCCGTCTGGAGCTACTGGATACGGTGAGTGGTATTGCTGTTTATGATGACTTTGCTCATCATCCCACAGCCATTGCTACCACGTTGCAAGGGCTGCGAGCTAAAGTGGGTGAAGCGGATAACGCCAGTGGTAAATTGATTGTGGTTTTAGAACCTCGCTCAAATACTATGAAAAGCGGGGTACATAAAGACACTTTAGCCGCTTCAATGGCACTGGCAGATTGCGCGTTTTTGTACCAAGCTGACAATATTGGTTGGGACATGAGTGCCAATATGAATCATGCCAGTATTCCTGTCACTGTGATGACTGAGATTACAGATATTATTAACGCAGTCTCGTCACTGGCTCAATCGGGTGACACCATTGTGATTATGAGTAATGGCGGCTTTAATGGTATTCATCAGAAATTAATTAGCGCTTTAGCTTAAATAACCATTTTAAGGCATCCATAAGCGTGCACTGAACGTATAAATAGCGAGATACACTTAGCTATATTTAGAGAGTTTATGAGTAATACAACGCAGTACAACAAAAGACCCAAAGCCATTAGCCTTGCATGGACTGGAGCCTCAGGTGCGCCATATGGTTTAAAGCTATTGCAATGCTTGCTTGAGGCCGATTATCAAGTATTTTTGATGATTTCAAGCGCAGCACGAGTGGTACTTGCTACTGAAGAAGCGCTGCAATTAAGTGCCAACCCTGAAAAAGCACGAGAGCAGTTATTAGCGCATTTTGAAATGACAGATTCTGTGATTGGTGAGCTGGTGGTGTTAGGTAAAGATGAGTGGTTTTCACCACCCGCATCCGGTAGCGCGGCACCTAAACAAATGGTGATTTGTCCTTGTTCTACTGGCACCCTAGCAGCTGTCGCTACCGGAATGAGCAATAATTTATTAGAAAGAGCAGCTGATGTGGTCATTAAAGAGCGTGGTCAATTAATCCTTGTGCCACGGGAAACTCCTTTTAGTGCCATACACTTAGAGCATATGTTAAGCCTTACACGTCATGGCGCGACTATCATGCCTGCTGCGCCAGGTTTTTATCACCATCCCCAATCGATAGAAGATCTGGTAAACTTCATGGTTTCCCGAATTCTAGATCATTTGGGTATTGAACATGGGCTGACAAATCGTTGGGGTTATGCCACACAAAAGTCTCGCGACGAAGCCAATGATTAAGTCCGAAAGTCACGACAATTGAGAGTAATATGAAACACACAACCGAAGTGATGATTTCTGCAGAAGAAATCAACGAAAAACTGGATATATTAGCTGAAAGGATTAATGCCCATTACGCAGACAGCGAGCGTTTGTTAATGGTCGGCTTATTGAAAGGGTCTGTGGTTTTTATGGCTGACTTATGTCGCCGTATTAAAGGCCATGTTGAAATCGACTTTATGTCAGTTTCAAGTTATGGCAACGCAATGACAAGCTCACGTGACGTTAAAATCTTAAAAGATGTTTCTTCTGAGATTGCTGATCGCGATGTATTGATTGTTGAAGATTTGATTGATTCAGGTAACACCCTAAATAAAGTACGTGACATGTTATTATTGCGTGAGCCTAAAAGCCTAGCACTATGTACATTATTGGATAAACCTGAACGTCGTGAAGTGGATGTTCCTGTCGACTTTATCGGTTTTACCATTCCTGATGAGTTTATTGTTGGCTATGGTATCGATTATGCTGAGCAGTATCGTAACCTGCCTCATATCGCAAAAGTGGTTCCATTAGATTAATGTAACCCTTTGTGTGCAAACTCCCGCTTTAGGCGGGAGTTTTATTTTGGGCGTTAGAAAATATTTGCACCTTTTTCAGTTACATTACGTCATAGATAATACAATGCCAGTGTAATCACTCGTCTTAACAAACAGCTTAGAGGTATAGCAATGAGTAACAGCACCAATGCTTTGGTGATCGAAAACCTGCAAAAAACTTATAAAAGCGGTGTCCAAGCCGTTAAAGGAATTAGTTTAACCGTTGAACAAGGTGATTTTTTTGCTTTGTTAGGGCCCAATGGTGCCGGTAAGTCGACCACCATCGGGGTGATTAGCTCGTTAGTGCAAAAAACCGCTGGCAGCGTCAAGGTGTTTGGGTTTGATATCGATAAAACACTTGAACAAGCCAAAATGTGTATTGGACTTGTACCGCAAGAGTTTAATTTTAATCAGTTCGAAACAGTGCTGCAAATTGTGGTTAATCAAGCGGGCTACTATGGCGTTACCCGTGCCGTCGCGTTACAGCGCGCCGAGAAATACCTCTCACAACTGGATTTGTGGGAAAAGCGTGACAGTCAAGCTAGAGCCTTATCTGGTGGCATGAAGCGCCGCTTAATGATTGCCAGAGCATTAATGCATGAGCCGAAGTTACTGATTTTAGATGAACCTACAGCTGGAGTTGATATCGAGCTGCGCCGCTCTATGTGGCAGTTTTTAAAAGATATTAACAACCAAGGTGTGACGATTATTTTAACCACACACTATCTTGAAGAAGCTGAAATGTTATGCCGCAATATTGGTATTATTGACAAAGGTTTGCTGGTGGAAAACACCAGTATGAAAAGCTTGCTAAGTAAATTGGATGTTGAAACCTTCATTTTAGATTTACGTAATGATATTGAAGCTGCGCCGCAAATCCCCAATATGAACTGCCGCCTTGTTGACGGGCACACGTTAGAAGTGGATGTGGCAAAAGCTCACAATCTTAATGATTTATTTGCCAAACTCTCAGAGGCAAACATCGAGGTCTCATCGATGCGAAATAAGGCCAACCGTCTTGAAGAGTTATTCGTAGAGCTTGTTGAAAAAGCCAAGGAGGCAAAATAATGAAGCACCTATATTGGATTGCCTTTAAAAGTATATTAACGAAAGAAATTAATCGTTTTACTCGTATTTGGGTACAAACATTAGTGCCGCCAGCGATTACCATGACATTATATTTTCTGATTTTTGGTAACTTAATTGGTAACCGCATTGGTGAAATGGGCGGTGTATCTTATATGGAATTCATCGCACCAGGACTCATTATGATGTCGGTGATAACCAACTCATACTCTAATGTTGCGTCTTCATTTTTTAGTGCCAAAATGCATGGCAGTATCGAAGAGCTAATGGTTGCTCCTGTGCCTCATTACGTGATGATTGCTGGCTACGTGGGAGGCGGAGTTGCTCGTGGTTTAAGTGTTGGTTTGATTGTGACATTAGTGGCCATGTTTTTTGTTAACCTGAGCCTACATCATGTTGGTCTTGTGATAATGACGGTATTTTTAACTTCTGTGCTATTTGCATTAGGCGGGTTAATTAATGCAGTATTTGCAAAAAGTTTTGATGATATCAGCATTATTCCCACGTTTATCTTAACGCCGCTGACCTATTTGGGCGGGGTGTTTTACTCACTCTCTTTATTACCCGATTTTTGGCAAGGCGTGTCGGCATTAAATCCGGTTGTGTATATGATTAACGTATTCCGTTACGGCTTTTTAGGCTTTGCAGATATTAGTGTGCCATTGTCAATTGGCATCATGGTAGGCTTTTGTGCATCGCTTTGGTTTGTGGCTTACTACTTAATATCACGTGGTATTGGCTTGCGTAGTTAAGCTAAGTTAACCATCAAATATTATGCTAAAAGGGCTCATTATGAGTCCTTTTTTATGACGAATGCATTACAGTGGTTTGATAGTTAACCATTTCCATGGCGATGATTTTGATGTGATGCCAAGGTTTTGATGTCACGGTAACGACAAAAGGATATAACACACGGATGAAACCAATAGATATTGGTAAGGCTTATGATCAAATAACGCATCGCTGGACAAGCGATACATTTAATCTTGAAAATGGCATAGCGCAGCATAAAAAAGCGCTGAGTTTTGTTAAGCACAAGGGTAAAGCACTTGATATTGGATGTGGCTGCACAGGGCGTTTTATCGAACTATTAAAAGCAGAGGGGTTTGCTCCTGAAGGTTTAGATGTGTCGGCTGAAATGATTAATATTGCGAAAGCCCGTCAGCCTGATGTTCGTTTTATTCATGCTGATATTTGCCAGTATCCATTGGATGAACAATACATGTTCATCACTGCTTGGGACAGTATTTGGCATATTCCGTTGACAGAGCAAACACAAGTATTGACCAACATTGTCAATGGATTATGTTCTGGCGGTGTGTTGATATTCTCGTTTGGTGGGACAACAGAAGCTGGCTCGCATACCAATTCGGTGATGGGACCTGAGGTGTATTATTCATCATTAGGTACCAATGGTTTTTTATCGTTATTTCAGTCTTTAGGTTGTGTAGTCAGGCACCTTGAATTCGATCAATATCCTGAAATTCATACCTATCTTATAATTGAAAAGCCTTAAGTCACTCAGTAAGGCTTATTACGCTATATTCATCTTAACTGCGACGATTCATGGCATTTTTTAGTGTCTAGAGTGACTTTTATTTCTACATAGAGAGATATAATTCGATTTAATCGACTAATAGGTGTGTTTTATTGCAATTTTTATTCTAAATTTTAGTTGCTAAAGTGGCTTTAACGTTTTTAATAGAGACACTTAAGATGAAAGTAAAAAGCAAATTTACTGCAAGACCAGCAATGGATGGTGATGGGGTTAATATCAAGCGAGTG
Organism: Shewanella sp. ENK2; assembly: GCF_043568515.1. Lineage (NCBI taxonomy): Bacteria > Pseudomonadati > Pseudomonadota > Gammaproteobacteria > Alteromonadales > Shewanellaceae > Shewanella > Shewanella sp. ENK2. Next base: position 1,049,737 of record NZ_CP171406.1, on the reverse strand, counting down.
GCTGACTTTATGAATACTCGCTTTGATCCTTACTTAATGATCGATGAAATTAAGTCAAACGACAAGCATGATTTTATTGGTGGATTTCCACCTCACCCTCATCGTGGTATTGAAACGTTTACCTACTTAATAAAAGGCGGCTTTGAGCATCGTGATCAGCTAGGGAATGTTAAAGCGATTCGCAATGGTGACGTGCAGTGGATGAGTACCGGCAGCGGCGTTATTCATTCTGAAATGCCACTCGCTGATGCCAATGAAGGGCTGCATGGGTTTCAAATTTGGCTCAATATGCCAGCTAAAGACAAGATGCGCCCAGCGATATATCAAGACACGGCAGGTAACCCTAATCCTACGGTGAGCAACAGGCATGGCGCTTCACTCAAAGCGCTCGCTGGAAACTGGCAATTTACAGACTCGAAGGAAACAATAGAGGCCAGTATTCAAGGTTTAGCGGGTCAAGGTGCTATTGCTGATGTGACGTTATCGAGAAATGGCCAAGCCAATATTGATTTGTCCGCGCACCACAGTGTTAGTGCTTATATCTATCAAGGTGAACTTACCTATATTGATACCAAGAGCGAACAAGCAGTGGCTAAACAAGGTCAGTTAGTGGTCATTGAGCCGGAGAGAAATACTCATTTACAGGCAGGAAATCTGGATAGTGGCTTATTACTGTTGGCTGGTCGTCCAATCAATGAAGAAATTGTGCACATGGGACCATTTGTGATGAACACTCAAGCAGAAATCAATCAAGCCATTGATGATTATCAGCAAGGGCGATTTGGTGAAATAGCGTCATCTTTTTGAGTGGTTCATGACGTAATATTCAAATAAATGTCAGCGATTAGCGGATAAAATTGCTACAATAGCTATTCTAACATTTGGCCAAGGTATTTTTCCTTGGCCGAGTTGTTTCTATTATCCCAATTTTGCTTTGATATCAGAGGATATTCACCTTGAGTCAGTCTACTGAACAGGCCGCTAATACGGCTTTCGCATCACTTAATCTGAAACCAGATTTGCTTGATAACCTAAAAACCATGGGCTATGAGTCTATGACTCAAATTCAAGCAGAAAGCTTACCCGCGATTATTGCTGGTGATGACGTAATTGGCCAAGGAAAGACCGGCTCAGGTAAAACTGCTGCGTTTGGTTTGGGCTTACTCAATAAGTTGAATGTGAAACGCTTTCGTATTCAAACTATGGTGTTATGCCCAACTCGTGAGTTGGCAGATCAAGTTGCCAAGGATATTCGTACGCTAGCTCGTGGCATACATAACGTGAAAGTACTGACGTTATGCGGTGGCGTGCCTATGGGGCCTCAAATTGGCTCGCTTGAACATGGCGCACATATTATTGTTGGTACGCCAGGGCGTATTGTTGATCATTTAGATCGCAATCGTTTAGATCTTAGCAATGTGAATATGTTGGTATTAGACGAAGCCGATCGCATGTTAGAAATGGGCTTTCAAGATCATATTGATCAAATTATTGCTGAAACGCCGCATGAAAGACAAACACTGCTTTTCAGTGCAACCTTCCCTGAGCAAATTCAGCAAATTGTTGAGCAAATCATGTATAAGCCACTGATGGTTAAAGTCGAGGCTACTCATGATAATCATACGATTGAACAGCATTTCTATCATACAGAAGATAACCAAGCCCGTTTAGAAGCGTTACGTTTATTGTTATTAGAGAAACAGCCTGAAAGTGCAGTGGTTTTTTGTAATACCAAACGTGAAACGCAAAAAGTGGCCGACACATTAGCTGAGCAAGGTTTCAGTGTTTTAGCCTTGCATGGCGATTTAGAACAGCGCGATCGCGATCAAATGCTACTGCGTTTTGCTAACCGTAGTGCGCGTATTTTAGTGGCGACTGATGTGGCATCGCGTGGGTTAGATATCGAAGATTTAGAAGCGGTGTTTAATTATCACATTGCTTACGACACAGAAGTGCATATTCACCGTATTGGCCGTACAGGCCGTGCTGGTAGTAAAGGCGCAGCATACACTTTCTTTAGTCATTCTGATGGCCACAGAATGGTTGAAATTGAAGAGCTTATCGGCAAAGAAATTGATGGTGAAACACTGCCTTCAATGAACGTGCTTAACAAGCAGCCGCTTGAAGCGGAAATGATCACCATTCAAATCGATGCCGGTAAAAAGCATAAAATTCGCCCTGGTGATATTGTGGGTGGCTTGACGGGTGAGAACGGCATTAATGGTGCTGATATTGGCAAGATTAAAGTGACTGATATCCGCTCATTTGTTGCTGTGAAGCGTGATGCATCGAAAAAAGCATTGAATAAAATAACCAAAGGACGATTAAAAGGTAAGACTTACCGTGCTTGGTTTTTATAATTAATGGTCACGATTAATTGTGACTAACAACAAGCGAGAATGAGTCATATCATCCTCGCTTTTTTATGTATCAGCTTATCTGTTTCATGCCAGAAATAGCATCAACCCGAGCTTAATACTGGTGATGACAGCCACATAGCTGCATAGGATAATGCTGCGCCTATGTCGACGTGGGAGTAGCTCTGAAATGCTCACGGTTGATTGATTAGCATCAGCGAGTGAATTTGTTTGAAAAACGCTTGATCGCCAAATCATAAACCAGCTCACACTAACGAGATAATCTATCCCATTAAGTCGAAACGCCATGTGGGAAAACGGATTCAAAAAGATATTCTTGGTACTCAGTACCCGTTTAATGTTGACTGGAGCGAGTGGGCGGTTTTTTTGGAAGTCGGCGAGTTGCAGATTTCATCATGATGATTTGCATTGGTTTGAATAAGATCAGTTGTGAGAGTAAAACGACCTGTCCATCGATCGTAACTCACATTAATAACGCTAGCATTAAGCTGATGCGACTGGGTATCGAAGCGAGTAATGTTCATCTTGGTGACATCCTTTCAACCAATTAATTTCTAATCATTTATATAATTTTATTAGGATGTTAGTCATCGAGCTAGCTATTATGAAGTAAGTTTAATTTCATCATCGATATGAGATTGTCTTAGTAAAGACGAATTACGAACACATAAGGTCATTACAGCTTGTTCAAAGGTAGTCACTGCTTAGGCAACACTAAAAAATGAGTTGATTGAGGTGCGGTTATTTGGCGCCTTTTTATCAAATTCAACTTTGTTGGTGATATTGGCGCTGTGTAAAATATTACCCGAATAAATCACTAATCTATTGGGTTTGGCTTCAATGCTGAATACCTTCTCAAATAGCTCATCTGAGTCATTAATATATCCATTACGTGTCACAGCTGCTTGCTTCACTTCATCGACCATTTTTAAAATTATATCTTTGTCATCTTGAGATAAATGCAGTGTGTCAGCACCTTTGTAGCGGTAAAAGTTAGTGCCACCTAATTGCTGATCGTTTAGGTAGTGAACTGCGGCCATGTCATGTGCTGATAATGAATCAAAGTGCGGCATTGTTTGAGTCGCATTTAGCTGCAAAGGACTAAGAGTGACTTTTGAAAGCCAGCATTTGGCTATTTTATGTTGCTTAAATTGTTCGCCATTAGGTTGCTGTGAGAGCTTGTCTATGAGCAATGATAAGCTTTGATAATAGGGTTTGGGCATTTCATCACGCACCCCTGGAAACAAAGTACCGTCAGCACCTACTGGATTAAAATAGGCTTTTTCTTTGCTGTAACGGACTAGGGCATCAAAATCAGCGATAAAGTTATCGATAACCCATACAAGATGGTTTGAATGTGGAATCGGGTTTACTTGTATCTGTAAGTCTGTATTGATCTGATGCATGGTCAGTGTGTTCCTTCACATTGTTGACGTCCCGCTTACGCATGAATATTGACGTACTAAGATGGCGGTATGGTTAATTTTACTTGAATTGGGTATTTAACTTAGTAGTAAAACGGCATCAAAATCACTCACAGCTTTGCTGTCATCTGTTGAGCATTGCTCAATTCACTTGTTTGTACGTCAATGACGTTTTATTGGATCATGATTGAAGCAACGTTGAGTGAGTTAGTCATCAGCGCCATGAGAGTGGTTTTGACCATAAAGTTTCAAATCAAGTTGAGTGGAGGTTATTGGTTTTAATTGGTTTTTTATATTGGGCTTTAGTCTGATTTCAACGAGCTAAGCCCTTATTGTTCAAGAGACTAGGCTCGTTTAATTCAACGTGGGAATATTTTATTGTGATTGCTCGCCTTCGCTGCCTGCTTCTTTAGCTTCTGAGAGCATATAAATCAGAGTTTCACCGTCATTAGCACTGGCAAGGTAAGACCAAGAACTCACATTATTGCCGAGTTCACTTCCTTGCAGTTGTTGACTTGCGAGCATCCAACCATTGGGTTTCAGTTCAATACCTCTTATTTCGCAAGTGGTGGTTTTACAATTCACAGCACTGATGTTCACCATATCGGCATATTCACTTAAAGCAAAAGAATCTAACAAGGCTTGCTCTCTTTCACTCGCCCAATTGGGATCGATTTTTGCTTGATGATGGCGTTTAAATAAGGAAACCATTTCCCCTTGTTGCGAGGAGACGATATCGGCATAGGCTGCAGGTACCCATAAACTGGCTTGCTCGGCAGTGATGGCGTCAGGTTCTTGGTGAAAAGGAGATGTCGCTTGTCCTGCTTCATCGATCTCATTATAGGCAAGTTCAACTTGCTGCTCTAATAAGCCAAGTGAGGCACTCATTGAATCAATCAACGTATTTTTTTCATCGAGTTGTTGTTTCAGGTGCTCGATTTCTTGTTTTAGCTCCGTAACCAAATCAATTGAGCGAGAATCAATCACTTTTGCTACCGAAGCTGAATTATTTTGCTCAGCGTCTTCATCGCTATTATGTGCGGTAGGTGGCTTTGTTTGAACTTGATTCAGCTGACTTTTACCCATTTGTAAGCCAACAAATAGGCTGCCAATTGCTAAAAGCAATACCACAATGAATAAACCTGTATGTTTCATAAATCTTCCATGAATGAAATTGTTTAATTTATCATTAATTATGATGGACGAAGAGCGTTAATCTGGCAACTTTATTGAGGGGAAGCTTATGAATCAAACGCTGGAACAGGCAAATAAAAAAGGCATGAAAGGTTTACTTTCATGCCTATAAGACAAGTTGTTAGTGACTGATTAAGTTAAATGTTTAACGTCTAGCATTCGCGTAAGGGTCGACTTTGCCTTGAGTTGCCGTTTGGTCATTACGACCTTGGCGTCTTCTTTGTGGCCTTTTAGTGCCTTCCGCTTGAGCTGTTTCAGCTTCAGCTCGAGCACGGGCGCGTTGGCGCTGACTTGGCTTATCTGTATTGCCTTTTGGCGCAGGACGTTGTCCTTGTTTTTGCCCTTGTCCTTGCTTTGATTTGTCAGCTTGGTTGGCATGCTTACGGCGATTTGGGTTTGGCTTCTTATGATTCGCTGTGCGATGTCCGCCTTTTAAACTTGCTTCAGGTAAATCGTGACAAGCTTGGTAACCTTCAATGAGCTTACGTTCAACAGTACGCTTGATGAGCCTTTCAATGTCATGGAGTAACTTCACTTCTTCGTCACTCACAAGTGATACTGCTAAGCCTGTTGCCCCCGCACGACCTGTACGACCGATACGATGAACGTAATCCTCTGGTACATTCGGCAAATCAAAGTTCACCACAAATGGCAATTGATCGATATCGATACCACGTGCTGCAATATCAGTTGCAACCATGACTTGTGCTTTGCCTGCTTTAAAATCGGCTAGGGCTTTTGTTCTCGCACCTTGGCTTTTATTACCGTGAATAGCAACGGCATTAATACCTTCGGCATCGAGGTTTTTAGCTAAACGGTTAGCGCCGTGTTTCGTACGTGAAAACACTAACACTTGATGCCAATCATTTTCTTTAATTAGCTTAGTTAGAATACGAGCTTTGCGACTTTTATCGACAGCGTAAACACATTGTTCAACCGTGTTGGCTGTGGCGTTGCGTGGGGTCACTGAGATTTCAACTGGGTTGTTAACTAAACCTTTAGCAAGTTCACGAATTTCATCAGAAAAGGTTGCTGAGAACATTAAGTTTTGACGTTGCTTTGGCAACATGGCCAATACTTTTTTAATGTCTCGGATAAAGCCCATGTCTAGCATGCGGTCAGCTTCATCTAAAATCAGTACTTCAAGTTGGCTAAAGCTCAACGCTTTTTGTTGGCATAAATCCAATAAACGACCTGGGGTCGCTACTAAAATATCAACACCGTTTCTTAGTGTTGAGATTTGAGGGTTAATGGATACGCCACCAAACACCACAGCCGATTTTAGCGGTAAGTTAGTGCCATATGTTGAGACGCTTTCAGCAACTTGAGCAGCCAGTTCGCGTGTTGGAGTAAGCACTAAAGCACGAACTTGGCCGCGCTTTGCTCGTTGACCTTTAGAGAGTAATTCTAACAAAGGTAAGGTAAATCCAGCGGTTTTACCTGTCCCCGTTTGCGCAGCAGCCATGACATCTTTGCCTTTTAATACGGCTGGAATAGCTTGCTCTTGAATTGCAGATGGAGTGTCGTAACCTTGTTTTTCAACAGCTTTTAAAATTGCTGTACTTAAGCCTAGTGAGGCAAAACTCATAGAATGATCTCTTTGGGCAACACTGATGTTGCTATGACTAAATAGGGTGCCACTATATGGCGGCCGTGAAGCTTACCTGAAACACTGCTAGAGCGCCATTAAATCGATTAAATATTCTTCTTTTATTGTCGCTTATAGGTAAATATTCGATTATGGGGTTTTCAGCCTATTTTTTAATGAATTAGTTTTAATCTTAAGTGCTAAAGCAGATTATTTTACATACAATGAAATACAATAACTTAGCAGGTTGTTTCTCATCATTGTCAACGACATCAAATGCAAGGGAGGTGCAGGTATGAATCGAAAATCAGCAGCACAATCCCATATCGAAAGCACCATTGCCAGCCTTCGTGAGCATTCTAGCTCAGTGATTAAAAATGTGTTGTTAATGTCGAATATTCCTACATTCGATGTGCAACAGGCTATGCACTCGTTACATCAGCATGGTCGAGTAGCACTTCACTTTCACCCAGACCGTCTTGATAGCCGAGGTATATCCGTTGCTGCAGGACTGCTTAAAGATGGGGTGTATAAAAGCCAATTTGAAACGCATATATCCAATGGTCAGTTATCACCTGAATTAGGTGGACCGCGTGATCATTGGGAGAATCAGCTTTTTGGCCAGTGTTACTCAGGCGTTAAACAGCGACCTAAATATGGTGCGTTAGATATTGGTTTGTGCCCTATGGGGCCTGCGCCTCGATTTGGTAGCTGCTATTTTCTTACACATGCGCAATTACTGTCTCGCTGCACTTTTAGTTATATGGATTCATATCGCTTACCTAAGGAAAAAGGCACATTAGCGAATTTTGAAGTGGTGTTGGCTGCGTTATTGAGTGAATGTTTTGAGCGTCAATATGCGTTAGGTGTTAATAACATTAAGCCTGCAGATATTGTGGATCATGTTAAGCAGCAATTACCACTCGGGATTCAGAGGCGCTTTTTAAGACCAGCATCGGCTAATTTGGATCATTACATCGAAGCGCAGATTCATGGTGATGTTTCTTTAGATGACGATATTGCTTATTTGGTGGCGGATCCAAACTTTAAAGCAACAGATATTGGCGATGTAATGCAATTGCTTTGCGATGAATATGATATTGAGCTGCTTTGGCACCCTGGTTACCAACTTGAGGTGGCGCAAGTACCCATCGATTTTCGTGGAGCGACTATGCCTGAATTGGCTAAGGTAATAGCCCGTGATAATAAGATTAATGCAGAAGTGATTGGCCGTGCTGCGCAAGTATTAACCGAAACCCCAGTTGCATGGAGTGAACGTGGTAAGCAGGCACAGCAGCTACAGCAGCTAAAATTGATGTGGCATGTATTGGTTAAATTTGGTGCTCAACCACCTCAAACATAATGGTTAATTAAGCCCATTTATATGATTGAGTTTCGGCTATTATCAGAGTCAGAGTGTTAGCCAAAGCGGTATGTTGCTCCTCCTTGACGTTTAGATTTATACATAGCGAAATCAGCTGCTTTGATAAGTTTATCAAAATCTTCACCTGAATCTGGATAGGTGGCGATGCCGACACTGCAGTTGAGAAATAATGATTGGTCATTCAGGATAAATGGGGTATCAAGCGTTGCAATTAATACCTCTGCCATCTGAGAAATATCGTTATTGTCAGTAACATCTTCAAGTAATAATAAGAATTCGTCAGCCCCAATTCTGGCTAACGTATCTGACTCTCTAATGACCTGTTGTAACCTTGAAGTGAACTCTACTAACACTTTGTCAGCTTGCAGGTGGCCAACAGCATCATTCACTTTTTTAAATTCATCTAAGTCAATGTATAACAGGCTGAATCGAGTTCGTGTGCGTTTGCAACGCTCGATAGATTGCTGCACTCGATCCATTAATAAATAGCGGTTAGGTAGCGAAGTGAGTTGATCATAGCAGGCTTGGTTCAATTGCAGCTGCGACTGATTGACCCGTTGAGTGATGTCACGATTGACGATCAATGCGCCAATAAACATCTGGTTGTCATCAAATAAAGGCACACAAGTTGACGCTTGCCAACCAATTGAGCCGTCTCGATGTAAAAAGCGCAATTCACCGGACCATTTGCCATGTTGCTCTAACGCATTATTGACCAACTCTGTCATCGTGGCGCTATCTTCTTGCAGAAGCAGTTGGGCAATGGGTTTCTCAATAATGTCTTTTTTAGCGTAGCCATACAAATCCTGTGCGCCATCATTCCAATCGATAATGAATCCAGCGGCATCTGTAATTATGACGGCGTCAAATAAGTGATTAAAGGCGTGCGCTCTGCGTACTAAAAGATCAACATCCATATTAATGTACCTTCTTTATCCCTATTAGAAGAAAGTGGACTGGCAACATAGGTTATATCGTTTTCATCATGGCAATAATTGAAGGGGGATATACTTTTCCTCTCCAATTAGGGTTCAAATCGCACTAATATTAACGGCAAAGATGAACAAATATTTAGCTTATTTTTACTGTGCTAATAACGACTATGGCTTAGAATTATAGTTCATCATTAACACAGTGTTTATTAGCAATGTGTGAATCAGTTAACACTTCTCTGTAAACGGCTGTTATCTCGGCCGTTAGCTTGCGATACTGCGGCAATTTTCCTCATTAGTGCTGTCATTTTCAGGAATAAAATGGATAAAAATCTAGAAAAATCTCTCGGCCAATGGCTTAAAAAGCAAAAGTCATCTTGTGGCATATTCTTGAAACTCAGCATTTTTACTGGGGCACTAAACGGTGTCGCAATAGTAATACAAGCCTATTTGTTGGCTCATGTTTTACACGGTGTGATCATGCTTGAAGCGCCAATGAGTCAATTCACTAATCAATTTATCGTACTGGTTGTACTCATTTTAGTGCGTGCTGGACTTGCATATACTCGTGAGCGATTGAGTTTTGAGGCTGGTAAACGATTACGTCGAGATATTCGTGAGGCGGTTTTAAACAAGCTCACAGACTTAGGCCCAGCATTTATCAAAGGGAAACCTGCTGGGGCTTGGGCCAGTATTGTGCTAGAGCAGGTAGAAGACTTACATGACTTTTACGCCCGCTACTTACCGCAAATGATGCTCGCAGGTTTTATTCCACTGATTATCTTGGTGTCAGTATTTCCGATGAACTGGGCTGCAGGGGTTATTTTATTTGCAACAGCGCCATTAATTCCTATGTTTATGATTTTGGTGGGGATGGGCGCTGCTGATGCTAACCGTAAAAATTTCAGCGCGTTATCTCGTTTAAGTGGCCATTTTATGGATAGGTTAAAAGGGTTAAGCACCCTTAAACTGTTCCACCGTGGCGATACGGAAGTGAATAAAATTGAAGCCGCGTCAGAGGACTTTAGACAACGAACCATGTCTGTACTGCGAATGGCTTTTTTAAGTTCGGCGGTGTTGGAGTTTTTTGCGGCATTATCTATTGCAGTATTAGCTGTGTATTTTGGCTTTAGTTATTTAGACCATCTTAACTTCGGTCATTACGGCGCGGGAATTAGCCTGTTCACCGGCTTGTTTATTTTGATATTAGCCCCAGAGTTTTTTCAACCATTACGTGATTTAGGGACTCATTATCATGCCAAAGCTCAGGCTATTGGGGCGGCAGAGGCGTTAGTTGAATTGCTTGAGCACCCCAACCCGCTGAAGCAAGTTGATGGTAAGTTTAGTGAGCAAACCGCACAGCACCATCAAGTGTCGTTATCAAAAATCGCTATCACAGCCACAGACTTTGAGGTGCTCACCTTGTCAGGAGAGCGGCTACTCGGCCCAATTTCATTTGAGATCCAATCGGGTCAAAAAGTTGCTGTTGTTGGTCCAAGCGGAGCTGGAAAAACCAGTTTATTGAATGCGTTGCTCGGTTTTTACCTTACAAAGGCTCACTCAATGTTAATGGCGTTGAATTGAGTGTGATAGATAAACAGCAATGGCGAACGCATCTTGCTTGGCTTGGGCAAGATCCTCAGCTATTTCATGGTTCAATCCGTGACAATGTGTGCCTAGCAAATCCAGAGTTAAACGACAATCAAGTAATGGGGTTGTTGGAAAAAGCCAATATTGCAGAGTTTGTCTCCAGTCAGCAACAAGGGCTCGATACCATCATTAGCGATCAAGCATTAGGGGTTTCAGTTGGGCAAGCGCAACGTATTGCACTGGCTAGAGCTTTAGCTCAACCCGCAAGCTTATTCTTGCTTGATGAGCCAACAGCAAGCTTAGATAGCCATAGCGAGCAGTTAGTATCAAGTGCCCTGAGCGATGCGATGACATCGCAAACTTGTATTATGGTGACGCACCGCTTAGAGCAATTACAACATATGGACAATATTTTAGTGATTGATAATGGCTCGCTGGTTCAGCAGGGGCATTATGCAGAACTTAGCCAACACAGTGGGTTATTCAGCAGTATGCAACAGCAAGATGATAATGATGTTTTGCTCAGTCTTTCAGAGCCTGCTGATAATGAAAAGGAGGGCGCGTAATGAAGTCATTATTGCCTTTCATTAAGCTGTTTAAGCGTCAGTGGTTCATGATGCTGATTGGCCTTTTTCTCACTTGCACTACGATTATTGCAGGCATCGGCCTCTTGTCATTATCGGGCTGGTTTTTATCGGCGACTGCGATAGCGGGCTTAACGGCGGCCACGGCGTTAGCGTTTAACTTTTTTACCCCCGCTGGTGGTGTACGTTTTTTATCTATCGCCCGCACAGCAAGCCGATATGGTGAACGATTAGCAACACATGAAGCGACTTTTAAATTACTCACCGAGTTACGTGTATGGTCTTGGAAAAAGCTATTCCCATTAAGTGCTAGCAACCTACAAGGTTTGAGGCAAGGGGATATGCTTAATCGGTTAGTGGCCGATATCGATACTTTGGATCATTTATACTTGCGATTATTGGTGCCAATGTCTGCATCATTGCTGACGGTCGGTGCACTATATGCCTTTATCGCTTGGTTTGATGCCACCCTCGCTATCAGTTTAACGGTTTGGTTATTGGCTGCATGGTTAATTTTACCGTTAGTATTCTATCGTTTGGGTAGAAAACCCGGTGAAGCGGTTGTTGATAATAAGCGCCGTTTTCGGGTGCTGGTGCTTGATGTGATTCAAGGTCAGGCAGAGTTGACGCTGTTTTCGGCCAATGCTCGCTACCGTGAAAAGCTACATCAAGCAGAGCTAGCGCTCTTCAATAGCCAAGCTGCAATGGCGCATATTACTGGTTTGAGTCAAGCCTTATTGATCATGGTCAATGGCGCAGCTGTGGTGATGATGATGTATCTTGCTGGTCAAGGTGTGGGTGAAAGCGTACCGCCAGGCCCATTAATGGCTATGATGGTTTTTGCCACCATGGCGACCATTGAAATGATGATGCCGATTGCTGGCGCATTTCAACACTTATCTGGTTGTGTATTAGCGGCAAAACGGATCTCTGAAGTGACTGAGCAAACTGCAGATATTAGGTTCGGAGATGTTAGCCAGTTACCACAAAGTGAGCTTATTCTTAACGATATTCAGTTTGGTTATCAAGCAAACAGCCCAGTATTGTCGGCACTCAACCTGCACATACCTAAAGGGAGTAAAGTCGCGTTATTGGGCTCAACAGGCTGTGGCAAGTCGAGTTTATTAAGCTTGATCACACGTGAGTGGCAGCCGCAGCAAGGGCAAATTACTTTAGGCGGTTTAGATATTGCTGAATATGATGAGGCCACACTGCGAGCATCTATGACTGTCGTCAGTCAACGCATTCATTTATTTGCGGGCACAGTGAGAGATAACCTCTCGATTGCCTTACCCCATGTCCCAGGTCAAAAAAGGCGTGCGAATGATGAACGCTTAACTGAGGTACTGAAGCAGGTTGGACTTGAAACCTTATTAACCTCTAAAACGGTTACCGATCGAGGCGAAGAGATTGGCCTAGATAGCTGGATTGGTGAAGGCGGCAGACAGTTATCAGGCGGAGAGCAGCGCCGTATTGGGGTAGCTAGAGCCTTATTACGTGACGCGCCAATCTTGCTACTTGATGAGCCAACAGAAGGACTTGATAAGCGCACCGAACGCGAAATATTACGACTGTTATTTGCCTTAGCTAAAGGCAAAACCATGTTGATGATAAGTCACCGTTTAACCGCCATGGCTGAAATGGATTGTATTCATATGATGGAAAACGGCAAAATCAAAGCCAGTGGCCGTCATCAACAATTAATGTCAGACAATACTGATTATCAGCGCTTATATCAGCATTTAGGCAAAGAAGCGTAATAGGACTTTTTGTTTTTGTTATCGTTTAAGAAGTTGTTAGAAAGCACTTTTTGAAAGGCTAATGGCAACAAAAAACGCTAATCGATTTGGGTAACAACCAAGCGGTTAGCGTTTTTTAGCTTCAGTTCAAGTTAGGTTGGATAACGTTCAACGTCGTGGCGCTTCGCCCACACCCGACGAAAGGGAAACAACAGCATTTCCCTTCTCGACATCCCTTGCCGCCCCAACGAAATTGCTCTTTAAAGCGAGCAAGCCTCATGCTTATTCGAAAATAGCTAACGCTTTAGATAGGCCATCCATGGCTAACTAAAGCTAGCCTGACGTCCTGTCAGGCTTTCGCTATTACTTTAAATAAAGAGTCTTCAAAGCATTTCAGCAATTTCAATGGGGGAATATTGAGCCTGCAGGTTAATTGGTTTCTTCTAATCCTTAGGAAGTTATTTTGTAGCTTGCCGAAGCAGACTCAAAATGAAGTTTGAAGCTGGATTATTCTCCGTTGGAAATTTTGCTTTTTAAATTTCGCCGGAGCTGCGGGGGAGATGCAAGAGGGGGAGCAGTTTCACCCTTCTTGCTCGGGTGTGGGCGAAGCGCCACGACGTAGATTTTATTTTAAAAATAGTAAAATAAACCTTGGTGGAAGCCAGTTTATTGAGAATGACGGATTCAGTTCACCATTTGATGCATCTGCTTATTATCAATAATCCTTACAGCTTTAGTCTCTAACGATGGCTCAGTTACTAACTCAGTATTTGATTTAACAGCAACAGCCAACATGTTGTCTGCCACAAGTTTGCCTGTAATGGGTTTGTACTTGGCTAAGGGGCCAATAAATACCCCTGATGCAATAGCAAAAAACTTCTGGCCAATATCTTCTAAAGTACGCTTGTCAGCACGACTCCCTAATAACAAACTTGGCTGAAAATAGTGAATGCTGGTTATAGGCAATAGGGCTAAATCACGCTGTATTTCACCTTTAATACGATTATAAAATACCTTTGAATTGGGGTTAGCATTCAGTGCGGTAACAACGAATAACGCTGTGCCATTATCACTTTGATGGGCCACAACCAATCTGCCAAAATCGAGTACAGCTTGGTAATCGACTTTTATGAAGTTAGCCTGACTACCAGCTTGCTTCATCGTGGTACCTAAACAGCAAAAAGCATGGTCGATTTTTACGGGTAAACTAAGTGTAGGTATTTGATCTAACTGGGCTTGCATAAAGCACAGCTTGGCAGCGCCTTGTTGAGTGGTGTTGATAGTGGGCCGACGACGGCCAATCACAACCACTTGCTCATAAGCCTCATTAACCAGTAGCTCTTGTAATAGCTGCTGACCAATTAATCCTGTTGCGCCAATGATGACAGCGTTCATTTTATTCCCAGATCATGTAATCGCGTAAGACTTATTTTAACAGGTTTTAATTTTTAATAGCTTCCATTGATAAACCAGATGTTGTTTGAATATTGGTGATATCTAACTTGAATTAGTCAAAAGGCGCGTTTAACTTGTGTATTAATCTCAGATACCGCACTATTTTAGTTGCTGGTTTAAGCTACCCCAAGGAGAACATAATGGGACTTTTTGATGCGATTTTAGGTAATTCATCTGAAATGGATTTAACAGAACTTCAGCAAGAGCTGTCACCGATTTTAGCTGATAATGAATCTGTGCATATGGGCTACAAATTAATCCGTGACATGTTTGTATTTACCGACAAGCGTTTGATTTTAATTGATAAGCAAGGCATGACTGGCAAAAAAGTCAGTTATCACTCTGTTCCATATAAATCTATGACTCATTTTATTGTTGAAACTGCTGGTACATTCGACATGGATGCTGAGTTAAAAATTTATATCTCTGGTACTGAACACCCGATAGTAAAAGAGCTTAAAAAAGGAACGGATGTCGTGGGAATTCAAAAGGCAATTGCCAACTTTTCATTGTAATGCCTGTTCACTACTTTTAGTAAAATGACAGTGATGTCGTTTACCTAGCTTGGGCGTTTCAACAATTGCTTGCTAGGAAACGCAGTGACATGACACTGCATTAATATCGGATGGCTTTGTAAATAATGACCGACAAACAACACGCATCATTAAATGACGCACCTAAATCGATTCAACTTGCAGTCGATTTGATTCAATTACTTGAAGAAAACAACATAGATACAGTGACCGCAATTGAAGCATTACAAATTACGTTAGATGATTTTAAAAAGAAGTTAGAGAAGCAATAGTTTGTGTGTCGTATGGCTTAGGAGTATGTGAGTAGCAATAAGCCAAGTGTGATTAAGCAAGATCGAACTAAAATAATAAGGAACATTTATGACTGAAGCGCACCTGCCATTAACAGACTTTATCGAATACCCTCAAGATGAAATGCTTGAGCGGGCTAAGTCCAATTATCAAAATGTGAAACGTCGTCATTCTATTCGGAAATTTTCTGATAGACCTGTGCCACAAGCGATTATCGAACAATGTATTTTAGCTGCTGGGACTGCGCCAAATGGTGCTAATCATCAACCTTGGCATTTTGTCGCTATTAGTAACCCTGAAGTGAAAGCACAAATTCGTGAGCAAGCAGAAGCCATCGAACAAGCATTTTATGCAGGGCGAGGTGGTGAGGAATGGCTAGATAATTTAAAGCCTTTAGGTACCAATGCCAGCAAGCCTTACCTTGAAACAGCCCCTTGGTTGATTGCCGTTTTTACTAAAAAACGTAGCGAAGATAATGGCGAGCAGAAGCAAAATTACTATGTGCATGAATCGGTTGGTATTGCGACTGGTTTTTTACTGCAAGCGTTACACAATGCAGGCCTTGGTACTTTAACGCATACTCCTAAACCTATGTCATTTTTAAGTAAAGTGTGCGGTCGAGATAACGATAATGAGCGACCATATATGTTGATTGTTGCTGGCTATCCTGATGAAAATGCCACGGTGCCACAACATGCTCTTGATAAGAAAAGTTTGCCTGAGATAAGTGATTTTATTGATTAATTCACTTAATGGGCCTGTTCACAGGCCCACTAAAGGCGATCATAAGCATCAAATATTAACGTTTACAGGAGAGCAAACATGGGGTTTCAGCGAATAATGGGGTTGCATGTGAGTGATACCGCTGAGTATCAGCGTTATCGAGAAGCTATGATGCCGATTTTGACGCGTTATGGTGGCAGTTTCGGTTACGATTTTGAAGTCTCAAAAGTGCTAAAAAGTAAAACGGAACATCATATTAATAGGGTATTTACCATCGAGTTTCCCTCGCAGACGGTAATGGACACATTTTTTAATGATCCTGAGTACTTAGTTGTAAAACAGCGTCACTTTATGCATTCAGTGTCTCATGCTACTGTGATTGGCTTACACGAAACGACGCTATGATGAAGATTACGTATTGATAGGAGAAATGATCTGCTATGGCATATGCAGGTGATAAAGACGTGTTTTATTTCTTGCTAATGATGTCGACTTACCATTTTAAACCTTACACCTTTTAAATCTTAAACATTTTAATTCTTACATAGGTTATCTAGCATCAGTCACTAATCATTTTCGACTTACTTTAGGGACTCACTTCTGATGCTCACTTCAATGTGCTGATATCTATGTGTTAATACTAAGTCTTATGACTGTGTATTTGTCCTTCCTTTGTTTTTGTTATCTTTGGAATAGCTTGTATTCAATAATTTCTATAAGCCGCGACTTCTAACGTTGTTTGGTTAACAAAACCCATTTTTTATACGTCATTCTATTCAATAATTTGATGGCGATAAATAAAGTGACATATGAGTTAATGAACTGTTTTTACAATTATTTATTTAATTTTTGATGGTTTTTTAGAGCTGGGCAACGGTTATTTATAGTGGTGGTCGCTATAGTTTTGGGGGATGGGTTTTTAGCGCAGCTTCTTAATGTCGTTCACGATAAATTAGCGAGTAAACCCTATATCGATTAACTGTAAATGACTTTACTGTGCTGATTAGTATGGCGCAGAACAATATCACATTGCCTAGGGCGTTCATGGAAAACTTATATTTGACGTTGGGAATAAGCCAAGATGCAGATGCTGAGGAAATATCAGCAGCCTACGAAAGCTTATATTTATTTTATCATTCTGACGATTATCAAAGTGAATATGCTGATACCGATGTCAAACTTGCCAACATTGCAGTGTCCTATGACATCCTAAAGTCCGTTACCAAACGCCGTGCCTACGATGAATTATGGCAACACTATCAGCAGAATAAATCTTCTGATCTGTTAGTCGATGTGCCTGATATGGACTATGAGTTTGAAGTTGATGGCGACCACATGGCTCAATGGACTGAACGGGTTGAGCAATACCCTCAATTACAAGAGCTTTTTGATAACCTCTCTGGTTTGTCTATGGTATTAGCAATTTCTTTTAAGGCTTACTTAATTGAAAGTCAGCGTTTTGAAGAGGCGGAACGCTTGGCATACATCATGTGTGCCCAATATATACGACGCTTTTTTGATGAGGAGCAAAATATCAAACCTTTGGCTGAAGGCTTACTTAGTGCAGCAAGTGTGTCAGAAAAAGTGACTGTCGATGAGTTATTTAAGCTACAAGGGATAGAGGTCAACATTGAAAATGAAGTCATTGATTTAACTGAATCTATTTTTAAGCATAATCAAAATGACTTCGATTCGAGTCATCATCGACGCAGAAAAACGACTCAAAAAGAGGGGGGACTTCGTCGATCTCTTCCCAAGCGTCAACAGAAGACATATCTACACAGATTGAAGGCGAACATCGCTTGTCTCAGGTAACACCAAGGGCAAAAAGTGCAACAAAGCTAAATGAGCCCCTTTTGAGCGTAACAAAAAAAGGAGTATGTAAAGGCGCTGCCGTCATCGTGGTGAGTCTATGCTTGCTTGTGAGTGTTTCCATTGTTGCTTTTTAAGGTGCATAAACACTGGTTAGGCTTATTTACAGAGCTTATTTTCAGGGCTTATTTTCAGTGCTTACTTCCAACCTTGTAGCCATTGACGATTGTCCTTTAAATCTCGCCAATTAATAGAAAACTCTTGTGCATTCATTTCAGCGCGAATAATGCACTCTGTGACATTCTGATCTTCGTCCTTACTCACCTTAATCACCGAAAAGTGTTTAAGTTTTTGGGTGACATTTACTTTAGTCCACTTGCTGTGTAATAGCTTTTTAGGGTGTAAAGGGTTCATCATTTTCCTTAATAGTTAATGCTAAGGACAGTAATTTGCTAGGCATATTAACTTCATACGTAGACATTTCTAATAAAGTTCATTGCCCAATGGCTGCGATTAACGCTTTAGTTAAGAATGCTGAAAAACCGCTTATGGGGTTCACTATTTCTTATTCGTGAATGCTGAACTCAGTGCAAAGGGGCATGATATTGGGCATTTTGTTGAAATGAATAAATGCGTCACTAGCAACCAAGCCAGATGATGAGTGTTGAGGGCTTTAGGAGCTTACCTACTTTGACAGCAGTTAAGTTATGATTCATGGGGGAAAATAACAACACGTAGCTTAGCAAAAGGCTAGCTACGTGTTTAATTTCGCTGGTTAAATAAAGCGTTGGTTTATTCAGCAGTAGGCTGTTTCATGTTATCGCATACTAGGCAAACGATTGATAAGCAAAGTGCATAAAAACCAATCATTCCTAACACCATCGCTCCACTCTCGCTCCACAACATGTCAAGAAACACTTCTACTTCGCTCATTTGTTTACCTCTTAGTCATTACAATGGGATTAAGTGACATCTATAGGTCACTTGATATCAACTATCGAAAAATTAATTTTCAGTGGCTAGCTGATTAAGGGGCGCGAATATTAGCAAGAACAGATTAATAAACCATCAAAACTTAAAGTTATTACTCTAATTTTGGCGTTTGTGAGATAAAACTTAACAACCTAGAATCAGTTTTGTTAAGAGTCTGGTGTTTTTTTAACGCATTGGTTGGCAATGTTACTGCGTAAGGTAGGTTTTATTTTTGGTTGTTTTTGATTTGAACTGTCATTTGAGTGGTTAGTTAATATGGGTATGTACACTAAGTTAGGCAAGGCCTCTTCGTTAAAATATTCCTTTCGTTGAAATACATTTATCGAAAATAATGGTCTCATTCGCTTTTTTAGGTTGATGCAGGGTTCGAAGCTTGTATTGCCTGTTGTAATTGGGCGAGATTATTGACGATGACATCAGCCTGTGTTTGATAATCGGGTTGCTTATGATGATTGATAAAAACAGATGTCATGCCAGCATTTTTAGCCGCTTGAATATCATAGAGGTAATCACCTACATAAATGAGCTTCTTAGCGGGTAATTGCCATTGTTTAGCTATCGCCAGTAGCGCATCGGGAGCGGGTTTTGCAGGATAACATTCTCGGGTTAAGACTAAATCAATATCAATATTATTTTGGGTAAGTTTAGTGGCTGTGGCTGCTTTGCTGTTTCGAGTGACTATGGCACAAGGCAATGACAAGGTTTTAAGGGTGTTGAGTAACGGGTGCATATTGGGTAAGGCTTTAGCATTTTGAGCATCATTGGTTTCATGTTGAATGATGATATCGTGTGCTCGTTGTCTTTCAATATGAGTTGGTAATGCATCAATAAAATCTAAGATATCGATATTAAGCGGGCATGCTAACTCTTGTTTTATATGGGTAAAGTTAAGCTCCGACTCTACTAATGTGCCATCTAAATCAAATATAACACCCTGAATACCTGTTAATGGGCTCATTAGTGGTCCTTATTCCTACTTTACATTCACTTTATAAAGTGACTTCAGCTGATTTTTAGCACATATTGGTGCTAACTCGCACAGCATAGAAGCACCCATTAATCATGCTCTTCAAATTCAATACTGTCTAGCTGTAATGAGAATGCGCCAGCTTGTTTATTCGCAATCAAAAATCCCACTCGATTAACGTTATTAAATTCGATTGTTGGTGCGTTTATACTTCTTCCACGAAATTGGGCAGCAAAATCGGTCTGGCTAAATAAATGCTCGGTGACTTGGCCCTTTGTGGTTTCAAAGTTGGCTACATAGGCTTCACCAAATGAAAGCTCCGAGGTTTTAAATCTTAGCTGATACTGCTTCCCGTCGCCCAGTACCGTTAATTTGACTTGTTTTGTTGCGGGAATGGATGAAGTGATTTGATACTCCATTGAGGCAAAACCGCCATTGTTTTCTAAAGACACTTGACCGCTAAAGTGCACATGTCCTGAGGAGTTAATATCGGCTTTTGTCGTGGCACTATGGTTAATTTCAATTTGACTAGAGGATATGCCGCCCATGACAGAGTCATTGCTTATCCTTGCGGGGGTTAATTTATCTGAAGAGGCAAACTGTATTTCCATGGCACGGCTCCCAAAGCTGGAGAGTAAAAAACCGTAAACGGCTATAGCAAACAAGCATTTAACAACAAGTGCGAATAAACCACCTGACGAGGTAAAATGTTGGTTTGATTTTATGGACAAGCCTATCATATCTGATTCCTTTTGCTTAACCGGCAACATTGATGAGTGTAAAGCAACACGTAAAAACAGGATAAAAGAGCGACTTATCTCGGGTGAAAGATAAGCCGCAAAAGGGTCGGACGGAGATTAGTAATGAAAAGTCATTTCAGTGTTGGGTGCCTATTCTTCGGCAATAAAGTCGTCCATTAAAATGACAGTGAACATTGAAGTGTCATTTTCTGCATCAACGGCAGCTACGCTGTATAACCCATTTCCTGCTAATGATACGGCAAGTGGGCCTATGGCGACGGTTTTGGTGCCTGTTACTGTTACACTTACGGTGTAATCACCTGGTGCAACACTTAAACTGCCTGATGCTGCTTTAAATGGCACATCTGTTAGCGCTGGATCAGCATCACTGATATCGGCTGTTGGTGTTAGGTAGACATCAACATTACCAGCAGAATAAGATGCGTGAATAACATTTAGTCTTGCTTCAGTGGCAATGCGTCGAGTGTGCTCTGCAAAAGCCCATGGGCTAATATCATTGTCAGCAAGAGAGCCAACAGCGAGGACTGAATAGCTGGCGCCTTGCATCAGATCGACAGCTGCATCTTTAATCACCTCGACCGAATTGTCAGCATCTGCTGCTACCGTCACAGTGTGCATACCTTCTGGAATATTGACGTAGCCTGCGAAATTACCAAATGACAGCATATCAATAGCTGGTGTTGTGCTGCCGTCTAAGAATACATCTACAGCAGGGGCATCAGCTACTGCATGTACGACACGAATATCGCTACCACTATTAACGTCATTCAGAAGGACTTGCCCTTCTGGTAGTGCAACAAGTAGGGCGACTGGTGAGTCTCCTGACCATTCATTTGGAATAGCAGAGATAAAGTAATCCATTCCAGCAGCTAAATTGACCGTTCCTGAGTCGAAAACAACCGTTTTGTCTCCTGCTGGAGTAATTCTAATTTGGTAGTCGCTTGTGGGGACTTCTAATTGATCGCTGTTGTCCATGTAGTTGGCTGACAGGGTAGGATCCATCATGGTGATATCGGCCATTGGTTCTGTCACATATATATCAACAAGTCCTACGCTTGGTGTAGCATGTAACACTTGTACTCGAGCGTTATCAGCAGTGATGTCAGATTCTTCATTTGCAATGAGTTTAAGCATTAAGGTTTCGTCACTTACCTTACCCAGAGCAACGGCGGTATATTCCATATCTTCAGCCACTGCAAGTTCTGCTTCAAGTACTGTAAGCGTTGTGCCGTCAGCAAGTTGTGCGTCAACTGCGATTGCATAGGTGTTGGTGGCGACTTCTAACAAGCCGCTAGACATTGCATAGTCTACGTCACTGAGTAACGTTGCGCCGTCTGCGGTGACATTGACCATTGGCGCATCACTGCCAGCGTGGATTACACGAATGTCTGCATAGGTAACAACTGGAGCTTCGGAATCAGCTGCTGTGATCGTATCATCGTCATCATCTGAACAAGCGGTTAAACCAATCAGTGAAAAGCATAGTGCAAGAGAGTAGATCCTTTTCATCGTTCTTTCCTCAAAATGTGTTTCTTAAACGAGCTATTTAATTTCTGTTTGATTGCTGAATTCAGGCGCTGATTTCGAGAGGTAATACGGCAATTGCTAATTTAGGATCATTTTTTTCTGCTGAAATTGTTCAATTGAGATAAGTAAGACCATGCAGCATGGAAGCATAATTATCATCGACACTCGATCTTTTTAGTTTTAATCTGTAAGTAGAATAGGGTTCTTAAGGCATTTTTCGTGACTCAAAAAAGAAGTAACAATGAGCAAAAAAATCACCAATGTTTAAAGTGGTTTCGTTTAATTTATTTAATTTTATTGAACCGCCATCAGCGTATTATGACTTTGAAAATATCTATTCTCATCAACAATGGCAGAAAAAATGCGGTTGGATTTGCGATTATTTAGCTGCGCATCAACCCGACATTATTGGTTTTCAGGAAGTGTTTAGTCCGGATGCATTAAAAGCGTTATTGGCACCATTAGGGTATCAATATTTTGCCGCTTTAGATGAGCCTAGTTTAATCAGTGATTATGTTTATCAAAGCCCTGTGGTGGCGATTGCATCCAAATATCCCATTATTGAATCCGCATTAGTGACACCTGATGCGACCTTGTTTCCGCTTATGGGGATTGCTAATGACTTTAGCTTTAGTCGTAAACCTTTACGGGCAAAAATTGCATTAGCTGAGTTTGGAGAGTGCGAGTGTTATGTGGTGCATTTAAAATCTAAACGCAGTGGCATGGGAGTCGATACTCTGGCCGAGTCAGGTATGCAAGGTGGCGCCGATTTAATGGCTCGCCAAGCACTTGGTAGTTGGGCGTCTAATATGCAACGTGGGAGTGAAGCGGCTTTATTGTTTAATGAAATCACCAAGCAGCGCACTGAAACTCAGCTGCCAGTAATATTAATGGGTGACTTTAATGACACGTTGCAAAGCACAGCATTAGAGGCTTTTAGAGCGAACGGTAAGCGAGTATTTCGTAATGATATTATCGATCCTAGCTTGAGATTATTGAACGATAAAATGTTAGCTGACGCTTTTGCTGAGTTCAGTTTGTTCGATACATATGAGCTGTTTCAGACCAGAAAAAATTGAATGCTACTTTAGCGCAGGATGAGTATGAGTCAGGTTTGCATGATGAAGATTCCGATATTGCAGAAGATGTTTTACCACCTGTAGACCCTCTTAAATATGCACGTCAAGCAACTCACTATTTTGGCAATACTGGTTCAGTATTGGATTATATTTTGGCTTCATGTGAATTCGATGCTAGCCATCCTAAAAACCTTGCCGAAGTCAGTGATTATCAAACCCATGATCGTCACCTTGTGAGACCTGAATACGAGCGGGACAGTGACAGCACAGATCATGCGCCTATTATGATGACATTCACATTGCGAAGCTAACTCAGCTTGTCCAATACAACCTGTTTATTCTCATCTATTTCTATAAGTAACTTATTTATTTTTAAATAAAAATATTTTGCTGCGACAGATTTTGTCGCAGGTTAGTATTAAGCTAAATACTCTAGAAATGGAGATGATGCTTTATGCAGACCAATATTCAGCGGCAACTTGCCATGCTTGAACAAATACCTAATCACCCTAGGCGTATAACGGCGAATGAGTTGACAGACAGGCTCAATAGCCGAGATTTTGATGTCGGTTTAAGAACTGTGCAGCGCGAACTGAAAGCAATGTGTGACATGGGGTTATTTGGTCTTGAATTGGATGATCGCAATAAACCATTTGGTTGGTCAATTGCAGCTTGCTGGCGTGGGCTAAACCTGACTTTGATGGATCAACATATGGCGCTCGCATTTCATACGCTCAAGCACAGCGCCAGTCAGTTATTGCCTCCGCAAAGTTTAAAACAGCTTACGCCATATTTTGAACGAGCTGATCAAGTGTTGGCGAGCGATCCTAATAATCCATGGTTGTATTGGGCTTGCCGAGTTGCTCAGTTACCCAAGCCCTTTCCGCTTATTTACGCAGAGCAAGATCCAAAAGCGTTTGAGACGGTTCAGTATGCATTACTGCATAAGCGCCAGCTGGCTTGCCAAATTCAAAAAATGATTAAAGGTCAAAGTTATTGGATTAACTACGAACCGATAAATCCCGAAGGTATCACTATTTCAGAGGGGGTCGCTTTACTGGCTTTTACTGTTGGGTCTGCTCATGAAAAACGCTATGTTCAGTCTATCGAGCAATTAAGAGATATTCGCCTGCTTGAGACGCCAGCAATTACTCGAGATGATTTTGATATTGCTCGAACTGGTATTGATAATTCATCGACGTTAATTGATATAGAGTTACACGTATCGCCAAAAGCTAATTTCATCTTCCATCAATCTAAACTCAGCGAAAACCAAACCATTGAATATTTATCAAGTGGACAATATAAGGTAAATGCCAGTGTGAGTGATACACCAAGACTAAGAGCTTTCTTATGGGAGATGGCTGACAACGTTGAAGTTATTGCTCCAGAAAGGCTCAGGGATCACTTTGTCCGTTTAATTAATAAAATGTCCAGGCAGTATCAAAACGTTACGACTTAGTTTGTCGCACCTTGAGGTTAGGCTATTGATAACATCGTAAGGAGAGTGACTTATGTTAGATATTAAGCCTAAACATCCCCAAGCCCCTTGTATTGCCGTCTTTGGCGTCGGAGGTTGTGGATGCAATACCATTAATCAATTAAGCCAGTCTTCATTAAGTGACAATGTCGTGCTGATTGCTGTGAATACCGATGCGCAATCACTGGCCGTATCAGCGTGCAGCTCACGCCTACAAATCGGCAACGAAGTGACAAAAGGTTTGGGTGCCGGCGCCGATCCTCAAAAGGGATATGCTGCGGCGCAAGAGTCTGAAGAACAATTAAGAGAGCATATCCAGCAAGCTGATGTCATTTTCATCACTGGTGGTATGGGAGGCGGAACAGGAACGGGGGCGGTTCCTTTTATTGCCTCCTTAGCAGCAGAATTAAATAAGCCTTTGGTTGCTGTGGTTACCACGCCATTTAGCTTTGAGGGGCTGCAACGAAATCAACTGGCAAAAGAAGGCATAGATAATTTGATGCAGCACGCATCGGCAGTGATTGTGTTGCCTAATGATAAGCTTGCTAAAACCTTGGATAAAAAGATTACTTTAGTGAATGCTTTTTTTGAAAGTAATCGAATTTTGCAGGATGTTTTAGCGGGATTAACGACCATTATTAGTCAGTCTGGACTGATTAATATCGATTTAAATGATTTTATTACCGTGGTTAGCCATCGAGGCCGCGCGGCGATGGGGGTGGCAAGGCAAGCTGCTGATGAAGAGTTACAGCACACCATCAATAAGTCGCTGAAAAATCCATTATTGGAAGATATTGATTTAACTTCTGCAAAAGGTGCCATTGTCAGTGTCATGGCTACAGAGCAAATCGAGCTTAGTCAGTACCATAAAATAGGTGAAGTATTACAACAAGCGTTAGCTGATAAAGCGGTGGTCATTATTGGGCTGACTATTGTCCCTGAACTTGAATCTGAGCTTGAGTTAATGGTGATTGCAACAGGTATTGGAGACAAAGAGGTAAATAAAGAGGAAAAGGAAGCGGCAAGTGGAATAGGAGATACAGTAGCAAGCAATACTGATGAGAGGTTCGGCCAATCAGAATTATTGAACCTACATGATTTTTTAGCCGAAAAATCACAAAATCCTCAAACTACATCATATTCATCTTCTGAGTTTGATACCCCGACGATAACCCGTCGCTCCCCAAACAGGGTTTTTAAGCGATGCCTTAATGATGGTGCAGCTTAGTTATTTTTTAGTTAGTAATAAATGACAAGAAAATGGTTTTAATTGCTTTAATGGTTTTTTGCAATAGATTACAAGAGGTTTCGCCTCAATAAAACAATGCCGTTTCTATGAAGAAACGGCATTTGATATGTTAGCGATTTCAATAATAACTTATTGATTCAGCATTTCACTGATTTTCACGCACCCTTGTTCTTTTTGGCGTACCTCAAGTAGTGCGCGACGCGTCATTTGAGATAAGCCCGTTTCGGTGTCTAATACTCGGTTGATGGCTGCAATATTGGCATTGTTGCAAGCTGTTGGGATTAACGCGCGATTGTAAGCCCGCATAAATACTGGGCCCTTTTTATCTGTTTCTGCAATATTGGCTAAGCGCTCTTCTGCCGTTGCTGCACTGAGTAGCTTTTGTTCACTTGGGTATAAATAATTCATCGCCACCCGTAACTTAGAGAAAGGCATGTCTGTATCGTGTTCAATATTGTGTAGCCATTGACGCTTTATTTGCGCTTGTGGCCGACTGACTTCTGCCGCTATTGCAGATTTTTGACCGCTATCAGAACTGTCTGCTTGTTTCTCTCTTGCAAGTAGTTTGGCACTATTTGGGTAATCATAACGGTTAAGTTGGATAATGATTTTCCAGCGTAGATCTTGGTTAATATTCAAGCCTCTAATCGCACTATGGCCGCTAAGAAGATCGGCTAAATGATCTAATGCGTCACGACTGTTCGCCATGGCGATATAACTATCAAACCAGCGACGTTGGAAGTCAGGGTTATCATGATGCTGCATAGCCATACGTAAGCTCATTTGGCTCAGCGCGCGGTTAACTTTTTGTGCATAGGCTTGATGATTCGGCGCCATACTGTTCAGGTATCGTTGTGCTTGTTTCAAGTTGCCGATAACTTGCCCTAAAATAGTGTAATCCTGCTCCTTAGGAGCATTAACCAGTGCAACATTGATAAATTGTTTTAAAGACGCTTTTCCATCAGCAACACTATCCCACATGCTCTGCCATAACATTGACCTAAGCAACGGATCGTTGACTTTACTTAGCTGCTCTTTAGCGGTTTGAAATGACTGCTCATCGAGAGTCACCTTAACGTAGCCCCAATCATCAAAGTTTGGGTAAACCAAATTAGGACAGTGCTTACCAATAAGCTCTGGCACTGCAGTTTTCTCGCCTTTATAAGTCACGGCAACTTTAGGACCTGAGTGGACAGAATAACGACTAACATTAAATAGGGCGACTTGAACTCGTTGCTCTCGTAAAGTTGGTAGCTCGTTGCTTGGCGCAGTTTGCAGTAAATTGAATTGGCTTATGCGGCCATTTTCACAACGAAAATCTGCTTCAAGTGTGTTAACACCAGCTTGATATAGCCACGCTTGAGTCCATTGAGATAAATCTCGGTTACTGGCTTGTGCCAAGCTGCTAATAAAGTCATCGAGTTCAGCATTTTGGTAACTGTATTTTTCTAGGTACTGCTGAACCCCTTGCTGAAAAGTGTCCTCACCCAGTAAGTGACGTAATTGCTTTAGTGTTGACGCCCCTTTGTAATAGGTAATAGCATCAATATTATCAAATGCATTCATGCTGGTGGGGACTGGGACTTCTATTGGGTGAGTCGTCACTAAGCTATCTTGACGATAAGCGCTTTGTTTTCCATGGGCGTAAAATGTACGCCATGCATGGGTAAACTCAGTGGCTTCACTGGTTGCTAAGGTACCCATAAATGATGCAAAGCTTTCATTTAACCATAAGCCATTCCACCATTTCATCGTGACTAAATCACCAAACCATTGGTGAGCCATTTCATGCATAATAACTCCAGCAAGTCGCTGCTTTTGCGCTGCGGTCATCGTGTCTTTATACATGAATCGGTTTTCTGCAAAGGTGACTGCTGCTGCATTCTCCATTGCACCATATAAAAAGTCTGGCACTAATAATTGGTCATATTTTTTGAAAGGGTATTCGATGCCAAAGTAGTCATCAAAAAAGGTTAGGCCTTGCTTAGTGTAGGTAAACCAGTCCTTCGCGGTGACTTGCTCGGCGACAGACTGCCTAGCAAATAGTCGCATAGGGTATTTGCCACTATTATCTTCCCAAACATGGTAAGGCCCTGCGTGCATAGAAAAGTTATATGGGCTTAATTTAGGGGTAACTGGGAAAGTCCAAACATTGCTATCTGCTTGCTCGTCGATTTGTGTTTCACGCATGGTACTAATGACATGCCAATCTTTAGGCGCTGTGACGCTAATCTTATAGGTGGCTTTTAAGTCTGGTTGGTCAAATACGGCAAACATTTGTTGAGCTGCTGCTGGTTCAAAGTGTGAATAGAGATAAACTTTGTTATCTACAGGGTCAACAAAACGGTGTAAGCCTTCACCGTTGGTGCTGTGTTCACGGCTATATTCCACTTCAATGGTATTGCGCCCCGTACTTAATAGCTGAGGGTTAATGGTGAGGTAAGCATCATTGTAGTTGGGGTAGATTGCTTTGCCATTCACCACAAATTTACTGACGTTGGCTTTGTTTAAGTCCAGAGTAAGCGGCTCTTTATTATTGCTGAGGATAAAGTCTACTGTTGTATTTGCATTAAAATGAGTGTCGCCAGTTAATGTAAATTGCAGTTGGTAGTTGACTTCAGAAATGATAGTTGAGCGAGCCATCGCTTGTTGCTGACTAATATTAGCACTGCCATCTCGCTCAGTAAGACGGATATTGGATGTACTTGAGCAAGCAAACAGGCCGGCACAAGTTAGCGCGACGATTGACGACTTAAACAATTTCACTTTTTCTTCCCTAAATTTATTATTGTTATATTCACGGTTATAAAAAAGCCGACTCAAGGTCGGCTAAATTTTATGGTATCAGAGGTCTATAGACCTAAGAAAGACTTAGATTTTACTTTACGAATTTCTTTTTCATCAGACCACTCGATTAGACCTGTTTCTAGATCCATTAGGCGCATAGTCATTTTGTAGTAAACATCTTTTGTGCTGCCATCTTGTTTTACGATGCTAGATAAGTTGCCGTAAAGCATGTATTGCGCACCAACTTGGCGACCAAACTTTATCGCTGTTGATGGGTCAACCATACCAGCATTGTTTTGGTAATCTAGCTGCTTACGCACAGCATCCACTTTCGTCATATCGATAAAACGGAACTTGCCTGAGCGAAGTAACTTGTTGCTGATAGTGTCAGTAACAGATTCTGTATCAATATGCTCTGAGGTTTTATTTTTAATTTTGTCGACGAAGATAATTGGGCGATCGTTTTGAGTCATTACAATCACTGGTGGGAAGGTCAACATGCTATCAACCATTTTAGCAGCAATAGCTTGCAAATCAGTTGAGCCAAAGTTTTCATTGACGGTTTCTACTTCAGTTGCGTCGCCATACTCAACCTTAGATTGACAAGCTGATAGCCCGATTGCAGCGGCTAAAACAAAAATCAGTTTAAAATGTTTCATAGTAAGTTCCATATTGAATATGACTTATAAATAGTCGAGTTAGATAATTATTGAATAAAAACGGGTTTGATTTCCAGTCTCTATCACCCAAATTAATGTTGCACGGTTTGGTTTTACATCAATTTTAGCCGCAGGACTGTTGCCTAAACGGATTTGATACTCGCCTGGCTCTATGTACTGGCGGGCAATTTGTGCTTGTCGGGGCAAGGTTAACCAACTTCGTCTGTCAGCTTGCTCTGTCACAACGTTAAAAATTTGCATTAATATTGCCGCCGCATCTGCTTCGTTATTACGGCGTTTACTGCCACTTTCGACGCTTCGAGTCATTTCAGACTTAGTATAGACCCGCGCAGCTTGACGCACCAAGGCTGCAGGTAAATCTTCTTTTAATGCATTAATTGCTAAGGCATCGATATTGGCAATAGGTTCCGCTTTTAAAACGGTTCCGAGCCCTTGGATTGTGGATGGTGCAATTTGTTGCCTATGGGGCTGGTAAGTTGCAAGTGACACGGTTTGCCAGTTGCCATCAATAGTGAAGGGGACCGTTAGGCTTTGTTTTTCTGGTACAAAGCCTTTTTCAACCACCATAACCACTTGGCCTTGACCTTTTTTAGGTAAAATAGCATCACCCCAACGACGTTTAAATTCATCATATTGCGGCATGGAAAGTTGCTTGGCGAGTCTAACTAGGTCTTGTTGCAAGTACTTATTATTGGGAGTGATTTGAGCGGCTTTTCGGTAGTCAATGTACGCATCGTTAGGCTCACCTAATAACTCATGCAACAAGCCTGTGGTGTAATAACTGTAAGCATTCAAAAACGAGCTAGTGACAGTACCTGTCGCTTGGTCTAGTTTGTTAATTTCGCTATCAATCGTACCGTTAGCCATTGCTCTAACTGACTTTTGAGATTTTTGGTAGCGTGCTTGTTCACTGCTTTGCAGTTGGTTACTGCGGCGAACTTCGACTAATGCACCCTGTGCATCGCCAGAAAAGAGATAATTAAAGGCTTGATATTGATGCACCATAATGCGCTCATAACCCGGTCCACGATAAGGGATGGCATTATCGTTTAATACTAAACTACTGGCGGTGGCAGTCAGATCAGAGGCGCTAATTGTGGCTCTGTCATCAAAGGCTTTATAAGCGCTAATCGCTTGTTCATAGTAGGTTTTACTGGCTTCAAAGTTACCAGAGACTTGAGCGACTCTCCCCGCTTCTTGTGCATACAACAAGCCATCGTTACTGTCGATTTGTGCTGCTAGCTCAGGCAGTTTGGCTGCAGGTGAGGGACTGGCTAGGTTTTGTTTTATCGGCGCAATTTGAGATGGATAATTAATTAAAACGCTATTATATGCGCAGCCAGTTAAGCTGAAACAGATTAAGGCAATACTGAGCAATTTATTCATTGGCTCACACCTTGCCCGTCGAGTGATGGAGAATGTAAGTTATTGTATGACTGGTTGGGTATCGGAAAGTCAGCTTGATTGACATATTGCAGTTCTGGCATCTTGACCCGTTCAAGCAAGGTAATACCTTGCAAATGGTCAAACTCATGTTGAAAAATTCGTGCGATAAAACCGTCCAATTGCTGCTCGATACTATCGCCTTGAAGTGACTGATAACGAACAGTGATGCTTTTATGTCGTGTTACTTCAAGACGTTGTCCCGCTATAGATAAACAGCCTTCATTCTCTGTTTCCATTTCATCAGACACCGCAATAATTTGCGGGTTAACCACCACAGTCGCTTGGGTGAGTGGCGCGCCAGGATAACGAGAGTTAGGTTTAGAATGCATGATAAAGATAGCTAAATTACTGAAAACTTGTGGGGCTGCAATCCCCACTCCATGAGCCGCGTTCATTGTTGCTATCATACTGTTAGCAAGCTGAACTAAAGCTTGATCAAATGTCACCACAGCTTGTGTTTGGCGGGTTAAAATTGTTTCGCCAGTTTGGGCTATTGTCATGATGTCACTTGCAGGCATAACGTTCCTTAAATGTTTGCAGTTAATCTTGTATAACTTAGGTGTAGCACAAACTTACATCGCGTTTTGCTTAGGACACCTTAGTTTTTGATTTCATGAGTAATCAATGTAACAAATAAAATGCAATGACACATTAATAGTGTGGCGGTGGTGTTTCTTCTGCTTGGGTTGCCATATTGCTTGGCTCCATCGCTTGCAGTTTATTGACGATTAATGACATTTGATGTTGTTGGAACGCAACTAAATCATTTAATTTAATGACTTCTTGGTTTAGCTCTTCGATTGTTGAATCTTGAAAAGCGATTTTCATTTCTAAATCATCAATTTTTTGTTGCATATCTTGCATGTTTTTCTCTCACATTGATGGGGATGAATTGCTTTAAGGTAGAGGTCCCCATGACTCAACTAAACCTTGATTACTGATACTGACTAAATTTTGCTGAGCATCACTTGCAATAGAGTATACAACGGCGCCTCTATTTTGACTGTTTTTAGTTAACTGAATTTGTCTATTGGCCAGTTTTTTACCCGATTGCACCTGCCAAAGGATAATTTCTTTTGAGGGTGACCCTGTGACGAGTATTTTATCCTGATGAATAAATCTAGCACTGCTGAAGGTCATTTGACGGCGGTTAATGGCTAATGAAGTGACTTCTTTGCCATCGCTGTTGTTATAGATATTTCCATTTCCGGTAATATCACTCGCGAAACTGAGTGAGCCACTTTGATTTAATTGCACTTTGCCGATACGAGAGCTGAACTGCCATTGGTGAATCGGTTGCCCTGTAGTGGCTTGCCATAAAATGACTTGTCCGTCATTAGAGCCTGTTAATGCACGTTGGCCATCTGCCGAAATAGAGACACTCGAGACGCGCTCATTATGGCCTAAAAATTTAATGAGACTTTTCTCAGGTGCTAGTGACATGACAGAACCATCAATTAATCCCACTAACGTTTGGGCGTTGTTGGCAATCGCAACAGACTGTGCCGATGCTGGCAGTGACCACCAACCGATAGATTGACCTGTTTCGACATTCCAAATGGCTAATGAATCGGTTGTGAGTGTTGCTGCATAGTGAGCATTGGCTGAAAATGCAGTATCAAACACATTATTGATAGTATTATCGGCCTTGTTACTGTGTTGCCAGCGATATTTTAAGCTTTCTTCCTTGAGATCCCATAATTGAACCCCATTACTTGAAGTACTGACGAGGGCAAGCTGCGCATCTTGAGACAAGCTCGCACTATAGCTCGAGTCAGTCGTAATACTAAAGACGTTATCAGCCTTGGGCTGGCAGGCCGTCAGTGAGCAAATGCATAAAATCAGCATAATTAGTCGAAACATGAACTTGCTCCTATAAAAGTTGTCTTAATGGCTGCGTTATCATTCAGGCCATTGCTAAAAACACTTTATTTAGTATAAAGTGGCCAAATATATACAAAATTTTTACCTACCGGTTATTGTAACCGCTAAAGGACGCTGAGGAAGCTTTAATGAAATCTATTTACAAATTATCGTTAGTTGCATTGGCTGTTGTTGGTCTTACTGCATGTAACCAAGAACAAGAAGTTGTTGCCAAGAAAGTTGAATTAACAACTGATGCACAAAAAGAAGCTTACAGTGTTGGTGGCTCAATTGGTCGTTACATGGCAGGTCATATTACTGAACAAGAAGAACTAGGTTTTGCTGTTGATCGTGCTCTTGTTATTCAAGGTTTCAGTGATGGACTAGCTGATACGCTTGAGTTAACTGAAGAAGAAATGCAAACAGTACTTCAAGGACTTGATGCTAAGCTAAGTGAAAAACGCACAGAGCAAGCTGAGTTAATGGCGAGCAAAGCAGTTGAGGAAGGTAAAAAGTTCCTAGAAACTAACAAGGCGAAAGAAGGCGTTGTTACAACTGAATCTGGTTTACAATACGAAGTATTAGAAGCGGGTGAAGGTGAAACGCCTGTTGCTGAAGATACGGTTGAAGTACATTACAAAGGTACGTTAATTGATGGTACTGAGTTCGATAGCTCATACAGCCGTGGCGAACCAGCTAAATTCCCATTAAACCGTGTTATTCCTGGTTGGACTGAAGGTGTTCAGTTAATGCCTGTTGGCGCTAAGTACAAGTTCGTTATCCCATCAGAACTTGCTTACGGCGAACGTGATACTGGTACTATTCCAGCTAATTCAACTTTAGTATTTGAAGTTGAGTTACTTTCAATCGAGAAAGCACAAACTGAAGAAGCGCCAGCTGCTCAGTAATTGTGATTAAAAGAAAAGGACGCTGAGCGCGTCCTTTTTTTATGCCTAAGTACTGGCTGAACATTTATCTACATTGGCTTTATAGCCACTTGAGGCGATAAAAAAGCCACATTTGCAGCGCAATAAGAACAATTAATCCCGCACAAAATGCCGAAAAAGCCCAAGGGATGTCAGTGCCTGGAATACCACCAATATTGACCCCTAGTAACCCAGTTAAAAAACCTAATGGTAGAAACACCGCAGAGATTAACGAAAGAAAATATAACCGTTTATTAAGCTGCTCTGACTGCTGAGATTGTAATTGCTCTTGAGTTACGCTTGCTCTATCACGCACAGCATCAAGATCTTCAATGACTCTGATTAAGGTTTCATTTATCTCACGTATGCGTAATTTGTGCTCATTATCAAACAGGAAATGACTATCATTGAGCAGTCGAGATAATGCGTCTCTTTGAGGTGAGAAGTAACGCCTTAGGGTCACTGTTTGTTTTCTTAATTCAGCAATATCCACTCGCAGCGTTGCCGCGCTAGGTAAGGTGATTTGATCGTCTAAGGTGTCGAGTTCATCTTCAAGGTTATGGATTAACTCCATTTTTCTTTCGGTTAATCGTTCGCACAAAGACACTAAAAAGTTAGCACTCGAGTTAATACTATTAGGCTGGTTAATGATCTGCTCGGCAATATCTTTAACCGATTGCAGTTGGCGCTCACAGGTGGAGATAATACGATGTTGCTGGGCATAGATTCGCATTGATACCATATCTTCAGGCGCTGAATTAGGATTAAGGTTTATACCGCGCAGTGCCATTAAAATACCATCAGGAGAGCTCAATGTACGAGGGCGAGTGTGCTCTGCTAATAATGTGTCAGTTTCGGTTTGAGGCAACTGGGCGTTAATGATCCATTGTTGAGCGTCAGGATGGCTATAACGAAGATGCACCCAAAGTAATCCGTCATTAGGTTGCCATTGTTCAAGCTCACTTGCTGATAAACTTTTACCCGCATTCGATCCCGTTAACAATAAGCAATATATAAAGCCTGTATCCATAGGTATCCTTGTATCCTATTGTTGTAGCATTATTTATTTGGGGTTTAATCCTTAATGAAAATAATATTAGCATTGAAGGCGAAATACAGTGAATTTATTCAGTCAGGACATTTTCATTATTTACATGTCTTAACTAAGCAGGTTTCCGGAATTTCGGTTAAAATAAAACAAAGCCTTATAGTTGAGTTTTATCATGGAATACGAGTTTCGCCGTAACAGTTTAGACGGCACTTTGTTTGCTGAATTTAGCATGGAGCATGCCATATTAGGGCGTTTTTTTGCTGAGCAATTGGCTACTGATGTTAATCGTTGCGAAGCGATATTAGCTCAAATCGAGCTTATTCGTGCGAGTAAGAAAAATGAATGGTTAATGCAAAGCGAAGACTTAGCTATGGTCATTGATAGTGAGCAGGTTAGAGTGTTTGTTAACGCGATTGATTTTGACGAAGACTTTGAGCTAGAAGAGGCGATGAGCATGTATGATGCGGAGTCAGAATCGTTTTGTGGGCTTGAGGATTTTGAAACAGCGCTAAAAAGCTGGATTTCGTTTATTAAGCAATAGCGGTTTGCTTACACGAGCAATAGATAAAGTATTCAATGTTTACATTTCAATAAAAAGGCGAACCTAAGGGTTCGCCTTTTTTGAGTCAGTTTGAACACTAATGGTTTAAATATCTTACTGCCATTTCTGTACGGGATTTTGCATTGGCTTTACGGAGTAAGTTTTTAACATGCACTTTTACTGTGCCTTCACTGATGTGCAGCGCCTCTGCGACAACACGATTACTCTTGCCTTCTGCTAACTCTTTAAGAATTTGCAGCTCACGTGGTGTGAGCGATGCTATCCAAGTTTCATCATTGTCAGCATTTTTTAGCTCGTAAATATACTCTTCAACTTCGTCGCTGATCACACGATGACCTAGCATGGCTTTTTTAAGTTGCTCAAGTAATAAATCAGGCTCAGTGTCTTTGAGTAAGTATCCGTCAGCGCCAGCTCGCAGCAGACGAACAACATCTTGTTTGGCATCTGATACAGTTAAAATAACAATGCGGGCTGTTACTCCTTCTTGGCGCATTGCATTAAGTGTATCTAAGCCAGACATGCCCTTCATATTTAAGTCGAGCAGAATAATATCCGGCTCGTCTTCACCGATGGCGGTTAACGCATCCAATCCCGTTCCTGCTTCACCAAAC
This sequence comes from Shewanella sp. ENK2, assembly GCF_043568515.1. Lineage (NCBI taxonomy): Bacteria > Pseudomonadati > Pseudomonadota > Gammaproteobacteria > Alteromonadales > Shewanellaceae > Shewanella > Shewanella sp. ENK2. The sequence goes on along the minus strand of NZ_CP171406.1, from coordinate 1,014,128 downwards.
AGTTTAAAATCACCGTCTGAGGTTATTAACTGACAAATACCACGTCGAAGAAGCGGGTGGTCATCTACTACTAATACTGAATAAGGTTTACCCATTTAGAGGCTCCTGCTGGGGTGGAAATACGAGAGAGACTGTTGTGCCGCCCTTCGGATTATTATCAAACTTGACGCTGCCATGCAGTTTAGTTGCACGTTCATGCATGATCCCAATACCAAAATGCTGATCTCGTTCTTTTAGATGCGACACGCCAATTCCATCATCCTTGATATTGATGTGTATCATATCAGAATCTGCCAAAAAACAATCAATTTCTATTTTTGAAGGTTTTGCATGCTTGATTGCGTTGATTGTTGCTTCACGTGTCAGTTGTAAAACATGGATATGTTGTTTCGCTGCCAGTAAGTGTGGTGAGAGCTGATAGTTAAGATTAATTTCAATACCAGACTGCTTACGCAATTGGCTTAACATTACTTCAATTGCTTGGCCTAAATTAGGATCTTTGATGGTTAATCTAAAGGTTGATAAAAGTTCTCTAAGCTGGCCGTATGCGGTGCTCACTCCATCATTAATATCTATCAGCTGGGTTTCAACTTTGTCAGTAATACAATTGGGGTCCATTTGTTTGCGTAACAAACTGACTTGAATTTTTAAATAGGAGAGAAGTTGTCCTAATGAATCATGGAGCTCTCTGGCTATTACCGCTCGTTCTTCCATTAATGCTAGTTGCTGTCTTTCCTCTGTCGCATTATGAATAACAATTGAGCGGGTTAGCATCATAGCAAAATTAACAAATAGCATATTATTGAGTGGTTTATGCGAAATTACCTCAATATAACCTAGGCTTTTATCTTCTAATTGTAGGTTATATTTTACCGGTTTATTTTGTGCTTCTTGGGCTGTATCAGCAGTGTGTTCTTGCTTATTAGTATCAATCCAGCCGTTGTCAGCTTCAATACAATCGACCGAGTTATCAACATGTTCAATAACCAGCCTGACATAATCTAAATCTTCAAACTGCTGTAAATGAGTGAGTGCTGAACTGAGTGATTTATAATCTAAGCTGTCGGCGTGAAGTCGAATAAGGTTGTCGTATAAGAAGCTTAATTCATTATTTGCACGGGTTAACGCAATGGTTTTGTCATTCACTTGTCCCTCAAGATCTTGATATAGAGTATCGAGCTCAGAGGCGGTTTTTTTGAAAGCTTCCCCTAGTGCATGTAGCTCTACATATTCTGTCTGAGGTACATCAACCTTGAAATTGCCCTTAGATATCGCGTTAGCGACATCCATCAATTGGAGTATAGGCTCTACCATTCTGATACGAGTGTATCGGGTAGCAGCGGTGGCAACAATCAACATTAAAAATAACCCGATGATTTGGCCTATGACCAAAATACGCAGTTTGAGCGCTGCAAAGCGCTCCATTTCAAGCACTAATAAATCAATTGTATCAACGAAATCTTTTAACGAAGCTGAGTACAAATCTTGTCGATTATTTTCAATATGGGAGCGCATTTGTTCCCACTTATTGATGACCAATAAATATTGCTGCGACAAGTCATCAGGACTGTACCAAGTTAATGAGCGTTCTAACGCTTCAGAGTGGAGTGTTGCTTCGAATAAACTTATCTTTTCATTCAGTAATTTCTCATCTCTGTCTAAAAATAATTTTAACCGATAACTTTGCATACGGAGCGAGCCTGATGCATTGATTGCTCGGGCATCACCAATACTGAAAGTAAGGTTGATAATTGAATACACCGCCAAGCTGGAAGAAATGAAAATTAGGACTAACATTAGTCTAAGAATAGTGGAGGTTAGGCTGCCTCGTTTTGTCATTTTAAATCCAACTTTGGTTTGTTTTTAATGCTCATAATAGCCAAATATTACTTTAGCGATGACTGTTTTATATTAACAGATAATCAAAAATGTGATGTACAACATATTAACATGTTGATCTAGCGCAAGCTTATTGTTCAATACTCATAAAGGGGTATTCTTAATTTAACCTTAAATGGATAAGTTTGTTCATGGAGATGTCGTGAATATTTAAAATAAAATGTAACACGGAGATGAACGGTGATGAAGATGAAAGGAAGAGTTATTGCGCTTAGCGCATTGATGGCAACCAGTTTTATGATGACTAGTGCAATGGCTAGTGATAAGACTGAACCTCGTAACGATGTTTACAAGGACAAGTATAAGCAGCAATTTGAAAGCTGGCACGCAACGTCAGAAAGTACTGAAATTGTTGATGTGCTAGAAGAAGATCCAAACCTAGTTGTGTTATGGGCAGGTTACGGGTTTGCTAAAGATTACAATAAAGCACGTGGTCACCACTATGCTGTGACTGATGTGCGTAACACTTTACGTACTGGTGCACCAACTGGACCAGATGATGGCCCAATGCCTATGGCTTGTTGGAGCTGTAAAAGCCCTGACGTACCTCGCATGATTGAAGAGCAAGGTGAAGACGGTTACTTCAAAGGTAAATGGGCTAAAGGCGGTCCTGAAATCGTTAACACTATCGGTTGTAGTGATTGTCACGTGAAAGGTTCACCAAAATTACGTATTTCTCGTCCATATGTTGACCGTGCTTTAGAAGCCATTGATAAGCCATTTGATAAAGCTTCTCGTAAAGACAAGCAATCAATGGTTTGTGGTCAGTGTCACGTTGAATACTACTTTGAGAAAACAGCTGACCGTAAAGGTTATGTGAAATTCCCATGGGATAACGGTACCACAGTTGAAGAAATGGAAGTGTACTATGACGCAATCAACTTTGCTGATTGGACTCACGCAATTTCTAAAACACCTATGTTAAAAGCACAGCACCCTGGTTATGAAACTTGGATGTTAGGTATGCACGGTAAAAACAACGTAAGTTGTACTGACTGTCACATGCCACGTGTTGCTAAAGCAAACGGTAAAGGTAAGTTCACAGACCATAAAGTGGGTAACCCATTTGATCGTTTCGACGAAACTTGTGCAACTTGTCATGAAGGCAAAACAAAAGAGTTCATGATGGAAGTAACACATGAGAATCAAAAAAGTGTTACTGAAATTAAGCTAAGAGCTGAAACTCAGCTTGTACACGCTCACTTCGAAGCGGGTGCAGCTTGGGATGCTGGTGCGACTGAAGCGGAAATGAAACCTATCTTAACTGATATCCGTCACAGTCAATGGCGTTGGGACTTTGCAACTGCATCTCACGGTGTTGCTGCTCATGCTCCAGCTGAAGCATTACGTATTCTAGGTGGCGCAGTTGATAAAGCAGCTGATGCGCGTATCAAGTTAGCGCAATTACTTGCAGCTAAAGGCGTTAAAATGCCAATCGCTATTCCAGATATCTCGACTAAAGCTAAAGCACAAAAAGCCTTAGGTATGGACATGGATAAGATGAATGCTGATAAGCAAAAATTCTTAAAAGACCTTGTTCCACAATGGGATGCTGAAGCTAAAAAGCGTGAAGCAACTTACTAATAACACGATGTAATTAACATTAGTGTTGAGATAAAAAGCCCTCTTAGAGGGCTTTTTTTTGGGGCTTTAAAACCATTCATTATCATGTTACTACTATCTGATAGAGCATAAGGAATGACGACAACGCGGGGCGTAACATGAGTGATAATCACACCAATACTGAAGAAAAGGAAACTCCAAGCAGTCAAGATGTTACTGGATCTGAGCAGAGCCGCGGCTCTGATGATTTTATACATCAAGGAGGATGTTTATGCGGTGCAATTCGCTATCAGATTACACATCGTCCTTTTGATGCGGATTATTGCCATTGCAGTCAATGTCAAAAATCTTCCGGTGCTGTGTTTCAAGCATGGATGGATTTTAAGGTTGAGCAGGTCCAGTGGATTGCGGGCAAGCCCGTCGAATTTGCCTCTTCTGAACATGTTCGCCGAGGTTTTTGTCAGCAATGTGGCTGTACAATAAGTTTTAGAGATACTCGCCACCCAGGCTACTACACTTTGACCATTGGCTCGCTAGACAACCCAAACCTTATTCACCCGAATTACCATATTCATACAGCGAACCAAGTGAGTTGGCTTAATATTCTTGATACCTGCGAGCGCTACCCGCTTGATCGCAGTTAATTACTCAAAATACTGCCGTGTTAGGCTTATCGGCGCATCGCTTGCTGGCTAGGTTACAGCGTCTCTCATTAGAGGCTGTAACGCTAAGCTTGTTATGGTGAGACTGTTATGGAGAGATAGTTATCACTTGCCAGTGTGGTAGCTTCTCATTTAGATCCGGGATGATTTTATCGGCATCGCCACGCAAAACAATAACGGGATTACCTTCAAAAACATGGTTAGCCATGGTTGTTATTGCTTTTGGTGTCAGTGAGTTAAGGGTTTCATGTTGTAATTGCTCAAAGCTAGCCGTTCTACCTAAAAGTAAGTTATTAATATAACGGCTTTCTTTGCCGTATTTATGGTCGCTTGCCAGTTGTTGTTTACCCATTAAGTAAGTGATCACTGCATTAATTTCAGTCTGTTGAGCTGCTTGTTCTTTTAACAACTGAGTATGATCGATTATTCCTTTTAGGAATGCGCCAGAATTCTCTAATGAAGTGCTGCCATAAAAATACAGGTATTGACTTAATGGTGCATCGACACACCGACCGTAAATACCATATGTGAGCCCACGTGTTTCACGTAAATCATAAAATAGCCGCCCTGAATAACTTCGACCGAGTAATGCTGCGATGGTTTTGCAATCGGTACTATTTTGATTGTGATTTGTGGTGTTGACCAGATCAGGTTTTGCTAACACAAAGCCCACTCGAGCTTGGGTTTGAACAGTATCTTTAGCGTCAATGATAAGAATTGTCTGTGTTGATTGTTTTGTGGCTGAACCATTGCTGTTGGTAATGATATTTGGTTGTACTTCAGTCAAATTAGGCTGAGTTGTGGCTAACCAAGTTGGCACAAAAATATCAGAGCTGGTTATGGTTGCGTTTTGCTTGTTGGCAGAGCTAGTTGAAGTGCTACTCGAAAGGTTATTCAATTGACTATTCAATGGGCTATTCAATTGACTATCCAATGGGCTATTCAAAGAGCTCTGAGCAACACCATGTGTAGCCGAAGTTATTGGAGATGGGATAAATAAATGCCATTGAAGTTGCTGACGTATTTTGTTGTGTAAAGATTGCAGTGTCGTGTTATCTAGCTCATTGATTGCTGACTGATTGCGAACATTGAGATTGTAAGGGTGCTGTTGTCCTAATAGCTGCTGGCGAAATGTCGAGTCGATTTCAGAACCAGTAAAAGCACCAATGTGTTTATTAAGTTTCAAGTTGCGTTTGACGGTTGCAATATTGATGTCGCTTAGCGCACCTTTTTCCCAAAACTGCCAGAGCTGTTGCTGCAATTGTTGATCGGTTGCGCTGCATTCAATGGTCATTCCTACGCTATGAAGACTGGCTCTTATCTTAATGCTGCTCAAGCAGCTTGCCATTTGTGGTGAGTAGGCGGTTGTATTGGCCATTTCTTCAAGTTTTTGCTTGAAAGCTTCAACTAAAATATCGGGGTGAGTTATTGGTTGCTGGGCTGAAATGCCGATTAAGTATAGTCGATTTAACCCAGAGTCATTAACCTCACTTGATGGCCACTGATGAGCGTGAAACTGCTTTGTTAAGGTTATGGTGTGCGGTAACTGATAAGCAACTGGTTTTATAGCTTTAGATTGTGCTTGTTGAGTAGCGGCCAATAACTGGGATAAATCGGTTGACGTATTACTAGCAGAGGTGTGGTTTTTTGGAACGTCAAATGACGGAATGTTCGGCGCTTGCGCTTCTGTAAAATGAATGGGTGAGTGCTGACAACCTAATGTCATTAATGCCAACATTATCATGCTGCTGATAATAATGAGTTTGGGATGTTTGTTTTTTTGTATCAACATTATAGCGCCCAGCCTTCTAGCGTCTCAGCCATTCCTTGGGGTAATACTTCAAGTACGCTTTTAGCCCATCGAATGTACCAAGGTGGTAGCAAGTCCACTCGAACTGTTTTATCAATAAAATACGCTTGGGTAACTCGCGATATATCATCAGGAAGTACTGCTTGAATACGCTGCCATGGCTGCGTTAATGGAGCATATTTATCTCTATTGGCTGTATTTGATAAGTGTTTAGCAAGTGTTTGCGAGTGCGAAAACTGCTGTAACTGTTGAGATAGTGCTAATGTTTTAAGTTCACATAATTGTTGCTCTGTCATCCCATTGGTCATGATGTCGGCAAATAGTGAATCAGTTAATTTCTGTAGCTCATTCAGTGAGGTGTTTGCCCGCGGGACGAGAACCAAATTGGTGACGCCGTTATTCTCCATTGTTAACGGAATTGAATAACTGAGCATGTGAGATGGCGATGCTAATGTTTGCTTAGCGAGAGCGCTGCGTAGGTTTTGAAATAAATATCCTTGCAGTAAAGAAATAGCTTCATAATCAGCATGCTCTCTTCCAACAGTATGCCAAGCCATAAGGATTGCTGGCCATGGACCACGCTCATCGACGATTTCTGTTTGAATAGCTTTGGCATTAATACTGAGTTGTTCGAAGTTATCATGAGGAATATTTGGTGATGTCCAGCCTGAAAAGTGCTGCTTTACAAGGGCAAGACTGTCCTCTTCTAAATGGCCTACTAAGGATAATTGCATTGCGTCAGGGCGATAGTAACGTTGATGAAATGTCTGTAATGCTGTGGCTGTAGCACTGGTGACGTCCTGTTTACTGCCAATAATCGCATGTGCATAGGGACTGCCTTTTACTTGCGATAATAAAAACTCCATAGCGGGACGTATGTAGGGTTGATTATCAATGCTGGTTGCCATTTCCTCTAAGACAGCACCTTGTTGATTGTTGACTGTTTCAGCTGATAACACTGGGTTAATAAAGCGATCAGCCTCTAAAAATAAACTTAAAGCCAAGGCTTGAGCTGGGATAGTGGCGTAGTAATTGGTGTAATCAAAATGGGTACTGGCATTAAACTGAGCTCCTATTGCACTCATGGTTCTTGGGTAGCTATCTGCCGGTGCATTAAGGCTGCCTTTAAACAGAAGGTGCTCAAATAAGTGTGCATAACCTGATTGTCCACTGGGTTCGTTCCTAGAACCAACATTAAATTGACTGGCAATGGAGACAGTGGCCTGTTCGGGTCTGTGTACTTGTCTCAATATCAATCCGTTATCGAGCTCTGTTAGCGCTATTTGGTTTTCAATATGTTGTAGTTGGTTGATTTGCGACTGAAGCAGACATTGGGAGTTGGCTTGCAGTTGAGGGCTGAGCACGACACTGATAAAAGACATCCCATAAGCAATATATTGTTTAAAACTCGAGCGCTTAGGCGGAATGAAGTCAGGTTGTGTCACTATGTCACCAGCATATTCGTAAATGATGTTGATTAGATTACTTTTATAGCGCTTGTTACTCAAGTTTACTTATTAAGGTGGGGAAATAGCAAAAAGCCCAAACGCACTTGAGTGGCACTTGGGCTTTAATCGAAATTACTAGTGTTATTCAGCGCTTAATCACTATTGTTGTTCACACTAACTGTTTAATAACCGTATCTAATCAGAGTTTTTTGGGCTCAATTGTTGCTCATTATGAGCTTGTTGAGCGGTATTGATGCGGGTCGGAATACCAGTACGTTGCTCTAATAAGCGTTTAAGCGTAAATGAATCGGTATCAGCATGCGCCACAATCGCAGTAATTTGTTTGTTTAGGGTTAAAGGGAGTTGCTCATTTGACTCAAACTGCTCAATGGTTTCAGACAGTGGTTGATGAACTTCTAAATAACGATTTCCGTCAGGTTCAACAGTAGCCTTAATCGGTTGGTTAACAAACTCGACTCGTGTGCCTACAGGTACGCTATTAAACAGGTGCTCGATGTCATCTTCTCGAAGTCTGACACAGCCTTGGCTGACTCTCAGGCCAATGCCGAACGAGGCATTAGTGCCATGGACAGCGAATAAATTACCAACGTAGAGCGCAAAAAGCCCCATTGGGTTATCTGGCCCAGCTGGCCAAACATCGGGTAACTCAACGCCTTTTGCTGCGTATATTTCACGTGTTTTTTGAGTAGGAGTCCATGTCGGATTCGCACGCTTGCGGTATACTTGAGTGACCCAATTCTCTGGTGTATCTCGTCCAACTTGACCTATGCCTATAGGTAATACTTCAACAGTGTTGGTCCCTTTAGGGTAGTAATATAAACGCATTTCAGCGCTATTAATCACAATTCCTTTACGAGGCGCATCTGGCAAAATTAACTGATGAGGAATAACCAGTGTGCTACCAGGCTTAGGTAGATATGGGTCGACACCAGGGTTGGCTTCCATCATGTTGCTCAAGCCTAACTGAAACTCAGCAGCAATGGCTTCTAGGGTAAGTTTACCCTCTGGAACCACGTAATACTGGTTTTCACCAATTAATCGACTTTCTTTAGCTGGCAGACGGTATTCAACAGCTGCAGCATTGAGACTCGTTAATAAGGCTGATATAGCAATTAAACTGACGCAAAACGACTTAATCATATGGGCGACGGATTCCTAATTTTGTTTACAGTGGTCAATTATTATTAAGTATTAATTTTATACCAAATATATATTAACTAATACTTAATAATTAACCCTTAAAGGGTAACAAGTTTGGCATCCTTGATCATTCTTATACTGATTTCAAGCTAGGTAGTGTTTGAAATCAGTTTTACCCTTACGTTTCTTTTGAATATTAATCACTGATTAAATCCTTTTTTATTTTATGAGTGATTAATCTTTAATTATTTTACTTAAAAGCCTTCCGAGTTTTTATTGATATAAGGAAGGGGTTTCTTTAGTCGGTCTAGTTTTGAATCTTCTATGTAACCACATGTATTGGCTACGGTTTCTATCAATAATACTTTCAATGATCTTGTTACCACGAATCGCATCTTCGAGTTCATTCTCACCAGGGAAATTATCTAGTGGCGGCATGATTTCCATGTGATAACCGCTATCGTCAGCGTTTCGTTCAACGAAAAAAGGCAATACCTTGGCTTTACCAAGTTTAGCTAGGGTCGTTGCACCAGTAATTGTGGCGGCATCTGGTACTGCGTAAAGCGGAATAAATACCGCACTAGAGCGACCAAAGTCTTGATCTGCTGTATACCAAATCACATCGGGATTTCGCAGGCTTCTGACCATATTACGAAGATCACGTTTAGGTACAAGACCTTTATTCGAACGTAAGCGGCCATTGACCTGTAAGTACTCCATCACAGGGTTATCATGCGGGCGATAAACCCCAATTCCTGGCTGGAATTGGCCAAACATTCTTGCGCCCATTTCTAATGGTAAACAGTGCACTGCAAACAAGATGACACCATTGCCATTATCTAAGGTGTCACGCACGTGCTGATCGCCTTTCATGGTCATATGACGTTGCACTTTATCATTAGACCACCACCATGCGTTGATGGTATCAAATAAGGCTTTGCCGGTTTCTTCAAAGTTGCGTGTTAATAAAGCTGCTCTTTCTTGCTCTGGCATATCAGGAAAACACAAACTTAAATTTCGCTCTGCTGTGTGCTTTCTACTGCCAGCAAATTTCAACACTAAACGGCCTAACCCTTTACCCATTGCCATTTGCCAACGCAAAGGTAATAGTTGAGTTAGCCTCATTAATCCAACACCTAACCATAGTGGCCAATGTTTAGGATGTAATAAATGAGAACCAAATTGCGCTTTTTCTACCACGGAACACTCACTTTTAAATCAAATTAGTTTCTATTCTAACTTAATTTTATAGCAAAATTAGGTACAATCACCGTTTAATGTCAGCAAAAGAAAAAGTTTACTATGAAGGTATCTCTCCCAGCATTCGAAAAAGCCCGTGTACTAGTTGTCGGTGATGTCATGCTTGACCGCTATTGGGTAGGGCCTACAGGGCGAATTTCACCAGAAGCGCCTGTGCCAGTAGTTAACATTAAAGACATAGAAGACCGTCCAGGTGGTGCTGCTAACGTGGCATTGAATATTGCCGCATTAGGTGGTCAAGTTCAGCTTGCAGGCATTGTTGGTGCCGATGAAACAGCTCAAGCATTGACCGTAGGTGTTCAAGCTCAAGGTGTAGAACCTCGTTGGTTAACTGTTGCCGACAAACCAACTATCACTAAATTACGTATTTTTTCACGTAACCAACAATTAATTCGCCTAGATTTTGAAGAGAAATATAGTCGCGCTGACAGTGATAACTTATTAAACACCAGTGAACCCATCTTAGATAATGTCGATGTATTGGTTTTGTCCGATTATGCTAAAGGCGCAATTGATTCCCCTGTTGATTTTATTGCCAAAGCACGTGCTAAAGGCGTGACCGTATTAGTTGACCCGAAAGGCAGTGATTTTTCTCGTTATCGAGGCGCATCATTATTGACGCCAAACATGAGCGAATTTGAAGCCGTGGTCGGCCCTGTCGTAGATGAGGCGGATTTAATTGCCAAAGCTAAAGGCTTAATTGAACAATTTGAGCTAGGGGCTATTCTAGTCACTCGTTCAGAAAAAGGCATGACGTTAATTAGCCAAGATGAAGCTGAACTACATATCCCTACGGTTGCCCGTGAAGTTTATGATGTGACTGGCGCAGGCGATACAGTGATTTCTGCGTTAGCCAGTTCATTAGCTGCCGGCAGTTCAATGGCACAAGCTTGTTCTATTGCCAATATGGCTGCAGGTGTTGTGGTTGCAAAATTAGGTACTGCAACGGTAAGCCGAATTGAATTGATTGAAGCACTTGCATTAAATCAAGGCGAGTCGGGCTTTGGTGTGGTCTCAGAAGATCAGTTAATGTATGCCCTTGAGCAAGCGAGACTACGTGGTGAAAAAGTGGTCATGACCAATGGTTGTTTTGATATTTTACATGCTGGGCATGTGAGTTATTTACAACAAGCCAAAGCTTTAGGCGATCGTTTAATTGTAGCCGTGAATGACGATGCTTCAGTTAAACGCTTAAAAGGTGAGGGAAGACCTGTCAACCAAGAGGACCGCCGTATGGCAGTGCTTGCAGGTTTAGCGTCTGTTGATTGGGTGATTCCGTTTAGTGAGGACACACCACAACGTGTCATTAGTCGTTTATTACCTGATGCGTTGGTTAAAGGCGGTGATTATAAAGTCGAAGAGATTGCTGGCGGAGCTGAAGTTATGGCAGCTGGTGGCACGGTTGAAATCTTAGGGTTTGAAGATGGCGTATCAACCACAGCTATAATCGAAAATATTATGGCTAAAAAGTAGTGAAATTTCTGGCCCTGATTATTGGGCTTAGTTTTTTCAGTGCTATTATTGTTGGCGTTAGTCCTAAACAGGCTAACGCTAGCTCATTAATTCGTGAGAGCCATAATCGTTTCAATCCCCTTTCTTACCCCAGTTATTCTTCTCTATATTCAATCGGCCAAATACATCAACTTACTGATAAACAGGCACTTATTTGTCCAATTGCTCATTATGTTTCTTGCATAAAGCAGCTACCCGCGAGAGTGTCTGCACAATTGCCTTTACGTCAGTCGGTATCACAAAGCTTGGGTCTTAAAACTGCGATGGTAATGCCAGTTGTTGATCAAAATATTGCAGGTATCGTGGTGATAAATGACAAGCTGCCAGTGGTTAATCAAAGTGTGGCACTCAACGGTCAAGCGTATCAATTTAACCTTGAGCAACAAACTCAACTTACTTTGTGGCATGAGCTAGGGCACCTTGAAAATATTTCGCTGCAAGAGAGTCATTCATTGCAGCCATTAACCCCTTACCAGCACGAATGGCTTGCTGATTACTACTTAGCGTGGCGCTTAGCTCAAGAGTCTGGAAGTGTGTCACTGATTTGGCAGCAGTTGCATAGGCGCAATATTGCTGTGATGAATACCACTGGTAATATTGGCCATTGGAGCTCTCCACAATTATTGTGGCTACTAAATCGCTATGAAGTTGATGATATTATTGCTTTTGAACAATATGCTGACTTCTTCGCTGATGCTTATCCCCACGCGCCGCAAATCAATGACACCGAAATGGATGAAATATCAAGCCTGATGCAACGCACATTTGGTCGTGGCGCCGTTCAAACTTTGCCGCATTATATGTTTTGGCAACAGCAGCGTTTAATTGAAGTATTACATCCGACGTTAGTGCACCTGATGGGAGCGGAACTTGCTAATGCGTGGCTTATTCAGCAGTTCTCAGAAGCCGAAAAGGTTATAAGCACTGATGAGTAAAACTGTCAGGTTTGAACCATGATGAAAATGTTTCAGTTAGCGTAGACTGTTGTCATGAATATTTACATTTCAATCTGAAACGCAATTGAATAGTGTTTACCGCTAGCTAAATTATTAAAAGCCTTATTATTGACTGACGCAGTGGCTATTTCTGTAAGATTAATTGGTGATATGTTTGCTCTTTAGCCAATGTTAAAATCCATAGTTAAAGTGCGTGTTAATAAATTGTACTTTTTAAAAAGACAAGCTAGATAAACATTTGATAGGCTATGCAAAATTTCATTTCATTGAGGTAGTTACTAGAAATAGTAACGATATTTTTGTATGGCAAAGCGTTCTAGAATCGATACTGAAATCACCATAAAATTGATTTTAGATGAGGCGTTTGAGCAAATCCTGACAATTGGGTTTGAAAACATGTCTTATACATCGTTATCAAATGCTACAGGTATCAGCCGTACAGGAATTAGCCATCATTTTCCCCGAAAGGCAGACTTTCTTTCGTGTTTAGATTCACGTATTTCAGCTCGTTTTTGCGAAGGGTTAGATTTTAGTTCTGTGCAATTACTTGAGTCTTCATGGCGACATTTTATTAGTCAAGATCACGCTAAAGCCGTCCTTAAATTGTTTTTTAGTTTGTGTGCTTCTAACCAGCAAATTCAGGGGCGCTTCAACACAGTTAACGATATTCGTTATAAAGCGCTGATGAGATTAGGTGATGAAGGTGGCTTTTGCATTGATAGGTTAATTGGTCAAAGCGCTGTGACCATGTTTAGTGCCCAAACTGAAGAAGCTGTAGCGGCTTAAAACCTCACAAAGGCTCGTCATTGTCTTTTCCCTGCGCCATAAAGCTGCGCAGGGTAGGTCATCAAAAAACTTAGAAATGCCACTGTACATAGATGGTGTTGTAGTTACTGCCACCTTTAATGCGCCCGAAAGCTGAGCTTGTTTCGAAAATTCCTGAACGATGATGAATACTGTAACCTAGCCATGCATTTTGTAATGGCGCATGGTTAAATACATCGCCTAGATTGACGTCAAATGAGAAGTCTAAATAATTAAGTAACTTTGATGGTCGGTAATCTTTTTCATCTAACTCACTGCCTTCAATGTAGGTGACATCAGACACATAAGACAAGCCTTCTGCAACACCAAGGCGGAAGCGCCAGCCTAAATCAAAGGTATAGAATGCCTTAACTCCGATGACACCTTCAGCTAAATTGTCTTGCACTTCAGAGTCATGATGCCAAACACCACCCGCAGTAAAATAAAGATCAATTGGGAGTGTGAATAAATTGTCTGTTAAGGGTATGCCATAAAATAACGACGTCATTTGGTTGTTATAACGGTCACCTTTTGCATTGCCTGTTAGGATATCATTTAAGTTTGAAGGCGTGGCCCAACCGTGCGCGACCCTTAAAAACTCACCACTTTCCTTAGGTATTGGGTTGGTATTAGGTCGTTTAGCATCGGGGTAAAAACCAAAACCGAAGAAGGATTCTAATTGATATTGGTTTTCGATTGTCGGTAAATCATAAATATCATCTTCAAGGCGCGTGACGCCAAAGTTGGCAAGCAAGTATAGGTTACTGGCAAGGTGGTAACGGGTATTTAACCCTGCAGAAAACGCTAGACCTGCACCAGGATCAATTTGATCTAGCCCGTAATAGTGCTCATTAAATGAATCACCTTTCCATTGAAATTCTGCATATGGGTTTAATTGCCAATCACCCGCCGTCCAGTGATATTGTGTTCGAGTATAGGCGTAATAGCGTTTATCTCCATCACTTAAAAAGGCAACATCTGCTTCTAGTCCATTTTTTTGAAAGCGATATTGCACACCAAAATCAAACGCATCTGATTGAGTTTGATTTTGATATTCTTGAGGAATATCGACAAAACGAAATCGCGTATATAAATTGACTTGATGTTCTTGATGACTCCACAAATGGACACCGGCTTCTAAACCATCAATAAAAAAGTAATCATTTTCAAACTCGATTAATGGCATGACATCCGTAACAACATCTGCTTCAGTTGCGTAAGGAATATCAGCGCGACGCATGCCAATGCCGACTCCCCATGTTGAAGGAAAGTATTTTTCTGACTCGCTTTCTTGTGTCTTGCTCGTTTGAGTTGTATTTGACGTAGATGTAGCCGTTGAAGGGCTATTATCACTGGCATAAGACATTAAAGGGCTAGTGCATAATAAGATCGCACATAAGCGAGAGAAGTTAGACATAGTTCTTTAATACCAATAATGGAGTAATGTACTTTACAAACCACTTACAAATTGTTTAGTGGCTAACAGATGTATTTTATTGAATATTAGTGGATTATAGCATGACGTTTTTTAAAGTAATCAGTCCCCGGCTTTTTTTGTAGCAAACTGTTAACTTCTTTTGTTACTGATGAAATTGATTAGCGAATCGATTGAATAAGGGTTTTGGGTTGTTGCCAAAAAGAATAGTTATGTTTTCCTGCTTGTTTAATGCCGTACATGGCATTATCAGCTTGCTCACAAACTTCAGCAAAAGTGTCGTGTTTTGCAAAGCAACTAATGCCGATACTTAAGCCTAATGATACCGACTTTTCTTCTATAGTGACGTTCTGCTTGTAATGATTCACTAATGACCCTGCCAAAATACTAATGAGTTCATATTCTGAAATCGCTGTGATAATGACAAACTCATCTCCACCAATTCTAGCAATGCTCACTTGTTTACTCGCTAATAGCTTATCAGCATAGTGTTGCAGAGTTTGGCTGATATTGATTAGTGCTAGGTCACCAAATCGGTGGCCATGATGATCATTGATCATTTTAAAATTATCAACGTCAATAAATAACAAGGTTCCAGAGTCAAAGTTGGCATCGTGTTGTAAGGATTTGAACGCTTTTTTAGCTGCGTTTCGATTGAGTAAATCAGTAAGCGGATCGCGATGCGCCAGTCTGGCTAAATCGAGTTGGTAACGTTTTTCTTGGGTGATATCGATGTGGGTGCCGAGGATTTTTAACGGTTTACCATCTGATGTGTATTCTACAATTCTGCCACGATCAGAAACCCATCGTACGCTTCCATCTTTGTGGATCATTCGATGTACGGCTTGGTACACGTCTTCTTTGCCTTCAATATGATCTTCAAAAGCTTTAATGACCCAGTCTTTATCATCTGGATGCAAACTTCCTTTCCAACTTTCCATATTCGCGGCATATTCTTCACGGGTGTAACCCAGTAATGACCCCCACTCTTGATTATAGATAAGTAAATCACCAGAAGGGACGTGTTGCTCCCACAAACACAACCCTGTGCCGTCAAGCGTTGCTGAAAGCTGCTGTTGCAAGTGAATGTTATGTTGTTTTAGGGCTTCATTCTCGCGCGTTAACCGCTCTATTTCTGCTGCTAATGCACTGAGCTGCGAAGCTTGGGTATCCATATGGGTCAATCATCCGTGTTCGTCAGAAAAGAACTCAATCTACTTTTGTACTTTTTTTAGCCTAAATAGTCAATTGTGTAATTTTGTAAGCTAAAGATTGATGAATCGATAATGCTATCGCATTTATTGTACTCTTCAAGGTGTGTGTTTTAGGTGTTTTATTGAGCATGTTGAAAATAACTCAGGATAATAATGGCTTATAAACTGTCTTAATCTAAGGTTTCGGGGGTGGAGTGTCCTTGTTGGCAAGTATTTAACGAATTAAAGCGAATGAGTTTTACTGTTATTGTTTTAGGAAATACTCATTTATTGTCGTTAATTTAAGCTTTGATTTTATTTCAGCCATAAAAAAAGGCCACATCGTGGCCTTTTTATAAGAGAGGTTGGTTAATCCGCTTCTTTTAAGCTCGCTGTTAACTCAACGATGCCTTTTTTACCATCGCCGAATAACATTAATGAGTTATCCATAGCGAACAGTGGGTTAGGTAATCCAGCGAAACCTGGACTTAATGAACGCTTAATTACTACAACGGTTCTGGCTTTATCAACGTTTAGAATCGGCATGCCATAAATCGGGCTTCCTTTATCTTCACGCGCCATAGGGTTGGTGACGTCGTTTGCACCGATGACGATGGCCACATCAGTTTGTTCAAACTGTGGGTTAATTTCGTCCATTTCGATTAGCTGATCGTAAGGTACTTCAGCTTCTGCAAGCAATACGTTCATGTGACCAGGCATTCGGCCAGCAACTGGGTGAATAGCATACTTCACATCGGTTCCGCGGCTTTGGAGAACATTGGCAAGTTCTCTTACAGCATGCTGTGCTTGCGCCATAGCTAGGCCGTAGCCAGGGACAATGACCACACGCTCAGCCGTTTCTAACATCATGGCGATTTCATCTGGCGAAGTTGATTTGACTTTACCTGCGTAGATTTCATCTGCATCAACTTTTTCACCGCCTTCAGCCATGACACCAAATAACACGTTAAACAATGAACGGTTCATTGCTTTACACATAATTTGAGTCAAGATGATGCCAGAAGCACCGACTAAAGAACCTGACACAATCAATACTGTATTACCGGTGATGAAACCGGTTGTGGCAGCAGCAATACCAGAGTAAGAGTTCAATAGTGCAATGACGACTGGCATATCTGCGCCGCCAATAGGAACAACAAGCAGCACACCTAGCACAACCGCAACAGCAACTAATGCATACATTAAACTAGTGTTAGTTGGGTCCATTACAATGGCAACAGCGAGCGCAAGTGCACTGATCAGCAAGATGACATTTAATGGTTTATTACCTGGGACTTTAATTGGGTTACCCGAAATCAGTTCTTGTAACTTTGCAAAAGCGACAAATGAGCCCGACAGGGTGACAGAGCCAATAATAATTGTTGCACCAATTGAAATTAGTGCCACGGTATTGGTCGCTGCTGCAGGGTCTAGGAAGCTTGCCGCAGCGATTGCTAGCGAGGCACCACCACCAAAACCATTCAGTAAAGCAACCATTTGAGGCATGTCAGTGACTTTAATTTTAGTTGCCATCACTGCGCCGATTGTTCCACCTAATAACACCCCTGCGATGATCCACTCATAGCTAAGAATGCTTTGATCAAATAAGGTGACTACAACGGCAATAAACATCCCCATTGCCGAGAGCTGATTACCACGTACTGCAGTACGTGGTTTAGTTAACCCTTTAATACCTAAGATAAATAAGACTGCGGCAACAAGGTAAGCTAAATATATAAATGTTGTCATTGAGTCTATTTCCTTTTGAACATGGCAAGCATACGGTTAGTGACCATATAGCCGCCTACCACGTTAATTGTTGCTAATACCACGGCAATAAAACCAAGGACATTAACCATAATTCCTGCCCCAGAACCAGCAGAAAGTAACGCACCAACTAAAGAGATACCAGAAATGGCATTGGAACCTGACATTAAAGGAGTATGTAAGGTTGGTGGCACTTTAGTGATGAGTTCTACACCTAAAAATACTGCGACGACGAATAGTGTCAGTAAAAGCAATAGTGTCATATCCATTATGCTGTCTCCTCAGACGGTGACTCAGGCGCTGTGAGTGGAGCTAAATTCAGTAACTCTCTCAGGCGAGCGCTACTCACATCATTACCATGAGCAACAACCGTATCTCGTACAATTTCATCTTCAAAATCAAGAACCAATTCACCTTCATTATTAATCAGTAAATTCAGTAGGTTCTCAACGTTTTTGCCGTACATTTGACTCGCATGATTTGCCGCAGTGCTTGGTACATTTGAAGGGCCTAAAATCATTACGCCGTTATGCATAATCACTTCATCAACCTGGGTTAACTCGCAGTTACCACCACTTTCAGCGGCGAGATCTACAATGATAGTTCCACTTTTCATGCCATCGACCATTTCTTTAGTGATGAGCACAGGGGCTTTACGACCAGGAATGGCAGCTGTGGTGATGACGATATCTTGCTGGGCAAGTACATTAGCCATGGCTTGTTGCTGACGTTTTAAGAAGTCATCACTTTGCTCTGTGGCATACCCGCCTTTGGTTTCAGTGTTTTCTGCTTCGATATCCAGCTCAACAGGCTTTGCTCCAACAGAGATAATTTGCTCTCTAGCTGCAGGGCGAATATCGTAAGCTTCTACAACTGCACCTAAACGTTTTGCCGTCGCACAAGCTTGAAGACCTGCCACGCCCACACCCATAATGAATGCACGAGACGGCTTTAATGTGCCTGCTGCTGTCATCATCATAGGGAATAAACGCGGCGCTTTATGGGCTGCAAGTAATACAGCTTTGTAACCTGAAATGGTTGCCATTGATGATAATACATCCATGCTTTGAGCACGGGTAATACGTGGGATCAGTTCAAGTGCGATTGCACTGCCACCTGTATTTGCAATCGTTTGGGCGTTTTGTGGATTTACCAGTGGATCCATCATCCCTATAACCAATTGATGTGGTTTTAATACCGCACGAATTTCATCAAATTGATCACCCTTACAGTTTACCACTGTAATGATATCGGCTTCAGTGAGTAAGGCTTCTCGTGAAGAAGCTATCGTGGCTCCAACCTTGACGTAATCGTCATCGGTAAAGCCTGCTTGTAGTCCAGCGCCTGATTCTACGATCACTTGTAGCTGTTTTTTCATTAAAATGGTCACGTTGGCAGGGATTAACGCAACACGTTGCTCACCTGAGTGACTCTCTTTCGGTAGACCTAATTTCAAAAGGACAACCTCTTAGTTATATGTAGGGAAGGGTCGGGTCGTTTTAGTACTTCATCGTGCTTAACACTGCCATCGCTAACAGTGATGAGTAAGAAACAATTTTAGTACCATAATTTTTAACGTGCATCATTCTGGCAAGTCTTAGGTTTGATACAAGTAAAGAATGCGTGAAATCTCATTTTTACGGAGGTCTGACCTAAAAGTTTGCGCTACACCACACTTTTGTAGCTTAAAAAATCGCCTTTGCATATTCCTTAATGGAATAAAAAAGCAATTTTTATTATTTTTTGGTTGTAAGGATTAGGAGTAGTCTGATGACATTAAACTGTTATAGGGCCATCTTCTAATGTTGTTAAAAGAACTTTCTTCATTTGCTTCACCATTGTCTGAAGGACAAGTGGATAAGCTAAAGCAGCTCACTTCTGAGTTATCTGCGACACAATTAGCTTGGGTAAGTGGCTATTTAGCAGCGACCGCTAATCAAGGACAGGTTGCACAAATACCAGAGGCTGCTCCTGCTCAAACGGTCACAATTTTATATGGTAGCCAAACTGGTAACGGCAAAGGCATCGCAACGACATTGGCTGCGCAAGCTAGTGCAAAAGGTTTTGCTGTTAACCTAGCCTCTATGGCTGACTACAAAGTTCGTCAACTTAAACAAGAAACCATTTTGATTGCTGTGGTTAGCACTCATGGCGAAGGTGAAGCGCCAGATGATGCCATTGAGTTGCATAAATTCTTAGCATCGAAGCGTGCGCCAAAGCTTGAGCAATTGAATTTTTCTGTGCTTGCTTTAGGTGATACCAGTTATGAATTTTTCTGCCAGACAGGTAAGGACTTCAGTGAGCGTTTAACTGCATTAGGCGCCAAAGAGTTATTGCCTATTGTTGAGTGTGATGTGGACTATGAAGACGCTGCTGAAAACTGGCAAGAGCAAGTATTAACTGCCGTTGAACCCTTAGTACAAGCAAGTGGCGCAAGTGTCGTATCAATTGATACTGCAAAATCTTCTGTAGAAAGTGAATACACCAAGCAGCAGCCTTATGAAGCAGAAATACTGGTTAGTCAAAAATTAACCGGACGAGATTCTGATAGAGATGTTCGTCATGTAGAGATTGATTTAGGTGAGTCAGGTATACGTTATGAAGCTGGTGATGCACTAGGTATCTGGTTTACCAATAGCTCAGGTTTAGTCAACGAGGTCATAACGGGCCTTTCGTTAGATGCTAACGCTGAAGTGACAGTAAGCAAGCAAACGCTAACCCTTGAGCAAGCTTTACTTGAAAAGAAAGAACTGACGCAACTTTATCCTGGACTTGTTACCGCATGGGCAGAGTTAGCTGGCAATGGCGCATTAACAGCTATTGCAGCAGATAAAGAACAAACACGACAGTTTGTATTAGGTCATCAACTAGCCGACTTAATTACCCAATATCCAGTGACCATTGATGCTGACAAATTGGTTGCCTTATTGCGTCCTTTAACGCCTCGTTTGTATTCAATTGCTTCTAGCCAAGCTGAAGTTGAAAGTGAAGTGCATTTAACTGTGGCGTTAGTTGAGGATGAAAGAGAAGGACAAACTCGTTTTGGCGGTGCATCTCACTTCTTGGCGTCTGCTGAAGAAGGACAAACAGTTAAGGTTTATGTCGAGCCTAACAAGCACTTTAGATTGCCTGAAAACAATGACACTCCCGTTATTATGGTGGGCCCTGGAACAGGTGTTGCGCCTTTCAGAGCATTTATGCAACAGCGTGCTGCTGACGGTGTTGAAAGCGATAGCTGGTTATTCTTTGGTAATCCGCATTTTGAGCAAGACTTCTTATATCAAGTTGAATGGCAACAATACCTTAAGTCTGGTGAGCTAAGCCGATTAGATGTGGCATTTTCTCGCGACCAAGCTGAAAAAGTATATGTGCAGCATCGTATTGCTGAGCAAGGTGAAACCCTATGGAACTGGTTACAAAATGGTGCCCATTTCTATATTTGTGGTGATGCTGAGCGTATGGCCAAAGATGTTCATCAAGCCTTGATAAACCTTGCAATTGAGCACGGTGGTTTAGATGAAGTTGGTGCCGAAAATTATTTAGAAGAATTACGTAGCGCCAAACGTTATCAAAAAGACGTTTACTAATTGCCATAAAAACATAACAAGATATGCGCTAGAAAGATGAACGCTGGCGTGAGCAAAGCATTGATAGAGGCCACATGATGAGTGAGCAAAAATTAGCAGTAAACGAGTACTTAAAAACCGACAGTGATTATTTACGTGGCACGATTAAAGAAGGTTTAGATACCCAAGTCACGGGATCATTTAGTGATGGCGATCAGCAATTAATTAAGTTTCATGGTTTTTATCAGCAAGATGATCGTGATTTAAGGAATGAGCGTAAAGAGCAAAAGCTAGAGCCTTTATATAGTTTCATGCTGCGTGCTCGTGTGCCAGGTGGTATTTGTTCGCCTGAACAATGGTTAGATGTTGATCGTATTTCATCAACATTAACAACCTCGAATAGTATTCGTTTGACGACACGTCAAACTTTTCAATATCACGGCATTCCTAAGCGTAATTTGAAAACCCTGATCCAAGGTTTAGATAGGGCAGCATTAGATTCGATTGCAGCTTGTGGTGATGTTAACCGTAACGTGATGTGTAACCCAAATCCTGTTGAGTCTAAACTACATCAACAGGCTTATGCTGTAGCAAAAGAATTGTCAGATCATTTATTGCCTCATACTCGTGCTTATGCCGAGATTTGGTTAGATGAAGAAAAGTTATTAGACACTGAAACTAATGAACCTGTTTACGGTAAAACCTACCTACCACGTAAATTCAAAATGGCCGTTGCTGTACCGCCAGATAATGACGTGGACGTGTATACCAACGATTTAGGTTTTGTTGCAGTGGCAGAAGCAGGTGAGCTTGTTGGCTTTAATTTAGTTGCTGGCGGTGGCATGGGCTCAACGCATGGTGAAGTGGAAACGTTCCCAAGATTAGCTGATGATTTTGGATTTATTAAAACTGCAGATGTGATCAAGTTTGCAGAAGCCGTCATGACAGTTCAACGTGATTGGGGTAATCGTGTTAATCGTAAGCGTTCACGTTTAAAGTACACCATAGTTGATCATGGCGTTGCTGAATTTAAAGCTGAAGTTGAAAAACGTGCAGGTGTCAATTTTGAACCAAAACGTGATGTCGTGATTGGCGATCGAGGCGATCGATATGGTTGGGTTAAAGGTGTTGATAATAAATGGCACTTGACCTTATTTATCGAAAGCGGTCGTATTAAAGATGTTGAAGGTCAAACACTACAAACGGGTTTACGTGAAATTGCCAAAATTCATAAAGGCGATTTTAGAATGACATCTAATCAAAATATGATTATTGCTGGTGTTGCAGAAGAAGATAAAGCAGCGATTGAAGATCTTGCTCGCCAACATGGCTTTTTTGGTAAGTTAATCAGTCAGACCCGTGGTCATTCAATTGCCTGTGTTGCTTTGCCTACATGTCCTTTAGCGATGGCGGAAGCTGAGCGTTATTTTCCTGAGTTTATTGACCATATTGATGCTTTACAGACGAAACATGGTATTAGCGAACAAGCCATCGTGGTGCGTATGACAGGCTGCCCTAATGGCTGTGCAAGACCCTTTGCGGCCGAGATTGGTTTAGTTGGCAAAGCTCCTGGGCGATATAACTTATACCTAGGCGCAAGCTTTGAAGGTACGCGATTAAATAAAATGTACAAAGAAAACATTCAAGAAGCTGAGATTTTAGCTGAATTAGATAACTTGTTTGGTTTGTATGTACAAGAGCGTGATGCTGGCGAAACTTTTGGTAACTTTACCGTTCGTCATGGCATCGTGAAAGCAGTGAATGATGCTGCGAAAGATTTTCATGGTTAAGGCTCTAATTGAGTCTTACCAATGAGGGATTAATGATGATTAATCAAAATGAATTGCTTGCGCTACTGACTGCTCCTAAAGAGGAGCAGGCTATTGTATTAGCGCAAGTGAATGATTTTTAGCTGGATTAACAGCACAAGAACGTGTGACTTGGGGCTTAGCACTGTTGCCGGGCGAACATGCATTATCATCTAGCTTTGGTATACAAGCTGCGGTTATGTTGCATATGGTAAGCCAAGCACAAGCCGATATTCCTGTCTTGTTGACTGATACTGGTTATTTGTTTCCTGAAACTTATCAATTTATTGATCAGCTCACAGAACGATTGGAGCTAAATCTTATCGTTTATAAAGCAAGCGAATCGTCTGCTTGGCAAGAAGCGCGTTACGGAAAGCTGTGGGAACAAGGACTTGATGGTTTAGAGAAATACAACCGTATCAATAAAGTTGAGCCTATGCAGCGCGCTTTAAACGAACTCAATGTTGGTACTTGGTTTGCTGGACTTCGTCGCTCACAGGCAAGCACCCGTGAAGCGTTACCTATTTTAGCCATTCACGGAAATCGTTTTAAATTACTGCCGATTATTGAATGGACTAATAAAGACGTGCATGAATATTTAACCAAACATGATTTGCCTTATCATCCTTTATGGGAGCAAGGGTATGTTTCGGTGGGTGATACTCACTCTAGTAAGCCGTTAGAGCTTGGAATGAGCGAAGAAGAAACACGTTTCAACGGTTTAAAGCGTGAGTGTGGTTTACACTACGAAATATAGTTGTGTATTCAAGCGTGATTGACCGACTTAAAATATCAGCATCCGTGCTGATATTTTTTATTTTGCATAAAATCAATGAATAAAATAGTTTGGTTAAGCTTTATTTATCTAGCGTTTAACCTCATTCAATTGGGGTATATTGTTCGCTCAATTAAGACTATTGACTGATTTTATATCTGGTGACATTTTTCGTCAAAAATCGACTTTAAAATTATGCACAAGTTAATTTTATAGTCTAAATTAGAAAGTTCCCGTAGATGGTTTTTGTCGACACTTTAGGTGGGTTGTTGCTCACCCAGTACCTCCAAAAGCCTCACTCGATTTATCGAGTGCCCAGTGATTGGCTTGCTAGCGTAAGTGCAATCGCCTTTGATTTCTCGGTAAGTCACCTTTGGGTGACTTACCGAGAATTTCCCTTCGTTTATCGTTTACTCGATGTCATCGACTTGGCAGCCATTAAACATTTATTGGCAAATATTTTGTAAATGATGGCTTATCCTGCCCGTTTTCTGTGATTCATTAAAAAATAATGCTAAGTTATTGCGCTAGCTATTAAAAATTGATGTTGATGTGTCGCATTAACCTAATTGAACTCAAAACTAAACCAATAACTCTCAAGGAAGAGTGACTTGTTTTAATGTGCATGTAATTTATGGAGTAAAAAATGAAAAAACTCGCAATTGCTGCGGCTGTTATTGCAGTTGGTGCCGGTGCTTATGTACTCACAAGTAAAGAAGATAACGCTGTTTCAGCGAATGAAATGCTGCAATACATTCCGGCTGACACCTTACTATTTTCAGGTCAGCTAACGCCATTTCCTCTGGAAGATTATTTATATTCCATGCCAATGGGATTAAATAGCAAAGCTTCACTTGAACAGTTAGAGCAAGCAGGCCCTTTTAGCACTGAACAAGAACGTTTTTTTGTTAGCTTATATAAGAGCTATCTAACCAGTTTTGAAAACCCAGATTTATTCTTAAAAACGTTTGGTTTTCCTTCTCAAATTGAATCTTATACATACACTTTAGGTGCATTACCGGTATTCAAAATTCAGGTTGAGAATGAGGCGGCAATTTGGGCTTTATTAGATAAGGCGTCTGAAGAGAGTGGCTTAGTGCATAAAGCTGAGTCGATTAAAGGCCTTGAATATCGTGCTTATCCTCTGATTGCAGAAGATGAAACCATTGATATGGTTTTTGCACAACAAGACGGTTGGTTGACGATTACTTTAAACACTTCGTTTAACCAAGCTTCGTTGTTAGAAACCGCTTTAGGGCTAACGAAAGTCGATAACCCTATCAGTGATACTAATGTCATCGAAAACATTACGTCTACACATGGCTTCTTACAAGACAGCATCAGCTTTGTTAACCATGTGGAGTTAGTGAAAGGATTAACTTCCTCTGATGGTAATATGTTGGCGAAGCAACTGACTAAATTGGTTGAGATGGATGGCACTCAAAGTGATCCATTCGCTGAATTCAAAACACCAGAATGTAAAGCTGAGTTTGGTGCTATTGCAGCTAATTGGCCAAAAACGGTGATGGGATTAACATCTTTCTCCGTTGATAGAAAGCAAACTAATTTTGATGCAAAAGTCGTGATTGAGTCTAATAACCAAGTGATACTAAGTGCATTGACTAAAATGCGTGGCTTTATTCCTGGTTTTGCCCAAAACCTCAATGATAATGTTGCTTCAGTAGGCATTGGTTTGAATGTGATGCAATTGGCGCCGGCATTGACTGAAATTTGGCAAGATCTGCAAACTCCGAGTTATCAGTGTGAAGCGCTAGCTCAAATGCAATATGGCTTAAGCGAACAAAATCCGGCGATGCTCGGCATGATGACTGGTATGGCGAATGGCGTGCAAGGCGTTAGTGCATCTATCATCGATTTCACCTTAACTGATGAAAATGGTGAGCCTGGATTTAAGCAGTTAGATTCGTTAATTGCTCTTTCCGCCAATGATCCTGATATGTTACTTAACATGGTTAAGCCTTTTGTACCTCAGTTAGCGAATGTTGAACTCACGAAGAATGGTGATGCTGTCGATGTCACTCCATACCTAATGTTACCGGCTGAGCTTGGCGTCACTGCTAAAATGGCGGTTAAAGACCAGCATATTGTGATTTATAGCGGTGAAAAAGGTGAAGCATTAGCGAATCAGCTAAATGATGAGCAAGTGGTTGCTAACGGCTTAACAGCAATGTCGTTAGACTATCAGAAACTTCTCACGCCAGTGTTGAAACTGATTGAAGACAGTGGTGAACCTATTCCTGAAGAGATTTCTGCTTTGAAAGATTATGATATGCGCATGCAGTTTACTTTCGATGTCACCGATAAAGGCCTTGCTATCTCTACCAAAGCGAATAGCAAAGCAAAATAAATCATTATGATTACTAATAAAAAAAGGTGAACCTTTTTTATTTGCTTATTTATCAGCGTTATAAAATGTCGTTAATTGATACGCCAATACCGATACGTTGGTTATGGTGATTATAATCAATCATGCTCTCGCCATAACCGTTAAAGTATTGTGTATATAATCTAAGGTTACCTAGTATAGGGTAACTCCAAGTTGCTTCTATTGCGCCTTTATTGGGGCTATCTAAATTGTTACGTCCCATTAAGGTAAAGCGATGTTCACCTAGACCATAAATCGCCGTCACTTCAAAATTCCCCATGTAATCGCCGATATCCGGGTTGTCATCACCATCTGCTGATGTTGGAGTTTCTTTCTCATCTTCAGGAATGCGATACCAAGCTTTAAATCCGAGTGCAAAAGGGCCACGATCAAAAACCATTTCGCCATAAATACGATTCCAGCTACGAGATAAACTTCCTGACTTCCCATTTGATTGATGGACAGCACCAAGGCCCCAAAATGAGTTTCTTAGGCCTGCAACTTCCCAGTCATTGTTGAATAACATAAAAATTTCAGGTTCGTGATTAGTTTCTCTGAAAGGAGATGAGATGTCTTTGTTATATACCTGCCAATAAGATTGGTTGGTATAAGCAAAAAATAAATGGCCATTATCACCAAAAACATTGTACCAAAGAGGAAATTTGAAGCTTATTTGAAACTTAGCTTCAGCATTATCAACGTGCTCATCAGCGTCGTCGTTACCCGTCTTAAAGTCGACGTATGGAGCAGTATTCGGGGTGTCATTGTAAGTGTAAGGCAGGATGTAATTCACCTTATGAGGTGTGATCACGAAGCGTTTTTCAGATGTCTCTGTCTCACTCTTTACTCGTTCATCAACTAATGACTCATTTGCGAATGCGAGTTGAGAAACGTCATAGAGCATGCATATCGTCAAAGCGATGCCAAAAAATGTTCTCATTGAATTCCCTTTTTACTTAATTTTCGTCATAGGTTATCACCGCGGATACAAAGGTGAAACAAAACTTGCGCATTTACAAGACAAATATAAGACAAATATAAGACAAATATAAGACAACAAAGTGGAAATACTAGCAGCGTAATATGTACTGAAAAAAGATTAATAGATAACTCTGTATATAACTAAAAGGAATAAAAGCTAATCAATACATATTATATGTGGAATATATAAACCGCTATATTTAGCCTTAATTAATTATCGAAAGGTAAGTAGGTCATGGAATTAGTATCAATGCCTGGTCAGCAGGCTAAAGGCAAAGTATGGTTGGTCGGTGCTGGTCCCGGTGATGTTGAACTACTCACGTTAAAAGCTTATCGCGTTATTAAACAAGCTGATGCGGTACTTTATGATGCACTTGTTAGCCAAGAAATTCTGGATCTTATTCCTGCTGCTGCAGAAAAAATAGCTGTAGGTAAGCGTGTTGGTAAACACAGTGCTGCACAAGATGAGATTAATCAATTATTAGTGACTAAAGCGTATACCCGTAAAAATGTGGTTCGTTTAAAGGGTGGCGACCCATTTATTTTTGGTCGCGGTGGAGAAGAGCTCCAAACTTTAGTTAAAAGTGATGTTGAATTTGAAGTCGTCCCCGGTATTACAGCCGCTAGTGGTACAGCAGCTTATGCTGGAATTCCACTCACTCACCGAGATTATGCTCAAGGAGTGTCGTTTATTACTGGGCATTGCCAGTTGGAGAGTCGACCGATGGATTGGCAAGGCTATGCTAATTCATCTAACACCTTAGTGGTGTATATGGGTATTTTGAATGCCAATATTATCAGCGAAGGCTTAATGAGCCATGGCCGACATCCTGATACGCCAGTGGCTATTGTGTCTAAAGCAACCACGGCTTTACAACAAAGATTTATCGGTAAGTTAAGTGAATTACCCCAATTAGCGGCAGATGCAGCACTTGAAATGCCTGCGCTGATGATTATCGGTGAAGTAGTTGAGCTTGCGGAAACATTAAACTGGTTCACACCAGCATCCGCAACGACTTCCCAAATACATTCAGAAATTACAGCCCTCGGATTGTAATTTACCCAATTTATTAATTTCTAACTGTTTTGCAGTCTTGGTAATGGAGAGTAATCATGGCAAGTCGTTCATTAAGCCATTTAGAACAACTGGAAGCTGAGAGTATCCAGATCATTCGTGAAGTCGCAGCTGAGTTTGATAACCCAGTGATGCTGTATTCAATTGGTAAAGACTCTTCGGTAATGCTTCATCTGGCCCGTAAGGCTTTCTATCCTGGCAAGATCCCATTTCCTTTATTGCATGTTGATACAGGCTGGAAGTTTAAAGAGATGATTAAGTTCCGTGATGAACAAGCCAAAAAATTTGGTTTTGAATTACTGACACATCAAAACCCAGAGGGAGTTGCTCAAGGCATTAACCCTTTTGACCATGGTAGTTCCAAGCACACTGATATCATGAAAACGCAAGGCTTAAAGCAAGCTCTTAACCAATATGGGTTTGATGCTGCTTTTGGTGGAGCACGTCGTGATGAAGAAAAATCTCGTGCTAAAGAGCGTGTTTATTCGTTTAGGGATAAACATCACCGTTGGGATCCTAAGAATCAACGACCTGAGTTATGGCGTACATACAATGGCGCAGTCAATAAAGGCGAAAGCATTCGCGTATTTCCATTATCAAATTGGACAGAGTTAGATATTTGGCAATATATCTATCAAGAAAACATTGAGCTTGTTCCGTTATATTTTGCGGCTGAACGTCCTGTAGTACAAAAAGGAAGCCAGTTGATCCTTAAAGACGATGACAGAATGCCATTAGAGCCAAATGAAGAAGTGACTTATCAGAAGGTGCGTTTTAGAACCTTAGGCTGTTACCCATTAACTGCGGCAATGAATTCTGAAGCAGACACCTTAGAAAAGATTATTGAAGAAATGCTGCTAACCCGCTCAAGTGAGCGAGAAGGGCGTCTTATTGACTCTGATCAAAGTGCCTCTATGGAACTTAAAAAACGTCAAGGGTATTTCTAATTCTCTGTGGTGAATGGTTTTCGAGAATTGAATTGATACGAATGTCATCGTAAAGAATGTAAGTGAGAAAAATTATGGATCAAGCAGTGAATAATACCACCAAAATGGCAGCTGAAATCGAGCAGCATGGTGTGAAGGAATATTTAGCGCTTCAGCAGAATAAAGGCTTATTACGCTTTTTGACTTGTGGCAGTGTGGATGACGGTAAAAGTACTTTAATTGGCCGTTTATTACACGATAGTGCGCAAATCTATGAAGATCAGTTAGCAAGTATTAAAAATGATAGCGCCAAAATGGGAACGACAGGCGATGAAATTGATCTAGCGCTATTAGTTGATGGTTTACAGGCTGAACGAGAGCAGGGTATTACGATTGATGTAGCGTATCGCTACTTCTCGAGTGAAAAACGTAAATTTATTATTTCAGATACCCCAGGACACGAGCAGTACACCCGTAACATGGCAACAGGTGCATCAACCTGTGATTTAGCTGTAATTCTAGTGGATGCTCGTTACGGCGTGCAAACACAAACTAAACGTCATGCATTTATTGCATCGTTAGTGGGCATTAAGCATTTTGTTGTCGCTGTAAACAAGATGGATTTAATGGCATTTGATGAGTCAGTGTTCAATAAAATAGAAGCCGACTTTAAAGAGTTCGTTAAAGATTTTGGTGAGCTTGACCTTCACTTTGTGCCACTGTCAGCGCTTAAAGGTGACAATGTTGTTGACCGCAGTTCGCAAACTGACTGGTATCAAGGTGGCACTTTATTAGAGCTATTAGAAACCATTGATACACAGCGTGAATTAGCCGACTTGCCAGCTCGATTCCCTGTGCAGTATGTTCAGCGCCCAAATCTAGACTTTAGAGGTTTCTCCGGTACTTTAGCTTCTGGTTCATTTAAAGTCGGTGATGAGGTCGTTGCTCTACCTTCTGGTAAGCGTAGCAAGGTTGCTCGCTTGGTCACTTTTGACGATGATTTAGAAGAAGCCGTTGCAGGTCAAGCCATTACAATTACATTAGAAGATGAAATTGATATTTCCCGTGGCGACTTAATTGCAAAGCCCGACAGTGCACCTGCACTAGCAAACCAAATTCAGGCTGACATTGTGTGGATGGATGAAAAACCTCTACAGATTGGTGTGCAGTATGACGTTAAAGTGGCAGGTAAAAAGACTCAAGCAAGTGTTAGTTCAATCGAATATGTGGTTGATGTGAATACACTAGCAAAAAGTGATGCTGACAGTCTGCCATTGAATGCAATTGCAAGAGTCCATTTAGAGCTCACTGAATCGATTATTTTAGATCCTTATATATTAGTGCGTGACACTGGCGGCATGATCGTTATCGATCGTCTAACCAATGCAACTGTTGGGGCTGCGATGGTTGTTGCAGGTCAGCAAGGTAGTTTGCAAGCTGACTCTCAATTTACTCCATTTGAAGTTGAGTTAAATGCACTAATACGTAAGCATTACCCTCATTGGGAAGCGAAAGATATTAGTGTCTTTGGAAAATAATCAATGAGTGAAGTGTGGCAGCTGGCTATTATATTAATTGCCTTGGTTGGCGGGTTAGTCGCTGGTCTTGCGTCGCCTGCCGCACTGTTCTTTTTTGCACTGTTAACCACTTACTTATTCGGGTTGGTTGATATATCGAGTGCTCTTGTTGGCTTTACCAATAACGGCTTAATTACCTTAATCTTGCTCGTGTTAGCAGCGATTGCCTTAGAGAAGACATCCCTCTTGGCGAGGCTGAGTCAAATGATAGGCAATAGTTCACTGCCAATGACGTTAGCTAAGTTGGGTGTTTCTACTGCTTTATTATCATCATTTACAAACAATACGGCTGTTGTTGCTTCACTGATTGGTGTTGTTCGCCGCAATCAAACCCATGCGCCAGCTAAGCTTCTACTACCGCTAAATTATGCTGCGATATTAGGGGGCACGCTCACATTAATTGGCACCTCAACTAACTTAATCGTTAATTCGTTTGTTGAAAATGCCAACTTGAAACCGCTTGGTTTTTTTGAATTTACATTGGTTGGTATCGTACTGGTTGTAAGCGGCATCGTGTTGTTAATGTTAATCGCCAATACACTTCCTGATAGGCGGGTAGATACGGCAGAAGAGTCATTACCTTATTTGTTAGAAGCGCATGTCGCCGATACATCTGCCTTGGTGGGGAAAAGTGTTGTCGATAACCGTTTACGCGCGCTTAAAAAATTGTATTTAGTCGAGTTAGAGCGCAGTGGTATTCGAATCTGTCCAGTGCCACCTCAGTTAGTGCTACAAGCTGGCGATGTACTGCGTTTTAGTGGTGCTGTTGAGTCAGTTGAACTATTGCATCAATTTGATGGTTTGGAGTGGTTCGGCAAGCAACAAGCTAAAGGTCAAAACCTTGTAGAAGCAGTGCTGTCTCCTGCGTCTAAATTAGTGGGAACTAGCTTAAAGGATGCGCGTTTTCGTGAAGAGTACGATGCGGCTGTAATGGCAATTAGGCGTGGTCACCTTCCGTTAAAAGGGGGCTTGGCGATATTGAATTACAACCAGGTGATGTTTTATTAATTACGCCTGGCGATAGCTTTTCGACTAATCCGAGGTTGACTACGGATTTTGCTGCCATTAGCGGCCTAGATCTTAGCGTTAGGTTAGATAGCAAACGCAGTAATTTAGTTTTGTTTGGCTTTGCTATAACCATATTAGCCAGTATTGCAAATATCTTACCCTTAGCTAAAGGCTTGGTGCTGTTGCTATTAGGCTTGCTGGCGATTGGTGCTGTGAATATGACCGAAATTAAACGTCGGTTTCCTATTGAGCTGGTGGTGATTGTTGGTAGTGCACTGGGTCTAGCAAATTTAATGCTTGAAACAGGGCTTGCGGATGTCATGGCGCAAGGAATGCTTGGCGTGTTGAATGGATATGGCTATTTTGCGGCTTTTGTGGGGATTTACTTTGTTACTTTGATTCTCACTGAGTTGATAACCAACAATGCTGCAGCTGCGCTGTCTTTTCCTGTTGCCTATGCCGTAGCCGTTAATTATGGACTGGATCCAAGACCTTTCATCATGGCGGTAGTTTTTGGGGCAAGTGCCAGTTTTATTTCGCCTTACAGTTATCAAACAAATCTCATGGTATTTAACGCAGGCAATTATAAGTTTAGTGATTTTGTTCGTTTAGGGTTACCGATGTCGGTGCTTTATTCTGCGGTTGTGATTTCTGTTGTACCAATCGTATTTCCTTTTAAGTAATCAGCAAATTAGGCTGAATTTGGAGTCTTTATGACAGACATAGTATGGCATCAACATGCAATTGACCAAGCCGCCAGAGGTGACCAGAAAGGTCAAAGTCCAGTGTTGCTTTGGTTTACAGGGCTTTCAGGTTCAGGTAAGTCAACGTTAGCGGGAGCACTTGAACGAGCTTTATTTGAGTCAGGCTTCCATACCTATCTACTTGATGGTGACAATGTTCGTCATGGTTTATGTAAAGATTTAGGCTTTAGCTTGGAAGATCGAGACGAAAATCTACGTCGTGTCGGTGAAGTTGCTAAGTTAATGGTTGATGCAGGTTTAGTGGTGCTATCAGCTTTTATTTCACCGACTTTGGCAGAAAGAGAACGCGTGAGAGCATTATTTCCTGAGGGGAAGTTCATTGAAATTCATGTATCAACGCCTTTGAGTGTCTGTGAAGCTCGCGATCCTAAAGGGCTTTATGCCAAAGCAAGAAGTGGAGAAATAGCGAATTTTACTGGCATATCTTCGCCTTATGAGCAGCCCCTTGCAGCTGAATTGACCATTGATACCAGTAAAGGTGATTTAACCACTCAAGTAAATACCTTGCTGGATTACTTAAGCGCCATTCAAGTGATCGATGGGAAGCAGCTTTCTGCACTAGCTTAACCATTACTCACTATTTTTGACACGGTATAAGTGCTTTGCTTGTGCCGTGTTTTTACTTTTAGACTATTTTTAATCTTCAATGTTAACATTTGCGTTTTTCATCAAGAAGAACGTTAACATCCTCCAAGAAATTTCATTTCACTGTCATACAGATATTGTTGAGTTTACTGTGATCTAGGTCTATGTTGTTTGGTAGTATGTTGTGCTACATCAACAGCGCTTGGTGAGTTTTTGTGCTTATTGGGCCGTTTTTTAGTTTCATAATTGAAATTTTATCTCGGACTCAGTTCAAAGTTTTAGCTCAAATTCGTTTTTTGTCGTACATTTATTTCACATTATATTTAAAAGGTGTGACTTCAATAGCGGATTTAGCTCACAAATTTATTTAATATGTGGTATCTGAATTTTAAAGGTTACAAGTAATGGCTGGATCCTCAAATCAGGTTATAACAATTAAACGAGGCCTTGATGTGCCTATCGCGGGGGAACCGCAACAAGTCATCGAATCAATAAAAGCGACGTCGAGAGTAGCAATTCTTGGTGAAGAGTACGTTGGTTTAAAACCGACTATGCTGGTTGAAGAAGGGGATATGGTCAAAAAAGGCCAGGTACTTTTTGAAGACAAAAAAACACCAGGAGTAAAATTCACAGCACCAGCAAGTGGTGAAGTCATCAGCATTAATCGCGGTGAAAAACGCGTATTATTATCTGTTGTTATTCGCTGTGAAGGCGACGAGTCGGTGAGTTTTGACATTGCTGATGATGTGCTGGCTTTATCTCGGGATAGGGTAAAGAGTAATCTCGTCAATAGCGGTTTGTGGACTGCACTTCGCACCCGTCCTTTTTCACGTATTCCTGCCCTTGATGCAACTCCGAATGCAATTTTTGTCACTGCGATGGATACCAATCCGTTAGCGGCGGATCCTCGCATTGTGATTGCAGAGCATGAGGCAGCATTCAGTCAAGGCTTACAAGTACTGTCTCGGTTAACTGATGGCAAAGTCATGCTCTGTCATGATGAAGGCGCGAGTTTACCCGGCAGTGATGCTCAGCAAGTAGATTCACACCAGTTTGGTGGGGTACATCCTGCAGGTCTTGTGGGCACGCATATTCATTTTCTTCATCCTGTAAACATTGAAAATGTGGTTTGGCATATTGGTTACCAAGATGTCATTGCGTTTGGCAAACTATTTCAAACGGGTGAGTTATTCAACGAACGTGTTGTCGCGTTAGCGGGCCCCAATGTGTTAAACCCACGATTGATTCGTACCCAGCTTGGTGCCGATTTAGGTGAAATGGTAGAGAAAGAAATCAAAGATATTCAGTCTCGAGTCGTGTCGGGATCTGTGCTCTCAGGTCATACTGCTGTAGGGGTTTATAACTACTTAGGTCGTTATCACACCCAAGTTAGCGTGTTAACTGAAAATGCTCGCCATGAGCTTTTGCCGTGGGTGAGACGCAATAAAGAAAAGTTCTCCCTTACTGGCATTATGATGTCGGGTTTTAGCCGTACGAAAAAGCTATTCGATTTCACCACTCATGCGGGGGGCTCACCACGGGCAATGATGGCGTTTGGCCAATTAGCACGTGTGATGCCTTTGGATATTTTACCTACCTTACTCGTCAGAGATTTAGTGGTTCGTGATACTGATGAAGCTCAGCTATTAGGCGCATTAGAATTAGACGAAGAAGACTTAGCGTTATGCACTTTTGTTTGTCCCGGAAAGTATGACTTCGGTAAAGAGTTACGTGCTTGCTTGGATATTATCGAGAGGGAAGGTTAATGGGTCAGCAACAAAATAAACCGGGTAAGCAAGAGCAGTATTACGCTCACGGGCACTCGATGAAAAGCTATTTGCGCTCTTTATGGATTGCACGTGGCCGAAGCACCAAGGGTAAAGTACATGTACGTGATGCTATTGACGTCAAACGTACTATGCACATTGTGGGTATGTGTTTACTGCCTGTGCTGCTTTTTGGCATGTACAACTTAGGGCTTCAAGCTCAAATCGCCATAGCAGCAGGTGCTACTCAACCTGATAGTTGGCAATTAGTTATTTTTAATGCGGTTTTTGGACCACTGACAAGTGAATCAGGCTTACTGAGTTTGTTTGCTTATGGTGCCAGCTACTATGTACCAATTTATCTTGCCACATTAATCGTTTGCTTATTTTGGGAAGTGATTTTTGCCAAAATGCGTAAGCAAGAACTTCACGAAGGCTTTTTCATCACAGCCTTGTTGTTCTCGATTATTGTGCCAGTCTCAACACCGTTGTGGATTATTGCTATTGGCGTGTGTTTTGGGGTGATTGTCGCGAAAGAGATGTTTGGCGGCATGGGGTATAACTTCTTAAATCCTGCCTTAGCGGGTTACGCCTTTATTTATTTTGCATATCCGACAGAAGTGGCTGCAATTAGTCAGTTTGTCGCGGTAGACGGCTTCGCTGGCGCTACTACATTAACCGAAGCTGCAGCGAGTCGCGCTAACCTTTACGCTGATGTCAGTTGGTTAGGTGCGCTGTCAGATCCTAAATGGATGGATGCCTTTTTAGGCTTTACTCCTGGTTCGATTGGGGAAACAAGCACCTTAGCCATTTTGATTGGTGGTGGCGTGTTATTACTCACTCGTGTTGCCGATTGGCGAGTGGTCGCTGGTGTGTTGTTAGGGATGATTGCCACGGCGATTTTATTCAATCTTGTTGGCCCTAGCAAAAACTCTATCGCTGCAATGCCGTGGACATGGCACCTTGTGACAGGTGGCTTTGCCTTAGGCATGATGTTTATGGCAACGGACCCTGTGACCGCTTCATACACGCGCAATGCCAAATATGCCTACGGCGCATTAATTGGTTTTATGACTGTGCTGATACGAGTACTAAACGTAAAACTTCCTGAAGGCATTATGTTAGCGATTTTGTTTGCGAATTTATGGGCACCGCTATTCGATTATCTGGTGGCTCAAGCCAACATTAAACGGAGACTAAAACGTCATGGCCTTTAAGAAAGATACTGTCGCAGGCACGATGATATTTATCATCAGTTTGAGTTTAGTGTGTTCGTTTATGATTACCGGGACCGCTGAAATTCTCAAAGAACGTAAGTTGGCCAAAAAACGAGACGAAATACAGCAGTTTGTGTTGCGTGCAGCCAATGTTGATATCAGTAATGGCGATTTTCGTGAACTCTTTGCCGAGCGAGTGACACCTAAGATGGTGAATCTGGATTCTGGTGAATATGTCGCACAAGAAAACCTACTTGATTTCGATGACCGCATGGCGGCAATCAATCCTGATAGTTCATCTAAGCCTAAAAAAGATACCGCCAAGATTAAGACTCGTGCGGATAATATTCGAATTTTTGAAGTTCGAGATGAATCAGGCAGCTTATCGAGCGTCGTTATGCCTATATATGGCAAAGGTTTATGGTCAATGATTTATGGCTATTTAGCAGTCAAGCCTGATTTGAATACGGTTGAAAATATCATTTTCTACGAACATGGTGAAACACCTGGTATTGCTGACTTTGTTACCGATCCACAATGGACTGACTTATGGAAAGGCAAACAGCTATTTGATGAACAAGGCAAGATTGCTATTAAAGTCGTCAAAGGTGGCGCTAAAGAAGGTGACATTCATGGGGTTGATGGTGTGAGTGGAGCGACTCGAACTGGTGTCGGTATTCAGCGTGCGGTTGAGTTTTGGTTTGGAGTAGAAGGTTTTCAAACCTTTCTTAAGCAGTTTGCTCAAGCGGAGGCTAAGTCATGAGTAGTGCTATTTCTACTAAGCAGATTTTAACATCGCCTATTTTTGCTAATAACCCTGTTGCGATGCAAGTATTGGGTGTCTGTTCTGCTCTAGCTGTCAGTAACTCTATGCAAACGGCATTAGTGATGACGCTTGCGGTGACATTTGTACTGGTGTCATCTAACTTAATCATTTCGACCATTCGCAACTTTATCCCAAACAGTGTGCGGATCATTGCGCAGATGACTGTGATTGCTTCTTTGGTCATCATTGTCGACATGGTACTTCAAGATGTGGCATACGAGTTGTCTAAGCAGTTATCTGTTTTTGTCAGCTTGATTATCACTAACTGTATCATCATGGGACGTGCTGAAGCATTTGCGATGAAGTACCCACCGCATCTCGCCTTGGTTGATGCCCTCGGTAATGCTATGGGATATGGCGTTATCTTACTGGGTGTCGCATTTGTTCGTGAACTGTTGGGGCGTGGGACCTTATTTGGTCATGAAATATTTACCACCATTGAAAACGATGGTTGGTATTTGGCAAATGAAATGTTCACCTTACCGCCTAGCGCATTCTTTTTGATCGGCGTGATGATTTGGGCCATCAATGTTGTGCAGCGTAAGAGAGGGTAATGGCAATGGAACATTATATTAATTTATTTATTCAAGCTGCGTTTATCGACAATATGGCGCTGTCTTTTTTCTTAGGTATGTGTACGTTTCTTGCTGTATCTAAGAAAGTGTCGACTTCTTTCGGTTTAGGGATTGCCGTTATCGTGGTGATGATGCTGGCTGTGCCGTTAAACCAGGTCATATACGTTAACGTACTTGCGCCAGGTGCATTAGCCTGGGCTGGCTTTCCTGAGTTAAACCTTAGTTACTTACAGTTGATTACCTTTATTGGGGTTATTGCGGCGTTAGTACAAATTTTGGAAATGTTTTTAGAGCGCTATATTCCAACGTTGTACCAGTCTCTGGGGATTTTCTTACCACTTTTAACAGTAAACTGTGCCATTTTTGCTGGGGTAATTTTTATGGCGAACCGCGATTACAACTTAGTTGAATCTATGGTGTTTGCTGGTGGTAGTGCTGTGGGCTGGGCAATGGCGATTATCTTGTTAGCGGGCTTACGTGAGCGGATGAAATTCCATGCGATTCCACTTGGCTTACAGGGTATCGGTATTACCTTTATTACCACTGGATTAATGGCGCTAGGGTTTATGTCATTTGCTGGTATCACGCTGTAATGCTGGCAAAAAAGATAGTGACAAAAGTGAACTCGAATTCTCTGAGTAATGACACATTGTTGAGAAGGTACATTTAATGGAAATGGCAATCGGCATAGGCATGTTTACCATTGTGGTAAGTTTGCTGGTAATGGTAATTTTATTCGCCAAAAGTAAGTTAGTTAACACTGGCGATGTCACCATTGGGATTAATGGTGAGGCTGATAAGAGTGTTCGCACTCCAGCTGGTGACAAATTGTTAGGCGCCCTTGCAGGACAGAATATATTCATTCCGTCTGCATGCGGCGGTGGTGGCACATGTGGCCAATGTCGTGTGACAGTTAAGTCTGGTGGCGGAGATATTCTGGCTACTGAACTTGACCACATAACGAAAAAAGAAGCTAAAGAAGGTTGTCGTTTAGCTTGTCAGGTTGCTGTGCGAACTGACATGGAACTAGAAGTAGACGAAGAGATATTTGGTGTTAAAAAGTGGCAATGTGAAGTCGTCTCAAACAATAACCAAGCCACCTTTATTAAAGAGTTACTGTTAAAGGTACCTGAAGGTGAAGAGGTTCACTTTAAAGCTGGAGGCTACATTCAAATAGAAGCACCAGCTCACGAAGTGAAATATGCTGATTTCGATATACCTGATCAATATCGAGATGACTGGGAGCGTTTTGATCTATTTAGCTTAGTATCAAAAGTCGATGAAGATGTTTTACGTGCGTATTCAATGGCTAACTACCCTGATGAAAAGGGAACCATTATGTTGAACGTACGTATTGCTACTCCGCCAACAAATGATTTACCACCAGGACAAATGTCTTCGTACATTTTTAATCTGAAAGCGGGTGATAAAGTCACGATTTCAGGACCATTTGGTGAGTTCTTTGTTAAAGAGACTGATGCTGAAATGGTGTTTATTGGTGGTGGTGCTGGTATGGCACCCATGCGTTCACATATCTTTGATCAGCTTAAAAGTAAGCAGACCAAACGTAAGATGTCATTCTGGTATGGTGCACGTTCTGCAAGAGAAATTTTCTATCAAGATGATTTTGATACATTAGCAGCTGAAAATGATAACTTTGAATGGCATGTCGCACTGTCAGATCCTTTACCGGAAGATAATTGGCAAGGTTACACAGGCTTTATTCATACGGTGCTGCTTGAGAATTACCTTAAAGACCACAAAGCCCCAGAAGATTGTGAATTCTATATGTGTGGCCCTCCAATCATGAACTCTTCTGTCATTAACATGCTAGAAAGTTTAGGTGTTGAAGAAGAAAATATTCTACTTGATGACTTTGGTGATTAACCATTAAGTTACAAAGTAAAATCAAAAGCTGAAACTGAGGTTTCAGCTTTTTTATGTCTCATACTTGGCTGAATGTGATAATTCTGTCTAATGGGTAACATCGGATTTGCTTAAGCTTCTTATTTAAGCCTTTCATTTAAGTTCTTCAATACAGCTTTTTAATGTAGTTCCTCGATATAGCACTTCGGTTGAGTCTCTTGAATGAGATTTTTACTTGAGTTTCTGGCATAGATCTGTTGATTCAATTGTCGGTTTGAAAGCCACTACAAAATGGCTTTTAACGACATGCTATTTAATAGCGTATCAGGGAGTAAATTAACGACGTTGTGAAGAGGCTACAAAGCGTGGTTGGTAAAAGCTCAGCACGTACTTGTACACATAAAAAAGCGCTTCTGAGGGAGTGACAGAAGCGCTTACAGTAACGATATATATTGTAATCGTATTACTTTGGGTTATTAACCTAGTGGAATAATGCCATCAACTTTAATAACCAGTGAACATGCACCTACTTTTGTCCAATCAACATCTGATGGAGTAAAGTCTTCGCCAGCACCTAGACCAGGAACTTCAGTGACCCAATCAAAGCCTTTAAGTGCAGTACGCTCGTA
Organism: Shewanella sp. ENK2; assembly: GCF_043568515.1. Classification (NCBI taxonomy): domain Bacteria; kingdom Pseudomonadati; phylum Pseudomonadota; class Gammaproteobacteria; order Alteromonadales; family Shewanellaceae; genus Shewanella; species Shewanella sp. ENK2. The sequence continues at coordinate 974,328 of NZ_CP171406.1, read as the reverse complement.
ATCAATCGTACCTAAGATACGTGCACCCATGTTGCGCTCAAATTTGGCTGAAAGCATCGGAGAGTATTCATAGTAAGCTAAACGAGTTTCACCTTCAGTGACAGCGTTATAACAAGTATTGTTTTTACCGATACTCATTGAAACATAATAGTTTCCGTCGTCTTCAAGCTTCATACCGTAGCCGAAAATCGCCACGTTTGGTGTTTCTACCATTTCAGCTGTTTCATCATCAGTAAACTTGTTTACTGTAGTGACTAATTTAGCGCCCATTTGGTTTTTGATTGCGCTTAATTGGTATTCTTTACCATCGTTCGGGAACATGTCTGCCATGTATTCACGGTTTTGAAGGCCACAAGCTGTTTTCAGTGTTTTAGCGCCGCTACCATCTGACACTTCTTTCCACTCGTAGTTGTAAATGCTGCCATTTAAGCGTTGAGCTAGGTAATCGGCATTTAAGAATGAGCCAGTGCCGTAGTAGAACGAACCTGATGCACCTGTTTTACCATCGACTAATGTGTCATCTGGCTCAGGTTGTGGGAACGTTGGATCTTGTGGATCGCCTGGATCTACCGGCGGCGTTTCATCATGTGGATTATCATGACAGTTACTACAAGTACCGTAATCGCCATGTGGAACATTAGCAGGGTCGCTACCTTCATAGTTATGGCAGCTCATACAGTCATCAGATGCCATTGCAGAAGCGAATGCCGCTACAAGTGGCTCTTCATCTGCAGGTGCATTTGGGTCGATATAATCAAAGTTAACGCCTTCTTCAGCACATTGGTGTGCAAAAGTAGAAATATAACCAACGGCCTTAGTTTGTAATTCATCCGCTTTAGTCACTAAGTTAGCATTGTCTTCTACTAAAGAATCATTTGCTGCTGTTAGTTCTGTATTTTTAGTATTTAGCTCAGCGTTTTGAGCTTCTAATTGCTCAATTTGGTTTTCAAGACCTGACGTATCAGTGTCATCATCACTACACGCGGTTAGGCCAAGCATAGCGATACAAAGAACGCTTAATTTAAAAGTTTTTTTCATCGTTTTTCCCCTATTAATAGTTTGATAACTATTCTTTTATATATTTTTTAAAGCTCTCAGAATGGTGAGTAATCAACTTGCCAAACTTATCCTCAATGATCATGATTGGGATTTGGTGTTCATTGGCGATAGCCAATGATTCTTCGACAGAGAGCACCATAAATGCTGTTGCTAATGCATCTGCTGTCATAGAATATTTTTCAATTACTGTGGCTGAAACCACAGTGTGAGCAACGGGTCTACCTGAGCGTGGATCAATTAAATGAGAGAAGTGGTGGCCGTTTTTTTCGAAGTACTTACGGTAATCACCCGAGGTGGCGACGGCTGCATTTCCTGGATTAATAATTTCCATTTGCCCGGTTGAGTAAGCAAAAGGTTTATCGATTCCGACTTTCCATGCTTGTTGCTCAGCGTTAAGTCCTTTTATTCGTAATTCACCACCGATATCGACAAGGTAATTGTGAATACCATTCAGCTCCATTACATCGGCAACGACATCGACTCCAAAGCCTTTGGCAATTGAAGACAGATCAATCTCTAAGCCATCAATTGTTTTTGTCAGTTGATTGTTTTCGATTTTAATATGTTGGATCCCAACGTATTGCTTGGCATTGTCGATGGCTTTTTGAGTCGGGACTTCGATTGCTTTACCGTCTGGCCCAAACCCCCATAAATTAACTAATGGCGCAACAGTTACGTCCAATGTATGGTTTGTTAATTCAGCAATGCGCAGTGCCTCTGTCATGACGTATTTCATGTCTCGACTGATAGTGATAGGCGTATTTTTAGGTGTTTGGTTAATTTGGCTGATTTCAGAATCTTCACGCCAAGTAGACATTGATTGATTGACGCTTTCGAGACGAGTTTCTATTTGTGCTCGAATGTTTGCCATATGAGCTGGTGTGATTTTTTCTGCTGTCCAAGAGACCTTATATTTATTGCCCATGGTTTTTCCATGAACAGTTCTCATCTCTTGAGCATTAACTTGTGTGATTAAAATGCTATATAAAAATAGCCCAAAGATTGTTTTTAAAGTACTTGAATTCATATTCATAACAAGTTTTTTGTAAATAATAACTTTTGTTTTATTAGAATATGAGACAGTCATTTTTATGTAAATTTATACATGGAAAATCCTTTTTTTGATGTTTAAATTTGCGCTTCGCATCATTCTGTTATGTGTTTTTTTGAGCTAGATCTATGTTTTGTAAAGTTAAATTAGTAAAGGGTGCTATATGTCTTACCATGTTCATTTTTTATATCGTTTAGGTGTAAAAATTCAAATAAAACAATATTTAATCTATTAAAAACTGTTATTAATGTGATGTAAGTATAAATTTTATTGTTATTATTTAAACCAATGGAATATGTTGCAATATAAAATGAATTTCAAAAAATGAAATGGTTGTTTTTGATATTTAGAATTGTCAGTAATTAATACAGAGGCATTTGAAAGTAGATTATTTTTGAAAGGAAAAATATAGATGACTGTTTCAACTCGCGTTTTATTAACGTTGAGGGTTGCTATTTTAACGTTATTCTAAATGGGGATTTTTGGAATAAAGAAATTTGCTTATTTAGCCAATTAGTCATTTAGTCATTTAGTCAGTAAATAAATAGCCTTTTAGGCAAACGAGGGGAGATGATGCTGGGGACTAACCCAGCATTGGGTATGTATTAGCGCATTTTTGAACATCGATTAAGGGGTTAGATCAACACCTGATTAAGCACACGTTGCCAGTTGCCTCCTAAAAAGCGGTCACGATCGCTAGATTTATAGCGAGCTTTAGCTAAGGCATCATCGATTCGATTCATTCTGTCTATATGGTTTAGTTCCGGTATCACGACGTGCTGAGGCAAGTTCTCAAAACCTAAGACATTTTTTGCTGCTAAACTTTGCCACCATTCGTGGTATTGCTTTACACCTTCTTTGTTATTGTTATCTAACGCTAACAGGTTTTCTTGACCTCGCAGCGGATAATCATTGGCAATCGCAACAGCGTTCACCCCGCCGATTCTGGCAACTCTATCTAATTGACGTACATAATCATCAATTGTGGGCACAGGATCGTTGGTTAGCCAAAAGCTCATCATAAATACCCCAAATACGCCGCCAGTATCTGCAATGGCTCTAATAACCTCATCAGGTGAACAGCGGGCGTTATTTACAATAGAGCGTACAGCGCCGTGACTTTGTACTATGGGCATTTGGCTCGCTTTGGCTGTATCTAACGCGGTTTGCGGACTGGAATGACTAACATCAATAAGAATATTACGCTGGTTGAGTGCACTAATGAGCTGTTTACCGTCATCAGTTAGCGGTTTGTTTAACCCTTGGTTGCCGTCATTATCTAATGCGCCCCCCGCAAAACGATTTCCGTAATGGTGGGTTAATTGCAATACCCGTAATCCGTGCTGATGAAACTCATTCAAGCGTTGCCACTGCTGACCTTCACCTGAAAAGTTATCATCTTCAACACAATCGGCACCTTGTATTTGAAAATAAACTGCAGTGCGTTTTTCAGCCCTGGCGCTAGCAATATCACGCCCACTGAGACCCTGTAATAAAATATCTGGATTGTCTATTACCCGTTGCTGAGCTTCTTTAATGCTGGCAATGCAGGCTTTATAACTGCGTTTATAGTTTGTGGTGCCATCGGGCTGAGTAATCGCTTCTATATCAGAAATATCACAAATGTACGCATCTAGTTTTGATGCGCGCACATCATCAAGGTTATCAGGAAGAAAACTAAGTCCATCGATATAAAGGCGCTTATTTGATTGCGCAAGTACAGAAGAGCTGTAAAGCGGGCAGAGAAGACTGGCGGCGGCAATGCCCTTGAGAAGTTGTCGTCGGCTTTGGTTACAAGCGCTTGTTGTCATGTGGTTTCCTTTTTAGACGCTTGTAATCATGTGAAGCTGATTATGTTGCGGCAAATTGCTTTATAGCATTGGCTAAGGCGGTTACGCCATTGGTACGCGACGGGCTTAATTGGCCACTTAGCCCTAAATGTGAAAAATAACGCTCTAAATCAAATGAAGTAATTTCAGCAGAGGTCTTTCCGTGAGTCGCATCGAGCAGTATAGCAATAAGACCCTTAACTATACGTGAATCGCTGTCAGCACAAAAAAAGTGTTTATCTGCATCTTGATAGTGATATAGCCAAGCTTGGCTTTCACATCCTTTCACTTGAGCGGCTTCTACTTTAAACGTTTCATTTAATGGAGCAAGTACCTTACCTACCAGCATAATTTGGCGATATTTATCTTGCCAGTTTGTTGCCTGTTGTATGGCGAGAACAGCCTGAGAAACCTTGTCATCTAATGGTATAAAACAGCTTTTATCTGGCATATCAACGAGTATGTTTTCTGATGCTGGGTTATTCAAAATAGGCCTCAATGGGAATGACTAAATACTATTACGGTTAAGCTGTAAAGGTTTAAGCGAGTTAAGGTTAAGTTATAACAGTAATTCTTTAACTTTACGAAGTGCATCGATAAATAGGTCAATATCTTGCTTATTATTGTATAAACCAATGGATGCACGACAACAGCCTTTAAGGTTTAGGTGCTGCATTAATGGCATGGCGCAATGGTGGCCACACCGAACGGCAATACCTTGCTGATCGAGTAATATGCCCACATCTTGATGATGCTCACCAGCAAGGTTAAAAGCGACAACTCCAACATTATTAGAACCTGCGCCATAGAGGCTTATGTCACCCAACTGAGCCAGTTGTTGCTGTAAGTAGTGCAGTAAAGTTTGCTCATGTTGCTCAACCAAATCACTGGGTAAGTCACTCATAAAGCTAATTGCAGCGCCTAAACCGATGACGGCAGAAATAGCTGGGGTGCCAGCTTCTAATTTGTTAGGCAAACGACCAAACTCCGTACCGTTAAAGCTGACCGTTTTGATCATTTCCCCACCCGTTAACATCGGGGTTAAGGTATCTAATATCTGGTAGCGACCATAAAGGATGCCAACCCCTGTTGGACCATACATTTTATGGCCTGAAAATACATAAAAATCACAACCAATTTGTTGAACATCAATAGCAAAGTGAGCGATGGCTTGCGCGCCATCAACTAAGGTGATGGCACCTGCTTGTTTGGCTTTTTGAGTTAATTCTATGATCGGGTTAACTGTGCCTAATGCATTAGTCACATGGGTTAGGGCGACTAATTTGGGTGCTAATGACAGCAACTGCTCATACGCATCAACATCGATCGTTAAATCATTATTGAGTGGAATTGGCTTAATGATGGCGCCAGTTTGCTTTGCCAGTTGTTGCCACGGGACAATATTGGCATGATGGGCGGCTGTATCGACCAAGATAATATCGTCTTTATCAAATTGTGCAGTTAATCCATGCGCCACCATATTGATTGACTCAGTAGTTCCATGAGTAAAGATGATTTCATCGACTCGATTGCTATTGATAAACCCTTGAACTTGGCTACGTACAGCCTCATAGTCGTGGGTTGCTCGAGCTGATAATTGATGAGCAGCCCGGTGAACATTGGCATTATTTAGTTGATAATACTGATTCACAGCATTGATGACGGACTGAGGCTTTTGGCTCGTCGCCGCAGTATCTAAATAACATAACGGTTGCCCATCAATCTGTTGAAATAGGGTGGGAAATTGGGCTCTAATCGCATCATGTTCAAAAGCTTTCGTCATTGCAAACTCACTTTATTAACGCCAACCTTAAATAACTCGCGCGGATTCAAGCATTGTCGATAAATAGAAATTGGGCTAAGCCCTAAATAGAAACGCCACGATCTTCATAGAAAGTGGCGCTTATTGCAAGTCTAGCATGAACGATTAAGCAGTTTATTAAGGGCAAGGCATTCGGTAACGTAAAGACAATTCATCAATTCTTGCCAATAATTCAGGGCTAAGGGTTACATCAAGACTGTCGATGTTTTCTTTAAGCTGATCTAGCGTCGTTGCGCCAATAATATTAGAGGCAACAAAGCGTCGACTATTTACAAAAGCCAGTGACATTTGTGTTGGACTTAGATTGAACTCTCGAGCTAACTCAATATAAGCTTGGGTTGCTTCAAGTGCCATTGGGGTGGCATTGTAGCGAGCAAATCGCTTGAACAAGGTCAGTCTGGCTTTTTCTGGCCACTGGTTATTTTCATATTTACTTGTTAGCGCACCGAAAGCGAGCGGTGAATATGCCAGTAAAGGCAGCTCTTCCCGGTGACTAATTTCAGACATCCCTACTTCAAAACTACGATTCAGTAAATTATAAGGATTTTGCACGCTAACGATTCGAGGTAAGTCGTGTTTCTCTGCAAGGCGAAGGTATTGCATCAGCCCCCAAGGCGTCTCATTTGATACTCCGATATAACGCACTTTTCCTTGGCGAACGACTTCAGCTAACGCTTCTAATGTTTCAAGAATGGGCGTTTGATGTTCTTCTTCATCATGGTGATATAAAAGCTCGCCGAAATAGTTACAATTTCTGTCTGGCCAATGTACTTGATACAAATCAATTGTATCGACCTGTAATCGCTCAAGCGATGCATCAACTGCTTGATGAATATTTACCCAATCTAACGCCATATTAGGTCGGATAAAGTCGCTTTTAACACCTGCTGCAGACACTTTTGTGGCAATCACTAGGTTATCGCGGTTACCACGCTGAGATAAATATTGGCCAATAATCCGTTCTGTTTCGCCTTGAGATTCAGCTTTTGGCGGAACGGGATACATTTCGGCAGTATCAATAAAGTTAACACCGCGACTTAGGGCGTAATCGAGTTGTTCAAAAGCATCTTGTTGTGAGTTCTGTTCTCCCCAGGTCATAGTGCCTAGGCAAATCTTACTGACATCAAGACTGGTATGAGGAATGCGTTGATATTCCATTTATTTCTCCTATGGAATGCAGTTACTTTGAAGTTATCAAGCTTTTGCGTTAAACAAAAGCTTGATATTCCGTTAGCAAATTAACTGTTGAATATCTCGGCATTTATAAAGGGGGCCATTGCTAAAATAATGGCTTGGGTATAAATACTTTCTCGTGTTGCTAACCCTTGTGTTAACAGACCAATTGCACCGCCTTTTTGCTTGATGTTGTCAGTATTAAATAAACGATCCATAACATGGCCAAGCTCTTCACCTTGTTGTAATGATTGATACACTTGAGCTGGTAATGGCAGTAGTGCACTGCGACCAATAGATATTTGCTGCTGATGAATGATGGCCATATAGGCAAAGGTGGCTGGGCCGTGATCAAATTGATCAACCCCGCCTTCCATAGCGATGTAAAAGTCGGCTTTTGTTTCTGCCATTGTGTTTGCTAAGTCTTCAGACTGGCAAAATTGAACACGATTAATTGCCCCCTGTTTTGTTTCTTGCTCGGTCATGGGTTGATCTGCGACAAGAGAGGGAGCATGTTTGCCAATGCAATGTATTTGGTGATGGGGGAAATATTGGCTGAACGCAACTTTGGCGGCATTCACTTTTACTGGATTTTTAGAACCAACAATTATGGTCAGTTGTGCAATTGTTTTCTCGCCAATTGATTTTTTATCATGCAGAGGCTGCGTTTCAAGCTGAGTAGGATTTGACATAGTTTTATATTCAATTAGTTATTTTAGTAGCGGCATAAGCTACACTGATGCGCATTAAGTATCTTACGCTATTTTACAGAGAGTCATCATGGCAAAGAAGTTTTATGTTGTCTGGTCAGGTCGAGAGACGGGTATTTTTACCAGTTGGGATTACACCAAGAAGTTGGTGGATAAGTTTCCTCAAGCCAAATACAAGTCGTTTCCCACTGAGGCGCAAGCTAAAGCGGCATTTGCAGGGGCAGCCTCAAGTAGTATTGGAAAGCCAGCTAGCAAAAAAGCGAGCGGTAAAAGTATCAGCCAAAGTACCAGTAAAGTAGAGTCAATTAAGACGACGAATATTGATCTTTTCAGCCATGATGTCATGGTTTTTACTGATGGTGGTTGTGAGCCAAACCCTGGTAAGGCGGGTTCTGGAATGGCGGTTTATCGCCAAGGTGAAGTGAGTGAGCTTTGGTATGGGTTATTTAATCCTAATGGCACTAACAATAGTGCGGAACTAAATGCCTTGTATCAAGCGTTATTGGTGGCTGAAAAAGCCTTAAACGATAAGCAAACCGTTAAAATATTGAGTGACTCGCAATATTCCATTAATTGTATTACCAACTGGGCCTATGGTTGGAAAGCCAAAGGTTGGAAGCGAAAAGTTGCTGGTGATATTGCTAACCTTGAAGTGATACAACAAGCACACGAATTATATGACGCCATTAAAGGCCAGATTGATATTGCTCATGTGGCTGCTCATATCGGCATTGAAGGTAATGAACTGGCTGATCGCATGTCAATTTACGCTATCGATCAAAAAAATACTGAATTTAGCCAATATGATGAACCTATCAATTTAACTGAGATTCTGGCTCTTAGGACAGGGTAGTCGTCATTTCCTTTCTTTGAGAGATGATAGTTGAGGCATTTGTTAAGCATGGCAATCGTTATATGGGTTATTGATTGTATAGCCTAAGCCGTGCTTGTGTGTGAGCTGCTGGTTTATTAGGTGTTATTGTATTAGATGTTTTGTTGAACAATTTATCTTAAAGTGTTACCAATTAGAATAACTGATCGTACCAGTTGCGTGCTTTGCTCTCATATAGCGTTAAAATTTTTGTGAGTCGGGGTAAAAAATGACCTAGATCATATTTCATAATTTAGAATTCTATATTCTTCGCTGTGAAATTAGATACCTAATAGGGTCATTATTATGCAAAGAGATTCAATCAATGCGCAGGACGTTGCAGTTTCAGCTCACGATGAGCAAACTTCAGTAAAAGGCTGGACACGCCAAGATACGACTTGGATGCTTAGCTTGTTTGGTACCGCGGTTGGTGCAGGCATTTTATTTTTGCCTATCAATGCAGGAATGGGCGGATTTTGGCCGTTAGTGTTAATGGCCATTATCATTGGCCCAATGACGTACCTTGCTCATCGTGGTTTATCTCGTTTTGTATGTTCTTCTAAAAATCCAGGTAGCGATATCACCCAAGTGGTTGAAGAACATTTCGGTGTGAGTGCTGGTAAAGCCATCACAGTGCTTTATTTCTTTGCTATTTTCCCTATTGTGCTTATTTATGGTGTTGGCATTACGAACACTGTTGATAGTTTTATTGTTAATCAACTTGGCTTTGCTTCACCGCCACGTATTCTTTTATCTGCAGTGTTAATTATTGGCATGATGTCAGTGATGGTTGCGGGTGAAAAATTCATGCTGAAAGTGACTCAGTTTTTGGTTTACCCGTTAGTTGCTATTTTAGCTTTCATGTCATTTTACTTGATGCCAGATTGGAAGATGGACGCAATGCAAGTTGTGCCTTCTACCGGTGAGTTCTTAGGGACTGTGTGGCTAACGATTCCTGTATTAGTGTTTGCATTTAACCATTCTCCTGCTATTTCACAGTTCTCTGTTTCATTGAAACGTGAGCATGGCAATAACGCCTCGAAAAAAGCGGATGTGATTTTACGTAACACCTCCATGATGCTGGTTGGGTTCGTGATGTTATTTGTATTCTCGTGCGTATTGTCTTTAAGCCCTGCTCAATTAGCTGAAGCAAAAGATCAAAACTTAGCGATTCTGTCTTACCTTGCTAACGTTCACTCAAGCGGATTTGTTAGTTACTTTGGTCCTATTATTGCGTTCATTGCGATTATTTCTTCATTTTTTGGTCATTACTTAGGGGCAACTGAAGGCTTAAAAGGCATGATCACTAAGCAACTTCGTAGTAGCAATAAAGAAGTATCAGACGCCAAACTCAACAAATTTATTCTTGGCTTTATGTTTTTCAGTATTTGGATTGTTGCGGTTATTAACCCAAGCATTCTTGGCATGATTGAAGCGTTGGGCGGCCCTATTATTGCGGCGATTTTATACCTAATGCCAATGTATGCCGTTTATAAAGTTCCTGCATTAAAAGCTTACCGTGGCCGCATCAGTAATGTGTTTGTTGTGATTGCTGGTTTATTGGCAATGACAGCCATTTTATTCGGCCTAATGAGCTAACACTCTGATAATTAAGGCTGTTGTGTAGCATGGTTAGAGGAACAATAACGGTTCCTCTTTCTTACGGTTTTTAGTTTGCTGATAGGGTCAGTAAACGTTGAGGCAAATTATATGTTTAGTGCATTTGAAATCTTTAAGATTGGTATTGGTCCGTCGAGTTCACATACCGTTGGGCCGATGAAAGCGGCAAATTGTTTTATTGATGACTTGATTGAGCAAGGCAAGCTAACTCAAATTACTAAATTCACGGTTGATGTGTACGGATCATTATCATTAACGGGTAAGGGTCATCATACTGATATTGCGATCATCATGGGATTGGCGGGTAATGAACCTGAAACGGTTGATATTGATAGTATTGAGCCTTTTATTGCCCAAGTTGAGAAAACCCAAGAAATCATTATAGGTGATGCGATTCACCATGTTGATTTTCCTCGTGATGCCTTGATTTTCCATCGCTCAACCTTACCATTGCACGAAAATGGCATGACGTTACATGCTTGGATTGGCGATGAGTGTGTTTATTCCAATACTTACTACTCTATCGGCGGTGGTTTCATCGTTGAGGAAAGTGAGTTTACTCAAAGTCATTCCAGTGGCGTTAAGGTGCCTTATCACTTTAATTATGCTGATGAGCTAGTGGCACACTGCAAAGATTCAGGTTTAAGCATCAGCGGATTAATGAAGCAAAACGAGCTGTGCTTCCGTTCGGAAGAAGCTATGTATAGTGGGTTTAATCTTGTATGGAAAACCATGCAAGATGCGATTGTAAAAGGTTGTCATACAGAAGGCGTGTTATCTGGCCCATTAAAAGTGTCACGTCGTGCACCAGCCTTGCACCGTGAATTACTTCGCTGTGAGCGAACCAGTACCGATCCTATGGAAATCATTGATTGGGTCAATTTATTTGCGTTGGCTGTTAGTGAAGAAAATGCTGCTGGTGGTCGTGTTGTGACCTCGCCAACCAATGGTGCAGCAGGGATTATTCCTGCGGTGTTGGCCTACTATGACAAATTCATACAGAAGGTCGGTGAAAAAGAATGTAGCCGTTACTTTTTAGCCGCAGCTGCTGTGGGATCGCTATACAAACGGAATGCTTCGATATCTGGGGCGGAAGTTGGCTGTCAGGGTGAAGTGGGGGTCGCTTGTTCTATGGCGGCTGCGGGTTTAGCTGAGTTAATGGGCGGCTCACCTGCGCAAGTTTGTATGGCTGCTGAAATTGGTATGGAACATAACTTAGGTTTAACTTGCGATCCTGTAGCGGGCCAAGTTCAAGTCCCTTGTATTGAACGAAATGCAATCGCATCGGTGAAAGCGATTAATTCGTCACGTATGGCATTACGTCGTAATTCTGAACCAAGAGTGAGCTTAGATAAAGTGATTGCGACTATGTATGAAACGGGTAAAGACATGCATGTGAAATATCGTGAAACCAGCCAAGGTGGTCTTGCAATAAAAGTCACCAATTTGTGTGCTTAATCGGGTTTGATTAAAAGGCTTTCTTACGAAAGCCTTTTTTGTATTTTGTACACATTGACAACAGCGTATTGAGAACTCTACTCTTCAGCACCTTCTGCAATCTCTTCATACATCAGATAATGGCTTTGCTCCATACCTAGTGATTGATAGGTTTTTTGGGCAATGTGGTTGTCGTGCTCAACATACAATCTAAAACTCGCAGCGCCGCCTATTTCCTCAGCAAGTGATTTTACAGCTTGATAAAGCTTGGCATAAATTCCTTGGCGGCGATTTTGCGGGCGAATATACACACTTTGGATCCAGCAGTAGTTAGTTGCGCGCCAATCACTCCATTCAAGGGTAACCATTAACGATCCCGCTATTTGACCATCAACTACAGCGACAAGATAAAAGCCTTTTTCTGGGCTATTAAGCATCGTGCTCACGCCTTTTGTAAGACGTTCATTATCTAATGTGAGGTTTTCGGTTTCCAATGCCATCGCTTGGTTAAAATCAACTAATGCTGCTAAATCTGATGCTTGGCCTTTTCTTATTATCATCGTCCTTCCTATATCGGGAATCGTAAAAATGTTGCTGATTTTTTATTCGACTAAAGTCTAAGCTGCTATGCTTATTATTCAATGTGACAGTGCAAGAGGTTGTGATGATAAAGTCAAAATATCAATTCAGAGTTTACCGATATATCAAACATCCCAGTCGAATTAATCGAGTCAATAATCCTTGTCATAGTGTTTATCCTACTACAGTCAATGGGGCTGCACAGCCCAATATTAATCATCCGTTACACTTCCTGCTTACCTTAGCCACTTTAGGGTTATGGGCAATGGTGTGGTGGTGGCTGATTTTAAAGTCGAGAGGCGAGGAGTCAAACTGGCTTGCAGGTTTTGATGATGACTATTGGAGTTATTTAATCGAACGGGAATGTCCCCCTGCAGCTTTATATCCTGTCAAAATCGGCAATAAAGAAACGACATTTATATTTGAAGCCTAATAGTGAATTTTGAATAGAAGCTCAGTGTAAACTGACCTAGATCATCTATTAAACCTAAATAGGTATGCTAGTATGCGGCGCCGATTTTTGTCGGCCGAGTTTATTGATGGTGTCATTGTTTAACGTTGATAACGACATCATCTAGATATTCATACATCGTGACTACTAGTCAGTTACATCAATCGCAAACAAGCAAGGTTACCCCATGTCAAAACATGCACCGTCATTTCCAAGTCGAGTTTGGTCTCGTTGGATGTCAGTTCCTTTATGGTTACAAATCCTCATCGGTATGGTTCTAGGTATTATTGCAGGGATCACCTTAGGGGATGATGCTAGTTACCTAAAACCTATTGGTACCTTGTTTGTTAATACCATTAAAATGCTTATCGTTCCTTTGGTGTTTTGCTCATTGATTGTAGGTGTTACATCAATGCAAGACACGGCAAAAATGGGCCGTATTGGCTTTAAATCATTTGGCTTTTACCTAGGCACTACGTCAATTGCGATAAGCATTGGTTTACTTGTCGGCTACGTCATGCAACCTGGCGCAGGTCTTGGACTTGAAGGTGCAAAAATTGTCAGCGAAGTAAAAGAAGCGCCGACATTGATGGATACGTTAATTAATATCGTACCTACCAACCCCGTTGCGGCATTGGCCAGCGGTCAAATTTTGCAAGTGATTGTATTTGCAGTGGCACTCGGTATTTCGTTAGTGCTTATAGGTGAGCACGGTAAACCCGCTATTCGTGTTTTTGAAAGTCTAGCTGAAGCAATGTACAAACTCACTGATATGGTGATGAAGTTAGCGCCTTACGGTGTATTTGGTTTAATGGCTTGGGTCGCAGGTGAGTATGGCTTAGATATGTTATTGCCTTTGATAAAAGTCATTGTGGCGGTTTATATCGGCTGTGCGTTACACATTCTTGGTTTTTACAGTGTAGTACTGACGGTGTTTGGTAAGCTAAATCCGATGCAGTTCTTTAAAGGAATTGGCAATGCAATGGCGGTTGCATTTACAACGTCAAGCTCAGCCGGCACCCTACCAGCAAGTATGAAATGTGCCAGTGAAAACTTAGGGGTTAATAAGAAGATTTCTAGCTTTGTATTACCACTAGGAACCACCATTAACATGGATGGCACCGCGCTTTACCAAGGGGTCACGGCGTTATTTGTGGCACAGGCTTTTGGTATTGATTTAACTTGGGTGGATTACATTACTATTGTGCTAACTGCTACCCTTGCATCGATTGGCACAGCAGGTGTTCCAGGTGCAGGTCTAGTGATGTTAACTTTAGTACTGACCACTGTGGGCTTACCATTAGAAGGCGTTGCTATTATTGCGGGTATTGACCGTATTTTAGATATGGCTCGTACAGTAGTGAATGTATCAGGCGATTTAGTTGCCACGACGGTGATTGCTCGCTCAGAAGATGAGCTAGACGTTGAGCATTACAATGCGGATATGGAGCAATCAGCTCTTATTGCTCAGCATAACGAAGTCGATATTCAGCAAAAAGTTGCTGAAAATGTGAAAAGCAATTCATAAGTCATTATTTGAGTATATCGAAATAAAAAAGAGTGAAGCCATGGCTTCACTCTTTTTGTATGGACTCAGCATAATTAGCCAAGTTATGGTGCATTAGCGGGTAGCAACTAGTCTTGCTGCTGGCTCAATACTAATAAATTAGCACCTTGTTCTGATTTTAGCAGTAATTTTCCCGATTTTGATAAAGCCACATTTGTGACCATTGGCATGGCTTTCATGACTCTAGCTTCTTGTTTCATTAATACTTCTACACAGGCCATCATACTTGTACCAGCAGGGGAAAGAGTAAGTTGTGTATCGTCTTGCTGATACTCTCCAAAGAACTGATTACAACTATTATTACCCGATAATTTACCGTCTTCTGCAAACGTAATTTGTGCTGGACTATGATTAATTACAGCTTCAGAAAGAGCAGATTCAATATACCAGCTACCTAACAAGTTAATTTCTTCAGCCTGGTGGCTGTTGCTTTGACAAGCACTAAGACCGAAAATAACCAAACAAGCGGTAATAGTGGGTTTTATCATGATGGTTTCCAATGAGATCGATAATCATCATAGTATATACTGTGTTTCAGCTAAATTTTCATGATGAAGTAGATTTAATTGTTATTCATTCTTTAAAGTCAGTGCATTAGTTAAGGTCGTCGTAAAAATAGACATCTTGATATGTCATTCAGTTAATAAGAGCTATTTAATGAGTAAAATATTTAAAGTCATGCATCTGGTCGGATTATTTATGGTTGGCTGTGGCGCATATTTCTATTTATTGACAGACATGGCCAACGAAATAAATGGCATGTTATTAGTGGCGAGTCTAATTGGTATTGGGCTTTTAATTATGGCGCCTTATCCTGTTGCATTAGTCTTCGATTGGGCACAAAAGCAGCCGCAATCCCAAGTAAAACAAGAAAGTGATAATAAAACTGAATGAAAATCCAATACCGATTAGCAACACAAGAAGACTCAGCGGAACTGGCTCGACTTGAAAAGAGCTACATGAATGATGAGCTGTCATCACCCGCAGAAAGTATGTCTGGGCAGTGTTTTTCAAAGACCGATATTAGCGAGTTAATTCGCCTCGGTTGGATTATGTTAGCTGAGAGCAGTGAAAAAAACGAGTTCTGCACAAAGTCAGGCAAGTATTATTGGTTATGTGATTGCTGGGCCTTGGTCATGGTTTAAATCATGGGGTATATACGCATTTGTTATGCGAAAACTATCTGATATAGAAGCGGGATTTAGTAAGATAACGGCGCAAAATAGTTGTCAATATGGCCCCATTTGGATTCATCCTGATTTTCGTGGCCAAGGGATATTTGCGAAGTTAGTTGAAAAGCTTAGTTGTAATGTGGCCAAAAAATACCCTTATTTGGTGACTTTTATCGCAGAAGAAAATCAAGCTTCTTTCGCCGCTCATACTGGTAAATCTGCCATGGAAGTAGTGGATTACTTTAGTTTTCAGCAGCGTGATTACTATTTGCTGCTAATGAAAAATTAATAGTGACAAGCAGGTATAGACAAGGTTATTAATGAAGTGGTTAACCGAAGAATTTAATGTATGGCATAACAAGAGGTAAATGATGAGTGTTGAAAACTCGCTAAATCAATTTGAACAGTTATTTCAGCCGTATCTGCATTTACGTTTGTCCGCCTATGATAATGCCAAAATTGTGGTGGCAGTATTAGCATCACAAAATAAAACATATCGTGTGGTTGAGTGTGTAAGTTCATCGCAGTTAGATACTGAGCAAGCTGTAAGCCAACATGGCCACTACCTTGTTGAAACTGACTTCGGCAATATTGGCTGTGGCCGAGCTAATGGCTATCAAGAGGCTATTCAATTAATCGATGCGCTGCAAGACATAGATCTAAGCTCTGCAAGAGAGCTGACTGTACCAGTGTTGAATATGCAACAAGTGGCGTTTATGTGCGTAGAAACGGCGCACTTTGATCACTGCTGATACGTATTACTCTAAATTTTTTTACTGTTTCTAACTCAACTCAACTCAACTTAACTCGACTTAACTCAACTTAACTCAACTTAACTCAACTTAACTCAACTTAACTCAACTTAACTCGACTTAAGTAATGCCAAAGGTCTATCTTGGTTGTTATGCTTTTTAAATAACTGATTTATATTATTGTCTACCTCATGGGGCTTAATAAAACCGTGCTGCTGATAGAAATCGGTGAGCGAAGCTATTGTAAAAACATAACACTCAGATTCAAGCAAATTTGATTGAATAACAGACATCAATTGATGAGCGACTCCTTGGCCTCTAGCACTTTTTTTAACGACTAATCCTGTGACTAATTGAACCTCGCCAATTTTTTTATCCTCACAGCAGCTAATATATTATCGATTTGAAGCTGGTTCGTGTGGTTAGCTATTGGCTTATCATCAGATTTTGCTTGGCAGCAGAGGATGACAGTGTCTTTAAATGTTGGTTTGGAGTAGGGCAAGTGTTGGCGATAGAAAAGTTTGATTACGGACCATAATTGTTGCTGCTCGCTCAAAGTCGTTTGGTAGTACTCGCCCTGAATACTGTCTGACGTTCTTACTGGAACAGGCACTGGTGACAGGCTAGAAAAGTCAGATTCACTTGCTTTGAACATATAATAGGAGTGCATTCATTTTCCTGAGTTTTATCATTGAGTCTCGCAACCTAAGCATCACAACCTGAGCCTGTTAGCCAAAGTCGGTATGGCTTAACATCATATTGAGCATTCAGATCATAGCTTATTGCTTCAATGGGTTCGACTTATCACCTTATTTCCAATTGGTAAATTATTGCTCATTTTTAGGTCGTTTCTATGCTGGTTTCTCTGCTCGTTTCATTGCCAGTTTAACGGTTGTTATATTATTTGTTTATTAGCTGCTTCCTTATTTTCACATATTGAAAGTGTCATTGTAGAAATTCTATCCACTTTGAGTCTTTAAAGTGCTTATTTGTGAATGTTAACAAGTTGTTTTCAGGTTAGGGCTTGTTTGAATAATTATACGGTGATAGCTTAATAACTATCTTATTTAGTTTATGATTTTCATACTATTATTTGTATCGGTTTTGTTTGAATAGGTATGTTAACTAAACGTTGAAAGCAAGTTTGAGATTTCGATGGAATTTTTGCCGCATACGTTAACCGCACTGCAAATGTATAAATTATTGATTGGTGGTATCACCCCAAGACCAATCGCTTGGGTGTCTACGGTATCGGCAAAAGGAGTATCTAATTTAGCGCCATTTTCATTTTTTACAGTGGCAAGTGCTAATCCTCCAGTGTTGTGCTTTAACCCAATGAGTACCGATAAAGGCGCAGAAAAAGACACGCTAGTTAATATACGTGAACAGCAAGAATTTGTGATCAACACTGTCAGTTATCAAGACTTATCGGTAATGGATCAAACGTGCCATTCATTACCGCCAGAACAAAATGAGTTTGAATATGCTGGAATAGAAACCTTAGACTCAACGATTGTGAAACCAAGTCGCGTTAAGCAAGCTGTGGTCAGTTTTGAATGTCGACTCAATCAAATTGTCGATTTAGGTAATCAGCCATTAGCAGGGCATTTGATATTAGGGGACGTCGTTGCTGTTCATGTTAACGATGACGCGATAGATAATTTTAAAATAGATGCAGATCAACTTGATGCCATTGGCAGAATGGCTGGCAGTGACTATTGTTTAACGAGAGATAAAGTACAATTGATGCGCGAATAAAGCGATGTAAGCGAGTTAAATAAAAGGACTATTTAATTCACACCCTTAGGGTAAGAAAATCTACTGATGAGCATTAAGTACAGGGAGAGATAATGCCACTTTTAGAACAATTTAAAAATAAACTATCATCAAAACAAAGCGATGTCTCTTTGAGCGTCGTGATAGGGGTAATCGTCTCTTTTTTAGTTGTCGCTTATGGCGCTTTAGCCAATCCGCTTGAATACACAGAGCCACAATCTTTGGTCGAAAGGCTAACAATATATGCTTATGGCTTAATCTTGCCTGCATTGGCATTTATATTTGCTGCAGGGCGTGTGCTACTTAGACGATTCAATACCACACAAACTCATATTCGCTCGGCTTTTGAGGAGTCGGAAAAAACCAGGCATTTGCAAAATGTTTTACAAAATACCTTAGAGCAATTTTGTATTGTTTTGAGCGTGTATTTTTTATGGACCTTTATTATGCCTGCTGAGTTCATGTCACTGATTGCGCTATTATCGATAGTCTTTTTTATCGGCAGAATTATATTTATCAGTGGTTATGAAAAAGGTTCCGCCACAAGAGCGTTAGGGTTTAGTTTGACATTTTATCCTTCAGTGCTCTCTGTAGGCGCTATTATTATTTATCTTTTTTATCGTACGTTCTCTTAGCCGTTTTAGTGAATTTTACCCATAAAAAAACCGTCATAAGACGGTTTTTTTGATTCTACTTTATGCGCTAGGCTAAGTTGAAAACTTATAAGCCTGCATCTGCACGTAAGATTTCAGCTTTATCAGTCGCTTCCCAAGGGAACTCATTACGACCGAAGTGACCGTATGCAGCTGTACCTTGGTAAATTGGACGAGCTAAATCTAACATAGCGGTTAAGCCATATGGACGTAATTCAAAGTGCTGGCGAACTAGCTTGATAAGTACGTCTTCAGAAACTTTACCTGTACCAAATGTTTCAATACTGATTGACGTTGGCTCTGCAACACCAATAGCGTAAGACACTTGGATTTCACAACGATCAGCAAGACCTGCTGCAACGATGTTTTTAGCAACGTAACGTGCAGCATAAGCAGCACTACGATCCACTTTTGATGGGTCTTTACCTGAGAAAGCACCGCCACCGTGACGTGCCATACCGCCGTAGGTATCTACGATAATTTTACGACCGGTTAGACCACAATCGCCTACAGGGCCACCAATAACAAAACGGCCAGTTGGGTTAATGAAGTACTTAGTGTCTTTGTTTAACCATTGTGATGGTAAAACAGGCTTAATGATGGTTTCCATCACGCCTTCGATTAAGTCTTCTTGCGTCACATCTTCACGATGTTGAGTCGACAGGACGATGGCGTCAATACCTTTGATTTGACCATTTTCATAGGCAAAAGTAACCTGACTTTTTGCATCAGGACGTAGCCAAGGTAATGTACCGTCTTTACGGACTTCAGACTGACGTTTAACCAGCTTGTGTGCGTAAGTAATAGGTGCAGGCATTAATACATCAGTTTCATTGCTTGCATAACCAAACATTAATCCTTGGTCACCCGCGCCTTGCTCAGCAGGATCGCTACGATCAACACCTTGGTTAATATCTGGAGACTGTTTACCAATCGCATTTAAAATCGCACAAGAGTCAGCATCAAAACCCATATCTGAATGAGTGTAGCCAATTTCACGTACTGTTTTACGTGTGATTTCTTCGATATCAACCCAAGCTGAAGTCGTAACTTCACCACCGACTAATACCATGCCAGTTTTAACGTAAGTTTCACATGCAACACGCGCTTTAGGATCTTGCTCTAAAATTGCGTCTAGTACCGCATCAGAAATCTGATCGGCGATTTTATCTGGATGACCTTCTGAGACTGACTCAGAGGTGAACAAGTGGTTTGCCATAGTTGGTAAATCTCGTCTTTTGGAATTTGAACGTGTAGAAGCATCTACATCTAGACGTCTATAATAATTCAAATTAGGTTTGATAACACCCCTTAGAATCAATATAAGTTAAAAATTGTGCAACCATTCAAAGATTTATAAAAACTGTAATTGCTCTGTTTTATAAATTTATTAAATTAATCTTATGAATTTTATGCTAATTCTTGCCTTTATACTGTATTAGGTAGGGATGCTAAAGTTAAAAATAAAACAATAACTTTAGTTGATGTTTATCACTTTGTTGGTTTTTTTATTCGCTGCTGGCAACAAATATTCACGGTACTTTTAATGTGAAAAAATGTCTTAGGGCAATTTAAAATAGAAAATGTAATAGCTTAGTGGGAAAAAGTTATATAAATGTTATCGGTAACATGATATAAAGTTGGCTAATTAATCTACGCGTTTAGTTTGCAATAGATTGTTAGATGAAAAAAAGTGGCTAATACCGCTAATAAAAATTTGCGTCACATCGCCTAGTAGGGGAAAATATGCCCCCACAATTGCCCGCTAGACCTCACAAACAAGCAGGAGAGAGCATGTCATCTCGTAAAGAACTCGCAAACGCTATCCGCGCATTAACTATGGATGCCGTTCAAAAAGCCAATTCTGGACACCCAGGTGCACCAATGGGGATGGCAGATATTGCCGAAGTGCTATGGAATGACTTCCTAAAGCATAATCCAACTAACCCAGAGTGGGTTGATCGCGATCGTTTCATTTTATCAAACGGTCATGGCTCAATGCTGATTTACTCTTTACTTCACCTGTCAGGCTATGCGCTGCCAATTGAAGAAATCAAAAACTTCCGCCAATTACATTCTAAAACACCAGGCCATCCTGAATACGGTTACACCCCAGGTGTAGAAACCACAACCGGTCCTTTAGGTGCTGGTATCAGTAATGCTGTGGGTATGGCTATTGCTGAGAAAACCTTAGCAGCACAATTTAATAAGCCTGGTCACGATATAGTAGATCACTTCACTTACTGTTTCTTAGGTGATGGCTGTTTAATGGAAGGTATTTCGCATGAAGCTTGTTCTTTAGCGGGTACATTAGGCCTAGGCAAATTAGTGGCATTTTGGGATGACAACGGTATTTCTATCGATGGTCATGTTGAAGGCTGGTTCACAGATGATACGCCTAAGCGTTTTGAATCATACGGCTGGCATGTTATTGCAAATGTTGATGGTCACGATAGCGATGCTATCCGTGCTGCAATTGAAGAAGCAAAATCAGTGACAGATAAGCCTACGATGATTTGTTGTAAAACCACTATTGGTTTTGGTTCTCCAAACAAATCAGGCAGCCATGATTGTCATGGTGCACCATTAGGTGATGCTGAAATTGCAGCAGCTCGTGAGTTCCTTGGTTGGGAACACGCGGCATTTGAAATCCCTGAAACCGTTTATCAAGGTTGGGATGCTAAAGATGCTGGTGCAAACAACGAATCTGCATGGGATAAGAAGTTTGCAGCTTATCAAGCAGCATTCCCAGCAGAAGCAGCTGAATTTACACGTCGTGTATTAACCGGTGAATTGCCTGCAGAATTTGAAGCAAAAGCGAATGCATTTATTCAAGAGTGCCAAGATAAAGCAGAAGGCATTGCAAGTCGTAAAGCTTCTCAAAATGCAATTGGCTTCTTCGGTGAAATGTTACCAGAGTTATTAGGCGGTAGTGCTGACCTTGCAGGTTCTAACTTAACATTATGGTCTGGCTCTAAAGGTATTCAAGACGACCCTGCGGGTAACTATATCTTCCACGGTGTTCGTGAATTTGGTATGAGCGGTATCATGAATGGTATCTCGCTTCATGGTGGTTTCATTAACTACGGTGCGACTTTCATGATGTTCATGGAATATGCGCGTAATGCTGTACGTATGTCGGCGCTAATGGGTATTCAAAATATCTTTGTTTATACCCACGACTCAATCGGTCAAGGTGAAGATGGTCCAACTCACCAACCAGTAGAGCAATTAGCTAACTTACGTATGACACCAAACATGACAGTATGGCGTCCTTGTGATTCTGCTGAAACAGCCGTTGCTTGGAAAGCTGCGATTGAAAACAGCAAAGCGCCAACGTCATTAATTTTCAGCCGTCAAGGCTTAAAAGCCCAGTCTCGTAATGCTGAGCAATTAGCAAATGTGGCTAAAGGTGGTTACGTACTGTCTGATTGTGCAGGTACACCTGATGTTATTTTGATTGCAACAGGTAGTGAAGTGCAATTAGCTCTTGATTCTGCTGCAGCGTTAACTGAGCAAGGTCAAAAGGTTCGTGTTGTATCTATGCCTTCTACGAATGTATTTGATAAGCAAGATGCAGCTTATAAAGAGTCTGTATTACCTGCCTCAGTAACAAAACGTGTGGCGATTGAAGCTGCGCATGTTGATTTCTGGCATAAGTATGTTGGCTTTAGCGGCGGTGTTGTTGGTATGAGCACATTTGGTGAGTCTGCACCAGGTGGCGAGCTACTGAAGTACTTCGGCTTTACCGTTGAAAATGTGGTTAAAACAGTAAATTCACTGGGTTAATCCAAAACGGACGCAATTAAAAGGGTAAACTTTTACCCATGAAGTCTGTATAATGGCGGCCTGCAATCACTTGCAGGCCGTTTTTTTATCTGCTTTTTACTGAGTACTGTTAAGAGGAAGCTTAACCCTCAATGATCCGAGTCGCTATTAATGGTTATGGCCGTATAGGTCGATCTATCCTTCGTGCACTTTACGAGTCGGGTAAACGTCAGCAAATCCAGATTGTGGCAATCAATGAACTTGCCAAGCCTGCAGCAATTAGCCATCTCACTCAATATGATACAACTCATGGTCGATTCCAAAATACAGTTAAGCTGAAGGATGATCAGTTAGTTATTGGTGATGATGTTATTCAACTATTACATCAAGCTGATGCGACGAAGCTTCCTTGGGCTGAGCTTGATATCGATATTATCTATGAATGTAGTGGCAGCCTAATAGAGCGTGATGCTTGTGAAGCGCATATTCAAGCTGGCGCGAAACAAGTTCTGATAAGCCATCCTTCTTCAGCTGATGTGGATGCCACCATAGTGTATGGCGTCAATGACAGTTTACTTAAAGCTGATCATACCGTGGTATCGAATGCATCGTGTACCACTAACTGTATTGTGCCTGTCATTGATGTACTAGATAATCATTTTGGGGTTAAAAGTGGCGCAATCACGACGATACATTCTTCGATGAATGATCAACAAGTGATTGATGCTTACCATGATGATTTACGCAGAACGCGTGCAGCAGGTCAGTCAATTATTCCTGTCGATACTAAGCTTGCACGGGGCATTGAGCGCATTTTGCCGCACATGAAAGATAAGTTTGAAGCGATATCAGTACGTGTGCCAACGATTAACGTTACCGCCATAGATTTATCGGTAACAGTTAATGAACGGGTTGATATTGATAAAATAAATAATGTATTAGAGCATGCTGCGAGCGGCCTATTCAATGCTGTGTTGGGCTATACTGATGCACCATTGGTGTCATGTGATTTTAACCATGATCCTCGTTCCAGTATTGTTGATGGCACACAAACCAGAGTAAGCGACGGGCATCTCGTTAAGCTCTTACTCTGGTGCGATAATGAATGGGGCTTCGCAAATCGAATGCTCGACACCAGTTTAGCGATGATTCACGCTAAAGATTCTGGTCACTAATTTACGTCTATAGAGCGCTTTACCTTCATCGGGTAAAGCGCTCTATAGCAAAAGCAGTTTTGTTTTTAAATTAAAAGGAAGGTCTCAATGGCTATTATCAATATGAGTGAGTTAGATTTAACCAATAAGCGTGTGCTTATTCGTGAAGATCTAAACGTTCCCGTCAGTGACGGCGTCGTCACCAGTGATGCAAGACTGCGTGCGGCTTTACCGACAATTAAACTTGCTCTTGAAAAAGGGGCAGCAGTGATGGTGATGTCTCACCTAGGCCGCCCAACTGAAGGTGAGTTTAATGCTGAGTTTTCAATGCAGCCAGTGGTGAATTACTTAAACGATGCGCTAGATTGTCCAGTCACTTTAGCTTCTGATTACCTAGATGGTGTTAACGCTAATGTAGGCGAAGTGGTTGTATTTGAAAACGTTCGCTTTAACGTTGGCGAGAAGAAAAACGATGAAGTATTAGCTAAAAAACTGGCTGCTTTATGTGATGTATACGTGATGGATGCATTTGGTACTGCGCATCGTGCTCAAGCTTCTACACACGGTGTAGGTATGCATGCTGCAGTTGCTTGTGCTGGGCCTTTATTAGCTGGTGAATTATCTGCTCTGGGTAAAGCTTTAGATAATCCTGCTCGCCCAATGGTAGCGATTGTCGGTGGTTCAAAGGTTTCAACTAAATTAACCGTACTAGAAAGCTTATCTACTAAAGTTGACCAACTAGTTGTTGGTGGTGGTATTGCGAATACCTTTATCGCTGCAGCTGGCCATCAAGTGGGTAAATCTTTGTTTGAAGCGGATTTAGTTGATGAGGCTAAACGTTTAGTCGCTAACGCCCAAAGTCGTGGTGGAGATATCCCTGTTCCAACTGATGTTGTTGTTGCTGGGGAGTTTAGTCCAACCGCGGAAGCGACATTAAAGCCTGTTAGCGACGTTGCTGATACCGATATGATTTTTGATATTGGTCCAGACAGCGCAGAAGCATTAGCAAAAATCATTGAAGCTGCAGGGACTGTTGTTTGGAATGGTCCAGTAGGCGTATTTGAATTTGATCAATTTGGTGCTGGCACCAAACGTATCGCTCAAGCGATTGCTGATTCAAGTGCATTTTCAATCGCCGGTGGCGGAGATACATTAGCTGCTGTAGATAAATACGATATCGCAGATAACGTTTCTTATATTTCGACAGGTGGCGGTGCTTTCCTTGAGTTCCTGGAAGGAAAAGAGTTACCTGCTGTCGCGATGCTTGAAAAGCGTGGTGCATAATCGTCAAATTAACGATTAAGTTAGACCCTTTAGCGAACGTCTCACAGCTTAAAACCAAAGAGTTAACGCTGTGAAGACGTGCTGAAGTGAGTAAGAATTGCAATAAGAAAAATATAATTATTAGAAAAAACCGCCCATGTTTATAAATGTTAGCTGAGCTACTTTGTTATCAAGGCTAAGAATTATGTGCATAGGGTATAAAAATCAATCCAAAGCGATAGCGACCTAGGTGAGAAATCACCCTATTTTTGGAGTAAAAAATGGCCTTAATATCTCTACGTCAAATGTTAGATCATGCTGCAGAACACGATT
Organism: Shewanella sp. ENK2; assembly: GCF_043568515.1. Taxonomy (NCBI): domain Bacteria; kingdom Pseudomonadati; phylum Pseudomonadota; class Gammaproteobacteria; order Alteromonadales; family Shewanellaceae; genus Shewanella; species Shewanella sp. ENK2. The sequence continues at coordinate 949,288 of NZ_CP171406.1, read as the reverse complement.
ATGGTGTACCTGCATTCAACGTCAATAACCTTGAGCAAATGCGTGCAATTATGCAAGCTGCTGAAGCAACTGACAGCCCTGTAATTGTTCAGGCATCTGCGGGAGCACGTAAATATGCTCGTCCACAGTTTCTTAAGTACCTGATGGCAGCGGCACTAGAGCAGTACCCAGATATCCCAGTTTGTATTCATCAAGATCACGGTACTGACCCTGATATTTGTCAACGTTCAATTCAATTAGGTATGTCATCAGTTATGATGGATGGCTCATTAATGGCTGACGGTAAAACACCTGCGTCATACGAGTATAACGTTGATGTGACTCGTCGTACTGTTGCTTTTGCTCATGCTTGTGGTGTATCAGTTGAAGGTGAAATCGGTTGTTTAGGCAGTTTAGAAACTGGCCAAGCAGGCGAAGAAGATGGTATTGGTGCCGTAGGTACTTTAAGCATGGATCAAATGCTAACGACTCCGGAAGAAGCGGCACGTTTTGTTGCTGATACCCATGTTGATGCATTAGCAATTGCAATCGGTACCAGCCATGGTGCATACAAGTTTAGCCGCAAACCTACCGGTGACGTTTTACGTATCGATCGCATCAAAGAGATCCACGCTCGTATTCCTAACACCCACTTAGTGATGCACGGTTCATCTTCTGTACCACAAGAGTGGTTAGAAGTGATTAACCAATACGGCGGCGCAATCCCTGAAACTTACGGTGTACCATTAGAAGAAATCGTTGAAGGTATTAAGCATGGTGTACGTAAAGTTAACATCGATACCGATTTACGCTTAGCGTCAACTGGTGCTGTTCGTAAGTTCCTTGCTGAAAACCCTTCAGAGTTTGACCCTCGTAAATTCTTAAAAGCGTCAATGGAAGCAATGGCTGACATTTGTACGACACGTTATGAAGCATTTGGTTGTGCTGGCATGGGTTCTAAAATTAAGCCTAAGTCACTTCAAGCTATGTATAAAGCGTACCAATCAGGTGAATTAGACCCACAAATCAACTAAAGCTTGATTTGTCCTAGGTCAATTCTATGATGATGGCCAAAAAGCTATACGTTATAGTCATCATAACTAATTGATTGTTAAAGCTTGATAAAGCCAGCAGAATTTGCTGGCTTTTTTATTGGATTATTTTTAATAAAATGACTTGTGCATAAGCGTTTTATGCCGCATTATCCCCGCCCTTAAATTTGAGTTCAGATGAACTTGGCGGCGCTACTTGACCCATTAATGTCATTCTTGGCCGTTATGCTTGTAATGGAATATGTCACCTTTAACCATTATTGAAGTATTGCAATGCACGTAAAAAACACTGCTCCCTTATCGCTTTTCTCACTGACTTGGCCACTCTTTTTTGATTTTGCGCTGCACTTTTTAACAGCCGCATTAAATACACTAATGATTAGCCGAGTATCTTACCAGGGTGTTGCTGCACTATCGGTCGGTAATATGGTATTTGAGCTTTCAATTACGCTATTTAGTTTCGTCAGTATCGGCGCGAGTGTGGTGATAACGCAATATTTGGGCGCCAAGAATAGAGCCACTGCGAGTGACGTGGTTTACTCTTCTATTGGTTTTAACCTCATGGTTGGCGTGGCTGCGGCTTTGGGTGTGTTTTTTGGGGCAGGTTTGATTTTGTATCTAATGAATTTACCCGTAGAGCTAATTCCTGATGCAAAGCTATACCTTCAAATTGTTGGCATCTGTTTAATTCCTGAAGCAATGGCAATGTGTTTAGCTGCAGGGATGCGTGCCCATGGATTTACCCAACAAGCGATGTGGGTGACTTTACTCATGAATGTCATCACATTCGCAGGTAATTTGTTGTTACTTTATGGTTGGTTCGGAATCCCGCAAATGGGGGTGGCAGGTGTTGCCATTAGTACGGTTGTTGGGCGCTTAATCGGGATGACATTAATGGCATACTTGTTTGTTAAGTACACCCATATTCCAATTAAGTTGTCTGAAATCATTAAACCGAAAAAGCACTTACTCGCTAAGGTTTTCCATATCGGTTTACCGGCTGCTGGCGAGAACGTTTCTTGGATGTTGCAGTTTATGGTTGTTACCGCTTTCGTTGGCTTAATGGGTGATAAAGCGCTTGCTGCCCAATCCTTATATTTTCAAATCTGTATGTTCATATTATTGTTCGGTTTATCCATAGGGATTGGTAACGAAATTATGATTGGTCACATGATTGGTGCCAAACAATTTAAATCAGCAGAAACACAGATGTATCGTGCATTAAAAATTGGCTTAATTTTAACGACGATTGTTGCAGCTTTAGCGGCGATATTTGGCGAAAAGTTAGTGGCGTTTTTTACTCAAGATGAAGATATCTTATTGATGGTAGGCCAGTTATTCTTATTAACTTTACTGATGGAACCCGGTAGAACATTTAATCTTGTCGTGATTAATGCGCTACGTGCAAGTGGTGACGCTCGGTTCCCATTTTTTGCTGGGATGATTTCTATGTGGTGCATTGCTGTGCCGTTAGCTTATCTATTCGGTATTCATTGGGATATGGGGTTAGTAGGGGTTTGGTGTGCGTTAGCGATTGATGAATGGACTCGAGGTTTAACAATGTTATGGCGTTGGCGAAGTGGACGTTGGCGGTCAAAGAGTCTAATTCTTGCCTAAATATACTTTTTAGTGTGTTTAAGCTGTAAAAATGCAGTTGTTTTTTTCAATTTTGCTACCAAAGTGTTAGTATGCGGTTCAATTTCTGGGGTGATTTTGATTTTATTGTAAATAAAGGATTTGATGACATGAAAAAACTGCTACTGACTGCAGCTGTTACGCTTGCCATGCCATTTGCTGCTCAAGCGGGTGCGGACTTTGTTGAAGGCGATAAGACCTTTGCTGGTGAAGCAGAATTGGGTGCAACACTGACCACAGGTAACACGGATACCTCTTCTTTTAAAGCCCGTCTAGGCCTTAAACAAGAACTAGGTAACTGGGAAAACGCATACTTACTAGAAGGCTTATACAAAGAAGATTCTGGTGAGAATACTGCAAAGCGTTACTACGCTGGTATTCAAGGTGACTACAAGTTCGACGAAAAGAACTACATGTATGTTACAGCAAACTATGAAGTCGATCCTTTTACTGGTTTTGATTATAAAGCGGTTGGTTCAGCAGGTTATGGTCATAAATTTATTGATAATGGCCGTACATTTTTAAGTGCTGAAATCGGTCCTGGTTATATTTATAAAAAATTAGATGACGAGCAGTCTTTGGCCTTAGGTTATGACACTGAGGACAGTGTTGTTGCTCACGGTGCGTTAAACTTTTCATATGAAATTACTGAAAGCTCTAAGTTCACTCAGCTGTTTGTTGCAGATTATGGTGATTCTTTAGAAGGGCGTTCAGAGTCTGCTTTGACTGCAAATATTATTGGCGCTTTAGCAATGAAGTTTGCTGTAATTGTTCGTTATAACAGCGAGCCGTTAGAAAACTTTAAGAGCACTGATACTGAAACCAACATGACACTTCTCTACGCATTTTAATTGTTAGTCAATTGGGTTTAAAGCCGAGCTATGCTCGGCTTTTTTGTGTCTAAAATAATCATTTTAAAGCATGGGTATCTCAATTTTATGACTGTTACCAATGTTACATTTTCTCATGTTAATTCAGCTTAAAAATGAACTTGTTTTTATGTCATAGGTTCGCTAGGGCGTAAATAGTGATGTTTGTTTGATCGATTACCTAAATAAAAGTAAACATTTACGTAACAGGTGTAACTTTTTGGGGTGTTTTATTAAGCCTAAATATTGAAATTTCGGGGTATAGCTCACGAATTTAGATGCCGAGACTTTATCAGTTATTTTGATCACAATTATACCCTTTTGCCTAGCGTATAATGATTTCCCATATTGACAGAAGAGACGAAAAAGGCATGCAAATCGGTTGTTGTTGGTTTGATGATGAGCGTAAGGTGCTTATCAACCAATCTACTGCTACTAAATGGCAACTCAACCATAGTGAGTATTGGGTGCTAAGCATTTTAGCTAAACATCGTGGCCAAGTCGTGCCTATTGAAACCTTAGCATTTCTTGAAGAAGAACAAGGATGCCATCAAAAGTTATCCGTCGATGAGATGGAGCAGTTGGTTGAAAACTTTAAAGATTATTTTGGCGATTCGCATCGAGGCTTAATTGAGCTGATTGCTGATCAAGGGGTGATTTTATACAACAGAGTCGTCGGTCATCACAGCAGCTTACTCGATACTCCGAATAAAGCGATTTCAAATGCCCATTACATACTGATTATTCTAATGACGTTGTTGGCGTGTAATTTTGTTTATTCAAATCTCAGCGCTCCTGAGTTTGTCATTCCGGATGTGAACCGTACTTTTGAATCGCAAAGTGGTGCTAGTGTCGTTTTTAAACTCTATGGTGACGACAAAAGTGAACGTGATTTTTCTGAGGTCGCGGATACAAGTATCGCAGCGTTAAAACAGTGTGACACGATTTTGTGGGATTCAATATCTGCCACATTAGCCAAGGGTGATAATTCGGTGAGTATCTTGCTGAAAAAACAAGTCGATAAAGGTGTGCGATTCCATAACATAAAAGTGTTGCGTGATAATCCTGAACTTTTATTTGTCTCCACCGCGTGGCTTAAAAAGGTGCGAATCTGTGGTGAATAAACTCACTAAATTTTTATCGACAACATTTGGACGTATCGTTTTTTTGTTTATTTCAATGAGCATATTTTGTCTTGTTATTTTGACATTAGAACGTTTTGCCGACACCAGAGAGGTGTGGTCGTTTGACTGTCAAAGTGATGTCTATCGTTTTGAAACGACAAGTGCTGAGCCAAAAGAGATTGATGAAGGCGAATTATTCTTATCGCTCACAGTTGAAGATGGACAGATCCGCTTAGATTATTACAATGCTGATAAACCGTCCGATAGAGAGTTTATTTCGTTAGCGGGCGAACTGAAAGAGTTAGAAGTGGGAAGCGTAAGTTATCAATTAGATTTAGCGGTCACTGACGTACAATTTGAAAACGATAGTTCTTATTTGAATACGTATCTTGCAAAAGAGCTTGACGAGCCTCAGGCTAACTTGTCGATAGGCAGTCAGGTTAATGTCACTGTTAAAGTGTTAGAAATGAGTATGAATAAAAACTATATTTCTATTAAATTTACTCCAAATAGTAGTTCATGGATCTGCCGACTACACGAATAAAGTTTGATTTGATAAGGTCAGGCTTTCGCTTTGTTATTTAAATTCGCTATAGTATGGTAATTCCCTCGTTGTTGAGTTCTCCTCAGTGGCAAAAGTCAAAGTAAAACAAGAAGAAGCATTATCAATTAAGTTCAGCCACCAAATGGAGGTTGGGCATCAACGCACGTTTGATTTATTCTTTTATCTCCCCACTGAAATGGGGATTGGTGAAAAAACCTTAGATGAAGAAGAGTACTACCACAGTGCGATGTTAGGTAGGCGCTCCTATTACTCGAAAGGTCTACATTTACCTTTAGTTCAAAACCGCTTTGTGAGTATCAATAAACGCACCAAAGAAGAGTTTCGTTTTTATCTTAATTTGTTCGCATATCAATTTGCCGTTGCGATTGAAACCGATGCCAAAGAAGTTCGCCAACTTACAGAAGCTGAAGAGTTTTACCCCGCTTTAACCGAACTCGGTCAGTCAGTTTCGCAGCTATTAAAAAAGTTTCGTCGTAATGAACCGAGTGAAGAAAAATGGCAATCTTACTTTGCTAATGCCGATAATTATCTTTCGTGGTTTTGCGAGCAGCAATTACTGAAAACCTTAGCTTATCGCCCAAGGAATGCGGCTTATAAAGAAGAAAAAGAGCAGATTATTGCCTTATGCCGAGCAGAGCATCATTACCGCGAAGAAGAGCGTAAATACAACTCTGCGGGAACTAAGCAAGATGCCAATCGTATCTCTAATAAAATGCTGTTGCTTCGCCGCCTGATTCAGCAAGGGGTCGTCCTTAAAGAGGAATTAAAACCTCTTGGTATAGGGCTTAAAAAGTTTGTGACAGGTTTAGCAACGACTTTGGTGATGCTTGTGGTATCGGCATTGATTATTAAGGCACAGGGGGTATTCAGTGGTTTAACCATGAGCCTTATTGTTACCTTGGCCATTATTTATGGCTTTAGGGAAATTTTTAAAGAAGATGTTCGTAATGCCCTATGGCGATTTATACAAAGAGGCCGACCTCGCTGGAGCCGAGTATTAAAAGATACCACTACACAAACGGTCATTGCTAAACAGCTTGTCTGGCTAGACTTTACTCGCCCTCAAGATATTCCTAAAGCTGTGGCAGAAATAATGAAGCAGCGGCATAGTCAAAATAAGGTGGATGCAGAAGTATTGCATTATCGAATTGCGACTAAGGTGACCAATAAAGAGTTTGAGGCTGGTTACTCACAAATACAAGAACAGGTTAACTTTAGTTTGGTTCCATTTGCGCGTCATTTAGAGCGCGGCAAAGCTAAAATTTATAAAGAACAAGACGGAAAGGTGAGTAATGAATCTGTAGAGCGGCGTTATCAAGTCAACCTAGTCGCTGTGCTTAAAGATGGTAAAGGCCCGCTAGAATATGCGCGTTATAAGGTGGTGATGAGCCGCTCTAATATTATTGAAATTACTCGCAGTAAATTACCCGGCGATTTACTTGAAATGGGTGATTAAGCGAAGAAAGCAGGCTTTATAAATAGTATAAAAAGCGGGATAAATCTTGTCATTTATCCCGCTTTTTTGTTTGTTTTATGCTTTTCGAGTAAACGCTTGGCAAATGTTCTGATTACCAGTTTGCTTTGCTCTTTTTAACGCGACTTCAGCATTACTCAAGTAATGTTCAAACGACTGAGGCTCAGGGTAGCCTGCGATGCCAATGTTTATGCCTTCATTGAGCTCATTTTGCTCTAACCTGTCCATGATGCTCATTGCATATTTATGGGCTTGAACAGAGTCACTGGATGTTAACAGTATGACCAACGAACCTAAACGCCAATGGGCGATTTGAAATCCTATTGGTAAATCAATCAATAATTGCATTTCAATATCTTTTTGACGCTTCTCAAGATGATCGATATCGCTAATGTGGCTAATTAACCCTTCAGGGTTGATATCCATAATCAGTAAACAGGTTTGCTCTCTATTGGGCTCTGTTAACGTACTAAAATGCACTTCGAGTTCAGATAATGGCACCACCATCGAACTTAACGGCGCTTGCTGGCTAGGAAGTTGTTGTAATGATTTTTGCAATTTGAGTATTTGCAGTGTCACCACTAAATATTCAATCTCGCCATCAAGATTATGCTCAGCTTGAATACTGGCTTTCAAACTATTGGCAAAGCGAGTATCTGCATCAGCAAATATTTGCCCCTTCCATTTACCTTGTAAACTTAATCGGCTGTTGATATCGGCCCATTGCTGAGAGAACTCTTTTCCGAGTAGTTCCATCACATTGTCTTGACTGTCGGCTTCGATATCTAATAGTTTTTTGAACTTGTGATTAAACTTGAGCAACTGACCATTGGTATCAGTTAATGCTGTCGCGACATTACTTTCTGATAGCAGTTGATAAAAATAGCCTTGCTGTTTAGCTGAGGTTAGTTCGGTTATATTTTCAAAAGTTACAACCCAGTAGCGCTCACTTTTTAATTGGGTTTTACCTGGTTGAGCCGACACGGTAATAGTACAACTATCTTCATCAATGCTAACGATTTCTTGCCAATGCTTACCATTTTCCATGGCGTCAGTGAGGGATTGATAAACATCATCTTCAAGTTGCAGTACTCGTTGCAAACGTCTTTCTAATAATGCTTCAATTTCAACAGATAGTGTTTTTGCTGCTTGACGGTTTGCTTTTAATACTCGGCCGCTACTATTAACAATTAAGCAGCTTTGCTGGTTTCTAAATAAACTACTGGCTAAATTAATGCTATTCACATTGGCATTTTTCTCTAGCTGATATCGATGTCTTGTATATAGCAGCGCAGTGGCAAGCGAGCCTATCAGGACGCCGAAAAAGATTAATATATAACGCCATTGTTCAAACCTAGCGGCAATGTCTTCGTGGCGAATATATGACATTAAATAGTATTCTCTAATCGCTGAATTATTTGCTGCTAATTCCACTTTTAAGAATACGAAAGTACCCAGTTCGTTATGATATTGGCCAAAATTGGTATTGGCCATTTGTTGCCACAGTTCTGGGTAGGTTTGTTGTATGCTAATGCCTAAGGTTGTGGGGATTTTTTGAGGGGCTGCTCTTGTGATGCGCCCGCATATAACATGCCTTGTGAGCCAAATAATAATAACGGTGAATGATGATTAAAAAAGGCAGGTTTAATTGTCTGTAATACTTCAGAGATGGAGTTATAAGTAACCAAATAACCTCGAATACTTTGGTCTGGGTTTTCAATCCAAGCAAGTTGGTAAACGTAGGGAATTAGCTTGCCATTGATTGACACAAATTGAATTTGTGACGAATAAATATCGTTACCGCCCATGGTTTTATCATGGTTAACCACCACTGTAGGTAAGGCAACATTATCAAAAGCATTAGTGGTTTTAAGTCTTGGATTGCCTTGTGGATCAAATAAGCTTAACCCCAGTAATTCTGGAATATGGGTCAATAAGCCATCCCAGTTTTTAAGTAACTTTTCTTTTTGTAGCTCAGAAGGGTTACTCAAATACTGATTCATCAATTCAGCTTTAGAAAATGCTTGGGTGCGAAACTGCAGGAAGTTAACTTTATCAGAGGCGAGTGTTCCAACGGTTTGCAGTTCGCTGTAGCGCTTAGCTGCCCAATCTTCTTGTAGTCTGCGTTCACCTAAACTTAATAACAGGGTGGTAAAAATGACAATACTAATGAGCATCACAGAAACTTGGCTTAATAATGCCAGTACTTGTTGACGACTCCATTGAATATCTTGCGCAGAAATGAGCAGAAATTTTGAGACATTTTTGTTGGTTTGTCTTTTAAACATTCGCTTACTTAGGTTCACAATCTTGATAAGGTGATGTTATCACGAAAGCGTGAATAGGTTGACCTCAGTAAAGCTTTTTTAACTAATTTATTACTAACATAAATCAGCACTAACCGACGACATCTAACTCACGTTGTTTGAACTCACAACCTCGTTGTTCAACAAGTTGCCTGCATTGCTTAATATTGACATTTTCAAGCCCATTAATTGCAGATACTTGCACTTGTCCAATATAATCTGGTGCTAGGCTAATAAATTCCAGTAATGCTTCATAAGCCCCTTTTAGTTTAGGCTTACAGTGTTGAATATACAGGGCTTCAGTGTTGGCATTCAGCGAGATTGATAAACTATCAACACAGTGAGCAAGCTCTGGCAAAATATTTCTACGATGAAATAAGTTACCTAATCCATCGGTGTTCACTCTGACGTTACCGCCTGCGGCTTTGATATGGGTTGCGACAACAATTAAGGTGTGCAAATTAAGGGTGGGTTCACCGTAGCCACAAAACACATACTCATCAAAGGACGTTACATTACCAAGCAAAGGGATGATGTCTTCTGGCTTCACTTGTGCACTAAGTGACAACTCATACTGATGAACTTGCTTTGAACCATTATGCTTAGGGCAAAATTGACATCTCAATGTGCAGCAACCAGTAATGTTGAGGTAGCGGCTATCGCGGATGTCATAAACCAATGTGGCTATTGGGTGAGTGTCTTCAGTGGTGATATGAGGTTCAGCTTCAACAGTCATCGATTTTGCTCGGTACAGAATTAAGTGATTTATTGTAATGGAATCACTAAGGGATAACTGTTTCACAGCTCGCAAATCATCAAGATACTGGCTATGGCTATGGCTATGATCATGAATAGGCTTGATGGTTGACTAGTGTTATCCTAATCATCTCGCAAAAAAATTGACAATAAAAAAGGAGCCTAGGCTCCTTTTTGTTGTTAACAGTTGAATTGCTGAGTTATTTTCGTTCAGAGGCTATCTATTACGAGACTATCTATTAAGAAACTATCCATTAAGAGATTATCCATTAAGAGATTATCCATTAAGAGATTATCTATGAAACGAGTCTCATTAAAGGGGTATCCCTAATAGAGAGTCGGTTAACGATAAACCTCATCATCGTTTTTAGGTTGCCACCACCAATTGAAAATGCGTCTAACTAAACTTTTCGCATCATCAAGAATAATGTAAAGCACGGGCACTAAAATTAGCGTGACCACGGTCGAGAATAAAATCCCGAATGCTAGTGATGCGGCCATTGGGATAACAATTTGTGCCTGTAAGCTTCGTTCAAGCAAAATAGGCACTAAGCCGACAAAGGTCGTCATAGAGGTTAAAATGATGGCCCTAAATCGATAGCCCCCTGAGTTTATTGCTGATTCAAGTAATGAATAGCCTTCTTTACGAGAACGGTTAACAAAGTCGACTAAAATCAATGAGTCATTGACCACAACCCCTGCCAGCGCCACGATACCGCACAGACTCAATACACTCATTGAGATGCCTAAAATGAAATGCCCGAATAAGGCGCCAATCATACCAAAGGGGATCACTGACATAATGATCATGGGTTGGGTGTATGATTTAAGCGGAATTGCCATTAGGGCATAAATGGTAAACATCGCAAAAAAGAAGCCTTGTACTAGACCTAACATAGCATCTTGCTCATCCTGGCTTCCGCCATCGAGTGATGCATTCACATCTCGATATTTCTCGGTTAACTCAGGTAAAAATTCCCCTTGGATCTCGCCCACCACTTTTGAAGGCTCGACAGTGTTTTTATTCACATTAGCACTGATGGTGATGGCTCGTTTACCATCAACACGGGTAATAGAAGCAAAAGATTGCCCTAATTCAATATCTGCAACAGTAGAGAAGGGCACAGCGACACCTTGAGGGGTACGAATCAGCATGTTTTCAAGATGGCCAATGGTGCGACGTTGCTCTAATGGATAGCGCACCATCACTTTAACTTCTTCTTTATTTCGCAAGATACGTTGGGCTTCATAGCCATAAAATCCATAACGAACTTGGCGAGCTAAATCAGAAAGCGTCAGTCCTTGAGCTTCTGCTTCAGGGCGAATATTCAAGCGTATTTCTTGGCTACCAGATGAGAAATTGTCTGAAATATCATAGACACCTTCATATGTTGCGAGCTCTTGTTTGAGCTCTTTCGAGGCTTCAGAGAGCTGAGCTAAGTCATTTGAGGTTAATCTAAATGAAATGTCGCCACCTGACTCGTTCGTGCTCGCAGCAATATTGAGTTTTTTGACAGACAATAGCTCTGGCAGCTGTTTGCGCCACTCTTCTGCAATGGTAACGCCATCGATTTCTCGGTCTTCCCCTTTAGATAACTCAGCAAAGATAAAAGCTGAGCTTCGAGAACTCATATTGATAAAACTGTGTTTAACCACATCTTCGCCCGTTTCTCGGGCATATTTATCATTCATGGCGTACAAGGCTTCTTCCACTTTTTGCACGACATCAAGGGTATTGAGTTCAGAACTGCCTTCTTCCATTTCAAGCTGTACTTGAATGAAATCTGACGGTAAATCGGGGAAGAAAACCCAACGTACTTTACCACTAGCAAGCAAAGCTAAGGACAGAATAAGTACCCCAATAAATACCGCTACCACGTTATAACGCTGCTCAATACAGCGGCCTAAAAAGTGACGGTATTTATGTTGAATAAAGTACTGCAGCTTTTCGTTAAGGCTGACTTTAAATTTAGACAGGAAATTGGTGGGAGGGCGCTTCTTTTTCACTTTCATGTGAGCCAAATGCGCAGGCAAAATCAATTTAGATTCCACTAAAGAAAAAGCCAAAGCCAAAATAACCACCATGCCAATGGACTTCCATATCACTCCCATTGGACCCGACACCATAATCATAGGAATAAATGCCGCAATGGTGGTTAAAACGCCAAAGGTTGCTGGCATTGCTACGCGCTGCACGCCAGTAATGACATTATCAAGTGACTGACCATGCTTTTCGATTTCAGTATAGGCACTTTCGCCGATGACAATGGCGTCATCAACCACAATGCCCAGCACCAAAATAAAGGCAAACAAGGTGAGCATGTTAATCGACATATTAAACGGCTCAATTGGCATGAGCAGTATCGTACCTAAGAAACAAACGGGTAAACCGAGCATGACCCAAAACGCCAGTTTAAGATCTAAAAATAACGCTAAAATGAGAAATACCAATAAGGCACCATAAAACATGTTTGATAGCATCATGTTTAAGCGGCCTTCAAGGTAATGGGTCAAATCTCCCCATGTATCTAATTTGATGTTAGCGGGTAAGGTTTCTTTTCGCTCGGCAATATAGGCTTTGACTTGCTCTGAAATAGCCAAAGCATTTTGATCGTCAATACTGGTAATTTCAATAATGGCTGCGGGCTTACCATTAAAGCGGGTGTATTCTAATCGCTCTTCAAAATCATCTTTAATCGTAGCAACCTCTGGAAGCATAATTCTGCTGCCGTCAGGTCGTGTGGTCACTACAATCTGAGAAAAGTCTTCGCCAGTATAAGCTTGGCCTTTAGTTCGCAACAGGATGTCACCATCTTGTGCTCGTATTGAGCCCCCAGGCAAATCAATCGATGAGTTTTGAACCGCCTGCGCAACTTGAGAGAAAGTTAAACCATATTCTCGTAATTTGTTTTCTGACAGTTCAATACCAATTTCGTAATCACGAACCCCTGTCACTTGGGCACGTGTTACAGCAGGTAAGCCTGTGATGTCATCTCGAATAACTTTAGCCATTTCCTTCATTTCATGAAGACTGATATCACCATAAACTGACACCCATATGACGTTGTTTTCAGGCTTTATTTGATAAATGTTAGGTTTTTCAATGTTATCTGGAAATGTGGCAATTGCATCAAGACGTAACTTAGCTTCATCAAGTACTTGCTGCACTTCGTAGCCATCATCGACTTCAATGGTTACCGTTCCAACGCTATCGCTGGCAACTGAAGTGACTTTTTTGATACCACTAATATCTTGAATGGCCTCTTCAATCTTGATGTTAATCCCTTCTTCAATTTCTTGAGGAGCTGCGCCAGGGTAGGCTACAGAGATATTGAGAAGATTAAGCTCAAAACTAGGGAAGACCTCTTTGTTGATCAAAAAAGAGCTGAATAAACCGCCAATAAGTAAGGCAAACATCAATAGGTTGGCGGCAACACTGTTGCGGGCAAACCATGAAATAATTCCTTTTTTATTATCCATTTTGCTCACCTGCTAATGATATTTCATCAATATTGTCAGGTGCATCTTGTGGCGCAAGGTCATCACTATCTGAGTTTTCACCAAGTAGTTTTACTTTTTGGCCAGACACTAGGTTACTGATGTCAGTAATCGAAACACGCTCACCAGTGGCAAGGCTATCTTTAATAAACACATTTTCGATATCAGTTCGTACAATGTTTACTTTTCTAATCTCAATGGTGTTGTCCGATTTGACAATGGCAACTTGATCTTGGCGAACAACATAACGCGGCAGTTTAACAATGCCGTCTACTGTTCTGCCTTTGATAATTGCGGTGACGAAACTGCCGTATTTGAGTGGGAGTTCATCGGAAGATTGGTTATTTCGCAGGTATGGATCTTTCACTTCTGCGACGAGATAAACCATTCGATTTTGCTCGTCAATCACGTTTTCGCTTCTGACAATATTACCTTGCCATTCAAAAGATTTACCCGCAAGTGACGCGCTTAACGTCACTAACGTGTCAGGGTTATCAACCGACTCTAAGTAAGCTAAATCATTATTGGTTAGCGGCAAACGCACTTCTGCGATACTGATATCGTAGAGCTCCCCTAAATTAGTACCTAGAGAAACATATTGGCCTAAATCAACGTTACGCGCTTTGATAATGCCATCAAATGGTGCGCGAATAACGGTTCTTTCTAAATTGCGCTGAGCTCGAGCTAATGCGGCTTTAGCATATTTGACATTCGCTTGTTCTTTTTTCAATTGCGGGATACGCAAACCTAACTCTGGTGGTAAACCGTTATCAAAATCTTTAAATTCAATTTTTGCTACTTCACCACGAGCGATTTCTTCATTTAGCGCAGCGTTAGCTTGTGCCAATGTGGCTTCAGCTTGAATAAAGTCTGCTTGATAATCTGAAGGTTCTATTTGTGCTAAAGCTTGACCTTGTCTAACAATGCCGCCAGCAACAAAACTGGGATCAAGGCTGATTAATCGACCTTGTACTTCAGTGACGAGTTGGGTTTTATATTTGGGGCTCACAACACCATAGGAAGGCAAGTTGAGAGACACGGTCTTTTGTTCAACAGTGAGCACATCGACGACAGGGATTTTTTGTTGATCTTCTTTTTGCTCAGGAGCCTGACGAGTACTGAATAAAACAAAGGCGAGGCCAATAAAAACAAATAAAATGATGAATGGAGAAAGAATTCTTAACAGTCTTTTCATTGATGGGCGTATCCATACTTATCTATCGAAAATGGTGACTTTATATAACTCAATCTCGAACAGTCATTTTAAAAAGAGATTTTTATGAGTTATTAGAGTGCTATAGGCTCTAAATTAACAGAGTTACCAGTAGAGAAAAAGTGTTAGATGTAAATTAAATGTTTCATAAAGTTTATTTCACTTTGAGGCTAGTTTAATGCGCTATCAAATGGATTTTTTGCCATAAAAAAGCCCTGAATATAGAAAATATTCAGGGCTTTAGCATTAAGGCTTCGTTAATTAAAATTTATTTTTTCTTCTTTTTAGGCTTTTTAGATTTCTTCGCTGCAGACTTATTTTTGTCTTTTTTCTTTCCTGGTACTTTGGCCTCTTTATGGGTAGGTCTTAAGCCATCAATAAAGCGACGTTTTAACGGTTGTTCGATATAACGTTCAATTTTACTCACAATACGCATGTCGTGGGCTTCAACTAACGAAATAGCTGTACCTTTTGCGCCTGCACGTGCTGTACGACCAATTCGGTGTACGTAAGCATCAGCAGAGCGAGGCATATCGAAGTTAATTACATGAGTGATACCGTCAATATCGATTCCCCGTGCTGCAACGTCAGTCGCAAGAAGAATATTCACGTCACCTTTACTGAACTTACTTAACGCTTGGAAACGTTTCTTTTGTTCCATATCACCACGTAAGAAAGCGCAAGGGATACCTGCTTTTAATAGCAAGCCTTCTAAGCTAGCAACAACTTCACGGGTTTTAACAAATACGATGGTGCGCTTTACAGACTCTTGTTGGAGCAAATTACACAACAAGGCAAACTTATGGGCGTTGTTATCCGCTAAATGTATCCATTGATGAATTTTCGCTTTTTCACTGCGGGGGGAATCAACATCAATGGTAACAGGATCTTCAAGTAAAACATGTGCAAAACGAGCAACACCACTGCCTTCAAGCGTGGCGGAGAACAGCATGTTTTGCTTGCGGCCCTGCGCTTCAATAGCAATGGTTTCAACCACTGATGAAAAGCCCATATCAAGCATACGGTCAGCTTCATCAATGATGAGCATTTCAACTTCTGTCGCTTCGAATTGACCTTTATCTAAATATTCCATCAAGCGACCAGGCGTCGCAATTAATAGATCGATATTCTCTTCAAGTTGCTCTTCTTGAGGACCGTAAGGTACGCCGCCGGTAATAATACCGATATCTAAATCAAGATCGGTCGCTAAATGAGACGCATAACGATGAATTTGGCTGGCCAGCTCTCGAGTAGGCGTCAGAATTAAAATTCTAGCTTGACCGTTAAAGCGGCGAGGAAAGTCAATCAAGTGTTGTAATGCCGGCAATAAAAAGCTTGCCGTTTTACCTGTACCTGTAGGCGCTTTAGCTAAAATATCCCGTTGTTCCATCGCCATTGGCAATGTTTGTTGTTGAACGGTAGTAGGGCTTAAATGTCCCATAGCCTTTAGAGAGTCTAATAGGCGTGGGTCTAGATCAAAATCTTCAAATAGCATGCGCTTTGGGTCTCACTGATTGATAGCCGGACATTATAACCTAAGTTCTGGATCTCAGCGAGCAAGGAATCGGTTTTAAATGACTTTTATATGATGAAACTCTCGTTAAAGTTTCAGATAAAAGTCGCGACACAGCTGGCTCATCTCTGGAGTGTACTGACCTTGTTTATCCGCAATAATCAAATCAGAGTGAATTAAGCGATGGAAACTAGCTTGGTGGCTAAGTTGCAATAAAATTCGGCTAGGATTTTTGTTTTCAACGGTGCGAATACTCGTTCGCTTTGACAGCGACAGTTGCGTGTCATCTAACGCTTGCATAAAACCAGCCTCGCTTTGCTGAGGAATAATCAAGCTCGCTTGTCCAGATGGTGTCATTAATTGTTGAATATGGTTGAGCAAGGTTTTAAAACTGAGCTGGTTTGTGTGCCTTGCTGTAGCACGCTGACTTGAGTCTGATTGAGGTCCATGTTCAAAGTAAGGAGGATTACAAATAATTGTATGGAACAGAGCGCAGCGCTTTTGCTGATGTTCAAGCAAAAATTGCTGGATACTCATGTGATGTAACGAAAGCTGCTCTGACCAAGGGCTTTGACTAAAGTTTTGCTGGCAATCAACAGCAGCGCCATCTTCTAACTCTACCGCGATGATTTTACAATCTTGGTTATTCATGCGCTGAGCGAGCATTAAGCTGAGCAAGCCACTCCCTGCACCAATATCTAATAGTTGTGCTGCAGGTATTTTTTGCGTATCAGACAATGCAGCCCAAGCGCCTAATATGACCCCATCTGTGCTAACGGGCATACCACAATGACTATCATCAATATGAAACTGTTTAAATGTAAAAGGCATGAATACTTCGCTTATATGGCTGACGGCTTATGGTAACGGTTTTACGGTTTTTTCCCAATTTTATTGGTGTTGCTTTTTTGTTGTGCTTTTAGCTTGATGTGGTTGCTCTGTAGCGGGAATGTTTTGTGGGCTTTACGCTTCGTTTCTGATAACAGCTAATTTACTATTCTGCTGGGTTTGCGCTTGTTTATCGATAGATGTTTTGCTATTAGTTCCTACCCGTTTAGTCGTGTTTAACGAGTTTAAATGGCAAAAAATGAAATACGACTCACAAATGGGTATTCGAAAAATTGAAAAATGGCTTTTTTATAACCATTTGTGAGTAGTTTTTAATGAGATGAAGTGTATTTATAAGTTTACATTCTTACAGGTCGTTTTTGATTAGCAGTAGCTAATTAGCAGTGAATCACTTAAGTTTGTTAAAAAACAAAACAACAAGATGGGGCGTTTAGTGCAAAACAATAATATGAGTATTGGCGATACATTAGGCTTAGGCTTTATGACATTCGCATTTTTCTTAGGTGCAGGTAACTTAATTTTTCCACCTTTTGCAGGCATGTTAGCTGGCGAGAATATGACGCTAGCGATGATTGGGTTTCTGGTCACTGCTGTAGGTTTACCTCTAGCAGGTCTTATCGCTGTCGCTAAAGCGAATGGTAAAGTCATGGCGATGTTACCTGCTTTTGCTGCTACAGCACTTGCTGTCTCAATTTACATTATCATTGGCCCTGCGTTTGCCGCTCCCCGCACAGGTTTAGTTGCATTTGAAATTGGTGCTCGCCCATTTTTAGATAATGCCGATGCGATGATCCAGCTAGGTGCATTGACACTGAACAAAGCGCAGTTGCTTTATACTGTAGCCTTTTTTGTCATCGCAATGGTGCTATCACTTTACCCTGGTAAATTACTCGATAGCGTCGGTAAAGTGTTAACCCCAATCTTAATCTTTTTACTTGTTGGTTTAGCCGTTTCAGTGATTGCCACGCCAAGCGCTGCGATCGGTGCTGCTACTGGTGACTATATTGACAGTCCACTTTCTAAAGGCATTTTAGAAGGTTACAACACCATGGATACACTTGCCTCAGTGATCTTTGGTATGTTGATTATTGATATTTTACGTAAGAAAGGTGTAACAGAATCTAAAGCCCAGACTCGTTATCTTGTGCGTGCAGCTATTATTGCAGCATCAGGGTTAGCGTTTGTGTATATTTCACTATTTTATTTAGGTGCTACAGCGGGTGATATTGCTAAAGGAGCTGAAAACGGTGGCCAAATTCTGACAAATTATGTGACCCATGAGTTTGGCACTATGGGTACAGTATTATTAGCAGCGGTAGTCAGTATCGCTTGTTTAACCACTGCAGTTGGTCTAATTACAGCGTGTTCTGAATACTTTAACGAACTCATGCCTAAAGTGTCTTACAAATCTTTCGTTATCTTTTTCAGTGTTGTATGTGCAACCGTTGCGAACGTGGGACTCACTCAGCTAATTAACATCAGTATTCCTGTGTTGATGACCATCTACCCTGTGGCAATTGCATTAGTGGCAATCACCTTTTTAACTGAACGTTTTGCTCGCCCAGAATTTTCGCATCGTCTTGTGTTATCCGTTGCACTATTCTTTGGTATTTTCGACGGTTTAAAAGCGGCAGGAATGAACACTGACTTTTTAAGCTTTATGCCACTGCATAGCGAAGGTATGGCTTGGTTACTGCCAGTTGGTATTGCCATGGTTGCGTGTTTATTTGTCCCAGCGAAAAACGCAACGGCAGCAACAAGCTAATAAAGATGATAGACAAATCTTTATGGTGATGATTAGATGATCCCTATGAGCTTAGTTTTGTCTTTGTAAACTAAATTTAGTTACACTAGAGCGGCGTTACTTCAGGTGAAGTGGCGCCGTTTTTTTAGGAATTTTTGTGACTGATAATTACCAAGCAGATCCCCTTATTGATGCATTTTTAGATGACCTTTGGTCGGCTAAAGGGTTAAGTGATAACACGTTAAGCTCTTATCGAACTGACTTACGTCATTTTGAGCGATATGTGTTGAGTCAGCAATATCGACTCATTAATGTTGATCAGTTAGTGATTCGAGATTATTTAGCTTATCGAGTGGCAGAAAATTTTGCTAAAACCTCAACGGCAAGATTGCTGAGCAGTTTACGGCGATTTTATGGTTATTTGATAGTAAAACAACTGATTGATATCGACCCAACTAGCTTAATTGAGTCACCTAAGTTAGCGCGTAAATTACCTGATGCATTAAGCGAAACCCAAATAGATGCTTTACTCGCAGAGCCCGATATTGACGACCCAATAGAGTGCCGTGATAAAGCCATGCTGGAGTTATTGTATGCCACAGGCCTTCGGGTTACTGAACTGGTCAGCTTAACCTTAGAGCAAATTAGCCTTAGACAAGGTTTAGTGCGTATTGTCGGTAAGGGCGGCAAAGAACGTTTAGTGCCGCTTGGTGAATTAGCCATTTCCGAAATAGAGCAGTATTTGTTAGCTGCACGCCCTACGTTACTGAACAATAAACAAAGCGATGTTTTGTTTCCTTCCAAACGTGGACAAATGATGACAAGACAGACTTTTTGGCATCGTATTAAATGTTATGCAGTGCGAGCTGGCATCAATAGTCATTTATCTCCGCATACCCTAAGGCATGCATTTGCTACCCATTTACTCAATCATGGCGCTGACTTACGAGTCGTTCAGCTGTTATTAGGACACAGCGACTTATCTACCACGCAAATATACACCCACGTTGCCAAGGCTCGACTACAGCAGTTACATAGTGAGCATCATCCAAGGGGCTAATGCGTTGTGCATGATGTCTCTTGTTACATAAAAATTGATACATATCGCCAGCAATGAGCGGGATATAGTTGCTTTAATATGACATTCTCTGTAACTTTTGCCGTCAAACTCTGGTCTATGTAATTAGCTGACTCATCAGTTTTATCAAATAGGATTTTTTAATGAAGTTAACAAAAGCATTCTCTTTTGCTATGACCCTTGCTGTTGCGCCACTATTACATGCCGCATCAGCCTCAGATATTCCCAATGAAGCAGAGCTGAAACAGCAGGTTTCTGATGTGCTTGGCGTTAATGTATTGAAAATTCAATCATCACCGATTGACGGATTGTATCAAGCCTTGACTGACCGTGGCATTTTGTACGTTTCTCCAGATGGCACTAAGTTACTACATGGCAATATGTATGATTTAAAGAATGGCATGCAAAACTTAACTGAGGCTGCATTAGCGGGCCCTCGTGTTGATATGCTCAAGCCTTTTGAAGACGACATGTTGGTGTACAAAGCGAAAAATGAAAAACATGTCGTAACCATCTTTACTGATGTGGATTGTGGTTACTGTCGTAAGTTACACCAAGAAATGGACGGTTATAACGATTTAGGCATTACAGTTCGTTATTTAGCTTACCCTCGTGCTGGTATTCCGTCAGCAAATGCCCAAGAAATGGAAGCGGTATGGTGTGCTAAAGATCCGCTACAAGCTATGACTGATGCTAAAACGGGTGGCAATGTAAAAGCTGCAAGCTGCGATGCAAACATTGAGGAGCAATACCGCCTCGGTCAAGCATTTGGTATCAATGGAACACCTGCAATCGTTTTAGAAAACGGGGTGTTAGTGCCGGGTTACCAACCACCGTCAGCATTATTAAATACCATTAAAACTAATCTCTAATACCGACAGGTTCAGAATAATCGTTTTAACCGAAAAAGGTGAGCCATTGGCTCGCCTTTTTTGTTATCTTAACGTGTCAATTACTCCACTAAAATAAGGTGTGTTTGTGGCCCACAAAATTGTTCGCCGAACTCAGGTAGATGACAGTCATTTACCGCAATCTATGCATCCATTACTAAAACAGTTATATGCTCGACGTGGAGTCGATTTAGCTGGCTGCGAACTGAGTTTGTCGAAGTTACTTAGACCTGAAACCATGCTCGGCATTGACATCGCGGCGAAGATTATTGCTGATGCGATAGCTGCTGATAAGTCGATTTTGATAGTGGGAGATTTTGATGCTGATGGCGCAACCTCGACCAGTGTGTGTTTGATTGCATTAAGAATGATGGGAGCCAAGCATGTTGACTACCTTATTCCAAATCGCTTTGATTATGGTTATGGATTAAGTCCTGAAATTGTTGCCGTTGCTCAGTCTAAAGGGGCGGAGTTATTGATTACAGTCGATAACGGCATCTCATCCATTGAAGGTGTTGCAGCCGCTAAACAATTAGGTATGCAGGTGGTTGTAACTGATCACCATTTACCTGGACAAACCCTCCCCGATGCAGATGCGATAGTTAATCCTAACCAAAACGGTTGTGAATTTGCCAGTAAGTCTATTGCTGGTGTTGGTGTTGCGTTTTATTTGATGTCAGTGCTTAGAAAAGAGCTGCGCCAAAGAGACTGGTATCAGCAGCAACACATTGCCGAGCCTAACCTTGGTTCCTTACTTGATATTGTTGCTTTGGGCACGGTTGCCGATGTGGTGTCGCTTGACAGTAACAATCGTATTTTGGTGCAAGCGGGTTTACAACGAGTTAAGACGGGGCGTTGTCGTGTTGGCATTACAGCATTACTGGAAGTTGCAAAAGAAGCCCACAACGTATTGTTGCATCAGATTTTGGATTTGCTGTCGGGCCAAGATTAAACGCTGCCGGTCGTTTAGATGAGATGGCGCTGGGTGTTGAGACATTGTTATGTGAAGACATGATGTTAGCAAGGCGAATGGCTGATGAGCTTGATGGCTTAAATGGTGAGCGTCGCGAGCTTGAAGCGGGAATGCAACAAGAAGCGTTAAAAAGTCTGCAAACATTAAGCCTTGATGAATCAGATTTACCTTGGGGACTTGCTTTGTTTCAGGATGACTGGCATCAAGGTGTGATTGGTATTTTAGCTTCAAGAATCAAAGATAAATATCATCGCCCTGTGATTGCATTTGCTGATGCTGGTGAGGGTGAAATTAAAGGCTCTGCACGTTCAATAAAAGGCTTGCATATGCGGGACCTGTTAGAGCTTATTAATAGCCGCCACCCTGGGATGATTATCAAGTTTGGTGGTCATGCGATGGCGGCGGGGTTATCACTACGTGCTGATGCATTTGAATTATTTCAGTCAGCATACGACAAAGCCGTACGTGAATTGTTAAAGCCTGAACAGTTAACGGGTGAGATCTTATCTGATGGTGAGTTGCCGATAGCGTTGATGAACCTAGAAACGGCTTTCTTACTACGTGAATCTGGTCCTTGGGGACAGTCTTTTGAAGAGCCATTATTTGATGGTTATTTCAGCGTGATTCAACAACGTATCGTGGGAGAGAAACATTTAAAATTGGTGTTAGAAACCGACTGCGGCTCAGTAATGATGGATGCTATTGCATTCAATGTTGATTTACAAACTTGGCCTGACGCCACAATTAAGCACGCCAGGGTCGCGTATAAACTGGATGTAAATGAGTTTAGGGGAAACCAAACTGTGCAGATGTTGGTTGATTATATTGAACCTGCATAGCCAACAACCAGTTATTAAGAAGCACTCTAACAAGACGTTTCTAACAGGTAATTCGCTAACATAGAATCTCAACAAAGACGAGCTTGTTTCACGCACCTAAAGTGTTAGGTGAGTAGATGATTAACTCACTCATCATCAAACTGTAGGCTGCTTAATGGTTGCCTAGGGTTATTATGACTAAAGCCGGCGAGGGTAGTTGTCAGTTTTACTGCAATTAATAACAGATACAAAAAAGCCTCGCATTGCGAGGCCTTTTTGTTATTTGGTCGCTTTCGCCACCAAATCTAAATATGGTGCCCGAACCCGGAATCGAACCAGGGACACGAGGATTTTCAATCCTCTGCTCTACCGACTGAGCTATTCGGGCGACGGACGCAATTAAACGTTTTTTGCGGTCTGGAGTCAACTTTTTTTATTGATAACTGTTTTTTTTAGCTTGTTTGAGCAAGTTTTCCACAAAAGGCCTAAATCATAAGCTATTTGTTAATAAAGCAGCTATGAATAAGTCTATCCGAAAAACGCTACGTATGGGTTCATTGGGGAGAGTATCGAGGCTTTATGCTGACTAGCGTTAAGGGATTGGTGCTGAATACTCCTGCTAGCATGTTTGGAAATATCAGTTTATCGCATTAACTATTAACTTTTTTGTAACTTGCTGAACAATAAAACAAGGTTATAAGGTCTATTAAGATAACTGAATAGAAAACTTAAAAGCAGTATGAGGAAATAGTCATTTGAATTGGCAATTGTCATTAATCGCTGGCTCGCAAAAATACTCTTTTGGGGTGTGGGCTACCGTATTGCTATTGGTGCTGCTCAGTATCATTGGGGCAACGAAGATTGATCTTGATGTTAATTTTAACGACTATTTTGCCCATGATGACGCAGGATTTGTTGGACTAAATCAACTTCAGCAAACATTTGTCCGTGAAGATGGTTTACTGCTTTTATTGGAAAATGAGCAAGACTGGCGACAACCTGAGCAGCAAACTCGATTACTTGATTTTATTGAATATTTACAATCTGATCAGCATATCAGCGCGATAGGGGGTTATGCTGCATTTATTGAACATCTGCCACTTGTAAACGAGTCTTCTGTGGTTACGGGGCAGAAGCAAGCGCTCACTCAATCACTCACTCAATCATTAACTCACTCGCAATCTTCAAGTCAAAATCAATCAATAAGCGGTAGCCTGCTTTTAAGTTATAAACAACATCCTCGCTTACCTTTGGTGTTATCTGACAATGGTAAAGCTATTATCTTGAGTATTGAGTTTGGTCAAAACGATATGCAGCAATATTCAACAGAGGCGCTGTGGCGCTTGGATAGTATTGATCGTTTGCAAGGTATCTCTGAGTCATTTTGGTCAGCAAAGGCTGCGGCAGCGAGCCTTGTGCCTAAATTTAATGAAGCTCAAAGTGCTGTGAAGGTTTTGTTGTCAGGTGAACAGGCGCTCAATTGGCAATATGCCAAGGTGTTACGCCATGACCTAAGTTGGTTTGCACCCAGCCTATTTGTCATTATCGGTCTAATGGCATTATTTTTTATTCAAGCTAGATTATGGCTTTTTGCTATCGTACTTAACTGTGCAGTGACCTTAGCTATAGTACTTGGAGTCGCAGGTTGGTTTAATCTTACTATTGCAGCGATAAGTGCATTTATACCGGTGATAATTATTACCTTATCTCTGGCTTACTCCGCACATTTATACCTAGGCTGGCAAGCAGGAATAAAAGCGGGTGACAATAATCCGCTAATTTTTAGCTTCTCACATAATAAACAACCCCTACTGTACGCAACACTGACGACCATATTAGGTTTTGGTTTACTCGCTTTTAGTCCTTCACCACCGATACAAGTTTTTGGGATATTAGTGGCCATTGCCGTGGCTTGCCATTATCTACTTTGTCACAGTTTATTGGTGACTATCGTGAGTAAGGCTAATCAGAACTATTCTGATGGCAAGTTACGTGTCTTTGTTAATCCAGTAGTGACGCTAGCAAAACGAGCGGCGTTATTGCCAAAGTCAATTCTCATAGTGGTAGGACTCGTTTCAGTATTGGCCTTATTAAGTGCCAGTAAACTTGAGCTTAATGATGATCCGCTTAATTACTTTCCTGACGATAACCCCTTTACTCAATCTAAACTCACTATGCAGCAAGATTTTTTTGGCATAAATCCATTGTATTTTGAGGTGGGGACTGGTTCTGTCCCTATGTATGACAAGCAATATCTGGGCTTTTTATTCCAATTTACTCGCTTTTTGCAACAACAGCCAGAAGTTAACCATGTCACCCATATTGGTGATTGGGTAAAAAGTGCCGGATTATCGCAAAGTCAACTTAAACGGATCATGACACAACATAGCGTCAGCGATATCGGGCTTGAAGCAGAAATCTCATCACAATATCAATCGAGTTTAATCACCGTTTATTTAACCTCTCTCACTGCGCAGCAAATGTTAGCGTTCGAAGCCAAAACAACTGCATGGCTTGCTGCAAATCAAACCGCTTTATCAGTAAGCCCAGCATTAGGCAGTAGTTTATTGTTCGCTCATTTATCCATTCATAACGCAAACAGTATGTTGTGGTCATTTGGTATTGCGTTAGTGGCCCTAAGCCTAGTGTTAGGCTTTTTGAAAAAAGCCCATACTTTGCTTTGGTGGGGTTAATGGTTAACTTTTTGCCCTTGCTTTGGGTGTTCGCTATTTGGCAACTGGTTGGTGGGTATATCAGTATTGGTAGTGCGGTCGTATTAGGCATCATGCTTGGGGTTATTGTTGATGATACTTTGCATTTACTGTTGAAGTTACCTGAGCCACAAACATCTGATATCGAAAGTCGTGCAACTTATCTGCAATTATTTTGGACGCATTATGCTGGCGTTATTCCGGTGATTTGTTTTACCAGTTTAACTTTAGTACTGGGTTTTGGCATTGGATTAGCGTCAGATTTTGCGCCTATTGCACAGCTAAGTTTGTTGTCTTGTATGGTGATTCTATTGGCATGGATCTTTGATGTTTTCGTATTGCCTGTTATTTATCAACTGCGGAGACAAAGCATTAATGACAATTAAGATTAAACGTTGTTTTGGCAAGCAAGCTTTGCCAAAGGTTACTCAAGGTAATAATGCACTTAGGCTTCAAGATTGGATAAATCTTCAGGCTCAAACCCCACTTGTATTTTCTGATAACCAAACGGAATCAATGGCACGTTTATTACCCCTATTACTGTGTGGTGAACAGTCGGCTCAGTTGGTCTTTAATCAAGAAATTATTAGATTACATGTTCAAGACTTAGATAAAAAATTATCAGCAGAGACATCACAAAGGAATAGCAAGATAGTGACTTCACTAATGGAAGTCGAGTCTGACGAGTGTCGTCACGATATAGCCTTACAAACAGTATCGGATAAGCTTCCATACATAGAAGATACCCGCCAAGTCCAACGGTTGGCAAAAAGGTTTTATAGCGGTTTAGGTCGAGTAAATGAGTACAGTCAACACTTTGTTCGTATTGCTATTTTAGATACATGTGTCACCCAAATTATGCAAGCATTTGAAACCAGCAAACTTGGAGGAGAGCACCCTTTTAGTGTGTTATGTGGCTTGATTAAAAAAGACGAAGCCAAGCATGTATACATTAGCCGTCATCATGCCATCGAATTAGGGGCGACAAATGACGACTTTTATCAGCAACAATCCTTAATCACACATGAGCTTTTTCAATTACTCACCAGCCAACATCACTCATTTGAAAATATGGGGATTTGCTTAGATGCTATCCAACATAAATTGGAGGAAAAATGGCAGTAAAATTTGCGAAGCATGACCTATCACTATTAGGCATTTCTCATCAATTGCCTAATGCAAATATCAATAATGAAGCGCTACTAAATGCCTTGTCTCAACAGTGCGGGAGACTTGCAGTGCGAAAAGCTAAAACCATTGCGAAGCGTTTGGGTATTGAGGGGCGCCATTTAGTCAGAGATCTATCGACTCCAACCAGTTCAACATCTCCTTCGAGTATTGAGCTTAGTCAGCAAGTACTGACTCAAGCTTTAGTGAATGCAAACCTTGATATTGAAGCGTTAGATTATTTACTCAGCCACACATGCACACCTCATACACAAGTCCCTCCTAATGCAGCATGGCTTGCAGATGCAATGGCATTTCATGGTCCCTATTTAGAACTTAGACAGGCTTGTACGGGATTTGCCAACGGATTACAAATTGCGTCGGCTTTTTGCGCTGTTAATCAGCAACCCGTTTCAATAGTAGGGGTAGAAACAGGTTCGGTTTATTTTGATATGGATAACGACTTTATCGATACCGAACAATTGGTTAATTATGTACAAATGGGGGATGGTGCAGCTGCAGTAGTACTAGGGCCTCAAGATGAACAGGCTGCCAAAATATCTGATATTTATTTAGGTCAAATTGGACATCAAAAACCTCCAGGTTTTTATCTTGATGGCAGGGCTAAAGATGTCGGGACAAAACAAATGGCTCGATTCCATCACAACACCCAAGCTGTACGAGAGCAAGGTAGTCAGTTGTTTGAGTTAGGTTGGCAAGCACTGCAAAGCCGAGGCTATCAGCTAGATGATTTTGCATATATTTTGCCTCATCAGGCCAATGGACATATTGATGTGCTTATGGCAAAAGCATTAGGTATTTCACCAGAGCGAGTGATCAATGACGCCAAGAATCTTGGTAATTTAGGTTCAGCCGCTATTTGGGTCAGTTTATCGAGGTTGATTCATTCAGGACGATTAAAAGCAGGTGACAAGGTGGCGGTACTCGGTGCCGAAGCCACTAAATACCTTTATGGCGGTTTTGTTTATCATCATGTGTAATCATCAAAACAAAAAAGCCTGCGATATATCGCAGGCTTTTTATATTAACGTAGAATCAGCAATATGATTCTTGACTGTTATTTGAGTAAGTCACTATCTGGATAGTTAGCAGCGATAACCGTTAATGTATTCTGTTGAAGTTGCTCTTGGCCTAATTCACCATAAGCTTGCGCCATAATTTCTAAAGCTTGCTCTGTTGCTGGTGTGCCAGGGAACTGCTCCATCACAGATTGTGCACGAACAGCTGCTGCACTCCATGCTTCCATTTTGATATAATACTCGGCCACTTTAATCGAGTATTGTGCTAAACGATTTTTAAGGTATTGCATACGTTGCTGAGCATCAGCCGTATACTTACTGTTTGGATAGCTTTTGATTAAACGATCAAAATCTTTAAAGGCGTCTTGTGCATTTTTAGGGTCACGATCAGTACGATCGATATTCATCATATCGTGAAATAGGTAATTATCTGCCTGCATATTAGTTAAACCACGCATATAATAGACATAATCAATATCTGGATGCGTTGGGTTTAAACGAATAAAACGATCGATATTTGCAATACCTGATGCGACGTCGTCCATTTTGTAATAAGCAAAAATCATGTCCAATTGAACTTGAGTTTTATGTGGGCCAAATGGGTAACGAGAGTCTAATGCTTCAAGTGTTCTAACTGCTTTAGAGTAGTTTCCTAGCTCCATTGAGGTTCTAGATTGAGCATAAAGTCCCTCTGGAGACTTGCCACTGAGGTCTTCATCTTCAAAACCTTTAGAGGTACTACATGCTGTTAAAGCTAATGAAAACAATACTAGGGCGGCGCCTTTGGCTAATTTATACATATGTAAATTCAATTCTTTTATAAGTTGTTGTTAAGAATTTTTCCATTTCACTGTAAAATAGAAAACAATCCGATTGTAACAGATAGCACATTCACTTTGGACCCCAAAAAAGGGGTACGGTTCCTATGACACAAGAGATTAACCTAAAAAGCGAGATCACAGCAATCCAAACCGGTTTAAGATTAGACCAAGCTTTGGCTGAATTGTTCCCTGATTATTCCCGTACACGCATCAAAGAATGGATCCTATCTGGTGCAGTTTCAGTCGATGGCGTTGTTGTCGATAAGCCTCGTGAGAAAGTACTAGAATCGCAGTTAATTGCGGTAGAAGCAACGCTCGAAGAAGAAGTAAAAGACAAAGCACAAAAAATTGACCTAAATATTGTCTACGAAGACGATCATATTTTAGTGGTAAATAAGCAAGCTGGCTTGGTTGTTCACCCTGGTGCTGGTAATGCTGATGGCACATTGTTAAATGCGCTATTACATCATTGTCCTGAGATTGAACATGTTCCTCGTGCTGGTATTGTGCATCGTTTAGATAAAGACACCACTGGTTTAATGGTGGTTGCTAAAACGGTTGAAGCACAAACCCATTTAGTTGCAGCACTTCAGGCGCGCGATATTGTACGTGAATACGAAGCGATTGTGATTGGGATGATGACCGCTGGCGGAACAGTAGACGAACCGATTGATCGTCATGAAACGCGCCGTACACAAATGGCAGTTGTCATGGGCGGTCGTCCTTCTGTTACTCATTATCGTGTTGCTGAAAAATTCCGTGCTCATACGCGTTTAAGATTGCGCTTAGAAACGGGGCGTACTCACCAAATTCGTGTTCACATGTCATACATAGGTCACGTGTTGGTTGGCGATCCTGTATACGGTGGTCGCCCACGTCCGCCTAAAAAAGCTAGCCCAGAGTTTTTTGATATTTTGAAAAACTTTGAACGTCAAGCGCTACATGCAGTACGTTTGGAGCTTGCTCATCCATTTACCCATGAAATCATGTCATGGCAAGCGCCTATCCCTGAAGATATGCAAATGCTGACCAGAGCGTTACGTCAAGATACTGAAGAAAACCCAATCGAGTATTTATAAGTATTCGCTGCGAAGGGGATAGCGTGTATCACGTAAATTGGCTAATACCTGACAATATCGGCATCGCCATGACAGACCGTCATGGCGGTGTAAGTCAATCGCCTTTTGATAGCTTAAATTTAGGCTTACATGTAGGCGATGCCCCTCAAGATGTCTTGGCTAATAGAGCTTTAATTCAGCAAACCTTAGCGATTAATGTGCCAGTCACTTGGTTAGATCAAGTTCATGGCACTACTATTATCGATTACTCAACAGTAAGTCCTGCCAATATTTCACCTCAGTCTATTCCTCCTAAAGCTGACGGAAGCTATGTTGATCATGCCAAAGTGGCATTAGCCGTCATGACCGCCGACTGTTTGCCTGTGTTGCTATGTAATAAAGCAGGAACTGAAATTGCTGCTGTGCATGCAGGGTGGCGTGGATTGTGTGATGGGGTTATCGAGTCTGCAATAAAACGCTTTAATGCAGAAGTCTGTGACATTATTGCTTATTTGGGACCAGCAATTGGTCCAAATGCTTTTGAAGTGGGCGCAGAGGTAAAACAACAATTTGTTGAACAAGATATTGAAGCTAAGCAATGGTTTAAACCACATGGCGTGAAATACTTAGCTGATTTATGTGGGCTTGCAACCATGCGTTTATCTAAACAAGGAATAAAACACATTTATAGTGCAAATATGTGTACTTTTACTAACCCTGATTATTTCTCCTACCGCCGAGATCAACAAACAGGACGAATGGCTTCTTTTATTTGGTTAAAATCTTAATCTATTTTATCGATTTGATCTTAATCAATTAATCTAACACTAATCTGCAGAATTTTATTCCCACGATTGAAAATTTCATAAACATCCCCATATTTTAATTATCAAATCTTTCGTTTTTATTAAATTGATTAGGAGGACGTATGAGACTTGATCGTATGACCAACAAATTTCAAATCGCTATTTCAGATGCGCAATCATTAGCATTAGGGCGTGATCATCAGTTCATTGAACCTACTCATTTGATGATGGCGTTATTAAACCAAGATTCTGGCTCAATTCACCCTTTACTAACGCAAGCGGGTATAAATGTTAGTGCGCTGCGTTCTTCTTTGAGCCAAGAGTTAGAAAAATTGCCACAAGTGGAAGGTACTGGGGGAGATGTTCAGTTATCTCAGGGCTTAATTCGTTTACTTAATCTTTGTGACAAGCTAGCTCAAAAACGTAAAGACAAATATATCTCATCTGAACTATTTGTGATGGCCGCGCTTGAAGGAAGTGATGCGTTAACCAAGTGCTTGAAAGATGCAGGTGCCAGTAAAGAGTTATTGGAAACCACCATTGAACAAATTCGTGGTGGACAAAAAGTTGATGATCCTAATGCGGAAGATCAACGCCAAGCTTTAAATAAATATACAGTGGATCTTACTGAGCGTGCCGAGCAAGGCAAACTCGATCCCGTGATTGGTCGTGATGAAGAAATTCGTCGCACAATTCAAGTGTTACAGCGTCGTAGTAAAAATAACCCAGTGCTCATTGGTGAGCCAGGCGTCGGTAAAACCGCCATTGTTGAAGGTTTAGCTCAACGAATTGTTAATGGTGAAGTTCCTGAAGGCATTAAGAATAAGCGTGTACTGTCATTAGATATGGGCGCGTTAATTGCTGGTGCTAAATATCGTGGTGAGTTTGAAGAGCGATTAAAAGCGGTATTAAATGAGTTAGCTCAAGAAGAAGGCCAAGTCATTTTGTTCATCGATGAGCTGCATACCATGGTTGGTGCAGGTAAAGGCGAAGGAGCAATGGATGCAGGTAACATGTTAAAACCTGCACTTGCTCGTGGTGATTTACATTGTGTTGGTGCAACAACGTTAGATGAGTACCGCCAATATATTGAAAAAGATGCAGCACTTGAACGTCGTTTTCAAAAAGTGCTGGTGGAAGAGCCTAACGTTGAAGATACCATTGCAATTTTACGTGGATTAAAAGAGCGTTATGAATTACATCACCATGTAGAGATAACCGATCCTGCCATTGTTGCCGCCGCAAGTATGTCGCATCGTTATATCTCTGATAGAAAGCTACCAGATAAAGCTATCGACTTGATCGATGAAGCGGCATCAAGTATCAGAATGCAAATAGATTCAAAACCTGAAGCGTTAGACAGATTAGATCGCCGTGCTATCCAGCTTAAGCTTGAAGAGCAAGCACTTGCCAAAGAAGAAGATGAAGCAAGTCGTAAACGATTAACGCATTTACAAGTTGAGCTGAAGCAAGTTGAAGAAAAAGCCAGCGAACTGAATGAAATTTGGCATACCGAGAAAGCGGCATTGGCCGGAACTCAGCATATTAAAGCCGATCTCGAACAATCAAGAATGGATATGGAAGTAGCAAAACGTGCGGGAGATTTAACTCGCATGTCAGAATTACAATACGGCCGTATTCCTGAGTTAGAAAAGCAGCTCGATTTGGCTTCGCAAGCAGAAATGCAAGATATGACGTTATTGCGTAACAAGGTCACAGATATAGAAATCGCCGAAGTACTTTCAAAGGCAACAGGAATACCTGTTTCTAAGATGCTAGAAGGTGAGCGTGATAAGTTACTACAAATGGAAGATGCACTACATCAGCGAGTGATAGGTCAAAATGAAGCTGTAGAAGCGGTATCAAATGCAATAAGACGTAGCCGAGCTGGACTTGCCGATCCGAATCGCCCAATTGGTTCATTCCTATTCTTAGGGCCAACCGGTGTAGGTAAAACTGAACTGTGTAAATCATTAGCTAACTTCTTATTTGATACCGAATCAGCAATGGTTCGCATCGATATGTCAGAGTTTATGGAAAAGCACACTGTATCAAGATTAGTCGGCGCACCTCCTGGCTACGTGGGGTACGAAGAAGGTGGATACTTAACTGAGGCTGTTCGCCGTAAACCCTACTCCGTCATCTTGTTAGATGAAGTAGAAAAAGCGCACCCTGATGTATTCAACATTTTGCTGCAAGTGCTAGATGATGGTCGCTTAACGGATGGCCAAGGCCGTACTGTTGATTTTAGAAATACCGTTATCATCATGACGTCTAATTTGGGTTCTGACATTATTCAGGAAGGTTCTGCCTCTCAAGACTATATGCAGATGAAATCGGCCGTAATGAATGTGGTGACGCAGAGCTTTAGACCAGAGTTTTTAAACCGTATTGATGAGACCGTGGTATTCCATCCGTTAGCTGCAGAGCATATAGCGCATATTGCAGAGATACAGTTGCAGAACTTGAAACAACGCTTGGCTGAAAAGGATTTCACCATGGAAATCTCTAAAAATGCATTGGCGTTAATTGCCGAAGCTGGCTTTGATCCAACGTATGGTGCAAGACCGCTTAAACGAGCACTGCAACAAGAAATTGAAAACCCATTAGCACAACACTTATTAAAAGGTGAACTACTCCCAGGTAAACCGATTATGATTGATGTCAACGATGGACTACTGACGTTTACCCAATAAATAGTCAGCGACAGTAATAAAAGGAATGGTAAATACCATTCCTTTTTTATTGGAATATAACTTTACAGTAGCCATTGAACTCATAAGCTTGCGACAAGTGAATTGATCTACTAACTTCAATATGTTCCCTTATGAATAGCAACCTGATTTCAAGTAGAAGGATATAACATGAATAAATCAGTCGTATTAGGCTTTGCTTTACTCTCAATAGCTACAACCGGATGTTCTAGCTCACCTGAAAAACAAGAAGGTGAAATTATCGAAGTCGGTAATGTTGAATATAATAGCTTATACCACTTT
This sequence comes from Shewanella sp. ENK2, assembly GCF_043568515.1. NCBI lineage: Bacteria > Pseudomonadati > Pseudomonadota > Gammaproteobacteria > Alteromonadales > Shewanellaceae > Shewanella > Shewanella sp. ENK2. The sequence continues at coordinate 916,353 of NZ_CP171406.1, read as the reverse complement.
GGCTACAACACAGGTTGCACCAGCGCATTAGCACAAAAGAAATCAAATGAAACACTCGAGTCCATGAAGGATAAAACACTTGATGGCATCGATGCATTTGATAATGGTTGGAAGTCAGGAACAGAGACATGTAATAGTGGCACGTTTAAATCGATGTATACAGTTGGTAAAGCTGAATAACCAGCTCACGTAAACTGAACTAGTGCAGCAGGTAGAGATGATATATACCTTGAATAGGTGTCATGAATAGTTAATTAAAAAGGAGCCATTGGCTCCTTTTATTATTGCAGCTAATAAACTTGATATATTATTGACAAAAAAGCTGCTTACGTTCTTCGTTCTTTTCAATTTGAGCCAAGCGTTCTTCTTCAGTTATGACTATCTCTTCACCTGTATCAGCATCTTTGCGATGTAAGTGTTGATATGTGTTTAATACATTTAAGCTGTGTTTAGCACTTTCACAAATTGAAGCCGCTTGTTCAGCATCTCGCTCTTTGATTAATGCAGCTTTTTGAGCTAAATCCATTTCACTAGTACTAGACTGTGAAGAAGAACTGGCAGATTTTACGGGCACATAACCGACTTGAGCGGGCTCAATGTCCTCGCTGTATACTTTTTTAGAGTCAACATCTGCTGGTGGTTGCTGGCTATAATGAGAAACACCGTCTTTATCTACCCAAGTATAAATAACAGTTGCTAAAGCTGACTGCGAAAAACAAACAAACGAAACTAAATACAGCAAACGTAAACTAAGCATAAACATTCCTAGATGGTGGAGCCTAAAATCCTTTAATCAAAATAAAATAGGCTAATTGACTGATAAAACCAATAGCTAAATCAATATACTTGACCATAAAAGCGTAAAGATAGCCTTATAGAAAGGGAACTAGATTATAAAAACCGTTTTCTATTTCGTAATAGAAAGAGGCAAACTAGGCCTTTAAACTGCAAAATTGAAGATAATTAAATCATGGTGGTTAATTAATAAACGCTTAAACCCCATTTGTCATAAAAGTTTAAAAAAGCCCTTGCACGGTTTCATAATCTCCCTATAATGCGCATCCACTGACACGGCAACAGGCACTAGCCAACACTGAGTCAGCTTGATTTGAAGCGGTTTTAACCACCTTAAATCAACAGCGAAAAGAAGTTTGAAAAAACACTTGACGCTGACAACGGGAAGTGTAGAATACGCATCCCTGACCAACACGGTCAACGCTCTTTAACAATCAAACAAGTAAATCTGTGTGGACACTCACAGGTGTTGAGTTAATCGAAATTGCTCACTCTTTCTCGTAAAGAATGCAGCAATCAAAATTATTATCAATGTAACGATGAGTGTTCATAGCAATA